>CAWDUU010000001.1:0-1071992 GCA_963805545.1 uncultured Actinomycetes bacterium
CCTTCAGCGCCTCGTACTGCTTCTCGTTCTTAACGGCATCTGTCGTCTCCTTGTGTGGGCCGGGCCGGCGGCGATGCCGCCGGCCCGGCCCGGCGTTCGTCTCGCTAGCTCGCGGCCCGCTCGTTCACGCGCCCGACCGCGATCTTGCTCAGCGTCTGGTCGGCCGCGCTCTCCTCGTCGAGCGTCTCCTGGAGCAGCGCCGCGGCGTCGTCCTTCCCGAGCTGCTCGGCGAGGGTCCGCGCGGTGCCGTACGCCGCGATCTCGTAGTGCTCGACCCGCTGGGCGGCGCCGATCAGCGCGGCGTCCTTGGCGTTGCCGTCGCCGTCGGCCTCGATGATCTCCTCGCCCTCGCCGATCAGGCCCTCCATCGCCTCGCAATGCTCCGACTGCACCTCGGCTCCGAGCGTCTCGAACACCTTCTCGAGCCGCTGCACATGGCCGCGCGTCTCCTCGAGGTGCTCTTCGATGGCACCGCGAAGCTCGCTTGACGAGGCCGCTTCGGCGACCTTCGGCAGCGCCCGCACGAGCTGCTTCTCGGCGCTCAGCAGGTCGGTCAGCTCGGCCATGAGCACGTCGTCGAGTGTCTGAAGCTTCATCGTTCCTCCCTGGATGGCTCTTCCGGACGCGGCAGTGATACCCGCGCCGTCCCCCGCCGGAACATGCTCCTTACCGGCCGCGCCGGACGCGCATCGCCCCGATGCCCGCCGCCGCCAGCACCGCGGCGAGCGCCGAGCGGCGGGCCGCCGAGCGGCGGACGCCTGCGGCGCGCTCCCGCAGGCGGCCGACCTCGGCGGCCAGCTCGGCCTTGCGGTCGGCTACCTCCCGTTCGAGCTGATCAGCGTCCCCATCCATCGCCCCTCCTCCCGTGCGCGGTCGGTCGTCTGCCGGAGCGCGCCGGCGGCATCCCTGGCAGCCTCGCGGGCCAGGATCGCCAGGAAGCCGGCCAGTACGAGCAGGCCCATGCCCGTGACGAGCGCGGCGAGCCAGGCCGGCATCGCCGTCGCCAGCCCGAGCACCACGGCCGCCACCAGGCAGGCGCCCGCGGCGATCCCGACGACCGCAGCGGCGGCCGCGAGAGCGGTCGCCGCGGCCGCCCAGCGCGCCGTCCGCCGCAGCTCCGCGCCGACGAGGCGCGCCTCGGCGGCGGCAAGCCGGGCGCCCAGCCGGGCGACGGTGCCCGGAGACCCCCGGCGTGCCGTCATGGCCGCGAGACCGCGCGGTGCACGACCTGGAGATAGTCGGAAACGGCCGACACCGTGAGCACCGCCGCGACCGTGCGCGTCGCGCGCGGCGCGAGGACGATGCCCGTCACGCCGGCGAGCGCGATCCACTGGCCGATGCAGTACGGGCAGCTGAGCAGCTCGCCGACCGCCTTCTGGAGCCCGCGGCCGCGTGGGTGCTCGCGCACCTCGCCCGGATCGCCGGTCCCCTCGTACTCGGTGAAGGGTGCGCGGGCGACGCTCGTGACCTTGTCCTTCGTCACCAGCCGGGCGGCGTGGTGGGTCGCCACCGAGAGCAGCGCGAGATCTCCCACGCCGAGGCGGTCGGGAAGCCCGCGCCGGGCCGCCAGCGAGAACGCGGCGGCGCTCGCCGATGCGAACGCCGCGATGACGCCGGCGTAGCCGCGCAGCGGGACATCCGCATCCGCAGGGGCATACGCCGCCGCCTGTCTCACCGCGCCGCGGACGGCCGACTCGGTCATGCGGCCGTCTCTCCGACGTCAACGGTCTCGCAGAAGTAACGGCCGCGCGAGTCGGCGAAGAAGACCTCGAGATAGCGGCCGTCATGCGTGTGCAGGATCGTTCCCTCGGCCAGGTCGGCGGGCGACTCGATCGCAGCGGGCCCTTCCTCGGTGACGCGCAGTGCGAGCATCCGCACCTCGGAGAACGTGCACCACGCCCCGCGGTGGCTGCCGTACGTCGTGTGGTAGCTCGCGGACCGCATCTCGGCACTGGCTACCCCTTGGGCGCACGCGTCAAACGGAATCCTCGGCTCGTTTCGGCGCTCGAATCCGCGGGCATCTCGACGCCATGAGCAGCACCGCCGGAGTCTGGCGCACGAACCGCCCGAAGGTCGTCGAGACCGACATCCCGGCGCGGATGGACCGGCTGCCGTGGTCGCGCTGGCACTGGCTGGTGGTGGCGTCGCTGGGCGCGGTCTGGATCCTCGACGGCCTCGAGGTCACCATCGTCGGCGCGATCTCCGGCCAGCTCGAGCTGAAGGACACGCTGGCGCTCAGCGCGTCGCAGGTCGGGCTCGCGGGATCGATCTACGTCGCGGGCGCCGTCGTCGGCGCCCTCGGCTTCGGGTACCTCACCGATCGCTTCGGCCGCAAGCGGCTCTTCATGATCACGCTGGCGCTGTATCTGATCGCGACGACCTCCACCGCGTTCACGCAGTCGTTCTGGGAGTTCGCCGCGGCGCGCTTCTTCACCGGCGCCGGCATCGGCGGCGAGTACTCCGCGATCAACTCCGCCATCGACGAGCTCATCCCCGCCCGCGTCCGGGGCTTCGTCGACCTGGCGATCAACGGGTCGTACTGGGTCGGGACCGCGGTCGGCGCGGCCGCCTCGATCGTCCTTCTCAACCCGTCGTACTTCGCGGTCGACACGGGCTGGCGGGTCGGGTTCGGGCTGGGGGCGACGCTCGCCCTGGGCGTGCTCCTTCTGCGGCAGTTCCTCCCCGAGAGCCCGCGCTGGCTCATGACGCACGGCCGCGCCGACGAGGCCGACGAGGTCGTCGAGGACATCGAGCAGGACGTGCGCGAGGACGTGGGCGAGCGGCTGCCGAAGGCCGACGACACGATCGAGGTCGAGCAGAGGCGCAGCGTCGGGTTCGGGCCGGTGGTGAAGGCGGTGTTCGGCGACCACCGGCGCAGGTCGTTCCTGGCCTTCATGCTGATGGTCACCCAGGCCTTCCTCTACAACGCCATCTTCTTCACCTACGCGCTCGTCCTCACGAACTTCTACGACATCTCGAGCGACGCGATCGGGTGGTACCTCCTGCCCTTCGCGGCCGGGAACTTCCTCGGCCCGCTGCTGCTCGGACGGCTCTTCGACACGGTCGGCCGCCGGGTGATGATCACGCTTTCCTACGTCGTGGCGGGGATCGGGCTGATCGTCGTCGGTGCGCTCTTCCAGCAGGACGCGATCTCGGCGACCGAGCTCACGATCGGCTGGTCGGCGATCTTCTTCTTCGCCTCGGCCGGTGCGAGCTCCGCCTACCTGACCGTCAGCGAGATCTTCCCCATGGAGACGCGCGCGATGGCGATCGCGTTCTTCTATGCGGTCGCCACCGGGATCGGAGGCATCATCGGCCCGGCGCTCTACGGCCACAACATCGCCTCGGGGAGCCGCACGACCGTGTTCCTCGGCTACCTGCTCGGCGCCGGCCTCATGATCCTCGGCGGGCTCACCGAGGCCTGGCTGGGGGTCGACGCGGAGCAGCGCCAGCTCGAGGACGTCGCCGAGCCGCTCACCGCCGGCAGCTGAGCCGCATGGCCGCCGGGGCGAACGACCCTCGGGACGCCGCGGGTCGCAGGGGTCGTGAGGACGAGAGCCGGCTCACGATCCTGATCGCGTTGGCGTCGAACGCGCTGATCGCGGTGGCCAAGCTCCTGGCGGGGCTTGCGAGCGGCTCGGCCGCGATGCTCGCCGAGGCGGCCCACTCGATCGCGGACACGCTCGACCAGCTCGTGCTCCTGGCGTCGCTCCGGCTCGGGCGCCGGCCGGCCGACGACGAGCACCAGTTCGGGCACGGCAAGGAGCGGTTCTTCTGGGCCTTCGTCGCGGCCGTGTGGATCTTCTTCGCGGGCGCGGTGTTCTCGATCGGTGAGGGGGTGATTGCCCTGCGCGGAGGGAGGGAGATCGGCGATCCCGCCGCGTCATTTGCCGTGCTGGCGGTCGCGTTTGTCGCCGAGGGCATCTCGCTTCGCCGGGCCGCCCGGCAGCTGCACGAGGGAGCGCAACGGTCGCGGACGACCTTCGGGCGCTTCGTCCGGGACGTGCGCGACCCGGCGCCGCGGGTCGTGCTCCTCGAGGACGCGGCGGCCGTCACCGGGATCGCCGTCGCGGCCGCGGGCCTCGGCGCCAGCGTGCTCACCGGGAGCGAGGTCTTCGACGCGCTGGCCTCGATCGTCGTGGGCCTCATCCTGGCGGCGGCCGCGGTCGGCGTGGGCAGCCACGCCAGGGCGCTTCTGATCGGCGAGGCGGCGTGGCCCGAGATCCGCGAGCTCCTCGAGCGGGAGATCGAGCGCCACCCCGAGGTCGTGTCCGTCCCCGACCTGCGGACGATGCACGTCGGCCCTGACGACGTCCTGGTCGCCGGCCGCGTCGAATTCCGCGACGACCTCACGGTTCCCGAGATCGAGGAGCTCACCGAGAGGATCATCGACGACCTCCGCCGTCGCGATCCCGCCGTCGGGCACGTCTTCCTCCAGCCCGCGACGAGCTCAGGCGGCTGAACGCCGAAATCCCCGTGGGGTCAGACCCCGCATCGGCGGCCGTGACGCCGGTGTGACGCATTCGATGCGGGGTCTGACCCCGCTCACCCCTCCGCGCGTCCTTGCGAAGCGGGTGCCCCCGGGCCCGGCCCCCGAGGAAGCCTGCGACGGGCGTTCGGCCGGTCGGCACCGGCGCCGGGCCGGGGACGTCTGCCGGGCCTGTACCCGTGGGAGCGGCCACCGAAACCGTGGGTTGGGGAGGGGGCCGACGGGGTAGAGCGACCGGCATGATCGCAACCACCCCCATCGTGATCGTCGTCGTGCTGCTGCTGGCGCTCGTCTCGCTCGTCGTCCTGCCGGGAGGGGTACTGCTCGCGATCCCGCTCGTCATCGTGCTCGGGCTCGCCGCAATCGTCTTCGGTCTGCGGGCTTCCGCCGCGAGCCGCGGCGGAAGCCGCGTCGAGGGGCAGGAGCCGGGCGCGGCCGTCGGCGATGCGCTCTCGCCGCCCGACACCCGCGAGCGCGACTCCGTGATCGCCTCGCGCGAGCGGACCCAGGGATGACTCGACCCGGCGCGACCGCTACGGCTTGAGGCCCACGCCGTCCAAGCCGGGCGACCGCAAGCAGAAGCCGCCGCCGCCCGCTCCGGCCCGCCGCCGCCCGCGCTGACCGTCAGCCCCGCGCCTTCTCGGTCAGGAAGCTGATCGCACCGCTCGTCTCGAGCACGGCGTAGTGGACGTCGCCGAGGTCGGCGATGTCGTTCATCCGGGCCTGGGCAGCGAGCTCGCGGAGCGTGATCCGCTCGCGGCGCAGGTTGCCGTGGAGCGGACGTCCGTGCTCGACCAGGATGACGGGCTCGCCGTCCATCACCGTGCTGAAACGGGGCGACTTGAACGCGAGGAACGCCGTCAGCATCGAGAGCAGCGTCATCGTCACGATCACGATGGCCGAGCCGGTGACCGAGAAGTCATTCTGCGTCACGCCCTGCTGGAGCAGGTCTCCGAGCACGACCAGAAGGACGATGTCGAACGGCTCCAGGGAGTGAAGCTGGCGGCGGTTCACGACCCGCACGAGGACGACGACGAGCGGGAAGAGCACGAGGCATCGGAAGACGAGATCCATGGCCTACGGGAACACCGTCACGTGGCGGGTGAGGGTGACGAGCGTCGAGCCGCCGTCGGCGAGGCGGATCTGCTCGGGCCGGTTCCAGGCCAGGTTGGTCGGGTTGGCGGACCACTCCAGCCAGACCGTCATCCGGCCGCCGGCGCCGAGAGCGGGGTACGTCAGCGTGACGGAGTCGCCGCGCGCCGCCTGGCCGGAAGGACCGGGCTGGGCCGAGTTCAGCGTCATGCCGTCGAACCAGCCTCCGCCGAGGACGAGGGTGGGGTGTGCGATCGCCCGCCGGGCCTCGACGACGATGCGCGTCTGGAAGATCAGACCGCCGCGAACCGTCGAGGGCGTCGAGACGAGCGAGCCTCGCCGCGGGGCCGGCCGCCTCTGCGCTCGACGGATGCTGGCCGAACACGTTGGCGGCGGCCAGAAGGACGAAGACGACCAGCACCCCCGTGACGGCCCGGCGGCCCCAGTACTCGCGCCGGCGGCCACGGAGGTCGCGGTGCCTGTCCAGGCTGAGCTCCGCGAGCGGCTCGTCCTTGCCGGCGTTCACGTCGTGACTATTCCCACAGACCCTCCCGGTTACGCCCGGCGGGGCGGGGGTATCGCCCTCATGTACCCGTTCACGACCGGGAGTGGACATGCCCAACACCTGGACACAGAAGCAGGAACGCACGTACGAGCACATCCGCGATTCCGAGCGCGATCAGGGCCGCTCGGCCGGCCGCGCGAAGGAGATCGCCGCCCGCACCGTCAACAAGCAGCGGGCGCGAAGCGGCCAGGCCCAGACATCGTCGCGGTCGTCGACGAACGACATGTCGTCGTCGCGCCGGGGCGGGCTGCGATCCGGCACCAACCGCCCCAAGGGCCGGACCAAGGCACAGCTCTACAACGAGGCCCGCCGGCGCGGCGTCGAGGGCCGCTCGAAGATGACGAAGGCCCAGCTCCAGCGGGCCGTGGATGCAAAGAAGCGCTAGGAGGTAGCCGTGGCACCCGATCTGAGCGGACAGACGATTGCGTTCCTCGTCGCCGACGAGGGCGTCGAGGAAGTGGAGATGACCGAGCCCTGGAAGGCCGTCGAGCAGGCGGGCGGAACGCCCGAGCTCGTCTCGCCGGCGGGCGGAAAGGTGCAGGCGTTCAACCACCTCGACAGGTCGAAGACCTACGACGCGGATGCGGGCCTCGACGACGCCGACCCGTCGCGCTACGACGGGCTCGTGCTGCCGGGAGGCGTTGCGAACCCCGACATGCTGCGCACCGACCGGCGGGCCGTGGAGTTCGTGAAGGCGTTCTTCACCGACGAGCGGCCGGTGGCGGTCATCTGCCACGGGCCGTGGACGCTGGTCGAGGCCGGCGTTGTGAAGGGACGGACGATCACGTCCTGGCCGTCGCTTCAGACCGACGTCCGAAACGCCGGCGGGACCTGGGTCGACGAGGAGGTCCACACCGACGGCATGCTCGTGAGCAGCCGAAAGCCCGACGACCTGCCAGCCTTCTGCGGTCGGATGCTCGAACAGCTTGCGGCCCACCGCTCGCGAACCGCGTCGCGGTGAACAGGAGCATGACCGGCAACCCGCGGGTGGTCGTCGTGACCGGCGCCTCGGCGGGCGTCGGGCGGGCCGTCGCGCACGCCTTCGCCCGCCGGGGCGCCACGGTGGGCCTTATCGCACGCGGCCCGGCGGGCCTTGAGGAGGCGGCGGACGAGGTCGGCCGGCTGGGCGGGACGGGCATCGTGCTCCCGGCCGACGTTGCCGACCACGACCAGGTGGACGCGGCCGCTCAGGCGGTCGAGCGCAGGGCCGGGCCGATCGACGTCTGGGTGAACGACGCCATGGCGACCGTGTTCGCGCCACTGTCGGAGACGATGCCCGACGAGTTCCGCCGCGCGACCGAGGTCACGTACCTCGGGACCGTCCACGGCACCATGGCTGCCCTGCGGCGGATGATGCCCCGAAACCGGGGAGTCGTCGTCCAGGTGGGGTCGGCGCTGGCGTACAGGGCGATCCCGCTCCAGGCCGCGTACTGCGGCGCGAAGTTCGCGATCCGCGGCTTCACGGACTCGGTGCGGACGGAGCTCCTGCACGATCGAAGCGACGTCCACATCACGATGGTGCAGCTCCCCGCGGTGAACACACCCCAGTTCTCGTGGTGCCGCACCCGGCTCCCCGACCATCCGCAGCCGGTGCCGCCCATCTTCGATCCCGACGTGCCCGCCGAGGCCGTCTACTGGGCGGCGACCCACCGCCGCCGCGAGCTTGTCGTCGGCGGGAGCGCGCTGAAGGCGATCCTTGCCTCGATCGTGGCGCCGAGCCTCGCCGACCGCTACCTGGCGCGCACCGGTTACGAGGCCCAGCAGGAGCAGGATGCGCCGGTCGGCAGCGACCGGCCCGACAACCTGTTCGAGCCGGTGGAGGGCCTCGCCTCGACCCGGGGCCGCTTCAGCGCCGAGTCGCGCACCTCGAGCGCGCAGCTCTGGGCCAACACTCACCGCGGCGCGCTCCTCGCCGGGGCAGGCGGTGCGCTGCTCGCGCTCCGCGCGCTCCGGCGGTGACCAGGCCGCACGTCCTCCGCGACTACGCGTTCATCGCAGACGGCGAGCGCGGGGCGCTGGTCGGCCCGGAGGGTGACTTCGCGTGGATGTGCTTCCCGACGTGGCACTCGGACGGCATCTTCTCGGGGCTGATCGGCGGGGACGGCACGTACGCCGTCCGGCCGCGCGGGCGGCACGTGTGGGGCGGCTACTACGAGCGCGGCTCGCTCATCTGGCGCAGCCGCTGGGTGACAGGGGACGGCATCGTCGAGTGCCGCGAGGCGCTCGCCCTTCCCGCGCGTTCCGACAGGGCCGTCGTCCTGCGCCGGATCGAGGTGGTGGCCGGGCATGCGGCCCTGGCCGTGCGCCTCGCTCCGAGGGCCGGGTTCGGGAGCGAGGAGGTCGAGATCGGCCGCTCCGGTGACGTCTGGTCGCTCCGCACGGGCGAGGTGGCCGCCCTGTGGTCGGGGGCGGAGGCCGCGCGCCCCGGCGACGACGGCACCCTGGAGCTGCGGCTCGACCTCGCCGCCGGCGACGTGCACGACCTCGTCCTGGTGCTCGAGCGGGCCCGGGACGCCGAGCCTCCGCCGGAGGCGGATCGCGCGTGGCGGGAGACCGAGGCGGCCTGGGCGGACATGGTGCCCGGGCTCGAGGAGACCGTGGCCACGCGGGAGGCCCGGCACGCGGTTGCGGTCATGCGCGGGCTCACGGCGGCGTCGGGAGCGATGGCGGCGGCGGCGACGACGTCGCTCCCGGAGCGGGCCCGCGAGGGCCGGAACTACGACTACCGCTACGCCTGGATCCGCGACCAGTGCTACGCCGGTCAGGCCGCGGCGGCGGCCGGCGTCGACCGGATCCTGGACGACGCGGTGCGGGCCGTCTCGGCGCGCCTGATCGAGGCCGGGCCGGAGCTCCGGCCGGCCTACACGGTGGACGGCGGCCCGGTCCCGGACGAGCGCAACCTCGACCTTCCCGGCTATCCGGGCGGATCCGCCGTGGTCGGGAACCGGGCCAACCTCCAGTTCCAGCTGGACGCCTTCGGGGAGGCGCTCCTGCTCCTGGCGGCCGCGGCCCGGCGCGGCCGGCTCGACGCCGACGGCCGGCGCGCGGCCGATGCCGCCGCCGCCGCCGTCGCGCTTCGCCACCGCGAGCCTGACTCCGGCGTGTGGGAGATCGACCCGGCCCGGTGGACGCACAGCCGGCTGATCGGCGCAGCCGGCCTCCGGGCGATGAGCGCGGCCGTCGCCGGCCGCCCGGAATGGGAGGCGCTGGCGGAGGCGCTCGTGGCCGAGGCGACGGCCTGGGGCGTCCATCCGTCGGGGCGGTGGCAGCGGGCCGCCGGTGACAGACGGGTGGACGCGGCCCTGCTCACGGCCGGGATCCGCGGCGCGGTGCCGGCCGGCGACCCGCGCACCCTGGCGACGATCGAGGCCGTCGACGCCGAGCTGGCCGAGGACGGGCTCGCCCACCGCTACCGGATCGACGACCGCCCGCTCGGCGAGTCCGAGGGCGCGTTCCTGGTCTGCGGCCTCTGGATGGCGCTGGCGTGGCACGGCCAGGGCGAGCCGGTGCGCGCGACGCGCTGGTTCGAGCGCGCCAGGGGCGCCTGCGGCGGCCCCGGGATCTACGCCGAGGAGTACGACATCGCCCAGCGCCAACTGCGGGGCAACCTGCCCCAGGCCTTCGTACACGCGCTTGTGCTCGAGTGCGCGGCGACGCTGGAGTAGCGCCGGCGGTCGGGCGGCTAGACCGGCCGGGCGGTGACGTGGGTCTGCTTCTCGGAGTACATCTGCCTGTCGGCGACGCGCTCGGCCTCGGTGACGGTCGCCACCTCGGGCGTCCCGGCCCAGCCGATCGACACGGCGAGCGGGACGCCGCCGACCGGCGGGTGCTCGGCCACCGCGCGGGCGATCCGGCGGGCGGTCACCCGGCACCGCTCGCGTGACGCACCTGTGAGCAGGACGCCGAACTCGTCGCCGCCGAGCCGGGCGACCAGGTCGGACTCGCGCACCTCGCCGCGGATGGTGTCGGCGGCGGCCCGGATCAGGGCGTCGCCGACCTCGTGGCCCCGCTCGTCGTTGGCCCGCTTCAGGCCGTCGAGGTCGGCGATGATGACGCTCACCGGTTCGGCGCTCCGCTCGTCGGCCAGCGCCACCGCCTCGTCCCAGGCCAGCCGGTTTCCCACACCCGTCAGCGCGTCGCGGTGGGCCTTGCCGTCGACGGCGCGGTAGGCGTGTGCGAGCCGCATCGCCTCGGTGATTCGGACGCGCCGGTCGCGGGCCATGTCCGCGAGGAGCACGGCGCCGGGGAGGATCAGGAGCCACCCGTACGGGTGGTCGCCGGCCGCGAGCGCCGCCAGGAGCGCCGGGGGCGCGAGCAGCAGGTCGATCGCCCAGACCCGCGCGAGCGCCGGCGCCATCACGCCGGCCGGCACGCCGAATGCCACCCGTTCGCGCAGGGCCGCGCTCGCGAAGTCGAAGCCGAACTGCGCTGCCAGCGCGACGGCGTAGAGCGGCCAGTCCGAGAGCCGGGCGCGAGGTGCGCCGGCGAGGGAGAGGACGAGCGCGGGGCCGACAGCGTGCCACGCCCCGCAGAGCAGCACCAGGCCGCGCTCGGGGTGCAGGCGCCCGCGGCTCCATTCCCACGCGCCGCCGCCCAGGAGGCCGGCGGCGACGACGAGCGGGGTCCAGCCGGGAGGCAGAGCGAAGAGCATCGGGACGAGCACGAGCATCGTCGGGATGCCGGTGCCGCTCGACACCTCGAACTCGATGCACGAGCAGGCGGCGTAGGCGGCGGCGAAGACGGCCACGAGCGCCGGGCCGGGGTGCCGGCCGCCGTCGGGAGCCGTCGCCGCAAGCGCGATCGCGGCGGCGAGGAACCCGCCGGCGAGCAGCCCGCTCACGATCCGGTCGCGGCGCGAGAGCCGCTCGGGCATGCGGGCGCGCGCCGCGGCGATCAGCGCGTCCATCGCCGAGTCGAGCTCGGCGGCCCTGCCAGGTGATCCGCCCAGGATGTCCACCATCACCTCCACCGTGTCCGGTGGGACGGGATCGAGTCTAGCCCCGGCTCGGGCCGCGCAGATCCCTCGTCGGAGTGATGCTCGATACCGCAAACCGGGGAGGGAGGTCTCCCTCCCTCGGGGCGAGGTACGTGGGGACGTCGACCGTGAAGGAGTTCCGATGCGACCGTTCATCGTCCGGCTTTCCGTCACCGTCACCGCCGCGCTCGCGGCCCTGGCGATCATCGCGCCCACCGCGGGGGCCTCGCTCCTCGACGGCTGTCCCGACGCCGGCGCCTCCCAGCCCTTCCAGCCGTGGGACGACCAGTCCCTCTACGTGCTCGCGCCCGACGGCGGCCTCGAGCAGGGCGGCGGCGACTGGAGCCTCGACGGCGGCGCCGCCGTGGTCGACGGCAACGAGAGCTTCCAGGTCGGCGGCGCGGGCGACTCGCGGGCGCTCTCGCTCCCCGACGGGAGCCGGGCGACGACCGCGCGGGCGTGCATCGGCCTCGACTCGCCCACGATTCGCTTCTTCGCGCGGAACGCCGGCGACCCGGATGCGAGCCTGCGTGTGAGCGTCGTCGTCGACACGCTCCTCGGCCCGCTGACGCTGCCGATCGGTAGCGTCGACGGGGCCGGCTCCTGGCATCCGACGCCCGCGTACCTGCTCATCGCCAACCTGACGGCCCTCCCGATCGTGACCGACGGGACGGCGTCGATCCGGCTCCGGTTCACGCCGCAGGGCGGCGACTGGCGGATCGACGACGTCTACGTCGACCCGTGGAAGGGCCGCTGAGGCGGCGAGCCGGTCTACGTCGCCGGGCGGGCGGGCGCCGTCCGAAGCGCCGCGGCGATCGCGCCCGCCCACGCCCGGACGTCCCCCCAGTCGCGGTAGTCGCCGTCGGGCGCTCCCACCATCCGCACGACGGTGCGCTCGCCCAGCCCCAACCGGCTGCGGTCGAGCCGTCCGGCGAAGAGCCGGTGCTCACGGGCACACGTCCTCGCGATGACGTCGTCGAGCTTGACCGCCGCGCCGGCGTCGGGCGTGGGCGGGTCGCCGACCGGGCCGCTCGAGAAGAGCCAGGTCGGGTGCGAGGCGAGCTCCCCGGCGTGGCGGTCGGCGAAGCGGCGCGCCTCGCCCGTCCAGCGTCCGGCGTAGACGGCGCTTCCGAGCACGAACGCGTCGAAGCCGCCGACGTCCTCGACGTCCTCGATCGGGACGACCGCCGCGTCGAGCTCATGCTCGCCCAGGATCGTCCCGATCTCGGCGGCGATCTCGGCGGTCGCTCCGTGCTTGCTGGATGCGGTGACGAGCACGCGCATGGCTCCTCCTTCCTCCACCTCCACGATGCCGCACGGAGCCGGAGCCGGCATCGGTGGGGGCACGCAATTCGGGATGTGGCCTACTACGCAGGTCACGTCCAGGCGAACCGCGCTAGCGGCGGTCGGACTTGCGGCGGCGCTTGTGCCGCTGCATCTCCGCTCCGGCCCGGCGCAGGGTCTCGCGCGGGGTCTCGCCCTGACGCGAGGCGACGCAGCCCACGCTGGCGCCATGGCAGACGTCGCGGATCCGGCGCGGCAGCGGCAGATCGTCCACGAGCACACGCAGCCGGTGGACGCGGGCCGAGGCGTCCGCCGGCGAGAGCGGGTTCAGCACGGCCACCAGCTCGTCGCCCCCGAGGCGGGCCGCCACCTCGCCCGGCTCGAGGACCGATGCGAGCGTGTCGGCGAGCGCCACGATCAGGAGGTCGCCGTCCTCGTAGCCCAGCGAGTCGTTCACCTGCTTCAACCCGTCGGCGTCCAGCATCAGGAGCCGGTACGGAGCTCCGGCCCGGGCCTCGAGCTCCTCCATCAGGCGACGGCGATTCGAGATGCCCGTCAGCGAGTCGGTCACGGCGGCCCGGTGGAACTGCTCACGCATGAAGCACGAGTGGACGGCGAGAGCGCACAGCTCGGCGTAGTACTGGACATGGCCGTGCTCCTGGCGGCCGAACGTTCGCTCGCGGCGCAGGATGAGCTCGCCGAGGCGGGCGTCGTGGGCCACGAGCGGCATGCGCAGCGAAGCCGCCTGCCGGTCGTGGCGGAAGCCCTGCCGCCGGCGGCTGCCGTTCAACGCCGTCGACTGGATCTTGCGCCGCAGCTCGCCCTCGGAGGGGAGCACCACCTCAGCCGAGCACTCCCACAGGGCCTCGGCGCCCTTCGCGGTGGCATGGGCCAGCGACTCGAGGTCCGTGGCCTCAAGCGCCAGCGAAAGCGCGGACGGCATGCGTCGGAAGAAGTCGTTCTCGTGCCCCTCGTCCCACACGATGTCGTCGGTCCGATGCCCCAACCGGGAGACGCCCATCTCCTGCAACCTAACCCTGCCCCTGCGCTCCCGCATCCCCTAACCGGGGGAGTGTGAGGCGCGTGACGCCTCGCCGTTCTGGGGGATGCGCGGCTACGCGTTTCGCCCTATCGATGAGGCATGCCATCCGTGCCCGCACGCACCATGCTCGCAGCAGCCGCCGCCGGCGTGGCGCTCACGTGCCTGGCCGCCTCCGCCGCTGCGGCCAAGACCACGACTCGGTACGGAGACCAGTTCCACTCGAAGACCGCGGGCTGCCGGGCCTCGCGCGACGTGCACCGTCACGACGTCGTGGTGCGCTGCGGGAAGGGCAGGGTCGGCCAGGTCGACTGGACGTTCCGGATGCGCGCCGGCGCCGGCATCCAGAACGCCTCGGCGAAGGTCTGCACGTACGGCGGCTCCTGCAAGTCGGTCGCCGCCTGGCAGCTCCAGAGCGTGGTGACGGTGGGCGGCCGGCACGTCCTGGTGGTGAAGGTGCCCTTCGTCGGGCGCTCCCCCGACATCACCAAGGTCGTCGCGACCGTGACGTAGCCCTCGCCTCCGACCCCGCCCGCGGGTACACTCGTGGCGGGGAGGCAAGCGACAACGTGGGGGCACGGTCATGCTGAAAGCGGTCGTCCGGCTGCGGCGCATTGCGTACGCGGCCTTCGCAGTGGTCATGCTCGGCATCTCGGCGGTGCCGGCGCAGGCGGCGGTGGTGGGCGCCAAGCCCGTGTCGTCGTACCAGGCCAACGGCCGCGTCGATGCGATCCTGTTCCTGAACGGCGCGGTCTACATCGGCGGCAAGTTCACGTCGGTGCGCCCGGCCGGCGCCCCCGCCGGCACCGGTGAGGTCGCCCGCAACCACCTGGCGGCGTTCGACGCGTCGACCGGGGCCCTCCTGCCGTGGAACCCCGGCGCGAGCGCGGCGGTCTACGCCCTGGCGGGTTCGGGCAACACCGTCTACATCGGCGGGACGTTCGCCAAGCTCGGCACGTCGACCCGGTCGCGCATCGGCGCGGTCGACGCGACCACCGGCGCGGTGCTCTCCACCTTCAAGCCCAAGCTCAACGCGGCGGTGAACTCGATCGCGGTCGGCGGCGGCGTGGTCTACGCCGGCGGCGCGTTCACGACGGCCAACAGCATCGCGCGCGCCTCGCTGGCGGCGTTCGACGCCTCGACCGGGGCGCTCTCGACGACCTGGGCGCCGGCTGCGGGCGGCAACACGTCGACGACTCCGACGGTCACGTCGGTGCGCCTCGCGCCCGGCGGGGCCTTGGTCTACGTCGGCGGAGGCTTCACGACGATCAACGGCGCGAGCCAGAACCACATCGCGGCGCTCCAGGTCTCGAACGGGGCGCCGTCCGCCTCGTTCACCCATCACCTGGGCTACGCCGTCGTCGACATGGCCGTCGACTCGACAGGCGTCTTCATCGCCGGAGCCGGGGGCGGTGGCAACTTCGCCAACCTGAACCCGACCACCGGAGCGGTCGCCTGGCAGGGCGGCACCGACGGCAACGTGCAGGCCATCGCCGTGCTCGACGGCGAGGTCTACGTCGGCGGCCACTACAAGAACTACTGCGGCCCGCAGGGCGGCCAGCACACGTGCACGACGGCGATCGCGCGCCAGAAGCTGCTCGCGGTCGACGAGAGCACCGGCGCCCTCACGTCATGGAACCCGCACGCCAACAGCAACCTCGGCGTCTTCGCGCTGGCCGGCTCCGGCACCCGGCTGGGCGTCGGCGGCGACTTCACCAAGATTGCCGGCGTCGCCCAGCAGGGCTACGCGGTCTTCACCGAGTAGACCGTGGGGGAACCCTGGGTTCCCCCACGAGCCCCGTCCTCAACGGGTGGCGCGTTGTTTCGGCGCTCGGCGAAGAGCGCGGTCTTCGCCGAAAGCTGCCACCGCCTGGAGCGTGCGCAGCCCAGGCGGAGAACCCGGGGACAGTCCCCGAACGCTGGGCGTGACGCTTCCGCGGCGCTGTTGTGTGACATCGCGGGCCGTGGCGGCCCGAGACCGTCGCACGGGCGTCACGGTTGTGTGACGCGAAATGTTCAGGGACTGTCCCCACCCTGCTCACGTCCCCCGGCGTTCGTGGCGACGGCGAAGACCGCGCTCTTCGCCGTCGCGCGGCAGGCGCTGCGGCAGCGGTTAAGGAGGGGGCCCGCGGGGGAACCCTGGGTTCCCCCGCGTTAAAGGGCCGCGCGCATCTCGCGCTCGAAGCCGAGCACGTGCTCGAGTGCGATGGCGCGCGCCGCGTCGGCGTCGCCGCGCTGGATGGCCCCGAGCAGGACGCGGTGCTCGCGGACCGGGTCGTCGAGCGGCGGGAGCCGGTCGAACGTGAGGTGCCAGATCCGAAGCGACATGTTGAGGTAGCGGTCGAGGTCGCGGGCCAGATAGGGGTTCCGGGAGCAGCGGTGCACGAACCGGTGGACGCGGGCGTCGAGCTCGATCAGCGACTCCTGGCTCGCGGCGGCGCCGTCCAGCTCGGCCATGAGGGCCGCAGCCTCCGCCCGGTCGGCCTCGTCGGCAAGCGCCGCGGCCCGGGCGGCAGCGTGCGGCTCGAGCTGGCAGCGCACGTCGGTGATGTCGGAGAGGCTCGTGATGTCGATGCTCGATGCGAAGGTGCCGCGCCTGGGGTAGACGACGACCAGCCCCTCGAGCGCCAGCCGCCGCACCGCCTCGCGTACCGGCGTCCGCCCGACCCGAAGCTCGCGGGTGAGCGCGTCCTCGTCGATCGGCGCGCCCGGCGGGATGACGAGCGAGATGAGCCGGTCGCGCAGAGCGGCGTAGGCCCGGTCGGAGAGCAGGCCGGTCGCGGCGGCGGAGGTGGCTGGGGTACGTTCTTGCATACCGGTGGGGGCTCTGATATATCAGTTGTCTACCAGATGAGCGAGACCGCGGCAACCGAGGAGATCGCATGAGCACGCTGCCCGGAAGCGCCCGCGCCGTCGTGATCGGGGCGGGGATCGTCGGAAACAGCATGGCCCACCACCTGTGGCGGCAGGGGTGGAGCGACATCGTGCTGCTCGACAAGGGCCCGTTCCCCAACCCCGGCGGCTCGACCGGCCACGCCTCGAACTTCATCTTCCCGGTCGACCACTCCAAGGAGATGACCGCGCTCACCCTCGAGAGCGTGCGCCAGTACAGGGACCTCGGCGTCTTCACCGAGAGCGGCGGGATCGAGGTCGCCCGCACCGAGGAGCGCATGCAGGAGCTCCAGCGGCGGATGTCGTCGGCCGCGGCTTGGGGGGTCGAGCCGGTCTCCATGGTGACGCCGGCCGAGATCAAGCAGCTGGTCCCGTTCATCGACGAGTCGGTCATCATCGGCGGCTTCTACTCGCCGGGCGTCGGCGTCGTCGACTCGCTGCGGGCGGGCACCATCATGCGCGAGCGCGCCCAGGAGGCCGGGGCGCTCACCGTGTCGCCGCTGACCGAGGTGCTCGGGATCGACGTCGAGCACGGCCGCGTCCGCCGGGTGCGCACCACCCGCGGCGACATCGAGGCCGAGGTCGTCGTCATCGCCTGCGGCGTCTGGAGCCCGCGGATCGCCCGCATGGCCGGCGCGACGATCCCGCTCACGCCTGCGGTCCACCAGATGATCGACGTCGGGCCGGTGCCGCACTTCGCCGACTCGAAGTCGCACATCGAGTACCCGATCGTGCGCGACATGGACACGAACATGTACGAGCGCCAGGACGGGAGCGGCCTCGAGATCGGCTCCTACGCCCACCGCGCGATCCTGCACGACCCCGACGAGATCCCCTCGATCGAGCAGGCCTCGCTCTCGCCGACCGAGCTGCCGTTCACGCAGGCCGACTTCGACCCGCAGATGGAGGACGCGCTCGAGCTCATGCCCGAGATCGTGGGCGACGAGTCGGTCGGCGTGAAGTACGCGATCAACGGCCTGCTCTCGCTGACGCCGGACGGCCTGCCGCTGCTGGGCGAGACGCCCGAGGTGAAGGGCCTCTGGTCGTGCGCCGCCGTGTGGGTGAAGGAGGGGCCGGGGATCGGCGCCGCAGTCGCCGAGTGGATGACCCACGGCGAGTCGGAGATCGACCTGCACTCGTCCGACATCGCCCGCTTCTGGGACCACCAGAAGACGAGGGCCCACGTCCGCGCGCGGGCCGCGGAGGGCTTCAACAAGACGTACGGCATCGTGCACCCCGGCGAGCAGTGGGCGTCGAACCGCGACGTCCGCCTCCCACCGTTCCATGCCCGCCAGCGCGAGCTGGGCGCCGTCTTCTTCGAGGCGGCGGGCTGGGAGCGGCCGCAGTGGTACGAGTCGAACGCCCCGCTCCTCGACGAGTACGGCGACCGGGTCACGCGGCGCGAGGCCGAGTGGGACTCGCGCTGGTGGTCGCCGATCGTAAACGCCGAGCACCTGGCGATGCGCGACCGGGCCGGCATGGTCGACCTGAGCGCGTTCGCCGTCTTCGACATCGCCGGGCCCGGCGCGCTGGACGCCGTCCAGGGCGTGGCCGTGCGGCAGATGGACGTCCCGGTCGGGCGGGTCGTCTACACGCCGATCCTCTCGCCGGGCGGCGGCTTCAAGGCCGACCTCACGATCATGCGGCTGCGCGAGGAGCTCTTCCGCGTCGTCACCGGCGGCGCCCACGGCGCGGCCGACAAGAAGTGGTTCACCGACCACCTGCCCGCCGACGGCACGGCCCAGCTCTGCGACGTGACGACCGGCTGGACCACGCTCGGCCTGTGGGGCCCGCGGGCCCGCGACATCCTCGCGTCGGTCACCTCCGACGACGTCTCGCACGAGGGCTTCCGGTTCGCGTCGTGCCGTGACATCGAGATCGACTCGCTGCGCGTCCTCGCCTCGCGCATCTCCTACGTCGGCGACCTGGGCTGGGAGCTCTACGTCCCGATGGAGCAGGGCGCTCGGCTGTGGGACATCCTCTGGGAGGCCGGCCGGCCGCACGGCGCGGCGCCCGTCGGGATCGGCGTCTACGGCACCACCGGGCGGCTCGAGAAGTGCTACCGGGCGTACGGCTTCGAGCTCGAGACCGAGTACAACGTGGTCGAGGCGGGCATGTCGGGGCCGAAGGTGAAGGACGAGGACTTCGTCGGCCGCGACGCGCACCTGCGCCACCGCGACGAGGACCCGGCCGCGATCCTGTGCACGCTCACGGTCGACGACCACACGTCGAAGAGCGGCGTCAAGCGCTACATGCTCGGGCGCGAGCCGGTCCAGACCCGCTCCGGCGAGCCGCTCGTCGATGCGAAGGGGCGGCGGTCGTACGTGACGAGTGCCGGCGCGGGCCCCTCGGTCGGCAAGCACATCCTGCTGTCGTACCTGCCGCCCGAGCAGGCCGTCGCCGGAACGGAGCTCTCGGTCATGTACATGGGTGAGCGCTACCCCGTCACGGTCGAGATCGCCGGCCCGACCCCGATCTTCGACCCCGAGAACACGAGGATCCGCTCGTGAACATCCTCTGCTGCGTGAAGCGCGTCCCGATGACGGGCGGCCGGATCGTGCTCACGGCCGACGAGCAGGCCATCGACACGCGCCACCTGGGTTTCACGATCAGCCCGCACGAGGAGTGCGGCGTCGAGGAGGCCGTGCGCCTGATCGAGGCCAACGGCGGCTCCTCGACGGTCTTGACGCTCGGACCGCCCGAGGCCGAGGAGCAGCTGCGCGACTGCATGGCGCTCGGTATCGACCGGGCCATCCACCTCCTGGCCGACGACGAGTTCGACGGCCAGGCGACGGCGCGGGCCATCGTCGACGCCATCGCGCGCGAGGGCGCGGCCGGCACCGAGTACGACATCGTCTTCTTCGGCAACGAGTCGGCCGACGCCGGCAACTTCCAGGTCGGGATCCGCGTGGCCTACGCACTCGGCTGGCCGTGCGTGACAGGCGTGAAGGCCGTCGCGCTCGAGGACGGCGGTCTGCGCCTCGAGCAGGAGGTGCCGGGCGGCCGCGACGTCTACCGCGTACCGCTCCCGGCCGTCGTCACGGTGAAGGAGGGGCTCAACCTGCCGCGCTACCCGTCGGTCCCCGGCCGCCTGCGCGCAAAGAAGAAGCCGCTCGAGAGCTCGACGCCCGAGCGCGGGGCGCAGGGGGTCGAGAAGGTGCGCCTGGCCGTCCCCGCCGACGAGGGCGCCCAGACCGAGGTGCTGGGCCGCGGCCCGGACGCCGCTCCCGCGGTGGTCGAGCTCCTGGAGCGGATCGGAGTCGTTGGATGAGCGCCGTCCTCGTCCTGGTCGAGCACGACGGCGGCGCGGCCGACGACCTCTCCCGGCAGGCTGCGACGCTTGCGCGCGGCTACGCCGAGGCGGCCGGGGTGGAGCTCGAGGCGGTCCTCATCGGCCCGGGCGCTGCCGAGGCGGCGGCCGGGCTCGGCGAGCTCGGCGTCTCGAAGGCGCACGTCGCCGAGCACGAGGGTCTCGCCGCCTACGCGCCGCGGGCCTGGGGGCGGGCGATCGCCGATCTGGTCTCGCGGCGTTCGGCCGCCGCGGTGGTCGGGCCCGGCAGCGAGCGCGCAGCGGAGGTGATGGCGCACGCCGCTGCGATCGCCCGCCTCCCGTTCGCCGCCAATTGCATCGGCGCAGCGCCCGGCGACCCGGCGTCCGTCACCCGCGTCCGTTGGGGAGGGAGCCTGCTCGAGGAGGCGCGCCTGCACGGCGCGACGAAGCTCCTGACCGTCGCCGCGCACGCCGTCGAGGCGACCCCGGCGGCCGCGCCGGCGCAGACCGAGGTCGCGCCCTTCGCACCCGAGCTCGATGACGCGGACCTCGTCGCACGGGTCGTCGAGCGGGCTGAGACCGACACCGGCGGTGGCGTCTCGCTGGCCGACGCGAAGGTGGTCGTGAGCGGCGGCCGCGGCGCCGGCTCGGCCGAGGGGTTCGCGGCCATCGAGGAGCTGGCCGGGCTCCTGGGCGGCGCGGTCGGCTGCTCCCGGGCGGTCACGATCGCCGGCTGGCGCCCGCACACCGACCAGGTCGGCCAGACGGGCACCAAGATCGCGCCCGAGATCTACATCCCGTGCGGGATCAGCGGCGCCACCCAGCACATGGCCGGCTGCAAGGGCGCGAAGCGGATCCTCGCGATCAACACCGATCCCGACGCTCCGATGATCGCAAACGCCGACTACGCCGTGATCGGCGACCTGCACGAGGTCGTGCCCGCGATCGTGGCCGCGCTGAAGGCGAGGGGCGGATAGACCCGGTCGCCCTCCTCGTCCTGCTCGGTGTCCTGGCGGCCGGCGGAGGGCTCTTCGCGCGGCGGGCGCTGGTGCTCGTCCGGCTCGTCCGGACGGCTCGCCCGACCGACCGCTCGGGCGAGCTGGGGGCGCGGGTGCGAAACGAGGTCGTGATCACGCTCGGGCAGCGCAAGCTGCTCCAGCGGCTCGGGCCCGGGCTGATGCACGCGTTCATCTTCTGGGGCTTCCTCGTCCTCCTCCCGACGATCGTGATCGCGCTGATCGCCGTCGTCTCGAAGCACGACACGATCCCGTGGCTGGGCCGCCAGGGGTGGTTCGCGCTCCTGGTCGACGTCTTCGCCGTGCTCGTGTTGGCGGGCGTCGTCGCGGCGGTCGTCATCCGGAAGGGGCAGCGCCCGGCCCGGTTCGAGGGCAGCCACCTCGGCGAGGCCGACCTGATCCTGGCGCTGATCGCGGGCATCGTGACGACGCTCCTCCTGTGGCACGCGACCCGGATCGCGCTCGGCCTGAACGAGTGGCCGGCCGAGCTGGTCGCCGGTCTCGAACGCCCTCTCGAACCTGTTCGGAAGCGGGTCGGGCACCGAGACGCTCGAGCGCGTCTTCGTGTGGGCGCACGTGCTCATCATCGTCGGCTTCCTGGCCTACCTGCCGCACGGGAAGCACCTGCACATCGCCACGGCTGCGGTGAACGTGTTCTTCGGCCGCACGCGCGCGCGAGGCCGGCTCGAGCCGCTCCGCTTCGACGAGGAGGGGCCGGAGGAGGACATGCGGCTCGGCTCGGGCACCGTCTCGGACATGACCTGGAAGCAGGTGATCGACACCTTCTCGTGCACCGAATGCGGCCGCTGCCAGGACGCCTGCCCCGCGTGGGCGACCGGCAAGGCGCTCTCGCCGAAGCTGCTCATCATGGGGCTGCGCGACCAGCTCTTCGCCGAAGGGCCGGCCGCCGCGGCCGGAGGCGGCGAGCAGACGCCGCTCGTCCCGAACGCCGTCACCGACGACGTCGTCTGGGACTGCGTCACCTGCGGTGCCTGCGTCCAGGCCTGCCCGGTCTCGATCGAGCACATCGACCACATCGTCGACCTGCGCCGCCATCTGGTGATGGTGGAGGCCCGTTTCCCCGCCGAGGCCGACCCGATGCTGCGCGACGTCGAGCGCTCCTCGAACCCGTGGGGCAAGGCCCAGTCCGAGCGGGCGGCCTGGGCGGAGGGGCTCGGCGTGCGCGTGCTGGAGCCGGGCGACCCGGCGCCGGAGGTGCTCTACTGGGTCGGCTGCGCTGGGTCGTTCGACGAGCGGGCGAAGGCGTCCGCCGAGTCGACGGCCAGGCTGCTTCAGGCGGCCGGGGTCGACTTCGCCATCCTCGGCCCGCGCGAGGCCTGCACGGGCGACCCGGCCCGGCGGATGGGGAACGAGTACGTCTTCCAGGCCTTCGCCGAGCAGAACGTCGAGACGCTGAACGAGGTGCGCGCAGGCAAGATCCTCACGTCCTGCCCGCACTGCTTCAACACGCTCTCGAACGAGTACCCGGACTTCGGCGGGAGCTACGAGGTGGTGCACCACTCGCAGTTCCTCGCCGAGCTGGTGCGCGACGGCCGGATCACGCCCGGCGGCGGCGAGGAGGCCATCACCTATCACGACTCCTGCTACCTGGCCCGCCACAACGACGTCGCGGCCGAGCCGCGCGAGCTGGTCGCCGCCGTCGGGAAGCCGGTCG
This sequence comes from uncultured Actinomycetes bacterium, assembly GCA_963805545.1. GTDB lineage: Bacteria > Actinomycetota > Thermoleophilia > Gaiellales > JAICJC01 > JAICJC01. The sequence continues at coordinate 22,299 of CAWDUU010000001.1, forward strand.
AGATGGCCCGAAGCGGCAAGCAGACGTTCTGCTGCGGCGCGGGCGGCGCGCACATGTGGATGGAGGAGCGGGGGCGGGGGATCAACGAGGAACGCGTCCGCGAGGCGGCCGAGACGGGCGCCGGCACGCTGGCCGTCGCCTGCCCCTACTGCACGATCATGCTCGACGACGGCGTGCGCACGTCCGGCCGCGACCTGCGCGTGGCCGACGTGGCGACGCTCCTGGCCGAGTCGCTCGAGGAGACGCGTTAGCCCACCGGGGTCTGGCCCCGAACGGGGCCAGACCCATGGGGTTCGCCCTAGCCCTGGTCGTTCACGAGGAAGGTGACGCCGCCGGCCTCGCTTCGGGCGTCGATCTCCTTGCCGTCGAGGAGCGGCGCGACCTCGCGCGAGACATAGACGTGCACGTCGCCCTCGTCGATCACCTCGTCGCCGGTCGCGGGCGTCTCGACCAGCGTGAGCGCAAGGCTCGGCGGTGCGCTGTTCAGTCGTCCCGTCGCTCATGTCCAGCCGCAGCCCGCCGGTGTCGGGCAGCTCCGCGTTCACCACGAGCTCTCGGATGGCGTCGGTCGCCTCGGTCGTCAGCGTGATCATTCGGCCTCCTTCGGGGTGCAGAACGTGCTCCACTACCCGGCTCAGCCGGACGCAAACATCGCCCGGATCGTCCGGGCCGGGTTCGGGTACGGCTGCGCGGCTTGCCCCGGGCGCGCACTCCGCATAGTCTCCGCCCGGTCTATGGTCGTCCCCGTCGGGCGGGGAAGATCGGAGGTGGTCGATGAACCTCGATTTGGCGCGGTGGCAGTTCGGCGTCATCACCGTCTACCACTTCCTGTTCGTCCCGATCACGATCGGGATCACGTGGTTCGTCGCAGTCTTCGAGACGCTGTGGCACCGGCGCAGGGACCCCGAGTACCGGCGCCTGGCGCGGTTCTTCGGCAACCTCATGCTCATCAACTTCGCCATCGGCGTGGTGACCGGCATCGTGCAGGAGTTCCAGTTCGGGATGAACTGGTCGGCGTACTCCCGCTACGTGGGCGACGTCTTCGGCGCGCCGCTCGCGATGGAGGCGCTGGCCGCGTTCTTCCTCGAGTCGACCTTCCTCGGCCTGTGGATCTTCGGCAGGGGCAGGCTGAGCCCCCGTCTCCACCTGGCCACCATCTACGCCGTGGCGGTGGGGACGACCATGTCGGCGTTCTTCATCCTGGCCGCGAACTCCTGGATGCAGCACCCGGTGGGCTACGTGATCGACCACGGCACCGGCCATGCGCGGATGACAAGCATCTTCCAGGTGCTCACGAACTCGACCCTGGTCTACGCCTTCCCGCACACGATCGGCGCGGCGGTGATGACCGCCGGGATGATCGTCGTCGGAGTCTCCGCGTGGCACCTGGCCCGCGGCAACGAGACCGAGATGTTCGGGCGGGCGATGCGGCTGGGGCTGCCCGTGGTGCTCGTGGCGTCGCTCTTCACGACCGTCATCGGCCATGCCCAGGCCCAGCTCATGACGGAACAGCAGCCCATGAAGATGGCGGCCGCCGAGGCCCTCTACGAGACGCGCACGAGCGCCCCGTTCTCGCTCTTCGCCGTGGCGCCGTTCGAGGCGCGCCCGACCCGTTCGTCGTTCGACGTCACGCTTCCCGACATGCTGTCGCTGCTGGCGACCAACTCGTTCGACGGCAGGGTGGAGGGCGTGAACGACGTGAACGCCCAGTACCAAACCCGGTACGGCGCGGGCGACTACCGCCCGATCCTCGGCGTCACGTACTGGACGTTCCGGATCATGACGGGCATCGGCTTCGCGCTGATCCTGCTGACCGGCTACGGGCTGTGGCTCGTGTACCGGGGACGGCTGGGATCCTCGCGGCGGTTCCTGCGCCTGACCACGTGGGCGATCGCGCTCCCGCTGATCGCAAACTCGGCAGGCTGGGTCTTCACCGAGATGGGCCGGCAGCCGTGGGTCGTCCAGGGGCTGCTCCAGACCCGCGACGCGGTGTCGCCGAGCGTGTCCGCCTGGGAGGTCGGCATCACGCTGGCGGGCTTCACGCTCCTCTACGGCGTGCTGGCGGTCGTGGACGCCTGGCTGATGGCGCGGTACGCGAAGGTGGTGCCGGAGCCGCCGGCCGAGGGGTCGGACGAGGCCGAAGGCGGCGAGCTCGCAATGGCGTACTGACGGGAGGAGCGCGAGATGCCCACCGGATACTGGCACCTGGAAACGCTCTGGTTCGCGCTGATCGGCGTGCTCTGGATCGGCTACTTCGTGCTCGAGGGGTTCGACTTCGGTGTCGGCACGCTGCTCCCGTTTCTGGGGCGAGACGACGACGAGCGCCGCGTCGTCATCAACACGATCGGGCCGGTCTGGGACGGCAACGAGGTGTGGCTTCTGACGGCAGGCGGAGCGACGTTCGCCGCCTTCCCGGGCTGGTACGCCACCCTCTTCTCGGGCTTCTACCTGGCGCTGTTCCTGATCCTCGTCGCGCTCATCGTCCGCGGCGTCGCGTTCGAGTACCGGGGCAAGCACCACGACCCGAGGTGGCGGGCGTGGTGGGATCGGGCGATCTTCGTCGGGTCGGCGCTGCCGGCGCTGCTCTGGGGGGTCGGGTTCGCAAACATCGTCCAGGGCGTCCCGATCGACGCGTCCGGTGAGTACACGGGCAACCTCTTCACGCTCCTCAACCCCTATGCGCTCGTGGCCGGCCTGGCGTCGCTCGGGCTCTTCACCCTCCACGGCGCCGTCTATCTGTCCCTGAAGACGAAGGGCGAGATGGCCGAGCGGGCGCGGGCGGCGGCGCGCTCGCTGTCGGTCGTCGTGGTCCTCCTGGTCTTCGCCTTCCTGGCGTGGACGTACGCGAACGCCGTCTCGGCGCATGACCGGGGCATCGTGCCGGGCATCGTCCCGCTGAGCGCGGTCGGCCTCACGCTCGCGATCCCCTTCCTGGTGCGGGCCGGCCGCGACGGCGTCGCGTTCCTCTCGACGACGCTCGCCATCGGGCTCATCACCGCGACGATCTTTCTCAACCTGTACCCGCGCGTCATGACCTCGAGCACCAGGACGGCCTACGACCTGACCATCTGGAACACGTCCTCGAGCCACTACACGCTCGTCGTCATGAGCGTGGTGGCGCTGCTCCTGACCCCGGTCGTCCTGCTCTACCAGGGCTGGACCTACCACGTGTTCCGCCACCGCGTCGGAAGCGACGACCTGGCCCCCCTGAAGAGGCCGACCGGCACCGCCGCCGGCGACTGACCCGTGCGCCTGGTCGACCCGCGCCTGCTGGCGGTGTCGCCGGCCGTCCGCACGTACCTCGTGGCCTGCGTCGTCCTCGCCGGAGCCACCGCGGCGGCGATCGTGGCTCAGGCGACCCTCCTCGCCGACGTCATCTCGCGGGTGTTCCTGGGCGGCCGCGACCTCGCGGCGGTCGCCCCGCTGCTGGCCGGGCTCGCCGCCGCGGCCGTCGCCCGCGGCGTGCTCGCCTGGGCCCTCGAGGCGGCCGGGCACCTGACGTCGGCCGCGACAGCGCGGGCGCTCCGGCGCCGGCTGGTGGGCGCCGTCCTCGCGACCCCGGCCGAGGGGCGTGACGCGGCCGTGCTCGTCACCGCGGCGGTCGACGGCGTCGATGCGCTGGACGGCTACTTCGCCCGCTATCTGCCCCAGGTCGTCCTGGCGGGGATCGTGCCCCTCGCCGTGGTGCTCTGGGTCGCGACCATCGACCTCGAGTCGGCCGTCATCATGGCCCTGACGCTCCCGCTCATCCCGATGTTCGCCGTGCTCGTCGGGCGCGAGGCCGGGCGGCGGGCCCGCCGCCGGCATGCCGCGCTGGCCCGGCTCGGCGGCCACTTCGTGAGCGTGGTGCGCGGCCTCCCGACGCTGCGGGCGTTCAACCGCGGCACGGCCCAGGCCGAGCGCATCGCCCGTACGTCCGACGAGTACCGGCGCGAGACCATGGCAACCCTCCGCATCGCGTTCCTCTCGGCGCTCGTGCTCGAGCTGGCCGCGACGCTCGGCACCGCCGTGGTGGCGGTCGAGGTCGGGATCCGCCTCGACCGGGGCGGCATCGGCCTGGCCTCGGCGCTGACCGTCCTCATCCTGGCTCCCGACGTGTACCTCCCCCTGCGGTCGGCCGCGGCCCAGTTCCACTCCAGCGCCGACGGGACAGCCGCCGCCGAGCACCTGCTCGCCGAGATCGAGGCGGCGGGGGCCGCCACCGGTCCCGAATGGCGCCGGCGGCCGGCACCCGGGGCGGCGATCCGCCTGGACGATGTCTCCTTCACGCATGCGGGCGGAAGCCGGCCGGCGCTCGACGGCGTCGACATCTCCTTCCGTCCCGGGGAGCGGGTCGCGGTCGTCGGCCGGTCGGGAGCGGGGAAGTCGACGCTGGCGCGGCTGCTGCTCGGGTTCGACCGGCCGCAGCGAGGCGCCGTCCTGGTCGGCGCTGACGATCTCACCGCACTCGACCCGGATGCGTGGCGACGCTCCCTGGCATGGCTGCCTCAGCGGCCGCACCTTCACGCCGGGACGATCGCAGACGCGATCCGGCTGGGGCGCCCGGACGCCACGGACGCCGAGGTCGGCGCCGCGGCGAGGGCGGCCGACGCGGACGACTTCATCCGCCGCCTGCCGGACGGCTACGCGACGCGGGTCGGCGACGGCGGCGCCGGGCTGTCCGCAGGCCAGGCCAGGCGGGTCGCGCTGGCTCGCGCGCTGCTCCGGGACGCCGCCGTGCTGCTCCTGGACGAGCCGACCGCGAGCCTCGACGCCGGGAGCGCCGGCCGGGTCGCCGCCGCGATCGAGGGGCTGCCGCGCGACCGCACGGTTGTCGTGATCACCCATGACGAGGCGCTCGCCGCGAGGGTGGCCGATCGCGTCGTCCGGCTCGAACGGGGCCGCGTCCGCGAGCCGGTGCCGGTGGGGGGGAGCGTGTGATGCCGCGGGCCGGATCGCCGCTCGCCCGGATCGCGGCGCTGTCGCGCCCGCAGGCGCCCCGCCTGGCCGCGGCGGCGGTCCTCGGGGCGCTCGCCGTCGGGGCGGGCATGGGCCTCCTCGCCACGGCCGGGTATCTCATCTCCCGGGCGGCCCAGCATCCGCCGATCCTCGAGCTCTCGGTGGCGATCGTCGCCGTCCGCTTCTTCGGCGTGTCCCGCGCGGTCGTCCGGTACGTCGAGCGGCTGGCCGGGCACGACGCCGCCTTCCGCGCTCTCGGCACCCTTCGGTCCCGGCTCTTTGCGAGACTCGAGCCGCTCGTCCCCGCCGGCCTGCCGGGTATCCGGACGGGCGATCTCCTGAGCAGGTTCGTGTCGGACGTCGACAGCCTCCAGGACCTGTGGCTGCGCGCGGCCGGCCCCGCGGCGGTGGCGCTCGCGGCGGGCGCGCTGGCGGTGATCGCCGCGGCGATCGTCCTGCCGGCGGCGGGGCTCGTGCTCGCGGCGGCGCTGGTCGTCGCCGGGATCGGCCTCCCCGCCGCGGGCCTTGTGGCCGCGCGGTCGCGTTCGCGCCGCGAGGCTCCGGCGCGCGCGCGCCTTTCCGCCGAGCTGCTCGACGCCCTGAGCGGGATTCCCGAGCTGGTCGCCTACGGCGCCTCCGCGAGCGCGGCCGCGCGGATCGACGCCTGCGACCGCGACCTCGGCGGGCACCGCCGCCGCACCGCGCTCGTGGCCGCCGCGGCGGAGGGGGGGATGGCCACGCTGGCGGGCCTCGCCGTCGCCGGCGTCCTGGCCGCGGCCGTGCCCGCTGTCACCGGCGGCTCGCTCGGCGGCGTGATGCTCGCCATGCTCGCGCTGCTCGCCCTCGCGTCGTTCGAGGCGGTTCGCCCGCTTCCGGCGGCCGCCGTCAACTTCGCCGGGCTGGCCGAGGCGGCGGCGCGCGTAATCGAACTCACCGACCGGCCCCCTCCGGTGAGCGATCCGCAGCACCCGCTTCCGGCGCCGCGCTCCGCCCGGCTTGCCCTCCGCGGCGTGCGGGCCCGGTACGGCGACGGGCCGTGGGTGATCGACGGCCTCGACCTCGACGTCGCGCCCGGTGCGGTGGTCGCGGTGACCGGGCCGAGCGGCGCGGGCAAGACGACGCTCGCCCACCTGCTCGTCCGCTTCCGCGACCCCGACGCCGGGGCCGTCCTCCTTGACGGCCGCGATCTGCGCGAGTACGCCCAGGCGGACGTCCGCCGCACCGTCGGCCTGGCCGGCCAGGACGCCCACCTGTTCCCGACCAGCATCCGCGAGAACCTCCGCATCGCCCGGCCCGGCGCGACGGACGCGGATCTGGCTGCGGCCCTGCGCGGGGCGCACGTCTGGGACTGGGTGGAGTCGCTGCCCGAGGGATTGGGGACGGCGATCGGCGAGGGCGGGCGCGGCGTGTCGGGAGGCCAGCGCCAGCGGCTGGCGCTGGCACGCGCGCTTCTCGCCGACGTGCGCCTGCTCGTCCTCGACGAGCCGGACGCGCACCTGGACGACGAGACGGCGCGCGAGCTGGTCCCCGAGCTTCTGCGCTCGGCCCGCGCGGCCGGAGTGGGCGTCGTCCTCATCACCCACCGAACGGACGTGCTGGCGGGCACCGACAGGGTGGTGCAGCTGGCCGGCGGCTGAGGCGGCCGTCCCGGCCGGCCGCGTCAGGCGGTCTTCGAGATGTGGTCCGGCGGGAGCCTGCGCGCCATGCGCCGCACGATCCACTCGACCGCATCGGTGGGCTGGGGCCGGCCCAGGAAGTAGCCCTGCACCGCGTCGCACCCGAGCGCCGTGAGCCGGGCCAGCGCCTCCTCGGTCTCGACGCCCTCGGCGACCACCTGGAGGCCGAGGTTGTGGCCGAGGTCGATCGTCGAGCGGACGATCACCGCGTCGTCGCTCTCGTCGGCCATGTTCATCACGAACGACCGGTCGATCTTGAGGACGTCGATCGGCAGCCGCTTGAGATAGCCGAGTGACGAATGGCCGCTTCCGAAGTCGTCGATCGCAAGCCGCACGCCGAGCTCGCTCAGCTGCACGAGCACCGAGCGGGCCCGGGCGGCGTCGGCCATGATCGTGCTCTCGGTGATCTCGAGCTCGAGCGCCTCGGGTGCGACCCCCGCCCGCTCGATCGCGCCGGCGACCTGGTCCGGGAAGCTCAGGTCGAGCAGGTCGCGGCCCGTGACGTTCACGGCCACGGCGACGTCGTAGCCGCCCCGGCGCCAGGCGGCGCACTGCCGCAGAGAGGCGTCGAGCATGTAGAGCGTGAGCGGCCGGATGAGGCCGGTCTGCTCGGCGAGCGGGACGAACTGGTCGGGCGAGAGCAGGCCGTGGACCGGGTGCTCCCAGCGCACGAGCGCCTCCATCATGCGGACGGCGCCGGTGGCCGCGTCGGCCTGCGGCTGGTAGTAGACGACGAGCTCCTCACGCTCAAGGGCGCGGCGCAGGTCGGCGACCAGCGTGAGCCGAACGCGGGAGTGGTGGTCGGTCTCGGGTGAGTAGACCGCCGGGCTGTGCGTGCCCTTGCTGACGTACATCGAGACGTCGGCGTGGCGGATGAGCGTCTCGACGTCGGCGCCGTGCTCGGGTGCGATGGCGATCCCGATGCTCGACTCGACCTCGAGCGCGAGGCCGGCCACCGAGACGGGCGCGGCGAGCGCCTCGCGCAGCTTCTCGGCGAGGACGATCGCGTCGGTCGGCGTCGCGATCCCCGTTGCGAGCACCCCGAACTCGTCGCCGCCGAGGCGGGCGACGGTGTCGGACTCGCGCACCGGGGCGCGCAGCCGCCGCGCGACCTCCTGGAGGAGGACGTCGCCGCTCGCATGCCCGAGCGTGTCGTTCACGTCCTTGAACCGGTCGAGGTCGATCAGCATCACGCACACGCCGCCGCCGGTCCGGCGCGCGGTGCGCAGCGCCTGCTCGACCCGGTCGTGGAAGAGCGTCCGGTTCGGAAGCCCGGTGAGCGCGTCGTGGAGCGCCTGGTGCTCGATCTGCCGCATGCGCTGCTCGAGCTGGGCGCGGCTCTCGGCGAGCGCCTGCTCGGCGGCGTGGCGGGCGGTCACGTCGATCATGTACCCCTGCGAGTAGAGCGGCGTCCCGTCCTCGTCACGCACGCGCACGGCCACGTCGTGCACCCAGACGGTCCGTCCGTCCTTCGCCAGGATCCGGTACTCGCCGTCGTACATGTCGCCCGTCATGTGGGTGTTGGCGAACTCGCCCAGGACGTGGTCGCGGTCGGCGGGGTGGAGCACCTTGCCGAAGAAGTGCGGGTCGGCCGTCCACTCCTCGGCGGTGTAGCCGCAGAGCGCCTCGATCTGCGGGCTGATGTAGAGCGCGCTCTCGGCGTCGAGGCTCTCGACATACGTGACGAGCGGCAGCTGCTCGACCATGCGCCGGTACCGGGCCTGGGCCTCGGCGAGCGTCTCCTCGGCAGCGCGCCGCTCGGTCACGTCCTGGCCCACGCCGACGATGCGGCCGGGCGACCGGTCGGCGCCGGTCACGATCGTCGCGACCGCCGTGCGCCATCGCACCTCGCCGGTCGGAAGGACGATCCGGAACTCCGTCTCGTACCGGCCGCCCTCGGCGGTCGCCCGGGCGAAGCCGGCGAGGAACTCCTCGCGGTCGTCGGGGTGCACGAGCTCCACCATCGTGTCGCGGCTGCCGTCGAACTCGCCGGGCGCCAGTCCGTGGATGGCCTCGAGCTCCGGCGACATCGTGCCCCGGTTCGTCCGCAGGTCCCACTCGAACGTGCCCATCCGTGCGGCGGCCAGTGCGAGCCGCAGCTGCTCCTCGCCCGTCCAGGCGAGCCGGCTCCGGCGGGCAAGGCCGGACAGCCCGCGCCGGACGCGGGTGCGCACGCCAAGCTTTCGCCGCCAGCGCGATCCCATGCCCGCGTTATCGGCCGAAAGCGGCCGCCGGTTGACGTCGACCGGCTACGGGCCGTAGTGGAGGGCGACGATGTCGGTGTGGCCGGCCCAGCGCAGGGTGAAGCGCCAGCAGCCCGGGAGCGGGACGTTGTCGATCGAGGGATAGATCTCGCCGGGTGAGGAGTCGGCCGGCCGGCTCGTGGTGACGGAGCGGGCCGGGAAGCCGACGGGTTGGGCGCGGATGTGCAGCGGCTGTCCCCGGCGGGGCCGGCGGACGATCCACAGGATCTTGTTTGCCGGGTTCTCCGGCCGGCCCGCGCGCAGCGGGTGGGCGAAGAGGACGGCGACGACGTTGCCGCCCGCGGAGACGGCATACGTCAGATGCGAGGCGAAGCCGGGGGACGAGGTGGACCATGCAGGTGCGGTCCATCTCGGCGCCGCCCCGTGACGCACGGGTGTGGTCGTGCAGGTGACCCTGCTTCGCGTGGGTCGTCCGCTCGCCGGCTCTGGCGGGGCCGCCGCCTGATGCGACGAGGCGCACGCGCTCGCCGGACCAAGGAGGACGAGAAGGACGAGGAGGCGCAGCGTCATCTCAGCTCTATCGTGCCGGGGTTCCGGATCATCACGGTCGGCCTGGGGGTCGCGACACCGTCCGGGCGTCCCGGACCCGGTATTCTCACCCCATCTTCGAGCGTCGGGCCGGCCCGGCCCACGGAAGCCGGGTCCTGCCCGCCGGAGGGAGGGATCGCGTGTACCCGGCCAGCTTCGAGTATCTGGCGCCTGCAACCCTCGACGACGCCATCGCCCACCTCGATGCGCACGGTGACGACGGGAAGGTGCTGGCCGGCGGCCAGAGCCTCATCCCGCTCATGAAGCTGCGCTTCGCGGTGCCCGCGGTGCTCGTCGACATCAACGGTGTCGCCGACCTCGCCGACACCATCACCGCCGGCGCCGACGGCATCGTGATCGGGGCCCGCGTGCGCCACCGGGACTGCGAGCGGTCGGAGCACCTGCGCGGGCGCCACGCCGCCCTCGGCCGGGCCGCGCCCCAGATCTCCGACCCGATCGTGCGAAACCACGGGACGGTGTGCGGCTCCCTGGCGCACGCCGATCCGCAGGGCGACTGGGCCTCCGTGCTCCTGGCCGCCGGCGCCGAGGTCACGATCCGCGGGCCCGGCGGCGCGTCGCGGACGAGCTCGGTGGACGACCTGGTGACGGGGCCGTTCATGACGACCCTCGCGGCGAACGAGCTCATCACCCAGGTGCGGGTGCCCGACCCCGGGCCGCGCGCGTCGGGGACGTACCTGAAGCTCGAACGCAAGATCGGCGACTTCGCGACGGTCGGGGTGGCGGTGCAGGTCTCGCTCTCGAACGGCACGATCGGCCGGGCCGGGATCGCGCTCACGGGCGTCGGGCCGACCAACATGCGCGCCCGGGCGGCCGAGGACGCGCTCGCCGGACGGGCGCCCGACGACGACGCGATCAGGGAGGCGGCCGGGCTCGCCGCCGAGGCCGCCGAGCCGCGCGACGACGTGCGCGGCTCGGCGGAGTTCAAGCGGAGCGTCGTCCGCGTCTACACCGAGCGCGGCCTGCGCCAGGCGATCGCCGACGCCCAGGCCGGAGAGGAGGGGGGATGACGATGGCCACGACCGCTCCAGATGCGACACATACGTCCCAGGTGACCGTCACCGTGAACGGCCGGGAGCACTCGGCCCAGGTCGAGACGCGGCTCCTGCTCGCCCACTTCCTGCGCCAGACGCTGGGCCTCACCGGCACCCACATCGGCTGCGACACGACGAGCTGCGGGGCCTGCACGGTCCTCGTGGACGGCGTGCCGGCGAAGTCGTGCACCATGTTCGCGGTGCAGGCGGCCGGCCGTGAGATCACGACCGTCGAGGGGCTGGCGGCGGGCGGGCAGCTGCACGCCATCCAGGAGGGCTTCCACGAGGAGCACGGCCTCCAGTGCGGGTTCTGCACGCCCGGGATGATGCTGACCTCGGTCGCGTTCCTCGCCGAGAACCCGAGCCCGACCGACGAGGAGATCCGCTGGGCGCTCTCCGGCAACATCTGCCGGTGCACGGGCTACCAGAACATCGTGAAGGCCGTGAAGCACGCGGCCGCCAAGCTGAGGGAGGAAGGCTGATGGCCACCGTCGAGCCTCGCGGCCTCGGCCACTCGGTGAAGCGGCTCGAGGACGGCCGCTTCCTCCGCGGCCGCGGCAACTACGTCGACGACATCGTGCTGCCGAACATGCTCCACCTCGAGCTCCTGCGCAGCCCGGTCGCCCACGCCCGCATCAGGTCGGTCGACACCAGCCGAGCCGAGGCCCTGCCCGGCGTGGTGGCGGTCGTCACCGGCGAGCTGATGGCCCAGCACAACCTGGCCTGGATGCCGACCCTCTCCGGCGACACCCAGGCCGTGCTCGCGACCGACAAGGTGCGCTTCCAGGGCCAGGAGGTCGCCGCGGTCGTGGCCGAGAGCCCCTACATCGCCCGTGACGCCCTCGAGCTGATCGACGTCGACTACGAGATCCTGCCGGCGGTCACATCGCCGCAGCAGGCGCTCGCCGAGGGCGCGCCGGTCATCCGCGACGACAAGGAGGGCCAGGAGGGAAACCACATCTACGACTGGGAGACGGGCGACAAGGAGGCGACCGACAGGGCCTTCGCCGACGCCGACAAGGTGGTCTCGCTCGACACCTTCTACCCGCGCTGCCATCCGGCGCCCCTGGAGTGCTGCGGCTGCGTCGCCGACGTCAACCCGGCCACCGGCAAGGCGACCATCTACATGACGTCGCAGGCGCCGCACGCCCACCGCACGCTCTTCGCGATCGTCGCGGGGCTCCCCGAGCACCAGATCCGGATCGTCTCGCCCGACATCGGCGGCGGGTTCGGCAACAAGGTGCCGATCTACCCCGGCTACGTCGTCTCGACGGCGGCGTCGCTCCTCATCGGCCGGCCGGTGAAGTGGAGCGAGGACCGGTTCGGGAACCTGATCTCGACCGGCTTCGCGCGCGACTACCACATGCACGGCGAGCTGGCGCTCAAGGACGGGAAGATGACGGGGCTGCGCGCCTCGCTCCTGTCCGACAACGGCGCCTTCTTCGCCGACGCCCAGCCGACCCGCTTCAAGGCGGGGCTGTTCCACATCTGCACGGGCTCCTACGACATCCCGGCCGCGCACGTGAGCGCGGTGGGCGCCTACACCAACAAGGCGCCCGGCGGGGTCGCCTACCGCTGCTCGTTCCGGGTGACCGAGGCGTCGTACCTCATCGAGCGCCTGGTGCAGACGGCCGCGTACGAGCTCGGCGAGGACCCGGCCGACTTCCGGCGCCGGAACTTCATCAAGCCGGAGCAGTTCCCGTACACGTCGGCGACGGGGTTCGAGTACGACTCGGGCGACTACACGAAGGCGCATGACCTGGCGCTCGAGAAGCTGGGGTACGCGGAGCTGCGCAAGGAGCAGGAGGAGGCCCGCAAGGAGGGGCGCCTGCTCGGGATCGGCGCCGCCTCGTTCACGGAGGTGGTCGGGGCCGGGCCGGGCAAGATCTACGACATCGCCGGGCTCAGGATGTTCGACTCGGCCGAGCTCCGCATCCACCCGACCGGAAAGGCGATCCTGAAGCTGGGCACGAAGTCCCAGGGCCAGGGCCACGAGACGACCTACGGCCAGATCGTCGCCGAGGAGCTCGGCATCCCGGCCGAGCACGTGCTGGTCGAGGAGGGCGACACCGACACGACGCCCTACGGCCTCGGTACGTACGCCAGCCGCTCGACACCGGTCAGCGGCGCCGCCACGGCGGTGATCGCGCGAAAGCTGCGCGACAAGGCCCGCACCATCGCCGCCCACCTGCTCGAGGCGTCCGAGGACGACCTGGAGTGGGAGCGGGGCGCGTTCCACGTGAAGGGCAGCCCCGACAAGTCGAAGACGATCCAGGACTGCGCCTTCGCCGCCTACACGAACCTGCCCGACGGGCTCGAGGCCGGCCTCGAGGGCGTCACCTACTACGACCCGCCGAACATGACGTTCCCGTTCGGCACGTACGCGGCGGTGGTCGAGATCGACCGCGGCACCGGCCAGTGGAACGTGCTGAAGGTGGTCGCTGTGGACGACTGCGGCGTGCGCATCAATCCGATGATCGTCGAGGGCCAGATCGCCGGCGGCCTCACCGAGGGCTTCGCCATCGCGGCGATGGAGCTCATCACCTTCGACGACGACGGCAACTGCATCGGGTCGAGCTTCATGGACTACCTCCTGCCGACCGCCTGGGAGACGCCCGACTTCGAGATGCACGAGACGGTGACGCCCTCGCCGCACCACCCGTTCGGCGCCAAGGGCGTCGGCGAGTCCGCCACCGTCGGCTCGCCGGCCGCGTACGTGAACGCGGTCGTCGACGCGCTCGCGCACGCGGGCGTGCGGAACCTCGAGATGCCCGTCACGCCGGCCAAGGTGTGGCAGGCGCTCACGGAGGTGGGGCTGGCCGAATGACCCCCGACGAGGTCATCGTCCTGGCCGGCCGGCTCGCGGCCGACGGCGAGCCGTACGTGCTCGCCACCGTCGTCCGCGTCCGCCGGCCGGCGTCGACGCGGGCGGGCGACCGCGCCCTCGTGCGGGCCGACGGCAGCATCGCCGGATGGGTGGGCGGAGCCTGCGCGGAGCCGGTCGTCATCCGCGAGTCGCTGCGCGCGCTCGCGGCCGGCGATCCGCGGCTGGTGCGCATCGGCCCGGCGGATGACCTCGGCGGCGGCGGGGCCGACGTCGTCGTGCCGACAACGTGCGCGTCGGAGGGCACCGTCGAGGTGCTGCTCGAGCCGTGCGTCGCCGGCCCGCTCCTGGCCGTGGTGGGTGACAGCCCGGCGGCCCGTGCGCTCGGCCGGCTCGCCCCGGCCGTCGGCTGGCGCGTGACCGACAGGGTGGAGGGCACGCCCGACGCGGTCCTGATCGCCGCGATGGGCCGCGGCGACGAGGACACGCTCCAGGCGGCGCTCGAATCCGGCGCCGGGTACGTCGGCCTCGTCGCCAGCACCCGCCGCGCGGCTTCGGTCTTCGCCGTCCTGCGCGACCGCGGAGTCGACGACGCGGCTCTGGCCCGCGTGCGCAGCCCCGCCGGGCTCGATCTGGGGCCGCTGCGCCAGGAGGAGATCGCGGTCGCCGTGCTCGCCGAGCTGGTCGCCTGGCGCCACTCGGCCGCCGACCACGCCTGGAGCGCCGACGCCGTCGGGATCGCCGAGGCTGTCGACCCGGTGTGCGGCATGCGCGTCCCGACCGAGCCCGTCGGCGAGATGACGGTCGTCGACGGCGTCGCCTACCACTTCTGCTGCTCCGGCTGCCGGGCGCGGTTCGAGGCCGACCCGGCCCGCTACATCGGCGGCGTGCAGGCGCCGTGACCGCCGGCGGGCCGCCGCCGGGCTTCCCCGAGATCCTGGCGGCAATCGACGGCGCGGCGTCGGTGCTCGACATCGGCTGCGGGAGCGGCAGGCTCACGGTCGAGCTGGCGCTGCGCGGCGCGGCCGTGACCGGGATCGATGTCAGCGACGCCCGCCTGGCCGCGGCCCGGACCCGGGCGGACGAGGCGGGCGTCGCGGCCCGCTTCCTGCACGCCGACATGACGGCGCCGCTCCCGTTCGCGGACGCCGAGCTGGCCGCGGCGGTGAGCCGGCTGGCGCTGATGATCGCGCCGGACCCGGTGGCCGTCCTGCGCGAGACCGCCCGGGTCGTCGTCCCCGGCGGCCCGATCGTCACGGCGGTCTGGGCGCGGATCGAAGAAAACCCGTGGTTCGGCGAGGCGCGGGCCGCGGTCGCCGCCGTGCTCGGCCCGGAGCGGGCAGAGTTCGCGCGCGTCTTCGGCCGGCTGGGCGACCTGGGCGAGCTCGTGGAGGTCCACCGCCAGGCCGGGCTGGACGCGGACGGCGTCGTCCTGCGGGACGAGCTCACACCGCGCTCGGCCGCGGAGCACTGGCGCAACCTGACGGCCGGCATCGGCCACTTCCGGCGCCTCGCCGAGACGCTGTCGCCTGCCGAGACCGCCGCCGTGGTCGCCGAGCTGGAGCGCCGGATCGGAGGCGGCGGCCCGGACGGCCTCCGCATCGCCCGCGCGCTGGTGCTCGTCACGGCCCGCTAGACCACCCGGGTTTCACCTGGAACTGCACCGGCGGTTGCGGCTCCGGCGAAGACCGCGCCGGCCCGCGGAAGGGCGGGCCGGGGAGCTCGGGCTCCGGGGCCAGACCCCAGGGGTTGCCTGTCGAACCGCACCCGGCGGTTGTGGCTCCGGCGAAGACCGCGTTCTTCGCCGGAGCGCCGCCGACGTTGCGCCAGCCCTTAAGGAGGGGGCCCGCGGGGGAACCCTGGGTTCCCCCGCGTCGAAGACGCTCGCGGAGGCCGGGTTCCCCCAAGGAGGGGGCTCGCGGGGGAACCCTGGGTTCCCCCGCGTCGTAGTAGTCGCTCTACCCAAATCCGGGTGCCTGCATCGCCGCCTCTCAAGACTGGCTCCGGAGCTCCGACCACCGGGGCATGGCCCTCCGACGCCGGCAGCCGTTCAGCCTGCTCATGCGCGACCACGGACGCTGGGTGCTCCTGGTGCTGCTGGCCGGGCTGCTCCCGCTCGGGCTGGGCGCGCTCCTGCTCGTCCGCGAGTCCGACAACCAGGCACAGCATGCCCAGGACGCCCGCCTTCGCACCGCCGCGGCGAGCGAGGCCACGGCCCTCGGGCAGTCGTTCGCACGCGCACGGGCGCTGCTCAAGGTGACGGCCGCGAGCCCGGTCTGGCGGCGGCTCCTGGCGGAGCGGTCGCGCTCCGGGGCCGGCGCAGCGGGTCAGGCCGTTCGGCGTGAGGTGCACGACGCGCTGGTCGCGCTCCGCGCGGGCTACGGCCGCAGGCTGGCCGGAGGGGCCGAGGCGATCGACGACACCGGGACCGAGCTCGCCGCGGCGCGGCCGCCCGGGTGGGCGCCGCCGAGGCGGCTCGCAGGCGGCGAGAGCCTCCAGCGGTTCTTCTGGGCGTCGCTGAACCTTCCCGCGGGCACGGTGTACCAGACCGTCCCCTACATCACCGACGACACGCACCAGTCGGTCGTAACGAGCTCCACGGCCGCGAACGCCGGCCGCCTGGGCCGGGTCGTGATCGAGCTCCAGGTTCCCGTCGAATCTTTGCGCCGCGAGGCCCGGCTCCGGTCCCGCGGGGCGGACGTCCTCGTCCTCGACGCGCGGACCGGGCGCGTGGTGTTCGACAGCGCCGATCCGCTCGGAGCGGGGACCTCGCTCGCGCCTCCCGATCTGCGCGGCCTGCGCGCCGTGACGCGGACCGGGCGCCCCGCCGGACTCGCCGACGTCGGCGCGCGGCGAGCGGCGTACGTCCATCTGGATCCGGCCGGCACGAACGCCAACGACTGGTATGTCGTCGTCGACGCCCCCCATCCGCCGCAGCTTCGGCCGACGGCCCCGGCCCAGGCCGTGCTGACACTGATGGTCCTCGGCCTCGGCGCCCTGGGGCTCGCGCTCGGCCGCCAGTCGGCCGCGATCCGGCGCGAGGCCGAGCGGACCGCGCATCAGGCGACCCACGACGAGCTGACCGGCCTGCCGAACCGGCTCCTCTTCCGCGACCGGGTCGAGCGGGCGATCGCCGCGGCCCGGCGCGACGCCAAGCAGACGGCCGTTGTGGTGATGGACGTCGATCGCTTCCGTGAGATCAACGACACGCTCGGCCACCAGGCCGGCGACCGCGTCATCGCCGCCGTCGCGGCGCGCCTGCGCGGCGCCATGCGGGCGAGTGACTCGCTGGCCCGGCTGGGCGGCGACGAGTTCGCGATCCTGATGCCGAGCATCATGGAGGAGTCGGCGGCCGTGGCCCTCGCAACCCGCATCCGCACCGCGCTCTCGGCGCCGCTGCTGATCCAGGGCGTGACGCTCGACCTGCACGCCAGCATCGGTATCGCCGCCTACCCCGACCACGGCGACGACGTGACGGCACTGCTCCAGCACGCCGAGATCGCGATGTACGTCGCCAAGGACACGCGCTCGGCGGTGGAGATCTACAACCCGGCGACCGACGAGCATTCGACCGAGCGGCTGGCGCTGGTCGGAGAGCTGCGCCACGCCCTCGACCGCGACGAGCTGGTCGTCCACTACCAGCCGCAGGCCACGATCGCCGACGGCCGGGTGCGGTGGGTCGAGGCGCTCGTCCGCTGGCAGCATCCCGAGCGCGGCCTCCTCGGCCCGTACGAGTTCGTCCACCTGGCCGAGCACACCGGCCTCATCCACCCGCTCACCCACCACGTGCTGCGGGTGGCGCTGGAGCAGTGCCGCACCTGGCGGGACCGCGGGATGGAGCTGTCGGTCGCCGTCAACCTGTCGGTGCGCGACCTCGTCGACCTCGATCTGCCCGGAGCGATCGCCGCCGAGCTCGACCGGTGCGGCCTGCCTCCGCAGGCGCTCGGGATCGAGATCACCGAGACGATGCTCGTCCTCGACCCCAACCGGACCGTCGAGGTGCTGGCCCGGCTTCAGCAGCTGGGCGTTCGCATCTCGCTCGACGACTACGGCACGGGCTGGTCGTCGCTCCAGTACCTCTCCCGGCTTCCGGTCGACGAGCTCAAGATCGACCGCTCGTTCGTCCGCGAGCTGACCTCGAGCCGCGCCGGGTCGAGCATCGTCGAGTCGACGGTCGATCTTGCCCGGAAGCTCGGGCTCACGACCGTCGCCGAGGGCGTCGAGACGGTGGAGATGTGGGACAGGCTTGCCAAGCTCGGCTGCGACGTCGCCCAGGGATACTTCATCAGCCGCCCGCTCCCGGCGGACGAGCTCGAGGCGTGGCTGGCCGGCGCCGACCGGCACGCGGCGATGTCCGAGCAACCGGACGCGCCCTGATGCCGCCGCTCAGGCGCGGGTGATCGCGATCAGCCCGACGATCCCGAGGCCGTAGAGCAGCACCACGGTCCACGAGTCCGCGCCCATCACCCAGAGCTGGCGCCGCGGCCGGAAGATCAGCCCGACGACGTAGACGGCGGTCAGGAGCGATCCGAGGCCGGTCAGGTAGATGTCGGTCGGCTGGGCCTGCGGCAGGACGGCGTGCCCGGAGATGAGCCCGGCGGGCAGAAACAGCACCGGGAGGAACGCATTTCCGCCGAAGATGTCGCTGACGGCCAGCTGGTAGTCGCCGAGCTTGATCGACGAGAGGCCGGTCGACACCTCGGGCAGCGCCGTGGCGGCGGCCAGGATCGTCGCACCGAAGACGACGCCGCTCATCCCTGCGCGCCCCGCGAGAACCTCGCCGCTCTGCTCGAGCGCGACGCCCGCGACCAGCGTGACGAGCGCACCGGCGGCGAAGACGGCGACGGCCGCCCGCGTTCCGAGCCGTCGATGGGTCCGCTCGGCGCGCGTCTTGCGAGCGTGCCCGCGGCGCTTCTTCTGGCCGTCCGGCGGGTTTCCGAGCTGGTGCCACGGCAGCCCGCGGCGAGCCCGGCCGACCAGCCACAGCCCGGCGACCCATGCCGCGACGATGAAGATCGCCGCGGGCTCGAGCCTGCCGTTGGCGCTTCCGAGTGGCAGCTGCGCTCCCATCACCGCGATCACGAGAACTGCGATGACGACCATGGCCTCGAGCACGAGCGAGAGGGAAGCCGAGCGGTACGTGAGGCCGTCGTCGCGTCCGAGGCCGATGGCGTCCAACACCGCCAGGACGACGGTCTGGATCGCGATGCCGCCGAGGATGTTGCCGATGGCGATGCCGAGATTGCCGGCGAGCGCCGCGCTCACGGTGATCGCGATCTCGGGCAGGTTGGTCGCGATCGCGAGGAGGATGAGGCCGCCGAGCGCCTCGCCGAGCCCGAGGCGGGTGGCGAGCACGTCGGTCGTATCCGAGAGCTTGATCCCGGCGTACCAGACGGCGAGCGCCGCCACGCCGAAGACGGCGACGAGCGCCGGGAGCGGGAGGCCTGACACCGCCGCGAAGGATACGAAGCGGCGCGGCCATGCCGCCGAAGCGGCAACAATCGGCCCGTGCACGGGAAGGTGGCCCTTGTGAGCGGCGGCGGCAGCGGGATCGGCGCCGCGACCGCGCGCCGGCTGGCCGCTGCGGGCGCCCGCGTCGTCGTCATGGGCCGGCGCCCGGACCCTGTCACGGCCGTGGCCGCCGAGATCGGCGGGCTGGCGTGCGTCGGCGACGCGGCGCAGGCGGCCGACGCCGAGCGGGCGGTGGCGGTCGCGACCGGCGAGCTGGGCGGCCTCGACGTGCTGATCGCGAACGCCGGCGGCGAGGGCTCCGCAGCCGCGATGGAGGTCGACGACGGCACGTGGGAGGCGGTGGTGCGCTCGAACCTGACGAGCAGCTTCGTGCTCGCCCGGGCCGCGCTGCCCGCGCTGGTCGAGCGCTCCGGCGCGATCGTCGTGGTGTCATCGGTCGCGGGGCTCTTCGCGATCTCCGACGACGTTGGCTACACGACGGCCAAGCACGCGCTGCTCGGCCTCACGCGGTCGCTGGCGCGCGACTACGGGCCGCGCGGCGTGCGCGTGAACGCCGTCTGCCCGGCCTGGACGCGGACGCCGGCCGCCGACGACAGCATGGACCGGCTGGGCGCGCGCCGCGGCACGGACCGCGAGGGCGCCTACGCCCTCTCGACGGCCCACGTTCCGCTCCGCCGGCCGGTGACCGCCGACGAGGTGGCGGCGGCCTGCGTGTTCCTGGCGTCGGACGACGCGTCGGCGATCACCGGCGCCGTCCTCCCCGTCGACGGCGGATCGAGCGTCGTCGACCTCTCGACCGCGGCCTTCGACGACCAGTGAACGAGGCCCTCGTGCAGCCCACCGTCCCGCTCGGCGCCACCGGCATCGCCGTCTCGCCGCTCTGCCTGGGCGGAAACGTCTTCGGCTGGACGGCCGACGAGGCCGGCTCGGCCGCGGTGCTCGACGCCTACGTCGCCGCCGGCGGCAACTTCATCGACACGGCCGACGGTTACGGCAACTGGGTCGAGGCCAACCCGCGCGGCATGTCCGAGCGCATCATCGGCCGCTGGATGGCCGCCCGCGGGAACCGCGACGACCTCGTGATCGCGACGAAGGTCGGCCGGGCCCAGGGGATGCGTGGGCTGGCGGCCGAGACCATCCGCACCGGCGCCGAGGAGTCGCTTCGGCGGCTTCAGACCGACCGCATCGACCTCTACTACGCCCACGCCGACGACCCCGCGACGCCGCTCGAGGAGACCATGGGCGCCTTCGACGCGCTCGTCCGCGAGGGCAAGGTGCTGCACGTGGCCGCGTCCAACTACACGGCCCCGCGGCTGGCCGAGGCGCTGGCGGTGAGCGAGCGCGAGGGCTTTGCCCGCTACGTGGCGCTCCAGCCCGAGTACAACCTCGTGAGCCGCGCCGAGTACGAGGGCGAGCTCCAGGGCCTGTGCGTCTCGGAGGGCCTGGCATGCATGCCCTACTCCGCGCTCGCCTCGGGCTTCCTCACGGGCAAGTACCGCACGGGAGGGCCGGACGTCGAGAGCGCCCGGGCGGCGTCGGCCCGGAAGCACCTCGACGGCGCCGGACACGTGCTCGGCGTCCTCGACGAGATCGCCGCCGCTCACTCGACGACGGTCTCGGCCGTCGCTTTGGCGTGGCTTCGCGCCCAGCCCGGCGTGACGGCGCCCATCGCGAGCGCGCGCACCCCGGAGCAGCTGGCCGAGCTTCTGCCGATGGCCGGGCTCGAGCTGAGCAGCGATGAGCTCGACCGGCTCAGGGAATCGTGAGTGAGAGAGGAGAGCACGATGAGCGACGAACAGGCGGCGCCCGAGACGAAGGGTGTCACGACGGAGTTTCTGGCAACGGTTGACCTTGGCCCTGAGATCGAGGGCATGGCGGGGCGCCAGCTTCGCATGCGCATGGTGACCATGGAGCCCGGAGGCGTCTTCGGCCCGGTTCACGACCATGTCGACCGGCCGGGCCTGGTCTACATCCTGGAGGGAACGATCACCGACCATCGAGACGGCGTCGCGACGGACTACGGGCCGGGAGTGGGCTGGCCCGAGGATCGGAACACCACGCACTGGCTTGAGAACAGGGGAACGGTTCCGGCGGTGGAGATCTCGGTCGATATCGTCCGGCACGAGTAGCCAACCGGCTCAGCGCGGCGTGGCGGCGGCCCGCGCCCGCCGGTAGCGATCGAGGGCCCGCTCGCGCTCGACGCGGTGGTCGACGATCGGCGCCGGCCGGTCGGGGGCCCAGCGGGCGACGTAGGCGCCGTCGGGGTCGAACCGCCGCTCCTGCACGAGCGGGCTCATCACCCGGAACCAGGGCGCGGCGTCGATGCCGGTGCCGGCCACCCACTGCCAGTTGCCGGCGTTGGCGGAGAGGTCGCCGTCGACCAGGTGCTCGCGATACCAGCGCTCCCCGCGGCGCCAGTCGATGTGCAGGTCCTTGGTGAGGAAGCTCGCGCACACCATCCGCACGCGGTTGGGCTGCTCGCCGGTCTGGGCCAGCTGGCGCATGCCGGCGTCGACCAGCCCGAAGCCGGTCTCGCCGCGCGTCCAGGCCGCGAACGCCGCGTCGTCATCGTCCCACTCCAGCCGTTCCAGGCCCGGATCGAGCGTGCGGTCGGCCAGGTCGGAGTGGTGGTGGAGCACGTACTTGAACCAGTCGCGCCACAGGAGCTCCGAGAGCCAGCCCGAGGCCCCGTTCTCGACCGCCGCCGCAACGACCCGCCGCGGCGAGAGCATGCCCAGCTTCATCGCGGCCGAGAGCCGGGAGGTGGCGGCGGGGTCGGCGATGGCGTCGCGGCGCTCGCCGTAGGCCGCGAGCCCGTCCGCTGCCCAGGCCTCGAGCCGGGCGAGCGCCGCCGTCTCGCCCCCCTCAAGGTCGTTCGCGGCCTCCGGCCGGACGCGGATGTCCTCCGGCTCGGGGATGGCCGCGCGCGCGGCCTTCACGAGCCGCCCGCGCAGGTCGACGCCGGCCGGAGGGTGCTCGTCCAGGAGCCGCTGCGCCGCCCGCGCGTAGGCCGAGTAGCGCCGAAACGGCGTGCCCCCGGCGGTCCTGAGCTCGTGGTGTGGCACCGCGGTCTGGTCGTGATGAAGGACGAACCCGCGGCCGTCCTTGTCGAGGAGGCGGGCCGCGCGAGTGTCGCGTTCGCGGGCGAACGGCTCGTCGTCGGCGCAGGCGTGGACGGTCTCGGCGCCGAGCTCGGCCGCCAGGCGGGCGAGCTCGCGCTCGGACGGCCCCTGACGCAGGTGAAGGCCGCCGCCCAGCCGGCGCAGGCTGCGGTCGAGGTCGGCCAGCCCCTCGAGCATGAAGCGCACTCGCACGGCGGCGGCGCCGGGCCCGCGGAAGATGCGCGGGTCGAGGACGAAGCAGCAGGCGACCGGGCCGTGCTCGGCGGCCGCCGCGAGCGCCGGGTTGTCGTCGATGCGCAGGTCGCGCCGGAACCACACGAGCTGGAGCGGCGCCTCGGGCATCGCCGCATCGTAGGGGTGGGTGCGACGCCGCCCGCGACGCCTGTGCCACGATCGGAGGGCATGCCTCCCCGGAAGAGCAGGGCGGTACGGCGCCTGCGCGGCGTCGCCGTGGACACGACCGCGCTTCGCGACTCACGCGACTACCGCCTGCTCGTGCTCGGCGGGCTGATCTCCGGCATCGGCACCCAGGTGACGCTGGTCGCGCTGCCGTTCCAGGTGTTCGTGCTCACCCGCTCGTCGTTCCTGGTCGGCCTGCTCGGGCTCGTCGAGCTCGTCCCGCTCGTCGTCGTCGCGCTGCTCGGGGGGACGCTGGCCGACCGCATGGACCGGCGCCGGCTGCTTCTCGCCGCCCAGCTCGTGCAGGCCGGGACGTCGCTGTGTCTCGTGATCGGAGCGGCCGCAGGGTCGCCGCCGGTGGCCGTGCTCTACCTGATCGCGGCGGTCGCGTCGGGCGCCTCGGCCGTCGACCGCCCGACCCGGGCGGCCATGGTGCCGGCGCTCGTGGGGCCGGAGCGGCTGCGCTCGGCGATCTCGTTCAACTACGGCCTCGTCCAGGTGGCCATGGTGGTCGGCCCGGCGACGGGCGGGATCGTGATCGCCGCCGTCGGGCTCACGTGGGCCTACGCGCTCGACGTGGCGACGTTCGTGGCGATGATCGCCGCCGCCTGGGCGATCGCCTCGCCGCCGCGGCCCGCGGTCGAGCCGGGTGCGTCCTTCCTCGCCGCCGTCCGCGACGGCATCCACTTCGCGGCCCGAAGCGGCGAGCTGATGGGGAGCTTTGCGATCGACATCCTGGCGATGACGTTCGGGATGCCGCGGGCGCTCTTCCCGGCGCTCGCCCTGACCGTCTACAACGCAGGGCCGGAAGGAGTCGGCATCCTCTACGCCGCCGTCTCGGCGGGCGCCGTCGTCGCGGCGTTCTCGACCGGCTGGATGGTGCACGTGCGCCGGCTCGGCCGGATCGTCGTCTTCGCCGTCCTGGTGTGGGGGATCGGGATCGCCCTGCTCGGACTGACCTCGTCGCTCTGGATGGGAGCCCTGTGCCTGCTCGTCGCCGGAGCGGCAGACAGCGTGAGCGCCGTCTGCCGCTCGACCATCCTCCAGACGGCCACGCCCGACGAGATGCGCGGGCGCATGTCGGCCATCTTCACGCTCGTCGTGGCCGGCGGCCCGCGGCTGGGCGACGTCGAGTCGGGCTCGGTCGCGGCGATCGCCGGCACCCGCTTCTCGATCGTCTCGGGAGGCGTGGTGTGCGTCGTCGGGATCCTGCCGGTGCTGGCCGCGTTCCCCGCGTTCTGGCGCTACGGTGAGGAGCCCGCAGCATGACCGCGCCGACCCTCCGCACCGACCGGCTCGTCCTGCGCGGCTGGCGCCCGCCCGATCGCGCCGCCTTCGCCGCGATGAACGCCGACCCGTGCGTCATGGAGCACTTCCCCGGCGTGATGACGCGCCCGGAGAGCGACGTCTTCGCCGACCGGATCGAGGAGCATTTCGCCGAGCATGGGTTCGGCCTGTGGGCGGTCGAGGTGCCCGGCGAGGTGGCGTTCGCCGGATTCGTGGGCCTGGCCGTGCCGCGGTTCGAGGCCCACTTCACCCCGGCGGTCGAGGTGGGCTGGCGCCTCGCCGCGGAGTGGTGGGGGCGCGGCTACGCGACCGAGGCCGCGCGCGCGGCCCTGAGCTTCGGGTTCGAGGACGCCGGACTCACCGAGATCGTCTCGTTCACCGCACCGGCCAACGCGCCCTCGCGCGCGGTGATGCGCCGCATCGGGATGACCCACGACCCGGACGGCGACTTCGACCATCCCGCGCTCCCACCCGGCCATCGCCTCCGCCGGCACGTGCTCTACCGGCTGCGCCGGGCCGACTGGCAGGCGGGCGGGGAGTAGGGGATGGACGTCTCCCAGCTGGTCACTCGGCTCGCGCGCGCCCCGCGGGTCGAGCTGGCCTGCCTCCCGACACCGATCCACCCGCTCCGCCGTCTGTCGCATGAGCTCGGAGGCGCCGAGATCTGGATGAAGCGCGATGACCTCACCGGGCTGGCCGGTGGCGGCAACAAGACCCGAAAGCTCGAGTTCGTCGTCGCCGACGCGGTCGAGGCCGGGGCGGACACGCTGGTGACGGTTGGCGCCGTGCAGTCGAACCACACGCGCCAGACCGCCGCCGCGGCTGCGCGTGTCGGGCTCCGCAGCGCGCTCCTGCACAACAACTGGGTGCCCGGGAAGGGGCCGGAGCACGGGCGTGTGGGGAATCCGCTTCTGAGCGATCTGGTCGGGGCGTCTCTCTTCTACGACCCGGTTCGGCGCCAGGTCGGCGACGACGGACTCCTCGCCCTGCTCGCCGACCACCTTCGTGCCGACGGCCGCCGCCCATACGTGATCCCGGGCGGCGCCTCCGAGCATCGTCTCGGCAGCTTCGGGTACATCGGCTGCGCCGCCGAGATCATGTCCCAGGCGCGGGCGCTCGGCGTTCGGCTGGACTACGTCGTTCACTGCACGGGAAGCAGCAGCACGCAGGCCGGGCTGCTCGCCGGCTTCGCAGCGCTCGGCGGCGGCCCGCGCGTGATCGGCGTCGCCGACGACGACGAGACCGAAGAGAAGTCCGCGCGCGTCCTCCGGCTTGCAAACGCTGCGCTGGCAGAGCTCGACCTGCCGGCCGCCGTGACGGCTGCCGACGTCGAGGTCATCTCATCGGACCCGAGCCCGTACGGCGTCGCCGCGTCCGGGACGATCGACGCGATCCGCCGGCTGACCCGATCCGAGGGGATCGCGGCGGACCCGGTGTACGAGGGAAAGGCGCTCGGCGGGCTCATCGAGCTCGTCCGCCGCGGGAGGCTGGACGCGAAGGATCGCGTCCTCCTGCTCCACCTCGGGGGCACCCCGGCGATCCACGCCTACGCCGATCAGCTCCGGCAGTGGCCGCTCCATGCGCTGCCGGCCAACGTGTCCCGGCTGACTCCGCGGGTCAGACGGGCCCCCGGCGCTGCGGCCAGCACGGCCCGGGCGATCTTCTGGTAGCCGGTGCAGCGGCACAGGTTCCCGCCCAGCGCGAGCCGCACCTCCTCCTCGCTCGGGTCGGGGTTCCGGCGCAGGAGCGCCTCGGCCGAGATCAGCATGCCCGGCGTGCAGAAGCCGCACTGGACGCCGCCCTCGTCGAGGAACGCCGCCTGGAGCGGATGCAGCTCGCCGCCCTTCGCAAGCCCCTCGACCGTCGTGATCTCGCGGCCGTCGGCCTGGAGCGCCAGGTACGAGCACGAGTTCACCGGCCGGCCGTCCACGAGCACCATGCAGGCGCCGCACTCGGAGTCGTCGCAGCCCTCCTTGGCGCCGGTGAGCCCGAGCTCGCCGCGCAGCACGGTGAGGAGCGTCCGGCCGGCGTCGAGCTGGAGCGGGTAGGCCATGCCGTTCACGTTGAGCGTGCAGGCGTGGCTCATCGGGTGCCTCCCACCGTCATGGTCGCGGGTATGGGGACGGCCTCGCCTGCCGCCCGCCGGGCGGCGACGTCCATCGCCCGGCGGGCGATGACCTCGATCATGGCCTTCCGGTAGGCGTCCGAACCGCGCACGTCGGAGATCGGGCTCGCGGCGTCGTGGACGGCGGCGGCCGCGGCGGCGATCGCGGCCGCCGTCGGCTCGCTATCGCGGAGCGCCTCCTCGGCGGCGGTCGAGCGGACGATCGTCGGCGCCACCGCGGTCAGCGCGACGCGGGCGTCCGTCACCCTGCCGCCGGCGATCGTGACCAGTGCGGCGGCCCCGACCACCGCGATCTCCATCGAACGCCGGTACTCCAGGCGCACGTAGGCGCTGCCGGAGCCTTCGGCCGGGGCGGGCACGCGCACCCCGGTGATCATCTCGCCCGGCGCGGCGGTCGTCCGGCCCGGGCCCGACCACAGGTCGGCGACCGCGACGGTGCGCGACCCGGACGGCGAGCGCAGCTCGACCTCGGCGCCGAAGACGGCGAGCGGCGCGCCCGTCTCCATGGCCGGCGAGGCGTTCGCGAGGTTCCCGCCCAGCGTCCCGACGTGGCGCGTCGCCGGCGAGCCGACGATGGCCGACGCGTCGGCCAGCGCCGTCCACCGGCCGCGGACGAGCTCTGACCGCTCGATCGCGTCGTGCGTGGCGAGGGCGCCGATCGCGAGCGCGCCGCCGTCCTCGCCGATGCCGTCGAGATCCGGCAGGCGGTGGATCGCAACGAGCGTCTCGGGCAGCGTCCGCTTGCCCTGGCGCGTGCCGACGACGAGGTCGGTGCCGCCGGCGACGAGCGCCGCCCCGTGGTGCTCGGCGAGGAGCCGGAGCGCCTCGTCGACGCTCGCGGGCTGGAGATAGGTGCCCGCGCTCACGCCTCGACTCCGTGCGTCGCGGCCCAGACCCGCTCGGGCGTCATCGGCAGCCGGTGCACGCGCGCCCCGGTCACCTGGGCGATCGCGTTTCCGATCGCGCCCGGCGTCGGCACGCACGGCGGCTCGCCCGTGCCCTTCGAGCCCTTCGGCCCGCCGTACGGGCTGGGGGAGTCGACGAACGCGATCGAGATCGGCGGGGCGTCGGCGGACGTCTGGAGCTTGTAGTCGAGCAGGTGCGGGTTCCGCTGGCGGCCGTCGTCGCCGACGATCGAGCCCTCCAGGGTCGCCATCCCGATCCCCATGACGACACCGCCCTCCACCTGGCCCTCGGCGCCGACCGGGTTCAGGATGACGCCGCAGTCGTGCGAGGCCGCGACCTCGAGCACGCGGCAGACGCCGGTCTCGCGATCGACGCGCACGCGCACCGCGTGGGTGATGAACGTCGGCGCGGCGAAGGTCTCCATCCCCAGCCGGCCCGTGCAGCCCGAGGCGTCGACATCGGGTGTCGGAGGCGGCGAGCCGGAGCCCTTGCCGAGCAGCAGCCGGTCGCCCTGGGCCGTCTCGGCGAGCGTCGTGATCGGGACGGACTTGGTCGGCGAGCCCTTCACTCGGGCGACGCCCTCGACCAGCTCGATGTCCTCGCGGCTCGCCTCGAGCTCCTCCTCGGCGAGCTCGAGCAGCTGCGCACGCACCTCGCGGGCGGCCTCGATCACCGCGCGGCCGTTGTTGAAGGTCGTCTGCGAGCCCGACGCGCCCGCGTCCCAGCCGCCGGCGTCGGTGTCCTGGGCCAGGATCGAGAAGTCCTCGGGCCGCATGCCGAGCTCCTCGGCGACGAGCAGCGGCAGCGCCATGACGGCACCCGTTCCGCACTCCTGGGCGCCGGTGATGATCGTGCCCGAGCCGTCGCCGTTCAGCTTCACGAAGGCGCCCGACGGGCCGCCGAACGACGGCCACCAGCCGCACCCGACGCCGATGGCCTCGTCCTCGGGAAGCTCCCTGCCGTAGCCGATCAGCTCGACGGCCCGCTCGAGCGTCTCGGCGGCCCCGATCGGCTCGAGCACCTGGTTGGTCGCGGTCCGGTCGCCCTCCTTCAGGATGTTCCGCCGGCGCAGCTCGACCGGGTCCATCCCGATCGCCGCGGCCACCGAGTCCATGTGCTGCTCGACCGCCCAGCAGGCCTGCGGCGCGGTGGGGGCGCGCACCGACCCGGACGGGGTCGTGTTCGTGTACGCCAGGCTGGCGTCGACCGAGACGTTGGGGATCCGGTACGGGCCGACGGCGTGCATCGCCGCGAGCTGGGGGAAGAACGGCGCGTCGGCGCTGTAGGCGCCGTTGTCGAGGATCAGCCGCCCGCGGCGGGCGACGAGCGTGCCGTCCTTCATCACGCCGGTCTCGAGCTCGATCACCTGGCCCTCGCGGCGGTGGTCGGGGGCGATGAACTCCTCGCTGCGCGAGAACACGAGCCGCACCGGCCGGTCGGTGGCGCGGGCCAGGGCGGCGACATGCGCCTCGTAGTGGAACTCGCACTTGCCGCCGAAGCCGCCGCCGAGGTGGGGGACGATGACGCGGACGTGGCCCTCGGGGATCTGGAGGGTGGTCGCGACGCCCGAGCGGGCGATGTACGGCACCTGGGTCGACGACCACACCGTCACCCGGTCGCCCTGCCACTGCGCGATCGCGGCGTGCGGCTCGATCGGGACGGCGTGCGACATGTCGGCGACGTAGCGCTCCTTGACGACGGCGTCGGCCGAGGCCAGCGCGGCGTCCACGTCGCCCTTCACGATCGTCGAGCGCGAGGCATCGTTGCCTTCACGGACGACGTCGTCGGACGCCGAGTAGCCCGACCACCCGTCGTGGACGAGCGTCGCGCCGTCGGCCAGCGCCGCCTCGACGTCGCTCACGACCGGCAGCGGCTCGTAGTCGACCTCGATCAGGGCCGCGGCCTCCCGCGCGATCTCCACCGTCGTCGCGGCGACCGCGGCCACGACCTCGCCCTCGTAGCGGACGACGTCGCGGGCGAACAGCGTGCGGTCCTCGACGAACGGGCCGTAGCGGACGTCGGGCACGTCATCCTGGGTGAGGACGCAGAACACCCCGGGGAGCGCGCGGGCCTTCGCCGTGTCGATCGAGCGGATGCGGGCATGCGCGTGGTCGGCGTAGCGGAAGCAGGCGTGCAGCATCCCGGTCATCGTGAGGTCGGCGGTGTAGCGGCCGAGTCCCGTCACCTTGTCCTTGCCGTCCGGCCGGATGAACTTCGTCTGTGCCGCTGTCGCCACGTCGCCTCGCCTCCGGGGGTCGGGAATTGCGTATGAATACCTTATGAGAAACGGCCCCGTCATCGGGTACACGATCGAGATCGAGGACCCGATGCTGCGGGAGGTCGAGCCGGGGCTCCGTGAGCCGCTCCTCCGCTTCGGGGCGACGGCGGTCGGCCTGCCGCGGTCGACGCCGGTCGACCACATCGACCACCTGCTCGACATCGTCGACGGCATCGAGCTGTGCGGGGGCGCCGACGTCGATCCGGCCCACTACGGGCACGACCGCCACCCGCTCACGAAGACGTTTCGCCCCGACCAGGACGAGTTCGAGATCGAGCTCGTCCGCCGGGCCCTCGACCGTGGGATGCCGGTGCTCGGGATCTGCCGCGGCATCCAGGTGCTCGCGGTCGCCGACGGCGGGTCACTCGTCCAGGATGTCGAGACGATCCACCCCAACGCCCTGCCGCACCGGCAGGTGTGGGTCGACTTCGCGCTCGAGCCACCCGGCGACCACTGGCACGACGTCCAGGTCGAGGCCGCGTCGGGGGCGGCCCGCTGGTTCGACGGCGGCCCGGCACGGGTGAACTCGTTCCACCACCAGTGCGTGGCGGAGCCCGGGGCTCGCATGCGCGCCACGGTGCACGCCGCCGACGGCGTGATCGAGACGCTCGAGCGGGCCGACGGCGGCGGCTTCGCGGCCGGCACCCAGTGGCACAACGAGCTCATGTGGCGGAGCGACGAACGCTTCCTGCGCCCGTTCGAGGACCTGGTCGAGGCGGCTCGGCGCTACCGCCGTTAGGCGGCGGGCGCGGCGTCGATCCAGGCGGTCCGGTCGGGCGGGCCGGGCGCGATCCGCACGGCGGGCGGCTGCGTAAGCTCCATCGCGATCGATCCGAACGTGAGCCAGTCGTGCTCGGCCTCGGGCGCGACGCAGAGCGGCGCGCGCCTGTCGGCGAGGAGCTCCTCACAGTCGCCGGCCGTCCGGACGTCCGGTCCGGACTCGGCCAGCCGCGCGAGCCGCCGGTGCGAGTCGGCCGTGCCGCCGGGCGCCTCGTCGGCCGGGTCGAGGTCGCGGCTCGCCAGCGGGTGGTTCGTGTGCCAGAAGCGGCCGGCGCCGCCGTCGGAGGAGACCACGCCGCCCGCCGAGCACTCGAAGCCGGCCGCCTCGTCGCCGCAGGCCACCGCATAGTGCTGGCCGGAGGCATGCGGGACGGCGCGCAGGAACGCCTCGGCGCCGGCCGGCGACCGCCGCTCCAGGAGGCCGCGCAGCACGAACGCCACCGGCAGGCCCTCCGGCGAGTGGTGGAGCATCGAGAGCGTGTTCACGCACACGCCGAGGCCGCCGGAGTTGCAGCCGGTGAGGCCGATCAGCCCCGCCGCGGTGAGCACGACGGTGCGGCTGCCGTCGGGCGCGGTCGAGCGCAGGATCGTCTGGCCGCCGTCCATCACCGCGGGCAGGTCCATGTTCTGGGCGAGGATCGCCGCGCGGCCGTCGCCGCCGGCGACCGCGACCAGGCTGCACGCATGCCGGTGGCCGCGGGCCTGGGAGTACCACCACTCCTCGTCCATCAGGTTGTAGGCCAGGATGCGCTCGAACGACGCGCCGGCGCCCTCGGCGATGCCCCGCACCTCCTCGAGCAGGTCGGGCGTGGCCGACTCGATCGCGGGCAGGAACCGGGTCGCGGCCAGGAGGCCGGCGACGTGGCGGGCGGCGGGGATCCCCATGCGCTCGCCGACCTCGGCGTCCCAGCGGTCGAGCGCGTCTGCGATCCGGTCGCGCAGGGTCTCGCCGTGCGCCCGGCCGCGGTCGCGGCCCGAGCCGGAGACGTCGACGATCGCATCCGGAGCGACGGCCATCGCCGGGGATCGTACCGGCCGCGCTGGGCGGGGCCGGGGTAGAGTCGGCACGCCGATGGGGCGCGATCCGCGACACGACATCCTCTTCGAGCCCGTCCAGATCGGGCCGAAGACGCTTCGAAACCGCTTCTACCAGGTGCCGCACTGCACGGGTTTCGGGGTCGAGAAGCCGTGGTCGCAGGCCGCCCACCGGGCGGTCAAGGCCGAGGGCGGCTGGGCGGCGGTCTGCACCGAGTACTGCACCGTCTCGATCGACGCCGACGAGACGCCGTTCATCTCGGCCCGGATGTGGGACGACCACGACCTCGCGCATCTCGCGCTCGTCCCGGAGGAGGCCCACCGGCACGGCTCGCTCGCCGGGATCGAGCTCTCCCATTCGGGCGCCCACGGCGAGAACTGCGAGACGCGCCTGCCGCCGCCGGCGCCGTCGCAGATCGCAAGCGACTTCTCGAACATCACCCCGAAGCGGATGGAGCGCTGGGACATCGACCGGATCGTGTCCGACTGGGTGGCGGCCGCGATCCGCTCCCGCGACGCCGGCTTCGACATCGTCTACGTCTACGGCGGCCACTCGTATCTGCTCGGGCAGATGCTCTCGCCGTTCTACAACCAGCGCGACGACGAGTACGGCGGCTCGCTCGAGAACCGGGCCCGGATGTGGATCGAGACGCTCGCGGCGGTGCGCGAGGCCGTCGGGTCGGACTGCGCGATCGCCTGCCGGGTTGCGATCTCGGCGGTGGGCGGCGCCGGCATCGAGCTGGACGAGGGGCTCCGGTTCGTCCGCCTCGCCGACCACCTGGTCGACCTGTGGGACGTCCACATCGGCTCGATCGAGGAGTGGTCGAAGGACTCGGGCGCATCGCGGTTCTTCACCGAGGGCTGGCAGCTGGAGTGGACCGGCAAGGTGCGGCAGGCGACGGCCAAGCCGATCGTCGGGGTCGGCCGCCTGACGACGCCCGACCGGATGGCCGAGATCGTCGAGTCGGGGGTGTGGGACCTGATCGGCGCGGCCCGCCCGAACATCGCCGACCCGTGGATCCCGCGCAAGATCGACGAGGGTCGCGTCGGCGACATCCGGGAGTGCATCGGCTGCAACATGTGCATCTCGAAGGGCGACAACCGCCGCCACATCGCCTGCACCCAGAACGCGACGGCCGGGGAGGAGCACCGCCGCGGCTGGCACCCGGAGCGGTTCGAGCCGGCGGCGAACGCCGATTCCGAGGTGCTGGTGGTCGGCGCCGGGCCGGCCGGCATGGAGTGCGCGCATCGTCCTCGGCCGGCGGGGTATGCGCCGGGTGCGGCTGGTCGACGCGGCCGAGGAGATTGGCGGCATCACGCGCTGGATCCCGCGCCTGCCCGGGCTCGCGGAATGGGGGCGGCTCCTGGAGTGGCGGCTCGGCCAGCTCGCCCAGCTCCCGAACGTCCAGGTCGAGACCGGGCTGCGGATGGACGGCGACGCGGTCCGCGCTGCCGGCGCCGACATCGTCGTCGTGGCGACCGGCGCCCCGTGGGCGGCCGACGGGTTGAACGGCGTCACCCGGGGACCGATCCCCGGGGCCGATGCGTCGCTGGCCCACATCTTGACGCCCGAGCAGGTCATGCTCGCGGGCAAGCGCCCGCCGCCGGGCTCGCGGGTGGTCGTCTACGACTGCGAGGGCTACTTCATGGGTGCGGGGATGGCCGAGCTCCTGCACGGCGAGGGCCACACGGTCGAGCTCGTCACCTCGTGCGAGAAGGTCGCGCCGTTCTGCGACGAGACCCTCGAGGGCCCGCTCCTGCGCCGGCACCTGCACGACCTCGGGATCGGCCTGCGGGCGGAGTGCGCGGTTTCGGCAATCGAGCCCGGCGGCGTCCGCGGCGAGACGACGCTCGGAGACCCGTTCGAGATCGAGTGCGATGCCGTCGTCCTCGTCACCCAGCGCGTCTCCGACGAGCGGCTCTTCCTCGACCTGCGCGCCTCCGGCCTCGACGCTCTCTACCGCGTCGGCGACTGCGTCGCCCCACGGCTCCTGGCCGACGCGATCTGGGACGGCCACCGCCTGGCCCGCGAGATCGACTCGCCCGATCCGGCGATGCCGCTCCCCCACCACCGCGAGCGCCCGGCCCAAACGCTCACGCCAGCCTGAAACACCGGGGCCTGTCGCCGGTGTTTCACGGCCTGTAACGCCGCGCCCCCGTGGCAAGACTGAACCAGTGCCTACACTTGAGGCGAACCCTTCCGAGGAGATGATCGAACTGATGCAGAAGGCCACGTTTGCAGCGGGCTGCTTCTGGGGCGTCGAGCACACGTTCCGCGAGATCGAGGGCGTGAGCGACGCCGTGTCCGGCTACACGGGCGGCACCGCCGAGAACCCGACCTACAAGCAGGTCTGCGCCGGCGGCACCGGCCATGCCGAGGCCGTCGAGGTCACCTACGACCCCGACGTCGTCGCCTACGAGCAGCTGCTCGCGCACTTCTGGAGCATCCACAACCCGACGACGCCGAACCGGCAGGGCTGGGACATCGGCTCGCAGTACCGCTCGGCGATCTTCTACCACTCCGACGAGCAGCGCCGGGCTGCGGAGGCCTCGCGCGACGCGGCTCAGACCCACCAGTCGAAGCCGATCGTCACCGAGATCGTCCCCGCGTCGACCTTCTGGCCGGCCGAGGACTACCACCAGCGCTACGTCGAGAAGAACGGCACGGCGGTCTGCAAGATCACCGCGCCGGCCCCGGTCGAGCCGGCGGCCGAGCCCGCCAAGCGCGGCGGCCTGATCGGCCGGCTCGTCGGGTAGCGAAGCGCCCCGAAAGGGGGTATGGCGACAGGCGGTGGGGGCGTGTACGTTGAGTGCATGTCCTCGCGCCTGCTCGTCCTGCTGGTGGCCGGCGCCGCCGTGCTCTCGGCCGGCTGCGGCCAGGCTGCCGTGAACGCGTCCGCTCCGGCCAAGCCCAAGCCCAGCCAGAACCAGGGCCTGGTGGCCGAATCCGCCGCCGCCACAGCGCACGCGGGTACCGCCCATGCCTCCTACTCGATGCGGATGACGGGCCTCACCGGAGCGTCGGGCGGCGTCACCGCCAGCGGCACGGGCGCCATCGACTTCGCCAGCCGCAGCACGGAGCTTCGCCTCCACATGACGGTGCCCCAGGCCGGGATGACCGTCGACATGTCCGAGCGGCTCGTGGGCACCACCATCTACATGCATTCGCCGCTGCTCGCGGGCGCGACCGGCAAGCCCTGGATCAAGCTCGACCTCCAGAAGTTCGGGAAGGCGCAGGGGCTCGACATGAGCGCCGCGATGAGCACCGGCGGGAGCGACCCGTCCCAGATGCTGGCCTACCTGAACGCCGCCTCCGACTCGATCGACCGGGTCGGGACGGAGGACGTCCGCGGCACCGAGACCACGCGCTACCACGTCGTCGTCGACCTGCTCAAGGTCGCGAACGCCGTGCCGGCTGCGAAACAGGCCGCGGTGCGGCGCACCTTCCGGCGCGAGGTCGCGCTGCTCGGGACGCACACGATGCCGATCGACGTCTGGATCGACTCGCAGGGCCTCGTCCGCCGCGAGCACTTCGACATCACGATGACGCCGCCGTCCGCCACGACGCCGGTCGGGATGGAGATGACGATCGAGTTCTTCGACTTCGGAGCGCCGGTGCACATCGTCGCGCCGCCGGCCCGCCGGGTCGCGGACCTGGCCGACCTCGCGTCGGCCTCGCCTTCGGCGTAGCGCGCGTCGACTAGGCTGGCGGCGATGCCCGCCGTGGTGCACTGGGACGACGTCGAGGGGAGCCGCCGGACCGTCGGCCACCTCGATTCGACCTGGTTCGACCTGGGTTCGGCGGCCGGCTCGCGCGACGTCGGCGTGAGCCGCATCCGGATCGAGCCGGGCGGCTGGTCGACGCCCGCACACGTGGAGCACGGCGAGGAGGAGATCTTCTACGTCCTCTCCGGCTCGGGCGTCTCGTGGCAGGACGAGGGCCCGGGCGAGCCGCGCACGTACGAGGTCGGCCCCGGCGACTGCATCGTCCACGTCGCCACCCACCAGCTGCATACGCTCCGCGCCGGGCCGGAGGGCCTCGACGTCCTCGCGTTCGGCGAGCGGGTGCTCGGCGGCGGCGCCTGGCTCCCGCGTGCCGGGGTCGCATGGGTCGGCGTGACCTGGGCGACCGTCGGCGCGGAGCCTTCGCCCTGGGAGCGGGAGGCGGCCGCCGGCGCGCCCGAGCTCCCGGCCGCGACGTCGCCCCGCCCCGCCACGATCGTGAATGCGGCGGACGTCCCGCCCGAGAGCCGCGCGGGCGCCACCGTCGCCCGCGAGCGGCGCGACCTCGCCACCGCGGCCGGGTCGGTCCGCACCGGCCTGAAGCGCGTCGCCGTCCGGCCGGGCAAGCTCGGGGTGGCGCCGCACCGCCACTCCGCCGAGGAGGAGATCTTCGTCGTGCTTGAGGGCTCGGGCGAGCTCGTCCTCGATGACGAGGAGCACCCCGTCCGCGCCGGCCACGTCGTCGCGCGCCCGCCCGGCACCGGCGTCGCGCACACCTTCCGCGCGGGGGTGGACGGGTTGACCTACCTGGCGTACGGTACGCGTGTGCCGAACGACATCTGCTTCTACCCGCGCTCGGGCAAGGTGTCGTTCCAGGGCGTCGGCGTGATCGGCCGGATCGAGCAGCTGGACTACTGGGACGGGGAGGACTGAGCATGGCGGCGGTCGAGCCGGCTCCGCACCCCGACTCCGTCGTCGCAGGCGCGGAGCGCGCGGTGCCGCTGACCGCCCGCCGCGCCGCCTGGGGCGGCGACCCGCCCAGCTCGCTCGCCGCGCTCGAGTCGTGTCTGCGCGCGCCGGTCGCGCGGGTGGCCGTCGACATCCATCTTCTCGAGGGGCTCGGGTTCGTGGCCGGCGCCGGGCCGCTGCCGCCGTCGGTGCACGACCGGCCGCCGCGCCTGCGCGACATCGTCGCGCTCGTGGGCGCGGTCCCCGGCCCGACCACCGTGGAGCTGCGCCTGGCCGGCACCGCACCGCTCACGTGGGCGCGCACCGAGGAGCTGGCCCGGCTGGTTTCGCCGGCCGCGCGGCGGCTCGTGGTCACCGCCAAGGCAGACTGGAACCTGCGCCGCCTGCGCGCGGTCGCGCCCGACCTCCGGGTGGGCTTCGAGCCCGGCCTCTACCTGGGCCGCGACCCCGACCGGCTCGCGCCGCGCCTCGTCGATGCGATCCGGCTCGTGCCCGGCGCGCGCGAGGTGCACCTGCGGCTCGAGACGTTCGAGGCGATGCTCGACGAGGGCGTGATCGACGCGGCCCTGATCCACCGGCTGGGTATGAGGGTCAGCGTGGGCACGCTCGACACGACGACGGCGCGCTGGCAGGACCGGCTGACACGGGCGGTGGAGGCGGGCGCCGACATGATCGCCACCGCCACGCCGCGCGGGCTCGCCCGCGGCTAGACGGGTGGTGCCTCCGCTCGAGTCGTACAGGAAGAAGCGCGACCCGAAGAAGACGCCCGAGCCGTTCGGCGGCAAGCGGCGGAAGAAGGGCGGGCCGATCTTCGTGATCCAGCGCCACGACGCCCGCCGGCTCCACTACGACTTCCGGCTCGAGGAGGACGGCGTGCTGCGGAGCTGGGCCGTCCCGAAGGGCGTGCCGATGCGGCGCGGCGACCGCCGGCTCGCCGTGCACGTGGAGGACCACCCGCTCGAGTACGCGACGTTCCAGGGCGAGATCCCGGCCGGGGAGTATGGGGCCGGCTCGGTCGAGATCTGGGACACCGGCACCTACGAGGTCGTCGAGCGGAAGCGCGACGGCGGCCTCACGGTCGAGCTCCACGGCGAGCGCCTGAACGGCCTCTGGACGCTCATCCCGGCCAGGATGGACGGCGACCCCAAGAACTGGCTCCTCGTGCGGAAGGACGGGAGCGAGGCCGGCGACGGCCGCGCCGTCCGGCCGATGCTGGCCC
Source organism: uncultured Actinomycetes bacterium (assembly GCA_963805545.1). GTDB lineage: Bacteria > Actinomycetota > Thermoleophilia > Gaiellales > JAICJC01 > JAICJC01. Next base: position 58,896 of record CAWDUU010000001.1, read on the forward strand.
AGCTCGCCGAGCAGCCGCCGGAGGGTGAGGGCTGGCTGCACGAGGTGAAGCTCGACGGCTACCGGGCGATCGCAACCGTGCACGCCGGCGAGGCGACGCTCAGGAGCCGCAACGGCAACGACCTGACCGAGCGCTTCGCCGAGGTGGCGCGCGCGCTCCCGGGCGCGCTCCGAAGCGCCGACTGCGTCCTCGACGGCGAGGTGTGCGCGCTCGACGAGAAGGGGCACGCCAGGTTCGGCCTGCTCCAGCGCGGCGCGGGCGCGCTCGTCGTCTACCTCTTCGACATCCTCGAGCTGGACGGAGAGGATCTGACCAGGCGCCCCCTGGTCGAGCGGCGCGAGATCCTCGAGCGGACGCTGATACCGGGGAACCCGGTCGTGCGGCTCTCGGTCGCATTCGAGGACGGGGCGCGGCTGCTCGAGCAGGTTCGGGCGCTCGGCATGGAGGGAATCGTGTCCAAACGTGCCCAGAGCCTCTACCAACCGGGAAAGCGCGGCGGCGCGTGGCTCAAGGTGAAGTCGCGCAACGGCCAGGAGTGCATCATCGCCGGCTACACGCTCGGCAAGGGCCGCCGGTCGAAGGGGATCGGCGCGCTCATCCTCGCCGTGCGCCGCGACGGCGACCTGGTCCACGTCGGCAACTGCGGAACCGGGTTCGACGACAGGGAGCTCGACAGGCTCCAGGGCCTGCTCGACCCGCTCCGGCGCGACACCTGCCCGCTCCTGGAGGTACCGCGGATGCCGCGCGTCAGGACGACCGACGTCATCTGGGTCGAGCCGAAGCTCGTGTGCCAGGTGGAGTTCGCCGAGTGGACGTCGGACGGGCGGCTGCGGGCGCCCGTCTACATGGGCCTGCGCGACGACAAGCCGGCGAGTGCCGTGCGGCGTGAGCGCCCGGCGAAGGCGCGCTCGGCCAGGAGCCGGCCCGAGCCTCCCCTCTCGAACCTCGACAAGGTGTTCTGGCCCGACGAGGGGATCACGAAGGGCGACCTGATCGACTACTACCGCGAGGTGGCGGGCGTGCTCGTCCCGCACCTGCGCGATCGCCCGTTCACGATGAAGCGCTACCCCGACGGTATCGCCAAGGGCCACTTCTTCCAGAAGGACGCCCCGAAGCACATGCCCGACTGGATCCCGACGGCGGCGTTCCCGGCCACGTCGCGCGACGACCGCAGGAAGCGCATGATCAGCTACCCGCTCGTCAACGAGCCGGCGGCGGTGATCTGGATGGCCAACATGGCCTGCATCGACATGAACGCGTGGTACTCGCGGGCCGACAAGCCCGACCGGCCCGACTTCGTGCTCTTCGACCTCGACCCGACGCCCGAGGTCGGGTTTCAGGGCGCCGTGGAGGCGGCCCGGATCGTGAGGGTCGCGCTCGACGCGGTCGGCCTGCGCGGCTACCCCAAGACCAGCGGCGCGGACGGCATCCACGTGCTCGTCCCGCTCGTTCGCCGCTACGGCTACGACGACTCGCGCAAGCTCTCGGCGACGCTCGCCAGGGCGCTTGCCGAGTCCCATCCGGAGCTGATCACCACCGAGTGGTCGAAGGCCCGCCGCCGCGGCGTCCTGATCGACGCCAACCAGAACGGCCCGGGGCGGACGATCGCCTCGGTCTACTCGGTGCGGCCGCGGCCGGGCGCGCCGGTCTCGACGCCGGTGGAGTGGGACGAGCTCACGCCCGAGCTCCAGCCGGAGCACTTCACGATGCAGGTCGTGCTCGGTCGGATCGCCGACCGCGGCGACCTCTACGAGCCGGTGCTCGAGGACCGCCAGGCGCTCGGGCCGGCGCTTCGGAACCTCTGAGCCGAGGCTAGCCCCAGGCCGCGCCGCGGCCCAGGAACAGCGTCGCCTCGTCGACGAAGCACAGCCGGTTTCGGTCGGGGTCGAGGCAGTAGAACGACCGCTCCCCCCACGGCCGCACCTCGATCGGGGAGACCTGAGTCGCACCGGCGGCGATCGCCCGCGCGTGCACGGCGTCCAGCTCGCCGGTCGAGAGATACAGATTGTCGGGAGTGGGGCACAGGGGCACGCCGTGCTCCGGCCTGCGGTCGAGCACCGCGAGGATCACCTCGCCGCAGTGAAAGTAGATCCGGGTGGGTACGGTGTCGTCGGCGGGGATCCCGAGCACGGTCTCGTAGAACGCGCGGGCGGCGTCGATCCGGGATGCGTGGATCGCGATCCGAAAGATGCGCATCAGGCGTCGCGCCGCCGGCCGGCGAACCGGGCCCCGAGCTCGGGGAGCGAGCCGGCGGCGATGAGCTCCTCCTCGCCGGCGCGGAACTCCTCGCCGAGGTACCAGCGGTAGAGGTAGCTCGCGCGCATCTGCGGGCCGAGCTCGAACCACCCGCCCAGGGTCGCGCGGATCGTGTCGAGCGGGTGGAGGTGGGCGCGCATGTGGTCGACCATCTCGGCGGGCGACCGGCCGTGCTCGCGGCCGGTCTCGCCCCAGCGCTCGACCAGCCATGCGGCCGACGCCTCGTCGAACCGGGCGACGTCGAACTCGTCGACGACGAGCGTCCCGCCCGGCCTCACCAGCCCTGCCAGCTTCGCGCACGACGGCTCGAACGGCTCGACGTGATGGAGCGACACCACGGCCAGGGCCGAGTCGAACGACGCGTCCGGCTCGTCGAGGTCGAGCAGCGCGACCGGGACGACGTCGCCCTCGCCGGCCGGGTCGATCGCCACCATGTCGTAGCCGGCATCGCGCAGAACGGCCGACAGCTCGCCGTTGCCGGCGCCCACCTCGAGCACCCGCGCCGGGGGCGGCGGCAGGCTCGCGCGGACGAAGTCCTCGACGGCTCGGGCGACCATTCTCCGGGCAGTATCGCCATGAAGTACGCTCGCCCGCATGGATGACATCATCATCACCACCACCAACGACCTGCCCGGCTACGAGGTCACCCAGGTCTACGGCGAGGTCTTCGGCCTCATCGTGCGGGCCCGGAACGTCTTCTCGAACATCGGCGCGGGATTCCGGACCGTCTTCGGCGGCGAGGCCAAGGGCTACACGACGCTTCTCAGCGACAGCCGCAACGAGGCCGTCGAGCGGCTGAAAGACGCCGCCCGCGAGAGGGGCGCGAACGCCGTGCTCGCCATGCGGTTCGACTGCAACGAGATCGCCGACATCATGAGTGAGGTGGCGGCCTACGGCACCGCCGTGACCGTCCGCCGCGTGTAGGCGAATTCGCCCCCGCTCTGCTACCGTCTGCCCCGTTCAATGGGACGTCCGTTTGGTTGCGCGCACTGCCTTCCTGACCCGTTCTCGCACTACCCAGGAAGGAGGTGACGATCATGGCAACCGGAACCGTCAAGTGGTTCAACGACGCCAAGGGCTACGGGTTCATCCAGCCCGACGAGGGCGGCAAGGATCTGTTCGTGCATCACAGCGCGATCGTCGGTACGGGCTTCAAGACGCTCGCCGAGGGCGCCAAGGTCTCGTACGAGGCTCGCCAGGGCCAGAAGGGCCCCGAGGCCGCCGAGGTCACGCCGGTCTAGGAATCAGCGCAGCGCCCGCTCGACGAGCCGCTGGAAGTGCTGGATGAGGTGCTCGCTCTCGAGCAGGAGCCGCCCTTCCGAAAGTCCGCCCGAGCGGGCCGCGCGCTGTATCGACTCCACCAGGGCCTGGTCCTCCAGGCCGACCTGGGTTCCGAACTCCTCCATCGCGGCGATGTCGGCCTCGGCGACGCCGTCGGCGTAGAACGAGTCGGCGAGCGTCATCGTCCGGTCGGCGTCGATCGGGACGAAGAAGAACGTCGTCAGGTTCGGCGGGCCGGGGAGGACGTTGATCGTGAACGTCGGCCACACGTAGTGGAAGTGGGCCTCGCGGCTTCCGCCGTCGAGCGAGTACGGCGCACCGCCGTTCGCCGACGCCGACTCACGCACGTGGCCGACCTGGCTCGAGTACCACTCGCCCGAGCTGAGCTCGTACGCGTCGGGGTCGACGTCGATCAGCTTGGAGAAGCCGGGATGGGCCGTCGGGCAGTGGTAGCACTCGAGGTAGTTCTCGACGATCGCCTTCCAGTTGGCGGCGACCTCCCACTCGCTGCGCGAGTGGTGGTGGAGCGTCTGAAGGTCGATGCCGGCCGCCGCGACCCGCGCGGGCAGCCCGCCCAGCACGCCGGCGAGCGGCGCGGCGTCGAGGTCGCGGTTCACGAAGACCATCGGCCCCCACGTGTCGACGGCGACCCGCCGCAGGCAGTAGTCGGCCCTGTCGAAGCCCGCCTCCCGGTCGGAGCGGGGGGCGGCGCGCAGGCCGCCGTCGAGCCCGTAGGTCCAGGCGTGGTAGGGGCACTGGAGCGTCTCGCGCTTCCCGCGTCCCTGGGCCACCTCCGTCGCCCGGTGGCGGCAGATGTTGACGAAGCCGTTCAGGTTCCCGTCGTGGTCGCGCGCGACGACGACCGGCACGAGCCCCGCGTGGCACGTCGCGTACTCGCCCGGCTCCGAGACCCACTCGACGGGCACGGCGTACTGCCACGTGCGCGCGAAGATCCGCTCCTGTTCCGCCCGGAAGATCGCCGGGTCGGCGAACCACGAGAACGGCAGCGTGACGCCGGCGTCGAGCCGGGCTTCGAGGTCGTCCTCGAGACGGCTCACACGCTCGACGATGTCGCCTGCATCGAGCGCACGCGGTTGGCCAGCGTGCCCATGATCGAGATTGCGATCTTGGGCTCGGACTCGAGCAGCTTCAGGAACCCGCGGCGCGGGATCGCCATCACGAGCATCTCGGTGTCGGCCACGACCGACGCCGAGCGCACGCCGCCGTCGAGCAGCGCCATCTCGCCGAAGTAGTCGCCGGTCTCGAGCGGGATGCGGCGGTTGCCCGCGCGCACCCTGGCCTTGCCGTCGAGGATGATGTAGAACGCGTCGGCGTTCGTCCCGGCGGTGACGATCGACGTGCGGGCCGGGAACCGCTTCGTGCGGCCGAGCGCGGCGACCTTGGCCAGGTTGCGGCGGGACAGCTCGGCGAAGAGCGGCACGTCGACGAGCACGTCCAGCCACGCCTTGCTCATGCGCTCGCCCTCGCGCGGAGCGTTCTCGGGAAACAGCTTGGCGACGGGAAGTCGGGCGGACATGCGGCCTCCGGGTCGGGGCGAACGAGTCTAGTAGATCGGTGCCGGAGTCGCCGAGCGCGCGCCGGCGAGGAGCGGGAGCCCGAGCGTCTGCTCGAACGCCGCGGTCAGCGCGTAGTGGCTCGTGAAGCCGGCGAACGGCCCGGACGGCAGCCGGGCCGAGACCAGGATCGTCACGACCTGGCACGTCGCCCTGTTGTTCGCGTAGACCGCCGGGTTCGAGCAGTCGATCCCCCAGTTGCCCTTGTTCTTCACCGACAGCTCGTTCGACTCGTCCCACGTGACGACGACCAGCGTGTCGCCCGCCCGGTAGCTCGGGGTCGCCGCGATCGCCGAGACCACCGACTCCACGTATTGGTCGCCGATCCGGATCCGGTCGGCCTTGGTCTTGCCGGTGACGGTCTCGCACGGCCCGTTCATCCAGTGCATGTCGTGGCAGTCGTCGGGCGTCACCCACGAGAAGCTCGGCAACCGGTCGGCGGCGATGTCGTTCCAGAGCGCCGGGTCGAGCGGCACGTCGTTCACCGCGCACGAGCCGTCGCCGCCCTTGGACGCCGGGCCGAGGTTCGTGAACCAGAACGCCGGGTTGTGGCCGTTTCGGTAGTAGGGGACGGAGCTCGTGTTCCCCGAGCAGTTCTTCGGCATCGACTGGTTGTAGCCCTTCCAGGTGAGGCCGGCCGCGCCGAGCTGGTGGAAGATGTTGTCGGCCGACGACGAGCACGCCAGGCAGACCTCGAACGTGCCGCTGGCGACGGCCAGGTAGTTGGGGAAGCTGGGATGCGTCTCACCGGCGGCGTTCGACTCGTAGCGGCAGTCGTCGGCCAGGTGGTGCGTGTAGGCCGCGTCGGCGGCGGCCTGCCAGGCCTGCACCGTCAGGTTCTCCTCCATGATGACGACGACATGCGAGTAGGGCCGCGTGCTCGGCGGGACGATCCCGCATGGGCCGGAGCCCCCTCCGCCCGAGCCCGCCGGCGTCGTGACCTCGGCGGAGGCCGACCGGCCGGACGTGTTGCCGGCCGCGTCGAACGCGTCGACGGTGTACGAGTAGGCCGTCTGCGGCGAGAGCGAGGTGTCGTCGAACGACGTCGCCCCGCCGTTCACGGTCTTCACCTTGCTGCCGTCCCGGAAGACGTCGTATCCCGCGACGCCGACGTCGTCGCTGGACGCATCCCACGCCAGGTGCGCCGAGGTCGCGCCGGTCGCCGAGGCGGTCACGTTCTGCGGCACGCCGGGCGCGGAGGTGTCGGCCGGACCGGTCGTGAGGCTCAGGTCGTCGATGTCGAACGTCGCGCCGGCGGCCGGCGACGACTCGACCACGTTCACCGTGAGCGAGTCGCCGCTCTTCTTGGCCGGGTACGCGACGCCCGGGAACTGCTGCCAGGCCGACGTGACCGTCACGCACTGCTGGGCCGAGCCGACGGTCTTGGTGCTGCCGCTCGGGATCTCCTTCAGCTTGAGGCACACGGTCGCGCCGGGCCGGTCGCTTCGGACCCAGCCCGCCAGGGTGTACGCCGTGCCGGCGACGATCGACTTCGCCGGCTTCGAGGACGTGTAGGCGTAGGTCTGTGAAGCCCCGGAGGCCGGAGTGACCCGTGCGGCGTGCCCGCCGCCGGACCCGGCGACCAGCGAGAGCTTCCCGCCGCTCGCCGCCCATCCCGAGAGCGACCCCGCGCCCGACCCCTCGAAGCCGCCGTTTGCGATCAGGTTCGCCGCCGCGGGCACGCCGCCCGCGCCGATGAGCGCCGCGGCGAGCACGGCGCCTGCCAGAAGCACGTGTCGAAGCCTCCCCATCCCCTGGTACATCGTACCGGGTCGTCAAGCGGGTAGGCTTGCGCCATGGAGACGGTGTCGTTCACCAGGATGGCCGACGGGACGCGCGAGGACTATGAGCTGCTCGCCCGGTACGAGGCCGAGTACTCGGCCAAGCTGCCCGACCGGCTGCTGGCGGCGCTCGACGCGCTCAAGCATTCGCTGGTCGGCTACCAGGTGTCGCGCTACGAGCACTCGCTCCAGTCGGCGACGCGCGCGCACCGCGACGGCAAGAGCGAGGAGTACGTCGTCGCCGCGCTCCTGCACGACATCGGCGACGAGCTCGCGCCGCACACCCACAGCGAGATGGTCGGCGCGATCCTGCGGCCGTACGTCTCGGAGGAGATCTGCTGGATCGTCGCCCACCACGGCGCCTTCCAGTCGTACTACTACGCCGAGCACTACGACGCCGACCCGAACGTGCGCGACCGCTTCCGGTCGAGCCCGCACTTCGACGCCTGCGCGGAGTTCTGCGAGCGCTACGACCAGAACTGCTTCGACCCGGCGTACGAGTCGCTGCCGGTCGAGTTCTTCGAGCCGATGGTGCGGCGCGTCTTCGCCGAGCCCCGCTACCTGCCGGAGTAGGCCGCGGACCGGGCGGGCTCAGGCGGCGACCCGTACCGGTGGACGATCCTCGCGACGGGCGTCGGTGTCCAGACGAGCTTCGCCGCCCTCTTCCTCGGTCTGCCGGTGCTCGCGCCGGCGCTCCAGTCGCACTACGACCTGAGCCTCGAGGGCGTCGGCGTCGTCCTGGCCAGCGTCAACCTCGGCGTGCTGGCGACGGTCCTGCCGTGGGGGATGCTGGCTGACCGGGCCGGCGAGCGGGCGGTGATCGCCGCGGGCCTCGGGAGCGCGTCGCTCGCCGTGGCGGTCGCCGCGGCGGCGGACGGCATCGTCACCGTGTCGGTCGCGCTCTTCGCGGCCGGCGCGCTGGGAGCGTGCGTGCAGGCCGCCAGCGGCCGGGCGGTCATGGGCTGGTTCGCGCCGTCGCAGCGGGGCCTCGCGCTCGGGATCCGCCAGACGGGCGTCCCGCTGGGCGGAGCGGTGGCGGCGCTCGTGCTGCCGGTGTGCCTGAGCCTGGGCGGCCTGCACGCGGCGCTGTGGGCGCTCGCCGTCGCGCTCCTCGCTGCGGCGGGCGCGGGTGCCGTCTGGCTGCGCGACCCGGACCGGCCGCCCGGACCCGGCGCGTCGGAGCGCCCGCCGCTCGCCGACCCGCGCATCTGGCGGCTGTGCTGGGCGAGCGGCCTGCTCTACGTCGCGCTCGGCAGCCTGATCGGGTTCGCCGTCCTGTTTCTCCATTCCGAACGCGGCGTCTCGACGCAGGTCGCCGCGGCGATGCTCGCCGCCGTCCAGGTGATCGGCGCCGCGCTCCGGCTTGTCGCCGGCCGCTGGTCGGATCGGGTCGGGACGCGGGTCGGGCCGCTCCGCCGGCTCGGGTTCGCGCTCGCGGCGGCGTCGGCGGTCGTCGCCGTTCTCGTCTCGGCGCCCCTCGCCGTGCTCGTGCCGGCGATCGTCGTCGCCGGCAGCCTCTCGCAGAGCTGGAACGGGCTCTCGTTCACGGCCGCCGCGGAGCTCGCCGGCTACGCCCGCTCCGGCGCGGCGCTGGGACTCCAGCAGGCGTCGCTCTCGCTCTCCTCCGTCGTGACGCCCGTCGCGTTCGCTGCGATCGTGGCGGCGACGTCGTGGGGGGTGGGATTCGGGGTCGCCGCCGTCGCGGCGCTGGCCGGAACAGTCGTGCTGCGCGGACTGGGGGACTGAGGTGCGAAGAAAACGGTGCCAGGCACCAATCGTTCAGCCGACGCCCCAGGTGTCCGACAGGACGTAGCCCTCCGGAAAGGGGTCCGTCGGATCGACCACGAGCTGGGAGACGCCGGTGATCCAGGCGCTGCCGCGGATCGCCGGCACGACGGCGGGCCGGCCGCCGACGGTCGTCTCGCGCACGATCCGGCCGTCGAACGTCGAGCCGATCGCCGAGGCATGCGTCATCGCATCGCCCACGCCCATCAGGCCACGCGCGTGCAGCACGGCCATCCGCGCCGAGAGGCCGGTGCCGGTGGCCGAGCGGTCGAGCCGCCCCGGCGCCACGACGACCGCGTTTCGGGTGACCGCGCCCACGCCCTGCCACGGCGCGGCGATCTGGACGATGCTCACGCCGGCGATCTCGGGGATCTCGGGATGAGCGCACGGAAGCTGCTCGCGCGCCGCCGCGCGGATCCGCTCCCCGGCGAGCGAGAGATCGCGCGCCTCGCCGGGCTCGATCGCAAAGCCGAGCGCCGCGGCGTCGGCGATCGCGTACCACATGCCGCCGTACGCGACGTCGACCGCCAGCGTTCCGAGCCCCTCCACCTCCAGCGGCGCGTCGAGCCGGTCGGCGAACGAGGCCACGTTCGTGATCTCGACGCTCTCGCAGCGGCCGCCGCGGCACGCCGCCCGGGCCTCGACGACGCCGCCCGGCGCCTCCAGTCGCACCACCGTCTCCGGCTCGCGCATCTCGACCATCCCGGTCTCGAGCAGCACCGTCGCCGTGCAGATCGAGTTCGAGCCCGACATCGGCGGATACTCGGTCGGCTCCATGATGATGAAGCCGGCGTCGCAGTCCGGCCGGGTGGGCGGCACGATCAGGTTGGCGTGGCAGGCGACGCTGCCGCGCGGCTCGCGCAGGAGCAGCCGGCGCAGGCCGTCGCCCTCGCGCGCGAGCGTCTGCATCTGCTCGAAGACGGTCGCGCCGGCCGGAGGGAGGACGCCGCCCGTGACGACGTTTCCGATCTCGCCGCCGGCGTGGCATCCCACCACCGTGATCGTGCGCCTGGCCCGCATCGGCGCGAGCATACCGTCCTTGACAAACGACCCGTCACGATATATCGTGATCGTATTCAGACAGTCGAAAGGAGAACCACACGATGACGGCATACGCCATCGAGCACCACGGCCGGCGCAGGCGCGCCCGCCACGAGTTCCTGAAGATGCACGGCCGCCGGCGCGGCGGCCGCCACGGGTTCGGGCCCCCCGGCTTCGACCGCATGTTCTTCGGCCCCGGCCGCAAGGCCGGCCGCGGGGACATCCGCGCCACCATCCTCGCCCTCCTGGCCGAGCAGCCGATGCACGGCTACCAGATCATCCAGGAGGTCACCGACCGCACGAGCGGCGCCTGGCGCCCCAGCCCCGGCTCGGTCTACCCGACGCTCCAGCAGCTCGAGGACGAGGAGCTGGTGCGCACCGTCCCGAGCGAGGGCCGCCGGGTGTTCGAGCTGACCGACGCGGGCCGCGAGCAGGCGGCCGCGCTTCCGAGCGCGACGCCCTGGGAGACGGCCGGCGACGGCGACGACGACCTCGCGGCGCTCCGCGACCTGGCCCTCCAGCTGCTCGGCGCGACGCGCCAGGTGGCGATGGCCGGGTCGGCGAAGCAGATCGCGTCCGCCCAGGCCATCCTGCGGGAGGCCCGGCGCGGGATCTATCAGCTGCTCGCGGAGGACGGCGAGGGCGACGCGGAGGGCGGCGCCTCGAGCTGAGGCCGCGGCCGGTCCGAGACCGCCACGGCCACAGCGCCGATGATGACGGCGGTCGCGAGCAGGGTGCCTGAGCTCAGGCTCTCGCCCGCGACCGCCCATCCCAGGAGCACGGCGACGGCCGGGTTCACGAACGCATACGTCGCCACCCGCGTGGGGGCGACGTGGCGCAGAAGCCACATGTACGCCGAGAACGTGACGACCGTCCCCATGGTCACCAGGTAGGCCAGCCCGCCCAGCGACCTGCCGGACACGTCGCCGGCCGAGAAGCTCCCGGCCTCACCCGACACCAGGGACACGGCCGCGAGTCCGACCCCGCCGGCCAGCAGTGGCATCGCCGCGGCGGCAAGCGGGGACGAGGACACTCGCACGAGCCGGGTCGCGACCGTCCCGGCCGCCCACGAGAGTGCCATGAGGAGCAGGAGGGCGGCATCCACCGCCGCCAGGCCGCCGCCGCTCCCCTGGGCCGCCACGAGCATCGCGACGCCGAGAAACCCGGCCGCGAGCGCCGCGCCCGTCCGCGCGCTCGGCCGGCGCCCGGCGGGCACGAGCCAGGCCAGGAGCGGGACGAAGAGCGGGATGGTCGCTGCGCACAGCGCGGCCGAGCCGGACGGGACGTACTGCTCCTCGCGCGCGAGGAGGCCGTGGCCGGTCACGAAGAAGAGACCGCCGAGGATCGCCGCCCCGGCCCACTGGCTCCGGCAGGGCCAGGGAGACCCCGGCTCCCGGATGCGCCAGAGGCCGAGGAGGATCAGCCCGCCGCCGAGGCTGCGCCCGCTCATCATCATGTACGGCGGGATCGTCTCGACCGCGTAACGGATCGCAAGGAAGGTGGATCCCCACACCAGGTAGATCGCCGTGAACGCGGCGACCGTGGGGAGCGCGTCGCGGTCGGGCACCTCCCGGACGCTACTAGCCGGACGCCGGGCGCAGCGCTCCTGCCGCCGCCTGCCCCAGGAACACCGCAAAGAAGACGGCCGTTGCCGTCAGGACGACCGCCCCGCCCGAGGCGACGTTCCACCAGAAGCTGATGTAGAGCCCGACGATCCCGCTGGCGGCGCCGATCGCGGCGGCGGCGGCCTGCATCGTCAGGAGCCGGTCGGTGAGGAGCCGCGCGGTCGCGGCCGGCGTGACGAGCATCGCCAGCACGAGGATGTTCCCGATCGCCCGCAGCGAGACCACGATGGCGAGCGCGATCAGGCCGAGCAGGACCAGGTCGAGCACGAAGACGGGATAGCGCATCGCCTCGGCCATCTCGCGGTCGAACGCGACCAGCGCGAGCTCCTTGTTCAGGAGCGCAACGGCGCCGACGGCGATGACGGTGGCGGCGCCGGCCAGGAGGAGGTCGGTGCGCGACACGCCGAGGATGTTCCCGAAGAGCAGCTCGGCCACGTCCTTCTGGTAGGCGGCGAGGCTCGACACAAGGACGACGCCGAGCGCGAACATCGCGGCGAAGAGGATCCCGATGGCGGTGTCCTCCGACACGCGCCGCCCGCGGGAGAGGACGGCGATGCCCGCGGCGGTGACGAGGCCGACGGCGAGCGCTCCGAGGAGCACGCTCTGGCCGGCCGCGAACGCGATCACCACGCCGGGGAAGACGGCGTGTGTGAGCGCGTCGCCGATGAACGCCAGGCCGCGCAGGACGACGTAGCTTCCGAGGACGCCGCAGGCGAGGCCGGTGAGGATGACCGCCACGAGGGCGCGCTGCATGAACGTGAACTGGAGCGGGTCTGTCAGGTAGTGCAGCATCAATGCGCGTGGTGGCCCTCGGGCGCCAGCACGAGGACGCCGCCGACCTCGGCCACCTGGCCGCCGTACGCCTTCTCGAGACACGCGGCGTCGAGGGCCTCCGCGGGCGGCCCGAAGGCGACGACCCGGCCCGCGAGCAGGCACACCAGGTCGCACCGGGCGCTGGCCCACGCCAGGTCGTGGCTCGAGACGACGACGGTGCGGCCCTCGTCCCGGAGGCGGTCGAGGATGCCCGAGAAGGCGGCCTCGGTGGGGGCGTCGGCGCCCGACACCGGCTCGTCGAGGAGCAGCAGGTCGGCCTCCTGCACGAGCGCCCGCGCGAGCAGGATCCGCTGCCGCTGGCCGCCGGAGAGCTGGCCCACCTGGCGGCGGGAGTGGTCGCCCATCCCGACCGCCGCCAGCGCCGCGCCGGCACGGTCGTGCTCGCCGGCGGACGGGCGCCGCAGCCAGCCGGCCCGGCGGTAGGACCCCTGGAGGGCGACGTCCGCCGCAGAGAGCGGGAAGTCCCACCCGCCCGGTCCGATCTGGGGGACGAAGCCGGTCGTGCCGTCGACCCGGACCGTGCCGGCGGCCGGCCGGACGGTGCCGAGCAGCGCTCGCAGGAGCGTCGTCTTGCCGGCGCCGTTGGGCCCGATGAGCCCGATGACCGCTCCGCGCGGAAGCTCGAGCGAGACGCCGTCGAGCGCGCGCCGGTCGCCGAACGCGACCGTCAGCCCCTCGACGACCGCGCGAGGGGCGTCAGCCATCCGCCGCCGCCCCGGCGCAGTCGCCGCAGCGGGCGGGCAGGGCGCCGAGATCGCGGTCGAGCAGCTCGAACCCGGCCGCGGCGCTGGCCGCGCGGGCCGGCTCGAGCGCGCAGCCCTGGAGAACCGACGTGGCGCCGCACTGGACGCAGACCAGGTGGTGGTGGTGGCCGTCTGCGCCGCACACGACGAACACCGCCTCGCCGTCGCGGGTGCCGGCGTGCTCGACAAAGCCGGTCTCGCGCCAGCGCTCGACGGCCCGATAGGCGGTCGTCAGCCCCAGCCGGGGCGCGCCGGGGAGCGCGGCGGCGTGGAGCTCGCGGACGCTGAACGCGCGTCCCATCGCCCGCCCGGCGTCGAGCAGGGCGGCGCGGGTGCGGTGGTTTCGTCCCGGCTCCATCGCGTTCGAGTATAGCGAAAATGAAACCTGTTATCGTTTTGCGAGTGCGCACCGCCCTGCTGGCACTCGCCGTCGTCGCCGCGTCGGCGTGCACCCAGACCTCGCTGGCCAAGCCGCCGCCGGGGACGATCGCCGTGGTCGCGACGACCACCCAGATGCAGGACATCGCCCGGAACGTCGGCGGGAGCCGCGTGCACGTGGTCGGGATCCTGCGGCCGAACGTGGATCCGCACGACTTCGAGCCCACGCCGAGCAGCGTCGCCGCGCTGGCCCATGCAAAGCTCGTGGTCGAGTCGGGCGCCGGCCTCGACGCCTGGGCCGCCCAGCTGGTCGGGGCGGCCGGCTCGGGCGCTCCCGTCTTCAACGCGGCCGTGGGGCTGCCGCTGCGCGGCGACGACCCACACTGGTGGGGCGACCCGGTGCTCGTCGAGCGCGTCGCGACCGCCCTTGGCCGCCGCCTGGGCGAGGTCGACCCCGGCCACCGGGCCGCCTACGCGCGAAACGCGGCCCGCTACGCCGGCCGGGTGGCGCGCATGGACGCCGCCAACCGGCGCCTGGTCGCGACCGTCCCGCCGTCCGAGCGGAAGCTGGTCACGAACCACGATGCCTTCAGCTACCTGGCGGCCCGCTACGGCATCCGGGTCGTCGGCTCGGTGTTCCCCGCGCTCTCGTCGGCGGCTCAGCCCAGCGCCCATGACGTCGCGGACCTGATCGACCGCATCCGGGCCCAGCACGTCCGGGCCGTCTTCACCGAGTCGTCGCTCGATCCGGCGCTGGAGCGGCAGGTCGCCTCGGAGGCGGGCGTCGAGGTCTACGCCAACCTGTACGGGGACACGCTCGGTCCGGCGGGCTCCCCCGGCGCGACCTACATCGGCATGGAGCGCTGGAACGTCCGCGCGATGGTGGCCGGCTTCCTCGGCGAGCCCGCGCCTCAGTAGATCGGCGCGCGTTTCACGCGGTTGGCGCCGGCGAGCAGCGGCAGGCCGAGGTTGCGCTCGATTGCGCGCGTCAGGCTGTAGTGGCTGTAGAAGCCGGGGAACGACCCGCCGCCGAGCCGCGCCGAGACGAGGATCGTGACGACCCGGCACGTCGTGGTGTTGGCGACGAAGACCGCGTGGTTGGAGCAGTCGATGCCCCAGTTGCCCTGCGACTGCACCGAGCCCTCGTTGGCCTCGTCCCACGTGACCACGATCAGCGTCTTCCCCTTCCGGTAGCTGGGCCGGGCGGCGACCGCCGAGATGACGCGTTTAATGAAGTCGTCGCCGAACCGGATCCGGTCGGCCTTGGTGCCGTTGGTCGTCTGGTCGCAGATCGGCGAGCGCCAGTGCATGTTGTGGCACTCGCTGGGAGCGATCCAGCTGAACGCCGGCAGACGGCCGTTTCGGACGTCGTTCCAGAAGAACGGGTCGAGCGGCACGTCGAACCTCGCGCACGACCCGTCGCCGCCCTTCGCCGCCGGCCCGAGGTCGGTGAACCAGAAGGCGGGATTGTGGTTGTCGCGGTAGTGCGGGGCGGAGCCCGGGGTGGGAACGCAGTTGCGCGGCATCGCCTCGTTGTAGTCGCGCCACCTGAGGCCCGCCCGGTTCATCTGGTGGAAGACGTTGTTCGCGCTCGACGTGCAGTGGAGGCACGCAGGCGTCGGGAAGGTGCCGCTGACGACCGCCATGTAGTTCGGGAAGCTGGGGTGGGTCTCGCCGGCCGCGCCGGTCAGCCGGCGGCACTCCTCGGCGAGCCGGTGCGTATAGGGCGCGTCGGGCGCCGCCTCCCACTGCGGCACGGACAGGTTCTCGTCCATGAGGACCACGATGTGCTTGTACGGCTTCTTCGAGGCGGGCCGCGCGTTGCACGGATGCGCGCCGGTGGCCTCGGCGGCGGCGGAGCGGGTGCTCGGGGCCGCGGCCGCGGCGGGCGCCGCGAGGAGGGCGCACGCAAGCACGGCGGCGCCTCCACCCGCCCACCGGCGCCAACTCCGAGCGTGCCTGCTCACCGCTGACAGGGTAGCGCTCGATTCTGAAACAGAGGCGACAGGCCCCGGTGTTTCACCAGGCCTCACTATGCTTGGCGGGTGAAACCGCGGATCCTTGTCTTGGGAGCGGGCTTCGGCGGCCTGGAGCTGGCGTCGACCGTGTCGGAGGAGCTGGGCGACGAGGTCGAGGTCACCCTGATCGACAAGGCCGACGCGTTCGTCTTCGGGTACTCCAAGCTCGACTACCTGTTCGGGCGCACGACGCCCGACGCGGTGCGGATCTCCTACGCGCACGTTGCGAAGCCGGGCGTGCGGCTGCTGCACGAGACCGTGCTCGCGATCGACCCGGCCGCCAGGGCGGTGACGACCGACGCCGGCGTCCACGAGGCCGATCATCTTGTCGTCGCGCTCGGCGCCGACTACGACCTCGACGCCACGCCGGGCCTTCGCGACTCGACCGAGTTCTACTCTCTGGAGGGCGCCGCACGGCTCGGGCAGCTGCTGAAGGACTTCAGGGGCGGCCGCGTGGTGGTCGGCGTGTGCGGCGCGCCGTACAAGTGCCCGCCGGCGCCGAGCGAGGCCGCCCTCCTCCTGCACGATCACCTCGGGCACACGGGGCATCCGCGCCGACTGCGAGATCTCGCTCGTGGTGCCGTTCCCGATCCCGATCCCGCCGTCGCCGAGCACCTCGGAGGCGCTGCTTCGGGCGTTCGCCGAACGGGACATCGGATTCATCGGCGGGCATGCGGTCGCCTCCGTCGACGCCGCCCGGAGCGTCGCCATCCTCGCCGACGGGAGGGAGGTGCCGTTCGACCTCTTCTTCGGCGTGCCGAAGCACCGCGCTCCCGACGTGGTCATCGAAAGCGGGATGGCGGTCGACGGCTACATCCCGGTCGACGGGCACACGCTCACGACGCAGTTCGCGGACGTGTACGCGATCGGCGACGTGGCGACGGTCGGGACGCCGAAGGCGGGCGTCTTCTCCGAGCGCCAGGCGCGCGTCGTCGCCCGTGTGCTGATCGATCGCGTGCGCGGGGTCGACCCCGCCGAGCGCTACGACGGCCGCGGCGCCTGTTACATCGAGTTCGGCGCGGGCCTGGTCGCGCGGATCGACGTCGACATGTTCTCCGGCGAAGGCCCGACCGGGATCTTCCGCGACCCGTCCGCGGAGTTCGTCGCCGAGAAGGAGCAATTCGGCTCGATCCGCCGGGCGCGCTGGTTCGGCCTGTAGCGCGCATGCCGCTGCGGTCGTGCCGCTCACCCGAGGAGGACAACGCGCGCTCCCCTTCTTCGGGACGCCCGACCTGACCGAGCCGCAGGACGAGCTCTTCGCGCGGCTCGCGGGCCAGACACACACGCCGCTCGACGGCCTCCCGATCGAGCCGCAGGCGACCTACGTCGTCGTCGCCCGCCACCCGCTCGACGCGGCCGTGTCGCTCTATCACCAGGGCGAGAACGATTGGCTGGTCGAGTGGGTCGACGACGACCCCGCCCCGGCCGAGTCGCTCGACTCGCTGCCGGGCGTCATGTGGCACCTGGCCGGCGCTCGGTGACGGCGGGCGGATCCGAACGTCGTCCTGTCCACTACGACGACCTCCAGCACGACCTCGACGGGGCGATCGCGGCGTCGCGGACCGGCTTGGGATCGAGATCGAGGAGCCCGCCTGGCCCGCCCTCGTCCGGGCGGCCTCCTTCTCCGAGATGCGCGCGGGGGCCGAGTCGCTCCTGCCGGATCGAAACGGCGTCCTCAAGGATCCGGCCGCGAGCGCGTGAGGGCTCGTGCGCCCGCCGACCTCGTCGCCTGGCTCCACCGATTGTAAGCACGACGGGCCCGGCGGCTATCATGCCGCCCGTGCCAGGCGAGCCGTGGGGGGTTCGCGTTGTCCGCGTGTGGGCATGTGGGGACGGCACAGCCAAGGAGGGGGATCGATATGAGAACGAGGTTCGGATCGTCGTTGACGGCCGCGTTCGCGGTCGTCGTCGCGTTCGCGGCGCCGGCATCGGCGGCGACGCTTGCCAACTGGCAGATGAACGAGGGGAAGAACGCCAGCGTGATGGTCGACTCGAGCGGCCACGTGAACGGCAGCATCGGGTCCGCGGTCGTGACCGGCTACAAGTACGGCGGCGCGACGGCGTACCACTGGCCGTTCACGAGCCCGACGGCGCCGCCGGCCAAGCCCGAGCGGATCGTCCAGGCCAACAGCTCCACGCTCAACCCGGGCTCGGGGAACTACACCGTGACGCTCCGGTACCGCACGACGAAGCACTTCGGCAACATCGTCCAGAAGGGTCAGGCCGGCTCCTCGGGCGGGTACTTCAAGCTCGAGAACCCGAACGGGAAGCTGACCTGCGTCTTCCGTGGCACGAACTCCTCGGGCAAGTTCCAGCGCAAGCAGGTGGTGTCGGGCGTTCTGAGCGACGGCAAGTGGCATGTCGCCCGCTGCGCGCGCACCGCCAAGGCGCTGACGCTGACCATCGACGGCAAGGTCGTCGCGACGGCCAAGGGCAGCTCCGGGAACATCTCGAACACGCGCCCGATCTCGATCGGCGGCAAGCTGAACTGCGACCAGGTGCACACGACCTGCGACTACTTCACGGGCGACATCGACTACGTCAAGATCTCGAACTAGCGCACCGGCCGGGGCCGTTCGTTCCTGAAGAGGGGCGGGCGGCCCCGTCGCCTGCCGGGGAGTATGCTCGCCGGACGTCCACGAGAGAGGAGCACCGATGATCGGCGTCATCGTGTCGTTCTGTTCGGAAGCGGGACTCGACCGGTCCACGGTCATGGGGGTCGCGGAGCAAGCGGCCCCTGCCTTCGAGGGGATGCCGGGCCTTCGCTCGAAGGTCTTCACGTTCGACCCGGAATCGGGCGAGGCGACCAACGTCTACGTCTGGGAGTCCGAGGCCGCCGCCCGCGAGTTCTTCTCGCCGGAGCTGACCGAGCGGGTGACCGGGCTCTACGGCGTCCGCCCCGAGATCCGCTTCGTCGAGGTCGCCGCGCTCGTCGACAACGGCGTCGGCACGCCCGCCTGACGGGCTCCGCGTTCAGTCGCCCGCCCGCTCGGCCAGAAGCTCGGCCATCTCCCATGCCCCCTCGGAAGTGTTCGAGATGACCGTGCGCGTCGTCCCGGCGCCGGGGTCGTGCGTGCTCTGGAACGACACGCCGGCGTCGTAGCCGTCGAGGAGCACGACGCCGGACGACTCGTGCAGCCAGAACCCCAGCCCGTACCGGCGCGAGAGGCGCGGCACGTGGCTGCGCGGCCGCACCATCTCGGCGACCCAGCGCGGCGGGACGATCCGCCCGTCCAGGAACGCGTCCCACATCGCGGCGACGTCGGCGACCGTCGAGTAGGCGCCGCCGTCGCCGTTCCCGCGCACCGGCAGGTGGTGGACGTTCGTCCGTGGGCTGTCGTTCGCCAGGTAGCCGACCGCCGCCCGGCCGGGTACCTCGTCGGAGCGCAGGTAGGCGGTGTCGGCCATACCGGCCGGCGCGAGCACGCGCTCCTGGACGAGGTCGTGGAACGGCGTCCCGCTCGCCCGCTCCGCGATCAGGGCGAGGACGACGAACCCGCCGTTGCAGTATGCGAAGCGCTCGCCGGCCGGGAACGCGGTCGGGTGGCCGTCGAGCACCGCCAGGAAGTCCTCGGTCGTCGCGAGCGCGTGGACAGGGACGGGTAGCACGTGGTCGATGACGGCCGCGTCCGAGTCCTCGTCGAGGTAGTCCCCGATGCCGGAGCGGTGCTCGAGCAGGTGCTCCACGGTCACGTCTTCCGAGATCAGCGGCAGGTCGTCGCCGAGCACCGAGCGCGCCGTGGTGGCGAGGTCGAGCAGGCCCTCGTCGACGAGCGACACGACCGCGAGCGCGGTCAGCGCCTTCGCGCCGCTCGCGATCGCGAACTGCGTGTCGACGGTGTTCGCGATCCCGTGGGCGCGGTCGGCCATCCCGTAGGCCTTTGCGAGCTCGACCCGGCCATTCGTCTGGAGGTGCACGACGCCCGAGAACCCGGTGCGCTCGGCGAGGGAGTCGACGTCTTCTCCGAGCCGCGCCATCGGCCGGCGAGCCTACCGGACGCGGTCTACGCGAGCGCCTCGGGCGGCTCGTCGCCGAGGGCGGCCTTCATCTGCGGTGCAAACCGCTGGAGCAGAAGCGCGGCGAGGAGGAGCACCGAGCCCGTGACGATGAACGAGATCGCCCGTGCCATCGCGGTGAGGAAGGCGAGGTCGTAGGCGAAGAGCTTCCCGAGGGCCGCGAAGAGCAGGGCGATCCCGCCGGCGCGCAGGCCGCGGTGATCGCCGCGCAGCGACAGCACGACGAGGGTCAGGCCGACCATGACCCAGCTGATCGAGACGAGCACGTGCCCCTGCTGGAAGTGGTCGTGCACCGACGCCGTGACGCCCGCGTCGGCGACCAGCTGCTCGGCGCCGAGAATGGCTGCCGCCAGCGTCCACAGGCAGACGGCGCCGCCCGCGTACACGAGGAGCGCCGCGACCCTGACCCTGCCGGCCGTCCATCCCAGGCCGCGCGCCGCGGCTGCGGACAGGAGGAGCGCGGCCGCTCCAGCCGCGGCGGCAGCGAGGCCCGCGGCCGGCGTGTGCGAGCTCTGGAAGAGCATGCGCGGGGTCTCGTATGCGGCCGGCACGACCGCGGCGGTCGCGGCCGCCGAGACGACCGCGACCGCGGCGAGCACCTCGCGGTCGAGCCGGAGCTCGAGCGGCCGTGGCCAGGCGATCACCAAGACGCTCGCAAGGGCCGAGAGGCCGGCCACGGCGACCAGCGGATACTGGCCCGGCAGGAGCATGGCGCTCAGCTGCCCTGTGAGCAGGAACGGCAGCCACAGGGCGTGCGTCCGCGCGCGCGGCACCCGGACGGCCAGCGCGAGCAGAAATGCCGCGGCGGCCGCGATCGCGATGCTTTGCCAGCCCGCCGTCCGGCCGTGCTCGCCGATCGCTCGCAGCGAGTCGTCGAGGCTCCAGGCGGCGACGA
This sequence comes from uncultured Actinomycetes bacterium, assembly GCA_963805545.1. Classification (GTDB taxonomy): domain Bacteria; phylum Actinomycetota; class Thermoleophilia; order Gaiellales; family JAICJC01; genus JAICJC01. The sequence goes on from CAWDUU010000001.1 coordinate 79,124, forward strand.
CGCCCACCGCCAGAACCGCGCCGGCCGCGAGGAGGAGGGCCTCCGGCGTCAGGCGGCGCCGGACGGCGCCGGCCTGGACGGCCGCCGCGAGGAACCCGGCGAGGACGAGCCATGTCCAGATCGCGTACGGCGTCCGCACGGCCTCGGCCACGGCATAGGCCAGGGTCGCCACGGGTACGAGCAGTCCGTGCTCGCCGAGCTGCCGGCCGGGCCGCCGCACCGACCAGGCGAACACGCATGCCGAGGCGAGAAGCGCCGCCAGTCCGGGCAGCCCGTTCCGCTCGCCGAGCCGGCTCCAGGCCTCGGTCAGCTCGTCGGCGGGGGCGGTGAGGACGAGCGCCAGGCCTGCGCCGGCCAGCCACCATCCGGCCGCGGCCACGAGGCCGGCCCACTCGGGCAGCCAGCGCACCAGGAGCGGAGTCCGCCGGTAGGTGAGGAGGGCGGCCGCGATGCCGGCGTAGGCGATCACGGCCGGCTCGGGCCGAAGCGACCACACCGGCACGGCCCCGAGCGCAAGAGCGGGCACGAGCCAGGCGGCGACGAGCTCCGGCGTCGCGTACCTGCGAAGGCCGAAGCAGAGCACGATCCCGGCGAGTGTGACCGCCGCAAGTGCCACCGTTCCGCCGGCCGCGCCCGCTCCGACATCCGGCAGCGTGTCACGCAGCGGCAGCAGCACGTGGAGCGCCGCCCCGATCCCGAGCACCAGATAGGCCGATGCCGAGAGGATCGCGCGCAGGCTGCGGGTGGCGCTCCGGCGCCGGATCCGCTCCCCGAGCAGGACGAGCATGGCCGACTCGGCCGTCCAGGCACAGACCAGTGCGGGGCCGCCGGCGAGGAGGCCGGTGGCGATCGCCGCGCTGGTAAGCCCGAAACCGGCGAGCAGGTCGGCGAGGTCGGCGTGCGGGCGGCGCACGGCCGCCGGCACGAAGGCCAGAAGAACCCAGGCGGCGGCCAGCCCCGCCAGCGTGAGCCCGCTCAGCGAGTGGCCGTCCAGCTCGCGCGTGCCGCCGAAGAGGAAGGCCGCGCCGAGGGTGACGGTGAAGGCACTCCCGGCGGTGAGCGAGCCGAGCGTCCGAATGCGTGTGCGGCCGGCCGGGAGGAGCTCGAGGAGGAACGTCAGGCAGAGTACGAGGACCGCCATGACCGCCGCCGCGATGACGGGGCCGCCGAAGCCGACGTCCCGCCACGAGAGCGCGAGCAGCGCCAGCGTCTCGGCGACGGCGATCGCCCACACCGCGATGGGCAGCCGCAACCAGTCCGTACGGACGTTGAGCGGCAGCGCCGCGGCAAGCATGACGGCGCCGAAGAGGACGCCCCCGGTCGTGACGTCCTTGCTCACGAGGAGCGGCGCGAGCATCGCCGCCGACATGCCGAAGACCGCGAGCGGCTCCTGGCGGATGCGAAGCGCGACCGCCACGGCGAGCGCTGCGATCAGACCGGCGAGCGGCGCGGCGGCGGCGGACGCGACGAGGTGGTAGAGCGAGGTCGCCGCCCACAGGCTGGCGTAGAGCCCGCCGATCCCGACCCCTGCCGCCGCCAGGATGGCGTCCGAGCGCCAGGCCCGCCGGTCGAACTCGATCGCCGCGCCGAGGACGCCGAGCGAGACCGCCATGCCGATCCCGACGCGCATCGAGGGCGTGATCCACCCCCGGCTGGCCGCCATGACGAAGAGCAGGATGATTCCGAGAACGGTTGCGACGCCGCCGGCCCAGGCCAGCGTCCGCGCCGCGAAGAGCTGCTCGGCGAGCTTGCCCCAGTCGTACGGCGGCCTCGGCGGAGGTGCCGGCCGCCCGGGGCGCTGCTGCGGCGTGGGGATGCGCGCCGGGGCGGGCGGGGGCGGAGCCGCCGGGCCGGCGGCCTGCGTGGCGACGAGCTGCGGATGGCCGGCCGCCGTCGACGCGCGCTCCGTCAGCGTCCGCTCGAGATCCTCGACGCGCTCGGTGAGGAGGGCAACCTCGACCTTCAGCGCCTCGACCTGGCGGGACTCGTGACTTGCCATAGCACTAATGCTATATCGGTTAGGTCACAATTGCAACCATCGTGCACCGATCTAGAGTTCCCGGAATGACCTCGACGCCGTCTCGGCCACCCGGCGCGCAGGGCACGGTGGTCCCCGCGGCGCGCAGCGCGCGCCCGATTGCGGCGGCTGCACGAGGCCGGCTGGCCGATCCGGCGAGGGGACCGACAATGGAGATCACAAGGGGCGGAACAGAGACCGCGGCGGGCCCGAGCGACTGGTTCACGGGCGCCGTCTTCATCGACGCGGTGGCGGCGCCGGCGGGCGGGTCGCGGCTGAGCGCGAGCAGCGTCCATTTCACGCCGGGCGCCCGCACGGCGTGGCACACGCATCCGAACGGGCAGACGATCTTCGTCGTCGAGGGCCTCGGCCGCGCGCAGCGCCGCGGCGGGCCGGTCGAGGAGATCCGGCCCGGCGACCGCGTCTTCTTCGAGCCGGGCGAGGAGCACTGGCACGGCGCGGCGCCCGACCGGTTCATGACGCATCTCGCCATGCTGGAGGTCGGCGACGACGGCGCGCCCGCCGAGTGGGGCGAGCACGTCACCGACGCCGAGTACGGCACCGCGTAGCGCTCTCAGCGCCGCCTCACCTCGCTCTCACGAGCCGTGCCTAGCGTTGGGCGATCGACCCGAGCGGTTCCACTCAGGCCGCGGCCCGACGCGGCCGCGGTCGCCTTCGCCGGCGCCCGCGCCTCCTCCCGGTCGCGGTGGCGGTCCTGGTCATGTTCTCGCCGGTCGCGTACTCCTACGTGACGACGATGATGCAGCCGTCGAGCCTGCCGCTGTGGCCGCGGAGCGTCGAGTGGCTGCGAGCCCACCACGGCAACTGGCTCGTCGACGAGGTCGAGCACTACTACTACAGCTGGAAGGCGCCGAGCCCGGGCGGCCCGCAGCTCACGAGCCTGCCGGCGGTCGGCGTCGGTGCCTCGCCTCCGGCGAAGACCGGCCGCCATCGCCGCCGCACGGATCCGGCCCCGGCGCGGATCGCGCCCGTCTTCGCCCACCCGCTGCCGGGCGAGGGCGTCTGGAAGGGCACGGGCCCCCTGGTCGACGGACGTCCGCCGGTCATGGTGACGACGTTCCGGACGGAGGTGGCCTATCCGCGCATCGTGGCCTACGCGGCGTGGTTCGATCACACGCGCACGGCGGCCGCCTGGTATCCCGGCCGCTACGAGCCGCCGCGCGCGCCGGTGCGCGGGCCGATGTCGGTGCCCTTCGACCAGCGCTGGCGGCTCCTCGCCACGTTCAACGGCGGCTTCATCTACAAGGACGGTGACAACGGCTCGTCGATCGGCGGAAGATCGTACGAGCCACTCAAGCGCGGACTGGCGACGCTCGTCGCCTACCGCGACGGGCGTGTCGACGTGAAGCGCTGGGGCGGAGGGCCGGTCGCCGGCCCGGATGTCGCGTTCGCGCGCCAGAGCCTGCCGCTCATCGTCGACAACGGCCGCCTGAACCCGGCGCTGAACGACAGCTCTCAGTGGGGCTACACCCTGGGCAACGCCGTCCGCGTCTGGCGCACCGGGGCGGGAATCGACCGGCACGGCAACCTCATCTACGCCGCGGCCGACTACCAGACGGTGACGACGCTCGCGCGGATCCTCCAGCGCGCGGGCGCCGTGCGGGCCATGGAGCTCGACATCAACCCGGAGTGGCCGACGCTCATCACCTATTCCCACCGCGGCGGCCTCGATCCCGTCAGAGTCGTGCCGAATTACCAACAGTCGCCGATGCGTTACCTGGTACCCGACGACCGCGATTTCTTCGCCGTCTACCGGCGGCTGCCCGGTCCCGTGGCGGTTCCGTTCCGGTGATACTTCCCGCGTGCGACTCCGGCTTCTGGGCCTCGCGCTCGTTCTCGTGGCCGCCGGCTGCGGATCGAGCGGCGCCGCCCAGACGCGCGTGTCGTCGCCGCCCGAGCACACGCCCCCGGCCACGACCCGGACGCATGCGGATCGTCGCCACGACGCGAAGCCAAAGCACCGGCACCGCGCCCGCCGCCACCGGATCCCGGCGGCCGACATGCCGAACTCGCGCCTGACGCCGGGCGCGGCGCTGACCACGAGCGCGGCGCGGGTGTGCCGGCCGGGCTATGCGGCGCGCGTCCGCGACGTCCCCGAGTCGGAGAAGGAGGAGGTCTACGGCCGCTACGGCGTCGCGCACGTCCCGTACGCGCACGAGGTCGACCACCTCGTGTCGCTGGAGCTGGGCGGGTCGAACGCGATCGCGAACCTGTGGCCGGAGCCGTACGCCGGCCGCTGGGGCGCACGCACCAAGGACGTGCTCGAGAACCGCCTCCACGACCTGGTCTGCTCCGGCGCGATCCGGCTCCGCTACGCGCAGCGGATCGAGGCGCGAAACTGGGTCGCGGCCTACCGCCGCTACGTGGGCACGCCGCCTGCGGCGTCCGGCGGAGGCGGCGGGAGCGGCGGCGCCTCCGGCGGCGGGGCCTCCGGGCCGGGGTGCGAGCCGGGTTACTCGCCGTGCCTGCCTGTCGCCGGCGACCTGGACTGCTCCGACATCCCCGCGGCGAAGAAGCCCGTCCGCGTGAGCGGCTCCGACCCCTACCGGCTCGACGGCGACGGCGACGGCCTGGGATGCGAGTAGCCGCCGCCGCCTACCATGACAGGGGCGAGGCGACGTGCCCATGAGCTGCTGCACACCTGCGGGATACCGGACGATCTTCGGGGCGAGAGCCGTCGAGCGCGACGCCCGCCGGTATCGCCGCAAGGGGCTCACCGGCTCGGCCGCGTGGCTGCGCGATGCCCTGGTGGCGGGCGGCGTCGCCGGCCGATCGGTCGCCGAGATCGGCGGCGGGATCGGGGCGCTCCAGGTCGAGCTCATCGAGGCGGGCGCGGCGCGGGCGGCGAACGTCGAGATCGTCGAGACCTACGAGGCGGCCGCGCGCGAGCTGATCGCCGAGCGCGGCGTGGAGGGGCGCGTCGAGCGGCGAGTCGGGGATGTCGTGCGCGAGCCCGAGCTCGCCCCGGCCGCCGACGTCGTCGTCATGCACCGCGTGATCTGCTGCTACCCGGACGGTGAGCGGCTCATGTCCGAAGGGTGCGCGCACGCCCGGGAGCGGATCGCGATCACGATCCCGACGGAGCGCCGGTGGGTGCGGCTCGGCGTCGGCGCGGTGAACGCGTGGCTGCGGCTCCGCGGAATCCCGTTCCGCGCCTACGTGCACCCCTTCGACGCGATCGCCGCCGCGGCCGCGGAGCAGGGGTTCCGCGTCTCGCGCCGGAGCTCGGGGCGGCTGTGGCAGAGCTCGATCTTCGAGCGCGACCGGTCCGCCGCGTGACGGTCGGGCCGTGAGCGCGCCGCTCCGGCTGACGCGACCGCAGATCCTCGCCTTCCGGCGGCGGGCCGGGGCGCTCGACGAGCGGCTGCCGCCCGGGCCGGAGTCGCTGCGCCGGGCGGCGTGGGCCGGCCTCCAGGACAGCATGCCGCGGGCGGCGCTGCTCTCCATCCACGCCCGTGTCGAAGGGGTCGACCCGTCGGGCTGGGAGGATCCCGCGCTCGTGCAGCTCTGGGGGCCGCGGTACTCCGCCTACGTGGTGGCGGCCCGCGACCTGGCGGTGTTCTCGCTCGGGCGGCTGCCCGACGACGAGAAGGGGCGGCGCCGGGCGCGGGAGACGGCCGCACGCCTGCACGCCCACCTCGGCGGCGCCCGGATGCGCTACGGCGACGCGGGCGAGGGCCTCGGCGTCAACGCCAACTCGCTGCGCTACGGGACGGCCACCGGGACGATCCTGATCCGCTGGGACGGCGCGCGCCAGCCGGTCGTGTGGACGGTGCCGCCGCCGGACGTCGACCCGCTGGAGGCCCGGCTGGAGCTCGCGCGCCGCCACCTGCACGTGTTCGGCCCGGCGACGGCGGCGGCGTTCAGCGAGTGGGCGGGGATCGCCGCGAAGGCGGGAGCGGCCGCGTTCGAATCCCTCCGAGGGTCGCTGACGGCGGTGCGGACGCCCGTCGGAGACGGCTGGATCCTGGCGAGCGACGAGCAGGGGTTTCGCACCGAGCCGGGGCCGGTTGCGCCGGCCCGGCTCCTGCCGAGCGGCGACGCCTTCTTCCTGCTCCAGGGCGCCGATCGCGCGCTCCTCGTTCCCGACGCCGCCCGCCGGGGCGAGCTCTGGACGCCGCGCGTGTGGCCGGGGGCGATCCTCCTCGGCGGCGAGATCCGCGGCACGTGGCGGCGCGCCAACGAGATCGTGACGGTAGAGACCTGGGGCCGGACGTCGCGGGCGGAGCGGGCCGCGATCGAGGCCGAGGCGGCCGGCCTGCCGCTGCCGGGGGTGGAGGGGCGGATCGTCGTGCGGTACGAGGCCTGAGCCCGCCGCCGTGAGCGGGCGGTGTATGGTCGCGCCCCCGCCGTCGAACCAAGGAGCCGAAATGGCGTACGCGATCGTCCACCACTTCCCCGGAGGCACGAAGGAGCAGTACGAGGCGGCGATCGCCGCGGTGCACCCCGCCGACGGGAGCCTGCCCGAGGGCCAGTTCTTCCACGCCGCGGGCCCGTCCGAGGGCGGCTGGACGATCGCCGCGGTCCACGAATCGCAGGACAGCTGGGAGCGGTTCCGCGACCAGACGCTGATGCCGGCGATGCAGGCGGGGATCGACGGAGCCTTCGAGGCGCCGCCGCAGGAGACCGCCTTTCCGGTCGAGAACCTTCAGCAGAGCTGATCGCTGGAGCGGCGCGGGCCGCCCCGCACGCGTTGGCGGATCGTCGTCAGGTGGGGCGGGTGAGCGGCGGCTGGCGCCGTTCCCGTACCCGGGTGAGCGGGGCCTCCGTGCGCGTCGCCGGGACCTCCATGCGCACGCGGGTGCCGCCGCCCGGGGGACTGTGGACGACCAGCCGGCCGTCCAGGGCCTCGATCCGGTCGGCGAGCCCGCGCAGGCCGCTGCCCGCGGCGGGGTCGGCCCCGCCGGCTCCGTCGTCGCTCACCTCGGCGACGACGAGGCCGTCGCGGCCCAGCTCCAGCCGGACGCTCGCGCTGGTCGCGCCGGCATACCTGGCGACATTGGTGAGCGACTCGGCGACGAAGTAGTAGAGCGCCGCCTCGATCGCCGGAGGCAGCCGCTCCTGCGGCACGTCGACCGCGACGGGGAGCGGGCTGCGGCTGGCGAGCGCCTCGACCGCGACGGCCAGCCCCCGGTCGGTCAGCACGGCCGGGTGCAGGCCGCGGGCGAGCTCGCGGAGGTCGGCGAGCGCGAGCGCCAGCTCCTCCCGCGCATCGGCGAGGAGCGCCGCAGCCTCGGCCGGATCGGACGACAGCCGCTGCTCCACGAGCCGCAGCGAGATCGAGAGCGCCACCAGCCGCTGCTGGGCGCCGTCGTGGAGGTTTCGCTCGAGCTTGCGGCGGGCGTCGTCCGCGGCCTCGACGATGCGGGCGCGTGAGGCGCGAAGCTCCTCGGCCTGACGCTTGCGGTCGGTGATGTCGGCGATCAGGGCCATCGCGCCGACGACGTCGCCGGCGGCGTCCCGGATCGGAGCGGCCGAGATCTCGACGTCCAAGCGCCGGCCGTCGCGGTGCAGCCGCACCGTCTCGAACCCGGTGTATCCGTCCCCGAGGCCCTCCCGGACGCTCAGGGCATGGAACTCGGCCAGGCGGTCGTCCGGGATCCAGCACGGCGGGCGGCCGAGCACCTCCTCGGCCGGCCAGCCGAAGATCGCCTCGGCGGCGGGGTTCCACAGCCGGACGTTGTCGTCGAGGCCGATCTCGACGATGGCCACGGGGGAGCTCTCGACCACGGCGCGGAACCGCTCACCCGCCCGGACGGGCTCCGGGTTCCGTCGCGACGGTTGCGGAGCCCCGGCCACGAGGAAGAGCGGCCGGCCTCCCGCGTGCGGCAGCACGGCGCAGGTCCATGCGACCCGGAATCCGCGCCCCGACCCGGTGCGCCACGTGTGCTCCTGGCGGCCGATCCCGGCCCCGCCGACGACGTCCTCGATCCGCGAGCGCACCTCGTCCGCCTCGCCGGGATCGATCCAGTGCTCCCAGAACACGCGGCCGCGGACGTCCCTGTCGTTGCACCCGAGCAGGTTCTGGAAGGCCGGGTTCACACCACGGTCGATGACGCGGCCGCGGTCGTCGAGCAGGCAGATCAGGCTTGACGCGCCGTCGGCGATCGCGTTCAGCAGGGCGCGCCCGTCCTCCATCCCCGCCCCGGGCCCGGAGCCCGTGGGAGATGCCGGTCGCATCGTGCGGCGATGCTACCACGGGCGTCTCGCCGACTGGTTCTCGAGGGTATCCTGACTCCGGCGACGGACGTCGCCTGAGCGATGCCAAGGGAGGAGAGCATGACGACGATGACGATCGACTATGCGGTGACGAATCCGGCGACCGGCGAGCAGCTCAAGGTCTACCCGACGATCACCGACGACGAGCTGGAGGCGGCCATCGCCCTGGCGCACGAGACCCACCGGACACTGGCTGCGGTCGACCACCGTCGAGGAGCGCGCCGAGCTGGTGCGCCGCGTGGGCGAGCTGCACACCGAGCGGCGCGAGCAGCTGGCCGAGATCACCGTCCGCGAGATGGGAAAGCCCACCGAGCAGGCGCTCGGCGAGATCGACTTCTGCGCCGACATCTACGGGTACTACGCCGACAACGGGCCCGACCTGATGAAGGACGAGCCGATCGAGCTCCTGGCGGGCAAGGGCTCGGCCATCATCCGGCGCAGCTCTCTGGGCGTGATCCTCGGCATCATGCCGTGGAACTTCCCGACCTATCAGGTCGCGCGGTTCGCCGGCCCGAACCTGGTCATCGGAAACGCCGTGCTCCTGAAGCATGCGCCTCAGTGCCCGGAGACCGCCGAGGCGCTCCAGAAGATCTACCTCGACGCCGGCTTCCCCGAGGGCGCCTACGTCAACATCTACGCGACCAACGACCAGATCGCGGGCGTGATCGCCGACCCGCGCGTGCAGGGCGTGTCGGTCACAGGCTCCGAGCGCGCCGGCGCGGCGGTGGCCGAGATCGCCGGCCGCAACCTGAAGAAGGTCGTGCTGGAGCTGGGCGGCTCGGATCCGTTCATCCTGCTCAGCACCGACGACCTCGACGCGACGGTCGAGTCGGCCGTGAACGCACGCCTCGACAACGCCGGCCAGTCGTGCAACGCCGCCAAGCGCTTCGTCGTGATCGACGAGCTGTACGAGCCGTTCCTCGAGAAGTTCACGGCGGCCATGACGGCGTGGAAGACGGGCGATCCGAGCGCCGAGGGCACCGAGATCGGCCCGCTGTCGTCGAGCACGGCGGCCGACCGCCTCCAGGATCAGCTCGACCGGGCGATCAAGGGCGGCGCCAGGGTGGTCGCCGGCGGCGAGCGCGAGGGGAACTTCTTCTCGCCGATGGTGCTGGCCGACGTCACGCCGGACAACGACGCCTACCGCGAGGAGTTGTTCGGGCCGGTCGCGGTCGTGTACAAGGTCGGGTCGGAGGAGGAGGCGGTGAAGCTCGCGAACGACACGCCCTTCGGGCTCGGCTCCTACCTGTTCACGACCGACTCCGAGCAGGCCGAGCGGGTCGCGAACAAGATCGACGCCGGCATGGTGTACGTCAACATCGTCGGCGCCGACGGCGCCGAGCTGCCGTTCGGCGGCGTCAAGCGGTCCGGCTCGGGACGCGAGCTCGGGAAGTACGGCGCCGACGAGTTCGTGAACAAGAAGCTGATCCGGGTCGGCTGACCGGCCCGGGCGGCCTGAGGCCGGGCGGGGACCGCGTGACGTCCCCGCCCGGCCCGGGCGTCAGTCAGGGCAGCTCGGCGTACGCGCCCTGCGTCCCGGTGAGCCGCGGACCTGTCAGCGCAGCACCAGCAGGTCAAGCCAGTTGCTTCTCGGTTCCGGACTCGCCGTGCTCTCGGCATGTCGTACGGCACGGCGGAGCCGTTCCTTGCCGCGGAGGAACTCGTCCTCGGTGAGGCTCCGCATCGTGGTGTCGGCGTGGCGGAACGTGTCGACCTGCCCGAGGAAGTCCGCGAGGCTCGCCGGGTACGTCTCGCGAACCTGCTCAAGCCCCTCCCGGTGGAATCCGGCGGCCTCGAATGCCGTGCACGTGTCCTTGAGGGAGGGGAAGGTTCTGATCGTCCGAGCGGTCTCGGGGAACCATCGGGCGATCTCGATCGCGTCCAGCTTCAGATCACCCGAGGGCTGGTATCTGTCCGGGAACCCCTGCCGGATGAGGACGGGGGAGCCGGGGCGCAGGACGCGGCGGATCTCGCGTGCGGCGACTCCCAGGTCGGGGATGTGGTGGATGACGAGCGAGAGCCATGCGGCGTCTGCCGATCGATCCGGCAGCGGTAGGGCGCTCGCGCTTCCCTCGAACACCTGGATGGCCGGTGTCCGGGGAATCTGATCCCGCATGGCGGCCGAGGGTTCGACCGCGAGGACGCTGAGGTCGAACCAGCCGCTGAACGCGGAGGCGAACTGACCGGTCCCCGACCCGATGTCCACCAGGGTCATTCCCTGCGACGGGCGCAGGTGGCGCCGCACCGCCTCGCGCCACTCCGCGAGTCCGTCGCGTGGAACCTCGCGGACCGCCTTGTATGCCGAAGCGGTCTGCCGGTCGTAGCTGATCCTGGCCATGTCGTGCCTCCTTTGCATGTCCCGCTCCGTCGTGGAGAGGTTCTATAGCCACCATGCTATATCGCATGGCGGCTATGCGCACGCGGCGAGCGCCCGAGCGAACCGCCACCCTCTCGGATAGGGTCGCTGCTCACGGTTTCGACGAGGGGAGGCCCGATGTGGGCACGTGTGGCGAGGTTCGACGGGGATCCGGCGGATATCGACGCGAGGATCGAGCGGCTGCGGCCGGTGCTCGAGTCCGGGTCTCCGCCGGAGCTCGAGGGCGCGAAGTTCCTGCTCCTGGTCGATCGGGATTCGGGGAACGCGATCGGGCTGGCGTTGTTCGACACCGAGGAGGCATTGCGCAGGGGCGATGCGGTCATGAACGCCGGTCCGGGCCACGCCGGGAGCCGCGCCGCGGTCGAGTTCTACGAGGTGCCGCTGCACACGCTGTAGGGAGGGCGGCCCCCGCGTCGTCGTGCCATAGGATTGCGCCGTGCCGTTCACGCTCAGGAACATCAGGGAGGATCTGGACGACGTCGGCTCGAACTTCGACGGCGCGCCCGACCTGGAGTTCCGCCTGGCGACCGCGGCGCTCGAGCTCGAGGAATCCGGCCTGAGCTACCAGCGCGTCCCGCCCGGCTATCGCTTTCCGTACGGCCACACGCACAAGACGCAGGAGGAGGTGTATGTGGTCGTGCGCGGGAGCGGGCGGATGAAGCTCGACGACGAGATCGTCGAGCTCAGGGAATGGGACGCGGTGCGCGTCCCGCCCGGTACGTGGCGAGGCTACGAGGCCGGGCCGGAGGGCCTCGAGATCCTCGTCATCGGCGCACCCAATCTCGGCGAGGCTCCGCGCGACGACGTCGATGGCCGGCGCGACTGGTGGGCTGACGAGTAGAGCGCCACACCTCTAGGGGGTGAACAGCTTCCAGTGCCCCTCGGAAACGACTTCGACGGTGCCGTCGACCACCGTTATTGCGGTCTCATCGTCGATCGCGTACGCCGGTACCGGTATCCCGGCGGCCCACCGTTCGATGTTCGCCAGGGAGGTGTCCGGCATGTCCTCGCGCTCGAGGTGCGGAAACACCGAGAAGTCAACCAGCCCCAGCGCCCTGTCGCTGCCCGTGAGCGGATCGCTGTCGTCGTAGGTGGCTCCGCCGAAGTCGGGAGTCGCCACCATGGCCCCGCCGCTCGTGCCGACGTAGACCGTCTCGGGCCGCAGAGACGGCAGGAGGTCGGCCAGCCCGGACTGGCGCATCCAGTAGCACAGGTACAACGGGCTGCCGCCCCAGACCAGCAGCGCGTCGGCCGCCTCGACCTCGGGAGCCCAATACTCTCTCTTGATGCTGGGAAGGGCGGTCAGCTCCAGCACTCCCAACGACTTCCAACCCAGCTCGCACATCGGGCTGGGGGCTGATCCGGTGATGAACCGGTAGACGTGTGAGGGGCCGCCGGGGAACGGCTGCACCCCCGTGGGGACGCAGAGCGCGCTGGACTCGGCGATCGGTTTGCCCAGGAGGTCGACCAGCGCATTGTGGATGCTCGTGTTCGCGATGCCGGCGGACGTGAGAAGCAGCTTCATGGTGCCGTACTACCTCCTTCGTTGAAGAGCGCTATTCCACCAAGAGGTAGACCGGGCGGGCGGCGAGTTCTCATCGACGGCGTCGATCCCCGGTTTCGGGATCGATGACCGAGGAGGGACGATGCTACGTTGCCTGGACTTCGGCACGACGACCTCGGAGGACGCATGCGGCGAGGGCGGACACTCTTCTGGACGATTATCGTAAGCGTCGTGGCTGCACTGGCGGTGGTGATAGCTTTGATTCACGTCAACTCTGACACGTCGCCAGGAGCAGCCTCTTCGCCCGTGCCTCCCGGTTCGGCCGGTACGAGCCCTCAAGCTGGCGAGTCTGCCCCAGTGGTGGTTCCGGAGACCTCCGGCACGTCCTCATTCTCATACCTCGCAGACCTGAACCCTTCCGGGGATCTCGCCGGACTGGTGAACCCGGGTCCGGTCGAGATATCGGGATCAATTTACCCCAAGAGCATCTCGTTCTATTGTAACGTTGGTGACCCAACCGCCTTTCCTGTATATACGCTAGAGCACAACGCTCGCCGGTTCCAGGCCACCATTGGACTACCGGCTGAGTCGTCCCCCCAGTTGGAAGCGGGCGTAATACTCGTTGGCGATGGGCGCACTCTTCGGACATTGAGTGTCAGCGTCCTCAAGCCAAAAACCGTCGATGTAAATGTAAGAAAGATCCATTCCCTCCAGCTCGAATGCTTCGGCTCCGGTAATTCGGCAACCGGTGGTGAGGCCGTTCCCGTAGCGTGGGGCAACGCACGTGTCTCAGGAGGACACTGACCGCGGAATGGCGGGTCGTGCTCGCCGGTCGTCGGCCCGGCGATCGGCCCGGCGGTGAGCGCCATTCCCGTGGGGAGGAAGGCGGCGCGGCAAGGAACCGAGGCCACTCCGCTTCTGCGGGTGGGTGGCACAACCCGTCGATCTCACCGGGTGCGATCGCCCGCCTCGCGGCCAACTACGGAATGCGAATCAGCCCCGACCCCGATGCACCGTGCGGGAACCGTCGTCGAGACTCCATACCGGCCAAGCCGTGGAGGTGGCGTGCCCCGGGAGGCGACGATGAAGGCGTGGGTCTATGACAGGTACGGTTCGCCTGACGTCCTCAGGTTCGAGGAGGTCGAGACGCCGGCGCCGGGGCCCGAGGACGTGGCAATCCGTGTTCACGCCGCCGGGCTGAACGCGGCGGACTGGCACGTGATGCGGGCGGACCCCTTCCTCGTCCGGCTGCGTTTCGGCCTGCGGCGGCCGCGCCGCCCGATGATCGCCGGCTGCGACGTCGCGGGCGTCGTCGAGGCGGTCGGCGAGCGCGTCACCCACTTCTTCCCGGGCGACCAAGTCTTTGGGGAGGTCGGGTTCACCGGAGGCCTCGCAGAGCACGCCACCGCCCCTGAGGGGCTGGTCGCTGGGATGCCGGGCAACTGCACGTTCGAGCAGGCGGCCGCGGTCCCCGTCTCGGGGGTCACGGCCCTTCGGGCTATCCGCGACGCCGGCCGCGTCGAGCCCGGGACGACAGTGCTTCTTATCGGGGCGTCCGGCGGCGTCGGCACGTACGCCCTCCAGATCGCGCGAACGCTCGGCGGGGTCGTCACCGCGGTGTGCAGCCCGGCCGCAAGCGAGCTCGTGCGCTGCCTCGGCGCCGGCGAGGTGATCGACTACACCACTCAGAAGGCCGTCAACGGCGGCCGGACGTACGACGTCGTCGTGAACAACGGCGGCACGCACTCGTTACGGTCGCTGCGCCGCACGCTCACCCGCGACGGCACCCTCGCCGCGGTCGGCGGCTCCCAGCACGGCGGCCTCTTCGGCCCGGGCATGGTGGCGATGCAGAGCAAGCTCGTCGCGCCGTTCGTGTCGCAGCGACTGGTGGGCGTCGAAGGCGAGAGCACCACCGCCGACCTCGAAACGCTGGCGGCCATGATCGAGGCGGGCGACGTGGCCCCGGTGATCGATCGCATCTACCCACTTGCGGAAGCGCCTGAGGCACTCCGATATGTCGAGGTCGGCCATCCGAAGGGAAAGGTCGTCGTGACGGTCAGGCCCCATTCCGATGCGTCCCCGCCAGCGTGATGCCCACGGCCGCCGCGACCAGCAGGAGCGCAGCGGGAACGAGCACGAAGACGACGACGCGGAGCACGTGCCGGTCGGCCCGTGGACGGCGACCGCTTCTACGGCGTCTCGCTCTCTCTATCTACTCTCCCGCGGCGTCCTTGACGGGTTATAGGGATTGCACGAACCCGGACACGCAGGACTACTTGCGACGCGGAACCGGAGGACGGTGGCGTCGCCTGACCACAAACTCCTGATCGGCTCCAGGTCGATCATCGCGAGTCCCGGCGACGAGAAGAGGATCCCATCGCCGAGCAGCACCGGCAGGACGTACACCGCAGCAGCCCGCCCCTGGCACTGGCCCACCGCGTCGGAGCCGAGGATCTCGAAGTTCTTGGCGCCTGCGGCGTCCAGTGGACCGGCAACTGCTTCCCCGATGTCACCGTTGAGGATCGTGACGTCGGGCTCCGGCGGCTCCAGTCCACGCCGGATCGGGACTTGGGCGACGTCTCCAGGCCGTGCAAGACTCTCATGGTGGTCGTCCTCCCGGAGTATCAGCGCGCCGAAGCCCGGTTCGTGCACGAGGCTATCCATGCCCTTGCGGCCAGCAAGGACGGAATCTTCGGCCGGATCCTGAGCGAGCGTGTCGAACGCGTCGGAACGACTCAGATTACAACCGAGGACGGTACCGTGGTCGAGCAGCCGCCAACAGAGGTCCGATCGACGTTCACCATACCCACGGAGGACATCGTCTACGGGCGCCTCGACGTGCTCCTTACAGGCATCGACGCTGCAGCGGAGGACCTACTTCGTACAGTGATGCCGCAGTTCTTCGACTATATCGGCCGCGTCTCTGAGGCGACTGGAACTGTCGTTTCAGGTGATGGCCGAAGTTGGTATGAGTCTCTGTACGAGATGCTCGAGAAGGTCGAAATGCGGTTCAATGAAGACGGCACTGTCGAAGGCGACTACACCATCGTCGTCCACCCGGACACCGCGGATAGCCTACAGCGAGAGATGGAGTCGTGGACGGCAGAGCAGCGTCAAGCTCTGGACGATCTCATGCAGCGAAAGAGGGAGCAGTTCGATGCTGGACGCCGTCGTCGCCGGCTGGATTGACGGGGTTACAGAGCGGGAATTCGATCAGCCGCTCATGGCGCTACTCCGGGCCAGCGGCTTCTCCGATGTGCACTTTCTTCATGGGGCGTTTGAGTTCGGTAAGGACGTCATCGCGAAGAAAGAGGTTGACGGTGCAGTCAACCAGTTTGGGTTCCAGAGCAAGGCTGGCGATCTCGGCCTAAGCGAGTGGCGATCTGTTCGTCAGCAACTCGAAGAGCTGCGTACCAATGACCTAGCTCATCCGGGATTCGATAAAACGTTGCCGCGTAAGGCTGTGTTGGTGCTAACAGGTCGACTCATCGGTGGGGCCGCGCTTGAGGCTCAGCAGTACCATGAGTACGTAGGGAATCGGGGTGAGACACCCGTAGAAATCTGGGATCGCGAATCGCTGATCGAGGGATTCAGAAGTACACCGGAGCTCGGATTGGCGCCGAACTCAATCTCTCGAGGGTTTCTGACCCTGGTTGGGAGCATCGACAGCGGGACTGCGACGCGTTCTACCATCGAGGCGTTCACGCGAGCGTGGATTGAGGACGGGGGGTCCGGCGATTGGCGGAAGGTCATTGAGGCAGCCGTGCTTGCAGAGCGACTGAAGCGAGTAGAAAGGTTAGACCTTTCGTGCTACACCGCTTTGTGCCTGGTACGGGGCGTCTGGGCGACTTTTCACGGTACCGAACCACCGCCAGCAGAAGCCTTCGATCAGGCTGACGCTGGGAGGGCCATGTTCCGAGCCTACGCCTCAGAGCTCTGGGAGCTTTGCGACGACGCAATGCTCGAGCCACGGAACGTAGCCGAGCTCGCCCGAGGCGGATTTTCCTCCTACCCCGTCATGTGTCACACCGTCATCGAGACCCTTTCGCTGCTTGCCTTAGACGACGCGGCCGTGCAGTCCGAAGTCAGGGCATGGATATGCGACTTTGCACACGCGAATCCCGGCGCTGCCCACCCGCTGTCTGATAGGTGGGCGGTGTCTATCTATGTTGAGGCGGTATTATTGGGGGCGGATATCCAGGGAGTCCTCGATGGGCAATTGAGAGAGGCCGTCCGCTGGATATGCGACAAATACGACGGCGAAGCGCTCGGTCTGGCGCCTACAGATGCTGATGAGCAGACGGAGGTCGACTATGCACTTGGTGGGGACTTAGAATATGTGGAGCATACGAAACGCCGCGATTCTTATCTCGTAACTGTGATTCTGGACGTCGCTGCGGCGTGTGAGTTCGACGAAACCTATGAACTGGCCCATAATGATTTTCTTGCAGTGGACGTTTCGCCAACTGTACCGCTGCCGCGAGATGACGTCGGCCAATATCGCGTGGATGGCGTCGACGTACCTACTGATACCAGCCCCGCATATCGGGATACGCTAACCGCAGGCTGGCAGGTCGCATCGCACCATGATGAGGACTCGACTCGATATTACCTTGGGCGACTGGGTCGAATGTGGGACCACCTCGCGGTTTCCGTGGTCACAAGGGATCGGCATTGGGTCGCAATCCTGCGCCTAGGCCGGGAGGGTTGGATTGGTCACGGTTGACAGTTGACGTGCCGATTACGGCGGGCCGCTCCCGGTTGACGTACCGTGATCGATCCGCGGCTACAAGTTCTGTCGCCCACGCCAGAGACCCGCGTTCCTCGGGTGCCGCAGCGGTTGCGTGAAAGCCATGCTTCCGAACGCTACGCCTTGTACCGCCTCGCCTCCCAGTACGTGCACGGCAGCCATCATGCGACAGGCCTTTATCGACGACACCTCGGCACAGAGATGGTTGGAGGCGAGTCGTTCGAGAACGCTGAGTGGCGAATGCCCTTGTCGATGTGCTGGCTGGCACTCCGTGAAACGGCAAGCAGTCTCGCGGCGAGGGCGGGGCATCGGGATCGCCTCCCAAGCGATGACTTGGATCGTCAGGCTGTGGGGGCCTTGGCGAGGATTGGCGATGACCACCCATCCCCAGGAGGCCCACACTAGCCGACCATGGGGACATCGGGTGTCCGGGTTCCTGCAATCCCTATAACCCGCGGCGTCCTTGACTCCGTCCGACCCCTCTGCAACACTTCGGATCGAACACACGTTCGACCCAGGAGGGCGACCGGTGGATCTGACTTCGAGACAGCAGGAGATTCTGGCGTTCGTAAACGCGCACGTCGACGAGCACGGCTACCCGCCGACGGTGCGTGAGATCGGCCAGGCGGTGGGGCTGACGTCGCCGTCCACTGTGCACGCCCATCTCGAGAAGCTCGAGAAGGCGGGCCTGATCAGGCGCGACGCGACCAAGCCGCGCGCGCTCGAGGTGATCGAGGGCGGCCGCTCCCGCCGCGGTGCGGTGGTCGAGCTGGCACGGCCCAACCATTCGACGGTCCTGCCGCTGGTCGGCGAGGTCGCGGCCGGCTCGCCGGTCGTGGCCGAGGACAGGGTCGAGGACTACCTGACGGTCCCCGACCAGCTCGCATCCGACGCCGACTTCGTGCTGACGGTCAAGGGCGACTCGATGATCAACGCGGGCATCCTCGACGGTGACCTGGTGGTCGTCCGCAAGCAGGCCGACGCCCGAAACGGCGAGATCGTCGTGGCGCTCGTCGGCGACGAGGACGCGACCGTGAAGCGCTTCTTCCGCGACGGAGGCCGGGTGCGGCTCCAGCCCGAGAACGACACGCTCGAGCCGATGTTCCCCGACGCGGTGCAGATCCTCGGCACCGTGAAGGCGGTGCTGCGACGGCTGTGACGGCGATCCGCGACCCGCATCGTCCCGAATCCGAGCCGACGCTCGAGGACGTGGTGCTCCGCGCCCTTGCCGAGGCGCGCGTCCGCCGGCCTGAGCGCCGGCCCGCCTGCCCGGTCTGCGCCGCCCAGATGTGGGCGATCGAGCGGGCCGGCGGCCGGATGGAGCTCCACTGCGGGGCATGCGGGTCGGTGCTCGCCGACGACACCGCCGCCGAGTCGACGCTCCGGCTCGTCGCCTGACATACGGCCCGGTCTCCGGGCCGGCGCCTGCCACAATCCGCGCGTGCGCCTCACCCGCCGCCAGCTGCTTGCCGCCGCTGCGCCGCTCGTGCTCGCCGGATGCTCCCGGCCGGGGAGCAGCGCTGCGCCGCAGACATTCGCGTCGCGTGGGGCGAACGCGCAGGTTCCCGACCCGGAGCTGCTGCTCGCCGTGCCGCCGAGGTCGATGGCACCGAGCTCGGTCCCCGACTTCACGAAGCGATTCAAGGTGAAGGTGGCGATGGTGGAGCCTCAGCCGCCGGCGGAGCTTGCGCCGGGCGCCGCCGACGTCATCCTCGTCGACCCCGAGACGCTCACCGAGCTGATCGCCCAGCAGCAGGTCGAGACGCTCGACCGCACCCTCATCGCCAACCGGTCGCTGCTCGTGCCCCCGTTCGACGATCCGGCGTTCGACTCGGGCGGAGCGCACAGCGTCCCCAAGGACTACTCGGTGGTCGGGTTCGCGCTCGCGGCGCGGGCCGGGGCGCCCGGCCCGTCCAGCTGGTCGGACTTCTTCGACCTCGCGACGCTCTTCCCCCGCCGGGTCGTCGTCCCCGACGATCCGGACGTCGTGATCGGAGCGGCGCTCGTCGCCACCGGCCACGACTGGAACTCCACGACGACGACCGACCTCGACGACGCTCGCTCGCTCCTGCTGTCGGTGCGCACGAGCATCGTGATCGAGGGCAGCGTCGACCGCGGCCGCCTGGGCGGCCGGCTGGCCGTGCTCTCGACCGGAACCTCGTTCCGCGACCCCGGACCGCACGTCCGGTTCGTCGTCCCGCCCGAGGGGACCATCGCCCGTCCACGGCTCCTGTGCATCCCGCCGTACGCCCCCGACCCCGTGTCGGCGCACGCCTGGCTGAACCACAGCCTCGACCCGCTCATCGCGGCGCGTGACAGCATCCGCACGGGCCGGGCGACGCCGGTGGGTGAGGCCGCGTTCGCGCTGCCGGCGTCGCTTCTCGCCAACCCGGCGGTGTATCCCCCCGCGCTCCCGCCGGTCACGCTCGGCTTCGCCGACACCTCGACCCCGGGCATCGAGGCCCGCGGCCAGGTGTGGCAGGAGGTCGTCGCGCCGCCCACCCGGCTGTGACGCGAGCGGTAGCATTCGGGGAGCCGATCAGGCAGTCGCGGCGCCTCCGGGCGTCGAGGAAAGTCGGGACACCGCAGGGCGAGGGTGCCGGGTAACGCCCGGACGGGGAAACCCGCTGGAAAGCGCAACAGAGAGCAGACCGCCGACCGGCGTCTCCGGACGCCGAGGCAAGGGTGAAACGGTGGTGTAAGAGACCACCAGCGCCCGCGGAGACGCGGGCGGCTAGGCAAGCCCCACCCGGTGCAACACCAAGCGGAGCGATGACGCGGCCCGCCGAGCTCCAGGTAGGTGGCACGAGCCGGCCGGTGACGGCCGGCCCAGATGGATGACTGCCCCAGACAGAATCCCGCTTACAGATCGGCTAAAGGAAAGCCCTGCATTGCAGGGCTTTCCCATTTTCTGAAGGGATCGCCGTGCATCACCGAGGCATCACGAGCACGGGAGCGCCGGCGCGGTGGCTCGTTGGGGCGCTCGGGACAGGCGCTTGGTTGGGCGGAAGTGGCTCAGGCTGCCGGTGGGTCGTCCGTCGCGATTAAGCAATTTGCTTACGCGTTCGGCCGCGGGAGGTCGTCCAGTCCGTTTTGAAGGTCGGCCGGGTGCGGCGCCACGGAGCCGTCGCGACGGGTTCTGCGCCCTCCACCAGCGATCTACCGGTCGATGTGCACCCCGCGCCGATGGGCGCCCGCGGCGCTGAACCCAACGTGAGTGCCCCGTGTGTTGCGGCCCCGGTCGACTGGTACCCTGCCTTGCCCGGCGATCTTCGCCCGTGGGCCGTCACGCGTCTCGCGTTCCTAAGTACGACGCCCCAGCGAGGAGCGCAGCGGCTGCTTCAGAGTGGACGCCAAGATCGGGTGCGATGTCCGCGGTCGGACTGCTCCGCCCAGTCGCACGCCGCGCTCGAGCTGGTCACCGGCACATTTCCTCGATCTCTACATGGCGGCCAAGGATCTCGTCTCCCCAGGACAGCATCCTGGAAGCAAGTCCCCGCAACCCGGTCCGGCTCAAGTGAGCCGATGGAGTTGACCCGGTCTGGTTGACACCGCGATGCTTTCGGGGGAGGCCCGAGGGAGGAGCGGATGATGGCCAGGATGTTCGTCTCTCCGCTCTTCGGCGAAGGGGAGGCCGTGCCCGATTCCCCGCCGCAGGTGGGTACTGGACTCTTCGAGCCAGCTCGGCCGGAAGTATCCCGCTCCCTCCTTGGGGGCATAACGGGGGACGTTTCTCCATAGCCCGAGAAGGCAAGCCGGCCCCCAAACCCACCGGTCGCCCCTCATCCGACTTGGCGCCAGACACCAATACGCAGAATGGTCGATCGCCTCGGAAGAGCTGCATTCCCCGCCACGGTGAGCGCGTGCATTGACATGTTCCGGCCGCCTTGCTATGGTTGCCACGTGGGCACGAGGGCGAGCTTGGCATTCGGACTTGCGGGCGTGATTTTGCTTCTGACCACCGCATCGGCGCAGGCCGGCTATGAGGGCCAGCAGAAGTACTTCACGACCGACTGCGGTGCATGTCATTTTCACGGCACGCAGGCCAGTCTCCACACTCCAGCCTTCAACGTCCTAAGCGGCAATTCGGGGTTCTCTGCCATGTTCGCCCTCACGGAAGACTCTAACGGCGTCGGTGCGATTTCGGTCGGAACTTATAGAGCTAACGGCGATAACGACATCAACTGCAATCACGATACGAACGGTCAGAACTTCCGGTTCTTCACGTGGAAAAGGTATCCCAGCGGGGCGTCCTTTTGTGCTAACTATACCGGGGACATCTCGGGGCAGACCAAGACGTATCACGTTCAACGTACGACCTCGGGTACCTGCGGCAGCTCTACGACCTGTTGGGCGGCGTGGACCGGCGTCAACGAGAAGAACGGCAACGAGGATCTCAACTTCTCTGGCGCCGACAGGCTGATTGTCGATGGCCTGCTGGAGAAGACCAACTACAACGCCAATACCGTAGTGCGAGGTGACTTTGACGGGGCCGAGCCTTGGGAGCGGACGGCCGATGTCCATCCAAACGCCACAACGTGGACGGGAATCGGCTCCGGAGCCCACTGCGGCGTCACCGGCTTGTTTGATGTCCAGGCGCCCCCGTCGCCGTTTACCATCAAATGGGACAATGGGCCGACATGTCACTAACGTCTAGGTCGGTTCGGTACGCAATGTGCGTTCTGCTCGTCGCCGCGGGCGCAGCCTGCGGTGCCGCTGCGAACCCGGGTAGTGGAACCTCCAACGCGGTGCCAGCGGCTACGACGAATTCAAGTCCGGATCGGTTGTTACAGCAGATCGCCTCTCAGCTGGGGGACGAAGCATACGCGACGGTTTCGCTGGGCCAGCCGCCAGAGGGGTTCGCGTCAAACGGCGACAAGTGGGTCTATTCCACGCTGGATCCTTCGAAGCAGCAGCAGGACGGGGCGCCCGACCAGCTCAAAGCTACGTGGGAGATCTTCCTAATCGCTGGGGCCTATCGAGCCCAAGCTCCAGGTCAAGGGTTTCCACCTGCGGGCGGTACGAGTATTGATCCCATCCGGAGCAACGGAAGTACCGACGATATCGCCATGGGGTCGTCTGTTGACAAGCCTGAGGACGTTCCCGAGCCGGTCATCACTGGTCGCATCGAGAAGGCCGCCGCCGAGGCGGGCATGAAGTTGGCGTCAATCGGATATCTCCACGCAGACCTGCCAGCTCCCGTCGTGACGCTGATTGCAGACGATCCGGCGGCATTTGTAAAGAGCCATCCGCACCCAGTCGGCGAACTCGTGGGAAGCGACACGTACGCTGGGGACTTCGTAGAAGTCGACGATAGCGTCGGCAATCCCGTTCTAATTCAGTTTCGGGCGACTCTTAGTGGTATCAACGCGGTCTGGTACAGACCTGACCTTGCTCCAACATCGCTGGCGTCACTACTGTAGTAGCGTCAAGCGCGCCGCTGGACGACGGTGACGAGCACGGCCAGGCCGTACAGCACCGCCAGCGCCGTCGAGGCGGGGACCGTCGTAGGGATGTTGCTTGCGCATTGAGATCCAGATGGCGCCGCTCGCAGGAAGCCTGGGCAGTGTCAGCCGTTTCGGTGGACACGTTTCCGTTTTGCCTGGTGGGGTTTCCGACCCCGATCAGCGCGCCCCCTGGTAGCGCTGGCTGGTCGGGGTCGGCGGGCGCTGTGCGCCCGTTCGAGGGTCGTCTTCACCTCCTTGCTGGGCGTGCAGGGTTTCGTAGTCTGCGGGGCTCAGATAGCCGAGGCTGGAGTGACGGCGACGCGGGTTGTACCAGCCTTCGATCCAACGGAAGACGCGCTCGCGGGCCTGGTCTCTGGTTCGGAGGCTGCGTCGATGCACGAGCTCGGTCTTGAAGGTCGCCATCACGCTCTCGCAGGCAGCGTTGTCGAGCGCCGAGCCGCACCGGCCCATGCTCTGCACCAGGCCTGACTCGCGCAGCGTGCGGCCGTACACAGCAGCGCCGAGGTAGCTCCAACTCCAAACGGACTATCTCGGCGTGCTCGTGGCTGGAAAGCCCCGGCCGCGTGCCGTCGTCGATCTCGGCCTGGCGCACCCACTTGCGCAGCGTCTCCGCGCCCATCCCCAGCCGCCGGGCCGTCTCGGCGATCGTCGTCTCGCTCTCCCGATAAAGCCGGATCGCCTCCTCCCGAAACTCCGGCGGGTACTTCGACGGTCGTCCCATCCTGCTGGCTCCTCCCTGTCGGCATCAGCGCCAACTATCGAGGCGTCAACAGAATCGGGTCAAGCCCATACTGTTGGCGTCATCAGTAGGAGCTTCGCCTAAGAAACCCATCGCCACCAGTCTGTCCAGGACGACTCTTCGAGGTAGTGCTAGCTCGACCGACCGGGCTGGATCTGCGGCCGCTGCTGCTCACCACTTGGCGAGGCGATCGAGCCGCCTCGTCCAAACGTTGCACCCGCAACCTCGAAACCCGATACGCTGATGACCCTTCGGCACCGCACGCCGGAGGCAAGTAAACCCAGGCTGTTGAATTCGTGCATCACCGGGGCATCACCGGCACACCTTTTGGCGGCCCTGCACGACATGGGCGGCACGGCGAAAGCCCGATGGTTGAGCGGAATGCCGCATCCGGACGTGGGCATGTCCGAAGAATCCCGCTTACAGTCGGCTAAAGGAAAGCCCTGCAAATGCAGGGCTTTCCCATGAAATGCCACCCTTTCCGGCGTCGCCGGGCATCACCCGTGCATCACGAGAACGGCCTGAAGCCCGTGGTTCCGGTTGTCGTCGTTCGCAAGATGCGCCTGGTTGAGCGGCGGGCGGCCGGCCATGTGCCGTCAAGTGGTGTGGCTGCTCGGCGCAATCGCCGAGCAGCTTCTCGATCTTCCGCGCAGTATTCCAATCGGCCGAGGACCCACACTACGTCGTCCTCTCGCAGCGCGCGGCCCGTCCGCGCTCCTGACTGTCCAGTCCGGCATTCGTTCCATCCCCCGATTGCGCCCCAGGTTGAAGGGGTACGACGATGGGCATGCCACCAACCTGGTTGACCGTGATCGCGTGGGCTTCGCTGGCTGGAGCGCTTGGTACTGCGCTGGCTGTGCTCTGGGACGTCTACCTCCGCGGGTATCGCCAGACGATGGGCGTGATGGAGGCGGTATGGCCGGTGACAGCGCTCTACTTCGGCCCTCTGGCGTGGCTCGGGTATCGCCGCTGGGGACGCGTCAACAGTCCGCGCTGGCAACGCGAGCACCACGTCAAGCCACAGTACGGCGAGCGTGCGTCGGTCAGCATCGGCGTCAGCCACTGCGGCGCTGGGTGCACGCTGGGCGACATCCTCGGGGCCTGGCTCGTCCTCCTCGCCGGATGGAAGCTGCTCGGACTGGCCTTACCCGCAGAGTATGCGACGGACTTCGCCCTAGCGTTCCTGCTCGGGATTGCCTTTCAATACCTCGCGATTGCGCCGATGCGGCATCTCGACTTTCGGAGTGGCTTGATCGCAGCGCTGAAAGCAGACTCGTTGTCCCTGGCCGCCTTCGAGATCGGCCTATTCGGCTGGATGGCGGTCATGCAACTTGTACTCTTCACCGACCCCCACTTGACGCCCGAGCACGCTGCCTACTGGTTTCTTATGCAGATCGGGATGATCCTCGGCTTCGCAACCGCGTACCCGGTCAACAGCTGGCTGGTCCGGCGTGGTATCAAGGAGGCGATGTAGGCCGATCGCCGGTTTGGCCTGAGCTCGCGGCGTGGATTGGGGTCAGTCGGCCGCGGGTAGGAGTGGTACATGCCGTGGAGCGGCGCACTGTCAGACAATCGCGATCGTGACGTTCGGGGGGCCGAGTCGTGACGCTGAGCAGCGATGCTTGAACGGCTGAGTGCCGCTCCGCATGTGCTGCGTGAATACGCCTTGCTTGCAGACGGCGAGCGCGGTGCGCTGGCCGGCCCTCAAGGCGATCTCGTGTGGATGTGTTCTCCGCGCCGGCACAGTGAGGCGGTTTTCTCCTCGTTGATCGGCGGTCGTGGGGGCTACGCGGTGAGGCCGATGGATCGGTGTGTATGGGGTGGCTATTACGAGGAGGGCGGTCTGATCTCGCGGAGTCGCTGGGTGACGGTCGACATCGCCAGCGGTTCGTCTGCAATCGGCTGCTCGAACACGGGCCCGAGTTGAAGCCGGCCTACACCGTCTGCGGCGGCCGTGTTCCCGATCAGCACCCAGTGAAACTGCCCGGGTATCCCGGTGGTAGCGACATCGTCGGCAACTGGGTTTACAGCCAGTTTCAGCTCGACGCCTTCGGCGAAGCGCTGATGCTGTTCGCCGCCGCGGCGGGGCATGACCGCCTCGACGCCGATGGGTGGCGCGCCGTCGAGGTGGCGGCGGAGGCGATCGACGCCCGCTGGCATGAGAAGGACGCGCGCATCTGGGAGATCGAGCCCGACCGGTGGACACACAGCCGGTTGATCTGCGCCGGCGGCCTGCGGGCGATCAGCAGGTGCCTGCTCGGCGGCGGGGACGCGGCCAGATGGCTCGCGCTCGTCCATGCGCTGCTCCTCGAATGCGCGGCCGATCAATACACGTGGACGCCTGAATCGGGAGACGGTGAATCGTGAGCCAGGCGCTGCGGCGAGCGCCGACCGAGCGCGGCGAGCGACCACGCTCGCTCAACCGCCTTCTGGTCGCCAAGCTGGTCTACGGCATGGTGCTCCTGGCGGCCGCGCCGCTCGTTCCCGGGCGAGTCGGCCGCGACCAGATCGACCGCCGCGCTCGGGTCGGCGCAGCCGCGGTCGGAGCTCGGAACCTCGTCGAGGTCGCGATCATCTGCAAACGTCCGACCGCCACCGCGATCACCGTGACCGCGGCAATCGACATCACCCACGCGGTAAGCATGCTCATCCTCGCCGTCGCTCGGCCCAGCCGGTTGCGACTTGCCACGGCGAGCGGCGCCACGTCAGTGATTCTCGCCGGAGCCGCTCTCACAGCAGCACGTCGCGTACACCGGGTTTCAGTGCCCGGGCGGGTGATGGCTGGACCGCCGCGATGACCGCTCGGTCACCTGGTGCGCTGGTGAACGCCGTGCGGACGCGCCTCGGCGATTGGCGCTACGGATTCCTGTTCGGCCCCGGCGTTGTTGCGGCTGGGTTCGTCGTGCTGGCGCAGCTGCTGATTCTCGTCGACCGGGCCGGAGGACCGCACGGCCTGGCCGGCTTCGGCGGCGACGCGCCCGCGGCGCGGACGATCCTGTCCACGATCGCCGGATCGTTGATCACCGTCGCCGGCCTCACCTTCTCGATCACGGTCGTGTCGCTGCAGCTCGTTTCGCAGCAGTTCAGCCCTCGGGCGCTCCGGAACTTTCTCGCCGATCGGCTCAACCAGCTTGTCGCCGGGGCGTTCGTCGGGATCTTTGCCTATTGCCTGCTCGTGCTTCGAACCGTGCGCCAGGGCGGCGCCGATGCGGTCGGATTCGTGCCCTCGCTGAGCATCAGCGTCGCGATCGTGCTCGGGGTGATGGCGGTGGGGTTGCTGCTGGTCTTCATCCACCACATGTCGCAGACGCTCCAAGTTTCATCGATCGCCGGCCGCATCGCGCACACCACACTTTCCACGGTGCACGAGCTCTATCCGGACCAGTACGGACATCCCGCTGACGAGTCAGTGGACGGGTTGCTGCGGGATTGGGGGCGGGAGTCGGAGCCGACACTGATCTACCCGCCGCGCCCTGGCTACGTGCAATCGATCGTCCTGGACAAGCTGCCATCCGACAGCCGGAGAGTGCAGGTGCTGGTCACCGCGGGGGACTTCGTTACCGAGCGGACGCCCGTTCTGGCCTCGTGGGATCCGCCCACGAGCGAACTCTCGAACGGACGACTGGCGGAGCCGGTCGTGGTCGCGAATGAGCGTGACGCCGCACAGGACGTCGACTACGGCCTGCGCCAACTGGCCGATATCGCGATCAAGGCTCTCTCTCCCGGCATCAACGACCCCACCACCGCGTGCACATGCATCGAATACCTGCGCGCGGTGATGGAACACCTGGCGTCGGCCTCGCTGCCAGAGACGGCGCGCATGGTCCCCGGCCCCGACCTCACCGTCATCGCCCGGCGACGGTCGTTCGAGGAGTACACCGAAACCGCGTTCGTCCAGGTCGCGCGCTACGCACCACCGGACACCCGGGTCACAGCCACCCTGCTGCGATCGCTCGTCACGGTCGGTGACGCAGCCAGGCACGCCGGCGCGTACTCGCGGCTGGCGTGTCTAAGGGCGGCCGCCGGTGACGCCGCCAAATCGGCGATCGACCAGACGCGAAGTCAGCGCGACCGCACCCTGCTCGCCGAACTCCTCGCTCAGGTCGGCCGAACGTGAAGGGTCGCGCCGCCCAGTCATCGCGTTTCGCTATGGCCAGGATGGTGAACGCCCCGGAGGGCCAACTCGGCGGGTCACGGCGGACCGTCAAGCAGGATTCGCCATGCAAGACAACACCGGTGACAAACATGCCATCTCAAGAGACGAGTGAATGAGGTGAGAACGACTATGACCCGAGTTGCGGTGATCACAGGTGCCTCCGCAGGCGTCGGCAGGGCGACCGCCCGAGCGTTCGCAGAGCGAGGATTTGATGTGGCGCTACTGGCCCGCGGTGAATCCGGCCTCGAAGCAGCCGCGCAGGAGGCGCGCAGCACGGGGGTGAGGGCGCTTGCCGTACCGACGGACGTGTCCCAGTTCGAGCAGGTCGATCGAGCAGCCGGCCACGTCGAGGCGGAGCTGGGGCCGATCGATGTCTGGGTCAACGACGCCATGACGACGGTGTTCGCCCCGTCCTGGGACGTGGCGCCTGCGGACTTCCAGCGTGCCGTCGAAGTCACATTCCTTGGCCAGGTTTGGGGGACGATGGCCGCGCTGAAGCGGATGCGTCCGCGTGATCGGGGCTCGATCGTGAACGTCGGCTCGGCGCTGGCGTTCATCGGCATCCCGCTGCAGTCGGCCTACTGCTCATCGAAGTTCGCCTGCAGGGGCTTCTTCGAGTCGACACGGGCGGAACTGCTTCACGAGAAGAGCCACGTCCGGATCAGCATGGTTCATCTTCCGGCGGTCAACACACCCCAGTTCGATTGGTGTCAGACCACGATGTCGCACCACCCCATGCCGGTGCCGCCGATCTACCAACCCGAGATCCCCGCCAAGTTCATCGTCGACGCGGCGCTGGACGGGCGGCGCAACAAGATCATCGGATCATGGAACAAGATGCTGGTCGCAATCGCGAGCGTCGCGCCGGGTCTCGGCAACCAGTACGCCGCAATCGGGGCGTGGAATAGCCAGTTGACATCTCAGCCCGTGCGCGCGGACCGTCCCAGCAACCTTTACGAGCCGGCCGACCGCGACGCCGACCACGGGGCGCACGGGTCGTTCGACGACAAGGCCGGCGGGTTCCTGGATCCGAGTTTCCTCGAATCGCTTCCCGCGACGGCCAAGACCTTCTGCGTTGCGGTCGCACATACCGTGCGAGACAAGCAACAGGTGTGGAAGAACCGGCAGCGGGATGGCTGATCCGAAGCTCCGACGTCATCGACAACTCGCTCCTGTCGCGGGACGTCCACAACGGCACGCTGGTCGCCGGCGACCTCGCGGTGAATACGATCGGCGGCGGGCGGATCAAGGACAACTCGCTCACCATGAGCGACATCGCCGGGGCGGACGTCCACGGCGCCATCTCACTGAGCGGCGTGCCGGACGGGAGATGCACGCAATTCACGCTGTCGACCACGGGAGCCAAGGTGGGGCAGAGCGCACTGATCACCACCGGGGCGCCGATTCAGAACGGAATCGTGTTGTACGCCCAGCGCGTTTCCAGCCAGAACCACGTTGAGGCTGTGGCCTGCAACCTCTCGGGCACGACGATGACGCCGATCAGCGGCTTTCCCGTGCGGGTCGTCACATTCGGCTGAGCGTCCTGGCGTGGGCCGGTCACGGAGAGCCCTGTCGAAGCGGGGCTCTCCCATCTGGGCGGCGGCGAGGTTGCGGGCGTTGACCCGCGATGCGATCGACCATGGCGCCGGCGGCCGCGAGGGCCGCCGCGATCCTGTCTTCGCCGGGCTGGCCCAACACGACTCCGGTGATCGCCGTCTCCTTGCCGTCGATCCGGCGAATCGCCCGGAAGGCGAAGCAGCCGCCGGCCGCGTTGTCCGAGCCGGTCTTGACGCCGACGAACCCGTCGTGCCCGAGCAACCAGTTGGTGTTGTGCACGGTGCCGGCGACCGGCAGTGTCGCGCTCGGTGTGGCGACGATGCTCGCGAACACCGGCAGGCGCATGGCCCGCTCGACGAGGCGCACCTGGTCGACGGCGGTCGACACGGTCGCATCGTCATAGCCGCTCGGGTCCGTGTAACGGGTGCGGGTCATGCCCAGCGACCGTGCGGCGGCATTCATCCGGACAACGAACCGGTCCGCCGACCCGGCGTCCCATCGTGCCAGGACCGCGGCGATGTTGTTCGCCGACGGCACCATGAGGGCCTGAAGCGCCTGCCGCTCGGTGAGCCGCTCTCCGGCGGCGATCGGCACGACCGACTCCTCCTGCGCGCTCCGGCGGTCGGTGTCCGCCACATCGGCGGCGGTGAGGGTGAGCGTCGGGCCGTTCTCGCCGGGCTGCAACGGGTGGTCGCGGAGCACGAGAAAGGCTGTCATGACCTTCGCGACGCTCGCGATCGACGCCGGGTGCTGGTTGGGGCCGGCGTGGATCTGCGACTCGCCCGTTCGGATGAACGCGGCCTGGCCGTCCGCGGGCCAGACGTTCCTGGGGACGGCCCCGCCGTGCGCCGGCGACGCCGCGCTGGACGGCCCGTCGCCCGTGGCAAGGCGGCGGTCGGTGCGGAGCACGCCCGCCGGCGGTGATGCGGCGCGCGGCGTCGAGGATGACGACGACTGGTGGCCCAGAGCGACGATCGCCACGATGACGGTCGGCAGGCCGGCGGCGAGGAGCCGGCGAGCCCGGCGGGTGGGTGTTCGTGCTGGTCTCTTTCGGGTCATGCCGCCATTCAAGGCAGGGCGGCGTTGCCAGCACGTCTCGGGTTTCGGATATGCCGGCGAAATGCGGCAGCTCCTATCATCGGAGCATGCGTGTGCTGGTCGTCGAGGACGAGCTCTACATGGCCGAGGCCATCCGCGACGGCCTCCGCCTGGAGGCGATCGCGGCGGACATCGCGGGAGACGGCGACACCGCGTTGGAGCTCTTGCGGTGGAACGCCTACGACATCGCCGTTCTCGACCGGGACATTCCAGGACCGAACGGCGACACGATCGCCGAGCGCATCGTCGCCTCCGGCAGCGGGATGCCGATCCTCATGCTCACCGCCGCCGACCGGCTCGACGACAAGGCCGCCGGGTTCGAGCTCGGTGCCGACGACTACCTCACGAAGCCGTTCGAATTCCAGGAGCTCGTGCTCAGGCTCCGAGCGCTCGATCGCAGGCGTGCATACAACAGGCCGCCCGTGCGCGAGATCGCAGGTCTGCGGCTGGATCCGTTCCGGCGCGAGGTCTACCGCGACGGACGCTACGTCGCGCTCACGCGCAAACAGTTCGCGGTGCTCGAGGTCCTCGTCGCCGCCGAGGGTGGGGTCGTCAGCGCCGAAGACCTCCTGGCGCGGGCCTGGGACCAGAACGCAGACCCCTTCACCAACGCCGTGCGCATCACGATCTCGGGGCTGCGCAAACGGCTCGGCGAGCCGTGGATCGTCGCCACCGTTCCCGGCGCCGGATACCGCATCGACACGCAACCGGACGCCGGGAGTGAGGGAAAAGCGCGTGGATAGAGCCCCGGGTCCGAGCGCTCGCCTCAAGCTCACCCTCAGCTACGCCGGCTTCCTCATGCTGGCAGGTGCCGTGCTGCTCGTCGCCGGGTACTTCTCCCTCTCGCGCGGTGTGCACCCCGGTGTGGTCTTCATGGTGCGAAGCCACGCCGACCTCCTGCGCGATTTCGCTCCGATCGCGGTCGTCGTGACGGCGTTCCTGCTGGTGTTCGGCCTCCTGGGAGGGTGGCTGCTCGCCGGCCGCATGCTCGCCCCCCTGACGCACATCACCGACGCCACCCGCGTCGCCGCGAACGGGTCGCTCTCCCACCGGATCGAGCTGGAGGGCCGTCAGGACGAGTTCCGCCAACTCGCCGACAGCTTCGATGCGATGCTCGCGCGGCTCGAAGCACACGTTGCCGAACAACGGAGATTCGCGGCCAACGCCTCCCACGAGCTGCGCACCCCGCTGGCGATCACGCAGACCCTGCTCGACGTCGCCCGCAGCGATCCGCAGGGCGCCAACGGCGAGCTCGTCGACCGCCTTCACGTCCTGAACGCGAGGGCGATCGGCCTCACCGAGGCCCTCCTTCTGCTGAGCCGCGCCGACCGGCGGTCATTCACCCGGGAACACGTCGACCTGTCCCTCGTCGCGGAGGAAGCGAGCGAAACGCTCCTCCCTCTCGCAGAACGGCGCGGCCTCAGCATCGAGACCTCCGGAGACATGACCCCCACCATCGGCTCACATGCGCTCCTCCTCCAGATGACGACGAACCTCGTGCACAACGCGATCGTCCACAACCTGCCCGAGCGCGGCACCGTGTGGGTCACGACCAGCATGCGCCCGAAGACGGTGATGCTCACCGTCGAGAACACCGGCGAAGCGCTCAACCCCGAGGTGGCTTCCACGCTCGCCGAGCCGTTTCAGCGTGGCACCGAGCGCATCCGCACGGACCACGCGGGCGTCGGCCTCGGCCTGGCAATCGTGAAGAGCATCGCCCAGGCGCACGACGGAACGCTCGCCCTCACTCCCCGGGCGGCCGGCGGGCTGAGCGTCACGGTGCAGCTCCCGGCCGCGTGACGGCAGGCTCTGCCCGGCGACCGACTCCGTTAGCCTGCGCTGGCCGTGTTCGAGAACGTGATGCCCCGCTACGAGGTGCTCTCCGGAGAGGCGATGGGTGTGCTCGAGCGGGGCTGGCGGCGGCTGATCTCCGAGATCGGCGTCGAGTTCCTCCACGACGACGCCGTCGAGCACTTCCGCCGCGCCGGCCAGGCGGTCGACGGCAACGTCGTTCGGCTCGATCCGGACTTCGTGCTCGAGCAGGTGGCGGCGGCGCCGTCCGAGTTCGACCTGCTCGCCCGAAACCCGGAGCGGACGATCCATGTCGGCGGCCGGCACATGTTCTTCGCCCCCACGCAGGGCCCGCCGTTCGTACGGCTCGGCGACGAGCGGCGGGAGGGGACGCTGGCCGACTTCGAGCAGTTCTGCCGCCTGAGCCAGGTCTTCGACGTGCTCGACACGCCCGGCGGCCTGTGCTGCGAGCCGAACGACCGCCCGCTCGACTCCCGCCACCTCGACATGCTGCTGGCGGTGCAGACGCTGACCGACAAGCCGTACATGGGCGCCGTCATCACCGGCGAAGCCGCGCGTGACACGATCGCCATGACCGACCTGCTGCTCGGCCCGCGCGCCGGCGACGCCGCCCGGGTCTATGCGGTGGTGAACGCCAACTCGCCGCTCCGGTTCGATACGCGCATGCTCGAGGCGATGATGGTCTACGCCGAGGCGGGCGAGGTGAACGTGATCACGCCGTTCCTGCTGATGGGCGCGATGGCGCCGGTGTCGACGCCGGCGGCGCTCGTGCAGCAGACGGTGGAGGCGCTCGCGGGCCTCTGCCTGACCCAGCTGGTGCGGCCGGGGGCGCCGGTGATCCTGGGCTCGTTCCTGTCGCACACCGACATGCAGTCCGGCTCGCCCGGGTTCGGCGGCCCCGAGTCGGCGCTCGGCCTGCTCTGCTCGGGCCAGATCGCGCGCCGGTTCGGGCTGCCGTGGCGGGCCGGCGGCGGCTTCCTCACGTCGAGCCAGCTGCCCGACGCGCAGGCCGCCTACGAGGGCATGAACACGATGCTGCCGGCCTTCCTGGCCGGCGCCAACTACGTCGAGCACGCCGCCGGCTGGCTCGAGTCGGGCCTGGTGGCGAGCTTCGAGAAGTTCATCGTCGACATCGAGATGCTGCGGGTCCTGCGCGAGGACTTCACGCCGCTCGAGGTGGACGAGGCCAGCCTCGCGTTCGGCGCGCATGCCGAGGTCGGCCACGGCGGCCACTTCTTCGGCGCGGCGCACACCCTCGAGCGGTTCCGCGACTGCTTCTACCGGCCGCTGCTCTCGTCCACCGAGAACTTCGAGCGCTGGGCGAAGGGAGGCGGGCAGGACGCGGCCGAGCGGGCCGGGCGGATCTGGCGGGAGTCGCTGGAGCGCTATGAGCAACCGCCGCTCGACCCGGGAGTGCGTGAGCAGCTCGACGAGTTCGTGGCCCGCCGCCGGGCCGAGCTGGGCGATTGAGCGCGATCGCCGCCATCCGCGCCCACCGCCAGTGGCAGCCGTTCGTGGACGGCGCGTATGCGACCTCCGCCGGCTCCGCGGCGGGCTTCGACGCCGTCGTCGTCGCCGTCGACACCGAGCTGGGCGTCACCGGCTGGGGCGAGATGGCGCCGCTCGGATCGTTCTACTCCGAAGCGTTCGCGGCGGGGGCGCGCGCCGGCGTGGCCGAGCTCGCGCCGCACCTGCTCGGCCTGGATGCCGGGCAGCCGCGCGCCGTCGCCGCCCGGATGGCCGAGGCCATGCGCGGCCAGCCCTACATCAAGTCGGCGCTCGACATGGCCTGCTGGGATGCGGCGGCGCGAGAACAGGGCCGGCCGCTCTGCGAGGCGCTGGGCGGGCGCCTGGGCGACGCGGCCGAGCTCTACCGGTCGATCCCGCCGCTGCCGCCCGAGCAGGCGGCGGCCGCGGCACGGCGCCACGCCGCCGCCGGGTACCGGCGGCTCCAGGTCAAGGTGGGCGGCGACGTCCACGCCGATGCCGAGCGGCTGCGGGCGGTGCGTGACGCCGCCGGCCCGGACATCCGGCTCGTCGCAGACGCGAACGGCGGCTGGTCGTCGGCGGAGGCGATCCGCTTCCTGCGCGCGGCGGGCGAGACGGAGTACGCGCTCGAGCAGCCGTGTGCGTCGCTCGAGGAGTGCGCGGCCGTGCGGGCGCGATGCCCCGTGCCGCTGCTGCTCGACGAGTCGATCGTGTCGCTGCACGCGCTGCTCGCCGCCTGGAGGGCGGGCGCAGCCGACGGCGTCACCATCAAGCTCTCGCGCGTCGGCGGCGTGACTCCGGCAGTCACGATGCGGGACGTCGCGGCCGAGCTCGGCCTGCACGTGACGGTCGAGGACACGGGTGGAGCGAGCATCGACACGGCCGCGATGCTCCACCTCTCGCTCTCGACGCCGGCCGGCCGGCGCGGCCCGACGGTCGACTTCAACGGGTGGGTGACGGTCGACAACGCGACCGGCATCCCGGCGCCGGCGGGCGGGCGGCTGGCGCCGCCGGCGGGGCCCGGGCTCGGCGTGGAGGTGCTGGAGGACATCCTGGGCGAACCATTCTTCCGCGCGCCCTGAGCGGTTTGCGCGATCATGGGCGCGTGCCCGCGCCGCTCATCCTCGACGACCGCCTCTCGATCGAGGAGCTCGCGCAGGTGGCGCGGGATCGCCGTCCGGTGGAGCTGTCCGCGGCGGCACGGGAACGGGTCGCCCGCAGCCGCGAGGTGACCGAGCGGCTGCTCGCCGAGGGAGAGCGGGTGTACGGCCTGACGACGGGGGTCGGCGCGCTCAAGCGCGTCCCGGTCGGGGCCGCCGACCAGCCGGGGTTCAACCGCCTGCTCCTGCTCTCGCACCGCACGGGCACCGGGCCGCCGGTCGCCGAGGAGGTGGTGCGGGCGGCGATGCTGGCGCAGCTCGCGGGGTTCGCGCGCGGCCGCTCGGGCGTCCGTCCGGAGCTGGCGGAGCTGCTGGCCGCGGCGCTGAACGCGGATCTCGCGCCGCGGGTGCGCACCGTCGGCTCGCTCGGCCAGTCGGACCTCGGGCCGCTGGCCGATCTGGCGGAGGCGCTCACGGGCGAGGGCGACTGGGGTGCCGAGCTCCGGCGCCGCGGGCTCGAGCCGTGGCGGCCGATCGACAAGGAGGCGCTCGCGTTCGTCAACTCGAACGCGTTCACGCTGGGGTGGACGGCGCTCGCGCTGGCCGACGTTCCGGCGCTGCTCGACCGGTTCGACGAGGCGGCGGCGCTGACCTTCGAGGGCATGCTCGGAAACGTCGAGGCACTCGACCCGGCGATCGCCGACGCGCGGCCCGTGCCGGGCATTCCCGAGGCGATCGAGCGGATGCGGGCACTGCTCGAGGGCGGAGCGCTGCTCGCCGGCGGCCAGAACCGCGAGCTCCAGGACCCGCTGACGATGCGGATCGTGCCGCAGACCCATTCCGCGGCCCGGATCGCGCTCGGCCACTGCCGCTCGATCGTCGAGGCTGAGCTCGTCGCCTCGCACGACAACCCGGCGATCAGCCCGGACGGCCGTGCGCTCTCGAACGGCAACTTCGACTCCGTGCCGTACGGGGTCACCGTCGACTACCTGCGCCTGGCGCTGGCCCACGTCGCAACGGCGTCGTGCGAGCGGGCCAACAAGCTCGTGCATTCGGGATTCAGCGGCCTGCCGACCGGCCTTCGCGACGACGAGGCGACGAGCGAGGACGGCC
The DNA here is from genome assembly GCA_963805545.1 of uncultured Actinomycetes bacterium. Taxonomy (GTDB): domain Bacteria; phylum Actinomycetota; class Thermoleophilia; order Gaiellales; family JAICJC01; genus JAICJC01. Next base: position 114,543 of record CAWDUU010000001.1, read on the forward strand.
TCGCGATCGTCGCCTACGGCGCGTCGGCGGCGACGGCCGAGCTGCGGCTGCTGGCCCAGCCGGCGACGCTCGAGCTGTCAACCACCTCGACCGCCGAGGGGATCGAGGACCGCGTCATCTCGACCACGCTGGCCGCGCGGCGCCTGGCCGAGATGACCGGCCTCGCGCGGTACGTCGCAGCCACCGAGCTCTACCTGGCCGCCCAGGCGGTCGACCTGCGCGACCGGCGCGACCAGCTCGGCCGCGGCACCCGGCGCGTGTACGAGGTGGTGCGGGCGCACGCGCCGCGACGGCGGGCCGGCGAGCCCCCGACGGCCGATCTGGGGCCGCTCGAGGCGGCGCTGCGCGGGTAAGGGCCGGTCTGCCCTCAGCCGCCGCGCCGGTGCCGCCGCTCGAACACCAGCTCGAGTCCGTCGATCTCGTCCATCCGCTCGCCGATCTGCCGGAACCCCAGCCGCTCGGCGATGCGAAGCGACGGCTCGTTGTCCGGTGCGATCGACGCACGCACCGCCGAGACGTGCGCCAGCCGCTCCGCCGCCTCGATCAGCCGCCCTGCCGCCTCGAGCCCGAACCCCCGGCGCCGGTGGGCGGCATCGACCTTGTAGCCGATCTCGACGACGCCGTCCGCGTCCGGCGGGCCATGGAAGCCGATGCGGCCGACCATGGCCGGGTGGCCGCGGGTCACCATGGCCCGGAGCAGCCATCGGTGGTCGTCGCCCTCGCGGATCTGCCGGCTGCGGCGATCGAGCACGTGCCGATCTTCGGCGGGCCATCCGGCGGGGTATGGCACACCCACATGGTCGACGAACGACCGGGATCCACCGCCGATCACGTCGTCGATGACCGGCCCGGGGAGGGCGATCAGCCGGAGCCGGGCGCTCTCCACGATCTCGTCGGGGGCGTCGGATGGCCGTGACACGCGACGATGCTACCCGGATGCCGTAGAACGCCGAACTCGGTTTAGGCGTGGGCGCGGATGCCAAATTCTCCTGGCGGTGATGCACTTCGTGTATGGCAAAGACCGAGTTGTACGAGGAGATCGTCGGGGAGAGCCCGGAGGTGCTCCGCGACCAGGCGCTGCGGCGGCTCAAGAAGCGGCGCGACTTCCACGCGCACCTGTTCGTGTATGCGGTCGTGAACATCGTGGTGTGGGGGATCTGGTCGATCTTCGGTGTCCGCTCCGGCGACTGGAACCCGTGGCCGCTCTGGCTGACGCTGGCCTGGGGGCTGGGCATTGTCTTCAACGCGTGGGACGTCTACGCGCGGCGCCCGATCAGCGAGGCGGAGGTCCGCAGGGAGATGGACCGCCTGGGGCACCGCTCCTGAGGGTGGGAGCCCCGTTCGGCGCATGAACGGGACCTTCAGCGACGAGCTCGAGCGCTGGCTCCGAAGCGACGAGCCGAAGACGCTCGGCGCGCTCGATGAGCTCTTCGAGGAGAAGAGCTTCGCCGCGACCATCCTGCTGCTCATGTTCGTGCCCGCGCTGCCGCTCCCGACCGGCGGCGTCACCCATCTGTTCGAGGCGATCACCATCGTTCTTGCGGCCCAGATGCTGATCGGGCGGCGCACGATCTGGCTGCCCGGCCGGTGGGCCCGCCGCGAGCTCGGCGCGACGACCACCGACCGGGCGATCCCGCTCATCCTCCGCTGGGTGCGGCGGATCGAGCGCTACTCACGTCCGCGTGGCGCGTTCCTGTTCCAGCAGCGGTGGATGCTGCCGGTGTTCGGGCTCATCTTCGTCGCGCTGGCGGTCGCGGCCGCCGTCGCCCCGCCGTTCTCGGGGCTCGACACGCTGCCGGCGATGGGGGCGATCGCGGTCGCGCTCGCCATCATCTTCGAGGACGTGCTGCTGCTGGCGCTCGGCTTCGTCCTGGGCACGACCGGCGTGGTCCTGATCGTGACGATCGGCGCCGCGCTGGTGCACGGGCTCCGCAGCCTCTTCTAGGCGGGTTCGAGGCTCGCGAGGGGGCATGATCAGGCGCGCCCCCCGGCCGCGGGTGACGAAGCTGACCGTCCACCGCAGGAGGACGAGCGCCCGGTTCTGGAAGCCGATCAGGTAGGCGATGTGGACGAGCAGCCACATGACCCACGCCACGAACCCGGACAGGCGCAGCCCCTTCACGTCGGCGACGGCCTTCGAGCGCCCGATCGTCGCCAGGTTGCCCTTGTCGACGTAGTGGAAGGGCTTTCGGCCGCGGCCCCGCAGGCGCGCCCGGACGAGCCGGGCCGCGTATCGGCCCTGCTGCATCGCGACCGGCGCCAGCCCGGGCAGGGGCGGCCGGCCGTCCGCCGCGCCCACGTGCACCATGTCGCCCAGCGCGAGCACCTCCGGGTGCCCGGGGAGCGTCAGGTCGGGCCCGACCGGCACGCGGCCCGCCCGGTCGACCTGGATCCCGGCCTGGCCCGCGAGCCTGCGGGCCAGGCTCGATGCCGTGACGCCCGCCGCCCAGATCGCGGTGCGGGCCGGGACGACCTCGCGCGTCCCGTCGCGGGCCTCGATCGCGACCGACTCGGCCGTGACGTCGACCACCGTGTGGCGGTCGAGCGGCTCGACCCCGAGCTTCCGAAGCGCCCTCGCCGCCTTCCGCGAGAGCGACTCCGGAAAGCCGGCCAGGATGCGCTCGCCGGCTTCGACGAGGAGGACGCGCGCGGTGTTCGTGTCGGCCGAGCGGAAGTCGCGGCGCAGCGTGTCGTGGGCGAGCTCCGCGATCTGCCCGGCCATCTCGACGCCGGTCGGACCGGCGCCGACGACCACGAACGTGAGCCAGCTCTGCCGCCGGTCGGGGTCGGTCTCGACCTCGGCGGCCTCGAACGCCCCCAGCACGCGGCTTCGGATGTCAAGCGCGCCGGAGAGCGACTTCAACTCCGGCGCGTGCTCGCGCCACTCGTCGTGGCCGAAATACGAGTAGCGCGACCCGCCCGCGACGATCAGCGTGTCGTACGGGAGGGTCGTGCCGCGGTCGCCGTTCGGGAGGTGATCCAGGAGCACCTCCCGGCGGCCGAGATCGAACCCGGTGACCTCGGCCTGCACCACGCGGGCGTTCCGCTGCCGGCGCAGGATGAGCCGGAGCGGCATCGCGATCTCGGCGGGAGCGAGCGCCCCCGTCGCCGCCTGGTAGACGAGCGGCTGGAAGAGCGTGAAGTTCTGCCGGTCGACGAGCGTGACCTCCACCGGTGCGCGGCGCAGGCCGCGCACCGCCTTCAGTCCGCCGAACCCGCCGCCGACGACCACCACGCGATGTGTGTCGCGGGCCGTCATGCCGCCACCGCCATCTCCGCCGGGGCCTCGCCCTCGTCCTCGGCCGCCACGAAGTCACGCTCGCGGATGAGGACGAACGAGAGCGCCGCCGCCGCGAACGCGATCACCGCCGCGACGAGCAGGATGGTGTTCAGGCCGTCGACGAGCGCCGACTGGGCGGTCGTCGCGACCATGCCGCGCAGCGGCGCGGGCGTCGAGGCGATCGCCTGGGGTGCATCCCCCGACGAGATCGCGTGCGCGAGCCCGTGCGCGTGGGTGGCCAGCGGGCCGCCGCTCAGGTGATCCTCGACGGACGAGCGGACATGCGACGACATGATCGTCCCCAGCGTAGCGACTCCCGTCGCGATCCCGACCTGGCGCAGCGTCGAGTTGATCCCCGAGGCCATTCCGGCCCGGGCCGGCTCGACCACGCCGACGGCGGTCGAGATGAGGGGCGTCGACACGAGGCCCGTGCCGATGCCGCCGACGACCATCCCGGCCAGGAGGTGCGTCCAGTCGGACTCGGGCGTGAGCCCGCGCATGAGCAGGAGCCCGGCGCCCGTCAGCAGGAAGCCGGCGCCGATCAGCGCCCGCCGGGGAACGTGCGAGGTGAGGCGGCCGGCGATGCCCGCGGTGATGAAGATCGCGACCGTGAGCGGCAGGAACCGGATGCCCGTGTCGACGGCCGAGAGGCCGAGGCTGTTCTGCATGTAGATGATCAGGTACGTGAGCATCGAGAGGAGTGCGGCCGAGATCGACCAGGCCGCCACGAGCCCGCCCACGAACGTGGGCACCCGCAGGAGGCCGAGGTCGAGCATCGGCTCGTCCTGGAAGAGCTCCGCGGCGACGAAGACGAGGAGCAGGACGGCGCTCGCCGCCAGCGCGGCGATGACGCCGGCCGAGCCCCAGCCGTCGGTCTGGCTCTCGATCAGCCCGTAGACGAGCGCTGCCAGCCCGGCGCTGAACGTGACGAACCCGGCCCAGTCGGGGCGGCTCGCGCCCGGGTTTCGCGACTCGTCGACGCAGAGGAGCGTCATCGCGAGCGCGGCGATCCCGATCGGGACGTTCACGTAGAAGATCCAGCGCCAGGAGAGGCCGGTCGTGATGGCCCCGCCGAGCACGGGCCCGACGGCGATGGCGGCGCCGGTGATGGCGCCGAAGAGCCCCAGCGCCATGCCGCGGTCGCGGCCCTGGAACGTCTGCGCCAGGATCGCGAGCGAGGTCGCGAACATGATGGCGCCGCCGATCCCCTGGCCGCCGCGGGCGATCGCCAGGAAGAGCGAGCCGGTGGCCACGCCGCAGAGCAGCGAGCCGGCGGTGAAGATGACGATTCCCGTCGCGAAGAGCCGGCGCCGGCCGTACAGGTCGGCCAGCGATCCGGCCGTGAGCAGGAACGCGGCGAGCGCCATCGCGTAGGCGCTGATCACCCATTGGAGATCCGACAGCGACGCCCCGAATGAGCGCTCGATGTCGGGCAGCGCCACGTTCACGATGGTGATGTCGAGGAGGAGCATGAAGACGCCCGTGCAGACGGCGGCGAGCGTCCACCAGCGGCGCCCTCCGTTCGTGCGCGCACGTGCGATGTCGATGGTGTGCATTTGTGGATTCCTTTCCGGTGTTCTGTCTTAGAGACGCGATTGCGCCGCCGGTTGTGACATGTCACGGGGACGGTCCCTGCTTCGTCTCTGTGACAAACCGCGAAAGGAGTCACGGATGCGTGTGTTCGTTGCAGGAGCAAGCGGTGCGATCGGCAGGCGGCTCGTGCCGCAGCTGGTCGAGCGCGGCCACGAGGTGGTCGCGACGACCCGCACCCCGGAGAAGCTCGACGCGCTGCGGGCCGCCGGGGCGGAGGCGGTCGTGATGGACGGCCTCGACCCGGGCTCGGTCGGCGAGGCCGTCGCCAGGGCCGAGCCGGAGGTGGTGATCCACCAGATGACGGCGCTCGCCGGCATGTCCGACCTGCGCCGGTTCGACGAGGGGTTCGCGCGCACGAACGAGCTTCGCACCCTCGGGCTCGACCACCTGCTCGCGGCGTCCGGCGCCGTCGGCGTCCGCAGGTTCGTGGCGCAGAGCTACACCGGCTGGCCCAACGAGCGGTCGGGCGGACCCGTCAAGTCCGAGAGCGACCCGCTCGATCCCGACCCCCCGGCGCAGCAGCGGCGCTCGATCGAGGCCATCGGCCACCTCGAGCGGGCCGTGACGTCGGCGGCGCCGATCCAGGGCGTCGCCCTGCGGTACGGGAGCCTCTACGGCCCCGGCACCTCGGTCTCGGAGGAGTACGCCGACCTGATCAGGGCCCGCAAGCTGCCCCTCGTCGGCGGCGGCGCGGGCGTCTGGTCGTTCGTCCACGTCGACGACGCGGCCGCCGCCACGGCGATCGCCGCCGAGGGCGGGCCGGCCGGGATCTACAACGTCGTCGACGACGAGCCGGCGCCGGTTTCGGAGTGGCTGCCGTACCTCGCCGAGTGCCTCGCCGCCCGGCGGCCGCGGCGCGTGCCGGCCTGGATCGCCCGCCTTGCGATCGGCGAGGTCGGCGTGTCGATGATGACGCGGGTGCGGGGAGCCTCGAACCGCAGGGCGAAGACCGAGCTCGGCTGGGAGCCGGTGTGGGCGAGCTGGCGCGAGGGCTTCGCCTCGGGACTCGACGGCCTCACCGCGCGTACGGCGGCCCAGGGCGGGGCATGATGCATGCGACCGTGTCCAGCCAGAAGCGCCAGCTGGCGGACGTGTACGAGGATCTGCGTCCGCTGCTCTTCTCGATCTCCTACCGGATGCTGGGGAGCGTCAGCGAGGCCGAGGACGTCGTGCAGGAGACCTTCGAGCGCTACCAACGGGCCCTGCGCGACGGCAACGGCGAGATCGAGTCACCCAGGGCCTACCTCTCCGCCGTGGCGACCCGGCTCTCGATCGACCTGCTGCGCTCGGCGCGTGCGCGACGGGAGCAGTACGTGGGTGAATGGCTGCCGGAGCCGCTCGTGACGGACGGCCCGTTCGAGGACGTCGCCGGTCACGCCGAGGAGGCCGACTCGCTCTCGATGGCGTTCCTGCTCGTGCTCGAGCGGCTCTCGCCGGTGGAACGGGCCGTCTTCCTGCTCCACGACGTGTTCGACTACGGCTACGACGAGGTGGCGCGCATCGTGGGCAAGGGCGAGGACAACTGCCGCCAGCTCGCGGTCCGCGCGCGGCGGCACGTGACCGAGATGAAGCCCCGGTTCGAGGCGTCACGGCGAAAGCGAGAGGAGCTCGCCGAACGGTTCTTCGGCGCCGTCGAGGACGGCAGCATGGACGACCTGGTCGAGCTGCTCTCGGCCGACGTCATGGTCGTCGGCGACAACGGCGGGACGAGGCCGGCGTGGCCGCGGCCGATCGTGGGCCGCGACCGGGTCGCGAGGCTGCTCGCCGGGATGGGCCGCCAGTCGCGCGAGATGGGCGTCACGATCCGCCGCACCCGGATCAACGGCCAGCCCGGCGCGCTCTTCCTCGATCCGGAGGGGCTCGTCATGTACGTCGTCGTCGTCGACGTCACGGACGGCGCCGTCCAGACGGTCCGCTCGACCATCAACCCCGACAAGCTGCGCCACCTCGGGCCGCTCGCCGACGTGCGCGCGATGCTGCACCGGCGCCGGGAGGAGCTCGGGTGAGCCACCGGCCGCGGATGCTCATCGACGACGACGTCCGCGCCCGGCTGACGCCGGAACTGGCGGTCGCGGGCGCCCGCCGGGCGCTGGTCGACGCCCACCGCGGCGCGCTTCAGGCGCCGCCGCGGGTGCAGGCCGATCTGGGCGAGCGCGCGCTCGTCTTCACCGCGGGCGGTCTCCCGGACGGCTCGGCGGGTTTTCGCGCCTACCAGACCGGGGCGGGCGCGTCCGACCAGGTGGTCGTCGTCTGGGACGCGGACGGCGGCCTCTCGGGGTGCGTCGCCGGCGTCGAGCTCGGCGCGGCCCGCACGGGCGCCCTGGGCGCAGCGGCGGCCGACGCGCTCGCGCTGCCCGGTGCCGGCGTCGTCGGGGTGGTGGGGAGCGGGCGTCAGGCGTGGACGCAGCTCTGGGCGCTGACGGCGGTCCGCCGGATCGCGCAGGTGCGGGTCTTCAGCCCGACCGCGGCCAACCGCGAGCGGTTCGCCGAGCGCGCCCGAGCCGAGCTCGGGCTGGCCGCGAGCGCGGTTCCGGGCCCGCGCGAGGCGGTGGGCGGGGCCGGGATCGTCATCCTCGCCACCCGCTCTGAGGCGCCGGTGATCGACGCTGCGTGGGTCGGCCCCGGCGCGCACGTCACGACCGTCGGGCCGAAGGCGGCGGGTGCCTGCGAGACGCCGCCCGGGCTGGCCGAGGCGGCCGCCGTTGTCGTCAGCGACTCGCCCGCGCAGGCCGCCGCCTACGGCGCGCCGTTCTTCACGCCGCGCGAGCTCGTCCACCTGGGTGCGGTGATCGCCGGCGACGCGCCCGGCCGCACGGGCGGGTCCGACATCACGCTCTACGCGTCGACCGGCCTCGCCGGTTCGGAGGTCGTGATCGCGCAGATGCTGCTCGACGGCGGCTAGCCCGGCGCCCAGAGCAGGTCGAACCGCACGAGCACGACCTCGTCGGCGTCGGTCACCGCGACGCCCTGCGATGCGAAGAACTCGACGTGTGCCGCGCGCCAGTGGGCGAGGCTGCGGTCGCCCTCCCCCTCCGTCCACGCGAAGTCCTCGTCGACCTCGCCGAACGGCCGGATCTCGACATCGGTGGCGCGGATGACGCAGAGCGGCACGCCGTCGCCGTCCAGGATGACGCTCAGCTCTCCGGGGACGGGGAGCGGCTCGTCGGGGCGGTACTCGGAGCGCAGGCCGGCGGTCGCGCGCTTCGGGCCGTCGCGGACGAGCAGGCCCAGCTCCGTCGCCATCGCCGGATCGGAGCCGAAGCCCCAGGCCGTGTGCTGCCCGTCGATCCCGGTCGCCGCGACGAAGTCGGACCAGAACGCCTCGACCCGGGCCGCGGTCAGCTCCTCGGGCGTGTTGACGCTCCGGAGCGCAGCCAGGAGCGCCTGGTCGGCGGCGATCCGGCGCGTCTCCGCCCGCTCGGCGACCAGCCCGAGCCGGCGCTCGCCCGACGCCAGGAGCTCCTCGACCAGCCCGAGCAGCGACAGCCGGTAGACGGCGCCCAGCGGGAAGTCGCGGCCGTCGTTGTCTGTGACGGCGACGGCGTGCCACGGGGCGGTGAGTGCGAGCGTCAATTGGCCGATTGCCGCGGGCGTGAGGAACGGCATGTCGGCGCCGCACACGAACGCCGCGTCGGCGCGCCCGGCCAGGGCTCGCATTCCGGCCGCCAGGCCCTCGAGCGGTCCCCGGCCCGGCTCGCCGTCGTGCGCCGTCGCGACGCCGGCGGGGAGCGGGGGCAGCTCCTGGCCGGCCGCCGCGACGACGACGACCGGCGCCACGGCCCCTGCCACGGCGCCCGCCACGTGGGCGACGAGCGGTGTTCCGCGCCAGTCGAGGAGGGCCTTCGGCGTTCCCATGCGGGTCGAGCGGCCGCCCGCGAGGACGATGCCCCCGACGCGCGCGCCGCCGGTCAGCGGCTCGGGGCCGGCGCGCGCCGCCGCCGGCGCTTCTCGGGCGCGGCCGCCGGGGGCGGCGTTCCCGCCGCGTCTCCCCGGACGCTCAGCCCGGCCGACGACAGGAGCGCCTGAAGGAGCCGCCCGGACGATTCGGCGGGGTCGGAGGAGGGCGGCGCTTTGGCGGGAACGGGACGGGGCATACCGATCCGACGCCAGGCCCGAGAGGACGGAATGCGTTGGGGCCTGGCGCCGGAGGGTTGGGGGGTGTTGGGCAGCGTTACCGTCACCCTTTCCACACGCGACCGTCAAGCGCCACCCGCGTTTCCCACAGGCCCGATCTCGCAACGTGCGCCAAGTTCGTTCCGCCGGGCGAGGGCCGTCCACAGCTTCCCCGCGGTTTCCACATGGATCTCCACAGGCCGCTCAGGCGGCGGTGAGCCGGGCCTCGAGCGCGTCTGCCAGCACCTGGGCCGCCGCGACGCAGTCGTCGTCCGACGCCGACTCGGCCGGCGTGTGGCTGGCGCCGGTGGGGTTTCGGACGAAGAGCATCGCGGCCGGGACGTGCGGGGCCAGGATGCCGGCGTCGTGGCCGGCGTAGGACGGCAGGTCGCCGGCGGGAACGCCGCGGCGCTCGGCGCCGGCGTGGAGCGCGGCGCGCAGGCCCGGGTCGAAGGCGGCGCCGTCGTTTCGCGACTCGCGCGTGAACGCGGCGCCGGGAAACCGCGCCCGAAGCACCGCGACGAGGTCGTCGATCGTCTCGGCCCCACGGGCGCGTACGTCGAGCAGGCAGGCCACGCGGCCGGGGATCGAGTTCGTGGAGCCGGGCGCGATCTCGACCCGGCCCACCGTGCCGACGGCGCCGGGGCGGGCGCGGGCCTCCTCGGACACGGCCACGATGAACGGCGCCGCCGCCACGAGCGCGTCGCGCCGGCCCTCCATCGCCCGCGTGCCGGCGTGGTCGGATTCGCCCGAGAACACCACCCGCCAGCGCTGGCGTGGGGTCAGCACGTCGGCGACGCCCAGCGCCAGGCCGCGATCGACGAGCGCCTTCCCCTGCTCGACGTGCACCTCCAGGTACGACTCGACCCTCCCGAGCTGCGCGCGGCTTTCGATGAGCGAGTCGCGGGTGACGCCATGGATCGCCTCGGCTCCGCCCATCGCCGCGAGCGCCTCGTCGATGTCGAGCCGGCCGGTGATCGCGAGGCTCGCGAAGCAGGCGGTGCGGAAGCGGGCGCCCTCCTCGTCGACGAACGACACGACCGCCAGCGGCCGGCGCCGCTCGACGCCCGACTCGACGATCGCAGCCGCCGCCTCGAGCGCGCAGACCACGCCGAGGGCGCCGTCGTAGGCGCCGCCGTCGGGCTGCGTGTCGAGGTGCGAGCCCGCGCACGTCCACGGCCCGTCGTCGGCGTCGGGCGTCACCGCCCAGACGCTCCCGGCGCCGTCGCGGCGCACCTGGAGCCCGACCGACTCGGCCGCGGACGTGAACCAGCGCTGGGCCTCGGCCTCGAGCGGCGTCCACGCGACCCGGTTCCAGCCGGTGTCGGTGCGGCCGATGTCCGCGAGCTCCGCGAACCAGTTCAGGAACCGTTGCCGGGAGACCTCCGCCATCGGGCATGGAAGGATACGCGGCGTGCGCCTTCCCGGCTTCGTGAACGCCCATAGCCACGCCTTCCAGCGCCGCCTGCGCGGGGCGGTCGAGCACGTCGACCCCGCCCACCCGCACGACGACTTCTGGACCTGGCGCGAGGCGATGTACCGAGAGGCGGGCCGGCTCGACCCCGGCTCGGCCCACGAGGTGGCGCTTCTGGCCTACCGGGAGATGCGGTCGGCGGGCTACGTGGCGGTGGGGGAGTTCCACTACCCCCACCACCGGCCCGACGGCACGCCGTACGACCCGCCGAACGCCATGGCCGAGGCGACGATCGCGGCGGCCGCGGAGGCCGGGATCGAGATCGTGCTGCTCATGACCGCCTACGAGCGGGCCGGGGCCGGCCTGCCGCCGACCGCCGGCCAGCGCCGCTTCTGCGACCCGGACGTGGCCGCCTACCTGCGCCGGGTCGACGACCTCGCCGCCGCGCACCCGGGCCGGGTCGGGCTCGCGCCCCACAGCGTGCGGGCCTGCTCGCGCGGATGGCTCGAGGAGATCGCCCGCTACGCGGCCTCGACCGGGATGGTGGTCCACACCCACGCCTGCGAGCAGCGGCGCGAGATCGAGGAGTGCCTGGCCGAGCACGGCCGCCGCCCGGTCGAGCTCCTGGCCGACACGGGCATCCTCGGCGAGCGGACGACGGTCGTCCATGCGACGCACGCCTCCGACGGCGAGCTCGACCTGATGGCGTCGGCCGGCGCCTCGATCTGCGCCTGCCCGACGACCGAGGCCAACCTCGGCGACGGCTACCTGCCCGCCGCGCGGATCTTCGAACGCGGCATCCCGGTCTGCGTCGGCTCCGACTCGAACACCGTCATCGACCCGATCCAGGAGATCCGCGAGATCGAGGCCGTCGCCCGCCGCACGGCCGAGCGCCGGAACGTGCTCGTCCGCCCCGGCGAGACGGGCCCGGCGCCCTACCTGCTCGCCGCGGGCTCCGCGAACGGGGCCCGCGCGCTCGGGCTCGACCCCGCCGCGCTCCCCGAGATCGAGATCCCCGCCGCCGAGCCGGAGCTGGCCGGCGTCGCCCCCGAGCACCTCCCCGCCGCGGTGGTCTTCGGCGTTACCAGGTTACGCATCGGACCGCGTCCCACTTTCGACCCACAAACGTGACACCCAGCCCGGAGGCATGATGGACTTCTCGCTCTCGCCCGAGCTCATCGAGCTTCGCACCCGCGTGCGGGCGCTCGTCGACGACGTGCTGCAACCGGTCGAGGACGAGGCGGAGCGGCACCACGGCCGCCTCTCTCCCGAGACGCACGCCCGCATCCACCAGGCCGTGCTCGATTCGGGCCTTGCCGCCAACAACATCCCCAAGGAGTTCGGGGGCGGCGGGTTCAACCTGACCGAGCAGATCGTCACCCACGAGCAGCTCGGCCGGCTCACGAACTGCCTGTGGGTGCTCGTCTGGTCGCCCTCGAACGTGCTCGTCCACGGGACGCCCGAGCAGATCGAGCGCTACCTGCTTCCCGACGTCCGCGGCGAGCACCGCCACGCCTACGCGATCACCGAGGACGACGCCGGCTCCGACCCTCGCGCCATCCGGGCCGAGGCCGTCTGGAACGGCGAGCGCTACGAGCTCTCGGGAACGAAGTGGTTCGTCACCGACGGCGACATCGCCTCGTACTTCATCGTGCTGGCCTGGGCGGTCGACGGGAGCCAGCGCCTGCCCGCCCTCTTCCTCGTGGACAAGGACGCGCCCGGGGTCGAGATGACCGCCGACCCCGACTTCACCCACAACTTTCCCTACCGGCACCCCGAGTTCACCTTTACGAAGACGCCGGTCCCGCGCGAGAACATCCTGGGCGAGCTGGGGCGGGGGTTCGAGCTGACCGGCGAGTGGTTCATCGAGGAGCGCGTCCACATCGCCGCCCGCTGCGTGGGCGCATGCGACCGGCTGATCGAGCTCGGCACCGACTGGGCGCTTCACCGCGAGCAGTTCGGCGGGCGCATCTTCGACCACCAGGCCGTGTCATTCGCGCTCGCCGACTGCGCCGCCGAGGTCACGGCCGCACGCCTCCTCACCTACTACGTGGGCTGGCTGGCCGACACCGGCGCCGACCGCAAGCTCGTCCACCACAAGGCCGCGATGGCCAAGCTCGTCGCGTCGGAGACGGCCGGCCGGGTGGCGGACCGGGTCGTCCAGATCTTCGGCGGCCGCGGCTACATGCGCGAGAACCCGGCCGAGCGGTTGTGGCGCGAGCTGCGGGTGGACCGCATCTGGGAGGGGACGTCGGAGATCCAGCGCCTGATCGTCGCCCGCGGGCTCGAGCGGCGCGGCCCCTCGAAGCTCCTCAGCCTGGGCTAGATGAGTGATTCCACGGCGCCGCGCGCCTGGACGTCCGTTTGTGAGGGGTTCTACGCGGCGAGCCGGAGCTCGGTGCCCGTGCCGTCGTCCTCGTCGCGGCCGCGCCCGTCGAGCCGTTCGTAGCCCAGCTCGGCGTGGATCCGCTCGAGCGCGCGCTCGAGGTCGCGCGGCGGGCCGACCGGCGCGAAGATCGGGCTCTCACAGCCGTCGGTGACGAGCCGGCGGACGAGCACCATGCCGCTCGGCTGCACCCGGGTGTCGGCCTCGCGCAGGCGGCTCGTGAGCTCGAGCAGCTTCGGCGCCATCTCTCGCAGGGCGGGGCGGTGCAGCGGCACCGCGCACGGGTCGTTCGTCGCCGCCACCTCGACGAAGCGCTCCAGGGTGGCGGCGAGCTGGCGGCGGCGGTGGAGAGTGACGAGCTCGGCGGCGCGACGCCCGACGTCGGGGCCGCCGACATGGCGGAAGCCCGAGAGCAGGATGTCGTCGAGGATCTCGATGCGGTGCAGGCGCAGGAGACGGTCGGCGGCGATCGCTCCGAGCCCGCCGATGAGGGCGATCCCGGCCATCGTCTTGGCCATACCGGGCTGGATGGCGCGGACGCCGTATGTCCCCGCCAGCGCCAGCGCCGCGAAGGCGAGCAGCGAGATCGCCACGGTGCGCGCGGTCTTCAGGCGCTCGTTGACGACGGACAGGGCGTGGATGAACTCGGCAGGCGTCATGAGAAGTCTCCTGGCTAGTACATCGTGCATGTCGGTCCGGTTCTTGAGTTGAACCCCTGCCCTACCCCAAAACGGGGATGAGATACCGCAAACCGTCGATGCGAACGCGCCCATCGCGTCGCAAAAATCCGGGCCGTGAGCGGCACCACCACTCCCTTCCGCGAGGCCGTGGGCCTGATCGAGTCCGGGCTCTGCGTCTGGTGCGAGTCCGCGCCGGCCTCCGAGGGATCGCATCTGTGCCGGTCGTGCCGGGTTCAGGACCCGGACGGCGTGCTCGCCGCTCAGGCCGTCGTCGCTGCGCCGGTGGAGTAGAGACCCGGAAAAGCGACGAGGCCGCCTGGGCAGAGACGGCCTCGTCTGTTGGGCTGTCCGGTGGGCCGCCGGACAACGTGCCCCCGCCGGCGGGTCGGCCGGCGTCGCGCGACAACCCGAAGGCATCGCGCCGGGGCACTCCGTATGAATTCGGACGCCGAGTTTACTGCAAATCTCTGCTCGTGGACAAGCGAGTCGTCGAAAGCCGTTCTCGTGCAGTCGCCCGACGCACGAGGACCCCTGTCACTCCGACGATGCCCGCCACCACGAGGTAGAGCACCACGTCGGCTCCTGTGACCGGCAGTGCCGCCGCCGGCTGGGCGCTCAGGAGCGCAATCGGAGTCATGCGTCGAGGATACGATGCCCGTCGCGGTCGCGCAACCAGGTACGGACGCCCTCCACCTGCCACGGCAGCGGCTTGAAGCCCGGCCGCCGGGCGACGGCGCGGTCGTGCGCCTCCTCGACGGTCGAGCCCGACGCCGCGGCGAGAAGCGCGATGGCGACGGCCGCCGAGCGCTCCCGCCCGCCGCGGCAGTGCACGTAGACGACCTCGTCGCCGGCGGCCGCGACGGCCCGCTCGAGCAGCTCGGGGGAGACCGTGGAGCCGTCGATCACCGGCAGGCGGAGCTCGGCGATGCTCGCCCGGGCGCACGCCGTCGCCACCGCCTCGCGCTCGCCGTCCCAGTACTCGCGGTCCTCGCACAGGTTGATGACGAGGGTCACGCCCTCGGATCGGAGCGCCTCGACGTGGCGCTCGGACACGGGCATCCGCCCCGCGAGGAGGCTGCCGTGCAGGCGTGTGTACTCGAGCCGGCCCACGAAGCCAGCGTAGCGCCTGGCGCTAGCGATCGACGTCGTCGGAGAGGCGCGCCGCCGCCGCGGCGGCGGCATCGACCTGCCCGCGAAACCGCACCTCGAGCTGGCGGGCGAGCTCCCGTTCCCGGCGCCGATCCCGGAGTCTCTTCAGCAGTCGGCCCATGCATGGAGGATGCACCAGCATCTGGCAGAAGTCCAGGTTTTGCAGGTGAAAAAGTGGCGGTGCCCGCGGGCTTGTCTAGACTCGGCCGGATGCCGGCCGACGCACTCCTCGACCTGGCTGTGGGCGCGGCCCGGGCGGCCGGCGCGCTCCTCCTCGACCGCTTCGGCGGACCGCAGAGCGGCGTCGACGCGAAGAGCAGCGCGACGGACATGGTCTCGGATGCCGACCGCGACTCGGAGCGGGTGCTGCTCGACGCGATCCGGACGGCTCGGCCCGACGACGGGCTCATCGCCGAGGAGAGCGGGAACCGGCCCGGGACCACCGGTCTCGTGTGGGTCGTCGACCCGCTGGACGGCACCACCAACTACCTCTACGGCATCCCCGCCTGGTGCGTGTCGGTGGCGTGCCGTGACGCGGACGGAGGGCTGATCGCGGTCGTCCACGACCCCTCGGCGGCCGAGACCTTCACCGCCGCCCGCGGTCGGGGCGCGTTCCTGAACGGCGCTCCGATCCGGACGA
Organism: uncultured Actinomycetes bacterium; assembly: GCA_963805545.1. Classification (GTDB taxonomy): domain Bacteria; phylum Actinomycetota; class Thermoleophilia; order Gaiellales; family JAICJC01; genus JAICJC01. The sequence goes on from CAWDUU010000001.1 coordinate 129,798, forward strand.
CGGAGCCGTCCGACCTGACGCGGTCCCTGATCGGCACGGGCTTCGGCTACACGCCCGGCCGGCGCGCGCTCCAGGCCGCCGCCCTCGCCCATGTGCTGCCGCGGGTCCGTGACGTGCGCCGGGCCGGCTCCGCCGCCCTCGACCTGGCGTGGGTCGCGTGCGGGAGGCTGGACGGGTTCTTCGAGGCCGGCATCCGCGACTGGGACCGGGCGGCCGGCCTCCTCCTGGTGAGCGAGGCGGGCGGCGAGACGGGCATCCTCGACCCCGGACTCGACGGGGCTGACTGCGTCGTCGCCGGCGGCCGCGGCCTGTACGATCCGCTCTGCGCCCTGGTGCGATCGGCCCTCTCGGCGGCACGCGCCGAGGCCGATCGGCTACACTGACGACAGGCCGTCGGTGTCGCCCCTCGGCGCCCGCACACCCGACGGCAGGACCTATGACAGTTCGCTTCGAGGCCGACCCCGAAGCGGCAGCCCATCGCGTGGAAGCGTGGTGCGGAGAGCCGCTACTGCATGAAGGCGAGGACCCCGCGGTCGCGCTCGCCGAGGGCACGGTCCGGCGCGCAGCGCTCGACGCGGCGCTCGCCGAGATGGCGCGGGGCCTGCCGGAGCCGAGCTACGAGTGGAGGCGCGACTATGCGCTCGTCCTCGGGCTCGACCGCGTTCTCAACGACCCGCAGCCGAAGCTCGCGTCGGGAACCACGCTCCGCCGTCACCAGGTCGACGCGCTCGCGGGCCAGCTCGCCGCGCTGATCGGCGATCTCGAGCGGCGGGCGCTCCAGGACGACGACGATAACGGCAACGGGAACGGCGAGATCGACGACGTCGAGGACGACGACGAGACCGGCGAATTCGAGCCGGACGAGGACGACGAGGACGAAGGGGATGACGAGGACGACGAGGACGACGAGGACGACGAGGACGACGAGGACGACGAGGACGACGAGGACGACGTCGAGGACGACGAGGACTTCGCCGGCGACTGGCGCGACCCGGCCGTCGCCGCGGTCGAGCTCGACGACGAGGAGGTCTCGGTCGAGGAGCCGGACGAGCCCGACCTCGGCGCCGGGCGCCGCTACCGGTTCAAGCACCCCACCGCCTCGGGCAAGACGATCGCGGCCGCCGGCTTCGTCGAGGCCGCCCGCACCACCGGCGTCCTCATCCTGACCCACCGCAGGCTGCTCGTGAACCAGTTCACGCGCGACCTCACCGACGAGGGCTACGGCGGCCGGCTGCACGATCCCGTCCTGGTCGGCCAGCCCACTCCGCGCGTCCCGCCGCTCACCATCAACACGTACGCGTGGTTCATCAAGCACGCCGACCAGATCAAGCGCGACGTGTACGGCGTGGTCGTCTGCGACGAGGCCCACACGGCGCTCGGCGAGAAGACCGCCGCGGCGATCCGCCGCTTCTCGGACCCGGTCTACATCGGCATGACGGCCACCGACCAGCTGCTCCAGAAGCACGTGAGCGACGTCTTCCCGGCCGAGGTGGCCGACTTCCCGCTGGCCGAGGCGGTGCGCCGCGGCGTCGTCGCCCCGCTCCGCTGCGTGCGCGTGAAGCCGATCGCCTCGCTGCGCCAGGTCGAGATCGTCGGCGGCGACTTCGACCAGGGCCAGCTGGCGGCGGCCCTCGACGTCGACCCGCTGAACCTGGCCGCCGCCGACCTCTACCAGAGCCGCTTCGGCGACACGCCGGGGATCGTCTACGCCGCCGGCGTCGACCATGCCGAGCGCGTTGCGGCCGCGATGCGCGCCATCGGGCTCGCCGCCGCCGCGGTCTCGGGCCGCACCCCGCCGCGCGAGCTGGCCGAGTCGCTGGCCGCCTACGAGCGCGGCGAGACCAACGTGCTGGTGAACGCCCAGATCCTTGCCGAGGGCTGGAACGCTCCACGGGCGACCGTGTGCATGCACCTCGCGCCGACCGCGAGCCGCCGTGTCTACCAGCAGCGGGTCGGCCGGATCATGCGCCTGCATCGGCGCAAGGAGGCGGGCGTCGTCGTCGATTTCGCCGAGGTGGGCGCGCCGCACTCCGAGCGGGTCATCACGCTCCACTCGCTGCTCGACGTCGACGCCTTCCGCCCCGGCGGCCTCGTCACGCCGCCGCCGCCCCGCCGGCGGCGCGGGCGGCGAAAGCCGGCCCGGCCGATCGTGAAGGAGGCGAACTGGATCGTCCCGGTCTCGGACGACCCGGAACGGCGGGTCGCCGTGATCGCGAGCCAATGGAAGCACGTCGACGCCTCGAAGCTGCCGCTCGACGAGCAGCGGGCCTGGGCGGTCGTGGCGGCCCGGCAACTGGCTCCCAGCGACGTGCACACGCTCACCGAGCGGATCGTGGGCCTCCAGCCCGAGGCGCGGGAGCTCTTCTTCTTCACCTGCGCGGCCGAGAACAAGCACCGCAAGCTGCGCCTCTCCAGCCTCGGCGACCTGGCCGCCGCGGGGCCCAGCCAGACGACATTTGCGATGGCGTGCCGGCTGGTCGAGGCCGCCCCGACGTGGCAGCAGGACCGCGGGCAGGGCGCCCGCGTGCTGCTCCTGGCGATGGGCGACGGCAAGATCGAGGCCCCGGCCGACCGGATCGTCGCGTGGACGTGGCAGCTGGCCCGCGCCGCGCGCGACCACGAGTACCGCTACGCCGGCAGCCACATCCCCGACGGGCGCAGCCTGCTCGGCGCGCTGGCGGGGGCGAAGTCGGACTCCGAGCACAGCGAGGCCTGCCTGCGGCTCGCCGCGATCGCCCGCGATGCACCGCTGGAGGCCGGCGCCGCGCTCCTCGCCGTCGCCGCCCCGCGGCGCGGCACCGCCGGCGAGCGGCTGGTCGAGTCCGCCCGGCGCGCGATCTCCGAGGATCCGGTCCGGCTCGCCGCGGCGCTCGGCGCCAACATCCCGGCGCCGGCCCAGCGGTCGAAGCAGGCCCGCAAGACCAAGCGCAAGGCCGAGAAGACGGCCGAGACGGTGTCGTTCAACGGCGCGGTGGTCGGCTCGACCCCGCCGGCGACGCCCGTGAAGCGCGTCGACGGCGCCGTCGAGGTCGAGGTCGCGCCGGCCGTCTCCGTGCGCCTGCGCGACGACGCCGACCAGGTGCTGGCCGCGCAGGCCGGCCCAGAGCTGCGCTGGCGGCTCTCCGGCGACGAGGACGGGCGCACGTTCGCGTCGGCGGTCGAGGTGCGGGCGGCGGCCGCCGAGATCGCCCCCCTGACCGTCTCGGTCGCGAAGCTTCTGAACGAGCCCGTCAAGAGCGATCGCACCGCGCCCGTGCGGGTCGACGGCGCCGGGCTGGTCCTGCCGCTCGAGGCCGACGAGGCGGCCGTCCTCGCCGACGACGCCGCCCGCCGCGTCCTCGCGCAGCTCAAGACCGCCGGCGTTCGCGGGCGGGTGCGGGTGGAGTTCGAGCTGCGCAGCCCCGACGGCGAGCTCGTGCGCGACTCGCGTCCGGGCGCCGTTCGCAAGATCGCCCGCGGCGAGCCCGTCGGCGCATCGCCCGACCGGCGCGACCGCCGCCGCCGGAGCCGCGGCCGCCGTGGCCGCCGGGCCGGTGCCGCGGTGCAGGCCGCCGAGGCCCCGGTCGGCGACCAGGCCGCCGCCGCCGCGCACGCGGCGTCATAGACGTTCGCGACAATCGTCTTCGACGGACGGCGCTATTCAGGTGGTAGCTCGCGCCCCAGGAGCAGCGACCCAACGTCCCGCGCGCGCTGCGCAGCGTCGACGTCTCCCTCGGCGCCCGCCATCATCGCGCCGGACATGAGCATCTGCCACTGCCTGGCGAGCGTGTCGGGATCCCGGGCACCCGCCTCCTCGGCGAGTGATCGCAGGAACGCCACGATGCGCGACCGCTTCACGATGCTCGCAAGCCGAACCGGGCTCGCCGGATCGTGGTCTTCGAGGAGCGTGTTGTTGAAGAGACAGCCCTCGTAGTCGGCCCGGCGAAACCAGTCGTCGAACATCTCGAAGATGGCGAGCAGCCGTCCGCGAGGGGTCTCCGCACGGCGGCGCGATTCCGCGATGACCCACCGATTGATCCAAAGCTCCTCGCGGAGGTCGAGAACCGCCACGACGAGATCGTCTTTGGATCGGAAATGGCGATACAGGCTCATCTTGGCCACGCGAGCCTCGGCCACGATCCGGTCGATACCGATCGCCTGCACGCCATGCCGGCAGAAGAGGTCGTACGCCGTGCTGAGTATGCGCCCGCGCGCGCCGTCGTCTGCCTCCTCGATCTCATCGGGCTTCGGTGCCCGGGTCGAGGGCGCATCACCGTCGGCACCGTGAGGTGGAGCCTGCATGCGTCGACTAGGATATTCGAGACAGACCGGTCTGTATTATTTCGTGCGTATGACTCTCCAGAACGCCAACATCGAGCTCCGTCACCTGCGGTACTTCCTGGCGGTCGCCGATGACCTGCACTTCGGGCGCGCCGCCAGGCGCCTCCACATGGCCCAGCCGCCGCTCTCTCACTCCATCCGCCGGCTCGAGAGCGAGCTCGGCGTCCGGTTGCTCGAGCGCACGAGCCGGTCGGTTTCGCTGACGGCCGCGGGGCGCGTGTTCGCCGAGGCCGCCACGATCCGCCTTGGGTGCGTGCCCGACGCGCCCATCGACCGCCTGCACCGATTCCTGACGGGGCTGCGGGCGATCGTGCCGGGGGCGGACACGGTCGTGGAGCACGCAGCCTCACACGACCAGGTGGAACGGCTCAACTCGGGCGAGATCGACCTGGCGATCGTCCACGACACCGCGGCGACCGTGGACATCATGACCGCGCCGGTCTTCGCCGGCCAGCCGCTTGTGGCCCTCCTGCCGGCGGCGCACCGGGCGGCGACGTTGCCCGCCGTCTCGCCCAACGACCTCGCCGGCGAAGCGCTCCTTGTGTTCCCGGGCGACGCGAGCGCAACCCTGCACGGGTGGATCCGGAGGGTGGCCGCCTCCGCCGGCTATCGATTGTCGAAGATGATCGAAGGTGGCGGCGCTGACCCGCGCGACGCCGCTCTGGCGGTGGCCGACGGACTGGGCATCGCGCTCGTGCCGGCCACGGATCCGCCCGCAGCGGAGCCAATCGTCGCTCAGCGTCCGCTCCGGCCGGCGATCGCGATGCCGGACTCGGTCCTCGCATGGCGGCGGCTCCCTCCGCGCGTGCTGCAAGGCGCACTCGATCCGGTGCGCGAGCTCGCCGGCGACCTGCATCGCACCACGAGCGAATCAGGACGGTAGGAGTCGCGGTGATGTACCCATTCGGTATTGGACGCCGGGGCGCTCCCTGGCACATAGTGCGGGCGGCACATCATGAGTGACGTCCGCCGGGCCGGCGCCGACCGCATGTTCCAGCAGTTCCTCGACTCCGCCCCCGACGCGATGCTCGGAGTGGCCCCATCGGGCCACATCGTGGTGGCAAACCGGCAGGCCGAGGTGATGTTCGGGCTCTCCCGGACCGAGTTGCTCGGCCGTACCGTCGAGGACCTCATGCCGGCGCGGTTCCGTGCGGCGCATCGGCACCACCGACGCGAGTACGCCAAGGATCCCCAGACGCGACCGATGGGCGCCCGCCTTTCGCTCTTCGGCCTTCGCAGTGACCTGACCGAATTTCCTGCCGAGATCAGCCTCTCGACCATCGACGTCGGCATGAGGCATCTCACGATGGCCGCCATCCGTGACACCACAGACCGGCTGCACACCCATGCGCGCGCACAGGATGAGCTCCGCCGGCGGGAAATGGCCGGGGCGATGCTTTCCGCGGAGCGGGCCGAGCGGTCTCGCATCGCCGGAGAACTGCACGATGACACCGTGCAGGTCATGACGGCGGCGCTCGTGACGCTGGAGCGGGTCGCGCACGCAGTCAGCCGGCGCGGCGATGACGAGGCCCAGTCGCTGGTCGCCGAGGCGCAGGCGGTCCTTGCACAGGCCACGGAGCGGACTCGCCGGCTGACGTTCGAGCTTCGGCCGGCCATGCTTCACGAGTGCGGAATCGCGCCTGCGCTGTCGGCGATGGTCGAGCAGGCCGGCCGGGAGATCGGCGCGGAGGTCTCGGTGACAGCACCCGAGGAGCGGTTCGACTGGCCACTCGAGGAGCTCGTCTACCGGACAGTCCAGGAGGCGGTGGCGAACATCCGCAAGCACTCACAGGCCAACCACATCACCGTGTGCGTCGAGCGCCTCACCGACCGCCTGGCGGCGGTCGTTGCGGATGACGGGCGCGGGTTCGACGTCGCCGCGGCGACCGACTCGTCGAATGAGATCCTGCATATGGGCCTCCACTCCATGATCGAGCGCGTTCGCAGCGCCGGAGGGTCGATCCACATCACTTCGCACCGCACCGGGGGGACACGGATCGCGTTCCACCTTCCCCTTGAGCGCTGACGAGGTGCGGCGTGCGCGCGAGACCGGGCTCACGCCGCCGGAGCATCGCCGCATGGCCGTGGGAACTCGCGCCTGACGCCCGAATGGCGGCGGCGGCGCGGCTTAGGAGTCTGTCGTCCTGGCGGTCGCCGTCGATATGACGGGTCTACGCGGCGTGGGCCCGCTCGGCGGCGGCCCGGCGCTCGGCCACCAGCCGCTCGACGCCGGCCCGGTCGCCGGCGCGCAGGAGCTCGATCGGGTCGGGCTCGCCGTTCACGATCGCCTCGAAGAAGTCGCGCCGGTCGGCGAACGTCGGCAGCGTCGCCTTGGCCCAGCCCCGGGCATCGTTCAGGATTGCCGCCAGCTCGGCGTGCTCGGGCCCGTAGAGCCCGGCGATCTCGCGCTTCATCCGCTTGGCGAGCGCCGGGCTCGCCCCCGCGGTCGAGATGGCGATCGCGATCGGGCCGGTGCGGACGATGGCCGGCAGGATGAAGCTGCACAGGGGCGGCACGTCGACCACGTTGCAGAGCATCGAGCGGCGCTCGCACTCCTCGAAGACGGCGATGTTCGTGTCGGTGTCCGACGTCGCGGCGATCGCCAGGAAGTGGCCCTCGACGTCGCCGGGCGCGAACCGCCGCTCGCTCCACTCGACGTCGCCCGCCGCCGCGAGCGCGCGGACGGCCTCGCAGGCGTCGGGGGCGATCACGTGCACCCCGGCGTCGCAGGCGAGGAGACCCTCGATCTTCTCGAGCCCGACGTCGCCGGCGCCCACCACGAGGCAGCGCCGGCCGGTGAGCTTGAGGCAGGCGATGTAGAAGGTCGTGTCGAGCATGTCGGCGACGCAGCGCTGGTCGCACAGCTCGAGCCGGTGCTGGCAGACGCACGGCTTCCCCCGGTAGGCCTGAGCGGGCATGCCCGGATGGTAGTGGGTAAGATCGATGCCCCATGCCCTACAGCCGGTCCGAGAATGAGCTGGTGTCGGCCGTCATGTCCGGGCGCCTGCTGGTCGCGAGCCCGTCCGACACGCTCGCCGACGCGGCCCGCCGCATGGCCGACCGCCGCGTCGGCGCGATCCTCGTCGTGGACGGCGACGACCTGACCGGCATCCTGACCGAGCGCGACGTGCTGCGCGCCGCGGGCCGCGGAACCGTCGACGGGACGGTCGCCCAGTGGATGACCGCCGAACCCGACACGGTCCCGCCCGACGCCACGATCGGGATGGCGGCGGCCATGATGGTGCACGGCGGCTACCGGCACGTGCCGGTCGTGGACGCGGGCAAGCTCGTCGGCATCGTCTCGATCCGCGATCTGCTCCGGCTGCCGTCCGAGACGCCCGCCGGCGCGTAGAGACCGCTCAGTCGACGTCGCGGCGGTTCGTCACGGCGGCGCCGGCGACCGCCGCTGCGACCGTCCACGCAACCAGGACGGCGGCAGCCGGCAGCGGGTCGAGCAGATGGGAGTCGCTCTGGCCCATGAGCGCGTTCTGCGCCTCGCCGGGGGTGAAACGCCCGTACGACGGAGCAAGCGCGAAGAGCAGGTTCTCGACGACGAAGCCCCAGGCCAGGAGCCCGATGATCGCACCAACCTGATTTCGGACGACCGCGCCGACACCCACGCCGATCGTGCCCCAGAGCGCCGCCGCGGCGACCGTGCCGGCCGCCAGGAGCGCGAAGTCGCTGCCGCTGGGCGAGATCCCGATCCCACGCCCCTTGAGGATCGCGGCGCCGACCCCGACGGCGAGTGCCGTCCCGAGCACGCCGAAGACGAGGCCGGCGATGAGCGCCGCCGCCGCCTTGGCGCCGATCACGCGGTTGCGCCTCGGCGTGAAGAGCAGCGTGGGGCGGATCGTGCCGAAGCGGAACTCGCCTGTGACGAGCATGATCCCGGCCAGGGCCGAGAAGAGCCCGGAGAAGGCCCCGATGCCGTACATGCCGAGCTGGTCGTCGGCCGTCGAGATCTCGCTGACTCCGCTCAGCGAGGCGGTCAGGACGACGAACAGGAGAACCAGGGCGACCATGCCCACGACGAGGCCGATGGTCGTGCGCGTCGAGCGCACCTTGAGGAGCTCGGCCCGGAGCTGCGCGCTCACGGGCGCTCCTCCGAGGTCAGGTCGAGGAAGACCTCCTCCAGCGAGGACACCTCCGGTGCGAGCTCGTGCAGGACGATCCCGGCGGCCGCGGCGATCTCACCGACCCGGTCGCTCGTCGTCCCGTGGACGTGCATGACGCCCGCGCCGTCGGTCTGGCCGGCGATGCCAGCGGCTTCGAGCGCGCGCTCGAGCTCGGGGAGCTGTGGGGTGCGGACGCGGACGGCGGCGCCGAGGCGGGCCGTCAGGTCGGTGAGCGGCGATGCGATCACGAGCCGGCCGCGGTTGATGATGACGACGTTGTCGACGGTCTGGGCGACCTCGGCCAGGACGTGGCTGGAGACGAGCACCGTTCGCCCCTCGCGCGCGAAGCGGCGCAGGAACTCGCGCAGCCAGCGCACACCCTCGGGGTCGAGGCCGTTCGCCGGCTCGTCGAGCACGAGCAGCTCCGGGTCGCCGAGGAGGGCGGACGCCAGCCCGAGGCGCTGGCGCATGCCCAGCGAGTACCCCTTCACGCGCCGGCGGGCGGCGGCCTCGAGCTCCACGACGCGCAGCACCTCGTCGACGCGGCCGTCGGGGAGCCGGGCCGCCCGCGACATCGTGCGCAGGTGGTCACGGCCGGAGCGGCCGGGGTGGAAGTCGGTGGCCTCGAGAACGGCGCCGATGCGAAGCGCGGGGTCGGCGACGTCCGCATAGGCGCAGCCGAAGACGAGGGCCCGCCCGGCGGTGGGCGCCGCGAGCCCGAGGAGGACGCGCAGCGTGGTCGTCTTGCCGGCGCCGTTCGGGCCGAGGAATCCCGTGATGGTGCCGGGCGCGAGCGAGAACGTCAGCTCGTCGACGGCCGTGATCGACCCGAACCGCTTCGTCAGGCCGTCGATCGAGACGACGGCGCCCGCCGCGTCGACTGGGCCGGGGGGCGTGGTCACGCGCCGAAGCATTGCACCGGGCCCGGCCCGCGGCGGGCAGCCGACCGCCGGCCACGCTCCTCGCAGGTAGGCTTGGCGGCATGAGCACAGGAGTCTTCACCCTTCCCCCGCCGGTCAACGAGCCGGTGCGCGACTACTCGCCGGGATCGCCCGAGCGGGCCGGCCTCAAGGCCACGCTCGACGACATGGCGGGGCGCCAGATCGAGATCCCGATGGTGATCGGCGGCGAGGAGGTGCGCACCGGGCGCACCGCCGACCTCGTCATGCCACACGACCACCAGCACGTCCTGGGCCAGTTCCACCAGGGCGGCGAGAAGGAGGTCGAGCGGGCCATCGCAGCGGCGGCCGGCGCCAGGCGCGAATGGGCCGCCCTCTCGTGGGAGGCGCGCGCCTCCGTCTTCCTGCGCGCCGCCGAGCTCCTCGCCGGGCCGTGGCGCAACACCATGAACGCGGCGACGATGCTGGGGCAGTCGAAGACGGCCTACCAGGCGGAGATCGACGCCGCCTGCGAGCTCACCGACTTCTGGCGCTACAACGTCAGCTACATGCACCGGCTGATGAGCGAGCAGCCGACGTCCTCGCCGGGCATGTGGAACCGGATCGAGTACCGCCCGCTCGAGGGGTTCATCTTCGCGGTCGCGCCGTTCAACTTCACCGCGATCGCCGGCAACCTGCCGACGGCGCCGGCGATCATGGGGAACACGGTCGTCTTCAAGCCGGCCTCGACCGCCGTCTACTCGGCGTACTTCCTCATGAAGCTCTACGAGGAGGCGGGCATGCCGCCGGGCGTCATCAACATGGTGCTCGGCTCGGGTCGCGACATCGGCGACCCGGTGCTTCGGCACCCCGACCTGGCCGGGATCCACTTCACCGGCTCCACCTCGGTCTTCCAGGGCATGTGGCGCACGGTCGGCGGCAACATCGACCGCTACCGCACCTATCCGCGCCTGGTCGGCGAGACCGGCGGCAAGGACTTCATCTTCGCCGACCCGTCGGCCGATCCGGAGGCCGTCGTGACGGCGGTCGTGCGCGGCGGCTTCGAGTATCAGGGCCAGAAGTGCTCGGCGGCTTCCCGCGTCTACGCGCCGTCGAACCTGTGGCCGCAGATGCGCGAGGCGCTGGCCGAGCAGGTCTCGGAGATCCGGATGGGCGACGTCCGCGACTTCCGCAACTTCATGGGCGCCGTGATCGACAGGTCGTCGTTCGCGACCCAGAAGGAGGCGGTCGAGATGGCGTCCGGCGCGGGCGACGCCAAGCTCGTGGTGGGCGGCGAGACCGACGACTCGACCGGGTGGTTCGTCTCGCCGACCATCGTCGAGACGTCCGACCCCGGCTTCGACCTCATGCGGCGCGAGCTCTTCGGGCCCGTCGTCACGGCATACGTCTACGACGAGAAGCGGGTCGACGACACGCTCCAGCTCGTGGACTCCACCTCGCCGTACGCGCTCACGGGCGCCGTGTTCGCGACCGACCGGCGTGCGATCGAGCACGCGGCGGAGGCCCTTCGCAACGCGGCGGGCAACTTCTACGTGAACGACAAGCCGACCGGCGCGGTCGTCGGCCAGCAGCCGTTCGGCGGCGCGCGGGCGTCGGGGACGAACGACAAGGCCGGGTCGATGTGGAACCTGATCCGGTGGGTGAGCGCGCGCACGATCAAGGAGACGTTCGTCCCTCCGACCGACTACCGCTACCCGTTCATGGGCGAGGAGTAGGCCGGGTCTCAACCGCCCCGGCCGGAAGGCCGATATGTGAAGGGTGGACGAGGAACGGCGGGACTTCTACCGGGTCATGGTCCGGTTGCCGGTTCGCTGCCTGGCGGTGGCGGCCGACGGCTCAGCGTCGCTCATGATGGTGCGGTCGGTCGACCTGTCGGCCGGCGGCGTCTGCGTCGTCACCGACCGCGTGCTCGGCCCGGGGGACCATGTGCGGCTCTCGTTCCAGGTTCCCGACGGCACCCTCTTCAAGCTCGAGGGCCATGTGGCTCACGCCGAGGTGCTGCACGACGGCATGCACCGCTACGGGCTGGAGTTCGCGGAGCTCACCCGCGCGACCGAGCAGCGCATGTTCAAGGCCGTCTTCGAGCAGGAGCAGGTCAACGTCGGCCGGCACGCGCACGTGCGGATGACCGTCTGGGAGCCCGTGACGCTGCGCCTGGACGGCGAGCCGGCGACATTCCCCGCCCACGCGCTCCAGCTCTCGGCCGACGACGTCCAGGTCATCACGCGCCGCTCGCTCTCGACCGGCGAGCGGCTGCACGTGGCGATGGACGACGCCGGGCTCGGCTTCCGCGTCGAGGCCGAGGCGGAGGTCGCCGGCGTCCAGCGCGACCCGCGCGGCTCGCACGTCGTCACGCTGGCGTTCGACGGCCTCGACCGCGTGACCCGCTCGAGCATCCTGCGCCGCGCGATGGAGCAGGAACGCCGCGAGCGCGCCGGCGAGTAACTGCAAAACCGGGGTCAGGCACCAATTGCTCGTTCCGGCCGTGAGTAGCTGACGAGCGACGTGTGGATCCGGAAGCCGAGCGACCGGTAAAGCGCGCACGCGGGCTCGGTGGCGCAGTAGACGATCGCCTGCCGGCCGCCCTCCTCGTGGAGGCGTTTGAGCGCGAAGGTGCAGACGGCGGCGCCGAGCCCGCGGCGGCGGAAGTCCGTCCGCACGCCGACCGGCTCGAACTCGCCGACGCGATGTGCGTCGTCGGGCCAGCACAGGCAGTACGCGGCGAAGCGGCCGTCCGGCGCCTCGACGACGCAGTCGAGCGACTCGCGGTAGGGCCATTGCGCACGTACCTGCGCGTAGCTCGACTCGGTGACGCGTGAAGGCGCCCACACCTCCCGGTGGATCGCAACTCGCTCGGGAACGTCGTCGGAGCCGACCGTCCGGTAGCGGAACCCGGGCGGCAGCGGTGGCGGGTCGGACGCCTCGGGGAGATCCCGCGCGAGGTAGTGCATGGCCTCGCCGGGCCGCGTGAAGCCATGCCGCTCGAGCGCGGCCCGCCGCTCGCCGTCGTCGGCGAACGCAAACGCCGCGCGTGCCGCCGGGTTGGCCAGGATCTGGTCGAGCAGGTGCAGATGGTCCGGATGGACGTCGTATTCGAGCTGTCCGCTGCCGTCGCGCTTCAGCCACGACCAGGCAAGAAGGCGGCCGTCCTCGATCCACAGACGCATGTCCCACTCGTCCTCGATGCCCTCGTGCTGACGCAGGTTCCAGGCGAGGTCGCCGACGTGCCACTGTGCGCGCGCGCCGAGCAGCCGCCGCTGCTCGAGCGCGAGCTGCTGTATCGCCGCAACGATCTCGGGCGTGAGCCGCATGGGCGTAGTATTCGCACGCCGGGCGCGGCCGGTATCCTCGGGCACGTGACGACGCTCCAGAAGGCGCCCCCGCTGCGCCGGTCCGAGCGGTTGATGCTGGTCGCGGGCGGCGGCGTCCTCGTGCTCGCGGTGTGGGGCGTGCTCGCCGTGAAGCACTTCGGATTGGTCTGGCCCTACCCGACGATCCTCCCGGGGGCGGTGCACTACGGTCGGTACGTCTACAACAAGCAGCCCGGATGTCATCCGCGGCGATGGTACGACCGTGAGGGCGGCGTCAGCGGAGCCGAGGGCGCAATCCGGCTGGGCACGCTCACGAGCGCGCTCGGAGTGGGCGCCCTCCCGGAATACACGTTGAACCGGCGCTCGCTGAACGGGTATCTGCTCGTCCCCTCCGGCGCATGCTTCGTGCTGTACGAGACCGACGCCGGCGGCTGACCTGAAACATGAGTGCCTGACCCCGATTTTGCTTCGGGCTAGGCTCCCGGCATGCGTGTGGCGGTGATCGGCCTCGGGACGATGGGCGGCCCCATGGCGCGGCACCTGATCGAGGCGGGCCACGACGTGACGGTGCACAACCGCACGCGCGAGCGCGAGGAGCCGCTCGCCGCGCTCGGCGCCGCGCGGGCCGAGTCGCCCGCCGAGGCCGCCGGAAGCGCCGAGGCGGTGCTGACCTGCGTCTCCGACACGCCCGATCTCGAGCAGGTGCTGCTCGGAGCGGGCGGAGTCGCCGAGGGCCTCCAGAGCGGCGGCCTCGTCGTCGACTGCTCGACGGTCTCGCCGTCGGCGACGGCCGACATCGCCGCGCGGCTGCGGGAGCGCGGGATCGGCATGGTCGACGCGCCCGTCTCCGGCGGCTCGGAGGGAGCCGAGAAGGGCACGCTCACCGTCTTCTGCGGCGGCAGCGACGAGGACTTCGCCCGGGCCGGCGAGATCCTGAACGCGTTCGGGAGCCGGATCACGCACCTCGGCCCGAGCGGCGCCGGACAGACCGCCAAGGCCGTGAACCAGGTGATGATCGCCGGGACGTACGCCAGCGTCGGAGAGGGGATCGCGCTCGCTCAGGCCGCCGGACTCCCGATTCCGGAGCTCATCGAGGCGCTGTCGGCGGGCGCCGCGGCGTCGTGGGTGCTCACCAACCGCGCCGGCAATATGGTCGCCGACACCTATCCACTGGGCTTCAAGCTGGCGCTCCACCGCAAGGACCTCGGCATCGCGCTCGACGAGGCCGCCCGCGAGGACCTTCCGCTCGCGGTCACCCAGACGGTCGCAGCCCAGGAGGACGAGTTGGTGGAGGCCGGCCACGGCGACGAGGACGTGAGCGCGGTCGCCCGGATCCCGAAGCGGACGACGGGCCAGCCGGCGTGACCCTCGTCATGTACATGAAGCCGGGCTGCCCGTGGTGCGAGGAGCAGCGGGCGCGCTTCCGCTCGCAGGGCGTCGAGTGGGAGGAGATCGACGCGAAGGCCGACCCGGTCGCGCGCCAGGAGCTGATCCGGTACACCGACGGCACCCGCACGGTGCCGACCGTCGTCGAGGGCGGGCACGTCGTCTCGGTCGGCTTCGACGGCCACGGCTGACACGTCTGAGCCCGCCGGTCGGCGGGCGATCGGACGGTCCGGCTAGAGGCGGGCCGGCACCGGGTCGAGGTCGAACGGCATCATGCGCGCCGCCTCGTCGTAGCGGCGCAGCACCGACTCGCGGTCAGGCCCCGCGAGGGCGATCAGCGCCAGGCGGTGGCTGACGACGTCGTCGTCGTTCTCCGAGAGCCGGTGCCCGGGCCGGACGAGCACCTCGACGTGGGCGTGCCCGAACCGCTCGAGGACCTCCGTTGGGTCGGGGACGGCGCGGACGACCGCATCCTCGTAGCTCCGCATGACGAAGCTCGCCGCGACGATGCCGCTGCGCGGCGCCGGCAGGCTGGGCTCGCGGCCCGCGGCCAGGTCGAGCTGGAGCTCGTAGGACGACACGCCGTGGACGGCCTTCACGAGCGGCGCGAACTGCGAGGCCATGCGCCCGTTCACCTCGACGATCGTGATCGAGCCGTCGGGCCGGACGAAGAACTCGATGTTGAAGAGCGACCTGTCGAAGCCGAGCGCCGGCATGAGCCGGGAGGCGACGTCGGCCATCCGGGCCTGAGTCTCTCCGGGGAGCGCGCTCGGATACTCGAACCGCAGGAAGCTGATCTCGTTGGGGTGGAGCACCGCGTCGGTCACGCCGATCGGCGTCACGCGCCCCCGGCAGATGAACCCCTCGAATGTGACGAGCGCGCCGTCGAGGAGCTCCTCGGCGACGAGCGTCCGGAACGTGCGCCCCTCGAGCGTCCGGTCATAGCTCGTGATGGCGTCGATCTGCGCCCGGGCGGCGGCCAGCGCTGCGGCGAAGTCGTCGGGCCCGTCGATCCGGTACGCGAGCTGGGAGAGGTGCGCCGAGACCGGCTTTAGGAAGAACGGATACGGAAGCGGGGCCCGGGCGTCGGAGTCGTCCAGCTCGACCGGTGCGAAGGCCGGTGTCGCGTCGGGCACGACCTCCGCCTGGACGCGACGCGACGCGAGCTTGTCGTGGCAGCGCATGAACCCCTCGCGGCCCGGGCCCGGCAGGCCGAGGCGCTCGGCCAGGACGGCGGCCAGATGGGCGGTCGCGTCGTTCGAGCCCATGACGCCGTCGGCGGTGGGGCCGAGGCGGGCCATGTGGTCGACGAACGCGGCCGGATCGAACCGCGGCCCGATCGGCTCGCCCGCCAGGCGCACGGCGAAGCGATCCATGATGCGCTCGTCGGCCAGGTTGAGCCGATCGCGCTGACCGGGGCAGAGGACGAGGATGCTGGGGATCTCGCTGGTCATCGGTACCGGCCGGATTGTGACGGAACCGGAGCGTCAAGGCCAGGAAGCCTGGACACGGTCTGTGGGCCTAGCCCCAGATACGCTGAGCGGTGAGCGCGAGCACCTCGAGCTTCGCTCGCTGGTCGTCGGTCGTGATGGCATTCCCGACGACGGAGGTCGCGAAACCGCACTGGGGGCTGATCGCGAGCCGGTCGAGGTCGACGTGGGCCGCGGCGGCGCGCACCCGCGCCTCGAGCTCCTCGGGCGTCTCACGCCGCCCCGACTTCGTGGTGACCAGCCCGAGCACGACCATCCGGTCGTCGGGCACGTGCTGGAGCGGCTGGAACGAGCCGGACCGCTCGTCGTCGTACTCGAGCAGCAGCCGGTCGGCCGCGACGCCCGAGAAGACCCGCCTGGCGATGGGCTCGTAGCCGCCCTCGGCGAGCCAGCGGCTGCCCTGGTTCCCGCGGCACAGGTGGAACCCGAACGTGACGCCGGGGTGCCCCTCCATCACCCAGTTGTCGAGCTCGATCCCGCGGTCGAGCCACTGCTCGGCCGGCCAACCCTGCGACTCGTAGAACGCGCGCGTGCGCGGGTCGATGAGGAGCGGGTAGTGGGGAGCGTCGAGCTGGATGTACGTGCAGCCGAGCCGGGCCAGCTCGCCGACCTCGTCGCGGGTCAGCTCGGCGACCGCTTCGAGGAACGCGTCGAGCGTCGGGTAGGCCTCGACCGAGCCCGCCGGCGACCACAGGTTGGCGTAGAGGCTCGGGCTCGTGAGCGTCACCTTCGGGACGGCACTCGCCCGCCCACGCAGGTAGGTGAAGTCCTCCGCGGCGATATGGCGCCGCCGCCGGAGCGGCTCGCGCACGCCGAGGCCCTCCGGGCGGCCGGTCGCGCGGTCGCCGACCTCCTCGCCGTGCCAGTCCCCCCACAGGTAGGCCTCGAGCGGCACCGTCCCGAACCCGTCGACCGCGTCGGGCAGGCCGCTCTGGAACGAGAGCCGGCGCATCTCGCCGTCGGTCACGACCTCCATCCCGGCGCTCTCCTGGAGGCTGACGGCGGCGTCCACGGCCCGGTCCTCGGCCCGCTTCAGCTCGGCGTCCGAGGCCTCGCCGCGGTCGAACCGCTCGCGCACCTCGAGCAGCTCCGGCGGGCGGAGCAGGCTGCCGACGACGTCGGTATGGGCCGTGATCACGGCGGCGAGTGTAGCCAGCGGTCAGGGCGGCGGGCGTGCGATCCAGCGCCGTTCGGTGTGCCAGCGGCGCATGGTGCTGGCGCTGGGTGGGTGGGCTGGGCCGTCGGCGTGGAGGCGGCGGAGTGCGGCGATCACGGTGCCGGCGGGCGTGCCGGTGGCGAAGGCGGTTTCGGCGGTCTGGCGGAGCTCGGGCCAGGCGTAGGAGCCGGGCCGGGGTCGAGCTTCGGCGCCGGAGCAGGCGGTGAGGTGGCGGCGGAGGGCCTTGGAGCGGGCGACGCTGAGGCAGCCGTGCGCCTGCCACAGCCGTTGCAGCGTCAGCACGAAGTCGCGTCCGCTGCGCTGGGTTTGGAACTCATGGGAGGCGTGGCCCTGGCACAGGTGTACCGATACGCCGTAGCCGAGTTCGACCAGGCGCGTCTTTCCGCGTGTGCGTTCGACGCAGATGGCGCAGACCGGCTGCTTGGTCGGCACGCGGCGAGCTTTGTAGAGGGTGGGCAGGTAGCGGTCGAAGGTGGCGACGGAGCGGTGGGCGGGCATGGGGTGAGTGTGAGGCGTGAGGTGTGGCGTGTGGGTGACGACCTGTATCGAGTGTGTGGAGAAGGTCGAATGACTTGCAGTAGGTGGCCCAGTGGCCAAATCCTCCCGGCTCGACCGCAGGCGGCCCTGCCGTCGCCGTCCGGCCGGCTCTGAGATGGAGCGCCGGCCGGCGACGGCGCGGAGGGTGGTGGGGAGCGCGCTCCTCGTCGGTGAAGTGGGTCGGACTCAGCAGGTGGCCCAGTGCCAACTCCTCGACCTCGACCGCGGGCGGCCCTGCCGTCGCCGTCCGGCCGGCTCTCAGATGGAGCGCCGACCGGCGACGGCGCGTGGATGGTGGCGAGCCGCTTGGCTCGTCGGTGAGGGGTTTACCGGGCTGCCGCCGCCCATCGCGCGCCCTGTGCGACGATCGCGGACGTGACGCCGGACGACTCCGAGACCGCCGCCGCCATCGCCGAGCGCGTTCGCAGCCGCCTCGCCTCGGCGACCGAGACCGTGGCAGCCGCGATCGCGCGCGCCGAGCAGGCCAACCCCCGCCTGAACGCCGTCGCGATCCCGCTCTACGACACGGCGCCGGCCGCCGCCCGCCGCCTCGACGGCGACCGCACCGCCACCCGCCGGCTCCCGCTGGCCGGCGTGCCGGTGAGCGTGAAGGAGTCGATCGACGTCGCGGGGACACCGTCAAGCGGGGGAGTCGAGGCGCTCGCGCGCGACCTCGCCACCGAGGACGGCCGCATCGCCACCGCGCTCCGCGCGGCGGGCGCCGTCCCGATCGCCAAGGGCAACCTGGCACAGCTCGCGTGGTTCGCCGAGACCGAGAACCCGGTCTACGGGCGGACGTCGAACCCGCACGCGCTCGACCGCTCGCCGGGCGGGTCGAGCGGCGGCGACGCCGCGCTCGTCGCGGCGGGCGTCGTGCCCGTCGCGATCGGCACCGACCTGGGCGGGAGCGTGCGCCAGCCGGCTCACTGCTGCGGCATCGCGGCGCTCAAGCCCACGGAGGGCCGTCTCTCGCTCGCGGGCAGCCTCGACGAGCGCCTCTTCGCCGCCTTTCCCTGGATCGCGGGCCAGCCCGGCATCCTCGCCCGCGACCCGGCCGACCTCGCGCCCGTCCTCGCCGCGCTCGACGCGGGCGCCGCCGCCGCCCCGGCGCCGCCCGTCACCCCCGCGCCCACGCACGGCCTCCGCGTCGGCGTCATCGCCACGAACGGCATCGTCGACCCGGCTCCGGCGGTCCGCCGCGCCGTCGAGCTCGCCGCGGCGGCGGTCGACCAAGCAGGTGCCCACGTCGTCCCGTTCGAGCCGCCGGCGGCCGGCCACGCGCTCGATCTCTTCGACGAGGTGTTCCTCTCGGACGGCGGGGCGAGCATCGAGCGCGCGCTGGCCGGGACGACCGCCCACCCCCGCGTCGCCGCGGCCCTCGCGGCCGCCCGTGGCCATGCCCTCGACCGTGCCGCCGGAGATGCCCTCGCAGGCCGCCTTGCCGCCTACCGGCGCCGGTTCGCCGCCGCCCTCGACGCCGAGCGCCTCGACGCGATCCTCGGTCCCGTCTACCCCGTCCCGGCCGTCCCTCACGGGACGAGTCAGGACGTCGTGCGCGGCCAGAGCTACGCCTCGCTCTGGAACCTGCTCGGCTATCCCGCCGGCGTCGTCCCCGTGGCCGCCGGCCCGGCCGGCCTCCCGGTCGCCGCGCAGGTCGCCGCCAGGCCTTGGCGGGAGGACGTCGTGCTCGGCCTGATCGCCGCGATCTCCACCTGTGAACCGCCGCCCCGCCACATTGCGGACCGGTGAAATGTGCTACGGTCGCACGGTGGTTCGTCGCGACCATTGCAGGTGAGTTCCGCGCGGTTGGCGACGGCCGGACGGGGATTCGACTGTGTGCGGGCCGTCGTCCATCCTCGTGCTCCTGACGCGGCTCGCCCGGCGAGGCCGCTGCCAACCTGTTCCATCAGCGACCGTCCAACTCTCAGACGAAGGATCGACCAGGAAGCGAGGATTGCGTGAACGATCTCGAGTACCACCTCTACGAGGAGGCGAAGGCAGGCAGGATGAACCGCCAGCAGCTTCTCGTCCGTGCGAGCGTGATCGGAGCCTCCGTGCCGGCCATCGCGGCCATCCTGGCGGCCTGCGGCGGCGGCGGATCGAGCTCCAGCGGCGGCGGCGGCAGCAGCAGTTCGGGCGCGGTCAAGCGCGGCGGCACCGGCATCTTCGGCATCACGAGCCCGGCTCAGGACGTCGACCCGGTGACGATGTTCAACACCGGTGCGATCATGACCTCGCAGCTGGCGTGCGACTACCTCGTGTTCCCCGACGAGAAGTACGTCCTTCAGCCCCGCCTTGCCACCAAGTGGGAGGCCGGCTCGACGCCGGACGCGTGGACATTCACGATCCGCCAGGGCGTCCAGTGGCACGACGGCACCCCGTTCACGGTCGATGACGTCGTCGCCTCGTTCGACCGCATCACCGACCCCAAGATCGGCTCGGCCGCGCTGTCGGCCTTCGCGGGCGTGCTCTCGAAGGGCAACGTCGAGAAGGTCGACGAGCAGACGGTCATCTTCCACCTCGACCGGCCGTACGGCGACTTCCCGTACCTCGTGTCGGCGTTCAACTACAACTCGCTCGTCCTGCCCAAGAACTACGAGGTCGGCTCGTTCACGAAGGGCGGGGTCGGGACGGGGCCGTTCATCCTGAAGACCTTCTCGGTCGACCAGGGCGTGACGTACACCAAGAACCCGAACTACTGGGGCAACGGGATGCCGTATCTCGACGCGGCCCAGATCAAGTACTTCGCCGACACGCCGCCGATCGTGCTTGCCATCCAGGGCGGCTCGATCGACGTCTTCCCGCAGGTGCCGTTCCAGGGCTCGCAGGCGCTCTTCAGCGACTCCAACATCACCGTCACGGAGACACCATCGAGCGAGTACCGCACGCTCCAGATGCGCGCCGACGAGGATCCGTTCAACAAGAAGGAGGCCCGCCAGGCGGTCGCGTACGCGCTCGACCGGCCGGGTCTCGTCCAGGGCCTCTTCGACGGCCGGGCCGACGTGGGGAACGACCACGCGTTCGCGCCGATCTATCCCGGCTCGCCCACGACGTCAGACGTGCCCCAGCGCGCGCAGGACATCGACAAGGCCAAGCAGCTGCTCTCGACGGCCGGCCTCTCGAACCTGAACGTCACGCTGACGACCGAGCAGTTCCTCGAGATCCCGCAGTACGCGCAGTTCATCAAGCAGATGTGCGCTCCGGCGGGCATCAACGTGCAACTCGACGTCCAGCCGCAGACCAAGTTCTACGGCACGGGCTCGAACCAGCCGTGGCTCCAGGTGCCGTTCGGGATCACCGACTGGGGCGCCCGCGGGACGGCGGGTCAGACGATCGACCCCGCCTACCTGTGCCGCTCGGTGCCCAAGCCCGACCTCTCGAACTCCGGCGCGTGGAACTCCGCGCACTGGTGCAACGAGCAGTTCGACAGCCTCGTGCAGCAGTTCGAGGGCGAGGTCGACGAGCAGAAGCGCAAGGACCTCGCCGTCCAGGCCGCCCAGATCCAGCAGGACGAGGTGCCCGACGTGATCGCCTACTGGATTCACGAGCTGCGGGCGACGCGCAAGAACGTCCACGGGCTCGCGCCGGGACCGACCTTCCACCTCGACGCGAGGGCGATGTGGAAGGCGTAGATGCCTGAGTCGGAGGGGGCCGGCGCTTCACGGCCGAGGCGCCGGCCCCACGGCTCCGGCCGGTAGGATTCCGCGATGGGCCGCTACGTGCTGCGACGGCTCGGCCTCACGGCGATCACGCTGGTGCTGACGTCGTTCGCCGTGTTCGCGGCCGCCGAGGTGCTCCCCGGCGACGTGGGCCGCACGGTTCTCGGTCCCTACGCCAGCCAGCAGCAGGTTGACCAGCTGAACCACCAGCTCGGCACCGACGACCCGCTCGTGCAGCGCTACTTCACCTGGGCCGGGAACTTCGTCCGCGGAGACTGGGGCGAGTCGCCGATCCAGCACGTCGAGGTGCGGCCGCTGGTGCTCGACCGGCTCAAGAACTCGCTCATCCTGGGCGGGTTCGCACTCGTACTGATCGTGCCGTTCTCCGTCCTCCTGGGGGTGCTGGCGGCGCTCAACTACGGCAAGGCGCTCGACCGCATCATCTCGATCGCGGGGCTGTCGTTCGTCGCCCTGCCGGAGTTCGTTGTCGGAGTGGTGGTGATCGTGGTCTTCGCGGTGCACCTGAGCTGGTTCCCCGTGTCGTCGCAGGTGCCGAGCGCGAACCCCGTCGACGTCGTGCGCCAGTGCCTGCTGCCGTCGATCCCGCTCATGTTCGTGCTCTTCGGGTACATCTCGCGGATGGCCCGGGCGGGGACGATCGAGGCGCTGCGCTCGAACTACACGCGAACGGCCGTCCTGAAGGGCCTGCCGCGGCGCTACATCATCCTGCGCCACGTCCTTCGCAACTCGCTCCTTCCGACCATCACCGTCGTGAGCGTCCAGGTCGGCTACCTCGTCGGCGGCCTGGTCGTGGTCGAGACGCTCTTCAACTACCCCGGGATCGGCCAGCTCATCCTGAACGCCGCCACCGGGCACGACCTGCCGACGCTCGAGGCGGCCGTCCTGATGATCGCGCTGATCTACACGGTCTCGAACTTCGCCGCCGACATCCTCGCGGCGGTCCTCAACCCGCGGGTGAGGCTGGCGGCGTGAGCGCCGTCGACGAGCCGAGCGTCGCCGGCGACTTCCCCGACGGCGCCGCCGCCCAGGTCGACGTCCGCCGCCTGCGCCGCCAGCGGCGGGCCGAGCTCTACGCCGCGCTGCGCCACTCGAAGACGTTCCTGATCGGGATGGCGATCCTCATCTTCTGGGTCGTCTCGGCGCTCGGCTGGCGCTGGATCGTGCGCGACCCGCAGGCCGTCGACCCGGCCGCCACGCTGGCCTCGCCCGGCGCCGGCCACTGGTTCGGCACCGACAATCTCGGCCGCGACGTCCTGGCCCGGGTGATCGCCGGCGCCGCTCCGGTGCTGACGGTCGCGCCGCTCGCCACCCTCCTCGGCATCGCCGGCGGCGCGACGCTGGGGCTCGTGACCGGCTACTACCGGGGCTGGATCGACGACATCTTCAGCCGCATCGTCGACGCGCTCCTTGCGTTCCCGCTCATCATCCTGGCGGTGCTGGTGCTCGCGTCGCTCGGACGCCAGCCCCGGAACGTCATCCTCGTGATCGGGATCATCTTCACACCGCTCATCGCGCGCACCGTCCGCTCCGCCGTCCTCGTGGAGCGCGAGCGCGAGTACGTGGCCGCCGCGCGCCTGCGAGGCGAGCGCGGGCCGCGGATCATGGTGGCCGAGATCCTGCCCAACATCACGGGCCCGATCCTGGTCGAGGGCACGATCAGGCTCGGGTACGCGATCTTCGCGGCGGCGACGCTTGCCTTCCTGGGCCTCGGGATTCAGGACCCGTCGCCCGACTGGGGGCTCGCGATCGCCAACGGGCGCGCCTACCTCCAGGTGGCGTGGTGGATGGTGCTCTTCCCGGCGACGGCCCTGGCGACGCTCGTGGTCGGTGTCAACCTCGTCGCCGACGGCCTGCGGCGGGCGATCGAGGAATGAGCACGACCCTGCGTCAGCAGGCGGTGCGCATCGAGGGCCTGACCGTCGCCTACCGGCGCCGCGGCCGCCTCTTGCGCGTGCTCGACGACGTCTCGTTCTCGATCGGGGCCGGCGAGGCGTACGGCCTCGTCGGCGAGTCCGGCTGCGGCAAGACGACCGTGGCGATGTCCCTCATGCGCTACCTGCCCGAGAACGCCGTCGTCGAGTCGGGCCGGATCATGTTCGGCGAGGAGGACGTGCTCACCGCGAGCGAGTCGACCCTGCGTGGATGGCGCGGCGGCCGCATGGCGATGGTCTACCAGGACCCGGGAACGGCGCTGAACCCGTCGATCAAGGTCGGCGAGCAGATCGCCGAGGTGTACCGCTTCCACAAGGGGATGAGCCGCGCCGACGCGCTGGCCGCCGCCGTGGACATGCTGACGACGGTGCAGATCTCGGCGCCCGACCGGGTCGTGCGCCGCTATCCGCACGAGCTCTCCGGCGGCCAGCAGCAGCGGATCATGTTCGCGATGGCGCTCGCCACCGACCCCGACCTGCTCGTCCTCGACGAGCCGACGACGGGCCTCGACGCCACCGTCGAGGCCGAGGTGCTCGACCTGGTCGAGCAGCTGCGCACCCAGTTCGACGCCTCGATCCTCTTCGTGAGCCACAACCTCGGGATCGTGTCGCGGATGTGCGAGCGCGTGGGTGTGCTCTACGCCGGCCGGCTGATCGAGGAGGGGCCGGCCATCGACATCTTCCGCGAGCCCCGCCACCCGTACACTCTGGCGCTCCTTCGCTGCATGCCGCGGATGGGGATGCGCAAGGACACCGACCGGCTCGACCCGATCCCCGGCTCGCTGCCGCCGATCGGGGTCGAGATCGCCGGCTGCGTCTACGCCGAGCGCTGCCCGATCGCCCGCGACCGCTGCCGGGCCGAGCCGCCTCCGATCGAGCCGATCGCGCCGGGCCACGGCGCCCGCTGCTTCTTCCACGAGGAGGTGCCGGGCATCCCGGTGCTCACGCGACCGCCCGAGGATGAGGCCGCCACCGCGGCGTCCGACGACGTCCTGCTCAAGGTCGACGACCTGGTGAAGGCCTACGGGTCGGCCGGCCATCAGGTCTTCGCGTGCGCCGGCGTCGATATCGAGGTCGGCCGGGGCGAGGTGCTCGGCTTGGTGGGCGAGTCGGGGAGCGGCAAGACGTCGCTCGCCAAGTGCATCGTCGGCCTGCTCGACCCGAGCGGCGGCGTCATCGAGTTCGACGCCGAGGACGTCACGTCGCACCGGCGCGGCCGGGAGGCGCGGCGGCGGCTCCAGATGGTGTTCCAGAACCCCGACAACGCGCTCAACCCCAGCCACACCGTCCGCACGATCCTGCGCCGCTCGCTCCAGCTCCTGGCGGGTACCCGCGGCAAGGATCGCCAGGACGCAGAGATGGACGATCTGGCCCGGTCGGTGCGGCTTGAACCCCGGCATCTCGACGTGCGCCCGTCCGCACTCTCGGGCGGGTTGAAGCAGCGGGTGGCGATCGCCCGGTCGTTCGCCGGGAACCCCTCGCTCGTCCTCTGCGACGAGCCGACCTCGGCGCTCGACGTCTCGGTGCAGGCGGCGATCCTGAACCTGCTCGTCGATCTCCAGCGCCGCGAGGGGGTGTCGTACGTCTTCATCTCGCACGACCTGGCCGTCGTGCGCTACGTCGCCGACAGGATCGCCGTCATGTACCTCGGCCAGATCGTCGACGTGGGCCCGGCGGGCTCGGTGTTCGAGGCGCCGCACCATCCGTACACCGAGGCGCTGCTCTCGGCGATCCCCACCCTCGAGCCGGGCGGGAAGGCGAGGATGAAGCTCCACGGCACCCTGCCCAGCCCCAGCGACCCGCCGTCCGGCTGCCGCTTCCACACCCGCTGCCCGCGCCTCCTCGGCGACGTGTGCGTGAACGAGGAGCCGCCGTGGCAGTCGACCGGGGACGGCGAGCGGTACCGCTGCCACATCGAGCCGGCCGAGCTCGCCCGGCTTCAGACGCAGGGCGAACCGGCAGCCATGGAGCCCGATCCCGCGAGGTAACGCGCAAAATATGCACGAGGCGTGTACATTCTGCACGCAATCGTGTATGGTGAGCACATGGAGTCCGCCGTCTCCGGCTGCCAGGCCGTCGAGCGCGCCATCGCGATCCTCGAGCTCTTCGACGAGCGCCGCACGCTGCTTGCGATCGGCGACGTCGCCCGCGAGCTCGGCGTGCACCGCAGCACCGCCTCGCGGCTCCTGGCGACGCTCGAGGCGGGCGGCCTGCTCGAGCTCGACGAGAACGGCGGCGGCTACCGGCTCGGGCTGGGCCTCGTCTCGCTCGCCGGGCACGTCCTGAACCGCTTCCCCGTTCGCGCCCGCGGCGGGCAGGTGCTGCGCGAGCTGCGCGACGCGACCGGCGAGACCGCCTGGCTCGGCGTTCTCGACGGCGCCTGGATCACCTACCTCGACCAGGCTTCGAGCCCGCACGTGACCGTCAACGTCGACTGGGTCGGCGTGCGCCAGGCGCTGACCGAGGGCGTCACCGGCCGCCTGCTCCTGGCGTACCAGCCGCGCGAGGTGATCGACAGCCTGGTCGCCGAGGCCGAGCCCGGGAAGCCCGGCCTCTCCGAGACCGAGCTCGCGGGGGTGCGCCGCGACGGCCATGCCCTGCGGCTGGGCGAGGGCGAGGACGGCTACACGGGCGTCGCGGTGCCCATCCGCGACGCGAACGACGCCGTCGTGGCTGCCATCTCGCTGGGCGGGCCGCGCTTCCGCGTGAGCGAGGAGCGCCTGCGCGAGGAGCTCCTGCCCGCGGCTGTCCAGGCGGCGGCGCGCGTCTCCGAGGCGCTCGGGCACCGAGCCGCCTGATGCGGACGCTGGGACGCGGGTTCTTCGCCGCCGCCGGCCTGTCGGGCATGGCCTTCGGCGTGCTGGCGGTCGCCGTGCCGATGCACGTGGCGGCGCTCCACCTACCCGCCTCCGTCGCCGGGCAGCTTCTGGCGTCGGTCACGATCGCCGTTGCCCTGGGCGCCCTCGCGGCCGGGCCGCTGGGCCGGGTGGCGGGGAGCGCCCGGAACGTCCTCGCGCTGTCGATGGTGGTCAGCGCAGCCGGCCAGGTGGTGCTGCTCGCCGTCACCGAGACGACGCCGATGCTCGCCGGCACGGTGCTCGTCGGGCTGGGGATCGGGCTCTTCTGGGTGAGCAGCCAGACGCTCCTCGGCAAGGCGTCCGGCTCGACCGGCAGCGAGCGCAACTTCGCGTTTCACTACGCGGCCTACACGCTCGGCGTCGCCGGCGGCTCCGCTCTGGCCGGCATCGCCGTCGGCGCGCTGCGGTCGGCGGGCGCCGACGAGACGTTCGCCGTCCGGATGAGCTACGCGGTCGGCGCCGCGGCGACGCTCGCCGCGCTCGCACTGTGGCGGCCGGAGCGGCGCCGGGTCGAGGACGCCGTCCGCCGGGTTCATCCCCGGGTCGCCGCGGGGGCGGTCGCCATGCAGCTTCCCGACCTCCTGCTCGTGTCGGCGCTCGCGCTGATGCTGCCGCTGGCGCCGCTCGTCCTCGTGCGCCAGTTCCACCTCGCCCCGCTCGTCGTCGGCCTCACCTTCGCGGCCGTGCAGGGCGGCAAGGTGGCCGGCAGCCTGGTTGGCCGGGTCACGTGCCGGGAGCACGGCCACCGGGTCGCCATCCTCGCGCTGCTCGCGGCCGGCGCGGTGCTGAGCCTCCTGCTCTCGGTCTCGACCGGCGTCCTCGGCGCGCCGCTCTTCATCGCCGTCCTCGTCGCCACGGCGTTCGTCACCACCGGCGCGTGGCCGCTCATCGTCGACTCCGCCCTCGCCCGCACCGCGCCCGCCGACCGGGCCGGCGCGACCGTCACCTGGAACGTCTGCGAGTATGGCGTCATCGCCGTCATGACCGCGATGTCCGGCTGGCTCCTTGCCAGCTTCCACCGGCCGGCGCTGCTCTTCACCCTCGGCGCGGGGTTCCTGGCAGCCTCCGCGGCCGCCGCGGCGGTCGTGCTCCTCCGGCCCGTCTACGTGCCCGACGCCCAGTGACCCTGCGCCTGGGCGTGATCGGCGCAGGCTGGATCGCCCGGGAGCACGTTGCGAGCGTCTCGGCGCTGGAGGGCGCCGAGCTGGCCGCGGTGGCCGACCTCGACGCCGGCCGCGCAGGCGAGCTGGCCGCTCAGGCGGGTGCCCGCGCCTACGCCGGCTGGGCCGAGATGCTCGACGCCGAGACGCTCGACGCGGTCGTGGTCTGCACGCCGCCGCTCCACCACCGCGAGCCGTGCCTGGCGGCGATCGAGCGCGGCCTCGGCGTCTATCTCGAGAAGCCCGTCGCCCGGACGAGCGAGGATGCCCGCGCGATCGCCGCCGCAGCCGCCGGCGCGGTCGTGGCGGTCGGCTACCAGTACCGCGCGATCGACTTCCTGCCCGATCTCCAGGCCGCCGCCCGGGACGACCCGCCCGGCCTGCTCGCGTCCTACAGCGTCGGCGCGACGGCGGGACGGCCGTGGTTCGTGAACCAGGCCGAGGGCGGGGGGCAGGTGCTGGAGCGGGCCAGCCACCACATCGACCTCCAGTGCGCGATCGCGGGCGAGGTTGAGTGGGTGCAGGCCGCCGGCGCCCGCGTCGACCTGGCCGGCGCCGACCGGCCGCAGGGCTCCGACATCGACGACGTCATCGCGCTCTCGCTCGGGTTCCGGTCGGGAGCGCTCGGAACGGTGCTCTGCGCGTGGACGAGCCCGGAGCTGCCGCCGGCCTACACCCTCGACGTCGTCTCGGCCCGGTCGAGCGTGCACGTCGAGCTCGACCCCGGCTTCACCGCCCGCGGCACCCGCCGCGGCGCCGAGGTCTCGCTCGGCCCCTCGATGGCGCCGATCCGGCGCGGGATGGAGCGGTTCCTCGACGCGGTGCGCGCGGGCGATCCGGCTCTGGTCGCGTGCCCGGTCGAGGCCGCCGCCGCGTCGCTCGACGTGGCGCTCGCCTGCGAGCGGGCACTCTCGGCCGGCGGGCGCGTCGCCGTGGGGGGATGACCGAGCACGATCTCGTGATCCGCGGCGGTCGCGTGCTCGGCGCGGGCGGCGATGTGACGGCCGACGTCGCCGTGCAGGGCGAGCGGGTCGCTTCCGTCGGGCTCGGGCTGCGGGGCAGGCGCGAGATCGACGCCGACGGGCTGTACGTCATCCCCGGGGCCGTCGACGGCCACGTCCACATGCGCACCGACCGGCCGCTGCACGTGTACGACGACACCTTCGAGACGGGCACGATCGCGGCGGCGTTCGGAGGCGTGACCGCCATCGTCGACCAGGCCCAGGTCGAGCCGGGGACGCCGCTCCTCGAGGGCCTGCGCAAGCGCCGCGGCGAGGCCGACGGGGCCTGCGTCGTCGACTACGGCCTGCACGTGAACCTGCGCGAGCCGTCACTCGGCCGGGCCGCCGAGATCCCGCAGGCGATGGCCGAGGGGTGCCCGACGGTGAAGCTCTTCATGAGCTACGAGACCTATCGCCTGCCCGACGACATCCTGCTTCGGGCGATGCAGCACGTCGCCCGGAGCGGCGGGATGGCGGTCGTGCACGCCGAGAACGGGGCCGTCGTCGCGGAGCTCCAGCGCGAGCTCGAGGAGACCGGGCGGATGTCGCCGGCGACGTTTCCCGGGATCAGCCCGCCCGTTATGGAGGGCGAGGCCGCCCACCGCGCGCTCGCGATCGCCCGGCTGGCCGGCTGCCCGATTCTCATCTTCCATCTCACGACCGCCGACTCGGTGGCCGAGCTGCGCCGCGCGCGCGACGCCGGCCAGGCGGCGTTCGGGGAGGCGCTGCTGCACCATCTGCTGCTCGGGGACGAGCTCTACGCCGACGCGGAGCTCGGCCCGCAGTTCATGGGGACGCCGCCGCTGCGCTCGCGCGAGCACCGCGACGCGCTGTGGCGGGCGCTCGCCGACGGCACGATCGACGTCGTCTCGACCGACCACGGTCCCCGCCGCCGGGTGGCCGGCGAGAACGGCGTGCTCCGGCACCTGCCCGGCACGAGCGGCGTCGAGCTGCGGCCGGCGCTCATGCACTCCGAGGGCGTCCTCCGCGGCCGGATCGACCTGGCTCGCTGGGTGGAGCTGTGCTGCACCGCTCCGGCCCGGCTGCACGGATTCGCGCGGAAGGGCCGGCTGGCGCCCGGGTACGACGCCGACATCGTGCTCTTCGACCCCGCCGCCGACCGCACCATCACGGCCGCGGATCTCCACTCGGACATCGACCATGCCACCTACGAGGGAATGCGGGTGCGCGGGTGGCCTGTCGTGACGATCGCCCGCGGCGCGGTCGTGGTCGCGGACGGCGAGCTCAGAGCCGAGCCCGGCCGCGGCCGGTTCGTGCGCCGCGAGCACCCGGGCCGCGCGATACTGGCGCCGTGAAGGAGCTGCTCATCGAGGGCGCTGCGGTGCTCCCCTCGGCAGGCGCCGATTGGATCGAGTCCGGGGCGGTGCTCGTGCGCGACGGGCGGGTCGCCGAGATCGGCGACGCCGGCGAGCTGGCCAGACGCCACCCGGACGCCGAGCGGGCCGGCGGCCCCGGCTGCCTCGTGCTCCCGGGGCTCGTGAACGCCCATCAGCACGCCGAGGGCGTCTCGACCGCCCAGATGGGCTTCGCCGACGAGCCGTTCGAGCCGTGGATGGTGCTGATGCACTCGCTGCCCACGGTGGAGCCGTACCTGACGACGCTCTACAAGTCGATGCTGATGCTGACGAGCGGCGTGACGACCCACGTCCACAGCCACTTCCCGGCCAAGGGCGGCTACGAGGGGTCGGACGCGTATCTGGCCGAGCTCGAGCATTCGGTCCGCGCACACCGGCAGGCGGGCCTCAGGACCGCGTTCGCCCCGTACTGGCGCGACCGGGCGACGTTCGCCTACGACGACGACGAGCGTTTCGCGGCCGCGCTTCCGGACGACCTGGCCGGCGACGTCCGCCGGCTGACCGGCGGCGCGATCTCGAACGCGATCTACATCGAGGCGGTCACGGAGCTCTCCCGGCGGCTCGCCGGCGACCCGCTGATCGGCGTCCAGCTCTCGATCGCCGCCCCGCAGTGGGCCTCGGACGAGCTGCTCGACGCGGTCGGGACGGCGTCTGCCGACCTGGGGCTTGCCATCCACATGCACGCTCTCGAGAGCCTCCGCCAGCGAGAGTGGGGCGACGCCGTGCACGGCGGCCGCGAGCTCCTGCACCTGGCGGAGCACGGAGTCCTGGGCGAGCGCACGACGATCGCGCACGGCGTGTACCTCCGCGACGCCGACATCGACCTGCTCGCGGAGCGGCGCGCGATGGTCGCGCACAACTGCTCGTCGAACCTGCGCCTGGCGTGCGGGATCGCGCCGGTGCGGCGGCTGGTGGCGCGCGGCGTCACGGTCGGGCTCGGCTCCGACGACATGGCCATCGACGACGACGAGGACATGCTGGCCGAGGTGCGAACGGCCCACGTCGCCCAGCGGGTGTGGGACGGGCCCGAGCCGGCGCTCGGCGTGCGCGACGTGCTGCGGCTCATGTGGGAGGGAGGGGCCCGCATCGCCGGCCTGGAGGGCGTCGCCGGCCGGCTCGAGCCGGGCTACCACGGCGACGCGGTAACGCTCGACCTGGCCGGCCTGCGCGGCGTCTACGCCTCACCGCGGCTGGCGCTCGAGGATCTCGTCGTGAGCCGGGGCGGGCGGGCGCACGTGCGCGAGGTGGTCGTCGGCGGGCGGGTGCTCGTCCGCGACGGCGCTCCCGTCCACGTCGACATGACAGCCCTGGCCGCCGAGGTGGCCGAGGCGGCGGCCGCGGCCGACGCTGCGCGCGATCCGGAGCGGGTGGCCTTCCTGGAGCGCCTGCGGCCGTGGGCGCTTCGGCACCCGCCGCCGTTCTAGCGGACCGACACCTCGTCGCCGACCTCGGCGGCCCGGCGCTCGACGAACTCGACGACCTCCTCCTCGACGGCCTCGTCGAGCGGCGGCCGCTCGTACTCGTCGAGCAGCGTCCGCCAGCGCCGCGACGCGCGGGCCGCGTGGTCGAGCGACCCGTTCTTCGTCCAGCGGTCGAAGTTCTCGGTCGAGGCGACGGTCGGCCGCCAGAAGCAGTCGCGGAAGCGCTCGAGCGTGTGCTGGGCGCCGAAGAAGTGGCCGCCCTGGCCGACCTCGACGTGGGCGTCGAAGGCGAGGCTGGCGTCGTCCACCTCGATCGGCGAGAACTGGCGCTGGAGCAGGTCGAGGATCTCGCAGTCGGCCGCGAACTTCTCGAACGAGGTGACGAGCCCGCCCTCGAGCCACCCCGCCGACTGCCAGCACACGTTGGCGCCGGCCAGAAAGGCGGCGATCATCGTGTTGAACGACTCGTAGCCGGCCTGGTAGTCGACCGACTGGCTGGCGGTGAGCGTGCCTCCCCCCGACCGCCAGGGCAGGCCGAGCCGGCGCGCGACCTGGCCCGACGCGTACAGGCCGACCGCGGACTCCGGCCCGCCGAACGCCGGCGAGCCGCTCTGCATGTCGGTGCTCGACAGGAACGAGCCCATGATGCAGGGCGTGCCCGGCCGGACGAGCTGCGCGAGCGCCACACCGGCGAGCACCTCGACGGTCTGCTGGACGAGCGCCGCCGGCACCGAGACGGGCGCCATCGCGCCCATCAGCAGGAACGGCGTCACGATCAGCGCCTGGCCCGCCTCGGAGTAGGCGAGCAGCCCTTCCAGCATGCGCACGTCGTAGTGGAGCGGCGAGTTGACGTTGCAGTTGGCGAAGAGCACCGGGCCGCCGTCGAGGCCGCCGTGGACGATCTCGATCATGCGGATGCAGTCCTCGGCCGCCGTCTGCGACGACGGCTCGCCCGACCACACGCGGTCCGTCAGGCGGATCGCCGCGAGCGCCCGGAGCAGATGGCGCGAGTCGAGCGGGACGTCGTTCGGCTCGAGCATGTTGCGGCCCGGCGTGTCGAGCGCGTCGGTCATGTGCGTCAGCTTCACGAGCTGCTCAAGGTCGGCCATCGTCCCGTCGCGGCGCTCGCCGCCGACCCGCACGAACGGCGGTCCCTGCACCGGGCAGAACACCATGTGGTCGCCGCCGATCTCGAGGTTCCGCTCCGGGTTTCGGGCCCGCATGGCGAACTGCCTCGGCGCGAGGGCGGCCTGTGCGCGCAGGAACTCGGGGTCGAAACGCACCGTCTCGCCGTCGACGGTCTGGCCGGCGTCCTGGAAGAGCTCGATCGCGCGCGGGATGGTCGAACTGCACTCCGACCTCCGCCGCGAGCCGGTCGACGCCGTGGTCGAGGGTCGCGAGCGCCTCCTCGGAGAGTGGCTCGAACCTCGGAGCCGAGTTCACGATCACGGGAGATCAGTCTAGAGGCTCCGTCCGCCGGCGGCGTGCGGGGCCGGGACCGCCGCGTGACCACCGGCGCGGTCCGTGACCCGTTACCCCGCGGCGCTCGGGGCGGGACTCAGCCGGCCGAGGGGCCGCACGCCGCGACCGCGCCCGACCGAAGCAGCGTCACCAGCGGCTCGAGATCCTGCGGCGGCTCGTCGCCGGCGCCGGTGAACGGGACCGCGTCTCGCACCAGCCGGTGGAGCTCGCCCGTCGCGCGCCCGAGCGCGCGCGGCCGGCGCAGGTCGACCGCCTGCGCTGCGATGACCAGCTCGATCGCCGCGATCCGCTCGCCCAGGCCCACCATCTCGCCGAGCCGGCGGGCACCGAGCGGGGCCATCGTCATCCGGTCCTCGATGCCCTCGGCGATGCTCGTGGACGCCAGCTCGAACGAGACCGGCTGGGCCAGAAGGCGGGCCTCGCCCGCGAGCGCGGCGGTGGCGACTCCGAACTCCGAGAGGGCGTCCTCGGGCGACGCCGGGTCGGCCGAGAGGCCGAGCGGGAGGCCGGAGAACTGGCTTGCGAGCAGCTTCAGCGTGCGCTCGCAGGCCGATGTGAGGACGGGCGCGAGCGCGATCCGCACCAGGTCGAGCGCGGCGGCGAGCGGCAGCACGTCGTAGTTTGCGACCGAGACGAAGCGGCGCTCGTCGAGCACGAGGAGCGGATTCTGCTGCGACGCGTTGAGCTCGATCGCGAGCATCGCGTCGGCGTGGGCGAGCGCGTCGCGGGCTGCGCCGTGCACGTGGGCGAGGTTCCGGAACGCGAGCGGGTCCTGGAGGTTTCGGGCCGCGCCCTCGTCCCACAGGGAGCTGCCGGCGAGCAGCTCCCGCAGCCGCCCGATCGACGCCGCCAGGCCCGGATACGGCCGCAGCCGCGCCACCGCCGGGTGAAGCACGCTCAGGTTGGCCGCGAACGCCTCCAGGTCGAGCGCGCCGCACACGTCGAGCGAGTCGAGCAGCGTGTGGCAGTCGGCGAGCGCGAGCGCGGCGATTGCGGTCGAGAACGCGTTCGAGTTGACGAGCGAGAGCGGCTCGCCGCGGGTCAGTGCGAAGTCGCCGAGGACGCCGTGGGCCAGGTCGGCCATCGGCGCCAGGTCGGCCTGGCCGAGCGAGCCCAGCATCCGCACGCCGGGCGTCTCACCCGCGTTCAGCGCATCGACGAGCCGCGCCGCCAGCTCGGGGCGCACCCCGGTTGTGCCGCTTGCGAACCCGTTCACCAGCCGCAGCAGCGCGGCCCGGACGACGTCGGCGGGCGCGTACGGCCCCTGGCCCACCCGGTGGCTGGGGAGCAGGAGCTGGTTGAAGTGCTCGAGCTGGCCGGCGTCCATCGACACGCGCGTGTGCGCGCCGACGCCGGTGGTGAGGCCGTAGACGGGCGCGTTCGCCCGCACCGCCTCGTGCACGACCTCCCGGCCCGCGGCCATCCGCTCGACCGCCTCGGGCGCAAGCTCGACCCGGCGGCCGCCGCGGGCCACGTCGCCGACACCGCGAGCGGTCAGGTCGAAGCCGGTGAGAAGGAGGGGTTCGCTCATGCCACCCGCCACCGCTCGAGCGCGTCGAGGTCGGGCGCGGCGCCGAGCCCCGGGCCGGCCGGCGGGGTGAGCGTGCCGCCGGCCACCTCGACCGGGAAGGGGAGCGGGAAGTCGCGCCGCTCCGGGGTCCAGCCCGGCGGGTCGTAGGGCACCTCGAGGAACGGGCAGGACGAGAAGCCGAGCGCAGCCTGCAGGTTCGCGAGCAGGCCGTGGCCGTGCGACCACGTGTGCGGCGACCACGAGCTGCCGTTGGCGTCGGCCAGCTCCGAGATGCGGCGGCAGCCTTCGATCCCGCCGGCGAGCACGACGTCGCACTGGATGACGTCCACCCCGCCGCGCAGGACGAGGTCGCGGGCCTCGTGCTCGGTGCGCACCATCTCGCCGGCGGCGATGCGGATTCCGGTCGCGCGCTTGAGCTCGGCGTAGGCCTCGACGTCGGCGCACGGCAGCGGCTCCTCCAGCCAGTACACGTCGAGCGGCTCCAGTGCCCGCGCGAGCTGCGTCGCCGTGGCGACGTCCCAGGCCGGGGTGCGGTCGCCGGGCATGCGCCAGCCCTGGTTGGCGTCGACCATGATCGACATCTCGGGCCCGACCGCGTCGCGCACGGCCGCAACCGTCGCGGCTGCGGCGGCCGGGCCGTCCGCGCCGACCCGCAGCTTGACCGCCCGCCACCCGGCCTCACGCAGCGCGACGGAGCGGCGGACGCGCTCGTCGACCGCGACCCGCTCGCCGGTCGAGGCGTAGGCGGTGAGCGCCTCGTTTCGCGCGCCCAGCATGCGCCACACCGGCTCGCCCGCCGCCCGCCCGACGAGGTCCCACACGGCCACCTCGCACGTCCACGTGCGCCCGCCGTGGAAGTCGACCGTGCGGCAGACGTCGTTGCACCGCCCCGGCATCGCGCAGGTCGACCCCGGCCAGGTGGCGCTCGAGCACGGCGCGGTCGGGAAGCGCGTCGCCGCTCGCGTATCCGGCCGAGCCGTCGTCGGCGGTCACGATGGTGAGGGTCGCGTCGAGGTGCGTGCGCGGGTTCGGGTCCCAGGCGGCGAAGAACGGCGGGTCGAGCGGAAGCCGGTAGGCGCGCGTCTCGATCGAGGCCAGCCGCAACGGCTACGAGCCCGAGTAGAACGCGTTGGTCGCGGTGTCGCGGAGGTCGAGCAGCTCGCGGATGCGGGCCGAGCGGTCGTTCGAGAGCGCGTCGATGATCGCCCGCCGCACGGCGTCGCGGTTGGCGGCGCGCACCGCGGTCTCGTCAGCCGCGTCCGGATCGACCCAGACGGCGACGAGGACGATGAGCTCGGCCGCGTCGTCCTCCGAGAGCACGCCGTCGGCGACGCAGTCCATGACGCCGGCGGCGATCCCGAGCTGCGCCGCGCCCCAGGTGATGCGGCCGTGGAGGTCGGAGGCGACCGTCGGCCTTGTTGAGCACGATCGTCGCCGGCCGCACGGCGTTCCCCGCGCCGAGGCAGGCCATCACCGGCGCATGCCCGGGGCCGGGTGACGCAAACGCGGAGGCGGCCGCCGCGGCGGTCGCCGATCCCCGCCGTGCGATCACGACGTTCACGTGGCTGCCGTCGGGCACGGTGCCCGACCAGGCCTCGCCGAAGCGTCCGTCAATCGGGTCGCGGGCGTCCATCGCGGACACGGTATCGAAGTGCCGGTCTACGTGAGATCGATCAGCGTGCGGACGCCTCCGCCCTCGCGCATCTCGGCGAAGGCCCGGTCGATCTCGTCGAGCGGGTAGGTGACGCCCACGAGCCGGTCGAGCGGGAGCCGGCCGGCGAGGAAGAGATCCAGCAGCATCGGCATGTCGGTGTGCGGCCGGCAGGAGCCATAGAGGCACCCGGTCACGACCTTCTCCTCGCGCACGAGCGCCGCGCCGGGCAGCTCGACGACAGCGTCCTCCGGGGGGATGCCGACGCAGACCAGCGTGCCGCCGGGGCGGACCGCGGCGTAGGCCGCGGCGACCACGCCGGGGGCGCCGCTCGACTCGATCGCGTAGTCGACGCCCGCCCCGGTGAGGTCGGCGATCGCCGTCGCGGCCTCGCCCGGGTCGACGGCGTGCGTGGCGCCGAGGTCGGTCGCGATGGCGCGCCGCGGGGCCGCCGGGTCGACGGCGACGATCGCCGCGGCGCCCGCCAGCCTGGCGGCCAGGATCGCCGAGAGCCCCACGCCGCCGGCTCCGAACACGGCGACCGAGCTGCCCGCCTCGACCCGGGCCCGGTTCAGCACGGCACCGGCGCCCGTCGTGATCGCGCACCCGACGAGCGCGGCGACGGGGAACGGGGCGTCGTCGCGGATGCGCACACAGCTCGCCTCCGGCACGACCGTCCGCTCGGCGAACGTCGAGAGAAACGAGTAGTGGTGCACGGGCCGGCCGTTCAGCGAGAGCCGGGTGGTGCCGTCGAGCAGCGTGCCCGCCAGCAACGCGGGCGCCGCCACATCGCACAGCGTCGGGCGGCCGCTCGTGCAGTACCGGCAGCGGCCGCACGCCGGGAGCCACGAGAGGACGACATGGTCGCCCTCCTTGACGCTCGTCACGCCCGGCCCGACCGCGGCGACGACCCCGGCGCCCTCGTGCCCGAGCACCGCCGGGAGCGGGCTCGGGGTGTCGCCGATCACCGTGTTCCAGTCGCTCCGGCAGACGCCGCTCGCATGCAGGCGTACCTCGACCTCGCCCGCGCCGGGAGGCGCCAGGTCGAGCTCCTCGATCGCGAAGGGCCGGCGGTGCTCGTGCAGGACGGCGGCGCGCATCTCGATCCGGGTTGTACCATCGCGGCATGCTCCGGGACGAAGAAGCGCGCGCGCCGGTCGAGTACCACCAGGTGCTGTGCCCGCCGGTGCCCGAGCCGGGCTTCCACGATCCGGGTGAGCTGGAGCGGGTCTGGGGGGCGCAATGGGGGTCGCACGACGAGGTCGGCGTGCTGCACGACGTCCTCATGCGCCGCCCGGGCGACGAGCTGGCCCAGATCCGGGCCGACGCCTGGGACGAGAGCGCGCAGGCGCTGGTCGATCCGGACGGCGGCTGGTACTGGACCGACCGCACGCCGCCCGACCTCGACCGCGTCCGCGCCCAGCATCGCGGCCTGGTCGAGGCGCTTGAGGCCGAGGGCGTCTCGGTGCACTTCGCCGACCCGCTGCCCGCACGGTTCACGAAGGCGGTCTACACCCGCGACCCGCTCGTGTCGGTGCCCGGCGGTGTCGTGATCGGGCGGATGGCGCCGCTCATGCGCCGCGGCGAGGAGGCCAGCGTGACGAGGGCGGTTGCAGCGCTCGGCATCCCGATCCTCCAGACCATCGTCGGCACGGGCATGCTCGAGGGCGGGACGTTCGTGAAGCTCACGCCGACGGTCGCCGCCTTCGGGACGTCGATCCGCTGCAACGCCGAGGCCGCCGAGCAGCTGCGCGAGCTCCTGGCGCGCATGGGGATCGAGCTGATCGTGGTGCCGATGGGCGGGTTCTCGATCCACATCGACGGCCATCTCGGGATGGTCGACGGCGACAAGGCCCTGGTCGACGCGCCCGGCCTCCCGCACTGGTTCCTCGACCGGCTGGCCGAGCTCGGCATCGAGCCCATCTGGTGCCATCCCGGCGAGGAGTGGGGCATCAACTGCCTGGCCGTGCGGCCGGGGCGCGTGATCATGCCCGACGACTCACCGCGGACGGCCGAGCTGCTCGACCGGCGCGGGATCGAGGTCGTCCCGATCGCCTACGACGAGCTGCACAAGAACGGCGGCGGCATCCACTGCTCCACGATGGAGCTCCGCCGCTCGCCCGCGGCCTGAAACACCGGGGCCTGTCGCCGGTGTTTCATCCCTTGCCGGGGTTGAGCAGGCTCTTCGGGTCGAAGAGCTGCTTCAACCCGGCGTTCAGGCGCTGACCGGCCGGGCCCAGCCTGTCGGGCAGCTGCGAGCGCTTGAGGAGCCCGATGCCGTGCTCGCCGGTGATCGTGCCGCCCAGGGCCAGTGCCAGCGCGAAGAGCTCCCCGCAGGCCGCCTCGGCCCGCTCGTGCTCGCCGGCGTCGCCGGGGGCGACCAGGAAGCTCGTGTGGAGGTTGCCGTCGCCCGCGTGGCCCCAGCTCATCGTCTCGAGCCCATGCCGGCGGCCGATCTCCGCTCCGCCGCGGATCGCCTCGGCCAGCCTGTCGACCGGCACCGCCACATCCTCGGCCAGCTTGCCGCCGCGGACGGCGGTGACGCGCGGCGAGATCGAGTCGCGCCACGCCCAGAGCGCGGGGATCTCGTCGCCCTCGGGCGCCGCGATCCAGGTGGCGCCCGCGCCCTGAAGCGCCTCGCGGAGCGCGGTGCGGCCGGCCTCCGCTTCGGCCGCCGAGCCGTCGGCCTCGGTCAGCACCAGGAACCCGGCAGGAGGTGCGCCACCCGGGAAGTCGCGCCCGGTCGCGGCGAGGGCGGGCTCGTCGGCGTACTCGATGCAGGCCGGGACGACGCCGCTCCCCATGAGCGCCTCGATCGCGGCGCAGCCCGCCTCGGTGCCCGGGAAGACGGCGGCGACCGGCAGCGCGGCCTCGACCGCCGGGATGAGCCGCAGCCATACGGCAGTCACGATTCCCAGGGTGCCCTCCGACCCTGCCAGCAGCCCGACCAGGTCGTAACCGGCGACGTCCTTCCGCACCGGCCCGCCCGTCGTCAAGATCTCGCCGGGCGGGATGACCGCCTCGATGCCCGTCACCCAGGCCCGGGTCGTGCCGTACTTGAACGCGTGCGGCCCGCCGGCGTTCGTCGCCACGTTGCCGCCGATCTGCGACTGCTCGGCCGCGCCGGGGTCGGGCGGGAACCAGAGCCCGCTCCCGCGCACGATCCGGCGCAGCTCGGCCGTCGTCAGCCCCGCCTCGGCCTCGATGCGCCAGAGCAGCGGGTCGAACGTCCGCACCCGCGCCATCCGCTCGGTGCCCACCACGATCCCGCCCTGCGGCACGGCCCCGCCCGCGAACCCCGTTCCGCCGCCGCGGGTCGTGATGGGGAGATCGTTCGCATAGCAGTGGGCGACGACCGCGGTGACCTCGGCGGCGGATGCGGGCAGGACGACCAGGTCGGCGTAGCCTTCGAGCCCACGGCCGGCGGTGCCGTCGGAGAGGTACTCGCGCGGCGCCGGCGCGCGGATGTGCTCGGGCCCGACGATCGCCGCCAGCGCCTGGTGATGCCGTCCGGCGTCCACGCCTGCGATCATGTCAGGCCATGATCGCAGTGACGTTCCACGGTGCCGGCGGCCCGGAGGTCATGTCGGTCGACGAGCGCCCCGACCCGGTGCCGCTGCCGGCGGAGGTGCTCGTCCGCGCCACCCACGCCGGCCTGAACCCGGCCGACCTCGTGCAGCGCGCCGGGCACTACCCCGCGCCGCCGGGGTCGCCCGCCGACATCCCCGGTCTCGAGGTCGCGGGGACGGTCATCGCATGCGGCGAGGCTGTGACCGGCTGGCGCGCCGGCGACCGCGTGTTCGGCCTCGTCGGGGGCGGCGGGCTCTCCGACACCGTCGCCGTGCACGAGCGCCACGTCGCCCGCGTCCCCGACAACCTGACCGATCGCGAGGCCGCGGCGGTGCCCGAGGCGTTCATCACGGCCCACGACGCGATCTTCACGCGGGCAGGGCTGGCGCTCGGCGAGACGCTGCTCGTGAACGGCGCGTCCGGTGGCGTCGGGACGGCGGCCGTCCAGCTCGGGGCGGTCGCGGGCGCGCGCGTGCTCGCGAACGCCCGCTCGCACCGCGATGCGCTTGCCGAGCTCGGCGCCGAGCCCTGCCTGCTCTCGGAGGCCCGGGGCGTGGACGTCGTCCTCGAGCTCGTGGGTGCGGCGAACATCCCGGCCAGCCTCGAGGCGCTCGCGCCGCGCGGCCGCATCATCGTGGTGGGCACCGGCGCGGGGGCCGACGCCGAGGTGTCGCTGCGGGCGCTGATGGGAAGGCGGGCGAGCCTGATGGGCACCGTGCTGCGGGCGCGGTCGATGGAGGACAAGGCCGTGGCCGTGCAGGCGTTCGCCCGTTCCGTGGTGCCGCACCTGGCCGCGGGCCGGGTGCGGCCGGTCATCGACCGCGTCTTCCCGATCGCAGAAGCCGCCGCCGCGCTCGACCATCTGGCCGCGCCGGGGAAGCTCGGCAAGGTGCTGCTCGAGCTTTAGGTGGCCGCCGCCGCGCGCCCCGCGAGCGCCTCCGACCTCGACCGGGTGCTCGACCTCGAGCGGTCGTGGGAGGTACTGGTCTTCGGCCGGCCGCGCACTGACCGCACGATGCTGTCCGCCCACTGGCCCGAATCCGGCCACTGGGTCGTCGACGGCCCCGGTGGCGCGGTTGACGGCTACGCCGCCGTCGACTCGGGGGGCGGCTTCGACCTCTGGATCAGGCCCGGCGCGGAGGCCGGCGCGATCGCAGAGGCGCTCGTCGGCGCGATCGCCGCGCACCGCCCGGGCCCGATCGAGACGGTCGTCCCGGTCTGGGCCGGCGGCCTGGCCGAGCCGCTCGAGGGCCTCGGGTTCACGCGGGCCAAGGAGGTGCTCGAGATGGGGATCGAGCTCGGCCAGGACGCGCCGGCGCCCCACTGGCCGGACGGCGTGCGGCCGCGGCCGTTCAATGCCGGGCGCGACGCCGCGGGCGTGCACGCCTGCCTCGTGGAGGCCTTCGCCGGAAGCGGCGAGCGGGTCGCGCCCTACGCCGAGTGGCGGCCGTGGCTTCTCGGCGACCCGTCCTACGACCCCGCGCTCGTGTTCGTCGCCGAGAGCGGCGGGGCGGTGGCCGGCGTGGCGCAATGCTGGGCCGAGGGCTTCGTGAAGGACCTCGCCGTGCGGCCGGCCTTCCGCGGCCGCGGGCTGGGCGAGGTGCTCCTGCGCGCGGCCTTCGCCGAGTTCGCCCGCCGGGGCGTGGGGGAGGTGCGGCTCAAGGTCGACGCCGACAACCCGACCGGCGCCGTGCGCCTTTACCGCCGCGCCGGAATGCGGGAGCGGCGCCGCTACGCGGTCCTGGCGCGCGGCTGAGCCGCCGTCGACCGGCGCGGCCGCAGGCGCGGCGGCACGACCACCTCGCCGCCGCTTCGGCCGTCGTCGATCGCGCCGGCCAGCATCTCGGCGGCGGCGGCCGCAGCCGAGGCGGTGTCCCAGCTGACGCTCGTGAGCGGCGGAGCCACGAGCGCAGAGAGCGGGTGGTCGTCGAACCCCGCGACGGCCACGTCCCCGGGGATGTCGAGCCCCAGGTCGGAGCACGCCATGTAGGCGCCGTAGGCCAGCGCGTCGGAGAAGGCGAAGACGGCCGTCGGAGCGTCGGGGCGGTCAAGCGCGCGGCGGACGGCGGCACGCCCGTCGGCCGGCGAGAAGCCGCACCGCACCGTCCGGATTCCGGGCCGCCGCGGCGGTCGCCGGGTGCCGGTGGTGAGCACGAGGATCCTGCGGTGGCCTGCGCTGCGGATATGGTCGACCATGAGGCCGAACCCGGCGTCGGAGGCGAAGCGGACAGCGCCGGCCGGCGCGGGGAGCGCGGCGCCCACGGCGACCGTGGGGACCGTGCGGACGATCGGCAGCCACGCGTCCGATCCGGGCTCCACCGGAAGCGCGACGAGGCCGTCCACTCGCTGGTCGGTGAGGCTCTCGGCCAGCGCGATCTCGGCGGCCCCGTCGCCGCCGGCGTCGGCGAGCAGCATGTGGCGTCCCTGGCGGCGCAGGCAGCGCTGGAGCTCCGACGCGAACTCCTGGTGCCAGAAGTCGTCGAGGCTGCCGCCGATCATGCCGACGAGCCCGGTGGTCCCACCGCGCAGCGCCCGCGCGATCGGATCGGACCGGAAGCCGATCCGGTCGGC
Source organism: uncultured Actinomycetes bacterium (assembly GCA_963805545.1). GTDB lineage: Bacteria > Actinomycetota > Thermoleophilia > Gaiellales > JAICJC01 > JAICJC01. Next base: position 171,265 of record CAWDUU010000001.1, read on the forward strand.
CTCGGCGCGCACGCGGGCCTCCGTCTCGGGCGAGACGCGCTGGCCGCGGAGCGCGTAGGAGACGCCCGCCGGCGAGAGCCCCGTGGCGCGGGCGACGTCGCGCAGGGTGGCTCGCTTGCGTCCGGCGGTCCGGTGCGGCATGATGTGTTAATCGTTTCACAAGCTCCCGGGGGTCGCAAATGGAGACGCACGTGGATCCCGTTCTGGCCGGCTGGTTCGAGCAGCGGCTGCCGGCTGCGGGCGGCCTCGATCCGGCGGCGCTCCTGGCGCTCGCCGAGGAGCTCTCCGGCCGCGCCGACCTCTGGAGCCACCTGGTGGAGCACGACGAGGACCGGCGCATCTACGCCCGGATCCACCGCGACGACGTGCTCGACGCCTGGCTCATCTGCTGGTCGGGGTCGCAGGACACCGGCCTTCACGACCACGACCTCTCGTCCGGGGCCGTCCGGGTCGTCGCCGGCGAGCTCACCGAGGACCGGCTGGTGATGGGCGAACCGGGCGTCGTCAGCTCGACCCACACCGCCGGCGGCGGATTCTGCTTCGACTCCTCGCGGATCCACGACGTCCGAAACGGCGGGGCCGGCCCGTCGGTGTCGCTGCACCTCTACTCGCCGCCGCTCGAGCGGATGGGCTACTACGAGATCGCCGCCGACGGCTGCCTGGCGCGGCGGAACGCCCCGGCGTCGGAAGAGCTGCCGCCGCCCGTCGCGGCCTGACCGTCAGCCCGCCCGGGTGCCCCAGACGATGACGCCGCCGCCGAGGCTGAGCCGGCGGGCGCGGATCCCCTCCATGCCCGCGTCCGACCACCAGCCGAGCACCTCGTCCAGCGGATGCTCGTGCCAGAAGCGCTCGATGCTCGGCCCCAGGAAGCGGCCCGTCGCGATCCAAGCGCGGCCGCCCGGGGCGCCGAAGAGCGGCAGCCCGGCCCGCGTCCATATCCGCCAGGCCGGGAACGCCGCGCCGCCCGGCACTCCGAACTCGAGCGACGCCATCATGCCGCCGGGGCGGATCGCCTCGGCCAGCGCCGCGATCGTCGCGGCGGGGTCGTCGACGTAGCGCAGGAGGTACGTGTGGGTGAGGGCGTCGACCGACCCGGCGTCGAGCGGGAGTCGCTCGGCCTGGCCCTCGGCGAGCTCGATCCGTCCGCCGAGCCCGGCCGCCTCGACCCGGTGCGCGCCGCCGGCGAGCATCTCGGGGCTCTGGTCGATCCCCACCACCCGGCAGCCCGGATAGCGGCGCGCCAGCGCGATGGCGACCGCGCCGGTGCCCGTCGCGACATCGGCCACGACGGCGCCGGGCCGGGCGGCGGCCGGGGCGATCGCCTCGACCATCAGGTCGTGCCAGCGCCGGTCCTGGCCGAACGAGAGCAGCTGCGCCCAGCGGTCGTAGTCGCCGGCGATCCCGGCGAAGAGCGAGCGCGCGTGCGCCTTGCGGTCGGAGGTCGCGGTCACCGGCAGTACCATCGCACACGTGTCGTCGACCCCGCTCGCCCTCGCAGTGCTCGGCCGCGGCGTCGTCGACCCGGCGACGCCGCTCCTTCGCGCCGACGACGAGGCGGTGCTGCGGGGCCGGGCGGCGTTCGAGACGATGCGGGTCTACGCGGGGGTGCCGTTCCGGGTCGACCTGCACCTGCGCCGGCTGGCGGAGTCCGCCCAGGTCCTCGAGCTGCCCCCACCCGACACCGGAGCGCTCGCCGGCCTGGTCGCCGAGGCGCTGGCGCCGCTCGACGGCCCGGACGCGGTGCTCCGGGTCGTGTGGACGCCCGGCTCGGGCGACGGCGACTCGGTCGGCTTCGTGCTCGTGACGGCACTCCCGGCCGGGTTCGACGAGCTGCGCGCCCGCGGGATCGAGCTGGCCTCGCTCCAGCTTGCCATCGGCGCCGCGACCCGCAACAGGTCGCCGTGGCTCCTGCCCGGCGTGAAATCGACGAGCTACGCCGTCAACATGGCGGCTCAGGCCGAGGCCCGAAGGCGCGGGGCGGACGACGCGCTCTTCCTCTCGCTCGAGGGGATCGCGCTCGAGTGCCCGACGTCGAACGTGTGGTTCGTGGAGGACGGCGTCCTGCACACGCCCGCGCTCGATCTCGGGATCCTGGCCGGAGTCACGCGGGAGACGCTGCTCGCCGCCGCCCGCGACGCGGGCCTCGCGCTCGCCGAGGGCGAGTACCCGCACGAGCGCCTGGCCGCCGCTTCAGAGGTGTTCACGTCGTCGAGCGTGCGCGAGGTGATGCCGGTCGTCAGGCTCGACGGAGGGCAGGTGGGCGACGGACGGCCCGGGCCGGTGGCCGCGCAGATGCAGGCTGCGCTCCGCGCCGCCGTGGCGCGCCCGGCCTGAGAGCCTGAGAGCCGGTTTCAGAATGCGCGTCGTCGTGAGGCGCAGGCCGCCGCCGCGAGCCAGCCGCAACAGGCGGTCATTCTGAAACAGGTTCTAGAGAGCTGCCTCGGGCACCTTGTGCCAGGCGGCGACGTACTCGCGCTGGAGCGGATGGGTGAGCCGGCCGGCCCAGGCGACCTGCACCATGTCGGGCGCCTTCGGCACGTGCTGCGGGTACATCCCGGCCTCGTACGGAAGCCGGTTGCCCTTGCGGTGGTTGCAGCGCCGGCAGGCGGTGACCACGTTGTCCCAGACGTGGGCGCCGCCGCGCGAGAGCGGCTTCACGTGGTCGACGGTGAGGTCGCGCGGCCCGCCGTCCCGGCCGCAGTAGCAGCACCGCCAGCTGTCGCGGCAGAAGAGCACGCGCCGCACGACGTTCCGCTTCACCAGCGGGCGCAGCTCGACGTAGGCCGGCACCTGGAGGATCACCGGCAGCGGCACGCGCAGGTGCTCCGACCGGAAGACCACCGCGGGCTCCTCGGCGATCACCTGTGCGTTCCCGCACACCACGAGCGACACGGCCCGTTCCCGGGTCACGAGGCTTGTCGGTCGCATGGTGGCGTCAAGCAGCAGGCAGCGCATGGTGGCACCTCTCGGGTGCCTCAAGTGTAGAGGCGCCCGCCGTCGGCGGGAAGTTCAGGCGGCGACGCGGTGGGTGCGCTTGCCGGCGGCCTTCGCCTCGAGCAGCGAGCCGTCGGCGCGGGCGACCGTGCGCGCCGCGGTCTCGCCGGGAGCGCCCGCGACGGCGATCCCGACCGACGCGTGCAGGCCGGCCCGCTCGTGGATGGCGCCGCGGAGGCGGCCGGCGAGCGTGTCGAGGTCGGTCTCGACGTCGGGCAGGATCAGGGCGAACTCGTCGCCGCCGAGCCGGCCGGGGATGTCGACGGCCCGGCAGGTCGAGCGAATCGCGGCGGCGACGCGGCGCAGCGCGGCGTCGCCCGCGATGTGGCCGCGCGTGTCGTTCAGCGCCTTGAAGTCGTCGAGGTCGACGACGATCACGGCGACCCGCGTGCCGCCGCGCCTGGCTCGCTCGAGCTCCTGCTCCAGCCGCTCGTAGAAGGCGCGGTGGTTCAGGACGCCGGTCAGCGGGTCCTTGTCGACGCGGTGTCGCAGGTCCTCGTAGAGCTGGGCGTTTCGGACGGCCAGGGCCGCCTGGCCCGCGATCGTCCGGCAGAAGTCGATGTCGCGCTGCGCCCACCGGCGCGCGGAACGGTAGTCGGCCATCTCGATCAGGCCGACGGAGCGGCCGTTCACGACGAGCGGCAGCTCGATCCAGGTGCGCCAGCCCCACGCGATCAGCTTCTCGCGGACGAGGGGCGCGATACCGGGGTCTGTCATCCGCTGCACGCCGTACCCGTCGGCCGCGCGCAGGAGGACGCGGGAGGCCGGGTAGTCGTCGAGCCGGTAGATGTCGCCCCTGTCCTCCTCGGAGGTGCCGGTCTCGCGGACGTACACCGAGGCCACCTCGAGCACGTCTCGGGCCGGGTGCCAGATGGTGATGGTGCACTCGCTCACCCGGTCGACGGCGTGCACCAGCTCGCGCGCGAGCGCGTCCATCACGTCGGAGAACGCGAGGGACTGCGACAGGGCGACGGCGACGCGATGGAGCACCTCGAGCTCGCGCCGGTCGCGGCGGTGGGCCGGCTTCCGCGGGGACACGGAATTTGTGTATCGGCACACTTGTGCCGCCGCTGAATCCCGCACCCTCGGTATAACAGGCGGATGGCGGGGCTTCGCGGCGTGATCGTGGACATCGCGCCGCTTCGAACCTCCGCCGACTACCGGCGGTTGTGGGCGGCGGACCTGGTGGCGTCGTCGGCGCACGAGCTCGTCGCGGTCGCGGTGCCGTTCCAGGTCTTCCTCATCACCCGCTCGTCGCTCGCGGTCGGGCTCGTCGGGGCCGCGGAGCTGGTGCCGCTTCTGCTCGGGTCGCTTGCGGCCGGCGCGGTCGTCGACTCCCACGACCGCCGCCGGCTGATCCTGGTCGCGCAGGTGGGCGCGGCGGGCTGCGCCGCCGCCCTCGCGCTCCTGGCCGCCAGCGGTTCGCCGCCGGTCGGGGCCATCTACGCGGTGGCGGCGGCCGTTGCGGCGTTTGCGAGCATCGAGGCGCCCGTCCGGAACGCCAGCATCCCGGAGTTAGTTGGCAGTTACTACCTACCCCCGGCGCTGGCCCTGAACCAGGTCGTCGGCCAGGTGACGTCGCTGGCCGGGCCGGCGCTGGCCGGCGTCCTGCTCGCGACGACCGGCGTGACCGCCGTCTACGTGACCGCTGTCGCGGGCTTCGCGGTCGCGCTGGCCGCCGTCCTGCGCGTGCGGCCGCTGCCCCCGGCCAACGCCGGCGAGGCGACCCGGGGTTGGACGGCCGTGCGCGAGGGGCTGGCGTTCGCGCGGTCGACGCCCGTCCTCCTCTCGACGTTCGTGATCGATCTCAACGCGATGATCTTCGGTATGCCGCGGGCGCTCTTCCCGGCGCTCGCGGTGACCACCTACCACGTCGGCCCCGACGGGCTGGGGCTGATGTATGCGGCCCCCGGCGCGGGGGCGCTGCTGGGCGCAGCGGCGAGCGGCTGGGTCGGGAGCGTCCGCCGGCAGGGGCTGGCGGTGGTCGTGTCGGTCGTGGCGTGGGGCGCGGCGATCGTGGCATTCGGGCTCGTTCCGCGCGGGTGGTTCCCGCTCGCGCTCGTCCTGCTCGCCGCGGCCGGGTGGGCCGACGTCGTGTCGGCCGTCTTCCGAAACACGATTCTCCAGCTCGTCGCGCCCGATGCGATGCGCGGCCGGCTGAGCGCCCTCCACATCGCCGTCGTCACGTCGGGCCCGCGGCTGGGCGACGTCGAGGCGGGGACCGTCGCCGCGCTCACATCGGTGCGTTTCTCGGTTGTGTCCGGCGGGCTGGCGTGCATCGCCGGCGTGGCGGTGATGCACGTGGTGACGCCGGTCCTCTCCCGTTACCGCAGGCCGGGCGACGCGTAGCGGTCATACCGGCAGAAGGTTTCCCTTTCGCAGTGCGAAGTATCGCGCTAGAACCCCTGCGGGCACACGTCGTTTCATCGGAGGTTCACATGCACAGACGCACGGTGTGGGTCGGCACCCTGGTGCTTGCCCTCGTGTTGGCGCTGGCGGCCACGGCCGCCGCGGAGAGCACGGTCGGAAAGCAGCAGCGCCTGCGGACCGAGATCGGGACGCGCCATCTCGACAGGGCGAAGTGGACGTCGCACGGGAGCGACAGCCCCGGAGACGGCAACCATCGCCGCTTGCACGCCGTCGTCGGCCACGACGAGGACACGAGCGACACGCAGTACAGCTATCTGTCGTTCTACTCCCGGGCGGGCCTTGCGCTCGACGAGCCGGTCGACCAGGTCACGAACCTGTCGTTCGAGTTCGAGGAGGACGGCCACGTCGGCGCCGGCGCACCGCGGATCTCCGTGGAGGTCGACAACGGCGACATCCTCTACCTGGCCGGCTTCTACTGCAACCATGCGACCAGGAACCCCGCGTGGGGCAGGGCCGACTTCACCGGGTTCACCAGCGACTGCATCATCTGGGACAACCACGGAAACCAGTTCGCGGCCGACGGCACGTCCACGGCCTGGCAGGTCTACGCGTCGAGCCATCCCGGCGCGCAGGTGAACCGCGCCTACGTCGTGCTCGACGAGGAGGGGACCTACAGCCTCGACAAGATCAGCCTCGGGGCGGGCCGCATGTACATCAGCCACTCAAACCGCGCGAAGCGCTGCGCGAGCGAGGCGGCCTGTTAGACCACCCGATCGCCTCGCCGGCTACCCGCGCCGGCGGCGTCCGCCGCCGCGCGCGTAGCCGGCAGGGGCGAACCCGGCCGCGTAGCTGACGAGCCGGCCCGGCTTCTCGCCGCGGTCCTCGGCCTCCTCCATCCTCCGCACCGCCTCGCGCACGACCCGGCCGCCGAGGTAGCGCACGGGCTCGGGCGGGAAGGCCCGGCCGGGGTCGCGGACGAGGCCCGCGCTCGCCCACTCGTCGTCGCGGCCCAGCGCGAGCGACGCCAGGATGCGCCCGCCGATCCAGGTCGGGCCGACGCCGTTTCCGGAGTATCCGCCGCCGTGGACCACGTCCGGGGCCAGCCGGCCGAAGATCGGCAGGCCGTCGTCGGTGCGCGCCACCGGCCCCGCCCAGCTGTGCGTGATCTGCGCCCCGGTGGTGGCCGGCAGGATGCGGTGCATGTGCTCGGTGACCCAGGCCGTGCGGCGCGGGTCGTGGTTGAAGCCGTCGCCGATCCGGGCCCTGTACGCGAGCGTCCCGCCGCCCTTCCCGAAGACGATGCGGCCGTCGCGGGTCGCCTGGTAGTAGTGCACCATGAGCCGGGCGTCGGCGATTGCCTCGGCGCGCGTCCAGCGCATCCGCTCCAGCAGCGCGTGGTCGGGCGCCGTGGCGACGATGTCGCTCGTCACCGGGACGATCGCGCGGCTGAGCTCGGGGATCGCCGCCGACCACGCGTTCAGCGCGAGGACGACCGTCCCGGCCGTCATCTCGCCGTCCGGCGTGCGCACGCGCGGCGGGCCCGTGCGCCGCAGCGAGAGCATCGGCGAGTTCTCGTAGATCCGCACGCCCCGTTCGAGGGCGACGCGGCGCAGGCCGCGCGCGAGCTGCGCCGGGTGGACGGTCGCGGTGCGCGGCTCCCAGGCACCGCCGAGATGCGTCGGCTGGTCGATGTGCTCGTGCAGCTCCTCCAGGGTGAGCGCCTTGAGCTCGTGCACGCCGTGGCGCTCGCACTCGGCGACGGCCGACTCCCACATCCCCATCTGGGCCGGCGCCGTCGCGACCCACAGCCAGCCGCCGCGGCGGAAGTGGGCGTCGACGCCGTGCTCGGCGCAGAACCCCTCGATCGCGTCCACGGCCTCCTCCGAGGCCCGCGCGATGCGCATGCCCTCCTCCTCGCCGCAGGCCTTGATGAGCGTGCCGAGCTTCGACCACCAGGTGGTGAGGAAGCCGCCGTTTCGCCCGCTCGCGCCGCCGCCGCAGATGTCGGCTTCGACGATCGCGACGTCGCATCCGGGATCGAGGTCCTTGATTCGAAGCGCCGTCCAGAGGCCGGTGAACCCGCCGCCGACGATGCACACGTCGGCGCGCTGGCCGCCGGTGAGCGCGGCGGCAGAACCGCCGTCCTCGGCGGCCAGCGCCTCCTCGAGCCAGAGCGATCGGTGCATGGCCGTGGATTCTCGCACTCTGCTAGGTTCGTTCGGTGAGGGAACGCGCGGCGATCGTGACGGGAGGCGGCACCGGCATCGGCCGCGCGGCCGCGCTCGCGCTCCACCGCGACGGCTTCAACATCGTCGTCGCGGGCCGCCGGCCCGAGCCGCTCGAGGGCACCCGCGAGCTCGCCGGCGAGGGCTGCGTCGTCCACGCGGGCGACATCCGCGAGCCGGAGGTGGCCGAGGCCCTCGTCGAGCGCTGCCTCTCGGAGTTCGGCCGCATCGACTGCCTCGTGAACAACGCCGGCGGCCAGTTCGTCGCCCCGGCCGAGGACATCACCCCGAACGGCTGGCGGGCCGTCCGCCGGCTCAACCTCGACGCGCCGTGGCAGCTCACCCAGCTGGTCGCCAAGCGCTGGATGATCGAGAACGGCGGCGGCCGGGTGATCTCGGTCGTCCTCTGTCCGCGGCGCGGCATCGAGGGAATGGCCCACTCCTCCGCCGCCCGCGCCGGCGTGACCGCACTCACGAACACGCTCTCGCTGGAGTGGGGGAAGTACGGCATCGGCCTGGTCTGCGTCGCGCCCGGCTGGATCGACACCGAGGGCGTGCGCGGCTACGGCGAGGACCTGCACGAGGTGGCCGACAGGGTGCCGATGAAGCGGATCGGCACGGCCGAGGAGGTCGGCGAGGTGATCGCCTTTCTGGCCTCGCCCGGCGCCGCCTACATCAGCGGGACGACGATCGTCGTCGACGGCGGGCTCGAGAACACCGTCGCGGGCTGACCTGCGTCAGCGGCCGAGCAGCTCGGCCTCGAGCGCTTCCAGCCGCTCGATCGCCTCGTCTCCCGCGTAGCGGGCGGCATGCCGCCGCCGTGCCTCCCGGGCCGTGCGGTGGCTGCCCGCGGCCGCCGCCCGCCGGTCGGAGCGCGCCGCCCACGGCCCCCGTGGGGGAAGCGCGCGCGGGCGCCCCGGCCGCGCCGGGGCGGGGGACGCGTCGGCTGCGCCGGCCGGCTCGACGGCCGCGCCGGTGCCCTTGGTCCACGTCCGAAGCTGCCACCTGCTCACGCCCGAATTCTATCCATGCGGCACGGGCGGCCGGATGGCCGTTGGCCCGCTGGTAACCTGACCCCGATGGCCGAGCCGCGCTCGATCGACGAGCTGACCGCCGCCCTGCGCACCGAGGCGTACCTGGCCGATCGCGGCCTCGCGACGGTGATGTCGCTCTCGCTCGCGCTCGAGAAGCCGCTGCTCCTGGAGGGCGAGGCGGGCGTCGGCAAGACCGAGGCCGCGAAGGCGCTGGCGGCGATCACCGGCGCGCGCCTGATCCGGCTCCAGTGCTACGAGGGCATCGACGTCGCCCACGCGCTCTACGACTGGAACCACGCCCGCCAACTGCTCTACATCCGCACGATCGAGGCCGGCACGGCCGCCGACGCGGGGCAGACGCTGCACGACGTCTTCGGGCGCGACTTCCTCGAACGGCGGCCCCTGCTCGACGCGATCGAGTCGTCCGACGCTGTCGCGCCGGTGCTCCTGATCGACGAGATCGACCGCTCCGACGACGAGTTCGAGGCGTTCCTGCTCGAGCTCCTGTCCGACTTCCAGGTGACGATCCCCGAGATCGGCACGATCCGCGCCGAGCGCCGCCCGCGGGTGATCCTGACGTCGAACCGCACGCGCGAGCTGCACGACGCGCTCAAGCGCCGCTGCCTTTACCACTGGATCGGGCACCCCGAGCTCGACCGCGAGATCGAGATCGTCCGGGCCCGGGTCCCCGGCGTGCCCGAGCGGCTGGCCGCCGAGGCGGCGGCGTTCGTCGGCCATCTGCGGGCGATGGACCTCGCCAAGCTGCCCGGCGTCGCCGAGACCATCGACTGGACGCAGGCGCTGGTGGCGCTCGGCCAGGAGGAGCTCGAGGCGGGCGTCGTCGACGCCACCCTGGGCTCCGTGCTGAAGCACCACGAGGACATCGAGCGCGTGCGCGACGCGGGGCTGCGCGAGCTCGTCGCCCGCGCCCGCGAGACCTAGGACCGGGGCTCCGGTGCCGACCGCCACCGCCGGCGACGCGGTCGTCCGAAAGCTCGTCACGTTCGGGCGCATCCTGCGCGAGGCGGGCATCGAGGTGGGGCCCGGCCGGCTCCAGGACGCGCTGCGCGGCCTCGACCTGGTCGACCTCCAGAGCCGCGAGCAGGTCTACCACGCGCTGCGCTGCACGCTGGTCTCGCGCCGCGACGACATCGAGGCGTTCGACATGGCCTTCGCCGCGTTCTGGGAGCGGGCGCCGAGCACCGCGCCCGAGCAGCCCGTCGACCTGGGCCTCCAGGCCGCCGCGCGGCCGTCGACGCGGGCGCCGTCGGCGATGCCCGCCAAGGACGACGAGCGCCCGTCCGAGGAGGAGCAGCCGCCGGTGCTCGTGGCGTCCTCGCGCGACGAGGTGCTGCGCCGCAAGGACTTCGCCGACATGACCGCCTCGGAGCTGCGCCGGGTGCGGCGCCTGATCGCCGCCCTGCCCGCGGCCGAGCCGAGGCGCCGCTCCCATCGCCTGAAGCCCGGAAGAGCGGGTGACGTGCTCGACCCCCGGCGCACGCTGCGGGCGGCGATCCACACCGAGGGCGTGCCGCTGCGGCTGGCCTACCGGCGGCGCAAGCTCGTGCCGCGGAAGCTGATCTTCCTGTGCGACGTGTCCGGCTCGATGGAGCCGTACGCGCGGGCGATGATCATGTTCCTCGAGGCGGCCGCCCGCGCGGGCCGGCACGTCGAGGCCTTCGCGTTCGGCACGCGCCTCTCGCGGCTTACGCCCCAGCTGCGCGACCTCGACCCGGCCCGCTCGCTGCGCCTGGCGGGCGCCGCGATGCCCGACTGGGGCGGCGGCACCCGGATCGGCGAGTCGCTGCGGGCCTACAACGAGCAGTACGGGCGCCGCGGGATGACGCGGGGAGCGGTGGCCGTCGTCGTCTCGGACGGCTGGGAGCGGGGCGACCTGGGGCTGCTCGAGTCCGAGCTCGCCCGCCTCCATCGCCAGGCCCACCGGCTCGTCTGGGTGAATCCGCTCAAGGGCCACTCCGGATTCGAGCCGCTGGCCGGCGGCATGCGGGTTGCGCTGCGCCATTCCGACGTCTTCGTCGAGGGCCACAACCTGGCGGCGCTCGAGGCGCTGGCCGAGGTGCTTTCGACCCTTTGAGGCCGGTTTGCCGCCGGGCGCCGGGACGAGTAGCGTCTGTCACGTATCGGGCACTCGCGCGGATCTCGCCGACCCGCGCCGGAAAGGAGTTCGGGCGATGACCTACCTCATCCCGCACATCGCGGTGCTGAACCAGAGCACCGCGTGCACCGACGCCGAGCTGGACGCGATGATCCTCGCCGTCCAGCACCAGGTGACCTACCACTTCCGGCCGTGGTGGGGCACGAACGCGTCGATCCAGCGGTACACGGACGAGAGCGCGATCCCCACCGCGGCGAACGTGTGGAAGTGCCGCATCATGGACAAGAGCGACCTCGAGGACGCGGGCGGCTACCACGAGGAGACGCACGGCGTGCCCGACCTGAAGGTGTTCGCCGGCGACCTGAAGCAGCTCGGCGCGAGCGTCTCGGTCGCCTTCAGCCACGAGGTGCTCGAGGCGCTCGGCGACCCGCTCGTGAACCAGTCGGTGCAGGTCGGGCGCGGGATCTTCTGGGCGATGGAGGCCTGCGATGCCGTCGAGGCTGACCGCTACGGCTACGAGATCCCGGTGGGCGACACGGTGGTCACGGTGTCGGACTTCGTGACCCGCCAGTGGTGGAACGCCGGCGACCCGGCGCCGTACGACTACGGGCGCCACCTGGCCGCGCCGCTCCAGCTCCTGCCCGGCGGCTACATCGGCGAGTGGAACGCGACCACCCAGAGGTGGACGCAGCGCGTCGCCGACTCGACCGCGCCCGAGTCGCACCGGATCGCGCTTCGAAACGCCCGGCTGGGCGACGCCGACGTGCGCGGGTACGGGCACGCCGAGCGGGTCGAGGGCCAGCTCGAGATCGCCGGCGACGTCGTCGGCTCGGGGGCGCCGGGAGGCTAGAGCCGGGCGGTGTCGGCCGCCCGCATCCGCCGCACCGCCTCCCAGGTGAGCGCGGTCGCGACGGCGCCCTCGAACCGCTCGACCGGGTCGCGCCGGAACGTCAGCACGGTCGCCATCGCCTGGATGCAGAGGATCGCGAGCGCCGTGGTGAGGTGCCTGGCGGCGGCTGACCGCATGGATGCAGGCTACCCGATGCAGGGGCCGGGCGGGACCCGGCCGCGGGCCGAGCCGAGCGCGTCCCGGATCGCGTCGAGCGGGACGCCGAATCCGCCTCCGCCGCCGCGGTCGGCCGCGAACATCATCGCGACGACCCGGCCGCGGCGGTCGACCACGGGTCCGCCGCTGTCGCCGTGCTCGAGCCGGCCACGCAGGGGCACGACCGTCCGCGGCCGCACGCTGCCGCCGTAGGCCCCGGGCGAGAGCGCCGTCACGGGCTGGCCGGCCCGGCCCGGCACCGATGTGAGCGGCCCGTTCTGGGGATAGCCGATCATCGCCACCGCCCCGCCCGACGGATCCTTCGGCGAGACCGCGAGCTGCGGCGCGGGCAGGCCGTGGACGCGCAGGATGGCGACGTCGTTCCCGGGATCGACCGCGATCGGCACGGCGGAGTAGGTGCCCGCCGCGGACGGCATCACGGCAATGTCGTGCTCCCCGGCGATGACGTGCGCGTTCGTGACGACGATGCCCGGCCGCACGACCCAGCCCGATCCCTGGATGCCGAGCCCGCAGGCCGTCCCCTGGACGCGGACGACGCTCGCCCGCGCGGCCCGCGGCCCCGCCGCGCGCGGCACGGCCGGGTCCGGCTTGTCGAGCGCGCGGTCGGCGATCGACGGCACCACGGGCAGGGGATCGAAGCGCGCGAGCGCGTCGAGCACGGTGCTCGCCGGCACCGTGCGCAGGAGGGCCGGGAGGATCGCCGAGCGCTGCACGTTCCGGCGCAGGTGAAGCCCCGGCTGCTCGAGCGCGACGACGGCGACGAGCCACGCCAGCGCCAGGCCCAGGATCGCGCCCGCCGCCACGCCGCCGGCGGTGTCCGCGACGCCCAGCGGCCCGCGCAGGACGTGCTCGCGGAGCGCGTGCGCGGCGGCTCCGGCGCCGAGCTGGACGATCGACCCGCCGATGAGCGCTCCCGCCAGGCCGGCGACTCCGAGCCACGGCGAGTGGCGCCCGCCGTGCAGGAGCAGCGGCGCGAGCCGCGATCCGATCACCGCGCCGACGGCGAACCCGGCCAGGCCCAGGACCGTCGCAACGAGGCCGCGCTGGGCGCCACGGAAGGCCGACAGCCCGACTGCGCCGATCACGAGCAGGTCGATTGCGCTCACGACCGTTGTATACCGCTCCGGCGCCGGAGGCCCGGGTGTGTGCCAGACTGCGGGCGTGGACTTCGTGCATATCGAGCACGATCCGGTGCTGCGCCGCCCCAATCTCGTGGCCGCGTTCCGGGGCTGGAACGACGCGGGAGGGGCCGCCAGCCTGGCGGCCGGGTACCTGCGCGCGGCGACCGACGCCGAGCGGTGCGCGGTCATCGACTCCGAGCCGTTCATCGACTACCAGCAGACGCGGCCGACCGTCGAGCTGGTGGACGGCGACGTGCGCCGGCTCGACTGGCCCGAGACCGAGGTGTACGCGTCGGAGAAGTCCGACCTCGTGGTCGTCGTGGGGACAGAGCCGAACATGCGCTGGCGCGCGTTCTCGGGCGCGATCGCCGACATGGCCCGCCGCTACCGGGTCGACCTCGTGATCACGATGGGCGCCCTGCTGGCGGACACGCCGCACACGCGGCCCGTGCCCGTCTCCGCGACCGCCTCCGACCATGAGCTCATGGAGAAGTTCGGGCTCTCGCGGTCGACCTACGAGGGGCCGACGGGCATCGTCGGCGTCCTGCACGACGCGTGCTCGCGGGCCGGGCTGCGCTCGGCCAGCCTGTGGGCGGCCACGCCGCACTACATCTCGGCGACGCCCAACCCCCAGGCGGCCCTCGCACTCCTCGGGCGCCTGAGCGAGATGATCGGCACGCCGCCGGGGTCGAACGAGCTCGAGCGGGCGGCGAGCGAGTACGCGCTGCGCGTGGCGTCCGCGATCTCCGACGACCCCGACATCGCCGGGTACGTCCAGCAGCTCGAGGAGGCCGCCGACGCGGCGGATCCGCCGAGCGGCGACGAGCTCGCCGCCGACTTCGAACGCTATCTGCGCGAGCAGGGCGACGGGAAGGAGGAGTGACGAGCGCCGACGCCACCGACGCGACCTTCGACGACGCCGTCATCGAGCGCTCGAAGACGGTGCCGGTGGTCGTCGACTTCTGGGCCGATTGGTGCGGCCCGTGCCGCCAGCTGACGCCGGTCCTGGAGGCTGCGGTCGAGGCGACCGGCGGCGCCGTCGAGCTGGTCAAGGTGGACGTCGACCAGAACCCGCGCGTCTCGATGAGCTACCGCGTCCAGGGCATCCCGGCCGTGAAGGCCTTCCGCGACGGCCGGCTCGTCGACGAGTTCACCGGCGCCGTGCCGCGTGCCAGCGTCGACTCGTTCCTGCGCGGCCTCCTGCCGTCGGAGGCCGACCGGCTCGTGGCCCAGGGCGACGAGGCCTCCATCCGGCGGGCGCTCGAGCTCGAGCCCGGCCATCCGGCCGCCAGGGCCGCGCTCACGCGGCTCGAGTCGGCCGGCGACCCGGCGCTTGGCCCGGGCCTCTCGGCGCTCGACGCCGGCGACACCGAGCGCGCGCTCCAGCTCCTGCTCGACGCGCTGGCGGGGGCGGACGCCGCCGTCCGCGACCGGATCCGCCAGGTCATGGTCGGGGTGTTCGCCGACCTGGGCCAGGACCACCCGCTCTCCACCGAGTACCGCCGCCGGCTCGCGTCCGCGCTCTACTGAGCGAGCGGCCCCGTCCGGTGGATGAGGTGCATCACAGGCGGGCCTCGAGCGCCCGTCGCGATTCCTCGGGCCACGGCTCGGACGCCGCGCGGTCGGAGTCGGTGTGCACGACGACGCTTCGGGCCTCGGCGGCGACCCGGCCGTCGGCCGTCGAGCGGATCACCTCGCGGGTCGTCGCGCTCGATGTGCCGACGGCATCGAGCGAGAGCTCGACGTCGACGAAGTCGTCGGCGTGGACGAGCCCCGAGACGAAGTCGACCTCGATGTGGCGGATCACAACTCTGTGGACGGTCTCGCCGAGGAGCTCCGTGAAGAACTCGTCGCGCGCCTCCTCGAGGTAGGTCAGATACGTCGAGTTGTTGACGTGACCGAAGCCGTCGAGGTCGCGCCACCGGATCTCGATACGCTTGACCGCGTGCATCGGTCGCGTAGCCTGCCACATCTCCTGCTCGCGACGGCGGTGCTGGCCTGGGGCGGCTCGTTCGCCGCGATCAAGGCGCTCGTCGACCACGGCCTGCACGCCCCGGACGTCGCCATCGGCCGCTACCTCGTCGCCGCACCCGGGTTCGCGGTCGCGCTCGTGGCGGCCGGCGGTCTTCCGGGCTTGACGCGCCGCGACGCGCTGCGGGTGGTGGTCGCCGGGCTCTTCGTCGTCGCCGTGTACCACCTGGCGCTGAACGCAGGTGAGCGCACCACGACGGCCGGCACGGCCAGCGTCGTCATCGCGGCGGCGCCTGCGACGGCGCTCGTGATGTCGCTCGGGCTCGGCCTGGAGGAGTTCTCGCGCCGGCGCGCCGCGGGGCTGGCGGTGGCGTTCGCAGGCGTGGTCGTCGTCATCGTTCTGGGGTCGGGCCAGCGGGTGTCGCTCGACGCGGTGCGCGGGCCGCTCCTCGTGCTCCTGGCGGCGTCGTCGTTCGCGGCCTACAACGTGGTCGTGAAGCCGCTCCTTCACCGGTTCGACGCGGTCGCCGTATCGGCCGCGACATCGCTTGTCGGGACGGCCGCACTTCTCCCGTTCGGAGCGTCGGGGAGCGCCGGCCGGCTGGGCGGCGTGGACGCCGGCGACCTCGCGCTCCTGGTCTACCTCGGCCTCGTATGCACCCTTGCCGGATACGTTCTGTGGACGATCGCGCTGCGCCGGCTCGACCCGTCGCGGGCGGTCGCCTACCTCTACGGCGTCCCGGTTGTGGCGGTGACCGTGGGCGCGGTGACGCTCGGCGAGAGCGTCACGGCGTGGCTCGCGCTGGGCGGCCTGCTCGTCGTCGGAGGGGTGGCGCTCTCACAATGACGGCGTTCGTGTGGCGCGACGGCGAGCGCACGATCCGGTTCGGTGAGGGGGCCGCGACGCATGCGTGGCCGGGCGTCGACGTCCTCACGACCGCGCGGGCCGAACCGGAGATTCCCGTTGCCGTGCTTGAGGGCGCGCGCGTGCATCACGTCCCGTCGGGCCAGGTGCCCGACGCGGCCGCGGCGCTGATCGACCTGGTCGGTGGCGGGCGGATGCTGGCGTGGGGCGGGGGGCGGGTCATCGACACCGCCAAGGCGCTCGCGGCGGCCCGCGGCGGCGAGGTGTGCGCGGTACCGACGACCCTCTCGGGCGCCGAGATGTCACGCGGGCACCGGCCGGCGCCGGGGTACGAGGGGCGGCCGAACCATCGCCCGGTGCTCGTGCTCGCCGACCCGCCCGTGATGACGGGCCAGCCCGAGGCGGCGCGGCGGGCCTCGGCCATGAACGCGCTTGCCCATGCCGCCGAGGCTCTCTACGGCCCCGGCCGGAACCCGGTGGCGTCGCTGGCCGCGGCGCGCGCGGCGACACTCCTGGCGCGGGGCGTCGAGACCGGCGAGCGCGACGCTCTCGCGCTCGGCGCGGTGCTGGCCGGCTACGCGCTCGGCTCGGCCGGGTTCTCGCTTCACCACGTGCTGTGCCAGACGGTGGTGCGGACGTGCGGCACGTCCCACTCGGTCACGAACGCCGCCGTCCTGCCATACGCACTCGAGGCGATGGCGGCCCGCGAGCCGGCGGCGATCGCCGAGCTCGCCGCGGCGCTCGGCGTCTCTCCGGACAGACTGGGGGAGCGCGTTTCGGCGCTGGCGGGGGGCGCCCGCCTCGGCGGGCAGGGCGTCGCCGAGGCCGACCTGCCGCGGGCGGCGGACGCCGCGCTCGAGCGCTCCGAGCTCGACGCCCTCTCACCGCCGCCCGACCGCGCCGAGCTGGTCGCGATCCTGCGCCGCGCGCTCTGACCGATGGGGCCAGGCCCCGTACGGGGCCTGGCCCCGGTGGTTCCGCGCCTCACACGGCCGGCAGAACGGCGTAGCGCAGATACACGGTTCCGTTGCCGAACCGGCGCACGTCGCGGAGCTCCAGATGCACTTTCACGGTCGTAGGTAGTGAGTGCTTACTACCTCCGACGATGACCGGCGTCAGGAAGAGCTGGAGCTCGTCGACGAGCCCGGCCTCGATCGCCTGGGCAGCCAGCTCGGGGCCGCCAATGGCGATGTCGTGCTCCGCCGCGGCCTTCATCCTCCGCACGGCGTCCGCATCGAACTCCCGCTCGAGCCGCGTCCGGGCCGTCGAGACCTCCGCGAGCGTGCGCGAGTAGACGACCTTGTCCGCCGCCCGCCAGATCTCGGCGAAGTCGCGCATCACGTCCGGCTCGCCGGAGAGCGGCATCGTCTCCCAGACCGCCATCGTCTCGTACATCCGCCGCCCCAAGAGGTACGTGCCGACCGGGCGCTCCAGGTCGTTCACGAACGCGTGCACCTCCTCGTCGGGCGCGGCCCAGTCGAAGTTGCCTTCCGCGTCGGCGACGAAGCCGTCGAGCGACGCGATTGCCGAATAGATGAGCTGTGCCATGGTGGTAGGCTCGCAGACCATGGGGAAGGGATACGCAGAGGGCCCTGCCGCCGAGGAGGCCGAGGCCGCGCGCGAGCGGGGTGACCACCTCGCCGTCGACGACCGCCCGCCGCCCCGGCGGATGGTGTGGGGCTGCACGGCCGACGAGCCCGAGCCGCACGTCATCGGCGAGGTGGGCGCGGTCGACCCGGACGAGCTCTTCGCATCGGGCCGGGCGTGGGGGATCCACGTGGAGCTCGAGACGCCGGCGTGACCGGGAACCCGTACGACCGCCCATCCGATCCCGCGAAGCGCCACTCGGCGGCGCTGACCGACGGCCCCGACCGCGCGCCCGCGCGCGCCATGCTGAAGGCGATCGGCTTCACCGACGACGACCTCGCCCGCCCGATCATCGGCGTCGCCACGACGTGGATCGAGACGATGCCGTGCAACTTCAACCAGCGCGAGCTGGCCCAGCGCGTGAAGGCCGGGATCCGCGCGGCCGGCGGCACGCCGATGGAGTTCAACACGATCTCGGTCTCCGACGGCGTCTCGATGGGCACCGAGGGGATGAAGGCGTCGCTGATCTCACGCGAGGTGATCGCCGACTCGATCGAGCTCGTCGCCCGCGGCCACCTCTTCGACGGCCTGGTCTGCATCGTCGGCTGTGACAAGACGATCCCGGCCGGCGTGATGGCGCTGTGCCGGCTCGACATCCCGGGGCTCGCGCTCTACAACGGCTCGATCGCGCCGGGCACGTTCCGCGGCCGCGACATCACGATCCAGGACGTCTTCGAGGCGGTCGGGGCGCACGCGGCGGGCAAGATCGACGGCGCCGAGCTGCACGAGGTCGAGTCCGCGGCCTGCCCGGGCGCCGGCGCCTGCGGCGGCCAGTTCACCGCCAACACGATGTCGACCGCGCTCGAGTTCCTCGGGATCAGCCCGGCGGGCATGAACGGCATCCCCGCGCTCAACCGCACCAAGGGCGACGCCGCCGAGGAGTGCGGGCGGCTCGTGATGCAGCTCGTCCGCGACGACGTGCGGCCCTCGCAGATCGTGACCCGCGAGGCGATCGAGAACGCCGCCGCGTCGGTCGCGGCGACCGGCGGCTCGACGAACGGCGTCCTGCACCTGCTCGCGATTGCCGACGAGCTCGGCATCCCGTTCTCGATCGACGAGTTCGACTCGATCGCCGCCCGCACGCCCATCGTGGCGAGCCTGAAGCCGGGCGGGAAGTACGTGGCGACGGACATGTTCGACGCGGGCGGCGTCGCGCTCGTCGCGCGCGAGCTCCGGAAGCGCGAGCTCGTCCACGCCGGCGCCCGCAACGTCGACGGGCGCACGCTCGGCCAGGTCGCAGACGACGCCGTCGAGACGCCGGGCCAGCCGGTCGTCGTGCCGATCGAGCGGCCGATCAAGGAGACGGGCGGCCTCGCCATCCTGCGCGGCAACCTCTCGCCGGAGGGCTGCGTCGTGAAGCTCGCCGGGCACGAGCGCGTCCGCCATCGCGGGCCGGCGCGCGTGTTCGACCGCGAGGAGGACTGCTTCGCCGCCGTCAAGGCGGGCGCGATCAAGGCCGGTGACGTGGTCGTCATCCGCTACGAGGGCCCGGCCGGCGGCCCCGGCATGCGGGAGATGCTCCACGTGACCGCGGCCATCGTCGGCGAGGGGCTCGGCGAGGAGGTCGCGCTCGTCACCGACGGCCGCTTCTCCGGCGCCACCCACGGCCTCATGGCCGGGCACGTGACGCCCGAGGCGGCCCGCGGCGGGCCGATCGCGGTCGTGCAGGACGGCGACATCGTCGAGTTCGACGTCGAGGCCCGCGAGCTCCGGCTCGAGCTGTCCGACGACGAGATCGCCGCCCGCCTGCGCGACTGGACGCCGCCGGAGCCGCGCTACACGACCGGCGTCTTCGCCAAGTACGCGTTGCTCGTCTCGAGCGCCAGCGAGGGCGCCGTGACCCGTCCGCACCCGGCCTAGTGGCCGTCGCCTACGAGTGGCGCGGCGAGTTCACGAGCGCCGAGCTGAACGTGCTTCACGCCGAGGGCTTCGAGCACGACCTCCTCGACTGGGACTGGCGCGACCAGGTCGGGCGGCACAGCCTCGGCTGGGCGACGGCGCGGGAGGACGGCGAGCTGGTCGGCTTCGTGAACGTCGCCTGGGACGGCGGCAGCCACGCCTTCGTGCTCGACACGCTCGTGCCGGTCCGCGCGCGCCGGCGCGCCATCGGCGTCGAGCTCGTGAAGGTCGCCGAGCGCGAGGCCCGCGCCGCGGGGTGCGAGTGGCTGCACGTCGACTTCGAGGATCACCTGCGCGCGTTCTACTTCGACGCGTGCGGCTTCACACCGACGAACGCCGGGCTGATCGAGCTCTAGCTCCCGGCGCGAAACCCGGTGGTCGGGCGTGAACCATCGGCATCAGGCACCGCCGTTTCACGCCTGCGCATCGCTCGCGCCGGCCGCCGCCAGGGCGGCCACCCGCTCGGCGATGCCCGCCCGGTGCCACTCGCTCACGCCGACGGCGGCGTGCAGGTTCGTCGTCCAGGCGACGATGCGCGTGCCGGCGTCGGTGGTGCCGGTCATGAACTGCGTCTGGGTCTGGGCGTCGGCGATCGGCGCGTCGTCCCCCTCCAGCGAGCAGCCGA
Source organism: uncultured Actinomycetes bacterium (assembly GCA_963805545.1). Classification (GTDB taxonomy): domain Bacteria; phylum Actinomycetota; class Thermoleophilia; order Gaiellales; family JAICJC01; genus JAICJC01. The sequence continues at coordinate 191,198 of CAWDUU010000001.1, forward strand.
CGGTGTCGGTGAACGCGGTGATCACGCCGCGGCCGTTCAGGAGGACGAGCTCGATCCGCTCGGCCTCGATCCGCTCGCGCAGGAAGGGCGCGTCCTGCCGCAGGAGCTCGGCCCGCGACGACTCGGGCAGGAGCCCCCAGGTGGGGTTCGTGGCCCACTGGACGAGTGTGAGGTGGCAGGCCGTCCCCCGGTAGTAGCTCACGCCGATCCCGTTCAGCACGCGCTCGAGCACGTCGAACCAGCGCCGGTACGGGTTGCGCTCGAAGTACCAGTTGCAGCCCTCGAAGACGCGGGCCAGCGCGTGGCTCTCGACCTTCTCGAGCGAGTTGGCACCGACGGAGAGCAGCGTCTCGAGCCGATGGGCGTCCTCGCGCAGCAGCGAGCCTTCCCCGTCGAGGAACTCCAGCCGGTTGGGGTTGAGCCCGATCGTGGCGATCTTGGCGTTTCGGGGATCGCCGAAGCCGACAACCGGCGTCGAGCCGGGGATGACGTTGCAGCCCTCCGGAGGCGGCCGCCGCAGCCGCTCCTCGACGTAGGCGGGGACCGGCCCGCTCACCGCCCGACGGCGGCGCCCGCGTCGGACGCGAGCGTCTCGAGCAGCCGTCGCTTCCAGCGGGTCATGTCGAGGCCCGGCAGCCCGGCGGCCGGATCGTCCGGATCGATCTGCCGCGGCAGGTTCGAGACGCCGATCGCCGCCATCCGCACCTCGTCGCCGAACCTGGCCGCCGCGACGCCGGCGAGCGCGAAGCTCCACGCCGCCCGCTCTCCGGCGATCACGTACGCGCTCGCGTCGGGCGCGCGCGGCACCTCGACGGCCGTCAGGAACTCGCCCGGCTCGAGCGTGAGGGTGGAGCGCTCGTCGGCGGTCGCCCTCCGGTAGAGGTCGGCGATCGGCATCTGCCGCGCCGTCGTCTCGACCCGGGCATCCATCGCAAGCAGCGCCGCCGCCAGGTCGGACGGGGCGACCGAGATGCAGTCGCCCGGCTCGAGGCCGTGCTTTCGGTGGTCGCCGACCTGGGCGTAGCAGGTCTCGCCGCCGCGCAGCCAGCATTGGAGGTCGGGGTGGCGGAAGTACCAGCAGCGCACCTGCTGGCACAGGTTGCCGCCGACGGTCCCCATCTCGCGCAGCTGTGGCGAGCCGACCGCCGCCGCCGCCTGCCGCAGCGCCGCGAACCGCTCGCCGATCCCCGGGTCGCGCTCGACCTCGGCGACCGAGGTCGTCGCGCCGATCCTGACGCCGTCGCCGGCGTGCTCGATCCCGGAGAGGCCGAGCGTGCGGAGGTCGACAACCTCGCCGGCCGGCAGGATGCCGCGGTCGAGCTGCGTGAGAAGGTCGGTGCCGCCGCCCATCGGGCGGGCCCCGTGGCGCAGCCGCGCCGAGGCGTCGCCCGCGTCGGCCGGCCTGACGTAGCCGAAGGCCCTCACGCTCCCAGGGCCTCCAGGACGCGCCGCGGCGTGTAGGGCGCCTCGCGCAGCCGCACGCCGAGCGCGTGCGCCACGGCATTCCCGATCGCGGCGGGCGTCGGGATGACCGGCGGCTCGCCGAGCCCCTTCACTCCCAGCTTCAGGTGCCGGTCGGGCGCGCCCACGAACTCGCAGACGACCTCGGGCAGGTCGGCGATGGTCGGCACCTTGTAGTCCTCGAGGCCCGCATTCACGACCGTGCCGGTGGTGGGATCGACGACCCGCTCCTCCATGAGCGTGAACCCGAGCCCCTGGAGGATGCCGCCCATCACCTGGCTGCGGGCGCCCATCGGGTTGACGACCCGGCCGATGTCGTGGACGGCGACGATCCGCTCGACGGTCACGACGCCGGTGCCGGTGTCGACCGCGACCTGCGCGATCTGGCAGCCGAAGGTGTTCACGTTCATGCCGTCGGGGTTGGGGCCGCGCGATCCCGAGCCGGCGATCCAGGCGTTCCCGAGCTTGCCCGTCACCTCGGTGATGGGCTCGTGCAGCGTGCCGTCGACCGACCGGATCTCGCCGTCCTCGAGCGTGAGGTCGGACGCGGAGATCTCGAACATCTCGGCCGCGAGCCCCAGGATCTCGGTGCGCACGTGGTGGGCGGCCGACCGCACCGCCGGGGCGATCGACGCGAGCGTCATCGAGCCGCCCGAGAAGGGGCCGTGCCCGATCCGCGAGGTGTCGCCGGCGTAGACGGTGATGGAGTCCACCGGGATGCCGAGCCGCTCGGAGGCGATCACCGCGCAGGCCGTCATCGTGCCCGTGCCGAGATCCTGGAGGCCGACGGTGACCGCCGGGCGGGCGGCCTTGCCGACCCGCACCTCGGCGTAGGCGGGCGGCCCGCCGCCGCCCCACCAGTACTGGCTCGCGACACCCATCCCGCGCCGGATGCGGCCGTCGCCGCGCAGCGCGTCGCGGCCTTCCCAGCCGGCCAGCTCGGCCGCCCGGTCGTAGCACTCGAGCAGGTGCTTGGACGTGTAGGGCCTGCCGTCCTCGGGGTCGCTCTCGGCGTGGTTCAGGCGCCGCAGCTCGAGCGGGTCGACGCCGACCTTCTCGGCCAGCTCGTCGAGCGCCTGCTCGAAGCCGAACGCCCCCTCCATCACGCCGGGCGCCCGGAACGCCACCGACGGTCCCAGGTTCTGGCGCACCGGGGCGACCATCAGGCGCAGGTTGGGGCAGGTGTAGACCGACTTCACCGGCTCGAGCACGGGGAACGCCCAGCCGCCCGTCCCCATGCCGATGACCGCCGAGGCCTCGACCGCCTGGAGGCGCCCGTCGGCCGACGCGCCGATCGTGTAGTCCATCCTCGCCGGCGTCCGGAACCCGGCCGCGATGTTCTCCTCGCGGCGGCTGTTCGCAAGCCGCACCGGCCGGCGCGTGCGGCGCGAGAGCTCGGCCGCCAGGATGCCCTGCGGCCCGACGCCGAACTTCGACCCGAAGCCGCCGCCCATGAACTCGCAGATGACCCGCACGCCCTCGGGGTCGAGCCCGAAGGCCTCGGCCACGGTCGCCCGGGCGTCGTAGATCGCCTGGGTCGAACTCCAGACGACGAGGCCGTCGTCGCGCCAGTCGGCCACGGCCGCGTGCGGCTCAAGCGAGTTGTGGAGCTGGGCCGGCGCGATGTAGGAGGCCTCGATCGTGACCTCGGCCGCGGCCAGGGCGGCGTCCGGGTCGCCGCGCTCGTGCTCGGTCGGGTCGATCAGGAAGTCCTGCTTCTCGAAGGCCTCGTCGATGGTCGAGACGAAGCCGAGCACCGCGTACTCCGGGGCGAGCGCCGCCAGGGCCGCGTCCGCCGCGTCGGAGCTGTCGGCGGCCACCGCCGCGATCGCGGCGCCGGCGAACGCCGGCGTGTCGGTGAGCGGCGATTCGGCGTGCTCGGGCCCCTCGCCGGGGCCGAGGACGCAGCGCACGCCCGGAACGGCCCGGGCCGCGTCCAGGTCGAGCGACGTCACCCGGGCGTTGGCGTGCGGGCTGCGCAGGACCGCCGCCTCGAGCAGGCCGGGGAGCGCGATGTCGACCGTGAAGCGGGCCGCCCCGGTCGTCCGGGCGCGGGCGGTGATCCGCGGCGTCGGCTCGCCGATCGGGCGGGTGGCGGCGCCGTCCTCGAACTCGGGGGTGTCGTCCTCCTCGACGAGCGTCCAGCGAACCTCGGTGCGCCCCTCGACCACCGCCTCGGTCTTCACGAGCTTGGCGGTCATCCGGCCTCCGCGGCGGCCGCCACCGCCTGCTCGATGCCCTCGTAGGCCCCGCAGCGGCACAGGTTGCCCGCCATCGCGGTGCGGATCTCGGCCCGGCTCGGGCTCGGCGTGCGCTCGAGCAGCGCCACGGCCGACATCAGCTGGCCGGGCGTGCAGAAGCCGCACTGGAAGCCGTCGTGGGCGGTGAACGCCGCCCGGAGACGCTCCAGGAGCGGCGTCGAGCCCTCGACCGTGCGCAGGTCGGCGCCGTCGCAGGCCGCCGCAAGCGTGAGGCACGAGAGCACCGCGCGGCCGTCGAGGAGCACCGTGCACGTGCCGCATGTGCCCTCGCCGCACGCGACCTTGGTACCGGTGAGCGCCAGGTCGTCGCGGAGCACGTCCGCCAGTGCGCGGTGCGGGGCCACATCGAGCTCGTGCCGCTGCCCGTTGATGGTCAATCGCACCTGCATCCGGGGCTAGGTTACAAGTTTGTCCCTCCCCTCGACCTCAATGGCCCGGCGGGCGCCGCTCGAGCTCGCCTACGTCCCGCGGGGGGTGGAGGAGCCCCTGCTCGGCTACTACTCGATGACGCCGCTCACGCCGGGTGGCTGGGCCGACCTCCTGGGCGAGGCGGGGCTGCCCGACACGCTGCGGCGGCTGTCGCAGACGGTGGCCGTCGGCGAGAGCCACCGCACCGTCGAGATGCGCTGTCTCGAGATCCTGCCGGCGATCGCCCACCTCCTCACCGACCGCGACGGGCCGTCGAGCGCCTCCGTGCGCGCATGGCGCCTGGCGGCGCGGGTGGTCGAGCAGGCGGTCGTCGGCGGCGGTGCGCTCCCGGACCTGTCCCGCTTCTCGGCGGCGTTCCCGGCCGCCGGGCACGCGGTCGTCGTGCGCGACGAGGAGGGCGAGGCCCGGCCGCCCGCCGCGGTCGACGCGGTCGCCGGATTCGTCGACGCCGCCATGCGCGCCCTGTCGGCGGCCGTGCGCGACCCGCGCATCCTGCGCTCGCCCGAGGCCCACGGCGACATCGTCGACCTCGGGATGCTCCAGCCGCTTCTGCGCGCCGTTGCGCCCGACCTCGGCCTGGCGCCGCCGCTCGTCCGCCTGCACGACACGCTCGAGCCGCTGGTGCTGCGGCTCGAGGCGCCGCCGGACTCCGACGCCGGCTGGCCGCTCCACGTCGACCCGGCCGATCCGGCGATCCTGAAGAAGGCGGCCCGCATCTTCGCCCCGCTCGCCCGCGCCGCCGACGGCCACGTCACGCTCGGCCACCAGGGCGTCGTCGAGCTCAGGCTCGCCACCTCGGCGCTCGAGTTCGCAGGGGCGAAGGTGGAGCTGCCGCCGGAGCTGGTCGAGGAGCAGGACCTCGAGTACGACGCCGCCCAGCTGGAGTTCTCGCCCGGCGCCCTGTCGCTGGGCGGGGTCGTGCGCTACGACCTGCGCGCGTCGCTCGGCGGGCGCGAGATCAGCCAGGAGGAGTTCCATGCGCTGGCCGCCGCGACCCAGCCGCTGGTGCGCGTCGGCGGCGAGTGGCGCGCTCTGAAGGGGCGGGCGCTGGCCCGGGCCAAGGCGCTCGCCGCCATCGCGCTCCACGGCTCGTCCATGCCGGCGATGACCGCGCTCGGCGCCGCGCTGGCGGGGCGCTACGAGGTGCGCGGGCTGGCGGTCGAGGTGGGCGACCCGTCCGGCGAGCTGGAGCAGCTGGTGGGGCGCCTGCGCTCGCCCGAGCTGCTCGCCCCGGCCGAGCCCCCGGCCGGCTTCCAGGGCGAGCTCAGGCCCTACCAGAAGGTGGGGCTGGGATGGCTCACGCGCACCCGCGAGCTCGGGCTGGGGGCCCTCCTGGCCGACGACATGGGGCTCGGAAAGACGGTGCAGGTGATCGCCTACCTGCTCGACCGCGACGACGGCCCCCGCGGGCCGGCGCTGATCGTGTGCCCGACGTCGGTGCTCGGGAACTGGCAGCGCGAGGTGCACCGGTTCGCGCCCGACCTCACCGTCCACATCCACCACGGCCCCGACCGTACCCGTGACCCGGAGGCGCTCGCACCGTGGGACGTCGTCCTCACCTCCTACGCGCTCCTGCCGCGCGACCGGCGCATGCTGACCGAGGCCGAGTGGCGGGTTCTCGTCCTCGACGAGGCCCAGGCGGTGAAGAACCCGCTCACGCACGCCGCCCAGACGGCCCGCCAGGTGAACGCCGGCCACCGGGTGGCCCTGACCGGTACGCCGGTCGAGAACCGGCTCGACGACCTGTGGTCGATCATGCACATCCTGAACCCCGGCCTCCTGGGGACGCGCACCGGCTTTCGCCGCCTGATCGCCTCGCCGATCGAGCGGCGGGCCGAGCCGGAGGCCGAGGAGGCGCTCGTCCGGATGACGCGGCCGTTCCTGCTTCGCCGGCGCAAGGTGGATCCCGACGTGCTGCCCGACCTTCCGCCGCGGCAGGACTCGACCGAGTTCTGCACGCTGACCGTCGAGCAGGCGGCGCTCTACCAGGCCACGATCGACGCCATGATGGCCGACGTCCGCGGGGCGGCCGGGATCGAGCGGCGCGGGCACGTGCTCGCCCTCATCACCCGCCTGAAGCAGGTGTGCAACCACCCGCTCCACGCCCTCGGCAGGCCGGGAGCGCTGCCCGGGCGGTCGGGCAAGCTCGACCGCCTCACCGAGATGCTGTCGGAGGCGCTGGCCGAGGGCGACTCGGCGCTCGTCTTCACCCAGTACGCCGTCATGGGCGGGCTGCTCTCCGGCCACGTGGAGCGCGAGCTCGAGGTCGAGCGGCTCTACCTCGACGGCTCGACACCGCGGATGGAGCGCGAGCGGATCGTGGCGCGCTTCCAGGAGCCGAACGGCGACCCGCGCGTGCTGGTCATGTCGCTGCGCGCCGGCGGGCTCGGCCTCAACCTGACCGCCGCGAACCACGTCTTCCACTTCGACCGCTGGTGGAACCCGGCCGTCGAGGACCAGGCGTCCGACCGTGCCCACCGCATCGGCCAGACGCGCGTCGTCCAGGTCCACAAGATGGTGTGCGCCGGGACGATCGAGGAGCGGATCGACGAGCTGATCGCCGGGAAGCGCGACCTGGCCGCGCGGATCGTCGACCGCGGCGTCGAGTCGGCGCTCTCCGAGCTCGGCGACGAGGAGCTGGCGGACCTTGTCGCGTTGCGCGAATCGTGACCCGGATACACTCGCCCGCATGACCGCCCTCGAGCTGCTCCGGAGGCTCGTCGAGCTCGAGAGCCCCACCTCCGACGACGAGCGGCTGTCGCACATCGGGTTCTTCATCGCCGCCGAGCTGGAGTCGCTCGGAGGGCGGGTGGAGTTCCGCGGGCGGCACCTCGTCGCCCGCTACGGCGACGGCGGGCCGCCGCTCGTGCTCGTCGTGCACATGGACACGGTCTGGCCGGCGGGCACGCTCATGCAGATGCCGTTCCGGGTCGACGGCGGGTTCGCGCACGGGCCGGGCACGCTCGACATGAAGGCCGGGATCGTGACCGCGATCGAGGCGGTGCGCCGGGCCGGCTCGCCGGCCGGCCCCGTCTGCGTCCTGGTCACCGCCGACGAGGAGATCGGGAGCCCCACCGGCCGCCCGGTGGTCGAGGAGCTGGCCCGCGAGGCCCGGGCGGTGCTGGTGCTCGAGCCGCCGGTCCGCGACGGCACGATCACGACGTCACGCTCCGGCCTTGCCCGCTACCAGCTTCGCATCCGCGGCCGGGCCGCCCATGCCGGGAACGGCTGGCGGGCGGGTGTCTCGGCCATCGAGGAGCTGGCCCACCAGGTGGCCGCGGTGCATGCGCTCGCCGACGACGCGGCCGGGGTGCGCACGAACGTGGGCCAGGTCGGGGGCGGCACCGGCGACAACGTCGTCGCGGCCGAGGCGTGGGCGCGGATCGACGCCCGGGCCTGGACCACCGAGGCGCAGGCCCGGCTCGAGGCGGCGATCTACGGGCTCGCGCCGCGGCTCGACGGATCGGCGATCGAGGTGAGCGGTGCCGTCACCCGGCCGCCCATGGTGCAGTCGGCCGCGGGGGCGGAGCTCGCGGGGCGGACGATCCAGATCGCCGCAGAGCTTGGGATCGGGCTCTCCGAGAACGCGTCGCCCGGCGGCTCGGACGGCAACTTCGCCGCCGCGGTCGGAACGCCGGTCATCGACGGCCTCGGACCGACCGGCTCCGGAGCGCACGCGGTGGACGAGCGGGTGTCCCTGGAGTCGCTGGAGGAGCGGACGGCGCTCGTGTCGGCGCTCGTGGAGCGGCTCTGAACCGGTACGATCGCAAGGAATTGGGGCCCTGACGGCGAATCCTCCGCCGTCCTCATAATTCATCAGGCAAGGAGAGTGTGACATGGACATGTCCAAGATCACGCGCAGCATGTGGATCGTGATCGGAGGGACGATCGTGACGCTGATCGGAACCCTGCTTCTCGACTGGTACTCGGTCAGCGTGGGCTTCGGGCAGTTCCACGTGTCGGCGAGCATCGGCGCGTGGGACACCGGCACCATCGGCAAGCTCGCGGTGCTGGGCTCGCTGGTGATGCTGGCCGGCGCCGTCCTGCTCTTCATCCCCAACCCGCCCGAGCTTCCCATCCCGCTGCCGATGGCGATGCTCGCGGTCAGCGCGTTCACGGCCCTGATGGTCGTGCTGAAGTTCATCGACGTGCACAGCCACACCGCGATCGGCATCTGGGTCTCCCTGGTCGGGGCCCTGGCGGCCGCGTACGGCGCCTACGAGATGGGCGGCCGGCTGAGCATGCCGAGCAGCAGCGCCTAGCGCAGTTCCGGGGTCAGGCACGCAATTGCGTGCCTGACCCCGCGGGTGCGCTCACACCGCCTTGACGGCGGCGGTGAGGGCGATCACCGAGTCCTTGGCGTCGCCGAAGAGCATCGTCGTCTTGGGGTCGTAGAAGAGCTCGTTCTCGATCCCGGCGAAGCCGGTGTTCATCGACCGCTTCAACACGACGATGGCCGCCGACTCGTCGACGTTCAGGATCGGCATCCCGTAGATCGCGCTCCCGGGCGTGTTCTTGGCGGCCGGGTTCACGACGTCGTTCGCGCCGATCACGAGCGAGACGTCCGTGCGCGAGAACTCGCCGTTGATGTCGTCCATCTCGTAGAGCTGCGTGTAGGGGACGTCGGCCTCGGCCAGGAGGACGTTCATGTGCCCGGGCATCCGGCCCGCCACGGGATGGATCGCGTAGCGCACGTCGACCCCCCGGTTCTGGAGCAGGTCGCCGAGCTCGCGGACGTTGTGCTGGGCCTGGGCGACGGCGAGGCCGTAGCCGGGAACGATCACGACCCGGCGCGCGTAGGCCAGCATGATCGCGACGTCGTCGGCGCTCGCCGAGCGGACGCTGCGGTCGCCGACGTCGCCGCCGGCCAGCGCGACGCTCCCGGCGGTGCCGAACGCGCCGAACACCATGTTGGCGAGCGACCGGTTCATGGCCTTGCCCATCATCTGGGTGAGCAGGCTGCCCGATGCGCCCACCAGGGTGCCGGAAATGATGAGGACGTTGTTCGAGAGGACGAAGCCGGTCGAGGCCGTTGCCAGTCCTGTGAACGCGTTCAGGAGCGAGATCACGACGGGCATGTCGGCGCCGCCGATCGCCATCACCATCTGCACGCCCAGGATGAGCGACACGACGAGGACGGCCACGAGCAGCGCCTCGCTTTCGTGGCCCGTCGCCAGGAAGGCGCAGCCGGCCAGGATCGCGACGAAGATGGCCGCGGTGACGACCTTCTGCCCCGGCACCGTCACCGGGTTTCCGGTCACGACGTCCTGGAGCTTCCCGAACGCGATCATCGACCCGGCGAAGCTGACCGAGCCGACCACGGCGGAGAAGAGGATCGAGATGATGATCTTGGCCTCGACATGCCCGGCCAGCCCGACCGTGTCGTGGTAGTCCGCCAGCGCGACGAGCGCCGCGGCGCCGCCGCCGAGGCCGTTGAAGAGCGCGACCATCTGCGGCATCGCGGTCATCTTCACGCGCCGCGCGCCGATGGCGCCGCCGACCCCGCCGATGAGCGCTCCGAGGATGATCCACCAGTAGGTCACGACCCGGTCGTCGAAGAGCACGGCGCCGATCGCGATCGCCATGCCGACGGCGGCGATCTGGTTCCCGGACCGGGCCGTGCGCGGAGACGAGAGCCGCTTCAGGCCGATGATGAAGAGCGACGCCGCTACGAGGTAGGCGGCGCCGATCGCGTCGGCCTTACTCATCCTTTGCGCCCTCTCCGGGCCGGCGGCGGAACATATGCAGCATGCGGTCAGTCACGAGGAAGCCGCCGACCACGTTCGACGCCCCGAACGCGACGCCGATCGTCCCGAGCACCGTCGTGACCGTGCCCTGGTCGGATCCGGCGACCAGGATGGCGCCGACGATGACGACGCCGTGGATGGCGTTCGTGCCGCTCATGAGCGGCGTGTGCAGCGTGGTCGGCACCTTCGCGATGACCTCGATCCCGACGAACGCGGCGAGCACGAACACGGTCAGCTCGATGAGCAGGCTCTCGTTCACGCGGTCGCCTCCTGGAGGAGCCGGCTGGTCACGCGCCCCTCGTGCGTGATGACGGCGTCGGCGGTGATCTCGTCGTCGAAGTCGAGTGTGAGCGCGCCGTCGACGACCAGGTGCTCGAGCACGGCCTGGATGTTGCGCGCGTACATCTGGCTGGCGTGCAGCGGCATCCCCGACGGCAGGTTGAGCGTGCCGATCAGCGTGACGCCGTGGCGCTCCACGACCTCGCCGGGCTCGGTGAGCTCGCAGTTGCCGCCGGTCTCGGCCGCCAGGTCGACGATCACCGACCCGGTGCGCATCTCCTCGACGACGCTTGCGGGGATGAGCCGCGGCGCCCGCTGGCCCGGCACGGCGGCCGTGGTGATGACGACGTCCGAGTCGGCGACGTGGCGCTCGAGCATGCGCTGCTGCTCCACCTGCTGGCTCTCGGAGAGGACGGTGGCGTAGCCGCGCGCGTCCTGGGCGGTCTCGCCGACCTCCATCTCGAGCTCGACGAACGTCGCGCCGAGGCTCAGCACCTGCTCCTTCACGGCGGGCCGGGTGTCGAAGGCCGAGACGACCGCGCCCAGGCGGCGGGCGGTGGCGATGGCCTGGAGGCCGGCGACGCCCGCGCCGAGGATCAGCACCTTGGCCGGCGGCACGGTGCCGGCGGCGGTCATGAGCATGGGGAAGAACTTCGGCAGTGTCTCGGCCGCGAGGATGACGGCCCGGTAGCCGCCCACCGTCGCCTGCGACGACAACGAGTCCATCCGCTGGGCGCGCGTGACCCGCGGGATCGCCTCCATCGAGAAGCCGGTGACGCCGGCGCCGGTCAGGGCCTGCACGAGCTCGGGGTCGGCGAGCGGCCGCAGGTAGCCGACGAGCGTCGTCCCCGAGCGGAGCGCCGCGACCTCGTCCTTGCCGACCCGGCCGATCCGCACGACGATGTCGGCACGGGCGAGGACGTCGGCGGCGTCGGCCGCGATCTCGGCCCCGGCCTCCCGGTAGTCCTCGTCGGGCAGCGAGGCGCCGGCACCGGCGCCTGGCTCGACGAGGACGCTCAGGTCGCGCTGCGCGAGTCGCGGCACGGCGTCCGGGGTCAGCGCCACGCGGCGCTCGCCGGGGGCGTGCTCGGTCGGGACGCCGACGATCACCTACGCCACCGCCGCCGCGAGCTCGTCCAGCCACGCCGAGCGGCCGCCGCCGGCCTCCCACACGACCGGGAAGAACGACTCGTCCATCTCGTCGGTGTCGCGCTTGCGGTAGCGCGAGTAGGCGAGGTCGACGCCGCGGCCGGAGAAGCGGGCGTTCGCGGGCAGGAGGTGCGAGATGAGCGCGCGGCGATGGGTGGTCGCCGCCGTGTTGGGGCCCGAGCCGTGGAACGTGTTGTGGTGGTGAAAGGACGCGCCGCCGGCGCGGACGACCACGGGCGCCAGCTCGAGCTCGGCGTCCTCGCCGGCCGGGTTGGCGCGCCGGGCCGGAGCCAGCCAGTCGGGCGGCGCGTGAAACTCGCCGCGGTTCTTCCCGCTCACCGGCCAGAGGTGCGAGCCGGGGACGAACGAGATGGTGCCGGCCTCCGCGGAGGTGTCGTCGAGCGCGATCCAGCAGGTGATCATCTCGGGCGGCTCCAGATAGTCGAGGTACGCGCCGTCCTGGTGCATGCCGAGGGCCTTCACGCCCGGCGGCTTCCAGATGCAGTTGTCCTGGAGGATGCGCACGCCGTCGTAGCCCATGAGCTGGGCGGCGAGCCGGCCGGTGCGCTCGGACAGCACCTGGGCGGCGAGGACGTTGTCGGCCTTCCAGCCGTTGCAGATCTGCCGCGTGCGGTCGTCGGGGTCGCGGCCGGCGACCCAGTTCACCTCGTCGGGCCGGATGCCGGTCTCGTACTCCTCGCGGTAGATCGCGTCGAAGCGGTCGCGCATCCGCTCGACCTGCTCGTCGGAGATGTAGCCCTCGTCGACGACGAGGAAGCCGTCGCGGTCGAACGCCTCGAGCTGGTCGGGGGTGAACTCGGTCAGCACCATGCCGGCGCATCGTATGGGGTCAGACCCCGCATCGGCCACCGCAACCGTTTTGTGTCGCATTCGCGTTCGCGTGGCCGGGGGCCGTACCAGGTACGAACGGCCTCGCCGCGACGATGTCGTGACGGAGTTGGCACACGTCTCGACGACGCCCATGGAGCCACCATGGGTTCTGGCACCCGCTCGCCGTCACGATCGTCATGCAGCGCCGTTTCGGAGGCGAGTGCGTTACCAGGTAAGGCCCTTCTCGCCGTTGCGGCGTTGGTGCAGAGTCGGCACACCTCAGATCGCGAGGACGTCCGGGCCGGGGCGCTCGCGGTCGGCCTCATAGCGGTCGATCTCGGCGGTGCGCAGCTCGGTGAGCGCGATGTCGTCCCAGCCGTTCAGGAGCCGCTCGCGCACGCCGGGGTCGATGTCGAACGCGACCGTCCGCCCCGACGGCAGCGCGACGGTCTGCGCCTCCAGGTCGATCGTCGCCTCGGCCGGCGCCGCGTCGAGCAGCTCGCGCACGTCGGCCTCGGGCAAGGCGATGGTGAGCAGCCCGTTCTTCGAGGCGTTCGTCTGGAAGATGTCGCCGAAGCTCTCGGCCACCACGGCCTGGAACCCGAACTCCTGGATCGCCCAGGCGGCGTGCTCGCGCGAGCTGCCGCAGCCGAAGTTGCGCCCGGTGGCGAGGATCGGCGCCCCCGCGAACTCAGGCCGCCGCAGCGGGAAGCCCGGGTCCTTCATCCAGTCGAAGAACAGGAACTCGCCGAACCCGCTGCGCTCGATCCGCTTCAGGAACTGCTTGGGGATGATCTGGTCGGTGTCGACCGACGCCCGGTCGAGCGCCGCCACGGGCCCCGAGACCACCCGCACCGCCTTCACGCCACCAGCTCCCGCACGTCGGCCAGCCGGCCGGTCACTGCGGCGGCGGCCGCCATCGCCGGGCTCATCAGGTGCGTGCGCCCGCCGGCCCCCTGGCGGCCCTCGAAGTTGCGGTTCGACGTCGAGGCGCAGCGCTCGCCGGGCTGGAGGATGTCGGGATTCATCCCCAGGCACATCGAGCAGCCCGCGCCGCGCCACTCGAACCCCGCGGCGCGGAAGACCGCGTCCAAACCCTCACTCTCAGCCTGAACCTTAACCTGCGCCGACCCCGGGACGACCATGGCGCGCACGCCGCCGGACACGCGCCGCCCGCGGACGACCTCGGCGGCAGCGCGCAGATCCTCGATGCGGGCGTTCGTGCACGAGCCCAGGAAGACGCGGTCGACCCGGATCTCGCGAAGCGGCGTCCCGGCCGCGAGCCCCATGTACGCCAGCGCCCGCTCGTCGGTCTCGCTCGCCGGCTCGGGCACGGTGCCGGTGATCGGAGCGACCTGGCTCGGGTTCGTGCCCCACGAGACCTGCGGGGCGACCTGGGCCAGGTCGACGGTCACCTCGCGGTCGAACGCGGCACCCTCGTCGGAGGCGTACGCCCGCCACCGCTCCACGGCCGCATCGAAGTCGGCCGGAGCGCCCGGGCGGCCCTCGATGTAGGTGAACGTCGTGTCGTCGGGCGCCATCATGCCGGCCCGGCCGCCGGCCTCGATCGACATGTTGGCGATCGTCATCCGGCCCTCCATCGAGAGCAGCCGGATCGCGTCGCCCGCGTACTCGATCACGTGGCCGGCGGCGCCGTCGGTGCCGATCTGGCCGATCGTGCCGAGGATCATGTCCTTGGCCGTGCAGCCCGGCCCGAGCGTCCCCACGTAGACGATCCGCATCGTGCGCGGCTTGCGCTGGGGCAGAGTCTGCGTTGCGAGCACGTGCTCGACCTCGCTCGTCCCGATCCCGAACGCGAGCGCGCCGAACGCACCGTGCGTCGAGGTGTGCGAGTCGCCGCACACGATCGTCATGCCGGGCTGTGTCAGGCCCAGCTCGGGCCCGATCACGTGGACGACGCCCTGGCGGCGGTGGCCGAGGGCGTAGAGCCGCACGCCGAACTCGGCGCAGTTTCGGTCGAGCGCGTCGAGCTGGGCGCGCGAGAGGGCGTCGGGCTCGCCGGGCCCGGTCGCCACGTTGTGGTCGGCGGTCGCGAGGGTGCGGTCGGGGCGGCGCACGCGCCGTCCCGCCAGCCGCAGCCCCTCGAACGCCTGTGGGCTCGTGACCTCGTGGACGAGGTGCAGGTCGACATACAGGAGGCCGTCGCCGATCTCGTGATCGGCCCAGACCTTGTCGAGCATCGTGCGGGGCGCGGCGGCCATGTCCGGATTCTACGGACGCGTGTAGCCGCGGGCGCCGCAGGGTATGTCCCCGCCATGGCTACCACACAGACATCGCAAGGAATCCTGGGCGACTCCCAGTCCGACGCCCGCGCGCACGTCATCGAGCTCCTGACCAAGGCGTACTGGATGGAGGTCGAGACCGTGATGAGCTACCTGGCCGCGTCGGTCAACCCCGACGGAGTGCGCGCCAGGGAGATCGTCGAGTCGCTGGAGGAGGACGTCGACGAGGAGCTGGGCCATGCTCGCCAGTTCGCCGCCCGGATCAAGGAGCTCTACGGGGTCGTCCCCGGCTCCAGGGACTTCTCGGCCGAGCAGACCTTCCTCCAGCCGCCCGAGCACCAGACCGACATCGTGCACATCATCCGCGGCGTGATCGAGGCCGAGACCGGCGCGATCGAGCACTACACCCGCATCGTCGAGGAGACCGAAGGTGTCGATCCCGTCACGCAGGACATGGTCATCGGCATCCTGCGCGACGAGCAGGGGCACCGGCGGCTGTTCGAGGGCTACCTGCGCGAGTTCGAGGCCGAAGGCACCGCCTGACCCCCGGTTGACATACTGGCGTCCGCCGTGGACGTCCTTGAGTTGCATGCCCGCCTCGTCCGGGAGTTCGAACGGCGCGACCTGGAGAGCTACCTGGACCTGATCCATCCACAGGTGGAGTTCACGACGGTGGCGTTCGGCGAGGAGCGGGTCTTCCGCGGCCACAGCGGCGTGCGGGAATGGTGGGAGACGCTCTCGGCCAAGCCCGGCTACGACGCCTACTCGGCGGCGGCGACGGCGATCGCCGGCGACGCGATCGTGATCCGGGCCAGGCTCCGTGCGCCGAGCGAGTCGGGCGGCTACCTGGACGCGGCCGCGCACTGGCTTCTCATCGCGCGCGACGGGCTCGTGTGGCGCTACCGGCCGGTCGAGTCGGAGGACGCCGCCCGCGAGATCTACGCCCGCCTGTCCGGCTCGGACTAGACGAAGGGGATCGGGTGCGGCTCGCCGGCCCTCGGGCCGTCGGGCGCCTGGACGAGGAGGCCCGCGCCCGCATCGACGTCCGCGCCGACGAGGCAGACGGCGATGTTGCGCCCGAGCGCGAACGAGTGGACGGCCCAGCGCGCCACGCCGGCCGGATCGCCCGCCAGCGTCTCGACCGGCCAGTGGCGCTCCATCGGCGGGAACGGCTCGCCGTCGCAGACGAGCCCGACCGTCCGCCGGGCCGGGCCGGCGTCGCGCACCGCGCGCAGCGCGTCGCCTCCGACGAAGTCGCGGTCGAGGTCGAGCAGGCTCCCGATCCCGGCCTCGATCGGGTTCATGCCCGAGTTCGTGGCGTACTGCGTGTCGGAGATGCCCTGCTCCACGGCGCGCACGATGTTGGGGCCGGTGACGAGCAGCCCGTGCGGCCGGCCGGCCTCGCACAGCGCGTCCCAGAGCTCGGCGGCCCGCGCGCTCCCGAGCGGGTAGAGCTCGTAGCCCGCCTCCCGGCTCCAGCCCGTGTTCGAGACGACGGCTTCGACGCCCGCGATCCGCATCTGCGCGCAGCGGTGCCGGCCCAGCCCGGCGAGGTCGCCGCCGGTGAGCCCGTCCAGCACGTCGGCCGCGCGCGGCCCCTGAAGCTGAAGCGGCGCGACGTCGGCCTCGGCGACCGTCACGTCGTCACCGCGCGCGAGCGCGATCCCGGACGCCCACAGGCTGAGGTCGACGTCGGAGTGCGAGAACCAGACGACGTCCACCCAGGGCCGAAGGACGATGCACTCGCACATGATCGCCCCCGCCCGGTCGCACACCGGCGTGTAGCGGCACTCGCCCACCGCGAGGTCGGAGAGGCGTCGCGGCGCGAGGTGGTCGGCCAGCGCCAGCGCGCCCGGCCCGCGCAGCTCGCACTGCCGCTCGGCGCCGACGTCCCAGAGCGTCACCCGCTCGACCAGCGCCCGGTAGTCGTCGCGCGGGTCGCGGCCGTACCCCATGGGCATGTAGGTGTGGTTGTAGACCATGAAGTCGCAGGCGCCGTGCTCGAGCGTGCGCTCGAAGTACGGCGACCGGCGGGTGGTCGGGTGAAGCACCTTGGTAGCATCATCGCATGACCCCGGCCGAGGCTCTGCGCACCCTGTGCGACGCCTGGGAGGCGGGCGATCCCGACGCCGCCTCAGGGCTTTTCGCGCCCGACGGCGTGTACGAGGATCCGCTCTATCCCGGGCCGCTGCACGGGCCGGCCGCCATCCGCGCCGGCATGGTCGAGGGCATGGGTGCGATCGAGGACTGCCGGGTGACGCTCGACCCGGTGATGGAGGACGGCGACCGGGTGCTCGCGGTCGGGTTCTTCGCGTCGAAGCTCCGCGACGGAGGCGCGCGGTTCGACTTTCCGTTCGCGATCCTCGTCGAGCTCCGCGAGGGGAAGATCGCACGCCTTTCGGAGTACTTCGACACGCGCTCGCTGGTGCCGTAACCCGGGGGAGAGAGGCCCCTCGGTGCGCTGTAACGAACGGCCGCCGCGCGGCGGTGTTTCGGGTACAGGCGAACCATCGCAGGGGGAGGAGCATCATGAGAAGGTTTCGAGGCCGCCGCGGAGAGTTCTCCGCGCTCGAAGCTGCGCTTCGCGAGCAGCGGCCGAGGCCGTCTTCGGAGCTCGAGCGCGAGGTCGCCGAGCAGGTCGGTGGGCATTCGGCGCGGCGTGGAGCCCGGCCGGTGCTGGCGCTCCTCCTGACGACGGGGGCGACGGCCGCGTTCCTGAGCTTCGGCGGTGTCGGCTATGCGGTCGACGCCGTCAACACCGCGGTGGGCGGCGGCAGCGCTTCGACGGCGTCCGATGACGAATACGCGGGGCCGTGCGTGGAGTATGTGAACCCGCACGGGAAGACGATCCCGCCGGCCGGCCTGACGCCTCCGGGGACGAATCCCAAGGGCGGCGAGAACCCCGACGGCTTCTACCAGGTCGGAAACACCGGCGGCGGCGACGTGTACGTGAAGGATCTCGGCTCGGACACGGTCTTCGGCCCGTATCCGGGCGGCACGGCCATCAAGTACACCCAGGCCCCGGGCAAGACGCCGAGCTCCAGGAAGATCGGGAGCGACAACGGCGAGGCGGGCGCGGTCTCGGTCCACATCACGGGTACGGGCGACTTCCAGATCGTGCCCGCCGGCGGCGGTCCGACCCAGACCTGCCTGGTTCCGCCTCCTCCGAAGTGATCCTGACGCGACAGACGACCCGGGTCCACGTACGCTTGCGGCGAGGCAGCGAATGGACCCGCGACAGACACAGGGTGAGCCCGCGATAGGGTTTGCCGACGAGACCCGCTGGGCGTCGCAAGGTGCCGCATCGGTCGACGCCCGCGTTGCGGAGGCGTATGCCCAGGTGCACGGCGACGTCGTCCGGTATCTGGGCGCCGTTGTGGGCCGCAGCGTGGCCGAGGACGTCGCCTCGCAGGTCTGGGTCGAGGTCGTTGCCGGGGCCGGCGCCTTCCGCGGCGACGCTGCGGCCTTCCGCCGCTGGGTGCTCGCGACGGCACGGCGCCGCGCGCTCGACCATCGCCGCCGCTGGTGGCAGCGCTCGGTCGTGCTGCGGCCGCCGGGGGCGTTCGAGCTCGACCAGCCCGTCGTCGACGACGAGCCGGGCGAGGACGTCGCCGAGGCGGTCGCGCGCATCAAGCGCCTGCCCGGCCCCCAGGCCGAGGTGATCCTGCTGCGCGTGCTCGGCGGCTACAGCGCCGAGGAGGTCGCCGAGCTCACCGGCCGCACGCCGGGCTCCGTGCGCGTGATCCAGCACCGGGCGCTGCGCCGGCTTGCGAAGGAGCTCGAGCGCGAGGCCCGCCGCGAGGGTGGGGTGTAACGCTCATGGGCCCGCGTGCGTTCCTCGTTTCCATGAGGGCGGTGCGACTGGACGACGAGACCGCGGATCGGATGCTCGCCGGCGGGGTGGGCCCCGCCGATGCGCCTCCGGGATATGCGGGTGTGGCGGAGCTCCTGGAAAGGGCACGTTCCGCGGCGAGCCTGCCTGTGCCCGTCGCGTCCTCGGCCCGCCTCGGGCTCGTCGATCCGGTTTCGGTCGTGCCCGTGCGGCGCACCCGCTCGGGACGCCGCATTCCGGTGCTGGCGGTGGTCGCATTCTGCGCGATGACCGGCGGCGCCTACGCGGCGGGTGCGGCCGGCGCAGGATCGGGGACCGTGTCGGCGGTTCTCGACCGCATCGGCGTCGGGTCGCTGGTGGGGGCCTCGTCGGGCCACCACGCGGCGGCGCGGCCGGGCGCTTCCGCCCTCGAGGGGGAGGCACCGGCGAAGTCCACGGGAGCGGCGGCCGCCGCCCCCGTGGACGCCGGGCCGGACACGTCCGGCGCCGGCCCCGGGAAGCACGGCGAGGGCAACGCGCACGGCGTCGCGGTCTCGACCGCGGCGAGCGACGGCAAGAGCCATGCCGGCGAGCACGGGAACGGAAACGGCGGCACGCATCCGGCGCACCCGGCTCATCCGGCCCACCCCGTGCATCCGGCCCACCCCGTGCATCCGGCCCACCCCGTGCATCCGAGCCATCCCACCCATCCTTCGCACCCCGACCATCCCTCGGGCGGCAACGGTGGGGGCGCGAAGAAGCCGGGCAGCTGAGTCTCAGCCTGCCTCGGGCGCGTTCGAGAACGCCAGCCGTTCCTTCGCCGGGCCCGCCAGCGCCTTCATGAACTCGCGCTCCGTGTAGGGGCGGTTGGCCTCGAGATACGGCGGGGCGGGCGCCATCGGGACGACGACGTCGGCATCCCCGTCGAGATCCTTCAGCCAGAGCGCCATCACGTAGAGCGCCGGGATGCGCAGGATCCGGGCCTCCATCCGGCCGTCGCGGACCTGCGGCAGCCTGGCCGCCGCCGTCTGCGCCGCGGCGGTCGCCTGCACGAACGGGCCCTCGTTCACATGGTCGAATCCGCGGACGGCGCCCTTCGCGTCGACACCGACCTCGGCGCTGGCGACGGCCGCGCCGTCATCCTCGACGAGGTAGCGCCAGGCCGTCATCGGCGCGTCGCGCAGCGCGCCGGGCTTCCCGAGATCCGTGAGGCGGACGTTGTGGACCCGGTGGGGCGAGGCCAGGCGGCGGCCCTTCGGGCCGATGTCGCGCAGCCTGCGCACCCGTGCCCGGCCGGGCGCCTCGGCCCGGTGCACCTCGATCACGCCGTCCGTGGCGGCCCTGTCGGCGTCGGCGGGGGGCGTGGGGAACTCGATCGGCATCGCGCGGCTAGCTCCTGGTGTGGTAGGTGTGCGTCCACGACCCGGTGCCCTGGTAGGCGTTTCGGAACGCGGAGTAGGCCATGCGCGAGGACCCATACCACGGGTCCTCGACGCGCAGGAAGCCGGGTCCGGTGCCCGGGTCGTCGTAGCCTGCCAGGACGACGAAGTGGCCGCCGCCGCCCTGCCAGCCGATGCGGACGCCCAGCGGCCGGCCCGCGTTCACCTCGTGCTCGACCTCGCTCAGCGGCACCGCCGCCCCGGCCCAGCTCTGGAGGTTCCCGACCCGCGACAGCGCCCTGTCGAGATACCAGTCGCGGTTGCAGGCGGCCGTCGAGCCGCCGGCGCAGCACGCGGTCTCGCCGAGCTCGGCGTTGGCGAGGCTGCACTGGCTCCACGCGCTCGCCTGGTTGTAGAAGCGGCTCACGCTCGTCGAGACGGCAGACCAGCACCAGTTGGTCTGGAGCTGGTGCTGCATCTCGAAGCCGAGGCTGCGGCGCCGCTCTGCGGTGCCCGTCGACCAGACAGGGCGGCCGTCGATCGCGTAGACGACCGCGTTGCCGTCGTCCTGGACGACCAGGCGCGCGCCGGGGCTCCCGGAGGTGCGGCTCTCCCAGACGACGCCCGCCGGCCCGAGCAGGGCCAGGTTGCCGTCGGCCTGCATCGCGAGCTGCGTCACGGTGCTGCCGTTCGTGCCCGACGCCCAGATCGCCGTGCCCGAGTCGTAGAGGACGAGGTTGCCGTCGGTCTGAAGCGCCAGCTCGACGGCCCCCGAGGGCGCCCGCAGCCGGTCCCTGGGCGCAAGCGCGTCGGGCGGCCACAGGATGTCGGTGCGGCCGCCGGGCGGCCAGACCGGCGTGCCGGTCGTCCAGCGGACGGCCCGCCGCTTGCCGAGGATCGCTGCGCTGCCGTCGTCCTGGAGCACGAGGCGGGCGCCCGGCGTGTCGCCGGTGCCCGACGCCCAGACGGTCCCGCCGCGCCCGTGCAGGACGAGGTTCCCGTCCTCCTGCATGACGGCGCTCGTGACGTCGCGGCCGGACGTCCCCGACGTCCACACCGGGATGCCGTCGCGGGCCAGGACGAGGTCGCCGTCGGCCTGGAGGGTCAACGTGAGCGGCCGGGTCTTCGCGGTGAGCGCGGCGCCGGGGAAGAGCGCCTCGGTTGCCCGCAGGCGGTCGCCCGCCGCGGCGGCCCACTCGGTCGCCGACCCCGACTCCCACACGGCGCTCCCGTCCGTGCCGCGCACGACGAGGTTGCCGTCGTCCTGGACGACGAGGCGGGCGCCGCGGTTCCCGCTCGTCTTCGTCTCCCACACGACCTTGCGTTTGCCGACGAGCGCCAGGTTGCCGCCGGGGCGCATCTCGGCGTGCGTGGCGCCCGAGCCGGCGGTGCCCGCCGCCCACAGCCGCTCGCCGCCGGCCTTCGTAAGGACGAGGTCGCCGTCGGCCTGCATGGCGAGCGTGACCGGCCGGGTCGGCGCGTGGAGCTGCCGGCCGGCGGCGAGGGTCTGGCCCGGACCCAGCTGGTTGGTCATCGCGGGCACAGTCTCACGCCCCGGATGCGGGCGTCAACTGGATGATTGATTCCACGGCGCCGTGATGTCATGGGCGGCGAGAACCGAGCAGCGCAAGGACGCAGGGAGGGCCAATATCGAGTGATATTGGCCCGACCGAGGACACCGCGATGCGAAGGTTCGCAGCCGCAGCCCCACCACAGGTCGTCAACCCCTCACAAACGGACGTCCAGGCGCGCGGCGCCGTGGAATCACTCATCTAGCCGGCCAGGTGGCGCAGGTACCGGCCCGGGGCGTCGAGAAACGCGCGCCAGGACCGGACGAGCTCGATCTCGTCGGAGGAGTCGACCGCGCGGATGCCCCAGTCGCCGACCTCGATCAGCGTCGCCTCCGGCAGCGAGATCAGAAGGGGAGAGTGGGTTGCGACGACCACCTGGCTCCCCTCCCGCCGCATCCGGTCGAGCAGCGACACGAGCCCCAGGCACGAGCCGAACGACAGCGCCGCCTCCAGCTCGTCCATGAACCAGACGCCGACCTCGGCAAAGCGCAGCCGCAGCACGGCCAGGAACGACTCGGCGTGCGACTGCTGCTGAAGCTGCTCCTCGCCCCACGCCTGCGTGCGGGCGGCGGACGTGTCGATCCCGGCGAGGTGGCCGTGCATCAGCTCCGAGCGCAGGAAGAACCCGGCCGGCAACGCCCGCCGCAAGCCCGCCCTCGGCCACGATCTGGGCGATCGCCGGGATCGTGAACGGCCACTCCTCGAGGTTGGGCGGCCCATGCTGTGGGTCGCCCCGCGGTGCCCAGTCGACCCGCTCGAAGTGGCGGACCGGCTCCGTCACATGTTTCGCCCCCGCCTGAGCCCCGCCCCGAAGACCCCGGTGTAGAGCCGCACCGGCACGAGCCGCAGCGCCTTCATCCCGAGCATCATCGGGAACGGGAACACGATCTCGGCCTTCTCCTTCTCGATGCCGCGGCAGATGCGGCGGGCGGCGTCGTCGGGCTCGAGCATGAACGGCATCGGGAAGGTGTTCTTGGCCGTGAGGTCGGTGCGGACAAATCCGGGGCACACCGTCTGGACGGTGATCCCGAAGGGGCGCAGGTCGATGCGAAGCGCCTCGAGCATGTTGATCTCGGCTGCCTTGGTCGCGCCGTAGGCCTCGGAGCGGGGGAAGCCGCGGTAGCCGGCCACGCTGGCCATCCCGACGATCGTCCCGGTTCCGCGCCGGCGCATCTCGGGAAGGACGGCCTCGACGCCGTGCGCCATGCCCATGACGTTCGTGTCGAAGTGGCTGCGAAGGACGTCGGCGTCCCAGGCGTCGACGGTGAACTGCTGCCAGTAGGCGGCGTTCAGGACGGCGACGTCGAGGCCACCCAGCTCGGCACGCACGTGCGCCTCGGCGGCGATCACGGCCTCCCGGTCGGTGACGTCGAGCGGCACGGGCAGGACGCGGCTTCCCAGCGCCTCGAGCCGGTCGGCGCGGCGGGCGCTCGCCGCCACCGCGCAGCCGCGCCGCACGAGCTCCCGGACGAGCGCAGCACCGATCCCGCTCGACGCGCCGGTGACCCAGACCCGGCGGCCGCCCAGCCTCACGGCCGCGCCAGCCGCAGCTGCGCGTCGCCGAGCGCGCCGGTTCGGAATCCGGCCTCGCAATAGGCCAGGTAGAACTCCCACATCCGCCGGAACGTGACGTCGAACCCGAGCGCGGCCACCTCGTCCGCCCGGGCCAGGAAGCGCTCGCGCCACATCCGAAGCGTCGCCGGGTAGAACTGGCCGATCTCGCTCGTGGCCTCGACGCGCAGGCCCGACCCGCGGCGCACCGCCAGGTCGAGCGCCTGCTCGGACGGGATCAGGCCGCCGGGGAAGATGTACTTGTGCACCCATCCGTACGTGCGCCGGGTGGCGCGGTAGCGGGGGTGTGGCATCGTGATCGTCTGCATCCCCATCGCCCCGCCCGGGCGCAGGTAGCGGTCGCACGAGGCAAAGAACGCGGGCCAGTAGCGCTCGCCGACCGCCTCGAACATCTCGACCGACACGATCCGGTCGTAGGTCCCCGGGATCTCGCGGTAGTCGCACAGGATGACGTCGACGAGGTCGCTGAGCCCGGCGGCGGCGATCCGCGCGCGGGCCAGCCCGGCCTGGGCGTTCGAGATCGTCGCCGACGTGACCCGGCAGCCGCGGGTGGCGGCCAGGTGGATGGCCATGCCGCCCCAGCCGGTGCCGATCTCGAGCACGTGGTGGCCGGGGCCGGCGCCGGCCAGCTCCGCCAGAGCCTCGTACTTGCGCCGCTGAGCCGTCTCGATGGTGTCACCCGGCTCGAAGATCGCGCAGGAGTACGTCATCGTCTCGTCGAGGAAGAGCGCGAAGAGCTCGTTCGAGAGGTCGTAGTGGCGGGCGATGTTGCGTGCCGCGCCGGCGAGCGTGTTCTCCTCGTCGGCCGGAAGGCGGCGGTCGAGCATCCGCCCGATCCGCCGGAACGGGGCCGGTGCGAGCCGTCCCAGCGAGCCCGCGAACGCCGTGAGCGCCCCCGCCAGGTCGTCGGCCGACCAGTCGCCTGCCATGTAGGCCTCGCCGAAGCCGATCCGGCCGTCGGCGCCGAGGCGGTGGAAGAAGTCGTCGCGGTGGACGGTCATGGTCGGCGCGTCGGGCCGTCCCGCGACCGCCGTCGCCCCGCCGGGCAGGACGACCGTGAGCGAGCCGGCCGGAAGCGAGCGGGCGGCGCGCAGGAAGAGCGCCCGTGCGATCCGGGCCCGGGTGGGCGCGATTACGGGCTCGGGCACGCAACTGCGCGCCTCGCTCTGAAGCTGCGTGGCGCTCATCCGACCCCCTCCTGCGGCGCCCGGCGGCGGTGGCGGACGTGGGCGAGCCCGCGCCGGTGAAGGCGCAGCCCCTGGAGATGGATGAGCGCCGTCACCTTCGCGGTCATGAGCGGGTACCGGACCAGCATCCTCCTCAGCGAGCGGTTGGTCAACGGCAGCCGCCGCCCGGTGAGCGAGGCCGCGAACACCCGCTCGCCGCCCTGGTCGAGCGCCATCTGGACGGCGATCCGGTGGCCGGGCGGCGCGAACGTCATCCGGTAGCGGCCGTCGACCGTGAGGAACGGCGAGACGTAGAACTCCTTGTCGGTCTCGGCCCGGCCGCGCTCGCCGGGACGGAGCAGGTAGCAGTGCCGCTCGCCGTGGGTGTTGTGCACCTCCGCGACGACGCAGCGGAGCTCCTCGCCGGGCCCGTGGCAGTAGAAGACCGAGAGCGGGTTGAACACGTACCCGAGCACGCGGGCGTTGGTGAGGAGCGTGACCCGGCCGCCCTCCAGGTCGATGCCGTGCAGCCGCAGGTAGGCGTCGAGGTTCTCGCGGATCGTCCGGCGCGGGTCGCCGAGGTGGTCGCGGGCTCGGATCGTCGTGACCGCGCGCCGGTCGGCGCCGAACGCCCACAGCCGCCGGTCGAGCTCGGCGAGCTCGTCGAGGTCGACGTGCCACATGTAGACGCCGTAGCGGAAGAGGTGGCGCACCGGCGTTCGCCGGTCGTGCACCACCTGGCCCTCGTAGAGGCACGACCTCACCACGCGCACCCCATCGCCAGGGCCGCCCGCAGGCCGGAGATGCAGCCGTCCTCGTGGAAGCCCCAGCCGTGGTATGCGCCGCAGTAGTAGGTGCCGCGGTCGCCCTGGAGCGACGGCAGGTCGGCCTGCGCCGCCAGGCTGGCGTGCGTATACACCGGGTGCTCGTACACCATCCGCCGCAGCTCGAGGCCCGGCTCGATGCGGGCCGTCTGGTTCAGCGTCACGCAGTAGTCGAGCGGCTCGGTGAGGGCCTGGAGGCGGTTCAGGTGGTAGGTCACGTGCACGTTCGGCTGGCTCGTCGAGCAGGTGTCGAGCAGGTAGTTCCACGAGGCGCGCGCCCCCCGGGCCAGCGGCAGGAGCGAGCCGTCGGTGTGAAGCACGGTCTGGTTCCGGGAGTAGGTCCACGCGCCGAGCACCCGCCGCTCGGCGGCGCTCGGGTCGGTCAGCATCCGCAGGGCCTGGTCGGGGTGGGCCGCGATCACGACCCGGTCGTAGCGGTGCTCGCCGTTGACGACGACGCCCCTCGTGGTCCGCTCGATGCGCTCGACAGACGTCGCCGGGAGCACCCGGTCAAGCCGTCCGGCGACGGCCTCCACGTAGACCCGGCTTCCGCCGGCGACGGTCTTCCACTGGGGCGAGTTCGTGACGGTGAGCATCCCGTGGTTGGCGAAGAAGCGGATCAGATAGCGGGCCGGGTAGGCGCGGACGGTGGACGGAGAGCTCGACCAGACAGCGCCGGTGAGCGGGAGCATGAAGTGCTCGACGAAGTATCTCGAGTACCCGCCGTCCGCCAGAAATTGCTCCAGCGTGAGCCGGTCGGCGGCCGGATCGCGCAGGAGGGCGCGGGCGTGGCGGTGAAACCGCTTCACCTCGCCGAGCATCCGCAGGTAGCGCGGCCGGCCGAGCACCGATGCCCGCGGCATCACGCCCTGCATCCCGCGGGCGCCCGCATACTCGAGGCCGCAGCCCTCGCAGCGCACCGAGAAGCTCATGTCGGAGTCCTGCGTCTCGACGCCGAGCTCCGCGAACAACCGGAGCAGCGTGGGGTACGTGCGCTCGTTGTGGACGATGAAGCCGGTGTCGAGCGCGACCTCGCGGCCGCCGTCGCCGCGCACGGCGATGGTGTTGGCGTGCCCGCCGAGCCGCTCGTCGCGCTCGTAGAGCGTGACCCGGTGCCGGCGGCCGAGGACGTGCGCGGCCGTGAGGCCCGAGACGCCGCTTCCGATCACCGCGATGTCGAGTCGCTCGCCCATTCAGGTCGCAAACAGGGCGGAGACGGCGGCGAGCGCTCCCCACCCGCAGGCAACGGCGGCCACCTTGCGCCGCGCGGCCGGAGCCGGAAGGAGCGTGCCGAAGGCGGCGCAGTCGGAGAGGTCGAAGGCGACCCGGGCCGCCAGAGCCGCGAGCAGGGCGTCGCCGCGCGGCGCCGCCACGATGGCGACGCCCGAGACGACGTCGCGGACGCCGACGACGGTGGAGAGCAGACGCACCCCGGACTCGCGCGACTCCCAGCCGCGATAGCCCCCGTGGCGGCCGATGACGCCGGGCATGAGGACGGCGCTCACGCCGTAGGCGGCGGTGAGGAGGCCGACGATCCGCGGAAACCAGATCATCGGGGGATCCTGACGGCCTGGTCGGCGGGCAGCGCGAACGCCGCCGCGAGCTGATCCTCCAGCGGCCGCATGCCGAGCGTGCCGAGCGCGAGCCGGCGGACGAGCGACTGCCAGACCGGCAGGCGCTGGAGCATCGTGTGGCCGGTGCCGCGCAGCTCGAAGCGGGCGAGCCGGGCGGCGACCGGCAGCGCGCGGCGGGCGAACTCGAGCGAGCGGGCCGGGTCGGTGATGCGGTCGCGGACGCCGTGGACGATCGCGACGGTCCGGCCCTCGAGCTGGGCGACCGGCTCGGCCGGCGGGCACCACGGCGCCAGCGCGACGACCGACACCACCGACGGGTGCCCGGCCGCGCGCAGGGCCGCGCGCGCGCCCATCGAGTGGCCGAGCAGGCACACCGGCACGCCGTAGCGCTCCGCGATCCGGTCGAGGGCCCACTCCACGTCGGCGACCGGGTCGCCCTCGTTGTAGCCGACCACGCGGTAGCGGAGCTGCGCCGAGGCCAACCCCAGCCGCCGGCCGCTTCGAGCCAGGTCGAGCAGGAACGGGAGCATGCGCAGCGCGGGCGTGCGCAGGTTCGAGTCGCGGGCCGTGCTCCGCGACTGGCCGCCGTGGGCGAGCACCACCGCCGCGCGCGGCCTGCCGCGCGGGCCCAGGGTGAGGAGGGAGGGTGTGTCGGGGCCCGGCACCGTCGAGGCGATGGTACTGGCCGGACCGGCCGCGCGGGCGGTGGCACGCATGTGCCTTCATTCGCTGCGGCGGCCCGAGCGGTTCGGCGTGCGAGCATCTCGTGGCACTCAGCACGAGTATGCGCCCGTGGTGTAGAGTCAGAGTGTGGTTCCGGGCAGGGCTGACACGGGAGCCACGGGCGCGCGCGGGCACGCCGACCTTGAGCGGCATCTGCGCGACGTGCCGGGCTGGCTCTCCCAGGAGGAGGGCGAGGCGCTCTACGACCTGGCTGCGGCCTGCACGGGCCGCGGCGTGATCGTCGAGATCGGCTCGTTCAAGGGCCGCTCGACGGTGTGCCTCGCGCTCGGGTCGAAGGCCGGCAACGGAGTCCCCGTGTACGCGATCGACCCCGGCCACGGCTGGAAGCGATTTGCGGAGTTCCGCGCCAACCTCGCCCGGGCCGGCGTGGAGGAGCTCGTGCGCCCGATCGCCGCCGCCTCCGCCGACGCCTTCCCGGACTTCCCGGAGCCGTCCATCGAGCTCCTCTTCATCGACGGCTCGCACCGCTACGACCTGGTCGACCTCGACTTCCACCTGTGGACGCGGAAGCTGGTCGACGGCGGGATGCTCGCCATGCACGACACGCACGCGGCGTTCCCCGGCTCCCGCCGGGTGGCCGAGGAGCAGATGTACAGGGGAACGGGCTACCGCCACGTGCGCTTCGTCTACAGCTCGATGACCGTCGGGCAGAAGACGCGCCGGATCACGGTTTCCGAGCGGGCCGCGAACCGGGGCTCGCTCCTGGTGAAGCGCTCGTTCGACGCGGCCCTGCGCGTGCGCGAGCACATCCCGGAGCCGGTCAAGCGCACCGGTCGCCGCGGGCTTCGCGTCGTGCAGCGGCACTAGGCCGGAGCAAACCGCAGGGAGCGGCCGATCGGGTCGGCGGCGACGAGCCGGACCGGGAGCGTCGTGCCGGGCTCGATCCGGCGATCGCTGTGCAGCCGCGCCCGCACCGGTGGATCGGCGATCTGAAGGCGCGCGCCGCGGGCGTCGTCGTCCACGACGACCGCGTCGAACCGCTCCCCGACGCGGTGCTCGAGCTCGCGCGCCTCCAGCTCGTCGACGACCGCCCGCTCGACCTGCCCGGCGCGGGCCTCGGCCTCCTCCATCCGGTCGGGCAGCGCAAGCAGCGTCTCAACGGCGGCCGGGTCGGGGGATCGGCCCGCCTCGAGGTCGACGAGGAGGTCGAGCACGTAGCGGTCGGCCAGGCGCCGGAGCGGCGCGGTGGTGTGCGCGTAGGCGATGGCGAGCCCGGCGTGGACGTGCTCCTTCGGCACCTCGCCGGAGAACGCGACGTAGCCCGCCCGGCCCATGACGCCCCTGGCCTGCTCGACGAGCGCCGCCCGGGCCGGGTCGCTGGGGCGCAGGTCGCGCGCGAACTCCTCGTAGCTCGTCCCGGCCGGCCAGGCCACGCCGAGGCCGGCTGCGGCGCGCCGCAGGACCTCGACCCGGTAGGGGTCGGCTCCGCCCATGGTCCGCAGGAGGCCGACCCGGTGGCGCAGCATGGCCGCGGCGGCGACCGTGCCGGCGAGGAGCGAGATCTCGGCGTTCCAGTCCTCCGATTCGAGCCGCGTTTCCCATTCCAGCCGGTAGCCGCACGGCGGGCCCGGGTCGGGGACGACCCGCTGGTCGGGCGCATTCAGCGCGACGGCGCCGCGCGCCTCGGCGAGCGCGATCCGCCGCATCGCGATCTCGCGCAGGAGCGCGGCCCGCTCGCCGCCGAGGCCGGCGTAGTCGAGCTGCTCGCGGCTTCGCACCAGCGCCCGGCGGACGGACGCCGCCGTCTCGCGGCCGTGGTCGTCGAGCTCGACCGTGAAGACCACGGCCGGCCGGTCCTCGTCCGGCAGGAGGCTGGCCGCGCCCTCGCCAAGCGCGTGCGGGTAGAGCGGGCAGCGGGCGTCGGGCGTGTAGACCGTGACGCCGCGCTTCCACGCCTCGGCTTCGACGGCGCCGCCCCGCTCCACGAACCAACCCACGTCGGCGATCGCGTAGCTGACGTGGTGGCCGCCGCCGGGCGCCCGCTCGAGCAGCATCGCCTGGTCGAGGTCCCGGCTGCCGGGCGGATCGACCGTGAAGAACGCCCGGTTGCGCAGGTCGGCCCGGCCGTCCGCGCCCGGCCGGCGCGCGGCCGCCGCCTGCGCCGCCTCCTCGACCTCGGCGGGGTGCTCGGGATGGACGTCGAACTGCTCGCGGATGCGGTCGAAGTCCTCGGCGAGCGGAGTGGTGGGCGCCTCCGCCAGCCGGACGCGCCGATTAGGCGTCACGAACAACCCCCGTCCGGGGCGTGATGCGCGACGACCGACATTACCGCGGCAGTTTGCCTCAAACGTGCACGAACGGTCGTGGCTCCGGCGAAGACCGCGTTCTTCGTCGGAGCGACCCAAACGCCCCGCCACCGATTAAGGAGGGGGCCCGCGGGGGAACCCGCGGGTTCCCCCGCGTTTAAGCTTTCGCCTTCTCTTTCGTCCCGGCCTGGATCCAGGGCATCATGGCCCGAAGGCGGGCGCCGACGGCCTCGATCTGCGAGCTCGCAGCGGCGCCGCGAAGCGCGGTGAAGCGCGGCCGGCCCGCGGCCTCCTCATCCATCATCTCCTTGGCGAAGGTGCCGTCACGGACGTCCGAGAGGATCTTGCGCATGTTCTCGCGGACGTGCTCGTCGATCACCATCGGACCGCGGGTGAGGTCGCCGTACTCGGCCGTGTCGGAGATCGAGTAGCGCATGCCGGCGAGGCCGCCCTCCCACATCAGGTCGACGATGAGCTTCAGCTCGTGGAGGCACTCGAAGTAGGCGATCTCGGGCTGGTAGCCGGCCTCGACCAGCGTCTCGAAGCCCATCTGGACGAGCTGCGTCGTGCCGCCGCACAGGACGGCCTGCTCGCCGAAGAGGTCGGTCTCGGTCTCCTCGGTGAAGGTCGTCTCGATGAGGCCGCCGCGGGCGCAGCCGATGGCGTGGCCGTACGCCAGCGCGAGCGGCAGCGCATTCCCGGTCGCGTCCTGGTGGACCGCCACGAGGCCGGGCACGCCGATCCCTGCGACGTACTGGCGGCGGACGAGATGGCCGGGGCCCTTGGGAGCGATCATGGCCACGTCGATGTCGGCGGCCGGCTCGATCGCGCCGAAGCGGATGTTGAAGCCGTGCGCGAACATGAGCATCGAGCCGGGGCGGAGGTTCGGTGCGATCTCCTCGCGGTAGACCGGCGCCTGCACGTGGTCGGGCACGAGGATCATCACGACGTCGCCCTGGGCGGCCGCCTCGGCGACGGTGGCGACGGGCAGGCCGTCGTCGGTTGCCGCCCGGTGCGCGCGCGAGTCCGGGCGCGCGCCCACGACCACCTGGTTTCCGGAGTCGTGGTTGTTCAGGGCGTGGGCGTGCCCCTGGCTCCCGTACCCGATGACCGCGATCGTCTTGCCGTCCAGCAGGGACGGGTCGCAGTCGGCCTCGTAGTAGATCTTCGCGTCGCCTGTATCAGACACCTAGGCCACCACCCTCATTCGCTTTCGTTTGTGGATCTCGCCGTCGCGGTCGACGCCGATCCGGCCCGTCCGGACGAGCTCGCGGATACCGTACGGCGAGAGCAGCTCCTCGAGCGCCTCCAGCCTATCGGGCGGCCCGACGCACGCGAAGGTCACGGCGGACGGGCCGACGTCGACCACCCTGGCCTCGAACACCTCGGCCAGGCCGATGATCTCGGGCCGGCGCTCGGGGGTCGAGGACACCTTCACCATCAGGAGCTCGAGCTCGACCGCGCTCTCGCCCAGCTCCGACACCTTGAGCACGTCGACGAGCTTGTAGAGCTGCTTCGTCACCTGGTCGATCGAGTGCTGGGCGCAGTCGACGCGGATCGTGATCCGGCTCCGGGCCGGGTCGTCGGTGGGCCCGACCGCCAGCGAGTCGATGTTGAACCCCCGCCGCGCGAAGAGGCCGGCGCAGCGTGTGAGCACGCCCGGCCGGTTCTCGACGAGGACGGAGAGCGTGTGCAGGCTCACGTCTAGACCCCCTCCTCGACCCACTCGTTGTCCTCCTCGGCCCACTCGACGTCGAGCATCTCGGCCGAGGGGGCGCCGGCGGGCACCATCGGGTAGACCTTCTCCTCGTGGTCGACGCGGGCGTCGATCACCGCCGGCCCGCCGCACTCCAGCGCGCCGGTGATCGCGTCGTCGACCTCGTCAACCGACTCGCACCGGAAGGCGGCGATGCCGAAGCTCTCGGCCAGCTTCACGTAGTCGGGCATGTCGACCATCAGGTTGGTCTCGGAGAAGCGCTCGTCGTGGAAGAGCTCCTGCCACTGGCGCACCATCCCCAGCCAGCCGTTGTTCACGACCACGTGGATCGCGCCGACGCCGTACATCCGAGCGGTCGCGAGCTCCTGCATCGTCATCTGGAAGCAGCCGTCGCCGTCGATGTTGATCACCGTCGCGTCGGGCCGGCCGATCTTGGCGCCGATTGCGGCCGGGACGCCGTAGCCCATCGTCCCCAGCCCTCCCGAGGTCAGCCACCGGCGCGGCGCGTCGATCTGGAGGTACTGCGCGGCCCACATCTGGTGCTGGCCCACGCCCGTTGTCCAGATCACGTCGCGGCCCGCGGTGAGATCGCGCAGCCGCTCGATCACGAACTCCGGCTTGAGCGGCTCGGAGTTGCGGTAGCGGAACGGGTTCTCCGCCTTCCAGCCGCGGACGGCGGCGAGCCACTCGGCAGCCTTCGGCGGGCCGCCGTTCATGCGCGATCTGAGCGCCTCGGCCAGCTTGGGCACGATCAGCTCGAGCGAGCCGACGATCGGGATCTCGGCGTGCCGGTTCTTGCCGATCTCGGCCGGGTCGACGTCCATGTGGATCACCTTGGCGCCGGGCGCGAACACGTCGAGCCGGCCCGTCACGCGGTCGTCGAACCGCGATCCGCAGGCGATCAGGAGGTCGGCCCGGTTCATCGCCCAGTTGGCCGCCTTGGAGCCGTGCATCCCGGGCAGGCCGATGCAGAGCGGGTGCGAGTCGGGGAAGACGCCCTTCGCCATGAGGGTGGTGATGACGGGCATCTGCACCGCCTCGGCCACGCCGATGAGGTCGGCCGGGTCGACGTTCGCCGAGACCGCGCCGCCGCCGACGTAGAGGACGGGCCGCTCGGCCGCCAGGATCGCCTCGGCCGCCGAGATCACCTGGCGGGGATGGCCGTGCTTGGACGGCTTGTAGCCGGGGATGTCGACCTGCTTCGGGTACTCGAATTCGAACGATGCGAGCTGGATGTCCTTGGGGACGTCGACCAGCACCGGGCCCGGCCGGCCGGAACGGGCGATGTGGAAGGCCTCCTTCATGACGCGCGGGATGTCCTGCACGTCCTTCACGAGCCAGGAGTGCTTCACGATGGGCATCGTGATTCCCTGGATGTCGGCCTCCTGGAAGGCGTCGGTCCCGATCAGGTGCGTGGGCACCTGGCCGGTGATGCACACGATCGGCGTCGAGTCGAGGTAGGCGTCGGCGATCGGGGTCACGAGGTTCGTCGCCCCCGGGCCCGAGGTGGCGATGGCGACGCCCACCTTGCCGGTGGCCCGCGCGTAGCCCTGCGCCATGTGGCCGGCGCCCTGCTCGTGGCGCGTCAGGTAGTGGCGGATGCCGTGCTCGTGGTGCGCCCAGGCGTCGTAGAGCGGCAGGATCGCCCCGCCGGGAAGGCCGAAGACGTCGGTCACGCCCTCCGCCTCGAGACAGCGGATGATCGCCTCGGCGCCGGTGATCCGCTGCCTATCCACGCGCCATCACCCTACCGAAAGGGTGGTCTGCGAACTCCGCCGACCCGCTGGCATGGTGGGCCAGCGCGTCACAGACGGCCTGCCCCACCTCCCAGGTCGCATACGCCCGGCCGCCGCGCACCTGGTCGGCGGTTGCGAGCCCCTGCGCCAGCACCTCGTCGACCGCGGCGGTGATGGCCCGGCCCACGTCGCGGCGGCCGAGGCCGTAGGTGAACATCATCGCGACCGAGAGGATCATCGCGATCGGGTTGGCCTCGCCCTGGCCGGCGATGTCGGGGGCCGAGCCGTGGACGGGCTCGAAGATCCCGGGGCCGTCCGCCCCGATCGACGCCGACGGCGCCAGGCCCAGGCCGCCGCCGACCGCCGCGGCGAGGTCGCTCAGGATGTCGCCGAAGAGGTTTTCGGTCAGGATGACGTCGTAGCTCGCCGGGCGCGTCGCGAGATTCATCGCGAACGAGTCGACGAGCTCGTGGGTGAGCTCGAGCTCGGGCGCCTCAGCCGCGTGCAGCTCGGTCACCACCTGCCGCCACAGCTTGGAGGTCGCAAGCACGTTTGCCTTGTCAACCGAGACAACGCGGCCGGAGCGGCGCCGGGCGAGCCGGAACGCCCAGCGCGTGACCCGCTCGATCTGCTCGCGCGAGTAGCTGCACGTGTCGAAGGCGTTGTCGCCGGTCAGCACCTTCTCGCCGAAGTACAGGCCCCCGGTCAGCTCGCGGACGACGATGAGATCGATGCCGTCGTGGCGCACGGGGCGCAGGTTGGCGAACGTGTCGAGCTCCTTGCGCAGCTCGAGCAGGCCCGCCTCGGGGCGGCGCGGCGCCGAGTCCCAGCGCGGCCCGCCGACCGCGCCGAGCAGCACGGCGTCGGAGGCCTTCACCGCCGCCCGCACGTGGGGCGGGAAGGGGTGCTGGTGCTTGTCGATCGCGTCGCCGCCGAAGGGCAGGTGCACCTGGCGCACCGGCGCGCCCATGAGCGACGACACGGCCTGGATCACGCGGCCGGCCTCGGCCATCACCTCTGGCCCGATGCCGTCGCCGGCCAGGCAGGCGACGATGGGGATGGGACGGGGTTCTGTCATCAGACTTCGATCAGCTCCTTGTCCTGGTCTGCCTCGATCGCGAGCTTGGCGTGGGCGCATGCTCGCAGGTATGCCTCGGCCGAGGCTTCGGTGACGTCCGTCGAGACCGCCTGGCCGGCGAACGTGCGGCCGTCCGCCTCGACGACGACGCGGACCTCGCCCAGCGCGTCCGCGCCGCCCGTCACGGCGCCGATGGTGTACTCCGCGAGCGCGACGGGCACGCCGAGCAGGCGGGTGATGGCGGTGAACGCGGCGTCGACCGGTCCGTCGCCGTCGGCCGACTCGGTGCGCTCGCCGAACCCGTTTCGCACGGTCACCTCGGCGTGGGCGGGCTCGCCCGTGCGGGTGGTGATGGCGAGCGAGACGAGCTGGTAGGGGTCCTCCCGCTCGCGCAGCGAGTCGGAGGCGATCGCCTCCAGATCGAGCGAGGTGATCTTGCCCTTGCGGTCGGCGAGCTCCTTGAACCGGTCGAACGCCCGGCGCAGGTCCTCGCCCTCGATCGTGAAGCCGAGGTCGGCGAACGCCTGCCGCAGCGCGTGCCGGCCGGAGTGCTTGCCGAGCACGATGTCCGAACCGGTCAGGCCGACCGACTCTGCGTCCATGATCTCGTACGTGCGCCGGTGGGCGAGGACGCCGTGCTGGTGGATGCCGGCCTCGTGCGCGAACGCGTTCTTCCCGACGATCGCCTTGTTGGGCTGGACCGGATAGCCGGTGAGACGTGACACGAGCCGCGACGTGCGCATGATCTCGTTCGTGACGATCTGGGTATCGATGCCGAACCGCGGCTTGCGCGTGCGGAGAAGCATCACGATCTCCTCGAGCGACGCGTTCCCGGCGCGCTCGCCTATACCGTTTATCGTGCACTCGACCTGGCGCGCGCCGGCTGCGATGCCCGCCATGGAGTTCGCCACGGCCAGGCCGAGGTCGTTATGACAGTGCACCGAGAGCGTGACGCCGTCGATCTCGGGAACCCGCTCCCGCAGGGCCGTCAGGATCTCGACGTACTCCTCAGGGACCGTATAGCCGACCGTGTCGGGGATGTTAATTGTCGTTGCCCCGGCGGCAATCGCGGTACGGACCACCTGGGCCATGAAGTCGATGTCAGTTCGAGTTGCGTCCTCGCACGAGAACTCGACGTCCGAGCAGAAGCCCTTCGCCCTGCGGACCGCGAAGTCGGCGGCTTCGATGACCTCGGACCGCGACATCCGCAGCTTGTGCTCCATGTGGATGTCCGAGGTCGCGATGAAGGTATGGATGCGGGGGTTCTTCGCGTCGGACAGCGACTCGATCGCGGCGTCGATGTCCTCCTTGCTGGTGCGGGCGAGCGACGCCACGACGCAGTCGACGGCACGGCTCACCGCGCGGATGCCGTCGCGCTCGCCCGGGGACGAGATCGCGAACCCGGCCTCGATGATGTCGACGCCGAGCCGGTCGAGCTGGCGGGCGATCTCGATCTTCTCCTGCGCATTCAGCGCGATGCCGGGCGACTGCTCCCCGTCCCTGAGCGTCGTGTCGAAGATGCGGACGGTGTCCGTTTCTGAAGCCATCTGATGGAACCTCCTCGGCCGTGGGAGGGCGCACCTCTCCCGTGATGTCCGGTGTGCGTGTGCGCCTGCTCGAGGCGCGTAGGCCAAGTCGCTCGCCCTACCGGGCGAGGAGAAGGAGGCCGAGGAGGTCGAGGGAGATCGGCGGCGGCCCGACAGGACGCCCGCTCAACGTGGAGCGGGCGAAGATCCTCTCTGTGCGGGCGGTGCTCGACATGCGCGTCACAGCATAGGGGGTCGCCGGGCGTCCGTCAAACCGCCTCCGGGGGCCTCCGCGGTCCCTCCGGAGAGTGGTGTATAACTTTGCGCGTATCGCCCAACTACATGAGGTGACGTCACACATGCCGCGTACAGGTGTCATAGGCGAGCAGATCTTCGAGCAAGTCGAAGGGCTCGTGAAGGGCGGCATGAGCCGCACCGATGCTTTCAAGAAGATCTCAGCCGACAGCGGCCGCCGCGAGGGCACGGTTGCCGCCAATTACTATCGAATCGCACGCAAGCGGGCCGGTGGGTCGCTGCGGCCGCGCCGCCGCTCGGGTGCACGCCGTGCCGCCGCAACGACAAGAACGACGCGCAGGGCCGCGGCGAGCCCGGCCGGCTCCGGCGATATCGATGCGCTCACGCGCTCGCTTGTACAGAACGTGCAGGCGCTGGCCGCGGCGATGAACGCTCAGGCGGCCGAGGTGAAGGATCTGAAGTCGCGCCTCGAGCGCGCGCGGAACCTGCTCGGCTGAGCGGTTAACGCACCTTTCCGCGCGCCTCGACGGTCCAGACGTGCTCGACGACGCCCCCGCGGGCGGCGCAGATCACGTCCTGGAGGTTCACGCACGTACACACATGGTTGGGGACGATCTCGACGCGGTCGCCGACATGCCACGCCGTCGCCGACCCGCTGACGTCAAAGATGCCGTGCTCCTCGTTGGTGTGCGGGATCGTCACGTCGGGGTGGCCGGCGACGGCGCCGCGGCCCTCGCCGCCGGGGCCGCCGTAGAGGGCGTCGGAGAGCGACTTCGACCCGGCGTCGACGACGGCCGTCCCGGGGACGGCCGTCGAGACGACCGTGGCGTGAACTCGCAGGGCGCAGTCGGCGAGGGTGAGCGGCGCGTCGTAGGCGACCTCCGTGCGGTCGAGGAAGACGTAGGTCCCGGCGCGGAGCTCGTTGACCGACGGCGTGAGGTGCGTCATCTGCATCGCCGGCGTGCAGCCGCCCGACACCCGGTCGCAGCGCAGCCCGGCCCCGGCAAAGAGCCGGACGGCCTCGGCCAGCATCGCCTCGACGTCCGCAAGCTTGCGCTCGATGTCGGCGCTCGCCCCGCGCACGTGGCCGGGGAAGCAGCTGATCCCGGCGACGTCGAGGCCGGCCAGGCCGTCGAGCCGCTCCGCCAGCGCGCAGGCTGCGGCCGGGCTCTCGACCCCGGTGCGATGCAGGCCGACGTCGATCTCGACCAGCGCGTCGGCGCTGACGCCGGCCGCCGCGAGGGCGTCCGCCAGCGGCTCGGCCGCCTCGAAGGAGTCGAGCGCGACCGTCAGCCGCGTCGTGCCGGCCACCCCGGCGAGCCGCCGCCACGCGTCCGGGCCGTAGACCGGGTAGTGGAGGAGAAGCGGCCCGAGCTCGTGCCGCGCGAACACCTCGGCCTCGCCGACCTTGGCCACGGTCAGCCCGGCGGCCCCGGCGGCGAGCTGCATGCGCGCGACCGGCGGCATCTTGTGCGTCTTGGCGTGCGGCCAGAGCGCGATGCCGTGCTCGCGGGCATAGCCGGCCAGCCGGTCGATGTTGGCCTCGAGCCGGTCGAGGTCGACGACGGCGATCGGCGTCGGCAGCTCCTCGACGGGCCGTCCGATCCAGCCGTTCGCGTCGTTCACCCGGCCGATGCTACTCACGACGTGTGCCAAACGCGTCACGAACCCCGACGATTCCGATGCGTTACCAGGTATCCGGTCGTGGTCGAGATCGTGGGGCAAAGGCCCTTTCGGGGCGCGGAGCGATGTCGGCAATTGGCAGATGGATAGGCTGCCAAGTGTGATCGGACCGATCGTCCTTCGCGGCGAGCGCGTGCTGCTCCGGCCGCTCGAGGAGCGCGACTTCGGCCGGCTGGTCGAGATCGGGGCGGAGCCCGAGGTCGCCCGCTGGTGGCCGGGCGTCACGCGCGCCGAACTGGCCGAGACGGCGGCCGCGGATGATGTCGTCGCACTCGCGGTTGAGCTGGACGGGCGCGTCGCCGGGATGATCCAGTTCCACGAGGAGGATGAGCCCGACTTCCGCCACGCCGGGATGGACGTCTTCCTCTCGCCGGAGTGCCACGGCCGGGGGCTCGGAGCCGACGCCGTGCGGACGCTCGCCCGGCACCTGATCGAGGAGCGCGGCCACCACCGCCTGACCATCGACCCGGCGGCCGCCAACGAGCGCGCGATCCGCTGCTACGAGCGGGTCGGCTTCCGTCGCGTCGGCATCATGCGCCGCCACTGGCGCGATCCGGCCGGCGAGTGGCAGGACGGCCTCCTGCTCGACCTGCTCGCCGGCGAGCTCGTCTAGGTCTCGAGCCGGGCCTCCTCGCGCACGCGCACGCCGTAGCGCTCGAGGCGCTCGAAGAGCGGCCCGTACGGAACGCACCGCTCGGACGGGAGCACGCCGCGTGCGGCCAGCTCCCCGCGGCAGAGCATGTCGGCGACCACGGCCGGCGGGCAGGCGGTCGAGAGGACGCCGCCGCCGAAGTCGAGCCGGTCGACCGCCGACGTCACGCACTCGACGACCGCCAGGCCGCCCTCGCGGCCGTGCGCCTCGATCCGGTGGATGCCGAACGCGTGGTGCGACGGCGACGCCTTCGGCAGCTGCGCCAGCAGCGCGAGCAGGACGTGCCGCGGCGTGACGTGCACCCCGCGCACCACGACGGGCTCGGTCGCCGCCAGCCCGAGCTCGGTCAGGAACCGGATCTTGTCGAGGAAGACCGGGTTCAGCGAGAGCTGGAAGCTGACGTTCCGGGCTCCGAAGCTCTGCGCGAACGTCGCCTGTTCGGAGTGGATCGTGTAGATCGTCTGCGCCGGGCCGACGGGCTGGCCGAACTCCACGGTGCCGGCATCGGTCAGCGGCGTCAGGTAGACGACCTCGCCGTCGCGGACGACCGGCGTCGGCATCGACAGCTCGTCGAGGATCGTCTCGACGGCGTAGGGCGCCACGAGCGGCCCGGCCGGCGGGTCGGGGTCGCGCCCGGCCGCCGCGACGACGATCCGCTCGACCTCGTCGCCGAGCAGCTCGACCGCCCGGGCGGCCATCACGTTCGTCTTCCCCGGGGTCGAGCCCATCCCGAGCACCGCCAGGAGGCCCGCGTCGCGGAAGCGAGCGTCGAGATCGAGCTGCTCGAGCGTCACGTGGAAGAGCCCGCCCAGGTCGACGTAGTGGGCGCCGGCGGCGAGCGCGGCCTCCATCGCGGCCAGGTTGACCCGGTAGGCCGCGCTGTTCAGGACGACGCCGGCCCCTGCGAGCGCGGCCAGAGCGGCCTCCCGGTCGGTGATGTCGAGCGCCGCCCCCGACGCCTTGCCGCCACCGTGCCGCTCGGCGACGTCGCGCGCCCCGGCCTCGTTCATGTCGAGGACGAGGATGCGCTCGACCGCCTCCTGCTCGGCCAGGGTCGCGACGACCGCGGGCCCGATGATGCCGGCCGCGCCGACGACCGCGACCGTGGGCATCCCTAGGAGGAGACGGCCTGGCGCGCGCCCGGCTTCGTCATCTCGGCCCACGCCTCGTCGAGCACCGTGTCGAGGACGTCGTGGATGAAGTCGAGGTCGTCGCGGGTCGCCACGAGCGGCGGCGAGAGCTGGATGACGGGGTCGCCGCGGTCGTCGGCGCGGCAGATGAGGCCCGACTCGTAGAGCCGCCCAGACAGGAAGCCGCGCAGCAGGTGCTCGGCCTCGGCGTCGGTGAAGGTCTCCTTGGTCTCCTTGTCCTTCACGAGCTCGAGTGACATGAAGTAGCCGGCACCGCGCACGTCGCCGACGATCGGCTTCTCGCCCAGCTTGGTCAGGATGCCGCGGAAGTAGTCCTCATTCTGGCGCACGTTCTCGAGCACGCCCTCGCGCTCCATCACCTCGAGGTTCTTGAGCGCCACGGCCGCCGCGACCGGATGGCCGCCGTACGTGATGCCGTGGGTGAACATCGCCGTGCCCTCCATGAACGGCTCGGCGACCCGGTCGGTCAGGACAACGCCGCCGAGCGGGACGTGGGCCGAGCCGATGCCCTTGGCGAAGGTGACGAGATCGGGGCGGATGTCGTAGCGCTCCGACCCGAACCAGTACCCGAGCCGCCCGAACCCGCAGATGACCTCGTCGGCCACGAGCAGGACGCCGTACTCGTCACAGAGCTCGCGGACGCCGCGGCAGTACCCCTCGGGCGGGGTGAACGTGCCGCCGGAGTTCTGCACGGGTTCGATGAAGACCGCCGCCACCGACTCGGGGCCCTCCTGCTCGATCAGGTCACGCAGCTCGTCGAGGAGGTACCGGGTGAACTCGGCCTCGGTCTCGCCGCCGGGCCGGCGGTAGCTGTTGGTGTTCGACACGTGCCGCACGCCCGCCATGAGCGGCTCGAACGGCGCGCGGATCGAGGAGATGCCGGTGAGGGAGAGCGCCCCGAACGTGGTGCCGTGATACGCGATCCGGCGGGCGATCATCTTGTAGCGGTTCCGGAACCCCTTGAGCTGGTGGTACTGCCTGACCAGCTTCAGGATCGACTCGTTCGCCTCGGAGCCGCCCGACACGAAGAAGACCCGGTTCAGGTCGCCCGGCGCGATGCTCGCGACCTTGGCTGCCAGCTCGATTGCGCGTGGGTGGGCGTAGTTCCAGTTCGTGTAGAACGGCAGCTCGGCCATCTGCTCGGCCGCCGCCTGGCCGAGCTCGGCGCCGAAGCTGTAGCCGATCTGGGTGCAGAAGAGCCCGGAGAGGGCGTCGAAGTACTTCTTGCCGTTCGTGTCGTAGACCGAGCAGTGCTCGCCCCGGACGATCACCGGCACCTCGTCCGACTCGTACGCCGAGTGGCGCGTGAAGTGCATGAG
The DNA here is from genome assembly GCA_963805545.1 of uncultured Actinomycetes bacterium. Taxonomy (GTDB): domain Bacteria; phylum Actinomycetota; class Thermoleophilia; order Gaiellales; family JAICJC01; genus JAICJC01. Next base: position 231,602 of record CAWDUU010000001.1, read on the forward strand.
CAGGTGACGCTTGGCGAGCGTCTGAAGCTGGGTGTGGTCGGTCATCCGAGGCGATCCTTTCCGGCGTGGCAGCGCCTGGATCGTACAGTCAACGGGCTCTCCCGGCCTCCGGTCGAGGGCGGCCTCTATACTCGCCCGGCAGGGCTTCGACCTCGGGGGTATAGACCAATGGCCGTCAACACCGAAACCTCTTCAGAGGCGCTTCGCTCGAAGCGCGACCGGTACGTCGCCAGGGGCGTCTCGATCGCCCCGATCTTCGCAGCCCGGGCCCACGGCGCCCGCCTCGTCGACGCCGACGGCCGCGAGTACATCGACTTCGCCGGCGGCATCGGCGTCCTCAACCTCGGCCACACCCCGGACGCCGTCGTGGAGGCCATCCAGCAGCAGGCCGCCGACCTGATCCACGCCTGCTTCCCGGTCGCCGCCTACGAGCCCTACCTCGAGGTCTGCCGGATGCTGTCCGAGCTCGCGCCGGGGACGCACGCGAAGAAGGCGGTCCTCATCAACTCCGGCGCCGAGGCCGTCGAGAACGCCGTCAAGATCGCCCGCTACCACACCGGCCGCCCGGCGGTCATCACGTTCGACCGCGGCTTCCACGGGCGCACGCTGCTGGCGATGAGCCTCACGTCGAAGCTGGTCTACAAGCGCGGGATGGGGCCGTTCGCGCCCGAGATCTACCGCGCGCCGGCGCCGTACCCGTACCGCGGGATCTCGACGAAGGACGCCCTCGACGCGCTCGACTGGATGTTCAAGGCGGCCGTCGATCCGGCCTCGGTGGCGTGCGTCATCCTGGAGCCGATCCAGGGCGAGGGCGGCTTCACCGTGATGCCGGCCGACTTCATCCAGGGCCTGAAGGCCCGCTGCGAGGAGCACGGCATCCTCTACATCGACGACGAGGTGCAGGCCGGCATGGGCCGCACCGGCACGCTGTGGGGGATCGAGCACTCCGGCGTCGTCCCCGACCTGGTCACGGTCGGGAAGTCGCTCGCGTCGGGCATGCCGCTGGCCGGCGTCATCGGCTCGACCGAGGTCATGGACTCCGTCCATCCGGGCGGGCTCGGCTCCACGTACGGCGGCAACCCGGTGGCCTGTGCCGCCGCGGTCGAGAGCCTGAAGGCGATCGCCGACCCCGACTTCCTGGCCCGCGCGGTCGAGGTGGGCGCGCGCATCCACACCCGCCTGAACGAGATGGCCGCGCGCCACCAGGCGATCGGCGAGGTGCGCGGGATCGGGCCGATGGCCGCGATCGAGCTCGTGAAGGACCGCGAGACCCGCGAGCCGGGCGCCGACATCGCCGCCGCGGCCGTCGCGGCCGCGCTCGACCGGGGGCTGATCATCCTGAAGACCGGGATCTACGACAACGTGATCCGCATCCTGGTGCCGATCGCCGCGCCCGACGAGGACCTTGAGGCCGGCCTCGACCGGCTCGAGGAGTCGCTTGGAGCAGCAGCAGCCTGAGCCATCCGGCGCTGCGGCGGTCAGCCTCCGCGGCGTCCGGAAAACCTACGGCGACGTCGTCGCCGTCGACCGAGTCAGCCTCGATGTCGGAGACGGCGAGTTCTTCGCCATGCTCGGCCCGTCGGGCTCCGGGAAGACCACGACCCTGCGGATGATCGCCGGGTTCGAGCTCCCGACCGAGGGCGAGGTGCTGCTGAACGGCGTCGACGTGTCGCGCCTGCCGCCCTACCAGCGCGACGTGAACACCGTCTTCCAGGACTACGCCCTCTTTCCGCACATGTCCGTCGGCGACAACGTCGGGTACGGGCTCATGGTGCGGAAGGTGGGCAGGAGCGAGCGGAAGGCCCGGGTCGCGGAGGCGCTCGAGCTCGTGCGCCTGCCGGGCTTCGAGTCGCGAAAGCCGGGCCAGCTCTCCGGCGGCCAGCGCCAGCGCGTCGCCCTCGCGCGCGCGCTCGTGAACCGGCCGAAGCTGCTCCTGCTCGACGAGCCGCTGGGCGCCCTCGACCTGAAGCTCCGCGAGGAGATGCAGATCGAGCTCAAGGCGATCCAGAAGGACGTCGGCATCACGTTCGTCTTCGTGACCCACGACCAGGACGAGGCGCTGACCCTGTCCGACCGCCTGGCCGTCTTCAACGGCGGCCGCGTCGAACAGGTCGGCTCGCCGGCCGAGGTGTACGAGAATCCGCAGACGGCGTTCGTCGCCGGATTCGTGGGGACGTCCAACCTGCTCTCGGGCGAGTCGGCGAAGGCGATCGCGGGCGCCGAGGGCACCTTCACCGTGCGGCCCGAGAAGATCCACCTCGCCGATCCGGGCGAGCAGCCGGCGCCCACCCAGTGCTCGGTCACCGGCACCGTGCGGGAGGTCGTCTACCTGGGCGTCAACACGCGCTACATCGTCGCCCTCGACGGGGGCGGCGAGCTGGTCGTCGTCCAGCAGAACCAGGCCACGTCGTCGATGCAGGCACTCGCGGCGCGCGGCCGGCAGGTGCGTCTCATCTGGGACCGGGAGCACAACCGCGCCGTCGAGGCATCCGGTTCGACCATCGAGTGGGAGGAGATCTCGGCATGAAGAGGACCTGGATGGTGCTTGCCGCCGCCACGGCGGCCCTGGCCGTCGCCGCCGGTTGCGGCGGGGGCGGAAGCGACAGCGGCGGCGGCGGCGGCGGAGGCGGCGTGAAGCCGGTCTCCAAGATCGGGCCCACCGAGGGCCAGCTGAACCTCATCGCCTGGCAGGGCTACACCGAGCCGAACGTGGTGAAGCCGTTCGAGGCCCAGACGGGCTGCCAGGTGCACGTCACCTACGGGCAGACGTCCGACGACATGGTGCGGCTCATGCGCACCGGCAACTTCGACGGCGTCTCGGCGTCGGGCGACGCGACGAACCGCCTGATCGCCGCCGGCGACGTGAAGCCGGTCGACGTGCAGAAGCTGATCCCCGACTTCAAGGACATCTCCCCGGCGCTCCAGTCGCCGCCGCACAACACCGTGGACGGCCTGCACTACGGCGTCTCATACGAGTGGGGAGCCGACGTCCTGATGTACAACAAGGACGTCGTCACGACGGCGCCCGACAGCTGGAGCGTCATCTTCGACGGCTCGAGCTACTCGGGCAAGGTCGACGCGTACGACAGCCCCATCTACATCGCCGACGCGGCGGTCTACCTGAAGTCGGCTCAGCCCGACCTCAAGATCACCGACCCCTACGAGCTGACCCAGGATCAGTTCGACGCGGCCGTGAACCTGTTGAAGACCCAGCGGCAGCAGATCGGGAACTACTGGGGCAGCTACACGTCGCAGATCCAGGACTTCAAGTCCGGCTCGATCGTCATCGGCCCCACCTGGCCGTATCAGTACAACGCGCTCCTGGCCGACAAGCAGAACATGGGCGTCGTGCTTCCGAAGGAGGGGGCGACCGGCTGGGCCGACACCTGGATGCTCTCGTCCCAGGCCGCGCATCCCAACTGCATGCTGAAGTGGATGGCGTACGCGACGACGCCGCCGGCGCAGGCCAAGACGGCCTACACGTTCGGCTCGGCGCCGGCCAACCCGCAGGCCTGCTCGATCCTCGACAAGGAAGTCGCGAACTACTGCACCGACTACCACGTCACCGACCCGGCGTACTTCAAGAGCATCGCCTACTGGAAGACGCCGCTCACCGACTGCGGCGACGATCGCGGAAACACCTGCATCCCGTACTCGGAGTGGACCTCGGCCTGGACGGAGATCAAGAACAGCTAGACCACCGGGGCCAGACCCCATGGCGATCGCGCCATGGGGTCTGGCCCCACGGGGTTCGATGAGCACCACCGCACCCGACATCGCCAAGCCGTCAGGGGGGCTTCGCACCCGGGTCTCGGCGTTCCTCTACCGGCGCCGGCTGGTGAAGCTGCTCCTGCTCCTTGCACCGCCGCTGGGCTGGATCGTCGTCGTCTACCTGGCCGCGCTCGGCGTGCTCCTCTTCACGTCGCTCTGGATCGAGGACGAGCTCTCCGGCCGGATCATCCACACGCTCACGCTCGACAACTTCCGCGACCTGTGGAACCAGCCTGTCTACCGCACGATCACGAAGAACACGGTCGTGATGGCGATCGCGGTCACGATCACCGACGCCCTGCTGGCGTTCCCGCTCGCGTATTACATGGTGCGGATGGCGTCGCGCAGGGTGCGGGCGCTGCTCTTCATCGGCGTCCTCATGCCGCTCTGGTCGAGCTACCTGATCAAGGCCTACACGTGGCGGCTCATCACCTCGCAGGACGGCCCGATCAACTGGGCGCTGGGCAAGGTGGGTGTCGGGCCCGTCGACATCGCGTTCAGCTACCTCGCGATGTGGCTCGCATTCAGCTACCTGTGGCTGCCGTACATGGTGCTGCCCGTCTATGCGGCCCTCGAGCGCGTACCGTCGTCGTTCCTCGAGGCCTCGGCCGACCTCGGCGGCCGGGCCTGGATCACGTTCCGGAAGGTGATCTGGCCGCTGGCGCTGCCGGGCATCGCCGCCGGCTCGATCTTCACGTTCTCGCTCACGCTCGGCGACTACGTCGTCCCCGACCTCGTCGGCGGCAACAACCACGACTTCATCGGCAACGTCATCTTCCGGTTCCAGGGCGTCGCCCAGAACGTGCCGTTCGCCGCCGCGTTCGCGTGCGTGCCGGTCGTCATCGTCACCCTCTACCTGGCGCTCATGAAGCGACTCGGGGCGTTCGAGGCCCTCTAGGGATGGAGCCTCGCCCCGTCAGGATCGCGATCCGTACCGGCGCGCTGGTCGCGATGCTCTTCCTGTACCTGCCGCTGCTCGTGATCGGGCTGAACGCGTTCGGCGCGTCGAAGATCCCGACCTGGCCGGTGTCCAGCTACTCGACGCACTGGTTCCGGCTGGCGTGGGGCGACCAGTTCGCGCGCGACGCGCTCGTGAACTCGCTCACGGTCGGCCTGCGAGCGGCCCTCCTGGCGCTCATCCTCGGCACCTGCATCGCGTTCGCGCTCTCGCGGTTTCGCTTCTTCGGAAAGACCGCCGTGTCGCTGCTCTTCGTGCTCCCGATCGCGCTCCCGGGCATCGTGACCGGCATGTCGCTGCTCTCGGCCATCGAGTATCTCGACCTGAAGCCGTCGCTGTGGACGGTCGTCGCCGGCCACGCGACGTTCTGCATCGTCGTCGTCTACAACAACGCCGTGGCCCGCCTGCGGCGGACGTCGGCGTCGTTCGAGGAGGCGTCGATGGACCTGGGCGCCGACGGCTGGCAGACCTTCCGCCACGTGACCCTCCCCAACCTGTCGACGGCGCTCGTCGCGGGCGGCCTCCTGGCCTTCGCGCTCTCGTTCGACGAGATCGTGGTGACCCTCTTCACGGCCGGCTCCCAGCAGACGCTGCCGCTGTGGATGTACGAGCAGTTCAAGCTGCCCAATCAGGCGCCGGAGGCCAACGCGGTGGCCGTGTTCGTGATCGCCCTGACCGCCCTCCCGGTCTACTTCGCCCAGCGGCTCATGCGCGACACCGGCGGCATCGGCGGCCGGTAGCGGCCGGGCCGATCGCTGCAACCGGCCGCGGGCTTTGGTAGCCTGCCCGGCCATGTCGTCCGCCCGCGTCCAGGCGCGCCGCCGCGCGCCGTCGACCCGAGCGCTTGTGGTCTTGGCAGTGCTGGGCCTCGCCGTGGCCGCGGCGATCTCCGCTCCGGCCGCCTCCGCCGATCAGCTGTCGTCGAAGCGCGCCCAGGCCAAGGCCGCCGAGGCCCACCTCACCGCCCTTCAGAACGAGGCCGAGCGGAAGATCGAGGCCTACGACGCCATCCACCAGAAGTTCGTCCAGACCCGAAGCGCCCTCCGGCTCAACCGGCAGTCGCTGCGGGTCGCGCAGGCCAACCTGAAGGCCGCCGAGCAGCGGCTCGAGGCCAGCCTGACCGAGACGTACAAGAACGGCGGCGAGGACGCCCTCTCGTACCTGCTGGCGGCGCGGTCGATCGGCGAGCTCGTCGATCAGGTGCAGGTCATGCAGCGCGTGAACGGCATCAACAAGACGCTCCTGAACCAGGTCACGCGCTACAAGTCCGAGATCCAGGATCGCCAGACGCTGCTCGCCAAGCAGCTGAAGACGGTTCGCGCCCAGCAGGCGGCCTCGGCGCACGCCAAGGCGCAGGTGCTGGCCGCGCTGGCCCACCAGAAGAGCTACATCGGAAACCTGAAGGCCTCGATCCAGCGGATCATCAAGGAGCGCGAGGCGGCGGCCGCCCGGGCCGCCCAGACCGTGGTCAGCACGGGCTCGGGCCTGGGCGACATCCCGGCGCCGCCGTCGAGCACGCTCGGCGGGCAGGCGGTCGCGATCGCCGAGCAGTACCTGGGCGTCCCGTACGTCTGGGGCGGTGCGAGCCCGTCCGGCTTCGACTGCTCGGGGCTCGTCATGTACGTCTACGCCCAGCTGGGCGTGTCGCTCCCGCACAACGCCGCCGCGCAGTATTCCGTCCTCCCGCACGTCCCGACGAGCGATCTCGAGCCCGGCGACCTGGTCTTCTTCTACGGCTTCGGGCATGTGGGCATCTACATCGGCGGCGGCATGATGATCCACGCTCCCCACACCGGCACGGTGGTGCAGATCTCGAGCATCGCCGACGAGGGCGGCATCGCGGGCGCGGCCCGCGTCCCGGGCTGAGCCGGATCCGCCGCTAACCTCTAACCGGCCTGGCGGTCGAGCCAGCGGGCCGCGGTTTCGCCCGTGTCGAGCACGTGCGTGTGGAGCAGCCGGCGGGCCCGGCGGGCGTCGCCCGCCGCCAGCGCGCCGGTGATGCGGTCGTGGTCGTCGGCCGACCGCGGGATGATCTCCGGGTCGTCCGCGAACGTCCGCCAGGCGATCGAGCGCGGCACCATGTTCTGGAGCGACTGCACCGTGTCGCGAAGCGGCGGGCAGGCCGCGGCGGCCAGGATGACGTTGTGGTAGAGCTCGTTGGCCTGCGACCACTGCTCGCAGACGATCGCGCGGCCGCGGTCGTCGCCGGCGGGGAGCGTCCCGTAGCGGGTGTAGCCGGTGCGAAGGAGCGCCTGGGCCGCCTCGATGTCGCTGCGGTCATAGCCGGTGAGGCGGCCGGCGGCCCGCTCGGCCGCGAGCCCCTCGAGCTCCGCGCGGACGAGGTAGACGTTGCGGCACTCCTCGGCCGAGAACTTGCGCACGAGCGCTCCCCGGTGGCCGAGCTGCTCGACGAGGCCGATCGCCTGGAGCTGGCGCAGCGCCTCGCGCACGGGCGTCCGGCTCACGCCGTAGCGGGCGGCCAGGTCCTCCTGGCGCAGGCGCGACCCGAGCGGGATCCGGCCGGTCACGATCTCGGCCTGGAGGTCGCGGGCCAGGTCGTCGGCGCGTGACAGTCCTCGGGTGCTGCGCTCCATGTCTTCCAGTATTTCACCTCGGGCCCGAACCTCATTCTTGAATCCATAGAGTTGAAGTTGGGATCCAAACTGGCTATGGTGCCCGGCCATGTCCCCGACCGCCGACGCCAAGCTCCCCGCCATCGAGCACATCAAGGCCCGCAAGGACGGCCTGGACGTGCTCGCCGACATCTACCGCTACGCCGAGCTCGGGTTCGACGCCATCGAGCCCGACGACCTCGCGCTCTTTCGCTGGTACGGCATCTACACCCAGCGGGCCGAGGCGTCGGCCGCCTCGGGCGACCCGGGGCCGTCCGAGGACACCGACGGCCGCTTCATGCTGCGCATCAAGTTCCCGAGCGGGGTCGTGACGTCCGCCCAGCTGCGCACGATCGGGCGGCTCTCCGAGCGCTACGGGCGCGGGATGGGCGACATCACCACCCGCCAGAACGTCCAGCTCCACTGGCTTCGCATCGAGGATCTGCCGGTCGTCCTCGACGAGTTGAACGCCGTCGGCCTGTCGTTCACCCAGGCCTGCGGGGACGTGTGGCGAAACGTCGTCGGCTGCCCGCTCGCGGGGGTCGACGGCCACGAGCTCCACGATTCGCGGCCGCTGATCGAGGAGCTCGAGCGCACCTTTGTCGGCGACCGCCGCTTCTCGAACCTGCCGCGCAAGTTCAAGGTGTCGGTGTCGGGCTGCCTGCACCGGTGCGCGCAACACGAGGGCAAGCGCACCAAGCGCACGCGGGCCCGGATCAAGTTCCTCGTCGACGAGTGGGGCGTCGAGCGGGTCCGGGCGGAGGTCGAGCGCCGGCTCGGGCGCTCGTTCCCGTCGTCGGTCGAGCCGGCCGGCCCCGTCGACCCGCACCGCGACCACCTGGGCGTCCACCCGCAGGCGCAGGCGGGCCTCTACTCCCTCGGTGCGACCACCCTCCGTGGCCGCCTCACCGGTGACCAGATGATCGCGGTGGCCGACATCGCCGACCGGTTCGGCTCGGGCGCGCTGCGCTGCACGAACCGGCAGAACGTCATCGTGCTCGACGTGCCCGACGCGCAGGTCGACGAGGCGGCCGCGTCGCTCCGCGACGTCGGCCTCCCGACCGAGGCCTCGACGTTCCGCCGCGGCGTCATCTCGTGCACGGGCATGGAGTTCTGCAAGCTCGCGATTGTCGAGACCAAGGAGCGGGCGGCCGAGCTGATCGAGCACCTGGAGCGGCGCGTCGGCGACGTGGCCGGCTCGCTTCGCATCAACCTGAACGGCTGCCCGAACGCCTGCGCCCAGTACCAGGTGGCCGACATCGGCCTCCAGGGCGGGATCGCCCGCCTGCCCGACGGGCGCCGCGTGCAGGGCTTCATCCTGCACATCGGGGGCCGGCTGGGCGAGGACGCGGGGTTCGGCCGCCGGGTGGCGTCGAAGGCGATACCCGCGGACGAGGCCCGCTACGCGGTCGAGCGGATCGTCCGCGCCTATGCCGGCGAGCGGCCCGCGGACGGCACGTTCGCCGGACGGGCGGCGGCGCAGCCGGACGGCCGCCTCGCCGCCCTGGCGGGCGTCGCGGTGGCCCGCGAGCCGGCCGAGGCGGCGGCGTAGGCGGGCGGCGTGTGAGCCTCCCGACCGGCCGCGGCGGGCGGGGCCCGTATCCTTGGCGGTCATGGCCGTGGCGGTCGCCTCGACTCGCGGGCTCGCGAAGGCATTCGGCGCCGGACGGTCGCGGAGAGCGGTCCTCGCCGGGGTCGACCTCGAGCTCGCGGCCGGGGAGCTCGTGGCGGTCGTTGGCCGCTCCGGGTCCGGCAAGTCGACGCTGCTCCATCTCCTCGGCGGCCTCGAGCGCCCCGACGCCGGTGAGATCGACGTGGGCGGGGTCCGCGTCGACAGGGCGGACGAGCGCGGCCTGACCGAGCTCCGGCGCCGCCGCGTCGGGTTCGTCTTCCAGTTCTTCCACCTGATTCCCGAGCTGACGGGCGCCGAGAACGTGATGCTCCCGGCTCGTCTCGCCGGGGCGGGAGCGACCGCCGAGGCGCGGGCCCGGGCGCTGATCGAGCGCCTCGGGGTGGCCGAGGCGTCGGCCCGCCTGCCCGGCGTCCTTTCCGGCGGCGAGCAGCAGCGGCTCGCGGTCGCGCGGGCGCTCGTGAACGACCCGCTGCTCGTGCTCGCCGACGAGCCGACCGGGAACCTCGACGAGGAGTCGGGTCATGAGGTGCTGCGCCTCCTGCGCTCGCTCGCCGACGAGGGCCGCTCGGTGCTGCTCGTCACCCACGAGCCGGAGGCCGCGGCGATCGCCGACCGCGTCCTGCACCTGCGCCGGGGGCGGCTCGAGCCGTGAGGACAGCGGCGTCCCTGGCGGTCGCCAACCTGCGCCGCCACCGCGGCCAGTGGTTTCTGACCTGGGTGGGGGTCGCGGCGGTGTCGGCGATGATCGGCGCGGCGGTGACCGCCGGAGTGGGGCTCACGAACGGCTTCGACAGGGCCGCCGGCCGCGCCGACCTGCCCGACGTGATCGCCACCTTCGACGAGCGCGACATCGCCGGCGTGCGCGAGCGCGTCCGGGCGCTTCCGAACGTGGCCGGCGCGTCGTTCCGGCTCCAGGAGCGGCGGGTGCACGTCTCCGCCGGCGGTGGGCGGCGGCTGACGAGCGGGCAGCTGGAGGGGGTGCAGCCCGGCCGGCGAGGCTACGCCGTGGTTGCCGGCCGCGACCTCACCGGCGCACCGGGGGAGGCGGTGATCGAGCGCGGCCTGGCACGCGAATGGCACATCGGCCCCGGCGACCGGATCACCATCGAAACGCTGAGCGGGCCCCGCGCGGAGACGGTCGTCGGTGTCGCGGTCTCGCCCGACAACGTCGCCTATCCACTCGCGAGCGAGGCACGGATCTGGATGCCGTACGCCGCCGTCCGGCGCGCGTTTGCGCCGTCGGGAGACGAGCCGGTGGACGAGGTGCTCCTGTGGGTGCGCGACCGCTCCCAGCTCGGCGTGACGCTGGAGCAGGCGCGGGTCGCCAGCTTCGGTGTCGGCGGCCTGGTGTTCGTCACGCGCGCCGGCGTCAAGGTGTTCGTCGACCAGGCCGCCGGCATCGTGATCGCGCTGCTCGTGGGCTTCTCGGTGGTCGCTCTCGCAGGGGCTGCGGTCATGCTCGCCGCCGCGGCCCGGGTCGACGCCCAGCGCAGGCTCGAGGTGCATGCGGCGATGCGGGCGGTGGGCGCCTCGCGGCGCTGGCTCGTGGCTGCCGTCGTGCTCGAGAAGGTGACCCTCGCGGCGCCCGCCGCCGTCGTGGGCGTTCTGGCCGGATGGGCGGCGGCCCGCGGACCGACGGGCCGCCTGCTCGAGGCGCTCGACCAGTTCCCCTCGGGCTGGGACGTGGCCGCTCCTCTCGCCGCCGCCGCGCTGGCGGTCGTCGCGGTCGTGACGGCGGTCACCGCCTGGCCCGCCTGGAGGGCATCGACCCGCGAGATCGCGCCCATGCTGCGGGCCGCCGAGCTCGGCGCGGCCCCGCGGGGGCGTGCGCTGCCCGCGGGGTCCGCCGGGCTGGGAATGCGCATGGTCGTCTCGCGCCCGGTGCGCACGCTCGCGACGAGCGCCGTCCTCGCGGCCTCGGGTGGCATCGTGCTCCTCATGCTGGCGCTCGCCGGGCTCCTGGACGACCTCCAGCACGATCCCGGCGTTGTCGGAAAGCGCTACCAGCTCACGACGCGCGGCTCTGCGAGCGCGGTGGCGCGCGCCGAGTCCCTGCCGGGAGTCGCGGCGGCGGCCAGGCGGTTCCGCTTCGACGCCGCCGATGCGTTCGACCTCGGGCAGGCCTTCCAGATCATCGCCTACTGCGGCGACCGGCTCCGCTTCGAAGCACCCCAGCTGCGTTCGGGCCGGAGGGCCACGGCACCGGGCGAGGCGGAGGTCGGCCGCGGTCTCGCGACGGCGCTCGGCCTGCATCCGGGGTCGCCGCTGGTCGCCGCGTTCCCCGACGGCGACGAGATCCGGTTCCGGGTGTCGGGCATCGTCGACGCCCTCGACAACGACGGCCGCATCGCCTACGTCCAGCCCGGCAGGTCGGTGTGCGACTTCCACGGAGGCGTGACCGTCGTCCAGCTCGCCCCGGGCGCCGACGCGGCCTCGGTGGCCGCCGCGCTGGGGCGGAGCGGGCGGCCGGCCCAGACGGTCGGCGGCGTCACCTCGAGCAACGCGTCGTTCCTCGGGGTGCTCGCGGCGCTGCTTCGCACCATCGCCGTCCTCGACGGCGTCGTGTGCGCCTACGTCGTCACCCAGATGATGCTCCTGACGGCGAGCGAGCGCCGCTCCGCGGTGGCCGTCCTGCGCGCGTGCGGTGCCGGGCCCGGGCAGGTGGCCGCGGTCTTCGCCGGGGTGGCGCTGCCGGCGGCGGCGCTGGCCGCGCCGGTGGCCGTCGTCCTCGAGCGGGTCGTGCTGGGCCCGGCGGTCGCGGGACTGGCCGCGTCGTACGTCTCGCTCTCGGTGCGCGCGGGAGGAGCCGACGTGGCGCTCATGGTCGCCGGGCTCGCGGCGATCACGGCGGGGGCGGCGGCGGCCGTCGCCAGGCACGCCGGCCGGGAGCCGATCCTGCGCGCGCTGCGGGACTAGAGATGGGTGACCGTCGCCTCCCTGCGTCCTTGCGCGACGCGGTTCTCGCCGCCCGGAACATCACGGCGGCGTGGAATCACCCATCTGGCGATCGGGCGCCGGCTTGAAGAGCCGGGCGTTGCGGTCGGAGGGCCGGCCGGCGAGGTCGCGGGGGCGCCCGCCCTGGTAGTCGAGGTACGCCAGCCGGCGCGAGATCGCGGCGAGCCGCGACCGCGGATCGCCGTCGAGCATCCAGGTCTCGAGGACGACCCCGCCGCCCTCCGTGGCGACCAGCCGGAACGCGCGCGCCTGCTGCGGGTAGTCGGCCAGCGACGCGGTCGTGACGAGCCAGTAGCCGCCGGCCGGGGTGGGGCGGGCGGCGATCGAGTTGCGGTGGACGTCGCCCGCGACGGCGGCCACCACGCGCGCGTCGCGGTCGAGCAGCGCGAGCGCGCGTGCGCCGCCCCGCGTCTGGGTGAGCGGGGTGCTCGAGAAGATCACCACCCAGCGATCCGCTGCGGCGCGCAGCCTGCCCGCCAGCCACGCGACCTGCGCGGGCCGAAGGACGCCGGCCGCGCCTCCGCGCCGGTCGGTGGTGTCGAGCAGGATTGCGACCGCGGCGGGGCCGAGCGGCGCGGTCGCGTCCATCAGCGGCCCCCGGCCGCCGTGCCCGCTCGCGCGGCGCAGGGCGGCCACGACGCGGGCTGCTCCGAGCTCGCGGCGCCCCGGATCGGGCGGGACGTCGACCGAGCTGCCGGGAAGCCCGTTTCGCAGGAGCCGCGCGACGACCGCCGCCGGCCGCCCGCCCGCCCGCACCGACGCGGTCGCGTCGCGGTCCAGGGTGACGAGCTTGCGCGACCCGGTCGCGATCCCGGCTGTGCGGGCCGTGGGCCGCACGACCCCCTGAACCAGCAGGTCGTGGTTTCCCGGGAGCGGGTACCAGGGCGCCGTGAGGCCGGGCGACGTGAACGGCCGCTCGGCGGCGGCGAGCAGGCCCCGGTGGCGGGGCGGGTCCACGTCGGGCCGGAAGATGAGCGGGTCGGGGTTCGCCCTGTCCTGCACGCCCGCATAGCCGGCCGCACCCGTGTCGGGGTCCACCCGGCCGCCGCGCAGCACGGCGAGCGCCTGCTCGAGCTCGTCCGCCTGGTCGTTGTCGATCAGGTCGCCCGTCTCGAAGACGGCATCCGGCCGGACGGCGTCGATGGAGCGCACGACGGCGGCCAGGACCTGCGTGGTCAGGGCCTCCTGAGGCCGGAACGCCGACGTGAACGGAGGCCCGAGCCGGTCGAGCATCTCGACGCGGGCGGGTGACTCCTCGTCCGTCACATGCGCGTCGGTCAGCTGGGCGAAGCGGGCCAGGACCCGTCCCCCGCGCGCCTCGCCGCCGAGCTCGGTGCGCGCGACCATGCGCTCGCCCGGCCCGGGGGCGAGCACGCCGTTTCCGGCCGCGTCGACCCAGGTCCGCACCAGGGTCGAGCCCGATTCCGGAGCGCCGCCCGCGCGGTGTCCGCCCGAGCACGCTCCGAGCAGCGCCGCGGCGGCCGCGGCCAGGATGAGGCGGTGGCCTCGGCCCACGTCCTCGATTCTAGGATCGGGGCCGCGCGGCGCCCATGTGCCCGCATTACAACTGGCTGAATTCGCCGTCGGCGGCCGGGGAGCCGCTGGTACCCTGGGTCTGGATGGCCATCGCTTCCAGCCCTCGAGTGCTCGTCGTCGACGACGAGCCGATGGTCCGGGACGTCCTCAGCCGCTACCTCGCCCAGGACGGGTTCGTCGTCGATGCGGTGCCCGACGGCCGCCGGGCCCTCGATGCGATCGAGGGCGGCCCGCCTCCGGACGTCATCCTCCTCGACCTGATGCTTCCGGCGGTGAACGGGATGGACGTGCTGCGTCTCGTCCGGCTCGGGAGCGACGTGCCCGTCATCATCCTCTCGGCCAAGGCCGCCGAGCCGGACCGCGTCGCCGGCCTCGAGCTCGGCGCCGACGACTACGTGACGAAGCCCTACTCGCCGCGCGAGGTCGTGGCGCGCGTCCGGGCGGTGCTGCGCCGGTCGGACGGCGACGTGCGCGACCGGCTCCAGTACGGCGACCTCTGCGTCGACTCGATCCGGCGCGAGGTGACGCTGGCCGGGGTGCCCGTGCACACGACCCGCAAGGAGTTCGAGCTTCTGTGGCTCCTCGCATCACACCCCGGGCGCGTGTTCTCGCGCGCCCAGCTCGTCGAGCTGGTGTGGGGCTACGTGTGGTCGGGCGACACCGACACCGTGACGGTGCACGTGCGGCGCCTGCGGGCCAAGATCGAGGATGATTCGTCGGCGCCGCGCCGCCTGGTGACGGTGCGCGGCATCGGCTACCGGTTCGAGCCGTGAGCGACGCCGTCAAGCTCGTCGCGCTGCTCGGGCCGATCACGCTCGCGACGCTCGTCTCGGCCGTCGCGGCCCGGGCCCTGGTCGCCCGCGCGAGCCTGCCGCGCGCCATGATCGCGATCGCCGTGATCGCGTCCCTCGTCACGGTGTCCGACCTGCTCGCGCTCAGCCACTTCATGCTGATCGATCCCGGAAGCGGCGCGGAGCTCGCGCTCATCGGCCTCTACAGCGTCACCGCCGGCGTCGCCGCCGCGCTGATCGTCGCCAGGTCGAACACGCGGGCCCTGACGCGGCTCGTCGCCGCCGCGCGGGCCCTCGGGACGGACGGGCTCGACACCCGCGTCGGCGAGCTCCGGGCGAGCCCCGAGCTGGCGCTCCTTGCACGGACGCTCGATCAGGCGGCCGAGCGGCTCGCGGCCGCGATCGAGGCCGAGCGCGAGGTCGAGGCCCAGCGCCGTGACCTGATGACGTCGATCTCGCACGACCTGCGCACCCCGCTCGCGAGCCTGCGGGCGATGGTGGAGGCCGTGGACGACGGCGTCGTCTCGGACCCGGAGACCGTGCGCAGATATGCCGGCGAGATGCACCGGTCGACGATGGCGCTCGTGGCGATGGTCGACGACCTGTTCGAGCTGGCCCAGGCGGACGCCGCCAGCCTCGCGGCCGACCGCCGCCAGCTGGTGCCGCTCGCCGAGGCCGTCGACCGGGCGCTCGGCGTGTGGCGGCCCGAGGCCGTGCGGCGCCGCGTCGAGCTGTCGGTCGACCTCGGCGCCGCGGGCGCGTGCATGTGCTCGCCCCGGCTGGAGCGCGTCGTCCACTCCCTGGTCGACAACGCGATCCGCTTCACGCCGGCGGGCGGAACCGTGACCGTGCGCGCCGCGTCGGGGCCGGAGGGCATCCGCGTGGCCGTCGAGGACACCGGCGCCGGGATCGCGGCCGACGAGCTGCCGCGGGTGTTCGAGCCGTTCTGGCGCGCCGATCCGGCCCGCTCGGGCCGCGGCGCGGGCCTCGGGCTGACGCTGGCGAAGCGCATCGTCGAGGGGCTGGGCGGAGAGATCCGGGCCACGAGCACCCCCGACCGCGGCTCGCGCTTCGACGTCTCGCTCCCGTAGCCGTCCCGGCTCACCACGTCGTCCCGAACAGCACCTCGACCGCGACCGCCTGCACCGCGAGGGCGATCAGGACGGGGCGGAGCCGGACGCGCTCGAGCTCGGTCGCGGCCGCCACCACGGCGAGCGGGATCAGGAACTGCCAGATGCGCTCCACCTCGGCCTTCGCGAAGCCGCTGGCGGCCGCCACCACGACGACCGCCGCCAGCGCGACCGCCGGCGCCGTCCGTGCGCCGAGCGCCCTCGCATAGGCGAACGCCACGGGCACGCCGAGGCCGGCCAGGAACGCCGCCGGGTCCCCGAGGAGCCAGTACCAGTAGGGCCGGAAGTGCGAGACGCCGTGCTCGTAGTGGTGCTTCGTGTTCACGTACGCGGCGACGGGGTCGAAGCCCGTCACCAGCCACAGCACGAGGTAGGCGGCGGCCGCGGCGGCAGCCGCCGCCGCCGCCAGCGAGAGCGCCTCCCGCAGGCCGCGCCGCATCCAGACCACGATGCCCGCCCAGACCGCCGCCGCGGGAAGCGCGTACGACAGAAAGGAGCAGCCGACCGTCGCGGCTGCCGCCGGTCCCGTCCTCCCGCGGACGACGAGCAGCGCAGCGCCGGCGCCCGCCGTGGCGAAGACGGCGTCCATCGAGGTCGCGCTCTCGAGCAGGACAGCCGGCGCGAACGCCCATGCAAGCGTGGCCGTCCGGGCCGCGCGCTCGCCGGCGAGGGCGCAGCCGAGGAGGTAGACGATCGGCGTGGCGGCGGCCCCCGCGACCAGGATCATGGCCGCCTCCGGCCACGGCCCGCCCGCTCCGATCCGGTCGAGCGCGGCGAGGAGCATGGTCGCCCCGGGCGGGTGCGCCGACGGATGAATCGGAAGGCCGGTCGCGATCCGCTCGGCGAACCCGTCCAGGTATCCACGCGGGTCGGCCAGGAAGAGCGGCACGGTCGGGAGGTAGTCGTGGCTCCCGATCCGGCCGACGAGCGGGCGCACGAGCTCGTCGGGGCCGAACCGGCTCACGTTCAGCGCGATCCTGGCGGCGAGCGCGGCCAGCGTCGCCCCGGCGATCCACCAGAGCCGCGGCAGACGCATGAGTGCGGGCGCCGCCGCCGCAAGCCCGATGGTCGCGAGCGCCGCGACGGGCGTCCATGCCGTCACGCGCGGGTGCGGGAAGGCATAGAAGGGTGGGACGGGCGCGCCCAGCTTGAGGTGGTGCCGGGGAAGCTCGTAGCCGAGCACCATCGCCACGGCCACGAGGGAGACGACCATCGCCTCGGGCGGCACGCGCGCGGCGAGCGCGCGCGGCGAGATTGCGGCAGCGGTGCTGCGGCCTGCGAGACCCATCGGTGCAGGATGCGTCATGCACCTTGCGTGCGGGTGGCCGGTACCTTACGAATCGGCGAACACTTCGCCGGTGCCCGCCGGTCCGGTGTAGAACGGCGGGATGGGTTGCGTGCTCGTGACCGGAGGGCTGGGGTTCGTCGGGTCGCACGTCGTCGACGCGCTCGTCGACCGCGGCGAGGGCGTGCGCGTGCTCGACCGCCTGCACCCGCTCTCGCACAGAGCCGAGCCCGGCTACCAGAACCCCGCCGCGGAGTACGTCCTCGCCGACCTGCGCGACCCGGCGGCCGTGCGCGCGGCCCTCCGCGGCGTGACGGCCGTCAGCCACCAGGCGGCGATGGTCGGGATGGGCATCGACCTGCGCGACGCGCCCGGATACGTGTCCGACAACGACCTCGGCACCGCCGTGCTCCTGGCCGAGCTCGCGGCCTCCCGGTTCTCGGGCCCGCTGGTGCTCGGATCGAGCATGGTCGTCTACGGAGACGGGCGCTACCGGTGCCGCCGCCACGGAGACACGCCGCCCCAGCAGCGGTCGCAAGAGGCGCTCGCGGCCGGCAGGTTCGACCCGCTCTGCCCCCGCTGCGGAGCGGCGCTCGAACCGGCGCCGGTCGTGGAGGATGCCCCGCTTGACCCGCGCTCCGTCTACGCCGCGACCAAGGTGCAGCAGGAGCACCTCTGCACCGTCTTCGGCCGCGAGACCGGCGCCCCCGTAACGCGGCTCCGCTACCACAACGTGTACGGCCCCCGGATGCCGCGCGATACGCCCTACGCGGGCGTCGCGGCGATCTTCCGAAGCGCGCTGGAGCGGGGCACGGCGCCCGAGGTGTACGAGGACGGCGGCCAGCTGCGCGACTTCGTTCACGTCTCCGACGTCGCCGCGGCGAACCTGCTCGCCCTCGACGCCGGCCGCCCTGGGACCTTCAACGTGGCCACCGGCACGCCCACCTCGGTCTCCGGCATGGCGGAGGCGCTCTGCGAACGGCTGCGGCCGGCGGTGTCGCCGCGCATCAGCGGCCGGTTCCGGCTCGGGGACGTCCGCCATGTGCTCGGCTCGCCCGCCCGCGCCCGCCGCGAGCTCGGGTTCGAGGCGCGCGTGGGCTTCGCCGCCGGGATGGACGAGTTCGCGCGGGCGCCGCTACGCGCGCCCGCGCCGCCGTGCGCGGACGAGGCCGCCTAGCACCCCGAGCCAGACGAGCGCGAGGATCACGGCCAGGTTCCGGTTGTAGTGGTTGGGCAGGCGGCTCGGGTTGGCGACGTTCCGCGGGACGCCCAGGCTCGGCAGCGTGAAGACGACCAGCACGGCGGTCGCGATCAGCCCCGCCTGGATGGGCGCGAGCGCCCATGCGGGCAGGAACCGGCGCAGCACATAGCCGGCGGCGAAGATGAGCGGCGCCGCGACCAGGTCGTGCGCGACGATGCCGCCCCCCAGCCAGATCACGAAGTCGCGCGGCGGGACGGGCTTGCGCAGGAGGCTGTAGACGCCGAACGCCATGAACGCCCCGCCGACGACGAGGCAGGCGGCGAACAGACGCCGGTTGAGGGGGGCCTCGCCTAGAGCACCGTCAGGCGGGTGACCCATTTCGTCTGCTCCGTTCCGGGCCGGTTGGGGGCGATCAGCCGGGCCGGGTAGCCGTGGTCGATGTGCAGGGGCTCGCCGTTCAGCTCCATCGCGAGGAGCGTCAGCGGGTCGCGGGCGTGCGAACTGTTCAGGAACGACCGGTGGCTGCCGCCGTGGGTCTGGATCGACTCCACCAGAACCCTGGCGTCAGTGGACGCGCCCGCGCGGTCGAGCAGGTCGCGCACGCGCACGCCGCGCCACGATCCCTCCGTGCTCCAGCCCTCGACGCACGAGATCGGCAGGCGTGCGCCGGTCTGAGGCAGGGCTCGCAGCTCTGCGAGCGAGTACGCCGCCGGGCGCGGCACCGCGCCGCCGATCGAGAGCCGGTAGTCCGGCGACGTCGCGCCGCGCCGCACCGAGGCCGGGGCGGTGTGGTTCACCGGCACGCCCTGGGGGCCGTGCCCGGCCCGGCGCGGGGCCAGAACGGCCAGCCGGCTGAGCGGCGCGACGACCTCGCCGGCCGTGACGGCCAGGATCGTGGCGCCGAGGCCGCCGACCACCGCCAGGAATCCTCGCCGGCTGAGCCCGCCGGGCGGCGGCGCCGCGGCGCCGGGGGCCGGCACCGGCCGCCGCAGGCCGCGCCGCGCCGCCTCCCACTTGGCGCCGACGTGCACGATCAGCCCGCCGATCGCGATCCACGCCCCGGCATAGTGGGCGAGTGGGAAGTTGAACGGGAACAGGTACCAGTAGAAGACGTTCAGGAGGCCCGTTGCGAGCTGGAAGAACGCGCCGCCGACGAGCGCCAGAAGGGCGATCCGCTCGATCGCGTGGAACGGGTCGCGCACCGGCGGCCACGTCCACAGCCGCGGATACGCCACCCACATCTTGGCGAGCAGGAGGGGGACGGCGACCATGCCCGTGAGCACGTGGATCCCCTGCGTGACGCGGTAGAACGAGACCGGCCGGGCGGGCCACGCGTCGGCGATCACCCGCGGCCCGCGCTGGGGGAGGTGCGACATGAGCCCGGTGACGAAGCAGATCGTGAACGCTGTCCCCAGCGCGATGCCGAGGAGGGCGGCGGTGCGCTCTCCGTGGAGGCGGCTCGGGAACGCATCGGGCGCGAGCGGCCCGCGCCGGGCGCGGGCAAACCGCTCCCAGCCGTCAGCCTGTGACGGCGTGTGCCGCATCTCTCAGCCTCTCGATCGTCCGTGCAAACGGCGTCCCCCGGCCGGTTCGGGCCACGGCAACCGCGTCGGCGAAGGTGTCCACGTCGCGCAGCGGCGGCAGGAGGCGGGTGTGCAGGCCCAGCCGGCGGAGCCGCTCGAGCTGCCTCTCGCCGGTGTCGGGCCGGCTCATGGGCACCGAGCGGAACACCCGCTCGTCGGCCCGGCGCAGGCCGATGGCCCACCAGCCGCCGTCCTCGGCCGGCCCCAGGACGGCGCCGGTGCCGGGCTGCATCAGGAGCTCCATCGCCCGGTCGAGCATCGCCGGCGTGACCTGGGGCGAGTCCATGCCGATGAGAAGCGCCGGAGCGCCCGCATCCTCGAACGCGCGGGCGAGGCGCTCGGCCTGGCCGCAGCCGCGCTGGCGGATCACGTCGAAGCCCGGCGGAAGCCACGCTCCCGGCGCGCCGTCGAGGACGAGGATCCGGCGATCCGCGCGGGCGGCTCTCACCGCGCCGAGTGTCGTGACGAGCGCCGCCTCCGCCACCTCGGCCGCCTCCTCGGGCCGAAGCGGCGGGGTGAGGCGCGTCTTCGAGTGTCCCGGCCGCGGCTCCTTGGCGAGCACCAGGAGCGCGGTCACGCCCGCACCCTGGCCATGTCGAGCATCGCGAGCGCGGTGCCGCGAACCGTCCCGGTCACCTTCGAGCGGCCGATGCGGGGCCGGTAGCGGACATCCTCCTCGGCGATCCGCCAGCCGGCGGCGGCGGCTCGCACGACCATCTCGAGCGGCCATCCGAAGCGCCTGTCGCGGATGCCGAGGTCCAGCAGCTCGTCACGCCGTGCGGCGCGCATCGGCCCGAGGTCCGAGAGCCGAACGCCGGTGCTCCGGCGGAGGCGGAGGGCGATGAGGCGGTTCGCGGCGCGGGCGTGGGCGGGCCATGCGCCCGGCTCGGCCACGCGTGCCCCCAGCACGAGGTCCGCCCTGCCCGCGGCGACCGGCTCCGCGACCGCCGGCAGTTCGGCCGGGTCGAGCGAGGCGTCGCAGTCCATGAAGGCGACGACCGGGGAGCGCGCCGCGACCAGCCCGGCATGACAGGCTGCGCCGAACCCCGGCCGCGGCTCGTCGACGACCTGGGCGCCCAGCCGCGCCGCCAGCCGGCCCGACCCGTCGGTCGAGCCGTTGTCGACGACCAGCGGCCTGTACCCGTGCGGCATGCGCTCGAGCACCCAGGGGAGGGCGCCCGCCTCGTCGCGAACGGGCAGGATCACGTCGATCACGCGATCGCCTCGCGCCGTCGTGGCCGGTGCGCCGCCGTCGACGTCAGCGCGCGGTCCAGGTCGGCAACGATGTCGTCGGGATCCTCGACGCCGACCGAGAGCCGCAGCCCGTCGTCGCCGGGCAGGAACGCGAGCGTCTCGAGCCCACCGAGCGTCGGCGCGGCGCGGACGAGCCGCAGCGCGCCGACCAGCCGCCGCGCTCGCTCGGCGCCGCCTCCCGGCCGAAGCAGCACCATCCCGGAGCCGCCGCGCAGAAGGGTGCGCGCCACCGCGGCGTCCGGGTGCGACTCCAGCAGGGGGTGCCGGACCGAGTCGACCTCCGGATGCCCCTGGAGGAACCGGGCGACGAGCAGGCCGTTGCGGTTGTGGGCCTGCATCCGCAGGTGCAGGGTCCGCATCCCGCGGCCGAGGAGCGCGGCCGCGCCCGGGTCGAGGCACGAGCCCGTCGCCCACTGCACGCGCCGCACCCGCGCCACGAGCGAGCCGGGCCCGCAGACCGCTCCGGCGATCACGTCGGAGTGGCCGTTCAGGTACTTGCTGGCGGAGTGCAGGACGAGGTCGGCGCCGTGCTCGAGCGGCCGCAGGTTGACCGGCGTGGCGAGCGTCGAGTCGACGGCCGTGACGGCGCCCGCGCCCCGGGCGATCTCGGAGACCGCCGCCAGGTCGGCCACCCGCAGCCCGGGATTCGAGAGCGACTCGACGAGGGCCAGAGAGGCGCCGGCGGCGAGCGCGTGCCGCCAGGCATCGAGATCCTCGACGGGGACGGACCGGACGGCGCGCCCGAGCCTCGAGAGCTCGTGGTCGAGGAGGTGGGCGGTGTCGGCGCACACCTCGCGGGCCGCGACCAGCGTCCCGCCGGCGGGAACGAGCGCCAGGAGCACGGCGGTCGTGGCCGCGGTGCCGGAGCTGAAGAGCAGGCCCGCCTCCGCGCCTTCGAGCTCGGCGACACCGGCGGCGACGGCGTCGACGCCGGGGTTCGAGAGCCGGGAATATCCCGGCTCGCCGGCGCCGTCGTACGCCGTCGACCGGTAGACCGGGGCACACAGCCCGCCGCCGGCGACGCCGCTCGGTTCGGGAGGGTGAACTGCGAGCGTGGCCGGCGAGCGAGCGTCCATGGTGGCAGCCTGACCCGCCACGGTTGCCGGAAGGTGGCGTGCTGCTTACGGTTGGGTGAACTCGGCCTAGGTGGCCGGGTTGGCCCGCCGTCCGAGCCTGAGGCCGCCGAAGAGGCCGCGCCTGCGGAGGCGGCTCTCGCGCACCTGGGCCTGGAGGCGTCCTGCGCGGGCCTCGCGGAGCAGGTCTGCGTGCCGTGCCTGGGCGAGGCGCTCGTCCTGGAACGTCCTCGCGAGCTGATATGCGGTGGTCGGATGCATGCCCACACGACGCCGCCGCGGGCGGTCATCTTCCCTCGGCACGTGCGATCCGGCTACGATGAGCCCAGAAGCGTTGCCGGGGCGATCCCCGGTGAATCGCATCCAGAGAGGCGGAGGGACCGGCCCTGTGAAGCCTCGGCAACCGCTCCGATCGGCGGAGAACGGTGCCAAATCCGGCGGGGCTTCGCCCCGGTAGATGTGACCACCGACCTGGGGGACCGACCATGAAGGCCGCTCGACTCGTCTGCAAGGGCTGCTCCGCCGTCTACCCGCTCGAGGCGCTCTTCGCCTGCGACCGCTGCTTCGGGCCGCTGGAGGTCGGCTACGACGACCTCGACGCGCCGGTCACGCGGGCGGCCGTCGAGGCCGGGCCGCCGACCCTGTGGCGCTACGCCGGCTTCCTGCCGGTGGCGCCGCCCGGCTGCGGCCTGCCGGTGGGGCGTTCGCCGCTCGTCCGTGCCGACCGGCTCGCGGCCGAGCTCGGCCTGGACTGCGAGCTCTACGTGAAGACCGAGACCTCGAACCCGACCCACTCGTTCAAGGACCGGGTCGTGGCGGTCGCCGCCGCCAAGGCGGTCGAGCTCGGCTACGAGGCGCTGGCCTGCGCGTCGACGGGCAACCTGGCCGGGGCGACGGCCGCCGCCGCGGCCGCGCTGGGCCTGCCCGCGTACATCTTCGTGCCCGCCGACCTGGAGCGCGAGAAGATCGTCGCGGCCGCGGCGTACGGCGCGACCGTCTTCGCCGTCGACGGCTCCTACGACGACGTGAACCGGCTGTGCTCCGAGCTCGCGTACGAGCGTCCGTGGGCGTTCGTGAACGTGAACATGCGCGCCTACTACTCCGAGGGCTCGAAGACGATCGCGCTGGAGACGGCCGAGGATCTGGGATGGCGCGCGCCCGACAGGGTCGTGGCCCCGATCGCGTCGGGCTCGCTCTACACCAAGATCCTCCAGGGGTTCCGCGAGGGCCGGGCCGCCGGCCTGGTCGCGCCGGGGCCGGACCCGGTGATGCACGGCGCCCAGGGCGAGGGCTGCGCGCCCGTCGCGGCCGCGTTTGCCGCCGGGGCCGGCCATGTCGTCCCGGTCCGCCCGACCGGCCTTGCCAAGTCGCTTGCGATCGGGAACCCCGCCGACGGCGTGTTCGCGCTCGACGTCGCCCGCTCGACGGGCGGCACGATCGAGGCGGCGGCCGACGCCGAGCTGGTCGACGGCATCCGGCTCGTCGCCCGCACGACCGGCATCTTCACCGAGACGGCCGGCGGCGTCACGGCGGCGGTGCTGCGGCGCCTGGCCGAGCGCGGCGAGATCGCGGCCGGCGAGACGGTGGTCGCCTACATCACCGGGGACGGCCTGAAGACCATCGACGCCGTGGTGCCCACGGTGGCGACCATCGCCGTGCCGGCCGACATCGACGCTGTCGACGCCGCGCTGGCGCCCGCAGCGGTGTGACCCCGACAGTCCGCCCGCCGCGGCCGGAGGACTTCCCGGCGATCGTCGCCCTGGGCGAGGCCTTCGACCGTGCGCTCGTCGGCTCGGGTGACTGGTCGGAGGAGGACGTGGCCCACGACTGGCGGGCGCTGGCCGACCCCGAGCGCGACGCCTGGCTCGTCGAGGACGGCGGCGCGGTCGTCGGCTACGCGACCTTCCAGGACGACGGCGTGGGCACGTTCGAGGCCGACGGCTATGTGCATCCCGACCGGTTCGGGCACGGGATCGGGGCGACCATCGTGGGGCTGACGGAAGCGCGCGCGGCCCAGCAGCTCGAGGCCGTGGCGCTGCCGCGCGTCGTCCTCCAGAACGTCGTCCTGCACTCCGACGGGCCTGCGCGCGCCCTGCTCGAAGGCCGCGGCTACCGGCCGGTGCGCCACTTCCTGCGGATGCAGATCGACATGGCCGAGCCGCCTGCGGCGCCGGTCTGGCCCGGCGGCGTCACGGCCGCGGCCTTCCGGCCCGGCGCCGACGCGGCGGCCGTCCACGCCTGCGTCCACGAGGCGTTCGCGGAGGAGTGGAGCTTCCGGGCCGAGACGCTCGCCGCCTGGCGGGCGCGGAAGCTCGATGACCCGCGGTTCGACCCGTCGCTCTGGGCCGTCGCCCGCGCCGGCGGCGAGGTGTGCGGCGTGGCGCTCTGCACCGCCGGCCAGTTCGACATGGGATTCGTGAACGCGCTCGCCGTGCGGCCGGCGTGGCGGCGGCGCGGCCTGGGCCTCGCGCTGCTGCGGCAGGCGTTCGGGTGGTTCTGGGAGCGGGGCGAGCAGCGGGTGGGTCTCGGCGTCGACACCGGGAACCCGACCGCCGCGGTGCGGCTCTACGAGCGGGCGGGGATGCGCGCCGCGTGGCAGGCCGACGTCCACGAGAAGGTCCTGCGGGGCGGGTAAGCGCGGGCCGCCACCGGCGGCTGGTGAGCGGCCCGCGCATGACTCGATATCGGCGAAGCGCGCCGCCGCCGCGCATCACCGCGGCGGCAGACGTGCCTCCCCGATTCGGGTGGTTGGCGCCTCAGGCGGCGGCCGGCGCGAACTCGTCGAGGCGCAGGGCCTGGGCGAGCTGGGCCTTCGGCCGTGCGCCGATGGCCTGGGAGACGACCTGGCCGTCCTTGATGAGGACGATCGTCGGGATCGACGCCACGCCGAAGGCCGCGGCGATGCCGGGCTCGGCGTCGACGTCGAGCTTGCCGACCTTGATGCGGCCGGCGTACTCGCCCGCCAGCTCGTCGACGATGGGGCTCACCATGCGGCAGGGACCGCACCAGGCCGCCCACATGTCGAGCAGGACGGGCACGTCGGACTCAGCGACCTCGGACTGGAAGTTCGAGGACGTGATCTCGATTGACTGGGACATAGACGGATGCTCCTCCACAGCTGAACTAGATAGCCAGATAGCTAAATAGTTGCACAGGTGGTACGCTTGTGCAAATGGCGCTCCCGAGTCCGCTTACCCCGGAGCTGGCCGAGGCAATCGCGGAACGGTTCCGCGTCCTGGGCGAGCCCACCCGCCTCCGTCTGCTCGACCTCCTGGCGGGCGGCGAGCGCACGGTCGGCGACCTGGCGTCGGAGATCGGCTGCACCACGGCGAACGTCTCCAAGCATCTGGCGCTCATGGCCGACGCCGGCATCGTCACCCGCCGCCGCTCCGGGCTTCACTCCTACTACGCCGTATCCGACACGGCGGTCTACGAGCTCTGCGGCCAGGTGTGCGGCTCGCTGCGCGCGATCGCCGACGCCCGCGCGGCCAGCCTCCGCGAGACGGCCTGAAACACCGGGGCCTGTCGCCGATGTTTCACCGAGCCGGCCTGAAACACAGGGGCCTGTCGCCGATGTTTCACGCTTCGGCTGGGGCGGGGTGCCCAGGCGTAGAAAGCGGTTCTTAGAGCCTGGTCCGCAGCGCGAGCACGTTGGCCACGTACGGCTCGCTGATCGGCAGCACGCCGAACATGCGGGTCGCCGTCTCGCCCTGGTAGTAGGCGGCCACGGACAGGCGCACGTTGCCGCCGAACGACACGAGCAGGTGGCGCAGGAACGCCACGCCGACGCGGATGCCGCCGTCGGGCGTGTGGGAGACCGGAGCGCCGATCACCCCGTCCTCGACGAACGACCACGTCGCCGGCGTCACCTGCATCGCGCCCCAGGCACCGGCCGACGAGACCGCCGCGACGTCCCAGCCCGACTCCTGCCACGCGACCGCCCGCACCAGGTGCGGGTCGACGCCGTAGTGCGCGCTCCAGTGGTCGATCGACCAGCCGACCGACCACGGCGCGGGAAGCGGAGCGGGGGAGGATGCGCCGCCGCGGTGCCGGTGGGCGGGGACGTGAAGGCGGGTGCCCGTGACGAGGATGCCGCGGACGCGAAGCCCGTTCGCGCGGGCGAGCCGGCGCAGCCCGACCCCGTAGCGGCTCCCGATCGCCGTCAGCGTGTCGCCGCTTCGGACGCGGTAGCGGCCCCGCCACCCGGCGCCCGTGCCGCGGCGGGCGCGACGCCGGGCGTGCGGATGGGAATGCCGGTGCGCGTGCCGCGCTTGGCGCCGTGCGCTCCCGTGGCCGGGGATGCGGAGCGTCGTGCCCGAGATGAGGATGCCGCTGATGCGAAGCCCGTTGGCGCGCGCCAGGTCGCGCAGGCCGAGGTGATAGCGGGTGGCGATGGCCGTGAGCGTGTCGCCCCACTGCACGGTGTAGCGCACCTTCGCCGGCCCTGACGTGGCCGGTCCGGGAACGTGCAGCACCGTGCCCGCCACGAGCACCGCGTACGGATCGCGATGGTTCATGCGCGCGAGCCGCCCGAGGCCGACGTGATGGTCGCGCGCGATCCACGTGAGCGTGTCGCCCCAGCGCACGACGTATCGGCCCGCCTGGGCGGGCGCTGCGGTGAGGAGCGCGAGCATGATCGCGGCCGCCACCGCCGCGGCGCGGAAACGCGCCTTCGTCTGCCCTCGGTTCGCTTCCAGAACCAGCCACTTTCGACGCCCGCGGCGTGTCCCCTTCCCCTTCCGTCCAGTACGGTCTGCCCATGCTCTCGGCGAAGGGCACCGCGCGGCACGTCCTCGTTCGCGGTCGCGTCCAGGGCGTGGGGTTCCGCTACGCCGTCCAGGAGCGGGCCCGTTCGCGGGGCGTCGCCGGGCATGTGCGAAACCTCCCGGAAGGCGAGGTCGAGGCGGTGTTCGAGGGCGAGCCGGACGCCGTCGAGGCGCTGGTCGAGTTCTGCCGCCGCGGCCCGCGCGGAGCGGAGGTGACCGGCGTCGACGTCCGGGCCGCGAAGCCCTCCGGCCGGGCCGGGTTCGACGTGCGCTGAGATCAGGCTTCGCCGGCGCCCGGCGGCTTCCCGAGCCGCTGGAGGAGCTCCGCCACCCGCCCCTCCGCGGCGTCGAGCTTGGCCCGGCACAGGGCGTGCAGGGTCTCGCCGCGCTCCCAGAGCGTGAGCGCCTCGTCGAGCGACGTGCGGCCATCCTCCAGCTTGCGCACGATCTCCTCGAGCTCGTCGCGGGCCTGCTCGAACGTCGGCTCGGGCGTGCTCACTCGTTCGTCTCCTCGACGCGGGCCACGAGCCGGCCGCGGGCCAGGCGCACGCCCACGCGGTCGTCCACCGACACGTCGCCCGCCACACGCACGACGGCCCCCGCCTCGTCCTGCACGATCGCATAGCCGCGATCGAGCGTCGCGGCCGGGCCGAGCACGCGCAGGCGACCCTGAAGGGCCGCGACCCGGGCGGACTCCCGTTCGATCCGGAGGGCCGGCAGGTGGGCCAACCGGTCGCCGGCCGCCGCCAGCGCCGCGCGGCGCACCTCGATCCACGTCTCGGGCCGCGCGAAGGCCGGGCGCGAGACGAGCAGCTCCAGGGTGCGCCGGGCCTGGGCGGCGCCGCCCTCGAGCGCCCGCGCGCCGCGGGCCAGAAGCGCATCGAGCGACGCCGCCAGCGCGGCGTGGTCGGGCACGACCATCCGCGCCGCCAGGCTCGGTGTGCCGGCGCGGGCGTCGGCGACGAGGTCGACGAGCGGGGAGTCCTGCTCGTGGCCGATCGCCGAGACGACCGGTGTCGCACACCCGGCCACGGCGCGGCAGACCGCCTCGTCGGAGAACGGCAGCAGATCCTCGGGGCTGCCTCCCCCGCGGGCGAGCACGATGACGTCCACGGCGGCGTCGGCGTCGAGCGTCGCGAGCGCGGCGGCCACGGAGGCGGGAGCCGCCCGCCCCTGCACCGTCGCCTCCACGATCCGGAAGCGCACCGGCGGGTAGCGGCGCTCGGCCGTCTCGACGACGTCGCGCTTGGCCGCCGCGTCGGCGCCGCACACGAGTCCCACGACCCGCGGGAGGAGCGGCAGCGGCCGCTTTCGCTCCTCGGCGAAGAGGCCCTCGGCGGCCAGCCTCACGCGCAGCTCCTCGATCCGCTTCAGGAGCTGCCCGAGCCCGAACTGCTCGATCGTGAAGGCCCGGAACCGGAACTCGCCGCGCTTTCGCCACAGCTCGCCGCGGCCGTATGCGTGCAGCCGGTCGCCGACGACGGGTGCCGGCTCGAGCTTCGCGAACCGGTCGCGCTCGATCCAGGCCTGGAGCACCGACCCGTCGCGCTCGTCCTTCAGGCAGAAGAACACCATCCGGGCCCGCGGAGTGAGCTCGGAGAGCTCGCCCTCGACCCACACGTTCCCGAGCCGGGCGAGCCATCCGGCCACGCCCTGGTTGAAGTCCGACACGGTGAAGACCGCGCGGTCGCCGTAGGTCACGGGCTCCGGCCTGGCGCTCATCCGGTGGAGTCTAGGCAGTGATCGCCCAGACCACCGGGGCCAGGCTTGACAGCCCGCGTGGGTACTGGCCAGGTTGAAATCCGTGGACGCGTCCCTCTGCTGGGGGTGTGGGCTTCAGGGTTCGGTTGAATCAGCCGCCGTGGCGCTGGCTGATTCCGGGTGCCGTCCTCATGCTCGCGTGCGTCGCCTTCTCGTGCTCGCGCTCGTGTATCCCGTGCCGGGCCTTGCCCGCGGCCGCGCTTGGCTTGGTTGTTCGGCGCCATACGCTGCTGAAGATTCAGTTCGCCGTCGCGGTGCTCGTGCAGAACCGCGCCACGCGGACGGCAGGCTCGCGCCCGTCCCGGCGCGATGAGCCGTCCGGGTGCGGCTAGGTGAGGATGCGTGCCGCCACGTGCGGGGTGCAACCGCGCTCGAGCATCTCGACCGCCTGGTGCAGGTCGGCCGCGCTCGTGGCGATGCGCTCCGCGACGCGCAACGGATAGCCCGCCTTCAGCAGCACGTGAAGCCTCCACGCCTCCACCTGCGCGACCAGGTCGGGCCTCTCCTCGAGGACGTTGGCCGGGCTCATGCGCGGTCATGGTAGGAACGCCCTCGGACGGACCATGACCCCGCTGGTATCGTCACCGCGGCATGGTGGCGACGCTGCGCGGCCTGTGGCTCGAGGTGCGGGTGATCCCGGTGCTGCTCTGGAGCTTCTCGGCCCTGACCGTCGGGACGGCGCTCGCGGCGCAGGGGCGCGACCTCGAGGCCTGGTACTACGTCGGCGCGGTCGTCCTGGGCGCGCTGATCCAGGGTCTCCTCGCGCATTCCGTGAACGAGGTGGCCGACTGGCGCTCCGGCACCGACCGGCATCCGTCCCCGCGCGTCATCTCCGGCGGGAGCAAGGTCATCGTGGCGGGGCTCATGGGCGAGCGCGGCCTCCAGGTCACGTTCGCCGCGGCGTTCCTCGCGACCACCGTCCTCGGGCTGGCGCTCGTGGCCGCCCGCGGCCTCGTCGTCCTGCCCTTCGGGCTCCTGGGCGTCGCCGGCGCGGTGCTCTACACCCTCCCGCCCGTGCGGGCCGCCTACCGGCCGTTCGCGGGCGAGGCGGTCGCATTCGCGTGCCTCGCCGACTGCGTGGTCGGCGCCCACGTCCTCCAGGGCGGCCGGCCCGTCGACGCGGCGACGCTCGCCACGGCGGTCGCGGTCGCTGCCTACGCTGTCGGCATGCTGATGGTGCACCACTACCTCGACCACGATGCCGACCGGGCCGCGACGCCGCCCAAGGTGACCACCATCGTGCTGCTGGGGCCGGCCGGCGGCCGCCGGTATGCGATCGGATGGTGCGCCGTCGCGCTCGTCGCGGCCATGGTGGGATCGGCCGCCGAGCCGCGCCTGCTGCCGCTCGTCGCCGGGTACGCGATCGGGCTCACCGCGCACCTGCGCTGCCGGCCCGGCGACGTCGAGTCGGTCACGAAGAACGAGCTGGCGATCATCTTCGCCGGGATCGCGGCCGCCCTCAGCGCCGCCGCGCTGCTCGTCCCGGCGCTCTC
This sequence comes from uncultured Actinomycetes bacterium, assembly GCA_963805545.1. Classification (GTDB taxonomy): domain Bacteria; phylum Actinomycetota; class Thermoleophilia; order Gaiellales; family JAICJC01; genus JAICJC01. The sequence continues at coordinate 261,404 of CAWDUU010000001.1, forward strand.
GCTGGCCATGGTCGTCGCCGTCGCGCTGGTCGCCGTCGAGATGCGGCTCGCGGTGGCGCCCGCGGAGACGCCGGCCGCATGAGCCTCGAGGCCGAGCTCGAACGCGCCCGGGACGCTGCCGCCCGGATCGGTCCGCCCGACCGCCGCCCCGACGCCGTCCTCCCCGCGGAGCCGCACGCCGGCGCGCGCGTCTACCTGGTGGCGTTCGGCGGCGGGGAGGAGATCGCCTACCTGGCGATCGACGGCGACGGGAACGCCGTGACCGACAGGACGCTTGTGCGCGACACCGTCGCCATGCTCGCCCTCGCCGAGCGGGCCGACGAGGTGTCGGGCGCCGTTGCCGCCGAGGAGCTGGAGGCCGCGTTCGCCGCTGCGGCAGCCGAGCTGGGCCGCGCTGGGCTGTCCGGCGAGCGCGACGCCGCCGAGGCGGTCCGCCGGGCCGTCGCCGCGCTCTCGGCCGAGGCGGCCGGGCCGCGGGTCGCAACGCCCGCCTACCTCGACCGGATCGCGGCCGTCGCCGCCGAGCTCTCGGGCGCCCTCGACGCCTTCGCAGCGCACGCCGAGCGGCTGCCGCCGGAGCAGGCCGGCCCGGCGGCCGCCGCCTGGCGGGCGCTGGCGGCGGTCGCCCGCACCGGCGACCCCGCCAACATGGCGACGGCCCTGACCGCCGCCGGGGGCGCCGTCGACGCGCTCGTCGGCGACGTTCTCGCCGGCTACGCGGCGGAGCTCGGATGATCCGGGCCTTCGACCGTGCGATGGCAGCCACGCTGCCGCTCGTCCCGCGCCCCGTCGTCCGCCACTTCGCCGACCGCTACATGGCCGGCGAGACGGTCGAGGACGCCGTGGCGGCCGTCCGGCGGCTGAACGACCGCGGCGTCATGGCGACGATCGACGTGCTGGGGGAGTTCATCCGCGCGCCGGAGGAGGCCGAGGCGACGGCGACGGCCTACGAGCGGGTGCTCGACGCCATCGCGGCCGAGCGGCTCGACGCCAACGTTTCGGTCAAGCTGTCGGCGCTCGGCATCGAGATCGATTCGGGCCTCGCCGACCGGTGCCTCGCGCGCGTGCTGGCCTGCGCCGAGCGGCACGGCATCTTCGTCCGCGTCGACATGGAGGACTCCGGCCTCACCGACCGCACCCTGCGCCTCTACGGGCGCCTCCGGGAGGACGGGCACGACAACGTCGGCATCGTGCTCCAGGCGTACCTGCGGCGGACGATGGACGACATCGCGGCCCTCGCCGGCCTGAAGCCCAACGTGCGGATCGTGAAGGGGATCTACATCGAGCCCGGGGAGATCGCCTACCGCGACCCGGCCGCGATCAACGGGAACTTCGTGCGAGCCGTCGACCGGCTGCTGGCGGCGGGCAGCTACGTCGCGCTGGCGACCCACGACCGCGCCCTGATCGAGGAGGTGCTGGCGGTGCTCGACCGCCGGCTCGTGTCGCGCGAGGGGTACGAGTTCCAGATGCTGCTCGGGGTCGCCGAGGACGTGCGCCACCGGCTGGTGGCGGCCGGCCACCGGGTGCGCGTGTACGTCCCGTTCGGCGACGCCTGGTATGCCTACTCGATACGGCGGCTCAAGGAGAACCCCTCGATCGCCGGCTACGTGGCCCGCGATGCGATCCGCTCGTTCGTGCCCGGGCTTCGCTAGCCCGAGTGCCGCGCCTCGTTCCCCTTGCTGGTGTGGTGGCCGAGCTGGTCGAGCTCCGCCAGGCGGCGCTCGCCGTGCTTTCGCACGGGGTCGCCCGGAGGCAGCCCGCCGATCAGGGCCTCGACCCGCTCGGCGATCTGGTAGGCGAACTGCGGCGTCGCCGGCCCCCACAGGGCGTCGATGTCGGTCGTCGTGACCTCCGCCATCCGGCCGCGGAGACTACCCGAAGAACGCGCTGGCCTGCTCGTACAGCTCGTCCGGCACCGTCTTGAGCTCGGCGACGGCGGCGGAGAGCGGCACGGCCTCGATCCGGTCGCCGCGCAGCGCCGCCATCTGGCCCCACGCGCCGGCGTAGACCATGTCGGCGGCCTTGAGCCCGTAGCGGGTGGCGAGCACCCGGTCGTGAGCGGTCGGCGAGCCGCCGCGCTGGATGTGTCCGAGCGTCGTCACCCGCGTCTCGAAGCCGGTGCGGGCCTCGATCTCGCGCGCCAGGGCGTCGCCGACCCCACCCAGCCGGACATGCCCGAAGGCGTCGGTGGCGCCGCTGTCGACGAGCTGGCCCTCCCCGTCCTCTGTGCGGAGCTCCCAGCCCTCGCTCACGACCACGATCGAGAAGTCCTTGCCCTTCGCGTGCCGCTTCTGGATGAGCTGGCAGCACGTCTCGACCGTGACCGGCCGCTCTGGTGTCAGGATGACGTCGGCGCCGCCGGCCATGCCCGCCATGACCGCGATCCAGCCGGTGTGCCGGCCCATCACCTCGCAGACCATCACCCGGTCGTGCGACTCGGCCGTCGAGTGCAGCCGGTCGATGGCCTCCGTCGCGACGGCGACCGCCGTGTCGAACCCGAACGTGTAGTCGGTGCCGGACAGGTCGTTGTCGATCGTCTTGGGGACGCCCACCACGTGGACGTCATGCTCGGCGTGCAGGCGCGACGCGACCCCGAGCGTGTCCTCGCCGCCGATCGCCACCAGCGCGTCGAGCCCGCTCAGGTTCTCCAGCACGCGCTCGACGCCGCCGTCGACCTTGTACGGGTTCGTACGCGACGTCTTCAGGATCGTGCCGCCGCGCGGCAGGATGCCCGAAACGTCGATCGGGCCGAGCGGCCGGAACTGGCCCTCGACCAGTCCGCGCCAGCCGTGCAGCACGCCGACGACCTCGTCGCCGCGGTCGAACGCCCGCCGCGCGACCGCGCGGATGACGGCGTTCAGCCCGGGGCAGTCGCCCCCGCCTGTCAGGATCCCGATGCGCACCGGGCGGAGTCTAGATGTGTTCCCAGCCGTCGTTCTCGAGTCGCAGCTGCTCGACGGCGGCGGCCCGGGCACGCGGCCCGAGCAGGACGACCCGGTACTCCGAGGGCCAGCAGCGCCGCAGCCGGTAGGAGGCGAGCACGCCGCCCTCGCGGTCGATGACCTCGACGGTCACGTCCTTCTTGGCGGCGATGGCCGCGGCCGAGCCGGCCCAGTCCTCGAACGCCGGGTCGGCGCCCGCCGGCCGCTCGATCGTCACGGGCTCGGTGCCGATCCGGCCGGGAACGGTGCGGCCGCTTCCGCCCGGCGAGCTCCCGTCGCGCACGGTGATGACCTCGACGACCCGCGCGAGCGGGCTCACCCGGTCGACTCCGGGCACCACCTTCCCGTCCCAGCTGACCCGGAAGGAGTGGTGCTTTCGGTGCTTCTCCTTCGACATCAGGCCCGAGCCGCCGCGGGCCGGCCGGCGACGCCGATTGCGAGTCCGGTGTCGGCGTCGAAGAAGTGGAACCGGGCCGGGTCGACCGACAGCCGCACCCGGGTGCCGGGGCGGGCCGACGTCCGCGGGTCGACGCAGGCGGTGCAGACCGACCGGCCCTCGTCGGCGACGAGCGGGACGAGCACGTCGTCGGCGCCGCCCTCCTCGATCGTGCTCGCGTCGCGGACGGCCTCGGTTCTGACGGGCGGGGCGTCGAGCCGGAAGATGACGTTCACCTGGTCGCCGAGCTCCTCGCTCACGTCGACGTCCACGTCGAACGCCGGCCGGGACTCGTCATGCCAGACCGCGGCATCCTCGAAGTCGCCCGGCCGGATCCCCAGGACGACGGTGCGGCCGTCGTAGTCGCGCAGGTCGGTCGAGGCGTCCAGGGGGATGCGCTGGTCGGCGAAGCGGACGCTCCCGGCCTCGATCCGGGCCTCCAGCAGGTTCATCGACGGCGAGCCGATGAACGCCGCAACAAACAGGTTGGCGGGGTGGCCGTAGAGGTTCTGGGGCGTGTCGAGCTGCTGCACGACGCCGTCGCGCATGACTGCGACGCGGTCGCCGAGCGTCATCGCCTCGACCTGGTCGTGGGTCACGTAGAGGGTCGTCGTCCGCACGCGGTCGCGGATCCGGGCCAGCTCGGCGCGCATCTGCACGCGCAGCTTGGCGTCGAGATTCGAGAGCGGTTCGTCCATGAGGAACGCCTGCGGCTCACGCACCATCGCCCGGCCCATCGCGACCCGCTGGCGCTGGCCGCCCGACAGCTCCGCGGGCCGCCGGTCGAGCAGCGAGTCGAGGCCGAGGATGTGGGCGACCGACTCGATCCGCTCCTTCACCTCGGACTTCGGCCGCCGGCGGATGCGAAGCCCGATCGACAGGTTCTCGGCCACGGTCATGTGCGGGTAGAGCGCGTAGTTCTGGAACACCATCGCGACGTCGCGGTCGCGTGGCGGCATGTCGGTCACGAGCGTGTCGCCGATCAGCACCTCGCCGTCGGTGACCTCCTCCAGGCCGGCAACGACGCGAAGGAGCGTGGTCTTGCCGCAGCCGGACGGCCCGACGAGGACGAGGAACTCGCCGTCGCCGACCTCCAGCGAGACGTCGTCGACGGCCACGACGCCGCCCTTGAACACCTTTGTGACGCCCTCGATCACGATCCTGGCCATCTCACCTCCCTCCCGACGTTAACGCCGTATCCGGCTTGCGGTCAACTGTTCGCGCACCCGCCGCGCGGCGCCGTCGCGCGCGCCGGCGTGGTCGAGCCCGAGCAGCGCGGCCCCGACGACGGGCGGCCCGTCGAGGACGGCCACGCGGGCCTGCGGCGCGACGGCTGCGACGCCCGCCCGGATGCGCTCGACGAACTCCGGGTCGTCGGCGCGGAAGACGCCGCCGCCCAGGGTCACGTCGACCTCGGCGCGGAGCAGGCGCAGCCGCCGCAGCGAGGCGACGACCATCGTCACCACCTCGTCGGCGAGCGCGTCGACGATGCTGCGGGCGACGGCGTCGCCCTGGGCCGCCGCGTCGAAGACGAGCGGTGGCAGCTCGAGCACGACCCGCTGCCGCGCGATCACCCCCTCCCGGATCCCCTCGAGCACCGACCACGGCCGGTGCACGCCGAAGTGGGCCGGCACCGTGCGCTCGAGCAGCGTCCGCGAGCCGCGGCCGTCGCGGCCGCGCACGGCCGCACCCAGCCCCATCTCGCCGATCCAGCCGCCGCCGTCGGCCGCGCCGGGGAACTCGCCCACCGCCGGGAACCGCACGGTGCGCCCGTCCGGGCCGACCCCGGTGCAGTTGATGCCCGAGCCGCACACGAGCCCGACGCCCCAGCCGCGGTCTGTGCCCGCGCGCAGCACGGCGTAGGTGTCGTTGCGGACGAGCTCCGTGCGCGTCCAGCCGGCACCTCGAAGGACGTGGGCGAGCCGGCGGTCGTCGGCGGGCATGTCGGCCCCCGAGAGGGCGAACGCGCCCACGTCGGCGACGGGGCCGTTGCCGCCGGCGATGCCGGCCTCGTGGAGCGCCGCGTCGACCGTGGGCCGCAGCGCCCCGACGACGCCGCCCAGGCCCACGAGCTCGTGCGAGCACGACGGGCCGCGAGCGGCGCCGAGCACGTCGCCCTTCGCGGTCACGAGCGCGACGTCGGTCTTCGAGCCGCCCCCGTCGACGGCCAGGACGGCGGCCCGCCTACTCACGTTCGGTCACCTTGGTCGCGCGCGTGTAGCCGCCCGGGTCGAGGCCGCGGGCGCGGGCCAGGCTCCAGGAGAGCAGCTGGGTCGGGATCACGGCGACCGCGGGCGAGAGGCAGTCGCTCAGATCGGCGACGGCGAACGGCGTCGTCGTGCCGGGCGCGCCACCGTCGGGGCCGACGACGAGGACGGCGGCGCCGGCCGCGGCCAGCTCTCCGGCCATCCCGAGGTCGAGGGTTCGCGTGGCCGCCGCGGTCGCGAACACGATCGCCGCCATGTCGGGCCCGGCGAGCTCGAGCGGCCCGTGCCGGAACTGGGCCGCCTGGAGCGACTCGGCCGGGAACCGGGCCGCCTCCTTCAGGGTGAGGGCGCCCATCTCGGCGGCGGCACGGGCGCCGCCCCGAGCGAGCAGGATCAGCACCGGCCGGTCGTCGAGCCAGCTTCCCAGGAGCTCCGAGGAGGCCTCGGCGCCGGCGACCATCCGCTCGGCCTCCAGGGCGGCGGCCTCGGCGCCGTCCGTCGAGTGCGCGCCGAGCGCGGCCGCCACCGCGTCGAGCATGACGAGCGTCGCCGCGAACGTCATCGTCGAAGGCCCGTGCTCCTCGCCGGCGTGCGTGTCGAGGTGGATGTCGGCGAGCGCGGCGAGCGGGTTGTCGGCGCCGTTGGTGATCGCGACGATGGCGGGGCGCTCGCGCCGCGCGGCGAGCGCCTCGGCCACGCGCACGGTCTCGGCGCTCCGGCCGGACTGGCTCACGCACACGACGAGCGTGCCGGCGGCGACGGCCGGCAGCCGGAAGTGGAGGAGCTCGGCCGCATCGAGCATCGTCGCGGCGATCCCGGCCGCGCCGAGCGCCGTCACGATCGGGTAGCAGGCGTCGTACGAGCTTCCCATCCCGGTGAACACGATGTGGCCGCCGGTACGGATCGCGGCCAGCGCGCCGGATTGATCGAGCGCCGCCTGACGGGCGCGGCGAATGGCCGCCGGCTGCCCTGCGATCTCGGCGATGAATCTATCAGGAAACTTTCCTAACGATTCCATCCTCCGGGAGATTACAATGCCGGGCCGTGGAATTGAAGATCGCGGTCATCGGCGCCGGCAGCACGTACACCCCCGAGCTGATCGAGGGGTTCGCCGCGCGCGCCGAGCGGCTCGGACTTGCCGAGCTCTGGCTCCACGACATCGACGCCGGCCGGCTCGACATCGTCGGCGGGCTCGCGCGGCGGATCATGGAGGCGCGCGGCTTCCCCGGCCGCCTGGAGCTGACCGGCGACCGGGAGGCGGCGATCGAGGGCGCGGGCTTCGTGCTCGTCCAGCTGCGCGTCGGCGGCCTCCAGGCCAGGCTGCTCGACGAGACCATCCCGCCGCGCTTCGGCTGCCTCGGCCAGGAGACGACCGGCGCAGGCGGCTTTGCCAAGGCGCTGCGGACGGTGCCGGTGGTGCTCGACATCGCCGCCGACACCGCCCGGCTCGGCGCCGACGGCGCGTGGCTCCTCGACTTCACCAATCCCGCCGGGCTCGTGACGCAGGCGCTCGTCGACCACGGGCACCGCGCGATCGGGCTCTGCAACATCCCGATCGGGTTCCAGCGGACGTTCGCCGACCGGCTGGGCGTGGAGCCGGAGCGGGTCGGCCTCGAGCACGTCGGCCTGAACCACCTGTCGTGGGAGCGGGGCGTCACCGTCGACGGCGAGGACAGGCTGCCGGGGCTCATCGACGTCTTCGCCGACCAGCTCGGCGAGGAGGTGGGGATGCCCGGCGACGTCATCCGCCTGTACCGCGCGGTGCCGTCGTACTACCTGCGGTACTTCTACTTCCCCCGCGAGACGGTGGCCGAGCACGAGGGCGAGGGCACCCGGGCCGAGCGGGTGATCGAGATCGAGCGCGAGCTGCTCGAGATGTACCGCGACCCGGAGCTGCGCGAGAAGCCCAAGCTGCTCGAGGAGCGGGGCGGCGCGTGGTACTCGGAGGCGGCGGCGATGCTCGTGGAGTCGCTGCACCTGAGCCGCGGCGACGTCCAGGTCGTGAACGTGCGAAACGCCGGCGCGATCCCCAACCTCGACGCCGGCGCCGTGGTCGAGGTGCCGTGCCGGATCACGCACTCGGGCGCCGAACCGCTGCCGCAGCGCCCGCTGCCGGCCGAGATGCTGGGGCTCGTCGAGCAGGTGAAGGCCTACGAGCGCCTGACCGTGGCGGCCGCGCTGAGCGGCGACCGCGGCGACGCGCTGCGGGCGCTGGTGGCGAACCCGCTCACGGGCGGCTACGAGACGGCCGCCCCGATGCTGGACGCGCTCCTCGAAGCCCACCGCAAGCACCTGCCGCGGTTCCACGCCTGACGCGGCACCGAGGTGTGCCAAGACGCCGCGAGCGGTCACAGAACCGCATCGGTTCATCACGAAGGCGAACCGGGGTCTGACCCCCGTGCGAAGCCGTGGCCGGATCGTGGCCGCCGCGTGACGAACGCGCGTGAATTGGCACGGTCGCCGGAACCCGGGGGGCCTGGCCCGTGGGGTTCGCCCGTCCGGACGGCTGAGGCCCGGAGCTGAGCTTCGGGCCTCGCACGGACAACGGGCCGCGAATGTGGGGGGCTCGTGGGGGGAGCCTGCTCCCCCCGCGTAGAATCGTCCGCATGCCGACCTCGGGCTCTGCGCCGTTGTCGCCGGATCTGCCGCTCGAGGATCCCGCCGACGACCGCCTCGGATACGTCCGCTTCTCGCGCCTCATCGCCAACGCGATCGCGGCGATGGCGCCGGCCGACGGGCTCGTCCTGGGCCTCCACGGGCCGCGCGGCGCGGGGCGCACGTCGGTTGCGAACTTTGTCCGCCGCCTCCTCGTGGACGTGCCGCACACCGTCGTCACCGAGTTCAACCCGTGGAGGTATGCGGCCGGCGACGACATCGCCCGGCGCTATCTGACCGCCCTCATGCCGGTGCTCGCGCCGGGCGTCGAGGCCGCCGGCGACCCGGCCGCGATGCGCGCCGCGGCGGCCGAGATCCTGCGCCGCGAGCGCACGCGGCACGTGATCGTCGTCGACGATCTCGACCGCGTCGCGCCGGAGCGGGTGGCCGAGATGGGGCGGCTCGTCTCGGCGGTGACCGACCTGCCGAACGTCGTCCACCTGCTTGTCCTCGAGCGCCGTGCGCTCCCGGAGAGCGACCTCGAGCGGGTCGTGCAGGTGCCGTTCGACCTGCCGCTGCCCGAGGGCCTGGCGCAGATGCTCTTCGAGAACCTGCGCGCGCTCATGGCCGCCAATCCACACTCGTCGGCCGTCACCGACGAGCACTGGGACCAGATCTTCTCGCCGGGAATCGAGAGCCTGATCGACACACCGCGCGACATCGTCCGGCTGATGAACGTGCTGCGCCTCACCTATCCGCCGGTGTGCCGCGAGCTGAACCCGGTCGACTTCATCGCGATCGAGGCCGTGCGGGTGTTCCTCCCGGGTCTCTACGACACCATCCGCCGGAACCCGAGCGCGTTCGCCGGCGAGCCGCGCACGGTCGCCGTCGCCGGGGCGCAGGCCGAGAGCCGCGAGTTCCACGACCGCTGGTCGGCCGAGCTCCCGGAGCGCATCCGCGAGTCCGCCCAGACGCTGATCCTGCGCCTCTTCCCGGCGGTGCCCGACTTCCCCGGCGCGGTCGTGGCACGGGACATGGAGGGGCACACCCGCCAGGGGCTTCATATCGCGAGCCCGGAGCTGTTCGAGGCCTACTTCCAGTTCGTCGTGCCCGAGACGACCGTGTCGAACGCCGAGATGGACGCCCACATGGCCCACCTCGACGATCGGGCCGCCTTCGCCGCGCTGCTCCTGCGGCTCGCCTCCGAGCGCGACTCGGCGGGTGCTCCGCGGGTGACGAGCTTCCTGGAGCGCCTGCGCGACGGCGTGCCGACCCTCGACGCGGAGCGGGCGGCGAACGCCCTCGGCGGCCTCCTCGCAGCCGGCGACGACCTGCCCGACCGGCAGGGCGCGGTGGGGCTCGTCGTGGCGCTCCTGCGCCAGATCCCGCCGGCCGCGCGCCGCGAGCTGATCTACCGCGGCGGCGTTTCGGGAGGCATCGCGACGGCGGCCGGCGTCACCGTGGCGCTCGGCCAGGAGCACGGCCGCCACGGCGCCGACCCGCTCGAGCCCGAGGACGCACGGCTCGTGTCGGCCGTCGAGCTCGAGCAGCTCGAGCAGGCCGTGCTCGGGCGCATCCGCCAGCTGGCCGAAACGGGCCGGCTCGCGTCGGCCCCCGACCTGCCGTCGCTGCTCGCCGCCTGGCGGGCATGGGACGCCGACGGCGCGCCGCGGTGGGTGGCCTCGGCGATCCAGCGCGACGACGCGCTGGCCCGGATCGTGTCGGCGTTCGTGGTGCGCGTGCGCGGCGACGGCGGCCCGGCCCGCGGCCCGCACGGCAGCCTGCGGCTCGACCCGGAGGCGCTGCGGCCGTACATCCCGCCCGAGTCGATCGTCGAGCGCATCCGCCGGCTGGCGCGCGACAACTCGCTCCCCGGCGAGGTCACAACGGCGCTCGACCAGTTCGTGCTGGAATACGAGCTTCGGCAGGAGAACGCCGTCCAGCAGATCGACGAATAGGAGGGGGCTCCCATGGCAGGGAAGACGCTCCACGACGTCCGCGCCGACGCCTTCAACTACGTCTGGGACAATTCGATCGCTCCGGTTGTCGAGATCGAGTCCGGCGACGACGTCGAGCTGCACGTGCGCGACGCGTCCGACGAGCAGATCACCGCGGACTCCGGCACCGACGCGGTCGCGGCGCTCGACTTCTCGCACGTGAACCCGGTGTCGGGGCCGGTCTTCGTGAAGGGCGCGAAGCCCGGCGACACGCTGGCGGTCGAGATCCTCGAGCTGCGCCCCCGTGACTGGGGCTGGACGGCGATCATCCCCGGCTTCGGCCTTCTCGCCGACGAGTTCCCCGACCCGTGGCTTCGCATCTCGAAGGTCGAGGCGGACGCCCGCCGGGTCGCCTTCGCCGACGGCGTGACCCTGCCGTTCGAGCCGTTCCCCGGCACGATCGGCGTCGCCCTCCCCGAGCCCGGCGAGCACCCGGTCGTGCCGCCGTCGGTCTGGGGCGGAAACATGGACGTGAAGCACCTGCGCGCCGGGACGACGCTGTTTCTGCCCGTCGGGGTCGAGGGCGCGCTCTTCTCGGTCGGCGACACCCACGCCGCGATGGGCGACGGCGAGGTGTGCGGCACCGCGGTCGAGGCGCCGATGGACATCGTCGTGCGCCTCTCCGTGCGGCGCGACATGCCGATCGGGGCGCCGCAGTACCACCTCGCGGCCGGCGACCTGGCGCGCACCGAGGGCGGACCACACCACGTGGCGACCGGCGTCGGCCCCGACCTCATGGAGGCCGCCCGAGCGGCGACACGGGCGATGATCGGCCACCTCGGCTCGCGCTACGGGCTCGACCGGCCGGAGGCCTATGCGCTCTGCTCGGTCGCCTGCGACCTCAGGATCCACGAGGTGGTGGACGTCCCGAACTGGGTGGTCGGCATGTTCCTCCCCGAGACGGTCGTGGAGGGGCGGTCGTAGGCTCGCCCCGGGGACCCGGGCTCAGGCGCGAGCTGCGCTTCTGGGAGACCGTCGCCCTCTCGATCGGCATCATGGCGCCGACCGCCGCGATGGCCCTGAACGGCGTCGGCGTGGCCGCGAACGTCGGCCGGGCGGTGCCGCTCCTCTTCATCGCCGCCACGATCGGCGTCTTCCTCGTCTCGTACGGGTTCGTGCGGCTCTCGGCTCACTACGCCCACGCCGGGTCGGTGTACGCGTTCAGCGGCGCCACGCTGGGCCCGCAGGCCGGGTTCTTCGCCGGTTGGGCGCTGCTCGGCACCTACCTGGCCTTCACCGTCGCGTCGGCCTCCGAGGTCGGGCTCTTCTTCGGCGCGTTCCTGAACGGCACGGGCATCTGGGCTGGGTCGGAGTGGGTCGTGATCGCGCTCGCCGCCGCCATCCTGATCGGGCTGCTCGCCTACGGCGACATCAGGGTCACGACCCGGGCCCTGCTCTCGATGGAGGTCGTCTCGGTCACGCTCATCGCCGTGCTGGTCGTCGTCATCTTCGCCAGGTTGATCGGCGGCTCCCCGCCGGGCCACGGCGGCATCAGCGCCGACGCGTTCTCGCTCCCGGACGGTGTCGGCCGGGGCGCGTTCGGGCTCGGCGCCGTGCTCGCCTTCCTCTCGTTCGCCGGATTCGAGGGCGCGGCCGCCCTGGGCGAGGAGACCGACAATCCGCGGCGCGAGATCCCGCGCGCGATCCGAAACGCCGTGCTCGCCGCCGGCATCTTCTACGTCATCTGCATGCTGGCCCAGACCTGGGGCTTCGGGACGGACGCCGCCGGCGTCGCCGCCTTCGCAGGCTCGGGCTCGCCGCTGGGCGACCTGGGGTCGAGCTACGTCGGCTCGTGGATGGGCGACGCCATCAACCTCGGCGCGGCCGTCAGCGGGTTCGCGAGCTCGCTGGGAACCGCCACGGGCGCGTCGCGGATCCTCTACGCGATGGGGCGCGACGGCTTCGGCACGAGCCGCCTGGGGACGTCGTCGCAGCGTACGGGCGCGCCGGCGGCCGCGCTGCTCGTGGTGATGACGATCGCGATCGCGGCCATCGCCGGGATGCGGCTCAACGGGACGGACGTCTTGAGCGCGTTCTTCTACCCCGCCACGATCGGCGTCCTCAGCCTGCTCGTGGCGTACGTCGTGACCAATGTGGGCGCGATCAAGCTGTTCGCGTTCGACCGCCGGGAGCGGCCGTGGGAGATGGGGATCTCGGCGCTCGGCATCGCGTTCCTGCTGTACGTGCTGTGGCGGAACGTGAGCGGCCAGCCGTACCCGTACGACCACTTCTGGCAGGTGGTCGGGGTGTGGCTGCTGGTCGGGCTGGGGATCGTGCTCCTGGTGCCCGGCCTCGCAAGACGCATCGGCGCGGGCCTCGCCCAGATGTCAGGCGGTCCCTAGGCGACCGCCGCCGCGATCTCCGGCGCCAGCCGCTGCACCTTGGCGATCGCCTCGACGGCGTCCTCGACGCCCTTCTCGTCGGAGCGGAAGATGCACTCGTTCAGGTAGACGGCGGTGCGCTCGCCGGCGGCCTCGGCCACCGGGAAGCTCATCCCCGCCGGGTCGAGCCGGTCGGCGAACTCGACGGCGACGGGGAGGCGTGAGCGCGACGGCTGGAAGAGGTCGTAGCGGCTCATCGGCGGGTACTGCACCTCGGCCGGCACGCCCTCGGCCTCGAGCGCCTCGGCGACCTGCTCGTTGGTGGCGCCGGCGAACGCGTCGGTGTCGATTTCGAAGATGTAGCGGTAGAAGCTCCAGCGGGTGATGCGCGGGTCGCGATGCTTGATCGTGACGCCGGGGATCCCGGCCGCCAGCCGCTCGAAGTGCTCGCCGAGCCGCGCGCGCAGCTCCTGCTGGGCCGGGAACCGGCGCAGGCCGTTCACGAGCAGGGCGGAGGACAGCTCGCCCAGGCGGTAGTTGGCCCCGAAGGTGTACTCGGTCTCGGCCGCGTCCTTGGGCCGGCCGCAGTCGATCAGCGAGTGGGCCAGCCGCGCCAGCCGCTCGTCCTGGGTGGTCAGCGTGCCGCCCTCGCCCGCGGTCAGGATCTTGGTCGACTGGTGGCTGAACGAGCCGAAGTCGCCGATGCAGCCCGCGCCCTGGTCGCGCCAGCGCTGGCCGTGGGCGTGGGCGCAGTCCTCGACCACGAAGAGGTCGTGCCGGCGCGCGATCTCCATGATCCGGTCCATGTCGGCCATCTGCTGGCCCAGGTGGACGGGCATGATCGCGCGGGTCCGCGGGGTGACGGCCGCCTCGACCTGGCCGGCGTCGATCGTCCAGTGCTCCGGCTCGACGTCGACGAACACCGGGAGGGCGCCGGCCGCCATCGCGGCGTAGGGGGTGGCGGCGAACGTGAGCGCCGGGACGATCACCTCGTCGCCCCAGCCGACGCCGAGCGCCTTCAGCGCCACCTCCATCGTGACGGTGCCGTTGGCCATGACGATGCCGTGGGCCGCCCCCTGGTAGGCGGCGAACCCGGCCGCGAACTCGGCCGCCTTCGGGCCGGGCTCGGGGTACCCGCCGACCTGCCCGCCGCGCACGATCGCGGTCACCGCCTCGACGTCGGACTCGTCGAGCGACGGCCAGTCCGGATAGGGCGCCGAGCGCACCGGCGTCCCGCCTGAGATCGCAAGCCGGCTCACCTGGAACCTCTTGACTTCCGTCCGCGATCGGGCATATCGTCTCCTACTGTCAGGAAAGTTTCCTTACTATACGGCCGCGGGAGGCTGATCGTATCGAGCCCGCATTCGCACCGGGAACGCCGAGCCTGCTGCGAGCGATCAACGAGCGAGCCGTGCTCGAGCTGATCAGAAGCGCCGGCTCGGTGTCGCGCGCCGAGGTCGCCCGCCGGAGCGGCCTCTCGAAGCCCACCGTCTCGCAGGCGCTGACGGGCCTCCTCGGCTCGCGGCTGGTGCGCGAGGTCGGGCGCGAGAGCGGCCGCAAGGGCCCCGGCGCCGTCCTCTACGAGCTGAACCCGGAGGCCGGGTGGGTCGTCGGCATCGACGTCGGGCGCCAGTGGGTGCGCGTCGCGCTGGCCGACATCACCGGCCGGATCGTGGCCCGCGCCGACGAGCGCACCCGCGCCCGCAGCGCCGCGGCGCTGGTCGCCCAGATCGGCCGCATCGGCCACGACGTCGCCGCCGAGGCCGGGCTCAACTGGTCGCAGGTGACCCACGCGACGGTCGGGAACCCGGGCGTGCTCGACCTCTCCCGCGGCCAGCTCTCGCTCGCGCCCAACCTGCCCGGCTGGGGGAAGCCCGGCCTGGTCGAGGCGATCCGGGCGGAGCTCGGCACGCGCACGAGCTTCGAGAACGACGTCAACCTGGCGGCGCTCGGCGAGCGGGCGCTCGGAGCCGGGCGCGGCGTCTCGGACTTCTGCTTCCTCTGGATCGGCACGGGCGTCGGCCTCGGCATCGTGATCGGCGGAGAGCTGCACCGCGGCGCGGGCGGGGCGGCCGGCGAGATCGGCTACCTGCCGCTCGGCGCCGGCGACCCGCACGACCGGGCGGTGCGCCGGCGCGGCCTCCTCGAGGAGTCGGCGTCGGGCGCGGCCGTCCTGCGCGCCGCCCGCGACGCGGGCCTTCGGGCCCGCACGCCCAAGGCGGTCTTCGCGGCCGCCCGCCGCGGCGAGCCGGCGGCGGTCAAGGCGGTCGACGTCGAGGCGGCCCGGATCGCCCTCGCCATCGCGGCCGTCGTGCCCGTGCTCGACCCGGAGCTCGTGATCCTCGGCGGCGGCATCGCCCGCGGCGGCGGCGACCTCCTGCTCGGCCCGGTGGCGCGCGAGCTCGCCGAGGTCTCGCCGTTTCGGCCCCGTCTTGCAATCACGGAGCTGGGCGACGAGGCGGTGCTGCACGGAGCGGTGTCCGTGGCGCTTGCCGCGGCTCAGGAGGAGATGTTCGATCGCACCCGCGACCTGGAGAGAAGGGAGATCGTGGCATGAAGGTTCACACGCGCATCAGACGGTGGGGAGCAGCGCTGCTCCTGGTCGGAGCGACCGTCGCGGCCGCCGGGTGCGGCGGCGGCGGCGGCTCGGGCGGCGGCGCGTCGAGCGGCCCGCTGAAGGTCGACAAGACGCCGGTCACGATCACCCTGCGCCACCCGTGGACGGGCGACGAGAAGAAGATCTTCGAGCAGACCCTCGAGGGCTTCCACACGAAGTACCCCTGGATCACGGTGAAGACCATCGGGTACCCCGACTCCGACACGTTCGACCAGCAGATCGTCATCAAGACGATCAACGCGGGCGATCCCCCCGACGCGTTCCTCTCGTTCGGGCCCGACTACGTCGGCCAGTACTGCTCGAGCGGCCTGTGGCAGGACCTGTCGTCGTACATGCAGCGCGACAACGTCTCGATCGACGACTTCGCCAAGGCCGCGCTGACCTACACGAACTTCGACGGCAAGCAGTGCGCGCTGCCGTCGCTCACCGACTCGTTCGGCCTCTACTACAACAAGGACATGTTCGCCAAGGCCGGGATCACCTCGCCGCCCAAGACGATGACCGAGCTCATGGACGACGCCAAGAAGCTGACCCAGCGCAACCCCGACGGCTCGATCAAGGTCGCCGGGTTCGTGCCGCTCCAGGACTGGGGCCAGCAGGGCATCGCCGACCTGGCCCGCATGTGGGGCGCGCAGTGGTTCGACGACTCCGGCAAGCCGCAGTTCGCCTCCGACCCGAACTGGGCGGCGGCGATGCAGTGGCAGAAGGAGCTCGTGGACTGGTACGGCTACGACAACATCGAGAAGTTCTTCCAGACCTACAACGGCAACGAGTTCAGCGCCCAGAACGCCTTCGAGACCGGCAAGGTCGCGATGATGTTCGACGGCGAGTGGCGGACGGCGTTCATCAAGCGCGAGCATCCCGAGCTGAACTACGCCACGGCGTTCGTGCCCGCCGCCGACTCCAACCCCGACCTGTACGGCGCGGCCCGCGTCGGCGGGACGATCGTCGGCATCCCGAAGGGCTCGCCGCACCCCGACCAGGCATGGCTGCTCGTGAAGTACCTCTCCGACGACCCGGCCTACCTGGTGCCGATGGCGAACGCGGTCGGGAACGTGCCGACGACCGCCGCATCGGCAGGCTCCCCGGACCTCACGCTGCCACCGCAGTTCCGCACGTTCATCGACGTCTGGAACAATCCGGAGTCGTCGTTCTCGCCGCCGCTCAATCCGAGCGGTGCCGGGTACGCGAAGCTGCTTTCGGACTTCGACAACAAGTGGGTGGCGGGGAAGGTGAGCGACCTCCCGGGCGGCCTCTCGACGCTCGACAGCGACGTGGAGAACCAGCTCCAGCTGGGTGAGGCCCCGTAGCGAGCGAGGCCCTGCCCGTCTCCCGGCGAACGCCGGCTGAGCGCCGCCGCGCGCGGCGGCGCTCAGCCGTGCGGAAGCACGCGTTCGTCGTGCTGCTCCTGTCGCCGTGGATCATCGGGTTCCTTGCGTTTCAGCTTCTCCCGATGGCGCTCTCGTTCTACTACTCGTTCACCCATTACGACATCATCTCGTCGCCCAAGTGGATCGGGCTCGACAACTACAAGTTCATGTTCGGGATCGGGGGCGCGCAGGATCCCTACTACTGGACAGGGGTCAAGAACACGCTTTGGATCATCGCCTTCGGCGTGCCGCTCCGGATCGCGACCGGCATGGGGACGGCCATGCTCCTCACCCGCCCGCGGCGCGGCACGAACGTCTACCGGACGCTCTTCTTCATGCCCTCCGTGGCGCCGCGGGTCGGCGCCGCGCTCGTGTTCGTCTACCTCCTGAACCCGATCGGGCCGATGAACCAGCTGATCGACGCGATTCCGGCCGTCAGCGCGCCGCTCTGGTTCGGCGATCCGGAGTGGGCCAAGCCGGCGCTGCTCTTCATCGCCGTGTGGGGCGTCGGGGACGCGATCGTGCTCTACATGGCGGGGCTGCTCAACATCCCCAAACAGCTCTACGAGGCGATCGCGATCGAGGGCGCGAACGCCTGGCAGCGGTTCCGCCACGTGACGCTGCCGATGCTGACGCCGGTGATCTTCTTCAGCCTCATCATCGGGGTGATCGACGGCTTCCAATACTTCGACCAGGCGTACATCGCAAGCGGCCCGGCGAGCGGGAACCACGACCTCGGCGATCCGCAGAACTCGCTGCTGTTCTACGGGATCTGGCTCTACGAGCAGGCCTTCCGCTACTTCCACATGGGGTACGCGGCGGCGATGGCGTGGGTGATGTTCGTCGCCATCATGATCTGCACCGCCGTCCTCCTGATCACCTCGAAGCGCTGGGTGCACTACGGCGGGGGAGGGCTGTCATAGCCGCCACCGTCGCACTCGAGCGCCGCCGCCGGGCCGTGCCCGCCGCGATCCGCCGCCGCCGCTTCCTGCTCATGATCGCCAACCACGCGATCCTGATCGCGTTCTCGCTCATGTTCCTGCTGCCGATCCTCTTCATGCTCGCCACGGCGCTCATGACCGACCAGCAGGCGCTGTCGCAGCGGCTCGTCCCGAGCCCGGTCGAATGGTCCAACTTCCGCACGGTCTTTCGCGAGATCGACCTGGTGCGCTACACGTGGAACACGGTCCTCTACGCCGGGCTCTCCACCGTGGGCGTCATCGTCTCGTGCATCCCGGTCGCCTACGCCTTCTCGCGGATCGACTGGCGCGGCCGGAACGTCGTCTTCCTGCTCGTCCTCTCGACGCTCATGCTGCCCACCCAGGTCACGACGATCTCGCTCTACGTGATCTTCGCCCAGCACATGGACTGGACCGGCGTGCAGTGGGTCGGGACGCTGAAGCCGCTGATCGTGCCGAGCTTCTTCGGCGACGCCTTCTCGATCTTCCTGCTGCGCCAGTTCTTCATGACCATTCCGCAGGAGCTGGCCGACGCCATCCGGGTGGACGGCGGCGGCGACATCGACATCATCCGGCGGGTCATCATCCCGCTCTCGAAGCCGGCGCTGGCCGCCGTCGGCCTCTTCAACTTCATCTACGCCTGGAACAACTTCTACGATGTGCTCGTCTGGGTGGGTGAGAATCCGCAGGCCCAGACGCTGTCGCTTGCGATGTCCCAGTTCAAGACCCTGCACCATGTGGAGTGGAACCTGACAATGGCCGCGTCCATCATCTTCATGCTGCCGGTCATCGTGCTCTTCTTCCTGGCCCAGCGGGTCTTCATCGAGGGCGTCTCCCTGACCGGAATCAAGGGGTAGCCCCATGGCCGACCCCCTGCGGGTGGCCGTGCTCGGCTCCGGGTTCATCGCCGCCTACCACGCCCGCGCCGTTGCGGAGTTGCCGGGCGCGGAGGTCGTCGCCGCCGCCAACTGGCGGCCCGAGTCGCTCGCCCGCCTGGCGGCCGAGTGCGGGATCCCGCGCACGACCACCGACTGGCGCGAGCTGGTCGGCGATCCCGGTGTCGACGCCGTCGTCGTCGCGACGCCGAACAGCCTCCACGCCGAGCAGTCGATCGCCTTCCTCGACGCCGGCCAGCACGTGATGGTCGAGAAGCCCATGGCGATGGACGTCGCCGAGGCCGACGCGATGGTGGCGGCCGCCGAGCGGTCGAGCGCCTCCCTCATGGTCGCCCACTGCTGGCGGTTTCACCCCGACGTGCTCGCCCTGCGCGACCGGATCGTCGCGGGGGAGCTCGGCGAGATCGTGAAGACGCGCGGCTACGGCGTCCACGCGAAGTGGGGGCCGTCCGGCTGGTTCGCCGATCCGGCGCTGGCCGGCGGAGGGGCGCTGGTCGACATGGGCGTCCACGCGATCGACACGGCCCGCTTCCTGCTGGGCGGTCCCGAGCCGGTGCGGGTGTGCGCCGCGGTCGGCACCCGCTACAGCGACGTCGCGGTCGACGACGACGCCGTCCTTCTCATCTCGTGGTCGAACGGCACCAACTCCGTCGTCGAGTCGGGCTGGTGGCAGCCGCACCTGGGCGGCCTTGAGGCCGACACGGAGGTCTACGGCACCGGCGGCTACGCCCGGATCTTCGGCTACACCGAGCCGCCGGCGCCCGACTACGAGCACTGCCCGCAGTCGATGTACACCGCCCAGATGGCCGAGTTCGCCGGCGCCCTGCGCGAGGGCCGCCGGCCGGAGCCGGACGGGGCCGACGGGCGAGTGGTCATGCGGGTGGTCGAGGACGCCTACCGGTCGGCGGGCGTGGGAGCGGCCGGGTGACGCTCGTCCTCGGGATCGACGGCGGAGGGACGAAGACGCACGCGGTGGTCGCCGACGACGGCGGGACGGTCCTCGGCTTCGCCACGAGCGGCCCCGCGAACTGGGAGGTCGTCGGCCTGCGCGGGGCGGGCGAGTCGCTGCGCGAGGCCGCCCGGCGCGCGCTCCAGGCCGCCGGCGCCGACACGCCCGACGTGGCGGCGGCCGCGTTCGGCCTCGCCGGGATCGACTGGGACTCCGACCTGCCGCGGATGACGGCCGAGGTCGAGCAGCTGGCGATCTCGGGGCCGGTCGAGGTGACCAACGATTCCTTCATCGCCCTGCGGGCCGGCACCGCCGACGGGGTGGGCGTCGTCGTCATCGCCGGGACGGGTGCGATCAGCGCCGGCCGCTCGCCCGACGGCCGCACGTTCCGGACGCTCGGCCAGGGCGCCGAGTTCGGCGATACCGGAAGCGCGAGCGACGTGTCGGACCGGGCGCTCCTCGCCGTCGCCAACGCGTACACCGGCCGCGGCCCGCGCACCGAGCTGACCGAGCTCCTCTGCACGCTCTACGGCTGCCGTTCGGCGGCCGAGCTGCTCGAGCGGGCGAGCCGCGGCGGCGAGCGCTCCCGCAGTGCCGCGCCGACCGTGCTTCGGGCGGCGGACGGCGGCGACGAGGTGGCGGTCGGCATCGTCCACTGGGCCGGCGAGGAGCTGGGGGAGTCGGCGCTTCTCACGGCGCGCACGCTCGATATGACCCGCGGCGAGTTCGAGCTCGTGCTCGCCGGCGGCCTCTTCCGCGGCGAGAGCTCGCTGCTCATGGACACCCTCGCCGAGCGGGTGCATGCCGAGGCGCCCGGCGCACGGCTCGTCCAGCTCGACACGGCCCCGGTCGCGGGAGCCGCCCTGCGGGCGCTCGACCTGACCGGGGCCGGCGTGCCCGCGGCGGCGGCCGACCGGCTGCGGGCGGGAGTGCTCGACGCCGTTCGCGCGCGGGCCGGCGCCGCCCCGCCCGGGTAGCTCGGCCTCACCCGTTTGCGGGTTGTGTTAGGAGGCGATGAAGCCCGATACCTTCCGGGTATGCGGGGTCGCATTCTCATCGCCGCCGCGCTCGCCGCGGGCGGGCTCGGCGCCGGCGCATGGGCGTTCCTCGCGCCCGGCGCGGGCGCCTCGCCGCTCAAGACGGCGCCGAAGTGCCCGGTCTTCCCGAAAACCAACGTGTGGAACAAGCGGGTTGACGCGCTGCCTGTCGCGGCGAACTCGGACGCCGTCATCGACACGATCGGTCGCGGGTCGCCCGTCCACCCCGACTTCGGGTCGTGGCAGGGCTACGGCATCCCGATCAACGTCGTCGCGGGATCGCAGAAGCGAAAGCACGTGACGTTCGACTGGTACGGCCCGGAGTCCGACCACGTCGGCTACCCGATCCCGAAGCGGCCGAAGATCGAGCGCGGCTCCGACGCCCACATGCTGATCGTGGACAGAGGTCACTGCCGCCTCTACGAGCTCTACCACGTGCACAAGACGCGGTCCGGCTGGCACGCCGGTTCGGGCGCAACCTGGAACCTGCTCAGGAACCACCTTCGGCCGGACGGATGGACGAGCGCCGACGCCGCCGGCCTGCCGATTCTCCCCGGGCTCGTGCGCTGGAACGAGGTGAAGAAGGGCGTCATCGACCATGCGCTGCGCTTCACCGTGCCGGAGACCTGCGGCAACCACATCTACCCGGCCCGCCACGACGCCGGGTCGGGGAGCTGCGCTGCGAAACCGCCGATGGGGCTGCGCCTGCGCCTCAAGTCGTCGTTCGACGTGACCGGGCTTCCGCGCCAGGCCCGGATCATCGCAATCGCGATGAAGCGCTACGGGATCATCGTGGCCGACAACGGCACCCAGTGGTACGTCCAGGGCGCCTCCAACGCGCACTTCAACGATAGCGGCCTGCACGAGCTGGACCGCATCACCGGAGATGACTTCGTGGTGGTCGACACGAGCACCCTGCGCAACGGTTAAATGCCGTAGACTCCCGTGGGGCGATGGCAAGCATCGGCACCACGTTGCGCGAGGAACGCATCCGGCTCGGCCTGGGGATCGACCAGGTGGAGGCCGACACGAAGATCCGCGCCAAGTACCTGATGGCGCTCGAGGACGAGCGCTTCGAGGCGCTCCCGGGCACCGCCTACGCCCGCGCGTTCCTGCGCGACTACGCCGAGCAGCTGGGGCTCGACCCGCAGGCGCTGGTCGACCGGCTGAACCAGGTCGTCGGCCTCGACGACGACGTCGTGCTCGCGCCGCGCCGCCAGGTTGCGGCGGGGCCGATCCTCGGCCGCAGGCAGTGGGTCGCGCTCGGCGGCGCGCTCGTGCTGCTCGCCGCGGTGGTGGCGTTCGCGGTCTACTCGATCGTGGGCGGCGGAGGCACGGGGACGGCGGCGGGCGCCGCGCTGGGCGGGAACGCGGGCACGCAGCTCGCGGCCCCGCCGGCCTCCACCGGGCCCGCTGAACCGGCTCCACCCCCTGCCCGGGTCGTCTTCCGGGCCGGCCCCGGGAACACCTGGCTCGAGGTGCGGAAGGGATCGGCCCGGGGCAAGGTGCTCTACGCGCGGGTGCTCGCGGCCGGAACCCATGTCCGCCTGACGGGACGCAGGCTCTGGGTCGACGCGGGCGCGCCGTGGAACCTGGCGGTGAAGGTGAACGGGCGCGCACGGTCGCTGCCGGCGAAGGCGAAGGGGCATCTGCTCGTCACCCGCTCGGGAGTTCGCGCGGTGGCATAGGGTAGATTCGATCCCGGTGGCAGCCGACGACCTCTCCGCGCTTCCCCTCCAGGGCCTCCTCGACGAGCTGGCCTCGGAGAGCCCCGCGCCGGCGAGCGGCTCGGCTGCCGCGGCCGCCGTCGCGATGGCCGCGGCGCTCGTCGAGATGGGCGCCCGCCGCTCGCCGGGCTGGGAGGACGCGATGGGGGTTGCCGCCCAGGCGCGCTCGATCCGGCACCGGACGGTGCCGCTCGTGCAGGCCGACGCCGACGCGTACTCCGCATCGCTCGCGGCGCTCGCGGCCGCCGGCGAGACGCCGGGCGACGACCGCGACGACGCAATCGCGCAGGCGCTTGCCGGCGCCGCCGACGTCGCGCTCGAGATCGCGCGCGCCGGCACCGACGCTGCATTCCTCGCCGAGCTCGTCGCCGACCGCGGCGAGCCGTCGGGCCGCGACGACGCCCAGGCCGCGGCCGTCCTGGCCGAGGCGGCGACGCGCGTGGCCGCGGCACTCGTCGCGGCCAACCTGACGACGTCGGACGGCGACGAGCGCGAGAGCGCCGCAGCGTCGTGCGCCCGCTCGGCGGCGATGGTGCGAGGCAGGATGGACGAGTGACGCGGACCGGCGATGGACTGGGCGAGGGTCAGCGACGGGGAGGTCGTCCGGGCCTGCCGGGCCGGGGAGGACGCCGCCTGGCGCGAGCTGGTCGAGCGGTTCTCGCGCTACGTCTTCGCGATCGCCCGCGCCCACCGGCTCGCCGAGGCCGACTCGGAGGACGTCTTCCAGGAGACGTTCGCGCGCATCTACGAGCATCTCGGGCGGCTGCGCGACGACGACGCGGTGCGCCCGTGGATCGGCCAGCTCACCCGCCGGCTCTGCATCGACAAGCTGCGCGCGGCGGCCCGCGACCCGCTGCCCGACGACGGCGAGGAGCGCGGCTCCCTCGATCGCCGTCTCGAGACGGTTGACGACGCGGTCTCGGTGCGGGAGGCGATGCGCACGCTCTCGGCCGACTGCCGCGACATCCTCGACCGGTTCTTCTGCCGCGACCAGAGCTACAGCACGATCGGCGAGCTGCTCGACCTGCCGCCGGGCACGATCGCGAGCAGGATCTCGCGCTGCCTCGGAAAGCTGCGCGCGGCCTACGAGGGAAGATCCGGCCCGGCTTCCGCGTCTGGAGAGGCATGAACGAGAACCCGATGGATGAGGTGCGGCTCGCAGAGCTTCTGCGTGAGCTTCCGCCCGCCCCCGAGGCGTGGCTCCGGGCCGCGCAGGATCGGCCGGCCGTCGCCCGGGCAGCCGACCAGGTGCTCGAGCTGGCGGAGGCCGACGCCGAGTTCCGGCGGACGCTGATCGCCGACCTCGAAGCTGCGCTCCGCGCCGCCGGCCACGAGCCGGACCCGCGGCTGGTCGAGACGCTGCGGCGGCGTCTGCCCGGCGGCTGACGCACCGGCCGGTGTGAGGCGGTCGATCATCTAGCTTCCGGGCGTGCGCCGCCCCGATCCCGCCGACGGCATGCTCGTCGCGGCAAACGTGATCTGGTCGCTGAACTACGCGACCACGAAGTACGCGTTCGAGCGCTGGAGCCCGATCGCGTTCTCGGGGCTCAGGTTTGCGACTGCCGGCATCGCGCTTGCCCTGCTCGTGCGCTGGCGCGAGGGCAGCCTGGGGGTCGACCGGAGCGACGTCCGGCTCGTCGTCGTCTGCGGCATCGTCGGCATCTTCCTGAACCAGCTCACGTTCACCTACGCCGTCGACTACACCGCCGCCGCGAACGTGGCGCTCATCCTCGCCTCGGCGCCGGCGTTCGCGACGGTGTTCGCCGTGCTCCTCGGCCACGAGCGCGTGCGCCCCGCGCACTGGCTGGCGCTCGGCGTGTCGCTGATCGGCGTCGGCCTGGTCGTGATGGGCGGGTCCGACCTGGCCGGGTTCAGCCTGCGCGGCGACCTGCTGGCCGTCGGGGCGGCCCTCACGTGGGCCGGGTACACCGTCCTCCTGCGACCGCTTCTCGGGCGGTACTCGGCGGCCCGGATCAGCGCGCTCGTGATCCTGGTCGGCGCCGTCATCCTGGCGCCGGTCACCGTCGTCCAGGTGGCCAACCAGGACTTCGGGTCGCTCGGCGGACTGCGCTGGGGCGCGTGGGTGTACTCGACGATCGGCCCGCTGCTCGTCACCAACTGGCTCTACTTCCGGGCGCTGCACCGGGTCGGCGCCGCCCGGGCCACGCTCTACATGTACCTCCAGCCCTTCCTGGGCGCCGTCTTCGCGGCCTGGCTCCTGGGCGAGAAGCTGGTGGCCGTGCAGCTGGTCGGCGGCGCCGTCATCGTCGGCGGGGTGGCGCTGGGGAGAGCGTTTGCGGCGAGGCGGGTGCCGGCAGGCGCGGTCGAGCCGCCCGGCGAGCCGAGCTGAGGTAGCCTCGAGCTCGTGGCGGCGATCGAGCTCACGGAGGGACAGCGGGACGCGCTGCGGGCGCTGGCGCAGTTTCCGCTCGTGGACGCGCTCTACGGCCGCCGCTCGCGCCGGTTTCCGATGGGCGGCGAGATCCCCGACGGCCCGCTCGCCTACCGCTCGGCGCACGACCCCGCGCCGCTCACCGAGCTCGAGCGGCTGCTCGTGCTGACGGCGTGCGCCGGGACGACGGGGTGGCACTACGCCATCATGCGCCACGCCCGCTACGCGCCCCACCTCGCCAACTACTCCGGCGGCGCGGCCGGCCGCACGTTCCCGTCGGCGGCCGGGTTCCACACCGCCGAGATCTTCTTCACCGACGACTCGGGCACCTACTTCATGCCCACCCGCGACGCCGGCGCCCAGGTCGACCCGGCGGCCGGGAGCGTGACGCCCGAGCTCATGCTGGAGCGGCACGCCGGGCTCATCAGAAAGCTCTCGGATGACCGCCTGCACCTGCCGCGCGAGGAGCCCTACATGGAGGGACACAACACCTGGATCGCGAACCATCCCGGCTCGCTGCTCGTGATCCCGGTCGCCGACGTCGCCCAGCACAACGTCGCCAACCTGTGCTTCTTCACGCAGAACGGCTACTGCGTCTACGACGACGTGAACCGGCGGCCGATCCCCGGAATGGAGCGGTTTCGCGGGCTCGTGGACGTCGACGACCCGCTGCCGCTCACGTTCCTCGAGCAGTACTCCGTGACCGAGGCGACCGCCGAGCTGGCCTGCTCGGCCTTCTCGGGCGTCCTCATGCTCCAGGCGATGGGCCTCGGCGGCTGGATGTTCGACGGGATCGACCGGCACACGATGCTCGGCGCCTCCGGTGACCCGGACGTCCCCGGTCTCGGCTTCCGCTTCGACCACGACGAGGAGCGCCACCCGCTCCCGAACCCGACAGGACTGGACGGCGTCTTCGAGGCGTACTGCCCGCCGCACCACGCCGACATGGCGGCGGCGGTCGAGGCGTTCGCCGAGCGCAAGTTCGGCCCCGGCGGCGTCTACAACCCCGAGACGCCGGGCGCCTGGAAGGAGTCGGACCGCATCCGCGGCGCCGCCCAGCCCTACGGCGAGGACTTCAAGGCGTGCGTCGCCCACCAGAGCCAGTACATCCACGACACGTTCGGGAAGTTCCCGGGGACCGTGCCGACGCTCTTCATCATGAACTACGTCCAGGCCCAGCACATCGACCTCGACTTCTACGACCGCTTCTTCAAGCCCGGCGCCTATCTCCCCACGCACGCCGAGCACATGGCCGTCTGGCACTGACATGGGTGTCGAGCACGTGAACCCGCCGGGGCTCTTCGCCGGCGCCCCGTACCACTACGCCGCGGTTGCCGACGGCGGGCGGATGGTCTTCGCCGCCGGCGCCTGCCCGATCGACGAGGACGGCGTCGTGGTCCCCGGCGGCATCGAGGCCCAGGCCGAGAAGGCGGTCGCCAACCTCTTCCTCGCGCTCTCGGCGGCCGGGGCCGCCGGAGACGACGTGCTCAAGACCACGGTCTACGTCGCCTCATCGCAGCAGCCCGACCTGGTCCGGGCCTGGGAGGTCATCGCCGCTCAGTTCGCGCCGGCCCGCCCGCCGAGCACCCTGGTCGGCGTGGCCGTCCTGGGCTACACGGGCCAGCTGGTCGAGATCGAGGCCGTCGCACTCGCTCGGGCGTGAAACACCGGGGCCTGGCGCCGATGTTTCACCCGTTTCAGCCTCCGACCGCCGCCAGCGCCGCCAGGTAGGCCTCGTTCACGACCTCCGGCGAGCGGTGGGCCATGATCAGGCGGCCGGTCGCGCCGAGCATGGCGGCGTAGACCAGCTTGACGGGCGCCTGCTTCTCGGCGGCGTTGGCGGCCGCGGCGGCGTAGGCGGCGGGCGCGACCTCGACCAGGAACATCGTCTCGTCCTCCAGGAGCAGGTTCGCGACCCGCATGCGGTTCACGAGCTGGGCCTGGTTCGGGTCGACCCGCGTCACGACCTCGTGCGAGACGACCTGCGGCGGCTCGCGGTCGGCGGCCGTCGCGCCCAGCAGCTCCAGGACGGCGGCCCCGGCCTGGCGCACGGCCGAGGGGTCGGAGCCGTGCAGCTCGAGCGTCCCGTACTGGCGCTCGACGACCTGAAGGGCCGAGCGCACCCGGGCGTGCTTCACCGCCGCGTTCACGAGTGCGAACACGCGGCTCGCGGGCGCCACCTCGACGTAGAGCTGGGCCATCCCGGCGTGGGGCGGGTCGCCCTGGCAGGTCTGGGCGACGTACGCCGCCCACTGCGGCTGCATCGAGTCGATCTCGACCCAGGCGCGCAGCTCGGCGGTCACGCTACTGCTGCGGGTCCAGGATGGCGACGACGGTCGCGTCGGTGGGGGCGCCGGCCGTCGCCTCGAGCTCGCGGGCGGCCGTTCCAAGGGCCACCAGCACCAGGTCGCCCTCACCCGCGCCGAGGGTGTCGACCGCGACGAACTCGACGCCGCCCTTCCCCTCGGGCTTCACCCGCAGGAGCTTGAAGTCGCGCAGCGCCGGAGCCTTGACGGTGGCGACGGCGTTCCCGGTCACGCGGCAGAGCTGCATCGCGTCCTCCTCATGTGCTCCCGCGCAGCTCGACGGCCCGGTCGAGCTGGTTCCAGGGCACGATCGCGTCCACCGCCGCCTGCACGCGGTCGACGGCCATCATCAGGTGCTCGATCACGACGGCGAACTCGCGGGTCGTGTCGGGCCGCCAGTCGCGCAGGATCTCGGCGGCCCGGCGCATGAGCGCCACGGTCTCGTGCATCTCCCACTTCGCGGTGCGGCCCGCGATCCGCTCGAGCAGGAGCGCCGAGACCTCGCACAGCTCCGGCAGGCGCATGTCGCCGTCGAGGGCCGCCTGCCGGCACACCTGGAGCTGCTCGCCGGCCCAGAAGAGGTCGAAATTGCAGTAGAGGACGCACGGCAGGTTGCCCATCGGCGGCAGGCTGAACTCGCGCAGCCTGGTCACGTCGGGCGGCTCGCCCAGCCAGTGGTCGGTCGTGAACTCGCGCAGCTCCTCGACGAGCGTGGCTGCGGAGACGTACGGCGACACCTACGCGCGCTCCATCCGCACCGGCAGGTGGCCGGTCTCGAGGAGGCGCCGGCCGCACCGGGCCAGCCCCTCCAGGTTCGAGCGGACGCGGGCCACGTACGACACCTCCCCGAACGGCTTCGTCTCGCCGTAGAAGAGGCACAGCGTCTGCCGGCCCGGGTAGTAGCCGATGTCGCCGGCGACGACGTCGGTCTTGCCGTTCTCCTGCTCGGCGAAGAACGGCACCATGACGATCGTCTCCTCGCCGGCGAACTTGGCGTGCACCATGGTGGAGTCGAGTGGCAGCACGGACCGGATGTAGCCGCAGATGCGAGGGGCGTCGTCCTCGAGCAGATCGGCCTCGATCACCTCGCCCTCGCAGATGAAGCGGATCGCTGCCAACTACGCCTCCTGGCGCGCCGACATCGGAAGCACGCTCGCCACGTCGGCGTGCGGGCGGGGGATGAGGTGCGCCGACACCAGCTCGCCGGTCTTCTTCGCCGCTGTCGCGCCGGCGTCGATGGCCGCCTTGACCGCGCCCACGTCGCCGGTGATGGCGACCGTGACGTACCCGCCGCCGACCGACTCGCGGCCGACGATCTCGACGTTCGCCGCCTTCACCATCACGTCGGCGGCCTCGATCGCGGCCACCAGGCCGCGGGTCTCGATCAGGCCCAATGCTCCGTCCATGTCACTCCTCCTCGGGGGTCTGGCTATGCATACCAGTCGAAGGTCTCGGTGCCTATGTTCACGTGCACGTTCTTGACCTCGGTGTACTCGTCGAGAGACTCCAACCCGAGGTCGTGGCCGGTGCCGCTCTCCTTGTAGCCGCCGAAGGGCGCCTCCGACGGGTAGACGCCGTAGTGGTTCACCCAGATCGAGCCGGCATCGAGCGCGTGCGCGACGCGGTGGGCGCGACCGACGTCGCCCGTCCAGATGCCGGCGGCCAGGCCGTAACGGACGTCGTTTGCGAGCCGGATCGCCTCCTCCTCGCCGTCGAAGGGGATGATGACGACGACGGGGCCGAAGATCTCCTCCTGGGCGATCCGCATGTCGTTGCGTACGCCGGCGAAGACGGTCGGCTGGATGAAGTTGCCCTCGGCCAGCTCGGGGTCGCCGGGCCGGGCGCCGCCCGTGACGACGGTCGCCCCCTCGGCGGTGCCGACGTCGACGTACTCGTAGACCCGCTCGCACTGGCGGCGGTTGATGAGCGCGCCGAGCTGCGTCTCCCATCTGTGCGGGAGGCCGACCCGGATGCGGCCGGCGCGCTCGGCGAACCGGGCCACGAACTCGTCGTGCACGGGCCGCTCGACGAGCACGCGCGAGCCGGCCGAGCACACCTCGCCCTGGGCCAGGTAGATGCCGAAGACCGATCCGGTCACCGCGCGGTCGAGGTCGGCGTCGGCGAAGACGATCGAGGGCGACTTCCCGCCCAGCTCGAGCGAGACGCGCTTGATCGTCGCGGCACCGCCGCGCATCACGGCCCGGCCGGTGGTGGTCGAGCCGGTGAAGGCGATCTTGTTGACGTCGGGGTGCTCGACGAGCGCGGCGCCGGCGACCTCGCCGAGCCCGGGGACGACGTTGAAGACGCCCGGTGGGATGCCGGCCTCGAGCGCCAGCCGGCCGAGCTCGAGGCTCGTGAGCGGCGCCAGCTCCGGGGCCTTCAGGACGACCGTGTTCCCGGCGGCGAGGGCGGCGGAGCCCTTGCGGCAGGCGATGTGGAGCGGGAAGTTCCAGGGGATGATCATCCCGACGACGCCGGTCGGCTCGCGGCGGACGTAGTCGAGCGAGCTGCGGGGGAGCGCGAGCACCCGCCCGGCGACGGTGCGGACGGTGCCGGCGAAGAAGCGCCACGGGTCCCAGCATGCGGGGAGGTCGACGAGCGCGGCCTCGCGGATGGGCTTTCCGACGTCGTGGCTCTCGACCTGGGCCAGGTGGTCGCGCTCGGCCTCGATCAGCTCGGCGAGGTGCAGCATGAGCCGGGCGCGCTTCTCCGGGTCGAGGTCGCGCCAGGCCGGGAAGGCCGCGCGGGCGGCGCGCACCGCCCTGTCGACGTCCTCGGGCTGCGCCGCAGCCACGTCGGCGATCGTCCGGTTGGTGGCCGGATCGACGGTCGGCACGGTCGCCCCGCCGGCCGCATCGACCCACTCGCCGCCGATCAGAAGCCGCGTCAAGAGCCGGCCGCGGTCGGGCGGCCCCGTGACGGGGTCAGACCCTGAACTTCCCGCGTTGCGAGGAGGTGGCGGAGTCGTGACACTTGGGGCGCCCGGCCGCTCGCGGACGAGGCCGGCCAGGGCCGGCGCCGGGAGGCCGCCCGCTCCGGGTGGTGCGGGAATGACCTGCGGCGCGGGCTCGGCGGTCGAGTAGGTGGAGCCCTCGACGAGGCGGATGCCGTGCAGGCGGACGGCGTCGACCGCGGCGTCGGTCAACACCGTGTGCTCGCGCAGCATCAGCTCCCGCTCCCCCGAGGCTGCCAGCTGTCGGATCTCGTCGGCCGTGACGAAGTGCTTCACCGGATGGCCAAGACTACCTTGCCCGTCCGCTCCGGATCGACCAACCGGCGATGGGCCTCCGCGGCTTCTCCAAGCGGGTGGATCGAGTCGATCACGGGGCGCCACGTGGCGCTCGCGATGTGCTCCAGCAGCGCGTCGAACTCGCGCGGGCTCCCCATCGTGGTGCCCTGGATCCGGCGCCACTCCAGGAAGACCTCGGCCAGGTCGACCGTCGCCGGCTCGCGCGCGGTGTCGCCGAAGCTGACCAGGACGCCGCCCCGAACCAGGGTGCCGATGACCGCGTCGAGGCCCGAACCGCCCACGCTGTCGATCGCGGCGTGCACCGGCCCGGCCCGCCGCGGCCAGTCCGGGTCGTGGTAGTCGAGCGCCTCGGCCGCGCCCAGCTCGAGCGCGCGTGCGATCTTCGCCGCGGACCCCGTCGTTGCGACGATCGTGGCGCCGAGGGCGGCGCCGATCTGGACGAGGAACGTCCCGACGCCGCCGCCGGCCCCGGTCACGAGGATGCGCCGGCCGGGCGCCGCCCCCGCCAGCCGCAGCGCCCTCCAGGCGGTGAGCCCTCCGAGCGGGAACGCGGCGCACTCGTCCCACGACCAGCCGGCCGGCCGCGGCCGCACCTGGTGCGCGGCGACCACGATCCGCTCGGCGTAGGTGCCCTGGTCCGGCACGCCGAGGATGCGGAAGTCCGGGCCCGGCGCGTCCTCGCGGTCGCCCCAGTCGAGCGCGGGGTTGACGACGACCTCGTCGCCGGCCGCCACGCCCTCGACGCCGGCACCGACCTCCGACACGACGCCCGCGCCGTCGGAGCCCAGCACCGCCGGCAGCGGCCCGGGGCGGCCCTCGCGGATCCACACGTCGCGGTGGTTCAGCGCCGCGCGCACGAGGTCGATCGCCACATGGCCGGGCCGGGGCTCGGGGTCGGGCACGTCCGCCGGCTTCAGCACCTCCGGCCCTCCGAACGCGGTGAGGTGGACGACCCTCACGCCAGCTCTCCGAAGCGGCCGGCCAGCGCATCGAAGAGCACGCGGTAGCGGCGGTGGCCCTCGGCGTACGCCTCGGCGGCGACCGGATCCGGCTCATGCGTCTCGGCCGAGACCCGCGCCATCGCCCCTGCGGCGGCCGCCGTGGAGGGGTGAAGGCCCGACCCGGCCGCCGCCAGCATCGCCGCGCCGCGGGCCGTCGTCTCGACGTCCTCCGACCACGTGACGGGGACACCGGTCGCGTCGGCCCGCATCTGACGGACGAGCGGCGAGCGCGCCCCGCCGGCGACGCACACGATCCGCGACGGCTTGAGGCCCGCGGCCGCGATCGCCTCGACGACGTCGCGCAGCGCGTGGGCCGAGCCCTCGAGCAGCGCCCTGGCCATGTGCGCCCGGCC
Organism: uncultured Actinomycetes bacterium; assembly: GCA_963805545.1. Classification (GTDB taxonomy): domain Bacteria; phylum Actinomycetota; class Thermoleophilia; order Gaiellales; family JAICJC01; genus JAICJC01. The sequence continues at coordinate 292,759 of CAWDUU010000001.1, forward strand.
GTGGGCGGGGGTGAGCCCGTACCAGCCGCCGCGCGCGTCGGCCTCCCAGCGCGGCGCCATCGCACCGCCCATCCAGGGCAGGAACACGAGCCCGTCGGACCCCGGCGGCGCCTCGGCGGCGAGCGCGTTCAGGCCCTCGTAGTCGAGCCCGCCTCCGAGCTGGTCACGGAACCAGCGGTACGAGGCGCCCGAGGCCCAGCCCGGGTTCTCGAGCAGCCACCGGCCGGGCGCGGCGTGGGGGTGGCACTCGGCGATCCGGGTGCGGTCGCGCAGCGGCCGGTCGGCGACCGCGCACACCGGCTCCGCCGTGCCGAGGACGTCGCAGACCGCGCCGGGCTCGACGAGCCCCGCGCCGAGCGTCGCGGCCATCTCGTCGCCGCAGCCGCAGACGACGGTCGTCGCCGGCGGGAGGCCGGTGTCGGCCGCGAACTCCGCCGTGATCTCGCCGACCGGCTCGTCGGCGCCGACCACGGGCGGCAGCCGGGCCGGGTCGATCTCGAACGCGCCCAGCAGGCGGTCGTCCCACGTGCCGGTGTCGGGATCGAGCGCCATCGTCGACGACGCGTTCGAGCGGTCGACCGCGTCGGCGTCGCAGGCCACCCGCACCATGTAGGCCCCGGGGAGCAGGTAGCGGTCGGTGCGGGCGTCCTGGTCGGGGCGCTCGCGCGCAACCCAGGCGATCTTGGCCGCCACGTGGGAGCCGTCGAGGTTGCAGCCCGACCGCGCGTACCACTCGTCCGGCCCGATCCGCTCCTCAGCGGCCCGGCACAGCGGGTCGGCCCGCCGGTCCATCCAGATGATCGCCGGCCCGGCCGGCTGGCCGCCGCGGTCGACGCACACCAGCCCGTCGAGCTGCGACCCGAACGAGACCGCCCGCACGCGACGCAGGTTCACCCGGGCCGAGAGGTCGCGGAAGCCGTTCACGACCGCGGCCCGCCAGTCGCGCGGGTCCTGCTCGGCCCACCCCGGCCGCGGGTAGGACAGCGTGTGCGGCTGGTAGGAGGTGGCCAGCCGCTCGCCGGCCGCATCGAAGACGGCCAGGCACGACCCCTGCGATCCGACGTCGATCCCGCAGACGAGGTCGGGATCGGTCATCGGGCGGCGGCGGCCGCCCCCAGCTCCTCCAACGCCCGCTCGGCTGTCCAGCGATCGACGATGACGCGCTTCAGCGCCCGGGTCATCGCCTCGGGGTTCTCGTGCATGAAGATGTTGCGGCCGACGCTGCACCCGACCGCACCGGCCTCCATCGCGTGCTGCTGGCGGGTCAGGAGCTCGGCCTCGGTGATCCGCGAGCCGCCGGCCAGCACCGTGGGCAGTCCCGCCGCGGCGGCGACGAGGCGCGCGTACTCCTCGCCCGAGCCGGGCCAGTTCGTCTTGATGACGTCGGCCCCGAGCTCGGCGCACAGGCGCACGTTGCGGAGCAGGTAGTCGGTGCCGAGCTCGGCGGTCGTGCCGGAATACGCGCTCGGCCACTCGGCCTCCGCGATGAACGGCATGCCCAGCTCGTCGCACGCCGAGCCCACCTCGGCCAGGCGCTCGATCATGTCCTGCTCGGTGTCGGTGCCGAGGGCGACGTAGAGGACGACCGCGTCGGCGCCCGAGCGAAGCGCCTCCTCGACCTCGGCGACGGCCGCGATGCTCGGGTTCTCGCCCGGGTCGGCGGAGGCCGAGAGCATGTAGGCGACGGCCGTCGTCTGGCTGAGCTCGGCGGCCGCGATGCGGGACATGCCGCGCGACAGCATGAGCACGTTCGCGCCGCCGGCGACCGCCTCGGTCACGCGGGCGCGGATGTCGGCCAGCGGCTCGAGGAACACCGGCGACGTCATGCCGTGGTCGAGCGCGCAGATGACCGACGTGTTCGTCGGGTGGTTCAGGACCCGCTTCAACCGGATGGTCTTGCCCAGGCTCATGTGTGTCCTCCTCGCGGTGGTCGGCGGCAATTCAACCAGATCGGCCCGTCCCGCCTCTCAGGCAGCGTTCACGAACCTCTCATCTGCCGTCGCGCATACTGCAGATGGTGACAGGGGAACGGATCCTACGGTTCACGCGGACGGAGCGCGCGGCGCACTGGCTCGTGGCCGCGGCGTTCGCGGCGATCCTCCTGAGCGGGACGCAGATGCCGCACCGCTGGGACGCCGACCAGCCCGTGGTAGACATCCACGTCGGCTGCGCCGCGCTCCTCGTCGCCGGGATGGCGCTCCTGCTCTGGCGGGCCGACCGCGCCTCCCTTGTCAGGACCGGCGTGCAGCTCGCCACGACCGAGCCCGGCGACGGCGCCTGGCTGCGCGGCCTCCCCGACCGGCTCCGGTCGGGAGCCCCGGAGCCGCCCGTCGGGCGCTTCAACGCCGGCCAGAAGCTGAATGCCCGCCTCGCCGCCCTGGGCCTCGCCGTCCTCTACGCCACCGGCCTCGCGCTCCTGCTCGTGGGCCGCGGCCTGCCGCAGGGGCCGCTCCACGCGCTGGCGACCGTGGCGTTCGTGGGGCTCCTCTCCGGGCACGTCTTCATGGCGGTGCTGAACCCGGGCACCCGGCACGCGCTGCGCGGCATGACCCTTGGCGAGGTCGACCGCGAGTGGGCCGAGCACCACCATCCGCTGTGGGTGGCGGCGCTCGACCGCGAGGATCGGCCTACGGCGTGACGACCACCTTGAGCGCGTCGCCGCGGCGGATGCGCGGGAACGCCTCGGGCGCCTCGTCGAGCGGGACGACGTCGGTCACGACGCCGCGGATGTTGGCGGTGTTCTGCTCGAGCATGTCGAGCGCCTGCACCTGGTCGCGGTAGCGCGACGCGTAGCTTCCCAGCACGGCCACCTCGCGGTAGTGCAGCACGTTCGAGGGGAAGTCGATCGTCGTCGTGCCCTTGGGGAGGCCGCCGAAGAAGAGCACGCGCCCGCGCGGGGCCGCCATCTCCATCGCCTGCTCCTGGGCGCGCGCGTTCGAGCAGGCCACGATCACGCGCTCGGCGCCGTCGCCCGTCTCGGCCCGGATGTGCTCGACCGGGTCGACGGCCGACGTGTCGACGTAGCGCACGCGGTCCGAGCCCAGCACCGTGTGGGCCAGCTCGAGCCGGCGGGCCTCGGTCTCGAGCAGGTAGACCGTCCCGGCTCCCTGCGCCAGCGCCAGCGCGACGTGCGCCGTCCCGACCGGCCCCGCGCCGATCACCACCGCGCGCAGGTCGAGCCCGACCTCGAGGTCCTTGTGGCCGCAGATGGCGTCGGAGAGCGGGTCGGCGAACGTCGCGTGCTCCGGGTCGAGGCCCTCGGGGATGACGAAGATGTTCTTGAGCGCGACCTGGGGGATTGCGACCAGCTCTGCATAGGCGCCCTGGTAGTCGAAGCCCATGAGCCCGCCGTGCTGGCACAGGTGCTCGTTCCCGGTGCGGCACAGCGTGCACGCGCCGCAGTAGAGCGTCGAGATGACGTGGACGACGTCGCCCTTCGCGGCGCGCAGGTCGCCGTTCGCGTCGGGGCCGATCTCGAGCACCTCGCCGCAGATCTCGTGGCCCAGCACGGCGCCGGGCTCGATGCGGCGGTCGCCGTTGTAGAACGTGCGGACGTCGGTGCCGCAGACGCCGCAGGCCACCACGCGCAGCAGCGCGCCGTCGGCGGGGCAGGTCGCATCGGGCACCTCGCCGAGCTCCATCTCGCCTGGGCCGTTCCAGATCGCCGCTCGCATCGCGGCGCGATCTTACCGACCGCGGGCCTGGGAGCGCGCGACGCAGCAGCCGCGCCCGACCCGGCACACCGCCGCGTCGACGAGCCGGAAAAGCCTGAGCACGCCCCGCACACCCGGATTATGCACCATCGGGGTCAGACCCCGCTGTTGCGTCATTGCGTATGCTCATCCCGTGGCCGGAGCCAGCGTCACCGCAGCCCGCCAGCAGGGGCTCGCCCAGCTGTACGCCGCCGAGCGGCAGCAGAAGGACAACCTGTGCGGCTGCTTCTGGGCCGCGCTCGTGCTGCGCTCCGCGGGGGTCGATGCCGACCAGGACGCCGTCGCCGAGGCGGCGGGCGCGATCCTTCCCGGCGGCGATCCGCTGAGCCACGTCGCGCCCGGCGCGACCCCGCGAAACGACTACCGGGTCGAGCTCCGGGTCGATCCCGCGCCGGGCGTCGCCGGCACCGCGGCGTCCGCCGTCGCCCGCGCGATCGAGCGCCTCTCGGCCGGCGCCCTGGCCGCGATCCCCGTGGCCGGCCCGTGGACGGCCGATTCGGTGCGGACGCTCATGGACGCCGCCGCCGGCGCCACGCTCGTCGCCAACGTCCGCACGGGCGCCTTCTGGGGCTCGCGCCCCGGGCCGGCCGCCGTCCTCGCCCACCTGCGCGGCGAGGAGGTCGAGCCGCCGCCTGCCGACTGGGACGTCGGCCACTTCGTGAACTTCGCCGCGCTCGTTCGCGGCCCCGCGGCCGAGCTCGTCGTCGTCCGCGACACCTACCAGGAGCTCGGCCTCGACGGCCACCACCTCCAGCCGCCCGACCGCGTTGCCGCCGCGCTCCGCCGCGACGACGGCCACGAGGGCGGCGTGCTTTCCGTGATCGGCTCGGCCGCCGCGGCCCGCCTGCGCGCGCGCCTGGACGGCGAGGGCTTCGAGCTTCGACACTGGCACAACGGCACACCCGATCCGGAGGGACGACCTGATGGCTAAGACCGCCACCGCCTCGGCAACCGACATCATCGAGACCTGGCGCGAAGACGGCATCCGCTACGTCCGCTTCGAGCTGCCCGACATGCACGGCACGAGCCGCACCAAGATCGTGCCGATCGGACAGGCCCCCGGCTACTGCGAGGAGGGGCTCAACATGTACGGCGGCGCGGCCGTCCTCGACTCGCGCTCCGACGTGGTTCCGAGCACCCTCTACCACGAGGAGATCGGCTACGGCGACCAGCGCCTGATGCCCGATCCGGAGACCGCCGCCGTCGTGCCGTGGGCCGAGGCGACCGCGCGCTTCATCTGCGACTCGCAGTTCGTGGGCGGCGAGCCGCTGCGTGCGCTGCCGCGCTACGTCTTCCGCCGCCAGCTCGAGCGCTGCCGCGAGCTGGGCTACGAGCCGGTGCTCGGGTTCGAGCCCGAGTTCTACCTGCTCGACCAGAGCGGCTCGCCGCTCTTCGGCGGCTACCAGATCTTCAACCCGGTGCGGAACACGTACGTCCCGATGATCACCGAGCTCATCGACCACATGAACGCGTTCGGGATCGAGATCATCACCGCCAACTGCGAGTACGCGCCGTCGCAGTGGGAGATCAACTTCCGCCCCGGAGCCGGGATGGCCGGGCCCGACAACGCCTTCTCGTTCAAGAACGCGACCAAGCAGATCGCGTACGCCCATGGGCTGAACGCGACGTTCATGTCGAAGCCGTTCGCCGACTCGGCCGGGTCGGGCTGCCACGCCCACGTCAGCCTGACGAGCGCTGACACCGGCGAGAACGTCTTCGGCGACGACGGCGACCCGCAGGGCATGACCGACCTGTGCCGCCGGTTCATGGCCGGGCAGCTCCGGCACGCGGCCGGCATGTACACGCTGCTCGCGCCGACGGTGAACTGCCTGAAGCGGCGCCGCCCGCACACGTTCAGCCCGTCGAACATCTCGTGGGGCCCCGAGGACCGCACCGCCTTCCTGCGTATCAAGGGCGGATCGAGCGCCTCGCGCCACATCGAGAACCGGGCGCCGACGGGGCTCTCGAACCCGTATCTGGTGGGCGCCGCGATGCTGGCGGCAGGCCTGAACGGGATCGAGGAGGAGCTCGAGCTGGAGCCGGCCGCGGCGACCCCCGCCGAGGAGGACGCGTCGAAGCAGCCGCTGCCCCTGTCGATGCGCGAGGCCCTCGACGGCCTCGAATCCGACGCCAAGCTCGTCGAGGCGCTCGGTCAGGATTTCGTGACCGCGTACACAACGATGCGCAGGTACGAGCTGCAACGATTCGACGACCACGTCACCGACTGGGAACGGCAGGAGTACGCCGAGGTCTTCTAGATGGAGGTCCGAATGACCGCCGAGGAACGTGAGCTGCGCGGCGAGCTGCACGAGCTCGCTGCGACCGACGACGGCCGCCGGCTCCTTCAGCTGGCGCTGCGCGGGATCGATCGCGGCGATGCCGAGGTCACGGCCGGGTGCTGGACCGACCGCGGCGTCGCCGGGTGTCTCTTCCAGCACGCCTACTGGCAGGGCGTCCGCGAGGGCGTCTTCCGCGACGAGGGCCGCCCGGGCGACTGGATCGGGTCGCTGGTGGGGCCGGCGCGCTACGGCACCGTCCTGAGCGCCATCGGGTCATTCGACCGGCTTGCCAGGCGCCATCACGCCGACCGCACGCCGCGCAGGATCCGTCCGGACAAGGTCGAAGTCCGCACCGGCGAGTGGCGGCAGGTCGTCGAGCGGATGCTCGTCGAGGCGCTCGCCGGTTCGCAGGTCGCCGCGCCCGCGCGAAAAACCGTGCCGGCCTGAGTCGTCGCGTTCCACAACATGCGCGGGAGCCGTTGCCAAAGCTGCCGCAATGCTGTAAAAACGGTGGTCTCTTCCTGTTCCTCTTTCCGAAGGAGGTCACGTGGACAGTGAGCCAGGGGGCATGAGCACCCGCCACGAGGGGATGATCCCCGTGGAGAGCGTCGACGTTTCCCAGCGGACCGACGTGCACAAGCTGCACGGAGGCGCGGTCGGGCTCCTCGGAGTCCTGTTCCTCACCGTGACGGGGTCGGCGCCGATCTCGGCGATGCTCTTCAACACCCCGCTCTCGGTCGGCTACGGCAACGGCATCGGCACCCCGGCCGGTTTCGCCTTTGCCACGCTCATCCTCACCATCTTCTCCGTCGGCTTCGTCGCGATGGCCCGCAAGGTCACCGCGGTCGGCGGGTTCTACAGCTTCATCAGCCACGGTCTCAGCCGTGAGCTCGGCATGGCGTCGGGGTTCGCCATGGTCGTGGCCTACTCGGTGTTCGAGGCGTCGTTGTGCGGCGGCTTCGCGTTCTTCGCGTCGGCCAAGCTCGACCAGTACGGCCACCACGTCTCGTGGTACTGGCCGGCCCTCTTCATGGTCGTCCTGATCTCCGTGCTGGCCTTCTTCGACGTCCACATCTCGGCCCGCGTTCTCGGGCTCGCCCTCGTCGGCGAGGTCGCCGTGCTCCTGATCTTCGACCTGGTCGTCTTCATCCAGGGCGGGGAGAACATCCAGGCCGGTGCGATCAACCCGCTGAACGCGTTCTCGAATCTCCCGGCCTCCGGGAGCGGCGGGTCGGCGGTTGCCGCCGGAGCGTGGGCGGTCGGCGTGTTCTTCGCGTTCTGGTCGTGGGTCGGCTTCGAGATGGCGCCGAACTACGGCGAGGAGTCGAAGGATCCCAAGCGGATCGTGCCGCGGGCGATGTACATCTCGGTCGTCGGCCTCGGGATCTTCTACACGATCACGTCCTGGGCTGCGCTCTCCGCGTACTCCTCGACCGCGGCGGCGGCTGTCGTGGCGGTCGGAAGCCCGGCCCAGTTCTTCCTGAGCCCGGCGAAGCAGTTCGGGAACCAGTTCCTGAGCGACGTGATGAGCTACCTGATCATCACGGGCGCGTTCGCGTGCGGCATGGCCTTCCACAACACCGCGGCCCGGTACTTCTACTCGCTGGGACGTGAGCGGGTGCTGCCGATCCAGCTCGGGCGAACGCACGAGAAGCACAAGAGCCCGCACATCGCCTCGACCACCCAGTCGGTGATCGCGGCGCTGATCGTCATCGCATTCGCGCTGTTCGCGACCGTCGCGGCCAAGTCGGATGCGGCAACCTCCATCGCCTACACGCAGCTCTACGGTCTCATGGCGTTCATGGGCGTCGTCCTGATCCTGTTCGTCCAGGCGCTCGTCTCGGTGGCCATCTGGAACTACTTCCGGACGCACCACCCGGCCGAGCACCGGCTCTGGAACCACACGATCGCGCCGCTGATCTCGGTCATCGGCCAGCTCGCGGTGCTGTTCGTCGCGATCGACAAGATCGACTTCCTGGGCGCCGGCTACACCTACGCCTGGTACCTGGTGATCATCGACGTGCTGGTCTTCGTCGGCGGCTACGGATACGCGCTCTACCTGAAGAGCGCGGATCGGGCCAAGTACGAGACCATCGGGCGCATGATCAACGAGGGCCTCTAGCGGCACCCGCCGGAGGGGCGTCCGCAGCACGCGGGCGCCCCTCTCGCGTTTAATGACCCGCGATGCCCGGCCGCGTGAAGGACAAGGTGTGCGTCGTGACCGGCGCGGCCGCGGGCATCGGCCGGGCGGTGGCGGGCCGGCTGGCCGAGGAGGGCGGCCGGGTCGCGCTCGCCGATATCGACGCCGAGGGGGCCGAGCGGGCGGCGGCCGACATCCCCGGCGCGGCGGCGTTCGCGGTGGACGTGACCGACCCGCGGTCCGTCGAGGCGCTCTACGCCGCGGTGCGCGAGCGGTTCGGCTCCGTGGACGTCTGCCACAACAACGCCGGCATCCTGCTCCCGGACGACGTCGATCCGCCCGCGACCGGCATCGACGTCTGGAACCGGATCATCGCCGTCGACCTGACCGGGGTCTTCCTGTGCCTGAAGTTCCAGCTCCCGCACATGCTCGAGACCGGCGGCGGCTCGATCGTCAACATGAGCTCGATGGTGGCGCTGATCGGATCGGCGACGCCGCAGACGGCCTACGCGGCGGCCAAGGGCGGCGTCCTTGCGATGACCCGCGAGGTTGCGATCACGTACGCCCGAAGCGGCATCCGCTGCAACGCGCTCTGCCCGGGCCCGGTCGACACGCCGCTCTTCCGAAACGCGCTCGCCGCCGACGAGGGCGGTCTCGAGCGGCGGATGGTGCACATCCCGATGGGCCGCCTCGGAGCGTTCGACGACATCGCCGGCGCCGTCCTCTACCTGGCGAGCGACGACTCGGCGTGGACGACCGGGCAGGCCCTGGTCGTCGACGGCGGGATCACGGCCGCCTATACGACGCCGGCATGAGGGCCGACGTCGCCATCGTGGGGGCTGGGCTCTTCGGCTCGTCGCTGGCCGTCGCGCTGGCGCGGGAGGGCATGCGGGTCGAGCTGCACGACAAGGCCACTCCGGCGGCGGGAGACACGGGGCGCTCGTTCGGCATGGTGCGGGCCCACTACTCGAACGAGGTGACGGTGCGGCTGGCGAAGCGCGGGATCGAGCTGCTGGCGGCCGACCGGCGGTCGGGCTACGTCCGCACCGGCTACATGCTGCCGGTGGCGGAGCGCGACCGGGAGGCCTGCGCCACGAACGTCGAGCTGGGCCGGTCGCTGGGCGTCGACTCGCGCCTGCTCGACCCCGGGCAGGTCGCGGAGGTGGAACCGGCGCTTCGCACCGAGGGCATCGCCGCCGCGGCCCACGAGCCCGACGGCGGACTGGTGGACCCGGGCCGGATGACGCTCGCATGGTTTGCCGAGGCGCTCTCGCTGGGGGTGCAGCCGCGGCTCGGCACCGAGGTGACCGACCTCGACGCGCTCGACGCCGGCACCGTCGTCGTCGCCGCCGGGGGCTGGACGGCGCGGCTCCTGCCCGACGTGCCGATCGCGCTCAAGCGGATCGACGTGGCGCGGGTGCGGCCGCTGCGCGTGTCGGTCGTCGTCTCCGACACGGTCACGAACGTCGTCGTGCGGCCGGGCGTGGGGGACATGGCCTGGGCGGTCGCCTACCGCGAGCCGGAGGGCTACGCCGACCGCGACGAGGCGCCCGACACCCCCGAGGACTCCTACCGCGAGTCGGTCGCGCGCGCGCTCGCAGAGCGCTACCACAAGGGCGGCGAGGCGGAGTGGGTGGACGGCTGGACCGGGGCCTACGACTCGACGCCCGACTGGAACCCGGTCGTCGGCTTCGTGCGCGACGGCGTGTACGCGATCGCCGGCATGTCGGGCCACGGCCTGAAGCTGGCACCCGCCATCGCCGAGTGCGCGGCCGCGGAGCTGGCAGGGCGGCGGCCGCCCATCGACCTGCATCCGCTGCGGTTCTCGCGGTTCGCCGAGGGCGACCTGCTGCACCTCGCCTACGGGCCGAGCGCCAGGGCCTGAGCGATGCCGCACGTCCTGCCGTTCCTTGCGATCGCGGTCTTCGTCGTCGTCACGCCCGGCGTCGACACGGCGCTCGTCACCAAGAACGCGCTCCTGCACGGCCGCCGGGCGGCGATCATGACGGCGCTGGGCGTGAACGCCGGGATCGCGCTCTGGACGGCGGCGTCGGCGTTCGGGCTGGGCGCCCTCCTGCACCGCTCGGAGGCGCTCTTCACCGCCGTGAAGCTGGCCGGGGCCGGCTACCTGGTCGTGCTCGGCGTGCACGCGCTGTGGGTGTCGTGGCGGCGCGGGCTGCCGGTCGCACCGGTCGCGTCGCAGAGCCGGCGCTCGCCCTTCGTCCAGGGCATTCTGAGCAACCTCCTGAACCCCAAGATCGCCGTCTTCTTCACGAGCTTCCTTCCCCAGTTCGTCTCGCCCGGCGGGCCGGTGCTGGGGCAGCTGCTGCTGCTCGGCGTCCTCTTCAACCTGCTCGGGCTGGCCTGGCTCCTCGGCTGCGCGGTCTTCACGAGCCGCGTTGGCGACGCCCTCCGCCGCCCGCGCGTGAAGGCGGCCCTGGAGCGGGTCACCGGTTGTGTGCTCGTCGCGCTCGGCCTGCGCCTGGCTACGGAGCGCCGCTGAGGATCTCGGCGGCGAGCCCGGGCGCGACGTTGCCGCCCGAGATGACGAGCGCGACGCCCTGCGATCCGCGCACGTCGATGCGGCCGGCCAGGAGCGCAGCGACGCCGACCGCCGCACCCGGCTCGCAGGCCAGCTTGGCCCGCTCGTAGAGGAAGCGCATCCCCTCCCGGATCTCGTCGTCCGAGACGAGCACGACGTCGTCGACCAGCCGCGAGCACACCTCGAGCGCGATCGTCCCGGCGACCGGCGATCGCAGCGCGTCGGCGATCGTGGGGCCGGGCACCGCGGGGACCGGATGGCCGGCGTCGAGCGCGGCTCGCATCGCCGCCGACAGCTCGGGCTCGACGCCGATGATCCGTGCATCCGGCCGCAGGCCCTTCACGGCGGTCGCGATCCCGGCGATCAGGCCGCCTCCGCCGATCGGCACGATGACGGTGTCGGCGGCGGGTGCGTCCTCGACGATCTCGAGCCCGACCGTGCCCTGACCGGCCACGACCAGCGGGTCGTCGTAGGGATGCACCACCACGCGTCCCGTCTCGGCGGCGATGGCCCGCATCCGCTCGAGCGCCTCCATGCTGTCGGCCGACTCCAGGTCGACCGTCGCGCCGTAGCCGCGCGCGGCGGCGACCTTGGCCGGGCTGGCGTCGGCGGGCATGAGCACGAGCGCGTCGACGCCCTCGTCGCGGGCGGCCAGCGCCAGGGCCTGCGCGTGGTTCCCGGCCGAGATGGTGATCGTGCCGAGCTCGCGCTCCTCCGGTGTGAGCGCGCGGAGGCGGTTGAAGGCGCCGCGCGGCTTGAAGGCCCCGATGCGCTGGAACAGCTCCGCCTTGAGCCATACCGGAGCGCCGCAGCGCTCTGCGAGCGTGGCCGAGGTGAGCATCGGCGTGCGGTGCACGCGGCCGGCGATCGCCTCGGCGGCTTCCCGGACGTCATTGAGCGTGGGCGAACCCGCCATTTGGCGAATGCTCCCACAGAGGCGAACCCCATGGAGCCAGGCCCTCTTCACCGCCCGGCCACCCGAGGTCGTTACCAGGTAAGGCATCGAAACCGTCACGGATGCGACACGCCCTCCGATGCGGGGTCTGACCCCGGTTGTCGGCCTTCAGCCTGCCAGCGCGCGCATCAGCCACACCGCCAGCACCCGCGCGCAGCGGGCCACGTCCTCGAGGGCGACGTGCTCGTCGGGCGCATGGGCGAGGTTGGGGTCGCCCGGGCCGTAGAGGACGGTCGGCGTCTCGCCATGGTCGATCAGCAGGCGGGCGTCGGCGCCGTACGGCATGCCGAGGAAGTCGGGCAGCTTGCCGAGCACGTCGCGCGCCGTCTCGGCGAGGCCCCATGGGAGCGGGTGGTCGTTTGCGACGGAGGCCGAGCCGAAGCGCCCGCCCGTGATCTGGACGCCGGCCGGGTGATCGTGCAGCCAGTCGTCGGCCGCGCAGGCCTCGGCGACGACGGCCCGAAGCTCGGCCTCCGCCTCGGCGACCGTCTGCCCGACGCGCACGCCGTACCGGCCCTCGGCAACCATCCGGTCGGGCACCGTCGACGACCACTCGCCGGCCGCCACCCGGCCGATCGACGTCGGGTAGGGCAGCCCCAGCGCCCGCATCGAGCGCAGCGACTCCGCCTCGTTCCGCTCGCGCTCGTTCTCCTCCAGCGCGCGCACGACCGGCCACAGCTTCTCGATGGCCGAGACCCCCTCGCGCCGGAACGCGGCGTGCGCGCTTCGCCCCTCGATCGTGAGGGTGAAGGTGATCGCCCCCGCCTGGGCCGTCACGATCTGAAGCTCGGTCGGCTCGGTGATGACCGCGACGCCGCCCGCGTACCCGGCCCGGATCGCCGCCAGCATCCCGGCGCCGCCGTCCTCCTCGCCCGGCACCGTGAGCAGGATCGCCTCGCCGCCCAGGTCGACCCCGGCCTCGACGAGCGCGCGCATCGCGGCCAGCCCGGCGGCGACGCCCGCCTTCATGTCGCACGCGCCGCGCCCGTACAGGACGCCGCCGGCGATCCGCGGCTCGAACGGCGGCGACGTCCACTGGAGCTCGTCTCCGCCGCCGACGACGTCGACGTGGCCGGCGACGATCGCCCGCCGGCCGCTCTCGCGGTCGCCCAGCCGTCCCGCCACGACCGGGTGGGTGTCGCGCGCCACCTCGACTCCCGGGAAGTCCGGATCGGAGGCCAGCTCGGCCGCCGGCACGTCGACTCGCTCGACGTCGAGCCCGGCCGTCGTCATCCGCAGTGCGATCTCGGTCTGCACCTCGCCCTCGGAGCCCGTCAGGCTGGGATGGGCCACGAGCGCTGACAGGTCGGCGGCGATGCGGTCGCGATCGACCGCGCCGACGGCGGCCAGCTCGGCGGGCGCCAGGTTCTTCATCGACCGGCGACGATAGCCGAGCAACCGTGCGGCGGGGGGTTGACGCCCCCCGCTTCGAGGTGGAATGCTCTCGCTCCGGTCGAATCGATCACCGAAGAAGGGAGTCCGGATGACCGTCGAAGGATCGCCCGTCGCGCCCCGTCCAGTCGACGAGGACGCGAGGCGCCTGAGGGAGCTGGGCTACGAGCAGGAGCTGGAACGCTCGTGGAGCGGGTTTACGAACTTCGCGATCTCGTTCTCGATCATCTCGATCCTGGCGGGGTGCTTCACGACGTACGGCCAGGCCTGGAACAACGGCGGGCCCGTCGCGATCTCGTGGGGCTGGCCGATCATCTGCGGTCTCATCCTGATCATCGGCCTGTGCATGTCCGAGATCCTCTCGGCCTTTCCGACGGCTGGAGGCATCTACTACTGGTCGCTGCGCCTCGGCGGCCCCGGCTGGGGCTGGTTCACCGGCTGGTTCAACCTGGTCGGCCTGATCGGCGTCGTGGCGTCGGTCGACTACGGCGCCGCGCTGTTCGCGTCGTTCACGCTCGGGCTCTTCGACACGAGCTACAACGCGTTCGATCTCACGAACATCTTCATCATCTACGTGATCTTCCTCATCGCGCACACGGTCCTGAACCTGTTCCCGGCGCACATCCTGAGGTACTGGAACAACACGTCGGTGTACTGGCACATCATCGGGCCGCTCATCATCATGGGCATCCTGATCTTCGGGCCGGGGTCGCATCAGAGCCTGTCGTTCGTCTTCACCCACACCATCAACAACTCCGGATTCTTCAACGGGAGCTCGGGAGGGGCCGGCTTCTGGTTCTACGTCCTGCCGCTCGGGTTCCTGCTCACGCAGTACACCCAGACGGGATACGACGCCTGCGCCCACCTCTCGGAGGAGACCCGCGGGGCGTCGCAGGCCGCCGCGCGCGGCCTGTGGCAGGCGATCTTCTACTCCGCCATCGGCGGCTACATCCTGCTGCTCGGGTTCACCTTCGCCGCGACGCACGTGGACTTCATCAACAACGTGAACGGCAACAACCCGTACGGTGCCGGCTACGTCGTCGGCGTGTTCTCGTCGGCGCTCGGCCTGGCCGCGTTCAAGACCGTGATGATCATCGCCACGATCGGCCAGTTCTTCTGCGCCGGCTCGGGCATGACCAGCCTCTCGCGGATGACGTATGCGTTCAGCCGTGACCGGGCGATCCCGGGGCACCAGCTGTGGTCGAAGGTGAGCAAGTCACACGCGCCGGTGAACGCGACCCTGCTGGGCGCGGCGCTCTGCATGATCGTGGCGCTCCCCGCCCTGAAGGGCAACGACGCCAACATCCCGTTCGCGTTCTACGCGATCGTGTCGATCACGGTGATCGGGCTCTACATCGCCTACGTGATCCCGGTGTGGCTGCGCTGGAGGCTGGGCTCGCAGTTCCGGTCCGGTCCCTGGACGCTGGGGTCGCGGTACAAGTGGATGTGCCCGATCGCGGTGCTCGAGGTGATCATCATCATCTTCTACATGTCGGCGCCGTTCGCTCCCGCAGGCATCCCGGGGAGGACCGGGTTCGCGCTCGACAACGGGGTCGTGAACTACGCGCCCGTGCTCGTCGGAGCGGTGATCCTCTTCGCCGGCATCTGGTGGATGCTGTCGGCGAAGAACTGGTTCACCGGCCCGGCGATCCCGAGCGCCGCCGAGGTGGAGGCGGATCTGGCGGGCGACTGAGCCCGATCAGCGTCGCAGGATCGGGCGGGTGATGCACGTCGGCCCGCCCGATCCGTTGACGCACACCTCTGTCCCGGGGAACGTGTGCACCTCGCAGCCGCGGTCGAGCAGCGCCCGCTGCGTGACCGGGTTGCCCTCGGCCATGACGACCACCCCGGGCCGGACGGCGAGGATGTTGCAGCCCTGGCTCGGGATCTCCTCCTCGGGCACCGGGACGAGCGCGACGCGGCGATCCGCCAGGAGCTCGTAGAGGCCCGCCGGGAGCTGCGGCAGGAAGACGGCGGCCAGGTCGTCGGCGACCGGCGAGATGACCGACAGCAGGTGCAGGCATTCGGCCGGGCCGTTGCCGTACGGGACGTCGAACACATGCACCTCGCCGCCGACGAGCTCGGTCAGGCGGGCCGCCCCGGCCCGGTTCGTGCGAAGCGACCGGCCGATGCAGAAGACGTCGGGCCGAAGCCAGAACGTGTCGCCGCCGTCGGCCGTCTCGCCCTCGCCCAGCTCGCCGAGCAGCGGGATGTCGTGCGCCGCCGCCCATGCGAGCATCGGCGCCGTCTCGTCCCGGCGGGTGGGCTTCCCGGACCGCAGCCCGATCATGCCGCGGTCGGTGACGAGCGCCGGGTCGAACGTGTAGGTGAGGTCGGGGCTCGACGTCTCCGCCTCGAGCTGGTGGACGCGCACTCCCAGGTCGGTGAGCACCTGGCAGAACGCGTCGTGCTGGCGCTGGGCCTCGGCCAGGTCGACCTCGTGCAGGAACCCGTGCACCGGGCTCTCGTATGCGGCGCCGAACGCCGCGCCCGGCCGTTTCACGAGCACGTCGTGGAGGGGCGCGGTCATGCTCTGGGCGCCGTAGAGGCGCGTGGCGGGGGCGGCGGCCTGGCTCATGCGGTCAGTGGTAGATCAGCGCAATCGTACGGAATCCGGCGGGCGTGCGATAGCCCACCGCGGCGGCCCTGGTCTGCGAGAACGCCGCGACCCCGCTCAGGAAGCTGCCGCTGGTGTCGGGTGTCGGGCTGGCGACGCGATGCCACGCGCCGTTTCGGCGCCTCGACACGAAGGTGCGGTTGCCGAGGCCGGGAGAGCAGTCGCCGACCGCCCAGAGCTGCTTCGTCCCCGGGACCGGCACGACCGCCGCCAGCGTGTTCGTGACGGGGCACCCGTCCGGGACCTTGAACGCCCGCCAGCCGGCGGGCGTGTGCCGCTCGGCGAGCCCATGGCTCGAGCCGGCTCCGCGGCCGCCGACCGCCCAGAGCGTCTTCCCCGAGAACGTGCCGTCGAGGAAGAACGATTCGCCGCCGCGGGCCGGATCCGGCGCGTCGGAGACGTGCCAGCCCGATCCGGTGCGGTGCAGCGCCAGCGGGTGAAGCGGCGCGCTCCCGGCAGACCGCTCGCCCAGTGCCCACACGTTCCCGCCCTTTGCGGCGACGCCGAAGAGCAGGTTGTCGCCCTTCGGGAGCGACGGCACCCGCGACACCTTCCACGCCTGGCCGTTCCAGCGCAGGATGAGCGGGCGGCTGCTCCCGCCGGTGCCCGTGGCGGCGCCGACGGCCCAGGTGCCGGCGGTCGTCGTCACGACGTCGTACAGGGAGTCGGACGGGTCCGGGTTCGGGCTGCTGACGACCCGCCAGGTGCCGCCCCTGCGGCGCAGGGTGAGCGTGGTCGTACGCCGCGGCCCGGCGCGGTAGCCGACGGCCCACACTCCGCGCTTTCGAACGGAGAGGCCGAAGAGCTGCGCGCCCGTGCCGGGGCTGGGCGCCGGCTCGACGCTCCACGTCGCACCGCGGTTCGCCGACCGCAGGACGAGGGTCCCCGCGTTTGTGCGGCCGACGGCGTAGAGCACGTTCGTGCCCGGCAGGCGGCCGACGTCGTTCAGGACGTCCTGGCCGCCGCTGGGATTCGGGCTCGCAACCGTCGACCAGGCGGCCGCGCTCGCCGCGGGGGCGCAGGCCGCGAGCCAGACGGCCGCGAGCAGGACTGAGACGTGACGGTGTGCCCGCACCGCTCACTACACTAGCCGCCATGGCGGAGGAGCACGATTATCGCGAACAGTATAATCAGGCGGTGAGCAAGGCGGTCGCCGGCGACGTCGGCGCCTATCCCGACTTCGACCGCCACCGCCAGGAGACCGTGTGGCGCCTGCTCTCCTCCGACCGCCAGTCGCTGCTTCGCTTCTGCCAGCGGCAGGGCATCTCGGTCGGCCGGATGGAGACGATGAAGACGCTCAAGAGCCCGAAGCCCCTGTTCCAGCTGATCGCGGCCGGCCACGACGCGGACACCGTGGCCAAGTGGGTCCGGCGCGGGTGAGCCGGCTCATCGTCGTCGACTTCGACGGCACGATCACCGAGCGCGACACCCTCGACGAGATGTGCCAGACGTACGCGCCCGAGGAGTGGGCCGCGGCCGAGTCCGACCTGACGCAGCGCACGATGACGCTGCGCGAGGTGATCGCCGCGGAGTTCGCGCCGATCAGGGGCGACCACGACACGATCGTCTCCGAGACCGTGGGCCGGGCCCGCGTCCGGGCCGGCTTCGCCGAGTTCGTGCAGGCCGCCGAGGAGGCGGGCGACCGGGTCGTCGTCGTGTCGAGCGGCTTCGAGTCGGTGATCCGCCCGATCCTCGAGCGCGAGGGTCTCGGCCGGCTCGAGGTGGTCGCGCACGACGTCCGCTTCACGCCCGAGGGCGGCGTCGTCGACTTCCGCCACGGCGAGCCGTGCCCGGTGTGCGGCGAGGAATGCAAGCGCTCGGTGGTCGACGAGATGCGCGACGGGCACGAGGTGGCCTACATCGGCGACGGCTACTCCGACCGCTGCGCCGCCCAGGCCGCCGACGTGCGCTTCGCCCGCCGGACGCTGGCCTCCTACCTCGACCGCGAGGGTGTGGACTACATCCCGTTCGACGACTTCACGAACGTCCGGAACGTCCTTCTCGGCCCTCCCTGAGGGGCCCGCCGAGCCACCCGGAAAAGGTCTGGACAATTAGCCGGGGCATGGCATATCATCGGCGGCGCTAGGCCAGTGTCCGCCGAGGGAGGAGCTCCGGATGACAAGCGCCGCAGTACCGCAGCCGCAGGCGTTCTCGAGAAGGTCTTCGGGCCTGGTGCGGGTGATGTCCCCCGCCTCGGCCTTCGCATACAACGTGCTGACGATGGGGCTGATCTTCCCCTGGACCTATCTCTGGGGGCCGTTCACGTCGCCCGGGGCGAACATCGCCCTCGGCATCGTGATCGCGATGGTGGCGCAGATCTTCATCTCGCTGGCATACGTGTGGCTGGCGTCGGCCATGCCGCGCTCCGGGGGCGACTACGTGTTCCAGAGCCGGATCCTGGGCGGTCCGATCGGCTTCGTGACCGTCTTCTCCGGCTTCGTGATCTGGATCCTCCAGTGGGTGGCGCTCTCGGGATGGCTGATGGCGATCCTGGCGCTCACGCCGCTCTTCCTGAGCCTCGGCGTGCACTACAACTCGAGCACGCTCATCGACTGGGGCACCTGGTGCCAGTCCGCGCGCGGCATCTTCATCATCTCCGTCGTCCAGGCGTTCGTCGCGATGGCGCTGCTCGTCACCGGGTTTCGCAACTACGTCCGGATCCAGCGCGTGCTGATGGTCGCCACGCTGCTGTCGTTCGGCATCATCGTCGTGCTGTTCCTGACCACGTCCACCTCCGGCTTCCAGAGCCATCTCGACGCCTACGCGAACGCGGTGCAGGGGTCGCACGGGTTCTATGACTACCTCCTGAACGACGTGTCGAGCACGGGCTACAAGCTCGCGGTCGGCTTCAGCTTCACCGGCACCCTGCTGATCGCCCCGATCGCCTGGACGAGCCTCCAGTGGGCGACGTACTCGGTCGAGCAGGGCGGCGAGATCAAGGCCGCCAACTCGGTCCGCCAGCAGATGCTGATCATGGTCGGCTCGACGGTCTTCGTCGGCGTCCTGCTCGCCCTCCTCGCGGTCGTCGAGCAGCGGGCCGTCGGCAACCACTTCCTGCGCGCCGCCGCGGCGTCCTACTACGGCGGTGTGTCGCAGTCGGGCGACGGCACCGGGGTGATCGCGCCGTTCCCGAACGTGCTGGCGATGGTGCTCACGGCATCCCCGGTGCTGCTCGTGCTGATCGCGGCCGGATACATCGCAAACGCGTTCCAGGTCACGTGCAACTGCTACATCGGCATGACCCGCGTGCTGGTCGCGATGGGCCTCGACCGCACGCTGCCGGCGTGGTTCGCAAACGTCCATGAGCGGTTGCACTCGCCGGTCAACGCCCACCTGGCCTACTTCGTCGCGGCGATCCCGGTCATCTGGGCCTACAACTACGACAGCAATTGGGTGACGTGGACGCTGGGCGTGACGTTCGCCTGCGGCTACGTCTTCGTCGCCTCGCTCCTGGCCGCGGCGCTCCTGCCGTTCCGCGCGCCGGAGGTGTACCGGGCCGCGCCCAACAAGACGATCGGGGGGATCCCCGCCGTCACGCTCGTGGCCGCGGTGGGGCTGGCGGCAGGGGGCGCGATGTGCGCATCGTTCCTGTTCGTCGACAAGCTCGGCCTGACCGGGCGCACGCCGTACTCGATCGTCGCGGGGGTGATCGCCTTCTCGGCCGTCGTCTACTTCGGCATGAGCGCCTGGAACCGGTCGCAGGGGATCGACAGCTCGTTCGCCTTCAAGGCGCTGCCCCCCGAGTAGCGCGGGATCGGTGCCCTTCAGACGACGCGGCCGTCGCACGTTCACGCGTGTCTTCTACGCGACGGACGTGCACGCCTCCGGCCGGACGTTTCGCAAGTTCCTGAACGCCGCCTCGGCATACGAGGCCAACGTGCTCGTGCTGGGCGGCGACGTGTGCGGGAAGATGCTGACGCCGATCGTCGAGGGCTCCGACGGGACGTTCTCGGCTGCGATCCACGGCGAGCCGGCGACGTTCCCGGCGGAGCGGCTCGACGAGGTGGTCGAGTCGCTCGACACACAGGGGCACTACCACACGATGGTCTCGGCCTCCGAGTACGCGCGGCTCGAGGCCGACGAGGCGGCGGTCGACGAGCTCTTCGTCCGGCTGGCGCGTGAGCGGCTGCTGGACTGGCGGGAGGAGACCGAGCGCCGTCTGGCGCCGCTGGGGGTGCGGTGCTTCGTCACCGGCGGGAACGACGACCGCGCGGAGGCGCTGGAGGCGCTCGCCGACGGGGACGGAGCCATGGTCTTCAGCGAGGGACGCGTCATCCCGGTGGACGACGACCACGCGATGGTGAGCTGCGGCTTCTCGAACCCCACCCCGTGGGACACGCCGCGCGAGGTGTCCGAGGAGCGGCTGACCCAGGTCATCGCCGAGGCGCTCGACGGCGTCTCGGACTTCGAGCGCATGATCTTCAATTTCCACCCGCCGCCGTACGACTCGACGCTCGACATCTGCCCGAAGCTCGACGCCTCGACGGATCCGCCGTCGCCCGTCTTCGAGGGCGGCAGGATGGTGTTCGCGGCGGCCGGCTCGACCGCCGTCCGCGACGCGATCGAGCGCCACCAGCCGCTGCTGGGCCTGCACGGTCACATCCACGAGGCCCGCGGCGCCGTCAAGATCGGGCGGTCGCTCTGCGTCAACCCCGGCAGCGAGTACGGCGAGGGGTACCTGCGGGGCTGCATCCTGAACCTGTCGCCGGAGAAGGTGATGTCCTACCAGATGACGTCGGGATGAAGCTCCGGCTCGACAGGACGGGCGGGCCGGCCTACGCGCAGATCATCGACCTGATCCGGGACGAGATCGAGAGCGGGAACCTGGTGCCCGGCGACCAGCTCCCGCCCGAGCGCGAGTTTGCCGCGCGCCTCGGCGTGAGCCGGATGACGCTCCGCCAGGCCCTCCAGGCGCTCCAGACCCGGGGCCTGGTGGTGCGCGCCATCGGGCGGCGGGGAGGGACGTTCGTGGCCCGCCCCAAGCTCGAGCGCGACCTGGGCAGGTTCGCCGGCCTCTCCGAGCAGCTTCGCAGGCAGGGGATGATCGCGGGCGCCGTGGTGATGTCGGCGCAGGAGACGGCGCCGTCCCGGGGCGTCGCCGAGGCGCTCGAGATCGAGCCCGGCGCGGCGGTCATCGAGGTCGTCCGCATCCGGCTCGCCGACGAGGAGCCGATCGCGCTCGAGCGGTCGCACCTGCCCGCCGACCGGTTCCGCGACATCCTGGGCCTCGATCTGACCCGCTCGCTCTACACGCTCCTCGGTGACCGCTTCGACGCCGCGCCGGTGCGGGCGGTCGAGCGGCTCGAGCCGGTGCTGGCCGGCGAGGAGGAGGCGGGCGCGCTCCGGGTCGACCGCGGCGCGCCGCTCATGCTCGTCAGCAGAACGGCCTACGACGAGGCGGGTGCGGCCGTCGAGCATGCGCGCGACGTCTTCCGCGGAGACCGCACGCGCATCGTCGCGTGGACGTCCGTGCTGAGCGCGGAGAACGCCTAGATGAGTGATTCCACGCCGCCGTGATGTTCTGGGCGGCGAGAACCGAGTCTCGCA
This sequence comes from uncultured Actinomycetes bacterium, assembly GCA_963805545.1. GTDB lineage: Bacteria > Actinomycetota > Thermoleophilia > Gaiellales > JAICJC01 > JAICJC01. The sequence continues at coordinate 313,944 of CAWDUU010000001.1, forward strand.
AGGACGCAGGGAGGGCCAATATTGGGTGATATTGGCCCGACCGAGGACGCCGCGAGGCGACGGTTCGCAGCCGCAGCCCCACCAGCGAGACGGCGACCCGTCACAGCACGGACGTCCAGACGTGCGGGGGCGTGGAATCACTCATCTAGATCGTCTGGAGCTCGCGCAGGGCGACCTCCGCGAACCGGCCGGCCATGTCGCGGCCGATCGCCTCGTGGGCCGGCCCGTGGCGGTCGAGCTCGGCGTCGTAGCGGGCGCGGTCGTAGCCGTACCGCTCGAGCTCGCCGGGCGCCATGTCGGCCCACGACAGCAGGATGTCGCGCGTCGTCTCGATGTGGAATTGGGTGCCCCAGGCCGCGTCGCCGATCCGCAGGGCCTGCACGCAGACGGCGTTTCGGGCCAGCTCGGTCGCCGACGGCGGCAGCTCGCACGCATACAGGTGCCACTGCATCGCCATGAACCGCGCCGGCAACGCGCCCATCACCGGGTCCGCGGCGGCCTCCGGCTGGGCCTCGACCTCGAACCAGCCCACCTCGGCCGGGTCGCAGCGGTAGACGGTGCCCCCCGCCGCCTCGGTCAGAAGCTGGGCGCCGAGGCAGAGGCCCATCGTGGGCACGCCGCCCGCGATCGCCTGGCGCAGCAGCGCGACCTCGTGGATCAGCCAGGGGTGCTGGTCGGTCTGGTGGGTGTCGACGGTTCCGCCGCCCGAGAGGATCGCCGCGAACCCGTCGGGCGACTCCGGCAGCTGGCCGGCGTGGGGACTCACGGTGACGATCTCGAACCCGCGCTCCTCCAGGGCGTCGACGAACACCCGCGCCGGGCCGCTCGACTCGTTCACGATGTGGAGCGCCCGCGGCGTCACGGCTCGCACAGGCCGCCCAGGTGCTCGGCGAGGAAACGCTCCGCCTCCGCCTGGAACGCCATCGCGTTCTCGGGCTTCCTGAAGCCGTGTCCCTCGTCGGGGTAGACCAGGTATGTGTGCGGGATGCCGCGGTCGCGCAGGGCCGCGACGATCTGGTCGGACTCGCTCATCTTGACGCGCGGGTCGTTCGCACCCTGGGCGATGAGGAGCGGGATGCGGATGTCGCCGGCGCGCGACAGCGGCGAGCGCTCCCACAGCAGCTCGCCGTCGTGCTCGGGATGGCCGACGCGCCGGTAGAACTGCGAGATGAGCTGCTTCCAGTACGGCGGGATCGTCTCGAGCAGCGTGCGCAGGTTGGACGGGCCGACGATGTCGACGGCGCAGCGGAAGACGTCCGGCGTGAATGTCGCCCCGGCCAGCGCCGCGTAGCCCCCGTACGAGCCGCCGTAGATCCCCACGCGCGAGCGGTCGGCGTAGCCCTTCGAGACGACGTGCTCGACCGCGTCGATCAGGTCGTCGTGCATCTTTCGGCCCCATTCGCGGTCGCCGGCGTTCAGGAACGCCTTGCCGTAGCCGGACGACCCGCGGTAGTTCACCTGCACGCACAGGTAGCCGCGGTTGGCGAGCCACTGCGCGGTGGGGTCGTAGCCCCAGGTGTCGCGCGCCCACGGCCCGCCGTGGACGTAGAGCACGGCCGGGAGGTTCGCCCGCGGCCGGTCGGGCGGGAACGTCAGGTAGCCGTTGATCTCGAGCCCGTCGCGGGCCGCGAACGCGAACGGCTCCATCGCCGAGAGCCGGTAGCGGGCGAGGTCGTCGTGCTGGGTGAAGAGGAACCGGCCGGCCCGGGCCTCGCGGTCGAAGGCGTAGTAGGAGACGGGGCCGTCGTCGGCCGTGAACCCGACCGTCCAGGTGCGGTCGGCATGGTCGCGCGAGATGAAGAAGGCGTCGCCGGGGTGAAGCGCCGACATCGCCTCGACGTCGGGCGCGAGCGCCGGGTCGAGCACCTGGTGCTCGAGGCGGGCGCGCAGGAAGCTCACGATCTCGACGGCGCGCGTCACCGGGTGGAGCTCGGCCGAGGCGACGTCGTAGGTGGGGTCGTCGGCCAGCGTCTCGGGCGGCGCGCCGGGTGTGAGCTTCACGAGTCCGGCGGCGTTGGCCCCGGCCGGTGTGACGGCGTAGAGGGAGGCGTCGTCGGCGGTGAAGCCGATCGCCTCGCTCGATATGGCGTCGTCGGCGTCGAGCTCGAGCACCGTCGCGCCGTCGAGCTCGAACGCCCCCGACCCGTCGTCGCGCATGCGCATGCCGCCGCGCGGGCGAAGCTCGTTGTCGACCAGCCAGCTGTAGTAGCCGGGGTTCTCGGCGACCCGCTCGAGCTTCCCGGTGGCGAGCTCGAGCAGGTGGGCGTCGTGGAGCTCCGGGTTGTCCTTGTTCAGCCCGAGCAGGACGTGGCCGGGCCGGCGCCGGGAGACGCCCATGACCCGCGCCTGCACGCCCTCGAACGGGGTCGCGTCGCGGTCGGCGCCGGTCTCCGGGTCGACCACGTGGACGCGCCAGTTCTCGTCGCCGCCGGAGTCCTGGAGGTAGATCAGGTGGCGGCCGTCCTCGGCCCAGCGGTAGGTGCGGATGCCGCGGTCGGTGTCGGAGGTGACGGGCCGGGCGGCGTCGCCGTCGAGCCCGCCCACCCACACGTTCAGGACGTCGTCCACCGGCGCGAGGTGGGCCAGCCGGCGTCCGTCGGGCGCCACCTCCGGGGAGCCCTTGTCGGGGTTCCCGAAGAGGATCCTGCGCGGGATCAGGTCGGCCATCCTCGAAACGTACCGGGACAGGTGAAACATCGGCGACAGGCCCCGTTGTTTCACCGGCGCCCGTACACTCCGGCGGATGGATTCGCGCCCGATCGGCATGTTCGACTCCGGGGTCGGCGGCCTGACGGTGCTGCACGAGTGCCTGGTCACGCTGCCCCACGAGGACTTCGTCTACTTCGGCGACTCGCACCCCGACCGCTTCCCCTACGGGCCGAAGCCGGCCGAGACCATCGCCCGGTTCGCGCACGAGGTGGCCGCCCACCTGGCGGCGCTCGACGTGAAGCTGATCGTGGTGGCGTGCAACGCGGCGACGGCGTCGGCGCTGCCCGGCCTCCAGCGGGAGTTCTCGGTGCCGCTGATCGGCGTCATCACGCCCGAGGCGCACGCGGCGGTGCAGGCGACGCGCACGCGCCGGGTGGGGGTGATGGCGACCGAGGCGACGGTGGCGAGCGGGCGCTATCCGCAGGCCGTCCACCTGCTCGACGCCGGCATCGAGGTGGCGCAGGTGGCGTGCCCGCTGCTCGTTCCCCTGATCCAGTCCGGCGACGTGAACGGCGCGGAACTGCACGACGCCGCCCGCGGCTACGCGGCCGTGCTGAAGGACGCCGGCGTCGACACGGTCATCCTGGGCTGCACGCACTACCCGCTGATCCGGCCGATGCTCCAGCGCATCTTCGGGCGCGCCGTCACGCTCATCACGTCCGCCGAGGAGATCGCCCGGGAGGCCGCCGAGACGGTCGTCCGCCGCGGCGTCTCGAACGATCCGGACCGGGAGGGCGCCTACCGGTTCATGTGCACGGGCGACCCGGCGGCCTTCCGCGAGGTGGCCGGCCGGTTCCTCCAGCTGCCGCTGACCGAGGTGGAGCAGGTCGATCCGGCGGCGCTGGCGGTGGCGGCGTGACCCGCGCCGACGGCCGGGCGCCGGACGAGCTGCGCCCGGTGCGGATGGAGCTCGACTTCATCTCGTCGGCGACCGGGTCGGTGCTGTTCGAGATCGGCTCGACGCGGGTCATCTGCACGGCCATGGTCGAGGAGTCGGTGCCGCCGTGGATGCGCGGTCGCGGCACGGGCTGGGTCACGTCCGAGTACGGGATGCTCCCCGGCTCGACCGACCAGCGAAAGCCGCGCGACGCGACCCGCGGGAAGCAGGACGGGCGCACCGTCGAGATCCAGCGCCTGGTCGGCCGCTCGCTGCGGTCGGTCGTCGACTTCGCGGCGCTCGGCGAGCGCACGGTCTGGATCGACTGCGACGTCATCCAGGCCGACGGCGGCACCCGCTGCGCGGCCATCTGCGGCGGCTACGTCGCCATCGCGCGCGCGTTCCGGCGGCTGGTGTACAGCGGGTCGCTGAAGCGGACGCCGCTCACCGGATCGGTGGCGGCAATCTCGGTCGGGATCGTCGACGGCGAGCCGCTGCTCGACCTGCCGTACGCCGAGGACAGCCGCGCCGAGGTCGACATGAACGTGGTGATGACGGGGGACGGCGAGCTGATCGAGGTGCAGGCGACGGCCGAGAAGACGCCGTTCGGGCGGGCCTCGCTCGACCGGATGCTCGAGCTGGCCGCGGCGGGCGTCGGCGAGATCTCGCGCGAGCAGGAGCGGGTGCTCGCCGGCCCGGCGTGAGGATCGTCCTCGCGTCGGGGAACGCGCACAAGGCCCTGGAGCTGGGGCGATTGCTCGAGGGCTGGGAGGTCGAGACCTTTCCCGGGGAGCTGCCCGACGAGACGGGGGAGACGTTCGTCGCGAACGCGCGCTTGAAGGCCCGGCACGTCCACGCGGCCCTCGGCGGGTCGAGCTGGGTGCTGGCCGACGACTCCGGGATCGAGGCGGCCGCCCTCGGCGGCGTCCCCGGGGTGCGGTCGGCCCGCTACGCCGGAGAGGGCGCGACCGACGAGCAGAACCTGGCCAAGCTGCTCGCCGCGCTGGAGGGCTCGGACGACCGCCGGGTGCGCTACGTGGCCGAGCTGGTCGCGATCGACCCGGGCGGGGCCGAGGTCACGGCCCGCGGCGAGCTGACCGGCACGCTGGCCCACGCGCCCCGCGGCAGCGGCGGCTTCGGCTACGACCCGGCGTTCGTCCCCGACGGCGAGACGCGCACCGTGGCCGAGATGTCGCCGGCCGGGAAGGACGCGATCTCCCACCGCGCCCGCGCGGCCCGCGCCCTCCTGCCCCTCCTCCAGAGATAGGCAGTTCCCCCGATGCCCTCCCCGTTCGACGGTGGGACACTGGGGACAACACAAGGAGGGCATCATGAAAAGGTTGCTCGCCATGCTCGTGCTGGCGCTCGCAGTCATGCTGAGCACCGCCGGGGCAGCGCAGGCGACGCCACCGCCGCTCCGGCTCGCCGTCTACGACAACCTGTCGGGCGGCACGCAGGTCAGCTTCTGGATGAAGCACTCAGCCGGCTGGTCGTGGCACAGCACCAAGGCGAAGGCCGAGAGGAAGCTGGGCTGCTCGGTCACGGCGTATGCGTGGGACACGGGCGTGCCGTCACTCCGGCATGTGGTGTCTGCCCGGGTGAAGCCGAACACGAACCCGTATCGCGTCAACATCCCGGTCAATTTCTTCGTCCAGAGCATCACGCGGTCGACCACGGCCACCTGCACCCTGCGGCATCGGACCGTGAAGCAGGTGTGGAAGTACAAGACGGTCACGGCCCGCTGGGACGGTTCATGACGCCGCGACCCGGTCGTGGACGCTAGGCCAGCCCGTGCAGCTCCTCGGTCGGGGGGTGGCGGCGCGACCAGTAGAACCAGTTGATCTCGGCCCCCAGCACGATGATGTTGGCCATCAGGTAGAGCCAGACGAGCAGGATGACCAGGCCGCCGAACGCCCGCAGCGCGAGCAGCTGGTCGGAGAAGCGCAGGTAGAGCGGGAGAGCCTGGAACGAGAGCTGGAAGAGCGCGGTCCCGACCACGGCTCCGGGCCACACGTCCTCGCGGTGGATGTCCACGTTCGTCAGGTAGCGGTAGATCGCCATCAGGAAGAGGAACGACCCGGCCGTCGAGGCCGCCATCGTCGCCAGGTAGGCCGCCACGTTGAGCTGGATCAGGTCGGGCGCGTGCCGGTCGACCCAGCCGGTCGCGGCGATCGTGGTCAGGAGCGACGCGAACAGCACGACGACGGACGCCATGACGAGCGAGAACGTGACCCACTTCTGGTGCAGGAACGCCCGGTTCTGCACCCGGAAGACGATGTTCAGGGCCGATTCCAGCGCCGAGTAGAAGCCGAGGGACGCCCACACGATGCCGAACAGGCCGATGATCCCGAGGGCGCCGGCGTTCTGCTGGACGCTGTGCACGGGCTTCAGCAGGTCGGTCGTCGACTGGCCGGGCAGGATGTGGCCCAGCTCGCGGATCAGGTACGAGCCGGCCGAGATCTGGCCGACGAAGCCCAGGAGCGACACCGCCAGGAACACGAACGGGACGAGCGAGAGCAGCGCGTAGTACGCGACCATGGCCGCCAGGTGCGGTCCCCGGTCCTGCACGAACTTGGCGAGGACGGGGTGTCCCTGGCGGGCTGCGTCGCGGAACGGCCGGAGGACCGAGTGACCGGGCGTTGCCACTGCGGGTGAGGATATCGGCATGTGCTAGCGTCATCGCGATGGATCCGAATACTGCGATCCGCGAGCTGAAGGATCTCTCGACCCAGATCCAGGCGGTGGTCCTGGCCGGGGGCGACGGGTTGCCCGTCGCCTCGACGCTCTCCGACGACAGTGCGGCGCGCGTGGCCCGCCTCGCAACCGACCTTGTGTCTCGGGCTGACGGCGTCCGCAGCGACCTGGGCCGCGAGGCGCTCGCCCAGCTCCAGGCGGCGACGCCCGACGGAAGCGTCTTCGTCGTCCTCGACTCCGGGCGCCTGGCCGTCGCCACCACCGGCCCCGACCCCACCGTCGGCCTCGTCTTCTACGACCTGAAGACGCTGCTCCGCCAGGTGGCGAACGGCGCCGGGCAGGATGAGGCGGCCGATGGGTAAGCGGCGACTGTTCTTCGGCGTCCTCGTCGGTGCCGGCTCCTTCGCCGGCACGCTGCTGTACCGCCGCCGCAGCGCGCGCAGCCGCACCCGGGTCGACCTCTATTTCGACGACGGCTCGATGATGTCGCTCGGCACCGGATCGCCCGACGCCGACGCGCTGCTTCCCATCGCCGCCGAGCTCCTCGCCGAGGCGGGGTGAGCGGGCAGGACCGCGCGGAGCTGGGCCGCCGGCTCCTGGAACGCGCGTATCTGGAGGGCGACTTCGTGCTCCGCTCGGGACGCCGCAGCCGCTACTACCTCGACAAGTACCGGTTCGAGACCGAGCCCGGGCTTCTGGCCGGCCTGGGCCGCGAGATCGGGCTGCTCCAGCGCGAGCACGCGCCTTCTGCCGAGCTCCTGGCGGGCCCGGAGCTGGGCGCCGTGCCGCTCGCCGCGGCCACGTCGATGGAGGCCCGGCTGCCGTTCGTGATCGTGCGGAAGGCCGCGAAGGACTACGGGACCGCCAACCGCATCGAGGGCGTCTACGAGCCGGGGCAGCGGGTCTGCGTCGTCGAGGACGTTGTCACCTCGGGCGGTGCGCTGCTCGACGCCGTGGCCGCGCTCCGCGAGGCGGATCTCGACGTTTGCGCTGCAATTTGCGTGGTTGACCGCGAGGAGGGCGGCGCCGCGGCCGTCGCCGCGGCGGGTGTGCCGTTCCACCCCCTGTTCACGGCGTCGGACCTCGGCGTCAATTCTGTGACGCAATCTGCCTGATCCCGCTTGGGGATTCGAATTGTGGCCGTCCGATGCCGGTGGTAGGGTGCCAGCGCTTCACACGTTTCAGGACCCACTACCCAGGAGGAGAGGCGTGACGAAGAGCGATTTTATCGACGCCGTGGCATCCCGCTCGGGCCTCAGCAAGAAGGACGCGGGCGTTGCGCTGGATGCGGTGCTCGATTCCGTGAAGGACGCGCTTCAGAAGGGTGACGAGGTTGCGTTCACCGGGTTCGGCAAGTTCAGCGTGCAGGCACGCAAGGCCCGCACCGGCGTGAACCCGCGCAATCCGTCGCAGAAGGTCACCATCCCGGCCAGCAAGGTGCCGAAGTTCTCGGCCGGTAGCCAGCTCAAGGCCGCCGTCAAACAGTAGAGGTGTGACGCTCGAGCGTCCCCGCGCCGGGCTCGCGGGGGCGCTCGCGTCGTTTAAGCGCCGTCCGGCCGGTGTGCGAACATACGTTCGATGGCCGCGGTCGCGCAGCTCACGCTCGACGGCGCGGACCGCCTGCATGAGCTCCTGTGCACGCGCCGCGCACCCGTCGGGCTGAGCGAGGCGGCCGCCTGCCTCTTTGCGCTCCGAAGCGCCCCCTCGGCGCTCGTCCGCCAGCTGGTCGACGAGGTCGTGCGGGCCGATCCGCGGCTCGTCTGGCGCTCGGCCGGCGAGGTGGCCCTGGCCGACTGGGACGAGGTCGCGCCGCTCCTCGACGTCCCGCTCGAGCAGGCCGACTACGTCGTCTTCGACCTCGAGACGACCGGCACCCGGGCCGGCGTGTCGCGCATCGTCGAGCTGGGGGCCGTGCGGCTGAGCGGGCTCGCCGAGGCGGCCCGGATGCAGCGCCTGGTCGATCCCGGCTGCATGGTCCCGCGCCAGATCACCGAGATCACGGGCATCGCCACCCACCATGTGCGCGGCCGCCCGCGGGTGGGGCCGGTGCTCGAGGAGTTCCTGCGCTTCAGCGCCGGCGCGGTGCTGGTGGCCCACAACGCCCGCTTCGACGTCGGGTTCGTCGACGCCGACCTGGCCCGGCTTCGCAGCGGCCGCCTCGCGGCGCCGGTTATCGACACCGTTGCGCTTGCCCGGCGGCTCATGGGCGACCGGCTCGAGCGCATGAACCTGGGCACGCTGGCCGAGCGGTTCGACACCGAGGTGCGCCCCTGCCACCGGGCGCTCCCCGACGCGCTTGCGACCGCCGAGGTGCTGGTCCGCCTGCTGGGCCTGGCCCAGGAGCGGGGCGCGGCGACGGTCGCCGACGTCATCGGCCTGTGCGCCCCCGAGCACCGCCGCGTCCGCACCAGGCGCGGGCTCGCCAAGGGCGTCCCGACCGGGCCGGGCGTGTACCTCTTCCGCGACGAGCGCAATAGCGTCCTCTACGTCGGCAAGGCCACCGACCTGCGCGCCCGGGTGCGGTCCTACTTCTCGGGCAGGTCGCTGCGCGCGCCGGTCGAGCGGGCGCTCGAGGCCGCGACCCGCATCGAGGCCCGGCCCCTCGGGTCGGAGTTCGAGGCGGCCCTGCTCGAGCTCGAGCTGATCGCGTCGCTGCGGCCGCCGGCCAACTCGCGCGCGCCACGGGCCGGACCGGGCGTCTACCTCACGCTGACGCTCGAGGAGCAGGTGCCGCGCCTTCGGGTCACGTCGGGGCCGGGCCCGTCCGGCACGGTCACGGCCGGCCCGCTGCGGTCGCGCGCTCAGGCCGAGGCGGCCGCGGGCGCCGCCCGGGCGGCGTTCGGCCTGCGTGTGTGCCGCCCGCGCCTGCCGGTCGACGACGGCACCTGCCTGGCGGGGATCATCGGCTCGTGCCACGCCCCGTGCCGGGGCGGCGAGCATCTCGACCGCTACGCGGACGCGGTCGAGGAGGCGCGCCTCTGGCTGGAACAGCCGGCCGGAGGCGCGCCGGCCAGGCATCTCGAAGACCGCATGCGCCGGCTCGCGGCCGAGCACCGCTACGAGGAGGCGGCATCCGCGCGCGACCAGCTGTCGTCACTTCGAACGGCCGGGCGGGTGGTCGAACGGCTGCGGCGGGCCAGGTCGCGCAGCGGCGTCATCCTCGCCCCCGACACCGACGACCGCTTCGTGCAGGCGTTCGCGTGCGCCGGCGGCCGGGTGGTCGCCCGGCGGCGGCTGCCGCGGGCCGGCGACGGCCGCCTCGAGGCCGAGCCGCTCCTGGCGGCGCTGGCCCACGGCCTGGCCGAGCGGCCCGCGCCGTTCTCACCGACCGCCGCGGAGCAGGCCCGCATCGTGACGACGGCGCTGGTTCGCCCGGGCCGGGCGCTGCGCTCGGTGGCGCTCGACGCGGCCGGCGCGGCGGGCGCGGCTCCCAGGGTCGTCCGGCTGCGCGGCGCGGTACCCTTACGTTCGTGAACTTCGGCGACCGGCTCGCGGCCCAGGTCGAGCGCACCGGCAGCACCATCTGCGTCGGGCTCGATCCGCGCATCGAGCTCTTGCCGCCCGCGCTCATCACCGGCCTTCACGCCGGCCCGGCCGGACGGGCCCGGGCCTACGAGCGCTTCTGCATCGGCGTGATCGACGCCGTCGCCGAGCACGCCGCGGCGGTGAAGCCGCAGGTGGCCTTCTTCGAGGCCCTCGGCGGGCCGGGCATGACGGCGCTCGAGCGGGTGTGCGCCCATGCCCGCGAGGCTGAGCTGCTCGTGATCGCCGACGCCAAGCGCGGCGATATCCGCTCGACGGCCGAGGCCTACGCCCAGGCCTGGATCTACCGCCGCGACGACGGCGCCCCGACGGCCGACGCGGTGACGGTCAACCCGTACCTGGGCGGCGACTCGCTCGAGCCGTTCCTCGCCGCCTGCCACGACGGCGCCGGCGTCTTCGTGCTCGCGCGCACGTCGAACCCGGGTAGCGGCGACCTCCAGGAGGCGCTGCTCGCAGACGGCCGCCCGGTCTGGGAGCGGACGGCCGAGCTGATCGCCGGCTGGGGCGGCCCGTTCGTCGGCGCCTCGGGGCTCTCGGCGGTGGGGGCCGTCGTCGGCGCCACCTGGCCCGAGGCGGTCGCCCGGGCCCGCGAGCTGATGCCGCACCAGCCGCTGCTCCTGCCCGGCGTCGGCGCCCAGGGCGGCTCGGCCGCCGACCTCGCGGCCGCGTTCCGCGACCACCCGGCGGGCGGCCTGGTGGTCGCCGCGCGCTCGGTGATCTACGCGTGGCGCGAGCGCGGCGGCGACTGGCAGCAGGGCGTTCGCACCGCCGCGGCCGAGCTGCGCCGCGCCGCGGTCCCGGCGTGAGCGACGGCTGGGCCGACGACCTCGCCCTGGCCGGAGAGCTGGCCGCGCTGGGCGGCGCCGAGGCGCTCGACCGCTTCCGCCGCATCCCGCCGCCCACGCGAAAGCGCGACGGCAGCTGGGTGACCGAGGCCGACCTGGCCGCCGAGGCCGCGATCCGCGCGCGGCTCGCCGAGGCCCGGCCCGGCGACGACGTGCTGGGCGAGGAGGGCGGCCACTCCGCCACGGGCGGCGGCCCGGCCCGCCCCGGCGCGCGCACATGGGTGATCGACCCGATCGACTCGACCCACAGCTACATGGTCGGCATCCCGCTGTGGGCGACCCTGGTCGGCCTTCGGGTCGACGGCCGGGCCGTGCTGGGGGTGTGCCGCGTCCCGGCGCTGGGCGAGACCTACGACGCCGCAGACGGCGCCGGCGCCCGCATGAACGGCGAGCCGATCGCGGTTCGCGAGACCCCGCTCGACGAGGCCGTCGTCACCTCGCCGGGGCTCCGCAGCATGACCCGGAACGGCCGCTTCGACCTCTACCGGCGCCTGGCCGACGCCTGCTGGCGCGACCGCAGCCTGGGCGACTTCTGGGGCCACATGCTGGTGGCCCGCGGCGCGGCCCAGGTGATGGTCGACCCGATCGTCGCGATCTGGGACTACCTGCCGCTCGAGCCGATCGTGCGCGAGGCGGGCGGCATGATGACCCAGCTCGACGGCTCCCCGCTCGCCCACGACGGCTCCTGCCTCACGACCTGCGGCCCGTCAATGCACGCTGCGGTGATGGCGCTGGCCGCCTCGCACTGACCTCCGTTACCAGGTAAGGCCCTTCTCGCCGTCACCCATTCGTCGCGGAGTCGGCACACCTCGTGCCGCCGACGACCGTGAAAGGAGCGGGGGCGCCATGTCGATTCGCACCGGCGTGTCACGACGCCGTCACGGTGGACGATGCGTTACCTGGTAACCCCCGCCCGCGCCGGCCCCGCCCGCCCGTCGCGGATGAGCCAGGCGAAGCAGGCCGCCGCCGTGATCGCCTCGGGGAACATCTCGGCGCCGAACACCACCATGACGCCCAGCGCCAGCGCCACCTCGAGGCCGGCGATATCGGCCGGCACGCGCCGGCGGAAGACGCCCCAGATGGTGTCGGCCACCGTCACCGCGACCGTCATCACGAGCAGCCACAGCGCGCCGTGGCCGAGCGCCCAGCCGGCGATCCCCACCTCGAGCACCACGGCCGTCGTGACCGCGGCGCGGCTCCTAGACCCGAACACCTCTCCAATGTACGGGCGGGATGCTCCCCGGGAAAGGCAGGACTCGACCTCCCGTATACAATGCCTGCCGCCGATGAGGGGGGCACTGGGATGATCCTCACCGTGACCGTCAACGCGGCGGTCGACAAGACCCTCACCGTCGCCAACCTGCAGCTGGGCCATCGCCATCGGGCGCAGCAGGGGCTGGTGATGGCGGGAGGCAAGGGTGTGAACGTCGCGCGCGCGCTGAAGCGGCTCGGCGAGCCGGTGATCGCCACCGGCCTCGTCGGCGGCCACAACGGCGCCCGCATCCTCGACGAGATGACCGCCGAGGGCATCCTGAACGACTTCGTCCGCATCCGCGGCGAGTCGCGCACGTCGACGGTCGTCGTCGACCCGACGTCGAGCGTCCAGACCGAGATCTACGAGTACGGCCCCGAGATCGCCCAGGACGAGCTCCTGCTCCTGATCGAGAAGCTGCGCTACCTGTCGGGCGCGATCACGACGGTCGTCCTCGGCGGCAGCCTGCCGCGCAAGGTGCCGAGCTCGTTCTACGCGGACGTCGTGCGCGACATGGGCAAGCGCAAGGTGCGCACCGTGGTGGACTGCGACGGCGAGCCGCTGCGGCTGGCCCTCGCGGCCGACCCGACGCTGGTTGCGCCGTCCCAGCGCGAGGCCGAGTCGCTGGTCGGGCACGAGTTCACGACCGACGAGGACTTCCAGCTCGGCCTCACCCAGATCGCCTCGATGGGCGCCGCGAACGTCCTCATCACGCTCAAGACCGGCTGCTACGCGCTGATCCGCTCGACGCGGAACCGCGACCGCCTCTACCGGGCCTGGATCCCCGAGGTCGAGTCGGTGGCCACCGTCGGGTCGGCCGACGCGCTGCTCGCCGGCTTCCTGAGCGGGATCGAGGCGGAGCGCGAGAACGAGGACATCCTGAAGCTCGCGCTGGGCGCCGCGGCGGCCAACACCAGGGAGGTCGGAGCGGGCGTCTTCGAACCGCGCGACGTGGCCCGGTTCGCCGGCGGGGTGGAGGTGCAGGAGATCGCGCCCCGCCGCGCGAAGGCGTCCTGACCCGCTGCTAGACTGGCGCGAATCTTGAAAGTTCGTCGCAGTTCCAATCGTGCACTCTCGCGACCCAGGCCGGCCCCTCGCCACCTGGGTCGTGTGCTATTCAGGAGGCCGTGAGCGGTGGAGATCGAAATCGGGCGGGGCAAGAAGGCGCGGCGCGCGTACGGGTTCGACGACATCGCGATCGTCCCCAGCCGGCGCACGCGTGACGCGGAGGATGTCGACATCGCCTGGCGGCTGGGGCCGCACCTCATGGAGCTGCCGCTCCTGGCGTCGGCCATGGACGGCGTCGTGTCGCCCCAGACGGCGGCCATCCTCGGCAAGCTCGGCGGCCTGGGCGTCCTGAACCTCGAGGGCATCTGGACGCGCTACGAGGACGCCGACGCCCAGCTCCAGCGGATCGCGTCGTACGAGAAGGGCGAGGCGACCCATGCGATGCAGGAGATCTACGCCGAGCCGGTGAAGCCCGAGCTGATCGCCCAGCGGATCAAGGAGATCAAGGCCGAGGGCGTCCTCGCCGCCGCGTCGCTCACGCCCCAGCGCGTGCGCGAGCACTTCCAGGCGGCGCTCGACGCCGGGCTCGACGTCCTGGTCATCCAGGGCACGGTCGTCTCGGCCGAGCACGTCTCGACGGTGGTCGAGCCGCTCAACCTGAAGGAGTTCATCGCCTCGCTCCCGGTGCCGGTCATCGTCGGCGGCTGCGCCTCCTACCAGGCGGCGCTCCACCTGATGCGCACCGGCGCGGCAGGCGTCCTGGTCGGCGTCGGCCCGGGCGCGGCCTGCACCACGCGCGGCGTGCTCGGGGTCGGCGTGCCCCAGGCGACGGCCATCGCCGACGCCTCGGCCGCCCGCACCCAGCACCTGCTCGAGACCGGCCAGTACGTGAACGTGATCGCCGACGGCGGCATGCGCACCGGCGGCGACATCTCCAAGGCGATCGCCTGCGGCGCCGACGCCGTGATGATCGGCTCGCCGCTCGCGCGCGCCAAGGAGGCGCCCGGCCACGGCTACCACTGGGGCATGGCGACGTTCCATCCCAGCCTCCCGCGCGGCGCCCGGGTGAAGACCGACCAGGTGGCGACGCTCGAGCAGATCGTCACCGGCCCGGCCACCGAGAACGACGGCACCCTCAACCTGATGGGGGCGCTGCGGACGTCGATGGCGACCACCGGCTACGACTCGATCCACGCCTTCCAGAAGGCCGAGATCATGTTCGCGCCCGCCCTCCAGACCGAGGGCAAGAAGCTCCAGCGGGAGCAGGCGATCGGGATGAGCCGGTGAGCTCCGACCCGCGTCCCGGCCGCGACGGCGCGATGGTCGCCGACGAGGCGGGCGCGGGGCACAGGCCGGTGCTGGTCGTCGACTTCGGCGCCCAGTACGCCCAGCTGATCGCCCGCCGGGTGCGCGAGTGCCGGGTCTACTCCGAGATCGTCTCGCACGACGCGCCGGCGGCCGAGCTCGCCGCCCGCGACCCGATCGGCATCATCCTCTCCGGCGGGCCCGCGTCGATCTACGAGCCGGGCGCCCCCGCCGTCGATCCCGGCATCTTCGACCTCGGCGTCCCCGTGCTCGGCATCTGCTACGGGATGCAGGCGATGGCGGCCGCGCTCGGCGGCGAGGTTGCGAACACCGGCATCGGCGAGTTCGGGAAGACGCCCGTGACGCTCGGCGAGGGCAGCCTGCTCTTCGGCGACCTGCCGCCCGAGCAGACGGCGTGGATGAGCCACCGCGACAGCGTCGTCCGCGCGCCGGCCGGGTTCAGCGTCACCGCCTCGTCGGGCACCACGCCGGTCGCGGGCATGGAGGACCGCGACCGCGGCCTCTACGGCGTCCAGTTCCACCCGGAGGTGGCGCACACGCCGCGCGGCACCGACATCCTGGGCCACTTCGTGCTCGACGCCTGCCAGGCGCCGCCCACGTGGACGGCGCTCCAGTTCATCGAGGAGCAGGTCGAGCTGATCCGCGAGCAGGTCGGCGACGAGCACGTCATCTGCGCGCTCTCGGGCGGGGTCGACTCGGCGGTCGCCGCGCTCCTCGTGCACCGGGCCGTCGGCGACCAGCTCACCTGCGTCTTCGTCGACCACGGCCTCCTGCGGATGTCCGAGGCCGAGCAGGTGGTCGAGGCCTTCGAGGAGCACTTCCACGTCCCGCTCGTCCACGTCGACGCGGCCGACCGCTTCCTGGCCGGGCTGGCGGGCGTGACCGACCCGGAGGAGAAGCGGCGCATCATCGGCGAGCA
The DNA here is from genome assembly GCA_963805545.1 of uncultured Actinomycetes bacterium. GTDB lineage: Bacteria > Actinomycetota > Thermoleophilia > Gaiellales > JAICJC01 > JAICJC01. Next base: position 329,117 of record CAWDUU010000001.1, read on the forward strand.
GTTCATCCGCATCTTCGAGCACGAGGCCCGCGCGATCGGCGACGTCAAGTTCCTGGTGCAGGGCACGCTCTACTCCGACGTGATCGAGTCGGGCAGCCGCACCGCCGCCAAGATCAAGTCGCACCACAACGTCGGCGGGCTCCCCGAGGACATGGAGTTCGACCTCGTCGAGCCGCTGCGGCTCATCTTCAAGGACGAGGCCCGCCGCGTCGGCGAGGAGCTGGGCCTGCCCGAGCGGATGGTGTGGCGCCAGCCGTTCCCCGGCCCCGGTCTCGCGATCCGGATCGTGGGCGAGGTCACGCGCGAGCGGCTCGAGATCCTGCGCGCGGCCGACGCGGTCCTGCTCGAGGAGGTGCGCCGGGCCGGCCTCTACCACGAGCTGTGGCAGAGCTTCGCCGTGCTGCCCGCGATCCGCTCGGTCGGCGTCCAGGGCGACTCGCGCACCTACGCCTACCCGATCGTGATCCGGGCCGTGTCGTCGGAGGACGCGATGACGGCCGACTGGGCCCGGCTGCCCTACGACCTGCTCGAGCGCATCTCCAGCCGCATCATCAACGAGATCCCGGGCGTGAACCGGGTCGCGCTCGACATCTCGACGAAGCCGCCCGCCACCATCGAGTGGGAGTAGCCCGGCGCCGGGCCGCGGCGCTAGTGCTGGATCCGGACGCTGAGCGTGGGGGAGTTGTCGGGCTTCTCGGCGCCCGAACCCATGAAGACGGCGTGCCAGGACATGTGCTTCTTCACCCTGAACTTGATCTCCCACCTGCCGCCGGTGCCGGTGCGGTCGACGCCGATGATGCGGCCGCCGCCGATCACGATGATCTGGCGGTTGCCCAGCGGCTTGGACTGCGTCGTGTTCGTGAGGACGCCGGAGAAGCTCACGAGCTTGCCCTTCTTCACACGCTTGCGGTTGAGCGGATGCGTGGCGGTGAGCTTCGTCGTGTCGAACGTGACCGGTGACGGGGTGTAGCCGGCGAGCGCCGTCGCGAAGTTGGCGGCGTCGGGGGCTCCGAGCCCGGTCACCATGTCGTAGCCCGCGGCCGCCTGGAAGGAGGTGCCCGTGAAGTTGACGTTGTTCCCCTGGGTGATGTCGAAGAAGTCCGTCGCCGGGTTCGAGCGTCAGGTACAGGAACGGGTTGGCGTAGCCGAGCCGGTGGCCGGCGCCGCCGGCCGACTCGTTCGCGTCGGCCGTGATGGCCGCCATGAGCGGGGCCGCGGCGCTCGTGCCGCCGACGACGTCGTACGTGGCGCCCGTGCCGCCGAGGCCGTGGGAGCGGATGATGTAGCCGGTCTGCGGCGCGGCGTCGAGGGCGACGTCGGGCGTCACCCGGCACTGGGCCTTGCCGCTCGAGCAGAAGCCGCCGGGCACGTCCTGCGTCCGGCCGCCGCGCTGGAAGCCGGGCTTGGGGTAGTTGATCGAGATGCCGCCGCCGGAGCCCTTCCAGGCCCTCTCGTCCCTGGGCCCGGTCTTCAGGTTGGTGCCGCCGACGGCGGTCGCGAACGGCGAGCCCGACGGGTCGTCGATCGCCAGGAACTTGGCGTCGGGGTTGGCGGCGCGGCAGTCGGCGGCGCCGTCGTCGCCCGAGGCGACGTAGAACGAGACGCCGTGTCGCGGCCAGGAGCTCGAGCGCCGTGTTCTCGGCGGCGGTCAGGCTGATGGGCACGAAGAGCTCGCACAGCCCCCAGCTGTCCGACACGACCGTGACGTGCTCGGCGCGCATCTTGGCGAGCATGGTCGGCAGGATCGCCAGGTTGTTGGGCGCGATGTACGTCCGCCAATGCGCGTCGGGGGCCGCGCCCATCGCGACCTGGATGTCGAGGTTCACCTCGACCTGGCCGCCCTTCGCGGTCGTGCCGCCGCTCACCTTGTGGTCCTTCGTGAGGATGCCGGTGATCCCGGAGCCGGAGGTGCTGTAGCAGTGCTGGAACTGGAGCGAGTCCTTGCGGTTGTAGTTCGAGAACTCGACGAACCCGATCAGCTCGCCCGTGCCGTCGTGGTTGGCGTCGGCGTCGTGGCCGTAGACCGCCGACAGGTCGGCGGGCTGGAAGCTGGTGGGCTGGGCGTTCTGGACGTCGTCCGCATCGCGTGCACCCGGCCGGGGCGTGCGGCACCAGCCTCGGGGCCGCCCTGCCCGCCGGCGCGTGGGCGTGCGCGGCGATCCGGTAGTGGGGGTGCGACCGGAGCGACTCGTCCAGGCCGGCGACCGACTGCACGACCGACGCGATCCCCCGCGGCAGCCGCACGTTCGCCGACGGCGCCTGGTAGGTCGCCCCGCGCGCGTCCCGGTACATGCGCAGGCCCACGCCGAACGCCCGGTCGGCCGCCGCCGCGGTGCCCGAGACGACGAGCGACATGTCGGACGAGTCGATCACCGAGAGGCCGTTGGCATCCAGGTACGCGCGCACGGCCGCCACCGTGGCGGGCCGGGGCGCGAAGAGCCGGTCCGGATCTCGGCGTTCGACATGCCCGGCCGGCCGCTGGAGCGCATGGCGAGCCAGTGAAGCAGGATCGCGTTTCGCGGCTTGAACGCCACGACCGCGGTCACCCGCTTCGAGGCGCTCGGCGTGCCGACGACGTGGGCCAGGCCCTTGGCGACGAGCGGGCTCACCGTGCCGCGCAGCTCGACGCGCGGAGGCGCCGCGGCGCGGCTCGTGGAGGCGTTCGCGGTCGGCGCAGCAGCGGCAGCCACGACCGCCGCCGCCAGCACGATCGCCCGAGGAAGGTGCCTGCCGCCCACTAAGCCACGCACGCTACCGCAGGCCGCGGACGCCGCGCAAGAAATTGGAAGGGCGCCTACCCGAGCGCGCCGGGCGTCACGTAGAACGTGTACCGGGCGGCGTGCGGGTCGGCGTTCCCGCCGTCGTCGTACGCCCGCGCGTAGATGGTGTGGTGGCGGCCCTTCGCGAGGTGGTAGAGCACGAAGGTCGCGCCGACCGCCTGCTTCCAGCGGCCGCCGTCGACCCTGTAGCGGTAGCCGATGTCGAACGGGTTCTCCTTGTCGGCGTCCCTGGCCGCCATCTGCACGATGACCGTGGCGCGCGTCGACGTCTTGGGCGGCACCGACGTGAAGTGCGTGTTGGTCGGCGGGATGCGGTTCGTCGCCCACCACAGCGCGCGGGCGAGGAGCGCGCCGCCCGGGCTGTCGGCGGGGTCGAAGCCGCCGCCCGAGACGTCCTTCGACCATGGCCGGTAGCCGAGGTCGACGACCCGGCCGGATTTGATCTGGTGCTCGGCGATCAGGAACTGGCCGCCGTAGGTCTGGAAGAACGGGACGCCGCCGGGCTTGAGCCTCGCCAGCACGTGCCCCTGGGCGTAGTCGCGCAGCTCCACCGCGCCCGAGCCGGGGCCGACGACGTGGAAGTCGGTGAGCCCCTTGGTCAGGAAGTGGCTCTGCACCGAGCCCGCCGCCAGGTCGCCGCCCGTGACGCGATCGGCGGTGATGTCCTCGTAGTAGTAGAGGCTCCAGTGGTTCTCCCACGAGTCGGTCTGATGGCCGATCGCGCTCGCCACGTTCCAGCCCGCGCCTCCGGCGAGCCAGTGCGTCTGCCCGGCCAGGACGACGCCGTGCTTCGCGTTGCAGTACGCGTTCAGCGCCTTCCCGAGGCCCTGCGTGTTCAGCACCGGCAGGTCGGTCACGACGAGCGCCGACTGGTGGTGCTTGAGCGCGGCGGTGTAGGCCGACTGCGAGAGGCTCTGCGTCGAGGCGTCGATGAAGTCGCCGTTGGTCGGCACCGCCACGACGTTGGCCCGGTCGATCCGGTGGGCCATGTCGAGCACGGCGTCGGCCGGGATCGCGGTGATGTACTTGACGTGCAGGTTCGCGTGGGCGGGCGCCTTGAGCGTGCGGAAGGTCTGCGTCCAGAGCTGGTCGCCGCCGCCGAGGCCGTCGTCCACCATGAGCTTCAGCTTGTACTGGACGTTCGAGGCGAGGGTGGCGTTGCCGTCGACCGTGACGTCGCTCGTGCCGATCCCGCCCGTGGTGATCCCGACGGTCGCGCCGTTCGAGGTCTTGACGAGCTCCGCGCTGTCGATCGTCTGCCCCGCGCAGCTCACCGCGTAGTGCGGCCGGAAGCGCAGGTTCGAGATGTCGGCGGTGCAACCCGGCGCGGCCAGCGCGGAGCCGGCCGGGAGTCCGGCGAGGATCGCAAGCGCGAGCAGGGGCACGAGACGGCGAAACATCCTGCATGCTCTATCGGAATTGCGACCCGCGGCCTTTATGACCCAGGAAGGGGCCGACTAACGCGTCGGTTACCGCAGATGTTGAGGATCTCGTCGGAACGATCGCCGGCTCCGCCGCGTGGATGGTTGCGCCTCAGCCGCCGGCGAACGGCGCAGTGCCGGTCGCACTGGCACGCGAGGGGAGGTTCGAGGAGCTTGGGGTCGCCACTGGTACGACGAGGAGTTCCGGCTTTCCGCGCTACCCCGGAACGGTGATGCGCCCGCTCCGGAGCGAGAGCGGGCCGCCCTCGCGCCCCGAGCGGACGGCGAGGATCTCGGCCAGGATCGAGACCGCCGTCTCGGCCGGGGTGACCGCGCCGATGTCGAGGCCGAGCGGGCCGCGGATGCGCGCGATCTCGTCGTCGGTGTAGCCCGCGTTCAGGAGCCGCTCGCGCCGCGTGGCCTGCGCGCGCCGGCTGCCGAGGGCGCCGATGTAGGGCGCGTCGGAGCGAAGCGCCGGGCCGAGCGCGGGCTCGTCGAAGCGCGGGTCGTGCGTGAGGACGACCACGTAGGTGGCGTCGTCGAGGGCGTGGCGGTCGTAGGCCATCGCCGGCCAGCCGACGACCAGCTCGTCGGCGTCGGGCAGCCGCTCGGGCGTGGCGAACTTGGCGCGCGCGTCCGAGACGATGGTGGTGAAGCCGACCTGCTTGGCCATCCGGCAGAGCGCCTGGCCGGTGTCGACGGCGCCGAAGATCATGACGACGGGCGGCGGGGCGAAGTGCTCGACGAACGTGGACTCGTCGGCCCGGACGGCGCTCGAATGGCCCTCGCCCTCGCCGTAGCTCTTGGCGCCGGCGCCGTCGCCGTTCAGCCGCGTGGTGACCGAGAGCCGCTCGCCGCGCTCGTCGGCGGCGGCGACGCGATCCATCTCGTCGGGGTCGAGCATCTGGACGAAGACCTCGATCTCGCCGCCGCACGGCAGTCCCACGTCGAAGGCGTCGTCGTCGGAGATCCCGTACTGGAGCAGCCGCGGCGGGCCGCCCGCCAGCACCTCCTCGGCGCGCAGGTAGACGTCCGACTCGACGCAGCCGCCGGAGACCGACCCCGCCATCTCGCCGGAGGACGAGACCGCCAGCCGCGAGCCCAGCGGGCGGGGTGCGGAGCGGCGCGTGTCGACGACCGTCGCGATGGCGACCCTGTCGCCGCGCGCGACCATCCGGCGCACGTCCTCGATCACGTCTCGCATGCGAGAAACGTAGCATCGGGCCGGTGAACGAGCGGGGTTCTCATTTGCCCGCCTCGGCGCGCCGCAAGTACAGTTCCGGGCGCCGATGAGGACGTACTCCGCAAAGCCGCGCGAGATCGAGCGCGCCTGGTACGTGGTCGATGCCGAGGCCCAGACGCTGGGGCGGCTCGCCACGCAGATCGCGGGCGTCCTGCGCGGCAAGGGCAAGCCGGCCTACACGCCGCACGTCGACACGGGCGACTTCGTGGTCGTCGTGAACGCCGAGAAGGTGCGCGTGACCGGCAACAAGCTCGACCAGAAGATCTACTACCGCCACTCCGGCTACCCCGGCGGGCTGCGCGAGCGGACGCTCCGCGAGCAGCTCGACCGGCGCCCGGAGGAGGTGCTCCGGAAGGCGGTCAAGGGGATGCTCCCCAAGAACAAGCTCGCGTCAGCCCAGCTTCGGAAGCTCAAGATCTATGCCGGGCCCGACCACCCGCACGCGGCCCAGAGCCCCGTCCCGATGGAGGTGGCGTCCTGATGGCCGACGCCGTCGCCTACCGCGGCACGGGCAAGCGAAAGACGTCGGTCGCGCGCGTCGTCCTCGTGCCCGGCGCCGGCGCCGTCACCGTGAACGGGCGGCCGGTCGAGGAGTACTTCCCGCGCCGCACGCTGCGGGCGCTCGCCGTCTCGCCGCTCGCGCTGACCGGCACCGACGCGACCTACGACGTCCGCGCCCGCATCGACGGCGGCGGCATCACCGGCCAGGCCGGCGCCCTCCGCCACGGGATCTCGAAGGCGCTCATCGAGGCCGACGCCAACCTGCGCGGCGACCTGAAGCGGCAGGGGTACCTGACCCGCGACGCCCGCCAGGTCGAGCGCAAGAAGGCCGGCCTCAAGAAGGCGCGCAAGCGGCCGCAGTTCTCCAAGCGCTAGCCTCACAACCTTGACAGCGCTCCGCAAGCTGTTCGGCACCGACGGCGTGCGCGGCGTCGCCGGCGTCGACCTGACCGAGGACCTGGCCCGCGACCTCGGCGCCGCCGCGGCGGCGTCGGCCGGGCCGGGCGCGCGGGTCGTGATCGGACGCGACACCCGCGAGTCGGGGCCGATGCTCGAGGAGGCGCTCGTCGAGGGCGTGGCCTCGGCCGGCGGCCGGGCGCTTCGGGCCGGGGTGATCCCGACCCCTGCGGTCGCCGTCCTCACCCGGCTCCAGGGCGCCGAGCGGGGCTGCGTCATCTCGGCGTCGCACAACCCCTACGAGGACAACGGCATCAAGTTCCTCGGGCCCGACGGGCGCAAGCTCGCCGACGCGGCGGAGGCCGAGATCGAGGCGGCGCTGGGCTCGCCGTCGCCGGCGTCCGGCGGAAGCGACCGCGAGCTTCCCGACGCCGCCGCCTCCTACCTCAACTGGCTCTCGCAGACCTACGCGGCCGAGACGCCCGACGTGGCGGTCGTGCTCGACTGCGCGAACGGCGCCGCGCACGCCGTCGCCCCGGCGATCTTCGCGGCCACCGGCACGGTCGTCCGCACGATCGGCGCCGAGCCCGACGGACGGAACATCAACGCCGGGGTCGGCTCGACCCACCTGGAGGCGGTCGCCGGCGCGATACGCGGCTCGGGCGCCGTGGCCGGGTTCGCGTTCGACGGCGACGCCGACCGCTGCCTGGCCGTCGACCTCGACGGCCGGCCCGTGAACGGCGACGGCATCATCGCCGCGATCGCGCTCGCCCAGGGAGTCGACCGGGTGGTCGTGACCTCGATGACGAACCTCGGCTTCCACCGGGTCATGCGAGAGCACGGGATCGAGGTGGACGTGACCGACGTCGGCGACCGCTACGTGCTCGAGCGGATGCTTGAGACCGGCGCCACCCTCGGCGGCGAGCAGTCCGGCCACGTGATCGACCTCGCCCGTCACACCACCGGCGACGGGATCGCGACCGCGCTCATGCTGCTCGCCGCGCTCGACCGGCTCGGCATGACGATGGCCGGCGCCGCCGACCTCGTGCGGCCCTTCCCGCAGAAGCTGGTCGCCGTCCCGGCCGACCGCTCGGCGCTGGACGGCGCCGACCGGATCTGGCAGGAGGTGCGGGCCGCCGAGGCGAAGCTGGGGGAGGACGGGCGCGTGGTGCTGCGGGCGTCGGGTACCGAGCCGGTCGTGCGGGTGATGGTCGAGGCGGCCGATGCGACCGAATGCGAACGGCTGTGCGACCATCTTGCCGACGTCGTTGCCGCCGAAATCGGAGGAACAGCCTGATGTGCGGGATCGTCGGATACGTGGGGGCGAGGCCCTGCAAGGAGCTCCTCCTCCACGGCCTCGAACGGCTGGAGTACCGCGGCTACGACTCGGCCGGGATCTGCCTCATGAACGGGCAGGTCGACATCGTCCGCCGGGTCGGCAAGGTGGCGGCGCTGCGCGAGGCGGTGGGCGCGTCGGCGCACCCGGCCACGATGGGCCTCGCGCACACGCGCTGGGCGACCCACGGCGGCGTGATCGAGTCGAACGCGCACCCGATCGAGGCCTGCGAGGGCTCGGGCGTCACCGTCGTCCACAACGGCATCATCGAGAACTACGCGACCCTGCGGCGGGAGCTGTCCGCGGCCGGCCACGAGTACCACTCCGACACCGACTCCGAGGTGATCGCCCACCTGATCGAGGAGTGCTACTCGGGCGACCTCGTCGCGGCGGTGCGGGCCGCCTACGCCCGCCTCGACGGCCACTTCGCCTTCGCAGCCGCCCACCGCGACAGCCCGGGCGTGCTGGTCGCCGCGCGGCGCGGCTGCCCGCTCGTGGTCGGCGTGGGCGACGGCGAGATGTTCATGGCGTCGGCGATCCCCGCCTTCCTCAGCTCGACCCGCAGGGTGCAGTACGTCCACGACGACGAGATCGTGGTCGCCCGGCCCGGGGGCGCGACCTTCCTCTCGGGCGACGGCGCCGTGATCGAGCGCGGGGTGGACGAGGTCGACTGGGACGAGGAGGCGGCCGAGAAGCAGGGCTACGAGACGTTCATGCTGAAGGAGATCGAGGAGCAGCCCGACGCGATCGCCGAGACGATCGGCGAGCGGCTCTACCACGGCGAGCTCCAGCTCGACGGGCTCGAGCTCACAGAGCAGCAGATCCGCGACCTCTCGCGGGTCGTCTTCCTGGCCTGCGGCACCTCCTACCACGCCGGCCTGATCGGCCGCTACCTGCTCGAGGAGTGGGCCCGGATCCCGGCGGAGTCGGACATCGCCAGCGAGTGGCGCTACCGGCACGCGGTCATCGACGAGCGGACGCTCGTCATCGCCGTCGCCCAGTCGGGCGAGACGATCGACACGCTCGCGGCGATGAAGGAGGCCCGGGCCCGCGGCGCGCACGTCCTCGCGGTCACGAACGTGATGGGTTCGCAGATGACACGCGAGTGCGACTCGGTGCTCTACACGCGCGCGGGGCTCGAGATCGGCGTGGCGGCGACCAAGACGTTCACGGCCCAGGTCACGCTCATGTACCTGCTCGCGCTCAGGCTCGGGCTGATCCGCGGCACGATCGACGCCACCCGGGCCGACGTCCTGCTCCAGCAGGTGCGCGACCTGCCCGACCTGGCCCGGCGGACGCTCGACCGCCGCGACCTGGTCGAGCCGATCGCCGAGCGCTACCACCGGAACGAGTTCTTCCTGTACCTCGGCCGCAATATGGGTCTCCCGATCGCGCTCGAGGGCGCGCTCAAGCTGAAGGAGATCTCCTACATCGCAACCGACGCCTACGCGGCCGGCGAGATGAAGCACGGCCCGATCGCGCTCCTCGACGAGGCCACCCCGGTCGTCGTCATCGCCACCGACTCGCACGTCTACGAGAAGGTCGTCTCGAACATCCAGGAGGTGCGCGCCCGCGGCGCCCACGTGATCGCCGTCGCCACCGAGGGCAACGAGGCGATCAAGGAGCTGGCCGAGCACGTCATCCACCTGCCCCGGACGGAGCCGGAGCTCCAGGCGGCCCTGGCCGTCCTCCCGCTCCAGCAGCTGGCCTACGCGATCGCCACGCGGCGCGGCCTCGACGTCGACAAGCCGCGCAACCTCGCGAAGACGGTCACGGTGGAGTAGCGATCCGCGGAGGTGGTGTGAGCGCGCTCGAGACGCCGATCGAGGTGGAGCTCGTCCTTCAACTCGGCATCGAGTACGACGTCGAGATACTTGCGGACGGGTTCACGCTCAGTGGGTGGGGTGAAGGGGGCGGCAATCTTCGCGGCTGGCCGCTCAGCGACGTCGGCGCGCTCACCACGACGGACGGGAACGTCGTCCGCCTCCTCGGCAGCAGCGGGTGCATCTCTGGGGTCGTTGAACGACCGCCGGCCGATCGGGCCGAGTCGGTAACCGGCGACGTGGCGGTGCGGCTGCGATGGCCATGCGCTGCGACCGCGCGCGTCGATCGGCATCAGGGACGGGTTCGATATGGGGTGGACATCGGGCTGGACGCCGACCCAGTCCGGTGGCTCCGTCTTGGCGACGCGGACGCGTGGGTCGGCGTCTCGGTGGACGGCCACCTGTGCGCTGTCATCGTCGAAGGCCGGCTTCCGGAGCGTGTTCGCGTCCCGCTTCACCTGCGGGCCGGCGGCTGGTCGGCAGCGCTGTACGCGGGCTCGTCGTTTTCCGCGAGCGAACCCGACGACGACGATATCGAGGACGACGACGGCGGAGAGGTGCTCGACCACGAGGAGGATGTTTCCGAGCCGCACACCGTGCACCGCTCCGACCAGGGCAACGCGTCCCTGTCGGTCGCCGGTGGTGAGTCCCCCTGGCTCTCCGTCCACGACTGTCGGCCGGGGGATCCGGTCGCGCCTGACCCCGCCGCGCGCCGTGTTGACGCGGTTGACGGTTGGCAGACATGGCCGGCGGACGTGCGGGCGAGGTCGTGGGTGGACGACGGCCGAACCTGGGTCGTCGTCCGGTTCGGGGATTCGGCCGTCGACGAGACCGTGCGACTCGGTGCCGACACGTGGGTGGGGTCGTCGATGGCAGGGGAGATCGGCGTGATCATCTTCGGCGCAGTACGGGACGTCCCGGCCGACGACTCGGACCTGGACGACTTCGACGACGACCCGACCGCGATGCGGCATCTCGACACGCTGCTCGGTCCGGTGGAGGCACTGGGCTTCGACGTCTACGGCATCGCCGGTGAGCTCGGTGCACCGAGCGGGCTCGGGACGACCGACGGCAGGCCGGAATCGCTCCCGATCGTCTATGGAACGGTTGAGGAGCGTCGGTGGGCCACCGTCACGTCGGCCAGGCGCGGATCGTCGAACGCCCGTCGTGAGGTTGCGGCGGCGCTCGTACCTCCGCCCGACATCCGGCCCGGCGCGTCGCCCGAAGAGCTGCACGCACTTGCTGTGGGTGAGCACGCCCGGCACCGGCAGGTGCTCGACGAGATCCTCGGTCGGGAGTGGCAGCCGGCCACGGTCACGGTCGCCGGCGAGCCTCACGTGTTCGAAGCCGTGCGCCATGGCGAGGGGTGGGGCGGTCTTGCCCGTATCGGTGGCACGACCGTGACCGTCGTTGCCCAGGGCCGGGAGGCAGCGGAGCTCCGTCTGGAGCGGATCGCCGACCTGGCACCGTACGTCGACTACGCGCGTCGCCGACTGCGAGAGGAGATGGAGCGGCGGATGCCACCCGAGGCGCGCCGCCTGTTCGCCGAGCGACTGGCGATGCCGCAGGCGGAGAAGGAGCGGCGGTCGGCGGTCCGCCGGGTCGTCGCAAGGCTGATGGGAGCTCTCCAGCGCGACGCCGGCCCACGACGGCTCGGGTCGCTCTTCACATCGCGGGTCGTCGATTCCTGGGGCGGCCGCGATCGCTACGAGGAGCTGCTCGGCCTGCATACGGAGCTTCGGCCGGTCGGCGGCTATTCGACGCGTGGAGACGACCCGGCGTTCGCTGACGACGGGTCGGCGCGGTTCCGCGTGGATCTCTCACATCCGCTTCCGAGCTCGGAGGACGCGGTCGCGTTCATGGTTTTCCAAAGCGTGGACGCGGGCGGTGACGAGCCGGAGCCCGAGCCCGATCGGGACGCCATCCGGCGCGGCGAGTCGCACACGATCACGCTCACGCTGGTGGCTGAGGGGGAAGAGTGGCGGATCGACACCGATCTGCTCGCCGTGCTGATCGACCGCCTCGGCACCTTCGAAGAGGTCGCCCGGCCGATGCCGCGGGCGTGAGCATCAGCCAGCCGTTCAGCCCGAGGTGCGCAGGCACCGATCCGGCGCGATGCCCTTGGAGTACGGGTGCTGGTTCGCGTAGTGCATGACGGGCGTCGAGCATGGGAACGTCGAGAGGATCCAGTAGTCGCGCATCAGGTCGTCGGAAGCCCCGCACCATGAGACGCTCGTGAGGTCGAGTCGCACGTGGCGGCCGTCAAACGTCCCCGTCATGTGCGCTTTGGGGAGGCCCGCTCCGAGGCTGCTGCAGAATCGGCCGGGATCGTGCCGGTGCTTCAGGTAGTCGGCGAGTGCGCCGCAGGCCGCCTCACGGTCGGGCATGGTCCCGCCGGCCGGGCCGCACGTCAGCGTGTACGCGTGTGTGGCGTCGGACACCCCCACGGTTCCGTACGTGACGACGACGCGCAATTTGCCGCTCGGCTGAGCTGCTGACCCCAGGCAGCCGGACGCCGCGGCGGCGGTCAACGCAAGCATGAGCAGCGTCCGGCGCATCCTGGCGAATGGTACGAGGCACCTCGGGAACCGGATAGATCCCGCGAGCGTCTGACGGGTATGCAACGAGCCCTCCCGATCCTCCTCCTCACCGCTGCCCTCGCCGCGACGGGCTGCGCCGCCACCCACACGGGCGTCCACGTCGGCGCCTCGGCGTCGTGCGCCTATCTCGTGCGCTTCCACGGCGCGATCTACCTCGGAACGTCGGTGAAGGTCTCGCCGGTGCCGGGGCGGACGCTCGGCAAGGCGGTCATGCCGCCGTGCGACGACACCGGCGGACAGCTCCCTGCGGAAGGCGGCGGGCCGATCCGGGTCGCCGAGCTCCCGGGCGTGTCTCCGTCGGTCGCAGTCGTCCCGGTCGGGCAGAAGAACCTCGTGCTCGTCCGCAAGGGCCATGGCCGGCTGCCGCCCGAGCTGAGACGGCTTGTGCGCGCGCAGCCTTGAGTAGGGCGGGGCCAGACGCCGCCACGGCCTCCGCCGGGCCGTGGCTAGACTGATCGTCATGCGAAAGGATCGACAGGGAACCTGGCTCGGGATCCCGTACGACTGGCGGCGCCCGACGCGCGAGCGGGCGAAGAGCCGCTGGTGGAACCGCGACGACCATCGCCTCTTCACGCCGAGGTGGCTCGGGTGGGGATACGACGTCAACCTGGCGGAGGTCGCCCGCCGGCTGCGGCTCCTCCGATAGCCGAGCGCATCCTCCTCGTCTCGGGCAGCACCCGCAGCGGATCCACGAACACCGCCCTCCTGCGCGCGGCCGTCGCAGCCTCCCCGCCGGGCGTCGAGGCGAGCCTGTACGAGGGGATGACGACGCTGCCGCACTTCAACCCCGACGACGACGTCGATCCGCTGCCCGCCGCCGTCGCCGACCTGCGCGCGCGAATCGCGGCCGCCGACGCCGTGCTCTTCTGCACGCCGGAGTACGCGGGGGCCCTGCCCGGCTCGTTCAAGAACCTGCTCGACTGGACGGTCGGCGGGCCCGAGATGTACGGCAAGCCGGTGGCGTGGGTGAACGCCTCCGCCTCGCCGGCCAGAGCGACGAAGGCACACGAGTCGCTCGAGACCGTCCTTCGTACGATCCACGCCGACGTCGTCTCGGAGGCGTGCCGGCACGTCGCCGTCTCGCGCGACCGGGTCGTCGACGGGCTCGTCGCCGATCCCGCCGCGAGGGCCGGGATCGCCGGAGTGCTGGGAACCCTCGCCGCCTACGCGCTGGCCCGGACCGAGTGGGACCCGGCGTCCGCGCGCTCCGACTGAAACCGCTGAAGGCAGTGCTCCGAGCAGAAGTAGTAGGTGTGGCCGGCGTGCTCGATCCGCGGCGCCTTCGCCCTGTCCACCTTCATGCCGCACACCGGGTCCGTCGCCCCGCGCCGCATCGTGAGACCGAAGAGCGCCGCGAAGATGACGAGCCCGAGCAGGTTCAGGACGAGCTTGTAGTCGAGCCCGATGGACGCGAAGATGTCGTCGCGCGACGGGCGCGCGTCCGGCACCAGCCCGAGCAGGGTGAAGAGCCCGTCGATCACGAGCGCAGCGGCCGCCATCGTGACGAGCATCAGCGCGGTGATCCGGAGCGCGAACGACCAGCCGTAGTACTTCTGGTACACCACGATGATCGGCAGGATGACCAGGTCGGCGAAGATGAACGCCATCACGCCGCCGAAGCTGATCCCGCCCGACCACAGCACGGCCGCCAGCGGCACGTTGCCCACCGAGCAGACGAACGAGAGGATCGCGATCAGCGGCCCGACGATGACGTTCTCGACGGCCGCGACCGGGCCGGGGGCGTCGGCGAGAAACAGCGTGTTGAAGACGTCGTTCCCGAGGAGCCCCACGAATCCGGCGAGCAGAAAGCCGATCGTGATCTCCTTCCAGAGCATCTGCCAGTCGCCGCGGAAGTTGTGCGCCACATCCGACCAGGCCGAGACGCTGGTCAGGCGCTCGTGCAGCGGCATCTCCGCGCCGGCCGCGTGATGCTGGTGGCCGGACTCGGCCTCCTGGGCGTGGCGGCGCGCCGCCTCCTCGAGGCCCGGCGAGACGAAGGCCCGCAGCAGGAGCGTCATGAGCGCGATCATCACGATCCCGCCCAGGTACTCCGCCAGCGCGAACTGCCAGCCGATCAGGATCCACAGGACGAGACCGAGCTCCCAGACCAGGTTCGTCGAGGCGAACTGGAATGCAAGCGCAGAGGCGGCCGACGCGCCCTTCTGGAAGAGCGACTTGCCGATCGCGATGGCCGCGTAGGAGCAGGACGAGGACGCCGCGCCGAGGCCGGTGGCCCAGAGGAGCGGCCGCGGCCCGCTGCCCGAGAGCGCCGACTCGATCCGCCGGCGCGGCACCCAGGCCTGCACGATCGCCGAGATGGCGAACCCGAGCACGAGCGCCCACCACACCTCCCACGCCATCAGGAAGGCGTCCTTCAGCGCGGTGCCGACCTGCGAGACGACGTCGCTCATCCGGCATCCGCCTCGAGCGCGCCGAGCAGCGAGCGGCCCTTGCCGGTGAGGGCGTACATGGTCATCTTCCCCTCGCGCCGCGAACGGACGACCCCCTGCGCCTTGAGCGCCTTCATGTGGTGCGAGACCAGGTTCTGGGGCCGCTCGACGATCCACGACAGGTCGCACACGCACAGCTCGTGGCCGTCGCGGAGCGCGAGGGCAAGGGACAGGCGGGTCGGCTCGCCGAGCGCGCGGTAGCCGCCGGCCAGCCGCTCGGCGTCGTCGGGCGACGGGCGGGCGGCGCGCAGGCGCTCCCCCTGGGCGGCGTCGATGTGCAGGAGCTCGCCGAACATGGCCACACCCTAACAGGTGTTGATATGTTGTTCGCGGCTCAGCGAGCGTCGGACCAGATCCAGACGATGCGCTCGACCGCCCCCTCGTCGTCGGTCACCGCCGAGATCACCATCCGGTCGGCCCGCCAGTCGGGCGAGTCGGAGCGCATCTCCACCTGCGCCGCCCGGCCGCACGCGACCCGGCGCAGCGCCCGCACGACGTCGTCGGGCAGGGCGGGCCAGACGTCGAAGAGCAGGCGGCCGGTGTCGGCGGGCGTGAGCGGCCCGTCCGACTCGACGGTCCTGCTCGCGCGCTCGATCCGCAGCTCGCGGTCGAGGACGACGACGCCGATCGGCGCCCGCCGGAGCACCTCGTCGAGAACCAGGGCGTCGGCCGACACCGCCCGCGCGTTCAGGGCCGCGCTCCGGCGGTGAACCCCCTCCGCTGCGATGACAGCTCCCTTGTCATGCTGCGGGCCCGCCGGGATGCTAGCCGAACGTGCGCGCTGTCACGTGCTCGCCTGCCGCGAGGAGTACTCGAACGTGGCCTCGTAGCCGCACCGGCCCGAGTAGCTGAAGTCGAAGTGCTCGTTTCGGACGTCGAGCTCCTCGGCCACGACCTCGCGGCCCGTGCGGTGATGGCCGGGGATGATGCAGGTCACCGGGCTCTGGGTGTCGTGGGGCGCGGCGATGCGGACCGCCACGTTCGCGCCGGCCCGGAACCATCCCCGGCCGGGCGTGTGATCGATCTCGATCCGGCAGGGCACGACCGCCAGCAGGCGGCTCGGCTTGAACGCCCACGGGAACTGGCTGAGCGGCGTGCCACCGAGGCGTCCGGTGAAGACGTCCTCGAGCACGGCCCGCTGCCGGTCATCCGCGCGCTCGTCGAGGTAGAGCACCCACGACCAGGGCGAGCCCGGCTCGTCGTCGCTGTACCAGACGGCGAGCACCACGCACAGGTCAGACACGTCGACGCCGTCGACGGCTCCCTCGGAGATCCGCCACGAGAGCGCGCCCTCGCACCTGCCGTAGGTCGACCGCCCTCCCTGCTTCCCGTCGATCCGCCGGCACGGGCAGATCGCGTCGCAGTTACACACCTCGAGGTAGGTGCCCGAGATCTGCCAGGTCACATCGGCTCCATCGTCATCGGCGACCGGTGAAGGCCCGGGACGAGCCCCGGATGCGACGGTGCCAGCAGTCCCAGCGCGACGAGTGCGACGCCGGCCGCGAGCGCCACCAGCCGGCCGTGGCGCCACACCTTCTCGAGGGTGACCACGACGGTGAAGGCGGCCATCCAGCGCAGGTCCATCACGCCGAGCGCGACCAGCGCGAGCATGAGCGTCCAGCAGCAGCCGACGCAGTAGGCGCCGTGGTGGAGCCCGGCGCGGACGTGCCGCAGGCGGCCGCGGTAGTTCCCGGCGTGCATCAGCAGGTGAAGCGGCGAGCGGCAGACCGCGAGGCAGCGGTCCTTGAGCGGGCTCAACTGGTAGGCGCCCGCGGCGACGAGCAGCGCGGCGCCGGTCCAGGTCGCCGCCGTCGGGCTGCGGTCGGCCAGCCGTTCGGCCGCCAGGCTGAGGAGGAGGGCGACCGCGCCGAACGCGGCCCATGCCGCCAGGTAGCCGCCGGCCAGGCCGAGCCCGCGGGCGGCTCTCCCCGCTCCCTCGCCGACGTAGAGCGCGCCCGTGGGAGCCAGCGCGGGCAGCATCATCGCCGCCATCATCACCACCCACAGGCCGAGGAAGGCCGCGGCGCCGAGCCCCATCGTCCCCGGGGCGGACTCCATCCCGCCCGCCTGTGCCGCGACGACAACCCAGGCGACCGCCGCCGCGGCGAGGAGGCTCGCGGCGACCGGCACGGCTGAGGGAGCGGCGCGGAAGGTCATCGGCGATCAAGAAACGGGGTCAGGCACCAATTTTGCACACCGCGCGCGCCTGCGCCTGAAAATCGGGGTCAGACCCCAATGTTGCGCGCGGTGGGGTGCAGGAGCGGGACCGCGCCGTCCCACCCCGCCCGCAGGACGTCCACGAGCGACGGCGGGGTGATCGCGCGGCTCGGGCCCGACGGGCGGCCAACTCGGTGGTCGTATCCGGCCGGCGTCCAGTGCAGAAGCGCGCGTCCCAGCACGAGCCACGGCTCGCCCTCGTGCAGGATGAACGCGCCGTCGGGAAGCTCGGCGAGCTCGACGTCGTGGAAGCGCCGCTCCCTGCCCGCCAGCCGCTCGCGGTGGAGGCGGGCGTCGATCGCGTCGGCGCCGGCCTCGCCGGGATGCAGGCGGCCCCAGATCTCGCCGAGGCGGTTGTAGTCCTCGCGCCGGCAGAGGGCGCAGGCCCGGTGCCCGGCCGCCATCGCGGTCGCCTCGTCGAGGAAGAAGAGCTCGGTGAACCTGCCCGGCTGAAGCAGCGGCCGCCGCAGCCAGCCGCGGAACTCGAGCCGGCAGGCGATCCAGCGGCGGCCGGTGTGGCTCCGCCGGATCCGGCCGCCGGAATCGTGCAGGCAGCCGCGGTTCCCGTAGACGAGCCCGCGGGCCGGGTCGGCGACGAGCTCGCCGAGCGGCGTCACCCGGTTCTGAAGCGGCACGCCCGATCCTCGGGATGAACCATCGGCATCAGGTACCAATGTTTCATGCCCAGGCCGTGTATGCGTTCTCTGCGGAGGGCCCTCGCTCGCCCCGGCTGGCCCGGACCTGGAGCCGGCCCGCTTCGGGCGGGTCCGACGACACGTCGTCGCCGCCTTCGATCTGCACGCGAGGACCGCCGCCGCCGTCAGGAGGGCCTTCCGCCGCCTTCAGTAGGCGGCCGGGGTGAGAAGAGACCCCGGCCCGACGCGAGGCGGTACGCGCCGGGCCGGGTTATGCGGACCGGGTCGACCGTGCTGTGCACAGCCTCCGGTACGCGCTTTGGGGCGTTTGTGGACCCCGAGACATAGTGTCGGACGCGCGGGCGCCGACCGCATTGGGGTCGGCCCGGAAATCGGCGGTGGAGTCCCCGCGCGCGGGATGCGGGAAAGCCGCATGGGTGTCCAGAACTTGACAGGCGTCCGCCACCCCGTACGCTCGGGGAAAGGCACCTAGGAGGCAATGACTGTGGGTAGGACGACCCTGTTGAAGGCGGCCGTTGCCGCAACGGCGTGGGCGGCGCTCGCCGCTCCCGCGCAAGCCGCCGTCGTCGGCTCGACGCCGTCGCCCTCGTGGCAGACGAACGGCCGCGTCACGACGATCACCGTCAGCGGCACCACCGCCTACATCGGCGGGAAGTTCACGTCGCTCCGCCCCTCGGGTGCCCCTGCCGGCACCGGTGAGGTGACGCGCAACCACGCGGCGGCGATCAACCTGACGACCGGCGCGCTGCTGCCGTGGAACCCGAACGTGAACGGGCTCGTCAGCGCGATCCACGTGAACGGCAACAACATCTACCTCGGCGGCGGCTTCGGCACCGTCGGCGGCGTGAAGCGCAAGAAGGTCGCGGCCGTGAACGCCAGCACCGGCGCGCTCAACACCGCGTTCAAGGTGAAGGGCCTGAACGGCGAGGTGCGCACGATCGACCTCTCCAACGGCCATCTGTACCTCGGCGGTGCGTTCACAGCACCGCGGAACTACAGCGGGGCGTTCGACCCGGCCGGCGGCGCGTTCCAGTCGTCCTGGGCGCCCGTCACGGACGGCCCGGTCGACGCGATCCTGACCACGGACGACGGCTCAAACCGGGTTGTCGTCGGCGGCGCCTTCAACACGCTGAACGGCGTGTCGAGCAACGCCATCGGCGCGGTCGACCCGAACTCGGGCGCGTCGGTCACGTGGAACTGGCACGGCCCGTTCCGCGGCGTCGTTCCGCCCGTTCGACGTCGTCGGCCTCTCGAACTTCGGCGGCTTCATGTACGGCGCGGGCACCGGCAACGGCGGCTCGTTCATGAAGTTCAACCCCTCGACCGGCGACCTCGTCTGGATCGAGGGCGTGACCGGCAACGTCGAGAACGTCGTCGTGATCGACGGCATCGCCTACGCGGGCGGCCACTTCGAGGCCTACTGCGGCCCCATCCCCGGCAACAACTTCTGCACCCGGGTGGCGAGCCGGAACCACCTGATCGCCGTCGACGACGCGACCGGCGCGCTCCAGTCGTGGCACCCGACGGCCAACAGCAACCTCGGCGTGTTCGCCATCGCCGCCGGCCCGCAGACGCTGGCCGTGGGCGGTGACTTCACCCGGCTGGGCGGGCACGCTCAGCAGATGTTCGGGCTGTTCAAGGAGTAGGCGGGACTCACGCACCGCCGCGGCGCTCAGCCGTCGCGGCGGTGCACTCCCACCCGCCACGCATACGTGTCGCGGCGTGACGGGAAGAAGTCGGGCCAGTCCTTGGCCATCATCCAGGTGGCGACCAGGGCGACCGCCGTCTCGAAGCGGCGGTGGGCGGTGTGGTTGGTCGCCTCGGCCGCGAGCAGCGCGACCGACGCCGCGAGCCCCGCCCAGCACTCGTGCACGCGCACGCCGGCGACGTAGACGCGCGGGCCGAGCGGATGCCTGCGGACATGGACGAGAGGGGGCACATATCCCTTATCGGCAGAAGCGCCGCGGACGACAGTGCGTCAGGCCGGAACGGGCGCGCCGGCCGCCTCGCAGGCCAGCTTGACGTTCGCGCCGTGAGCCACCCGGTCGTACGGGCCGCTTCCCCGGAAGGGCACGGCGATCCGCTCGGCTTGCCCGGCCGGGCAGCCGGCCTCGGCGAACGCGAGGATCGCGTCGATGTAGTCGAGGTCCTCGTCGGCGATCTCGAGGGCCCGGTCGGCGGCGTGGGGCTTCCCGTGCCCGACCACGACGAACTCCGGACGCTCGCGCTCGATGACGCCGATCAGCGTGTGCAGGGTCGTCTGGTAGTCGCGCACCGACGAGTAGGCGAACGGGATCTCGAGCTCCGAGAGGTAGTCGCCGACCACGAGCACCTTCTCGTCGGGGAACCACGTTATGAGCCCGTCGTCGGTGTGGCCTCGCCCGGCGCGGCAGACGGCGCTCCACGGACCGAGCGTCACGTCGGCCGGCGGCTCGACCTCCTGCTCGCAGTGGAGCCCGTCGAGCGCCACGAACGGGACGTACGCCTCGACCGACTCCTTCTCGATCGACGCGCGCGCCTCGCCGGAGCGGATGCGCCCGGCGGCGCCGGTCGAGGCGGTGACCCGGGCGTCGGGCAGGACGCCGAGCGCCATCACGTGATCCCAGTCGGCGTGGGTGACCAGCACCTGGGTGACCGGGTCGGCGGACGCCGACACCACCTCGTCGATCTCCCACGGCGAGATGCCGGGATCGACGAGCAGGCGCTCCGCGCCCCGGCGCAGCTCGAGCGTGGTCGTCTGGTAAAGCGTGCTCGGCCACCACGTGGCGGTGGGCGTCAGGGAAACCGCTCGCGGCACGGGCCTAGCATAGTATGGCCGCCATGCGGGTTGGGATCGACCTGATCGAGATCGACCGGGTTGCGCGGGCCCTCGTCCGCCACCCCCGGTTCATCGAGCGGGTCTTCACCGCGGCCGAGCGCGAGTACTGCCTCTCGCGCGCGAATCCGCCGCAGCACTTCGCCGCCAGGTTCGCCGGGAAGGAGGCCGTCGGAAAGGCGCTCGGCTTCGGCGTCCCGTTCACCTGGCGCGAGATCGAGATCGCCGGCCGGCCCAAGCCCGGCGTCAGCCTGAGCGGCCGCACCGCGGCCTGGGCGGCCCGCGTGAGCGCGGGCGGCATCGACCTGTCCATGACCCACTCCAAGGGGATGGCGGCCGCCGTCGCCATCGTGCACGACGCATGAGCCCGCTCGAGCTCTATACGGCCGAGGAGATGCGCGCCGTCGACTCGGCGGCGATCGGCGGGCTCGGCATCCCCGGTGCCGTCCTGATGGAGCGGGCCGGCCTTGCCGCCGCCCGGGAGATCATGCGGCTCGCCGACGGCCCCGGCCGGGTGGCGGTCGTATGCGGTGCCGGCAACAACGGCGGCGACGGCTTCGTGGTCGCCCGCCACCTGCACACCGCGGGCTGGGAGGTCGAGTGCCTGCTCGCCGGCGACGCCCGCAAGCTCCCGCCCGACGCCCGCCTGAACCACGACGTCGCCCGCCGGCTCGGCATCCCGGTCGCCGACGCCGTGCGCCGGGGGCGGCTCACCCGCGCCGGCGTCGTGGTGGACGCCCTGCTCGGGACCGGGTTTCGCGGCGCGCCGCGCGGCGCGGTCGGAAAGGCGATCGGCGCGATGCGCGGGCCGATCGGCGCGACCGTCGCCCTCGACGTGCCGTCCGGCGTGGACGGCTCGACCGGCGTCGTCGCAGGCGACGCCGTCGCCGCCGACGTGACGGTCTGCTTCCACGGGCGCAAGCTTGGGACGGCGGTCGAACCGGGCCGGAGCGCCTCGGGCCGGGTCGTCGTCGCCGACATCGGCATCCCGCCGCAGGCCGACCGGGCGACCATGGCGACGCTCCTGACGGGCGCAGCGGCCCCGGCCGGCTGGCCGAAGAGCGTGCGCGGCTCGAAGTACAGCGCCGGCGCCGTGCTCGTGATCGGAGGCGCCCCGGGGTTCGTCGGGGCGCCGCTCATGGCGGCGCTGGCGGCGCTCCGCGCCTCGGCCGGGATCGCCTGGATCGCCGCGCCGGCCGAGGCCGTACCGGCGCTCGAAGGCCGGGTGCCCGAGGTGATGGTGCGCGCGCTCCCGGAGGGGCTCGACCTGCTCGAGAGGGCCGGTGCGGTCGCGCTCGGGCCCGGGCTCGGCCGGTCGGACGAGGCCGTGGCTCTGGCCCGGCGGGTGGCCGCCGAGCACGCCGGGCCGGTCGTGATCGACGCCGACGGCCTCTTCGCCTTCAACGGCAGGCTCTCGCGGCTTCGCCGCCGTCCCGGCCCGACCGTCCTCACTCCGCACGAGGGCGAGATGGCGCGCCTGCTCGGCGTCGAGTCGGGCTGGGTGCGGGCAAACCGGCTGGAGGCGGTGCGAAAGGCGGCGGCCGCGAGCGGCTGTGTCGTCCTACTGAAGGGTGCCGACACGCTCGTCGCCGTTCCTGACGGACACATCGCCGTGTCGCATGCCGGCCCGCCGGGCCTCGCGACCGCCGGCTCCGGAGACGTCCTCACCGGAGCGGTCGCGGCGATGCTCGCCAAGGGCGGCGACGCCCGCACCGCCACGTGTATCGCCGCCGAGGCGCACGGCCTCGCCGGCCGGCTGGCCGTCGAGCGGCGCGGCCCGTCGGGGATCATCGCGACCGACGTGATCGAC
The DNA here is from genome assembly GCA_963805545.1 of uncultured Actinomycetes bacterium. Classification (GTDB taxonomy): domain Bacteria; phylum Actinomycetota; class Thermoleophilia; order Gaiellales; family JAICJC01; genus JAICJC01. The sequence goes on from CAWDUU010000001.1 coordinate 351,165, forward strand.
GCCCTGCCGGAGGTGGTGCGGTGATCGGCACGGAGCGGGCGCGGGCCACGGTGACGGTCGAGCTCGCGGCGGTCTCGTCCAACGTCGCCCGCCTCGCCGATGCGGCGGCGCCCGCCCAGGTGTGGGCCGTCGTGAAGGCCGACGGCTACGGCCACGGAGCGGCCGCGGTCGGGCGCACGGCGCTCGCGTCCGGCGCGGCCCGGCTCTGCGTCGCCACCTGGGAGGAGGCGCGGGCGCTTCGTGACGAGCTCGGCGACGTCCCCGTCCTCGTGATGGGTCCGCTCGTGCCCGGCCAGGAGAGCGACGTCGAGGGCGTCGACGTGACCGTGACGTCGGTCGACGGCTTCGCCCGCCTGCGGGCCGCCGCCCGCGCGCCGCTCGGCGTGCACGTGAAGGCCGACACCGGCATGGGCCGCTGGGGGATGGGGGAGGACGACGCGCTGCGGATCGCCGAGCAGCTGGCCGACGGCGACGTCCTCGCGCTCGCCGGGCTGATGAGCCACCTGGCGGTCGCCGACAGCGACGAGGCGTTCACCCGCCGCCAGATCGAGCGGTTCGCGGGCCTGGCGGCGCGGTTTCCGGCCTGCCCCCGCCACATCGCAAACAGCGCAGCGGCGCTCCGCTTCCCGGAGGCCCGGTTCGACGCGGTCCGGTGCGGGATCGGGGTCTACGGCCTTTCGCCGTTCGGCACCCACCCGCACGCCGACGGGCTCCGGCCGGCGCTCCGGCTCGAGAGCTTCGTCGCCGAGGTGAAGCTGCTCGCCGCGGGCGAGAGCGCCGGATACGGCCGCCGGTTCGTCGCGACGGAGCCGACCTGGATCGGCCTCGTGCCGGCGGGGTACGCCGACGGCGTGCCGCGCATCCTGTCGGGCCGGGCCGACGTGCTGGTGCGGGGCCGCCGCCGCCGGGTCGCCGCCACGGTCAGCATGGACCAGCTCACGTTCGCAATCGGACCGGAGTGCGACGTCGAGGCGGGCGACGCGGTGACGCTGATCGGCGAGGACGCGGGCGAGCGGATCCTCGCCGAGGAGTGGGCCGCGATCGCGGGCACGATCAACTACGAGATCGTCACCTCGCTGGCGCCGCGGCCGCGGAGGGTGGAGCATGTCCTCCGGAGTGCTTGACGAGCTGCGGCCCATGATCGACGGCGACGGGGCCCATTTCGTCGGCGGCTGCGTGCGCGACGTGCGGCTGGGGCGGCCCGTGACCGACGTCGACGTCGTCGTGCCCGGCGACCCGGCCCCGGCGGCGCGCAGGCTGGCACGCGCGACGGGAGGCTCGCCGTTCGCGCTCTCGGAGGCGCACGGGGCGTGGCGGGTGGTGCTCGACGGCCGCACCATCGACGTGACGGCCCGGCGCGGCGGCGATATCGTGGCCGATCTGGGCGAGCGCGACTTCACCGTGAACGCCATGGCGATCCCGGTCGCCGGAGGCGACGACGAGCTGGTCGACCCGTACGGCGGGCTCGCCGACCTGTCCGAGCGGCGGATGCGGCTCGTGTCGGAGCGCGTGTTCGCCGACGACCCGCTGCGGCTCCTGCGCCTGGCCAGGATCGCCCACGAGCTGGGGTTCGCGGTCGACCCGGAGACCGAGCGGGCCGCCCGCCGCGACGCGCACCTGGCCGACCGGGCCGCCGGCGAGCGGATCTACGCCGAGATCCGGCGGCTGCTCGCCCCCGACCACCCCGACGCCGCCGTCCGGCTGCTGGACGGGCTGGGCGTCCTCGACGTCGTCCTTCCGGAGGCGGCGCCGATGCACGGCTGCGAGCAGAGCCCGTTTCACCACCTCGACGTCTTCGAGCACACCCTCCAGGTGCTCGACGCGGCGGCCGACATCGCCGCGCATCCCGAGCACTACCTCCCCGGGCATGCCGAGCGGCTCGGCCGGGCTCTGGACGAGCCGGTGGGCGACGAGCTCGATGCGCGCACGGCGCTCCGGCTGGCCGTCCTCTTCCACGACATCGAGAAGCCGAGCACGCGCACCGTGTCGGACGACGGCCGGATCGGGTTCATGGGCCACGACGCGAAGGGCGCCGAGACGGCCCGCCGCATCCTCAAGCGGTGGCGCGCGGCAACCTCGACGATCCGGTTCTGCGCGCTCCTGGTCGCCGAGCACCTGCGGCTCGGCTTCATGGTGCACGACCGGCCGCTCGACCGCCGCGACGGGTACCGCTACCTGCGGGCGACCGCGCCGCACACCCGTGCGAGCGTCGTCGTCTCGCTCGCGGACCGGTTCGCCACGCGGGGCGTGCGTGCCCGCCAGGCGTACGTGCGCGCCCACACCGAGACGGCCGACGAGCTGCTCGCGATCGTCGCCGAGCTCGAGGACGAGGAGCGCCCGCCGCTCCTGCGCGGCGACGAGATCGCCGAGCTGGCCGGGGCGGAGGGGCCGCGGATCGGCGCGCTGGTGGACGCGCTGGCCGAGGAGCAGGCGGCGGGGGCCGTGACGACCCGCGAGGAGGCGGTGGCGTTTGTCCGCGGGTAGCCGCTTCGACCGCACCGCCGAGCGCTACGCCGCGATGGCGAGGGAGAAGGACTGGGGCGGGTTCGTCGAGTGGTGCGACCCGAGGCCGGACGACCGCGCTCTCGACGTGGCGGGCGGGCCGGGGGCGCTGGCCGGCGTCCTTCTCCCGCTGGTCGGGTCGATCACGGTGCTCGACGCGTCGGCGCGGCTCCTGGAGTTCGTCCCGGACGGGGTCGCCCGCATCATCGGCCGCGCCGAGCAGCTGCCGTTCGAGGACGCCGGCTTCGACCTCGTGACGTGCGTGAACAGCCTGCACCACATCGCCCGGCCGCCGCGCGCCCTCGACGAGATGGCGCGCGTCCTGGCGCCGGGCGGGAGGATCGTGCTCGAGGACTTCATCGCCGACGACGACCCCGGCCGGGCGCGCAGGTGGGAGGAGGTCGAGCGCATCCGCGACCCCGAGCACGGCCGGCTGATAACGGCCGGCGAGCCGCGCGTGCCGCTGCTCGGAGCGGGCTTGGAACTGGACGCCGAGGAGGTCTGGCTGCGGGTGTTCGAGGTCGACTCGTGGCTGGAGGTGGCCGGCTGCGCCGGCTCGGCCGCCGAGCACGCCCGCGAGCTGATCGGCGGCCCGACGTTCGAGCTGCGCGTGTGGCGGGCCCGGTTCCGGCGACCGGAGTGAGTCAAGCCTCGAACCCCGGCGGCAGAGGTGCGCCGCAGACGCGATGGAGTGTGGTGAGGTCGTGGATCGCCTTCTCGCCCCAGGTGTAGCCGAGAAACTGGCGGAACAGCGCGTCCGGCGACAGACACCGAACGTTCACCCCCTCGATACGGCCGGCACCGCACAGGTCCGCGGCGGAGAAGCGATCCCACCTTGTCGGGGAGTACTCCTGCCATGCATCGCCTGCTGAATCGAACTGCACGAGATAGAGGTCGACCTGTCGTCCGCGCGGATCGCGAAGGATCAGAAACGCCGGAAGTTCGGATTCGTCTGCGCGGGCGAACCCACGTTGGCCGAGGGACGCCTCGACCGTCGGCAACGCGGCCAACGGCACCATCACGTCAACGTCGTCATGCGGGCGCGTCTGTTCTCCAACCAGGGCGTCAACCGCCCATCCGCCGGCGACCCACCACGGCACATCCGCCGCTGTAAGCGACTCGAGCACCTCGACAACGTCCTGAGCGGCCGTCACGGGCGCATTGAATCAGGGACGACCCGCCGGGTCATCACAGGTCGCACGGGGTCAGACCCCGCATCGGCGGCCGTGACGCCTGTGTGACGCTTTCGATGCGGGGTCTGACCCCGGTCAGCCGCCGAGGGGGAGCTCCGCCAGCGTCGTGTAGCGGGCGCCGTCGCGGCCCAGGTCCGAGCGGACGAGCGCACAGGCGGCAACCGCGATCTCGGCTCCGGCAGCGGCCAGGGACGGGAGGCCGGCCCCGCGCGGCGGCGGCCGGCGCAGGCGCGCGAGCGTGACGTGCGGGCTCGCCGTCCGCGGTTCCCGTGCGCCGGGGGCGAACGGCCCGGCCGCCACGGCGACTGCCCCCGCCAGGCCGGCGAGCTCGGGCGGCGCATCGAGCCGAGCCCAGACCATCCGCGGCCGCCGCGGCGGGGCCAGTGCCGCACCGGCGAGCCGGAGCGCGAAGGGCGCGGCGGAGGCGCAGGCCGACGCGAGCGCGGCGCCGAGCGGCTCCTCGTCGGCGTCGTCGACCGAGCCGAGGAAGTGGACGGTGACGTGCAGGTTCGCGGACGGGACCGCCCGTCCGCCGAGAGCGCCGGCGGCGTCGGCGGCGTAGTCGGCCAGCTCCTCCGCGAGCGGCGCCGGGATCGGGATGGCGACGAACGCGCGCACGGCGTCGCCACCGTAGCCGAGCTTCACGCCGGGGTCAGGCGGCGGCGCGGATGGTGCGGCTCGCCTCGATCTCGCGCAGAAGCTCGGCGAGCTTGCACTCGAGGTCGTTGGGCGAGCGTGCCGGGTAGCCGTGCTGCCACTGGCCCGTGGTCTCGGCGACCCGGATGCAGTACATCAGCGTCTGGATGTCACGCTTGTCGAGCATCGCGGTGTCCAACGTCGGCGTTCGACACGGGCCCTGCCATCCCCTGCTTGGGGTATTTGCCCCCGCCGCGACACCCGATATAGTGCCCGCGGCCATGATCAAGGTTCTCGTCGCCGGGCTCATCGGAACCGTTGCGGGTGTGGTCGCGATGATCGTGGTTATCGTGCTGGCCGGCACGACGACGAGCGGCGCATCGAGCGTCGGGCTGGGCGCCCTGCCGCTCTCGACCGCCTCGCTCACGGGCGGGGCGACCTCGACGCCGACCTCCACTCCGCCGCCGACCAGCGGCGGCGGGACGTCCACCGGTGGAGCGACGGGGAACGCCGACAACGGCAAGACGATCTTCACCGGGAGCGCCGGTTGCGGCGGCTGCCACGCGCTGGCCGCGGCCGGGACCAGCGGCGCCGTCGGCCCCGCGCTCGACGACCTGAGCGGCGACGCCCAGAAGGCCGGCGAGCCGCTCGATGCCTTCATCAAGTCGTCGATCGTCGACCCCGGCGCGTACGTGCCGTCGGGCTATCAGGACGGCGTCATGCCGACGAACTTCGGCACGACGCTCTCCGCGACCGACATCGACGACCTCGTGGCGTTCATCTCCGCCTCCCAGAAGTAGGCTCCTCGGCGTGACCGTTGCGCCGCCCTCCGTCCGCACCGGCGCCCACGCCCTCGTCGAGGTGCTCGAGGCGCACGGCGTCGAGGTCGTGTTCGGGCTGCCGGGCATCCACGCCCTGCCCGTCTGGGACGCGCTGATCGGCTCGCCGATCCGGCGGGTCGTCGTCCGCCACGAGCAGGCGGCGGGCTTCGGGGCGGTGGGCTACGCGCGCACCGGCGAGAAGCCCGGCGTCTACCTGACGTCGACCGGGCCGGGCGCGTTCAATTCGCTGGCGGCGCTCTCCGAGGCCGACGCTTCGAGCGCGCCGGTGCTGCATCTCACCTCACAGATCCCGACCGACCTCGTGGGCGCGGGGCGGGGGTACCTGCACGAGAGCCGGGGCCAGTCACAGGCCTTCGCGGCCGTTTCGCGGTTTCACGCCCGGCCGACGACCCCCGAGGCGCTGGCGGCGGCGGTCGCCGAGGCCTTCGCCCACATGGCGCTCGATCCGGGGCCGGTCACGATCGAGGTGGCGACCGACGTGATGGCGGCACCCGCGCCGGAGGGGGCGCCGCCTGTGGCGCGGGTCACGCTCCCAGCGCCCGACCCGGACGCGGTCGCGCGCGTCCGGGCGATGCTCGAAGAGGCGGGCGCGCCGATCGTGTGGGCGGGCGGCGGCGCGCGCCGCGCGGCGGGCGACGCGCAGGCGCTGGCCGAGGCGCTCGACGCGCCGGTCATCACGACCTACAACGGCAAGGGCACGCTCCCGACCGGGCATCCGCTCCACGCCGGCTCGTCGGTGGAGGAGCCGTCGATGCGCCACCTCGTCGAGCGGGCCGACCTGTGCCTGGCGCTCGGCACGCGCTTCTCGCAGGAGACGACCGCGAACTGGACGCTTCCCATCCCGGCCGCGCTCGTCCACGTCGACCTCGACCCGGGCCGGTTCGGGCGCACCTACCAGCCGGCCGAGGCGATCGTCTCGGACGTCGGCCTCTTCTGCCGCGCGCTTCTCGACGGCGGCGTGCGCGCCGGCTCGCGCGACGGCGAGGCGGCCGTGCGGGCGGCCATCCAGGGCCGGAACGCCGAGGTGGCGGCGCAGGGCGTGCCCGACGAGATCGAGCTCATGCACGCGCTCGACGACGCGCTGCCGGAGGACGCGATCGTGATCGCCGACATGACGGTCTGCGCCTACTGGGCGGCGCTCTACCTCGACGGCAAGCGGCCGGGGTCGTTCGTGTACCCGGCGTCCGGGGCGCTGGGGTGCGGCGTCCCGCTCGCGCTCGGCACCGCGGCCGCCCACCCCAACCGGCCGACCGTTGCCATCGTCGGCGACGGCGGCTTCCTGATGGGCGGCCACGAGCTCCTCACGGCTGCGGCCGAGGGGCTGCCGTTCGTGACGCTCGTCGTCAACGATTCGGCCTACGGCATCCTGCGCAACTACCAGGAGACGATGTTCGGGCGGACGGTCGCGGTCGAACTGAACGCGCCCGACTTCGCGGGGCTGGCCGCCGCGTGCGGAGTCCGGTACATCCTTGCCGACGGCATTCGCGGCGTGGGTGCCGCGCTGGGCGAGGCGCTGGCGGACCGGTCAGGGCCGGTGCTGGTCGAGCTCAAGGTCGCGCTCAAGGCCCCGGGACAATCGGTCTAGGGAACGCGGGGGAACCCACGGTTCCCCCGCGGGCCCCGTCCTCAACGGGTGGCGAAGCGTGGTGCGCGCGAGGCGAAGAACGCGGTCTTCGCCGTCGCCACGACCGTTTGCTCGAACGCTGCGACCGGCACTTGTCGTCCACGTGTGACGACATTCGGCGGTTTTCGCGGCACAGGCGTGACGGGCTGCGCCGGTTCTTCATCCGTCGATCACCCCGCCGTCGCGAGGCGCTCCGTACAACCGCCAATTGGCGGATCCCAGGGGAACCGCCAGTTGCCGTCCACATGTGACGACACTCGGCGTGTCCCGGGACACTCGCGTGACAGCCTGCAACAGGCGAGGATCAGATGCGGGGCCTCGTTGGTATCGTCGAACGCATGACGAGGTTCTGGAGCAGATGGCTTCACCGGCGCACGCCGAGCGTTGCCGTCGACGCGCTCCCGGGCCACGAGAGCCTGCGTCGAATGATCGCGGACGGGCATGGGGCCGGCTATGAAGCAGTCGAGTCGCTTGCCGAGGCGCGGGCACGGGAGGGCTTCGCGGTTGTCATGCAGGGCGATGACGGCGGGTCGATTTACCTGACCTGTCCAGCCGCTGCAATCCGCTGTGACGAAGCAACGCTCCAGCATCTCCTCGAGGACCTCGACGCGCGCTGCTGGAACGACCGTGACTCCGCCCGGCTCTTCTACGAGCGGCTTCCGGTTGGATCCAGGGTGGCGGGTGGCACAGGCGGTGGCCTCGTCACCGAGGGAGTGTGGCTCCACCCGCGGATCGAGAAACAAGGGCTTCAGGCACAGGTCCAGGCGATCATCGCCGGGGAGCGAGACCGGATCGACCAGCCCCGCCGCCCCGGTACAGTGATCCCATGAAGGCTCCCGAGCGCGCCGACTACTCGATGACCGCCAGCCCCGGCTCGCCGCTGCCCGTCGCCGTGCGGGCGGAGGGGTGCTGGATCGAGGACGCCGATGGCCGCCGCTACCTGGACGCGTGCGGCGGGGCGATGGTGATGCTGCTCGGCCATTGCCACCCGCGGGTGGTGGAAGCGCTGCGCGCGCAGGCCGGCGAGCTGACGTTCACGTATCGCTTCTCGTTCCGGAACGAGCCGATGCTCGACCTCGCCGAGCGGATCGCGGCGCGCGCGCCGGGCGACCTGGAGTGGTGCTTCTTCAACTCGTCGGGCTCCGAGGCCAACGAGTCGGCGCTGCACCTCGCGGTGCTCTACTGGGAGCTCCTCGGGAAGGCCGGCAAGGTCGAGTTCCTCTCGCGCGTCACCTCCTACCACGGCTCCACCATGGGCGCGCTCTCGCTCTCCGGCTCCCGCTGGCGGGCACCGTTCGAGCTGCTCCTTCGCAAGTACGCCGTCGTGCCCAACAGCGATACCGCGGAGGAGGGTGCCGCGGCGCTGGAGGCCGCAATCCTCTCGCGCGGGGCCGAGCACGTGGCCGCCTTCGTGGTCGAGCCGGTGACCGGCTCGTCGGGCGCGGCTGTGCCGCTTCCGGGCGGCTACCTGGAGGCCGTGCGCGAGGTGTGCGACCGCCACGAGGTGCTCCTCGTCGCCGACGAGGTCATCACCGCCTTCGGCCGCACCGGGCGCTGGTTCGCGGTCGAGCACTGGAATGCCCTCCCCGACGTCATCACCTTCGGCAAGGGGCTGGGCGGCGGCATCGTCCCGCTCTCCGGGATGGTCGCATCGCGGCGGCTGCGTGAGGTCGTCGAGAGCGCGCCCGGCGGCTTCTCGTACGGCCACACCTTCTCGGGCAACCCGCTCGGCTGCGCCGTCGGCTCGGCCGTCATCGACGTGATCGAGGAGGACGGGCTCGTGGAGGCCGCCGAGTCGCGCGGGGCGCTCGCTTCGCGCCAGGCTCGAGGAGCTGCGCGGCCGCCACCCGATCGTCCACTCCCTGCGCGGCCGCGGCCTGCTCCAGGGGGTCGAGCTGCGCGCGCCGGACGGCGCCCGCTTCCCGGCCTCCGCCGGCGTCTGCGGCCGCGTCGCCGCCGCCGCCAAGGACGAGGGCCTCATGATCTACTCCTGTCCGACGCCGGTCGGCACCGAGCACATGGACGCGCTCATGCTGGCCCCTCCGCTCATCCTGACCGACGCCGAGGTCGACGAGATCGCCGCCCGCCTCGACACCGCCCTCGCGCGGGTCGAGTCGTCGCTGTAGGCGGCTGCCAGTCCGTCCGGTCCGGCTTCTAGCCTTGGTCGCCGGATGCCGGTGGTCGCAGTTCCGATCGCGCAGCTTCTCGGCGCGCTTCTCGCCCTCGCCGCGATCGCGAAGATCCGGCGGTTCGGTGCGTGGCGGGCCGCGCTCGACGGCTACCGCCTCGTGCCGTGGCGGGGCGTTGTCGCGGTTGCCGTCCCCGCCGCCGAGCTCGCCGTCGCCGGAGGCCTCCTCGCCGGCCTCGCCGTCTCCGCCTGGTGCGCCGCGGCGCTGCTCTCGGTCTTCACGCTCGTCCTGGCCGCCGAGCTCGCGCGCGGCTCGGCGCCGCCCGCATGCGCGTGCCTGCCGTGGTCGGGCCCCCCGGGCCGCCTGACGCTCGTCCGGAACGCCGTCCTCGTCGCCGCGGCGCTCGCCGCCGCCGAGGGCGCGACACCTCGCCTCGGGCGCGGATTCTGGGAGGCGTCCTACGCCGTCCTCTGGCTGGCCGTCGCCGGGCTCGTGGTGCTCGTGCTCTCGCTCTACCGGCAGGTGGGCGTCCTGCACCTGCGGCTGGGGCCGCGCGGGGCGCTCGAGGAGGAGGGCGAGGGGCCCGAGCTCGGCGCGGCGATCGACCACCCGGCGGTGCCCGCGGGAAGGGCGGCGCTGGTCGCGTTCACGTCGGCCGGCTGCCCTGTGTGCCATCAGATCGTGCCGGGCCTGCGCGTGCTCGAGCGCGATCCGGCGCTTCGGGTCGTCCACGCCGCCTACGAGGACGCGGAGGGGCCGGAGCTGCACGCCGCCTTCGACGTCCCGGGGACGCCGTACGCGGTGTACCTCGACGCGGCAAGCGTCGTTCGGGCCAAGGGCACCGTGAACACGCTCGAGCAGCTCGAGAGCCTGGTCGCCGCCGGCGGCAGCCGCGCCCAGGAGGCGGTCGGCGATGTGGCGTGACGGCGAGGACATGGCCCGCGACGTCGCCTCCCGGCACAGCCGCTCCGGGTTCCTGAGCCGGATCGGCGCGCCGATCATCGCGTGGCTGGCCGGGCCGCTCGCCGGCGCGTCGTCGCTGGGGCCCGAGAGCACCCGCTACTACGGCTTCTGCGGCCACACGTTCACCACCAAGCCGTGCCCGCACCCGTTCCCGAAGCTGCCCCGCATCGACCGCCACGGGTATCCGCTGCGGCCGTCCGACGGGCATCCGGTCGACAACCTCGGCCGGCCCGTCGACGCGTCGGGGTTCGCGCTCGACAGCGCCGGCAACCGCCGCGTCGGGCCCGACGGGCGAACCGGTGCCGCGCGCGCCGCGCACGCGCCCCTGCCAGGACTGGGTGCCGGACATCTACGGCTTCCACACCCGCTTCGACGGCGCCTGGTACCGCTGCTGCAACAACCAGATCAGAAAGCTGGTCGACTGCTGCGCCCACCACAACCGCCGTATCAACGGCGACGCGGCGCTGGTCGGCTACTGCTTCCACGGCCGCAAGGTGTTCTGCGTCCTCTACTACGACACGAAGGTGCCGTGCTGAGGCGGCTCGCGGCGGCGGCCGGCGCGGGCGGCGCGGGCCTGGCGCTCGGCGTCGGGGTCGCGCCCGATCCCGGAGCGGCGATCGCCGCCTGCGCGCTCCTCGCGGGGGTGTCCGGCGCCTGGTCGCCCTGAGGGCTGGCCGTGGCCGAGACGGTCGCCCCCGTCGTGCACGGGGTGAGGAGATGGCTGGTGGCGGTGGCGGCGTTCGCGATGGGATCCGTCGCCGCGGGTGCGGCCCTGGGCTGGGGCGTCGGCTGGGCGGCCGGGCGGGCCGGCGGCGGAGGCGCGCACGGCGCCTGGGCGGCCGCGGGCATCGCAGCGGCCTACGCCGCCCGCGAGGCAGGGCTCCTGCGCCTGCCGGTGCCGCAGCTTCGCCGCCAGGTGCCCCAGCGCTGGCGCGAGGTGCTGCCGCTGCCGGCGACCGCGTTCCTCTACGGCGCCGGCCTCGGCATCGGATTCGTCACCTACGTGCCGGTGGCGACGCTCGTGGCGGTGACCGCGGCGATCGCACTCGCCGACCCCGGCGCCGGGATGGCCGCCCTCGCGGCGTTCGGGGCCGGGCGCGCGGCCGTCCTCGTCGCGGCCACGGCCGGCCTTCACGACTGGGACGAGGCGGCCGACCGCTTCGAGCACGCCGGGAGCTGGCTGCGGGAGCGGGGCGGGGCGCTCCGCACGGCCAACGCCGGCGCCATGGCCGCGCTGGCGGGCGTGCTCGCCGCCACGGCGACGCCGGCGGCGGCGGCCGCCGCGGTGCAGATCGACCTCGGCTCGCGCCACGTCGCCGACCCGTCCGCCGGGCCGGCCGGCGTGCTGGCGTGGGATCAGGTCGCGGGCGGCGTCGTGCAGGGCAGGCTGCGCGTGAACGGCGTCGTGAACGACCTTCCCGGAAAGACGCCCGACGTCGACGGCGCCCGGGTCGTCGTCGACACCGGCTCCGCGTTCCAGATCATCGACACGGGGACGCTCGCCGTCATGCGCACCCTCCAGCTCAAGGGCACCGAGCCGGCGCTCTTCGACCACTGGCTGGTCTACCGGCGGGTCACCGGCAGGCGGCGGCTCATCCTCTTCGACCTGGGGACGAACCAGTCGAAGGTGATCGCAAGGGTCAAGATGCGAAGCGACCTGGGCGAGCCCGACATCTCGGGCAGGCGGGTCGTCTACTCGGTGACCGGCCACGGACGCAGCTCCATCCGGCTCTACCGCATCGACCTGGGAGTCACGAAGCGGATCGCGCAGACGCCGATCTGGTCGTACAGCCACGTGTCCGTCAGCGGCGACACCGTGGTGTACGTGCGCCAGGCATCGAGCGGCGCAGCCGTGTGGCGGCTCCACCTGCCGAGCGGCCGGGTGGCGCGCGTCCACCGCGTCGCCGGCGGCACCGGACACGCGCTCTGGGAGACGGCCACGAACGGCTCGTCCATCTGGTTCACGGTCTACACCAGGTCGCAGTCGCTCATCTGGCATGCTTGAGGCGTGGCAACCGCGCCTCCGACCTCGGGCGAGCTGCGCGCCGCCCTCGAGCAGGCCGCCGACTGGTGCGCGTCGTACCTCGACCGGGTCGGCGACCTGCCCGTGCTGGCCCGGGTCGAGCCGGGCGAGATCGCGGCTGCCCTGCCCGAGCACGCGCCGGTGGCGGGCGAGCCGCTGGCCGACATCCTGGCCGACGTCGACCGCGTCCTGATCCCCGGCATCACGCACTGGAACCACCCGGGCTTCATGGCCTACTTCGGGATCTCCGGCTCGCCGCCGGGCATCCTCGGCGAGACGGTGGCGGCCGCGCTCAACGTGAACGCGATGCTGTGGCGCACGTCGCCGGCCGCGACCGAGCTCGAGCAGCGGGTGCTGCGCTGGGTCGCCGAGCTGACCGGCCTTCCGGCCGGCTGGTTCGGCGAGATCACCGACACGGCGTCGGCCTCGACGATGTACGCGCTCGCCGCCGCCCGCGAGGCGGCCGGGCTCGACATCCGCACCCGCGGGATGGCCGGCCGGGCCGACCTGCCGCCGCTTCGCATGTACACGTCCGACCAGGCCCACTCGTCGGTCGAGAAGGCCTGCATCGCGCTCGGGATCGGCCAGGAGGGGCTGTGCAAGATCCCGTCCGACGCCGCCTTCCGGATGCGGGCCGACCTGCTGGCCGAGGCCGTCGCCGCCGACGTCGCCGCGGGCGTGCGGCCGCTCGCGGTCGTGGCCACGGTCGGGACGACCTCGACGACGAGCATCGACCCCGTCCCCGAGATCGCCGACGTGTGCGCCCGCCACGGCATGTGGCTGCACGTCGACGCCGCCTACGGCGGCTCCGCGGCGGTCGTGCCCGAGATGCGCCACGTCCTGGCCGGGTGCGAGCGGGCCGACTCGGTCGTCGTGAACCCGCACAAGTGGCTCTTCACGCCGGTCGACTGCAGCCTGCTCTACACGGCCCGGCCCGCCGACCTGAAGGCGGCGTTCTCGCTCGTCCCCGCCTACCTGGAGACGCCGGAGGACGGCGGCGTCGTGAACCTCATGGACTACGGACTCTCGCTCGGCCGCCGCTTCCGCGCGCTCAAGCTGTGGATGGTGATCCGGGCCTACGGCGCCGAGGGGCTCGCCGCGCTCATCTCGGGCCATATCGAGCTCGCCCGGCGGCTGGCGGCCGCGATCGAGGCGGAGCCGGGCTGGGAGCTGCTCGCCCCGGTGCCGTTCTCGACCGTCTGCTTCCGCCGCCACCCGGACGGGGTCGACGACGAGGCGGAGCTGCGCCGCCTGAACGAGGCGATCATCGAGCACGTGAACGCCGACGGCCGGGCGTTCGTCTCGCACACCGACCTCGGCGGGCGCCACGCGATCCGGGTGGCGATCGGCAACATGGCGACGACCGCCGAGCACGTCGACACGGCCTGGGAGCTCATGCGCGAGGCCGTCGCCGGCTGAGGCCCCCGGTTGTTCGACCGCTACGTCGCCTCGGGCTCGGCTGCGTGGGCCTCCCGGCGCAGCTCGCGCACGATGAGCTGGATCGAGCCGGCCACGGGGATCGCGACCAGCGCCCCGAGCACGCCCATCAGCTCGCCGCCCACCAGCACGGCGACAAGGACCAGGAACGCGGAGAGCTGCACCGTCTTTCGATAGACGATGGGCTGAAGGATGTGGTTCTCGAACTGCTGGTAGACGACGTTCACGACGATCATGATGATCCCGGCCGTGACACCCTGGGACGCGAACGCCACGCCGATCGCCGCCATTGCGCCGACCGTGGCGCCGACGAGCGGCACGAGGTCGCAGACACCCATGAAGACAGCCAGCGCGGCCGCATAGGGGACGCCGAGGATCCAGAGCGAGATCCCGACGGTCGTGCCGGCGATCACCGAAATGGCCAGGTTCCCGAGCACGTAGCCACCGATGCTCCGGTTCACGTCGGCGGACACGAGGCGCACCCTGGCCGCATGCTCCTCCGAGAGCAGCGACAGCGCCCCGCGGGAGATGGTGGGCAGCTCGAACATCAGAAAGAGCGTGAGGAAGAGCACCGTGAGCGCGGCGACGACGCCGCTCACGAAGCGCCCGGCCGCACCGAAGACCTGCGCCGGAGCCTGCTTGGCGGCATCCTGCGCTTTCTGCACCAGCTTGTAGCGGCTGTTCAGGTCGCGGATCGTCTGGTTCCGCTCGAGCTTCTGGAGGTAGCCGGGCGCGGCGTCGCGCAGGTCGTCGACCTGGGTCGCGATCGGGATGATGAGGACGGCGAGGAAGAGCGCCACCATGAGCAGGAGGCCGCTGAAGACGGCGAGCACGGCCCACGTGCGGTTCATCCAGCGCTCCGCCACGCGCACCACCGGCTCCAGCGCCACGGCCAGGAAGAGCGAGACGGCGACCCAGGTCAGCACGTGGCTCACCGCGTCGATCACCCTCACCGCCGCGACGGCGACGATCACGAGCCCGATCACGCGGACCACGGTCCGCGTCGGTACGTCGATCACCATCCGGTCGACCATGCAGGGGGATTCGACGCGGGCGGCCGAATCCCGCCAGGGATCAGCCGCCGACGGCCGGGAGCCCGTCGGAGCCGAGCAGGATCGCGACCCCGCCGGCGGGAGCCTCGGCGACGCCGGTCGCGTCGGCGAGCGCGACCGGAGCGGGCAGGTGCAGCCGCTTGGCGACGGTCTTCGCCGCCGCCAGCTTGCCCGGCGCGTACACCACGACGGTCTGGGTCACCGACGACGTGGAGGCGTTCGACGCGCCGACAACCGTCCAGCCCTGCGTGGTCAGCTGCTGCTGGGCCGCGCTGGCGGCGCCGCTCCCGCCGTAGCCGTTCAGGATCGTGAGCGGGATCGACCGCCAGTTCACCTTCTGCCGCTTTCCGCCGCCCTGCCCCGTGCTGGTCGTCGTGCCCTGCGTCGTCGTCGTGCCCGTCGACGTGTGCGTGGCCGGCGAGCCGCTGGTGGAGCTGCCGCTCCCGGCCGAGGAGATGACCCAGAACAGCGCGAGGAGCGCCGCGACGAGCCCGACGACCGCCAGGATGCGCGCGGTCGGAAAGCCGGCCCGGTTGGCGACGATCCCCTGCGCCTCCAGGCGGCGCGTCAACCAGTCGTCGAGCCCCTCGTCACCGCGCGGCGGATCGAACTCGCCCCCGCCGGGGCCTCCCGTCCCGCCAGTAGAGCGAACCTCGGCCATCGTTCCGACGAACCTTACACGGCGCATACGATCCCCCCGTGGCGCTCGATATGGTCGATACGTGGCGGGAGCGGGCGCGCGTCCCCGCCGTCGCGGCCGCCGTCGTCGGGCCCGGCGGGGTGCGCGAGACGCGCGTGGCGGGCGACGCACGGCCCGACAGCCTGTTCGCGCTCGCGTCGCTGACGAAGCCGGTCGTCGCGCTGGCGGTGCTCGTGGCGGTGGAGGAGGGGGCGCTGGAGCTCGACGCGCCGGCCGGCCGCCACCTGCCCGCGTACGCGGCCGGCGACCGCGCCGCCGTGACGACCCGGCACCTGCTCGCGCATGCCTCCGGCCTTCCCGAGTCGGGCCCGCGAGGGCTGCCGCCGCTCGACGTCGAGCTCGTCCACCCGCCCGGTACGAGGCGGGTCTACTCGAACGAGGGCTACGCCGTCCTCGGCGAGCTCCTCGCCGCGGCGACGGGGATGCCGCACACCGAGTACGTCCGCCGGGCGGTGTTCGAGCCGCTCGGCATGGACGCGTACCTGGGCCTGCCCGACGAGGAGGCGGGCCGCGCGCTCGAGGTGCATGACCCCGGCATCTGGCGGCCCGGCCTCCAGCTCTTCAACTCGCAGGAGTGGCGCCGGCGCGGCACCGCCGCCGGCGGCGCGTTCGCCACCGCCGAGGCCTACGCGCGCGTCGTCCAGGTGCTGCTGGCCGGCGGCGCGCCGCTGCTCGCGCCCGAGACGTACGCCGGGATGGCGCAGGCCCAGTTCCCGGGGCTCCCGGGCGGGATCGAGTCGTTCGTCTCGTGGGAGGTGGCCGACTGGAGCCTGGGCCTCGACATCCGCGACGCCAAGGAGCCGCACTGGCTGCCGGCGGCCTGCTCGGCGGCGACGCTGTCGCACTTCGGCGCGGCGGGCACGCTGATGTGGGCCGACCCGGCCGCCCGCGTCGGGCTGGTCTGCCTGGCGAACCGCGGCACGTACTCGGGCTGGATGATGAAGCCCGGCGCCTGGGCCGACCTGTCGAGCGCCGTCCTGCGCGAGGCCGCATGAGGGACTGGCGGATCTGCCCGCGCTGCGCGGCCGGGCTCCGGCACGGGCCGGTGCCCGGGGAGGACGCGCCGCGGCTTCACTGCACCGCCTGCGGCCTCGTCCTCTACGAGAACCCGGCGCCGACCGTGAGCGCCGTCGTCGAGCGCGACGGCCGCATCCTGCTCACCCGGCGCGGGATCGAGCCCCGCCTGGGCATGTGGGACACGCCGGGCGGGTTCGTGGAGGAGGGGGAGGAGCCCGCCGACGCGCTTCGGCGCGAGCTCCTGGAGGAGACCGGCCTCACGGTCGAGGTGGGGGAGCTGCTCGGCATCTACCCCGACCGCTACGGCGACGGCGCCCCGACCCTGAATATCTTCTACACGGCCCGCGTCGTGGGCGGCGGAACGGGCGAGCCGCGCGACGACGTGACCGAGATCGGGTGGTTCGAGCCCGACGCGCCTCCGCCCGAGCTGGCCTTCGCAAACGGCGAGCGGGCGCTCGCCGAATGGCGCCTGTGGCGTGCTGCGCAATCTGCAACGAATTTGTGACGAAAGCGTAAAGCCCGTCCACCTCCCGGCCGATTACTTGTCCATCGGCCGCTCCGCCGAGACAGGACTCCGGTGGCGGAAGCGGAAATCGCATCACCCGGACAGCGGCCCTGTCTGGAGGACGTTCCCATGGATGAGCTGCACGACAGGCATGTGGAAATCGACGAGCGGTGGCTCTCGGAATGGTTCGAGTTCGGCTTTGCCGAGCTGTCGAGCTATCTCGCCAAGCACGCCGCCTTCGACGATTACTGCCACCAGAACGAGATTGACTAGGTCGTCATCACAGCTCCTCCGCGCATGCCGGGAGGCCGGCGGGCGCTGAGCGGGCCCGACGCGGCCGCGGAATAGACTCCGCGGGATGCCGCCGTTCCAGCCCGTCCCTGCGAAGCCCGACCACGTCGCGCTCGAGCACGCGACGCTCGAGCGGTGGGAGCGCGAGCGCACGTTCGAGACGCTCCGCGACCGAAATCGCGGCAACCCGCCCTTCAGCTTCATCGACGGGCCGATCACGGCCAACAACCCGATGGGCGTCCACCACGGGTGGGGCCGGACGCTGAAGGACATCTGGCAGCGCTACGCCGCCATGCGCGGCCACGACCTGCTCTACCAGAACGGGTTCGACTGCCAGGGCCTCTGGGTCGAGGTCGGGGTCGAGAAGGAGCTCGGCCTGAACTCCAAGCGCGAGATCGAGGAGTACGGCCTCGGCCGCTTCGCGCGCGCCTGCCGCGACCGGGTCGCGCTCTTCTCCGGCCAGCTCACCGAGCACTCCAAGCGGCTCGGCCAGTGGATGGACTGGGAGCGGTCGTACTACACGATGACCGACCCCAACATCTCCTACATCTGGGGCTTCCTCCAGGTCTGCAACGAGCGCGGATGGCTCTACAAGGGCCACCGCTCGATGCCGTGGTGCCCGCGCTGCGGCACGTCGCTCTCCCAGCACGAGCTGATCGACTCCTACAAGGATCTGACCCACCCGTCGCTTCACGTCCGCATGCCGCTCACCGGCCGTGACCACGAGTACCTGGTGGTGTGGACGACGACTCCGTGGACGCTGCCGGCCAACGTGGCGGCGGCCGTCCGCCCCGACGCCGAGTACGCCCGGGTCGAGACGCCGGCCGGCGTTGCGATCGTCGCCGCCGCCCGGCTCGAGGCGAACCCGATCCGGGGCCGGGTGCTCGGCACCGTGCGCGGCTCCGAGCTGGTCGGCCTCACCTACACGGCGCCGTTCGACGAGCTGCCCGCCCAGCAGAGCTTCGAGAACCGGGTCGTGGCCTGGGAGGACGTCTCGATGGAGGAGGGGACGGGCATCGTCCACATCGCCCCCGGCTGCGGCGAGGAGGACTTCGAGCTCGGAAAGCGCGAGGGGCTCGAGGCGCTGATCCCGGTCGACGAGGCCGGCGCCTTCTTCAGCGAGTACGGCTGGCTGCACGGCCACGTGACGGCCGAGGCGGCGCAGATGATCGTCGACGACCTGGGCCAGCGCGGCCGGCTGGTCTCCGACGGCGAGATCACCCACCGCTACCCCGTGTGCTGGCGCTGCGGCACCGAGCTCATCTACCGGCTCGTCGACGAGTGGTTCATCCGCTGCGACGAGATCCGCGGGCCGATGATCGAGGCCGCCCGCGGGGTGGAGTGGACGCCGCCCCAGTACGCGAAGCGCATGGAGGACTGGCTGCGCAACATGGGCGACTGGTGCATCAGCCGCAAGCGCTACTGGGGCCTGCCGCTGCCGTTCTACTTCTGCGAGGACGGCCACCTGACGGTGGTCGGGTCGAAGGCGGAGCTGCTCGAGCGGGCCGTGCGCGGCACCGAGGGGCTCGAGGAGCTGCACCGGCCCTGGATCGACGACGTCCTCATCCGCTGCGGCCGGTGCGCCGGCGACGCGCGCCGGGTGGCCGACGTCGGTGACGCCTGGCTCGACGCCGGGATCGTCCCGTTCTCGACGCTCGGCTGGCACAACGAGGCGTTTGTCGAGGGCGGCTACGCCGAGGGCGCCGGCGTGGGCGTGACGGTCGCCGACCTGCCCGACCACGCCCACTGGGAGAAGTGGTACCCGGCCGACTGGGTGTCGGAGATGCGCGAGCAGATCCGGCTCTGGTTCTACTCGATGCTGTTCATGGGGGTCACGCTCGACGGCCGCTCGCCGTACCGCCGGGTACTCACCTACGAGAAGGTGAACGACGAGACGGGCCGGCCCATGCACAAGTCGTGGGGGAACGCCATCTGGTTCGAGGACGCGATCGAGGAGATGGGCGCCGACGTGATGCGCTGGATGTACGCCGCCCAGCCGCCGGCCCAGAACCTGAACTTCGGCTACGGGCGGGCGAATGACGTGAAGAAGCGGCTGCTCACCCTCTGGAACACGTATGCGTTCTTCGTCACCTACGCCGGCATCAACGGCTTCCAGCCCGAGGCGTCGGTGCTGGCGGACGGCCCCCGGCCGGAGGGCATGCAGCCGCTCGACCGCTGGGTCGTCGCCCGCACGCAGGGGCTCGTGCGCGAGTGCCGCGCCGCGCTCGACTGCTACGACTCGCCCCGGCTCGTTCGCGCCTTCGAGGCGCACGTGGACGACCTCTCGAACTGGTACGTCAGGCTGTCGCGGTCGCGGTTCTGGAAGTCCGACGACGAGGCGTCGACGCGGGCCGCGCACGAGACGCTCTGGTACGCGCTCGTTCAGGCGATCCGGTGCGTGGCGCCGGTCATGCCGTTCCTGGCCGACGAGATGTGGCAGAACCTGGTGCGCGGGCCCTGCGCCGACGCGGAGGCCAGCGTCCACCTGAGCGGCTACCCCGAGCCGGTCGAGGCGCTCGGCGACGAGGGCCTGGTCGCGGCGCTCGACTCGGTGCGGACGGTCGTCGAGCTCGGCCGCCGGGCCCGGTCGGAGGCCAACCTGAAGCTGCGCCAGCCGCTGGCCGAGGTCATCGTCGCGACCGACCACGCCGACCGCCGCCGCCAGGTCGGCGAGCACGTCGACCTGATCGGCGCGGAGCTGGGCGTGAAGGCCGTGCGGCTCGCCACGTCCGCCGAGGAGTTCGCCCAGACAGAGGTCGTCCCGCTGCTCAAGCTGCTCGGACCCAAGCACGGCCGCGACCTGGCGATGATCCGCGGGCTCCTGCGCGAGGGCCAGTTCGAGCTCCAGGGCGACACGGTGCAGGTCGGCGACTGGACGCTCGAGGCGGGCGAGTTCGAGCTTCGCAGCCGCGCCCGCGAGGGTTTCGCGGTGACCGACGGCGAGGGCTTCGTCGTCGCGCTCGACACCGAGATCACGCCGGAGCTTCGGCTCGAAGGCGTGGTGCGCGATCTCATCCGCCAGATCCAGGACATGCGCAAGGACGCCGGTCTCGAGATCACCGACCGCATCCGGCTCACCTATCCCGAGCGCGACGGCGACGTCACGCGCGCCTTCACCGAGCACGGCGACTGGATCGCGGCCGAGACGCTGGCCGTCTCCGTCGAGCCGGGGGCCGAGCTCGGCATCGCCAAGGCCGGCTGAGCGCGGTGCGGCTCCTCGTCCTCGGCGGCACGCGGTTCCTCGGCCGGCACCTGGTCGAGGCGGCGCTCGACGCCGGCGACTCGGTCACGCTCTTTCACCGCGGGCGCACCAACCCGGAGCTCTTCGCCGGGAGGGTCGAGCGCATCGAGGGCGACCGCGACGGCGGCCTCGACCTTCCGGCCGGCGGCGAGTGGGACGCCGTCGTCGACACGTGCGGCTACGTCCCGCGGGTGGTCGCCGCCTCGGCGACCGCGCTGGCGGGCCGGTGCGGCCACTACACGTTCGTCTCGACCGAGTCCGTCTACGGCGACGTCGGCGAGGCGGGGGTCGACGAGTCGGCACCGGTGGCGCGGCTGCCGGATCCGGCCACCGAGGTGGTCGACGGCGAGACGTACGGCGGCCTGAAGGCGCTGTGCGAGGCGGCGGCGGAGGCCGCGATCCCGGGCCGCGTCCTGAACGTCCGCCCCGGGCTGATCGTGGGGCCGTGGGACCCGACCGACCGGTTCACCTACTGGCCGCGCCGGATCGCAGCCGGGGGCGCCGTGCTCCTGCCGGGCGGGCCCGAGCGGCCGGTGCAGTTCGTGGACGGGCGCGACCTGGCCGCGTGGATCCTGGCGGCAGCCCGCCGCGCCCTCACGGGGACGTTCAACGCCTGCGGCCCTGCCGAGCGGACGGGGATGGGCGCGCTCTTCGAGGCCTGCACGGCGGTCTCGGGCTCGGACGCACGGCCGGCCTGGACAGACGAGCGGGCCCTGATCGACGCCGGCGTCGAGCCGTGGAGCGAGCTGCCGCTGTGGGTGGGCGAGGGTGCCGATCCCACCGACGCCGGGTTCATGCAGATCAGCTCGGCCCGCGCGATCGCCGAGGGGCTGGCGTTCCGGCCGGTCGAGGAGATCGTGCGTGACACGCTGGAGTGGGACCGCGAGCACCCGGAGTTCCGGTCGGCCGCGGCGCTCACGCCCGAGCGCGAGGCCGAGCTCCTGGCCGCGCTCGCCGCCTGACGCAGGATCAGCCGGCCGCGGCCCGGCGCAGCTCGACCGGCAGCGAGAAGTGGACGTCCTCGTCCACCAGCTCGTGTGACTCGACGAGCTGCGTGCCGAGCGCCTGGAAGTGCTCGACGACGCGCGTCACGAGCGACTCCGGCGCGGAGGCGCCCGAGGTGATCCCCACGGTCTCGACCCCGTCCAGCCAGGCGGGGTCGATGTCCGTCTCGTCGTCGATCAGGTGCGAGGCGACGCCCATCTCGCGGGTCACGTCGACGAGCCGGTTGGAGTTCGACGAGTTGCGCGACCCGATGACGAGCACCAGGTCGACCTCCCGCGCCAGCTCCTTCACCGCGTTCTGGCGGTTCTGGGTCGCGTAGCAGATGTCGTCCTTCTTCGGCCCGATGACGGCGGGGAAGCGCACGCGGAGCGCGGCGATGATCTCGAGCGTCTCGTCGACGGAGAGGGTGGTCTGGGTGATGTAGGCGACCCGCTCCGGATCGGGCACGTCGAGCGCCTCGATCTCGCCGACCGAGCCGATGAGCTGGATCGCGTCGGGCGCCTCGCCCATCGTGCCCACGACCTCCTCGTGGCCCTCGTGGCCGATCAGGACGATCGTGTAGCCGCGGGCCGCGTATTGCCGGGCCTCGGCGTGCACCTTGCTGACGAGCGGGCAGGTGGCGTCGAGCACGCGCAGGTTGCGGTCCTTCGAGTTGCGGTACACCTCGGGCGCGACGCCGTGGGCGGAGAGCACGACCGCGCCGCCCTCGGGCACGTCGAGCTCGGAGTCGACGAAGACCGCGCCCCGGTCGGAGAGCTCGTTCACCACGTGCCGGTTGTGGACGATCTCCTTGCGGACGTAGACGGGCGCGCCGAAGTGGTCGAGCGCGCGCTCCACGGTGTCGACGGCGCGGTCGACGCCGGCGCAGTAGCCGCGCGGCGACGCGAGCACGAGCTTGCGGGGAACCACGGGCTCATGGTACCCCGGAGGTGCTCATGCTTCACGCACCGGCGGTCACGCGGCCACGGTAGGCGTGCCCGAGGGGGGTCCCCCGCGGAAGCACCCGGGCGGTCGTGGCTCCGGCGAAGACCGCGTTCTTCGCCGGAGCGCGGCTCACGGACCGCGTGCCCCTTAAGGAGGGGGTTCGTGGGGGAACCCTGGGTTCCCCCGCGGTGAGTTAGCGGTGGCCCCAGTCCACGGTCCACACCGAGGCGCCGGGGTGGCCGAGGAAGGTGCCGTACACGCGGCCGATGCCGACCAGGTGGTAACGGGCGGAGAGCAGGATCGCGCGGTGCTCGGGGCTCTGCATCCAGGCCTTCACGACCGCCGCGGGCGTTCCCTGGCTGCCGTAGCCCCAGGCCAGCGTCTCGCCGGCCCACCACTGCCCGTAGGTGACGAAGCCCGAACGCACGACCCGGTGGGTGAGCGTCGAGCCGGTCGGGCTGGTGTGCGCGAAGTAGCCGCGCGCCATCATGTCGAGGGAGTGATGCCGCGCCGCCGCACGCAGGCCCTTCGACGGCGCGATCGGGCGCAGCCCGTGCGCCCTCCGGACGTCGTTGATCGCCCGGAAGAGGTTGACCCATTGATGACTAGCTGCCTGAGCCGGCCCCGCGGCAACTCCGAGAATGCCCACCGCGGCGACCAGCGCGAACACGCGCCGACCCGTCTTCATACCGAAATTCATCGGCCGCTCTCTGACGGGCATTAGTGAAAAAACAGTAAATGTCAGGCGGCGGCGCGCCAGCCGCCCGAGCCGCGCGCGAGCCTGAGCGGCCGGCCTGCGCGTACCTCGCCCGACCAGCCGGGTGCGGTGATCGCCACGGCCCCGTCGGCCGCCTCGACCACGAGCTCGTCGGCCGAGACGGTGACGCTGAGAGGCGTTCCGCGGTGGATCCAGCGGAAGCGCAGCCGCTCCCACCGGGGCGGCAGATGCGGGTCGAGCCGGAACGACCCGTCCTCGAGGCTGCGCGCGCCGGCGCAGCCCAGGACGACCGCCTGCCAGAGCCCGCCCTGCGTCGCCATGTGCAGTCCCTCAGTGCGGTTGCCGCGGCTGTCCTCGAGGTCGATCGCGGTCGCCCGGCGCAGGTAGTCGTCTGCCTGGTCATCCATTCCGGCGCGGCGCGCCACCAGCGAGTGGACGGCCTCCGAGAGCGACGACAGATGGCGGGTCAGCGGCTCGTACAGCCGATAGCTGGCGGCCCGCTCGGCAGCGTCGAACTCCTCCTCGAGGATCGCCATCAGCATCACGACGTCGGCCTGCTTCACGTCGCGCCACTCCATCCGGTCCCGCTGCCACGCCAGCTCGTCGCGCCCGGCCCGCTCGTCGGCCGGGAGCGGCAGCGACATGAAGCCCTCGTGCTCCTCGATCAACCCGTCCTCGGTCCGGAGGACGACCATCCGGCCGGCGGCCTCGCGCCAGGCCCGCGGCTCGCCGGGCTCCGCCTCGGCGTGGCCGGCCTCGACGAGGCCGGCAGCCCGCCGCAGCGTCCACGCCGCCATCACGTTGGTGAAGCCGCTGTTCTTCACGCTCTCGTGCAGCTCGTCGGGGCCGATCACGTCGTGCAGCTCGAGGCCGCGCTCGGTCTCGACCGCCCGGCTCAGGAAGAAGCGGGCGCACTCCGCGGTCACCTCGCCGCCGCCGGCGTCGAGGAACGCCTCGTCGCCCGACGTGCGCACGTAGGTCTCGATCGCCCAGGCGACGTCGGCGACCACGTGGATCTCCTCCTTGCCTGTGAGCACCTCCAGGCGGCGGCCGCCCGGGCCGAGGACGAACGACGGCGTCACGTCCTCACCCGACGCGGCGCTCTCCCACGCGTACCACGCCCCTCGGAGCCCGGCCGCCTCGGCGTTCCGGCGGGCCGCGTCAAGCGTCAGCACGCGGTACTCGACGATCCGGCGTGCGATGTCCGGGCGGACGGCGGCGAAGAACGGCAGCTGGAAGATGTCGGTGTCCCAGAAGACGTGGCCCTTGTAGCCGTCGCCGGTGAGGCCCTTGGCGCCGATCGACGTCCGGCTGTTCTCGGTCGGCGCGGCCGCGATCAGCTCGGCGGCCGCGAACCGGACCGCGAGCTGCGCGTCGCCGTCGCCCTCGATCTCGACGTCGGCCGCCTCCCACACCTGTCCCCAGGCGGCGGCGTGGGCCTCGATCAGCGCGTCGAACCCGGCGTTCTGCGCCGATCGTGCGCCGCGGACGGCAGACGGCCCGGGGAGCGGGGCCTCGCGCTCGGTGTGGACGGCCACGAACCGGTCGACGACCAGCGCGTCGCCGGCGGCCAGGTCGCACGAGACGGCCCGGCCGCACATGTCCTCGCCGGCGACGTGCTCGCACGCGAGCGCCGAGCCGCGCGCCGCGGCGCTGACGGCGACGGCATGGTCGACCGCGACCCGGTTTCCCGGCGTTCGCCCGTGCAGCACGGCGATCTCGCCGACGTGGCCGGTGGCCACGAGCTGCACGTGGGGGAGCGGTCCATGGGCCTCGCGAGTTCGGACCGCGCTCACGACCTCGACGCGGGCGCCCGGCCCCTCCTCGATCGCGAGCTCGAGCCGGATCGCCCCGATGTGGCGGTCGGCAAGGCTCGCGATCCGCTGCGAGCGCAGCCGCAGGGTGCGGCCCTCGGGGTCGACGCAGCGCAGCGTGCGGTCGAGCCGGAGCGCGCGCAGGTCGAGCCGGCGCGTGTGCTCGAGGACGCGCCACTCCCACGGGCGCAGCGGCCGGCCGCCGACGAGGATCTCGGTCGCGGCCCAGTCCCCGATCACGACCAGATCCTCCTGGCCCGTCACCGTGCCGTCGAAGAGCCCGGCGACGTACGCCCCGGGCATCGACCCCGGGCCGTCCTCGTCGGCCGTCCCGCGGATCCCGAGGAAGCCGTTCGAGACGGCGAAGAGCGTCTCGACCGACGCCTCCGTCACCGGGTCGTAGCCGGCCCGCTCGACGACCCAGCCGTCCGCCGGCGGGAGCTCGGGCGCGGGCTCCTCGACCTCCGCCGGGACGGCCGGCGCGGGCAGGACGCCCAGATCGGCCTGGGCGTCGAGCAGCTCGACGAACGCGGCCGGGCCGCCGCCGAGATGCAGCACCCCGGTCGGGACGCCGTTCGGCTCGCGGCCCACCGAGACGATGGTCGCGCCGGCGGCCAGGCGCGAGACCATCCGGTAGTCGGAGCCCTCGAACCCGGCGATCGGGCCGAACTCGTCGCCGGCCAGGAGCACCTCGGCGGGCAGGATCGCCCGGGCGGGTGCGAGCCGCCGCATCACGTAGGAGATCGAGTCCGACTTGTCGGTGAGCCCGACCTCGACGTGCTTCACGTCGGTCGTGATGCGCGGGTCGCGCAGGCCGGCCGCGACCGCCGCCTCGGCGGTCATGTCGATCACCGCGCCGATCCCGCCCGGCACCGGCGCCAGCCGTTTCTCGACGGCGGCGAGGAGCTCGCCGATGCGGGCCTTCGGCGGATCGGCCCACTCGGGCTCCGGGATGAGGTCGAGCTTGCGCCGGTTCAGGCGGTTCCGGACGATGTCGATCTCGACGCCGTGGTCGGCCGCCAGCCGGTCGCGAACGGCGTCGGCGGTGCGGTCGAGGGCGGCGTTCTCCTCCGACGACGCCTCCCGGGCCCAGAGCAGCGAGCGGGCGCCGTCGGGCTCGTGCGCGTACACCTCGGACCCGCGGTTCACCATCATGTAGAGCCGCGAGAGCGCCGAGGGGGTGAGGAGCGGCGCGATCTGGCCGCCCACGTTGTCGGCGTTCGTCCCGGTGATCACGACGAGGAGCACGCCCTCGTCGAGAAGCCGCTGCATGGCGCCGGCGAGCTCGGCGGGATGCTCCCTGCGGTCGGTGACGGCCGTGCCGTCCCAGTCGAACGCGATCAGCCGGTAGCGATGGTCACCGAGCGGACCCTGCCCGTCCACGAGCTTCCTAGCGGATCACGACGCGCGTGCCCACGGTGGCGAACTGGTAGACGACGATCGCGTCGCGGTCGAAGATTCGGATGCACCCGTGGGAGGCGGGGTACCCGGGCACGGACGGGTACTGGTGGAAGGCGTCGCCGGCGTAGAAGTAGCTGGCGTAGGGGAGCCACACGTGGAACGGCTTCGACCACGACATGAGCTCCTTGCGGTAGATCCGGAAGTGCCCCGACGGTGTGACGTGGCCGGGCGCGGCGGTCGAGACGTGAATCGCCCGCGTGACCTTGCCGCCCTTGGCGATCGTGAGCAGCACCTGCTTGGACTTGTGCACCTCGACGTGCTTGTACACCCGCGACCACGGGGTCGGGCGGTGCTTGGCCTTGTGCAGGCGGCGGAGCGTCGTCGAGCCGGCGACGCCGTCGCGTGTGAGCCCCACCCAGCCCTGGAACGCCATCACGGCCTGGGCCGTGCGCGCGCTGTAGACGCCGGTCAGCCCGGTCTTCCCGAGGTAGCGGAGCTTCACGAGCTTCTTCTGGAGCTTGTGGACATCTGGTCCGGACGAGCCGATCGAGAGCGACGCGAACGCCGGCGCCGGCACTGCGAGCGCCGCGATGACGAGGGCGATGACGATGAAACCGCGGCGCATGCGGGGCGAATACTAGGGCGCTTCGCGGCCGGACGCCCAACCGAGGTGGTTGGCTCCGCCGAACTCGGCGGGTCGTCGGCGGCTATGTGGCGACGGCCGCCGCTTGCGAACGCTCCCTCGATCTCATCCATCTCCGCAACAACGGGGTCAGACCCCGATGTTGCGCGCGGGGATGTTCAGCGCCGTCAGGCGGGGCGGGGACTCGTCGAGCGCGACGACTGCGCAGTGGCAGTGGTCGAGCCACATCCGCCGGTGAAGGCCCGGCGCGACACCCAGCAGGACCGCGGTCACGAGCACGCGCGCCAGCGAGCCGTGCGTGGCCGCGACCGTCGTCCCGGGCAGGTCGCGCACGTCGTCGAAGAACGACCGGGCCCGGGCCACCGCCGACTCGTAGGTCTCGGCGCCGTCGGGCCAGACGGGGTCGCTCTCGGATCGCCAGCGGTGGAACTCGGCGGCCAGCGGGCCGGCCTCGATCTCGGCGCCGGTAAGACCCTCGAACGGCCCGGCGTCGATCTCGCGCAGGCGCTCGTCGATCGTCACCGGGGGGCGGCCGGGCGCCGCGGCCGCGATCGCCTCGCCGGTCGACCGCGCACGCCGAAGCGGCGAGCAGACGACGCGCTCGACCCGGGCCGCCGCCAGCCCGCGGGCCGCGGCGGCCGCCTGCTCGACGCCCTCGGGGGAGAGCTCGACGTCGGTCCGCGTCGTGAAGCGGCCCTCGGCGTTCCAGACCGTCGCCCCGTGCCGCACGAGCACGAGGAGCCGGTCAGGCTGCGGGGAGCCAGAGGCGCTGGTCATCGCCGATCGGGCCCTGCCGGACGGCCCCGGCGCCGGCCAGCCGCTCGAGCTCGGCGAGCGTCCCGGCGAGGTCGGGCGGATCGTTCCGGCCGCGGCACACCTGCGCCACCTCGACCGTTGTCAGGCCCTGGGGATACTCGGCGAGGAGCTCGGCCGGTTCGGGCTGGGAGCGGCGCGGGAGCTGCGGCGCCAGGTTCGCAACGCACACGTCGTAGGCCTCGAACGACTGGAACCCGCCCGCGACGAGCGTGCGGCCGTCGAAGCGGAACACCAGACTCGGCGCCGTGAAGCGGGCGCCGCCGTCGAAGATCGCGGCCCGGTCCTGGGCGATCGCCGGGTCGCCGATGCCGGCGGCGGAGCGGGCCTCGGCGCGGTCGGCCTGGTAGGCGTCCTCGACGGCCGGATCCGCCAGGTCGCGGATCAGCCGCTCGGGGTCGAGCCCGGGGACCGAGGCGCCGAGCTCGGCGAACGCCCCGTCCTCGTCGAGCAGGTGAAGCGACGTGAACCACGCCATGCGGACGGCACGCAGCATCCCGCGCTGGGCGGCATCACCCTGGAGGCCGGCCGCCTTCACGGCGCGGCACATCCTCCCCGACGCGACCAGCCGGCCCCGGGGCGTGGTGAGAAGCGGCATCCCGAAGGTCTCCGAGAACCAGCGCCAGCCGTCCACCCGCGAGGCGGGCGTCGTGCCGCGCCGTTCCAGGTCGGCCGTGTCCTCGCGCAGCCCGATCGTGACCAGCCGCCAGGCGAGCCCGTCCCCGTAGCGCCACTCGAGCGCGCGCATGAACGGCTCGGCCGAGTAGGCCCACGGGCAGCTCGGATCGGTGTAGTGGACGACCTCCACCTGGTCCGCCATCGCGGGAAGCGTAGATGCGAAAACCGGACGGCGTCGCCGCCGCCAGGAGCGGCGGCGGCGAGCGGCCGTTGTGCCCACTGATCCTGCGGAAATGCCTCCCCCGGGATCCCGGCGGCGATCATACAGGGTTTTCCAATAACCGGGAAAGTCGAACGTGCGATGTGAGCGCGGTCACGTGCCACAATCCCGGCGTGGCAACCTACGCGGCCCTCCTCCGCGGCATCAACGTCGGCCGCAACAAGCGGATCGGCATGGCCGACCTGCGCGCGCTCCTGGAGGGGCTCGGGCACGAGTCGGTGAAGACCCACCTCCAGAGCGGCAACGTCGTCTTCATGTCGCCGAAGCGGAGCGACGCATCCCTCGCCGCGGCCATCGAGAAGGCGATCGCGGCCGAGCTGGGCATGGACGTGTCGGTCATGGTGCGCCGGTCGGCCGAGCTCGCGGCCGTCGTCGGGGCGGCGCCCTACGGAGGGCGGACGTCCGACCACAAGCGGCTCCACGTCGCCTTCCTCTCGGAGAAGCCCAGGGCCGCCGCGGTGAAGGGCTTCGGGATCGAGGAGTTCGCCCCCGACGAGATGACCGTCATCGGGCGGGAGGCGTACCTGCTCTACCCCGACGGCTACGCGCGCACGAAGCTCACGAACGCGGTGATCGAGAAGAGGCTCGGCGTGCGCGCGACCAGCCGCAACTGGCGGACCGTCGAGGCGCTGGCCGAGCTCACCGCGAAAGCGTAGGGCGGCCGACGTAGAGCACGCGGCCGAACGGCCAGTCGGTCCTGAGCCAGGCCGCGACCGCCTCGGCCAGCGGCTCGTCGAGCTCGGCCCGGTCCGACCGCACCCACGACGTGACGTTCGCGCCGGGGCCGTCCTTCAGCGGGTAGATGTAGAGGCAGCCGATCACGTCGCGGTCATCCGGATCGAGGACCGTGTAGGTGAATCCGGTGCGCCCGGCGAAGTCGCGCTGGTGCCGCTCCAGGTCGGCGCGGTTCTCGGCGAGCGTCATCTCGTGCGGCCACCTGCTCTCGGTGAACCCGGGCGTCGCGCGGATGTGGTCGGTGGACGACGTCCAGGCGGCGTAGTCGCGCTCGTTGTGCTCGGGCCCGAGCGGCTCGAGCAGGAACCGCGGGGCCGAGAG
The DNA here is from genome assembly GCA_963805545.1 of uncultured Actinomycetes bacterium. GTDB lineage: Bacteria > Actinomycetota > Thermoleophilia > Gaiellales > JAICJC01 > JAICJC01. Next base: position 380,592 of record CAWDUU010000001.1, read on the forward strand.
CCCGCGGGGCGGCTCGAACTCGGGTGGGACGAACGTCTCTTCGGTCATGGCGGTTGAGGGTACCCCGCCGCGGCGGACCGCGTAGGGTGTTGGACGTGGATACGCTGCCCCAGGGATGGCTCGAAGCGGCCCGGCAACCGCCGCCGCCCGCCGAGCGGTCGGGCGACTTCGACTTCTGGGTCGGCGAGTGGGAGTGCACCTGGCACGGCGGCACGGCCCGGAACTCGGTTCGAAAGATCCTCGGCGGTCGCGCCGTGCTGGAGAGCTTCGACGGGTCGGCCGACGCCGACCTGCGCGGCATCAGCATCTCGGCCTGGGACGCGGCCCGCGGCTGCTGGGCCCAGACCTGGGCCGACAACCACGGCAACGTGTTCCAGCTCGCGGGAGGCCTGCGCGACGACGGGGCGATGGAGATCCGAACGGCGCCCGGCCTCGACGGCTCCGTGCGGCGGATGACGTTCACGAACATCGCGCCGGACGGCTTCGACTGGGAGTGGGCGGCGTCGGCCGGCGGCGGGTTCGAGCCGATGTGGGCGCTTCGCTACACCCGAACCGGCGGATGACCGAGCCGGCCGAGGCGCGCGCCGCCCGGATCCTCGCCCGGCTCGACAGCCTGTTCGAGATCGGGCGCGCGGCCGGCACGAACCGGCCCGGCCTGGGGGAGGGCGAGCAGCGCGCGCACGACCTCGTCGCCGGCTGGATGCGCGACGCGGGCCTCGACGTGAGCGTCGATCGGGCCGGCAACCTGTTCGGGCGGGTCGCCGGGTCCGATCCGTCGCTGCCGGAGGTCTGGACCGGCTCGCATCTCGACACGCCGCCCGACGGCGGCCGCTTCGACGGCGCGCTCGGGGTCGTCGCCGGGCTCGACGCCGCGGAGGCGATCGGGCGCTCGGGAGGCGCGCGGCGGCCGGTCGCGGTCGTCGCGTTCCGGCTCGAGGAGGGGCCGCGGTTCGGCCGCGGCGTCTTCGGCTCGCGAGCGGTCGTCGGCGAGCTCGAAGACGACGAGGCCGACCTCCTCGATCCCGGCGGGATCACGCTCGGGCAGGCGTTCGCGGCGCTCGGCCTGGGCGAGGCGCTGCCCGACGGCCCGACGGTCGATCGCCACCCGGCGTGCTTCGTCGAGGCCCACATCGAGCAGGGGCCGTCGCTCGCCGCCCGCGGCGCGCCGCTGGGAGTCGTGACGTCGATCGCGGGGATGGCCGGGATCGAGCTCGTGTTCACGGGCCGCCGCGGCCATGCGGGCACGGTGCCGATGGAGCTCCGCGCCGACGCCCTCGCCGCCGCGGCCGGCTTCGTCCGCACCGCCCACGACGTCGCCCGCGGGCTGCCCGGCGCCGTCGCCACCATCGGCCGGCTCGACGTCTCGCCGGGCGCAACGAACACGATCCCGGGGCGGGTCACCGCCTTCGCCGACCTGCGCGCTCCTGCCGCCGCCACGCTCCAGGCGCTGGTTGACGGCGCGACGGCCGCCGCCGAGGCGGCCGCGGTCGAGACGGGATGCCGGCTCCAGGTGGTGCCGCGCTGGCGCTACGAGCCGGTGGCGATGCACCCCGGGCCGTCCGCCGCCCTGCGCCGGGCCGTCGCCGCGGCCGGCTTCGACCTCGCCGAGCTGCCCTCCGGCGCGGGCCACGACGCCGGCATCCTGGCCGAGGCGGGGATCCCGTCGGCGATGCTCTTCGTCCGAAGCGATGCCGGGGGCGTGAGCCATGCTCCCGAGGAGTCGACCGGAGCCGACGCGGTGGCGGCGGCCGTGACCGTCCTCGACGCGGCGATCCGCGAGCTCGCGGCATGACCGACTGGAAGCGGCTCGCGCGGCCGTCGCTCCGCGACCTCACGCCGTATCACCCCGGTCTCACCCGCGACGAGTTGAAGGACCGGCTCGGCCTCGAGACCCTGGAGCCGCTGAACTGGAACGAGGATCTCTTCGGACCGCCCCGGGAGGTGCTCGACGCGGCCGCGGTCGAGCTCCAGAACGCGCCGTTCTACCCGGAGCGGGCCTACGCCGACTTCCGCGATGCCGCGGCGCGGGCGCTGGACGTCCCGGCCGAGTGCGTCGTACCCGCGCACGGCGCCCAGGCGCTCGTCGCGGCGCTCGCGGCGACGTTCCTCGAGCCCGGCCGCACCGCGGTCGTGCCGGCGGTCACCTACGGCCTCTACGCGCACGTCTCGGCCGCGGCCGGGGCGGCGGTGGTGCGGGCGCCGATGCCGGGCATCGACATCGACCTCGACGCGATCGCGGCCCGGGCCCGTTCCGAGCGCGCGAACCTGGTGTGGGTGTGCGACCCGAACAACCCGACCGGCTCGCTGATCCAGCCGGCGGCCTGGCGGGCCTTCCTGGACGCGCTGCCGGAGGACTGCGTCGTCGTCGCCGACGAGGCCTACATGGACTTCGCCGACCCCGCCGCCCGCGCCGACCGGGCCCGTGACGTGGCCGAGGGCCGGCCGGTGGTCGTCATCCGCTCGTTCTCGAAGTCGTTCGGGCTCGCCGGCCTGCGCCTCGGCGTCGCCATCGCCGACCCCGCGGTCGCGCGCCTGCTCGACGTGGTGCAGGAGCCGTTCAACGTGAACCGGGCGGCGCTCGCGGCGGGGCGGGCCGCTGTCAGCCTCGACGGCTTCCTCGACCGGCGGCGGGCGGAGGTGGCCGCGGCGCGCGACGCCCTGCGCGACGCCCTCGACCGGCGCGGGCTCGTGAGCCATCCGTCGCAGGCCAACTTCGTGCTGGTCGAGCTCGGCGTCGACGACGGCCCGGTGTGCGACGCGCTTCTGGCCCGCGGCGTCCTCGTCCGGCCGGGGCGGAGCGTGGGGCTGCCGGGGACGGCCCGGGTGACCGTGGCCCCGGAGCCGCTCATGGAGCGGGTTGCGGAGATGATCGCCGAGGAGGCCGGACGGTCGAGATGAGCATGCCGTATGATGGCGTACCAATCCATGCTCGTCGCTGACAGGATCGCCGGGCTGCTTCAGCGGGAAGGCGCGGAGCACGTCGTCGGGTTCCCCGAGAACCGGCTCGTGAACTCGGCCGCGGCCCTCGGGATGCGGCCGATCATCACCCGCACCGAGCGGGTCGCCGTCAACATCGCCGACGGCTTCGCGCGGGTCACGAACGGCGAGCGCCTCCTGCCCTGCGTCATGCAGTACGGCCCGGGCGCCGAGGCGGCGTTCGGCGCCGTCGCGCAGGCGTACGGCGACCGCAGCCCCATCCTGCTCGTTCCGACCGAGTACGCCGTGCCCGAGCAGGACGCCGGCCCGAGCTTCCGGAGCGAGGATGCCTACCGCCCGATCACCCGGTTCGCCGCCACCGTGAACACCCCCGAGGCGGGTCCGCAGGCGTTCCGGCGCGCGCTCCACGCCGTGCGCGGCGCCCGCCGGGGCCCGGCGCTCGTGGCGGTCGCAAACGACGTGATGAACGGCGACGCGGGCGACGCCGACTGGGATCTGCGACCGGTGACGCCCCGGCTCTCCCTGGCCGCGCCCGCCGACGTGGCCGAGGCGGCCCGGCGGCTGGCGGCGGCCCGCCATCCGGTGATCCTCGCCGGGCAGGGCGTGCTCTACGCCGGCGCCACCACCGAGCTGGTCGAGCTCGCGGAGCTTGCGGGCGCCCCGGTCGCGACGACGCTGAACGGCAAGAGCGCCTTCCCCGAGGACCACCCGCTCTCGCTCGGCACCGCGGGCCGGACGCGGCCGGCGCCGGTCGACGAGCACTACGCGCGGGCCGACCTGATCCTGGGCGTCGGGACAAGTCTCACCCGCTCGCTCTACATCACGCCGCTCCCGGCCGGCGCCGCCCTGGGCCAGATCGTGAACGACCCCGGCGACCTGGCGACCGGCTACGACGTCGACTTCGCCTGTATCGGGGACGCCCGGCTCGTGCTGGGCCAGCTTCTTGCCGAGCTGCGCGGCTCGGGGGAGGCGCAGCGGCCGTCGCCCGCCGCGGGCCTCGCGGCCTCCCGGGCGGCGTTCGCCGAGCGGTGGATGCCGAGCCTCACCTCCGACGCCGCCCCGCTCAGCCCCTACCGGCTGGTGTGGGAGCTGATGCAGGTCGTCGACCGCTCGCGCACCGTCGTCACCCACGACGCCGGCCATCCCCGCGACCAGATCGTGCCGTTCTACGAGACGGTCGTGCCGCGCGGCTATCTCGGCTGGGGCAAGTCGACCCAGCTCGGCACCGGCTTCGGCCTCACGCTCGGCGCGAAGCTCGCGCGGCCCGACTGGCTGGCGGTCAACGTCATGGGCGACGCCGCGTTCGGCATGATCGGCATGGACTTCGAGACCGCCGTCCGGGCCGGCATCCCGATCCTCACGATCGTGATGAACAACGGCATCATGGGCGGCTACGGCACGTGGATGCCCGACGCCGTCGAGCGGTTCGAGTCGAGCAGCCTGGGCGGCGACTACGCGGCGGTCGCGCGCGCCCTGGGCGGCCACGCCGAGCACGTGCGTGAGCCGGCCGAGCTGCGGCCGGCGCTCGAGCGGGCCATCGCGAGCACCGTCGACGGCCGGGCCGCGCTGCTCGAGGTGATGACCCACGAGGAGCCGAACCTGCCGGAGGGAGCCGTCTAGTGCTCGGGGTCCTGACCTGCCCAGGTCGCCGAGACGTGCCCGAGATGATCGAGCATCGCCCGCCGGGCCGCCTCCGGATCGTGCCCGGCGATCCCGTCGCGGATCCTGCGGTGCATCTCCACGACGAGCCGGCGCTCGTCGCGCCCCTTCGACAGGTTCCGGCGCCGCACCTCGAGCAGCATCTCGCCCATGCTGTCGTGCAGGACCAGGAAGAGCTCGTTGTGGGTCGCCGTGGCGATGGCCCGGTGGAACGCGAGGTCGTGAAGGACGCTCTTCTCGAGGTCGTGGCACTCGTTCTCGAGCGCCGCGATGGTCTCGTCCATCGCGGCGACGTCCTCCTCGGTGGCGCGCTCGGCGGCGAGCCCGGCGGCGGCCACCTCGAGCACGTGGCGGACCTCGTTGACCTTGCCGTAGTCGAGCCGGCTGCCGCGCACGAAGTGCCGCATCGACTCGCGCACGGTGCCCTCGTCGACGGCCACGATGCGGACGCCGCTTCCGCTTCGCACCTCGAGGAGCCCCTTGGCGGCCAGCGCCCGCACGGCCTCGCGGATGACCGTCCGCGACACGCCGAACTGGCGTCCCAGCTCGCGCTCGGGCGGGAGCGGATCGCCGGGCTTGAGCTCGTTCGACGCGATCGTCTCGAGGATCGCCTCGGTCACCTTGTCCGACAGGCGGGCCTCGCGGTTGACCGCCTGGAAGACCTGAGGCGCGCCGTTGCTCACCGTGCCGAACACTCTAACGGATGTTGCACCTCGAATCCGGGAAGGGCCGGATAGACTCGCCGCGATGGGCGACTCGCTCAAGGCATCGGCCACGCTGCGATGGCGGGGCTATCTGGGGGAGATCGAGGGCGGCTCGGGCGCGCTCTCGGTGGCGACCGCGACCCAGTCCGAGCTGGGCGGGCCGGGAGGCAAGTCGAATCCCGAGGAGCTCTTCTCGGCGGCGCTCGCCAACTGCTTCACCTCGACGCTGACCAGCATGGCGCGGGCGCGCGAGATCCCGCTCGGCGAGATCGAGACGCGGGTCGCGACCAGGCTCGCCTGGGGGAACGGCGAGGGCCATCACCTGTCCGACGCCGAGCTCCACACGCGGGTCGAGTCGCCGGCACCCGAGGCCGAGGTGCGGGCCCTGATCGCCGACGCCGAGGCCCAGTGCCCGGTCTGCCGGGCGATCTCGGGCCAGATGGCGCTTCGCGTCACCGCCGACGTGGTCGCCGTATGAGCCTCGTCCTCTACTCGAACCCGGCGTCGAGCAACGCGATGAAGGTGCGCTTCCTGCTGGCGGAGCTCGGTCTCGAGTACGAGCGCAAGCACGTCCCGCTCGCGCGGCCGCGGCCCGGCTGGTACGTCGAGATCTACCCGTTCGGGACGATTCCGTTCCTGCGCGACGGCGACTTCGAGCTGGGCGAGTCGAACGCGATGCTGCGCTACCTGGCCGACCGGGAGGGGCGGGCCGACCTCTATCCGCGCGACGGGCGCGAGCGGGCGCGGGTCGACTGGGCGCTCGACGCCTGGAGCACGCAGTTTCGGGGCACGTTCTTCCCGGCCGAGCGGATCGGGCTCATGGCGACCGACATCGACCAGGGCGGCAGCCGCCCCGAGGACGCCGACCAGGCCGAGCTGGCGGCCGCGATCGAGGCGGTCAAGCCGAAGCTCGACCTGATGGAGCGGTTCGTGGCCGGGAACGGCACCGTGCTCGGCACGTTCACGATCGCCGACTGCGCGTTCGCGCCGGTCCTCTGGCGCTGGTACCGGATGCCGCTCGCGTTCGACCCCTGGCCGAAGGTGTCGCTCCTGCGCGACACGGTCACCGCCCGGCCGGCGTTCGCCGCGATGGAGCCGCTCGCATGAACATCCCCGACGCGGTCCGGGCCCGCGATCTGGTCGGCCACGGCCGCACCCCGCCCAGGTGGGAGTGGCCGGGCGGCGCGCAGGTGGCGATCAACCTCGTGCTCGTCTACGAGGAGGGCTCGGAGTACTCGGTCATGTGGGGCGACGACCGAAACGACGGCTGGGGCGAGTACGCCGAGCCCGGCGTGCAGCCGCCGCAGCGCGACCCCGGCACCGAGTCGCACTACGAGTACGGCAGCCGGGCCGGCGTGTGGCGGCTGGCGCGGATCTTCGACTCGTTCGACGTGCCCGTGACGGTGTCGGCTGCCGCCGTCGCCCTGGAGCTGAATCCCGCCGTCGCGGCGTGGATGCGCGAGCACGAGCACGACCTGCTCGGCCATGGGTGGCGCTGGACCGAGGCCTGGACGTACTCGCGCGAGGAGGAGGGCGAGTTGATCCGGCGGGCGGTGGAGACGTACGAGCGGGTGCTCGGCGCGCGGCCGGACGGCTGGAACTCGCGCGGCTGGCCGAGCGAGAACACGCGCGGCCTTCTGCGCGAGATCGGCGGGTTCCTGTACCACTCGGAGGGATCGGCCGACGACGTCCCCTACTACGAGGTGGTCGACTCCGAGCCGATGCTGGTCGTGCCGTACTCCAAGACCTACAACGACTCGCGCTTCCTGATGAACCCGGGCTTCGCGAGCCCGCGCGACTTCCTCGACACCTGCGTGATGGGGCTCGACGAGCTCCTGCGCGAGGGCGAGACGCGGCGCACGATGATGACGGTCGCGGTGCACGCGCGCTGGAGCGGGCAGGCCGCACGGGCCGCCGCGCTCAGGATGTTCCTGGACCATGCCGCGAAGCAGCCGGGCGTCAGGTTCATGCGCCGCCGCGACATCGCCCGCTGGTGGCTCGACACCCACCCGCCGGCGTGAGGTGCGTCGTCTACCGCGGCGTGGGCGGCCGCGAGATGGTGGAGCTCGGCGAGCGGCCCGAGCCGGAGCCGGGCCGGTTCGAGGTGGTGATCGCCCCGCCGTTCGCGGGTGTGAATCCCGCGGACGTGCTCCAGCGCGAGGGCAAGCACCCGCCGCCTCCGGGGTGGCCGGCCGACGTGCCCGGGCTGGAGGTGGCCGGGCCGGTGGTGGCCGTCGGCGACGGCGTCACATCGCTTGCGGTCGGCGACCGGGCGTTCGGCCTCGTCGGCGGCGGCGGGCTGGCCGAGCGCGTGCTGGCCTCGGAGCGCGAGCTCGTCCGCGTGCCCGACGTGCTCGACGGGCGTACGGCGGCGGCCGCGCCCCAGGCCTTCCTGACCGCGTTTGACGCCATCGACCAGGCGGGGCTGGCGGCCGGCGACGTGCTGCTCGTGAACGGCGGCAACGGCGGGGTGGGGACGGCGGCGGTGCAGATCGGCGCGGCGATGGGCGCGACGGTGGTGGCGAGCGTCCGCTCGGAGGAGCTGCGCCCGCGCGTCGCTCAGCTTGGCGCGACGGTCGTGGCCGCCGAGGAGGCGTTCGCCCGCGTGCGCGAGCTGGGCGGCGCCGACGTGATCCTCGAGCTGGTCGGCGCGGTGCACATGGCCGGGAACCTGGAGTCGCTGGCCCGCGGCGGGCGGCTGGTGGTCGTGGCCGGGAAGCCGGGCGACGAGGCCCCAATCGTGCTGCGCGACCTGATGAGCCGGCGGGCGCGGATCATCGGCACGACGCTGCGCTCGCGGCCGCCGGAGGAGAAGGCCGAGCTGGTGCAGGAGTTCGGGCGCCGGGTCGTGCCGCTCTTCGAGGCGGGGAGGGCGACCGCTCTCGTCGACCGCGTGTTCCCGCTGGCGGAGGCGGCAGACGCGCTCGACCACGTCCGCGCCCCCGGAAAGCTCGGCAAGGTGCTGGTCGAGATGCCGGCGTGAGGCTCATGCGGATCGACCACGTCGGCGTGGTCGTGGCGGACATGGACGTCCACGTCGCGCAGCTCGAGGCGCTGGGCCTGTCCCTCGGCCGCACGAACGAGAACGCCGAGAGCTTCGCCCGCTACTACCCGTGCGGCGACCCGAGCGTCGAGCTGATCGACGTGCGCGACCCGGACGCCCGCACGCGCCGGCTGCCGGCCGGCGAGCAGGCCCGCATCGAGCACATCGCGTTCGAGGTCGACGACCTGGAGGAGGTCCGTGCCCTGCTCGAGGCCCGCGGGGTGAGCGTCTCGTGGCCGCCGTTCCCGTCGGGCAGCGCGCGGATGATCTGGACGGACGGCGAGTCGAGCGGCGGCGTGCAGTACCAGTTCCTCGTGCGCCCGCCTGCGGGCGCATGAGGCTCGGCTTCATCGGCGCGGGCGCGATCGCCCGCAGCCATCTGGGCATCCTGGCGGATCTTGCCGGCGCGGAGGTGGTGGCCGTCTGCGACCTGAATGCCGCCGTCGCCCAGGAGACGGCGGCCGCGGCCGGTGGCGCGGCGGTCCATGCCGACCCCAGGGCGATGCTCGAATCCGAGCAGCTCGACGCGGTCTTCGTCTGCACGCCGCCCGGGGCGCATCTGGCCGCGGCCGTCGCGGCGTTCGAGCGCGGCCTCCCGGTCTACCTCGAGAAGCCGCTCGCGCGGTCGGCGGCTGACGGTGAGGCGATCGTCGAGGCGTGGCGGGCGAGCGGCGCCGTGTGCGCGGTCGGCTACCAGTGGCGGAGCCTCGACGTGATCGACCGCATCCGGCTCGAGCTGGCCGGAGATCCGCCGGGCCTGGTCGTGAGCCGCGGGATCGGGCCGGCCCAGCGCGGCCGGACGAGCGGGTGGTTCGAGGACGCACGGGCGAGCGGCGGCGTCCTCTTCGAGCTCGCAAGCCACGATATCGACCTCCAGCGGGCGGTGGCGGGGCCTGTCGTCGAGGTGCAGGCGGCGTCGGCGGCCGGGCTCCTCGCAACGGCGGCCGCCGGGGCGCCCGACCTGGATGACACCGTCGCCGTCGTCATGCGCTTCGCGAGCGGCGGGCTCGGCATCGTGGCGCTCGGCTGGACGGACGCGCAGCAGCCGCCGGTCTACTCGCTCGACGTGATGGCCGCGGACGTCGCCCTGCGGCTCGACCTGGCCGGGCCGGTGCGCGTCCGGGGACGCTCGCGCGGGACGGAGGTCGACCTCACCGCCGCCGCCGACCCGCGCCGCTCATCGGTCGCCCGCTTCCTGGACGCGGTCTCCGGCGGCGGCCAGGGCGCCGTCGCGTGCTCGCCGGACGACGCGCTGGGGACGCTTCGCGTCGCATTGGCCGCCGAGCGCGCGGTGGCGACCGGCGAGCGCGTCACGGTCACCGGCGGCTAGGCATCGCCACAGGAACGGACACAGAAGCGCGTGATATCGGACACACAAAGCGTCGACAACGGACACATGGGAGGCTATGCTCACATTGCGGATGAGCCTCCAGCGACTCGCACAGGAGCTCGGTACCACCGGCCGCACGCTTCGCCGTTCGGTCGGAAGCGGCATGGTTCGCGCCAGGCGGCCCAGCCCCCGCACGGTCGAGATCGGCGTGGGCGAGCGCGTCTACCTGCGCAGGCACTGGTCCGATCTCGCGCGGCTCCGGAAGGCGCTACGGACCGAGCCGGGCGTCCGCGCCGCCGTGCTCTTCGGCTCGCTCGCCCGCGGCGACGAGCTCCCCGAAAGCGACGTCGACCTGCTGGTTGAGCTCAGGGAAGCCGCGCCCGCCGCACGCGTGGACCTCCGGCACCGCCTCGAGGCGGCGACGGGCCGCTCGGTTCAGCTCGTCGAGACGCGCTCCGCAGAGTGGTCGCCGCTGCTTCTGGCGGAGATCCTCCGGGACGGGCGGCCGCTGGTCGACCGGGCGGGCGTGTGGCCCGCACTCCAGTCCCGGCGGGCGGCCATCCAGCGCTCGGCGCGGGCGGAGGCCCGGCGCCGGGAGGCGCGCCTCCGGGATCTCGCCGGCTCGAAGGCGGTCGCGTAATCGCCGTCTCCGAGCCGCGTCTGAGGCGCAGCATCGAGGAGCGGCTGCTCACGGCCCAGGCTCACCGGCAGGCGCTCGACGTCGCGATGAGCGCATTTTCGCCGGACTTCGATCTGGCCGTCTTTGAGCAGGCTTGGGCTACCGGCGATCCGGCCGGGCTCAACCGGGTGAACGCGGTCCAGGGAGGGTTCGAGAACGTCGTGAACCAGCTTCTCGAAGCGGCCGTCGAGCTCTGCCGGCTGGAGGGCTGGTCCGGCGAAGGCGACGGGGGCGTTCTCCTCGCCCTCCGTAGCCTCAAGGAGCACGGCGCGATCGACGAGACGACGCGGAGGAACATCGCCGGTGCCAAGGAGCTCCGGGACGGCGCCCAGCACGCGTCCCCCGGCGTGGCCGCAGCGGATTTTCATGCCGCGGTCACCATGCTCGAGGCAGGCGGCGGCGACTTCATCCAGGACGTCGCGCGCTGGCTGCGCGCGAACCATCCCTGAGGACTCGCGGCGGGTCATGATTCGCGGTGGCCCCGGTTGTTCGAGCGCCTACAGCTTGCCGGGAAGGAGCGGCAGCCCCCCGGTCGCGTCGGTCTCGACGCGCCAGAACGAGCCGGTGCGCTGGTCGGCGTGGATCTCGGCGACCTTCGTCGCGGTGACGTAGAGGGCCGGGCCGGCGAAGATGCAGTTCGTGGCGTGCTCGCCGAGCGCGATCTCCTCGATCACCTCGCCCCCGGCCGAGAGCACCGTCACGCCGCCCGAGATCGTGGTGCAGACGAACGCGCGCCCGTCGGCCGCGAACGCCATGCCGTCGGGCACGTGGCCGTCGGAGAGCTGGCAGAACGTCGTCGCCTCGCCGTCCTCCATGCGGCAGACGCGGTGGGCCGCCGACTCGGTCCAGTAGAGCCGGCCCTGCGCGTCGAACGCGATCCCGTTGGGATAGACGCCGGGCCGCTCCATCAGGAGCTCGCCGGCGCCGCCGGGGCCGAGCACGAAGAGCCGGCCGGGGGCGCGCTCGGGCTCGGGAAAGCGGTCGTCCTGCTCGGTGCCCGAGTCGGTGAACCAGAGCCGGCCGTCGGAGCCGAACGCGAGGTCGTTGGGGCCCGCCAGCGAGTGGCCGCCGATCTCGGTGGCGAGCATCTCGACCGAGCCGTCGGCGTTCACGCGCTGGATGCCCGCCACGGCACTCTGGTCGGGGCTGCCGGGGACGTTCCCGCCCTGGGTCACGTACACGGCGCCGTCGGAGCCGAGCAAGGCACCCCACGGAGAGCCGCCGGTGCCGGCGAACGTCGACATCGAGGAGCCGTCCCAGCGGAGCAGCTCGCCGGTGTTCCCGTCGCAGATCACGATCGACCCGTCGGGCATGACGACAGGGCCTTCGGGGAACCCGAGATTCGAGGCGAGCAGCGTTCCTTCCACGGCGGTCCATCCCTTTTCGGTCGGCGTCAGATTGGTCTGATAGCATACCGCCCCCTTGGCCGAGCGGCGTCTTCGCATGAGGTGCCAATCTGCGTCGCTGCGACGGGCCTTGGAGCGCGCGAGGACGTTGTCGGCTGCGCCACTTCCCCCCGCCGTGCGCGTATGCGAGAGTGGGCGCGGCCATCTTCCCGAAGCCGAGATCTGGAGGAGACGGTGACCGACCCGAACCACCCACACGCGCCCTCGGGCACCGAGACCGACGGCCACCGCCTGTCGCGCGGCACCCTCCTCCGCGGAGCGGCCGCGGGCATGGTCGGCATGTCGCCGCTCCTGGCCGCCGCGTGCGGCGGAAGCGGGGGAGGCGGCTCCGGCGGCGCCGCCTCGACCGGCGGCGGCAAGCCGGTGCGCGGCGGCACCATCCGCGCCGGCTTCGTCGGAGGCGGCACCGCCGAGACCCTGAACCCGTATGCGGGCGTCACGCCGATCGACGAGTCGCGGGTGCAGAACCTCTACGACCCGCTCTTCGTGCAGAACCCCGACCTGACCACGAGCCCGGGCCTCGCGCTCGAGATGAACGCCAACGCCGACGCGACCGAGTACGAGGTCAAGCTGCGGCCCGGCGTCGAGTTCCACAACGGCAAGACGTTCGGCGCCGAGGATCTCATCTACTCGATCCGGCTCATGTCCAAGCCCGCCAACTTCGCATCGGTGCCGTTCGTGGCCGGGATCGACCTGAACGGTCTGAAGGCCGTGAACCCGACCACCGTCCGCATCCCGCTGAAGTTCCCCGACGCCGACCTCGCGGCCAACTTCGTCTACTGGAACACCTGGATCGTGCAGGACGGCGAGACCGACTTCCAAAACCCGGTTGGCACCGGCCCGTTCATGTTCGAGTCCTTCGAGCCCGGCCACCAGAGCAGCTTCAAGAAGAACCCCAACTACTGGGTCACCGGCAAGCCGTACGTCGACGGGCTGACGATCCAGTCGATCGACGACAACAACGCGCGCCTGAATGCGCTCCTGAGCGGCCAGATCGACGCCATGGCGCAGCTGCCGACGCCCCAGGCCAAGGCCCACCAGACGACCGGCGACATCACGGTCCTGATCGCGCCCTCGCCGCAGGCCATGATGTTCTACATGGACACGACCCAGGCGCCGTTCACCGACGTGAACGTCCGCCAGGCGATCCGGCTCATCGCCGACCGCAAGGCGCTCGTCGAGAGCGCGATCAACGGCTTCGGCACCGTCGGGAACGACATCGTCGGCAAGGGCCTGCCCTTCTACGACTCCGACCTGCCGCAGCGCGAGCAGGACATCGACCAGGCCAAGAGCCTGCTGAAGAAGGCCGGCCAGGAGAACCTGAACGTGCTCCTGCGCACGTCGCCGATCTTCCCCGGGTTCGTCGAGGCCGCCACGCTGCTCGCCGAGCAGGCCAAGGCCGCCGGCGTCACGATCCAGCTGAAGCAGGTGCCTCCCAACTCGTACTACAACCCGTCGCTGCTCTACCTGAAGATGGCGTTCGCCGAGACGCAGTGGCCCATCCCGTCGCTCAAGTTCTTCTACCTCCAGGCGCTGTCCGCCCAGGCTCCGTACAACGAGACGCACTGGAAGGACAAGACCTGGAACGACCTCCTGTTCAAGGCCATCGGACAGACCGACGAGACGGCCGCGCAGGACGCGTGGAACCAGGTGCAGGAGATCCAGTACAACCAGGGCGGCTACCTGAACTGGACGAACGCGGACTGGGTCGACGGCGTGTCGACCAAGCTGAAGGGGCTCGCGCCGCACCCCGGCGGAGTGCTCGGCAACTACCTCTTCATGAACGCGTGGCTGACGGCCTAGCTCTGGACGTCCGGGCGCGATGACAGCGGTGGCGGAGCCTCGGCGGGAGACCCGCGAGGCGTCGCCCGTGCTCTCGTTCCTTGGCCGGCGGCTCGTCGGCGCGCTTGTCGCAATCGTCGCCTCGTCGATCCTGATCTTCGTGGGCACGTCCGTGCTCCCGGGTGACGCCGCGAGCGTCGTCCTCGGCCGCGGCGCGACGCCGCAGGCCGTCCGCGCCCTCGACCAGCGCCTGCACCTCGACCGTCCGCTCGTCCGGCAGTACACGAGCTGGCTCGGGGGCTTCGTCCACGGCGACCTGGGCGACTCGTCCGTCGGGCTCGCCCAGGGCCAGAAGCATGCACCGGTGTGGGACCTGATCTCGAGCCCGGTCAAGAACACGGTGATCCTGGCGCTCGTGACGGCGCTCTTCATGATCCCGCTGTCGCTCGGCCTCGGGGCGCTCGCGGCGGTCTATGCCGGGCGAGCCGTCGACCACGCCGTCTCGATCGCGTCGCTGGCGGCGATCGCGCTCCCGGAGTTCGTGATCGGGTCGCTCCTGGTCGGCGTCTTCTTCGTGTGGCTCGACGTGCTGCCGCCCGTCGCGCTGATCCCGCCGGGCGACAACCCGCTCAGCCATCCCACCAAGCTCGTGCTGCCGGTGGTGACCCTGCTGCTCGCATCGCTCGCCGCCGGCATCCGGATGGTGCGGGCCGGCATGGTCGAGGTGCTCCAGACGGAGTACGTCCAGACCGCCCGCCTGAACGGGCTCGCCGAGCGGTGGGTGCTGTGGCGCTATGCGATGCGAAACGCGCTCGCGCCGAGCGTCCAGGTGCTGGCCCAGAACCTCCAGTGGCTGATCGGCGGGATCATCATCACCGAGAACGTGTTCGCCTATCCGGGGCTCGGCTCGACGCTCGTCACCGCGGTCGGAAACCGCGACCTGACCCTGGTCCAGTCCGTGGCGATGCTGATCGCGGTCGTCTACATCGGCCTGAACCTGGTCGCCGACCTGATCGTCATGCTGCTCGTCCCCAAGCTGCGGGAGCCGGCGTGAAGGGGTCGCTGCGGTTCCTGCGCATCCGCTCCGGGGCGATCGGCCTGGCCGTCGTCGTGCTCGTCGTGGCGGTCGCGTTCCTGGGCCGCTACGTCGCCCCGCACGACCCCAACGTCCCTGTCGCCGCGCCGCTCTCCGGGCCGTCGTCCGCGGCGCATCTCGGAACCGACTTCCTCGGCCGGGACGTCCTGAGCCGGCTCCTCTACGGCGGCCGCTCGGTGATCGGGCTCGCCGCGGCGGCCACCATCCTGGCCTATGCCGCCGGGCTTGCGATCGGGCTCGTCGCCGGGTACAGCCGCTCGAAGGTCGACCCGCTCCTGATGCGGACCGTCGACGTGATGCTGGCGTTTCCGCCGCTCCTCTTCCTGCTCGTCCTCATCACCGGCGCCGGAACCGGGGTCGGCGTCCTCATCATCGGCGTGGCGGCGATCCAGGCGCCGAGCATCAGCCGCATCGTCCGCACGGCGACGCTCGAGGTGTCGGTGCGCGGCTACGTCGAGGCGGCCGTCGCCCGCGGCGAGCGGGCGGTCGCCGTCGTGGTGCGCGAGGTGCTGCCCAACATCCTGGCGCCGGTCCTGGTCGACGCGGGCCTTCGGTTCACCTACTCGATCCTCATCATCGCGTCGGTCAACTACCTCGGTCTCGGGCTCCAGCCGCCCGCCTCCGACTGGGCGCTTCTCATCAGCGAGAACCGCGAGTACATCTCGCTGAACGTCTGGGCCGTGCTGGCGCCGGCGGCGATGATCGCCCTGCTCACGATCGGGGTCAACCTGATGGGCGACGCGGTTGCCCGCAGCCTGGGGCGCTCGTACGTGCCGCGGACCGCAAGGAGCGTGCCGACGTGAGCGCGAACGGCGGCGGCCCGGTCATCCGGGTCGAGAACCTGTGCCTCGCCCTGGCGACCGGCGATCCGGTCGTGCAGGACGTGAGCTTCTCCGTCAGCCCGGGCGAGATCCTCGGCCTCGTCGGCGAGTCGGGAAGCGGCAAGACCACGACCGCACTCGCACTCCTCGGCTACACGCGCTCCGGCGTCGTCCTCCGCAGCGGCTCGGTCGAGGTCGGCGGGCAGCCGATCATGGGCGCCGGCGCGCGGGCGGTTCGGAGCCTGCGCGGCCGGGTCGTCTCGTACGTCCCCCAGGATCCCGGCGGCGCGCTCAATCCGTCGCTGCGCGTCGGAGACGCGATCATGGACGTGCTGCGGGCGCACCGGTCAGAGGCAGCGTCGCGGGACTCGGTGCACGACGCGCTCGACCGGGTCGAGCTCGGGACCGATCCGCGCTTCGGCCGCCGCTACCCGCACCAGCTCTCGGGCGGCCAGCAGCAGCGGGTGACCATCGCGATGGCCTGTGTCTGCGGGCCGCCGGTGGCCGTTCTCGACGAGCCGACGACGGGCCTCGACGTCCTGACGCAGGACCGCATTCTGACCGAGCTCGCGCGGCTCCGGAGCGAGGAGGGAATGGCGATGGTCTACGTCTCGCATGACCTCGCCGTGGTCGCGCGGATGGCCGACCGGATCGTCGTCATGTACGCGGGCCGCGTGGTCGAGCACGGGCCGGTGGACGAGGTGATCGAGCGCCCGCGGCATCCCTACACCCGGGCCCTCGTCGGGGCGATCCCCGACCACCGCCGCCCGCGCGCGCTCCAGGGCATCCCGGGCGTCGCCGTCGGCGTCGGGGAGTGGCCGCCGGGCTGCGCGTTCGCGCCCCGGTGCGAGTTCGCCGAGGAGCGCTGCGCCGCCGCCGTCCCCGCGCTCGCCGAGGCCGCTCCCGGCCACGCCGTGCGCTGCGTGCGCTGGAACGAGCTCGAGCCGGCGCGGGCCGGGGCGCAGGGGGCGCGCGCCGCGACGGCCGCCGGAGACGGCGCGGCGCTCCTGGAGGTCTCGGGGCTCAACGTGGAGTACGGCTCCGGGCGGAGCCGGACGGTCGCCGTCCGCGACGTCTCGTTCGCCATCGAGGCCGGGCGCTGCGTGGCGCTCGTCGGCGAGTCGGGCAGCGGCAAGACCAGCGTCGGCCGCTGCATCGCCGGCCTGCACGTGCCCTCGGCGGGCCGGATCGCCTTCGACGGCCACGAGCTCGCGGGCGCGGCCCGGGAACGGACGCTCGACCAGCGCCGCCGCATCCAGATCATCTTCCAGAACCCGTTCGAGTCGCTGAACCCGCGCCACCGGGTCGGGGCGTCGATCGAGCGGCCGCTGCGGGTGCTGCGGAGGCTGTCGCGCGCGGACGCCGATCGCGAGGTCGAGGCGCTGCTCGAGCGGGTGCGGCTGCCGGCGCGGGTCGCGCACCGGTTCCCGGTCGAGCTGTCGGGCGGCGAGCGCCAGCGGGTCGCCATCGCCCGGGCGCTGGCGGCGAAGCCCGACCTGCTCGTCTGCGACGAGGTCACCTCGGCGCTCGACGTCTCGGTGCAGGCTGCGGTGCTGGAACTCCTCACCGAGCTCCAGCGCGACCTTCACCTCTCGATGCTCTTCATCACCCACAACCTGGGCGTCGTGGCCTGTGTGAGCGACACGGTGCTCGTGATGGACAGGGGCTCGCTGTGCGAGGCCGGCACCGTCGCCGACGTCCTCTCGAGGCCGTCCGACGACTACACCCGCCGGCTGCTCGGCGCCGCGCCGTGCCTGCCCGACCGGGCGGTCGGGTAGCCCCGTGGCGACCGCGATCACCGGTGGCACCGTCGTCGGGCCTGACGGCTCGGCACGGGCCGACGTGCTGGTCGACGCCGGCCGGGTGGTCGAGGTGGGTGCCGTCGGCCGTCAGGGCGCCGAGGCGATCGACGCGACCGGCTGCCTCGTCCTTCCGGGCGCGGTCGACGTCCACACCCACCCGTTCGGCGGCCTGCGCGACGACTCGCGCTCGGCGCTCTGCGGCGGCACGACCTCGGCGCTCGCGTTCGTCGACGCGCTGCCGGGCGAGCGGCCGGCCGAGGCGGCCCGGCGGACGCTGGCCGACGAGCTGCCGGAGTCGCACATCGACCTCGCCTTCCACGCCGTCATCTGGGAGCCGGCGGCCTACCGGAAGGGCGACCTGGCCGACGTGGCGGCGCTCGGGGTCGGAAGCGTGAAGCTGTGGCTGGCCTACATCGAGCTCGGGATCATGGCCGACGACGACGTGGCGCTGGCGGTGATGCAGGAGGCGGCCGAGCTCGACATGGTCGTCCTGGCCCACTGCGAGAACGGCCGGGCGGTCGATCTCCTCACGCGTCAGCGGGTCGCCGCGGGCGAGCTGGGCCTCGCCTCGCTCCCGGCCAGCCGGCCGATCGAGCTCGAGGCCGAGTGCGTTCACCGGTTCCTGGTGCTCGCGGGACTGGCCGGCGCGACGCCGTACGTCGTCCACGTCACCGGCCGGGCACCGCTGGACGAGATCCGGACCGCCCGCCGCCGCGGCCAGACCGTCCACGCCGAGGTGTGCCCGCACCACCTGCTCTTCGAACGCTCCGACCACGAGGGACCCGACGCGCTGCGCTACGTGATGACCCCGCCGCTCCGCGAGGCCGCCGACCGGGCCTCGCTCCTGGCCGGCCTCCGCCGGGGCGACGTCACGACCTACGCCTCCGACCACTGCCACCTGCGGCTCGACCGCGACAAGGTGCCCGTGCAGGGCGACTTCAGGAAGATCCCCACCGGCCTCCCCGGGATCGGCGCCCGGCTGCCGCTCGGGTTCGCGCTCGGTGGCGACGACCCGCTGGCCGCCGAGCGGCTCGTCGACGCGGCCTGCACGCAGCCGGCGCGCATCTTCGGCCTGCCCCGGAAGGGCGTCATCGCGCCGGGGAGCGACGCCGACCTGGTGGTCTGGGATCCGCGGACGCCGGCCCGGCTCACGCTCGAGGTGATGCGCGACGGCCTCGACTGGACGCCGTACGAGGGAATCGAGGTGCCCGGCCGGGTGCGCGACGTCCTGGCCCGCGGCCGGCGGGTGGTGATCGACGGCGAGTGGGCCGGCGAGGAGCACCGCGGCGAGTACCTGCCCGCCGGCCGCGTGCTCCAGACGGCGTGAGGGCTACCCCGCCGTCCAGGCGCCGTCCACCGCGACGACGCTTCCCGACATGAAGCCGACCTGGTCAGAGAGCAGGAACGCGATGGTGGCCGCGATCTCCTCCGGGCGCCCCGAGCGGCCGCTCAGGTTTCGCCCCTGCGTGCGCGCCCGCTCGCGCGCGGTGAGCTCCGGCGTCGCGTCGGTCCAGGCCAGCATCGGCGTGTCGACCGGCCCGGGGCAGACGCAGTTCACCCGGATGCCCTCCTCGGTGTGGTCGATCGCCATGGCGCGCGTCAGCCCGATCAGTCCCGCCTTCGACGCGCAGTACGCCGGACTCGCAAGGCACCCCACGAGCCCGAACTGCGAGCTGACGTTCACGATCGCGCCGCCTCCGCCCGCGCGCAGGTGCGGGACGGCCGCGCGCGAGACGTGGAAGGGGCCGGAGAGGTTGACCGCAAGCACGCGCGCCCACTCCTCGGGCGCGATCTCGCTCACGTCGCCGGTGAAGTCGCCGACGCCGGCGACGTTCGCGACGCCGTCGAGCCCGCCCAGCTCGGCGGCCGCCTCGGCCACGGCGGCCTCGACGGCGCCCAGGTCGGTGACGTCGGCCTCCAGCGTGTGGGCGCGCCCGCCCCGCTCGCAGATCGCGGCCGCCGTCTCGGCAAGGCCGGCGGCGTTCACGTCGAGGCAGGCGACGGCCGCGCCCCGCTCGGCCAGGAGGACCGCCGTGGCGCGGCCGATGCCCGATGCGGCGCCCGTGACGAGCGCCCGCGCCGTCACGGCGTCACCCGGCGAGCCCGGTCAGGAAGGCGCGGAGCTCATCGGCGGTCGCAGGGTCGGCGGCCGGCGGCGGAGCGACGCCGGCCTTCGCCAGCGCCTCGCCCAGGCCGGCGCGCCCGCGGACGACCGCCACCGTGTAGCCGTTGCGGGCGAACTCCTCGGCCTGCTCGGCCGCGTGCTCCAGCAGCGGCCCGGCGACCTCGTCGGGATACTCGGCGGCGGGAAGCTGGATCGCGCCCCAGTCCTCGGCCGCGAGCACCGCCAGCGCGTCGAGCTCGCCCTCGGCCGGATTCACCAGCTCGGCAGCCACGAGGGCCACCCGGTACCCGCGCTCGTCGGCGTCCATTCAGGCGTCCCCCATGAGCTGTCGCAGGGTCTCCCGCTCGGCCTGCGGGTCGTGGTCGGGCAGCGGGTGGGAGAGTCCGGCGGCGCGCGGCGCCTCGATGCCGCGCTCGGCCAGCTCCGCCCGGATCTCGTCGATCAGGATGCCGCTCCCCGGCGCGAGCTCGCCGGAGCCGTCGGGCCACTTGGGCCGCCCGCCCCGCTCGGGGTCCGAGCTCGTGATGTGGACGCCCATGGAGGGGCTGCCCTCGATCCCGACCAGGATCACATCGTCGCCGCGGCGCACGTGCACCTCGATCGCGCCCACGACGGCGGCGGCGATCCGGCGGCAATGGCGGCGGTACGCGGTCGTGTCGAGCTGCTCCTTCACCGCCCAGAAGCGGTGCAGGCCCGTGAAGGCAAGCTCGGGACACGGCATCTGCTCGATCCGCCAGCCGCGTTCGCGGAGCTCCTCGACGAGCGGCGAGTAGACGCCGGGGCAGCGGGCGCCGCCGTGCGTCTTCGAGTTCTGGTTCAGCAGGCAGTGGGCGACGAACGCGACGCCGGGCATGGCGTCAGTATGCAGCAGGAGGGAACGGGATGAGTCAGCGCAGCGCGGTCGTGACCGGAGCGGCGTCGGGGATCGGACGGGCCGTTGCAATCCGGCTGGCCGGCGACGGGTTCGACGTCGTCATCGGCGACATCCGCCGCGACCCGATCACGGGCGGCGAGCCGACCGAGGACCTGATCCGCGGGGCGGGCCGAAGCGCCGTGCACGTGGAGGCCGACGTCTCCTCGGCCGAGGACTGCGACCTCCTGGTCGCGACCGCCGTCGAGCGGTGCGGATCGCTCGACGTCGTGGTGAACAACGCCGTCCTCGCGGGCGGCCACTCGAAGCCGCTCCTCGACACCGAGCCGGAGGACTGGGACGCGATGATGGCCGTGAACCTGCGCGGGCCGTACCTGCTGTGCCGGGCGGCGGTGCGGCAGATGCTCGCCCAACCGCTCGCCGGAGACGTCCGCGGCCGGATCGTGAACATCACCTCCCAGCACGGGATGGTCGGCTGCCCGGGCCACTTCACCTACAGCGTCGGCAAGGGCGGGCTCGTGCAGATGACGCGCCAGATCGCGGTGGACTACGGGCCGCGCGGGATCCTGTGCAACGCGGTCGCTCCCGGCAAGATCGTGACCGGCACGGCCGGAGACCTCTCCGCCAGCGAGGAGGGGCTGGCGTACGTCCGCTCGCGGACGCCGTTCGCGCGCCTGGGGAGGCCGGAGGACGTCGCGGCGGCGGTCTCGTACCTGGCCGGGCCGGCGAGCTACACGAGCGGCATCAACCTCATGGTCGACGGCGGCTGGACGGCCTACTGATGCTCAACGCGGGGGAACCCAGGGTTCCCCCGCGGGCCCCCTCCTTAACGGGTGGCGTCTGTCGGCCAGCGACGGCGAAGAACGCGGTCTTCGCCGTCGCCATCACCGTGGGGGTCGTTCCCGCTCAGCCCGCCGGCCCGCGCTCATCGCGACGAACGCGATCGCCAGCGCGCCCAGCACCGCGACGTTCGCGCGCTTCGACGGTGCCACGTGGCCGCGGCGCTGACCGGGCCCGCGGGCTCAACCCGGCGCCGGGGAAGGCCGATGACGGTTCCAGCATGCTTCCGTCGTTCGGATCCGGCGGATCGAGCCCGGTCTGGTTGACCGTCGTCGTGGCGCGGTTCCTCGGCGGGCTCTTCGGAGGCCTCGCCGGCTACGTCGTCGTCCGCGGCTCGGTGGACGCCGAGCGGCTCGGCACCGGAGCGACGTCGACGTCGCGGCTGATCGTGCTCTTCGTGCCGATGCTGCTGAACGCCGCGATCATGGGGCTCGCGATCTGCCTGTTGCTGCCCCGGATGTCGGGCCGCCGGATCGGCCTCGGAAACGCCGTCATGGCCGCATTCGCAGGCTCGATGGTGCCGCTCATCGCCGAGCTTGCACTTGTCAGCGACGCGGGAAGCCATGCGACCGACGCGTTCTTCGTTGCCGGCGCCTCGTTCGTCTCGATCGCGTTTGCGATCCTCGGGATCGCGGTCACGGCGTGGATGGCCGGGTCGTCGTCGCACGAGCTCGATCGGTGGCGCGAACAGGGGCAACCGGTGAATCCCCCGTGGAGCTTCATCGAGGGGCTCGACCGGGACGGCGCGCGCATCGACGAGGAGCAGGCCGAGCACGGGTACTGGGGCGCGATGGAGGGCGACGACGCGCCCATCGGCGCCCTGGCCGAGGACGCCGAACCTCGACCGTGACGACGGGACGCCGCTACGACGCGTGGCGCCGGCGGAGCACGAGCGGGATCGAATACCACAGGACGCCGATCGCCGTCCACACCAGCACCATGAGGATCGTTGCGAGCAGCGAGTCGTACAGATAGCTGCTCAGGAGGCCCACGACGCAGCCGATCGCGACGCCGAGGAAGACCGTCCCGGCGATGGTGAGGGCGCTCGAGATGCGGAGCATCCGGCCCTTCAGGCCGCGCCCCCAGGTGATCCGGTGGAAGGACGGAGGCGTCATGAAGCAGATCGAGGCGCCGGCGGCCGCCAGGAAGGCGAGGTAGAACAGGAACCGCTGCCGGTCGGTCAGCGAACCGAACCGCTGCGAGAACGGGACGGCGAGCATGAACCCGAAGAGCATCTGAACCCCCGGAAGCGCGACCCGGAGCTCGTTCAGGAGCTCGATCAGCTGCCGATCCTCCCTGGCGTCCGGAGTCTCGGGCTCCTGTTCCTGCGCGCTCTCACCGTCCCGGGTCATCTCGCACAGTCGTTCGGGAGGAGCCGAGACGTTCCTGCCGGGCGGGTGCGGGCTCGACCGTGACGACGAGCTTTCCGGCGGGGCCGGCGCGCTGGGCCTCCCAGGCCTCCGGCGCCCGCTCGAGCGGGAAGGTCTCGACGTCGACCTCGAGCTCGCCGGCGGCGACGTGGCCGAGCATCGCCCGGTGGCCGCGGGCCAGGTCGTCGTGCGGAGCCTCGAAGACCGTGTGGCCGATGATCTCGAGCAGGCGGCCGCGGACGGCGGCGGACGCCAGCTCGATCGAGGCGCCGGCCGACTGGCCGAGGTTCACGAACCGCATGCCGACCGGGGCGATCGCGATCGCGGCCAGCGCCGGAGGGCCCCAGAGCGGGTCGATCACGAGGTCGGGCCCGCCGTCCGGGAACGCCGCCCGGAACGCCTCCGCAGGGTCGCCGTCGCCCAGCGCCACCGTCTCGTCGGCCCCCAGGCGCAGCGACCGCTCCAGCCGCCCGGCGTCCCGTCCCGCGGCCACGACGCGCGAGGCGCCCAGAAGCCGGGCCGCCTGCACCGCCACCGACCCCACCGTCCCGGTCGCTCCCAGGACGAGCACGCGGTCGCCCTCCTGGATCCGCCCCCGCTCCTCGACGGCGAGCCAGCCGGCCAGCCCGGCGATTCCGAGCGCCGTCGCGGCCACCGGATCCGCCTCGGATGGGATCTCCCACAGCTCCGACTCGTCGGCCGTGAACCGCTCGGCCATCGACCCGCTCGCCGTCGTGAGCGTCGCGACGAGCGTGCCCGCCGCGAACGACTCGCCCTCGACCACGCGGCCGACGCCTTCCCGCCCCGCAGCGAACGGCAGCGGCGGATGCCCGCCGTAGAAGACGCCGGCGCCGATCGCGAGGTCGACGGGGTTGAGCCCGGCCGCCGCCGTCTCGACCAGCGCCTGGCCGTCGCCGCGGGCCGGCTCGTCGCGCTCCTCGACGACCGGCGTCGCGCCCAGCTGGTGGATCACGGCCGCGCGCATCAGTACGCCATCCAGCCGCCGTCGACCAGCAGGTTCGTGCCGCTGACGTAGGTGCACTCGTCGGACGCGAGGAAGACGGCGGCGGCCGCCACGTCCTTCGGCTGCCCCAGCCGCGCGAACGGCGTGCGCGCGTGCGAGTAGGCGAGCACCTCCGGCGAGTCGGGCTCGTCGGCGGGGCGGGTCAGGATCTTGCCCGGGGCGATGGCGTTCACGATGATCCCCCGCGGACCGAAGTCGACCGCGAGCTGGCGGGTCAGGTTGACGATTCCCCCCTTGGCCGTGCAATACGCCACGTGCCCGGGCGCGCCGATCATGCCGTGCTGGGAGGACAGGTTGATGATCCGCCCGCGGGCCTCGGCGACCGGCTCCTGGCCGAGCATCTGCTGGACGGCGCGCTTGCAGCACAGGAAGACGCCGCGCAGGCCGACGCGCATGATCGCGTCCCAGTCCTCCTCGCTCGTCTCGAGGAGGCCCTTCGAGTGCGGCCCGGCCACGATCGCGTTATTCACCATGACGTCGAGCCGCCCGCGCCGCTCGACCGCCGCCCGCACCAGCCGGTCGATGTCGTCCCAGCTCCCCGCATCGGCCCGGAGGAAGGTCGCGCTCCCGCCGCCCTCCTCGACCAGCTCGACGGTCGGCCGGCCGCCCTCGCGCGGATCCTCGCGCACGTCGCCGATCACGACGTCGGCGCCCTCGGCCGCGAAGGCGATCGACATCGCCCGGCCGAGCCCGGACGATCCGCCCGTGACGACGATGGACTTCCCGGCGAGCCGGTCGCTCAGCTCAGGAGCCCCTTCGCCAGCCCGCCGTCGACCAGGATGGTGATGCCGTTCAGGTAGGCGGCGCGGGTCGAGCAGAGGAATGCGCACAGATCGGCGATCTCGGCCGGGTCGCCGAAGCGGCGGGCCGGGATGAGCGCCTCGTCGCGGCGGCGGTCGCCGTCCGGGTCGGAGCCGCCCGCGTACAGGGTCTTCATCCGCTCGGTGTCGATGTAGCCCGGCGCGATCGAGTTGACCGTGACGCCGTGCGGGCCCTCGGCCTGGGAGAGCGTCTTTGCCCACCCCGTCACACCCGGCCGGTAGGTGTTCGAGAGCAGGAGGCCCTCGCTCGGCTCCTTCACCGCCGAGGACGTGATGTTGACCACCCGCCCGCGGCCGCTCCTTCGCAGCTCGGGCAGCGCGAGCCGCGTCAGCCGCAGCGCCGACATCAGCGTGAGGTCCCACGCCGCCCGCCAGGCGTCGTCGTCGAAGTCCTCGAAGCCCCCTGCGGGCGGGCCGCCGGAGTTGTTGACGACGATGTCGAGCTTGCCGAAGCGCTCGAGCGTGCGTGCGACGAGGGCCTCGAGATCGGCCGGCCGGGCGGAGTCGCCCGTGACGGCCAGCGCCGAGGCGCCCGAACCGAGCGCCTCGATCTCGGCGGCCGCCTCGTCGAGAAGCTCAGCCCGGCGGGCGAAGAGCGCGACGCTCGCACCCTCGCGTGCCAGCGCGAGCGCGCAGGCCCGTCCCATGCCCGACGAGGCCCCGCCGACGATCGCGACACATCCCCGGAGGCCGAGATCCACGGCCGGTCAGTCCATCACAACCATTATGATGGGCCGAGTCTATCGCGCCGCCGCATGGGTTCGACGACGTACATCCCGCGAGCTGAGAGGGCGATGCAGCGGCTTTCCCTGCTCGCCCGCGTCGGTGCCGACGCCGAAACCGGCGGCGTGACCCGGCCGGGCCTGAGCCCTGCCGAGGACGAGGCCCACGCCCTCGTCGCCGCATGGTGTGAGGAGGAGGGGATGGCGGTCTCGCGCGACGCCGCCGGCAACCTGTACGCGCGGCCGGGCGGCGCCGCGGCGGCAGGCGAGATCTGGTCTGGCTCCCACGTCGACACGGTGCCCTCGGGCGGCCGCTTCGACGGCGCGCTCGGCGTCGTCGCCGCGATCGAGGCGGTGGCCGCGGTGGCCGCCGGCTCACCCGGCGCGCCTCTCGCGGTCGTCGTCTTCCGCGACGAGGAGGGGTGGCGGTTCGGGAACGGCTGCTTCGGCAGCCGCTGCGTCGCCGGCCTGGCCGGCCCGGCCGACCTGGCGCGCACCGACGCCGGCGGTGTGAGCGTCGCCGCCGCGCTGGCCGGGCTCGGCCTCCCCGGCCCGCCGGTCGAGGTCGCGCTCCCGGCGGTCTACGTCGAGACCCACGTCGAGCAGGGCCCCGTGCTTGACGCGGCGGGCGCCGCCCTCGGCGACGTGGCCGCGATCGCGGGCATGGCCGGGTTCACCGTCACCTTCCACGGCTCGGCGGGCCATGCCGGGACCGTGCCGATGCCCGACCGCCGCGACGCCTTCGCGGCCTGCGCCGAATTCGCGGTCAGGCTGCGCGAGCTGGCGCTCGACATCCCGGGCGCCGTCGCCACCATCGGCGACGTGGCCGTCGCGCCGGCGGCCGCGAACGTGATCCCGGGCGTCGTCCGCGCGACCGTCGACGTCCGCGCGCCCACCGCCGCGGCGCTCGACCGGCTCGTCGCGGCCGTCCCGGCCGTCGCCGCCGAGGTGGCGGCGCGCAGCCGCTGCGGCGTGGATGCCGTCCGCGAGTGGCGCGAGGAGCCGGTCGTCCTCTCAGCCCGCGTCCGCCGCGCCGTCCGCACGGCCGCCCTCGACCTGGGCATCCCGGCCGTCGAGATCGGCTCGGGGGGCGGGCACGACGCCGGCGTGCTCGCCGGCGCCGGGGTCGACGCCGGGATGCTCTTCGTCCGCAGCCTGAACGGCGGCGCCGGCCACCGGCCCGACGAGCTCTCGGACGAGGCCGACGTCGCCGCGGCCGTCGCAGTCCTCACCGAGACGCTGAGGTCGTTCCTGTGAGCGCCTCGCATCCGTCCGTCAGCGAGCGCTCGGAGCGGCGCCGGCGCGAGGTGTGCGAGGCGGCCTGCCGGGTGATCGTCCGAAACGGGCTCGAGACGACGACCATGCGCGACATCTCGCGAGAGGGCGGCTTCACCACGGGCCTTCTCACGCACTACTTCCCCGACAAGCACGCGGTCATCGTCGGCGCGTTCCTGGCCGCATCCGAGGACTGGTTCGCCGAGCTCCGCCGCCGCCTGGCAGCCGCCGGGACGCCCGACGAGCAGCTGATCGCGATCGTCCACCTCGCGCTGCCGTCCGACCCGGAGCGGCGGGCGGAGTACCGGCTGTGGTCGGAGATGTGGACGTATGCCGCCCGGTATCCGGAGTTCGCCGCGCAGCTCGTCGAGACCGACGCCGTGTGGGAGCTCGAGATCCGCGGCGTCCTCGAGCGGAGCCGCGAGGCGGGGCTGCTGGCCAACGTCGACGCCGCCGCCGAGGCGGCCGTCCTGGCCCGGCTGATCGACGGGCTCGGCCTCCGGGCCTGGATGGGCGACAGCTGGGAGGACGCCCGCGGCCGGCTCGTCCACCACATGGGGACGCTGGGTGTCCCGGGGCCGGTGCTGCGGCGCATGCACGCGGAGGAGGGCGGATGAGCGGGAGCCGGACGGTCGTCGCAGGCGGGACGCTCGCCACCGGGGCCGGGACGTTCCGGGCCGACCTGGCGATCGAGGACGGCCGCGTGGCCGCGATCGCCGACCCGGGCGGCGCCGGCCCGGCCGACGAGCTGATCGACGCCACCGGCCTCGTCGTCATGCCCGGTGCGATCGACATGCACGCCCACTTCGAGGATCCGGGCCACACCGAGCGCGAGGACTTCACGACCGGCACGATGGCGGCGGCGGCCGGCGGGTTCACGACGGTGATGGAGCACCCGCTCACCTACCCGCCCGTGACCACGGCCGAGCTCTACCGGCAGAAGCGCGAGATGGCACGCCGGAAGGTGGTAGTCGACTTCGGCCTGTGGGGCGCGCTCACCGCCCCGTCGCTCCCGGAGATCGCCGGCCAGTGGGAGGAGGGGGCGCCGGGCTTCAAGGCGTTCATGCCGATCTCCGACCCCTCCTATCCCAACGTCACCGACGCCGAGTTCCTGGACGGGATGCGCCGGGTGAAGGAGCTCGGCGGGCTGGTGCTCGTCCACGCCGAGAACGACTCGCTGCTCCAGGACGGCCTCGCCCGGATGGCGGCCGCCGGCCGGCGCGACCCGCTGGCCCACCACGAGGCCCGGCCCGCGTTCGTCGAGGAGGAGGCGGTCCACCGCGCGCTCTTCCTGGCGGCCCACGCCGGCGTGCGCATCCAGATCGTCCACGTCTCGAGCCCGGTGAGCGCCGACCTCGTCCGGCGCGAGAAGGCCGAGGGCCGGCCGGCGACGATGGAGGTCTGCCCGCACCACCTGCTGCTCGACCTCGACGACCTCCTGCGCCTGGGCCCGTACGGGATGTGCGCCCCGGCCCTGCGCGAGCGGGCGCTCGTCGAGCGGTTGTGGGACGCGGTGCTCGACGGCACGGCCGACTGCCTCGTCTCCGACCACTCGGCCTACACGCTCGCCGAGAAGGAGCCCGGCTGGGAGAACATCTTCGACGCCCTCCTCGGCTGCCAGGTGATCCAGGAGACGGTGCCGCTCGTGCTCGACGAGGCGTTCCACCGGCGCGGCATGCCGCTCGACGCGTTTGTGCGCTTCTCCTCGACCAACGGCGCCCGGATCGCCGGGCTCTACCCGCGCAAGGGCTCGCTGCTCCCGGGCGCGGACGCCGACCTCGTCCTCTACGACCTCGACACCGAGTGGGTGGTCGACGCGAAGAGCCGGCAGTTCTCGAAGAACCCGTGGTCGCCGTTCGACGGCCGTCGCGTACGGGCCGGCGTCGTCCGCACGCTGGTGCGCGGCGAGACCGTCTACGCGGACGGCGAGGTCGTCGCCGAGCCGGGTTCTGGCGTCTTCCTCTCCCGGAGCGACGACCATTCGCTGCGGCCGCACCCCGAGCCGGCGGCGAGCGGGGAGTAGCGCATGTTCAGGCTGGCGCTCATCAACCCGAACACCGACGCCCGTCACACCGAGGCGATGGGGGCGGTGGCGCGCGAGACGCTGCCGGGCGAGTGCGAGGTGACCGCGGTCTCGCCCGAGCGCGGCCCGGCATCGATCGAGAGCGAGGCCGACTCGGTGGTTGCCGCCGCCGCCGTCGCCGAGCTGGTGCGCGAGCTGCCCGCCCACGACGCCTACCTCGTCGCCTGCTTCGGCGACCCGGGCGTCGACGCGGCGCGGGAGCTGACCGAGGCGCCGGTGGTCGGGATCGGCGAGGCGGCATTCCGGGCGGCCGTCACGGTCGCCCGCCGGTTCGCGGTCCTGACGACGCTCCCGCGCAGCATCCCCGAGCTCGAGGACGCCCTCGATCGGCACGGCGTGCGCGGCCGGTGCGTGGCCGTCGAGCCGCTCGGGATCGCGGTCGCCGACCAGGGCAGCCACAACCCCGCCACGACGGCGGCGATCGTCGAGGCGGGCCGCCGGGTCGTCTCGCGCGACCGGGCCGAGGCGCTCGTCCTGGCATGCGGCGGCATGGCCGACGTCGCCCGGACGGTCGCGGGCGAGGTGGGCGTGCCGGTCTGCGACGGCGTCGCGTTCGGCGCGATGACGGCGTACGGCCTCTGGCGCTGCGGCCTTCGGACGAGCAAGGCCGGCGCCTACGGCTGGCCCGAGGCGATCGACTATGCCGGCATGCCGGGGAACGGGCGCGCGCGGTGATGGCGGCCGCCTTCCGCGCGTACGGCGGGCCTGAGGTGCTTCGCTGGGAGGAGCTCGACGACCCTGTGCCGGCGGACGACGAGGTGCTGATCGCGGTGCGGGCCTGCGGCCTGAACCACAGCGACCTCGACTCGCGCGCCGGGACGTCGCGCTGGCCCTTTCCGCTGCCGTGGGTGCTCGGCGCGGAGTTCGCGGGCGTGGTCGCCGCGCTCGGAGCCGGCGTCGAGGGGATCTCGGTGGGCGACCCGGTGACCGCCTACCAGCAGTACGCCTGCGGCCGCTGCCCGGCGTGCACGCGCTGGCGCGAGGACCTGTGCGAGCGCTTCGTCGTGTTCGGCACCGACCGCTTCGGCGGCTACGCCGAGCTCGCCGCCGTCCCGGCCCGGGCGGTGATCCCGCTCCGCGGCGAGGACGAGTTCATCCCGGCCGCGGCCGCCCAGTGCGTGGCCTCGACGGCGTGGTCGATGGTGACGAGCCTCGCGGCGGTCAGGGCCGGCGAGACGGTGCTCGTGCCGTCGGCGTCGGGCGGCGTCGCCGGGGCGGCCGTCCAGGCGGCCCGCATCGCGGGTGCCCGCGTGATCGCCTCGGTCGGGACGGCCGAGAAGGTCGAGGCCGTGCGCGCGATGGGCGCCGATCTCGTCTTCTGCTACCGCGACACATCGGTGGCCGAGGCCGTGTCCGAGGCGACGGACGGCCGCGGTGTCGACGTCGTGGTCGACACGACCGGCGGGCCCCGGTTCGGCGAGCACCTGGCCGCGATGGCGGCCGACGGCCGCCTCGTCACCTGCGGCGCCCACGCCGGCGAGGTCGTCTCGCTCGACATCATCGAGCTCTTCCGCCGCGGCCACCGCATCCTGGGCTTCCGGGTCGCAAGCCCGGGCGAGATCCGAACGGCCCTCGAGATGGCCCTCGACGGCCGCATCGCGGTGCCGGTCGACCGCACGTTCCCGATGGCCGAGGCCGCGGCGGCACATGCGTACATGGGCGAGCGCCGCCATGTCGGAAAGATCGTGCTGGTGCCGTGAAGCTCGTCTGCTATCTCGCCCACTGCCTCCTGAACGCCAACGCCAAGGTTGACGAGGGCGCCCGCTGCGCCGGCATCGACTCCCCGGTGCTCGCCCTTCTGCGCGACCACGGCTGCACGATCCGGCAGATGCCGTGTCCCGAGCTGGCATTCGGCGGCACGCACCGGTTCTGGGCCGTGCGCGAGCAGTACGACACGCCGGTGTACCGGGCCCACTGCCGCAGGCTGGCCGAGCCGGTCGCGGCTCAGATCCGGGCCGATCTGGCGGCGGGCGCGCGCGTGATCCTCGTCGGCATCGACGGCAGCCCCAGCACGGGGATCGAGCTCACGGCGGCGAGCCGGGAGTGGGGCGGGCGGCCCGACAACCCGCGCGAGGAGGACTATCCGGTCACGCTCGGCCCGGGGATCTTCACCGAGACGCTGCTCGATCTCCTGTCGGGCGTGCTGCTCGATGTGCGCGCCGTCGGCATCGGCCAGGACCTCTTCGACTACGACGAGCGGGCCGAGCTGGCGAAGCTGGGCGCGGCGCTCCACGACGAGGCGCGGCGTGCGGGGTGACGCGCGGTCAGGCCGGGTCGTGGTCGTGCCGGACGTCGTCCTGAACCCGCCGGAGGGCGCCCGCGACCGGCTCGGAGACCTCGCCATGAGCGGGTGGGGCGTCGTGGCGCTGCCGCCTCCGCACCTCCCGGCCGAGGTCACCCATCCGCTCGTCGCCGCGGCGGTCGACGAGGTGATCGCGCTCCTCGACGGGGGCTACGAGGTCGCGCTCCTGCCCTCCGGGAACGACCCCGGGATGCGCCGGTTCGTCGCCGCGCTGGCCGCCTCGGGCCGCACCGTCGCGGACCTCGCATAGCCTGGAGGCATGTTCCCGGTCATCCGCAGCCTCGCGGCGCTGGTCGCGTTCCTCGCGCATCTGCTCACGGCCGGCGCGCCGGCGTCGTCTCCGCGGCCGGTGCCGCTCCCGCAACTCGTCGGCCAGAGGCTCGTCGTGCGGATCGACGGGCGAAGGCCGGATCCGGCGATCCTGGGCCGCATCCGGCTCGGCCAGGTCGGCGGCGTGATCCTGTACCGGGGCCGCAACTACTCAACGCCGGACGAGCTGCGCTCGATCGCTGCGAGCCTCCAGGCGGCGGCGTCGGCCGCCGGCCGCCCGCCGCTTCTGATCGCGGTCGACCAGGAGGGCGGCGGCGTGAAGCAGGTTCCGTGGGCCGCGCCCTCGCTCTCCCCGCCGCAGATGGGCGCCGACGGCTCGGCCGCCGAGGCGCTTGCGCAGGGAACGGCCACGGGCAGGGCGCTCCGTCGCCTGGGCGTGAACGCCGACCTCGCCCCGGTGGCCGACGTTCCCGCCTCGCCGCGGTCGTTCATGCTTCAGACGGGCCGGACCTGGTCGAGCTCGGCGGCGGCCACGAGCGAGCTCGCGAACGCCTTCGCGGCGGGGCTCGAGCGGGGCGGCGTCGTCCCGGTCATGAAGCACTTCCCCGGGCTCGGCTACGCCGACCGGAACACCGACTTCCACGTCGAGGCGATTGCGGCTTCGCGGGCAGAGCTCGCTCCCGGCCTCGCGCCCTACCGGCGGGCGATCGCACAGCACATCCCGATGATCATGCTGTCGAACGCGGTCTACGACGCCTACGACGGCGCCAATGCGGCCGGCTGGTCGGCGGCCGTCGGGACGGGGCTGCTGCGCCGGGAGCTGGGGTTCGCCGGCGTCACGATCACCGACTCGCTCGACGGCGCCGCGCACGCACGCGGGTTGACCGACGTCCCGCTCGCGGTGCGGGCCGCCCGGGCGGGCACCGACATGATCCTCGTCACCGGCTCGGAGGCAACGTCGCGGGGCGTCTACGCGGCACTCCTTGACGCCGCCCGAAGCGGCGAGCTGGGCCGGGCGCAGCTCGAGTCGGCCTACCGGCGGATCCGGGCGCTCAAGCGCACGCTCTCATAGCGGCTACGCCGTCTGGCGGGCGTCGAGCCTGAGCGTCCAGGGCTCGACGGCTTCGAGGTGGAGGTGCGTCTCGCTCCAGGGGTCGCGCGCGAGCGTCCTGCGCACCTCTTCCTCGGAACCGGCCTCGATCACGTGGACGACGCGGAACTCGTCTGAGAGCGGCCCGCCGAGGACGATGAAGCCCTGCTCCACGAGGCCTTCCATGAAGTCGGCGTGGGCCTGCCAGCCCGACTGCTCCTCGAGCGGCGCCCCCTTCTTCCACTCCGGGCCCGAGCGATGCACGATGACGTGAAACGTCGGCATTGCCGGATTCTACGTGCGCCGCGCGGGGACGACGGCCCGGCCGGCGCCGGCCTCGGCGACGGCCGGCCCGCCACGCATGAGCGACGCCGCCGCGGCGACGAGGCACGCGACGATGGCGAAGGCGAACGCCGCGTGGAGGCCGTCCTGGAACGGTCCCGAGATCAGGTTGGGGAAAAAGGACGAGCCGGTCAGCGCCGCCTGGTCGTGGGCCGAGAGGGCGTGGAGCGTTGCCGGTCCGAGGAGGTGCTGGATCGGGTTGTAGCCGAGGAAGGCGGCGAAGAGGATCGAGACCGGCGGCAGGTGCGCCAGCCGCTCGGCGGTGGCGTGGTGGACGCCGTGCGCCTGGAGCCCGCCCAGGAGCGTGTCGGGGAGGGTCGCGGCGAGGCCCAGGATCATGAGCGTGAAGAAGACTCCGATCGAGAGCACCTGGGCCGAGTTCTGGAACGTCTGGTTCATCCCGCCGCCGGCGCCGCGGTCGCCGGCCGGGAGGCTGTTCATGACTCCGGCCCGGTTGGGCGAGGCGAACATGCCCATCGAGATCCCGGTGAGCGCGAGAATGGCCGCGAACTGCGGGTAGCGGAAGTCGGTCGGAAGCAGCATCAGGAGCCCGAAGCTGGCAGCGGCGGCGAGCATGCCGCCGGTCGCGAAGGGGCGCGCGCCGAAGCGGTCCGAGAGGTAGCCGGACGTCGGACCGGCGACGAGCATCCCGAGGGTGAGCGGGAGCATGTAGATGCCGGCCCAGAGCGGCGTGCGCTCGAAGCTGTACCCGTGCTCGGGGAGCCAGATCCCCTGGAGCCAGATGATCAGCATGAACATGAGCCCGCCGCGGGCGACGGCCGACAGGAAGGTCGAGAGCGTCCCGAACGTGAAGGCCCGGATGCGGAAGAGCGGCAGCCGGAACATCGGCTCGGCGACGCGCTGCTCGGCGATCGCAAAGACGACGAAGCTGGCGGCGGCGCCCGAGAGGAGCACGAGCACGCGGGTGCTCGCCCACCCGGTGGAGCTGCCGCCGGCGGGCCGGATCCCGTAGGTCACCGAGACCATGAGCAGCACGAGGCCCAGGGCGAAGGTGACGTTGCCCCACCAGTCGATCCGGGCCGGCCGCGGCGTGCTTCGCTCCTCCAGCTTGAGGTAGGCCCAGACGGTGCCGAAGAGGCCGACCGGCACCGAGATGAGGAAGACGAGCCGCCAGTTGATCGGCGCCAGGATCCCGCCGAGCACGAGCCCGACGAACATGCCGCTCACCCCGACGATGTTGTTGATGCCGAGGGCCATGCCGCGCTGGTTGGCGGGGAACGCGTCGGTGATGATCGCGGCGGCATTCGCCAGGAGGCACGCTCCGCCGAGTCCCTGGACGATGCGCAGGACGATCAGGTAGGTGGCGCCGTCGCGGCCGGTCATCCAGTCGATCGTCAGCAGGAGCGACGCCACGGTGTAGATGACGAACCCCAGGTTGTAGATCTTGACGCGGCCGTACATGTCGCCGAGGCGGCCGAGGCTGACGATGAGGACGCTCGACACCACGAGGTAGCCGAGGATCATCCAGAGCAGGTAGAAGCTGTTCGCCGGGACGAGCGGGTCGAGCTTGATGCCGCGGAAGATGTCGGGCATCGCGATCAGCGTGATCGACGCGTCGAGCGTGGCGAGCAGCACGCCGAGCGTCGTGTTCGAGAGCGCGATCCACTTGTAGCTGCCCGAGTCCAAACGCCGAGAACTCTACAGTCGGACTGTTAAGTTAAGCTGCATATCTTGACGGAGCCCGCCACACTCGCGAGCGACCTGCGCGTGGTCATCGGCCAGCTGATCAGGCGCCTGCGCGCCGAGCGCCGCGACCTCTCGCTGGCGCAGGTGACGGTGCTCGGGCGGCTCGACCGGGCCGGCCCCTCGGGTGTGAGCGACCTGGCCGCCGGCGAGCGCGTCCGGCCGCAGTCGATGGCGGCGACGGTGGCCGCGCTGGCCTCGGCGGGCCTCGTCTCACGCACCCCCGATCCCGGCGACGGCCGGCGCGTCCTGATCGCGCTCACGCCCGCCGGGCGGGCGGCGCTCGCCGCCGACCGCCGCATCCGCGAGGGCTGGCTGTCCGATGCGATCCGGCGCGACCTCTCGACGAAGGAGCGGCGCACGCTCGCCGACGCGGCGGCGCTTCTCGCACGGATCGCAGAGACTCGTGACGAGCCGCGCTGCGGGGTCAGACCCTGAACATTTCGCGTGTCGCGCCCGTGACGCCGGCGTGACATTCCGCCAGTGTTCACCGGCTTCGGGGCGTCACACAGGGGCGGCGAGAGCCACGCGGTGGGCGTACGGGGTCAGACCCTGAACATTCCGCGTATCACGCCCGTCACGCCTGCGTGACAGCCCCGCCAAGTCTCGGCGGCGCCGCGGCCGTCCGCGTGACGAAATGGGTGTCGCCGGCGCCGAGCGAGAACCCCTCGGGCGCGCCCGGCGACACGTCCAGCACGAACGAGGGCCGGTTCCAGCGCTCGTACAGGTCCTCGTCGATGTAGACGGAGGCTCCGCCCACCTCGCCGAGCTTCAGGTCGTGCGGCGAGAGCGGCAGCTCGCCCTCGGGGAGGCAGATCGGGGAGCTGCCGTCACAGCAGCCCCCCGACTGGAAGAACACCACTCGACCATGCGCGAGGGTGAGCGCCTCGATGGCCCCGAGGGCCGCATCGGTGGCGCTCACCTGCGCGGGCATCCCCTCACCTCCTAGAAGAACCCGAGGGGGTTGGGGTCGTAGCTGACCAGCATGCACTTGGTCTGCGTGTAGTGGTCGAGCATCATCTTGTGCGTCTCCCTGCCGACGCCGGAGATCTTGTAGCCCCCGAACGCGGCATGAGCCGGATACGCGTGGTAGCAGTTCGTCCACACGCGGCCGGCCTGGATCGCGCGACCCATGCGATAGGCCTTGGCGGTGTCGCGAGTCCACACGCCGGCCCCGAGGCCGTACAGCGTGTCGTTCGCGATCTCGAGCGCCTCGGCCTCGTTCTTGAAGGTCGTCACCGCGAGCACCGGACCGAAGATCTCCTCCTGGAACACGCGCATCTTGTTGTGTCCCTTCAGGACCGTCGGCTCGAAGTAGTAGCCCTCGGCGAGCTCGCCTTCGAGGATGTTGCGCTTCCCGCCGATCAGCACCTCGGCGCCCTCCTTGACGCCGATGTCGACATAGCCCTCGATCTTCTCGAGCTGTGCAGTCGACACCTGAGCGCCGAGCTGCGTGGTCGGGTCGAGCGGGTTGCCCTGGCGGATCGTGGCGATCCGGGCGAGGCACCGATCCATGAACTCGTCATAGATCGACTCGTCGATCAGCGCCCGCGACGGGCAGGTGCAGACCTCACCCTTGTTGAAGGCGTAGAGCACGAGTCCCTCGACCGCCTTGTCGAGGAACGCGTCGTCCTCGGCCATCACATCGGCGAAGAAGATGTTGGGCGACTTGCCGCCCAGCTCGGTCGTCGACGGGATGATGTTCTGGGCCGCGTACTGCATGATCAGCCGTCCGGTGACGGTCTCACCGGTGAAGGCGATCTTCGCGATCCGCTTGCTGGTCGCGAGCGCCTTGCCGATCTCGGCGCCCGGGCCGTTCACGATGTTGAGCACGCCGGCCGGGACGATGTCCTGGATCAGCTCGGCGAGCTTCAGAATCGACCACGGCGTCGGGCTCGCCGGCTTCAGCACCGAGCAGTTGCCCGCCGCCAGAGCCGGAGCCAGCTTCCATGCCGCCATGAGCAGCGGGAAGTTGAACGGGATGATCTGCCCGACAACTCCGAGCGGCTCGTGGAAGTGGTAGGCGATCGTGTTCTTGTCGATCTCCGAGATCGTCCCCTCCTCGGCCCGGATGACCGATGCGAAGTAGCGGAAGTGATCCGCTGCGAGCGGGATGTCGGCGGCGAGCGTCTCGCGCACCGGCTTGCCGTTGTCCCAGCTCTCGGCGATCGCGAGGATCGTCTTGTGCTCCTCGATGGCGTCCGCGATGCGGTTCAGCACCCGCGAGCGGTCCGTCGTCGAGGTCTCGCCCCATGCCACGCGCGCTGCATGAGCGGCGTCGAGCGCCAGCTCGACGTCCTCCGGCGTCGACATCGGGATCTCGGTGAAGGGCTGTCCCGTGACCGGCGTCAGGTTGGCCTTGTACCCACCCTTCACCGGGGCGACCCAGCGCCCGCCGATGAAGTTGTCGTACCGCGGTAAGACCTCGACCACGCTGTCGAGGCTTCCGGGGACGGCGTAGGTGGCCGGATATTCGATGGTGGCCATCGCCAAACCTCCTCTGCCTTGCATGACCGCGAACCGCACGGCCGCACCTGCACCTCATCACTTGCGAGGCGCCGCCGCATCGGGGAGCAGGCGTACGAGGGATGCGCGAAACCCGACCCCCCACGATCCGTGTACCCCCCGATGCGGGCGCTCGTCAGCCGCGATCGCGGGCCGCCTGACATCTCCTGGTCGATGACCGCCGCCGGGGAGTCGAACCCCGAAGCGCCGGGTCATGCCGGCGTCGAACCGCGAACAGCGGGCATGTCGATCATCGGCGAGAGCGGCCCGGCGTGCATCCGGGCGGACGCGGAATTCGCGTCGCGGGGTTCTACCGAGCAGGCGCCGGATGCTACGGATCGGCCGGGCACAAGATCGGGGGCGACACTGATGCGCGCGGGCGCTCGCGCCTCAATGATCCCCGCATGCGCCTCCCAGGGCTGGCACGAACGCAGGTCTTCGCCGACCGGCACGAGGCGGGTGCGGCGCTCGCCGACCGCCTTGCGGGCCAGGACCTCGACGACGGCGTCGTGGTCGGTCTGGCCCGGGGCGGCGTGGTCGTGGCCGCCGAGGTCGCGCGCCGGCTCGGGCTTCCGCTCGAGGCGCTGGCCGTGCGCAAGGTCCGGCATCCGCTGCAACCGGAGTACGCCATCGGTGCGGTCACTCCCGAGGGCGGGCTCTTCGTGAGAAGCGGCGCCGGCGACCTGACGGACCATGAGCTCGGCGCGGCCGTCGCCTCGGCGCGGTCGGGGGCCGAGGCGCTCGACCGGCGTATCCACTCGCGCCGCCGGCCGGTCCCGGTCGCCGGCAGGCCCTGTCTCCTGGTCGATGACGGGCTCGCGACGGGCGCGACGATGGTGGCGGCGGCTCGATGGGCCCGTGGCGCCGGTGCCTCACGCGTCGTCGTCGGCGTGCCCGTCGGATCGGAACAGTCGGTGGAGATGCTGCGTCACGAGGCCGACGCCGTCGTGTGCGTCGAGACGCCGACGCCGCTCCACTCCGTCGGCGAGTGGTACGCCGACTTTCAGCAGGTCTCCGACGACGAGGTGGTGGCGCTCATTGCCGGATCGTCCGCCACGCCCGTCGAGCGCCGGGTCACGATCCCCACCGACGGCGTGGAGCTGGTGGGGGATCTCTCGCTTCCCGCTCAGGCGCTCGGCATCGTGATCTTCGCGCACGGGAGCGGCAGCAGCAGGCTCAGCCCCCGCAACCAGTCGGTCGCCCGCCGTCTCGGCGAGGCGGGGATCGGGACGCTGCTCTTTGACCTGCTCACCTCGGATGAGGCCGGCGACCGCGATCGCGTCTTCGACATCCCCCTCCTGGCGGGCCGCCTTCGCGCCGCGCGCGCATGGGTCGGCGCCGACGCGGACACCCGCGGTCTTGCCGTCGGCTACTTCGGCGCAAGCACCGGCGCCGCCGCCGCGCTGTGGGCGGCGGCCGACGAGCCGTCCGTGCGCGCGATCGTCTCGCGCGGCGGCCGTCCTGACCTGGCCGGAGCGCGACTTGGGGACGTGCGCGCCCCGACTCTGCTGCTCGTCGGCGGCGCCGACGAGGTCGTGCTCATGCTGAACCGGCGGGCGGCCGCGGAGCTGCGGTGTCCGTGTGAGCTCAGGGTGGTTCCCGGCGCAACGCACCTGTTCGAGGAGGCGGGCGCGCTCGAACAGGTCGCCGACGACGCCGCGGCCTGGTTCCAGCTTCACCTCCCGGAGCCGGGCGGTGCACCTCCCGGCTGATGCGCGGTCGGGTGAGCGGTCCCGCTCTCCGGCGGCGGCACGCCGCGCAATGGTCTTCGCCGGCGGATCGCACACGATGCTCGCCGCCCGGCTTGCTGACGAGCTGGGCGTGCGGCTGGGCGCCGTGGAGCGGGCCCGGCGACCCGACGGCGAGACGCACGCACGCTACGCCGAGACGGTTCGCGGAGCGGACGTCTTTCTGGTGCAGTCCTGCGCCCGGCCGACGAACGACCATCTGGTGGAGTTGCTGGTCATGGTGCAGGCGGCTCGGTACGCGTCGGCCAGGACCGTGACGGCGGTCATCCCGTGGTACCCGTACGCGCGACAGGACAAGGTCGAGGCTGTCGGGGAGCCGCTGTCGGCTCGCCTCGTCGCCGACCTGCTGGTCGCCGCCGGGGTCGACGCGGCGGTGAGCGTCGACCTGCACGTCTCCCAGATCCAGGCGTTCGCGCCATTCCCGATTCACCACCTGTCGGCGTTCCCGATGCTTTCGGACATGGTCGCCGGACCGGCCGGCGGCGGCGAGCCGCTGGTCGTGGTGTCGCCCGACACCGGCCGGCTCGACGCCGCCCGGGACGTCGCCGCGCGGCTGGGCGCTTCGGTCGCGCTGATCACCAAGGAACGGCCCGAGCAGCAGACGGCTCGGGCGACGGGTCTGGTGGGCGACGTCGAGGGTAGGACGTGCGTCGTCCTCGACGACATGATCGACACGGCGGGCACGCTGTGCGCGGCCGGCGAAACGCTGCGCGAGCACGGGGCGGCGCGCGTCTGGGCGTGCGCAACTCACGCCGTCCTCTCTCCACCGGCGTGCGAGCGGCTGGCCGCGAGCGTCTTCGAGCGGATCGTCGTCACCGACACCCTGCCCGTCGACGCGTCCCGGTGCCCGCCGAACCTCGAGATCGTGTCCGTGGCCGGCCTGCTCGCGACGGCGATCCGCGCGATCATGAGTCAGGAGTCGCTGACCGCCAGGCTGGGGGACGCTCATCGATGAGGGCCGGAGGCTGCGCCCGCCGGTCAGGTGCTGGCCATGTCGCGGCGCTCGAATACGAAGGCTGCGACGAGCAGCAGGACCGCGATGCCTCCGGCGAGCACGAGGAGGCCCGATGCGTCGACGCCGGTCTGGAGCGGGGCTCTTCCGGAGTAGTGGAACGGCGACGCGTACCGGAACGGCGAGAGCCAGCTCGCCAGCCCGGCGAGGGCCGCGACCAGGTATCCGACGGCGGCGACGGCGGACGGCACGCCGATCGCCGAGGCGCGGTGCCGGGTCGCGGCGCCGACGGCCAGGGCCAGGGCGCCGTGGAACATTCCGAGCAGCGCGAGCCCGCTGACGGCCTCGGCCAGGTTCGCCGAGTCGAGTGAGAAGCCCACCACCGGATCCGCCACCAGGAGGGCCACCGCGATCGCGACCGCGAGCAGCGCAACCTCGATCGCCAGGGCGAGCGCCTTCCACAGCACGATCGAGCGGCGCGAGACCGGGCGCGACACGACGAGCTCGAGGAGCCCCTGCTCGTGCTCGCCTGCGAGCGTGCCGGCACCGGTTCCGATTGCCAGGAACAGGACGAAGAGCGGGAGCATCGCGCTGAAGAGCTCCGTGTCGAGATAGCCGGGACCGGTGGTGATCGCGAACGTGCCGCCCATCCCGAACAGGTGCTTGAGCACCTCGGGATAGCTCTTCGCCAGGTTCTCGAACCCCGGCGAGTCCTTCACCGACGGGAAGACGGCCGCGATCATGGCGACGTAGAGGGCGGCGCCGATCGACCAGGACAGGAGCGCGCGCCTGCGGTCGGCCACGGCGCGGCGGAAGACCTCAGCCATCGCCGCCCCGGTAGTAGCCGAGGAAGATCTCCTCCAGGTCGGCCGGCACGATGGTCAGGTCGAGCACCTCGTGAGGCGCGAGCGCCTTCACGACGCCGTCGAACGAGCCCTCGACGCGCATGCGAAGGACGCGGCCGTCGGCAGCCACGTCGCGGACCGATGCAAGCGACGCGAACGCAGCCGGATCGACCGGTGCCGCGAAAGTGGCGACGACGTGCCGGACCGACCGCGCGATCAGCCGCTCGACCGTCTCGACGGCGGCCATCCGGCCGGCGCGGATGATCCCGACCCGGCCGGCGACGTGCTGCACCTCGTCGAGCGAGTGGGACGAGAGCAGCACCGTGCGCCCGGCGGCCGCCTGCTCCCGCACGAGCCGCCGGAACTCGTCCTGCATGAGCGGATCGAGGCCGCTCGTGGCCTCGTCGAGCAGCAGCAGTTGAGGCTCGTGCATGAAGGCCTGGATCAGCGCGATCTTCTGGCGGTTGCCGCGCGAGAGGTCGCGGATCGGCCGGTCAAGCGGGGCGGCGAACCGTTCGGCGAGCTCCTCGTAGCGGGCGTGGCGCCCCTGAAGCCGGGCCAGCGAGGCCAGCTGCTGGCGGCCGGTGAGCCGGGCGGCCAGACGCGGCTCGCCCGGCACGTAGCCGACCCTGGCGCGGGCTTGTGGCCCACCCCGGCGGGTGTCGACTCCCATCAGCGCAGCGCGGCCCGCCGTGGGGCGGATGAGGTCGAGCAGGACGCGTATCAGCGTGCTCTTGCCGGCGCCGTTCGGGCCGAGCAGCCCGAAGACCTCGCCGGGCTCGACGATCATGTCCAGCTCCACCAGCGCATCGACCCCACCCCGATACGTCTTCGAAAGGCCGGCCGTCTCGATCGCGGGCGTCACGCCGGGGACACTACCCAGCGGCGCTCGCCCGCTCGGCCCGGCGGGGTAAGGTGCCGGCCATGACCTCAGCGACCACGGGTGCGCCGACACGGACGCTGGCCGACGGGAACACGATGCCTGTCCTCGGCCTGGGCACGTGGCCCATGGACGACGACGACGCCGTCGCCGCGGTCGGCGATGCGCTTCGCGCCGGTTACCGCCTCGTCGACACCGCCACGAACTACGGGAACGAGCAGGGCGTCGGGCGCGCGATCCGGGAGTCGGGGATCCCGCGGGAGGAGATCTTCGTGACGACGAAGCTGCCGGGCGCGCAGCACGGGCGCCGCGAGGCGCTCGCCGGCCTCGACGAGAGCCTGGCCCGGCTCGGCCTCGACCACGTCGACCTGTACCTGATCCACTGGCCGCTGCCCACGATCGGCAGGTACGTCGAGACGTGGGAGGCGCTGGTCGAGCTGCGCTCCCAGGGGAAGGCGCGGTCGATCGGGGTCTCGAACTTCACTCCGGCCCAGATCGACGAGCTCGTCGAGCGGACGGGCGTCCCCCCCGTCGTGAACCAGGTCGAGCTGCACCCCGAGTTCTCCCAGGCGGAGCTCCGCGCCTGGCACGAGGCGCACTCGATCGTCACCGAGTCGTACAGCCCGCTCGGCCCCGACACCGGCGTGCTCGGCCACCCGGGCATCGCGGCGGTCGCGGCGGCACACGGCCGCACCCCCGCGCAGGTGATCCTCCGCTGGCACGTCCAGATCGGCGCCGTCCCCATCCCGAAGTCGTCCGACCCGGCACGGCTGCGGCAGAACCTCGACGTCTTCAGCTTCGAGCTCGACCCCGAGCAGATGGCCGTGCTCGACGGCGTCAATTGCGACAACCGCACCGGCGGCGATCCCGAGACGAACGTCGAGCTCTGAAGCTACCTCTTCATGCTCTCGCCGTCGTAGACCACGATTGTTCCTGCGAGGAAATCGGGAAGTCCGCGCCGCCGCTCGGTGAACAGGACCGGGATGAAGCCGGCGAACAGGGGCAGGATGGCGACGACGAGTCCGACCAGGCGTACGAGCGACCGGCCGATGGAGGGGGAATCGTTGCCGGGTGTGTGCGCTCGGACGTGGATGCGCAGCAGTCGCATCCCTGGTGTTTGCCCCACAGTGCTCCAGCAGAGGACGAAGTAGGTGCCGGCGACCACGACCCAGCCGCACGCCAGCAGCGCGCCGACCAGCCACGCGGGGCGAAGGCCACCCACCAGCGACGCCACCAGCGAGGCCACCCCCACCACTGACATGAAGATGGCGGTCGACAAGGCGGTGTCGGCCGCCAGCGCAGCTGCCCGCGTGGCGACCCCGGCATAGATCGGGCGTTCGCGCCGACGACGACGCGCGAGCTGTTCGGCGCGATCGTCAAGCCGCCCGGCCAGCTCGCGCAGGCCGCCCATCGTCTCCTCGGCGAGCCCGGTTGTCTGACCGGCGATCGCGTCGCGGAGCTCGCCGCTGGAGGCGAGGCGGCCCACCGCCCGCCGGGTCACCTCACTCGCCAGCAGCTCATCAGCCGCCTCCAACGTACGCGGGTTCGCGAGCGCGGCCGACACCAGCCGCTCCAGCTCACCGCTTTCAACAAGCTCGGAGGCGATGCGGTCGAGGACGCGATGGCGGACAAGCGAACGGGCGACCTCCTCCGGCAGCGGACCTGCCAGCGCCCGGTCGACCACGCGGGCGATCTCGGGCGCCAACAGGACATCCTCCAGCGCCGCTTCGATCGGCCCGCGCCACGCCCGAGCCGCCGCCCGCGCAGGGAAGAAGGCCGCGCGGCCCGCCGCACCGGCCAATCGGCCGCGATCCTCGTCGTCCCTCATCGCCACCGGCCACACC
The DNA here is from genome assembly GCA_963805545.1 of uncultured Actinomycetes bacterium. GTDB lineage: Bacteria > Actinomycetota > Thermoleophilia > Gaiellales > JAICJC01 > JAICJC01. Next base: position 423,464 of record CAWDUU010000001.1, read on the forward strand.
GTCTGCCCCCTGCCGAGCTCGCTTCGCCAAGTTCGGATCCGCTCCACGCGGCGGGCACCGGAGGCATCAGGTATCCCGGCGCCTCTCGACACGACGCCGCCGAGGCCCTGCGCATCGATCTAGCACCCGACGTCGGCGAAGGCGCTCGTGTAGCTCGCGGCGAGCTGGTCCGCTGCCGCGCTTACGGCTTCAGCGGCTGCCGAAACCGATCCGGCCGAGGTCACGCTCTCCTTCACCTGCTGGACGTCCTTCGTGAATTGCTCGTTGGCGGCGGTCAGCTGATCGGTGACGTCACCGCTCGCCTTCGGCGCCTCGGCGGCGATCGTGTCGAGGTCCTTGCTGATCTGCTCGAGCGCCGTCTTTGCCGCGTCGAGCGTCGTGGCACCGGTGGTCACGCCCCGTATCGTGGTGATCTGCACCTGGATGTCATCCCTCGCATCGCACGCCTTGGCCTTCGCATCCGAGGCGCTCGATCCGCCACCGCAGGCGGAGGCCGGGAGCATCGCCATGGCGGCGAGAGCGGCGACGAACCATCGCATGCCGTCAGGGTCGCCACGCGCCGCGCCCGGAGCATCGCCCGGACGGGATGAACCGCCACATCATCGCCGCGTGTGCGCATCCCCAAACACGGCGAGTCGCCACAGCGTCCCAGGGGTCGAACGCCTCAGTCGCACCGCCGCCGGCGACCGCCGTGCCGCATGCCGGGGCAGCCTGATCCGCAGCGCGCCGGGGAGGCTCTCGAAGAGGAGAGGCGGGTCCATGGTGAGCGACTCGCCGTCGATTCCGATCTCGACCGGGCCGTCGGAGGCGATCTCGAACCGCCGCGCCGTCCACTCGTCCCACCCGTGGAAGCGGCGCACCTGTCCGGTCGCGTTGAGCGCCGCGAACTGCTCGGCGTCGACGGTGCTCCCGATGCGTGCCGCCACGACTCCGACCACGCCCAGGTCGATCCGCTCGCGTGTGCCACGCCCGTCCAGCTCGTCGAGCTGATACGGATCGTTCGAGACCAGGATCATCTGCGCCTCGCCGTGTTCCTCGCCGTCCGGGCCGAGATAGCGCAGGCCGAATGGCGTGGCGTCCGGCCCAAGGATGTCAGGCAGCATGGCCGCCGCCGTGCGCAGCTTCGCATCCCGGTACCCGGCGGACTGAACGATGCGGGCGTAGGCGCCCAGGGAGGCGTTGTTGACGAAGACCCGGCCGTTCACCGTCGCCAGGTCGATCGTGCGTTCGACCGCCTCACCGAACGCGTCGAGGGCGCCGACCACGTCGTCGCGGTCGAGCCCGAGGTCGAGCGCGAAGTGGTTTCTCGTACCGGCCGGGATCACGACCAGCGGGATGCCGTGGCGGCGGGCGACGTCCGCGACCAGCGCCTGGGAGCCGTCTCCACCCGCCATTCCGATCACGTCCGTTCCTCGCGTGACCGCATCCTCCGCGAGCTGCACAAGGTCGTCGCCCTTGGCGAGGACGATGGCCTCGATGCCGCGATCTGCGCACTCGTCGGCCAGCCGGAACCGTGTCGCCTTGCCGCCGCCGGAGACCGGGTTCATGATGAGCGTCCCGTGCGCCGCCGCCGGGACGGGCGAGTCGAGCGACGCCGGATTGGGCGCCGCGGCCCGTTCGAGCACCGAGCGGGCGGTGCGGGCCGCGACGGCCCCGAGGACGACGGCGGCCAGGATCCTCCACCACACCAGGTCGGCGACGGCCAGGGCTCCGACGAGGACGCAGAGGCCGGCGAGCGCCGCGACCATCCCGGCCGTCCGCCCGCCGCCACGCCGCGAGACGGCGAACCACCCGCCGGCGACCACGAGCGCGGCCCCGGCAATCCCCAGCAGCACGCCGGCCACGTTGTCGAGCGCGCCGATCGCCACGATCGCAACCGCGGCCGGAAGGCAGGCCAGCGAGATCCCGGCGCGCAGGCGGTCGCCGCCCGCGGCCATCGGTGTGGGCGCCTCGATGCTCACGTTGCAACCTCCTCGATTCCGGACTGCTCCGCGTCGCCTCTTTCGGCCCGGAAGGCGGCGACGGCCGCCTCGAGCGTCGGGAAGAAGTGCCGCGGGTCGATGGTCTTCGTCAGTTCGTAGCGCTCGATCTTGCGCCGCACCGGGTCCTTCATCTCGGCGAACACGAGCGAGACACCGACCGCGTTGATCCGCTCGTCGAGCGACTGGAGGACGTCCGCGGCCGTGGGGTCGACGTCGGTGATCGGCTCGGCGGCGACGATGATCCAGCGCGGCCGCGGGTCCGCCGCCGCCAGCCGCATCACCTGGTCGCGAAAGGTATGCGCGTTGGCGAAGAACAGCGGCGCGTCGAACCGGAAGATGACCGCACCCGGCAGGAGCTCGGCATCGGGATAGCTGCGCACGTCGTGGTAGCCGGGGACCCCGTTCACGCGCCCGAGCTCGGTCTGGTAGGGCCACCACGAGCGGCGGAAGACGTTGGCGACCGACAGCGCCACCGCGACGACGATCCCCGGGAGCACGCCCAGGAGGGCGACGCCGAGGAACGCCGCCAGCGAGACGGCGAACTCGGTGCGGCTCTGCTTCCAGAGGCGCATGGTCCGGGGAATGTCAGCGAGCGAGAGCGACGCCGAGATCACCACGGCTCCGAGCGTGGCCTGCGGCAGATCGCGCAGGAGCCCCGGAACGGCGACCAGCATCGTGACGATCGCGAGCGCGCCGACGATGCCCGCCACCTGCGTCCGGGCGCCGGCAGTCGTGGCGACGGCGGTCCGCGATCCGCTCGTGCTGACCGGGAAGCCCTGGAACAGGCCGGCCGCGATGTTGGCCGCGCCCACCGCGAGCATCTCCTGGTTCCCGTCGACGTCCTCGCCGCGCCGTCCCGCGAAGGCCGACGCGGTGGCGATCGTGTCGGCGAGCGAGACGAGCACGATGCCGAACGCCGCGCCGGTCAGCGGCGCGACGTCGGACAGGTGGATGTCGGGAACCGTGAACGGCGGAAAGCCCTGCGGCAGCGAGCCGACCAGGCTCACGCCGTGCTGCTCGAGCTCGAGCCCGTTGGCGACCGCGATCGAGAGGACGACGGCGACGAGGACGCTCGGGACCTTCGGAAAGACGCGCGACAGGCCCTCCATCACGACGAGCGCGAGCACCCCCACGCCGAGGGCCGCACCGACCGTCTGGCCGTTCTGGACGCCGTGGAAAAACGCGCGCGCCTCGTCGACCAGCCCGTCGGCGTCGATCGAGAACCCGAAGAGCTTCGGCAGCTGGCTGATCAGGATCGTGACGGCGAGGCCGTTCATGTAGCCGATCATGGTCGGCACCGACAGGAGGTCGGCGACGAACCCGAGCCGGGCGACGGCGCCGACGGCAGCGATCCCGCCGACGAGCAGTGCGAGGGCAGAGGCCAGCGCCACCGCCCTCGCGGGATCGCCGTTCGCCGCGAGAAGCGGCAGGACGGCGGCCGCGATCATCGGCCCGAGCGACGAGTCCGGCCCCAGCACGAGCACCTTGGACGGCCCGAACACGGCGTAGCCGACGAGGCACAGGATCGACGTGTAGAGCCCGGTGATCGCCGGGAGGCCCGCGAGCTCCGCATACGCCATGCCCTGAGGCACGAGCAGCGTCGTCAGGACAAGCCCTGCGACGACGTCGTTCGTCAGCCAGCTGCGCCGGTAGGAGCCGAGCACGTCCAGCCCGGGCACGACCGGTGCGCGCGCCTTGACGTCAATCCGGTCGTGCATCGCGCGATCGCGGCTCGGACAGAGCGGACTCGTGAGCCGCCGCCTGCGCGTCACGGCGTGCCGCGCGGACCACGTCCGGCGCCGCAGCGGGCGGTGCGCCGGCTCCGGAAGGCTCCGGCAGGGATGTCAGCCTCAGCAGGAGCGTCTTGGGAAGCAGCACCCTAGAGGCCCTTGAGCGCCGAGATTCGCCCTGTCTCCACCGCCCTGACCAGCGCCTCGTAGTCGCGCTGGTTCTGGTCGGCGTAGGCGGCGGCGAACTCGCGCACCGCGCGGTCGAAGGCGTCTCCGCTTCCGAGGTAGGCTGCGATCGCGATGCGGTCCCCGGAGCGGGCATGGGCGCGGGCGAGCGTCCAGGCGCACAGCTCGCCGTACATCCCCATCCCGGCCGGCACCATGCCCGCCACGTCGGCCGAGCCCTTCCAGTCCTTGAGCTGCCGGACGTAGAAGTCGCGTTGCCTGCCGTCGAACCCCGCTCGCACGCGGGTCCAGCCGAGAAAGATGTCGCTCGACGCCTGCATGAGCCGCTGTCCCGTGACGACACGCTCGCCGTGGTTCGAAAACCGGCTCTTCCGTATGAAGCCCTCCAGGACGGACGGCCCCGCCTCCTTGAGCTGAAGGAACAGCGGGTCAGCCGTGTCGCGGCCGACCATGAGCGCGATCCACGCCCGGGTCCCTACGCTGCCGACGCCGACGACCTTCCTGGCCACGTGCACGAGGCGGTACTGCTTCAGCAGGTGCCGCCGGTCTCCCTGAAGCGTCCGCCCATAGGCGGCGAGGATCGCCTCGAGACCCGCTCGCAGCTCGTCCACCGGCATATCGCCTGCGATGTCCTCGATCGGCTCGATCAACGGTGGATCGGCGACGATGCGCGGCTCGCCCTGCGTCACGCTCACCAGCTTCGAGAATGCCTGGAGGCTGTCGCGGGTGCGGGCCTTGGCGAGCGCGCGGCTCGCCGATCGGTGCATCTCCTTCGTCGCAAGCCGGCGGAGGCTGGTCAGCTGCGCCTCGATCTCAAGCCGCGCGTACCAGACGTCCAGGTTGCGCATCCCGGCGAACGCCCGCATGGCCTCGCGGTAGGCGCGGGCCGCCCGCTGCACGACGTCGCCGCGGTCCCGGACTGCGAATCCGTTGTCCCGGGCCGCGACCTCGAGGCTCGCCCCGAGCCGCTTCAGGTCCCACTCCCAGGGGCCGGGCAGCGTCTCGTCGAAGTCGTTGATGTCGAACACGAGCTGCCGCTCGGGCGAGGCGAAGACGCCGAAATTCGACAGGTGGGCGTCGCCGCAGAGCTGGACGTCGAACCCGGTCCGCGGGCCCGCAGCGAGGTCTGCGGCCATGATCATCGCGGCTCCCCGGTAGAACGCGAACGGCGACGTGAGCATGCGCCCGTACCTGATCGGCACCAGCTCCGGCACGCGCGCCTCGGCCTGTTGCTCGAGCAGGGTGATCGGGTCGGTGCGGTCCGGCGGCAGCTCAACCCCGGCGTTGCTGGAGCGCGGCGTTCTCCGGCGAGCCTCGCGCCCTGCGGCCACGCGCTCCGAGCCACCCGCCGCGCCGATCGCGGCTCCTGGTCGGAGGGCGCTGAGTGGCCAAGCGGGCCGTCACGTCGGCGCCGCCCCCCTCTTGCGGGTGGCGGGTCCAATCGCCCGCATGGCCATGCGGGCGATGGCGCACCCGGCGAGAACACCGCCCGCAAACGCCAGGGTCCTGCGGGCGCCGGAGTGAACGCCGTTCATCGCGTCTCCTTGTGCGCCGGACCCGAGACCGGGTCAAGATGCTCGATCGCGTCGAACACGTCGTACCCGAGCGCAAGCCCGACCGCGGGCGCCGCGGCGACGATGCGGGGCACACCGGTGGCCGGCATCACGGCGAGGAGCGTGCCGACGATCTGCTCCGGGGTTGCACCGGCCTCCTGGGCCGCCTCGACGATCGGCCGCATGGATTGGATGGAGGCCGCGACCGAGATCATCGCGCTCAGGCGCACGAACGCATACGTCTTGTCGTCGAGATGCGACGCCCTCCGGTTTGCCTTGGTGGACGAGAGAGCACGCCTGACGAGCTCGTCGTCGCGAACCGCGAGGTCGCGGAGAGTCTCTTGATACTCGACCACCGTCATATGCTCCACACCCTTCCGCAGGCTCCGTCATCCCATATGGAGGAGCCGTCAGTGCGACAACACGAGCGCCTTCTCCCGCTCGTACTCGGAGTCGGTAAGGCCGCCTCGATCGTGGAGCGCGGTCAGCCGCTCGAGCTGCTCGAGGCGCGCGCCGGGATCGGGCCGGCCCCGGCGACCCCATGACCGTCCGCGAAGCCCGCTGATCCCGGCCCACACGCCCTCGGTCGCGTCGGGATTCTCACCCACCGACTGGCGGCGCAGCGCCTCGAGACCGGCGAACGCGACGACGACGAGCAGGACGAGCCCGATGGAGCGGCGGGGAGTACCGGGCGGCTGGTAGAGCGCGACGAGGAGGGCGCCGAGCGCCATCACCGCCCACGCGCGCACCGGGTGGTCGCGGAACGCCGGTGCCAGCCGGCGCCGGATCGACTCTGCCGCCGTCGCCGGACCGGAGAGCCAGCCCCACAGAAGTCCCAGGACCCCGATCGCGATGCCCGCGACCGCCGACTCCTTGAGCAGGCTCGTGTAGATGTCCCACACATCGTGGGCTGCCGGCTTCACCGAGTCGGCCTTGACGAGCGAGTCGACCACCACATCGCCGAGAACCTTGCGCACGACCAGGAGCACCACGCCGATCACGACGAATCCGATCGCGGCGTCGCGCACGACGGTTCGCCGACGGTCGCGGGCGAGATACACGGCGCCCGCGATCAGCACCAAACCGATCAGGAGCGGCCAGATCGACAGCACCTCGACGGCCTGCACACCCGTTTGCGCCGCCCCGAGCTGATCCGAGCGGATGAGTACGATCGGCGCCACGTGGCCCTGCGCGCGCTCTACCGCATCCGGGCTCGCGCCCAGCCGCGCCCCCATGTTCGCGACGATCTGGTCGACGTTCAGGACGACGTTGCCGTTCGACGTCTGGAGCCTCGTGGTGTCGCCCTTGAGGAACGCCACCAGCTTCTGGTGCGCCCGCAGGTTCGCCTGGGCCCACAGGTCCTGGACGCGCGGACGCAGCAGCGCGTCGTTCACCGCCTGATCCGCGAGCCGGCCGAGCGCAGCCGTGCCCGCACCGGCGAGCGGTTGCAGCCGCGGCGGAAGCGAGCTCGCGAGCAGGGACTGGGCGTCCGTCTGCGTGACGACCTGGTCGGCGACGTAGGTCGCGACGAGTCCGCGGACGTTGTCACTCCGGAGCAGCTGCGTGCTCTGCGACTCCCAGACGCCCGAGTCGAGCGCCGCGTCGCGCAGCCACACGCTGAGCGTCGACACGAAGATGCAGACGAGCCCGACCCCGATCAGCACCGGCACGAGGATGCGGTGCGGTCGGGGGTGTCCGCCCGATCCGTCGCCGGACTTTCCGCTGTCGAACGCTCCAGTGGCTGGTTCGGGGACCATCGCCGAGAGCCTCCCCTTCATCGGATCCTCCCATCACCCCATTGGGCGAGTGGGCGTGCGAGCCTCAGCCGGCGAGCCGCCGTCCGCGGCTGCCGTACACGGTGAGCCCGTAGATCACGAGCACGTCGACGGCAAACATCGCGAGCGACCAGAACGGGTAGGCCGGGATCCAGACAAGCTGCGCAATCGCATTCACCCCGGCTGCGCCGACGCCGAACCATCGCGCCCACTGGCTCCGATTCACGACGGCGAGAGCCGCGAGAATCTGGACGATCCCGAGCACCACCACGATCCAGCCCCACGTACGAAGATCGCTAAAGACGTACGTCGCGTTCTGCGTGAAGAACTTCGACTTCGAGAGCGCGACAATACCGTCGATGACATTGAACGTCCCCGCCAGCCCGAGCATGAGGGCGGCGAAGAGCAGCCAACCGTCCCCTCGGTCCGCATCGTCGTAGCCGGCGGCGGCTTGGGCACCTCGCTGCTCGTATCCAACCGACATCTGAGTCACCTCCATCCAGTGGTTCGTTGCATCGATGCAGCGAACCGCACGCGAGCGGCGCGGGCGTCCTCCGAACGGGATGATCCGGCGGTGATCCCCCCATCGGGATGAGGCTCACCGGCACCGGCCGCGGATAGGAGTCACGGCGCACAACACATCGCGGCGCCCCGCGCCGCTGGATGAAAGGAGTCGGGATGGTGGTGCTGAGCCTCGGAGAGTTCCTGTGGTCGCTCCTTGCGATCTTCTTCATGGTCATCTACTTCATGATGCTGTTCCACGTCATCGTCGACGTCTTCCGGCGTCGTGACGCGTCCGGCTGGAAGAAGGGCGCGTGGCTGATCTTCCTGCTGATCGCGCCGGCGATCGGGCTGATCGCGTACCTCGTCACCAACTCGCAGGGGATCGCCGAGCGTACGCCGGGCTACGCCGCCGATCGAGGCGGCTACGACGCTGCCTCCGACGGCGGCTCCGACCCCACCGCGAAGATCAGCCGCGCAAAGACGCTGCTCGACAGCGGCGCCATCACGCAGGACGAGTACACCCGGCTCAAGGCTCAGGCGCTGGGCGCCTGAGCCGGCCGTTCATCATCCACTTCGGGTGATGCGATGCCGCGGGTGGGATCGCGATCCTGCGACCCACCGAAAGAGAACGACGACGCTGATGGAAGGAGTGGGACGATGGCAGTCGGACCAGTACAGCTCATCGTGCTCGGCTTTGCGCATCCGGAGTTCAGGGGGGAGATACTCGATGAACTCCAGCGGCTCCGCGAGGCGGACACGATCCGCGTGATCGACGCACTTGCGGTCTACAAGGACCCGCAGGGCGAAGTCGCGATCCTCGAGATGAGCAACCTGACGCTGGACGAAAAGGTCGAGCTCGGGGCGAAGATCGGGGCGCTCGTCGGAATCGGGGCGTTCGGAGACGACGACGAGGCCGTCGAAAAGGTGGCGCTCACGGGGGCCGAGGCAGCGGCCGAGGAGGGCGTCGGAATGTTCTCGGCCGAGGACGCGTGGGACGTCGTGGAGGACATCCCCGAGGACACGGCGGCGCTTCTGCTCATGGTCGAACATCACTGGGCCGTTCCGCTCCGCAATGCGGTGGCCCGGGCAAACGGGTTCAGGATCGCCGACGGCTTCATCAGCCCGTACGACCTCGTCGCGGTCGGGGTCATGACCGCCGAGGACGCCAGGGCCAACGTAGCCGTGGAGTCGGGCTAGACCCGGCGCACGTGCTCCAGCACAAACGAAGGGAGGCCACGATGTTTCGAAGTCGCAGAATCGCGCGCCGTACCGGCCGCCGCACGGCACGGAGGGTCGCCCGCCGCCGTTGAGCGCCCACCGCCGGCGCTGGGTATGGCAGGGCACCCCGGGAGGGCCGGCCGGCAGGCACACCGGCCGGCCCTCCTGTCGGGGGCCATCCCGATCGGACTATGCCTCGGCGCCGATCGTCCGGGACACTCGAATCCGATCGGCGCACGGCCCCGCAGCCTGCGCCCTCGTGAAGCGCATTTCACACCAATCGCAAGAGAGGAGGAACGGCAATGTCGGATCTGATTGCGATCGGGTACGACGATGAGACGACCGCCATCGAGGCGATGAATGAGGCCGAGCACCTTGCCCAGGAGCTGATCATTCAGCCGGATGCGATCGCGGCGATCATCCGCAACAAGGAAGGCAAGTACAAGGTGGTAACGAACCACCACATGGTGGGCGGAGGGGCAACCTGGGGCATGTTCTGGGGCATGCTCTTCGGGCTCCTGTTCTTCGTTCCAGTGCTCGGGATGGCCGTCGGAGCCGGCTTCGGAGCGCTCTTCGGAAAGCTCGAGAAGTCGGGGATCGACAAGCAGTTCCAGCAGCAGGTTCGCGACATGCTGCAACCTGGCACCTCCGCGCTCTTCCTCGTCGTCGAGAAGGTGACGCCGGACAAGGCCGTCGAGGCTATGAGCCGCTACGGCGGCACCGTGCTCAAGTCGTCCCTCTCCAAGGAGACGGAGGCTGAGCTGCAGGAGGCCCTGCACGGCACGCCGGCCACCGTCAGCGCCTGAGCAACCGTGATCGCAGCCGCCGACCTCCGGATCCGTTCGGGGGTCGGCGGACTCGTTCTGTGCGGCGTCAGAGGCGACCTGTAGCGCGGACGACGAAGGCCGCCGCGGCGCCGCCGATGAGGGATCCCGCAATCGTGTCGGCGGGGTAGTGGGCGCCGCCGTGGACGCGCGAATACGCCACCGTCGCGGCCAGTACGCGGAGCGGCAGAGCCAGCGGCGGGATCTCCGATCCGACCGCCGCCGCGAAGGCGAACGCTGACGCCGAGTGGCCGGAAGGGAACGATGTCGACCGGGGCATGCGAACGCTCCGGCCGGGGGTCTCGAGAACGGCGGCGTTGTCGGGCCGGCGGCGGTGGTGGAGCGGCTTCAGCCCCAGGTTGACGATCGCCGACGTGAGCGCGATCGACGCGAGCCCACGCCCGGCGGCGCGACGTCCGCGTGCCCCCGTCATCGACAGGCCGGTCGCGAGGGCGATCCACAGGACCGAGCGATCGGCGGCGCGCGAGGTACGCCGCAGCAGTGCGTCGAGCGCCGGCGTGGGCGTCGCCGCAACGGCGCGATAGACGGCCGTATCGATCCGCTCCAACTCATCGAGCACGTGTGGCCCGTCAACCGCCGGCGGCTACGACCAGGGCCTGCGTGACCGGCGGTCGATCACCCACTGGGCGACCGCGCTCGCTCCGACGAGGGCGATCGCCGCGCCGATGAATCCCCACGCGTACCACGCCGCACCGAACAGGAAGACGATCAGGAAGAACCCGAGGACTGCGACGAGTGTGCCGCCGATGAGCAATAGCCAGAACCTCGCCCCGAGACCCTCTTCGGCCAGACTCGGGCCCGCACCACGTGTGTCATGCTTCGCCATGACCGCGATCCTGGGCGCCGAGGCCGCGCCGCGCATCGTCCCGATCGCACGATCGCGCCCGCCGGCCATCAGCGATCGCGTCCTGACCGTCCCGCGAAGGGGATTGTCGCAACGACCCGCGTGCCGAGTCCCGCGCCGCTGTCGATCGTGAACGTCCCCCCGAAGCTCTCGACTCGGTCTCGCATGCCCTGAATCCCGCTTCCGTGCTCGTCGGCACCGCCACGGCCATCGTCGGCGATCTCGATTCGCAGCGCGTCGGGTGAGACCGCTCCGGACACCCGTATCGACTCGGCCCCGGAGTGCTTCTGCGCGTTCGTGGCCGCCTCCGCGAAGACGAAGTAGGCCGCCGCCTCGACTCGCTCGTCCACGCGAACGTCGGGCAGGTCGACGTAGACGACGGGAATGGTCGTCCGAAGCGCGGCGCTCCGCACCGACGCCGCCAGCCCAAGGTCGGTCAGCACCGCCGGATGAAGCCCGCGTGCGAGGTCTCGCAGCTCCTCGATCGCCTTCTCCAGCTCCGCCTCGGCGTCTCGCAGGACGCCGGCGTCAGGGTTCGCAGTGGCTTGGGAGCTGTCCGCGGCATCGTGGAGCCTCACCGCAAGCCAGGTCAGCCGCTGCTGGGCGCCGTCATGCAGGTCCCGCTCCAGCCGCTTGCGCTCGTCCTGTGCGGCCTCGACGATCCGGGCGCGGCTTCGGCCGAGCTCGTTCGCGAACCGCTTGCGCTCGAAAACAGCGGCTGCGAGAAGGAGCGTCGTGACAGCCGAGACGCCGATGAAGAGCTGGATCGCATGGACGGTGTGCGACATCGAGTGGTAGACGAAGGCGCCGTCGTAGTGCGTCGCGTTCACGATCGCCACTCCAGCTGCGACACCGACGGCGAGCGTTCCGCCACGCACGCCGAAGCGAAGAGCAGCCCAGATGAGCGCCGGGAAGACGATGTACACGAGCGGCCGGTGGCTACGCGAGGGAAGCTCCGTGAGCGCCGCAACGCTCGCGATCATCGCTCCGGCTTCGAGCACGCGCCGCGGAGTCCGGCGAATCGCACCGACCGGGTACCACGCGATCGCGAGCGGCACGACGAGCAGCGCACCGCACATATCGCCCAGCCACCACGTGCCCCAGACGGTGACGAGGTCGTCGGCCTTGACGACGCCGCCAAGCCACAGGGAGAGACTCCCCGCGGTTGCGCTCACCGCCACGCCGGCGCAGAGGGCGAAGAGCAGCAGGCAGACGCCGGTGACGCTTTCGAGCGGCGACCCGCGACGCAGGAGGCGCGAGATCAGGAGCGTGGCGACGGCGACCTCGAGGACGTTGCCGGCCGACTGGCCGATCGCCGACCCGAGCGGAAGTGCGCTGTAGTCGTTGGCGAAGAGATCGCCGATCGCCACACCGGGCAGGAGCATCAGGCCGCCGAAGTAGGTGAACGCGATCCCCACCCCGACGGGGAGCCATACGATTGCGGCCACGGGCCCGGCGAATTCGAGGATGTAGCTCAGCTGCGCCGCCCCGTTGTAGGCCAGCGCCAGGGCGGCCACGGTGAGCACGTACCTCATCGGCCCGGGTCCGAACATGTATGCCGAACGGCGCTGTCCTGCTGCGATCTGCGTCAAGGTCGTTCCATTCGCGCTCGGGGCCGGCCCACGAATTTTCATCCCCCCTGCACGACGCGACATTGCGGTCCGGCCCGTACGTTGTGGATCCACGCCTTCAGGTCGTGCAGCCGATTATGCCGCAACACGTCCGAACCGCCGCGTCCGCAGCGATCCAGGAGCCCCATTTGGTGAGGATCGACCGCGCCGGTCTGCCTGCAACTCCGGTGATGAACCGGGAGACGTCGTGGGTCGATTTCGACCGCCGGGTGCTCGAGCTCGCCGGCACTCACCGCCTGCCGCTCCTCGACCGGGTCAAGCTCTGCGGAATCGTCTCGTCGAACCTTGACGAGTTCTTCGCCGTACGGGTCGCGCGCCTCGAGCGACGGCGCCGCGATCCGACGGCCACGCCGCGCGCAGCGGCCGCCGCGCAGACGCTCGCCGCGCTCAGAAGGCAGGTCGTCGCCCTTCAATCTGACCAGGATGCGCTGTGGCACGAGTCCCTCCTGCCTGAGCTTGCAACGCGCGGGATCCGCATCCAGGGCCGCGCCGATGCCCACGCCGGTTCGCGGCTCGAGGCCGCGGCGAGCATTCACAGGCGCCTTCTGACGGACCTGGAACCGATCGAGATCGAGCCCCGCGCGCCGTTTCCCCGGCTTCGGGCGCTGACGCTTGCGATCGTCGCCGAGACCCGGTCTCCGAGTTCCGGCAGGCGGCGGGTGTTCGTGGTGGCGGTTCCGGCCGGGCTGCCTCGGTTCGTCCCGCTCGACGTGCCCGGCGGTGGGATTCTGGCGCGCGTCGAGGACATCGTCGTCCGCCGGCTGCAAGCGGTGGTCGGCACCATGCCGTTCCGCCACTGCGTGTTTCGCGTGACGCGCGATGCGCTCGTCCCCGCCACCATCTCCGCGGGCCGGCCGGACGCCGAGTCGGACCTCCGCAATCGACGTGAATGGCAAAACGCGGTCGTGCGGCTCGAGGTGGCCGCGGACTCGCCCGAACCGCTCGCGCTCGCGCTCGCCGAACGGCTGGGACTCCGCGAGGATCAGGTGTACCAGAGCTCGGCCCCGCTTGGCCTCGCCGCCCTTCGCGACACGGCCATGCTCGCGGGCGGCGGCGTGCGGAGTGCCCACAACGATCCCGCTCCGGCGGCGGAGCGGGCGCCGGGGCCGACGGACGTCTTCGCGCGCCTCTCGATCTGTGACGTCCTCGCCCACCATCCCTACGAGTCGTTCGAGGAAAGCGTGGATGCGTTCACCGCCGCGGCGCGCGATGCCGACGTGACGGTGCTCCAGGCCACGGTGTATCGCACCGGCAACCCGTCGGGAACGCTCGCGAAGCTCATGGAGGCGGCACGTGACGGCCGGCGGTCGGTCTGCGTCATGGAGCTCCGCGCGCGGTTCGACGAGGCGCCGAACATCTCGTGGACGCGGACGCTGCGCCGGGCGGGCGTCGCGGTGCTTCACGGGCCGCCGAACGTGAAGGTGCACGCCAAGCTCGCGCTCATCGAGCGGCGGGAGGGTGCCCGGACGAGGCGGTACGTCCACATCGGCACGGGCAACTACCACGCGTCGAACGCGTCCGTGTACGAGGACCTGAGCCTCTTCACCGCCGACCCCGTGATCGCCGCCGACGCCCAGGCGCTCTTCGACGCGCTCGCCGGAGGCGGCGGCATCCCGCGGTTCGCGAAGCTCGTGGTCGGGCCGTGGTACCTCAGGCGCTGGCTGCTGGACGAGATCGCGACCGTCGCACATGGTGCGCGCCGGGGCCTCTCGAGCCGGATCACCATCAAGGCGAATGCCGTGGCCGACCCGCATGTCGTCGCGGCGCTCTGCTCCGCATCCGCCGCCGGCGTGCGGATCGACATCGTGGTCCGCGGCATCTGCACGCTGCGTCCCGGCGTCCCCGGCGTGAGCGACCGGATCCGCGTCCGAAGCGTGCTCGGCCCCTTTCTGGAGCACAGCCGGTTCTTCTCGTTCGAGACGGGTGGCCACAGACGTCTCATGATCGGAAGCGCGGACCTTCTGCCCCGCAACCTCGAGCGGCGCATCGAGGTGCTCGCCCCCGTGGAGGACCCTGCCCTTCAGGCTCGCATCCACGGGATCCGGGATGCGCTGCTTTCCGACACCGTCTATGCGTGGGAGCTCACGGCCGGCGCCGGCTGGAGACGCGTCGAGCCGATTCCAGGCTCCTCTCCAGTGTCGGCGCATGAGCTCTTGCTGGCGCGTGCGAAGGCCGCGGCGCGCACTCCCTGGGAGACAGCGTCCGGTGGCTCAGGGCTCCTCCGCACCTGCCTGCCCGGCCGCCAGGAAGGCGAGCGTCGCCATGACACGCCGGTTGACATCGCCGGCGTCCGTGAGCCCGAGCTTCGCGAAGATCGCGTTGACGTGTCGCTCGACCCCGCGCTTGGAGATGTCCGTTGCCGCCGCGATCGCGGCGTTGCTGCGACCCTCGGCGATGAGGCCGAGGATCTCGAGCTCTCGCGCCGTCAGCACCTTGATCTGATGAGTCGAGCGGGGCGCCAGGAGCGTGGCGACGACATCTGAGTCGACGTAGGAGCTGCCCGCAGCGACCTCCCGGATGGCGCGGATCAGGTCGTCGCGATGCCGGAGCCGGTCCTTGACGATATAGCCTCGGCGCTCCGTTCCCTCCTTGAAGAGCTCCATCGCGTACTCCACGTCCGCGACCTGGCTGAGCACGAGCACGCCGATCTCGGGAAAGGAGGCACGGAGCTCCGCCGCGATCCGGATGCCCTCGTCCGTTCCGGTCGGCGGCATGCGGACGTCCGCGAGCACGACGTCCGGCTTCTGCTCGTCCACGGCCTGCCGAAGGGACTCCATGTCCGCGCACTCGGCGACGACGTCGATGTCGTCCTCGTCGGCGAGGATCCGCGCGATGCCCTCGCGGGCAAGGTAGCTGTCGTCTCCGACCAGCACACGGATCGCCACAGAAGCATCCCCGGTGCCGGATGCAGCCGACGTTCCGGGCTGGCCGTCTGATGTGTCTGTTGACCCACGTTGCGGCGTGGCGCCCTCCAGCAGTCAACGCGCCAACCATACACCTTGGCCCACGCGGCGGCTTCGCGGTGGTGTTTACCGACATGCGGAGGCGTGCCAACCGGCGTCCGCACACGTCCCGGTTCTGGCGGACGGCGCACACTGCGTTTCCGAGGATTCGCGGATGCCCGAGCGGTTGGTGGTGTGCCAGAGTCGACTCGAAATATCGCAATTTCCGGCACGGAACACGGGCCTGGGCCGGATGCGAACCTAATCGGAGGGGTATCATGAGCAAGCCGACCAACCACGCCGTCGGTGCCGCTCCCGCGGAGCCGACGGAAACCAGCCGCCTCGCCGGACTGGCGCTGGACGCGGTTCCGGGAAGCGCGATCGTCGTCTTCGACCTTGACCTGCGGGTCCGTCTGGCAGGCGGCGGTGCGCTCGGCATCGAGGTGGACTCGCCGGACGATCTCGTGGGCCGCCGCGTCCGGGACGTCCTCCCGCCGGAGATCGCGCTTGCCGCGACGCCGCACTGCCGGAGCGCGCTCGCGGGACGCGAGTCGACATGCGCGGTCCGGTCCCCGGATGGGCGAACCGCGTTCGTCGTCGAGACGAAGCCCCTTCGCTCCGCGAGCGGTGATGTCATCGCCGGCCTCGCGGTCGCACGCAACCTCCCGCCCGCAGAGACCTCGCTTCCCGCGGCCGTCGCCGGGTTCGCGCCCGCCGATGGTCCCGACAGGCCGCGCTTCCAGCCGCCGCCTCTGCACCCGGAGGCCGTCGCTCGGCACACGCTCATGGTTCGAGTGGAGACGGCCGGGGCCCAGGTCGTGCTCATGACCGCACCGGCCGGATCCGGCAAGACCACCGCCGCGGCGCAGATTGCCGCCGCGGGCCGTCGCTGCGCCTGGATCTCGTTGGACGAGCGCCACAACGACCCGGCCATGCTCACCGAGACGATCCGCGCGGCGATCGCGTCGATCGAGGGCGTGCAGCCACCCGGCGCCGGCGTGGCCGGCGGCATCGAGCTTCTGGCCGAAGCGGTGGCCGAGTGCCCGGCGGCGTTCGTGCTCGTACTTGACGACGCCCACCATCTCCATGCCCGCGCCGCCCTTGGCGTCGTGGCGTGCGCGATGCAGAACGTCCCGCGCGGGTCGCTGCTCGTGATCGGATCGCAAACCGAGATCGACCTGCGCCAGGGGACGCTTGGGGCGGGCCGATCGCTCCTCCACCTGAGGGCGCCGGACCTCGCCATGTCGGCAGCGGAATGCGCGGCCCTTGTGGCGGGCCGCGGGCTGGAGATCTCCGCGCAGGATGTCGAGGCGCTCGCGCGCCGCACCGCCGGATGGCCCGCCGGCGTGTCGCTCCTCACGACGGCCATGGCGGCGCAGGGCGAGACCACAGGCCTCGACGACGTCGGCGGCTGGGAGCCGAGCGTCGCGGCCTACCTCAGGGAAGCGGTACTCGAGTCGCTGCCGGAGGACAGACGCAGCTTCCTGCGCGAGAGCTCTGTGATCGAGGAGCTGAGCGGGCCCATCTGCGATGCAGCGCTGGGACGAAGCGACTCCGGGCGGCTCCTTCGCCGTCTCGCCGCGGGCAACGTCCCGATGACGGTCATCGACCAGCGGGGCCCGCAGTATCGCCTGAATCCGCTCCTGCGCGAGATGCTCGCGCAGGAGCTCACCGCCGAGGATCCTGCCGTCGCCGCCCGGCTCCATCTGCGCGCGAGCGAGTGGTGCGAAGAGCACGGCGACATGGAACAGGCGCTCCAGCACGCGCACCGAGCGGGAGCGATGGGCCGGGCAGCCCGGCTCGTGGCACAGGCCCTTCCCGGCTACGTCCTCTCCTGCCGGCACCCGGTCGCCGACCTCGTCCGCGAGTTCGAGCCGGAAGAGTTCCGACGGGAGCACCATCTCGCTCTCGCCCGGGGTTGGGACGCCCTGTGCTCAGGGGCCGCGGAGGCCACCACCTACTGGGCTGCCGTCGCCGAGGGGGCCGTGACGCGGCTCGATCCCGACGCCCCCGACTCCGGTGTGGGAGAGCTGGCCCTGCTGCGTGCAGCTGCGGCTGCCGGCGGCGTGTCCGAGATGGCAAGTGAGGCAGAGCTCGCGTACCGGACGGAGGCGGCGGACAGCGCCTGGCGTCCGCTCGCCTGCTATCTGGGTGGCGCGGCCGCGGAGCTCATGGGCGACCGGGAGCACGCACGTGCGCGCCTGCGAGAGGGTGAGCAGCTCGCGGCGATCGGCGCCCCGACGCTGCGTCCCCAGATCCTCGCCCAGCTCAGCCAGCTTGCCGTCGGCGACGACGACCCGGAGACCTCCCGCCAGCTCGCGGCCACCGCCGATGCGATGCGATATGAGCATGACCTGGAGGGTGCCGCGGGTGGTGCGATCGTGGAGGCGCTGTCGGCACTCGGCAATGCGACGGACGGGAACGAGGCGAAAGCCCGTGACCGGGCGGGTCGTGCCACCGCCGCGCTTGACACACCCGGCTGGATGCCGAGCTGGATGCGCGCCCAGACGCAGATCGTGCTTGCGCAGGCGCACCTGCGGCTCGGCGACGCGCCGGTGGCCCGCACGCTGGAGCGGGCGGCGCGGCGCGCCATCGAAGAGGGCGCTCGGGACGCGCCGGTGCTGTGCGAGCGGCTGGCGTCGCTCCGGGCGACGCTCGACGCCTTTCCCAGCGTGTCGATTCCGGGCTCCGGCCACCTGACGACGGCCGAGCTCAGGGTGCTCCGGTACCTGCCGACGCACCTGTCGTTCCGCCAGATCGGCGAGCGGCTCTACCTTTCGCGTCACACCGTGAAGACGGAGGCGATCTCGGCTTACCGGAAGCTCGGCGTCAACAGCCGATCGGACGCGGTCAGGCAGGCACAGGAGCTCGGCATCCTGGGCTGACGGGCGACAAGCCGCCGGTAAACGGCGGTGCTGAGGGGCAGCCGGTCGGCGGATCCGCAGTCGTCTGCCAGGCGCGCGGCCCGACCGGTCCGGTCGCTCATCCAGCGCCGAACGTCGGCTGCCCCTCAACAGAGGGAGCACGGTACGGATCGCGGCGGGCGCCGGCATCGCGCGGACGGGATGAAGTCCCGGTCGTCTCGTTCTCCGCGTGTTGCCGCGCCGCCGCCGGGTATGCTCTCCCGCGCACCGCTCCGGCGAAGGTCGCGTGGCCGAATCCTCGTCCGAACCGCCCTCCAAGACCAGCGCGCAGCCCACCGCGCCGTCCGATGGCGCGTGGGACGGCAATGCCGCAGCGGTCGTGGCTTGGCTTCGGTCCGGCGGCTACCCGGCCACCGGCCGCGAAGATCTGCTTCGTGACGTCGTCACGTTGTGGGATGGGTTTGCGGCCGAGCACAGTGCGTGGAACACCGTCGCGACGCTACTGACGACGTTGGCGGCGATGCGCGATGTCCCCGGGGGGGAGACCCCCGCGTTCCGAGCGCTTGCCGAGCTGACCCGGCAGATCGAGAGGTGTGCCTCAGGCGTCGCCGGGTCGGAGGAGCACGCGGTGGCGGCGGTCAGGTCCGTGGCGGCGCTCGTCAGCCCTGCCGGCCGCGGCGGGTCTCGCCGCTGAGGCAGCCGACTTCGGAGCCATTCGTGCCGTCGGGATGAGGTGCATCCGGCTCTCGCGCGGCACCCTCGGCCGCAGCGGATTCGTGACCGCTACCAGCGGCGGTCGACCAGAAAGGAACCGAGGATGGGAACCGCGACCGAGACGACACTCGGAGCGTATTCGGAGGTCGGGACGCTCCGAACCGTGATGGTGCACCGGCCGGACCTCGCCCACGAGCGGCTGTCGCCGTCCAACTGCCGCGAGCTCCTGTTTGACGATGTGATCTGGGTGCGCCGCGCGCGCCAGGAGCACGACGCCTTCGTCGACCTCATGCGGGAGCAGGGAGTCGAGGTGCTGCTGCTCCACGATCTCCTGACCGAGACTCTGACCGACCCGGCCGCCCGTGACTGGGTGCTCCAACGACGGCTTCGGCCCGAGGAGGTGACGGCCGTCTTCTCGCACGAGCTGATCGCGTGGATGACCGAGATGGCGGCGGACGAGCTCGCCGGCCGCCTGACCGGCGGCGTCCTCGTCTCGGAGATGCCCGACGACATCGTGACCACGGTGGGCCGTGCGATGCGCCCGACCGATTTCGTGGTCGCACCGCTTCCCAACCAGCTCTTCACTCGCGACACGAGCGCCTGGATCTACGGCGGTGTCGCGATCACGTCGATGTACTGGCCGGCACGGCAGCACGAGACGCTGAACGTCGAGGCGATCTACCGCTTCCATCCCAGGTTCCGCGACACCGGCTTCCCGATCTGGTACGGGGGCGTCGACCACGACTGGGGCGGCGCGCATATCGAAGGCGGCGACATCATGCCCGTCGGCGACGGGGTCGTCCTGGTCGGCCAGGGCGAGCGGTCCACGGCGCGGGCGACGAGCATTCTCGCCCAGAACCTGTTCGAGGCCGGCGCGGCGCGGCTCGTCATCGGCGCTCAGATGCCGCGCGAACGGGCTGCGATGCACCTGGACACGGTGTTCACGCTCTGCGACCGCGACGTCGCGACCCTGTACGAGCCGGTCGTCTCGCAGATCCTCCCCATCCTGTTCACGCCCGACGGTGACGCGGGCGTCAAGGCGCGGCTGTCGGAGCACACGTTCGTCGAGGAGGTCCGCGAGGCGCTCGGCCTCACGAGCATGACGGTCATCTCGACGGGCGGTGACGAGTTCGAGGCCGAGCGTAACCAGTGGGACGACGGCAACAACGTGGTCGCCCTGGCGCCCGGTGTGGTCGTCGCCTACGAGCGCAACGAGGCGACGAACGCGAAGCTCTCGAAGGCCGGCGTCGAGGTGCACCCGATCTCCGGCCAGGAACTCGGCCGGGGCCGCGGCGGCGGCCATTGCATGACCTGCCCGATCGTCCGGGATCCGTGAAAGGAGCGCGTCGATGGCGACCACCACACCCAGACTCCACGGGCGGCATTTCCTGACGCTCGCGGACTTTTCCGCCGGCGAGATCACCTATCTCCTCGACCTCGCGGCCGAGCTCAAGGCGGCCAAGCGTGAAGGGCGGGAGGAGCGCAAGCTCGTCGGGAAGAACGTGGCGCTGATCTTCGAGAAGGACTCCACACGGACGCGCTGCGCGTTCGAGGTCGCGGCCTACGACCAGGGGGCCCACGTCACGTTCATCGGCCCTTCCGGGTCGCACATGGGACACAAGGAGACCGTGAAGGACACGGCCCGGGTGCTCGGCCGCATGTACGACGCGATCGAATATCGCGGCTTCGCCGAGGGCACGGCCGACGAGCTCGCCAGGTGGGCCGGCGTCCCGGTCTACAACGGCCTCACCGACGAGTGGCACCCCACCCAGATCCTGGCGGACTTCCTGACGATGCGCGAGCACCTCGGAAAGCCGCTCTCCGAGGTCGCGTTCTGCTATCTCGGCGATGCACGCTTCAACATGGCCGACACCTATCTGATCGGCGGCGCCAAGCTGGGCATGGACGTCCGGATCGCGAGCCCGGCGTCGCTCTGGCCGTCCGACGAGTTCGTCGCGCCGGCGCGTCAGGAGGCGGCGGCGTCCGGCGGCCGGATCACGATCACCCAGGACGTCGAGGATGCGGTGCGCGGCGTCGACGTCCTGATCACGGACGTCTGGGTGTCGATGGGGGAGCCCGACGACGTCTGGGCCGACCGGATCAAGCTGCTGGCGCCCTACCAGGTGAACCGGCGGGCGATGGAGCTCACCGGCAATCAGGACGTCCGCTTCATGCACTGCCTGCCGGCGTTCCACAACGCGGACACGCAGGTCGGCAAGGAGATCGCCGAAAAGTTCGGCCTCGACGCCCTGGAGGTGACCGAGGACGTGTTCGAGTCTCCCGCATCGATCGTGTTCGACGAGGCCGAGAACCGGATGCACACGATCAAGGCCGTCATGGTCGCGACGCTGGGGGAGTAGCGGTGCGCGTGGTCGTCGCGCTTGGCGGAAACGCTCTGCTCCGGCGTGGACAGGCACTTACCGCAGAGAACCAGCGTCAGAACGCGCGCGCAGCATGCAAGGCGCTCGCGCCCGTGGCGCTGGAGCACGAGCTTGTGATCGCACACGGGAACGGGCCCCAGGTGGGTCTCCTGGCGCTCCAGGGTGCCGCCTATCCGGACGTGGAGACCTATCCCCTCGACGTGCTCGGTGCCCAGACCGAGGGGATGCTCGGTTACATCATCGAGCAGGAGCTCGGGAACGAGCTCCCGCAAGAGCGGCCGCTGGCGACGCTGCTCACGATGATCGAGGTCGACGGTGACGATCCGGCGTTCGCCAATCCCACCAAACCGGTCGGCCCTCTGTATGGGGCGGACGAGGCTGACCGGCTCACGTCCGAGCGGGGATGGACGTTCGGCCGGGATGGCGACAGCTATCGCCGGGTCGTCCCGTCGCCGGCTCCGAAGCGGATCTTCGAGATCCATGCGATTGCCGCGCTGCTCGAACGCGGGGCGGTGGTGATCTGCGCGGGGGGCGGTGGCGTGCCGACGAGGTACACGGACGAGCCTGTCCGAGCCGGCAGGCGGCTCGTGGGGGTCGAAGGCGTGATCGACAAGGATCTCGCCGCCTCGCTCCTGGCCGCCGACCTGGGAGCCGACGTGCTGGCCATCGTCACCGATGTCGACGCCGTCTACGCAGGCTGGGGCACGCCGCACCAGCGGGCGATCCGGCGGGCGAGCCCGGAAGAGCTGGAGGCCGCGGAGTTCGCCGCGGGCTCCATGGGCCCCAAGGTGCGGTCGGCGTGCTGGTTCGTGGAGCAGACGGGCGGGCGGGCGGCGATCGGGTCCATCCAAGAGACGGCGGCGCTCGTCCGCGGCGAGGCGGGCACCGTCGTTTCCCGTGAGGGCGTCCGGGTCGAGACCGCCGGACGCCCGGGGAGGTGACGGAGATGACCGTCCACACGCCGGCAACCCCCAGGCAGGCCGAGCAGGCTCCGGCCGCGGACGCACCGTGGTACAGCCTCGCCGCCTCCGCCGCGGCGCCGAAGCTGGGCGTCGATCCCGACGCCGGCCTCGCCACCGGCGAGGCCGAGCGAAGGCTCCAGGACTATGGCCGCAACGAGCTTCCGACCGAAGCGCCACCGGGCGTGTGGACGGTCGCGCGCGGCCAGCTCTCCAACCCCATGAACATCATGCTCATGATCGTCGCGGTGGCGAGCTTCGGGATCGGCCAGATCGCAACGGGGGTCGTCGTGGCCGGCCTCGTGACGTTCAACGTCGTCATGGGCACCAAGCAGGAGCTCAAGGCGCTCGCCAGCGTCGAGGCCCTCGCACAGCTCCAGGTGCCGCACGCACGCGTGCGCCGGAACGGCGCGGTCGAGGACGTGGAGTCGACCGAGCTCGTGCCCGGCGACATCATCCTGCTCGAGGCGGGTGACGTCGTGCCCGCCGACGGGCGCATCCTCTCGTCGGCGACGCTCGAGCTCCAGGAGGCGGCCCTGACGGGGGAGAGCGCCCCCGTCCCGAAGGACGGGTCGGCCGTCCTCGAACCCGAGACCGGGCTGGGCGATCGCACGAACCTGGTCTTCCAGAACACCCAGGTGACCCGCGGAACCGCGGCCGCCGTCGTGACCGAGACCGGGCTGTCGACCCAGATGGGCCGGATCGCCGACATGGTCACGAGCACCCGCCGGTCGCGCTCGCCGCTTCAGCAGGAGCTCGACGGCATGACGAAGGCCTTCGGGCTCGTCGCCTGGCTGGCCGTGGCGATCATCGCGGTATTCGGTATCGCCCGCGGGCAGGAGACGGAGACGGTCCTGCTCCTGTGCGTCTCGACGGCGATCTCGGCGATCCCGACGGGCCTGCCGACGTTCGTCCAGGCCATGCTCTCGTCCGGGGCGCAGCGGCTGGCCGAGTCGAAGGCCGTCGTGAAGACGCTGACCGATGTCGAGACCCTCGGCGGCACGACGGTCATCAACAGCGACAAGACCGGGACGCTGACCCTGAATGCCATGACCGCGACGACGATGCTGGCCGGCGGCGACTGGTTCAAGATCCAGGGCGGCGGCTACAGCAAGACCGGGGCGATCACCGGCGTCGCGGGGGCGGAGCCGCCCGACTTCTCGCGCCTGGCGCTGGGCCTCGCCCTCTCCAGCGACGCCACGGTCGGCGACGACGGGTCGGTGATCGGCGATCCCACCGAGGCCGCGCTCGTCGTCCTCGCCGCCAAGATCGGAGCCGATGCCGAGGAGACCCGGCGGAGCCTGCCGCGACGGGCCGAGGTGCCGTTCGACTCCGAGTACAAGTTCATGGCGACGTTCCACGACCGCCCGGAGTCGCTCTCGGGCGGGATCTTGAAGGAGGAGCACTTCGCGACGGTCAAGGGCGCGCCCGACGTCGTCATCGAACGCTGCGCGAGCGCGCTGTGGCATGGGGAACTGGTCCCGATCGCGGATGTCCGTGACGAGATCCTGGCGGCCAACCAGGAGCTGTCGGAGCGCGGCCTCCGGGTGCTGGCGTTCGCCGCGCGGGATCTCGACGACTCGCAGATGGCCGCAGCGGACGCGGATCCGATGGCGGCGGTGGCCGACCTCGCGCTGGTGGCGCTCGTGGGCATCATCGACCCGCTCCGAACCGAGGCCAAGGATGCGGTGGCCATGGCGCTCGCCGCCGGGGTGGACGTGCGCATGATCACGGGCGACCACACCGTCACCGCCCGGGCCATCGCCGACGACCTGGGCCTCGGCCCGGGCGTGATGACCGGGGCCGAGCTCCAGAAGCTGTCCGACGAGGAGCTCACGGCGGCGCTGCCGGAGCTCCACGTCTTCGGGCGGGTGGCGCCCGAGGACAAGCTCCGGCTCGCCCGCCTGATGCAGGAGTCCGGCGATGTCGTCGCCATGACGGGCGATGCCGTGAACGACGCCGCCGCGCTCAAGCAGGCCGACGTCGGAGTCGCCATGGGGAGCGGCTCGGAGGTCACCAAGCAGGCTGCCAAGATCGTCCTCACCGACGACAACTTCGCGACGCTCGTGCGGGCCGTCGACCTCGGCCGCGACATCTACCGCCGCATCACGTCGTACGTGAAGCTCCAGCTGACGATCCTCTCGTCGGTGCTCCAGCTGATGCTGCTCGCGACGATCTTCAACATCAACGGCGGGGTGGCGCTCTTCCCGCTCCAGCTGCTCTTCTGCAAGTTCTTCGTCGTCGTGACCGTCGTGATCGGCTTCATCGTCGACGTGCCCGACCCGGGGGTCATGCGGCGGCCGCCGCGCACGCCCGGCACCCGTATCGTCAACACGCCTCAGATACTCCGCTGGGTGCTGAGCGGCTTCGTCGTCGCTGTGGCGGCGATCGGGATCCTGCAGTTCGGGCCCGACGAGCCGAGCACGAAGACCGGGTCGGCCTCGATGACGATGGCATTCGCCGTCGTCGCCCTGAGCGCCGTGAATCTCGGCCTCGTCATGCGCCGGGAGCGCGAGCCGGTGTGGTCGGCCCCCGTCTTCCCGTACCTCGGCTGGATCATCCTCGGCTGGGTCTTGACCTGGGCCGCCGTCGAGCTGAGCATGCTGCAGCGCCTGCTCGACACCGTGTCGCTCACGGGGAACGAGTGGCTGGCCGTGCTCGGCCTCTCGCTCCTCATGCCGGGGCTCGTCCTCGTCGACAAGACGCTCCAGCTGCGCCGGCAGCAGCGCGACGCCCCGCCGACCCTGACCACCCAGGGCCCGGCCTGACGAGGCCCAGACGCGTTGCGCTTCCACCGCTGCTTGTCGGCGTCGTCGACGAGCCTCCGCCCGAGAACCCGCGTCTAGGGCGGCGGGGCGACGACGACCACCACGCGCGTCCCGTGCGAGCCGATCTCGTTGCCGTGGTGATGATCCGGCCCTCGGCCGTACGCCATGAGGCCGATCACGACGACGGCGCACAGGATGATGACCGGCCAGCGGACGGCGTCGCTCATCGTGAGTCCCCTGCGTCGGCGTGCGCGGTCATGCGAATGCCGCCGAGACTCCGAGCACGAGGATGCAGAGCAGTGCCAGCGCGGCGAGGAGCGGCCACACCCAGCGCAGGTAGCGGTCGTAGGGGACGCGGGCGATGGCCAGCCCGCCCATCACGACCGCCGACGTGGGGATGAACAGGTTCATGAGCCCGTTGGCGCTCTGGTAGGCGGTGACGACCAGATCCTTGGGAACGTCGGCGAACCCGGCCAGCGGCGCCATGATCGGCATGGAGACGGTCGCCAGTCCCGAGGAGGACGGGATCAGGAACGACAGTGGCAGGAAGAGCACGAACACGACGATCGCAAACGCCGTCTGGCCGGTGTCTCCGAGGGCGTTCTCGGCCCAGTGCAGGACGGTGTTGGTGATCTGGCCGTTGTTCATGATGACGGTGATCCCTCGCGCGATGCCGATGATGAGCGCGACGCCGAGCAGCTCGCCCGCCCCCGCCACGAACGTCGAGGTGAGCTCGCCCTCGCTCATACGCGCCACCAGCCCGATGATGACGGAGAAGAGCAGGAACGACGCCGTCATCTCCGGGAACCACCACCACCACGTCGGGATGCCGATGCCCAGGTCCTCCCAAGGGATGACGCCGTACATCATCACGATGAACGCCAGCCCGAACAGCGCGAGAACGGCCTTCTGGGTTCCGGTCATCGAGGCCGACGAGTCCACCTCGGCGCGGAAGCGCGCCTCGTTCGACGTGCGCATGTCGGCGACGACCGACTTCGACGGGTCGTCCTTGACCCGGTCGGCGTAGCGCATCACGAACCAGATGCCGATCGCGAGGCCGCCGATCAGGATCACCAGCCGGCCGATCAGGCCCGAGCTGATGGACACGCCCGCGAACCCGGACGCGATTCCGGTCGCGAAAGGGTTGATCGTCGATCCGAGCGTCCCGATCCCACACCCGAGCAGGACGATGGCGGCGCCGGTGAGCGCGTCATAGCCGGCTGCGATCATCACGGTGATGATGAGGGCGTAGAAGGCGAGGCTCTCCTCGGCCATCCCGTAGCTCGTACCGCCGAGCGCAAAGACGCTCATCAGCGCGGGGATCATCAGTCGTTCGCGGCCCTCCAGTCGCCTGACGAGCGTGCCGATCCCAGTCTGGATCGCGCCGGTCTTCATCGTGATGCCGAGGAAGCCGCCGATCACGAGGATGAACAGCGCGACGTCGATCGCGCCGAACAGGGCGCCCGAGTTGTAGTAGCTGATGCTGCCCTTCCCGTTCTCGATCCCGTACAGGCCGTTGATCGGCGCGGTGAGCGAGTCGACCAGGATGCGCGAGGGGTGCGACTGCACCTCGTGGTAGGTGCCCGGGAGGGGAGCGCCGTCCGCGTCCAGCTTGTAGGTGCCGGCCGGCACGATCCAGGTCGCGATCGCCGCCAGCACGATCAGCGCGAACAGAATCGTGTAGGCCGACGGCAGCGCGAACCCGTGACTCGTCGGCTCTTCCGGCTCCGCGGCGGCAGCGACGGTTGTCTCCTGGGGCATCCGGCGCGAGGGTATGCCGCCGCCCGCGGCCCCCGCCTCATCCGGACCGCATGAAGGCCGCAGACCGCGATCGCCAACGCGGCGGGGCGACATGCAGGGCACGTTGCCTCTTCATCCGGTCGGGGTGAGGCTGGGGCCGGACGCCCCAACGAGACTCGCTCCGGCCCAGAGCCGGACGACGGAGGTGTGTCCAGGATGACAAAGCAGGAGAAGCGAATCCTGAAGTACGCCGAGCTCTTCCGGGTCAACCCGGGCTCGAAGGTCACGCTGGCGGACGACTTCGATCCGGGCTTCACCGCTGACGCGGTGCGCAAGAAGGACGCACAGCCCACGCTGCGCCGGGGCGTGGCGCTCCTCGCCGACTACCAGGCTCGCCTGGCCGCCCAGGACACCTACGGCGTCCTGGTCTTGATCCAGGCGCTTGATGCCGGTGGCAAGGACGGGACGATCCGGCATGTGATGAGCGGGGTGAATCCGCAGGGTGTCAGGGTGCACAGCTTCAAGGTGCCTTCGGCCGAGGAGCTGAACCACGATTTCCTGTGGCGGTATGCGCAGCGGCTTCCGGCCCGTGGCGAGATCGGCATCTTCAACCGCTCCTACTACGAGGAGGTCCTCGTCGTCCGCGTCCACCCCGAGAACCTGACCCGGCAGAAGCTGCCGGCGAAGTCGAAGCGCGGGCGACGTATGGGAGCGGCGCCACCGGGAGATCAACGACTGGGAGCGCTATCTGACCGACAACGGCATCAAGGTCGTCAAGCTCTTCCTGAACCTCTCGAAGGAGGAGCAGCGGACCCGGTTCCTGAAGCGGCTCGACCTGCCGGAGCGGAACTGGAAGTTCTCCGCGCACGACGTGAAGGAGCGGGAGCGCTGGGACGACTATCAGGCGGCGTTCTCGCAGATGCTCTCGCACACCAGCACGAGCTGGGCGCCGTGGCATGTCATCCCGGCCGACCACAAGTGGTTCGCCCGGCTCGCCGCCGCGGTGGTGATCGGGAGCGCGCTGATCGAGATCGACCCGCAGTATCCGCAGGTGGACGCGGACGACCCGCGACCAGCTCGCAGCCGCCAGGGCCGACCTCGTCGCCCAGGCGCCGAAGGGCTCCGAGCCGGATCCGTTCGAGGCCAAGCTGGCGCGCGACCGGGTGCGCGCGAAGAAGAAGCAGGACGCGAAGAACACCGAGATGGTCGCCGCAGGGCTCGAGCCGGAGGGCGGACGCCAAGTGAGCACGGCGGTCGCCCAGGACCGGCCCGCCGGGCCCTCCGCGACCGGCCACCCCTGGTACACGCGGGATGCCGGGTCAGTCGGACGCGACCTCGGCGTCGACCCGGCGAAGGGGCTCACGTCAGCCGAGGTGACCGCACGGCTTGGCCGGGACGGGCCCAACGCCCTCCCCGCCGAGGAGGCGACGCCCGGCTGGCGCCGGTTCCTCGACGAGTACCGCACCTACATGCAGATGATCCTCGTCGGGGCGGCCGTCGTCTCGTTTGCGATCCAGGAGTGGAGCACGGCGGTGATCCTGGTGGCGATCACGCTCTTGAACGCCGTCGTCGGCCTGCGCCAGCAGGGCAAGGCCGAGAGCGCGATGAACGCGCTCAAGTCGCTCATGAAGGATACGGCCCGTGTCCGCCGCGACGGCACCGAGGCCGGATCCCCGCCGAGGAGCTCGTTGCCGGCGACGTCGTGCTCCTGTCCGCAGGCGACCAGGTGCCCGCTGACGGCCGGCTCATCGCGGCGAGCGCGCTCCAGATCGACGAGTCCGCCCTGACCGGCGAGAGCGTGCCTGCCGCCAAGGGGCCCGAGACGCTCGATGGCGACGACCTGGGCCCTGGAGACCAGACGAACATGGCGTTCATGCACACCCCGGTCACCCACGGAAGCGGGGTCATGGTCGTGACGGCGACCGGCAGCCAGACCCAGGTCGGCCAGATCGCGCACATGCTCGCGGCGACCATCGTCGAGGAGACGCCGCTCACCAAGCAGATGAACGACCTGACGCTGTGGATCGCCGGCGCGGCCGGCCTCACCATGCTGGTCATGTTCGCGCTGGGCCTGAACCGCGGGGACTCGTGGGACGTGCTGTTCGTGAGCGCCGTCGCGCTCGCGATCTCGGCGATTCCGGAGGCGCTCCCGACCGTGGTCCAGGTGGTTCTCTCGCTCGGAAGTGTCGAGCTCGCGGGGCGAAATGCGATCGTCAAGGATCTGCCGTCGGTCGAGACGCTGGGCTTCACGTCGGCCATCAACTCCGACAAGACGGGCACGCTCACGATGAACCAGATGACGGCCGTCGAGGTGGTCGATCCGAACGATCGGTACACGATCTCGGGCACCGG
Organism: uncultured Actinomycetes bacterium; assembly: GCA_963805545.1. Classification (GTDB taxonomy): domain Bacteria; phylum Actinomycetota; class Thermoleophilia; order Gaiellales; family JAICJC01; genus JAICJC01. The sequence goes on from CAWDUU010000001.1 coordinate 452,452, forward strand.
CTACAGCCTGGACGGCAGGGTGCACCACGCGGCCGGGCATTCGTCCTCGATCGAGCCCGCCATCGTGCCGTACGTCCTGGCAAGCGACGCACGGCTGGAGGACGGCAAGGTCGTCGGCGATCCCACCGAGGGCGCCCTCCTCGTCCTGGCGCACAAGGCGGGCCTCGACATCGAGGACACGCGCGACGAGGCCCCGCGCCTGGCCACGCTCCCCTTCGACCCCACGTACAAGCTGATGGCGACCTTCAACCGCATCGGCGACGGGAACGGAGGCGAAGCCGTGCGGATGTACGTGAAGGGTGCCGCGCCGGCCGTCCTCGACCGCGCCGCGACGGCGCTCTCCAACGGCACGAGCGTCACGATGGACGACGACGTGAAGCAGCGCGCGAACGAGCACATCACCAGGATGGAGAGCGACGGGCTGCGGGTGATGGCGGCGGCCTACCGGGATCTCGACGCGTCGGCTTTCGACCCAGCCGGCGACCTCCTGGCCCACGTCCGCGACCTCGAAATGACGAGCCTCGTCGGGATGCTCGATCCGCCTCGCGACGAGTCCAAGGCGGCTGTCGAAGCCGCCCAGGAGGCGCACATCCGCGTGCGGATGGTGACCGGTGACGACGTGGTCACCGGAGCAGCGATCGCGCAGCAGCTCGGCATCCCCGGCGACGCGATCCTGGGAGCCGAGTTCGCGGCGCTGAGCGAGGCGGAGCGCCTGGAGCGCATCGACTCCATCGGCGTCGTCGGCCGGGTCGCGCCCGAGCACAAGGTGCTCCTGGCGGAGACGCTCAAGCAGAAGGGCCAGGTCGTCGCGATGACCGGCGACGGCGTGAATGACGCCCCGGCGATCAAGGCGGCCGACATCGGTATCGCGATGGGCAGCGGCACCGAGGTCGCCAAGAACGCCGGCCGGATGATCCTGTCCGACGACAACTTCGCGACGATCATGTACGCCGTCGAGCAGGGCCGGAAGCTCTACGACAACCTCACGAAGTACGTCCGCTTCGTCCTGCTCATGCTCGTGGCGTTCGTGCTCACGTTCCTGGGAGCCAGCCTGTTCAACATCGCCGCGGGCCAGCCGTTCTCACCCGCCCAGGTGCTGTGGATCCACTTCGTGATCAGCGCGCCCTTCGGCGTCGCCCTGGGGTTCGACGAGGAGACACCCGGCCTCATGCGCAGCGCCCCGCGCCCGCGTGGCGAGTCCATCCTCACCCGGCCCATGATGCTGACCGCCGGCTTGGTGGGGCTCTTCATCGCAGTCGCGTCGCTCTCGATGATCGAGATCGGCATCCACCACTACGACAGCGTCCAGATCGGGATCTCGGTGGGATTCACCGCCTTCGCGCTCATGATGGTCGCCGCGGCCTACGAGTGCCGAAGCGAGACGGGGACCGTCCTCACGGGCGACACCTTCAACAGCCGCAGGATGAACCTGATCGCCGGCGCGGAGGCCGTCGGGGCGGTGCTCGTCACGGGGTGGGACTTCCTGAACCGGCTGCTGGGGACCGTGCCGCTCTCGACGCAGCAGTTCGGCCTGGCGCTCCTGTGCGCGATCGCGCTTCTCGTCGCCTGGGAGATCGCCAAGGCGATCTCCAGGCAGAACGTCCATCCGACAACCGGACAAGGAGGTACATGATGGCCACGGCGACAATGAACGGCGAGCGCACGTCCGCGATGCGGATCGGTCTCACCGGATGGGGCATGTTCGGCGCGGTGACGCTGATCGTGCTGGGAGGCCTGAACATCGTCAACGGGTTCACGGCGATCCACAATTCGCAGTACTTCACGCACGACATCGTCTACCACAACCTGACGGCTTGGGGCTGGGTGTTCCTGATCTGGGGGATCCTCCAGGTGGTGGCCGGCGCGCTCGTGTTCGCGCATAGCACCACGGGCTATTACCTGGGCGTGTGCCTCGCCGGCACGGCGACGATCCTGTGGTTCTTCATGCTCTTCGCGGCGCCCATCCCGGCGATGCTGGCGGTGATCGTGGGGCTGGTCGTGATCTACAGCCTCACCGTGGGCTCGCAGGACGCGTTCTGATGGCTGACGGGCCCGACGCCGGGGACGCGACACAGGCCCGTCAGAAAGGAACCGAGACGGCCGGTCTGGAGACGCCCGCGACCGCGGACGTCGTCCAGGCCGGCAACGGCGGCGACCGGAAGCTCATGACCCCTCGCGGGGCCGTGTTCCTGGGCGTCGGGGCGATGGTGGGCGCCGGGATCTTCGCCCTCCTCGGCGAGGCGGGCGGCGTGGCCGGCTCGGCGGTGTGGGTGTCGTTCCTCGTCGCCGGCGTCGTGTCCGCGCTCCTCGGGTACGCGCTGGTCAAGCTGGGCGTTCGCTATCCGTCTTCGGGCGGCCTCATCACGTATCTCATCCAGGCGTTCGGCAACGGGCGCGTGGTGGGCATCGCCTCGTGGCTCGGCTACTTCACCGCCATCGTCCTGGTCGGCGCGATGGTGGCGGTCTCGTTCGGCGACTACGCCGCGCTGCTCGTCGCCGGCCACAACGCCGACCCGGCGTGGAGCAAGCTGTTCGCGGCGGTGATGGTGATTGCTGCGACGCTGCTGGTTTCCCGGGGGGCGAGCGGCGTCGACAAGGCGCAGTCGGTCATCGTCGTCGCGCTCCTGGCGGTCTTCTGCGTCTTCATTATCGCCACGTTCAAGGACCTGAACACCGACCTCCTGGCGGTCAGCGGCTACCCGTCGGTGCGGGCGATCGTCTCGAGCGTCGCGCTGACGTTCTTCGCCTACCTCGGGTTCGCAGTGATCAGCTTCGCCGCCGGCGACATCCCGAACCCGACGCGAAACCTGCCGAGGGCGATGTACCTCGCCCTCGGCGTCACGGGCGCCCTCTACGTCGCCATCGCGGTCGGCGTCTTCGGGACGCTGTCCGTGGCGAAGGTGATCGACTACGGGCCCACCGCGATCGCCGAGGCGGCGCGGCCGACGCTGGGTGACGCGGGATTCACCGTGATGGCCGTGGCCGCCTTGCTCGCCACGTCCTCGTCGGTCACCGCCACGTTGTATGCGTCCAGGGGACTGACCGGCGAGCTGGCTCAGAAGGGCCAGTTTCCGCCGATCTTCGGTCCGGAGTCTCGGCTGGGACCGTACGGCGGCGTCTGGATCACCGCCGGTGCCACCGTGGCGCTCGCAATCGGGTTCGACCTGGGCGTGATCGCGTCAGTGGGGAGCGCCGTCTCGCTGTCGGTGTTCGCCCTGGTGGCGGTGGCAGCCGTCCGCCTTCGTCGCGAGATCCGCGCGTCGACCTGGATCCTCGTGCTCTCGGTGGCGAGCTGCGGGCTTGTCCTTCTGTCCTATGCGGTCGACACGCTCTGGGGGCATCCGGAAACGTTCTGGTGCACCGTCGCGACGGTCGTCCTGGCGATCGTCATCGACACCGTCTGGAAGCACCGGCACCCGTCCGAATCGGCACCGCCGCCTCGGACGAGCCTTCGAGGCCCGCGCAGAGAGGGGCGGCCGGCCTGAGTTGCCGGGCCGCGCTAGTCCCGGCGCACCTGGAGCCGTTCGGCGATCGCCGTAAGCTGCCGCTCGACCGACTCGAGCCGCTGGAACATCAAGGCGTCCTCGTCCGCGCGCTGGCGCCGGAGCACCGTCTCGAACAGCGCCGAGGTGACGAGGGCCGTCAGAACTGCGGAGGCCGCGATGCCGAGCAGCATCACGACTCCGCCGATGACCTGCCCGCGGGTGCTCTGGGGCACGATGTCGCCGTAGCCCACGGTCGTCACCGTCTGGAGCGACCACCACAGCGCCTTCCCGAAGGAGCCGAAGTCGCGTTTGTCGAGCGTCCATGCGACGATCGTGCTCCCGGCGACGATCACCAGGGTGCTCACGGCAATGAGCGCGACCGCCGTCCGCGGCCGCAGGTTCGTCATCGACAGCTTCACTCGGTACCTGTCCTACGTCCGGCGCCGAACTCCTGCGTTGAGGTCTGAATGCCCGGCGTGGTGATGACGCTCGTCCAGCTCGACATCCTGAGCGACATCACGGGATGGTTCGGCGACGTGTGGGATCAGATCCGAGCCGTCGACGTTCAGTATCTCGTGATCGGATGCGGACTCCAGACGGTGCAGACGGCGCTCAACGGGCTCGCGTGGCGCAACATCCTGGCCGAGTCCTACGGGCGCGAGAACGTGCCCGTGCGGCCGATCATCGCCTCATACGCCGGCGGGCTCGGCCTGAACTCGTTCCTGCCCGCCCAGGCTGGGACGTTCGCCTACCTCGGGATGTTTCGCGCCATCATCACCGGCTCCGTGTTCGCAGGCATCCTGGCCGGCGGGGTCGTCCAGAACCTCTTCTTCGGACTCGTCGGCGGGCTGAACTACCTGTACCTCTTCCTGACGCGGGAGGGGTCGGCGGACAAGTCCGCCGACCAGGCGACATCGGACAGCGGCCCGAAGGTCGTCTTGCTCGTGCTCGCGGGGCTGCTCCTCCTGATCGTGGCCCGGTTTCTGTGGAGGCGGTACCGGAAGGTCTGGGAGGATGCGAAGGAGGGCGCGGCGATCCTCCGCCGTCCGCGCGTGTACGTGACCCGTGTGCTGGCGCTCCAGGTCTTCTCGTACGCCGCGCGCGTCGGCGTGAACGCGAACTTCATGTACGCGTTCGGGATCCCGGTGACGGCCCGGAACGTCTTCCTGATCATCGCCGCGAACTCGGTCTCGTCGACATTCGCCGTGACGCCCGGCGGCGTTGGCACGCAGCAGGCGATGGCGTCGTTTGCGCTGCGAGACGTGGCCCCGGCGAGCACCGTCACGGCATACTCGCTGGCCCAGCAGATGATCCTCATCGCGTGGAACATCACGTTCGGCTTGGTCGCCATGGCGTCCACCTTCGGCTGGTCGGCGACGAAGGACATGATCAGCGAGTCGCGCCAGAAGTCGAAAGAGAAGCGCTCGCTCAGCGATCTCGAGGAGGAGGACGAGGCCGGGTGCTCGACTCCCAAGTAGGCGCGGCGGCGGCGCCTCGTCCGGGACGGGGCGGTCGCGGGTTCCCAGTCCGGTTGACGTATGTCGGGCACTCGACCGTCGTCATCGAGATGAGCGGCATCCGGATCGTCACGGATCCGATGCTCCGCCCGCGGGTCGCCCATCTCCGGAGGACGGCCCCCGCGGCGAGGGTGACGGCGCCGGTCGACTGCGTGCTCGTCTCGCATGCTCACATGGATCACCTCGACCCCGGCTCGATCGCGCTCCTCCCCGGTGATCCTGTGATCATCGTCCCTCACGGCGCCGCCCGGTTCGTGCGCGACCGCCGAAGCGTTGTCGAGGTTGGGGAGGGGGACCGGGTCGAGATCGGCGCTGTCACCGTGCGCGCCACGCACGCCGAGCACGACGGCCGCAGGTACGCCGTGGGCCCGCCCACGCCGTCGCTCGGCTATCGCATCCAGGGCGACCGATCCGTGTACTTCGCGGGCGACACGGGCCTCTTCGCGGGAATGGCCGATATCGGCCGCTCGGGGATCGACGTGGCGCTGCTTCCGGTCGCCGGCTGGGGGCCTCGGCTCCCGCCCGGTCATCTCGATCCGCCAACGGCAGCACGCGCGCTCGAGCTGCTCGCTCCCGGCGTGGCCGTGCCGATCCACTGGGGCACGCTGACGCCCATCCTCACCCGCAGGAGGGTGGCGGACTCCGCCGAGTCGGCCGCGGAGGAATTCGCAAGCCACGCCGCGGCCGTGGCGCCCGACGTCAAGGTGGTCGTGCTTCCGCCCGGGGGGGCGATCGAGCTTTGATGCCGTCGGTGAATCGCGATCGGACCAGCGGCGGCCATTGGGATCGCAAATCCGCGGCGCGCGATGCCTGCGAACTCGCGGTCGCGAGCTGCCACGCATTCCGCCCGCCGCCGGCCGAGCCCGCGTTGGCGTCCCCATGACCACGATGGTGCCGTACACGCTGGCCGCGATGCCCCAGCGGGAACCGAAGAGGATCGGACGGAGCATGCGGCGAACCGTTCGCATGCGATACCCAAGCATGTACCGCATATGACCGACCCCGAACCCGACACCCCGGCCTACGGCACCGCAACGGTCTGGAAGCCCGCACGGCCACGACTGGATCCGCTCCGCCTCTTCGTCGCGTGGCTCGTGTCGGCGACTGGGGTCATGGTCGCCGCATGGCTCCTCCCCGGGCTCACCGTGCACGGCCTCGGAGGCGCGCTGCTGGTGGCCGCCATCGTCGCGGTGCTGAACGCCGTCGTCCCGCCGGTCGTCGCGGCCCTCCGGCTGCCGTTCACGGTGGCGTTCGGATTCCTGCTCGTGCTGGCCGTTGACGCTTGGATGCTCAAGGCGGCCGCCCGGATCTCACCGGATTCCATCCGGGTCGACTCCTACGGGTGGGCGGTGATCGCCGCGCTCGTGGCCGCCGCAGCATCGATCGTGCTGAGTGTCGTCCTCGGCATCGACGACGACGACACCTACGCGCTGCGCGTCATCGAGCGGATCGCCCGCCGGTCGGGCGACCAGGTCGTAACCGACGTCCCGGGCATCCTGTACCTCGAGATCGACGGGTTGGGCCTGGCCGTGCTGCGCCGCGCCATGCGCGACGGCCACGTCCCGCGCATGGCGGCGTGGCTCACGGCGGGCACCCACCGCCTGGTGGAGTGGGAGACGGATCTCTCGTCCCAGACCGGCGCCAGCCAGGCCGGGATCCTGCTCGGGTCAAACGACGACATCCCCGCCTTCCGGTGGGTCGAGAAGGAGCGGGGCGTCGTCATGACCTGCTCCGCGCCGGCCGATTGCGCCGAGATCGAGCGGCGGCATGCGACCGGCCGCGGCCTGCTCGTCGACGGCGGATCGAGCCGCGGAAACCTGCTCTCCGGCGAGGCGGACGAGACGATCCTCACGGTCAGCCGCATCGCCGCGGAGAAGTCGGCGAACCCTGGCTACCGGGGCTTTCTCGCCAACGGCTACAACGTCACGCGTGCCCTCGTGCTCTTCGTCTGGGAGGTGATCCTGGAGAAGGTTGCGGCGGCGCGGGGGGTCCGGCGCGACGTGCGGCCGCGCGGGCACCGCGGCGGGATCTACCCCTTCCTGCGCGGCGCCATGTGCGTCGTCGTGCGCGACCTGATCGTGTACGGCGTCCTGACCGACATGATGAAGGGCCGTCCGGCGGTGTACGCGACGTTCTCGAGCTACGACGAGGTGGCGCACCACTCCGGTCTCGAGCGATCCGACACGCTTGAGGCCCTGCGCAAGCTCGACCGCCAGTTCGGCCGGATCGACAACGCCCGCCGGTTCGCGCCGCGGCCGTACGAGGTCGTCGTGCTCTCCGACCACGGCCAGACTCAGGGTGCGACGTTCAAGCAGCGAAACGGGTACGGCCTCGACGATCTCGTGCGCAGGTCGGTCGAGGCGGCCGACGTCGCCGAGGTGGCCGACGGCGACGAGCAGGGCGCGATGGCGGGCCTCGCTCTTGGCGAGGCGACCGGGAGAACCGTCAAGGACGCGGAGCCCGGCGAAGACATGTCGGACCGTGAGGCGATCGTTCTCGGCTCCGGCAACCTCGGCCTGATCTACCTGATGGAGGAGAAGCGCAGGCTCACGCTCGAGGAGCTCGACGAGCGCCATCCCCGGCTGATCCCCGCCCTGCGCAGCCATCCGCACATCGGCTGGCTCCTGGTGCGCACGTCCGAGCGCGGACCGGTGGTGCTCGGGGCGGACGGCGCCCGGTACCTCGCCGACGATCGGGTCGAGGGTGCGGATCCGCTGGCGGCATTCTCGCCGACGGCGGCTCGCCACCTCCTGCGAACCGACGGCTTCGAACACGTCGCCGACATCATGGTCGGTAGCTTCTACGAGCCGGTGCTCGACGAGGGCTGTGCCTTCGAAGAGCTGATCTCGTTCCACGGCGGCATCGGCGGCATCCAGACCTCGCCGTTCATCCTCTACCCGGTGACGCTTCCGGCTCCGGAGGAACCGATCGTCGGCGCGGCCGCCGTCCACGACGTCCTCGCCGGCTGGCGGCGCGGCCTTCAGCCGGGGTGACGCGGGACGTCAGTCGGCCGCAGGCGCGACGCGGTGCCTGCGCCACGTCAGGCCGAGGAGCATGCCGAGCACGAGCGTGGGGATCACCGTGAGCGCGCGGTAGAGCAGCACGGCGGCCACCGCCTCGGCGTTGTGGGCGCCGAAGCCGACGAGCGCGCCGGAGAGCCCCAGCTCGACGATACCCACGCCGCCCGGCGTGACCGGGACGGCCGTGAGGAGCCGGACCAGCCCCCACGCGGCGAGCGCCTCGATCCAGCTGACCTGATCGCTTCCGACGCCCGTCGCCCGCAGTGCCACGAGCAGGACCCCGAAGACCGTCAAGTGCCCCACGAGCATCGAAATGGTCAGGGCGGGCCACCGCTCGGACACGACGTCGATCGTCTCGCGCCGGACGCGCACGAGCGCCTCACTCCAACCCTCCCGTCCGGGGCGGCCGATCAGCGCGAGCGCACGGTTCACGGAGAGCTGCGCCCGCCGCCCGACGCCGAAGGCCTGCCGCTCACTGCGCAGGACGAGCACGAGCGCCGTCGTCAGCACCAGGATCGCCACGATGCCGATCAGCCCGGCGGTGAGCAGCACCGGGCTCGATCCGCCTGAGCTCACCAGCAGCGCCAGGGCGGAGAGGGGGAGCAGGACGTTCACGAGCTGGTTCCCGGTACCCGTCACGATCACGGCGACGGCGACCGCCTGGCGGCGGAAGCCCCAGCCCCGCAGCATGGCGTAGGAGGCGGCGACGCCGGCGGCATCTCCGCCGGGGACGGCGATCGACAGTGCGGTCGAGGCCTGTGTCAGCACCGTGGCGTTCCAGTAGCCGAGGCCGGGCAGGGCCGCCATCCACGGCGGAGCGAACGTTGCGAGGTTGACCGCCGTGGCCGTGACGAGGGCCACGAGCTCACCCGGCGTCAGCGCCTGGAGGACGGCCCAGACGTCGCCGTAGTCGGCGATCCGCGGCAGGAGTTCGACGAAGACGGCGGCGATGACCGCCAAGCCCAGGACGGCGGCCGCAATGCGGCGCCACCGCGACCGGCGGCTCGGGCCTGCGTCGGGGCGATCTGCTTCCGCAGGCGTCGCGATCGACGGCGGCTCAGGATTCATCTTGCAGCCTCCGCCACTTGACTCCGTGCCCGCAGCGGTCGAGGCTTCGCACATCGCCGACTGGCTCGATCAGCTCTGGGGCACCCTCACGTCCGTCTCCGTGCCGCTGCTCCTGCTCGGCATCGTGTTTCAAACGCTCCAGACCTGCCTCGTGGCGCTCGCCTGGCGCAACATCCTGCGCACCTCCTATCCGGACGGCGGGGTGAAGTACCGGCAGGTGCTCGGCTACTACGCGGGCGGAAACGGGCTGAACGCGATCCTGCCCGCATCGGCGGGCACCGTGGCGATGCTCGGACTCTTCCGTACGAGCATCCGCGGCTCGACAGTCGCGGGCCTGGTCGGAGCAACGCTGGTCCAGAACATCTTCTTCGCGATCATGGGCGGCGCCGTCTATCTGTGGCTTTTCCTGGGCGTCGCAGGGTCGTTCGACGTGAAGTTCGGGTGGTTCTCCGACAACCCGGTTCCGGCACTCGTCATTGTGGTCGGCGGGGGCGTGCTCGTCGTCGCTGTCGTCCGCATCCTCTGGAGACGCATGCAGCAGAAGTGGCAGGAGGCGAAGGAGGGGGGCGTCATCCTCACCATGCCGCGCAAGTTCCTGTTGGAGGTCGTGGGAGTCGAGGTCCTGTCCTACGCCGCGCGGATGGGAGTGAACGCGACGTTCATGTACGCCTACGACATCCCCGTATCGCTGACGAACGTCTTCCTGATCGTGGCCGCCGCATCGATCTCCTCGACCGTCGCGATAGCTCCGGGCGCGCTGGGCGCGCAGACGGCGCTGGCATCGGTCGTCCTGAAGGGCGTCGCTCCGGCGAGCGCGATCTCCGCCTACACCATCGGTCAGGGCGTCATCACGACCGCCTGGAACGCGCTCTTCGGCCTCACGATGCTGGCGCGCACGATCGGCTGGCAGGCGACACGGGAGCTCATGCATCGCAAGGAGAAGGAGTCGGCGGAAGAGACCTCGCTATAACGGCGGCCGATCGCCGGCGCGGCCCGCTCGGCGGACCATGAACCTGGCGGCCGAGAAGATGCTGAAGGCGACGATGAGCACTCCCAGGAAGCCCCAGGCGTACCAGGACACGCCGAAGAACAGGACGATCAGGCAGAAGACGACGACGGCGGCGATCAGGATGCCGACGGCCGCCTTCCAGCCCATCGCCTGGCTGTCAGAGGTCTGCATGGCGACGATCGTCGCACCCGCGCGGCGGCTGCTATTCGCCCAGACGGGATGACGTCGGTCTGTGCCTCTCGGGCGGAAGGTTCGTGTGTGGCCGAGCGTCTCGAGTTGGGAACATCCGTGCACTGCACCGATGGGGAGCTGGGCGAGCTCGCCGACGTCGTGATCGCCCCCCGTTCGATGCGGGTGGTTGACCTGGTCGTCCGCCCACGCCATATCGGCGGGCCGGCGCGCCTTGTGCCGATCGAGGAGGCCGAGGGCTCGAGCTGGGGCGAGATCATCCAGCTGGGATGCTCGAAGGAGGAGGCGGCCCGGTTTCCGGCGATCCAGGAGGCGGCGGCCTTGCGCCTGGGGGAGTTTCCCGCAGGTGACTCCGAATGGGAGGTCGGCGTGCAGGACGTCGTGGCCGCGCCCACCCGATCCTCGATGGACATGGCTCCGACGCTCGATGAGCTGGACCCGCTGATGGAGGTGTCCTACGACCGCATCCCCAAGGGCAAGGTCGAGCTGCGCCACAAGAGCTCCGTGGTGTCCTCCGATGGCCACATCGTCGGCAAGCTCGACGCCTTTGTCGTCGAGGGTGACGAGATCACCCACCTGATCCTCGAGCGCGGCCACGTGTGGGGCCGGCGCGACGTCACGGTCCCGACCTCATGTCTTGCGAGCGTCAAGACGGACGAGGTCGTGCTCAGCATCTCCCGGCACGAGGTGGGCAATCTCCCGTCCGTGCGGCTTCACCACACGTGGTTTTCCTAGCTGCGGTCCTCCGCTCCGGGTCGCGCAGGCCCGCCGCCAGAGCCGGCGGCGTGACCGGCACATGATCCAGACGGGATCATGAGCGCAGGCCGCCGGCCGTCCAGGATCCCTCGGGGCGACGAGCATGAACGACCTGGACTCGATGGACCAGCGGGTGGGTTGGCTGCGCGAGCGGCTCGTAAGCGCGCTCGCCTTCACGCTTGCTGCGGGGGTGGCCGCCGTGGTGGTGAGGGAGCTGCGCGCCTACTTCGCATTGGTGACCTTGGGCGCGATCGGCTGGGCGCTGGTCGAAGGCGCTCGGCTGCGACTCGCGGCCTTTGACAGAGAGTCGATGCTGGATGAGCTGGTGACGGTGGGCTCATGTGATCCCCGGTGCGAGCGTCGTCGTGCCGATCTCGGGTCTGCGCCCTTGCATCGTCACCTCGCGCGGATGCTGCGCCAGACATCCGTGGAGGCCCACCGCTACACCCCGACCACCACCATGTCGCTCGGCGATCGCCATGTCATGCACGCGGTCGAGCATGACCTACGCGAGCTCGCGATGGTCTTCGACGAGGATGCTGGGAATCTGCCGCCGGCAGCGGTCGCGCTCGTCCACTTCCTGCTTCTCTCCCGGTCGAGCCCCCTCTGCATGGTCTACCCCGATGCGGTGTCGCAACGACGCGCCACCGAGACGGCACAGCGCATCATCGCCCGATGTCGCGCCGAGCTCGACGACCGGGAACGTCCGGTGCCCAGCCCTTCTCGTCCAGGCCACTCGTGACGAGCGCCGGGCGGGTCGAGGCGGGCCGAGCGGCGCCCGGCGGCCGGATCCCGGTCAGAGAGTTCGGCTCACGCCTTCGGCATGAGGCGGCCCGCCTCGGCATCGCTCAACATTGGCCATGGTCCTGACGCTGGCGATCGTGCTCGCCCTTCTCGTGCCGTGGCCGGTGAACGCGGTCGTGATCGTGCTCGGTGTGGTCGGAGAGATCGGAGAGATCGTCTGGGGCCGGCGGCTGGCGCGGCGCTGGCGGCCGAAAACAGGCCCGGAGGCGATGATCGGCCAGACAGCGGCGGTCGTCGGAGCGTGCCGGCCCAACGGGACCGTGCGCGTCCACGGCGAACTCTGGGCGGCGCGGTGCGAGGAGGGGGCCGATGTGGATACAACAGTGCGGATCGCGTCGCTCGACGGCCTCACGCTCACCGTGGTTGGGACCGAGCCGCCGCGACCGCACGACGTGATCAGCTGACGATTCGCAGCTCGCGGCTCGTGTCGTTCAGCCGCCGCGCGCCGTCCTCGGTCGCGACGACGATGTCCTCGATCCGCACGCCGAACCGCCCCGGCAGGTAGATCCCGGGCTCGATCGAGAAGCACATCCCGGCCTCGATCGGGCGGGTCTCGCCCTCGACCATGTACGGCGGCTCGTGCGCCGTCAGGCCGATGCCGTGGCCGGTTCGGTGGATGAACCGCTCGCCGTATCCCGCGTCGGCGATCACCCGGCGGGCGGCGCGGTCGACATCCTGGCAGGCGACGCCCGGGCGCACGGCCTCGAAGGCGGCCTGCTGGGCGCGGCGAACGACCGCATGCACCGCGGCCTCCTCATCGGTCGGCTCGCCGACGTGGACCGTGCGCGTCGTGTCGGATCCGTAGCCGTCCATGGTGCCGCCGAAGTCGAGGACGACCATGTCGCCGTCCTGGACGACGCGGTCGCTCTCCTCGTGGTGCGGGTTCGCGCCGTTCGGGCCGGATGCGACGATCGTGAACTCGACCGTGGAGTGCCCGTGCGCGACCAGGCGCTCGCCGAGCTCCGCGGCGATCTCGGCCTCGGTGCGGCCGGAGAAGCGCCTCGCCGCGGTCTCCTCGAAGACGGCGTCCGCCGCCGCCCCTGCGGCCGCGAGCCGCTCGAGCTCCTCGGCGTCCTTCACGGCGCGCAGCGTCGGCAGCGCCTCCGTCATCGAGACGTAGCGCGACTCAGGGAGCGCCCGCTGAAGCCCCAGGACGTGCATCGCCCAGGTGGAGTCGGAGACGGCGTACGTCCCGGTCGGGTCGAGCAGGGCCGAGGCGGCCGCGTACGCGTCGGCGCCGTCCGCCCAGTCGTGGAATACGAGAGCCGCGGCGCCGGGCGCCGACTCCGCGCCGGGCCGCTCCAGCACGGGCACGATGATCGCCGGCGGGAGCGCCTCCTGGACCGCGAGCATGGTGATGCGCTCGGTGATTGCGATCGGGGCGTAGCCGGTGAGGTAGAGGAGATCCGGCCCGGGCGTCACGACGAGCCCGGTCAGGCCCGCCGCGGCGGCCTGTGCGGCGGCCCGCGACATGCGCTGCGAGAAGTCGCCGGTTGTGAACGGTCGTGGCATGCGTGTAGGCCGGCAAGGGTAGCCTGCCGGTATTCCCGGGCATAGTCCGGGCACGAGGTTTCCGACGAAGGGTGGGGCAGACGATGGTGCAGCGAACACTTCGAGACCTTGAGGTCTCTGCGATCGGCCTGGGGTGCATGGGGATGTCCGCGTTCTACGGCTCGACGGACGAGGACGAGGCGATCCTGACCGTCCGGCGGGCGCTGGAGCTGGGCATCACGTTCATCGACACCGCCCAGCTCTACGGGCCGCTCACCAACGAGCTCCTGGTCGGCCGCGCCGTCAAGGGCCACCGGGACGACTACGTGATCGCAACGAAGTTCAACCGCCGGATGGACGACGCCGTCCCAGGCGACATGTCGACGGTCGGCAGGCAGGACGGCTCGGCGGACCACGTCCGGACCTCCGTCGAGGGATCGCTCGCGCGGCTGGGTACCGACCACATCGACCTCTACTACCAGCATCGCGTCGATCCGAACGTCCCGATCGAGGAGACCGTCGGAGCGATGGCGGAGCTCGTCAGCGAGGGCAAGATCCGTCACATCGGCCTGAGCGAGGCGGCGCCGGAGACCATCCGGCGCGCGAACGCGGTCCACCCGATCACGGCGGTCCAGAGCGAGTACTCGCTGTGGACGCGCGACCCGGAGGCCGAGGTGCTGCCCACCTGCCGCGAGCTCGGGATCGGGTTCGTTCCCTACTCGCCGCTCGGGCGCGGCTTCCTCGCCGGCCGGTTCGCCTCCCCGGAGGAGCTCGACGAGGGCGACTTCCGCCGGAGCGGCCCGCGCTTCACCGGCGAGAACCTCGACGCGAACCTCCGGCTGGCCGGAAAGGTCGAGGAGATCGCGGCGGAGAAGGGCATCACGCCCGCCCAGCTCGCCATCGCATGGGTGCTGGCCCGGGGCGACGATCTCGTCCCGATCCCCGGCACCAAGCGCCGGACCTACCTCGAGCAGAACGCGGCCGCCGTCGACGTCGAGCTGACCGCCGACGACATGGCGCGCATCGATTCCGAGCTCCCCGAGGTCGCCGGCGAGCGGTACGACAAGGCGGGGATGGCGACCGTCAACCGCTAGCCGGAACCGTGACTCTCGTGATTCCGAGCGACCAGCGCCGGCGCATCGAGGAGCTCGAGGACCGGCTCGTGCCCGGGCTGCGCCCGCTGGCCGGGCTCGCCTACGACTACCGCTGGAGCTGGCACGCGGGCGGGGCCGACGCGTTCGCGGCGATCGACCCGGCCCGCTGGGCGTTCGCCGGCGAGAACCCCGTGCGCTTCCTGAACAACCTGCCGCGGCAGGCCCAGCTCGACGCCGAGCGCGATCCGAGCCTCTCGACGGCATCCGCCGGCTGGCCGGCGAGGTCGCCGACGCCGTGGGCGAGCCCGCCGCACCCGCCCCGGGGCTGGACGGCCCGGTCGCCTTCTTCTGCGCCGAGTACGGCGTCCACGTCTCGCTGCCGGTGTACTCCGGGGGCCTGGGCGTCCTGGCCGGCGACATCCTCAAGGAGGCGAGCGACCGCGGCGTGGCGATGGTTGCCGTCGGCCTCCTCTACCGCCGCGGCTACTTCTGCCAGAGAGTCGACGTGTCGGGCTGGCAGCAGGAGTACTGGCTCGAGCACGACCCGGAGGAGCTTCCGCTGTCTCGCGTCCTCGGCGGGGACGGCGCGCCGCTGCGCCTCTCGCTCCCGTTGCTCGGGGACGAGGTCGCGTTCCAGGTGTGGCTGGCCGCCGTCGGCCGCGTGCCGCTGCTCCTGCTCGACGCGGGCCTTCCCGAGAACGACGCCGTCGCCCGGTGGACGAGCGGGCGGCTCTACGAGGGCAGCCCGGAGGTGCGCCTGGCCCAGTACGGCCTGCTGGGCGCCGGCGGTGCGAAGGCGCTCGCCGCGCTCGGCATCGACCCGGCCGTGATCCACCTGAACGAGGGCCATCCCGCTCTGGCGCCGCTCGTCGTCGCCGCGGCAAGGGCCGGGGGCGCCGCCTCGGACGACGCGCTCGAGGCGGTGCGCGACCGGGTGGTCTTCACGACGCATACGCCGCTTGCGGCGGGGAACGAGACCTACCCGCCGGGGCTCTTCCAGCGGGCCTTCGCCGGCCTCGAGGCCGAACTGGGGGTCGAGCCGGGGCGCCTGGGGCGCCTGGCCGCCTCGGCGGACGGCGGCGCAGGCATGTCGGCGCTTGCGATGCGGCTCTCGGGGCGCCGCAACGCGGTCAGCCGCCTGCATGCGGCCACGGCCCGCGACATCTGGTCGCCCTCCTTTCCCGACCTCCCCATTGACCACGTCACGAACGGCGCCCACATCGAGACCTTCCTGGCCGAGCCGCTGGCGCGGCTCTTCGACCGGCATCTCGGCGAGCGCCGGCGGCGGACCCCGGCCGACCCGTCGGCGTGGGAGGGCGTTCACGCCATCCCGAACGAGGAGCTGTGGGCTGCCCGCTGCGCCGCCCGGGGACGGCTCGTCCGGTTCGCCGCCGCCAAGGTCGTGTCCGACCGGCTGCTGCGGGGCGAGGACCTTGCCGATGCGAGGGCCGCGGCGGGGCTCGATCCCGGCGCGCTGACGCTCGGCTTCGCCCGCCGGCTTGCGGCCTACAAGCGGCTCGACGTGCTCGTCTCCGACCCGGGCCGCCTGGGACGGATCCTGAACGGCGAGCGGCCGTGTCAGCTCCTGGTCGCCGGCAAGGCGCATCCCCGCGACGAGGAGGGCAAGCGCGTGCTCCAGCGCCTGTTCGCGTGCCGTCGCGAGATCGGCGCCGGCCGGATGGTCTTCCTTGAGGACTATGACCTCGCCGTCGCGCGCGAGCTCGTCGCCGGCTGCGACGTCTGGATCAACCTGCCGCGACCGCCGCTCGAGGCCAGCGGGACGAGCGGCATGAAGGCGGCGTTCAACGGCGCGCTCCAGCTGAGCGTGCTGGACGGCTGGTGGGCCGAGGCTTTCACGGGCCGCAACGGGTGGGGGATCGAGAGTGACGCGAGCGCCGACCGCGCGGCGGCCGACGCGGCCGACGCCGGCCGCCTGTACACCATCCTCGAGGACGAGGCCGTGCCGCTCTTCTACGACCGCGACGAGGCCGGCGTGCCGCACCGATGGTGCGAGCTCGTCAAGGAGTCGGTCACCACCTGCGCGCCCCGGTTCAGCTCCACGAGGATGCTCAAGGACTACCTCGACCGGATGTACGTGGCGCCGGCCGGAGGGCGCTAGCAACCCCCGGCCGGCTGGGGAAGCTCACGCGCTCGTGGAGAGCGGCACCGCCGGCCGTGCGGCGGTGCGCACGCGCGGCCCGGCCGCCAGGCCGCGGACGGCCTGCGCAAGGCCGGTCAACAGCACGACGAAGCCGGCGATCACGAGCGCCCGGGTGTCTGAGGCGAAGCCGGCTGTCTCGCCGAGCGCGCCGACCGCGATCACCACCGCGCTCCACCGCGGCGCGCCCGCTCTGAGGGCGGCCACCCCGAGCAGCGCGATACCGATGTCGCCGGCCACCGACAGCGGTTCGAACACCGCCACCGCCGCGCTGGAGTTGATGCGGTGGAGCGCCTCGGCTGCTGCGGCCGGGTCGGCGCCGTGGACGAGCGCGGGGGAGGCCGCCGTGATGCCGGTCTCGAACACGATGACGAGCCAGCCGGCGACGCCGAGCACGCCGCCGGCAAGCGCCAGCCGCGGTGCGTGCGGCGCCACCGTGAGCGCCAGCCAGATGGTGCCTGCAGCCAGCAGCGCGACCGCAAGACCGTTCAGGGCCGTGCCCGCGATCATCGCACCCCGATGGTCGGTGAGGGCGGCGACCTGGGCTGCCGGGTCGTCCGAGATGGTCGGCGGTATCAGCGCGGCGGCGATCGCCATGACGGGCGCCGCGAGCAGCGCTGCCGCCCCTGCGAGTGATGTGCGGGTCATGCGTCTCTCCTCGATTTCGGGGTGTGCGGGATCAGGCGGAGGGCGGCCCGGCGAGGCCGAGCTGGTGCATCATCCCGACGTCGTCCCGGCAGGCCCAGTGCTCCGTGATGCGGCCATCGTCGAGCCGGAAGAGGTGGATCTGCTGCACGGCGAACCGGCGCCCGGTCGGGGCGTGGCCGAGGAACTCGCCCCGGTGCGTGCCCCGGGCGGTGCATCGAAGCGCCACCCGGTCGCCGGCGCCGAAAGCATCGTCGACGGTGTACTCGAGGTCCGGGAACGCGCCCCGCAGCCAGCCGACCACACCCCTGATCCCCTCCGGCCCTCGAGGGGCCGCGGGCATCCCGGTGCGGTCCGTGGGGCCGGTGTCGGCACCATGGTCGATGCAGGCGGCGCTGACCAGCTCGTCGGCCAGCTCCATCTTGCCGGCGCCGAACAGCTCGATCTGCGCGCGGATGCAGACGTCCACGTTCGCTGTCGCGGTGGTACTCATACGTCGCGAGCCTTCATTGGATTCACCCTCCATTCACTAGAACAGACATCTAACGAATGGGATCGTACTCCGATCAAAGATAGGCTGTCAAGCGATGAGCGGATATCGATCCGAGCGGCGCCGGCAGCAGGCGCAGGCGACCAGGAACGACATCCTGCGCGCCGCGCGTCGCCTGTTCGCCGAGCGCGGGTACGCGGCGGCGTCGATGGCGGACGTGGCCGCGGCTGCCGGCGTGGCCGTGCAGACCATCTACGCCGGCTTCGGGTCGAAGCGCGGCCTCGTCCGGGCGCTGATCGACCTGATCGACGAGGAGGCCGACGTCTCCGGTCTCAGCCACCGGCTCCACGCCAGCGACGATCCGGAGGAGATCATCCGCCTCGGGGTCCGCCTCACCAGGCAGCTGGCGGAGCGCTGCGGCGACATCATCGAGGCCCTCTTCTCGGCCGCGGAGGTCGAGCCCGACGTTGCCGAAGCGGCGGCCGAGGGCAAGCGCCGCCACCGTGCCGGCGCGATCGGGGCCGGGATGAGGCTCGCCGAGCTGGGCGCCCTGCGCGACGGTGTGACCGGAGAGGAGGCGGGCGGCCTGATCGCCGTGCTCACCTGGCAGAGCTCCTATGCCGAGCTCACCCGCCGGCACGGCTGGAGCCTGGACGACTGCGAGCGCCGAATCGGGGATGCCCTCGTCGCCGCCCTGCTGCGCCGGTCGCGGTGACCGCGGCGCCGTGCGGGGTGAGAGGCCGCTACGTCGGCGCGGCCGGCCCGGAGCCGTCGTCGATGTATCCCTCCGGCCCGAGCGTCACGGATGCCGGCGGGTGCTCGCGCGTCGTCATCTTCTCGGCTTCGGAGCGGCCCTGCGACTCGAGCGCCCGGGTCGACTCCGGCGACGCACCACCGTGCTCCACATGCCGGGCGACCTTGCAGTGGAAGCGGTGGATGGCTCCGGTGCCCAGGTGCTCCAGCGTCCACAGCCATCCGTAGGCGTCCTGGTCGGCGGGATCCTGGCGCTCCACGTCTCCGACGATGCGCCAGTACTGGGTGTCGCTCGCGTCGTCTCTTTCCAGCACCGAGCCTGGAAGGATACTCACTTGGAGCTCGGAGTCCACACCCGAGCGAGAGGGGGAGGAGACGAGAACCGAACCAAAGCGGGCGAGGAGAATCGAACTCCCGTCTTGAGCTTGGAAGGCTCTTGCTCTGCCATTGAGCTACGCCCGCGCGCTTCGCCATCCTAGTATGGCGCGGATGCCGCCCGGCCTCGAAGCGGACGTCTCCGCCCTCGCGGCCGTGGCTGTGCTCGCCGGGCTGGCGTGGGTCGCGGGCTCGGCCGTGCTCGGCCCGGCGCCGGCGGCCGAGCGTCTGGGCGCGGGGATCCTCTGCCTGGCCGCGACGGCATGGCTCGTCATGCTCCAGCCGCTGGCCGGCGTCTCGGTCGCGGGCTCGCCCTGGACGGTCCGGTTCGCCGTGGTCGCCGCGGCGGGACTGGCCATTTGGCGGTTACGGTCGCGGTCAATCGGCCGGCTCGACCCCCGCCCCCTGGCGGCGACCCTCTCCGCCGGCCTCCTCGTCTCGGCGCCCGCGTGGCTCGCGCCGGGCGACGACTACCCGGCCCGCGCGACCGACGTCCTGTGGCACGAGGGCTGGATCCGGCAGCTCGCCGGCGGCGGCCGCGCGCCGGGCGGGATCTACGCCGACGTGCCCAACGCCTATCCGTGGCTCGAGCACGCCCTGGCCGCGCTGGTGCTGTCGGCCGGCGGGCTCTCGATGACCGCGACGCTGATCGCGGTCGAGGCGCTGATGCTGCTCGCGCTCGGCACCGGGACGTGGCTGCTCGCGATCGAGCTCGACCTCGGCACCGGAGCGGCGGCCTGGGCGGCGGTGCTGGCCCTGGCCGGCGGCGGTCTCGGCTGGCTCCAGGCCGCCGGGCCGGCGGCGGTGCTCACCGCGACCCGGGCGGATCCGGCGACGACACCCGCCGACCTCCTGCGCTTTCAGCGCGGGATCGGCGCGTTCGGCGGCGACCTCCTGCTCTCGCCGGCGCCCACGCCCGCGCTCGGCAACATCCCGCCGGCGATGCCGCGCGAGCTGGGCCTGGCGCTCGTCCCGCTCGCCGCCTGGGCCGGCGTGCGCGCCTCCCGGCGCGCTTCGCCGCGGTGGTGGGCGGCGGCGGGCGCCGCGGCGGGCCTGGCGTTCCTGGCCTCGCCCGTGGCCGGCATCGTGGCGGCGGTCGTCCTCGTGGCGGTTGCGCTGGCCGGTCGCCGTCCGGACGCGTGGCCGGCGCCGGCGGCGTTCGCGGTCGTGACAGTCGTGTGGCTCGGCCCGCTCGCGTGGCACGCGGCCGACCTCGGCGGCTTCGTGAGCACCACCAGGGGAACGCCGGTCGAGCCGGCCCTCGCCCAGGCCCTCTGGGCGCCGGCCGTCCTGCTCGCGCTGGCCGTGGCCGGCGTCGGGCTGATCGCCCGCCGTCCGGGCGGGCGCATGCCGCTTGCCGTGGCCGCCGCGCTCGTCCTGCCGGGAGCCGCCGCCGCGGCGGCCCCGGGCCTGGGCGCCGTGCCCGCGCTCACCCGGGTGCTTCACTACCTCCCGGCCGCCGCGCTCGGGCTGGCGCTGCCGGCCGGCGTCGCCGCCGCATGGCTCGTGGCGCGGGCCGGGCGATGGCGGATCGCAGCCGCCGCGGCGATCGCGGTCGCGGCCTGCGCATCGGCCGCGACGGCGTCCGCGGGCACCGCCGAGATGCTGCGCCGGAGCGGCGAGGAGCCGGTGCTGCGCTGCGGCGTCTCGCTCGGCGGCCCGGACGCCGGCACGATCGCCGTGCTGGGCCCCCCGGGGAGGTTCGCGCCGGACGACCCGCTGGCGCTCACGGTCTTCGCCCGCACCGGCGCACCGCTGCTCTACGTCCCGCGCCCGCGGATCCGGTTCCCCGACGTCTACCTGCACATCGCCGCCCAGGAGCCGCGCTTCGCGGCGCTGCGCGACATCGCCGTCGGCCGGCCTGCCCCGGCGGAGGTGACGCGCGTCCTCGCCCCGGCCTCCGCCGCGGCGCCGCCGGGATTCCGCGCGGCCGGCTCCTGCCGTGTGGGCACCGTCGCCGGCGGCCGCTACCGGGCGCTCCCCTATCGCTGGTACGTGCGCAGCTAGCCGAGCACGCGCACGTGGTCGGGGTCGTAGAGCACGTCGTCGGCCACCTCGGCCCGGACGAGCTGCCCGAGCACCTCGACCTCGAGCCCCGTCGCGCCCGGCCCGATCTCGGACGGCAGGTAGGCGTAGGCCACGTTGCGCTTCACGGTGTGGCCGAAGGCGCAGCTGCGCACGCGCCCGACGACCTCGCCGCCCGCGTGCACGGCCTCGCCGCCGAACAGGTTCAGGTACCTGCGGCCGCCGACGAGCAGCGTGCGGATGCGGCGCTCGGGCACCGCCCAGGCGGCGGCCAGCGCGTCGCGGCCGGTGAACGGCCCCTTGTCGAGGGCGACGCAGAAGCCGAGTCCGGCCTCGTACGGCGTATCGGAGGCGGTGAGGTCGGTGCCCATGGAGCGGTAGCCCTTCTCGATCCTGAGCGTGTCGAGCGCCCGGTAGCCCACCGGCGCGATCCCATGCGCGGCGCCCGCGCGGTGGAGCGCGTCCCACACCTGCACGGCCGACTCGGGGGCGAGGTAGAGCTCGAAGCCGAGCTCGCCGACGTACGTGATGCGCTGGGCCGTCACGTCGGCCCCGGCGACGACGAGCGCCTGCGCCGTGCGAAACGGGAACGCCTCGGCCGAGACGTCGTCCTCGGTCGCCAGCTCGAGCACCGTGCGCGCAGCCGGGCCCCAGATCCCGATGACCGCCAGCTCCGCGCTGGCGTCGCGCAGGGTCACCGGCTCGTCGTCCGGCTCGACGGCGGCCCGCAGCCAGCCGAGGTCGGAGTCGACGACGCCGGCTCCGGTGACGACCCGGAACCGGTCCTCGCCGAGCCGGGTCACGGTCACGTCGGCGACGATCCCGCCGCGGCCGTTCAGAAGCTGGGTGTAGACCACGCTCCCGAGTGGGCGGTCGATCTGGTTGCACGCGGCCCGCTCGAGGAGCGGCAGCGCTCCCGGGCCCTGCACCTCGATCTTGCCGAACGAGGTCATGTCGATCATCCCGGCCCGCTCGCGGATGGCCCTGTGCTCCTCGGCGACACGGCGGAACCAGGGCGGCCGCACCCAGCCGAACTCGCGCTGGTCGGCGCCGGAGCGGCGCCAGGCCTTCCCAGGCTCAAAGTGGTCGGCCCGCTCCCACCCGTTCTTCACACCGAACGCCGCGCCGGCGTCCTGGAGCCGGCCGTGGAGCGGGGAGAGCCGGTCGGGGCGGCCCCACTCGGCGGTGTCGAGCGGGTAGCGCAGCCGGTAGTAGTACCGGTAGACCTCGCGGCCGGCGGCCTCGACCTGGCCCGGGGAGCGGTGGGCGGCGCCGAAGCGCCAGGCGCGGTAGCCGGTGACGTCGAGCTCGGTCTCGCCGGCCGTCATCCACTCCGCGATCGTCTTTCCGATGCCGCCGGCGCCGCCGAAGCCGTTCAAGGAGAGGCCGGCCGCCATCCAGAATCCCGGCGTGCCCGGGAGCGGCCCGAGCAGCGGGTTGCCGTCGGGCGTCATCGCGTCGGGGTGGCAGACGAGCGCGACGACGCCGGCGTCCTCGAGGAACGGGAAGCGCCGCACGGCGCCCGCCATCAGCTGGGCGAACCGCTCGTGGTCGGGTGGGAGCGCGCGGGCCCCGTGGTCCCACGGCACGCCGTCGACCCAGCGCGCGACCGGGTCGGGCTCGTAGCCGCCGAAGAGGGCGCCGCCGGCCTCGGCCCGGCCGTAGACCAGGTTGTCGGTGTCGCGGAAGCAGGGCATGTCGCGGGGAAGCTCATGGCCGTCGACGGCCTCGAGCGCGATGTGCTGGTGGTCGACCGGCACCGACGGCGTGAACGCGCCGACCATCGCCGAAACCTGCGGGGCCCAGATGCCGCAGGCGTTCACGACCGCCTCGGCCTCGATCGGCCCGGTGCTCGTCTCGACGGCCAGCACCTCGCGCCGGCGGCCGAGCCGGATCCCGGTGACGAGGGTGCGGGTGCG
Source organism: uncultured Actinomycetes bacterium (assembly GCA_963805545.1). Taxonomy (GTDB): domain Bacteria; phylum Actinomycetota; class Thermoleophilia; order Gaiellales; family JAICJC01; genus JAICJC01. Next base: position 475,250 of record CAWDUU010000001.1, read on the forward strand.
GATCTCGACGCCGAGCGCGCGGGCCGCGTCGGCGAGGGCGTAGGTCGCCGTGTGCGGGTCGACGCAGCCGTCGTCCGCCACCCAGACCGCGCCGTGCAGCGACTCGGGGCTGGCCTCGGGCATCAGCTGGAGCGCCTGCTTGGGGCCGACGACGTCGACGTCGAGCCCGATGCCGCGCGCCCGGCTGGCACCGCGGCGGAGCTCCGCCAGGCTCTCCTTGCTCGATGCGATCCGCAGGCTGCCGAGCCGCTCGAACACGCCCAGCTCCTCGTAGAGCTCGACGCTGTAGCGGCGAAACCGCATCATCGCCGGCGACGGGTTGAACTGCGTGACGAGCCCGGCAGCGTGGCAGGTCGAGCCGCTGGTCAGCTCGCCCTTCTCGACCAGCACGACGTCCGTCCAGCCCGCCTTCGCCAGGTGGTAGGCGACGCTCGAGCCGGTGACGCCCCCGCCGATCACGACGACGCGGGCTCGGTCACCCTCCATGTATGCCCCGCTCGATCAACCGGTCCGGACCACTCGGAAGCCGGTGACTATAGTGGCGCCGCGATGACGGACATCGACGGTCTCCTCGATCTCGTCCCGGCGCTGCGGGACAGGCGGTCGGTGGAAGAGCTGTCGGGCGGCCTCACCAACACCAACTACAAGGTTGTGGCGCCGGACGGCGCCTACGTGGTGCGCGTGTCGGCCAAGGACGCGGGGCTGCTCGCGATCGACCGCGAGAACGAGTACCTGAACTCCGTCTCGGCCGCGGAGGCCGGCGTCGGCGCGGCCGTCGTCGACTATCTCCCGGAGCGGTCGCTGCTCGTGCTCGAGTTCATCGAGGGGACGACGCAGACATCCGAGGACATGCAGCGCGGCGACAAGCTGGACTGGGTCGCCGAGGCGTGCCGGCGCCTGCACGGCGCCCGCGCCTTCCGCGACGGGTTCAACATGTTCGACATCCAGCGCCGGTACCTGCGCCTGGTGCAGGAGCGCGGCTTCCGGCTGCCCGACCGCTACCAGGAGTTCGAGCCGCAGGTGCGCCGGATCGAGGAGGCGATGGCCGTGCGCGACGAGGGCACGGTGCCCTGCAACAACGACCTCCTGGCGGAGAATTTCATCGACGTCGGCGACGGCTTCCGGCTGATCGACTACGAGTACTCGGGCATGAACGACGCCTGCTTCGAGCTCGGCAACATCTGGAGCGAGTCGAACCTGTCCCTCGCGCAGCTCGACGAGCTGGTCGGCCACTACTACGGCGAGCACCTCGCGAACAAGGTGGCCCGCGCGCGTCTGTGGGGCCTCATGTCGAAGTACGGATGGACGCTTTGGGCCTCGATCCAGGACGGCGTCTCGCACATCGACTTCGACTTCTGGACGTGGGGGATGGAGAAGTACGACCGCGCAGTCGCCGAGTTCGACGGCCCCGACTTCGACCGCCTGGTCGAAGACGTGAAGCGCGCCGACTAGGGCGGGGGTCAGACCCCGAAACTGCGCCGTGACGCCCCGGTAACGCCGGCGTGGCCGTGAGCGGCGTGGCGCTTCCGTGACGCATCGCCGGCTTGCGACCCGGGCCGCCGTCACGCGGCCGTCGCGGATGTGTCACGCAGGAAGTTCAGGGTCTGACCCCACGGGCCGTCCGGTATACTCGCTCCCGCCTGACTGACTCATCAGTCAGGCGTTCGAGGAGGGTCGGAATCGTGCTCGATGTGGTCGTCGTTGGAGGAGGGTTCGCGGGCGTCACCGCCGCGCGCGAGACCGCGCTTCGCGGCGCCCGGACCGTCGTCCTCGAGGCCCGCGACCGGCTCGGCGGCCGGACGTGGACGGCGCCCTGGCAGGGGCTCGACATCGAGCTCGGCGGCGGCTGGGTGCACTGGCACCAGCCGCACACCTGGTCCGAGATCGTGCGCGCCGGCCTGCGGGTCGAGGTCGGCGAGGAGACGGAGGTCGCCGCCTGGTACGTCGGCGACGAGCGCCGCGCCGGCACCATCGCCGAGCGCGACGCCATCGCCGAGCGCGGCTGGAACGCGTTCGTCGAGGGCGCCGAGGAGCTCCTGCCGCTGCCGCACGACCCGCTCGCGACGATCGGCCGCCTGGCCCGGCTCGACGGCATGTCGATCGCCGACCGGATGGCCGAGCTCGACCTGACCGGCGAGGAGCGCGACGTCCTGACCGCCGAGCTCGAGTCGCTCGCGAGCGGCCCGCTCGCCGAGTCGGGTGCCGTGAGCGTGCTGCGCTGGCACGCCCTTTCGGGCTACAGCCTGGCCCTCACGCAGTACACGGGCGGCCGGGTGACGCTCGCCGAGGGCACCGGGGCGCTGCTGGCCGCGATCGCGGCCGGAGCCGAGTTCCAAACGCGGCTCGAGTCGCCGGTCGCCGCGATCGCCCGGTCGAGCTCCGGAGTCGAGGTGCACCTGCGCGGCGGCGAGACGGTCGCCGCCCGCGTGGCGATCCTGGCGCTGCCGCTGAACGCGCTCGCGGCGATCGAGTTCGACCCGCCGCTTCCGGAGGACAAGCGCGCCGCGATCGCGGCCGGCCAGGCCTCCACAGGCATCAAGGTCTTCATCCGCGCGCGCGGCCCGGCCGTGCAGCAGAACGCGATCCGCCCCGGCCACCCGTTCGGCTACCTCGCCACCGAGCACCTCCTCGACGGCGGCGAGCAGGTGATGATCGGCTTCGGCATCGACGGGGCCGCGTGCGACACGGCCGACCTGGCGTCGGTGCAGCGCCGGCTCGACGACATCATCCCCGGCTACCAGGCCGTTGCCGCCACCGCCAACGACTGGCTCGGCGACGAGTTCTCGCGCGGCACCTGGGCCATCCACCGGCCGGGGTGGTACACGACCCACCACGCGAACGCCCGCCGGCCCGAGGGCCGCGTCGTGTTCGCGGGCTCCGACATCGCGAACGGATGGTCGGGGTTCATCGACGGCGCGATCGAGTCCGGGTTCCGCGGCGCGGCCCTGGCGCTCGGCGCGATGACCAGCCAGCGGAGGGCTGCATGAGGACGTACCCGACCACCACCACGCTCTACTTCGGCCCCTGGTACCGGCGCTCGCCGTTCTTCGACGGCACCCAGCGGGCGGGCTGCAAGGCCTACGACGTCTACAACAAGATGTACCTGCCCGCCGAGTACGACGACCCGGCCGTGGAGTACCAGGCGCTCCAGGACGGCGTCACGCTGTGGGACGTCGGCTGCGAGCGCACGGTGCAGATCAGCGGCCCCGACGCCGACCGGCTGGTCGATTCGATCACGTGCCGCGACCTCACCCGCTGCGCGGTGAAGCAATGCAAGTACATGCTCGTCACCGCGCCGCACGGCGGCATCGTGAACGACCCGGTCCTGGTGCACCCCGAGGAGAGCGTCTGGTGGATGCAGCTCGCCGACTCCGACGCGGGCCTCTACGCGCTCGGGGTCCTCGCGCAGTCCGGCCTCGACGCCGAGGTCTCCTATCCCGACGTGCACCCCTGCCAGGTGCAGGGGCCGCTCTCCGGCCGCACGCTGGCGAAGCTCGTCGGCGAGGGCATCTTCGACCTCAGGTACTACTGGTGCGACCACTTCGAGATCGCCGGCGTCCCGGTCGTCATCACGCGCACCGGCTGGTCGGCCGTCCCCGGCTTCGAGGTGAACCTGCTCGACGGCTCGCGCGGCGACGACGTCTGGGACGCGATCATGGCGGCCGGCGAGGAGTTCGCGATCCGTCCGATCGCGCCCAACGAGGCCCGCCGCGTCGAGGCCGGCATCTTCAACTGCGGCTCCGACTTCACGATCGCCGACACGCCGTTTCACATCACCGGGCTCGAGCGGCTGGTCGAAGAGCAGCCGCAGGACTACGTCGGGAAGGACGCGCTCGAGCGGATCCGCCGCGAGGGCGTCGACCGGAAGCTCGTCGGGATCGAGTTCGACTCGCGCGAACCGATCACCGGCATCACGGTGACGTGGCCGGCCCACCACGGCGGGGCGCAGGTGGGGCGCGTGACCGACGCCGTGTGGTCGCCGGGCCTCGAGCGGAACATCGGCTACGTCTGGGTCCCCGTCGACCTCGCCGCGCCGGGCACCCGGCTCGACGTCGAGTCCGAGCACGGCGACATGACGGCCGTCACGGCGGAGGTCCCGTTCGTCGATCCGCGCAAGGAGCGGCCGGCGCGGCCGCTCACGCGGGCGGCGGGATAGACCGGACGCGCCGCGCCGGTGCGGCGATCGCGGCGGCGGCGAGAGCTGCGAGCGCCGCGAGGAGCACGTAGGAGGCCCGGTCGCCGAGCACCTGGGCGGCGCCCGGACCGGCGACGGGGCCGACCACCGCGCCGACGCCCCATGTGAGGTTGACGATCCCGATGGCGATCCCGTGGCCAAGCTGCGCGCGGTCGGCCCCGTCGGCGCTGAGCGGGTACCCGACGGCGTACAGGATCGACTGCACCGGGCCGGCGGCGATCACCACCGCCACGACCAGCGCGGCGCCCAGCGGGAGCGCCAGGACCGCGCTCAGCACGGCGAGCACGGCGCACGCCCCGGCCGCGAGCGGGATGCGTCCGAAGCGGTCACCGGCCCGGCCGCTGGCGAGGATCGCCACGGCGCCGAACGCCGCGCCGATCGAGTACGCCGCGCCGATCCCCGACCGCGTGAGCCCCTCGGCCGAGAGGTGCAGCGGCACCAGCACCTGGAGCGCCCCGCCGATCACCGACACGGCCAGGATCATGACGACGCTCGCGAGGATCAACGACTCCGAGAAGGCGGCGGCGACCGCCGCCCGCACGCTGACGTGGCGCTCGGGCTCGGCCTGGGCGTCGGGCTCGAAGAGCGCCCACGCGGCGAGTGCAAGCGACACGGCGGCGACGGCCGCGAACGTCGGCCTGATCCCGAAGGTGCTCGTGGCGATGCCGCCCACGAACGGGCCGGCGATGACCCCGGCGACGGCGGCGGCGTTCGAGAAGCTCACCGCCTCGCCGCGGCGGTCGGCCGGCGCCCGGGCCGCCACCCACGCGACGCCCGCGCCCCACACGGCCGCGTCGCCGACGCCCTGCACGGCGCGTGCTGCGAGCAGCAGCCAGAACGAGCCGGCGAAGCCGAGCCCGAGCGTCGCCGCCGCCATCGCCGCGCCGCCGGCGACGACCACACGGCGGGCCCCGATCCGGTCTGCCAGATGCCCGACCGGGACCGCCACAACGACGACAGCCAGGCTGAACGCCGCCACGAGCCAGCCCGACTCGACCTTGGTCAGACCGAGCTCCGAGCGGTAGTGGGGGATGAGCGGCACGATCGCCGACCACAGGGTGAGATCGACGGCGACGAGCAGCGAGACCAGGGCGATCAGGCGGCGCACGGGGGCGCGATCGTACCCAACCACCGGGGCCAGGCCCCACGGGTTTAGCGCGCGGCCGTTCGGGGCATCTGATTGCGCATGTGGCTTCTCCTCCTTCTCATCCTCGCCGTGCTGATCTTCGGCGTCTGGGGAGCGGTGAAGGTCGCCTTCTGGGTGCTTCTGATCGCACTCGCGGTGGCGGTCGTCGCCGGCTTCCTCGGCCGGGGCCTCTTCACGCGGCGCTCGGCGCTCTAGTTACGCCGACTCGTGGTCGCGCGCCTGGAGAAGCTCCATCACGCTTCTCCCGCGCGGCGTGAGGCGAACGGTGCGGTCGTCGTCCGGCCCGCCGTTCGCCTCTTCCCAACTCTGGCCGTAGCCGATCAGGCCCCGGTGGAAGAGCGACTTCACGGTGACGGGTGCGCGGGGAAGCTGCTTCGCGAGGTCGCGCATGCTCACGTCGCGGCCCTCGTTCAGCCAGTCCATCACCGCGCGCTGGTTTCGTGTGAGCCGCGGGATCTCGTCGATGTGGTCGGCCTCCGTGAGCTGAAGGGCGGGGGCCGCGACAACGGCGGGCGCAGACAGGTCGCCGTTATGTCCCCACTCCGTCACCGGTGCCGTCCCGTGCCCCCAGACAGATTCCACGGCTCTCGTTTTGCCGTGTCGGCGGGCCTCGTGCAAGCCCTCGCGACGTTCCCGAACACAACCTTTACCGCCTCCACGAATACTGGCCAGTAAACACCCCCGGCGGGGGTTTCCTGCAATTACCAGGCGATTCGGCGGCGGCGCGAGGTGAGGACGACGACGGCTTCGGCGACGGCGGCCACGACGACGATCGCGGCGAGCGTGAGGCAGACCAGGACGGGGTTTCGGAGCATCGCGGGAGCATGGCCGCCCGCCGGCGCCGGCGTGAGGGAGGTGGCCCGCGAGACGGGGGCGGTTAACCCCACGAATCCGGCGCTCCGCTCGTGCGTATTGACGCCATTTGCGACCGTCGGTAGGCTGGTAACGGTTGGGGGATGAGAGGGCGCTCTGCACGCATACGATGGGCTGCGGCGGCGACGTGGCTATTGCTCGCGCTGCTCGCAGCGCTGCCCGCGGCGGCGCTCGCAGACCCGACCGCACGCGGGTATGAGCCCAACCCGAACCACCTGAGCGTCGTCGTCACGACCGACCTGGTCTACCTGACGTGGACCGACCCCGCCGGCGTGCAGCCGACGCGGGTGTTCGCCTACCGCGGCGACGGCTCCGCATGCCCGACGGGCCCGGCGGACGGGACGCCGATCGCGGTGCCGTCGGTCACGAACCACCTGATCGACCCGAACGTCGCCGCCGGCTCCTCGTACTGCTACACGGTGTTCGTCGCCGATACGGCCGGGACACGCGTCAAGGTGGGCAGCACCGGCACGGTGCCCGTGCCCGACCTGACGGCTCCGCCTCCGGCGACAGCGCCGCCTCCGACGCCGGTCCCGCAGCCGCCCGCGTCGAGCTCGAACGGGCTCGACGCGACCCGGGTGAAGGCCATCGTCGGATCGGGAGGCGCACTCCTCGCGCTCCTGCTCCTCGTCGTCATCGTGCGGATGCTGCGCCGCTCGCGCACCGCCGACGCCGGGCCGGTGTTCGGCACCGAGCTCAGGATGTCGTTCACGGGCCTCTCCGCCTCGGCGCTCATCATCCCCGCCGTCATCGCGCTCGGGTGGGTGCTCGTCGTCACCGCACTGGTGGTGTTCAGGTAGGCCGTGCAGGATCCCGCCCTCATCCGAGGCATGTCCCGCCGCCGGCTCTCGCGGCGCGACCTGCTCGTCCGCGGCGCGGCCGGAGCGCTCGCGATCTCGCCGCTCGCGGCCGCATGCGGGGGCAGCTCGGCGCCGCCGCCGGCGAAGGTCGGCGACGCGGCGTGGTGGCGGGCACAGAAGCCGACCGGCGAGCTCGTCTTCGCGAACTGGCCGCTCTACATCGACTACCGCAACTGGCTCAAGGACCGGCCGACGCTGAACGAGTTCTCGCGCCAGTCGGGCGTGACGGTCACCTACGAGGAGATCATCGACGACAACACCAAGTTCGCCACGAAGATGGCCGGTCTCCTGCGCGCCGGGCGGCCCACCGGGTACGACCTCGCCGTCCTGACGAACAGCTGGCAGCTGACCCAGCTCATCGACGGCGGGCTGCTCGTCCCGCTCGACCACTCGCAGCTCGGGAACTTCGCCAAGTACGCCAGCCCGCTCGTCAAGGGCCCGGCGTACGACCCCGGCAACACGTACACCGTCGCCTGGCAGTCCGGCTTCACGGGGATCGCCTATGACAGGCGCCGGACGGGCCGGAAGATCACAAGCGTCCACGACCTGTGGGACCCCAAGTTCGCGGGCCGGGTCGGCATGATGACCGACCTGTACGACTTCGGAAGCGCCGGCCTGCTCTACATCGCCGCCGACGTCACCAACTCGACCGAGGACGACTGGCGCCGGGCCGGCGAGGCGCTTCAGGAGCAGAAGGACAGGGGCATCGTCCGCCGCTACTACGACCAGCGCTACATCGACGCCCTGGAGCGGGGCGACATCTGGATCTCGCAGGCCTGGTCGGGCGACGTCTTCCAGGCCCGCGCCAGCGGCTATCCGCATCTCGAGTTCGTCGTGCCCGAGGAGGGCGTGATGCACTGGACCGACAACATGATGATCCCGATGCACGCGTTCAACCCGCAGAGCGCGATCATGTGGATGGACTTCTACTACCAGCCCGAGGTGGCCGCCCGCGTGGCGGACTGGGTGAACTACATTACGCCTGTGCCCGACGCGAAGGGCATCATCGCGGGCCGGCTCGACGACCCTGCGGTCGCCGAAAGCCCGCTCGTCTTTCCGACGTCCGACATCGCCGCACACGACTACCGGGTGTTCCGGAACCAGGCCGAGGCCGACACCTGGAACACCATCTTCGGCTCGATCGCGACCAACGCCTGAACCCCTTCCGATGCGCAACCGCACCAGCCCACCGTCCGATTTACGCCACTTCGGGCGCGCGGCTACGCCAATCCGGGGATGGCGCCCGGAGCGGCGTGACGGGAGGATCGTTCGTGTGACGACCGACAGGCGCTCCAGGGGGCTCGCCCGCCAGATCGCGCGAGGCGCGATCGAGGGAGACGCGGTCCGCCTTCACGGCGCCATCGTCGCCACGCTGGAGCTCTACACGATCGCCGATGCGGCGAGCTACGTCTTCGACACGGCGATCGAGGGCCTGCTCGACCGGCCCGCGTCCCGGCGCGCCGCCGAGGCGGCGATCCGAAGCCACACGACGGCCTACCGCCACGAGGGCATCGCCGGCCGCCGCCGCGCGCTGGCCGCCCGCCGCGCCACGACGGGCGCCGGCGCCGGCCCCGCGGCCTGACGGTCCGCCTGCGGGCGGTAGGCGCGGCTACCGCAATCCGGGTCCCGGATCATCGCTCCGAGGAGGGAGCAGACCGCTGCTCCGGCCGATCAGGGGGAGGTGACCCCCGATCGCCCGCCGCCCGGCCCCGGCGGCATTCATACCCCTGCACGCTCCCCGGCGCCGGCCTGACGTGGCGCGCCTCTCGCCCCCGGAGCTCCGGCGCACGCTGCACAGCGAGGCGTCGACCGTCCACGGCTATGCCGCCGGCATGCCGTCGTATCCGGGCGCTGCCCGGCCCGAGCCGGAGTCGCGCCGGCGTGCGCGCCTGATCCACGTCGTATCCGTCGCCGCGGTGGCCTTCTCGGTCGCCTACCTGGCCTGGCGCGCGGCGTTCACCGTCGACCTGGGGTTCTGGTGGGTCGCCCTCCCGCTCCTGGCGATGGAGATCCACAACGCGCTTGGGCTCGCGATGTTCACGGTCGCACTCTGGGATGTTGACGCCGGTCCACGCTGCGACCCGCGTGACGCCACGCCCCTGCGCGTCGCGGTCCTCATCGCCACCTACGACGAGCCCGCCGAGGTGCTGCTGCCGACCGTGGCCGCCGCCGTCGCCCTTGAGCCCGCCCACGAGACCTGGGTGCTCGACGACGGCCGGCGGCCCGAGATCGAGCAGCTGGCTGCGGAGCTGGGCGCCCGGTACCTGACGAGGCCGACCAACGAGCACGCCAAGGCCGGCAACCTGAACAACGCCCTCGAGCACATCTCGGCCGACGTCGTCGCCGTTCTCGACGCCGACCACATCGCCCAACTCGGGTTCCTGCGGAACACGCTCGGCTACTTCGACGACCCTGCCGTCGCGCTCGTCCAGACGCCGCAGGACTTCTACAACCTCGACTCGTTCGAGCACCAGGTGCGCGGCGGCGCGCGCATGTTCAGCGAGCAGGCCGTGTTCTACCGGGTCATCGCCGCCGCGAAGAACCGCTGGCACGCGGCGTTCTGGTGCGGGACGAGCGCGCTGATCCGCACGGAGGCGCTGCGCTCGGTCGGCGGTGTCGCGACGGGAACGGTCACCGAGGACATCCAGACAACCGTCCGGCTGCACAGGCGCGGGTGGAAGACGGTCTACCACAACGAGGTGCTCGCGCGGGGGATGGCCGCCCGCACCGCGTCCGAGTACCTTCTCCAGCGGCGGCGCTGGGCTGCCGGGGCGATGCAGGTTCTCCGCCGCGAGCGCATCCTGACCGGTCCGGGGCTCACGCTTGCGCAGCGCATCGGCTACACGACGACGCTCTGGGGATGGTTCGATGCCTGGCGCAGCCTCGGCTACCTCCTGCTACCCGTCGCCGTGATCGCCACGGGCGGCGTTCCGATCTCGGCTTCGCTCTCGACGTTCGGCCCGCTCTTCCTGGCCACGCTCGCTGTGCAGTTCGTGGCCATGCGGCTCCTGGCGCGCGGCCACTACCCGCCCGTGCTCTCAATCATGTTCGAGTTCCTGCGCATGCCGGCCGTGCTCATCGGCACGCTCGCGCTCGTCGGCGTGGGCGGGCGGACGTTCCGCGTCACCCCGAAAGGGGCGCGCGCCAGGGGCCGGAGCCGGACGCCCGTTCCCCGCCTCACGATCGCCCTCCTCATCGTGTCCGCCGGGGCGGCGGGCTGGTTCGGCATGACGCTCGCGGGGCTGACGCCCTTCACCTACTCCCAGCCGGCCGTCGCCGAGGGTGCGTTCCTCTTCCTCGGCGTGAACGCGGCCTTCCTGGCCGGCGGCGCACTTCGCATCCGCGCTCCCGAGTTCGCGCCCGAGCAGCGAAGCGGCGTCCGCCTGCCCGTGACCCTGCGCGGCACGGTCGACGGTGCGGTCTGCACGATCGGCGATCTCTCGCTGGGCGGTGCGGGCGTGACGCTTCCCGCCTGTGCATCTGCCGCCGGCGATGTCGAGCTCGTCGTCCTGCTCCCGGATCACACGGTCACGCTTCAGGCAGCCGTCCGGCGCCGCCGCGATGTGGCAGCCGGCGTCGAGCTCGGGGTGGAGTTCGACCCGGCGCAGGTCGTCGACATCGCCGAGCTCGCCCTGGCGCTGCTCTCGACGGACGTCGCCGGCCTCGCCCAGGTGCAGGCACCCGTGCCGGACGTGGACGCCGCTGCGGCCGACGTGCGCCGGGCCGCGTAGCTTCTAGTACGGCTCGGCGATGAGCGCGTCGAGCGTTGCCGCCAGGTGGCCGGCCATCTCGCGGCTCGTGCGCTCGGCCTCCTTGCGCCAGTACCGGCGCGACAGCCACCCGTGGGACGGGTCGGCGGCCTCGTCGGCGGCGGTGCGTGCCGCCTCGGCCGACACCATGATCCGCATCACCGCGGGCGCGGTGCGGTTGGTGTCGAGCACGAGCCGGAGCCGTGAGACGAGCTCGGCGAATGCAGCCTCGTCGAGCGCCACGTCGGAGCGCATGTCCCCGATCGCGGCGTCGATGACCACCATGTTCTGTTCGGCGTTCTCGTAGGCGTCGCTCGCGGCAAGAGCGAGCGCGACGGATTCGTAGCGGTGACCCATCGGGTCAATATCGGCGGATCCGGCGCCGTCCTTGATGCTGATTCGCCGCAGTCCGGCGCGAGCGCCTACCATGGACACGTGCAGGATTCCCAGATCACCGACCGCCCCGGCTCGCGCGAGGTCGAGGCGGAGCTCGAGTCGTACCGCTCCGAGCTGACCGGCTACTGCTACCGGATGCTGGCCTCGCCGTTCGAGGCGGAGGACGCGGTCCAGGAGTCGTTCATCCGCGCCTGGCGGGCCTACGACCGGTTCGAGGGCCGCTCGTCGCTGCGCTCCTGGCTCTACCGGATCGCGACCAACGTCTGCCTCGACATGCTGAACGGCAGGGAGCGGCGGGCCCGGCCGATGGACCTCGGCCCGGCCGTCGAGCCCGACCCGGCCCACCTGAACGTCCTCTCGGAGGCGACCTGGGTGCAGCCCGCGCCCGACGGCCTCATCGTCCCCGAGGGCGACCCGGCCGACGTCGCGGTGGCGCGCGAGAGCATCAGGCTGGCGTTCATCGCCGCCCTCCAGCACCTGCCGGCGCGGCAGCGGGCGTCGCTCATCCTGTGCGACGTGCTCCGCTGGAAGGCGAGCGAGGTCGCCGAGCTTCTCGACACGAGCGTCGCATCGGTGAACAGCGCCCTCCAGCGGGCGCGGGCCACATTGGCGGCCGCCGACGCCGGGCCGGGCGACCCGCGGCCGCCGCTCGACGACGCCGACAAGGCGCTGCTCGACCGGTACGTGACGGCGTTCGAGCAGTACGACATGGCCGCGCTGGCAGCGCTCATCCAGGAGGACGCGACCCAGTCGATGCCGCCGTACGACATGTGGCTCGCCGGCCGCGAGAACATCTTCGCGTGGTGGGTCGGGCCGGGGATCGGCTGCAAGGGCTCACGCGTCCTCCCGGCGCCCGCCGCCTGCGGCTCGCCGGCGTTCGGGCAGTACAAGCCCGACCCGGACGGCGGGTACCAGCCCTGGGCGCTTCAGGTGCTCGAGCTCTCAGGCGGGCGGATCGCCGAGTTCACGTTCTTCCTCGACACCGAGACGCTCTTCCCGCTCTTCGGGCTGCCTCCACGGCTCGATCCCTAGCGGTCCGGCGACGCCGGCGAACGCGAGCAGGTCGAGCAGGTCGTCGGCCGCCTCGCGCAGCACGAGCCGGCGTCCCATCCGCCGCGCGGCGAGCGCGATGCGCGCCACGGCGTCGACTGCCGCAGCGTCGGCCGGGAGCGCCGCGACATCGCACAGGGCGATGTCGGCACCGCTGGCCTCGAGCAGCACGGCGACGCTCCCGCACAGGGCGGGGATGTCGGCACGGGCGATCGGCCCGGCGACGGCGAAAGCGACTGTGGTCGGCCGCGCGGACGGCATCTCTACGAGGTTTGACGCCGGGTGGGGCGGGAACTCATCGGCGTTCGACCGATGAGTTTCCGAGGCCTCCGGCGTCTACCCGTTCGAGACCGACCTCGAAAGGACTGATCCTCCCCCATGACGATGGACAATCGCACCCGCTGGTTCGCGCTCTACGTGCTCTGCCTCGCGAGCCTCATGATCGTGCTCGACGCGACCATCGTGAACGTCGCGCTGCCGTCGATCCGCAAGGATCTCGACTTCTCGCAGACGTCGCTCGCGTGGGTCGTGAACGCCTACCTCCTGACCTACGGCGGCTGTCTCCTGCTCGGCGGGCGCCTCGGCGACCTGTTCGGCCACCGGCGCCTGTTCCTGGCCGGGATCTCGCTCTTCACCCTGGCGTCGCTGGCCTGCGGGCTCGCCACCAGCCAGGGCTTCCTGATCGCCGCGCGCTCGGTGCAGGGCGTCGGCGGCGCGATCGCCTCGGCCGTGTCGCTCTCGCTGATGATGACCCTCTTCACCGAGCCCGCCGACCGCGCCAAGGCGATGGGCGTCTTCGGGTTCGTCGCCGCCGGCGGCGGCAGCATCGGCGTGACCCTCGGCGGCATCCTGACCGACTCGCTCGACTGGCACTGGATCTTCCTCGTCAACTTCCCGATCGGGCTGCTCGTCGTGGCCCTGTCGCTGAAGCTTCTGCCGGCCGCCCGGATCGAGAACGCGGGCGTGAAGCTCGACGTCGCCGGCGCGATCACCGTCACCTCGTCGCTCATGCTCGCCGTCTACGCGATCGTGAACGGCAACCAGGCGGGGTGGACCTCGGTGCAGACCCTGGGCCTGCTCGGCGCGTCGGCGGCGCTGCTCGCCGCCTTCCTCGCGATCGAGGCGCGGGTCGAGTCGCCGCTCATGCCGCTTCGGCTCTTCCGCCTCCGGAACCTCGCAACGTCGCAGGTGGTCGGCATCCTGTGGGCCGCCGCGATGTTCGCCTGGTTCTTCCTGGCCGCGCTCTACATGCAGCTCGTGCTGGGGTACACGCCGCTCGAGGTCGGGCTGGCCTTCCTGCCGTCCAACCTCATCATGGGCGCGTTCTCGCTCGGCCTCTCCGCGAAGCTCGTCATGCGCTTCGGCATCCGGGCCCCGCTCGGCGTCGGCCTCCTGATCGCGGCGGCGGGCATGGTGCTCTTCGTCCGCGCCCCGGTCGACGGCAGCTTCGCCGTCGACGTCCTCCCGAGCATGATCCTGCTCGGCCTCGGCGCCGGCACGGCCTTCAACCCGGTGCTGCTCGCCGCCATGAGCGACGTCGACCAGAGCGAGGCCGGGCTCGCCTCGGGCGTCGTGAACACGTCCTTCATGATGGGCGGCGCGGTCGGCCTCGCCGTCCTCGCGAGCCTCGCCGAGTCGCGCACGGACTCGCTACGGGCCTCCGGCGACGGGGCGCTCACGGCCCTCACCGGCGGCTACCACGCCGCGTTCCTGCTCGGCGCCGTGTTCGCGGCCGCCGCTGCGGCGCTCGGCGCGTTCCTCCTGAAGCCGGGGCCGCAGTACGCGGGCCGGCAGCAGGAGCACGGGCACGTCGGCGAGCCGCTGACCGAGGCCGAGTAGGCTCGTCGCCACGGTCTGGGGATTCCGCACTGGAATCCCCAGACCGCGAGGCGCGTTGTTGCTGAATCCGTCGTGATCCCGTAGTATCGCTGCGGAATGCAGCTCGACTCGCTTGATCGTCAGCTGATCGCATCGCTGAAGCTCGACGGCCGGATGAGCTACTCGGAGCTCGCCGGCCGTCTCGGCGTGAGCGAGAGCACGGCCCGAAACCGGCTGGCGCGGCTCGTCGAGGCCGGCACCGTCCGGATCCTCCCGATCGTCGACCAGACCCAGCTCGGCTACCGCCTGAACGCCTGGATCGGCGTGCGCTGCCGCCCGGGCGCGTTTCGCCGCGTCGCCGAGTCGCTGGCCGGGTTCCACGCCGTCCGCTACGTCGGGGCGTGCACCGGCGCGTACGACGTGATCTGCGAAGCGGTGTTCCTGTCGCAGGAGGAGATGCTGCGCTTTCTCGAGAGCGAGCTGCCGACCGTCGACGGCATCACGAGCACCGACTCGTCGATCGTGCTCGAGATGGCAAAGCTCGGCTACGAGTGGGAGCTGCGTGAGGAGGACGCGCGGCCGGCCCGCGCGGATCGAGACAGCGGGACGGCGCGCACCCGTGGCGCCGTAGCGCGAAAGCCCGATGACCAAGGGGGTCGGAGATGAGCGTAGGCGGGTTGGAGCACGAGGCGGGGGGCGGCCCGCGGGTCTTCGCAAGGAGCGCGACCGGGCTGGTGCGCGAGGCGTCGCTTCGGGACGTGCTCGCGTTCAACGTGAACATGCAGAACGTGACGATCGGCGTGATCTTCTCGCTGCTTCTGATCCCACCGCTCTATCCCGCTGCCAACATCTATCTCTCGACGCTGATCGCGCTCGGCGCGGCGGTGCCTGTGAGCCTCGTCTACGCCAAGCTCGGGGGGGCCTATCCGCGCTCCGGCGGCGACTACGTCTTCGTGTCGCGGATCCTGCACCCGGCGGTCGCGTTCATGTCGAACTTCTCCTACTGCGTCTGGGGGACGTTCTACATCGGCGTGTCCGGCGTCTTCCTCGGCGTCTACGGCATCGCGCCGCTCCTGCGCGTCCTCGGCGCGTACGAGAACAGCACCCGCCTGGCCGACGCCGGCAACTGGTTCGCCCGCGACAACGGCAAGTTCGTGATGGCGGTGACCGTGATCGCGATCTTCTCGCTGATCTTCATCTTCGGCGGCCTCAGGCTCTACTTCCGCATCCAGGCCGTGAACTTCGTGATCGCCTCGGCGGCGCTGGCGTTCGTCATCATCTGGGCGCTGCTCGCGTCGCGCGGCGCCGCTCTCGGGCACCTCGACGAGCAGATCCGCAGCCTTGGAGGCAAGTCGATGTCGCCGCTTGCGAACGGCGCGGGCTCGGACGACTTCTCGCTCCGGCAGACGATCTACGCCGCGATCTGGCCGTGGCTCGCCTTCAACTCCGCCATCTACTCGACCTACATGGGCGGTGAGGTGAAGCGCGCCGACCGGACGCAGGTGGCCGGGATCATGGGCGCGCTGGCCTGGGCCGGCGCGTGGACGATGGCGGCGACGTGGGCGATGCTGCACCTCTTCGGGAACACCTTCTGGGCCAACCTCGGAAACGCCGACCCGGCGGTCTACAACCTGTCGACGACGCCGACGTTCGGCGAGGTGTCGGGGTACGCGGTCGGGAACGTCGTGATCGCGTTTCTCGTGCTCTTCGGCTTCATGCTGTGGTCGTACGTCTGGATCGCGCCGTACACGGTCCTCGTCACCCGCAGCATGCTGGCGTGGTCGCTCGACCGGCTCGCTCCGGCCAAGCTCGCGGAGGTGAGCGAGCGCTACCACTCGCCGGTCACGGCCCTGGTCGTGATCTTCGGCCTCGGGGTGGTGACGTCGGCGTTCTATGCCTACGGGAAGCTCTCGGTGCTCTCGGGAACCGTCGGCATCACGGCGTCGATGATCGTGGTTGCGGTCGCGGGGGTCGCGTTCCCGTACACGAATGCCGAGGCCTGGCGGTCGTCGCCCGCCTCCGGCCGCACGCTCGGCATCCCGACCATCACGCTGGTGGGCCTCGTCGCGCTTCCGCTGCTCGCCCTCATCGAGTGGGCGCTGCTCGAGGACGTGAACTCGGGCACGAGCATCGACGGGAACCCGCGCATCCTGGAGTACGCCGTCGGGATCTTCCTGATCGGGCTGCCGCTCTACTACGCGATCCGGGCGTTCCAGCGCGGCCGCGGCGTCAACGTCGACCTCGCGTATAAGGAGATCCCGCCCGAATGAGCCCCGCCGCCCCGATCGCCGACGTCGAGTACGCGACCCGGATCGACCGGGTCCGCGCCGGGCTGGCCGAGGCCGGGCTGGCGGGGCTGATCGCCTACGGCGCCCACCGCGACTACCACCCTGCCGATCTGCGCTACCTGGCGCGGTGGTACTGCGTCGAGGAGGAGCAGGCCGCCCTCTTCATCCCGGCGTCGGGCCCGACCACGCTTCTGACCGACGCGTCCTGGGATCTCGAGCGGGCCGAGGCGGAGGCCTTCGCCGACGAGATGCGCCACTCCCGCGACCTCGGCTCGGCGCTGGCGGCGCTCATCGCCGGCGCCGGTGCGGCGACGGGCGCCATCGGCATCGCCGGCTTCCCGGTGTTCCCGGCCCCCGCGTATCTCGCGTTGCGCGACCGGCTCCCCGAGGCGCGGTTCCTCGACGCCTCCGACCTGACCGCGAACCTGCGGATCGTGAAGAGCCCGGCCGAGCTCGACCTGATGCGCGAGGCTTCGCGCATCAGCGACGCGGCGATGCGGGCCGGGATCGAGGTGATCGAGGACGGCGCGACCGAGACGGCCGTCGCCGCCGCCGCCGAGGCGGTGATCCGCGCGGCCGGCGCCGAGCCGTCGTTCGTGACCGAGATGGGAAGCGGCGCCCGCACCGCGCTCGGGACGTTCCTTCCCGGTCCGCGAGTGCTCGCCGCCGGCGAGCTGGCGGTGCTCGACTGCGGCGCGCGCCTCCACGGCTATCACGGCGACATGTGCCGCACCGTGGTCGTGGGGGAGCCGTCGCCGGAGCAGCGACTGAAGCTGGAGGCGGTGGAGGGCGCCGTCCGGGACGCCATCGCCGCCGTGAGGCCGGGCGTCACGGTCGGCGCCGTCCGGGACGTCGCCGCGGGCTCCATCGCCGAGTCCGGCTACGGGGACAGCTGGTGGGATGCGTTCATGCCGCACGGGAACGGCGCCGGCCAGCACGAGCCGCCGAACGCGAAGGAGCATCCGGACATGGCGCTGCGTGAGGGCATGGTGCTCTGCATCGAGCCGGGGATCACCGTCTCCGGCGAGGGCGCCGTGATCATCGAGCAGATGATCGCCGTCACCGCCGACGGTGCCGAGGTGCTGAACGCGCTCCCCACGAACATGTGGGACCGGCCGTGAGGCTGCGGGTCGAGCTGCCCGCGATGGGCGTCGAGGCCGAGGTCGTGCTGCTCGCCGACGCCGCGCCGCGGGTGTCGCGGGCGATCTACGACGCGCTCGCCGAGCCGCTCGAGACGCACACGTCACACGCCTGCTTCGACGGCCACGAGGTCTTCTGCTTCCTGCCGCCGTTTCCCGAGGCGCCGCCGATCGAGAACCGCACCATGCGGCCGCTGCCGGGCGAGGTGATGTTCTTCCACGCGGCGCCGAACGAGTTCGCCTGCATGGCGGAGGACCGGCTGAGCGGCGGGTCGGGCGCGGTGCACGAGCTGGCGTTCATGTACGGCGACGTGGACCTGCGCCACTTCTGGGAGGAGGGCGTCCACGGCTCGCTCGTCGGCCGGCTGACGGCCGGGCTCGACGAGTTCGCCGCCGCCTGCCGCAGGACGCTCGACGAGGGCCGAACGCCGCTTCGGATCAGCCGGGCGGGCTGACCCGCCGGCCTACGCGAACCGGCGGGCCCCGCTCAGGTCGACCGTCTTCGCCGGAGAGTCGCCGAACCGCCACACCTGCGGCCTGCCGGTCGGGGGGACGACGACCGCGATGGTGCCGAGCGCCGCGCCGGCCTCGTCGGCGGCGCTCGTGTAGTGGATGCCGAGGTCGTAGTCCTTCCGGCGCGGCGCGTTGCTCGAGGTGGTCGGCTGGCGCGCCTCCCTGAGCGCCTCCTGGGCGAGGAGGTGGGGGAAGTTGAACTCGCCGCCGCCTCCGACCGAGGAGATCAGGCTGAGCCCCGGCCGGATGCGCTCGATCAGCTCGAGGTTGATGCCGTGCTTGGAGCCGTGGTGCGACACCTTGAGCACGTCCGCCGCGAGCGTGTCGCCGCCCTGGGCCATCCGCAGGGCCGCGAAGACGGGCGAGGGGTTCGCCACGAGCTCGGGGAAGTCCTGGACGACCCCGGCCCACGCCACGGTCTGGGCGTCGCCACCGAGGATGAGGCGCCGGGTCGCGGCCGGGGCGCCCTCCGCCCGGGCGACGGCCGACGGAAACTCGAGCGCGAGCACGATCGACGCGTTGTTGGCGTCGACGCCGTAGGTGTCGAACCGGTTGCGAAGCTGGATCGACGGCGAGAGCGCCTCGACCTTCACCGCGTCGATCCAGCGCGTCATCCCGCTCGTCGGCTGGGCGACGGGGACGGCGTGGTCGGCGACGGCCTGCATCAGCTGGAAGTAGGTCTGCGATGTGTAGAAGAAGCCGCTGTCCCAGAGCTCCGCGATCTCGTCGTGGTGCAGGTCGAGCAGCTCGGCCATGCCCCCGATGTGGTCGTTGTGCGGGTGCGTGGCGACGACGAGCGCGATCGTGCCGACGTGCGGCCCGAGCACGGGGTCGGCCCTGAGCGCGGCGATCAGCGCGGGCAGCTTCCGGGTCGTCGCGACGTCGACCACGAGCATCCGCCTGACCCCGGCGAGCTCGGGCAGGAGGACGAGCTGGGTGTCGCCGTCGCCGACGTTCAGCAGGAAGTGGATGAGGCGGTCGCCGCTGCACTGGGCGGCGAAGTCGGCGGCGGACAGGCGGTCGACCGGGATGGGTTCGGGAACCGGCACGGCTCAGGCGCCCGCGCGGCGGCGGCCGGCGGCGGTCAGGTAGGCGGCCTTGGCGGCGTCCCGCGCGTCGGCGGTGACGTCGTACACCGGCGCCTTCAGCCAGTCGGAGATCGGCCGCCGCGGCCCGGGCGCGCGCCGTCCGATGGCCGTCAGGGCGGCGAACGCGTCGCCCTCCCGCAGCGGCCGGTCTCGCAGCCGCTCCGGCAGGCGGGCGTTCGCCAGGTACGCGGTGAGCCGCGCCTCGCCGACGTCGACGGAGACGGGGGCGGCGCCGGAGAACCGCAGCCGCCCGCGCTCGTCCACCTCGGGCCACTCCGACACCAGGAGCGTCACGATCCCCTCGCCGACCTCGTCGACCGTGATGTAGGAGAGCTCTGCGACGTTCGCGATGCCGGCCGCCCTACTGACGTGGCCCGCGAGCGGGCTCCCGCTGCCCTTCAGCGGGTGGGGGAGCCTCGGATGCCAGGGGCGGGCGCGCGGCACGGTTTGCACATTCTCCCACCCGGGTAGCCGGGAGGGCGTCCTTCAGTCCCTGTTCTCTGGGAGGAACGCACATGGCATGGGTGATCCTGGCAATCGTCGTCGTCCTCGCGCTCGTCGCGATCGGATGGCTCTGGACGCGCGTCCGCCGGACGGAGCACCTTCAGGACCGGTTCGGGCCGGAGTACGTCCGGGCCGTTGACGAGCACCGTGACTCGCGCGCCGCCGAGAAGGAGCTGCGGGAGCGTGAGGCCCGGCGCAAGCAGTTCGACATCCGGCCGCTCGCGCCTGAGTCGCGGGCCCGCTATCTCGAGCGGTGGAAGGACGTGCAGGCGCGGTTCGTGGACGACCCGGCGCCCGCGGCCGCCGACGCCGACCGGCTGATCGGCGAAGCCATGCGCGAGCGCGGTTACCCGGTCGACGACTTCGACCAGCGCGCGGCCGACCTGTCGGTCGACTATCCGGACGTGGTGGAGAACTATCGCGCCGGCCACTCGGTGGCAGCCGCGGCGGGCAGCGGCCCGGCCGACACCGAGGACCTGCGCCAGGCGATGGTGCACTACCGGAGCCTGTTCGACCGGCTGGTCGAGCGCGAGGGCGTCGCCGAGCCGGCGGAGATGCGGCGATGAGCACGAGCGAGGTGCTCTTCGGCGGCGTGGGCGAAGGCGACGCGCGCCCCCGGGCTGGAACGGATTGCCAGTCCGTGGCTTGACGAATCCCGCAACGACCCGTGCAATGGCAGTAGGGCACGGTCGCCGCGCGTCAAGGAGGAAGTAGTGGCAGAGGACGCCCACGAGAAGGTCGGACGCTTTCGCAGAAGGAGAAGGACGATGACGATGACGGACGAGATTCAGCAGTCTCGGCGTGATCCGCTGGTCGAGCACGTTGTGCCGCTGCTGGCCAAGGCGATGGCGAGCACGCAGGACACCGAGGAGCTCTGGGGGTACCTCCACGAGCGCGTCGAGGTGGAATGTCGCCGGATGGAGGACGACGCGGCCCGCGAGGCGCTCGAGCCGCTGCGCGATCGCTTCACGGTCGAGACGCTGGCCCGGGTCGCCAACGCGATGGCGCAGCAGGCCGTCTCGAACGACGCCCAGGTCGCCTGAACTCGCTAGCCTCGCAGGCGTGGGAGAACCGCGACCTGTGGGGGCGACGTGAGCGAGCACACGGTGACACAGCTTGAGGAGATCGAGGAGATCGAGGACGGCCGCTGCCCGTGGCGGCCGGTGCGGCACCACCTCGGCATCACGTCGTTCGGGGTGAACGCGTTCACGGCGAAGAAGGCCGGCGACCGCATCATCAACGAGCACGACGAGGAGGACGAGCACGAGGAGCTCTACCTCGTCCACACCGGCCGCGCCCGATTCGAGCTCGACGGCGAGTCCGTCGACGCGCCGGCCGGCACGCTCGTCTTCGCCGAGCCGGGCGTCAAGCGGACCGCGTTCGCCGAGGAGCCGGGCACGACGCTCATCGCGCTCGGGGGTCAGCCGGGGAAGGCCTACCACCCGACCGGCTACGAGCTGTGGGCGCCGCTCAACCCCCTGTACGAGGCCGGCAACTACGCCGAGGCGGCGGAGCGCGGGCGCGAGGTCCTCGAGGCCAATCCGCAGTACCCCGAGCTCGCCTACAACGTCGCCTGCTGTGAGAGCCTCGCCGGCCGGAAGGCCGACGCGATCCGGCACCTGCGCATCGCGATCGAGGCGCACGAGCCGATGCGCGAGTTCGCCGGGCGTGACTCCGACCTCGACAACATCCGCGACGAGCCGGGATACCAGGAGCTGATCGGGTAGCGCTACTGCCGCACGACGAAGTCCGCGGTCCAGACGCAGGCGCCGGGGTGCCCGACGAACCGGCCGCAGTTCCGACCGATGCCGACCCAGCGGAAGCCCGGAGCGAGCACGACCGCCCGGTGGATCGGGCTTCTGAGCCAGGCCGCGACGGTCGCGGCGGCGCCCGCCCCCGATCCGATCCCCCAGGCGAGCGTCTCGCCGGCCCGCCACACGTGCCCGCTCACGAATCCCGAGCGGACGATCCGGTAGGTGAACGTCGAGCCCGTGGGGCTGGTGTGGGCGAAGTAGTCACGCGCCATCATGTCCTCGGAGTGGCGCAACGCGGCCGCCCGCAGGGCCGGCGCGCCGAGCAACTTGGGCATGCCGTAGGCGGTGCGGACCTGGTTCAGGGCGTGGAGGAGCTGCTTCCGCGGCGGCGTGGTCGCGGCGGACGCGACCTCACTCGCAGCCAGCACGACTCCGAACACGAGCGCGCACAGGACGACCCGGACCATGCTGCGGCGCATGGGACCACCTCCCTCGCACGACGGCCATGTCGTGCCATCGGCAACGTCGAAGACCACAACGGCCGGTGCGCCCCATACGGCTGGAGCCGGGACGCCCAACGACCACCCCGTTCTCTTCGCGGCCCAGGTGCCGCGTGACATCGGACGGTATTTCGCGGACGCCCCGGGGTCATCCCCCGAAAGCGGTATTTCCTCGACACCCGCTGGCTACACTTGGCCGGCACATGCGCCGCACCTCGCTCGCCACTCTGCTCGCCATCGTCGGCCTGGCCGTGTGCGCCCCGGCCGGCGACGCCTACACCGTCTCGCGCACGCAGAATCCGCAGTTTCGGGTCACGGTCACGATCCGGCCGCGGCATCCCGAGGTCGGCGACCGGGTCGTCGCCACCGTGAGGATCGTGAACCGCACCCCCTACAAGCATCGCGCAGAGTGGGAGGTGACCTGGCAGACGCCGACCGACGGCATCGGCGCCGCCCAGGTCGATGTGGTCGAGCCGGGCGTGATCACGAGCGCCACCTATCGCTCGCGGGTACGCGCCTCGACGCCGGCGGGCCGGTACCGCATCTTCGCCTCGGTGCGAGACCGGCGCGGCCGGACGTACGCCGCCGCGCACGTCTCGTACACACCGGGCTGACCCGCGTTCGGGGGTCCGGAATCGTGATCGGGACGTTCGATCAGAATGCAGCGTGCGCGGCGCACCACCCGTGCGACGACCACGCGCGATCCGTTGGGCTGGCCACGAACTCGCCGGCCGCCGGCCGCGTCTAAGCGTACGTGGGTCACGATTTCGAGCAGCGGCCGGACCCGCTTTGGATGGAGCGCCGCGGGCGTTCACGCCGGCAGACGCTCTTGATCCTGATCGTGGTCCTGGTTGCCGTCTACGCGGCGGCTGTGGTCATCCGGCCGCCGGTGGGATGCAGCCTTCCCGGTGCCGGCCCTTGCCAAAGCGGTCCGGAGATCGCCGCCACCGTGCGCCCGATCACGCCGCTGAGTCGTTCCGCCTGTATCGCGGAGCTGCGGCGTTGGCATCGCGGCTACTCGGAGGCGGTGGACGACTGCCGCCGGGGGCGGCGTCGGGCGTGGTTCAAGGCGGTTGTGACCAACACGACTGGCGACCGGATGGCGGTGTTGTGCGATGTACACGCCTTCCGAGCTTCTGGTGAGCGGATCGGGGCGGAGATGCCGCTGCCGGTCTACATCGTCCAGGAACCTGGTGTGATGTGGCTCGATGGCCACCAGACCAGAACTGTCGAATGGTTCTTCGACCCGCACGATGCCCCAAAGCACATCGGGGCTGCAGCCCGCTTCATCGCTCGGTGTCGCCGCAACCCCAGCCCGCCGACCTAATCAGAGCGCCGACGCTCGTCAGATCGGTGGGTTGTTCCAGGGCGTGCACTCCGCCGTATAGCTGTCGACGTCGTGCAGATGACCGACAGCCTGTGGGAAGTCGTCGGCGTCGAAGAACCAGTCCAGGCTGCGGGTACGGTGGCGATCTAAGAACACTCCAGCCGGCGGCGCGACGACACGCGTGGGTAGCGTGGCGTGAAAAAGGAGTCGACTGCCCCGACTCCACGCCGTAGCGTCACACTTGACGTACGTCGGCCTTGCGGCCGCGTTCGTGATCGTCGCGTGAAACCACGGCGCTCGGTCACCCCGCGCGCATTGTCCGCGAGCAGCGTCGATCTGGTATCCCCAGCCGTGGGCTTCGCGGGCACACGCCCGATGTGAGAGTGGCGATCGAGGCTTCACCCTCGCGACGATCGCAGCACGCCGACCCGGTGCGGAGACGTCAACGGGCAGTGGCTGCGACGAGCAGGCAGCCGTCAGTGCCGTTACGGCGGTGAGGAGCACCCCTCGCGTCCGAGTTGCTTGATGCGGCCGATGGCGGAGCGACGCACCCACTGATGCTTGTTGGACGCTCTCGACCTTTCGGAAGTTCGCCTGCCCCCCACGACGAACGTGGGGTCGCAACTGGGACTCAGCCAGAACCCGGGGAGCGACGGTCGTGGGCAGACCGCTCGGTCGCCTGATCGTACGTTCGGCCGAGCCTCTCTGTCGTGACGGCCGTCCAGGTGGCTCAGCGAGTAATCGGGACGGCCAGATTCGAACTGGCGACCCCCTGCTCCCAAAGCAGGTGCGCTACCAGGCTGCGCCACGTCCCGTGAGGCAAGCGTAACCCAGCCGGCGGCCGGGGACTACGCCTGGATGACCACCGGCGTCCCCGGGCGCAGGTAGCGCTTGAGGATGCCGAGGGCCGTCGCGGAGACGCGCAGGCAGCCGGCGGAGGCGGCGGTGCCGAGCGACGACGGGGCGTTCGTGCCGTGGATGGCGAGCTGGTCGCCGCCCGACCAGCCGGCCGGCAGGTTCGGCTGGTGGCCGGAGAGCCCGAACGCGTACCACCCGAACGGGCCGCCCGGATCGCCGGTTGCGATCGGGTCGGTCACGCTGAAGCGCCCGACCGGGGTGGGGGAGCCGGCGGAGCCGACCGCGGCGACGAACGAGCGCAGCGTCCGGTCGCCGCGCATGAGGTTGACGCGCCTGCGCGAGACGTCGGCCTTGACCCAGATCCGGCTCGTGAGGGTGTGCCGCCCGCGGAGCGAGACCCAGCCGGTGCGCCCGTTTGGCCGCCACGGCAGGATCACCCGCGCCCAGCGGCCGTCCCGCGACGTCTGCACCGCCCAGAGCCAGGTCGCGGTACCGAGCGGCGTTCGCCCGGGCACGGTGCCCGCGATGGGGCCGTTCGGACGCGAGCGCACGACCGCCCCGGCCGTCGCGTCGACCAGCGTGAAGGTCGCGTCGTGCCGGACCCGGGCGTGGACCGGCGTCGTGTGCGGATGCGCATGGGCGACCTGCACCCCGACGGGATGCGCGGACGCCGCTTGCGGCGTCGCCGCCATGGCAAGCACGGCAGCCAGCAGAGAGAGTGCCCGACCCATTGCTTCCTTGCAATTCGGCACCTGCGCACACGTTCTTTAGCAATGGAAATGGCATCAAGAACGCGCGCACTCCGGCCGATAGACGGGAGACAACCCCCGGAAGCTGGAGCACGCAATGGGCAGGCATCGGACATTGGGAGGGCTGGCGATGATCGCGACCGCGGTCGCCGTCCCCATGCTGGTCTTCCTCCGCACGCGGCCTCGCGACTACACGCAGACCCGCGAGTTCCGAAAGCTCGTCGGCGACTACGTCATCTAGTCCGGCGAGACCCCGCGGGAATTACCGCAAATTGGCGGTGCGTATCCCCTAACCGGGTGATGTCAGCCTCCCCAAGAGCGGTCATCATCCTCGCCATGTCGACCTCCGTATCCGCCGGGGCGGCGGGCCGGATCGAGGGGCTCGAGGCGCTCCTCTCGCGCCTGCGCCGGTGCGCTTCGCCCGCCCAGGCCGAGAACCTGGTGGCGTACGCCATCCCGGACATGGTGGACGCGATCTGGGCCACGCTCTACCTGTCCGACGACGGCCTCCCGCCGGTGGTCTACGGCGACGACGCCTGGCAGCACCTGGCCGACGCGGCCATCGCCCGGCGCATGCCGTGCGCAACCCGCCGCGACGGCGTCGTCACGACCGCGATCCCGATCTTCGCCGGCACCGGCGTCGCGGGAGTCCTCGTGATGGCGAGCGAGGGGGAGCTCTCCGAGCGCGACCAGCGGACGCTGCGGCTCTTCGCCGCGAGGGCGGGGCGGGCGGTCAGGCGGCCGGGCCTGCCGGCCTCGGCCTGACGGGCCGCAGCCACAGGATCTGCTCGAAGTACTCGCCGGCCCGGCGGCCGGTGCGGCGGTTCACATGCCGCGTGTCGCGGCGCGCGATCTCATACCCCGCCCGCCGCGCGATGCCGTCGTAGAGCTCCCGGCGGTCGTTCACCACGATCGCGGCGGTCGCGTCGCGGCTGAGCCGCGGGCGCGCGCGGGCCAGCGCCTCGGCGATCCCCTCGCAGTAGCCGGCGATCGCCTTTCGGGCAGTTCCGGCCGCCGCCGCGCCCAGCTCCAGGTCGCGCCGGTCGTCGAGCTCCAGGAGCTCGTACGCGTAGCGGTGCTGCTCGTGGTAGTCGATGAGGCCGGGGTACGGGGGGGAGGTGACGATGCCGTCGACCCGCTCGGGGAGGTCGACCGCGCGCGCGTCGGCGTGGGCGACGGCGACGGAGGCGGCGGTACGCAGCGGGTCGAACTCGGCCAGCCGCTGCACCGTGTCGTGGGCATACCGGCGCAGGAAATGGTCGGCCCGCTCGACGGGCCGGCAGGTGCGGCGGTGCTTGTGGCAGGCGTACGGGCCACGCACGGGCGCACGCGGCATGTCGAGGTCGTGGTGCGCGGCGAGCCGGGCGGAGCGCGCGGCCCGGGAGGCCACGACCATGAGTGTCTCGGCCTCGGCCGATCCCGGGATCGCCGCGCAGAAGCCGGCCAGGTCGCGCAGGGCCTGCGGCGCATACCAGCGCGCCAGCCAGTCCGACGGCGGCGGGCCGGCCGGCGGCGCCCGGAGGGCGCGGTCGAGGTCGCGCCGCAGCGCGGGCAGGTCGTGCGCACCCACCTTGACGCGCATGAGGAGGCAGTTGAACGCCGAGACGTCGGCGCCGACCGCGTGGATCCCGAGCGCGTTGGCCTCGACCAGCGTCGTGCCCGAGCCGGCGAACGGGTCGTACACGAGCGCGCCGGCCGTGAGGCTGCGGCGGAGCAGCGTCTCGGCGAGCTGGGGGACGAACTTCCCCAGGTAGGGATGGAGGCGGTGGACGTGCTTCGTCCGCTGGTGCTGGGGCAGCTCGCGCTCCGACCACGAGAGCTCATGGTCGATCTCGGCGTAGAGCGCTGCCTGCGTGCGGCCGGACACGGCCGCTCACGCTATCCGCAGCCGCGGACGGCTAGGCTCCGGTGCGAATGAGCACCGCCCTGGTCGCGCTGATCCTGATCGTGTTCCTGCTGGCCTTCGGCCTCGGGCTGCTCGGGTTTGCGCTCGGCGTCCTGTGGTCGCTCATCTGGTACGGCATCGTCGGGCTCGTGATCGGCGGACTGGGCCGGCTGGTCGTGTCCGGCCGCCAGGACCTGGGCCTGCTCGAGACCGCGCTCTTCGGCATCGTCGGCTCGCTGCTCGGAGGCATCGTGGCGAACGACGTGCTCGACGTCGGCTGGCTCGGCCAGTTCCTGACCGCCGTAATCGTGGCCGCGATCCTCGTGCTGCTGTTCGACGTGGGCACGCGCAGGTCGACGCCGCGCCCGTCGGCGTAGCCAGACCAGAGATCAGCGGGGGCGGCAGGATTCGAACCTGCGACCTCGAGCTTAGAAGGCTCTCGCTCTGTCCCCTGAGCTACGCCCCCCGAGATGCCGGCTTCGTCCCCGCCGGCGGGGTCAGCGTCTCGCGCGGCTGCTCGTGACCTCGTCGCCGCGCGCGAGCACGGCCGCGATCAGCACCGAGACGCCGACGATGGCGATCACGGGTGCCAGCGAGAGGATGTTCGAAAGGGTGACGCTCACGATGCCTCGCCCCCATCGTACCGGCCGTCGAGGAGGGCGGCCAGTGCCGAACCGAACCGGTCGCGCAGGCCGGTGACCCCTGCGGCCCGCGCCTCGGCGAAGCGGACCGACATCTCGAGCAGTTCCAGCATGACGATCAGCCGGGCGGCGCCCGCGTCCACGTCGAGGCCGGTCAGCACCCGCGGCAGGCGGCCCACGACGTCGGGAACGGCTCTCTCCGGAGGCAGGCCGCGGGCGTTCAGGGCGACCAGGAGGCAGTAGTGGGCGGCATCGACGCCGACCGGCACGCCGGCGGCCGCCCGCTCCCAGTCCCAGACGACCAGGCGGCCGCCGACCTCCGCCATGTTCCAGGGCGTCCAGTCGCCGTGGCCGCGCCCGAAGGTCAGCTCGCGCTCGCCGGCGAGCTCGGCGATGCGCGCGGCCGCCTGCCGCTGCTCGCCGGCGGCGGAGTCGATCCGGGCCAGCGTTCGCGACCACCAGGGCGACGCGGCGAGTCGCGCGCGCTCCACGGCCGCGCCGAGGGCGAGCTCGCGGGTGGGCGCGGGCGGCGGCTCGGGCGAGACGTGCGGCCGGCCGCCGGTGGCGGGAGCCACCGCCGTCACGGCGCTCCCGTTCCAGTCGCCGCTGTGCAGGAGCTCCGGGACGGCGAAGGCCGCCGGCGGCGACGCCGCCAGCAGCCGGAGCGCCTCCGCCTCCGCGATGACCAGCCCGCGGGTGAGGTCGTTCCAGCCGACCTTGGCGAAGGCGACGACGCGGCCGCCGGGCGCCGACACCTGCGCGACGGGCTTCCCGTTCGGGCGGGCGGCGCCGACCCGCACGGCGAGGTCGACCCGCCGCAGGTCGAGGACGCGCGCCAGGTGGTGGGAGAGCACGAGGTCGGCGAGATCGCCGTCGCCGACGCCCGGGGCGACGGCGACCGACGCCCGGCCGCGGAGCAGGCGCTGGGCCACACCTGCACGCAGGGCGGCGGCGGCCGCCGCGGCCGCCAGGCGCGTGCGGGCCGGTGCTCCGTTGGAGAACTGTGTGACGGCCGCGGCCGCCGGCCCGGGCGCAGAGGCCGGCGCCAGGATCTGCGGGCGGCGGGCCGTGGGCAGGATCACGTAGCGCTCGATCGTCCTCCAGCCCTGTGGAGCGGGGCCGATTCCGGCCCGTACGCGGTCGTCGTCGGCCGCGAGGCCGCGGGTGCAGGCGTCGGCGATTCTCACCGGGGAGACGGTATCCGCCCGGCGCGAGGGGTGTTCCGACCAGGGTTGACGCTCATATCGAGGGGGGTACCATTGGCCTGGGAGGCCACAGGTTGGACGGCGAGGCAAATTCTCCCACGACCGGCGTCACCGCACGCAGAGCGTCATAAGGAACCGAGCTTTCCCGACCGGGCCGTGCGGCTCGATCGCAGACGACCCGAGAGGATTCCACGGTGGAAACAGGATGGTATGAGTCGGTTTCGCTGAGCGACTACTTCGGCGTCATCGCTCGCCGGAAGTGGATCGTGCTCCTGGTCACGGTCCTGATGACGGTGAGCGCGGTGGCCTACTCCAAGAACCAGACGCCGAAGTACCAGGCCACCGCGTCGCTCCCGAATCCCCAGGGCAGCTCGGCCGAGTCGAAGTCCGGTTCGGTCACGTGGTCTCAGATCAACGCGCCGCTCGCGGACACCGCCAAGATCGCCTCGATCGTCGTCGGCGCGACGACGCCGCCCCCCATCCCGAAGGTCGGTCCGCCGAAGAACGAGATTCAGCCTGCGTCGCCGCCGTTCCTCCAGGTGAAGAACAGCGGGGTCACCGCCGACCAGCTCCTGCACCAGTCGACCGTCACCGCAGCCGCCACGGGCGACTCGGTCGAGTTCACAGTGAACGCTTCGGATCCGCTGGTCGCCAAAAACCTGGCAAACGCCTGGGCGGAGGTGTACGGATCCTGGCTCCTGTATGACCAGGAGCGGTCGCATGCCACTCAGTGGGTCAACATCAATGCGACGCTACAGCCCCACACCGACTCAAGCGGTACCGTGGTGCAGCCGCCGGCAACCCTGGTGAACACCCTCCAGCCGAGGCTGGACTCGCTCTTCGCCGGGCTTGCCGTGCCGCCGGGCACCGTGCAGTACCAGCCTGCGGAGTCGGCCAACCAGACCCAGCCGCAGACGACCCGCAACACGATCCTGGGCCTCGTGCTGGGCCTCGTGCTCGGCGTGATCCTGGCCTTCCTCCAGGACCTGCTCGACAAGCGGATCCGCACCGCCGACGAGGTCGGCCGGCGCCTGCGCGTGCCGCTCCTGGCATCGATCCCGGCGCCGCCGCGCTCGCTGCGCGACCATCCGCTCGTGCTGCTCGCGCCCCGCGGAGGAGCGCAGGGGCCGTCGGCCGAGGCGTTCCGGATCGCCAAGCTGAACCTCGGCACCGTAATGCGCGCGAACCGCGCCAAGGCTGTGATGTTCGTCTCGGCCGCCGACTCCGAGGGCACCTCGCGCACCGTCGCCAACATGGCCGTGGCACTGGCCCGCTCGGGCTCGCACGTCGTCCTGGTCGACGCCAACATGCGCCGGCCGGCGATCGACCACTTCTTCGGGCTCGACGACCGCACGGGCCTCTCCGACATCCTGAGCGGCCACGGCGACCTGGCCGACGCGCTCACGATCGTTGACGCGGGCGGCCAGCAGCCCGACGACGCGGACACCAACGGGCGCGCCGCCACCGGCGGGCTGCTCGAGGTGCTGCCCGCCGGGCCGCCTCCGGCCGACGCTGCCGACCTGCTGGAGTCGCGCGCGATGTCGGAGCTCCTGGGCGAGCTGCGCGGCCGAGCGGACATCGTCCTGATCGACGCCCCGCCGATGCTGCCGGTGACCGACGCGATGATGCTCGGCTCCAAGGTGGACGGCGTCATCGTGGTCGCCCGCGCCCGGCTTGCGAGCCGGCCGCACATGGTGGCGCTGGCGCGTGCGCTCGACGCATGCGCGGCGCCCACCCTCGGCTTCCTCTTCACCGGCGCCTCGGTGTCGGAGGAGAACGAGTACGGCGGCTACGTCGGGGTCGGCGGTGCCGGCATCTCGCAGCCGCGGACGCCGACCCGAGAGCGCGAACTGCTGTGAGAGTCGTGCTCGTCTGCTCGTCGGGCGGCCATCTCATCCAGCTTCACCAGCTGAAGCCATGGTGGGAGAAGCACGAACGCACGTGGGTAACCTTCGACCTGCCCGACGGCCGCTCGCTGCTCGAGGGTGAGGACGTCGTCTGGGCCTACCACCCGACGACCCGGAACGTCCGAAACGCCTTCCGGAACCTCATGCTCGCCGTGCGGATCCTGCCGCGCTACCGGCCCGACCTGGTCGTGTCCGACGGCGCGGGGGTGGCGTTCCCGTTCTTCGTCGTCGCCCGGCTCCTGCGGATCAAGACCGTCTACCTCGAGGTCTACGACCGCATCGACTCGGCAACGCTGACCGGGCGCCTGTGCCGCCCGCTCTCGAGCCTCTTCCTCGTGCAGTGGGAGGAGCAGCAGCGCCTCTACCCGGGCGCGAAGGTCATCGGAGGACTCTTCTGAGCGCCGAGCTCCCCCTCGTCTTCGTGTCGGTGGGGACGGACTTCCACCCGTTCGACCGCCTGTGCCGGTGGATCGACGCGTGGCTGGCCGGCGGCGGCGGCGAGATCGCGCGCTGCTTCGTCCAGACCGGGACGTCGACGCCGCCGATCCACGCCGAGCACGGCCAGTACCTGGGCCAGGAGCAGATGGAGGCCATGATGCGCGAGGCGGCGGTCGTCGTCTGCCACGGCGGGCCGGGCACGATCATGCTGGCCGCCACGATGGGCAAGCGGCCGATCGTCGTCCCCCGGCGCAAGGCGGCCGGCGAGCACGTCGACGACCACCAGCACGCGTTCACGCGCCGGATCGCCGCCGACGGCGCGATCATCCTGGCGGAGTCCGAGTCGGAGTTCCGCGGCTTTCTGAGCGGCGTTCTTCACGCCAACGGCGGCGAGCCGCTGCCTCCGCGGGCCTCGAGCCCGGCGGATGCCGTCCGCCGCTTCGAGGAGCTCGTCGAAGGGCTCTTCCAGCCGATGGTCGCCGCCGGCCCCCCGCCGCCCTCCGACCCGGCGCCGCGCGCGTTTCGCACCAAGGTATGACCCCGGCCCCGGTCCTCTACATCGGCGGCTGGGGCCGCAGCGGGTCGACGCTCCTCTCGCACCTCCTCGGCGAGCTCGACGGCATGGTGTCGGTGGGCGAGCTTCGCTACGTCTGGCAGGCGGGGCCGGCGGCCAACGAGCTGTGCGGCTGCGGGCGGCCGTTCGCCGAGTGCCCGTTCTGGCAGGCGGTCGGCCGCGAGGCCTTCGGCGGATGGGAGAACGTGGACGTGGACGAGGTGCTCCAGCTCGAGGCCGACGTGCTGCGCCACCGCAACATCCCGCTGCTCGCGCTGCCGCGGCTCTTCCCCGCGCACGCCCGCAAGGTCGACCGCTACGCCGAGCTGACCGCCCGCGTCTACGAGGCCATCCTGACCGTCTCGGGCGCGCGCACGGTCGTCGACTCGACCAAGAACCCGCCGTACGCCTACTTCCTGCGCCGGGCACCGGGCGTGGGGCTGCGGGTGCTGCACCTCGTGCGCGACAGCCGCGGCGTCGTCCACTCGTGGATGAAGAAGGTGGAGCGGCCCGAGATCACCGGCGACGCGGCGTTCTTCGAGGAGTTCAGCCCCTGGCGCGCGGGCCTGCGCTGGATGGAGTGCAACCTGGCCTTCGACGTCCTGCGCCTCCGCACGCCGACCGCCCGGATGCGCTACGAGGCGCTCGCGTCCGAGCCGGCGGGCGAGGTCGAGCGCGCGATGCGGTCGCTCGGCGAGGACGTCGACGTCTCGGCGCTCTCCGGCGGCTCCGTCGAGGTGGCGGGCCAGCACAGCGTGCGCGGAAACCCGATGCGGTTCGCACACGGCCGCCAGCGGGTGAGGGCCGACGAGGCATGGCGGCGCGACATGGCGCGGCCGGTGCGGCGCACCGTGCTCGCGCTCACGTGGCCGCTGCTCCTGCGCTACGGCTATCTGCGGGGGCGGCATGTTTAGGGTCCCGGCCGACGCCGTCGACATGCGCGTCCCGCGCGAGTACGTGCTCCCACGTGGATGGCAGGCCTTCGCGATCGTCACGCTGCTCCCGCTCTGGTGGTTGATCGGGGCGTCGTTCGTCATGTGGCCGCTGATCGCGCTCCCGCTCATCGCGGCGATGGTCGTGCGCGGCCGGATCATGGCGCCGCGCCGCTTCGGCATCTGGCTGCTCTTCATCCTGTGGGTCGTGGCCTCGGGAGTGGAGCTGAGCGACCCCAACCGGGCGCTGGCATGGGGCTGGCGGCTCTCGTTCTACGTCGCCGGCGCCGCCGTCTTCCTCTACCTCGTGAACGTGCCCGAGCGGCGGATCTCGACGCGGGCGATCGTGAACGCGATGGCGGCCCTCTGGGTGATGGTCGTCGTCGGCGGGTGGCTGGGCGTGGCGTTTCCGGGCATGGATTTCGCCAGTCCGATCGAGAAGCTCCTCCCGCACGGGCTCGCCCAGAACCAGTACGTGTACGCGCACGTCCACCTGGAGTTCGCCCAGATCCAGCACTTCCTGGGCTTCCCGATCGGCCGCCCCGAGACCTTCTTCGCCTACACGAACGCCTGGGGCTCTGCGTTCGCCATGCTGGCCCCGTGCGCGATCTGCGCCATGCTCCAGGCCCGGTCCCCGGCCTGGAAGCACGTCTTGCAGCTCGCCATGGTCGCCTCGATCGTGCCGATCGTCTTCTCGCTCAACCGCGGCCTCTGGCTCAGCCTCGGCCTCGCGCTCATGTACGCGATGTTCCGGTTCTGGCTGCGGGGCGACTTCCGCCAGGCCCTGAAGGTGATCGTCGCGTTCGTGGTCGTCGGCATCGTGCTGCTCGCAAGCCCGCTCGGCGACCTCGCCACCAGCCGGTTCTCGCACAAGACGGGCGACACCGGCCGCCTCCAGCGCGACGTCGGTGCCCAGGAGAAGATCGCCGACTCGCCGATCCTCGGCTTCGGAGCGCCGCTCGGCGCCGTGCAGACCCCGGCCCACAAGCAGTCGAACCTCGGCACCGAGAGCGAGATCTTCCTGCTCGTCTTCTCGCACGGCGTGCCCGGCCTGGCGCTCTTCCTGATCTGGATGTTCTACACGCTCTTCCGCTCGGCGAGATGGAGAACGGCGTACGGATTCTGGGCCCACATCACGCTGCTCGTGGCCTGCATCCAGCTGCCGTACTACGACATCACGGAGCGCATCCCCCTGGTGATGGTGGCGGCGGCCATCGCCTACCGCGAGATCGCCCGCCACCCGGAGCCCGAGCCGTCGACGCGCGAGCTGCGCCGCAGGCGCCGGCAGGCGCTGGTCCCGGCGTGACGACCCCGTTCGAGGGCAAGACGCTCGTCTTCGTCGGGGGCCTCCACCGCAGCGGCACGTCGCTCCTTCACCGGTGCCTGGCCGCGCATCCCGACGCGAGCGGCTTTCGCGACACCGGCGTTCCCGAGGACGAGGGCCAGCACCTCCAGTCCGTCTACCGGCCGGCGCGGGCCCACGGCGGGCCCGGCCGGTTCGGTTTCGACCCGGGTGCGCACCTCACCGAGGACTCGCCGCTCGTCACCGACGAGAGCCGCGAGCGGCTGGCGGCGGACTGGCGCCCGCACTGGGACCTCACCCGGCGCGTGCTGATCGAGAAGTCGCCACCGAACCTGATCCGCGGCCGCTTCCTCCAGGCCATGTTCCCGGGGTCGAGGCTCGTCATGATGATGCGCCACCCGATCGCCGTCGCGGGCGCGACCCGGAAGTGGTCGTGGAGCTCCTACTCCGAGCTCGTCGAGCACTGGCTCGTCTGCCACGAGACGCTGATCGCCGACGCCCCGCACCTTCAGGACCCGGTGATCCTGCGCTACGAGGACCTGGTGGCCGATCCCGACCGGGTGCTGGGCGCGGCCTACCGCGCCGCCGGGCTCGACCCGCATCCGAGCGGCATCACCGTGCGCACCGGCATCAACGACGCCTACTTCCGGCGCTGGTCCGGCCGGCGCTGGAGCCCGCGCAGGCGCATCGACACCGACCGGGCGGTGCAGCGATTCGAGGATCGGGTGCGCCGGTTCGGTTACAGCCTGCGGGAGCCCGGCCGGCTCGAGGCTCCGCCGGAGCCGGCGATGGCGCGGTCGCTGGTGGCAACGGAGGCCTGATGCGGCGCGAGCGAGGGGCACGGAACGACAACTACTCCCGCGTCCCCGAGCCCGTGGCCGATGCCGTGAAGGCGGCGTACGTCGGCGCGCGGATGCTGAACGCCGGCGCCCGGCCGCTGCCCGACTTCCTCATCATCGGCGCCCAGCGCTGCGGCACGACGTCGCTCTACCGCTACCTGGCCCAGCACCCGCAGGTGATCGGCGCGGCGCCGTCGAAAGGCGTCCACTACTTCGATGTCCACCACGAGCGGAGCCTGCGCTGGTACCGCGCCCACTTCCCGACGCGGCGCCGGCGGGCCCGTGCAGGCGGCGCCGCCGTCACCGGCGAGGCGAGCCCCTACTACGTCTTTCACCCGCACGGGCCCGACCGCGTCCGTGCCGCCGTCCCGAACGCCCGCCTGATCGTGATGCTCCGCGACCCCGTCATCCGCGCCTTCTCGCAGTACCAGCAGGAGTACGCGCGCGGGTTCGAGGACGCCGGGACGTTCGAGGAGGCGCTCGAGCTCGAGTCCGGCCGGCTGCGGGGTGAGCGCGAGCGCATGCTCGCCGACCCCGGCTACGACAGCAGGGCGATGCAGCACCACGCCTACGCCGCTCGCGGCGAGTACGCCCCCCAGCTCGAGGCCTGGAGGGAGCGCTTCGACGCGTCCCAGATCCACGTCATCGTGGCGGAGGAGTTCTTCGCCGACCCGGCCGCGGCCTATC
Source organism: uncultured Actinomycetes bacterium (assembly GCA_963805545.1). GTDB lineage: Bacteria > Actinomycetota > Thermoleophilia > Gaiellales > JAICJC01 > JAICJC01. The sequence goes on from CAWDUU010000001.1 coordinate 510,448, forward strand.
GAGGCGTGCTCGACTTCCTCGGCCTGCCGATGCCGCAGCGGCCGCCGCACTTCAAGGCGTTCAACGCCCGTCCGGCGGGCGGGATGCCGGCCGCGACGCGCGAGCGGCTGGCGGCCCGCTTCGCCGAGCCGAACCGGCGGCTCGAGGAGCTGCTCGGACGGCGGCTCGAGTGGACAGGTCTCAACGACGCGGCCTCCGATGGCTGACGAGGGCGTCCGGGCCGAGCGCGAATCCGACCTGAAGAGCGTCGCCCGCGGCGGCACGCTCAACTTCATCGGCTCGGTGGTGAACGGCGTCTTCCAGTTCGCGCTCGTCGTCGTCGTGACCCAGGCGCTCACGAAGCGCGAGGCGGGCGCGTTCTTCGAGGCCGTCGCGCTCTTCATCATCCTCTCCAACACCTGTGAGCTCGGCGCCGACACGGGCCTCACCCGGATGATCCCGCGGCTGCGGGTGCTGGGCCGCATCCCCGACATCCGCCGCAGCATGGCCGTCGGGATCCTGCCGGGATTCGTCGCCGGGATCGTGCTGGCCGAGATCACCTTCTTCCTGGCCGATCCGCTCGCCGCGATCTTCACCAACCACCAGCACACCGACGCCGACCGCGTGGCCACCTACATCCGCGTGCTGGCCGCCTTCCTGCCGGTCTCGGCCGCCTACACGGTGTCGGTCGCCGCGACCCGCGGGTTCGGGACGATGCTCCCGAACGCGCTCGTCGACCGGATCGGGCGGGCCGCGCTCCAGCTGGCCGGCGTCGGGGCGGTCGTGATCGCGGGCGGTGGAGCCTTCGGGGTGGCGCTGGGGTGGGGGGTGCCGATCCTGCTCGCCTTCGGCGTCACGCTGGTGTGGCTCGTCCGTCTCATCACGAAGGTCGAGAACACGCCCGGCGAGCGGGTCGCGCCGACGAGCGCCGGGGCGCTCTGGTCGGAGTTCTGGAAGTTCACCGCGCCGCGCGGGCTGACGGGCGTCTTCCAGGTGACGATCCTCTGGATCGGGACGCTCCTCGTGGGCTCCCTCCTGGATGCCGCGCACGCGTCCGTTTACACGGCGTCTACCAGGTATCTGGTCGCCGGCTCGGTCGTGAACTACGCGATCATCACGGCGATCGCCCCGAAGCTCTCCGAGCTCCTCTCCGGAGGGGAGCACCAGCGCGCCCGCGACGTCTACCAGGTCGCGACGTGCTGGCTGATGACGCTCGCCTGGCCGCTCTACTTCACGCTCGCCGTCTTCGCCCCGCTCCTGCTCCGGGTGTTCAAGCCGGAGTACGTGGCCGGCGCCTCCTCGCTCGAGGTGCTGGCGGTCGCGATGCTCGTCGCGACGGCGATCGGGCCGGTTGACATCGTCCTCCTGATGGGCGGCCGCAGCATGTGGAATCTCTTCAACGTCGTCGTAGCGCTCGTCCTCAACCTGGCCCTCAGCTTCGTGCTCGTGCCCCGGATCGGCATCGCCGGCGCGGCCTGCGCCTGGGCGGCCTCGATCCTCTTCAACAACGTCGCGCCGCTCGCCGAGATCCGCGCCTTCCTGAAGCTGCACCCGTTCGGGCGCGGGTTCCCGGTGGTGAGCACGAGCGCCGCCCTGTGCTTCGGCGCGTTCGGGATGGCCGTCCGGATGAGCGTCGGGCTCAGCATCGCCTCGTTCGCCGTCTTCCTCGTCGTGGCGACCGTGGCCTACGCGGCGCTCATGTGGCGCTTCCGCGGCCGGGCCGAGCTCGAGCTCCTGGCCGGCACCCTCCGCGCGAGGCGCGGCCGCCGGGCCCGGCCCGTCACGGCGTAGCGCGCAGCGCCGCCTCGAGCTGGATCGCCTCGGCCGTGGGCGACCCGGTGCCCTGGAGGAGGCCGAAGCCGCCGCCGCGGGCCAGGTTCCAGCGCGTCCACGAGACGTTCTCGCTGGCGAAGACATCGAGCATCTGGCGCTGGTATTCGAGCGCGCCGGGGACGCCGGTGTGGATGCCCCACTCGCCGACGAGGAGCGGGATCTTCCACTCCGTCGTGCGCCTGAGCGGCACGGCCAGGACGGCCGCCTGCGCCGTCGCCGTGCCCGCATAGCGCTCGGCCTTCTGATTGTGGGTGGCGGGCCAGCTCGGCGTCCAGTCGTTCCCGTTCGGGGTGAGCCCGATCCCCGGGATGCCGTTGAAGTAGTCGTGGTAGTCGAGCGCGAGATGGTCGAGCGGGCCGAACGCCTTCAGGTCGGCGGTGCCGACGCCCTCGCCGCCGCCGCGGCACATGATGAAGACGGTGCGGCCGGGATCGACCGCCCGGATCACCCTGCGGATCTCGGCCTGCCACTGGAGCATCGTGTCGGTGGCCGACGTGGAGTCGCCGAGGCCGCCGGGGTGAGGCTCGTTGAAGACCTCGTAGCCGACGACGTTCGGATCGTCGGCGTAGCGCTTCGCCATCATGCCCGCGAACGCGGCATACGCGTCCTCCGACTCGGCCGCCTCGCTTGTCCAGAAGGCCTTCTTCGCGTCGGACTCCCCGCGCTTGGTGTCGGGGAAGCGGCCGTCGGCGTAGTACCAGCCCGGCACGCCGGACGCGTTGCAGTCGGCGGCGTCGGTCTTGCACTCGACCTTGGCGAAGTAGGGCGACCAGTGGAACTGGTGGAAGTCGATGAGGACGTTCACTCCCGCCTTCTGGAAATCCGCCACGGCCGCGTCCAGCCGCCGGAGGAAGGCCTCGTCCCAGTGGTGCGTCGAGCCGTTCGGCGCGGTGGGCTCGACGACGCTCCACGGTGCCATGATCCGCACCAGGTTGGCGCCCATCGCGGCGGCCTTGTCGTAGACGAGCGCGCTCGAGTTCACGGCCACGTTCACGCCCCGCAGGACGACCGGCGAGCCCGAACGCGTGTCGACGAAGCGGCCGTCCTGGGTGGTGACCCACGGCGCGACGGCATTCGCCGCGCGGTGCGGGAGCTTCACCCGGTGCGGCTTCGCCGTCGAGCCGCAGCCGGCCGCAACGACGGCGAGCGCGAGCGCGGCCGATAGGAGCCTCGTCCACATGATCCCAGTGTACGGCTGGGTTTCGGGATGGGAAGCGTCCCTGTCATACTCGCCCAATCAAGACGGATCCCGAGACACTGGCCCGCATCTACGTCGAGACGATCACCCGCGCCGCCGCCACCGGCCGCGACGACGAGGTGCTCGATCTCGTCCATCCGGCGGCCGAGCTGCGGCCGATCATCACCGGCGCCGTCCACCGCGGGCGGGAGGGCGCCGCAGCCTGGATCCGGGCCGCCCGCGAGGCGCTCGTGTGGCAGCCCACGATCCGCCGGGTGGTCCGGGTCGACGACACGACGGCGGTCGCGATCATCCACCTGCACGCGTCACGGGCGCAGGCGGGGATCGTCGACTCCGAGATCGCGTGGGTGGCCGAGTTCGCCGACGGGCTTCTGCGCAGGGCGACGGCGTACCCGAGCGTGGACGGCCTCCCGGCCCGCGTGCGCGCGGTGCTCTAGGGCACGGCGTGAAACACCGGGGCCAGGCCCCGGTGTTTCAGCGGCCGGCCACCGGGGTTCGCCCCGGTGGGGTTCGCGTTACTCGGTGAATTCGGCGAAGCCCTGCTGGGAGCGCCCGCCGACCTTGGTGAAGTCGCCGCCGGCGCCGAGCACCGTGCCCGAGCCGGCCAGCGCGAACACGCCGAGCGTGCTGTTCGCGTGCGGGTCCCAGCTCGTGAGCGCCCCGGTCGCCTCGTCGACCGCAAGCAGCTTGTGGCGGGTGATCGACGTCGTGCACGTGTGCTGGCCGCTCTGCATTCCGCAGTAGTTGTCGTAGTGGCCGCCCACGTACACCTCGCCGTCGAGCGTCGCGATCGCCTGGACGTTGCCGTCCGTGCCGCCCTGCCACACCAGCGCGCCGGTGGTCAGGTTGAGGTCGGCGAAGTTGCCGCCGCCGCCGGCGCCGGCGATGAAGACGCCGTTGGCGTCGACCGCCATGTCGACGACCGCGTAGCCGAGGCCGTGCGAGAACGACGAGATCGGCGCGCCGGACGCCGGGTCGAGCGCGGCGACGTGCCGCCGGCTCGTGCCGTCGATCGTCGTGAAGTTGCCGGCCACGTAGACGCGGCTTCCGTCCACCGCGACGTCGACGGCCTTCACGGAGCTGTCGGCGGCCGGAGCCCAGCCGGAGAGCAGCGCGCCCGTCGACGCGTTGAACGCAGCGAGATAGGAGCGGGGATCGCCGTTCACATGCAGGAAGGCGCCGCCCGCGTAGAGCGTCCCGCCTGCGAGCGCCAGCGAGTTCACCGCCTTGTCGGGCTTCGGCTTGAACGACGAGACGACGGCGCCGGTCGTGGCGTCGACCGCCGCGATCCGTGAGTGCGAGGCGTTTCCGACCTTCCCAAACGAGCCACCGAGATAGATCGTGCCGCCGCTGCCGACGATCGACTGGACCGTGTTGTTCACGTTCGGGTTCCAGGGGAGCACCTGGCCCGTCGCCAGGCTGAGGGCCGCCGCGTGGTTGCGCGTGACGCCGCCCGATGAGCTGCCCGCGGGGCGCACCGCCGTGAACTTGCCACCGATATAGATGACGCCGTTCTGGATCAGGATCGCGTTCACCCGGCCGTTGGTCTGGTACGTCGGAACGGGAGTCGACCCGACGACGGCGGCCTGTGCAACCGGCGCGGCCAGCGCGCCGACGACGAGGACCGCGGCGAGTGCCGTGGCGCTGCGGCGCACACTGCGCAGCATGCCCTTGGTGATCATCTGCTACCCCCCCAGGATTACCAGTTCCCGGCAGAGGGTACCGGAGCCGGTGGACGCCCACAAGCGGTGGGGTTTCGCACCGGAGTGGGGTCAGGCCACCAGGTTCTGGATCACGACCGCCTGACCGGGGTCGTCGGCGATCCCCAGGTAGGCGCCCCGGATGACCGTCCACGCCCTGATCCGGCCCTCGTCGAGGCCGGCGGCGGCGAACGCGGCGATCCGGCGGTCAGTGCGCTCGGCGGTCATCTCCGAATCGAGCGGGTTCCAGAGGAAGCTCGGGACGTCGAACTCCGGCTCGCCCAGCATGGCCTTCGTGTCGATGGCGACGTACCGGTCGCCGTGGCGGAGGATGTTGTGGTGGTGGAAGTCGCCGTGGACGAGCGCGGCGCGGCCGGGCCCGACGGCCGCATACAGCTCCCGGGCGAGCGGCACGAGCGCGGCGCCGTCGCGCTCGGCGTTTTCGAGCCAGCGAGGCACGTGGTCGCCGATCCAGCGAAACGGCGCTCCCGCCGGCCGCCACAGCCGCCGGCCGAGGTCGATTGCGACGGCGGTGGCCTCGTCGTCGGGGAGCAGCGAGATGTCGGTGCCGGGCACGGCCCGCTCGGCGAGGAGCGCCCGGCGCCCGGCGTCGCGGCGCAGGAGGCGGACGGCGCCGTCGCCCGCCCAGAGCTCGAGCGCGTCGGCCTCGTGGTCGGACTCGTCGTCCCCGTCCCACGTCACCTTGACGACGGCATCCGGGCCCGCCGGCGCCACGTAGGAGTAGCGCGAGAGCGCGTAGGGCGGTCCGAGCTCGACCCCCCAGCCGGCGGCCGCCTCGCGGGCCCGCCGTTCCATCAGCCGCATCGCGTCGGGCGACGGCCCGTCGTCGGGCCGGTGGCTCATCTGCGCGTCCGGGGTCGGGCCATGGCGACCCGGTAGTATGGCCCCGCTTTGGGGCGAGCGGTCAGAGTCGCCGTGGTCGGGACCGGGTTCGCCGGCGGCTCGCACGTCGAGGCGCTGCGCCGCGTCCCCGGTGTCGAGGTGGCGGCGCTCGCCGGGAGCTCGGACGCACGCGCGCGCGCCGCGGCCGACAGGATGGGCGTGGACGCGGCGACCGGCGACTACCGGGCTCTCCTCGACGACGCCTCGATCGACGCCGTCCACAACTGCACGCCCAACGACCTGCACCGCGAGATCACCGCGGCCGCGCTCGATGCCGGGAAGCACGTCCTGGCCGAGAAGCCGCTGGCGATGGACTCGGGTGAGACCGCCGACCTCGTCGCTCGCGCCGCGCGGGCCGGCGTGGTCACGGGTGTCTGCTTCAACTACCGCCACTACCCGCTGGTCGCCGAAGCGCGGTCGATGCTTGCCGACGGCCGGGCCGGCCGGCCGCACCTGATCCGCGGTGCCTACCTTCAGGACTGGCTGCTCGAGGCGACCGACTGGAACTGGCGGCTCCAGTCCGGGCGTTCGGGCGCTTCGCGGGCCGTCGGCGACATCGGCTCACACTGGATGGACCTGGTCCAGCATGTGACCGGGCGTCGCATCGCCCGGCTCTACGCGCGCCTCGGCCGGCTGCACGACGAACGGCTCCGGCCGGCCGGGCCGTCACGGACGTTCGCACGCGGAGCCGACGCCGGCGTCGAGCGCGTCGGCGTCGATACCGAGGACTTCGCCATCGTGCTCTTCGAGCTCGACGACGGCTGCCCCGGCGTCTTCACCGTCTCGCAGGTGACGCCGGGGAGGCGGAACACGGTGGCGTTCGAGATCGACGCGGGCCCGGTCTCGCTCGCCTGGGATCAGGAGCACCCGAACGAGCTTCGGATCGGACGGCGCGACCGGCCCAATGAGGAGCTCCCGCGCGATCCGGCGCTGCTCTCGCCGGCCGCCGCGGGCCTCGCGCACTACCCGGGCGGCCACCAGGAGGGCTGGCCGGACGGGCTCAAGAACCTCATGCTCGACTTCTACGCCACGGTGGCCGCGCACAGGCGGGGCGAGGTGCGCGACTCGATCGTGGCCACCTTCGCCGACGCGCACCGCACCACGCTCGCCGTCGAGGCGATTCTGGAGAGCCATCGCGACGATCGCTGGGTGACGGTGGAGGAGGGATAGGCCGGTGGCCTGCGTCGGCGTCTGCGGCTCCGTCAACATGGACGTGTTCGGCTACGCGCCGCGGCTCCCGAAGCCCGGCGAGACGCTGCGGGGCACGAGGCTCGCCCACGCCCCGGGCGGGAAGGGTGCGAACCAGGCCGTCGCGGCCGCCCGGGCCGGCGCCGAGGTGCGGTTCACGGCCGCCTGTGGCACCGACGAGTTCGGCGCCGACCTGGTCGCGGCGCTGGAGCGGGACGGGATCGACCTGACCCACCTGCGCCGGGTCGACGAGGCAACGGGCGTCGCGCTCATCCTCGTCGACGACGCGGGCGAGAACCTGATCGTGGCGATCCCGGGCGCCAACGACCTCGTGCAGGCGCCGGCGCCCGATCCCGCCGTGGACGTGTGGCTCGTCCAGGCGGAGATCCCGGTCGAGGCGGTCGAGGGCACGCTCGCGGCCGCCAGGGCCACCGGGGCGGTCGCCCTCGTCAACCCGTCCCCGGCAGGCCGCCTGCCCGCGGAGCTCGTATCCGGGTTCGACGTTGCGATCGTGAACGAGACCGAGCTCGACGCGCTCGGCGCCGAGCACCCGGCGCACGTCGTCCTCACGCTCGGCGAGCGTGGCGCACGGCTGCTTCCCGAGGGCGTCGATCTGCCCGCGATCCCGGCCCGGATCGTCGACACGACCGGGGCCGGGGACGCGCTGGCGGGCGTGACCGCGGCCGCGCTGGCCGAGGGGCGGCCACTCGAGGCGGCGGTCCGGTGGGGCATCGCGGCTGCATCGCTCTCGGTCGAGCGGCATGGCTGCCAGCCGGCGATGCCGCATCGGTCGGAGGTCGAGGAGCGGCTGCGGGCGGGGACGGCCGGGTGACGGCGCAGCCCGTCCCGATCGTGCTCGACTGCGACCCCGGGCTGGACGACGCGATCGCCATCATGGTCGCGCTGGGGAGCCCCGAGGTGGACGTGCTCGCGATCACCACGGTCGCGGGGAACGCGCCGCTCAGGCACACGACCGCCAACGCGATCCGCGTCCTCGACCACCTCGACCGGGCCGACGTCCCGGTGGCGGCGGGCGCCGATCGTCCGCTCGTCCGGGAGGCCCGCGCCGAGCGCGGCGTCCACGGCGACTCCGGCCTCGGCGATCTCGACCTGCCGCCGCCTTCGCGGCTCCCCGCGGCCGCACACGCGATCGACCTCATGGCCGAGCTGGCCACGTCGTCCGCCCGTCCGGTGACGCTCGTCGCCGTGGGCCCGCTCACGAACGTCGCCCTCTTCGCGGCCCGCCATCCGCAGGCCGCGGCCGCGCTCGAGCGGGTCGTGGTGATGGGCGGTTCGATCGGCCTCGGGAACACGACGCCCGCGGCGGAGTTCAACATCTGGGCCGATCCGGAGGCCGCCCAGCGCGTCCTCACGAGCGGGCTCGACGTGACGATGGTCGGGCTCGACGTCACTCAGCGGGCGCTCCTCACGCCGGAGGAGAACGACCGCCTGCGGGGTCGGGGCCGTGCCGGCCGGCTGGCCGCCGGCCTCGTCGACTTCTACCAGCGCTCGAATCCGGGCCGGCCGGGCGTGCCGATCCACGACGCGGTGGCGGTCGCGCAGGTGGTGCGCCCCGAGATCGTCGAGCTGTCGGAGTGCCACGTCGAGGTCGACTGCGGGGCGGCAAGCCGCGGCCGCACGCTGGTCGACCTGCGCAGGGTGACCGGCAACAAGCCGAACGCGCGCGTCGCCGTCGAGATCGACGCGGCGTTCACGGCGTTCATGGCCGACCGCATCGCCGCTCTCGGCTGACCGACGGCGTACCGCTTTTGGGGGAGGCGGCGCCGCGCGGGCCGCGAGTACGCTTGCCGCGGCCGGTGCGTCTTTTGGCGGTGGCCGGCCGACCCCCAACCAGTGATGCGAGAAACTGACCACGCCGGCCTGGCCCAGGGCCTGCCGACCGATCTTGCGCAGAGCGGCGCGGCAGTCGTCGTCATGCGGGCCGACGGCACCCTGCTCTACGTCAGCGACGCCTTCTGCGAGCTCGTCGGCCGCAGCCGCGCCCACCTCCTCGGCCGCCGCGCCGACGGGGCCGAGATCGCGAGCTCCGCCGAGCGGACGCGGTGGATCCTTGACCGGGCGTCGGAGGTCGGGACAGCCTTCACCTACCGGCGCCTCTACACGACGGCGGCGGGTGACCGCCTGGTCGACGTGAACGTGCACCGCGCGGCGGAGGATCTGATCGTCACCACCATGACCGACATCTCCGAGCGCGAGAACGGCATGGACGAGGCCGAGATGCTGGGGCCGTTCCTCGACGCGGTCCCGGTCGGGGTCGTGGTCTACGACCGCGCGCTTCGGATCGTGAGGGTCAACCGCACCGTCGAGGAGCTCGGGCGCGTGCGGCCGGAGCACCTCGGTGAGCGCCTGACCGACGCGTTCCCCGACGTCGATCGGCAGGTCGTCGCCGCCGTCGAGGACGTCCTTCAGACCGGCGAGCACATCGTGAACCTGGCGGTCGCCCGCCCCGACGGCCACAGCCTGCTCCTGAACTTCTTCCCGATCCGGGACGCGCACGGAGCCGTCGTGCAGGTCGGGTGCCTCTTCTCCGACGTCACGGAGTTCGCGGAGGCGCACGCCACGATCCAGGCCCAGCGCGAGACGATCCGCGCGCTTGCGACGCCGATCCTCGAGCTCGACGACCGCGTGCTGGTCGCGCCGCTGGTCGGCGAGATGGACACGGTCCGGGTCCGCCAGCTCACCGAGCGCGTGCTCCAGGCGATCACCGCCACCCGCGCCCGGGTGGTGATCTTCGACGTCACCGGCGTGCCCGCGATCGACTCCGCCGTGGCCCACGAGCTCGTGAACACCGTCGCGGTGGCCCGGCTGATGGGAGCGCAGGCCGTGATGAGCGGGATCTCCACCGACCATGCCGAGGCGATCACCCGGCTCGGCATCGCGGTGAGCGGCTTCGACACGGTCGCGACGCTGGCGGACGCGGTCGCCGTCGCCCGGTCGCCCGCGTTCGCGGCGCCGGCGCTCGGCCAGGTCTAGGCCGCCCGCTCCTCGACCCCGGTGATGAGGGCGGTGAAGCGCGAGACGGTGAGCGGCTTGCTGTAGAGGAAGCCCTGTCCGAGGTGGCAGCCCTGCTCGACGAGGAACTTGAGCTGGGCCTCGGTCTCGATGCCCTCGGCGAGGCACTGCATCCCGAGCCGCTGGGCGAGCGTGATCATGATCTCGACCAGGATCGCAGCCTCCCTGTCGTGCGGGAGGTCGCGGATGAACGAGCGGTCGATCTTGAGCGTGTGCGGCCGCAGCTGTCGCAGCCGGCCGAGCGACGAGTGCCCGGTGCCGAAGTCGTCGATCGCAAGCCGCAGTCCGCGGCGGCGGATCTCGGCGACCAGCGGCTCGAGCTCCTCGCTCTGGTTCATCGCCGACTGCTCGGTGATCTCGATCATGATCCGGTCGGCCGGAAGGCCGAAGTCGGAGATGGTCGCCAGCACGCGCCGCATCGACGCCGGCTGCCAGTAGGCCGGCGGCAGGTTGATCGAGGCGTACAGGTCGAGGTCGAGGTCGCACCAGCGCCGGGCCTGGATGCAGGCCTGCTCGACCACCCACGCCGTGATCGGGCGGATCAGCCCGGTGCGCTCGGCGACCGGCAGGAATTCGGCCGGCCCGATCAGGGTGCCGTCGGGCGCCTTCCAGCGGATCAGGGCCTCGGCACCGACGATGCACGAGGTCTTGAGGTCGACCATCGGCTGGTAGAGCAGGATCAGCTCGTCGCGCCTCTCGGCGTTCCGAAGGCGCGCCGCGAGCGCCAGCTCGCGCGTCGTGTCGTGCTTCGGCGCCGCATAGAGGCGGTAGCCGTCCCGGCCCGCGTCCTTGGCCGCGTAGAGGGCGACGTCGGCGTGCTTCAGGACAGCCTCGGCCGTGTCGGCGTCGGACGGGTAGAGGCTGGCGCCGATGCTGGCCGTCACGTAGAGCTCGGTCTCGCCGACGTGGAACGGCTGGCCCAGCGCCGCCCGCAGGGTTGCCGCCACCTTCTGAGCCGCGCCGGCCACCGCCTCGTCGGAGTCGCGGGCGTTGCTCGATCCGTTGAGGAGGATGAGGAACTCGTCGCCTCCCTGGCGGGCGACCACGTCGTCGGCCCGGCACGACTCGCCCAGGCGCCGCGCGACCTGCACGAGCAGCTCGTCGCCGACGGCGTGCCCGAAGCCGTCGTTGATCATCTTGAAGTCGTCGAGGTCGACGAAGAGCACCGCGCCGCCGACGCCGGTGCGGCGCGCGTGCGCGATGGCCAGGTTCAGGTGCTCCTGGAAAAGGGCCCGGTTGGGAAGGTCGGTGAGCGAGTCGTGCAGCGCGAGGTGCGTGAGCCGCGCCTCGGTCAGCTTGCGCTCGGTCACGTCGAAGATCACGCCGTCGGCATAGCGGAGCGTCCCGTCCACGTCCACGATCCCCGTCCCGTGGCCGGTCACCCAGCGCACCGACCCGTCGGCGTGGATGATGCGGTACTCGATCGCGTAGAGCTGGCGCTGCGTCATCGCCTGGTGTGCCGCGGCCGCGACGGCGTCGCGGTCGTCGGGATGGATGATGGCGTCGTACCGGCGCCCGCCGCCCGGCAGGAACGTCGCCGCGGGGTAGCCGGTGATCGCCTCGATGGCGTCGCTCACCGACTCCATGTGCCAGCCGCCGTCGCGGTGGGCGTAGCGATAGACGGCTCCGGGCAGGCTGCTCACGAGCGCGTGAATGCGCTCGGCGTCCCAGCCCGCTCTGCGCCCTCCGGCGGCGTCCGGTTCCATACCCGACTGGTCGGCCCGCGCTGCCGGGGGTCGATGGCCCGTTCGGGGGATGCGCGGCCAACCACCGGGGCCCGGCCCCACGGGGTTCGGCGCTACGCCGCCGGCGCGAGGTCTGCCAGCGCCGGGCGCGCCGCCGCGCCGGCGACCACGATCAGCGTCCGAACGACCCGGGGGTCGAACTGGCTTCCGGAGCATCGCCGGAGCTCGGCGATCGCCTCGGCGGACGTCAGCGCTGCCCGGTACCGGCGCCCCGTCGTCATCGCGCTGAACGCGTCGCAGGCCGAGACGATCCTCGCGACCAGCGGGATGTCGCCGCCGGCGAGCCCGTCGGGGTAGCCGCGGCCGTCCCAGCGCTCGTGGCACGAGCGCACGAGGTGGCCGACCTCGCCCAGCAGCCCGCCGATCTGCACCAGCATGTGCTCGCCCTCGACGGTGTGGGTCTCGATCACCGTCCGCTCCTCGGCCGTCAGCGGGCCCGGCTTGTTGAGGATGTCGTCGGCGATCCGCACCTTTCCGACGTCGTGGAGGAGTGCGGTGAGCTCGGCGTGGAGCCGGTCGCGCCGGTCGAGATCGAGCGCGTCGGCGACCGCGAGCACCAGGTCGACGACGTCGCGGCTGTGGAGGCCCGTGTAGGCGTCGTCCGCCTCGATCATGTCGCCGAGGAGGAGCGCGGTCCCGCGGTACGCCTGCGACAGCTCGAGCGCGTGATCGATCCGCCCCCGCCGCTCGCGGGCGAAGTATCCCAGGAGGCCGACCATCGGAAGCCCCAGGAGGAAGGCGTAGCGATCGCCGCCGACGCCGCCGGCGAGCGTCAAGCCGATGGACGTCAGCGCGGTGTCGACGGCCCAGGCGGGCGCCAGCATCGCCGGCATCGACCGCAGCGGAAGTTCAGCCCGACGGCGCCGCGGAGTGCCGATGCGCCGAGATCGAACGCGAACTGGGCAGCGAGCGCGACGAGCATCACCGCGAGCCGCGCCGGGGTCGAGGCCGGGACGCCCGCGACCCAGAGCACGAGCACCGGCCCGACCGAGAACCAGGCGCTCACGAGATGGAGCGCGTTTCGCTCCGGATGCCAGCCTCCCCGGACGTGCTCCGGAGCCTTGCTGAGGACGAAGCCGGCGGCGACGAGGAGCGGCACCCAGCCGAGCGGCGCCAGGAAGAGCATCGGGACGAACACGAGCTGCGTCGGCACCGCCGATCCGATGCCGACCTCGAACTGGATGCGCGCGGCGCATGCGAATGCGATCACAAGGGCGAGCACGAGCGGCCAGTCGGCCGGCGTTCGCTGGGGCGCCAATGCCGCGAGCGCCGCCGCCGCGCCCGCGAAGGCGCCGGCGAGGGCGAGCGTCGTCGTCCGGTCGCGCCCGGCGAGCCGGTGCGCCTCGCGCTCGCGCGCCTGCCCGACGAGCTCGTGGTCGTCGCCGGGATCGGAGGGGGCCGGGGTGGGGGCCGCCGGCCGTGCCTGGTCGGTCCTGAAGGGCAGCCGCATTCGACTCTAGGTATCGGGAGGCCGGTTCACACCCTTGAGCACAGGGTGGGCGCCGGATCACTCTCCGGGGGGACGCACCCGGCGCGGCGGCCGCGCATCGTGTGCAGACGGGCCGCCGAAGCCCGACGCCCAAGGAGACAGCATGACCCCCCTGATGCTCCCGCTCCGCGCCCGCGCCGCGCTCGTCGCGACGCTCATCACAGCCGCACTCTTCGCCGCGCCGCCGCCGGCGGCGCACGCCGCCCTCGGCATCGTGTGCTCCACGCCGGCGTCGGAGCCGTTCCTGCGCTGGTCGGATCCCTGGTCCTACGCGTTCGCCCCCAACGGCGGATTCGAGAGCGGCGCGTCCGGCTGGACGCTGACCGGTGGCGCCCGCGTGGTCGCGGGCAACGAGCCCTTCCGCGTCCACGCCGCCGGCGACCGGTACTCGCTCAGCCTCCCCGCCGGCGGCAGCGCCACCTCCGCGCCGATGTGCATCGGGGCGCTCTCGATGAACATGCGCTTCTTCGTCCGCAACACCGGGGCCTCCAAGGCGCGCCTGCACGTCAAGGTGCTGTACGCCGGCGGGCTCGGCCAGCTGCTGGGCGTCGCCGACGCGGGCACGATCACGGCGGGCAGGTGGAAGCCGTCGCCGCGGATCGGGATGCTCGGCGGCCTGCTCCCGCTCTTCACCGCAAGCGTCCGCATCCGCTTCACCCCCGCCGATGCGAAGGGGTCGTGGACGATCGACGACGTCTACGTCGATCCGCTGATGCACCGCTAGCGCAGAGCGACGCTCCGCGCGGCCCGGCGGGCTTCGCCTCGGGGCGGCGGCGATCCGCCGCGGGTCGTGCGATCCGGCCGGCACGAACGTGGGACGCACAGATTCGAAGTCCGGGGAGGCGTGCGTTGACCCAGGCCCACGAGGTTCATGCGGCGGGATGGTGCCATACGACCGCCGTCCGTCCGGAATCGGCCGGCGTGACCGTCTCTCCGGGTTTCGCACCGAGCCTCCGCGCGACGCGTTGCGAGCGGACGTTGCCGGGCGTGATCAGCGAGACGAGCCGGTCGATGGAGCGGGATTCGTATGCCCAGGCCCGGATGGCTGCGGCTGCTTCGGTCGCAAACCCCTGGCCCCAGTGCGCGCGTATCAACGCCCAACCGAGCTCGGCCTGTGCGTGACGTCCTGCACTCCCCAGGGTCGAGGGCGTCCAGCCGCGTGTGTCGAAGACCATGAGACCGGCCTGGCCGACCACCTGCCGGGTCGCCGGATGCTCGAGAAGGAACGGGCCGAGCCCGTCGGTTCTCCAACCGTCGATCCCCTCTTCGATCATTGCCGTCGCCCCGTCCAGCGCCGCGACGGGAGCCATCCCGAGGCCGTCCATAACCTGCCGGTCGGCGAAGAGGTCGTACAGCGCCTCGGCGTCTCGCAGCGTCGGCGGACGGAGGCAGAGCCTGTCCGTGGAGAGACGGAGCGACTCCCAGGACAAGGGATCGTGCGGCACGCGGAGACGCTAGCCGCCCGTTTCGCGAGTTGCGGCCCCTTACGGCGGATGGAAGTCCGGGACAGGCGAGGTCACCGAAACGGCTCGGTTCTGCGATGCGCCCGGCACGATTCGAACGTGCGACACACAGATTCGAAGTCTGTTGCTCTATCCCCTGAGCTACGGGCGCGGGCGCGGCGGGTTGGCTAGGGGTGACCGGTGGGACTCGAACCCACGTCCTCCTGGACCACAACCAGGGGCTACCACCAGCTGAGCTACGGCCACCGCGAGTCCCCGTAGGATACCCGCACGCGCGGGCGTGGCGGAACTGGTAGACGCGCCGGCCTTAGGAGCCGGTGGCCCCGGCCGTGGAGGTTCGAGTCCTCTCGCCCGCATGCCGGCCCCGCACCGGCGGCGCGGTGGCGCTGCCGCCACCTCCCGACTAAGGTTAGAGGACGGCACCCGGGTCTCGGGCCCGCCGTCCCCTCGCATGAAGACCCAGGTCTCCGAACTCGCTGAGAACCGCGTTCGCCTCGATGTCGAGGTCCCCGCGGGCGATGTCGATCACGCGTTCGACCACGCCCTGAGCGACCTCTCCCAGAGCGTGCGCATCCCCGGCTTTCGCAAGGGGAAGGCACCGAAGCCGCTCGTCATGCGCCAGCTGGGCCGCGAGACGGTGATCGAGGAGGCGCTCCGCGACCACCTGAACGGCTGGTACTCGCGCGCCGTCGCAGCGGCCGGGATCGACCCGGTGGCGCGCCCCGAGATCGACTGGTCGGACGAGCCCGTTGAGGGCACGCCGTTCAGCTTCACCGCGGAGGTCGAGGTGAAGCCGGCGCCCGAGGTCAAGTCATACAAGGGGCTCGATGGCGTGAAGCAGCCGGCCGACGTGCCGCAGGAGGCCGTCGACGCCGAGATCGAGCGGCTCCGGCTGACCGTCGCCGAGCTGCGCCCGGTCGAGCGCGGGGCGGCCGAGAACGACTTCCTCGTGATCGACTTCGAGGGGACGGTCGACGGCCGGTCGTTCCCCGACGGCGCGGGCACCGACTACGGCGTCGAGCTGGGCGCGGGCCGCCTGGCCCCGGATCTCGAGCGCGGGCTGATCGGCCTGAAGCCGGGCGAGGAACGCGAGATCGCGCTCCCGCTCCCCCCCGACCACGAGGACGCGCAGCTGGCCGGCAAGATCGCGGCGTTCCACGTCACCGTGAAGGACGTGAAGGAGCGCGTGCTGCCGGCGCTCGACGACGAGCTGGCGACCTCCGTGAGCGAGTTCGACACGCTCGGCGAGCTGCGGGCCGACATCCACGAGCGGATCCGCGAGGCGCTCGAGCGCGAGGTCGACATGCGCTTCCGGGCCTCGGTCCTCCAGTCGCTCGCCGACCAGCTCACGACCGAGGTGCCCGACGCCTTGGTGCGTAACCGCGTCGCCGACCTCGTGCGCTCGCTGCTCCAGAACCTGGCGGCGCGCGGCGTCGCGGTCGAGGAGTACCTGCGCGTCACCGGCCAGACCGGTGAGGAGCTCGCCGCGTCGGTGCGGCCGCGGGCCGAGGACTCGGTGAAAAAGGACCTGGCGCTCGAGGCGGTCGTCGCCGCCGAGGCCATCGAGGTGACCGACGAGATGATCGAGGAATGGGTGCGCGAGCAGGCCGTCGAGGGCGAGGAGGATGCCGACGCCGCCGTCGAGCGGCTGCTGGGCGACCCCGCCACCAAGACCGCGCTCCGGCAGGACCTGGCCGCGCAGAAGGCCCTCGACGTCGTCGTCGAGCACGCCAAGCCGATCACGCCCGAGCAGGCCGAGGCGAAGGGCAAGTTGTGGACGCCGGGGCAGGAATCCGACGCGGCCGGCGAAAAACCATCCCCAATCTGGACCCCGGCGGGAGCCGGCCGGCCGACCTGAGGAGCGCAATGAGCCCACTGATTCCGATGGTGATCGAGCAGACGTCGCGGGGAGAGCGGTCGTTCGACATCTACTCGCGGTTGCTGAACGAGCGGATCGTCTTTCTCGGGACGCCCGTCGACGACCAGATCGCCAACCTCATCGTGGCCCAGCTCCTGCACCTCGAGTCCGAGGATCCCGACAAGGACATCTCGATCTACATCAACTCGCCGGGCGGCTCGGTCTACGCCGGCCTCGCGATCTACGACACGATGCAGTTCGTGAAGCCCGACGTGCAGACGATCTGCGTGGGCATCGCGATGAGCATGGGCGCGCTGCTCCTCGCGGGCGGCGCGAAGGGCAAGCGCATGGCGCTTCCCAACGCGAAGATCCTGATCCACCAGGTCAGCTCTGGATTCCAGGGCCAGGCGACCGATATCGAGATTCATGCGCGCGAGATCCTCGACCTGCGAAAGCGCCTCGACCAGATCATCGCCGACAAGACCGGCCAGCCCATGGAGAAGGTCTCCCGCGACACCGAGCGAGATTTCTTCATGAGTGCGGACGAAGCGACCGATTACGGAATCATCGACCGCGTGATCGCAAAGCACTGACCGATGGCCCGACCCACCGACACCAACGAACAGCTCCTCTGCAGCTTCTGCGGGAAGTCGCAGCGGCAGGTGAAGAAGCTCATCGCCGGCCCCGGCGTCTACATCTGCGACGAGTGCATCGACCTGTGCAACGAGATCATCGACGAGGAGCTCACAACTCCCGCCCAGCTCGATCTCGACAACCTGCCGAGGCCGAAGGAGATCTACGCGGTCCTGAACGACTACGTGGTCGGGCAGGAGCAGGCCAAGCGCACGCTGTCGGTGGCGGTCTACAACCACTACAAGCGCGTGCAGATGGCGGGGCAGACCGACTCCGAGGTCGAGCTCTCCAAGTCGAACATCCTGCTGCTCGGCCCGACCGGCTGCGGCAAGACGCTGCTCGCCCAGACCCTGGCGCGCATCCTGAACGTCCCGTTCGCGATCGCCGACGCGACCGCGCTCACGGAGGCGGGCTACGTCGGCGAGGACGTCGAGAACATCCTTTTGAAGCTGATCCAGGCGGCCGACTTCGACGTGAAGAAGGCCGAGACCGGGATCATCTACATCGACGAGGTCGACAAGATCGCGCGCAAGGCCGACAACCCGTCGATCACGCGCGACGTGAGCGGCGAGGGCGTCCAGCAGGCGCTGCTCAAGATCCTCGAGGGCACCGTCGCCAGCGTCCCGCCGCAGGGCGGGCGCAAGCACCCGCACCAGGAGTTCCTGTCGATCGACACGACGAACATCCTGTTCATCTGCGGCGGGGCGTTCGCCGACCTCGACAAGATCATCGAGCGGCGCATCGGCCGAAACTCGATCGGCTTCGGCGCCGAGCTGCGCTCGCGCAAGAACGGCCCGGCCAAGGACCTCTTCCCGCAGGTGATGCCCGAGGACCTGATCTCCTACGGGCTCATCCCCGAGTTCATCGGCCGCCTGCCGGTCGTCTCGGCCGTGCACGCGCTCGACCGCGACGACCTGATCCGCATCCTGCTCGAGCCGAAGAACGCCCTCATCAAGCAGTACGAGCGGTTCTTCAACTACGACTCGATCGAGCTCGTCTTCACGCAGGACGCGCTGAGCGCCATCGCGACCCGGGCCCTCGAGCGGGCCACCGGCGCCCGCGGCCTGCGCTCGATCATCGAGGCGGCGCTTCTGAACGTGATGTTCGACCTGCCCTCGCGCAAGGACGTGAACAAGTGCGTCGTCACGCGCGAGACGATCGAGAAGCACCTCGACCCGACGCTCGTCACCGAGGGCGGCCCGAGCGTCGACGTCACCGAAGAGCTGCGCGAAGAGTCGGCATAGCGACCGGCTAGATGCTCCGGCTCCTGGCGTCGCTGCTCGCGATCCTGGGGGGTGGGGTTCACCATGCCGGGCCGGTGCGGGTGGACGAGCCGCGGCCGTTCGAGGTGTGGGACGGCGTCCTTCGGGGCCGCGCCCCGGGGATCGTCCACGTCCGGGCCGGCGGGCACCGGTACACGCTCGTGCCGGGACTCGGGGGCCGGTTCTCGGTGCGGATCCCGCACGTCTCCGCGGGTGATGCCGTCGTCGTGGTCGCCGGCAGGCGGATCCCGGTCTACGGGCTCCCGCACGGCGCGCTCCGGCCGCTCGCGCCGGCCCGCGACGACAGCCGGCTCGACCGGACGCTGGACTCGCTCGCCGCCCGCGCGACGCCGGCGGTCGCAGCCTACGTCCGCCGCGCCGACGGGAGCGCCGGCGCGTGGAACGCCGGCGCCGAGTTCGAGGGGGCCTCGACGCTCAAGCTGCCGATCATGGTCGCCGCGCTCGAGCGGATCGGCGGCGAGCCGCGCGCGACGGCGTACTGGGCCCCGTTCGAGGCGATCACGCGCTCATCGAGCAACCAGGCGGCCGACGAGGTGCTCGAGCTGCTCGGCGGGAGCGAGGCCGGAGGGGCGGCCGGCATGGTCGCGGCCATGCGGAGCCTGGGGCTGCGTCACACCTACCTGTACGCCGGCTACCTCACCGACCCGGACGCCGGCGGCGGGCCGCCGCCCGTGCACACCGACCGGGTCCCGCCGCCGTCATTCAAATACACCACGGCCTCCGACATGGCCCGGCTGGCGGCCTGGCTGGCCGACGCCGCGTCCGGCTCGGGCCCGCTCATCCGCCGCGGCGTGAGCAGCCATGAGGCCCGCGAGCTGCTCTACCTCATGCTGCATGCCGCCGATCCCGGCCTCGTCCGGCCGGGCGCGGGCGGCCGCCCTGTGGCTCACAAGATCGGGTGGCTCGAGACGTCCCGCGACGACGTGGCCGTCATCTTCACCCGTCGCGGTCCGGTGGTGGTGACCGTCTACGCGCAGGGCCCGATCGACTCGACCGTGTACGCGTTCGGGCGGGCCGCGGCCCGCGCCGCGCTTGCGTGAGCAGCCCCCGTGCGCTGTCGGCGGAACCACGAAACTAGGATTTGCGCGTGGACGCCCGCTACGACCCGAGCACCGCCGAGCAGCCCCTCTTCGAGCGCTGGGAGGCGGCGGGCGTGTTCGGCGGCGTGCCCGACCCCGGCCGCGAGCCGTTCGTGATCGCGCTGCCGCTTCCCAACGTCACGGGCGACCTGCACATGGGCCACGCCCTGAACGGCAGCTACCAGGACACGCTCATCCGCCTCCGGAGGATGCAGGGCCGCGACTCGCTCTGGATCTGCGGCACCGACCACGCGTCGATCGCCGTGCACGCCGTGATCGAAAAGCAGCTCCGCGCCGAGGGCCTGACGCGCTGGGACCTCGGCCGCGAGCGGTTCCTCGAGCGCGTGTGGCGCTGGCGGGAGGAGACGGGTGCGACCATCATCCGCCAGTTCAAGCGGCTGGGGTGCTCGCTCGACTACGGCCACGAGCGGTTCACGATGGACGGCGGCTACGTGGCCGCCGTCCTCACGATGTTCGTCGAGCTCTACCGCAAGGGCTACATCTACCGGGACAACCGCATGATCAACTGGTGCCCGACGTGCGCCTCCACGATCTCCGACCTCGAGGTGCGCTACGAGCACGCCGTGGACACGCTCTACGAGGTGCGCTACCGGATCGCGGGCAGCGACGACTTCCTCACCGTCGCGACGGTGCGGCCCGAGACGATCCTGGCCGACACGGCCGTCGCCGTGCACCCTGACGACGAGCGCTACCGGCACCTGGTGGGGCGGACGGCGATCGTGCCGCTCGTCGAGCGCGAGGTGCCGATCATCGCCGACGACTACGTGAAGATGGGCTTCGGGACGGGCGCGCTCAAGGTGACGCCCGGGCACGACCCGAACGACTTCGAGATCGGCCGCCGCCACGGCCTGGCCGAGCTGGCCGCGATCGGGTTCGACGGCCGCATGACCGAGCTCGCCGGCGAGTTCGCCGGCCTGCCCGCCGCCGAGGCGCGCGAGAAGGTGCGAGACGCCCTGTTCGCCCAGGACCTCCTGCGAAGGGAACAGCCGTACGAGCACGAGGTGGGCCACTGCGACCGCTCCGGCGACCGGATCGAGCCGCTGATCTCGCTCCAGTGGTTCATGCGCATGGACGAGCTCGCGAAGCCGGCCAACGAGGCGGTGCGGTCGGGGCGCGTGCGCTTCCACCCCAGGAACCAGGAGAACATCTACTACGACTGGATGCTGAACCTGCGGCCGTGGTGCATCTCCCGCCAGCTGTGGTGGGGTCACCAGATCCCGGTCTGGTACTGCCCCGACGGCCACGAGACGGCGGAGCTCTCCGAACCGGACGCCTGCGCCACGTGCGGGTCGCGCGAGCTGGAGCGCGACCCCGACGTGCTCGACACCTGGTTCTCGTCGGCCCTGTGGCCGTTCGCGACCCTGGGCTGGCCGGGACGCGACGATCCCCGCCTCGACCGCTACTACCCCGGCCACGTCCTCGCGACGGCGCGCGACATCATCAACCTCTGGGTGGCGCGCATGCTGATGATGGGCCTCGAGTTCATGGGCGACATCCCGTTCGAGGACGTCGTCATCAACCCGACCATCCTGGCGCCCGACGGCCGGCGGATGTCGAAGTCGCTCGGCACCGGCATCGACCCGCTCGAGCTGGTCGGCACCCACGGCGCCGACGCCACCCGCTACGGCCTGCTCAAGATGAGCTCGACCCAGGATGTGCGCTTCTCGGCCGGGATGATCGAGGAGGGGGCGAAGTTCGCGAACAAGCTCTGGAACGCCGCCCGCTTCGTGCTGACCCAGGCCGATACGACGGTCCCCCCGGCGCCCGCCGGGACGGCGATCGAGGACCGCTGGATCCGCTCGCGCCTGGCCGCCGAGCTGGAGGGGGTCGTCGGCCAGATCGAGCGGTACGACTTCTCGGCGGCGGTGAAGCAGCTCTACGCCTTCGTCTGGAACGACTTCTGCGACTGGTACGTCGAGGCCGTGAAGCTGCGCCTGCGCGGCGGGGAGCGGGCCGAGGCATCGGCCAACCTGCTGTGGGTGCTCGAGCGGATCCTCGCGCTCACGCACCCCATCTGCCCGTTCGTGACCGAGGCGATCTGGACGCACATGCCCGGCGAGCGCGGGCTCCTGATGCTGGCCGAGATGCCGGCGGCCGAGACGGCGCACCGCGACCCGGACGCCGAGCGCGACATGGGGCGGGCGATCGAGATCGTCACCGCCGCCCGGGCCGATCCCGACGCCGTAATCGAGATGCCCGACGGGTTCGCGGGCGCCGGCATCGTCGAGCGGCTCGCGCCGAAGCGGGCCGGCGACGGGCAGGCGCCCGACCGGGGCGCGCTCGAGCGGGAGCTCCAGAAGCTCCGGGCCGAGCTCAGCCGCGCCGAGGGCATGCTCGGAAACGAGCGGTTCACGAGCAGGGCGCCGGCGGAGGTCGTCCGGGCCGAGCGCGAGAAGGCGGAGCGGTTCGCCGCCGAGGTCCGCGCTCTCGAGTCGCGGCTGGCCGCCATCGAGTGACCGCCGCCGAGCGCTACATCGACTCCCTCGAGCTCTTCGGGATGGCCTTCGGGCTCGAGCGGATGCACGACCTGCTCGCCGAGCTCGGACATCCCGAGCGGGAGTTCGAGGCGATCCACGTCGTGGGCACGAACGGCAAGGGCTCGACGGTGCTCTTCGCCGAGGCGCTGCTCGAGGCCGAGGGCGCCGGCACCGGCGCGTACCTGTCTCCGCATCTGACCTCGTTCCGCGAGCGGATCCGGGTCGGCGGCGCCGAGATCGCCCCGGCCGCCTACGAGGAGGCCGTGCTGCGCGTCCGCGACGCCGCGGGAGCGCGCGTCACCCAGTTCGAGGCGCTCACCGCCGCCGCGTTCTGCGCCTTCGCGGCGGCCGGCGTGGAGTGGGCGGTGGTCGAGGCAGGGCTGGGCGGCCGGCTCGACGCGACGAACGTCCTTCCCCGCTCGCGCGTGCAGGTGCTCACCAACGTGTCGCTCGAGGACACCGAGCTCCTGGGCGACACCCGCGAGGAGATCGCGGCCGAGAAGCTGGCGGTCGTGCCCGAGGGCGGCCTGCTCGTCGTCGGCGAGCCGGAGTGGGCGAAGCTCGTCCCGCGGGCCCGCGCCGTCGAGGTGGTGCGGGCCGACGGCACCTACCAGGACCAGAACCGGGCGGTCGCGCGGGCCGCCGTCGAGCTTGCCCTCGGGCGGCGCGTCGACCCCGAGCCGATGCTCGGCGTGCTCGTCCCGGGCAGGATGGAGGTGCGTGGCAGCGAACCGCTTGAGATATGGGACGGCGCGCACAATCCCGACGGGATGGCCCGGCTCGTCGCCGAGCTTCCCGCCCTGCTCGAGGGCCTCGCGCCTCGGGTCGCCGTCCTTTCGACGCTCGGCGAGAAGGACGTCGCCGGGATGGCGAAGCTCCTCTCCGGGGTATGTGAGGTGATCGTCCCCACCCAGTCCACGAACCCCCGGGTGCTCCCCGCGGCCGACCTCGCGGCCATCGCGGGCGGCGAGGCCGAGCCCGATCCGGTGCGGGCCCGGGAGCGCGCCATCCGGCTCGCCGGGCGCCGCGGTGCGGTGATCGTCTGCGGCTCGCTGTATCTTTTACACGACCTGATCACGCGGTCTCACGGCGTCGAGGCCGCGCGAAGCTCTGCCTGACCGTGCTCCACGTCCTCGCCGCGACAACCACAAGCGACACCTCGGGGCCGTTCAACGGCGTCAGCGACTTCTTCAACTCGAGCTATTTCGCCGCGTTCGAGAAGCTGATGATCATCTTCGTGGTGGCGTTCTACCTGGCGCTCATCTTCTGGACCGCCAAGGACGCCCGCCGCCGGATCGAGGACCCGGTCATCGTGGCGGTGTGCATCGCCACCGCGTTCTTCTTCCCGTTCGTCGGCGTCCTCGTGTACCTGATCCTGCGTCCGCCGGAGTACCTGGCCGACGTCCGCGAGCGCGAGCTCGAGATCAAGGCGATGGAGCGCCGCCTCGGCGCCGACTCCGTCTGCCCCTATTGCCGCAACCCGGCCGAGGCGAGCTTCCTGAGCTGCCCGCACTGCGGCACCAAGCTGAAGCAGGCCTGCCGGCGCTGCAAGGCGCCCCTCGAGCCGTCGTGGCGGCTGTGCCCATACTGCGAGACGGCGACCGTCCAGACGCCGCCGGTGGCCGAGCGCACGCGCCGGGAGCCCAGCACGGAGCGCCCCGTACGGTAGATGGCCGAGCGCACGCTCTTCATGGTGAAGCCCGACGGCGTCGCCCGCGGGCTGTCCGGCGAGATCGTCTCGCGGATCGAGCGGCGCGGCCTCACGATCCGGGCGATGCGGCTCCTGCGCGTCACGCCGGAGCAGGCCGGCGAGCACTACGCCGAGCACCGCGAGAAGCCGTTCTACCCGGGCCTGGTCGAGTTCATCACCTCGGGGCCCGTTCTGGCGATGGTGATCGAGGGCGAGGCCGCCGTCGCGACGGTGCGGGGCATGATGGGCGCGACGAACCCGCTGGACTCGGCGCCCGGGACGATCCGCGGCGACTACGCCCTCGAGATCGGCGAGAACATCGTCCACGGCTCCGACTCGCCGGCCAGCGGCGCGCGCGAGATCGCGATCTACTTCTCCGAGCCGGATCTGGTGTGATCGCCCGGGCGCTCGGGCTCGGGCCCCTCGTCCTCGCATCGAGCTCCCCGCGCAGGCGCGACATCCTCGCCCTGCTCGGGATCGACTTCACGGTCGTCGAGCCGAGCTATGAGGAGGGCGACATCGCCGGCCTCGGGCCCGCCGAGCTCGCCGAGGCGCACGCCCGCGGCAAGGCGGCCGCCGTACCCGGCGAGCGGGTGCTCGGGGTCGACACGCTCGTGGCCCTCGACGGGCGCGTGTTCGGAAAGCCCGCCGATTCGGACGAGGCTCGCGCCTTCCTGCGGGCCCTCTCGGGGCAGACGCACACGGTCCACTCCGGGCTGTGCCTGCGCGCCGGCGGGACGGAGCACCTCCGCCGCGCCGAGAGCGAGGTGACGTTCGCGCCGCTGTCGGACGCCGACGTGGAGTGGTACATCGGCACCGGCGAGTGGCACGACCGGGCCGGCGCCTACGCCGTCCAGGGCCGCGGCGCGGCGCTCGTCCGCGCCGTGCGGGGCGACTTCCAGAACGTGGTCGGCCTGCCGGTCCCGGAGCTGCTCGACGCGATGGCCGCGGCGGCTGCGGCAGCCCGGCCGTGAAACACCGGCGACAGGCCCCGGTGTTTCACGCCTCGTGGAGGAGCCGGCCCTCCATGCCGCCCGCCACCACGACGACCTGGCCGGAGATGTGGCCCGAGAGCCGGTCGGAGGCCAGGACGACGACCTGCCAGGCGACGTCGTCGGGCTGGGCGACCTTGCGGAGCGGCATCGTCCGCGTGATCCGGTCGAGCCGGCCGGGCTCGGTGAGCGCCGGCGCGGCCATCTCGGTCTCGGTCCATCCCGGGCAGACCGCGTTCACCCGCCCCAGCGGCGCGAGCCGCGCGATCTCGTTCTTGAGCGTGGGGACGAGGCCGCCGGTGAGCGCCGCCTTCGTCGCGGCGTAGTCGGCCTGGCCCTCCTCGCCGAAGATCCCGGCCGTCGAGCCGATCAGGATCAGGTTCCCCGACGCCTGCTCGCGCACGCGGCGCAGGAACGCCCGCGCGACCAGGAAGGTGCCGACCAGGTTCGTATCGACGATGCGGCGGAAGCGACCGGCGTCGATGTCGACGGCGGCCGCCGGCGGCGAGTAGATCGCGGCGTTGCAGACGCAGACGTCGACCCGCCCGTAGCGGTCGACGGCGGCCGCGAACAGCCGGTCGATCGCTCCCTCGTCGGAGACGTCGGCCTGGACGGCGATCGCATCCGGGAGCGACGCGGCGAGCGCCTCGGCCTCGTCCCGGCTCGTCCGGTAGTTCACGACGACGCGCGCGCCCTCGCCAGCGAAGGCGCGCGCCGTCGCGGCGCCGATCCCGCGCGCCGCGCCCGTGATGAGCACGACGCGGCCGGCGAGGTCGGTGTCCACGGCGCGGCATGGTACAGATGCGGAAGATGGCGGACCCCGCTATCCGCTAGAATCGTGCTGCCATTTCGCCAATTTTGCAGCAGGAAACGAAGGCCCCCGCATCAGCTTCTTAAACTCCCTCACCGGCTTCGGCGGCCGTGACATGGCCGTCGACCTCGGGACGGCGAACACGCTCGTCTACGTGCGCGGCCGCGGCATCGTGCTGTCGGAGCCGTCGGTCGTCGCGATCGACCAGCGCACCGGCGAGGTGCACGCCGTCGGGATCGAGGCCAAGCGGATGCTCGGCCGCACGCCCGGCAACATCTCGGCGATCCGCCCGCTCAAGGACGGCGTCATCGCCGACTTCGACGTCACCGAGCAGATGCTGCGCCACTTCATCCAGAAGGTGCACCAGAACCGTTTCGCGCACCCGCGCGTCGTGGTCTGCGTGCCGTCCGGGGTGACCGGCGTCGAGAAGCGGGCCGTCGAGGAGGCCACCTACTCGGCCGGCGCGCGCCAGGCGTACCTGATCGAGGAGCCGATGGCGGCGGCGATCGGTGCCGGGCTGCCGGTCTCCGAGCCGACCGGAAACATGATCGTCGACATCGGCGGCGGGACGACCGAGGTCGCGGTGATCTCGCTCGGCGGCATCGTCGTCTCGCAGTCGATCCGCGTCGGCGGCGACGAGCTCGACGAGGCGATCATCGAGCACGTGAAGCGCGAGTACAAGCTGATGATCGGCTCGCAGACGGCCGAGGAGGTGAAGCTCGAGATCGGCTCCGCCTACGAGCTTCCCGAGGAGGTGGAGGCCGAGATCCGGGGCCGCGACCTCGTCACCGGCCTCCCCAAGACCGTGGTGCTCTCGGCCACCGAGGTGCGCCAGGCGCTCGACGTGCCGCTGAACCAGATCATCGACGCCGTGAAGCAGACGCTCGACAAGACGCCGCCCGAGCTCGCGTCCGACATCATGGACCGCGGGATCGTGCTCGCCGGCGGCGGCGCGCTCCTCCAGCGCATGACCGACCGGCTGCGGGCCGAGACCCAGATGCCCGTCCACCTGGCCGAGTCGCCGCTCACCTGCGTGGCCGTCGGGTCGGGGCGCTCGCTCGAGGAGTTCGAGGCGATCCACCGTGCCAACCAGTCCTACGCCTCGAGCCGCCGCAACGGACGCAGAGGCTACTAAGCCCGCTCCAATCCGACCGGCTGGACACGGCCGGAGGCGCTTGTATCCTGGAAGCCAGGTGCAGTCGGACGCGACTCTCTCCAGGCGCCCACCGCGGGTGCACATGGGCGCCCTCGCTCTCGCGGCGATCGCCGTCTTCACCGTCGGCCTCGCCGCCGCCGGCTACGGCTCCGATCCGGCGAAGCTGACCGACTGGCAGGCGCTCATCCTGGGCGTCACGCAGGGGCTCACCGAGTTCCTGCCCATCTCCTCGTCGGGCCACCTCATCCTGGTCCCGTGGCTCTTCAACTGGCACTACCTCGAGAACCACCCCGACTTCAACAAGACCTTCGACGTGTCGCTGCACCTGGGGACGCTGATCGCCGTCCTCGCGTACTTCCGGCTCGACGCGATCGCGCTCGCCGGCGCGTGGATTCGCAGCATCGGCAAGCGCGCCATCGAGACCGGGGAGGAGCGGCTGGCCTGGTTCGTCGTCGTGGCGACGATCCCGGCCGGGATCGCCGGCGTGCTCGGCGAGTCGTTCGTCGAGGAGAAGCTCGGCCAGCCGTACCAGATCGCGATCCTGCTCGCCGTGTTCGCAGGTGTGCTCTGGTACGCCGACAGGACGCCGGTGACCCGGCAGATGGAGGAGTTCAACCTGAGGACGGCGGTCGGCGTCGGCTGCGCCCAGGCGCTCGCGCTCGCCCCGGGCGTGAGCCGCTCGGGCGTCACCATCTCGGCCGGCCGCTTCCTCGGCCTCTCGCGCGACGACGCGGCCCGGTTCTCGTTCTTCCTCTACGCGCCCGTCGTCGCCGGCGCGGTGGTGTTCAAGGGCGTGAAGGACCTCCACGGCGGCTTCCCGCCGGGGACGACCGGCCCGTTCGTCGTCGGCACGCTGACGTCGATGGTCGTCGGGCTGATCTCGATCTGGGCCCTCCTCAGCTACCTGCGCCGCAACAACTACAACGTCTTCGTGCTCTACCGGCTGGCGGCCGCCGCGGCGGTGCTGATCCTGATCGCCACCGGTGCCAAGAGCGCGCATTTCTAGCCGCCTGCGCCGGGGCCGGAGCGGCTCGTCCGCTACGATTGGCTCCCCGACCCGCCAAAGCATGCTGCTCAGCAAGAACCGAATCATCCGGAGGCGGGCCGTCGTCGGCCTGCTGCTGGCGGCCTCTCTCACATTGCTCACCCTGTCCTTCCGGCAGGGTTCGTCGGGCCTTGTCGGAGAGATCCAGCGCGACGCCGTGAGCATCACGGCTCCGTTCGCGACGGTCGCCCACCGGGTCACGCGCCCGGCCGTCGACGCCTGGAACTGGGCGAGCGGCCTCGCAAGCGCGCGCGACTCGACCGAGCAGCTGAAGCGGCTCCAGGCCCAGTACGGAAAGACGCAGGTGCTCCTGAACGAGCAGACGGCCGAGGTGGACCGGCTCCAGGCGCTCCTGCATTTCCGCAGCACGATCGGCGAGACCAAGAGCGTGGCCGGCCAGGTGCTCGAGCAGTCGCCGACCGCCTACCAGAACACCGTAACCATCGACATCGGCTCCGCGGCCGGCGTCGCGGTGAACGACCCGGTGATCGCGCCCACGAAGGACAGCGGCGCGCTGATCGGAAAGGTCGTCCAGGTGACCGGCGACCAGGCGGTGGTGACGCTGCTCCTCGACCCGCAGAACTACGTGACGGCCGGAGTCCAGGGCGAGCCCAACGCCGTCGGGCTCATCAAGGCGGCGTCCGGCCAGGTCGGCATCCTCGAGCCTCGAGCTGATCCCGAACGCGGTCCACGTCGGCGAGGGCGACATCGTGACGACCGCCGGCTTCAAGTCGAGCCGGCTGGCGTCGTACTACCCTGCCGGGATCCCGATCGGGCGCGTGACCTCGGTGTCGGGGAACGACACGACGGGCGACACCAAGGTGATCCAGGTGACGCCGTTCGCCGACTTCCGGAACATCACCGACGTCCTGGTGCTCGAGCCGAGGCGATGATCCTCGACGCGGTGAAGATCGCGCTCTGCGTTTTCGTCCTCGCGGTGCTCGAGGTGGCGGCCACGCCCCAGATCACGCCGTTCGGCGGCGGGCCCGACCTGATCGTGATCCTCGTCGTCGCGCTCGCGCTGTGGCGCGGGATGGAGGCGGCGGCGATCGCAGGGTTCGCCGGCGGCCTGCTCCTCGACGCGGTCACGTTCGAGCACCTGGGGATGGCCTCGCTCGTCTACGTCGGCTGCGCGTGGGTCGTGGCCACCTACGCCCACCGCGCCGAGGCCGGGCCGGGGATGCTCGAGCCGCCCCCGCCGCGCGCGCTGCCCTGGCTCCTTGCCGGCGCGACCGGTGCCCAGTTCGGGAGCCTCATCCTGCACGTGCTGCTGGGAGACCACCCCGCGGCGGGCATCCTCTTCTGGCACCAGATCGCCCCGGCGATCCTCCAGACGACGCTCATCGGGCTCGTCCTGCTCCCGCTCCTGCGCCGCCTCTTCCGTCCCCCGACCTCCCTGAACCGTGTTCATCGAGTCGCCACCGCCTAGGCCGGAGCAGGCCCCCGACCCGCTGCCGCTTGCGATCCGGGCCGCCGCGCTCGGCATCATCGCGGCGGTGCTGCTGGTCGTCCTGCTCTTCCGCCTGTGGGCGCTCCAGGTGCTCCACGCCGGCCAGTACTCGGCCGCCGCCGTGCAGAGCCAGGTGCGCACGTCGGTCGTCCCCGCCCGCCGCGGCGACATCGTCGACCGGCACGGGAACACGCTCGTGTCGAGCCGGACGGCGATCGCGGTCCAGGTGAACTCGGCGACCTTCCCGGCGGGCACGAACTGCGACGGCCTGAACCGGCACGACCACAAGCTGGTGCTCCAGCGGCCCGGCTGCCTCGTCCTGTGGCGGCTGGCGGGGGTCATCAAGCAGCCGTTCCCGCGGGTGTGGAAGGAGTACTCGGCCCGGCTCGCCGCCAACCGGGGCTATCCGATCACGCTGCCGTTCACCGTGACGCGGCCCCAGGTGGCCTACATGCTCGAGCGCCACGACCGGTTTCCGGCCATCCAGTTCCAGCGGACGTTCGTGCGCGACTATCCGGCGCTCGACGACCCGGCGCTCGGGGCGATCAACCCCAACCTGATCGGCCACGTGGGCCCGATCACGGCCGAGAACCTGAAGGACCCCGCCTTCCGCGGCGAGAATCTACCCCGGACCGGCACCGCCGGCCAGACCGGCATCGAGAAGTCCTACGACGCGTGGCTGCGCGGCTCCGACGGGGAGACGGCCCAGATGTTCGACGCGTCCGCCCAGCCCGTGCGCTCGCCGTACCTCGTGCGTGAGCCCGTGACCGGCTCGACCGTCAAGCTCACGCTCGACGCGCATCTCCAGAAGGTGGCGCAGGACGCCGTCTACCGCGGGATGCAGATCGCCCACGCCGACCATCAGTACTACGCCAACTGGGGCTCGGTCGTGGCGATGAACCCCGAGACCGGCGCGGTCTACGCGATGGCGTCGTACCCGACCTACAAGCCGACCGTGTGGGTGCCGCCCTACGACGGCCAGGGCCACGTCGTCGACCCCAAGAACACGCTCTTCCCGCAGGTCGACAAGTCGTATGCCAGCACGTATCCGCCCGGCTCGACGTTCAAGCCGATCGCCGCTGTGGCGGCGTGGATGTCGGGTCTCATCGGGCCGGGCTCGACGCGGCCGTGCACGACGTTCTTCCAGTCGCCGCACGACTTCAGCCACCACAAGTTCTTCAACTGGGGGCCGGAGAACTCGGTCATCGGGCTCTCGAAGGCGCTCGAGATCTCCTGCGACACGTTCTTCTACCGGCTCGGAGACGAGTTCTACGGCCGCCGGAACCTCGAGTTCCAGTCGTGGATCAGGAAGCTCGGCTACGGCACCTCGCCGCCGGTCGACATCCCCGGCGCGGTCGGCGGGCTGGTCCCCGACCCGCACTGGAAGGCCCACTACCCGCTGTTCGTGAACGGCCCCAACCCGTCGATCGACACCATCTGGGAGCCGGGCGACGACATCCAGATGGCGATCGGCCAGGGCTACCTGCTCGTGACGCCGCTCCAGCAGGCGGTGGCCTACAGCGCGATCGAGAACGGCGGGACGGTGGTGACCCCGCACCTCGTCGAGTCGATCACGGGGCCCGACGGCAGCCTGGCGCCGGGCGGGAACGTCGCTCCCAAGCCGCAGCGCGACCTGCACCTGCCGGTGAGCCTGCTCGACGAGATCAAGTCCGGGCTCTACGGCGCCACCCACGCCGGCGACGGCACGTCCACCTCGGTCTTCGGGAACTTCCAGCCGACGGTCTACGGCAAGACGGGCACCGCGGAGGTGCCCCAGGACTGCACCAACTGCTCGGATGCCTGGTGGGCCGGCTGGGCCGAGCAGGGCGGCCATCCGCTGGTCGTCGTCGCCATGATCCACGACGGCGGCCACGGCGGCGTTTCGGCCGCGCCGGTCGCCGCCGAGGTGTTCTCGGCGTTCTTCCACTCCAAGTACCAGTTCCGAAGCGGGCAGGACCAGAGCCGGTGATCAGGCACTACGTCAAGCACCTCGACTACCTGATGCTCGCGACCGTGCTCTCGATCTCGGCGTTCGGCCTCTGGATCATGAAGAACGCGACCCGGAACGACCCGGGCGACCTGTACGGCCACCAGCTGGTGTACGTGACGGTCGGCGTCGTGGGCATGCTCGTCGTGGCCGCGATCCCGCCGGCCTGGATGCGGCGGGCGCACTGGCCGCTGTACGCCTTCGTGCTCGGAACCGTTGCCCTCGTGCTGGCGGCCGGCCACAGCGTGAACGGCGCCGCGCGCTGGATCACGTTCGCCGGGTTCCAGTTCCAGCCGTCGGAGTTCGCAAAGCTGCTCCTGATCGTCGGGCTGGCGGCGCTCCTCGCCTCTCGCCGCGGCATCACCCCGCCGGGCCGGCTGACCCTGCTCTCGCTGGGCTACGTCGGCGTCCCCGCGATCCTCGTCTTCCGCGAGCCCGACTTCGGGACGGCGCTTGTGCTCGCGGCCATGCTCATGGGCATGCTCTTCGTCTACGGCGCGCCGTGGCGGCACTTCGTGTGGCTGCTCCTGGCGGGTGGCGTGGCGCTGGCGCTCATCTTCTCGATCCTGCCCGGGGCCGGCATCCACGTGCTCCAGAGCTACCAGGCCGACCGCCTCACCGCGTTCCTGCATCCCGAGAAGCTCGACCCGCAGCAGAACGGCTACAACCTCCAGGCGTCGCTGGCGGCCGTGAGCCACGGCGGGGTGGGCGGCACCGGCGTCAAGAACGCGACCCAGACGCTCTTCGGCTACCTGCCCGAGCACGCCACCGACTTCGTCTTCGCGGTGGTCGGCGAGGAGCGCGGCTTCGTCGGCGCCGCCTGGCTGATCGCGCTCTACGCGCTGCTCCTGTGGCGGGGGCTCAAGGTGATCACGAAGTCGCGCTCGACGTTCGGCAGCCTGGTCGCCGCGGGAGTAGTGTCGATGCTGCTCTTCCAGATCACCATCAACATCGGGATGACCATCGGGCTCGCCCCGATCACCGGCATCCCGCTCCCCTTCATGAGCTTCGGCGGATCGCACACGCTCACCAACCTGCTCGCCATCGGCGTCCTGCAATCGATCCACGTGCACGCCCAGATGGCCGACGAGCCCCGGGTGGCCACCCAGCTGGCCGTCGCGTGAGGAAGCCCGCGGTCGCCTCGGCGGCCATGGCCATGAAGGCCGTCCGCGACGTGCGCGCCGCGGGCGACGCGCGCGGGCCGCTTCGGATGTGCGGCTCGACGGCGCCGCTGGAGGAGCTGCGCCGGGCGCTCGTCGAGGCGCCGGGCACGGACGCGACCGCGGTGGAGGTCTTCGCCGCGCGCCGCCTGCGGCCCGAGGACGCCGAGCCGCTGGGCCGGGCCGCCGTCGTGGTCTACGGCGCGCAGGTCGTCTCGTCGCTCGACGACGGCACCCGGGCCGACCTCGAGGTGGTGGGGAGGACGGGGCGGCCGCTCCTGGCGGTGCTCGAGGGCGTCGAGCTGCCCGACGAGGCGCTGCTTGAGGCCGCGCGCGTCCCGGGCGTCCACCCGATGTCGGTGCTGCCGGCGAAGCGGGGCCGGTTCCCGCTCCGCAAGGCGATGCGCCTTCTGGCCGAGCGTGCGGGTGCGGCCGGGCCGGGGCTGGCGGCCAGGCTGCCGGCGTTTCGGCCGTACGTCGTCGACCGCCTGATCGAGACCGCCTCGCGCCGGAACGGGCTCGTCGCCACCGCCGTGTGGATCCCCGGGGCCGACATGCCCATCCTGACCGCGGTGCAGCTTCGGCTCGTGCTCCAGATCGGCGCCTGCCACGGCGTCGAGCTCTCACCCGACCGGGCCGTCGAGCTGGTCGGCGTGCTCGGCGCCGGATTCGGCCTCCGGACGGTCGCGCGCGAGCTGCTGGACTTCGTGCCGGTCGCCGGCTGGGCGGTGAAGGGCGGCGTCGCCTACGGCGGCACGCGCGCCCTGGGCCGGGCCGCCGACGAGTACTTCGCCCGCGGCGCTCCAGCCGACCTGACCAGGGTGCGCGAGGCCGCCGAGCGGCTGCGGCGCTAGCATCCCGTACATGACGCAAGCCGCTCTCGAGCGGAGGATCGAGTCCGTCCTCGAGACCGTTCAGAAGCCGTCGCGCTACATCGGCGGCGAGGTGAACCAGGTTCAGAAGCCGCAGGCGACCACGGTCGTCGCGCTCTGCTACCCCGACGCCTACGAGATCGGGATCTCCAACCAGGCGCTCCAGATCCTGTACCAGCAGGTGAACGGCCGCGACGGCATGGCCGCCGAGCGGGTGTACTGCCCGTGGCCCGACATGGCCGACGCGATGCGGCGCGAGGGGCTGCCGCTCTTCACGCTCGAGACGTGGCGGCCGGTGCGCGAGGTCGACGTGCTCGGCATGACGCTCCAGGCGGAGCTGACGTACTCGAACGTGCTCGAGGTGCTCGACCTGGCGCGGATCCCGCTGCGCGCCGCCGACCGCGGAGAGGGCGACCCGATCGTGATCGCGGGCGGGCCGTCGGCGTCGAACCCGGCGCCGCTCACGCCGTTCTTCGACGCCTTCTTCATGGGCGAGTCCGAGGAGGCGTTCGAGGACGTCCTCGACGTGCTGGCTGCGACATCCGGCCGGTCGGCGCGGCTGGCGGCGCTCGCCGAGAACCCGTACCTCCACCTGCCCGGGCGCGGCCGCCGCGAGGTGCGGCGCGCGATCCACACCGAGTTCGGCATCGAGACGCAGCCGATAGAGGTGGTCGTGCCGTACTCGTCGGCGATCTTCTCGCGGGCCTCGGTCGAGGTCATGCGCGGTTGCACGCGCGGGTGCCGGTTCTGCCATGCGGGAACCTGGTACCGGCCCGTGCGCGAGCGGCCGGCCGAGCAGGTGATCGAGGCCGGGATCGCACAGCTCTCGTGCACGGGCTACGACGAGCTGTCGCTGACGTCGCTTGCGACCAGCGACTACACCGACGTCGTGCCGGCGATCGAGGGCATCAAGGCGCGCATGCCGGGGCTCCACCTGTCGCTCCCGTCAAACCGGGTCGACACCGGGCCGGTGGCGATGACGGCGGCGGCGAACGCCCGCCAGAGCTCGATCACGCTCGCGCCGGAGGCGGCGACGCAGCGGATGCGCGACATCATCTGCAAGACGATCACCGGCGAGATGATCGAGAACGCGATCGAGGCGGCGTTCGCGGCCGGCTACACGAGCCTCAAGATGTATTTCATGATCGGCCTGCCGCGCGAGACCCACGCCGAGGTGCAGGGCATCGTCGACCTGGGGATCAAGGCGCGCGAGATCGGCCGGCGCGTGAACCGCGGGCGCTTCTCGGTGCACGTGAGCGCCTCGAACTTCGTGCCGAAGCCGCATACACCCTTCCAGTGGGAGGGGATGTCGAGCCGCGACCAGCTCGACGCCAAGCAGGCCTACATGCGCCGGGCGATGCCAACGCGCCAGATCCGGCTCTCGCTGCACGACGTGCGAACGTCGATGCTCGAGGGCGCCCTGGCCCGCGGTGGCGAGGAGCTGGCCGACGTGATCGAGCGCGCGTGGCGGGCGGGAGCCCGGTTCGACGCGTGGACCGAGATGTTCGCGGAGGCCGCCTGGGAGGCGGCGTTCGCGGAGGCGGGGACGACGATCGACGAGGTCGCGACCCGTGAGTACGGAGAGTGGGACGAGCTGCCGTGGGATCACGTGCGCTCGGGCGTCTCCAAGGAGTTCCTGCTGGACGAGTGGTGGCAGAGCCGGGCCGATGTGGCCACCGGCGACTGCCGCTGGGACGGCTGCGCCGACTGCGGCGCATGTTTCGGCCCCGTCCGCAACAAACTGGTGCACTGATCCGTACGGGGACGGTCCCCGTGCGGACAGGGCGAGAGAATTGAGACACATCGTTGACATACCGGATCACCTTCGCGGTCGGCGGCCGGGCGCGCTTTCTGTCGCACCTGGAAACCGTCGACACGCTGCTCGGCGCGCTGCGACGCGCCGGATTTGACATCGCCCTGAGCAAGGGCATGAAGCCCCGCCCCGTCATCTCGCTCGCGCTGCCGCGAGCGGTGGGGGTCGAGACGCTGGCCGACATCGCCGACGTCGAGCTCCGGGGCGACCACGAGCCGCTCGACGTGCAGGAGCGGCTCGCGAACCACCTCCCGATGGGCATGACCGCGCTCGCGGTCGAGCCCGCGACCGGGAAGCAGGCGGCATCGCGCGTCGAGAGCGTGGCCTACCGGGTCGAGGTCGCAGACGACCTCGACTGGGACGCCGCCCTCGCCGCCTTCGCCGCCGCGGAGACCTGCGAGGTCGTCCGCACCGCCCCGAACAAGGCCGCCAAGCGCGTCGACGTGCGCCGCTTCTGCACGGAGCTTCAGCATGAGCCCGGGGCGCTCGAGATGGAGCTGGCCGTGACCGACGCCGGCACGGCCCGGCCTGAGGAACTGACCCAAGCGGTCGCCGCCCTCGTGGGCGCGACCCCGACAATCGAACGGCTCGTCCGCACGGCCATCCGCCTGCGCGAGCCTGTGGGAGTAGAGACGTGACACTGATATCCGACGTCACCAAGACGATCCTGATCTCCGTCGACCTGAGCGAGCTTCGCGTCGCCGTGGTCGAGGAGGGACGCACGGTCGAGGCGCTGATCGAGCGCCGCGGCGAGGGATCGCTGGTGGGAAACATCTACAAGGCGAAGGTCGACAACGTCCTTCGCGGCATGGAGGCGGCCTTCGTCGACCTCGGCCTGCCGCGCAACGGCTTCCTCCACGTGAACGACGTGGTGGTACCGGGCCAGACGGCCTCGCGCACGCGCCGCCGGCGCAAGATCGACGAGCTCCTGAAGCCGGGCCAGGAGATCCTGGTCCAGGTCGTCAAGGACTCGATGGGGACGAAGGGCCCGCGGGTGACGATGGAGCTCTCCATCGCCGGCCGCTTCCTCGTCCTCTCGCCCAACGGCGAGGCCGGCTCCGGCGTGAGCCGGCGGCTGCCCGACGGCGAGCGCGAGCGGCTGCGAAAGCTCGCCAAGTCGCTGGAGCTCGACGAGGGCGGCATCATCGTCCGCACCGCCGCGGCCGGGGCGACCAAGGACGACCTCGAGCGCGACCTGCGCTTCGTGAGCCGCATCTGGTCGCAGGTCAGATCGTCGTCCGAGGGCAAGAAGGCGCCGAGCCTCGTCCATGCCGAGGCCGACCTCTCGCTCAAGGTCATCCGCGACCTCCTGGCCCGAAACGTGCAGGAGGTGCTGGTCGACTCCGAGCGCCAGCACCGCCGCATCCTGGGCTGGGTCAGGGTGACGCAGCCCGAGTTCGTCGAGCGGATCAAGCTCTACACCGAGGCCGTCCCGCTCTTCGAGCGCCACGGCGTCGACCAGGCGATCCTGAGCACCCTGAACAAGCGCGTCGACCTGCCGTCGGGCGGCTATCTGATCTTCGACTACGCCGAGGCGTTCACCGTGATCGACGTGAACACCGGCCGGTTCGTCGGCAGCTCCAGCCGCCTGGAGGACACGATCACCAAGAACAACATCGAAGCGGCCCGCGAGGTGATGCGCCAGCTCAGGCTGCGCGACATCGGCGGCATCATCGTCATCGACTTCATCGACATGGCGGTGGCCAAGAACCGCGCCGAGGTGCTGAAGGTGCTTCAGGAGGAGCTGGAGCACGACCGCACCAAGACCTATCTGGTCGAGATCTCGCCTCTGGGACTGGTCGAGATGACGCGCCAGAACGTGACCGCCGGCGTGCGCGAGACGCTGACGCGGGTCTGCCCGACGTGCGGCGGCGAGGGCCGCGTGCTCTCCGAGCAGACCATGTCGGTCGAGGCCGAGCGCCGGCTTCGCAAGGTGGCGCGCGGATCCGGCGCCGAGGCGTTCCTGGTGCGCATGAACGCGCGGGTCGCCACAAACCTGGCCGGCCCGGGCGGGACGAAGCTCCTGGAGCTCGAGCGCGAGACGGGCAAGTTCTTCACGGTCGAGCCGGTCGAGCGCATGCCGCTCACCGAGGTCGACGTGATCCGCGAGGGGATCCGGGCCGAGGTCGACGGCGAGAGCCTGCCGGTGTCCGACGGCGACGAGCTGCGGCTCAAGATCTCCGAGCCGCACATGTACAACACGACCGACGGCGTGGGCCGCGTGAACGGCGGCTACGGGATCGTCGTGGGCGGGGCGATCGGCTACGTCGGCCAGGAGCACCGCATCCGCATCGAGCGGGCCAGCCGCACCGGGGCGTTCGCCACGCTCGTGGACGCCAAGCCGACCGCGATCGAACTCGAGCCCGAGCCCGAGTACACCTACGAGCTGCCCGAGATGGAGCGGGAGGTGGGCGAGCGGCTCGAGCTGGAGGAGCGCACGAGGCCGCGGCGGACGCGCAAGCCGGCCGCCCCGGCCAAGGGCAAGGCGGCCGACGGCGCCGCTGCCGGAGCCGACGACGACGCGGCAGCGGACGAGAAGCCGGCCAAGAAGCCGGCGGCAAGGCGGCGGACGCGCAAGACGCCCGAGCCCGAGGCGGCGGCGTCAGCCGAAGCCGCACCGGCCCCCGAGGCCGCGCCCGAGGGCGACGCCGAGCCGGCCGCGGAGGAGGCCGCGGACGGAGGTGAGGGAGCCGAGGAGGCGGGCACGGCGGCCAAGCGGCGCCGGCGCGGGAAGCGCGGCGGCCGCGGCCGGTCACGAGCCACCGCGACCGTCGCCGACGGCGGTGCCCCCGACGGCGCGGCCGACGTGGTGGCGGCCGAGCCGGCGCCGGAGCCGGCGGACGACGGGGCGGCGAAGCCCAAGCCGCGGCGGCGGCGGACGCCCACGAAGGCCCGCCCGGCCGAGCCGGCGGCCGAGGAGCCCGCGCCGGCCCCGGAGCCGCCCGCGCCGCCCCAGGCTGAACCGGCGGCGCCGGCCGGCGACGGCAGAAGGAGCGGCGGCATCCTCGGCCGGCTGCTGGGCAGTTAGGCGTCCGGAAGGCCTTTGGTACCATTCCGCGGCTCATGTACGCGGTCATCAAAGTCGGCGGCAAGCAGTACAAGGTCGAGCAGGGGCAGACGCTCCTGGTCGACCGCCAGCCCGTGGAGCCGGGGAAGTCGTTCACGCCCGCCGTGCTCATGACCGGCGGCGACGACGTCGTGACCGACGGGACGAAGCTCGAGGGTGCCGTCAGCGCCCAGGTCGTCGAGCACCTGCGCGGCGAGAAGCTGAAGGTCTTCACGTTCAAGCCCAAGCGCGGGTTCAAGAAGACGCGCGGGCACCGCTCCGAGCTGAGCCGGATCCAGATCGACTCGATCGGCCCGTCGAAGCCCAAGCGGGCTCCCGCCAAGAAGGCGGCCGACGAGAAGCCGGCCGAGAAGGCGGCTGCGGCGCCCGCCAAGAAGCCCGCCGCGAAGAAACCCGCCGCGAAGAGGCCGGCGGCCAAGAAGCCGGCCGCGGCGAAGAAGCCCGCGACCCGCAAGGCACCCGCGGCGAGCGGCGAGGACACGCCGAAGCCGGCGCGCAGGACTCGCGCCGCCAAGCCCAAGGAGGACACCGGCGATGGCACATAAGAAGGGCCTCGGCTCGTCGAAGAACGGGCGCGACTCGGCCGCCCAGCGGCTCGGCGTGAAGGTGTTCGCCGGCCAGACGGTCACCGCCGGCTCGATCATCGTGCGCCAGCGCGGCACCCGCTTCTACCCGGGCAACGGCACAGGGCTGGGTGGCGACGACACCGTGTTTGCGACGGTCGACGGCACGGTCGCCTTCACGCGCAGGAACGGCCGCCGCTACATCAGCGTGCTGGCCGGGCAGCCGGCCTAACCGCCGGCCGCCGGCGGTGTTCGCCGACCGCGCGACGATCCAGGTCGAGGGCGGCCGCGGCGGCGACGGCTGCATCAGCTTCCGGCGTGAGAAGTTCGTCCCCAAGGGCGGGCCCGACGGCGGCGACGGCGGTGACGGCGGAGACGTCGTCCTGGTGGCGCGGGCCGAGCTGCGCGACCTGTCCAGGTTCCGCACGGCCTCGCACTTCCGGGCGCAGCGCGGCGTCCACGGCCAGGGCGCCGGCAAGCACGGGAAGCGCGGCGCGGATCGCGAGATCGAGGTGCCGGTCGGGACGCAGGTGAAGCTGCGCGAGACCGGCGAGGTGGTCGCCGACCTGGCCCATGCGGACGCACGGGTCACCGTCGCGCGCGGCGGCCTCGGCGGGCAGGGCAACCGCCGCTACGCCACGGCCCGGCGGCGGGCGCCCGACACGGCGCAGGTCGGCGAGCCGGGAGAGGAGCACTGGCTCGAGCTGCACCTGAAGCTGGTCGCCGACGCGGCGCTGCTCGGGTTTCCCAATGCCGGCAAGTCGTCGCTCCTGCGCCGGATCTCGAACGCCACGCCGAAGGTGGCCGACTACCCGTTCACGACCGTCGAGCCCGTGCTCGGCACCGTCGAGGCCGACGACGGCCGCCAGCTCACGGTCGCCGACGTGCCGGGCCTCCTGGAGGGGGCGAGCCGCGGGATCGGGCTCGGGCACGAGTTCCTGGCCCACCTGGAGCGGGCCCGGCTGCTGCTGCACCTGGTCGAGGCGCCGGCGGGCGCCGAGGACATCGTGCGGCGGCGCGATGCGATCGACCGCGAGCTCCAGCTCCACGGCGGCGGGCTGGCCGGGCGGCCGCAGCTCGTCGTCCTCTCGAAGATCGACCTGGTGGCCGCGGACGAGCGGGAGGCGCTGCTTCTCGCGACCGGCGCGGCGATGGCCTGCTCGGCGGCGACGGGCGAGGGGATCGCGGAGCTGAAGCACGCCCTGTTCCGGCGCGTGCCGGCCGAGATCGAGGCGCCGCCTGCCGCCGAGCCGGAGCTGGCCGACTTCCTCGTCTACCGGCCGCAGCCGCCGGCCCGGCGGGAGTTCCGCATCCTCCGCGACGGCGGGTTCCTGCGCGTCGCGGGCCGCGGGATCGAGCGCCGCTTCGCCGACGTCGACCCCGAGGACGACAAGGCCGTGGGCGTCCTCGCGGCGGAGCTCGAGCGGCTCGGCGTCGACCGCGCGCTCCACGCGGCGGGCGCACGGCCGGGCGACGACGTCCTGGTGGGCGCGCACCGCTTCACCTACCGGCCGCGGCGGTGACGGGCCGCCCCCGGATCGGCGTCTTCGGCGGCCGGTTCGACCCGCCGCATCGCGGCCATGTCGCGGTCGCCGGCGCCGCGATGCGCCAGCTCCACCTCGACCGGCTGCTCATCGTGCCGTCGGGCCAGCCGCCGCACCGCGACGCGGGGACGACGCCGCCGGAGCTCCGCTTCGCGATGGCACAGGCCGCGTTCCCGGGCCCGGGCCGGATCGAGGTGAGCCGGATCGAGCTCGACCGCGATGGGCCCGACTACACCGACGAGACGCTCGCGGCGCTCGCGCCCGAGGGGCGGCTCTTCCTGATCGTCGGCGCCGACCATGCCGGCCTCCCCGGCTGGCATGAGCCCGAGCGCGTCCTCGAGCTGGCGACGCTGGTCGTCGCCCCGCGGCCGGGGGCCGCCCCGCCGGGGCCGGGCGTCGTCGCGCTCCAGATGGAGCCCGTCGACCTCGCCTCGACCGCGATCCGTGACGCGGCGGCTCGCGGCGAGGATCTGGCCGATCTGGTGCCGGAGGCGGTCGCGGAGCTCATCGGCGCTCGCGGGCTCTACGGGGAGGGTGCGTGCTAGGCTGGTTCGCGTCGCCAATGGGGATGACCGCCTGAGCAGCACCACCCAGCTCGCGAACCGGATCGCGGCCCTCGCAGCCGAGAAGCTCGCCACCGACATCGTGATCCTCGACATGCGCGAGGTGGTCTCCTACACGGACCACTTCGTCATCGCATCCGGGCGCAACCCGCGCCAGACGCAGGCGATCGCCGAGGAGATCCAGCAGCAGCTGAAGCGCGAGGGCCTGCTCGCCCGCCGGATCGAGGGCCTGCGGCAGGGCGACTGGATCCTGCTCGACTACCTCGATGTCGTGGTGCACGTGTTCACGCCCGAGGCGCGCGCCTACTACCGGCTCGAGGCGCTGTGGGGCCAGGTGCCGAGCGAGTCGTACGCCGCCGGCTGAGGCTGAGCGTGCCCGCCGAGCGGCTCTTCACGCTGAAGGAGGCGCAGGCGCTGCTCGACGCGCAGCTGCGGGCCGAGGCGGAGCGGATGGTCGAGGTGCGGGCGCGCGGGCGCGATCTCGAGGGCCGCTGGCGGCGGCTGGTCATCGCGATCGGCTCGAACGGCGGCAACTTCGAGAAGCCCGAGGTGCGAAAGCTCCGTTCCGACCTCAGGCAGGCGGCCGAGGACATCGCCGCCATCCTGCGCGTCTTCGCCGACCACGGCGTCCAGGTGAAGGACGCCGACAGCGGCCTCATCGACTTCCCGACCGAGATCGACGGCGAGCCGGCGCTCCTGTGCTGGCGGGTGGGGGAGGAGCGGATCGAGTTCTGGCACACCCTGGACGGCGGCTTCGCCGGTCGCAGGCCGATCGAATGAGCGCCGGGGAGCACCTGAACGCCGCGCTGGCCGCCGAGGCCGACGCCTATCGCGCCCTGCTCGCGGGTGGTGACGCGGTCGCGGAGCTTCAGGCGGCGCGCGACGCCTATCTCGCCTCCCACGCGGAGACCGGCCCGCAGAGCTGGGGACGGCTCCTGGGCGCGCTCAAGATGGCGATCCTGGCCGGTGACGGCGCCGAGCCGATCGCCCGGCGGGCCGTCGCCGAGACCGAGGCGGCCGACTCCCCGGCGGCCGCCTACGTCCGCGCGCTGGCGCTCGTCTGCCTCGGGGAGGAGCCCGACGTGACCGCAATGCTCGCCGCGGGCGATGCGTTCGACCGCACCGGGCGGGCGCTTCGCGCGCTCGCCGCCTCGGACGGGGCCGCCTACGCTGCCTCACTCGCCGAGGTCGTGGCCGACTTCGAAGCCCGCGACCAGCACCTGTCAGGCGTCGCGGTCGCCGACACGGCGCTCGTGCTGGAGCGGCTCGCCGATGCCCGCGGCATCGCGGCCCGCCCCCAGAGCCCGCTCGTGCCGTGAAACAGCGGGGCCTGTCGCCGTTGTTTCACGCCGCCGGGGGCCCCGGCGGACGCCGGTATACTCCGGGCTGACCTGGGGCTATAGCTCAGCTGGGAGAGCGCCACGCTGGCAGCGTGGAGGTCGACGGTTCGAGCCCGTCTAGCTCCATCGAAGAGCGGTGTTGCTGCTACAGTCGCCGCGATGGCGCTTGCAGAGGAGCCCCGCGTTGACGTCCTCCGGCAGGCCAGGATCGACCTGGCCGCGGCCCTTCGGGCGGCCGCGCTCCACGGCTTCAACGAGGGCATCGACAACCACTTCAGCTACGCCGTTCCGGGCAGCGACGACCTCTTCCTGCTGAACCCGTACGGGCCGGACTGGTCGGAGCTCCATGCCTCCGACCTGATCGCCGTTGACGGCGAGGGGAACGTCGTCGACGGCGAGGGCGAGTGGGAGATCACGGCCTTCATGATCCACCGCGGCGTGCACCGCGCCCGGCCGACGGCCCGGTGCGTGTTCCATACCCACATGCCCCACGCCACGGCGGTTTCGGCGACGGAGGGCGGCTTCGACACCGCGCTCAGCCAGGCCGCGATGGGCTTCCACGGCCGGGTGGAGACCTGCCCGTACGGCGGCCTCGCCCACGCCGCCGACGAGGGTGAGCGGATCGGCGCGGCCGTCGGCGGCGAGACCAGCGTCGTCATGCTCGAGAACCACGGCGTCGTCGTCATCGGAAACGACCCGGCCGAGGCGTGGTCGCGCCTCTACTTCCTCGAGCGGGCGTGCCAGGTGCAGATCCTCGCCCAGTCGACCGGCCGTCGGCTGATCGCCGTCCCCGACGAGGTCGTGCGCATGACCGCGGCACAGATGCAGCGCGACGACGTCGGCCCCGGGAAGCTGTTCGAGGCGGTCAAGCGCCGGCTCGACCGCGAGAGCCCGGGGTACGAGCTCTAGCGTGACCGACGACCGAAGCTGGCTCACCGGCGAGTACCCCGAACTGCGGGCCGGGCCGCCCTGGGTGATGGAGGAGATGATCCTCGCCGAGCGCGACCTGCCCGCCGCGATCCTCGAGGGAGCGGGGCAGGAGACGGCGCAGGTGGCCGGGGCGATCCGCGACGCGGTCTCGCTCGGTGCGCCGATCGTCGTGACCGGATGCGGGACCTCCGAGCACGGTGCGATGGCGGTCGCGGCGCTCATCGCCGACGCGATGCCGGATGCCTGGGTCGAAGCCCGCGACGCGCTCGACGCCACGGTGCGGCCGCGGGCCGGCGGCCTCTGCATCGGGATCTCGCACGACGGCGGCACCCGAGCGACCCGGCTGGCGCTGGAGGCGGCGAAGAAGGCCGGCGCCGTCACCGCTGCCGTCACGGCGCACCCGGCTGCGAGCGTGCCCGCGGCCGCCGACTACGTCGTCGTCACCCCGTTCCACGACCGATCGTGGTGCCACACCGTCGCCTACGTGAGCGCGATCCTGGCCGGTGCCGGCATCGCCGGAAGCGGCGTCCCGCACGAGCGCCTGACAGCCGCGATCGACGCCGCCGTGGCGTGCCGGCCGCAGATCGCCGGCGCCGCCCGCCGGATCCACGGCGGCCGCCGGATCCTGACGGCCGGGCTCGGCGCCGACTTCGTGACGGCCCGCGAGCTGGCGCTCAAGATCGAGGAGGGGGTGCGCATCCCCGCCAACGCCCACCGGCTCGAGACGACGCTGCACGGCCACCTGGCCGGATGCGACGCCGATTCCACGGCGCTCGTCCGGGTGGCGCGCGACCCGGGCGGCGGCGCGCTCGCCGCCGAGCGCGGGGCCGGCCTCGACGCGGCGCTCGCCGTCATCGGCATCCCATCCGTCGTGCTCGGCGAGCCGCTGGGCCTCCCGCCGGTCGAGACCGTTGCCGAGGCCCTGGTCTCGGGCGCCGTGGGACTCCAGCTCCTCACCCTCGAGCTGGCCCATGCCGCCGGCACGAACCCCGACCTGATCCGGCGCGAAGAGCGCGCCTACCGCGAGGCCGCCGCGGCCGCCGAGCGCTCCGACGGCTGAGTCCGCTCGGGCGCCGGCG
The DNA here is from genome assembly GCA_963805545.1 of uncultured Actinomycetes bacterium. Lineage (GTDB taxonomy): Bacteria > Actinomycetota > Thermoleophilia > Gaiellales > JAICJC01 > JAICJC01. The sequence continues at coordinate 554,392 of CAWDUU010000001.1, forward strand.
CGCCCGTCGTCACCCCGCAGCTGGCGGCGATGACCGCCGCGATGCCGACCACCTGGAGCGGCGTCAGGCTCTCCGAGAGCGCGACGACCCCGATCGCGGCCGCGATGGCCGGGTCGGCGCTGTAGATCACCGCCACCATCCGCGGCTCGAGCCGGCGCAGCGCCTCGAGCTCGAGCGCGAACGGCAGGATCATCCCGCCGACGGCGATCAGGAGCCCGAGGGCGAGCGCGCGGGCGTCGAGCGCACCCGCGTGCGAGATCCCCAGGGGAAGCGTCACCAGGCAGGCGATCGGAATGGCGAGCGCGAGCCCGTCGATCCGGCGCGTCCGCCGCCCCACCACGCGGCCCGCGAAGGCCACCGACACCCACGCGCAGCCGGCGGCGATCGCAAGGACGACGCCCGCGAGCGATCCCGGCCGGTCGATCCCGCCCAGGACGACGACGCCGGCTCCCGCGAGCAGCGCGAAGGCCACGTCGCGGCGCCGGCGCGACCCGGCCAGCGCAATGCCGAGCGGCGCGACGAACGCGAACGTCACCGCGAGGCCCAGCGGCAGCCGCTGGAACGCCGCGAAGAACGTGACGTTGAGGACGCCGAGCGAGACGCCGTAGACGCCGACGGCGAGCCAGGTCTCGCGGTCGCGGCCGCGCACGGCCGGGCGCACGGCCGGCACGATGATCGCCGCGCCGAGCGCGAACCGGAGCGCCGAGACGCCCATCGGCGTCAGCGTGTCGAAGAGGCCGTGGGCGATCGCGGCGGCGATCTGGATGCTCGCGCTCGTCCCGAGCACCATGGCCGTGCCGGCGACCGCGCGCCGGTTCACGCAGCGGTCTCGCGGTGGAGGCCGAGCGCCGCGGCGGCCGAGAGCGACGCCCACGTCTCGCCGTCGATCCCGGCGGGACGCACGGCGGCCAGGATCGCCGCGATCGCCGCCGGGCCGGTCGTCACCCTGCCCCGTGGATCCTGCGCCGCCACACGGGGGTGGGCGCGAATGAGATCCAGCGCGACCTGGACCGGCTCGGGGGCGTCGCGGAGGTCGGCCTCGCGGTACACACAGACGTTGGCGGCGGGCTCGATACCGGCCGCCGTACGGCAGGTCGCCGCGACATCCTCCTCCCACGTTCGCTCGGATGCCACGATCGCGGGGGCGGCGGCCCGCAGTCCGGCCCCGCTTTGCGTGAAGATCAGGCCGACCCTCCGCTTCGGCGCGGCCTCGGCGCGCAGCCGGCCGGTCACGGCACGAAGGGCGGCCCCGGGCGTCGGCTGCCCGCCGATCTCGAGCCAGGTGTCCACGGCGGCTCGGGCCGCGTGCCCGGCGGCGGCGCGCGACGGTCGCCGGGGCCGCCCGGCCTGGAAGAGCAGCGCGTGGGCGGAGCGCGCCGGGGCGGCGCCGGTGAGGTCGAGGAGCGTCGCCATGTCGATGCCCAGCGCGCGCTCGATCCCGCGAAGGACGGTGGGCGACGGGACGGGTGCTCGGCCCGTGCTCGGGTTCCTGCCGTGCTCGATCTCGACGAGATAGGCGGGCGAGATGCCGATCTGCCGTGCGCCCTCCCGCATGGAGAGGCCGCGCCGCCGCCGCTCCCGCCGGAGCAGATCGCCGAGCATTCGTTCAGTATACTGAACGCCAGTTACTCGCGCGCCCGAAGGGCGCGCCGCTCAGCGGTAGCGGTAGATGGCAACGTAGTCGACCTGGAGGGCGACCCGGCGCGGCGTCGTCGCGTTCGGCATGACGCCGCTGAAGCCGTTCGTCCCCGTGTTCGTCTGCATGACGAGGTGCATCGGCGAGGAGGGGATGTGGTGGCGGAAGTCGGCCCAGCGACGGCCGTTCAGCTTGACGGTGACCCGGCCGGGCTTCCACGAGAGCGTCATCGTGTGCCATTTGGTGAAGTCGGCGCGCACGCGGGCGTGGACGCGCGTCCCGCCGTAGTGAAGCGTCGCCGTCTCGATCCGGCGGGCGCCGCCCTTGTCGGACGACTCCTCGATCCAGTCGATCACGGTCCCGCCGCCGCTCGGCCGAAGCGCCACGTCCATGCCGACGCCGATGCCCCGCTTCATGCGGAACCGCACGACCCAGCGGCCGTACGTCTGGTTTACGAGGCGCGCCATCGAGACGCCGCCCGAGACCCAGTTTCCGCCGTAGCTGCCGTCCTTGTATGTCCGGATCCGGAGCGCGCCGTGCCTCGCCCTGACGTGCGACGGCGCCCAGCGCGAGTCCTTGCAGCAGGTGGGAACGCCGTTGTAGAGCGTCCACGTGTGCGGCTTCAGCGCGTGGCGGAACTGCTGGTAGAAGACCCTGTGCTGGAAGTTCGCGGCCGCCGACGCCTGGGAGGCGAAGGCCAGCGCCGCGAGCATGGCGAGCGCGGCTGCGGCCGCGCGGACTCGGCGCGTTCGTGGCATGCCGGCATCATCGGCCGGATCGGACCGCTTCCGCATGCTCCCGACCGGATTCTCACAAGGTCCTTAAGCGCCGTTTACAAGTCCTGGAAGTCACGCGGGGGAACCCGGGGTTCCCCCGCGAGCCCCCTCCCAGGGATGGCGGATCGTTGGCGGTGCGACGGCGAAGAACGCGGTCTTCGCCGTCGCCACGACCGTCCGGGATGCTGAGCTCTCGCCTTGGGATCGTTCTTTCGGACAGTCAGACCCGTGGTTCACGTGGTTATGGCGGATTCGTCGAGCCGTACCGTGCTCGACTACGCTGCTTCGAGTCTCAGACGGAGGGAGCTTTCCGATGTGCCGGTCGATCCGCCCGCTTCACAACTATGACCCCCCGACCACGGCGAGCGAGGTCGAGGAGGCCGCGCTTCAGTACGTCCGCAAGATCAGCGGCATGCGCAAGCCGGCGCGGGCCAACCAGGAGGCGTTCGACCGCGCCGTCGCGGCGGTGGCCGAAGCCTCGGCGCAGCTCCTCGACGAGCTCGTGGCATACGGGCCGGCGAAGAGCCGGGAGCGTGAGATCGAGCGGGCCCGCGAGCGGGCCGCCGCCCGCTTCGCCGCTCCGGCGGCCTGACGGGTGGAGCAGCGGGCGCTCGGCGCGAGCGGGCTCAGCGTGCCCGCGGTGGGCATGGGGACGTGGCAGACCTTCGACGTGCGCGGCGCCGGCGCGGAGCGGAGCGTGCGGGCCGTCGTCGACTCCGCGATCGCGGCCGGGACGACCCTCTTCGACAGCTCGCCGATGTACGGCGAGGCCGAGCGCGTCCTCGCCGGTGCGCTCGACGGCCGCCGCGGCGACGTGCTCGTCGCCACCAAGGTCTGGACGGCCGACGACGTCGATGCGGACGCCCAGATCGAGCGCGCGCTGGGGTGGTTCGGCGGCCGGGTCGACCTCTACCAGGTGCACAACCTGATCGCGTTTCCGCGCCGGCTGGACTCGCTCGAACGCCTGCGCGACGAGGGCCGGGTGGCCGTGGTCGGCGCGACCCACTGGCAGGCGAGCCGGTTCCGCGACATCGAGGCCGCCATGCGGACGGGACGCATCGGCGCGATCCAGATCCCGTACAACCCGGTCGAGCGCGAGGTCGAGCGGCGGATCCTGCCGCTGGCGGACGAGCTCGGGATCGGCGTCGTCGTCATGCGTCCGCTGGCCAAGGGCGAGCTCCTGCGCCGCCCGCCGTCCGCCGACGCCCTGCGGCCCCTGGAGCCGTTCGGCGTCGAGACCTGGCCGCAGGCGCTGATCAAGTGGGTGCTGAGCGACCCGCGCTGCCATGTCGCCATCCCCGCCACGTCGCGGCCGGAGCGGGCGGCCGAGAACGCCGCCGCCGGCGCTCCGCCGTGGCTCGGGCCCGACGAGCGCGACCTGGTCGCCCGGCTCGCCGCCTGACCGTGCGCATCCACCGCATCGACACCTACGGCACCGAATGGGTCGCGTTCGTGCGCGTGCTCACCGACGACGGCGCCGAGGGCTGGGGCCAGGTCTCGCCGTACAACGCCGACATCACGGCCGAGGTGCTGCACCGCCAGGTCGCGCCGCACGCGCTCGGCATGGATCCGCTCGACCCGGCGGCCGTCGCGACCCGCGTCCTCGATGCCGAGCACAAATTCCCGGGCTCGTACGTCTGCCGGGCGCTGGCCGGAGTGGACACGGCGCTCTGGGACCTCCGCGGCCGGATCGAGGGCAGGGGCGTGAGCGAGCTGCTCGGGCGCCCGGCGGCCCCGGTCGACGCCTACGCGTCGAGCATGCGCCGCGACATCACGCCCGAGGACGAGGCCCGCCGGCTGGCGGCCCTGCGCGAGCGCGACGGGTTCACGGCGTTCAAGATCCGCGTCGGCCGGGAGTGCGGCCACGACCAGGACGAGTGGCCGGGCCGCACCGAGGCCGTCGTCCCCGCGGTGCGCGCGGCCGTCGGCGACGACGCCCGCCTGCTGGTCGACGCGAACAGCTGCTACACGCCCGCCCGGGCAATCGAGGTGGGCCGGTTCCTCGAGCAGCAGGGCGTCGTCCACCTCGAGGAGCCGTGCCCCTACTGGGAGGTCGGGTGGACGGCGGAGGTGACCCGTGCGCTCGACGTGGACGTGGCGGGCGGCGAGCAGGACTGCCTGCTCTCGAGCTGGCGCCAGATCGTCGACCTGCCGGCCGTCGACGTCGTCCAGCCGGACGTCTGCTACGTCGGCGGGTTCACCCGCGCCCTGGCGGTGGCGGGGATGGCCGCCGAGGCCGGCCTGCCGTGCGTGCCGCACTCGGCCAACCTCTCGCTCGTCACCGTCTTTGCGCTGCACCTCCTGGCCGCCGTCCCGAACGCCGGCCCGTATCTCGAATACTCGATCGAGGGCCCGGACTACTACCCGTGGCAGGACGGGCTCTTCACGCCGGCGCTTCGGGTCGTGGACGGGCGGGTGACGGCTCCCGAGGGGCCGGGCTGGGGCGTCGAGATCTCGCCGGAGTGGCTTGCCCGGGCCGAGCACCGCATCACGGCCGCGTAGCCGTCAGCCCATCGCGCGCGCGAACTCCTCGAGCTGGCGCTCGATGTGGTGGCCCGGCAGCCGGTGCCCGGAGTAGGGGTAGACCGCGATGTCCTTGGGGGCGTCGATCGCGTTGTAGGCGGCGAACACGGTGGAGGCCGGGCAGATCGTGTCCATGAGGCCGACGCTCAGGGTCGTGCGCGCGCGGATGCGCGGCGCGAGCACCGCGTTGTCGACGTAGCTCAGCGTGCGAAGCACGGTCGCGACCTGGTCGTGGTGCTGGGCGAGATAGTCGACCAGCTCCGTGTAGGGCCGGTCGGGGGCGAGCGTGATCGCGTGCTCGATGTCGGACAGGTAGGGCATGTCGGCCTGGCACAGCCGCACCATGCCCGGGACGAGCGCGGCGCTCGCGAGCGAGAGCGCGCCGCCCTGGCTGAACCCGGAGACGCCGATCCGGGCCGGGTCGACGCGCGGGTCGGCGGCGGCCGTCTCGACCGCCCGGACCGCGTCGACGTAGAGGCGCCGGTAGTAGTACGTGCGCGGGTCGAGCACGCCCCGCGTCATCACGCCGGCGGTCTCCGGCCCCGAGTCGCCGGCGCCGGGGTCGCCCGTGGCCCCGACCGACCCGACGCCGCCCTGGGCGCGGGTGTCGACGACGAGCTCGGCGAACCCGGCGGCGGCATAGAGCGTGTGCTCGGCCGGCAGGCCGCGCCCGCCGCCGTACCCGATGAAGCTGACCCGGCACGGGACCGGCCCGGTCGCCGCCCGCGGATGCAGGAACCAGGCCCGCACGGGATGCCCGGCGGCGCCTGAAAAGGTGACGTCGAACGCCTCGAGCGGGCCGTACGCCTCGGGCTTCCACGGCTCGAACACGGCCGGCGTCCCGAGCTCGCGCGCCTCGCCGATCGCCTCGTCCCAGTAGGCGTCGAGGTCGTCCGGCGCGACGGTCTTCGATCGGTACTCGCGGAGCTCCTCGAGCGGCAGGTCGAAGAACGGCACGGCGCGAGCCTACACGTCGCCGTTCGTATCGGTCACGAACGCCGCGATCGGGATCGGCGGCAGCTCCGGCGCGCGCCGTCCGTCGCCGGGGTGGGAGAACGGGACGCGCCCGAAGCGGACGCGCAGCACGTCCCCGTCGGCCTCGACAAACCCGTTGTAGGGCTCGCAGGCGTCCTCGCTCACGCCGCCGGAGTACCCGGCAATGGCCTCGTTGATCGACTCGACCAGCGCCTCGATCGCCTGGTCGAGCGGCAGCTCGTCGAGGAAGTGGACGCCCACCGGCCAGTGGTGCCCGACGCTGGGCGAGCGCACGTCCCAGGCCCAGCCCTTCGTCGGCCACGACGTCGGCAGCGTTGCGGCGAAGCGCTCGTCCAGCAACCGCGTTAGAGCCTCGTTGTCGATGTGCACGCCCACGCGGGCACGATATCGGACAGCGCGCGGGGCGAGGGCAAGCGACTTCCTCGTGTGTGCAGGCGTTCCTGCCGATAGTGCAGCTACACTGCGGTTCAAGAGGAGGCGAACGGTTCGCAGCCTCGTGAGGTCTGACGCTTCTTCGTCCCATGTCGGTTCGTCGAGGGTTTGAGATCTCGACCGAATCGGCGGCTCGGAATGCCGCCATGACATGGAGGACAGATGGACGAAGGTAGCTTCACCGGCCTGGGCGTGTCGCGCCCTGTCTCAGACGCGCTCGCCGAGCGCGGCATCACGGTTCCGTTCGCAATCCAGGCGCGCGTGATCCCGGACGGCCTGGCGGGCCGTGACGTGCTGGCACAGTCGCCGACGGGCTCCGGCAAGACGCTCGCGTTCGGCGTGCCGCTCGTCGAGCGCCTGACGACCGACGACGTCCTGCCCGCGGCGCTCGTCCTCGTGCCGACCCGCGAGCTCGCGACGCAGGTCGCCGAGGAGCTCTCGGCCCCGGCCAGGGCGCGCGGACTCTCGGTCTGCGCGGTCTACGGCGGCGCGCCGCTTCCCTCTCAGGCCAAGCGGGCGCAGAAGGCCGCGATCATCGTCGCCACCCCCGGCCGCCTGTGGGATCTGATCGAGCGGCGTCTGCTCAAGGTCGAGAACGTGCGGATCCTCGTCCTCGACGAGGCCGACCGCATGCTCGACATGGGCTTCCAGCCGCAGGTCGACCGGATCGTGCGCCGGATCCCCGGCCCTCGCCAGACGCTCTTCTTCTCGGCGACGCTCCACGGCGAGGTCGGCCGGCTCGCGCGCTCCTACACGACCGATCCGGGCCGGTACGAGGCCGAGCTCCAGTCGAGCACGAGCGGCGTCGACATCAGCCACTCCTTCGTGGCGGTCACGAGCGAGACCAAGCTCGACACCCTGGTCAAGCTGCTCGAGGCCGAGCCGGGCTTGGCGCTGGTCTTCGTCCGCACGAAGCGGGGCGCCGATCGGCTCGCAAAGCGGCTGTGCACGCGCGGGACGAATGCGGCGGCGATGCACGGCGACCTCCCCCAGCGGACGCGTGAGCGTGTGCTGCGCCAGTTCGAGGCCGGCGAGGTGCGAACGCTTGTCGCGACCGACGTGGCGGCGCGCGGGCTCGACCTCGAGGCCATCAGCCACGTCATCAACTATGACCCGCCGGACGACCACACCGGCTACGTCCATCGTGTCGGCCGTACCGGCCGCGCGGGACGCGACGGCGCCGGCATCACCCTCGTCCTCCCCGACGAGGAAGCCGACGTGAGCCGCGTGGCTGCAAGGCTCGGCCACACCGATCGGTTCACCGAGACCGGCATGCGGGTTGCCCCGCCCCGGCTCGTCTACTCCAGCCGCCGATCGCGCAGCCGCGGCTGGTAGCTGAAGAGCCTGACGGTCGGTCTCAGCCGTGCCGCCGCACCCGGTCGCGGGCCTCGGCCAGGAACCCCGCCGCCGCGGCGGCCGGGTCCGGCGCCGCCAGGAGGTCGGAGTAGAGCAGCGACGCGCCCCTGAAGGTCGGGTCGCCGAAGAAGTCGTCGATGCGTCCGGCCCATGGCGACGCGTACAGGTACGGCTCCGCATGGTGGCGGTCGCCGGGCGAGCCGCCGTAGGTCGCCCGCCGGCCGGCGGCGTCCTCGCCCATGTCGATCGCCGCGTCGAAGTGCTCGGGCCAGATGCGCACGATTGTCGCGTCGTCCTCCGGCACGGCGTGAGCGCGCAGCCCCTCCAGCGCCTCGGTGGCGAACTCGAACCACTCGGCGAGGACGGCGGCCGAGCCGAGGTCGATGCGAAGCGGCTCGTCGAGGTCGCCGTGCGGCGGGACGTCGAACTGCTCCTGCTGGCCCACGTCGGGCTCGATCCCGAGCGCCGCGGCCGCCGCGCGCAGCGTGGTGATGGGATGCGCCGCCCCGTCGATCACGAGGCGGTCGTCCACCACCCGCGTCACGTGGCCGTCGTACTCGAACGTCGAGAAGCCGCCGTGGGTGGACCGCATGATGATCTCGCCGTTCACCAGCCGCTGGGCCGGCGAGACGACGTACACCGCAAGCCGGTGAAGGCCGGCCATCGTCTCCCGATAGCTCTCGGGCAGGGGCTTGAGCATCGTGGCGTTCGTCATGCCGCCTCCTCACTCCATCGTGGGTCGGGTCGTGCCACGGCTCCAGCCGCGGAAGGCATGCACGAGCCGGTCACGGACCTCGGGATCGACCGCGACGGGATCGAGCCGGCCCACCAGCGCGATCGTGCGCCGCATCTGGTCGAGGTAGGCGGTGCAGCCGTCGCACGCGGCCAGGTGCTGCTCGAAGCGCACCCCCTCGGCCTCCGTGAGCGCTCCCTCGAGGTAGCTCGTGACGAGCTCGACCACCTCGCGGCAGCTCAGCGTCTCGCGCGGATCGCTCACGCCGCCCTCCCGTCCAGGTACTCCTCGAGCGCCTGGCGCACCTTCGCCCGCGCCCGGTGCAGCAGCACCCGCTGGTTGCCCTCGCTGATCTCGAGCAGCTCGCGGACCTCCTCCGACGACCAGCCCTCGACGTCGCGCAGCGAGATCACGGCCCGCTGCGAGGCGGGCAGGGCCTCGATGGCGGCCAGCACCCGCTCGCGCGTCTCCTGCGCGAGGAGCTCCTCCTCGGGGACCGTGCCCCAGCTCCGCGGTGGCGAGGCCCAATGCCCGGGGTACGCGGCATGATCGGCGCCGAGGAACCGGTCCGGGTCGACCGTGGGCCCGTCGCCGTCCGGATCGGCGAGCGCCGAGAAGGGGACGCTGCGCGCCTCGCGCTTGGCCCGCGTCCGCGCCTGGTTCGCGAGGATGCGGAAGATCCAGGTGCGAAGCGACGAGCGGCCCTCGAACCGGGGCAGGCTGCGGAGCACCCCGATCCACGTGTCCTGGACGACCTCCTCGGCAACCGAGCGGGTGCGTACATACATCAACGCCACCCGGATCAGCGAGGAGTGGTAGCGCTCCACGAGCTCCCGGAAGACGCGCTCGTCGCCGGCCCGCAGAGCCTCGACGGTGCGCATGTCCTCCGGCGTCGCGATCGGATGCGGCGCGTCGGTCGACGTCATCGTGTGGAGGACGAGCGTATCGAGATACACGATGTGGGGTCCGTCGAGCCGGATCAGGTGTTACACGGGCGGTGGGGGCCCACGTCCCCGGGAGTCACCTCGGCGGAGCCGTCGGGTGCCCTCGCCACGGCGTCACCTTGACCCCGTCGAGGTACGTCCCGACCGAGTCCGACACGCCGCGGTCGTCGAACTCGAGCCGCGTTCGCGGGCCGGTCGCGCGCACCTTGAAGGCATGCGCGCGCCAGTTGGTGTTGGAGCGCCCGCGCCCGTCCAGCACGATCCGCGCCAGGACGTGCCGGTGCCACTTCACCACGAGCACGTTCTCCGCGGGCGACGTGCCCGGACGCGCGGAGGCGAAGAACTGGAGCCGGTAGAGCCGGCCCGCCTGCGTGTGCACGCGCTGGAAGATCCCACTCGAGGCGTCGGAGTCGAGCTCGGCGAGCTGGTCTCCCACGGCGGGTGCGCCCGCCACGTGGTTCTGGAGCTCGATGTCGGGCCCGAAGGCGAGATGCCAGCCCGGGACCGAGGCGAACGGGTGCGAGCTGCCCGCCGGGATCTGCGGATGCTCGAAGCTCCCGTTGGTCAGCATGTTCGGGAGCGTCGGGGGGCTCGCGGCGGCCCGCGCCGCTCCGACCCAGAGGCCGAACGCGGCAACGAGGATGCCGGGGAGAACGAACCGGGGCCGTGCGGCGGCGCGGGCCACGCGAGGAACACCGCGGCACGGGCCCGGAGCGTTACACATCCGGCTCTCATTCCAGGCGTTGCCAAACCCCGGGCCGTGACGCATAGTGAGACCGAGACCGCAGGTCGTTCGAGGAGGCGGTGATGGGCGGACGCGTTCGGCGCGTGATGGTGATCGGCACAGTGGTGGCGGCCGTTTCGGCGATCGGTGGAACGGCGCTTGCCCACGAGTCGAGCACGGTCGGGAGCTCGTTCCTCGGCGACTTCGCCCGGCACCTGGGCGTGACGCCGGCCAAGGTCAGGGCGGCCTACCAGGCGACGGTGATCGACAGGATCGAGGCGGCGGTCAAGGCCGGCCGGCTGACCCGGGCCCAGGCCGACGCCATCGAGAAGCGCATCAAGTCGCAGAAGGGCGGCGGCCCCTTCCTGTTCGGCGGCCCCGGCCGCGGGCCGATGGGGCGGCCGTTCGGCCACGGCGGTCCCGGGCACGGCCCGTTCGACCGGCACGAGCGCTTCGGCGAGCACGGCCCCTCGCCGTTCGACGCCGCCGCGACGTATCTCGGCCTCTCGCAGGACGCGCTGCACAAGGCGCTGGCCTCGGGCAGGACGCTCGCCCAGGTGGCGACGTCGAAGGGGAAGACGGTCGCCGGCCTCGAGACCGCGATGACCGCGCCCTTCGCGCAGCGCCTTGCGGCCGCGGTCAAGTCCGGCCGGCTCACCAAGCAGCAGGCGGCGCGGTTCACCACGGCGATGACCGACCGTCTCGACGACCTCGTCCGGCACGGGTTTCACCACGACTTCCACCCCCCGCATACCGGGAGCTCCTAGGGTTCCCGGCCTCCGGGCCGCTTGCGTTCAAGCCCGGGGGCGTCCCCGCCGATTAGAGAGGCAACGATGTCCCAGCCGCTCTTCGACCAGTCCGAAGCAGACCGCCTGCTCGACGAATTTCTCTCCCTGCTCCCGGCCTTCCCGACCACCATCGGGGTGTTCTCGGCAGAGGGCGGGGTCGCCGAGGTGATCCTCGCCGACCTCGACCAGGGCCTCCTGGTCGGATACGCCCCGCAGATCCTCATGCAGAAGGACCTGATCATCGTCTGCCCGCTTCGCGACGTGGGCGGCGGTGGGTACGACATCTCCCTCCGGGTCGAGAAGGCGTACTTCCAGTCGGGCGACCAGACGCTGCTTCACCTCTCGGTCGTCTCGATCGAGCACCAGCCCGGCCACCGCCGCTCGAAGCGGGCCCGCCGCACCGACCAGGCCGACGTCGTCGTCCTTTACTCGACGATCCTCGACGCGGGCCAGCGCATGCACGGCCGCCTGGCGGACATCTCCGAGGACGGCGTCGCCTTCGTGAGCGAGCTGCCGCTCGCCGTCGGCGACCGAGTCATGCTCTCGATCCACGTCGGCGCCCGGCCGATCACGCTCGAGGCCCAGGTCGTGCGCGACCAGGCGGTGGCGTTCGGACGCCACCGGATCGGGTGTGAGGTGAACGCCATCGCCGACCACGACCGCGAGGCCGTCTCCGCGATCGCCGAGACCGGCGAGGACGGCGACGTGTCGGAGCGGCGTCCCGACCTGGTCGCCGCGCGCGCCCAGAACCGCGCCGAGCTGCACGCGCTCAAAGAGCGGCTCACCATCCGCCGCCGCTACAGGCAGCGCTAGCCCGACACCGCCGCGCCCGCGCGGTTGGCCGCCACGATCTCCGCCTGATCCGGCGGCACGGGCGGGAGATCATCGAGCAGCGCGTCGGCAAAGGCCGCCGCCTCGGTGTGCGCGAGCGCGCGGTTGTGGCGCCGCTCGAACCCGATCGACGAGATCGGATTGCCGGAGAGGCCGCGCCCGCACACCGAGCCGCCGTAGTGGCTCGGGTAGACGACGACATGGTCGGGCAGGGCCAGGAGCCGTGCGATCGAGGCGTGCTGCTCGAGGGCCAGCGGGCGCGGGTCGCCGCCGCCGGCGTGCAGGTCGGGACGGCCGACGTCGTTCACGAGCAGCGAGTCGCCGGTGAAGACCAGCCACGGCTCGTCGGTCCCGCGGCGCCGGTCGGCGACGACGAACGCGTGGTGCGCCGGCGCGTGCCCGGGCGTCGACATCGCCGTCACGACGGTGTTCCCGAGCTCGACGCGCTCGCCGTCCTCAAGCGCGTGGTGGGGGAAGCCGACCCTGGCGCCGGCGGGCAGATACGGCGTCGCGCCGGTCGCGGCCACGAGGCCGGGCAGCCCCGAGACGTGGTCGGCCTGCACGTGGGTCTCGAACACCGCAACGATCTCGCCGGCGCCCTCGGCGGCGGCCGTGTAGGCCTCGACGAGCTCGGCGTGTGCGTCCACCACGGCGAGCGTGCCCTTGCTCGTGCAACCGAACAGGTAGCTCGCGCACGCGGTCGGCTCGTAGAGGAACTGGCGCAGGATCACCGCCATGCGATTCTACCGCCGCCCGTTCCGGCTTGACCGCGCGCCGCCGCGGCGGTACACATTCCGCCGATGCCGGAGCTCGTCGTCAACACGTACACCACGCTGAAGTTCGTCCACGTGCTCTCGGCGGTGGTCTGGGTCGGCGGCGCGTGCACGCTCCAGGCCTTCGCGATCAGGATCTCGGCGAGCGGCGACGGCCTGCGCATGGCGGTGTTCGCGAAGGACGCCGAGTACGTGGGGAACCGCATCTTCCTGCCCTCGTCGATCATCCTGCTCGTGTCCGGCATCTTCACGATCCACGAGTCGAGCGGCGCGTGGAGCTACGACCAGACGTGGGTCCAGATCGGGCTTGCGATGATCGTCGTCTCGATCGCGATCGGCGCCGGGTTCATCGGCCCCGAGGCCGGGCGGGTCGCGCGGGCGATCGAGCGGCACGGGCCCGGGTCCGACGAGGCCCGCCACCACATCGGCCGCATCTTCGTCGTCTCGCGCTTCGAGCTCGTGCTGCTCCTGCTCGTGATCTTCGACATGGTCACGAAGCCGGGCACGTAACCCTCCGGCGTAGAATCCGGCGATGGCGACGAACGGGCAGATCCCGCGCTACGACCCGGCTCTGGTCGAGGAGCGCTGGCACGCGATCTGGGAGCGCGAGGGCGTCTTCGACGTCCCGAACCCGGCTCCGGGCGACGCCGACGACCGCTTCTACGTCCTCGAGATGCTGCCCTACCCGTCGGGGGAGCTCCACATGGGGCACGTCAAGAACTACACGATGGGCGACGTCGTCACCTTGTACACGCGCCGCAACGGGCGCCGCGTGATGCACCCGATGGGCTACGACGCGTTCGGCCTGCCCGCCGAGAACGCCGCCATCCGCTCCGGCCGTCACCCGGCCGAGTCCACCCGCGAGAACATCGCGGCGATCCGGCGCCAGATGAAGCGCATGGGGTGGTCGATCGACTGGAACCGCGAGCTCTCCACCTGCGAGCCCGAGTATTACCGCTGGACGCAGTGGATCTTCCTGCGGCTTTACGAGGCCGGGCTCGCGTTCAGGAAGAGCGCGGCGGTCAAGTGGTGCCCCAAGGATCAGACCGTGCTCGCCAACGAGCAGGTGATCGACGGGCGCTGCGAGCGGTGCGGCAGCGAGGTCGAGGCGCGCACGCTCGACCAGTGGTTCTTCAAGATCACCGACTACGCCGACCGCCTGCTCGACGACCTGGAGCACGTGCAATGGCCCGAGCGGGTCGTGACGATGCAGCGCAACTGGATCGGGCGCTCGCACGGCGCCGAGGTCGGGTTCACGCTCGACGACGGGACCGAGCTGCCCGTCTTCACGACCCGGCCCGACACGCTCTACGGGGCCACGTTCTTTGTCCTTGCGCCCGAGCATCCTCTGGCCACCGAGCTGGCGACCGCGGAGCATGCCGGCGCGGTGGCCGAGTACGTCCGCCACGCGGCGGCCCGCTCGGCGGTCGAGCGCGCGGAGGCCCGCGAGAAGACGGGCGTCTTCACAGGCCGGCACGTCACGAACCCGGTGAACGGCGAGCGGATCCCGGTGTGGGTGGCCGACTACGTGCTGGCCGAGTACGGCACCGGCGCGATCATGGCCGTCCCCGCCCACGACGAGCGCGACCACGAGTTCGCCGAGGCGCACGGCCTCGAGATCCGCCCGGTCGTCGCCCCGCGCGACGCCGAGCCGCCGGCGGGCGCCTACGTCGCCCACACCCACGACGAGGTGCTGGTCAACTCCGGCGAGTTCTCCGGGATGCCCGCGCCCGAGGGGGCGCGGGCGATCGTCGACCGGCTCGAGCGGGAGGGTCGCGGGAAGGGCACGATCGCCTACCGGCTGCGCGACTGGCTGCTCTCACGGCAGCGCTACTGGGGCTGCCCGATTCCGGTCGTCCACTGCGACGCGTGCGGGATCGTGCCGGTGCCCGACGCCGACCTGCCCGTCCTTCTCCCCGATGTCGAGGACTACGCCCCGCGGGGCCGCTCGCCCCTGGCCGCGGCCGAGGACTGGGTGAGCGTGAGCTGCCCGAAGTGCGGCGGCCAGGCCCGGCGCGAGACCGACACGATGGACACGTTCGTCGACTCGTCCTGGTACTTCCTGCGCTACGCCGACCCGCAGAACGACACGGCGCCGTTCAGCCGCGAGGCGGTGGATGCGTGGCTGCCCGTGGATCAGTACATCGGCGGAGTCGAGCACGCCATCCTGCACCTGATGTACGCCCGGTTCTTCACGAAGGCGCTCTACGACCTGGGCTACGTCGGGTTCACCGAGCCGTTCGCGAACCTCTTCACGCAGGGGATGATCTACTACCTGGGCGCCAAGATGGCCAAGTCGAAGGGCAACGTCATCTCACCCGACGACATGGTCGAGCGGTACGGCGCCGACACGGTGCGGTTGTACTCGCTCTTCCTGGGGCCGCCCGAGCAGGACGCCGAGTGGTTCGACGGCGGCGTCGAGGGCAGCCACCGCTTCCTGGCCCGGCTGTGGCGGCTGGCGCACGCGTCGGCGGCCGAGATGCCCCCGGGGATCCCGGCCTCCGCGCCGGCCGATGGCGCGGGCGCCGACCTGGTGCGAAAGGCGCACGCGACGATCGACAAGGTCACGAACGACATCGGCGCGCGGTTCGCGTTCAACACGGCCCAGGCGGCGGTGCACGAGCTCGTGAACCAGATCCGCGCCGCCGAGGACGCGACGCCCGAGCAGCGCCGGTTCGCGGTCGCGACGGCCGTCTCGCTGGTGCAGCCGTACGCGCCGCACATCGCCTGCGAGCTGTGGGAGACGCTGGGCGGCGAGCGGCTCTGGGAGGCGCCGTGGCCCGAGGCCGACCCGGCCATGCTGGTGTCGGACGAGGTGACCTACGCGGTCCAGGTGAACGGCCGCCTGCGCGGCGAGCTGACGGTGGCCGCCGATCTCGAAAAGCTCGACGTGCTGGCCGCGGCGCGCGCCGTCCCGAACGTCGCCCGCCACCTGAACGGCGACCCGGTGGTGAAGGAGATCTTCGTCCCGGGCAAGCTGGTCAACCTGGTTACCGGCTAGGCCGTCTACGACGGGCTGCGAGCCCTGCGACGCCTGCGATCGCAAGGACGACCGTGGCCGGTGCGACGACGCCGCCGTTCGAGAATCGCTCCGGGAAGAGGAGCGTCAGAAGTGCGTGAATCATTCCGATCACGTTGATGCCGAAGACGACCACGAGGAGCGTGGCCAGAGGCCAGGAGATCTTGCGCGTCTTCCGATCGAGCCGGTTCACACGTCGAGTCTCGGCCCCCCACGGGCCGGCGGCCAGTGCCTGGGACGGGATCGCGCCACTTTCGTGACGCGCGCGCAACATTGGGGCCGGCCCCCGTTTGTTGCGCGGCTACGGCCGGGCGGTGTCGCGCCGGTAGGCGTTGGCCGCGAGCAGAGCCATCGCGACGGCCCAGGCCGAGACGACGAGCCAGCCGGTGCCGTCCCAGCCGCTCCCGCCGAGCGCCACGTGGCTCGCCTGCACGAGCCAGAACGACGGCAGCGCCTGTGCCAGGTCGTGCAGCGCGCTCGAGCTCGTGATCGGAAACCACACGCCGCCGAGCAGCGAGAGGAACGCCGTGGTGCCGCCCATCGCGGGCCCGATCGAGTCGGTCGAGAGCATGTGCCCCATGAAGATGCCGAGGCCCGCGAACGGGATGAGCCCGATCAGGATGAGGGCCGTCATGCGCGCCCAGTTGCCCGCCGAGAGGTGGACGCCGAGCGAGATCCCGGCGCCGTAGATGAGGACGATCGTGATCGCGGCCATCAGGTAGGCCACGAGCACCTTCGTGCGGAAGTACTCCTTCGTCGAGAGCGGCGTCAGCCGCAGCTGCCGGTTCCAGCCCACGGCCCGCTCGCTGGCGATGCGCGCGCCCGTCGAGAGGACGGTGTTCATCGTGCCGAACGCCGTCAGCCCCGCCATGAGGTAGAGCGGGGCCGAGATGCCGCTGCCGCCGAAGTCGTGCTCGGAGCGGTTCGGGCCCGCGATCATGTAGTAGAGGATCAGCGGGAACGCGATCGAGAAGATGAAGAAGCGGCGGGCGCGCACCACCCGGACGATCTCGAAGCGCAGGTACGTGGAGTTCACGCCGCGGCCTCCGCCGTGCCGGTCGTGAGCTCAAGGAAGGCCTCCTCGAGGCCGGCGCCGGTGATCTCGATGTCGCGCACGCCGGCATGTGCGGCGAGCAGCGCGCGGATCGCCCGGTCGGAGTCCGAGCAGCGAAGGGCGATCGCCTCGCCGCGCCGCTCGGCGGCGAGGACGCCCGGCAGCCGCTCGAGCGCGCCGAGGTCGGCGCCCGGCAGCGTGGCCCGGATGCGGCGCCCGCCGACCATCGCCTTGATCTCGGTGGTGGGGCCGTCGGCGACGATCTTCCCGCGCGCCATGAGCACGGCCCGGTCGGCGTAGTCGTCGGCCTCGTCGAGGTAGTGGGTTGCGAAGATGACCGTCTTGCCGCCTGCGGCGAAGCCGCGCATGGTCGTCCAGAACGCGTGCCTGCCCTCGACGTCCATCGCCACGGTGGGCTCGTCGAGGACGAGCAGGTCGGGGTTCGAGACGAGCGCGATCGCGAACCGCACGCGCTGTGTCTGCCCGCCGGAGAGCCGGTGCGTCATCCGGCCCGCGATGTCGCCGATGCCGACGACCTCGATCACCTCGGCGACCGGCATCGGGTCGGGATAGAGGGCCGCCATCATCGTGAGCAGCTCGTGCACGGTCAGGTACGGCAGGAGCGAGCCCATCTGGAGCATGGCCCCGACGCCGCCGCCGGCGATCGCGTCGCCCGGGGGCTTGCCGAAGAGCGAGACGGCGCCGCCGTCGGGCGGGAGCAGGCCGAGCAGCATGTCGATGGTCGTCGTCTTGCCGGCGCCGTTCGGGCCGAGCAGCGCGACCGTCTCGCCTGCGCCGACCCGCACGTCGATCCCGTCAACCGCCCGCACCACGCCCTGCGGCGTCGAGAAGGACTTCTCGAGTCCCTGGAGCCTGATGCCTTCCGCCTGTGTGCTCATGCCCGTACCGCTGCCCCAGGGCCGTTGTCACGGTCGGCTACGGGGTCAGACCCCGCATCGGACCTCGTGTCGGGTTCGGCACGGATCCGGCACCGCCCGGGGCTGGTTGTGTGACTGGTTCCCGTTCAGGATAGGCGCCCTCGTGCTTCCACCGCCCCAACAGCTCGTCCTGTACGCCGCCGCAGTCGTGCTCGTGCTCGCGATCGGGTGGCGCTACGAGAGCGGGGGTGGGGGAGGCGGGACGTATCCGCCCACGAGCGCCGCGGCGCCCGCCGAAGCGCCCAGCCCCGAGCCGCGGGTCGTCGTGGTCGACGTGAGCGGCGCGGTTCGCCGGGCAGGGGTGTTCCGCCTGCCCGCCGGCGCCCGGGTGCTCGACGCCGTGCGCAAGGCCCGGCCCGGCCGGCGCGCCGACCTCGACGCGCTGAACCTGGCCGCCCGCCTGACCGACGGCGAGCAGGTGGTCGTGCCGGCCCGCGGGACGGCGCCCGCGCCGACCGCCGCCGGCGACCCGGGCGCCCCCTCCCCGGCGGCGCCGGTCTCGCTCAACTCCGCCACCCTCGAGCAGCTCGAGACGCTCGACGGGATCGGGCCCGCGCTCGGCCAGCGCATCATCGACTACCGCACCCAGCACGGCGGCTTCCGCTCCATCGCCGAGCTTGACGAGGTGAGCGGCATCGGGCCCGCGCGGCTGGCGGCCCTGCGCGGGCGTGTCACCCTCTGAGCGGCCGGCGGCGGTCGTCCTCGCGGCGGACGCAGGCCTGGTGGCGGCGGCGTTGCACCGGCCGCTCCTCGCGGTGCTGGCCGTGGGCCTCGCGCGCAGCCCGCGCACCGCGCTCGTCGTCGCGGCCGCCGCGGCCGTCGCCGTGGCCTGGGGATCGGCCCGCGTGGCCGACCTCGACCGCCGCGTCCTCGTGCCGGGCACGGCGACGGCGACCGTGACGGTCACCGGCGTGCCGTCCGGTTCGCGCGCCGCGGCAACCGTGTCGGGGGCGGGGGAGACCGTCGTGCTCGTCGCGCCGGGGACGGTGCTTCGACAGGGCGGCGTCTACCGCGTGCGCGGCTCGCTGCGCGAGCTCGACGCCGTCGTGCGCGGCTACTACGCCACCCAGGGGATCCATCTCCAGCTGCGGGCGTCGAGCGCGACCGAGGTGGGACGCCGCGGCGGCCTTTGGGGAACGGTCGACGCCGCCCACCGCGCGGTGCTCGCCCGGCTCGGTGCGACGGCAGAGCCCGCCGCGCCGCGGGCGCTCGTCGCCGGCATCGCCCTCGGCGACACCGCCGGGCTGCCGTACGCCGAGCGCGAGCAGCTCCGCGCCAGCGGCCTCTACCACGTGGTGGCCGTCAGCGGCCAGAACGTCGCGCTCCTCATCGCCTTCACCCTCGTGGCCCTCGGGATCGCCGGCGTGATCGGCACACCCGCGCGGATCGCGGCGGGCGCGCTGACGGCCGCCTACGTCCTCGTCTCGGGTGCCGGACCGTCGATCGTGCGGGCGGGCGTCTCCGGCGTCCTCGTGTCGGCCGCGTGGCTTGCGTCCAGGCCGGCGCCTCCCTGGCAGCTGCTGGCATGCGGCGCGGCCGTCGTCCTCGGCTTCGATCCGCTCGAGCTCTTCGACCCCGGTTTCCAGCTCTCCTTTGCGGCCGTCGCCGCGATCCACCTCGTGGCGCCCCGGCTGCGCGGTGCGGTCGGCGAGGCGGCTGCCGTCTCGATCGCATGCACGGTCGTCACGACGCCGATCGCGTGGTGGCACTTCGGCCGTCTGACGCCGCTGGCGGTGCCGGCGAACCTGCTGGCGCTGCCGGCGGTCGCGCCCGTCCTGTGGCTGGCCGCGCTCGCAGCCATCGCGGGCTCGGCCTGGGCGCCGCTGGCGGCGCCCTTTCTCGGCGTGGCCGACCTGCTGGCGGCCTACGTCCTCTGGGTCGCGCGCGCCTGCTCGTAGCCGAGCCACGCGCAGAACCCGCTCGGGTCGAGCACGACCACCTGCTCGCCCTCGACCTCGGCCAGGCCGGCCACGAAGTCCGCGGCCCCCGAGCCCGCGGGCGGCGGGACGATCGCAGCCTCACCGGCCAGCGTCTCGGCCCGGTCGACAAGGACGGCCCGGCGCTCGCCGCCCGTCCGGACGACGACGATCTGCGCGGGGGCGCCGCTGCCGTCGAGCCCGACTCGCGCCGCCGCGTCGAGCGCCGCGATCGCCTCGCCGTCGACGATGACGACGCCTGCCCCGGCCGCCTGTCCGGGCAGGCGATGGAGCGAGCCGAGCTCGGCGATCCGCTCGACGGCCTCGACCGGGAACGCGTACGCCGCCCCGCCCGACCGCCACACGAGCAGCCGCCCGCTGCGTGCCTCGGCGGCGACGGGCGCCGGGGGCGCCGTGCCACCCGCAGCCTCGACGCGCAACTCGAGCCCGCAGGCCCGCACCAGCCGATCGAGCGTCGCCAGGCTCGGCGACTGCTGCCCGCGCTCGATCCTCGCCACCATCGCCTGCGACGTCGCCGCCCGCTGCGCCAGCTCGCGCTGCGAGAGCCCGGCGCTCTCGCGTGCATCTCTCAGGAGCTCCATGCCGAGTCGATGATATCGGATCAGATCCGATACCGAATCGAGTATCAGATAGGAACGGGCCGAACGCCGGGCCCGGCGTAGGCGGCGACGGGCCGGATCAGGCGGCCGTGCTCGGCCTGCTCGAGGACGTGTGCACACCATCCCGCCGTGCGGGCGACCGCGAAGGCCGGCGTGTAGAGATCGGAGGGCAGCCCGACCCCGTCGAGGACGACCGAGGCGTAGTACTCGACGTTCGTCTTCAGCACCCGGTCGGGCTTGTGCTCGGCGAGCAGGCGCAGCGCCACGTCCTCGACGTCGATCGCGAGCTTCAGCCACCCGGCGTCGCCCGCCAGCCCCTCGGCCACGCCGCGGAGGGCCTGCGCACGCGGATCGGTCGTGCGGTAGATGCGGTGGCCGAACCCCATGAGCCGCTCCCCGCGCGCGAGCGCGTCGCGGATCCAGCGCTCGGCGTGCTCCACGTCGCCGATCTGGGTCAGCTGGTCGCGAACGCCGGAGGGCGCGCCGCCGTGCAGCCGGCCCTTGAGCGCCCCGACGGCGCCGCACACGGCGCTCGTGAGATCCGAATGCGTCGAGGTGATCACCCGGGCCGTGAACGTGGACGCGTTCAGGCCGTGCTCGGCGCAGCAGACGAAGTAGGCGTCCAGCGCTCGTTCGCGTGACGCCTCGGGCAGCTCACCCGAGATGGCGTGGAGCAGGCGGCCGGCGACGCCGAGCCCCTCCGACCCGGCCGGATCGACGGGCTCATCTCCCTCCCGAAGGCGTGCGAAGCCGCCCACGATCACCGGCGCAAGCGCGATCAGCTCGCGGGCCTGCGCGGTGCTCGGCGGCCAGTCGACACCCCGCGCGGCGCCCCAGGCCGAGATCCCCGTCCGGAGCGCATCGAGCGGCGCGGCGTCCGCCGGCAGGCTGCGCAGCGCCGCCACGACGGGTCCGTCCAGCTCCATGGGCGGGAGCGTCTCGCGCACCGCGGGCCACTCGCCGTCGAGCAGGAGAGCCGCGACGCTGTCGAACGTCCCACGGGCGGCGAGATCGCCGATCTCGTATCCGCGATAGAGCAGCCGCCCCGCCGAGCCGTCGACCAGGCCGATCGTCGTCCTCGCCGCGACGACGCCCTCGAGGCCGGGGTTCACATCCGCCATGCGCACGATCGTATCCGCGCGCGTGCGACAATGCCGCCGTGAAGCTCTCCGCCAAGGCCGATTACGCGGTGCGGGCGGTGCTCGTGCTCGCGGCCCACCAGGGGGAGGGGCCGATCAAGGGCGAGCTCGTCGCGAAGGCCCAGGAGCTGCCGCTCAAGTTCGTCGAGAACATCCTCGGCGAGCTGAAGCACGCCGGCATCGTCGCGTCCCAGCGCGGCCCCGAGGGCGGATACCGGCTGGCCGTCCCGGCCGAGGAGATCTCGCTCGCCGAGGTGATTCGGGTCGTGGACGGGCCGATCGCGGCGGTCGCCGGCGTGCGGCCCGACGAGGTGACCTATCCGCCCGGCGCCGAGGCGCTGCCGGGCGTGTGGCTGGAGGCCCGGGGGATGCTGCGCTCGGTGCTCGAGACGATCACCTTCGCGCAGCTCGTCGAGCGCTCGCGCGTCATCGCCGCTCAGGGCGAGCGGCGGGCGCGCCGGCTCCCGCACAAGAGTACGGCTCAAGTAGAGGGTTAGCGTTATGACGCCGGAGCTGAAGCCGGCATACCTGATCGCCGGCGGCGACTGGCCCAAGGTGGACGCGGCCATCGTGCGCCTGCGGGCGCACTTCCCCGAGGAGTCGGTCGAGCAGCTGTCGGCCGGGGGCGAGCAGCCGGTCGACGTCCCCGGCTCCTGCAACGCGCTCGGCCTCTTCGGCGGCCGCAGGCTGGTGGTCGTGCGAAACGCCGAGGCGCTCGACGACGAGTCGGTCGCCGGCGTCGTCGCCTATCTCGCGGATCCCGCTCCCGACACCGTGCTTGCGCTCTTCGGCGGCGGCGGCATCACCGCGAAGCACCCGCTCGCCGTCGCCGTCGCCGCGGTCGGCGACGTGCGGCTTTTCGACGCGCCCGAGCGCAAGCAGGCCGCCGACTGGGTCGCCCGCCGACTGGCGGATCGCCGTGTCGGCTGCTCGGCCGCGGTCGCCCGCCGGCTCGTCGACCTCGCCGGGGACGACGTCGGCGACCTCGCGCTCGAGGTGGAGAAGCTCGCCGCCTACTGCGCGGGCGGCGATGCGAAGGTCGAGGACGTGGAGCTGCTCGTGATCCGGCGCGCGGACGTGAAGCCGTGGGACATCACCGACGCCTGGGGCCGGCGCGACGCCGCTGCGGTCATCTCGCTCGCAACGGCCGACGTCGAGCGGCCCGACGACGTCGGCCGGCTGGTCGCCCAGATGGCGGCCCACGTCCGCAAGGTGCACCGGGCGGCGGTGATCCTCGACGAGGGCGGCTCCCAGGCCGACGTCGCCCGCGACCTCAACCTGAAGCCCTTCCCGGCCGGCAAGCTCGTCGGCCAGGCGCGGTCATTCGCGCGCGACGAGCTCGGCCGCGCCGTCGTGCGGCTGGCCGACCTCGACCTCGCCGTGAAGGGCGGAAGCCGGCTCGACGCCCGGTTCGAGCTCGAGCTGGCGCTGGCCGAGATCACCCGCGGATGAGCGGGCAGACCCTGGCGGCGGCCGCGGCCACGGCGGTGGCCGCCGTCTGCACCGCGATCGCGGCCCGGCGCGCCGCCGCGCCGGGGCCGCGGCGGCCGGCGTTCGTGGCCTGGGCGATCGGATTCGCGCTCTTCACCACCGCCGCCGCGGCGCTGTGGCTCGGCGCGGCGAGCGGCTGGTCGGACGCGCCGTTTCGCGTCTACTACCTGACCGGCGGCGTCCTGGTCGTGGCGTACCTGGCGGTGGGCGAGCTCCTGCTCGTCCTCCCGGGCCGCACCGTCACCCGCCTGGCCGCCGCCACGATGCTCTTCCTGACGTTCGCGGCCGTTGCCGCGGTGCTCGCCGCACGGGTGGACGGCGCCCAGCTGGCGCGCGCGGGCGCGACGCCGCCGAACGACGCGCTGGAGGGGCCGTGGCCGAAGGTCATGGCGATCGCGCTCAACTCGGCCGGCACCGCCGTCCTCCTGGTCGGGTCGATCGCGTCGGCGCGCCGCCGGCGCGACCCGCGCCCTCTCCTCGTCGCCGCCGGTGTGGCGGTGATCGCCGCGGCCTCGACGGCGACCCGGGCCGGAAGCTACGCCGCGTTCGCGCTGGGCCAGGCGGCCGGGGTCAGCCTGATCCTGCTCGGGCTGGTTACGCGGAGACTCGGGCCTCGTTGACGACCCGGGCGGCCTGCGCCTTGCGCCGGGCCGCGGCGTTTCGGTGGATGGCGCGCCGGGCGGCCGCGCGGTCGACGACGGCAACGAGGCGGACGTGGGCGGCGGCGATCTGCTCGCCGTCGCCGGAGTCCACGGCCTCGCGCAGCCTGCGCTGGAGCGTCTTGATCTGCGTCTTGTAGCGCAGGTTCTCGAGCCGCTGGCGGGCGGCGATGCGGACGCGCTTGGCCTGTTGCTTGGAGTTCGCCACGGGCGCGGGGATCCTAGCAGCGCGCCCGGTAGACTCGGCGCCGATGAGCGATCGGCGGCGCCTGGCCGCATCCACCGCGGCATTCGGATCGGCGACGGCGCTTTCCCGGGTGGCCGGTGTCGTGCGCGAGCAGGCGGCTGCGTACTACTTCCGCGCGAGCCCCGCGCTGGGCGCGTTCCTGATCGCGTTCAACGTGCCGAACCTCATCCGCGCCCTGGTCGCCGACACCGCGATCTCGGCGGCGTTCGTGCCGGTCTTCGTCGAGCTGCGCGAGCAGGGCCGCGAGCCTGAGGCGTGGCGGGTTGCGAGCATCGTGCTCTGGCTGGCGGCGGTCGTCCTCGGCGCGCTCTCCGCGCTCTTCGTGCTCGCCGCTCCCTGGATCATGCCGCTCTTCGTCCCCGGCGACCAGAACATCGACCCGGATCTGGTCGTCACGCTCTCCCGGTACCTGTTCCCGATCATCGTGATCCTCGGGCTCACGGGCGTGGTGACCGGGATCCTGAACTCCTACGACATCTTCGGCGTCCCGGCGATGGCCCCGATCGCCTGGAACGGCATCATCATCCTGGCGCTCGTCCTGTTCGCCGGCGACATCGAGGCGTACGCGATCGGCGTGCTGATCGCGACGGTGAGCCAGTTCCTGATCCCGCTCCCGCTCCTGCGCGGGAGGTCGCACCTCGTCGTGAGCCTGGCATGGCGGCACCCGGACGTGCAGCGCATGCTGCGCCAGATGCTGCCCGTCACGCTCGGGCTCGGGCTCATCAACTTCAACCTGACCCTCGACCTCGTGATCGCGACGCTCGCCTCGCCGCACGCGGACGCCGACCTGAACTACGCGTTCCGGCTCTTCATGCTCCCGCAGGGGCTGTTCTCGGTCGCCGTCACGGTCGTGCTCTTCCCGGAGATCTCGCGCCTGGCCGCCCGCGGTGACACGGCGGCGTTCGCGCGCACGGTTTCGACCGGCGCGCGCACGATCGTGTTCCTGCTCCTGCCCGCGGCCGCGGTGTCGATCGCGCTCGCCGTGCCGATCGTGCGGCTGATCTTCCAGCACGGGAGCTTCACGAGCTCCGACACCATGCACGTGGCCGGGACGCTCGCCGCCTTCTCGCTCGGGCTTGTCGCCAACGGAGTCGCGCTGCTCATGACCCGCGGCTTCTTCGCGCTCCAGGAAGCGCGCGTGCCGACACAGGTCGCCGCAGGGAACCTGTTCCTGAACCTGATCCTCGACCTGATCCTCTACAAGCCGTTCGGCGCCGCGGGCATCGCGCTTGCGACGGCGATCGTGACGACGTGGAACGCCGCGGTGCTCGCGACGCTGCTCGGCCGCCGCGTCGGCAGCCTGCACGTCCGCGAGGTCGCGGGCGAGGCGGCCCGCATCGCGGTCGCGACCGTCTACTGCACCGCGGCCGCGTTCGGCGTGTGGTGGCCGCTCGACCAGCTGCTCGGCCGGTCGCTGCCCGCGCAGCTCGCCTCGGTCGGCCTCGGCCTGGCCGCGGGCGCGGGCGCATACCTCGCCGCGGGCCGGATCCTGCACCTGGCGGAGATGGACGTGCTGGCGTCGCTCGCCAGGAGCCGCCAACGGGATGGATAACCTTCATCCGTGCCGCTCTCACGGATCCGCAACTTCTCGATCATCGCGCACATCGACCACGGCAAGTCGACGCTGGCCGATCGCATCCTCGAGACGACCCAGACGGTCGCCGTGCGCGAGATGCGCGACCAGGTGCTCGACTCGATGGAGCTCGAGCGCGAGCGCGGCATCACGATCAAGGCGCAGGCGGTGCGCGTGCTCTACCGGGCGGCCGACGAGCGGGCCTACGAGCTCAACCTGATCGACACCCCGGGCCACGTCGACTTCAGCTACGAGGTGAGCCGCAGCCTGGCCGCCTGCGAGGGCGCGATCCTGGTCGTCGACGCCGCGCAGGGGATCGAGGCCCAGACGCTCGCCAACGCGTACCTGGCGATCGAGAACGAGCTGGAGATCGTCCCGGTCGTGAACAAGATCGACCTGCCCTCGGCCGACCCGGACGGGGTCGCCGCCCAGGTCGCCGAGCTGATCGGCGGCTCGGCCGAGGACGTCATCCGCATCTCGGCCAAGACCGGGCAGGGCGTCGAGGCCGTGCTCCAGGCGGTCGTCGACCGGGTCCCACCCCCGCGCGGGCGGGTGGACGGGCCCGCCCGGGCGCTCATCTTCGACTCCTCATATGACCAGTACCGGGGCGTCGTCGCCTTCGTGCGCGCCGTCGACGGGTCGTTCCACCCGCGCGAGAAGCTGAAGGCGATGGTGCAGGGGACCGTCTTCGACGTCGAGGAGCTCGGCTTCTTCTCGCCGGCGATGCGGTCGGCCAAGCACCTCTCGGCGGGCGAGGTGGGCTACGTGATCACCGGGCTCAAGGACGTCTCGCAGCTGCGGGTGGGGGACACGCTGACCCAGGCGCGCGGCGGCGCGGCCGAGCCGCTGCCCGGCTACCGCGAGGTGAAGCCGATGGTCTTCGCAGGGCTCTTTCCGACCGACTCCGACGAGTACCCGGAGCTGCGCGACGCGCTCGAGAAGCTGAAGCTGAACGACGCGGCCCTGTCGTACGAGCCCGAGACGTCGCGCGCGCTCGGATTCGGCTTCCGCTGCGGCTTCCTCGGCCTCCTGCACATGGACATCGTGCGCGAGCGGCTCGAGCGCGAGCACGACCTCGACCTGCTCGTCACCGCTCCAAACGTCGCCTACCGCGTGGAGGCGGCCGACGGGGAGTGGGTCGAGGTGCACAACCCGGCCCAGATGCCCGACCGCGACATCCTCGAGACCGAGGAGCCGTACGTGCGGGCCTCGATCATCTGCCCGTCCGACCACGTCGGGGCGGTCATGGAGCTGAACCAGGAGCGGCGCGGCGTCTTCGGCCACATGGAGTACCTGAGCCCCGAGCGGGTGCAGCTCACGTACGAGATCCCGCTCGCCGAGATCGTGCTCGACTACTACGACCAGCTCAAGTCGAGGACGCGCGGGTACGCGTCGTTCGACTACGACCTGATCGGCTTCCGGCCGGGCGACGTCGTGAAGGTGGACGTCCTGCTCGGCGGGGAGCGGGTCGACTCGCTGTCGCTCATCACCCATCGCGGGAACGCCCAGCGCCAGGGCCGGGCGCTGGTCGAGGCGCTGCGCGCCCGCATCCCCCGGCAGATGTTCGAGGTTGCGATCCAGGCCGCGATCGGCTCGCGCGTGATCGCGCGGGAGACGGTGAAGGCCAAGCGCAAGGACGTGCTCGCGAAGTGCTACGGCGGCGACGTCAGCCGCAAGCGCAAGCTGCTCGAGAAGCAGAAGGCGGGCAAGAAGCGGATGAAGCAGGTGGGCTCGATCGAGGTGCCGCAGGAGGCGTTCCTCGCCGTTCTCCAGATCAACCGCGAGGGGGCGGCGTGACCCGCCACCTCTACGTCCACGTCCCGTTCTGCGCCCACCGCTGCGGCTACTGCGACTTCGTCACCGTCACCGGTCATGAGGATCTCCGGGCCCGCTACGTCGACGCGCTGGCCGCCGAGCTGGCAGGCGCGGACGTGGCTCCCGACACCGTCTTCGTCGGCGGCGGGACGCCGTCGATCCTGGCCGACCGTGACCTGGCGCGGCTGCTCGCGGCGCTCCCGGCGGCTTCCGAGGTGACGGTCGAGTGCAACCCCGAGACGGTGACGCCGCAGAAGGCTCAAGTTCTGGTCGAGGGTGGGGTCACGCGGGTGTCGCTCGGCGCGCAGAGCTTCCGCCCGCACCTTCTGGACGTGCTGGAGCGGCGCGCCCTGCCGGACCAGATCGCCGCGGGCGTGCGCGTGCTGCGCGCCGCCGGCATCGAAAGCCTCAACCTCGACTTGATCTTCGGGGTTCCGGGGCAGCGAGAGGGAGACCTGCGCGCCGACCTCGACGAGCTGCTCGCGCTCGAGCCCGACCACGTGAGCGCGTACGAGCTCGAGGCCAAGCCGGGGACGCGCTTCACCCACCGCCACGGCCTCGAGCTCGAGCGGCAGGCCGAGGCGATGGAGGTCTACTACGAGCAGGTCGTCGCGGCGGTCCGGGCCGCCGGCTACCGCTGGTACGAGACGGCCAACTTCTGCCGCCCGGGCCACGAGTGCCGCCACAACCTCGGCTACTGGCTGGGGCACGACTACCTCGGGATCGGCGTCGGCGCGGTCTCGACCGTCGGCCTCGAACGGCGCCGGAACCGGCCCGGGCTGCGCGGCTACCTGGAGGCGGTCGAGGCCGGTCGCCGGCCGCCCGCCGACGTCGAGCACCTGACGCCGGCGGAGCGCGGGATGGAACGGCTCATGCTCGGGCTGCGGCTCGACACGCCGCTTCGGCTGAACGGGCTTGCCGCCCTCGTCGACGACGCCGCCTGCGCCCGGCTCGCCGCGGCCGGGATGCTGGTGCGCGAGCACGGGTCGCTCGCGCTCACCGAACGGGGCCGCTTCCTTGCAAACGACGTGGTCGCGAGCGTGCTGCGATGAGCTCTCGGGCTCCGCTCACCGCCCGCCAGGTCGTCATCCTGACGCGGGTCATCGACGCGTACATCGCGACCGGGCACCCGGTCGGGTCGAAGACGCTCGTCGAGCTCGGGGCCGTCTCGGCATCGCCGTCGACGGTGCGCTACGAGCTCGCCGAGCTCGAGACCCGCGGGCTGCTCGATCATCCCCACACCTCGGCCGGACGGATCCCGACCGACGCCGGCTACCGGCTCTACGCCGAGTCGCTGCTCGAGCAGCCGCTGGCGCCGGCCGTGCTGCCGGTCGACCTGTCGGGGGTGCGAAACGAGGTCGACACGGCGCTTCGGGTCACCACCGAGATGCTCTCGCAGGTGACGTCGCTGGTCGCGCTCGTCACGGCGCCGCCGCTCGAGACCACCGAGATCCGCCACATCGAGGTGCTGCGGCTCCAGCCACAGGTCGTCATGGTGGTGGTCATCACCGCGACCGGCGGGGTGACGAAGCGGATCTTCCCGTTCCCGGGCGTCGTCGATCCCAAGCTGGCCGAGTGGGGGAACGCATTTCTGAACGAGCAGCTGACGGGTGTGCGCCTGGGCGGGCGGACGCTCGTCACGCGGCTCGACGAGCCCGGGCTCTCGCCGACCGAGCGCGTCTTCCTCGACGTCCTGCGGCCGGCGTTCACGGAGCTGGTCGACGCGGCCGAGCAGCAGCTCTACGTCGGCGGCGGGGCGCGGCTCCTCGACGATATGCACTTCGACGACCTGGCGGAGATCAACGACCTCGTCCGCGTCCTCGAGGGACGGGTCGGCATGCTCGAGATGCTGCGCCAGGCGCTCGACTCGCCGCGCCCGTACCTTCGAATCGGGGCCGACCACACGGTGCCGTACATGCGCGGCCTGGCGATGGTCGCCGCCAACTACGGCCTCGCGACCCGGAACCTGGGCACCGTTTCGCTGATCGGCCCGCGGCGGATGGACTACGCGTCCGCGATCCGCTCGGTGCGCGGCGCCGCGCACGCGCTCTCCGAGTTCGTGGCCGAGGTGTACGAGGAGTGAGCCCTGAACGGGCTCACTCCTCGTACACGGAAGGCGACTGAGGGCGTAGGCGGTGTGGGGCCCTCGGCCCGCCCATGGGGCCAGCCCCGGTGATGTGGACCCCGGTACCGGCGGTTAAGTGAGTCGCGCGGTGGTGAGGGGCTCCAGTCCTCACCACCGCGCTTGTGACTCCGACCCCCGGCGCCGAGTTGGGCGATGAGACCCCGGAGACTCCTGATCCTTCTGCCGGCGGCCCGCCGGCTTCGAGTTGTGTCTCCGACATCGCCGTCCCGAACGTGCCGTCTTCGCGTTGTGGACTCACCATAGCCGATCAAGCCGCCTCCAGTCAAGTACCCGAAAAGGGTGAAATCAAGAAAGATGAAAAATACGTGGTTGACGGGAGAAATCCGTCTATCAGAGCCGAAGGAGATGCATGCAAAGAATCGTCGGCCCAAGGCTGGTCAAGTATCAGATCATCCGCTACCCTGAGTGCGATGGCACGCGCGAGGACAGCCGAGCGCCGCGGCAGCGCCCGCGTCCGGCAGGCCCCGGAGGGGGTCGGTGCCAGGCTGCGGGCGCTGCGCCTCGACGCCGGCCTGACGCAGGCCGAGCTCGGCGGCGAGCGGCTCACCAAGGAGTACGTGAGCCAGGTCGAACTTGGCAAGACGAAGCCCTCCGATGCCGCGATGATCTGGTTCGCCGCCCGGCTGGACGTCGAGCGGTCCGCGATCGAGGGCGCCGCCGGTCCGGCGGCCGTCGCCGAGACCGCCGCCGTCGTCGCGCGGGCCGAGGCGTCGGTCGAGGCCCGCCGCCACGCGGAGGCCGTGTCCGAGCTCGTCCGCGTCCGAGGCGCCGTCGAGGCCGCCGGCGATCCGCACCTGGCGCTGCGGCACGGAATGACGCTCGGCTGGGCGATGCACAACCTGGGCCGGCTCGAGGAGGCGGCAGGCGTGCTGGGCGACGCGGTCTCGGCCGCGGCGGGCATCGAGGACGCGGACGCCGACCACGCCGACGCCCTCTACCGGCTCGGCGTCGTTCGCTTCAAGATGGGAAGCCACGCCACCTCGCTCGCATTGCTCGACGAGGCGTTGCGGCTGGCCGGCGCGGCCGACCGGACATCGGATGCGCTGCGCGTGCGGATCCTGAACACGCGCGCGAAGATCCGCCGCCGCCAGAAGGACTTCACCGCCGCCGCCGAGGACGTCCAGCAGGCGCTGGAGCTGGCGCGCGCCCTCGACGACGACCGCGTGCTGGCCGAGACGTACCTCGACGCCTCGCTCGTCGCCGAGCGCCGCAACGAGTACACGCGGGCGCGCGAGTACGCCGAGCGGTCGAAGGCGCTCTTCGAGCGCGTGTCCGACCACGAGTACGTCGGCAAGCTGCTGAACAACCTCGGCCAGCTGCATGCGATCACGGGCCGGCCGGCCGATGCGGTGCCGCTCCTGCGCGAGTCGTTCCGGATCGCGGTCGAGCAGGACAACCGGATCGACGCGGCCTTCGCGGCCTCGTCGCTCGCGTCGGCGCGCCTGCACTCCGGCGACCCCGAGGGGGCGATCGAGAGCGCAAATCGCGCGATCGAGCTATTGGGTAGCCGCGAGGAATACCGACAAGAAGAGGGGAACGCTCGTCTCGTCATGGGCAAGGCCCGGTTGGGGCTGGATCGCATCGAGGAGGCGGAGCGCGACTTCGAGGCCGCGGCGGAGTGCTTCACCGCGGTGGAATCGATCAGCCACATGGCCGGGTCATGGGTAGCGCTCGGCGACGTGGCAACCAGGCGAGGCGACCCGGAGCGGGCCGCCGAGCTCTACCGGAGGGCGGCCGACGCTCTGCAGGACGTCCGCTGGTAGGCGACGGAAGACTCCGTCAACGGGCACGGGAGGTACGACATGAGGATCCTGACGAGGCGGCCGACGTTGCTTCTGTGGGCAACGTCGCTTGCGCTGTTCCTGGCGCACGTCCATCACCACCGCGGCGGCCGCGGCTTCCACGAGTGGTGAAACCGCGCCCGTAGACTACGGGCGTGGCGGCAAAACGAGACTACTACGACGTCCTGGGGGTCTCTCGGGACGCCCCTGAGGCGGACGTCAAGAAGGCGTTCCGGCGGCTGGCGCGCGAGCTCCATCCCGACGTGAACCCGGAGCCAGAGGCGGCCGAGCGATTTCGCGAGGCCGCCGAGGCCTACGAGGTGCTGAGCGATGCCGACACCCGGGCCCGGTACGACCGGTTCGGGCACGCCGGCATCGCCGGCACCCAGTTCCACACCGAGCAGTTCATGGACTTCTCGAGCCTGTCCGACCTGCTCGGGGCGTTCTTCGGCGACGACATCTTCTCGGGCGGGCGGCGGGCTCGCCCGCGCGGCGGCGACGCGGCCGCGACGCTCGAGCTGACGCTGGCCGAGGCCGCGTTCGGCGTGTCCCGCGACGTCGCGGTCGACCTGATCGCGGCCTGCGAGCGCTGCGCCGGAAGCGGCGCGGAGCCGGGGACGCAGCCCGCGACGTGCGCGGAGTGCGGCGGGGCCGGCCGCGTCCAGCACGTGGCCCAGACGGCGTTCGGCCAGTTCGTCCAGGCGTCGCCGTGTGCGGCCTGCGGCGGCCGGGGCGTCAGGATCGACTCACCGTGCCGGGACTGCCGCGGACGCGGCCGGCGTTCGGTGCGCAGCAGCGTCGAGGTGCAGGTGCCCGCCGGGATCGCGTCCGGGCAGCGGCTGCGCCTGGGCGGGCGCGGGCACGGGGGCGAGGGCGGCGCCGGCGACCTCTACGTGCATGTGACCGTCGCGCCGGACCCGCGGTTCGAGCGCGACGGCAACGACCTCGTCACCGTGCTCGACCTGCCGTTCACGCGCGCGGCGCTCGGGACGACGGTCGCCGTCGAGACCCTGGAGGGGGCCGAGGACATCGAGGTGCGGCCGGGCACCCAGCCCGGCGAGGTGATCGTGCTGCGCGGCCGCGGGATTCCGGTGCTGGGCGGGCGCGGCCGCGGCGACCACCGGATCGTGGTCGGCGTGATGCTGCCCCGCAAGCTGACCGACGAGCAGCGCGCGCTGCTCCAGCAGTTCGAGGCGGGCGTCGACGACGCCACCTACGCACCCGACGAGAGCTTCCTCGGCCGCCTGCGCGCGGCCTTCCGGTGAACCGCTACTCGCTGCGCGTCCCGGCCGCCGACGCCGAGGTCGCCCTGGCGCGGATGCTCGAGCTCTTCCCGGCGGGCGTGGAGGAGGAGCGCGACGGGGCGGACGTGGTCCTCGCGGGGTACGCCGGCGAACCCCCGGCGCCCGGACTCTCGGCAGAGGCGGTGGCACCCGGCTGGGAGGACGCGTGGCGGGCGTTTCACCGTCCGGTGCGCGTCGGGCCGTTCTGGATCGGGCCGCCGTGGTTCGAGCCTGAGCCCGGCTCGGTGGCGGTCGTCATCGACCCCGGGCGGGCCTTCGGGACCGGGGCGCACGGATCGACCCGCGCGGCTCTCGAGCTCCTGGCGGGGCTCGATCCGACGCCGGCGCTCGACCTGGGATGCGGCTCCGGCGTGCTGTCGGTGGCGGCGCTCCGGCTCGGATTCGGCCCCGTCGCGGCGTTCGACGTCGACCCGCTCGCCGTCGGCGCGGCCGCCGAGAACGCGGCCCGAAACGGGGTCGACGTGGCGGTCGCGCTCGCCGACGTCCTCGCCGACCCGCTGCCGCCGGCGCCGCTCTGGCTTGCGAACCTCGAGCTCGGGCTGCTCCGGCGCCTGCTCGAGCGCCCCGACCTGCCGCCGCGGATCCTGGTCTCGGGCCTCACCGCCGACCAGACGCTCGGTGGGGGCGTCCGCGCCGAGGCGGACGGGTGGGCCGCGGAGGTGCTCGAACCGTGACCCGCCACACCTATCGCTTCTTCGCCGCGGAGGTGCGCGGCGGCGTGGCCGTGCTGGCGCCGGCCGACCGCCGCCACCTCGAACGCGTGCTCCGCCTGCGCGTCGGCGATACTTGCGAGGTCGCCGCCGGCGGCCGCGTGCACGAGGCGCGGGTCGTTCCCGGGGGCCTGGAGCTCGTGAAGGAGATCGCCGCCGTGGCCGCACCGACCGTGACCGTGTGGATCGCCCAGCCCGGGGGGCGCTCCGACAGCGCGGTCGAGAAGCTGACAGAGCTCGGCGTGGCCCGGATCGGCGCGCTGCGAACGGAGCTTCTCAAGGGCCGCTTCACGCCGGCGCGGATCGAGCGCTGGCGGCGCGTGGCCGCGGCGGCCGCGAAGCAGTCGAAGCAGCGCCGCGTCCCCGAGGTGCTCGACCCCGCCGACTACGCCGACGTGCTCTCGCCCGAGGCGGTCGTCCTGAGCGCCGAGGGTGCGTCCGGCGGCCTCGCCGACCGGATCGTCGGGCGCCGCCAGGCGACGCTTCTGATCGGACCCGAACCGGGCTTCTCGGAGGCCGAGCTCGACCTGGCCCGGGCGAGCGGCGTCGCCGTCGCGACGTTCGGGCCCGTCGTCCTGCGGACGGAGACGGCTGCGATCGTCGCCGCCGCCCTGGCGCTGCGCGAGATGGGGTTCCTGGGATGACGGGGTTCGCGGCCGAGTTCCTGGGGTGCAAGGTGTCGATGACCGACGCCCAGGAGATCCGCGAGCAGCTGGCCGGCGCCGGGCACGCGGAGGTGGAACCGGAGCGGGCGCCGCTTCGGATCGTCAACACCTGCTGCGTCACCGCCGAGGCGGTGGCGAAGTCGCGCAAGGCGGTGCGGCGGGCGGCGCGCTCGGCCGAGCGGGTGCTCGTCACCGGCTGCGGGGCGAACCTCCGGGGCGCGGCGTTCGAGGACGTCGCCGCGAACGTCACCGTCGTCCGCGGCGCGCCGGAGGCGATCCCGCGGCTCGTGGCCGGCTGGGCCGGCGACCTGGGCTGCGCCGGGCCGCGGCCGGCGTTCCCGCGCACGCGGGCCTACGTGAAGGTCCAGGACGGCTGCTCGTTCACCTGTAGCTACTGCGTGATCCCGCAGGTGCGCGGGGCGAGCCGCAGCCGTGCGGCGAGCGCGGTCCTGGCCGACGTCGCCCGCCGCGTCCGCCAGGGCCACCGCGAGGTCGTGCTGACGGGCATCAACCTGGGCTGCTTCCGCGACCGGGCCGCCGGGATGCGGCTCGCCGACCTCGTTGCGGCGGCGGCGGCCGTCGAGGGCATCGAGCGCGTGCGGCTCTCGTCGATCGAGGTGAACCACGTCGACGAGGCGCTGCTCGCCGCGATGGCGCAGCCGGGGGTCGCCCGCCACCTGCACGTGCCGATGCAGTCGGGCGACGACGGCGTCCTGCGGGCGATGCGGCGCCGCTACAGCTCCGGCCGCTTCCTGGCCGCGATGCGCCGGGCCCGGGAGCGGGTCGCCGGGGTCAACCTGACGACCGACGTCATCGTCGGCCACCCGGCCGAGGACGACGCCGCCTTCGAGCGCACGCTCGCGGCCGTCGCCGAGGCGGGGTTCACGCGTGTGCACGTCTTCCCGTACTCGCCCCGGCCCGGCACGGCGGACGAGGCGGCCGACCCGGTGCCGGCGCCGGTCAAGGCCGAGCGCTCGCGGCGCCTGCGCGAGCTCGCCGACCGGCAGGCCCGGGCGCACCGGCGCGCGCTCCGGGGGACGCGCCAGCGCGTGCTCGTCGAGACGGAGGCGGGCCGGGGGTACACCGACGACTACACGCCGCTCGTCGTCGCGGGCGGGCGGCCGGGGACGATCGTGGAGGTGGTTGCATGATCGAGCGGGTGAAGTCCGACCTGACCGCGGCCATGCGGGCCGGCGACCGAAGCCGCGTGGACGCCCTGCGGCTCGTGCTCTCGGCGCTCCAGCGGGCCGAGAAGGCGGTGCCGGCGGGGGAGTTCTCGGAGGCCGACGCCGAGGGCGTGCTACGGCGCGAGCGAAAGCAGCGTCTGGAGGCCGCCGAGAGCTACCGATCCGCCGGACGGGACGACCGCGCCGCCGCAGAGCTGGCGGACGTCCCGGTGATCGAGGCGTACCTGCCGGCCGCGCTGTCGGACGAGGAGCTGGGCGCTCTGGTCGACGCCGCCGTCAACGAGACCGGCGCAGAGTCCATGCGCGATATGGGCCGCGTGATGGGCCTCGTGACCGCCCGCGGCGAGGGCCGGGTCGACGGCGCCGCCGCCGCCGCCCTGGTGCGGGCCCGCCTGGGGGCCTAGGGCACGCTCGTCGTGACGGTCACCGTCGACGTGACGGTCGTCGGCACGGTCACGGTGCGCGTCCTGGTCACCGTCTGCGTCTGACCGGGGCCGGTTACGGTGCGAAGCGACGTGGAACCGGGCCCGCTGACCGTCTTCTTCTTCGTGACCGTCACCCTGTGCTTCACGATCTTCGTCTGCGGCTTCGCCGAAACGGCCACGATGCGGGTCGTCCCGTTCTTGGTGATGGTTTCGAGCGATGTCGCGGCGTTCGAGCTCGAGTCGGATCCGATCGCGACGCCGAGGGCCGCGCCGAGGATCATGAGCAGCGATCCGCCCGCGATCGTCGCAAATGCCTTCGACCCCACGATCAATCGCACCGTTTCCATGCCCGCCCCGGAATCTACACTTCCCGGCGCATGGCACGGGTGAAACTCTCGGTTGAGAACGATCTCGCGACCGAGCTCGGCCACGACCGCGATGCGATGCTCCGGGCGCTGGCCGAGCGGGCCGGGGTCGAGGCGTACCTGCGCGGGAACGAGCTGACGCTCGACGGCGACGACGAGGCCGTGGAGCGGGCGCGGTCCGTGATGGTCGAGCTCGCCCAGCTCGTCGCCGAGGGCGTGAGCGTGGGGCCGCAGACGGTGGACGCGGTCGCGGGCGTCCTGACCGCCGACGGGCGGGCGGTGGACGTCCTGCACGACGTCGTCTGGACGCACCGCGGCAAGCAGGTGTCGCCCAAGACGGTCGGGCAGAAGCGGTACGTCGACGCGATCCGCGCCAACACCGTCACGTTCGGGATCGGCCCGGCCGGCACCGGCAAGACGTATCTCGCCATCGCCCTGGCGGTCGCCGCGCTGGGGGAGCGCGAGGTGGCGCGGATCATCCTCACCCGGCCGGCGGTCGAGGCGGGCGAGCGGCTGGGGTTCCTGCCGGGCGACCTCCTGGCCAAGGTCGACCCGTACCTGCGCCCCCTCTTCGACGCGCTCCACGACATGCTCGACGCCGAGCGCCTGGCCTCGTACATGGACAAGGGGATGGTCGAGGTCGCGCCGCTGGCGTTCATGCGCGGGCGAACCCTGAACGACTCGTTCATCATCCTCGACGAGGCCCAGAACACGAGCCCCGAGCAGATGCAGATGTTCCTGACCCGGCTCGGGTTCGGCTCGCGGGTGGTTGTCACCGGCGACATCACCCAGGTCGACCTGCCCCGCGACCAGCGCTCCGGCCTCATGCACGTGATGCGCGTGCTCGACGGCGTGCCCGACGTCGCGTTCGTGCGCTTTTCCGATGCCGACGTCGTCCGCCATCAGCTCGTCCAGCGGATCGTGAGCGCCTACGCGGAGCACGCCGAGCAGACCGGTGAAGGCGCGCGCGAGTGAGCGTGGACGTCGAGGTGCAGAACCGCAGCGGCCACGCCGTCGACGAGGCGGCGGCGCGGGCGGCGGTGGCCGCGACCCTCGCCGCCGAGGGCGTCACGTCCGGCGAGGTGGGGGTCGTCCTGGTCGGGCCGGACGAGATGGCCGAGCTCAACGCGGCCCACCGCGGAAAGGACGAGCCGACCGACGTGCTCTCGTTCCCGCTCGACGGCCGCGACGCGCTCGCCGACGGCCTGCCGCGGCAGCTCGGCGACGTCGTCGTCTGCCCGGAGCGGGCCGAGGCGGACGGCACGCCGATCGCGCTTCTCCTCGTGCATGGTGCGCTGCATCTCGTGGGCTACGACCACGAGGCCGATAACGGAGACATGCTGCGCCGCCAGGAGGCCATCTTCGAGGAGGTCGAGCCGGTTGCCGCCGTCCCTCCTTCGTAACGGCGACAAGACCCGCCGGGACGCCCGCCGCCCGCCGCCGTTCTCGGCCGCGCGGCGCGAGGCCGGCAGCCTGGTCGCGAGCTTCAACTACGCGTTCGAAGGCGTCATCTACGTGGTGCGTACGCAGCGCAACATGCGCATCCACTTCATCGTCGCGCTGGCCGTGCTGCCGCTCGGCGTCGTGCTCGGCGCGAGCCGGTTCGAGATGCTCGCGCTCATGCTCTCGGTGTCGTTCGTCCTGATCGCCGAGATGATCAACACGGCGCTCGAGAAGGCGATCGACCTGGCGACGAGCACGTTCGACCCGGTTGCCAGGGCGGCCAAGGACATCGCGGCGGGGGCGGTGCTCGTCGCGGCGGTGAACGCGCTCTTCGTCGGCTATCTCGTGATCGGGCCGCGCCTGCGCAACCCGTCGAGCCGCGCCATCGACACGGTGCGGCACTCGCCGCCGCACATCACGGTGATCGCGATCGCGGTCGTCATCATGCTCGTGATCGGGATCAAGGCCCGGTTCGGCACCGGGACGCCGCTGCGGGGCGGGCTCCCGTCCGGCCACGCCGCGGTGGCCTTCGGCGGCTGGGCCGCCGTCACGTTCATCACCCAGTCCTACGAGAACCAGGTGCTCGTCTCGACACTGGTCTTCATGATGGCCCTGCTCGTCGTCCAGACCCGGGTCGAGGCCGGGGTGCACACACCGCTCGAGGTGCTCTACGGCGGGGTCCTGGGCGCCATGGTCACGGCGGCGATCTTCCAAGTATTTCGCTAGCGCGGGGGCACCAGGGCGGGGACCGTCCCCGCTCCATGCCCGTGGCGAACGGTGGACATGTCACCCACTTGTGACGATTCGGCAGTCGTCGTGTGACACGTGCGTGCGTACGCTGGGTCCGTGGCCGACCCCGCCCGCCCCGCCAACATCGTCGCCGACCGCTACCTGGTGAGCCCGACGGCGCTCGCCGGCAACCCGAGCGGCCCGATCGACGCCCTCGACACGCATTCGGGCCGCGCGAGCCAGGTGCGGCTCGTCTTCCTGACCGGGGCGTGGAGCGGCGACGACCTGGCCGACGCGGTCGAGCGCTGGCGCGGCATCGCGTGCGGCGAGGTGTGCGGTGTGCTCGACTTCGGCCGCCACCACGGCTCCTGGTACCTGGCCCTTCCCCCGAGCCTCGGGGTGCCGGTGGTGCGGTGGCGGGCGATGCGCCTTCCCGGCCCGGCCGACGCCGCCCGGCTCGTGCTCGGGTTCGGGCGGCTCGTCGAACGGGTCGCCGCCGCCGGGTTCGAGCCCGAACTGGCCGGCGTGGACGATTTCGCGGTCGGCCCCGGGCCGACGCCGTTCCTGGAGCGGCCGCTGCTCCCGCTGCCGGGCGCCGACCCGGCCGCGCCCCCGGGAGGCGGGCAGCGGATGCTGGCCCGGCTGCTCGACGCGCTGGCCGCCCGGCGCGACGTCCCCGGCCCCCTGTGCGGCTGGGCCGAGCGCGCGGCCGCCGGCGGGTTCGCGTCGCTCGCCGCGTGCCTGGACGAGCTCGAGCGCACCGGCACCGAAGCGGCCGCGCACGCCGGCTCCGAACCGCCCGGCCTGAGCGGGATCTTCGCCGACGATGAGCTCGATGCGCTGGAGCGAGCCGCCTCTCGCGTGCCGGGCCGCAGGCGCCGGATCGCCGCGGCCGTCGCCGGGGCCGTCGTCGCGACCCTCACCGGGCTGGCGCTCGTCGATCCGGGCGCTCACACGGGGGCGGCGGAGCAGTCCGGTGGAGGGCCGGCCGCGGCGCCCGTGACGACCCTCGCGGCGCCGTCCGCTCCGGTCGGGCACCACAAGCCGACGACGACCGCCGCTCAGCATCCGCACCGCCGGCGGCCGCACCGGCACCGCAGTCGCACGCCGGCCCCCGTGACCACGGCTCCCGCGACTTCCGCCGAACCGGCGCCCACCTCGACGCAGACGCCGACCTCCGCGCCGTCGGGCGGGCCGACGGTGCTCCCGGCTCCGGGTGGCACCACGCTGCCGGCGCCGTAGGGGGCGGCTACCATCGGCGGGTGCGGACTCCGACCGACGACGAGCTGCGCCTCTACGAGGCGGCGCGCGCAGCCGCCCGGCGCGCGTATGCGCCGTATTCGAACTTCCCGGTGGGTGCGGCGCTCCAGCCCGCCGCGGGAGGCGAGCCCGTCCTGGGCGTGAACGTCGAGAACGGCTCGTACGGCCTCACGTCCTGTGCCGAGCGCAACGCCGTGGTCTCCGCGGTGACGGCCGGTATGCGTGAGTTCTCCGCGATCGCGGTGCACGCCGACGCCGGCTCCGCGCCGCCGTGCGGCGCCTGCCGGCAGGTTCTGGCCGAGTTCGCGCCCGAGATCACGGTCGTGTACCGAAGCGGCGGCGACGTCGTCGCGGCAACCCTGGCCGAGCTCCTGCCCGACCGCTTCGAGCCGTGAGCGAGCCCGAGCATCGGTCCGGCGTCGTCGCGCTGGCCGGCCGCCCGAACGTCGGCAAGTCGACGCTCGTGAACGCGGTCGTGGGCGAGCATGTGGCGGCCGTCTCCGCCACGCCGCAGACCACCCGGCGGCGGGCGCTGGGCGTGGTCACGCGGCCCGGCTACCAGGCGATCCTGGCCGACCTGCCCGGGTTCCAGAAGCCGTTCGACCGCCTCACCGAGCGCATGCAGCGCGCCGTCGACGTCGCGCTGGCGGACGCCGACGCGACCGTCCTCATGCTCGACGGACGCACGGCGATCGGCCCCGGCGACCGCTTCATCGCCGAGCGCGTGCTGAGGCCGGGCTCGGCGCCCTGCGTCATCGCCGTGAACAAGATCGACGGGCTCGGCCCGGACCGCGTGCTCCCCGCGCTCGCCGCCGCGGCGGAGCTGGGAGAGCCGCACTCGATCCATCCGGTGAGCGCGCTCAAGGGGCAGGGGATCGAGGCGCTGCTCGACGAGCTTGCCGCGCTCCTGCCGCCCGGCCCGGCCTACTTCCCGGAGGGCGTGACGACCGACCAGCCGCTCGATCACCGGATCGCCGAGCTCGTCCGCGAGCAGGCGCTTCGCCTCACCCGCGACGAGGTGCCCCATGCCGTCGCCGTCGAGGTCGGCGAGATCCGGGCACGCAAGGGCGGGCCGACCGTCGTCGAGGTCAGCCTGATCTGCGAGACCGAGTCGCAGAAGCGCATCCTCGTCGGGCGGAGCGGCGAGATGGTGAAGGCGATCGGGACGGCCGCCCGCCCAAACGTCGAGGCCGTGCTCGGCTCCGCGGCGTATCTGGAGATCCGGGTCCGCGTCCGCCCCCGCTGGCGGCGTGACTCGGGCGAGCTCGACCGCCTCGGGGTGTGAGATAGACTGGTCGGGTTGATGCCTCCCTTACCGGTCGAGTCCGACCACCCGGAGATCCGGTCACGCCGCGCCCTCCGGCCATCCAATCCCCCTGAGCTGACCGCCGA
The DNA here is from genome assembly GCA_963805545.1 of uncultured Actinomycetes bacterium. Taxonomy (GTDB): domain Bacteria; phylum Actinomycetota; class Thermoleophilia; order Gaiellales; family JAICJC01; genus JAICJC01. Next base: position 594,782 of record CAWDUU010000001.1, read on the forward strand.
TGCCGTCGCTTGACCGGCGGATCTCGTCGAGCCGTCGCGCGCTTGAGCAGCGCCGCGGCAGCCGGCCGCTGCCCGAGCTCGAGGAGGCGGTGCGGCACCTCGACGCCATCCGGCCCTTCACCGAGGGGATCGTCGGCGAGGAGATCGCGTTCGTCCTTCGGATCGGCGATGCCGACCCCGCGGTCCTGGCGGACGCCCAGGACGCGGGTGTGGCCGGCCTCGCGATCGCCGCGGAGGCCGTGCCGCCCGGGCTCGAGTCGACCCGGCTCCCGGTGCTCCACAAGGGCGTCCTGATCGACCCGTACCAGCTCTACGAGAGCCGGCTCGGCGGTGCCGACGGGGTCGTGCTGATCGCCGCGGCATTCGACGACGACGAGGACGGCTTCGTGCGCATGCAGTCCGTCGCCGGCGAGCTGGGTCTCGACGTCGTCGTCGAGGTTGCCGAAGAGGAGGAGATCGAGGAGGCGCTCGAACTGCTCGACCCGGACTCGTTCCTGGTCGAGAACCGGCTCGGCGACCGGGGTTTCGATCTCGAGCGCACCTTCTCTCTGCTGGAGGAGGTGCCGGCCGGAAAGGTCGTGCTGTCGGAGGGCGGGATCCGAACGCGCGACCAGGTGCTCGCGCTCGAACGGGCCGGCGTGGACGCCGCGATCCTCGGCGACTGGGTGCACGCGCTCGGCCTGCGGGAGACGTTCGAGATCCTGCGCGGCGACTCGCGCGAGTGACCGCCGGCCGCCTCGCGGTCGCGTCCGTCAACCATCGAGGGTCCGGTCCATGAGTACACCGGCTGCCCGGGCGGTGGCGGCCGAGCGAACTGGCGGTTTCTGGCGGCTGCGGATGTCGGATCTGCTCGACCTGCTTCCGCCCGGCTACCGGTGGCCCGCCGTCCGTGGCGGCGGCCGCTAGGGCTGCTTCACGTCGATCGTCGCCGTCGCCGCACCCGTGACCCCCGTCGCCGGCGTATTCGTCATCAGGCTCCCGGACGTGTCGGCCGCATCGATGATCGAGAGGCGCAGGCTCCGGTCGCTCATGATGTCGATCTGGAGGAAGCCGCAGGCGCCGACGCCGACGTTCGCGAACTGGAGCCACGACTTCTGCGACGTGTTCGAGTTCGGCGCAGCATGCGTCCCCGGCGATGTCGAGCAGAGCCCGATCACGGCGCTCGTCAGCCCGGGATACGACCCGGTTGCCGCCTGGGGGTGCATGAGCTGCATGTTGTGATCGTGGCCCTGGAGGATGAGCGAGGAGTGCGGGCCGCTGCCGTCGTTGCGGCCCAGGATCTCGTCCACCAGGTTCTGCATCCTCGGGTTGTCGTGGCCGCCGCCGTAGTAGCTCCACCGCGCGTGGTGGGTGACGACGACGTTCGCCGTCCCGGGTGCCCACGCGGAGCGCAGCCACGCCACGCGCGCGTCTCCCGCCACCGAGCCGCCGGTGTGCGGCACGGGCCACCCGGCACGGTCCACGAGATTCTCGACGGCGCCCGAGTTGACGAGGATGAAGCGGATGCCGGCGATGTCGACGAACTGGTCGGTCATCGGAATGCCCTCCGCCTGGGTGATCCAGCCGCCGTTCGTGCGTGTCAGCGTGCCGTTGGCCCGGTTGTAGTCGAGCCACGCCTGGACGTCCGGCAGCGGCTTCCCCCCGTGCTTGCCGCCGGGGCCGTTCGTGTGGTTCCCGGGGGTCATGACGGTGCGCGCCTTGGCGATGTGCGGCTGCTTTGCCAGGTAGGTGTCGTAGTGCTTCATGGTGGAGGTGGTGCACAGGGAGTACTCGTCGCCGCCCACGATCAGGTAGGTGGCGTCCGGATGCGTGAAGCGCCCGAACGCCGCGTCGATCGCCCTCGCGACCCTGGGCGCCTTGGATGATCCGCCGCCACCGCAGTCCGCCGCGAACGCCACGCGGGCGACAGGAGTGACGGCCATCAGAGCGCTCCCACCAGCCGGCGCACGAACGCCGCCTGGGCATCGAACGTGGCCGCGTCCCCGTAGTCGCCCACGCTGCGCAGGCCGTGCAGCATGAGGACGACGCCGGGGAAGAAGCCGAGCACGCCCTCGAGGCGTTCGCGGTCGACGGCCTCCAGCTCGCGCTCGATGAGGTCGGCGATGCGGCCGACGATCTCGGCATCGGCGTGGCCGTCGTCGGCGTAACGGCGCAGGTCGGCCACCGTCTCGTCCCACGACGACGCATGATCGAGGTAGCCCCAGAGCACGCCGGCCATGCCCGCCTCGCCGTCGCCCGTCGAGGCGGCGGCGTCGGGCGCCGTGACGGCCAAACCGCCCAGCGCCCAGGCTGCCGCCGGCCCGACCAGCGGCAGCGACGCCGTCGCGGTCACGAATGTTCGTCGGTTCATGCCATCCCCCCCTGGAGCCACCGGCACCGGCCGGGATTGCGGCGCCATCCCCAGGGTACGGGCGTGCCGGACCGGCGACTACCCTCAGGGAGAGCGGTGCACGGCTCGGAAGCCCCAGGTCTCTTCGAGCCAGAGGGGCACGAACTCGTCGAGCGTGCGCTCGAGCTCGCTCCCGACCTCATCGTCGACGACCCACCAGGAGACGACTGCGTCCGTGCCCGGCGGGGAGGATGCCTCCGGCGGATCGACGTAGACGCAGCCGAGGAGCGCGGTCTCGCCGGCGTCGAGGACGGCGTAGTTGAACGTCTCGCGCGCGGCGATCTCGACCTCGTGGCGGGCGAGGTCGCGGCGGTCGTCCTCGAACGACATGTCCGCGGGCGGCCAGCCCCAGGTTTCGCCGTACTTCCGCCACAGGCGCTCGCGCGACCCCATGACGGCCGGGTAGTCGATCGCGACGTCGGCCTCGCGGATCGGCCGCAGGTGGTGGCCGGTCGAGAGCTCGACCCGCCCTGGGGGCAGGAACGCTTCCGGAAGCCAGGCCATGCGGGCTAGTCTCGCGGTTGCGCCGGCCGATCGCCACCCCGAGCCGCCTCCGGGGTCCGCCGGTGCGAGACGGACGACATCGAGGGAGTCGAGTGCCTGCGGGGACTTGCCGGCGCCGACCTGAGGTTCTAGACTTCGGGTCTCATACTCGAGACGGTCCTTCACGGACATTCGGCATCCTGTACGGCCTTCAGAAGTGACGGCCACTTCGCAAGGAGGGGTCCTCATGGACGCAGAGGAAGTCGTCATCGAACGTGACAACGGAGCGTGGGTCTTGACCCTGTACGGGGAGCACGACCTCTCGACCGCGACCGCCGTCCGCGACAAGCTCCAGCACGTCTTCGACGCCGGGTCCGCGGTCGTGGTCGACCTGTCCGCCGTCACGTTCATGGACAGCAGCACGCTGAACTCCATCCTGTATGGAAGCGAGCGCGCCCAGTCGGACGATGCGCACGGGTTCGCGGTCGTGCTTCCGCCGGGCCCGAGCGCGGCGCGCAGGGTCATCGAGCTGACCGGCGTCGACCGCGTCCTCGCCATCCACCCGGACCGGGCGGCGGCCGTCGCTGCGATCGCCGGCGACGGCGGAGTGAGCACCGGCCCGTGATACCCTGAGGGGAGCCTCTGACTTCGCCCAAGCCGACGCTTCCCGCTTGTGTGTGGCCGGTCGTCGTATCGCACCGAACGGAACCAGGGGAGCGGATCTGAGACGGCGCCATGCGCGAAGACTCAGGCTCGGATGCTGCCGAGACGCGGCTCAACCGGCTGCTGAACCTCATCCTCGAAACGGCGGTCGACGTGCTCGGTTTCGACGGGTCAACCGTGACGGCGCGCCACCCGGACCGGAGCCTCTCGACGATCGCCGCAACGGATCAGCGCTTCATCGAGCTCGATCGCGCCCAATACGAGTCGGGCGCAGGCCCGTGCCTCGCCGTGCTCGATCCGCACGACCCGATCTACCTCGAGATCGCCGAACCTGACCCGGATCAGGCGTGGGATCACTTCCGCCGCACCGCCGGCGACCTGGGAGTCGTGTCGACGCTCTCGATTCACGTCCCGACCGACATCAGCGAGATGGCGGCGTCGTTCAACCTCTACGCCAAGCGCCGGCTCGAGTCCGGCGAGGAGCAGCTCCGGACCGCGGAAAGCTTCGCCCAGCAGCTCGCCGCGGCGATCCAGGGCGTCGACGCCTACCGGTCGACCGCCCGGCTGGCGAACGACCTGGCGGAGGCGATGCGGTCGCGCGCCGTCATCGAGCAGGCCAAGGGCATGCTCATGGCCGAGCATCGCATCGACGCCGACGAGGCCTTCAAACGGCTGACGCAGCAGTCCCAGCACTCGCGGATGAAGCTCCGCGACGTGGCTCGCCGGCTCGTCAACGAGCGCGCCGGAGCGAGCCCCGGGAGCGGCCCGCCGTAGCACCGGCCCGGGTGTCGCGAGGCTCGAGGTGCCGAAGGTGGGAGTCGAACCCACACGGCCTCTCGGCCGCGCGATTTTGAGTCGCGTGCGTCTACCGTTCCGCCACTTCGGCCTGCGCCCATAGTACCGGTGGCGTTGGCAAGCGCCTCGAAATCGGGTACAACCACCGTCCAATGTCGCACTCCGCCGGAGGGGGGAAGGGGGGCACGCGCTCGAGCGTGCTCGACCACCGCTTCGGTGCGGGGCCGCCGCTGACCGTGGGCGTCGAGGAGGAGTACATGCTCGTCGACCCCTCCAGCTGGGACCTCGTGTCGGGCGTCGAGCCCCTGCTCGAGAGGGCGGCCGAGAGCGAGTTCGCCGACCGCCTGAAGCCGGAGCTCATGCAGTGCGTGCTCGAGTCGGGGACGGTGGTGTGCGAGGACGTGCCCGCCGCCGACGCCGACCTGCGCCACATCCGGGCGTACGTCGCAGAGCACGCCCGCGAGCTGGGCATGCGGCTCGCGGCGTCCGGCACGCACCCGTTCTCGCTCTACGAGAACCAGAAGATCACGGCGCGCGACCGCTACCGGGCGCTCGTCGAGATGCTCCAGTACGTCGCCCGGCGGGAGCTGGTCTTCGGGATGCACGTCCACGTCGCCGTCCCGACCCCCGAGGCCTGCCTGGCGGTGATGGAGGGCGTCCTGATCGAGCTCCCCGTCCTGCTGGCGCTCTCGGCGAACTCGCCGTTCTGGCGCGGCGAGCGCACCGGCCTTGCCTCGACGCGGGCGATGATCTTCGCGGCGTTCCCGCGCAGTGGCCTGCCGCCCCGGTTCGAGAGCTACCAGGACTACGCCAACGCCGTCGGGTTCATGGAGGCGACGGGCGCGATCGGCGACTACACGCATCTGTGGTGGGACGTGCGCCCGCATCCGCGCTTCGGCACGCTCGAGGTGCGGGTCATGGACTGCCAGACCCGGGTCGAGGACACGATCGCGCTGGCGGCCTACGTGCAGTGCCTCGTGAAGCTCCTGCTGAACCGCTTCCAGGAGGGCGAGCCGGTGCTCTCCTACCACCGCATGCTGATGGCGGAGAACAAGTGGCTGGCCGCGCGCTACGGCCTCGACGCGCCGCTCATGGACCTCTCGGCGGGGAAGCGCGTGAAGATGCAGGCCCGCACGCTCGTGAAGCGGCGCCTGCGCGAGCTGAAGCCGATCGCCCGCCAGCTGGGCTGCGCCGAGGCGCTCGCCGGCATCGAGGCCATCCTGGAGAAGGGCACGGGCTCCGAGCGCCAGGAACAGGTGTGGAACGCGAACCGCGACGTCCACGAGGTGGCCTGCGAGCTGGCGAAGGCCGCCGAGGCGGTCTAGCGGGGCCGGATTCACGTCGGGTGTCGCGGTCGTCCGCCCGCACGCGCACCGACAACCCAGCGGGTCGTCCAGGGCGCGTGGGTGTGCGGGGCGTGAATCAGCCCGTCTACCCGCTCGCGTACGTCTGCCCGAGGATCCAGAGGCCGAGCACCGTGTAGGCGATCATGAGGACGATCAGCGGCGCCTGCACCCACACCGCCGCGCGCCGCCGCGAGACGACCTCCAGCGCGATCCGGTGCGCGGCGAAGATCGCGCAGATGTGCCCGAGCACGATCACGCCGACCTGGAACACCCAGGCCGCGCCGGCCGGATACCCGGTCCAGATGCCGAGGTCGGGCACCCAGTCACGCTCCAGCGGGTCGACGATCACCTTCCACGTGAGCTGGCCGTAGCTCACCAGGTAGAGCAGGTAGTGGGCGGCGAAGTAGACCGCCACGATCGGCATGAGCGTCGGGGCGTAGCGGCTCACGGCGTCGTGGAACCCGCGCCCGCGCCTGCCGACGGCCGCAGCGACCGCCACGAAGACGGCGGCCAGCGGGACGACGAATCCGAGCATCATCAGGGTGCGAAGCGGCGTGTCGGGAAGCGAGGTCCAGTGGCGGTGGATCCACTGCGCGAGATCGGTGAACCGCATCGTCTCGGCGAACCCGTCGAAGAGGACGACGGCGAGCAGCACGACCACCATCGCCGCGCCGCCCGGTAGGAGCGGGAGGTCGCGCCACGCCCCCGCGGTGAAGCCGCGCCAGCGGATGCCGCGTTCGCCGGGCGCCGCCTCGCGCCAGCATCCGCCGCAGCCGACCGCCTCACCGGAGTCGTGCAGGCCGGCTGGGCACGGGCGGTCGGACACGACGTACCACTCCAGCGGCGAGACGCGCGCCATGAGGCGGCTGAAGGCGGTGAAGAGCTCTGCCCGCTCGAGCCACACGGCCGGGCCGACGAGCGCCATCCCCACCACCTGGGCGAGCACGTAGAGCACGATCACGACGGCGAGGTCGAAGGGGCGGCTCCCGCCCGGCCAGGCAAGCTCCATCCAGCCGAACAACCCGAGCGCGGCGACGGCCGGCCACTGGCCGACGCCCTCCGGATAGGCGAACGGCGGCTCGGGGCTCGCCCGGTCGACGAGATCGCCGAGCACGCGGAGCGGGTTCACGAGATCCCACACCGGCCCGAACACCGCCGCCACGAGTCCGAGCCCGACCCACAGGTCGACCCACACGAGCACGGTCGCCGGGTTTGCGGCGAACTCCTCCGACCCGAACAGCCCGGCGGCGACGATCTCGAGGAGCAGCAGCACGCCGAAGATCTGAAGGAGGCGGACGACCCGGCCCGACCCCGGGCGGTAGAGGTTGCCGCCGAGCCGGCTTCCGATCCGGGCGTCGGCGAGCGCCGCCGCGGGGACCGACGCCGCAACGGCGGCAGCCCCGGCGAGGACGTAGAGCCACACGGGCACGGGCGACTGGTAGGTGACGGTGCCGATCGCGTGGGCGTCGGCGGCGGCGGGCCACGCGAGGCTCGTGACGCCGGCCGCCGCGATGACCGGAAGGGTGCGGGCCCGCATGTCGGCGCGGAATGCTATCCGGAGACGGTCGGGCGGCTCCAGCCCAGGAGCAGCACGAGCCCGGCCACGGCGGCGCATGCCCCGAGCGCGAAGACCGCACCGGGCGCGACGGTCGACCAGAGGACGCCCGCGACGACGCTGGCGACCACCTCCGAGCCGCCGGTCATGAGACGGAAGGTGCCCTGCGCGGTCGCGCGCAGCCGCTCGGGTGCGACGTCGGCCACGAGCGCGCGGGCGACGCCGTCGGTCGCGGCCATGTAGCAGCCGTAGAGCGCGAAGAGCGGCCACACGATCGCCGACCCCCGCGCCAGCCCGAACCCGGCGTAGACGGCGGCGAAGACGACCAGGCCGGCCGCGAGCACGCGCCGGCGGCCGAGCCGGTCGGAGACGTGCCCGAGCGGCCACGACAGCCCGGAGTAGAGGGTGTTGTAGACGGCGTAGGCGATCACGACGGCTGTCGCCGAGAGGCCGAGGTCGCGGGAGCGAAGGAGCAGGAAGACGTCGGCCGAGTTGCCGAGCGAGAACACCACCCATGCCGCGGTGAAGACCCAGAACGCGTGCGGCAGGTTCCGGGTCGGAGGAGGGGCGCTCGCCGGGCGGGCGCGCGGCGCCGCCTCGTGCACGGCGCGCAGCACGAACATCGTGAGCACGGCAGGCACCACCGAGACCGCGATCACCTCGCGGAGCGAGAGCCCGGCGGCGAGCAGGGCGAGCGCGAGCAGCGGGCCGACCGTCGCCCCGGCGGAGTCCATGAAGCGGTGGTAGCCGAACGTCGCCCCGATCCGGTCGGGCTCGGACGAGTCGCGAAGGAGCGCGTCGCGGGGCGCGGTGCGGACGCCCTTCCCGGCCCGGTCGAGGACGCGCGCGCCGAGCACCCAGCCCCAGGCCGGGGCGAGGGCGACGAGCGGCTTTGCGATGTTCGACAGCGTGTAGCCCGCCCACACGAACGGCAGCCTGCGGTGGATGCGGTCCGAGCGCCGGCCGACGACGTACCCGACGATCTGGGAGGCGGCGCCGGCGGCGCCCTCGACGAGCCCGACGGCGGCCGCCGGGGCGTGCAGCGTGACGACGAGATAGAGCGGCAGGACGGGGTAGAGGAGCTCCGATGCGGCGTCATTCACGAGGCTCGTCCACCCCATCGCACGCACGTTGCGGGGAATTCTGCGGCGCCCCTCGGCGGCGGTCTCTCGGTCGGGAGGGATCATCCGGGACACGCTATACACTGGCCTCCGGCCGGGTCACCGAAGCGGAAGGATTCAGGGGTATGACACTCGCTCCGGAATACAGGGGAAGGACTGCAATGGACAAGCAGGAGGTCTTGGAGCAGTGCGCGCGCGACAGCGTCGCCTTCGTGCGCCTCCAGTTCACCGAGCCGTACGGCGCGGTCAAGAACGTCTCGATCCCCGTGGACGAGCTCGAGAAGGCGCTCGACAACGAGCTCATGTTCGACGGCTCGTCGATCCGAGGCTTCAAGCGGATCGAGCAGTCCGACATGTACTTCCTCCCCGATCCCGCGACGTACGCGCTCCTTCCGTGGCGCGGCACCGAGTCGGCGCGGACGGCGCGTCTCATCTGCGACGTCGCCGACCCCGACGGCCAGCCCTTCGCCGGCGACCCGCGCACCAACCTCCGGCGCGTGCTCAGGGAGGCCGCCGACCTCGGGTACACGATGCACGTCGGCCCCGAGGCCGAGTTCTTCCTCTTCAAGCTCGACGCCGACGGCAATCCGACCGTCGACCCGCACGACGCGGCCTCGTACTTCGACGTCGCCCCGATCGACCGTGGCGAGGACTGCCGCCGTGACATCGAGGTCACGCTCCAGCAGATGGGCTTCGACATCGAGGCGGCCCATCACGAGGTCGCGATCGGCCAGCACGAGATCGACTTCCGGCACGCCGACGCCCTCGCAACCGCCGATAACCTGATCACGTTCCGGATGGTCGTCAAGACCATCGCCGCCCGGCATGGGATGCACGCCACGTTCATGGCCAAGCCGATCCACGGCGAGAACGGCTCGGGCATGCACGTGAACCAGTCCCTGGCGCGAGGCGACGACAACGCGTTCCTCGACGAGGGCGACCCGCTCCAGCTCTCGCCCGAGTGCCGCGCCTACATCGCGGGCATCCTCGAGCACCTGCCGGCGATCACCGCCGTGGCCAACCCGACCGTCAACTCCTACAAGCGGCTCCTGCCGGGATACGAGGCGCCGGTCTACATCGCGTGGTCGCCCGGCAACCGGTCGGCGGCGATCCGCGTGCCGGCCAAGCGGGGCCGTTCGACGCGGATCGAGCTGCGGACGCCCGATCCCACGGCCAACCCGTACCTGGCGCTCGCGTGCATGCTCGCGGCGGGGCTCGACGGCATCAAGCGCGGCCTCACACCGCCCGAGCCCGTCAACCGCAACATCTACGACCTCACCGAGGACGAGTCGGCCGAGCTCGGCATCCGCAGCCTCCCGCACGACCTGTCGCACGCACTCGACCAGCTCGAGGCCGATGACGTCATGCACCAGGCCCTGGGCGACCACATCTTCACCGAGTACGTGCGGCTGAAGCGCGAGGAGTGGGCCTCCTACAACGAGCAGGTTCACGACTGGGAGATCCGCCAGTACATGGATCGGTACTGAGCGCCGGGGCTCAGGCTTCCGGCGCTTGAAGGACGACCACCCGCGTGGCGGGTGGTCGCTCCGCCGGGACGGCCCATTCGGGCCCGCCGGTGGGCTCCACGTCGTCGAACAGCGCGAGGAACGCGTCGGCCGGCTCGAGGAAGTCGACCGCCGGCGTCCGGTAGTGCATCGGGACGGCGTACGCCGGGGCGAGGTCGCGGACGATCTCGGCCGCGGCGGCAGCCCCGATGGTCGGCCCGCCGCCGACGGGGATGAACACGAGGTCGACCTCGCCGATCGCCGCGCGCTGTTCCGGGCGCAGCCCGGCCTGGCCGAAGTCGCCGAAGTGCGCGATCCGAAGCCCGTCGAGCGCGAAGGCGAAGATCGTGTTGGGCCCGCGTGCCGTACCGGCAGCGGCGTCGTGCTCCGACGCGATCGCCACCACCTCGCCCACCGGCGTCTCGAACCGGCCGGCGGTCGAGCGGATCACATGTGGGTCGCCCGTGACGACCTCGACCGCGTTGTGGTCGCGGTGCTCGTGGGTCACGAGCAGCAGGTGGGCGGAATGCGACGCGATCGGCGGGTAGGCGAACGTGATTCGCGCGGCCACCTCGGGCGGGAAGGGCCCGAACGGGTCGATCGCGACCGTGTGCTCGGAGCCGGTGAGCGTGAACGCGGACTGTCCGTGCCAGCGGATGATCATGACGTGAGGATACGGTTCTTGACGGATCCGTGCGCTGATAATATAACGTGCACGGAAGATTCATGGAAGCGGCCGTGCCCCCGACACATATCCGCATCGGCGAGCTGGCCCGCCGGGTCGGCGCGACGCCGCGCACGGTGCGCTACTACGAGGAGCTTGGACTTCTGCCCGGCCGCGGGCGCCGGAACGGCAGGCACCGGCTCTACGACGCCGCCGACGAGGCCCGCCTCGCCGAGCTGATCCGGGTTCGCGACCTGCTCGGGCTGTCGCTCGCCGAGCTGCGGGCCTGGGATGCCGCCGAGCAGGCTCGGGCCGCCCTCCGCGAGCGGTGGGCCGGCGACCCCAGCGAGCGCGAACGTGCCCAGATCGCGGCCGAGGCCAGGGAGCCGCTCGAGACGCAGCTCGCGCTCGTGCGCACACGGCGGGCGGCCCTCGAGGAGCTCGAGGACGAGCTGGTCGCGAAGCGGCGGCGGATGCGCGAGATCCTGAAGGAGCTGGACGAGGGCCCGGCCGCGTGACGCTGCACCCGGACCGGTACAAGTGGGTTGCGCTCTCGAACACGACGATCGGGATGCTGATGGCCACGATCAACTCGTCGATCGTGCTGATCGCGCTCCCCGACATCTTCAGGGGTATCCACCTGAATCCGCTCGATCCGGGGAACTCCGGCTACCTGCTGTGGATGCTGATGGGGTTCCTGGTCGCGACCGCGGTGCTGGTCGTGAGCTTCGGCCGCATCGGCGACATGTACGGCCGCGTGCGGATGTTCAACGTCGGGTTCGCGGTGTTCACCGCCGGTTCGGTGCTGCTCTCGCTGACGTGGATGGACGGCGCGTCGGCGGCCCGCTGGCTGATCGCAATGCGGATCGTCCAGGGCGTCGGCGGCGCGCTCCTCATGGCCAACTCGTCGGCGATCCTGACCGACGCCTTCCCGCACGACGAGCGCGGGCTGGCGCTCGGCATCAATGCCGTCTCGGCAATCGCCGGCTCGTTCATCGGGCTCGTCTTGGGCGGCGTCCTCGCGCCGGTGGCGTGGCGGCTCGTCTTCCTGGTCTCCGTTCCGGTCGGCGTCCTGGGCACCGTCTGGTCGCTGTGGAAGCTGGAGGAGCGCGGCGAGCGGCATCCGGCCAAGGTCGACTGGTGGGGCAACCTCACGTTCGCGGTCGGGCTCATCTCGGTGCTGGTCGGCATCACGTACGGCATCCAGCCGTACGGCGGCCACACGATGGGGTGGACGAACCCGGCCGTGCTGGCCGAGCTCTTCGGCGGGCTGGCGGTGCTCGGCATCTTCGTCGTCGTGGAGCTGCGGGCCGCGGAGCCGATGTTCCGGCTCGGGCTCTTCCGCATCCGCGCGTTCACGGCGGGGAGCATCGCCAGCCTCCTCGCGTCGCTCGGCCGGGGCGGGCTCATGTTCATGCTGATCATCTGGCTCCAGGGAATCTGGCTTCCGCTGCACGGGTACTCGTTCGCCGAGACGCCGCTCTGGGCCGGGATCTACATGCTGCCGCTGACCGTCGGGTTCCTCGTGGCCGGGCCGCTCTCGGGGTGGCTCTCAGACCGGTTCGGTGCGCGGCCGTTCGCGACCGGCGGCATGCTGCTCGCGGCGCTCGCCTTCTTCCTGCTCGAGCTCCTGCCCGTCAACTTCCAGTACTGGATGTTCGCAGGGCTCCTGCTCCTGATCGGCCTTGCGATGGGGCTCTTCGCCTCGCCCAACCAGACCGGCATCATGAACAGCCTGCCGGCGCACCGGCGCGGCGTCGGCGCCGGGATGAGCGCGACGTTCCAGAACTCGGCGATGGTGCTCTCGATCGGCGTCTTCTTCACGCTCATGGTCGTGGGCCTCGCGGCGAGCCTGCCCGAGACGCTGAACCACGGCCTCGTCGCGCAGGGCGTGCCGGCCGCCGACGCGCACCGGGTGTCGCAGCTCCCGCCCGTCGGGCTGCTGTTCGCGTCGTTCCTCGGCCTGAACCCGATCGGGGAGCTGCTGGGGCCGGCCGTCCACCACCTGCCGGCCTCCAACGCCGCGTACCTCACCGGGCGGTCGTTCTTTCCGGGCCTGATCTCGGGGCCGTTCGCGGCGGGCCTCGACGAGGCTTTCGACTTCGCGATCGTCGCCTGCCTCATCGCCGCCGCCGCGTCGTGGCTGCGCGGCGGGCGCTACGTGCACGACATGGAGCCGCAGCACGCGATCCCGGCCGAGTCGCTCGACGGGGAGCTCGCGCTTCCGGCGGAGGGCGACTGAGCCCGTCGCCCTAGGGCGGCCTTCGCGTGAGCCAGCGGCGTTGGGCGGCCCAGCGTTCCAGGGTGCGGCGGCTGGGTGGGTGGGCGGGGCAGGTGGCGTAGGTGGTGTGGATCGTGTCGGCCAGGTCCTTGGGGCGCACGCCGTCGGCGTAGGCGGCCTCCGCCTGCCGGCGAAGCTCGGGCCAGGCGTAGCTTCCCGGCCGGGGGCGTCGAGGCCGAGCTTGCAGACTGGCCAGGTGGGCGTGAAGGGCGCGGCTCCGAGCCGAGGTGAGACACCCGTTTGCCTTCCAGATGCCCGACAATGTCCGCACGAAGTCTCTGCCGCTCCGCCGGGTCTGGAAGTCCTGGCCGGCGTGGCCCGCGCACAGCCACACCGCGACGCCGTAGCCCAGCGTCACCTTCTGCGTCCTGCCCCTGGTTCGCTCCACGCAGATCGCGCACACCGGCAGCTTGGTATGCAGGCCACGCGCCTTATACAGAGTGGGCAGAGCGCCGCTGGACACGCCCGCCACTCTGCCCGGAAAAGCGTCATGGGTGGGTAACGACCGGTCACGAGTCGGTGCCGGAGAACACCGATTGTCGTCACACCCCACCGACCAGTGACGCCCCCCGAGCAGGGCCGACCGCCGGCACCCCTGGACAAGCGAGCACCCCTCCCAGCCGCTCCGACGCCGCCCAGGCCAGCGCCCACACGGGGCGCGCCGGCCGCCGCCCAACCCCACGACCCACCCCTCCTCGGTGAAATCCGCCCGGCCGCCGGCCCGGCTCGCTCCGCTCGGCCGCGCCGGCTCGCCCCGCTCGGCCGCCGGCCCGGCTCGCCCCGCTCGGCCGCGCCGGCTCGCCCCGCTCGGCCGCGGCCCCGGCTCGCTTCTACCGGTAGATCGAGGTCGGGTCCGAGCCGGGGGCGGTGATCCGCTGCGCGACGCCGGTCTCGATGGCCGACTCGTGGACGGCGTGGGCGACGACGTCGACGACGGATTTGTTGAAGACGCTCGGGATGACGTATTCCTCGAAGAGCTCGTCCTCGGAGATGACGCCCGCAATGGCGCGCGCCGCGGCCAGGTTCATCTGGTCGTTGATCGCCGTCGCCTGGGCCGCCAACGCACCGCGGAAGATGCCGGGGAAGGCGAGGACGTTGTTGACCTGATTCGGGTAATCCGAGCGGCCGGTGGCGATGATGCGGACGTCGCCCATGATGTCCTCGGGACGGACCTCGGGGTCAGGGTTGGCCATGGCGAACACGATGGCGTCGTCGGCCATCGAGCGGATCGCGTCGGCCGAAACGGCGCCCGGGCCGGAGAGGCCGATGAAGACGTCCGCGCCCTTGAGCGCCTCGTCGGCGGTGCCGTCGAAGCCGCGCGGGTTCGTGTGCCGGGCGTACCACTTCTGGATGGCGGTGAGCCCCTTCTTGGACGGGTTGAGCGCCCCCTCGCGGTCGCAGCCGACGATGTCGCCGACGCCCGCCTCCATGAGGAGCTTCGACACGGCGACGCCGGCCGCGCCGACGCCGACCAGGACGACCCGCAGCTCGTCGAGCCGCTTGCGCACGAGCTTGGCCGCGTTCAGGAGCCCGGCCAGGACGACGACGGCCGTCCCGTGCTGGTCGTCGTGGAAGACCGGGATGTCGAGCTCGCGCCGCAGCCGGCCCTCGATCTCGAAGCAGCGCGGCGCGGCGATGTCCTCGAGGTTGATGCCGCCGAACCCGGGCGCGATCGCCTTCACGATCGCGATGATCTCGTCGGTGTCGGTGGTGTCGAGGCAGATCGGCCACGCGTCGATCCCGGCGAACTCCTTGAAGAGCATCGCCTTGCCCTCCATCACCGGCATCGCCGCCCTCGGGCCGATGTTGCCAAGACCGAGAACGGCGGTCCCGTCGGTCACGACGGCGACGGCGTTCTGCTTGATCGTGAGCGCCCGCACCTTGTCGGGGTCGGCCGCGATCGCCAGGCACACGCGCGCGACGCCGGGCGTGTAGGCCATCGAGAGGTCGTCGCGCGTCTTTATCGGCACCTTGTTCTGCACCTCGATCTTGCCGCCGAGGTGCATGAGGAACGTCCGGTCGGAGACGTTCACGATCTTGACGCCGGGGACGGCCCTGACCGCGTCGACGATGCGCTGGCCGTGGTCAGAGTCGGACGCCGACACGGTCACGTCGCGCACGCGGCTCTCGCGCGACACGCGCACGAGGTCGATCGCGCCGAGGTCGCCGTCGGCTTCGCCGATCGCCTGCGCGACCTTCGCGAACGACCCGGCCACCGCCGGCAGCTCGACGCGGATTGTGAGGCTGTAGGACGCCGACGGGTTGGGGGCCGTCATCTCGCCGCGAAGCCTATCGCCGGCCGGGCGGCCCGACCATCCGCTCCGATACGCTACTCGGAGTGGCGACCGTCAAGCAGATCCAGCCCAAGGACCTGAACCTCGACGACGCGCCCGCCAAGCAGTGCGACGTCTTCCTCGTCGACGGGAACGGGCTCGCCTATCGCGCGTTCTACGCGCTGCCCGAGGAGCTCCAGACCGTCGAGGGGTTTCCGACGAACGCCCTCCTCGGCATGGCCAACATGTTCATGCGGATGCTCATGGACTACCGGCCTCGCACCGTGCTCGTGGCCTGGGACTCGAAGCCCACCGGCCGGCTCGAGATCGCCGCCGACTACAAGGCGCACCGGAAGCCCATGCCCGACCTCCTGCGCCAGCAGCAGCCGTGGTTCGAGCCGGTCGTCGAGGCGTTCGGCTACCGAAACCTGAAGGTCGAGGGCAAGGAGGCTGACGACATCATCGGCACCCTCTCGCGCATGGCGGAGGAGGCCGGACACCGGGTGTGCGTCGTCTCGACCGACCGCGACGCCTTCCAGCTCGCCTCCGACTCGGTCTGCATCATGATGACGCCGCGCGGCGTGCAGGACGTGGTCGTCTACACGCCCGAGCGGATCATGCAGCGCTACGGGATCGCCCCCGAGCAGATCCCCGACTTCATCGGCCTGAAGGGCGACACGTCCGACAACATCGCCGGCGTGCCCGGGATCGGCGACAAGACCGCCGCCGAGCTGCTGATCCAGTTCGGGAGCATGGAGGGCGTCTACGCCAACCTCGACGCCGTTTCCGGCACCAAGCGGCGCCAGTCGCTGGCCGACGCGACCAAGGACGCCGCCGACTCGAAGCAGCTCGCGACGATCGACCGCGACATGCCGCTCGACGTCGACTTCAACGCGCTCGTGGTCGAGCCGCCCGACCGCTCGACGATGAAGGAGCTCTTCCGAAAGCTCGAGTTCCGGGCGCTCCTGAAGCGCGTCGACGAGCTGGAGGAGGCTCTGCCGGGCGCTCCGGCCGCCGAGCCGGCCGAGTCGGTCGAGGTCGGATGGCGCGAGGGCGGCGTGGACGAGCTGCGCTCGCTGGGCGGCGAGGTGGGGCTCGCGGCGGCCGGCGACCGGCTCGCGGCCTCCGACGGCGAGGCGGCGATCGTCGTGACCGACTCCACCGCCCGGGTGGTCGAGGCCCTCCGCGGCGTCCGCGTCATCACCCACGGCCTGAAGCACCCCGCCCTCGAGCCGGCCGGCGACACCGCCATCGCCGCCTACCTGCTCGACCCCGGCCGCTCCGGCTACGAGATCGACGACCTGGCCGAGGAGTCGGGCGTCGGCGTCCAGGTCGGAGCCGACGAGGAGACCGCCGCGCTCGTGAGGGCGGCCGCGGCCGCCATGCGGCTGCACCCCGGGCTGTACGAGAAGCTCGCCGTCCGCGACCTCATCGGCCTCTACGAGAGCATCGAGCTGCCGCTCGTCCCCGTGCTCGGGGCGATGGAGGCGGCCGGGATCCGCGTCGACACCTACCGCCTGGCCGAGATCGCCGCCAAGCTGGCCGACCAGGTGGAGGAGCTCGAGGCGACCTGCTACGAGCTGGCCGGCGGCCCGTTCGTCATCGGGTCGCCGAAGCAGCTCGGCGAGGTGCTGTTCGAGCGGCTCGGCCTGCCCGCCGACCGCAAGGGCAAGACCGGTTACTCGACCGACGCCCGCGTGCTCGCCAAGATCCGCGAGCTGCATCCGATCGTCGACGTCGTCGAGCAGTGGCGCGAGCAGTCCAAGCTTCTGAACACCTACCTCCAGCCGCTCCCCGACCTGATCGACCCCGGCGACGGCCGGCTGCACACGACGTTCAGCCAGACCACAGCCGCCACCGGGCGGCTCTCGTCGATCCGGCCCAACCTTCAGAACATCCCGATCCGCACGGCGCTCGGCCGCGAGATCCGAAGCGCCTTCGTCGCCGGCGAGGGCTACACGCTGCTCTCGGCCGACTACTCGCAGGTCGAGCTCCGCATCCTGGCCCACCTCTCCGAGGAGCCGGCGCTCAAGGACGCATTCGCCCGCGGCGAGGACATCCACCGTGTGACCGCCGCCGAGGTCCTGGGGAAGCCGGCCGCCACCCTGACGCGCGAGGAGCGAAACCGGGCCAAGGCCGTCAACTTCGGCATCATCTACGGCATCAGCTCGTTCGGGCTCTCCGAGCAGCTCGGCATCTCCCGCGAGGAGGCGCAGGCGTACATCGACACGTACCTGGCCCGGTTCCCGAGCGTGAACGAGTTCATCGCGCGCACGATCGCGTCGGCCAAGGAGCTCGGCTACGTGACCACCCTGTTCGGCCGCCGCCGGCCGATCCCCGAGCTGCGCGCGATGAACTACCAGACGCGCACGCTCGGCGAGCGGCTCGCGGTGAACACGGTGATGCAGGGGAGCGCGGCCGACATCATCAAGGTGGCGATGATCGCCTGCCACGCGAAGCTCCGCGACGCCGGCCGGCGGTCGCGGCTCGTGCTCCAGATCCACGACGAGCTCCTGTTCGAGGCCGCCGACGGCGAGATGACCGCGCTCCGGGCGCTCGTCACCGACGCGATGGTCTCCGCCTACCCGCTCGACCCGCCGCTTGAGATCGACATCGGGACGGGCGCGACCTGGCTGGAGGCCAAATGACCTGGACCCAGGTCGAGGGGGAGCTGAACGCGCTCCCGGCGCGGCGCGGCGAGGAGCCGGGCACGTACCTGTGGCTCGACGCCGGCGAGCGCCACGAGCAGGTCACCGTGGAGCTCTTCCTGCCGGCGGTTGCCGCCGACGAGCTCGATTCCGCCCTCGGGATCGCCATCGGGACGGTGCACTCGGAGGACGGCGAGTGGTCGGGCGAGGTGCGGCTTGATTTCGGTCGCGTCAAGGATGGGCGCGGGGTCGTGTCGGCGTCCGGCCCCGGACTCGACGCCGACATCCGCTTCACCCTGAGCAGCCACCCTCACGAGGGAGGCTTCTGCCGCCATTGCGGCGCCGAGCTCGAGGTGGAGGTCGTGGCGGTGATCACGCCCCCCGACGGCGGGGTGATCGGCACTCCCCAGACGCGCTGCGGGGCGTGCGGCAGGGACTGATGGTCGCGATGCTGGCCGCGGTGCTCGCGGCCTGCGGCGGAGGCGGCGGCGGAGGCTCGGACGCGGCCACGCCGGCGTGCCCCGGCACACGGCCGGACAGCATTCCGCTCGCCGTGAGGCTGCCGCCTGTCCCAGGGCCGGGCGGGACGCCGATCTGCTCGCTCACGCGCTACCGGGCGGTGGTGGCGAGCGACGCCTGGGGCGCGATCCCGAAGGAGCTCCGCGCGGAGGAGCCCGACGCCCAGGTGTGGCAGGAGCGCTCGCTGCTCTACAGCTGCGAGCGCTGCGACATGGCGGCGTTTCACCTTCCCTGGATCCGCGACCACCACCCCGACTGGATCCTGCACACGTCCGACGGGGCCGAGATCCACCCCGCCGACCATCCGGACTGGGTGCTGCTCGACTTCGGCGACCCCGGCTACCAGGGCGCCTGGTCGCTGCGCATCGAGCAGAGCCTGACCGCCGGCGGCTGGACCGGGGTCGACGTGGCCGACGCGGGAAACGAGCCCGAATGGTCGGGAACGCCCGTCGATCCGCGCACCCAGAACGTGCTCGCCCCGGACGACCGCGTGACGTACCTCGCCCAGGCGCTCAGCCTGGTGCACGCCGCCATGCGCACGCACGGGTTCTTCCTGCTCGCCCAGAACGGGCCGCCCGAGATCGTCGAGCCCACCCAGATCAACTCCGCCGACGCCCTCACCGCCGGCGACGGATTCGCGCGCCGGCGCGGCGAGGAGTGGCTCACGCTGCTTCGCTACTACCTCCAGGTGGGGCGGCAGCGCGCGGCGGCGTACGTCTTCGAGTCGGGCGCCGACACCGGCGAGCGGCGCGACGTCTACGCGCTCGCCGCCTACCTGCTCGTGGCGACGCCGCAGGGCGCCTACGGGCTCGCCGACGGCGCCGACCTGTCGCCGCTCTACGACCTCGACCTGGGCACGCCGGACCCCGACGTCGCTGCCGAGCAGGTGGGGGAGGCGTGGCGGCGGACGTACCCGAACGGGGCCGCGGCCGTCAACCCGTCCGACCTTCCCACGGAGCTCACGCTCGGGAAGGCCGGCGCGATTACGCTCCCGGCGGGAGGCGCGGCGATCGTCGTCGGGAGCCGGCTCATCACGAGCTACTGACCGGGCGCGCCGCCTGCTTGCACCAGGTTGCGCGCACAGCGTTTGTATACTACCGGCCGGCCGGCCGAGGTCGGCTGCCGCATGACCTCTGTGAGAGGATTCCACCCTGACGGACATGGCTTCAACGGACGACACATGGATGATCGAAGTGGACGGCGTGCTCGTCCCCGATTACGACCGCACGCTGACCGACTTCAGCGAGGGCGACGTCGTGACCGGGACGGTCGTCCGGGTCGACAAGGACGAGATCCTCGTCGACATCGGCTACAAGTCTGAAGGGGTCATCCCGGTCTCCGAGCTGAGCATCCGCCGCTCGGTGAACCCCGACGAAGAGGTCGCGCTCGGCGACGAGATCGACGCGCTCGTGCTTCAGAAGGAAGACGCGGACGGCCGCCTGATCCTGTCCAAGAAGCGGGCCCGTTTCGAGAAGGCGTGGAAGCGGATCGAGGCTGCCGCCGAGAGCGGCGAGCCGGTCGAGGGCCACGTGATCGAGGTCGTGAAGGGCGGCCTCATCATCGACCTCGGCGTGCGCGGGTTCCTGCCCGCCTCGCTCGTCGACATCCGCCGCGTCCAGGATCTCGAGGAGTACCGCGACCAGGTCCTGCTCTGCAAGGTCATCGAGCTCAACCGCAGCCGCAACAACGTCGTGCTTTCGCGGCGCGCAGTGCTCGAGGAGGAGCGCAAGGAGGCCCGCCAGCAGATCCTCGACCGGCTCAGCCCCGGCGTCGAGGTCGAGGGCCAGATCTCGAACATCGTCGACTTCGGCGCGTTCGTCGACCTCGACGGCATCGACGGCCTGATCCACATCTCCGAGCTCTCGTGGAGCCACGTGAATCATCCGTCCGAGGTGCTCGAGATCGGCCAGCGCGTGCGCGTGAAGGTGCTCGACGTCGACCGCGACCGCCAGCGGATCTCGCTGGGCCTGAAGCAGACCCAGACCGACCCGTGGCAGCGGTTGATGGACGAGTGCAGCCAGGGCGACGTGGTCGCGGGCCGCATCACCAAGGTCGTCACGTTCGGGGCGTTCGCAGAGATCGTCTCGGGCGTCGAGGGCCTCATCCACATCTCCGAGCTCGCCGAGCACCACGTCGAGAACCCGCGCGAGGTCGTCCAGCAGGGCCAGGACGTGAACGTGAAGATCGTCGAGATCGACCCCGAGCGCCGCCGGCTGTCGCTGTCGCTGCGGCGGGTCGAGCCGGACGAGCCGGTGAAGCAGATCGACATGGGTGCGCCCGGCCCGGCCGCCGCTCCCGCGGTGCCCGATCTCGCGCTCTCCGAGGAGGTCTTCGCCGACACGCCGGCCGAGCCGGAGCCCGAGGCAGCCGTGGAGCCGGAGGCCGAGCCCGAGGCGGTCGAGCCCGAGTCAGCGGCCGAGCCGGAGGCAGACGCCGCCGAGCCGGAGGCCGAGCCCGAGGCGGCCGAGCCGGAGGCGGACGCCGAGCCGGAGGCCGAGGCCGAGCCGGAGCAGGCGGTGGAGCCGGAGGCCGAACCCGAGCCCGAGCCCGAGGCGGCCGCCGAGGCCGACGCGGCGGAGGGCGAGGGCGAGCCCGCGAACGAGTAGCTTCGTCGTCGGGCTGACCGGCGGCATCGGCGCCGGCAAGTCCGAAGCGCTGCGGGCGTTCGAGCGCCACGGGGCCGCGGTCCTCTCGAGCGACGCGATCGTGCGCGCGCTGTACGACCGGCCGGAGGTGCGCGAGGCCGTCGTCAAGCGGTTCGGGCGCCGCGTCCTCGACGCCGGCGGGGCGGTCGACCGCGGGGCGTTGGGGAGGATCGTGTTCGCCGACGCCACCGAGCTGCGCTGGCTCGAAGGGCTTGTCCTGCCGCTCGTCTCGGAGGAGTTCGTCCGCTGGCGGGCCGAACATGAGCGCATGGGCACGCCGCTCCTCGTCCACGAGGCCCCGACGCTCTTCGAGGCGGGGGTCGAGGACCGCTACGACACGATCGTCGCCATCACGGCGCCCGCCGACATCCGCGAAACCCGCCGCCCGGGCGCCGCCGAGCGCATGGCCCACCAGCTTCCGGAGGCCGAGAAGGCCGCCCGCGCGGACGTGGTCTACGAGAACTCGGGCACGCTCGAGGACCTCGACGCGTTCGTCGCGGGCCTCGTCGAGCGTCTCCGGCGATGAGGCGGGCGCTCGCCGCACTGCTCGCGCTGGCGGCGCTCGCCGGGCTCGGCTTCGCGTGGGTCGACCACACCCAGCCGGGCTGGTGGGTGCGGCTCCGCTACCCGCTCTACTACCGCGACAGCATCGTCGGCTACGGCCACAAGTACCACCTCGACCCGGCCCTGATCGCGGCGGTCGTCTACGAGGAGTCGCGGTTCAAGCCCAACTCGCGATCGAGCGCCGGCGCGATCGGGCTCATGCAGCTCCTGCCCTCCACAGCCCGCGGGATCGCCGCCCACACCGGAGGCACGAAGTTCGACCCCGGCCACGACCTCTACGACGCCGACCTGAACCTTCGCTACGGGAGCTGGTACCTGGCCCACCTGCGCCAGAAGTACGCCGGCCGTCCGGACGCCGGCGACCTCTCCCTGGCCGCCTACAACGCCGGCCAGGCGAACGTCGACGAGTGGATCAGCGAGACGCCGCCCGGGAAGCCGGTGCGCCTGCGGTTCGCGGCGACCCGCGACTACGTGGCCGACGTCCACCACCTGGAGTCGCTCTACCGAAAGGCGTACGGGGATCAGCTGGCGGGATCCTAGGACGCCGGGCCGAGGTCGCCGGGAAGCAGCGACCACATCACCAGGTCGACCCGCTCCCCGCGCTGGTCGGCCCAGGCCCGCAGCACGCCCTCGCGGCTGAAGCCGGCCTTCTCGGCCACCCGCTGCGACGCGGGATTGTCGAGATGGGTCGTGAGCTGGAGCCGCGCGACCGGCAGCTCCGCCAACGTCCACCCGGCGAGCAGGCGCAGCGCGGCCGTCGCGTGGCCGCGTCCGCGCCGGTCGGCGACGACGTGGTAGCCGGTCTCGGCGATGCCCTGGTCGTGCAGCACCCGGACGCCGATCGACCCCACCGGGCGCTCGTCGCCCTCCTCGGTGATCGCGAACGCCGCGCCGTCGCCGGCCGCCACCCGGCCGGGGTGCAGGTCGAGCCACAGGCGCGCGTCGTCGGCGGTGTACGGGACGGGGACGCTCGTGAACCGGATCACGTCCGGCTCGCTGCACATCGCCACGATCATCGGCACGTCGGAGATCCGCCACCGGCGGAGCGTCACCCGCCCGTCCGAGAGCGGCGGATCCGGAAGGACGATGGGGCGCGACATCGAGATCATCGTACACACGTTCGGCTAAACTCAACCCTCGATGCCCGACCTGCACGTCTCCGCGGCCTACCAGCCCACCGGCGACCAGCCGCGGGCCATCCGCGAGCTGGCCGAGACCATCTCGCGGGGCGACCAGTACCAGACGCTGCTCGGCGCGACCGGCACCGGCAAGACCCATACGGTGGCGCGCGTGATCGAGCAGGTGCAGAAGCCGACGCTCGTCATCGCCCACAACAAGACGCTCGCCGCGCAGCTCTGCAACGAGTTCCGCGAGTACTTCCCGGCGAACGCCGTCGAGTACTTCGTGAGCTACTACGACTACTACCAGCCCGAGGCGTACCTGCCGTCGTCCGACACGTACATCGAGAAGGACTCGTCGATCAACGACGACATCGACCGGCTCCGGCACGCGGCCACGGCGGCCCTGTTCGCCCGCCGCGACGTCGTCATCGTCGCATCGGTCTCGTGCATCTACGGCATCGGCTCGCCCGAGAGCTACTCCGACATGGTCTGCTTCGTGTCGGTGGGTGACGAGAAGCCGCGCGAGGCCATCCTGACGAAGCTGGTCGACATCCACTACCAGCGAAACGACGTCGTCATGGGGCGCGGCCGCTTCCGGGTGCGCGGCGACGTGATCGAGGTGCAGCCGGCCGACACCGAGTCCGCCTACCGCATCAGCCTGTTCGGCGACGAGATCGAGTCGATCACCCACTTCGACCCGCTGACCGGCGAGATCCACGCCCGGCTCGACCACCTGGCGGTGTACCCGGCCACCCACTACGCGATGGAGCGAAGCGCGCTCGAGGCGGCGGTGAAGTCGATCGACGCCGAGCTGCGCGAGCGGCTGCCGCAGCTCGAGGCCGAGGGCAAGATGCTCGAGGCCCACCGCCTGCGCTCCCGCACCGAGTACGACATGGAGATGCTGCGCGAGATGGGCTTCTGCAACGGCATCGAGAACTACTCGCGCCACCTCGACGGGCGCGCGCCGGGCACGCCGCCGCACACGCTGCTCGACTACTTCCCCGACGACTTCCTGATCGTGATCGACGAGTCGCACCAGACGGTGCCCCAGATCGGGGGCATGTACGAGGGCGACCGCTCGCGAAAGTCGACGCTGGTCGACTACGGGTTCCGGCTGCCCTCGGCGCTCGACAACCGGCCGCTCCGGTTCGACGAGTTCCTCGAGCGGGCGACCCAGGTGATGTTCGTCTCGGCGACGCCCTCCGCCTTCGAGCTGCGCCATTCCACCCACGTGGCCGAGCAGATCATCCGCCCGACCGGCCTGATCGACCCCGAGGTCGAGGTGCGTCCGACCCGCCACCAGATCGACGACCTGATCGCCGAGATCAAGGCCCGGGCCGAGGCGGGCGAGCGCGTGCTCGTGACGACGCTCACCAAGAAGATGGCCGAAGACCTGACCGACTACCTGCTCGAGGCGGGCATCCGCACCCGCTACCTGCACTCCGAGGTCGACACGCTCGAGCGGATCAAGGTCATCCGCGAGCTCCGGCTCGGCGACTTCGACGTCCTGGTCGGCGTGAACCTGCTCCGCGAGGGCCTCGACCTGCCCGAGGTGTCGCTGGTGGCGATCCTCGACGCCGACAAGGAGGGCTTCCTGCGCGGCCAGACCGCGCTCATCCAGACGATCGGCCGCGCGGCCCGAAACGTCAACGGCCGCGTGATCATGTACGCCGACAAGATGACCGAGGCCATCCGGGTCGCGATCGACGAGACGAACCGGCGCCGCTCGATCCAGGTGGCCTACAACGAGGAGCACGGCATCACGCCGGAGTCGATCAAGAAGGGCGTCTCCGACATCGCCGAGTTCCTCTCGCTCGATTCGCAGCCGCATGTCCCCGGCCGGCGCCGGCGCGGGCGCGGCGACGAGGGCATGACGCCCGACGAGATCGAGAAGCTGGTCGTCGAGCTCGAGGAGGAGATGTTCGCGGCGGCGGAGGAGCTGCGGTTCGAGTACGCCGCCAAGCTCCGCGACGAGATCAAGGAGCTCCGCCGCGACATCAACGCCGCGCGCGTGCAGTGATCGCACGCCCGGAGTTCGGCGAGCGGATCGCGCGCGTACGCGAGCACATGGCCGGCCGCCTCGACGCGCTCGTCTGCTACGGCGCTCACGTCGACTACGCGCCCGGCGACCTGCGCTACCTCGCCGACTGGTTCTGCATCGAGGAGGAGCAGGCGATGCTGGTGATCCCGGCCTCCGGGCCGGTCGTGCTGCTGACCGACTCGGCCGCCGACGTCGACCGGGCGCGCGAGCAGGCGGTGTGCGACGAGGTGGAGCACGCGCCGGAGCTCGGTGCCGCGGTCGCAGCGCGCCTGCGCGGATTCGAGGTTGTCGGCCTCACCGGCGGGCGCGTCCTGCCGGCCGCCGCCATGGACGCGCTCCGAGCCGGCGTCAGGGAGGTCACGGATGCGAGCGGGCTCACGACGGAGCTGCGGATGGTCAAGAGCCCGGCCGAGCTCGCGCTTCTCGCCGAGGCGGCCAGGATCTCCGAGCTCGGGATGCGGGCCGGGCTCGACGCGGTGGCCGCCGGCGCGCCCGAGTTCGAGATGGCCGCCGCCGCCGAGCACGCGATCCGCAGCGCCGGCGCGGAGCTCAGCTTCACAACGGTCGCGGGCGCCGGGCCGCGGACGGCGCTCGGCACCTTCCTGCCCGGCGACCGGCCGATGCGGCCCGGCGAGCCGGTGCTGCTCGACTGCGGAGCCCGCGTGCACGGCTACCACGGCGACATGTGCCGGACGGTCGCCGTGGGCGAGCCGCCGCCGGCGCTCGAGCGGGCGCTGGAAGCCGTCGCGGCTGCGGTCGAGGCGGCCGTTGCGGCGACCCGGCCGGGCGTCACGGTCGGCGAGCTGCGCGAGCGCGCGCGGGCCGCGGTCGCCGACGCCGGGCTGGAGGAGGCGTGGTGGGGCGAGTTCATGCCCCACGGAACCGGCACCGGCCAGCACGAGCCGCCCTACGGCGACCGCGACCCGGCGTGCGAGCTGGCCGAGGGCATGGTGCTCTGCATCGAGCCGGGCGTGCTCCTTCCTGGGGTCGCCGGGGTGGTGCACGAGCAGATGATCGCCGTCACCTCGGGCGGGGCCGAGGTGCTGAACAGGCTGCCGCTGCGGATGTGGTCCGCCTAGCTAGAGGAAGACGCAGCGCCGAGGCGAAGTCTCCCGGTGCCATGCCGCCCCTGGAACGCCTGCTCCTCCGGGACGAGCACGTCCACCTCGTGACCCGTGAGCACGAGGTCGTGCTCATCGGCCCCTTCCTGCGTGCGTGCATCGTCCTCACCGCCTGCTCCTATGCGTCGGTCCGCGTCGCCGCAACCGGGGCCCCCGTCCCGCTGCGCCTGCTGGCCGTCGGCATCCTCGGCGTCCTCGCCGTGCGGACGCTCGTGCGGCTCGCACGGGCGGTGGGCCGCTGGCAGCGGCGGACGCTCGTGATCACCGACCGGCGGGCGCTCCTCACCCACGGCGCGCTCTCACGCCGGGCGGCGGCGCTTCCGCTCGAGGCGATCCACGACATCGAGGTCGTGCGCGCCCGGCCCGGCTGGGTCTTCCACTACGGTGGCCTCGTCGTGAGCACCGGCGGCCGCCGCGATCTCCTCTTCGGCCTCAGGCGGCTGCCCGATCCCGACCTCCTGCTGGGCCTTCTGCTCGGGCTCGCCGACGACCTGCCGGAGCCGTCGGCGCCGCCGCGATGGCGGCTGACCCCGGGCGGTGTTCCGGTCGCGGCGGGGTAGCCGGACGTGGGCGAGGAGGAGCGTCCGGGCAGGACCGACAACCTCATCCTGGACGAGCTGACCGACCAGCTCGACCGGACGTTCAAGCTGCTGCGCGGGGACGTGGACCAGGCGGCCGACCTGGCGTTCGCCCAGATCAAGGTCGACACCGCCGTCGAGGCCCGGCTCCTGACCGAGCTTGCAGAGCGCGAGCCGCTGGCGCACCCCGAGCGGTTCACCGACGCGCACCGCCTGGCGATGCACGCCATGGAGGTGCTCGACCGCGACGGCTGGCGCCATCCGCGCCTGCCGCGGCTGGGGCCGCTGCACGGCCCGGCGGAGTGGGCTGTCCAGTTCGTCGCCCAGTACGTGGTGCGCTCGTACGTCGCCGACACGGTCCGCAACCTGGCCCGGCTCTACGCCCGCCGCGAGAGCCAGTCGGACCCGGAGAGCCCCGAGCGCCGCGTCCTGGCCCGCGCTCGCATCCAGGTCGATCGACTGACACTCGGGTTCCGGGGCGGTGCCTCGGGCCTGCCGACTCTCCTCATCGGCGGCGCCGCGATCCCCGTGCTGGCCTCGCTCGCCCGCCAGTTCGGCGCGGTGAAGCCCGGGGAGCCGGTCCTCTTCGGCGGCGGCGGCGTGCTCTTCGTGCTCTTCGCCGTGCTGGCGTTCATCCTGCTCCAGGGCGCCGGCCTCGCCCGCCGCCGTGTCAACGTCGTCGGCCGCCAGCCGATGGAGGCCCTCTACGAGACGATCGGCCACTGCGGGCGCCCCCCGGAGGACGACGCGGGTACCATCGCGCTCGTCGCGATCGGGCTGACGGCGATCACGTGGTTCATCCTGCCTGTCGTGCTGGTGGCCCTCGCGACGGTCTTCCGAGGCTAGACCCCAGGCGTGCTCAGACTTCGCATGGCGCTCGTACTCGTCCTGCTCGCGGGCGCGGGCGGCGCCTGCTCGCCCGGCCTGGGCGGGGGATCCAGCCGGCCCAACGTCATCCTCTTCATCACCGACGACCAGACCCTCGGGACGGTGAGCCGCGACACGATGCCGAACACCTGGCGGTGGATGTGGCACGGCGGCCGCGCGTATCCCCACTTCTCGATCTCCGACCCGCTGTGCTGCCCGTCGCGGATGACGATCCTGACCGGCCGCTACCCGCACAACACCGGTGTCATCGACAACCTGTCGAGCCGGGTGTCGTTCCACCCCGACATGCGGAGCACCGTGCAGTGCTACCTGAAGGACGCGGGTTACCGGACCGGGTTCTTCGGGAAGTACCTGAACGGCTGGGACTACAGCCGCCGGCCGCCCTGCGCGGACCGCTACGCGATCACGCCGGGCGAGCAGCACTACGGGCTCGACTTCCGCACGAACGACGGCGTCGTCAAACCGAGCGGCTGGGACGACACGTACGTGACCAACCAGGCGCTCGACTTCCTGCGCACGAAGGCGGGCGGCGGGCCGTGGTTCATGACGGTCTCGCTCATGGCGCCGCACTCGCCGTACACCCCCCTTCCGGGCGTCGCGAACGCACCGGTTCCGCCACCGCGGATCAGCCCGGCGGCCGGGCAGCCCACGCCCGGGATGTACGCCGTCGTGCGCCGTCACGCCGATGCCCGCGAGTTCGAGACCCGGATCTGGGACGGCGAGATCCGGATGCTGCGTACGGTCGACTCGGAGGTCGAGCAGATCCGGCGCGTCCTCGCCGAGCGCGGCGAGCTCGACAACACCGTCGCCGTCTACGTGTCCGACAACGGCCTCATGCTCGGCGAGCACGGGCTCGTCGGCAAGCGGCTCCCGTACCTGGAGTCGACCTCCGTGCCGTTTGCGATCTCCGCGCCCGGCCGTTTCGCCGCGGGCTCGGTCGACTCGCGGCTGACCTCGAACGTGGACATCGTGCCGACGATCCTCGACGCCGCCGGCGCGGACAGCGAGCTGCGCTACCCGATGGACGGCTACTCGCTCTTCGACCCGGGATGGACGCGCAAGCTCCAGTACGAGGAGTCGTTCAACGTGCGCCCCGACAAGCACTGGGAACCGCCGTGGCGGTCGATCCGGACGCCCGGCTACCAGTTCATCGAGTGGCTCTCGCAGACGTTCCCCGAGCACACGGTCTGGCGCGAGTACTACGACCTGCGCACGGACCCCCACGAGCTCCACAACCTCCTGAGCGACTCGACGACGGCGAACGATCCGCCGGTGCAGCGGTTGCACGACAAGCTCGTGAAGGCGGGGTTCTGCGCCGGTCATCCGAGCTGTCCGTAGACAGACTGCTCCGAACACTTGTTCGCCGGGCGGCCGCCTGCTAGCGTTGAGGAAGTGGGGCGGGACGCCATCGTCATCCGAGGTGCGCGGGAGCACAATCTCCGCGACATCACCGTCGAGCTGCCGCGCGAGAAGCTCGTCGTCATCACCGGCCTTTCGGGATCCGGGAAGTCGAGCCTTGCCTTCGACACCCTGTACGCGGAGGGCCAGCGCCGCTACGTCGAGTCGCTCTCGGCCTACGCGCGCCAGTTCCTCGGCCAGATGGACAAGCCGGACGTCGACTCGATCGAGGGCCTCTCGCCGGCGATCTCGATCGACCAGAAGACGACGACCAGAAACCCGCGCTCGACCGTCGGCACCGTCACCGAGATCTACGACTACCTGCGCCTGCTCTACGCGCGGGTCGGCCGGCCGCACTGCCCCACGTGCGGGCGCGAGATCTCCGGCCAGTCCGCCGAGCAGATCGTCGAACAGGTGCTGTCGCTCCCGGAGGGCACCCGCTTCACGGTCGACGCCCCGGTCGTGCGCACGCGCAAGGGCGAGTACAAGGATCTCTTCGACCAGCTCCGCGCCGACGGGTTCACCCGCGTCAAGGTCGACGGCGAGGACCGCCTGCTCGAGGAGCCGATCGACCTCGACAAGCAGGTGCGCCACTCGATCTCGGTCGTCGTCGACCGGCTGATCATGAAGGCCGGGCTGCGCACGCGCCTCACCGACTCGGTCGAGACGGCGCTGCGGCTGGCCGAGGGGCTGGTCGAGATCGCGATCGTCGACGGCGCGACGGTGACCTACTCCGAGAAGTTCGCCTGCCCCGACGACGGCGTGTCGCTGCCCGAGCTGGCCCCGCGCATCTTCTCGTTCAACTCCCCGCACGGGGCCTGCCCGCGCTGCACCGGCCTCGGCTCCCAGCGCGAGATCGACCCCGACCTGGTCGTGCCCGATCCGACGCTCTCGATCTCGCAGGGCGCGCTCGTCCCGTGGACGGTCATCAACTCGAGCTTCTACGAGCAGGTGATCCAGGCGATCGCCGACCGCTACGAGATCGACCTCGAGACGCCGTGGCAGGACCTGCCCGACGAGCAGCGCAACCTCTTTCTGAACGGCACGGGCGGCGAGAAGCTCTACGTGACCTACCGCAACTCGATGGGCCGCAAGCGCAGCTACATGCTTGCGTTCGAGGGCATCCTCCCGAGCCTCGACCGGCGCTACCGCGACACCGACTCCACCTATCAGAAGGAGCGGATCGAGGAGTACATGGCGCTGAAGCCCTGCCCGGCCTGCCGCGGCGACCGGCTGAAGCCCACCAGCCTGGCGGTCACGGTCGGCGGCATCAACATCGCGGAGTTCACGCGGATGTCGGTGGCGGCGGCGATCGAGTTCGTCGACAGCCTGGCGCTCACCGAGACCGAGCGCGCGATCGGCGCCCGCATCCTGCGCGAGATCCGCGAGCGGCTGGTCTTCCTCGACAACGTCGGGGTGGGATACCTGAACCTGAACCGGGCGGCCGCGTCCCTCTCCGGCGGCGAGGCCCAGCGGATCCGCCTCGCGACCCAGATCGGCGCGTCGCTGATGGGCGTCCTCTACATCCTCGACGAGCCCTCGATCGGCCTGCACCAGCGCGACAACGCCCGCCTGCTCGCGACGCTCGAGCGGCTGCGCGACCTCGGGAACACGGTCATCGTGGTGGAGCACGACGAGGAAACGATCCGGGCAGCCGACTTCCTGGTCGACATGGGGCCGGGCGCCGGCGAGCACGGCGGCAAGGTGGTCGCCAGCGGCACCGCCACCCAGGTCGCGCGGGTCAAGGAGTCGATCACGGGCGCCTACCTCTCGGGCCGGCGCGTCATCCCGACGCCCGACCGGCGCATCCACGACGCCGGCTGGTTCCGGGTCGAGGGCGCCGCCGAGCACAACCTGAAGGACATCGACGTCGACCTCCCGGTCGGCAAGTTCATCTGCGTCACCGGTGTGAGCGGGTCGGGAAAGTCGACCCTTGTGAACGAGGTCGTCTTCAAGTCGCTCGCGAACCGCCTGAACCGGGCCCGAACGAAGCCCGGGAAGCACACGGCGGTGCGCGGCATCGACGTCTTCGACAAGGTGATCGACATCGACCAGTCGCCGATCGGGCGCACGCCGCGCTCGAACCCCGCCACCTACACCGGGCTCTTCGACCACATCCGGGCGCTCTACGCCACCTCGCCCGACGCCCGGGCGCGCGGCTACAAGCCGGGCCGGTTCTCGTTCAACGTGAAGGGCGGCCGCTGCGAGACGTGCCGCGGCGACGGGACGATCAAGATCGAGATGCACTTCCTGCCCGACGTCTACATCCACTGCGAGGCGTGTCAGGGGCGCCGATACAACCGCGAGACGCTCGAGGTCAAGTTCAAGGGCAGGTCGATCGCCGACGTGCTCGACATGTCGGTCGAGGAGGCGCTCGATTTCTTCTCGAAGATCCCCAAGGTCCGGCGGCGGCTCCAGACCCTGCACGACGTCGGCCTCGACTACATGCGGCTCGGGCAGCCCGCGACGACGCTCTCCGGCGGCGAGGCCCAGCGCGTGAAGCTGGCGACGGAGCTCTCGAAGATTGCGACCGGGCGGACGCTCTACATCCTCGACGAGCCCACCACCGGCCTGCACATGTTCGACATCGAGAAGCTGCTCCAGGTGCTCCAGCGGCTCGTGGACGCCGGGAACACGGTGCTTGTGATCGAGCACAACCTGGACGTCGTGAAGCAGGCCGACTGGGTGCTCGACCTCGGTCCCGAGGGCGGCGACGCCGGCGGCGAGATCGTCGCCCAGGGCACGCCCGAGGAGGTGGCCGAGGCGCCGGGCAGCCACACGGGCGAGTTCCTGCGCAGGGTGCTGCCCGTGTACGAAGCCGAGCGCGAGGCCGAGAGTGCACTCGCCGGCTGACGGCCTCCTGCCCAAGCTGTCGCTGCGGGCCCGTGCGGTCATTCCCGACACCGAGGGCCACGTCCTCCTCGACCGCACCCACGACCCCGCCAAGGAGGGCTTCTACTGGTTTCCGGGCGGCGGCATCGAGCCCGGCGAGACGGCCGAGGAGGCGGTGAAGCGCGAGCTGGTCGAGGAGGCGGCCCTCCAGATCGACGTGCTGAAGCCGCTCTACCTGTCCGAGAACCTCTTCGTGGAGTCGGGCGAGTACCGCCACGAGGTCATCCTGTACTTCCTCGCGGCGGTGCACGCGCGCCTCGACACGCCGCCCACCGACCTGCGAGACCACGAGTGGCACCCGCCGTCGGCGACCCCGCGGCCGCTGCTGCCACCCGACGTTGCCGAGGCGGTCATCTTCGACCTCGAGACCGGCTTCAAGCGTCCGCTCCAGCACTTCGTCTGCGACGAGCGGCCGCTCGACCGGCCGGCGTGACGAAGGGCGTCCGCCGGGCCGGGAAGACGCTCAAGGATGCGGAGCGGCGCCGGCTCGGAAAGGCCCGTCGCGCCGAGCGGGCGCCGGAGGCGACTCGCGCGCCGGCGGGCGCCGCCACCCTGTGGTGCGACGGCGGCTCGCGCGGGAATCCCGGGCCGGCGGCCTGCGGGTTCGTGCTTGAAGACGCCGACGGGCGCCGGCTGGCGTCCGCCGGAGCGCCAATTGGCCAGGCCACGGTGGCGGTGGCCGAGTACCGCGCCGTCCTCGCCGGCCTCCATGCCGTCGCCGACCACGGCCTGGCGGCCGTCGAGGTGCGCACCGACTCGCGCCTCGTGGTGGCGCAGATGACGGGGCAGGCGCCGGTGCGCAGCAAGGCGATCACGCCGCTTCACGCCGAGGCCCGCGACCTCGCGATGCGGATCGGCACGGTCGCCTACCGCTGGGTGCCGGCCGAGCAGAACGGCGCGGCCGACGCGCTGGTCTCGGCCGTCCTGAACGGTTGAGATCGCAAGCATCGGGGAACCGGGACGGCGAAGCGACCCAAGGGAGGTGCCCGGATGACGCTTGGGCTCCTGATCGTCCGTCTCATCGCAGGCCTCACCATGGCGGCCCACGGCAGCCAGAAGCTCTTCGGCTGGTTCGACGGCCCCGGCAGGCGGGGCACCGCCGGCATGATGGAGAAGCTGGGATTCCGCGAGCCGGCCGTGATGGCGTCGCTGGCCGGCCTCGCCGAGCTCGCGGGCGGGCTTGGCCTCGCGGTGGGGTTCCTGACGCCGTTTGCGGCCATCGCGATCGTCGTGGTCATGCTGAACGCCGCGTTCACGGTCCATTTGAGGAACGGCTTCTGGAACACCGCGGGCGGCTACGAATATCCGCTCGTGATGAGCGCGATCGCGGTCGGGATCGCCTCGACCGGGGCCGGCGACGCGTCGGCCGACAACGCGCTCGGATTCCTCGGCGCGCTCTCGGGTGACGCGTGGGCGGCGATCGTGGTCGTCGTCGCGCTCGTCGCCTCGACGCTCACGATGGCCGTCGGCCGCCGCCATCAGCAGCCGCCGGGCCACCCGGTCCGCTAGAACGCGGCGCATGGAGGAACATGCGGTGGTCGTGGCCGGGGGCGGCCCCTCGGGGATGATGCTGGCGGGCGAGCTCGCGCTGGCGGGGGTGGACGTCGTCATCGTCGAGCGGCGCCCCGACCAGGAGCTCGCCGGCTCGCGGGCGCGCGGCCTCCAGTCACGCACCATCGAGGTGCTCGACCAGCGCGGGATCGCCGACCGGTTCCTGGCGGAGGGGCAGCCGGTGCAGGTCGGGAGCTTCGCCCGCGTCCGCCTCGACATCAGCGCCTTTCCCACCCGGCATGGCTACGGCCTCGCCCTCCCGCAGAACCGGTTCGAGCGCATCCTGGCGTCCTGGGTCGGTGACCTGGGGGTGCCGATCGCCCGCGAATGCGAGGTGACGGGCTTCGCGCAGGACGAGAGCGGCGTCGACGTCGAGCTGTCCGGCGGCGGGCCGCTGCGGGCTGAGTACCTCGTCGGGTGCGACGGCGGTCGCAGCCTGATCCGAAAGCACGCCGGCATCGAGTTCCCCGGCTGGGATCCGTCGGTCAACTCGCTGATCGCCGAGGTCGAGATGCGCGAGGAGCCGGAGTTCGGGATCCGGTACGACGAGAACGGCACGCAGGCCATCGGCCCGCTGGAGGACGGAACGCGGGTGGGGGTCGTGGTGACCGAGCGGTATGCGGGGCAGACCGGCGAGCCGACCCTGCCCGATCTGAGCCGCGCGCTCGTGGCTGCCTACGGAACGGACTACGGCGTGCACAGCCCCACCTGGCTCTCCCGGTTCACGGACATGACCCGGCAGGCGGCGTCCTACAGGAAGGGACGCGTGCTGCTGGCCGGCGACGCCGCGCACGTGCACTACCCGGTGGGCGGGCAGGGCCTGAACGTGGGTGTCCAGGATGCCGTGAACCTGGGCTGGAAGCTGGCCCAGGTGGTCAGGGGGACGTCGCCAGAAGGCCTCCTGGATACCTACCACGCCGAGCGGCACCCGGTCGCCGCCCGTGTGTTGCAGACCACGATGGCGCAGACCGCGCTCACCCGCTCCGACGCGCGCATCGACGCCGTCCGCGAGACCCTGGCCGAGATGCTGAGCATGGACGAGCCGCGCACGCGCGTCGCCGCGATGCAGTCCGGCCTCGACATCCGCTACGACCTCGGGGAGGGGCACCCGCTGCTCGGGCGCCGTGTGCCCGACCTCGACCTGGTCACCCCGGCCGGCCCGCTGCGCGTCTTCACCCTGCTGCACGATGCCCGCCCGGTGCTGCTCAACCTCGGCGAGCCCGGCGGCCTCGAGCTCGGTCCGTGGGCGGATCGCGTTCCGCTGATCGACGCCGCGTACGCCGGCATCTGGGAGCTTCCCGCGATTGGCGAGGCGGCCGCTCCCAGCGCCGTCCTGGTCCGGCCCGACGGGCACGTCGCCTGGGTCGGGGACGGCACCGACGCCGGACTGCGTGACGCGCTGACAACGTGGTTCGGGTCACCGTGACCGTCCGGCCGGGCCCCATGGACGTTCAGCCGAGCTCCTCGGCCAGTCCGATGATGATGCCCTCAGGGCCGCGCACGAAGCACAGACGGTAGAGGTCCTCGTACTGGGAGATCTCGCCGAGGAGCTCGGCACCGTGGCCGCGCAGGCGGGCAACGACGTCGTCGATACCCTCGACGGCGAACATGATGCGGCGTAGGCCCAGCGTGTTCGCCGGGGCGCGTTCCGGCTCGGCTCGGACCGCCGGCGGCGTGTGGAACTTCGACAGCTCAACCCGGCCGTGGCCGTCCGGGGTCCGCATCGTGGCGATGTCGGCACGGACGCCGTCGAGCCCGACGACGCGGTCCGCCCACGGCCCCTCGACCGTCGTCTCGCCCTCCAGCTCCATCCCGAGCTCGGCGAAGAACGCTTTGGCAGCCTCGATGTCGTCGACGACGATGAGGATGTTGTCCATCCGCTGGACGGTCATATCCCCGGAGCATAGAAAGGCCGTGTCCAGGTCAGTACGTGTAGAAGCCGGCGCCGGCCTTGCGGCCCAGCCTGCCGGACTCGACCATGCGGACGAGCGACGGCGGCGGGGCGAACCGCGGCTCGCGGTAGGCCTGCCACAGGGCCTCGGAGGCGTGCACGTGGACGTCGGCTCCGATCAGGTCGATCAGCCTGAGCGGCCCGATCGGCCAGTTGAGCCCGGCCGTCATCGCCCCGTCGAGGTCGTCGGCCGAGATCCCGCCCTGCTCGTAGAGGCGCACGCAGTCGTTCAGGAGCGGGATCAGGATGCGGTTCACGACGAAGCCGGGGCGGTCGGGGCACACGACCGGCCGCTTGCCGATCGCCTCGGAGAACTCGCGCACCCGTTCGGCGACCGTGGCGGAGGTGCTGTCGCCGACGATCACCTCCACCAGGGGCAGCACGGGCGCGGGGTTGAAGAAGTGCATGCCGACCACCCGCTCGGCCGAGGAGGTCACGGCGGCGATCTCGGTGATCGAGAGCGCCGACGTGTTGGTCGCCAGGATCGCGTCGGGACGGCAGATCGACTCGAGGCGGGCGAACAGCCCGCGTTTGGCGTCCATGTCCTCGACGATCGCCTCGATGACGAGGTCGCAGCCGCCGAAGGCGTCGAGGTCGGTTGTGCCGGCCACCTGCGCCAGCGCAGCCTCGCGCTCGGCGGCGGTCATCCGGCCGCGCTCCACGTGGCGCCCGTAGCCGGCGCCGATCCGCGCCAGGCCGGCCTGCACCAGGTCGTTCGACACCTCGCAGGCCACGACGCCGTAGCCGTGCTGGGCGATGACCTGCGCGATGCCGGCGCCCATCGTGCCGAGCCCGACCACGCCGACCGTGCGGATCCCGTGCGTCATCCCGCTGAGGTTATCCGCTTCTCGGACTCACCGGCGGCCGCCACGACTCCTGAGCGTACACTCCGGTCCGATGCCCGAGGCGGTCATCCTCTCGGCGGTGCGCACGCCCGTTGGTCGCTACGGCGGCGCTCTCTCAGGCGTCCGTCCCGACGACCTGGCCGCGCTCGCGATCTCCGCTGCCGTCGAGCGGGCGGGCGTCGCGGCGGCCGACGTCGAGGACGTCTACATCGGCTGCGCGAACCAGGCCGGCGAGGACAACCGCAACGTGGCCCGCATGGCGCTGCTCCTGGCGGGCCTGCCCGACTCGGTCGCCGGCGTGACCCTGAACCGGCTGTGCGCGTCGGGCCTCGCTGCCGTCACCGCCGCCTGCCACGCCGTGCGCGCCGGCGACGGCGACCTGTTCGTGGCCGGCGGCGTCGAGTCGATGAGCCGCGCGCCGCTCGTCACCGCAAAGCCCGAGCGGGCGTTCCCGCGCGGCGACCGTGTCATGTACGACACGACGCTCGGCTGGCGGTTCCCCAACCCGCGGATGGAGGCGATGTTCCCGCTCGAGTCGATGGGCGAGACCGGCGAGAACGTGGCCGAGCGCTGGTCCGTGAGCCGCGAGGAGCAGGACGCCTTCGCGCTTGAAAGCCAGCGCCGGTGGGCGGCGGCCGACGCCGCCGGGCGGTTCGCGGAGGAGCTCGTGGCCGTCGAGGACGTCGACCGCGACGAACATCCCCGCCCGGATACCGATGCCTCCAAGCTGGCCGCGCTGAAGCCGGCCTTCCGCAAGGACGGGAGCGTCACCGCCGGCAACTCGTCGGGGTTGAACGACGGCGCGGCGGCCCTCGTCATCGCGAGCGCGGAGCGCGCAGGCGAGCTCGGCGCAACGCCGCTGGCCCGGTACGTCGCCGGCGGCGTGGCGGGCGTCGACCCGCGCGTCATGGGCGTCGGCCCGATCCCGGCGGCGCGGAAGGCGCTCGGCCGGGCCGGGCTCGATGCGGGCGACCTCGACGTGGTCGAGCTGAACGAGGCATTCGCGTCGCAGAGCGTCGCGGTCATCCGCGAGCTCGGCCTCGACCCCGAGCGCGTGAACCCGAACGGCGGCGCGATCGCGATCGGCCATCCGCTGGGCATGAGCGGCGCGCGCCTGGTCGTCTCGCTCGTCCACGAGCTCCGCCGTCGCGGCGGCCGCTACGGGATGGCGATGCTCTGCGTCGGCGTGGGGCAGGGACAGGCGGCGATCTTCGAGGCGGCATGATCGAGGCGGGCGTCCACATCGGCGGGGAGACGCGGCGGGGGTCAGGCGGCGAGCTGGAGCTGGCCGAGCCCGCGACCGGCGAGCCGCTCGCAACCGTCGCGCTCGCGGCCGAGGCCGATGTCGACGCCGCGGTCGAGGCGGCCGGAGCCGCGCTCCACGGTGACTGGGCCAGGGCGCCGGCCACCGAGCGGGCCAGGCTCCTGCACGCGCTCGCCGACGGGCTGCGCGCCGGCCGGTCGGAGCTGGCCCGGATCGAGGCGCAGAACGTCGGCAAGGCGATCGGCTCGGTGAAGGCCGAGCTGGCCGCGGCGACCGAGACGTTTCGGTTCTACGCGTCCGTGGCGGCGGCGCCGTCGGGCCGCACCGGCACCCTCGGCGGATCGCTCACCCACTACTCGCTGAAGCAGCCGGTCGGGGTGTGCGCCCAGATCGTGCCGTGGAACTACCCGCTCATGATGGCCGCGTGGAAGCTGGCGCCCGCGCTCGCCGCCGGCTGTACGACCGTGCTGAAGCCCGACCCGCGCACGCCGCTCTCGGCCCTCTGGCTCGCGGAGCTCGCGCTCGAGGTCGGGTTCCCGGCGGGCGTCGTGAACGTGCTCCCGGCCGACGGGCCGACCGTCGGAAGCCACCTGGTGCGCCATCCGGGCGTCCAGAAGGTCGCCTTCACCGGCTCGACGGCGACCGGCGGCGAGATCATGCGGCTGTGCTCCGACCCGATCAAGCGGGTGACGCTCGAGCTGGGCGGCAAGAGCCCGAGCATCGTCTTCGCCGACGCCGACCTCGACGAGGCGATCCCGGCCTCGGTGTGGTCGATCTACTACTCCGCGGGCCAGAGCTGCGAGGCCCGCTCGCGCCTCCTCGTCGAGGCGTCCGTCTACGACGAGGTCGTCTCGCGGTTCACCGAGGCGGCCGGCCGGCTTCGGGTCGGCGATCCGCTCGACGCCGAGACGCACATGGGCTCGCTGATCGACACCGCCCACCGCGACCGCGTGCACGGCTACGTGGAGCGCGCCGGAGGTGCGGGGGCCGAGGTCGTGCTGGGCGGCGCCGTGCCCGACGGGCCGGGAGCCTTCTACCCGGCCACCGTCGTCGCGAATGCCGACCCGGGCTCCGAGGCCGCCCAGGAGGAGATCTTCGGCCCGGTCGTGACCGTCACGCCCTTCGAGGACGAGGCCGAGGCGACCCGGATCGCAAACGGCGTCCGCTACGGCCTCATGGCGACCGTGTGGACGGGCGACCCGAACCGGGCCCAGCGGCTGGCGCGCCGGATCGACGCCGGCACGGTCGGCCTCAACATGCCCTACACGGCCTTCCCGGGGGTCGCGTTCGGCGGCTTCAAGCAGTCCGGATTCGGCCGCGAGCTTTCGGCGGGCGCGCTCGAGGAGTACCTCGAGGAGAAGTCGGTGATCGTGGCCGCGGGCTCCCGGCCGTCCAACCCGTTCGGCCTGTAGGCTGCCGCCCATGGTCATCGTGATGGTCACCTACGACGAGCTGCCCGACCCCGACCGCTACGCCGAGCACGCCGAGCTGTGCGGGAAGGTGCCCGGCGGCGAGTTCCGGCACGGGCCCGGTCTTCGGAAGCCCGCTGGGCGATCCGGCCTTCGCCTACGTGGCGGAGTGGCGCTTCCCCGGCATGGATGCGTTCAAGGCCGCGACGCGCACCCCGGAGTTCGCCGCGACCGGCCAGGACGCGGCCGAGATGGGGATCGCCTTCCGGGTGCACTTCTGCGACCTCTCGTGACCGAGCCGACCCATCCCACGCCGCGCGATCCGGCCGAGCTCGGGTTCGAGACGATCGTCTACGCCAAGGACCCG
Organism: uncultured Actinomycetes bacterium; assembly: GCA_963805545.1. Classification (GTDB taxonomy): domain Bacteria; phylum Actinomycetota; class Thermoleophilia; order Gaiellales; family JAICJC01; genus JAICJC01. The sequence continues at coordinate 633,659 of CAWDUU010000001.1, forward strand.
CCGCGGGCCACGATCACGCTCAACCGGCCGGAGGTCCTGAACGCGTTCGACTTCCGCATGCTGCGCGAGCTCGCGCGGGCGTGCGAGGACGCCTCGTGGGACGACGCCGTGCGCGTGGTGGTGGTGACGGGCACCGGGCGCGCGTTCTGCGTCGGCGCCGACCTCAAGAGCTGGCAGGCCGACTACGTCGGGAACCCCGGCGAGTACTGGAAATGGTTCGGCGCCTTCAAGGACGCCCACGACCGCCTGCGCGAGATCGGAAAGCCGACGCTGGCCCGCATCAACGGGATCTGCGTCGGCGGCGGGAACGAGCTCCAGATGGCGTGCGACCTGGCGGTGATGGTCGACGACGCCTTCATCCGCCACGTCGGCCCCGAGCACGGGTCGGTCCCGGCGGGCGGCGCGACCCAGTGGCTACCCATCATCGTCGGCGACCGCCGGGCCCGCGAGATCCTGATGCTGTGCGACGAGATCCCGGCGGCCCAGGCCGCGGAGTGGGGGCTCGTGAACCGGGCGGTGCCGGCGGCCGAGCTCGACCGGACGGTCGACGAGCTGGTCGAGTCGCTCGCGCGCAAGCTGCCGCAGACGGTGCGCTACATGAAGCACCAGCTCAACTTCTGGCGCGACCTGGCCTGGCACCAGACGGCCGGCCACGCCCGCGACTGGCTCGCGCTCTCGATGGCGACCGACGAGCCGGCCGAGGCGGTGCGCGCGTTCCTGGAGCGCCGTTCTTGACGCTGGTTCTGGTCGAGCGCGACGCCCCGGTCGCGGTCGTGCGGCTGAACCGGCCCGAGGCCCGAAACGCGCTCTCCGACGCGCTGATGGACGAGCTCGTCGCCGCCCTCGCCGAGCTCGACGGCGACGCCGGGATCCGCTGCATCGTCCTGGCCGGCGACGAGCGGGCGTTCGCGGCCGGAGCCGACATCGCCGAGCTGGCCGCGGCGACCGCGGTCGAGCTCTATCAGGCGCCGCGGGTCGCCCGCTGGGATGCGATCCGAAAGCTCTCGACGCCGCTCGTCGCGGCCGTGTCGGGCTGGTGCCTGGGCGGCGGCTGCGAGCTGGCGATGACCTGCGACCTCATCATCGCCTCCGACACGGCCCGCTTCGGCCAGCCGGAGACGGGGCTCGGCATCATCCCCGGCGCCGGCGGCACCCAGCGGCTGGCGCGCGCCGTGGGCAAGGCGCTGGCGATGGACATGGTGCTGACCGGCCGGGTGCTGACCGCCCACGAGGCGCTCGCGGCCGGGCTGGTCGCCCGCGTCGTGGCCCGAGAGGCGTGGCTCGACGAGGCCCGCCGGGTCGCGGGCGAGATCGCCGCCCGCGCGCCGGTGGCGCAGCGGCTGGCCCGCGAGGCGGTCGACCGGGCGTTCGAGACGGGGCTCGACTCCGGCCTCGACTTCGAGCGCAAGGCGCTCTACCTCGCATTCGCGTCGGAGGACGCCCGCGAGGGCCTGTCCGCGTTCGTCGAGAAGAGGAGGCCGGAGTGGAAGTCGAAGTAGCCCGCGAGGGCGCCGTCCTCACCATCACGCTCAACCGGCCCGAGGTGCTGAACGCGTTCGACGACGCCATGCACGCCGGCTTCCGCGACGCGCTCAGGACGGCCCGCGACCGCGAGGTGCGGGCGGTCGTCGTGACCGGCGCGGGCCGCGGCTTCTGCGTGGGCCAGGACCTGGCATCGTTCGCGGGCGGACGCGACGTCGGGTCGCTCCTGCGCGACACCTACCACCCGAACGTCCGAGCACTTCGAGCCCTCGAGAAGCCCGTCATCGCGGCGGTGAACGGCGCGGCCGCGGGCGCGGGCCTGTCGCTGGCCATGGCATGCGACATCCGCATCGCCGCCGACGCGGCCAGCTTCGTCCCGGCGTTCGTCAACGTCGGCCTCGTGCCCGACTCGGGCGGGTCGCACTTCCTGACCCGCATCCTCGGTCCGGCCCGGGCCGCCGAGTGGATGCTGAGCGGCCGGCGCCTGTCCGCCGACGAGGCCCTTGCGTGGGGGCTCGTGTCGGAGGTTGTGCCGGCCGCCGACCTGCCCGCCCGCGCGGGGGAGCAGGCGGCGACCCTGGCCGCGATGGCCACCGGGGCCATCGCGATGCACAAGCGCCTCTTCGACCTGGCCGCGCGAACCACCCTCGACGAGCAGCTGGAGCTCGAGGCCCAGATGCAGTCGTCCGCTGCCCGGTCGGACGACTTCGCCGAGGGTGTCGCAGCGTTTCGCGAGAAGCGCCCGCCGCGCTTCGGCGGCGGCTAATAGCCCACCGTCGCCCTACTTGGCGCCGACCAGGACGGCCTTGGTGCGGCGGATGGCCCGCCTGGTGCTGCGCGGCGCCGGCCGCCCCTCCCAGTCGATGCTCGGCCCGTGCCAGCACGAGAACTGGATGTCGGCGATCAGCCGATCGAGTGCCCTGATGTCCTGCTTGTTCATTGTGATTCAGCCCCCTTGTGAATCGTTGCCCTCGCTCTTAATAACGGCAGGCACCCAGTGTGGGTCAAGGCTGTGACGGAAACCTTGACAGACCGCGAACAATTGCCACAACGCCGGACCATCTCCTGCGTTGAGCCGCCGTTGGATCCGTGGAAACCGCGCACGCAGGATCCGCGCCGGCGCGGACGCGAAATCCGCGCCGCCGGCCGATAGTTGGTCGGCGATGAACGATCACTCTCAAACCGGTGTGGGACGGCGATGAACTGCGTCGAGAGCGCCCGCAGCACCGAGCGGGCGCCCGGAGTCCCGGGTGAGGAGGCGGCCGTCCTTGCTCGACTGTCGCGGCTCGATCGCTTCCTGCCGCTTTGGATCGCCTTGGCGATGGCCGCCGGGCTCGGGCTGGGCTCGCTCGTGCCGAGCCTGAACGACCGGCTCGAAAAGCTCCAGGTCGGGACCGTGAGCGTGCCGATCGCCGTCGGCCTGCTGCTCATGATGTATCCGGTCCTGGCGAAGGTGCGCTACGAGGACATCGGGACCACGCAGGCTGACGGCATCAGCGACGGACGATTCTTCGGCGTCTCGCTGGTGCTTTCATGGGTCGTCGGGCCGGCCCTCATGTTCGCGCTGGCGTGGCTCGTTCTGGCCGACCACCCCGCGTACCGCACGGGCGTGATCATCGTGGGCCTTGCCCGCTGTATCGCGATGGTGCTGGTGTGGAACGAGATCGCGCGCGGCGATCGCGAACGGGCCGCGGTGCTGGTGGTCTTCAACGCGATCTTCCAGCTGGCCGCGTATTCGCTCCTCGGCTACTTCTACCTGACCGTGCTTCCGGGCTGGCTGGGGTTGGACACGCAGGGCTTCCAGGTCGGGATCTGGGAGGTCGCGCGCACGGTGCTGATCTTCCTCGGCATCCCGCTCACCGCCGGCTTCGTGACCCGGCGCATGGGGCTTCGCCGCCGCGGACGGGACTGGTACGAGGAGCGCTTCATCCCGCGCATCGCGCCGATCACGCTGTACGGCCTCCTGTTCACGATCGTCCTCCTGTTCGCGATCCAAGGCGACAGGATCACGTCCCAGCCGCTCGATGTCGCCTTGATCGCGGTGCCGCTCCTGGTCTACTTCGCGGTCATGTGGGTGGCCGGTTTCACCGCAGGCCGGACGATGGGCTTTCCGTACCCGCAGACGGCGGCGCTCTCGTTCACCGTCGCCTCGAACGACTTCGAGCTCGCAATCGCGGTCGCCGTTGGCGTCTTCGGCGCCGCCTCGGGTCAGGCGCTGGCCGGGGTCGTGGGCCCGCTGATCGAGGTCCCCGTGCTCGTCAGTCTCGTCTACGTCGCACTCTGGCTCCGTCGCCGGCTCGCCTGGAGTTCCGTGTCCGAACCGGCCGCCGTCATTCCGTCGGCGGACCGACCGCGCCGGGCTTGACGGCCTCGCTAGACGATCGTCGCGGCGTGGGCGGCCGACGGGGCCTCACGCGGGAGGAGCAGCGAGACGGCACCCGCGGCGAGCAGCAGGCAGGCACTGGCCCACAGGCACGCGTCAAGGCCCTGCCACTGGTAGAGCGCGCCGGAGAGCACGGTGCCGGCGAGGCGGCCGCAGGCGTTGGCCATGTAGTAGAAGCCGACGTTCATCGCCACCTTGTCGCCCTCGGCGTAGTGGAGGATCAGAAACGAGTGAACGGCGGAGTTGAGTGCGAACACGGCGCCGAACAGGATCAACCCCACGACGACGACGGCTGACGGGTCGAGCGACGAGGCCAGGGCGAGGGCGATCAGCGCCGGAAAGCCGGCCAGGGCGAACACGAGGGTGGTGGCCGTACGGCCGGTCGGCTCGCCGGCGCGTCGCCGCCGGAACAGGTCGGGAGCGGAGGCCTGGACAGCGCCGTAGCCGATCACCCAGACGGCCAGGAACCCGCCGACCTCCCAGAAACCCCAGCCCTGCTCGGCCTGGAGATAGACCGGTACGCCGACCACGAACCAGACGTCCCGCGAGGCGAACAGGAACAGGCGTGCGGCGGCGAGCATGTTGACGGCCCGGTTGTTCGAGAACATGTGCCCGAACTTGGCCTTGCGGTTCGGCGTGCCGAGCGTGCCACGCATCAACGCCAGCACGGCGGCCATCGCGGTCAGCGTCAGTCCGATCAGGATCATCAGGGAGTGCTGGAACCCGACCACGGTGAGGAGCAGGCCGCCGACGAAGAAGCCGACGCCCTTGATGGCGTTCTTGGAGCCGGTCAGGATCGCAACCCAGCGGAAGAGGGTGTCGGACGCCCCCCCGGGCACGATCAGCTTGACCGCGCTCTTGGACGACATCTTGGTGAGATCCTTCGCGATGCCCGAGAGCGCCTGGGCGGTCATCACATACGGCACGACGAGCCAGGACGAGGGAGCGAACGCGAGCATCGAGAGGGCCAGCGTCTGGGTGCCGAGCCCGCCGAGGAGCGTGGTCCGGAGACCGAATCGCGCCGCGAGGAACCCGCCGACGAGGTTCGTGATGATCCCGAACACCTCGTAGAACAGGAAGAGCGACGCCACGGCGAACGGCGAGTAGCCCCTCTCGTAGAAGTAGAAGAGCACCAGCACGCGGATCGCGCCGTCGGTGATCGTGTCCGACCAGTAGGCGCCCGTGACGACCACGTAGTTCCGCAGATCGGCAGCCCGCTCGGCGCCTGCCACGTCGCGCTCCCTACCCGGCGGCGGCGACGCCGGCCGCTGCCCGGTCGATGCTGCGCCCGACGATCGCGGCGAGCTCGACGAGCCGGTTCGCGTAGCCCCACTCGTTGTCATACCAGGCGTACACCTTCACCTGCGTCCCGCCCACGACCATCGTCGAGAGCGCATCCACGATTGACGAGCGCGGATCGTTCACGTAGTCGACGGAGACCAGCGGGCGCTCCTCGTATCCGAGGATCCCGTCGAGCGGCCCCGCGGCCGCGGCGCGCAGGATGCCGTTCACCTCCTCGACGCTCGTCGCCCGGCGCATCTCAAAGACACAGTCGGTGAGTGAAGCGTTCAGCAACGGCACTCGCACCGCGTGCCCGTTCAGCCTGCCCTCCAGCTCCGGGAAGATCAGCCCGATCGCCGTCGCCGACCCCGTGGTCGTCGGGATCAGGGACGTTCCCGCCGCGCGCGCCCGCCGCAGGTCCGTGTGCGGCGCATCCACGATCGTCTGGGTGTTGGTGAGGTCATGAAGCGTCGTGATCGACCCGTGGGAGATGCCGATGCCCTCATGCAACACCTTCACGACCGGCGCCAGGCAGTTCGTGGTACACGAGGCGGCGGTGACGACGTCGTGCACGTCCGGGTCGTAGCGGTCGTGGTTGACGCCGACCACCACGTTCAGGGCGCTGCCGTCCTTCACCGGAGCGGCGACCGCGACCTTGCGGGCCCCCCGGGCGAGGTGGGGCGCGAGCGTGTCGCGCGAGCGGAACCGACCGGAGCACTCGAGCACGAGATCGACGCCGAGGTCGCCCCAGGCAACCGTGCCAGGGGTCGATTCCGACGACCAGCCGATCCGCGTCCCGTCGATGGCCAGCCCAATGATCTGCGACCTCGATCGTCCGCGACCAGCGGCCGTGAACCGAGTCGAACTCCAAGAGGTGCGCGCCCGCCTCGGGTCCGCCGGTGACCTCGTTGATGTGGACGAACTCGAAGTCATCCCGATCCCAGCCGGCTCGCAGCGCCAGGCGGCCCATCCGCCCGAAGCCGTTGACCCCGATGCGGACGCGACCGGTCACACGGCCTCCGCTCGCGCCGGCCCCAGCAGCATCGCCAGGTGCGCGAGCGCGCCGGGACGCACCGAGTAGTAGGCGAAGTTCCGCTGCTGCCTGCGGTCCACGAGGCCCGCCTCCCGCAGGATCCGCAGGTGATAGCTGACGGTTGGCTGCGTCAACCCAAGCGGGGCGGTCAGATCACAGACGCAGACAGCGTCCGGCGCAGCCGACGAAAGCCGGTGGAGGATCTTGACCCTCACCGGCTCGGCGACAGCCTTCAGGAGGCTTGCGAGGGCGTCCGCCTCGGCGTCGCTCAGCACGGGGGCGACGAGCGGGGTCTCGCACTGCTCGATCAGGTTCGGTCTCGCCACGCCAGGCCCAGCATAGACCATCGCCTATATGGAGAACTTTCGATGTGGCGCTCAGAGCGTCTTGAACTGCTCGAACGGCTGCCGGCAGGCGTCGCAGTAGCGGATCGAGCGGCACGGCGTGGGCCCGAACAGGTTCTCGAGGTGGGTGTCGGACGAGCCGCAGTAGGGGCAGCGGAAGGCGGTTGCGTGGAGCTGGACGAGCGCCGGCTCTCCCGCGGCGCGGGGCGCCGGCGGCGCGAACCCGGCCTCGCGGAGCTTGGTCCGGCCGTCGGGGGTGATGCGGTCGGTCGACCACGAGTCGTCGAGGATGACCCTGACGTCGGGCTCGCCGCCCAGCGAACGCACCGCCCGCGCCATCCCGTCGCGCATGACGTCGAGCGCGGGGCAGCCGAGGAAGGTGGGTGTGAACTCGATCGTGACCCGGTCGCCGTCGATCGCGACGTCCCGTACGACACCGAGGTCGACCAGCGAGACGACGGGGATCTCGGGGTCGGGTAGCTCGGCCAGCGCCGCCCACACGCGTTCGGCGGTCACCATTGCGCCCCCGGCACCGACCGGCGCACCATCGTCATCTCCTCCCAGAGCGGCTGAAGCTCGGCGGTGTGCGCGCCCCGCGCCTGCCCGTCCGCGGGCTCGCCGGCGACGTCGAACCAGTCCAGCCGCGCCGCGACGCGCTCGCGGAACCGGTCTCGCAGGCCGCCGTCGAGCATGCCGACCGCGTACGGCCAGAGCTCCTCGATGGACGCCCGCAGCCGGGCGCGCTCCTCGCCGGCCCCGAGGCGGTCGACCCACATCTCGGCGTGGAGGCGGTGGTAGGCCTCCTCGCGCTCGATCTTGCGCGCCAGCCCGGCCAGCTCGGCCCAGTCGGACGCCGCCAGGTCGGCGACCCGCACGGCGTCGGCCGTCTCGTAGAGCCAGTGGCGCGCCACCGTGTCGGACCAGTCGAGCCGGCGGAGCTCCACGAAGGGGCAGCAGCGGTACTCCTCCGGCCGGCGGTCGAACGCCAGCGCGTCGGCGTCGCCGCCGAGCTCGCGGGCCGCCAGCTCGTAGAGGGCGCGGGCGTGGCCGATCTCGTTCTGGGCGATCGACGAGAACGCGACGTCCTCCTCCAGCGACGGCGCGATCCCGGTCCATTCCGAGTCACGCCATCCGAGGATCAGCTCGTCGTCGGCGGCGGCGAGGAGGACGTCAGTCCGGCTGTGCGCCCGCGCGCTCACGCGCCTCCCTGAGCCGAGACTTCAGCGAGTAGCCGTCGACGCGGCGGTAGTTGCGCTCGAACTCGTCGACGAACTCGTCCACCGTTCGCACCTCGGCGCGCGGCACGAGCCACAGCGCCCGCGACTCGTTTCGGCGCCCGTAGAGCTCGTGGGCGTAGGCCCGCGCGAACGCCTCGTTTACCGCCTCGAGCGAGCCGGCGTGGGCGAACCCGGCGCCCTCGCGCTCCTGCCGGAAGACCTCCCAGATCATGCGGCGTCTGCGAGCACGGCGCGCCGCACCCAGGCGTTCGCGTCGCGCATGCGCCGGCGCAGCTCGAGCCGGTCGGCGCTCGCCGGCCCGTGGCCGGAGACCACGGCCTTGAGCTCGTCCCAGTCGGGCTCGGTGTAGAGCCAGCGGCCCTCGGCCTCGTCGTAGCGGAGCGCCGGGTCGGGGATCTCGAGGCCCAGCTCGCGGATCTGCGGCACGTACCCGTCGAGGAACTCCTGGCGCAGCGACTCGTTGTCCTTCGTCTTGATCCGGTACTGGAGGACGAGGTCGCTCTCGGCCGGCATGCGCGTGCCGTGGAACTGCATGATCGGGCCCCACCAGCGCAGCACCGCCTCCTGCACGAGCTCGCGCTGCTCCCGTGTGCCGTTCATCATCGCCAGGATGACGTCGCGGCCGTGGAGGATGTGGAACGACTCCTCCCAGCAGATCTTCTTCATGATCCGCGCGTACGGTGCGTAGGAGCACTTGAGGAGCGCCTTCTGCGACACGATCGCGGCAGCGTCGATCAGCCACGCGATCACGCCGACGTCTCCCCACGTGCGGGTTGGGTAATGGAACACGTTGTGGAACTTCGCCCGTCCCTCGATCAGGTCGTCGAGCAGCTGCTCGCGCGGCGCGCCGAGGTCCTCGCAGACGCGGTAGATCAGCTGGGCGTGGCCGACCTCGTCCTGCACCTTGGCGGTGAGCGCGAGCTTGCGCTGGAGGGTCGGCGCGCGCAGGATCCAGTCGCGCTCGGGCAGGACACCCATGAGCTCGGAGTTGCCGTGCATGGCGATGAACTTGACGAGGAGCGCGCGGTACTCGCCGGGCATCGGGTCGCCCGCCTCGACGGCCCCTCCCGACTGGACGTGCTCGAGGAACGCGGCCTCGCTGGTCACGACTACATCGTAGTCTCGGACTACGATGCGGGCCAGGATGCGCGTCGAGCCGTCGCCGGCCATGCCTGAGCTGCGTCGCGTGATCGGCGACGGCGAGGCGAACCCGGATGCCGAGGTCGAGGGCCTCGACGACGCCGGGCTTCTCGCGCTCCACCGCTCGATGGTGCTGCTTCGCACCTACGACGAGCGCTCGCTGACCTACCACCGCCAGGGCCGGATCGGCACGTACGCCATCTTCTGGGGCGCCGAGGCGATCCAGGCCGGCTCGGTGCACGCGCTGGAGGACGGCGACTGGGTGTTTCCGTCCTACCGCGAGTCGGCGATCGGGCTCCTGCGCGGGATGGAGCCGGCGACGATCCTGGCGTGGTGGAGGGGGCACCCGGCCGGCTGGTGGGACCCGCGCGAGCGCCGGGTGGCGTCGATCTGCGTGCCGATCGCGACCCACGTGCCGCACGCGGCCGGGCTGGCGTGGGGGCTTCGCCTGCGCGGCGAGCGGGGGTGCGCCGTGTGCTACTTCGGCGACGGCGCCACGTCGGAGGGCGCCTTCCACGAGGGCGCGAACTTCGCCGCCGTGATGCGCGCGCCGCTCGTCCTTCTCTGCAACAACAACCAGTGGGCGATCTCGACGCCGCTCGAGTCCCAGACCCGCGCGGCGACCCTCGCCGGCAAGGCGGCCGGCTACGGGATGCCCGGCGTCCGCGTCGACGGCGGCGACGTGCTCGCGGTGTACGAGGCGACCCGCGAGGCGGTCGAGCGGGCGCGGGCGGGGGAGGGGCCGACGCTGATCGAGGCCGTCACCTACCGGATGGCGCCCCATGCGACGGCCGACGACCAGTCGCTCTACATCGACGCGGCCCGGGTCGAGGAGGAGCGCCGCACCGAGTGCCTGGCCCGGTACGAGGGCTACCTGCGCCGTCGCGGCGTCCTCACCGACGAGCTCGCCGAGGCCGCCCGGGCCGACGCGCTCGCGGCGATGCGCGAGGGCATCGCGGCGGCCGAGGCCCTGCCGGCTCCCGACCCGGCGCTGGTCTTCGACAACGCGTACGCCGACCCGCCGCCCGAGCTCGCCGCCGAGCGTGCCGAGCTCCTGCGGCTCCTCGCCGGGGACGGCCCGTGAAGACGCTCGTCGAGGCCGTGAACGACGGCCTGCACACCGAGATGGAGCGCGACCCGTCGGTGATGGTGATGGGCGAGGACGTGGGCACCCTGGGCGGCGTCTTCCGGGCGACCGCCGGGTTGCGGGAGCGGTTCGGGAACGATCGCTGCGTCGATACGCCGCTCGCCGAGGCCGGCATCCTCGGCACGGCGGTGGGGCTGGCGATGGCCGGGTTCCGGCCGGTGTGCGAGATGCAGTACGACGCGTTCTCGTACCCGTGCCTCGACCAGCTCATCTGCCACGTGGGCCGCTACCGCTGGCGCACGGGCGGGGCGATGGAGTTTCCGATCACGGTGCGGATGCCCTACGGCGGCCGGGTGCGCGCGCCGGAGCTGCACGACGACTCACCCGAGGCCTACTACGTCCACACACCCGGAATCAAGGTGGCGATCCCGTCGACGCCCGCCGACGCCAAGGGCCTGCTTGCGGCCGCGATCCGCGACGCCGATCCGGTCGTCATCCTCGAGCCCAAGCTGATCTACCGCTCCGCCCGCGGCGAGGTGCCCGAGGGCGAGCACGTCGTGCCGCTCGGAAAGGCGCGCGTGATCGCGCGCGCGGGCTCCGACGTCACCGTCGTCGCCTACGGCGCGATGGTGGCGGTGGCCGACGCCGCCGCCGAGCGGGCGGGCGCCTCTGTCGAGGTGCTCGACCTGCGGTCGCTGAAGCCGCTCGACGAGGGCGCGCTGCTCGAGTCGGTGGGGAGGACGGGCCGGGCGGTCGTCGTCGCCGAGGCCCCGCGGGTGGCCGGCTTCGCCGCCGAGGTGGCGGCGGTGCTGGCCGAGAAGGCGATCCTCGACCTGCGCGGCCCGATCGTGCGCGTCACCGGCTACGACGTGCCGTACCCGTACTGGACCATCGAGGATGCCTACCTGCCCTCACCGGAGCGCGTGCTCGCCGCCATCGACAAGGTGATGGCCTTCTGATGGGCTACGAGTTCCGCATGCCCGACCTGGGCGAGGGGGTGGCCGAGGGGGAGATCGTCCGCTGGCTCGTCACCCCGGGCCAGGAGGTGGCCGAGGACGACCTCCTCGTCGAGATCCAGACCGACAAGGCGACGGTGGAGGTGCCCTCGCCGGCCGCGGGCGTCGTGAGCCGCATCCTGGCCGAGGAGGGCGCGGTCGTCCCGGTCGGCGAACTGCTGGTGGTCATCGGCGGCGAGGTGGCACCCGGCGGCGATGCGTTACCAGGTAACGCATCGCCGGCCGTGACGGAACCGGCGCAGAATCGTGTGCAGGCCACGCCGGCGGTGCGTAGGCTGGCGGCCGAGCTGGGGGTCGACCTTGCGGCGCTCGCCGGCGACGGGCCGGTGACCGAGGCGGCGGTCCGGGCCGCGGCCGGAGGGGCGCCGGGAGGCCGGCGCGAGCCGCTGCGCGGAGTGAGGCGTGCGATCGCCGAGCACCTGAGCCGCTCGCATCGCGAGGTGCCGGCCGTGACCGTCGTCGAGGAGTGCGACTTCACCCACCTCTCGCTGACGCGCGGTGAGCTGTCCTACCTGCCGTTCGTCCTGCACGCGACCGCCGCAGCGCTCGGCCGGCATCCCGCGCTGAACGCGCGGCTCGAGGGCGACGAGATCGTCTACCTCGACGACGTCCACCTGGGCGTCGCGATGCAGACCGAGGCCGGCCTGGTCGTGCCGGTCGTCCGCGACGCGGCGGCGAAGACGGTCGAGGCGCTGGCGGCCGAAGTCGCTGAACTCGGGACCGCTGCGGCGGCCGGCAGCCTCGCGCCCGAGCAGCTGCGCGGCTCGACATTCACCGTGTCGAGCGCGGGCCGGCTCGGCGGGCTCTTCGCCACGCCGCTCGTCAACCATCCCGAGGTCGCCATCCTGGGCCTGCACCGGATCGCGCCGCGGCCGGTCGTGATCGACGGCGCCATCCTCGTGCGCGAGATCGGGCTCATCTCGTGCACGTTCGACCATCGCGTGGTCGACGGCGCCGTGGCCTCGGCCTTCCTGCTCGACGTCATCGCCGGCCTGGAGGGACGGGGGGCTTAACGCACCGCGGCGGGGGCCGAAGCCCCCGCCGCAACGTGCGCTTGGTTCAGGCTCGCCGGCCTAGGTGAAGCGGACGAAGCCCTCCTGGTCGACGCCGTGGACCTTGGTGAAGGATCCGCCGGCCATGACCTGGGTCTTGGTGCTGCGGATGGCGAACACCCCCTGCTTGCTGTTCCCGATCGGGTTCCAGCTCGTGAGGTTGCCGGTCGACTGGTTCAGCGCCAGGAACTTGCGCCGGCCCGTGGGGGTCGTGCACGTCAGTGGGGTGCCCGTGCCAAGGTGGTTCTGGCAGTAGTTGTTGAAGTGGCCGCCGACGTAGACGACCCCCTGGCGGAGCGTGATCGCGCGGACGTCGCCGTCGGTCAGCACGTCCCACCTGCGGTGGCTGGTCTTGAACACGAACGCCGCCACGTGGCCGCCGTTGCCGGCACCGCCGACGTAGAGGCTCGGGCCCGCGAGCGCCAGCGAGAACACCGGGTACGACGGGTGCACGTGGAACTTCGTGGCGATCGCGCCGTTCCCGGTCTTGACCGCCGAGAGGTGGTTGGCCGGCTTGCCGTTCATGTGGTCGAACGCGCCGCCGACGTAGATGCGCTTGCCCGACGCCGACAGCTGAAGCGCGTAGACCTCGGAGCTGGCGTGCGGCGTCCAGTTGACCAGCGCCGCCGACGAGCCGGCGGAGACGGCGCCCAGCCGGTTTCGGGTCTTGCCCTTGAGCGTCGTGAACGCGCCGCCGATGTAGACGCGGGTCCTGGTGGCCTTGATCACGTCGACCTTGCCGTTGGCGTTGGCCTTCCACGGCCGCAGCGTGTTCGAGTTCGTCGCGATCGCCGCGACGTGCGCACGGGCGGCGCCGTGCACCTTCGTGAAGTGGCCGCCGACGTAGATCGTCTTGTGGTTCGGCTTGACGGCGAGCGCGTTCACGATGCCGTTCGCGTTCGGGTTCCACGGCTTGAGCGCGCCGGTCTGGAGATCGAGCGCCGCCAGGTGGTTGCGCACCGCTCCGCCCGCCGGGGCGCCCGGCGCCCGGACGTGCGTGAAGCTGCCGCCGATGTAGATCTTGCCGTTGGCGACCACGATGGCGTTGACCTTGCCATCCGTCTGCCACGAGCTGGCGGGGGCCTCACCCACCAATGCCGCCTGAGCCGGTGCGGCCGCGCCGGCGAGCACGCCGACCGCAGCCAGAAACATTAGAACACGCCGCAAGATTGCCCTCCCATGTTTTCCAGTTACAACGAGCCTAAAGCGTCAGTTGGGAATGTCAACGATATCCGCGGACGTTTCCCCACCCTGCCGGTACGTCCGCCAGTGGCGGAATGCCGCCGCCGTGAGCTCGCCCTTGACCTGCGTGTGCGCGATCAGGTCGTCGATCTGCTCCGGCGTGAACCACTCCGGAGCGCCCAGGATGTCGGGGTCGTTGACAGCGTAGCTGGTCTGGCGCAGCTGCTCGCACACGTAGTTCAGCCGGAGCGACGTCCCGACCCGGTGGCCCTCGGGGTCGTGCTCACGCACCAGCGAGATGCCGATGAGGTGGGCGTCGCTCGCCGCATAGCCCGTCTCGACAAGCAGGTTCCGGTTCACGGAGTGCTCGGGAAGCTGGACGCGGTCGTCCTCGTCCACAGGCTGCATCCAGCCGGTCGGGAAGTTCCAGCGCTCCTCGCCGTCGCGGTTCAGCTGCCGCACCATCAGCAGCTCTCCGCCGTGCTCAACGATGGCGCACACCGTGGCGGGGAGGATCTTCGGGTGGCCGACGCCCATCTGCGTCATGAAGAACCCGGCCTCCCCGGCGGTCACGTGATCGCTCACGGCCCAAGGATACCGCCCACCCGGCCGTTCGCCGACCCGGGTGTGGAAACCCACCTTTTCACAACAACTGGTTGACGGATTCCTAAATGTCCCACAAAATGGATGCGCCGAGCGATCGTCAGGCGGCCGATCGGCATCGGGCCGGCCCCAGGCCGGTGTGTGTGGGAGTTTCGAGGAGGGGGAACCGCAGGATGTCCGTTAAGCGACTGGCACTGGTCGCCGTGGCCGCGGTGGGCGCGATCGCAGCGACCGCGTCGCCCGCATTCGCGCTGAGCGCGACCGCCGATACGTCGGCATGGGAGACGAACGGGAAGGTGAGGGCGCTCACGGTGAGCGGAAACACGCTCTATGTGGGCGGCAAGTTCGGCCTCCTGCGGGCGCAGGGCGGGACGCCGAAGATCAAGCTGAAGAGCGTCGGCAAGATCGACGCGACCACGGGGGTCGGAATTCCCGGCTGGGGCCCGATCATCACCACGGCGACCGGCACGGCCGGCCAGGTGAACGCCCTCGCCGTCTCGGACGACGGCTCGACGCTCTACATCGGCGGCAAGTTCGACTTCATCGACGGCACGCCTGTCAAGAACTTCGCGGCCGTTTCGACGTCTACCGGTGCTGTCGATCCTGCGTTCACGCACAGATTCGGGAACCAGGTGTGGGTGATCAAGGTCGGCCCGAACCTGATCTACGTCGGCGGCGCGTTCAAGCAGGTCGACGGCCAGACCAGGGGCAACATCGTCGCGCTGAACCAGGACGGCTCCGTGAACACGACGTTCGCGGCCGTCGCCAACAACAACGTCCGCTCGATGGCGTTCGCCCCCGACGGGAACACGCTGTTCGTCGGCGGGAACTTCTCGACGATGGACGGCGTCTCGCGCGTCTCGGTCGCCCGGATCTCGCCCGACACGGGCTCGCTCGATCCGTGGGCCGTCCCGTCCGGCATCATCGTCGCCCCGCAGGTGGGCTGGGCGCTTCTGCCCGTGGGGAACCGCCTCTACGGCGGTTTCGGGCGCGGCCCGAACTACGCCGCGGCGTTCCGCCTCGACAACGGCAACGTCGGCTCGCTGGTGTGGCGCGTCAGCACGGCCGGCAACGACGAGAGCCTCGCGATGTCCCCCGACGGCACCCGCCTGTTCATCGGCGGCCACATGGGGACGGCGGTGCTCACGCAGACATTCTGCGGCCAGGCGGTTCACGGGCTGTACTCCGTGAACCCGGTGAACGGCGCCGTCTACTGCGACTGGTTCCCGGCCATCACCCCCTTCGGCTCGAACTACACCGGAGCGTGGGCCATGGCGAAGTCCGGCTCGAACCTCTACGTCGGCGGGCTCATCGACGCCATCAACGGGGTGCCGCACACGAACCTCGTGCGCTTCCCGATGTAACGACCCACACACGAGCCCGTCCCCGGATCCCCGGGGGCGGGCTCACCCGTTTAACGGCCCAGCCGCTGAACCATCACGACGGCCTGGTTCTCCTCGTTCCACCAGCCGGCCGGGTCGAGCACCGGCTCGAAGCCGCACCGGCGCCAGAACGTGCGGGTGCCGGCGTAGCCGTCCTGGGCGCCCGGCTCAGGCGTCGCCTCCGACAGCGTCGTTACGACCGCGTAGCGCACGCCGGGGCCGAGCCCGGCGAGGAACGCGTCGACCAGCATGCGGCCGATCCCGCGCCTGCGCTCGCGCGCGTGCACCGCCATCCAGGTGATCTCGGCCGCAGCCGCGTACCAGGGCCGCCAGGTCACGAACGCGACCGGCGCGCCCGCGCCGGTCGCGACGAGACCGGCCTGCTCGCGCACGGCGGCGGCGCACAGCTCGCGGCCGTGCTCGTCGCCGAAGTGGTAGGGGAGCGACGCGACGATCGCATCGCAGGCCGGCGCGTCGCCGGGCTCGAGCCCGCGGATCGCCACCTCGCCTGGTGCCGGTGCGGCGCCGTCCACGCCGCACACCGTACCGTCAGGCGGCCTCGCTGAGCGGACGGCCGTCGGTGAGGAGCGCCTCGATGTCGGCCGCCGGCGCCGGGCGGGCGAACATGTAGCCCTGGGCCAGGTCGCAGCCGAGCCGGCGCAACGACACCGCCTGGTCGGCCGACTCGATGCCTTCGGCGATCGCAACCAGCCCGAGCGCGTGGGCCAGGCTGACGACGTTGGCCGTGATCGCCGCGTCCTTCGGGTCGACGCCGATGCCCTGGACGAAGGAGCGGTCGACCTTGATGACGTCGACCGGGAAGTGGCGGAGCTGGCCAAGCGACGAGAAGCCGGTACCGAAGTCGTCGACGGCGAGTCGCACTCCCCAGTCGTGGAGCCGCTGGAGCTCGGCCCGGGCGTGCTCGCTGGCCACGCCCTTGGCGACGATCGCGGTCTCGGTCACCTCGAGCCCCAGCCTGTCCGGCTCCAGGACGGCCGCGTCGAGCGCGTCGCGGACAAGCGCCGTCATGCCGCTTCCGGCGAGCTGCCGGGGCGAGACGTTCACCCACGTCACGAAGCGCTCCGGGAGCAGGCCGCGCCGCTCCCAGTCGGCGGTCTGGCGGCAGGCCTCCCGCAGCACGAGCTCCCCGAGCGGCAGGATGAGCCCCGTCGCCTCGGCGACCGGGATGAACTGCGACGGCGGCACGGGGCCGCGGGACGGCGACGTCCAGCGAAGGAGCGCCTCGACGCCCACGATCTCGTCCGTCGCCAGGTCGACCTCGGGCTGGTAGTGCACCCGGAACTCGCCTCGCTGGAGCGCCTGGCGCAGCTCGTGCTCGATCCCGAGCGACTCGCCGAGCTCGCGGGCGAGCTCGTGCCGGAACGTCTCGACCCGGCCGCGGCCGGCCTCCTTGGCGGCGTACATCGCGACGTCCGCCCGCCGGACGAGCTCGTCGCCGTCCTCGCCGTCGCGCGGGTGAAGCGCCACGCCGATGCTGGCGCCGAGCGAGAGCTGGCGGCCGGCCACGTCGAGCGGCTCGGAGAGGCGGGCCAGGAGCCGGCGGGCGACCTCCACCGCGCGGCTGTCGTCGGCGCCGTCGAGGAGCAGGCCGAACTCGTCGCCGCCGAAGCGGGCGATGGTGTCGCCCGGCCGCAGCACCTCCTCGAACCGGCGCGCGACCGCCGTCAGGAGCTCGTCGCCGGCATCGTGCCCGAGACTGTCGTTCACGGCCTTGAACCCGTCCAGGTCGACGACCAGCACGGCGAACGTGGCGCGTGTGCGGGCGGCGATCGCGATCGCCTGGTCGAGCCGGTCGCGGAAGAGGGCCCGGTTCGCAACCCCGGTGAGGCCGTCGTGGTAGGCCTGATGGGTCAGCTCGTCCTCCAGGCGGACGCGCTCGGTGACGTCGCGGGCGTTCATGACGACGCCGCGGACGTGGCGGTCGCCGCGCAGGTCGCTGACGTGCGCCTCGAGATGGCGCCACTCGTCGAACTGGTTCGACATGCGGAACACGAGCTGCGAGGGCCGGGCCCGGTTCGCCGCCATGCGGACCGCGTCGAGATCGTCGGGGTGGACGAAGCGGCCGTAGCCGTCGTCGACCATGTCGCCGGGCCCGGCCCCGGCGGTTGCCGTGACCGAGTCGGACACGTAGCGGCAGCCGCCGTCGCCGAAGACGAACACCAGGTCGGTGGACGCCGAGACGATGCTGCGGAAGTGCGCGGTCCGGCGGCGCGTGGCGGCGACCAGCGCCAGCGCGAGGAGCAGCGACACGGTGAGGCCGGCGACGCCGAGGCCGACCTGGATCACGATCAGCCCGCCGAGGCTGCGGTCGGCGTTTGCCGCGATCGTGCGGGCGGTGTTCAGCGCGACGTTCGACGTGAGGTCGGAGAGGATCCGGAGCCGGGCGACGGGATCGGTCGCCGTGATGCGCTCGTGCGCCGCCTCGGCGCGCGGCGCCGGGCGGCCGGCGAGGATGGCGCTCCCGGCCGCGGTGAGATCGCCGACGAGCCTCCGCTCCTGCTCCAGCTCGCGGCGGACGACGGCGTCGGTGGCGCCCGAGATCACGATCTCGTCGTCGTCGCCGTTCACCGGCGGCGCCAGGCCGCCGTCGAGCAACGCGTCGGCGCTCTGGCGGAGCACGGTCGCCGTGGCCGCCGGATCGGCGTCCGCGCCGGATCGGACCAGCAGCACCTCCTTCACGTACCGCTCGGCGAGCGTCCGCTGGCGCGCGGCGATCTCGAGCACCGCGGCCCGGTGCTGCGAGCGCGACGTCGCCCAGATGGAGAGTCCCACCGTGATCGCCGACGACAGCGCGAAGGTGGCCAGGATGGCGGCGATCGGACGGCGGTTCGAGCCGGAGAACGGCGAGAAGGTGCGGCGGGTGCGCACGCTACGTCACCGTGAAGGTCGCCGACATCCCGCCCAGGTAGTGCCCGGCCATGTTGCAGAAGACCTCGTAGCTTCCGGGGCGCAGGTGGAGGTCGAGCTCGCGGGTCGAGCCGACCGGGCCCGGCTCGAGCGTCCCCAGCGTGAGCGGATCGAGGCGCTCCTCGTCGACGGTGGCGTCGTCGCTCCGCAGCGGGAGGTGCGCCGCGGACGTCCGTACGACGATCAGCTCGTGCTGGTCCGGGCCGTGGTTCACCACGACGAGCCGGACGTCTCCGGCCGGGATCCGCGCCGGGACGTGGATGGTGAAGTCGCGTTCGGTCACGTGGACGACCCTCGCATGCGTCCCGGAGTGCACGCCGGAGCACGCCGCCACCGCAAGCGGGGCGAGCATGAGGGCCCGAGGGACAAACAGGGGCGGCCGCCACCTCACATGGAGGTGATCGGCGCCCTGCGCCGTCCGCTTTAGGTTCCGGCGGCCGCCCGCCTGGCCGCCTCGGACGACGAGATCACCGGGACGATCTCGAACGTCGCCAGGTCGGCCCAGGCCGCGGCCCAGACGTCGAGCAGCCTCGGGTCGTCGGTCTCCATCACCTGGAAGCAGCGGTCAAGCGTCTCGTCGATCCAGCTTTCGACGTACTCCAGGCCGGGCGGTGCCATCCTGCCCCGCTCTGCGAACCGGGCGTAGACGGGGCCGGGCCCGTGTGTGAACCTCTCGACGACCATGTAGCGCATGCGGTCCCTCCGGTGCGATCGACGGGCCGGGGATCCTACGCGGGACTATCCGGGCAGCACGGTCAGCGACACGTGCGACGGCGTGGACCCGCCCACCAGGATCCGCTGGTGGTTGATCGCCGTCTCGACGGCGAACCAGGGGCTCTCCGCGGTGCCGGGGTGGGGGACGTAGAGCGGGTAGTCGCTCGATGCGACCTGAAGCCGCAGCCGGTGACCGGCCGCGATCCGGTGGCCCGTGTGGCCCAGGTACACCTCCACCGGCGTCGATTGGCCCGGCCGCTCGACCCGCTCCTGGCCGTAGAGCAGGATGTGCGAGCCGCCGTCCGGGGCGACGTCAACGAGCTTCACGTGCACGCACATCGACGGGCCGTCGCTTCCCACCCACAGATGAACGGTCACCCGGCCGGCGAGCGTCAGCGGAGCCGAGAGCACCTCGCCCGTGAACACGACGACGTCCGGCCGCTCGGCCACCCGTCCCTCGTCGGGGTACTCGAGCAGGAAGGAGAAGGGATCGACGACGGTCGACGGGACGAGGTCGGCCGGATCATGCACCCAGGCCACCTCTCCGGGTTCGGCCGGACCGGCGTCGAGGCTGCCCGTCGCCGCGAGGTGGAGCCGATCCGCACGCGCTCCCGGCGGCGGCCACGAGGCCGATTCACGCCAGCCGTCGTTTCCGAGATGCCAGCGTACGCGCGGCACCGACGCCGGATCCGTCCTTCCGGCGAGGTGGGCGTCGAAGAATTCGAGCGCCGGCTCGAGGTAGCGGGGCAGCATCCGGTCGAGCGCCTCGTCGTTCGTCGCGTGATCCGCGGCCGGCGCGACCGGGACGTCCTCGAACCGGTAGTTCTCATGGTCGGTCGAGCCGGCGTGGAGGAATTGATACGGCGCAGCTCTCCGGGTCGGCCACGAGCCGCTCGTAGTCCAGCATGTGCGCCGGTGTGATGTTGTCGAACCACCCGACCCCGTGCAACGTCGGGATCCGCAGGCGGTCGAACGGATGGCCGCGGGAATAGAGGTCGACACCGGGCTGCCCGCGCTCCTCGGCCAGGAGGCGGTCGAAGGCCGCCGAACGCGACCCGATCGCCCTGAACCCGTCGTCGAAGAGCTCGCACAGGGGCCGCCGGGCCCAGTCGGGCGTCCAGTGGTGGGTGAGCGAGTCCGACCAGTACTGCGCCAGGTAGTGCGCGCCGTAGAGCGGCGTCACCCCGGCGAGCCAGTCGAACAGGTCGGCGACGGTCACGCGCGGCACGATGGCCTTCAGCGCCGGGTGGCCCGACGCGACCGCGGCCCACTGGGTGAACCCGTAGTACGAGTCGCCCCACATCCCGATCGTCCCGTCGCACCACGGCTGCCGGGTGATCCACTCGATCGTGTCGTGGCCGTCGTCGATCTCGTGCACGAACGCGTTCACCTCACCACCAGAACGGAACTTGCCGCGCACGTCCTGCACGTGGAAGGCGTAGCCGCGGGCCGTGAAGTGGCGGGCGATCTGCGGCATCCAGCAGTAGCGGCCGTTCTTGTCGTAGGGGAGGCGGACGAGCACCGCCGGCCAGGGGCCCGGGCCCGCGGGCAGGTAGGCGTCGAGAGCGAGCTTGATGCCGTCACGCATCGCGACCATGTGCTGCTCGGCGGAGGGATCGACAGGGCCCGGGCCCGTGGTTTCGATGACGATGGTCATCGGGCCCAACCCTCTCACGAGGGTGCGCCTCAGTGACAGGGCGCCGAGCCGGAGTCGACGACCGTGCCGCTCACCGACACCATCGTCCAGTCATAGCTCGTGTCGTG
Organism: uncultured Actinomycetes bacterium; assembly: GCA_963805545.1. GTDB lineage: Bacteria > Actinomycetota > Thermoleophilia > Gaiellales > JAICJC01 > JAICJC01. The sequence goes on from CAWDUU010000001.1 coordinate 654,288, forward strand.
CAGTCGCAGCTTGAGGACGCCGAAGCCGCTCCATGACCGCTCGACGTTCGTCGAGCCCGGGATCGAGCCCTGGCTCTTGCCGCCCGTCCCGACGATGAACTGGCGGATGCCGTGGGCCGCATCGGCGCCGCCGTCGGCGTTCTGCGGGGCAAACCGGGCGTAGGTGTGGATGTGCCCGTTCAGCACGATGTCGGCGCCGGCGGCGTAGAGGGTCTGCCAGAAGTACCCGTAGTCGCCGTTGCGTGACGCGCCGTTGTAGTACGGCTCGTGCCAGTAGGCGAGCGTGCACTTCTTGCTGCCGAGGTGGCTGCGCAGGAACTGGCCCTGCGGCGAGGAGGAGTCGCAGCCGCCGACGGCACGGCACTCGCCGTTCAGGGCGATCATGTGCCACGCGCCGGCGTTCCAGGCGCTGTCGGCCTGGGCATCACCGGCAGCCGAGCCGAAGTAGTGGAAGTAGCCGGCCGCGTCCGGTGCGCAGTCCGTCCCGCCGCTCGCCTGGTACTCGTGGTTCCCGGGCGCCGGGTGGGTCATCCCGAAGAAGCGGCCCCACGACGGGTCGTACGAGTCGAGGAACGCCGAGTACCCGCCGCAGCCGTACTGGAGGTCGCCCAGCGCCAGGACGGCCGCGATGTCGGGATCGCTCAGGATGAGATCCGAGGTCGCCTCTTGTGCGCAGGCGGTGGCGGTGCCCTTCCCGCCGTTGAAGCCGGCGTCCGCCGGGTCGCAGGCGATGTCGCCGGCGGCGGCGACGAGCACGCCGCCCGGCGAGGGCGTCGAGGCGGAGGCGCCCTGCGAGCGGGCCGAGCGGGCGCCGAACGTGTCGACCGCATCGACGCTGTAGGTCGCCGTCGTGCCGGGCTTCGCGGTCGCGGTGTAGTCGGTGCGCGCGCCGCCGACGGTTGCGATCGGGATGCCCCGCCGGTAGATCGTGTACGCCCGGATGCCGTCGCCGTCGGAGGATCCGTTCCAGTCGAGCGCAACCGAGGTCGGCGACGTCGCGGCCGCCGTGAGGCCGCCCGGCGTCGTCGGGAGGTGGCCGTTGCCGGAGAGGCCTCCGAGCGTGAGGTCGTCGACCTGGAAGCTGTCGCCGGCCTGCGACGGCGCCTGCTGCACGACGCGCAGAGCGATCCGGTCGCCCGTGCGCTCGGCCGCGTACTCCACCTCCGGGAACGCGCGCCAGCGCCGCTTCACCGCGCGGCAGCCGGTCCGCGAACCGATCGTGGAGCCGGCGGGCGTGATCTCGAGCACCTTCAGGCAGACGATCCGGCCGGGCGTTCCCGAGCGGACGAACCCGCGGGCCCGGTAGACGGCGCCCGCGGTGGAGAGCGCCGGGTTGAGCGTCGCCCGGATCGAGTAGCTGCGGTTCCGCGGGCGGCGCGCGACCCGGGCGGCGTGTCCGCCTCCGCGGCCGTCGGCGCGCAGCGTCACCGAGCCGCCGTGTCCCGTCCATCCCGCCAGCGACCCGCCGCCGCGCTCGAGGTCGCCGTTCGGCAGGAACCCCGCCCAGGCGGGGGTTGCACAGGCCGCCGCCGCGATGACGGCCGCCACAACGACGATGGCTCGAAACGTCCGCACCGGCTCCATGATCCGGGCGCCTCGCCCGATGTCAACCCGCATGCCGGGGACGCGCCGGAAGGATCTGAGATACTCGTTGCGCACGTCACATCGAGGGGATCCCGGGGGGAGCATGAACAGACGCAGGACGGTCCGCACGGCGATCGTGGCCGGCGCGGCATTCATCGGGCTCGCGCTGCCGGCCACGGCACAGGCGGCCAAGAACTGGGCGGTCGTGCAGGCCAACGGCACGCTCGTGCGCGCGAACGGCGTTACGGCGGTGGCGCATCCCGCGACCGGCGTCTACATCGCGACGTTCACCGCGGACGTCCACGGATGCGCGTACATCGGAAACCCCGGCGACCCGACGACCGGGTTCGTGAACACGGCGTCGACCGTGTCAGTGTCGCGGCGGGTGGGCAGCCGGCATCAGCTCTATATCCAGGTCTGGAACCAGCAGACCTCGGCGCTCGCGGACCTGCCGTTCCACGTCTTCGCGTACTGCGGTGCCACGTCGAAGTTCGCGGTCGTCGGCAAGGGCGGAACGATCGCGCGCGGAAAGCACGCCCTCTCGGCGCGCAAGATCACGAAGGGGGAGTACAGCGTCCACTTCGACAGCGACGTCTCGAACTGCGTCTTCACCGCGGCGATCGGCGGAACCAAGGCGACACCCGTTGTGAACCCCGGCGAGATCTCGGTATCGCGCGGGAAGAAGTCCCACAACGTCTTCGTCGCGACGATCGGGAGGTCGGGCTCGGTCGCGAACTTCCCGTTCCACCTGGCCGCGAACTGCGGCACCACGCCGCTTCGGGCCGCGATCAAGGCAAACGGGACGACATCCCGCGGCCGCAACGTCGTCTCATCGCGGGTCCTCGTCACGGGGCAGTACGAGGTCATCTTCACGCAGAACGTGTCGATGTGCTCCTTCGTGGCGACGGTCGGCAGCGCCGGTTCGGGGCTCTCGACGCTCCCGCTCACGATCACCACGGCGACCAGGGCGACGAACCCCAACGGCGCGTTCGTCTCGGTCAAGAAGTCCGACGGGACGAACTTCAACCACGGCTTCCACCTTGTAGCACGCTGCTGAGCGTCAGGCCGGGCGCTCGCGGGCTGCGCGGATCGCCTCCGCCAGCCCGCGGACGCCCGGCCGCACGGCGGGCTCCGGCAGGTGCCCGTAGCCGAGCATGAGCGTGGGCGGGCCGTCGCCGACGCCGAAGTCCGACGACGCCGCGAGCGCGATCCGGCGAGCCCTGGCCTCCTCGCAGATCGCCCGCTCGTCGTCGCCGGCGGGAAGCTCCACGGCCACGTGCAGGCCGGCCGCGATCCCGCGCACCGCCGCCTCGGGCAGCTCGCGGGCGAGGGCGTCGATGAGGGCCGCCCGGCGCGCGGCGTAGCTGAGCCGCATCCGGCGCCGGTGGCGGTCGAGGTGGCCCGCCGTCAGGAACTCGGCGAAGGCGAGCTGTTCGATCCGGGCCGTGCCGCGGTCGGCGAGGAGCTTCTCGGCCCGCACGGCTTCGACGAGCCGGGCCGGCACGACCAGCCAGCCCAGCCGGAGAGCGGGGGCCAGCGTCTTGGCCGTCGAGCCCGCGTAGACGACCCGGCCCGGCTCCAGTCCCTGCACGGCGCCGACCGCGGCCCGGTCGTAGCGGTACTCGGCGTCGTAGTCGTCCTCGACGGCGACCGCGTCGCGGTCTCGCAGCCAGCGCACGAGGGCGTTTCGGCGGTCGCTTGAGAGGACGGCTCCCGTGGGGTGCTGGTGGGCGGGTGTGACCGCGACGGCGTCCACGGCCGCACGCTCCAGGACGTCGACCCGGATGCCGTCGTCATCGACGGCGACGGGGACCGGCTCGAGGCCCGCCCGGCGGGCGATCATCCCGTACTCCGGGTCGGCGGGCGACTCGAGCCCGATGCGGCGGGCGCCGGACTCGGCCAGCGCGCGGCACACGATCCCGAGCCCCTGCGTGTAGCCGGTCGTCACGACGACGTTCTCGACCGTGCCGACGACGCCGCGAACCCGGCCGAGATACGAGGCGAGCGCCTCTCGCAATTCCTCGACCCCGCGCGGGTCGCCGTAGCCCAGGTCGGCGTCGGTGATCGCCAATGCCGCACTTCGCAGGCAGCGCGCCCAGGCCGCGCGCGGGAACGTGGTGACGTCGGGCATGCTCGGCCGGAAGTCGAAGCGCATCTCGGCCGGCGCAGGCGGGCGAGCGGGAGGCTCGGGTGCGACACCCACGGCCGGGGCGGCGACGAGCGGCCGCGCTCCCTGCCGCACCGTCAGGTACCCCTCCGCCGTGAGCTGGCCGTAGGCGTCGACCACGACCCGGCGCGAGATGCCGAGCTGGCGGGCCAGGTCGCGGGTCGACGGGAGCGGCGTGCCGGCCCGCAGCATCCCGTCGCGGATCCGCGTGCGGAGCTGGCTCTCGATCTGCGCGCCGAGCGTGCCGGGACGGTCCCGGGCCACCGAGAGCAGCAGCTCGACCGGCTGACTGGACTCCTTTTTCATGGAAAAAGTGGATCTTGTTTCTGCACCAGTGCACCCTAGCATGCGCGTATGCATTCGATCCTCTCCACACGCACCGTCCGCGGGCTCCTCGCGACGTCCACGCTGGCGCTTCTGCCGCAGGCCACCCTCAGCATCGCGCTTCTCGTCCACGCCGCCCGGCTGACCGGCTCGGTGGCGGCGGCCGGCCTCGTCTCCGGCTCCTATGCGGCCGCGCTCGGCATCGGCGGGCCGCTCGTCGGAAAGCTCGCCGACCGGCGCGGCCAGACCGGCGTTCTCGCCGCCGGCACCGCCGCGGCGACGGGCCTCCTGACGGCGATCGCATTCCTGCCCTCCGGCACGGGTGCGGTCATCCTCGCGGCTCTCGCCGCGGGAGTCGGAATCGCGACGCCGCCGGTGGCCGCATGCCTCCGGGCCGCCCTCCCGGGCGCCCTCCGCGACCCGGCGGAGCTGCGCACGGCCATCGCCTTCCAGGCGACGCTGTCCGAGCTGGCCTGGATCACGGGGCCGCCGGTCACGCTCGGCGTGGCCGCGGCCGTGTCGACCCGGGCCGCGCTCCTGGTCGCGGCGGCCGGGATCCTGGCGGGCACCGCGGCCTTCACCCTCCAGCCTGCTTCGCGCTCGTGGCGGCCGGCGGGGGGCGAGACCGGCGGCCGCGGCGCGATGCGCGCGCCGGGGATGCGCACGCTGGTCGCCGTCCTGCTCGCGGTCGGCGTCGTCTTCGGCGCGGTCGAGGTCGGGATCGCCACAGGCCAGGGCTCGGCGGCCGGCCCCCTCCTGGGCCTGTGGGGGGCCGGGTCGCTCGTCGGCGGCGTCGCCGCGACGCGCTTCGGCGGCGGGGCGCGCACGACGTCGGGACTGGCCGGACTGCTGGCGGCGCTGGCGCTCGGGCATCTCGCGCTGGCCCTCGTCTCGGGCAGCACCGCCGGGCTCGGGCTCGTCCTCCTGGCGGCCGGCGCGGCGATCGCGCCGACCTACGCCACGGTGTATGCGATGGTCGACGACGTCGCCCCCGCCGGCACGCTCACCGAGGCGTCGGCGTGGCTTGCGACGGCCGTGGCCGTGGGAGCGGCGCTGGGGTCTGCGGCCGCGGGCGCCGTCATCGCATGCGCCGGCCCGGCGGCCGCCTTCGGCCTCGCCGGCGCGGCGGGCGGCGCCGCCGTCGCGATCGCGGCGGCCCGGGGCGGTACGCTCGCGCCGTGCTCAGCATCGACGCCGCCGCCGAGGTCGCCCGCCGCTTCGGTCTCGGTTCCGGCCCTCGGCTGACAGGTACTGTCGAGCGCGGCGAGCAGGGCCAGATCTGGCAGCTCGAGACCGGGGGCGGGATGTGGGCGGTGAAGCTGGCGTTCGGCGCGCCCGAGGCCACCGACGGCGAGGATGCGGCGTTCCAGGAGGAGGCGGTGGCGGCGGGGATCCCGGCGCCCGCGGTCGTACGCACGACGGACGGGGCGGTGTTCGCCGAGGCCGGCGGCGCCCACGTGCGTGTGTACGGGTGGGTCGACGTGCGCCCGCCTGACCGCACCCTCGATCCGGGCCGCGTCGGCCGGCTGGTGGCCGGGATGCACCGGGTCGGCTTCGCGGGGAAGAGGCCCGAGGACGCCTGGTACACGCAACCGGTCGGCGCGGCAGCCTGGGACGGCCTCGTCGCCGAGCTGCGGGCCGCGGGCGCGCCGTTCGCCGCCGGCATGGAGGCGATCCATGCCGACCTGGTCGAGCTGGAGGGGCTGCTGGAGCCGGCGCGTCACCTCCGCACCTGCCACCGCGACCTGTGGGCCGACAACGTGCGGGCGACCAGGGCGGGCGGCATGTGCGTGATCGACTGGGAGAACTGCGGCCTCGCCGATCCCGGCCACGAGCTGGCCTGCGTGCTCTTCGAGTTCTGGCTCGGCGACCCGGACCGGGCGCGGGAGCTCCACGGCGAGTACCGCCGCGCAGGCGGCCCTGGCCGCGTCGACCGCCGCGGCAGCTTCTCGATGGCGGTCGCGCAGCTCGGCCACATCGCCGAGATCGCATGCCGGAGCTGGCTCGACCCGGCGAAGCCCGGCGAGGAGCGCCGCCGGCAGGTGGGCCGCGTCGCCGAGTTCACCGGCGACCCGCTCACGATCGATGTGGTCGACGCGATCCTGGACGCCGTCCGCGAGTGACGGCGACCGCGCTACTGCACGGTCTGCACCGGGACCTCGAAGAACTCGACCGACGTGCGCCGCTCGGTCCCGCCCGGGGTCATCGCGTTCAGCGCCTCGTCGCCGCGACGCATCGCATCCTCGCTGTCGAAGAGCGTGATTCCGAGGCCCTTTCCGCTCCCGCGGTCGATCAGCATCAGCATCTTCGCTCCCTCGAGTCCGGCCGGCGTGGCGCCCGCCACCTCGGACCGCACCATCTCGATGGCCCGGTCGACATCGGCCGGGTCGCTCTCAAACGTGGCGACACGTGCGTACACAATGGCCTCCTCGGCAGTGGTGGCTGGCTCTGGCGATGGTACCGCGGTGCCGCTCGCGTCAAACCGAACGGCGTCATGCGAGCCGGGGAGCGGCGCGGCCGGACTCCCGCACAAGCGCGCCCCAGTCGCCGCGCACCGGCGTGAAGCACTCGATCGCGACCGCGCCCTCCGGGCCGGCCGTCACCTCGTGCGGGACGCCGCTCAGAATCCGCCAGGTGTCGCCCGGGCCGAGGTCGCGGGTCTCGTCGCCGACGCGGAAGCGCATCGCGCCGCGGACGAGGACGCCGAGCTGCTCGTTCTCGTGGCGGTGCTCGGGGACGTTGGCGCCCGGCTCCAGGTCGATGACGGCCAGGGTGGTGCGGTCGCCCTCGACGGCCTGGACGGTCACCCCGTCCCAGATCCGGATGTGCTCGAGCCGGTCGATCCCGCCGAATGTGCTCATCGGCGTCACTCTACCGGCGCATGCGCCGTCTGTCCTAGGATGACGTCATGGCGCCGCGAGAAGCAGCATGCAGCTGTGGGCAGCTCCGTCTGGAGGTGGACGGCGAACCGCTCCGGATCTCGATCTGCCACTGTCTCGCCTGCCAGCGGCGGACCGGAAGCGCCTTCGGGGCCCAGGCCCGGTTCCCGGCCGAGGGCGTGCGGGTGACCGGCCGGCGCGAGGAGTACGTGCGGCGAGCCGACGACGACGGCGAGGAGCGGCGGTTCCGGTTCTGCCCCGAGTGCGGCGGGACGGTCTTCTACACCACCGGCGCCGCCCCCGACCTGATCGCCGTGGCGCTGGGTGCGTTCGCCGACCCGGAGTTCCCGCAGCCGACGGTGTCCGTCTACGAGACGCGCCGGCATCCGTGGCTCCGGCTGGCCGAGACCATCGAGCCCTACGAGGTGTGGGAGGAGCTGCGCCCGCTCTACGAGGCCGGCGAGTACGAGCAGGTCGCCGACCGCGGCGCCGAGCTGCTCAAGGCCCACCCGGCATATGCGCACCTGGCCTACAACGTCGCCTGCTGCGAGAGCCTCGCCGGGCGGACGGACGACGCCATCGCCCACCTGCGGCTTGCGGTGGAGCGCTCGGGCGAGCTGCGCAGGCTCGCCGCCGACGACTCGGATCTCGATCCGATTCGCGGCGAGCCTGCGTTCGCGGAGCTTCTCGGCTGATGGCAAACCGGGAGGCCGCGTGCAGCTGCGGGCAGCTTCGGCTGACCATCCAGGGAGAGCCGTTCGCGGTCGGCATCTGCCACTGCCTGGCGTGCCAGCGGCGGACGGCCGACCGCGGCGTCGAGCTGGTCGCCGCTCATCCCGGGGACGCCCGGCTCGCATACGACGTCGCCTGCTGCGAGAGCCGGGCCGGGCGGACCGCCGACGCGATCGAGCACCTGCGGCAATCGATCGGCCTTCACGCCAACCTGCGCTCGCTGGCGGGAGGCGACCCCGCCCTCGACCCGATCGGCGACGAGCCGGCGTTCCGCAAGCTCGTCGGCTAGCGAGCGGCGGCCGCGATCGCCTCAAGCCGGTCGGCGACCTCGGCGGCCGAGATCCGCGTGTCGATCTCGGCCGTGGCGCCGCCTCGCAGAAGCGGCTCGACCTCGTGCAGGTCGCCGAGGATGCGGGCCCGCTCGGCCTCGGTCTTCCCAAAGGCATTGGTCGTCCGCGAGGCCACCCGGTCGAGCAGCACCTGCTCGGGCACGCTCAGGAGGACGACCGCCGCGAACCGCGGGTAGAAGCGGCCCTGGTTGGCGACGCAGCCCGAGACGAAGAGCGGGCCGTCGCGGCCCTCCGAGAGCAGCGCGTCGATCCGCCCCTCGCGCCACAGCCGCTCGACCCCGGAGCCGTCGGCCGCCGGCACATCCTCGCTCCAGCCGCCGTGGTCGGTGTCGACCACGCGGTGGCCGCGGCTGGCGAGCTCGGCGAGGACGGTGGACTTTCCGGTTCCCGACATCCCGGTCACGAGGACGGCCGTCATGGCTGGGACGGTATCCCGAGCCGGGAAAGGTCGCGCGCGATCGAGGTGCACTCCTCGAAGCTCTCGACCAGGCTCGCGTCGCGCAGCTCCCCGTAGCGGGCGATAGCCTCGTCCTCGGCCGTCGTTCCGGCGAGCCAGTCGCCGAACGCCGCGGCGGCGTGGGTCGCCGACACGGCTGCATGATCCATCCCCTCGCCGGTCCACGGATCCTGATGGAGGCCGGCGTCGCCGACGAGCGCCCAACCCGGTCCGGCAGGCGCGCGCACCCAGCTCGGCTCGGGTGAGCCGCCGGCGACGCGACCGGCCGCGCGCGCCGCCTCGAGCCGCTCGCAGAGGCCGGGGTGGCCGCGCAGCCGCCGATCGAGCTCGATGCCCGGTGCCGACCGGAAGGCGGGAAACGCCGAGGCGGGGGCGCTCACCCCGACACACGCCAGGCCGCCGTCCGACGGGAAGACATAGGCCATCTCGTCGCCGTTCAGCGAGAACTCGGCGGCATCAGGCGCTTCTCCCCGAGGCCCACGCCAGCCCTCGACGTAGCGATAGTAGAGCGTGCGGAGCGGCTCCACGGAGCGTTCCGACCGCGCCCCGGCCTCGCGGGCGACCAGCGAGCGGCGCCCGTCCGCTCCGATCACGATTCGGGCTCCGATGTCGACCGGCCGGCCGTCGAGCTCGATCTGGACGCCGGCGACCCGGCCTTCGGCGAGGAGGAGCGACCGCGCGGAGGCGGGCTGGGCGATCTCGACCGTGGGGCAGCGTCCGGCCCGCTCAAGCAGCAGCTCGTCGAGCGGTGCCCGCCGGACAGAGAGGCAGAATCCGGCCTCGCCAGGATCCTGGGGAGGGTCCTCCTCCGGGCCGGGCGACCCGAATCCGAAGCTCCACTCGCGCCGCAGCGGCGGGGAGCCCAGCGCGAGCACCCGGTCGAGGATCGACAACCGATCGAGCACGGCGACCAGGCCGGCTCCGCGGAAGTAGTGCGTCGAGATCGTGGTGCTCGGGAAGCGGACGCGCTCGACGAGGAGCACGCTCGCGCCCCGGTCGCCGAGCAGGGCGGCGACGGTCGATCCCGCGATGCGCGCCCCGACCACGACAGCGTCGTAGGAGTCGCGCGGTCGCCGGCTCATGGCGCCAGTCTCGCACGCTCCGCGGACCGTGAGCGAGCCGGGGCGCCGAGAGGCTTCGGGCATGCCTGTCGCCCTCTTCGCCGGGGTTGCGGTCGCCGATTTCGAGCGGTCGCTGGAGTGGTACGAGCGGTTCCTCGGATCGCCGCCGAGCTTTCTCCCGCACGCCACCGAGGCGGTGTGGGAGCTCGCCGAGCAGCGGTTCCTCCACATCGTGGAACGCCCCGATGCCGCCGGACACGCCGTGCAGACGCTCTTCGTCGACGACGTCGACGCGATCGCCGCCGAGGTCACCGGCCGCGGCATCGAGCCCGCCCAGCGCGAGACGTACTCGAACGGCGTCCGCAAGCTCACGTACCGCGATCCCGACGGCAACGAGATCGGGTACGGCGGCGCTCCCGGCGGCCCATGACGTGTGACCGGCCGGCTGAGGATGTCCACGAGTACGCGGTCGACCCGGCCACCCCGCCGGCGTGGCCGCCCGGTCTCTGACCTCCGTCGAGCAGGTCGGCGGGCAGTGTCACGCTACGTCAGGCCTCGCGGATCTTCCAGAAGCTGTCCTTGCGGACGATCTTGCCGTCGTCGCCGAACGTCCAGATGTCGCAGCCGCGGACGTCGACTCGAGCCCCGTCCACCGTGGTGCCGCTGATCGTCCACTCCGAGACCCCGCGGTTTCCGCAGGCGAAGTGGTCGTCATCGCCATAGCGGACGTCTGGAATGCCTTCGAACCGCGCCGCGAGGCCTCGGCGAACCTCGTCCTTCCCGACGAAGCGTCGCCCCCAGCGCTCGGGCCCTCGCGGGGCTTCGAACACACACTCCTCCGAGAAGTGCCCCATGATCGCGTCGAGGTCGTGCTCGTTGAAGCCGTCCAGCACCTCGCGAAGCATCTCTGTGGTCACGCCGGACATGGCAACCTCCCCGCGACTTGGCGGTCAGCCGCGACCGATGATGTCGATCCTGTACTGATCCAGAACCCGTACGCCGAAAGCGTTGACGCCGACGAAGCGGCCTGGAGAGGATACGGCTCGCTGTCAGGCGGTACGCAGTGCGTCGACCGTCGCTGTCTGAACAAGCCCCGAGACCGCCTTTGCGAGGTCGGGGTCGGATGTGACGAACGCGTCCGCCTGGAGTGTCGTAAGCGCAACGTACTCGGCGTCGTACGTCGTCTCCCATCCAAGCTCGTCGGCGATCTTCCACGCCTGCCGCTGGAGCACCTTATCGCCGAGGAACCGAACCTTCAGCGAGTTGATCCGCGCCACCCGCTCGACGCCCTCGGCCGCCGAAATCTCCCCCCGCCGGGCCGCCTCGTAGAGCGCTGCCAGGGCTTGCGAGCGAACGAGCGTCGGCGCTACGAGCTGGTGCTCAGCGTCGACCTCAACCTCGCCGGCGGCGATCTGCAGCAGTGTCTGACAGTCCACGACGAACCGCGCCATCCTGACGATCCTACCGGCGACACAGCGTGCCGCGGCGCTCTGCAGGACGAGGCGCCCCAGCGCTACGACAAGAGGAGCGGCGCCGTCATCGCGCCGTCGCGGCACGAGCGTCGGCGCGCCAGGCGTCGGAGCGAAGTCATGATCGCCCGATGATCTCGATCCGGTACTGATCCGGGTCGCGCACGAAGCAGAGGCGCGAGCCGCCCTCACTCACCGTGTACGGCGGCCGCTCGGGCTCGATCCCCTGGCCCTTCAGCGCCTCGAGCGTGCCGTCAAGATCGTCGACGCCGATGGCGATGTGGCCGTAGCCGCTGCCCAACTCGTAGGAGCGGCCGTCGTGGTTGTAGGTCAGCTCGAGGACGTTGTCGCTCCCGGGAGGCTGAAGAAGTAGTTCGTCGCCTCCTTCTCGCCGTTTCGGACGATGTCCATCTCGCGGCTGAACTCGAACCCGAGCGCCTCATAGAACGCCCGGCTCTTCGGCGGGTCGGTGACCCGCACCATGGTGTGGAGAAACTGTGTCATGGCGGCCATTCTAGGCCCGGCCGCGCGGCCCGCCGCCTACCAGTCGGCGAGGATGTTGTCGTCGGCGGAGCCGGCCTCGACCGCGGTGGTGAAGGCCGAGAGCTCCTCCGGCGCGATCGTGAACACGTGCTCCGGGCCGGGGAAGCTGCGGCCGCGCACCTCGTCGGCGTAGGCCCTCACGCCCTCGCCCATCGCCTCGCCGATGTGCGCGAAGCGCTTCACGAACTTGGGCTGGAAGGAGTCGGCGCCGTGCATGTCGAGCAGGTCGTGCAGCACGAGCACCTGCCCGTCGCAGCCGGCGCCCGAGCCGATGCCGATCGTCGGGATCGTGAGCCGCTTCGAGATCGCCGTCGCCACCGCGTCGGGCACGCACTCCATGACGATGCCGAAGCACCCGGCGGCCTCGAGCGCGAGCGCGTCGTCATAGAGCCGTTTGGCGTGGTGCCATTCCCGGCCCTGGGCCTTGTGGCCGCCGAGCTTCGTGGCCGTCTGCGGCGTCAGGCCGATGTGGCCCATGACCGGGATCCCGGCGGCGACGATTGCCGCCGCGCGGGCGATCGACGTCCCCGACCCCTCGAGCTTCACGCAGTCGGCGCCGGCGTCCTTCACGAACCGGCCGGCGTTCCGGACGGCGTCCTCGTCGGAGACCTGGTACGACATGAAGGGCAGGTCGCCGATCACCATCGCGTGCTCGCAGCCGCGGGTGACCGCCCGGGTGAGGATCACGAGCTCGTCCATCGTCGCGCGCACGGTCGAGATCGGGTCGTGGCCGAGCACCGTGTTCGCGGCCGAGTCGCCCACCAGCACCAGGTCGACGCCGGCCGAGTCGACGATCCGCGCCGAGGGCAGGTCGTAGGCGGTCACCATCACGATCGGCGTGCCGGCGATCTTCAGCTCGCGCAGGTGGGGCAGCGTGACCTTCATGAACCCTCGATCCGGATGTTATCGATGAGCCGGGTCGGCCCGAAGCGGGCCGCTCCGATGACGAGCGCCCCGGCCCGGGGCTCGACCTCGGCGAACGTGTCGGCGTCCACCACCGCAAGGTAGTCCACGTCACCTTCGACCAGGGACGGGTCGCGGGCGGCGAGCGCGCGGTGCAGGGACGGGGCGCGGCGGCGCTCCTCGGGCGAGAGGTAGGCGTTCCGGGACGAGAGCGCGAGGCCGTCGTCCTCCCGCACCGTCTCGACCGCCCGCACCTCGACGCCCAGGTCGAGGTCGGCGGCCATCCGCCGGATCACCGCCAGCTGCTGCGCGTCCTTCTGGCCGAAGTAGGCGACGTCGGGCCGGAGCAGGTTGCAGAGCTTCAGGACGACCGTCGCGACACCGGCGAAGTGGCCCGGGCGGTGGATGCCCTCGAAGACCGCCCCCAGCTCGCCCACGGTGACGGCGGTCGAGAACCCGGCCGGGTACATCTCGGCGACGGTCGGGGCGAACACCCGGTCGACGCCCTCCTCGGCCGCGATCGCGCGGTCGCGCTCCTCGTCGCGCGGGTAGCGGTCGAAGTCCTCGCCCGGCCCGAACTGGGCCGGGTTCACGAAGAGGCTCATCACGACCTCGTCGCACTCGGCCCGGGCCCGGCGCAGGAGGGCCCGGTGGCCGGCGTGGAGCGCGCCCATCGTCGGGACGAGGCCGACGGTCACAGCAGGTCGCGGACGGACGCCGCCGCGCCGGGGTCGACCAGCGGGAGGGTCGCGCGCCCGAGGGCGCGGTAGAGCGGCGCCACCGCCGGCCCGATCGCCTCGAGGTGGGCCGCCACCGTCTCGGCGTCGCCGCGGGCAATCGGCCCGGTCGGGGCCGCACCGGCGACCTCGACGGTGCGGTGCTGGAGCGGAGCCAGGACGCGCAGCGCCAGGTCGCGGTCGAGCCCGGTCCGCTCGAGCAGCTCGACCGCCGTCGCGGTGACTGTGACGAGGTAGTTCGAGGCGAAGACCATCGCGGCGTGGTGGAGCACCTTCATCTCGTCGGCGAGCGGGAAGGGCTCGAGGCCGAGGGCACGGGCCAGCCCGGCGCCGGTTTCCCAGTCGCCGGTGACGGCGGCGTGGGCGCCCTCAAGCTGATCCGGGCCGCGCTCGGGCGAGATGGTCTGCACGGGGTGGACGCACGCCTTCGGGCCGGGCGCCGCATCGAGCGCATGGACGCTCGTCGCGCCGGAGAAGTGGACGACGGCGGTGTCGGGCGCAAGCTGCGGCGCAAGCGCCGCGGCAGGCCTCGGCGATCGCCGCGTCGGGCGTGGCGATGCACACGAGCCGCACGCCGTCGAGCGGCACCTCGGCGCCGCGGCCATAGGCCCGGGCGCCCAGGCGCGCGGCAACAACGCTGCCCACCCGACCCGCGCCGATGACCACGGTGCCGCTCCGCATGCGACTCGGGGCAGGTTACGGCAGCACCCGGCCGTGGCGCGCCAACAGATCCCGTGTCGTCCCGGGGCCGGCGAATGCGCCTTCGGGATCGTCGCTGTGGGCACACCGCGCGGAGTACGCCATCGCGTAGTCAGCGGCCGCTCGCACGGTCTCCATCTCGGCGGTCGTGAACGCGCGGCCGCGCGCCGCCTCGTACTCGGCAACGAACGCGGCGGCTTCCTCGGGCGCCGGCGCGACGGCGGTCTCGATGTACCACGTCGCGGGAAACGCATGGACGGCCTGTCCGACGAACACCGGCTCGACATCGACCGCGAGGCTGTCCCAGTCGTACACGGCAGCCACGCGATCGCCGCGAAACGCGAAGTTCTTGACCGACCAGTCGGTGTGGCCGACCACCACCTCGCCGGCCGCCGCGGCGAGCCGTTCGCGGGCTCGCTCGGCGATGGCGTCGATCCACCCGGCGCCCTCGGCCGTGCGGTCGAAGTCGAAGCGTGGATGGTGCGGTTCGGGCCAGAGCCGTCCGGGCGGAAGGCCGCGGAGCAGGCCGCGGCCCAGATCGCGGGCCCCGGCGAACCGCCGTGCGCCGTCGACGAGCGACCACAGCGTTCCCGCCATCGCACGGCGGATCACCGGCTCGTGGCCGTCCCGGTGCGAGTCGCGTGCGACCAGCTCCTCGAATGTCGCCCAGGTCCGGCCGATGCCGACCGGGTCAGCCAGCGGCTCCGGGCACGGGAATCCTGCCCGCGCGAGATGGCGCTGCACATCGACGGCGGCGAGGAGTCGAGGCTCCGTCACGCCCGCGGGGTGCACCTTCACAACCGCCTGGCGATCACCGGCCAGCTCGATCCCGAAGACGCAGCCGACACCGCCCTCGTAGAAGAGGCACGAGACGATCTCGGCGCGAAGCACGTCGCCGGCGACGGACGCGACGAGATGCTCGATCTCCGCCGGATCGTCCGTGCCGAGCACCGCCCGCTCGACGAGCGGCCGGCGTTCACGGGCCGCGAGCTCGGCGGTGATTGCCTCCGCGATCGTCTGCACCGACGCGCGGTAGAGTATGCGCATGCCGATCTACGAGTATCTGTGCGCCGACTGCTCCGACACCTTCGAGGAGCTGGTCTCGGCGTCGAGCGCCCAGTCCGTCCGCTGCCCCGAGTGCGGCGGCTCGACCGTCACGAAGCTCCTGTCGTCGTTCGCCGCTCCCCGCCCGGTGGGCGCGACGGTCGGCGGCGGTGGCGGCGGCTGCTGCGGCGGAAGCTGCGGCTGCGGCCACTGATCCCGCGTCGTCCGGGGCGCTTGCCAGAATGCGATCCGTGAGCGACGCACCCGCACGCGCGGCTGAGCTCGAACGACTGGCGGACGAGTGGAGGGGCTGCACCAAGTGCGCGCTGGCGGCCTCCCGCACCCAGGTGGTGGTCGGCACCGGCGATCCCGACGCCGACCTCATGTTCGTCGGCGAGGCGCCCGGCTTCCACGAGGACAAGCAGGGCGCGCCGTTCGTCGGCCAGGCCGGCCAGGTGCTCGAGCGGCTGCTCGGGACGATCGGGCTCACCCGGCCACAGGTCTACATCGCCAACGTCCTCAAGTGCCGCCCGCCCGGCAACCGCGACCCGCTGCCGGACGAGATCGAGGCGTGCGAGGCCCACCTCTTCGCCCAGGTCGAGCTGATCCGGCCGAAGGTGATCTGCACGCTCGGCAACTTCGCGACGAAGCTGCTCTCGGGCCAGCCCAACGGCATCACCCGCGTCCACGGCCGCCCGCAACCGCGCCGGATCGGCGGGGTCGACCTCGTGCTCTACCCGATCTTCCACCCCGCGGCGGCGCTCTACACGCCGGCGATGATGACGACGCTCGAGACCGACTTCGCCAGGTTGCCGGAGCTGCTCTCGGGGCCGGTCGAAGCGCCTCCGGCGCCGCCCCGGGTGCCGGTCTCCGCCGGCGCGCCCGCCCTCGCCGCCCAGCCCGTCGCCGAGCCCGAGCCCGAGCACGCCCAGCTGGGCCTCTTCTGATCTCGCAGCCACCGAGCGGATCGCCGCCGCGGTCGCCGCGCAGCTCGCGCCGCCGGACGTGGTCAACGTCGTCGGCGAGCTCGGTGCCGGCAAGACGGCCTTCGTCCGCGGCGCCTGCACCGCGCTCGGGGTGACCGACCCGGTCACGAGCCCCACCTTCACCGTCGGCAACCGCTATCGCGGCGCGCCCTTCCCCGTGTCGCATCTCGACCTCTACCGCTCGGCCGGCGTGACGGCCGAGGAGTGGGCCGACCTCGAGCCGTACTTCGACGACGCCGTCTGCTTCGTCGAGTGGCCCGAGCCGGGCGCCGGCGTCCTGCCCGACCCGCGCCTCGTCGTGGAACTGCGGTTGCAGGAGGGCGATGCTAGGCTGGTCACGTTGCGAAGCGAACATCCGGAACTGCTCGCCGCGATTGCTCATTCTCTCGCTTGATACCGCCACCGACATCGCCGCCGCGTGCGTCTGGCGGGACGGCCGCGTGCTCGCCGAATCGGCCACCCGGGCCCGCTCCGTCGCCGCCCAGCGGGTGCTCGCCGACGCCGACCGGCTGATGGACGAGGCCGGCGTCGTGCCGGCCGATCTCGACCTCGTCGTCGCCGGCACCGGGCCGGGGACGTTCACGGGCCTTCGCATAGGCCTGGCCGCCGCCCGGGCGCTCGGGTTTGCGCTCGGGATCCCGGTGAGGGGCGTCTCGACGCTCGCCGCGCTCAGGGCCGGCGAGGGCGTGGAGGTGGCCTGCGTGGACGCCCGCCGCGGCGAGGTGTTCGCCGCCGGCGCGGGCCTCGATCCTCAGGCGATCGGGCCCGAGGAGCTCGCCGCAGCACTGCCCGCCGGAACCCTGTGTGCCGGCGATGGGGCGATCCGCTACCGCGACCGCCTGGCCGGGCTCGAGATCCCGCCCGACGACTCGCCCCTCCACGTGCCGTGGGCGCGTCATCACGCGGAGCTCGCCGAGACGGCGGGGCCGCCGGAGCCGCTCTACATCCGCGATCCCGACGCCGACCGCGCGCTCGCAGCGAGGGCCGCCTCATGATGACCGCCGTCGAGCTGCGGAGCCTGCGCACCTCGGACCTCGACCGCATCGAGGAGCTGGAGCGGGAGAGCTATCCGACGCCGTGGTCGCGCTCGATGTTCGCGGGCGAGCTGGCCAAGCCCAGCGGGATCTGCCTCGGCGCGTTCCAGGGCGCCGACATGCTCGGCTACCTGATCGTCGCCCGCTACGTGGATGCCTGGCACGTCATGAACGTCGCCGTCGACCCGATCTGGCGCGGGCGGGGCGTCGCGCGGACGCTGCTCGATCGGCTGTTCGAGATCACCGCGGACGATCCCGACCGCGGCTACACGCTCGAGGTGCGGGTCTCGAACGCCGTCGCCATCCACCTCTATGAGACGCTCGGCTTCGTGACGACGGGCGTCCGCCGCGGCTACTACACCGACAACCGCGAGGACGCGCTCATCATGTGGAAGGACGCGGAGCCGCCGGTGTGATCCTCGGGATCGAGACGTCGTGCGACGAGACCGCCGCCGCCGTCGTGTCGCAGGGCGGCGCCGTCCTCTCCAGCGTCGTCAGCTCCCAGGCGGCGCTGCATGCCCCGTACGGCGGGGTCGTGCCGGAGGTGGCGTCGCGCCGGCACCTGGAGCTCGTCGTGCCCGCGATCGAGCGCGCGCTCGCGGACGCCGGCGTCTGCCTCGACGACGTCGAGTCGGTCGCGGTCACCGAAGGTCCCGGCCTGATCGGCGCCCTGCTCGTGGGGCTCTCGGCCGCAAAGGCGATCGCGTTCGCGCGCCGCCTTCCGCTCGTCCCGGTCGACCACCTGCACGGCCACGTGGCGGCCCTCTACCTCGAGCCGGAGCCGCTCGACCCGCCGTTCCTGGCCCTCCTGGCGTCGGGCGGCCACACGCTCCTGGCGAGGGTCGAGGACCGAGGCGGCATGACGGTGATCGGCCGCAGCCTGGACGACGCCGCCGGCGAGGCGTTCGACAAGGGCGCGCGGCTGCTCGGCCTCGGCTACCCGGGCGGCGCGGCGCTCGAGCGGCTGGCGGCCGATGGCGACCCGGCCGCCCACCGGTTCCCGGCGGCGATGGTCGGCCGGCCCGGCCACGACTTCTCGTTCAGCGGGCTCAAGACCGCGCTCGCGCGTGCGGTGCGAGACGAGGCCGCGGCCCCGGACGACCTCGCCGCCTCCTACCAGGCGGCGATCGTGCGCGCGCTCGTCGGTCGCGCGGCGGAGGCGGTCGAGGCGACCGGTGCGCGCACGCTGGCGATCGTCGGCGGGGTCGCGCGCAACTCGGTGCTCCGCGACGCGGCCGCGCGCCGGTGCGCGGAGCTCGGCGTCCGGCTCGCGCTCGCCCCGCCCGAGCTGTGCTCCGACAACGCGGCGATGATCGCGTCGGCCGCCCGGTACGCGACGCCGATCGCGTTCCCCGGCTACCTGGCGCGCGACGCCTACGCGACGGCGGCATGAGCGTCGAGGTGCGGATGATGACGGCGGCCGGCTGCCACCTGTGCGACGAGGCCCACGCGGTGCTGGAGCGCGCACGGGCCGAGCTCGGCTTCGACCTCGTGCGGGTCGACATCACCGGCGATCCGGCCCTCGAGGCGAGGTACCGCGAAGAGATCCCGGTCGTCTACGTGGCCGGCCGCCGGACGTTCACGTACTTCGTCGACCCGGCCGAGCTGCGCGACCGGGTCGAGGCCGCCACAAGCGCAGCTTGAGATCGCCCGCTCGTGGCGGTGTGACGCCGCCACTGAAGCCGCGGGGCTACACTGATCGTGACGTGTTACAAACCCATGCTCCCAAGGAGGCCTCGTTGGCTTCTGATCGCCTGACCGTGGGCGTCGCCGCCCGGCTCTCGCGTTACCTCCAGGTGCTCACACAGGCGAAGAAGCAGGGCCGCGACTCGATCTCCTCGCAGGAGGTCGGCGAGTACACGAACATCAACGCCACCCAGATCCGGCGCGACCTGTCGGGCTTCGGCAAGTTCGGCAAGCGCGGGGTCGGCTACAACATCGACTTCCTGATCGGCGAGATCCGCAAGATCCTGCGGACGTCCGGCCAGCACAACATCGTCCTGATCGGCGCCGGCTCGCTCGGCCAGGCCATCGCGAAGTCGAGCATCTTCGCCGACCACGGCTTCAACATCGTCGGCATCTTCGACAACGACCCGGCCAAGATCGGCGGCGAGTCGGGTGACGTCCGCATCCAGGACATGTCGGAGCTCACGACCGCGATCCGCGACCGCAACGTCATCGTGGGCGTGCTCGCGGTGCCCGAGGAGGCCGCGCAGGAGGCCGCCGACCGCCTGGTGCAGGCGGGCGTGAAGATCATCTTCAACTACTCCGACGCGCTCATCGACACGCCGGCCGACGTGACCGTGCACCGGTCGAGCCCGGTCGTCGAGATCCTGCACGCGCTCTATTTCCACCTGACGTAGCGTTCCCGCCGTGCGGCTCGTCCTGTGGCACGGCTACCTGCTCGAGGGCACCGGCTCCAACATCTACACCCAGCACGTGGCGCGGGCGTGGGGGAGGCTGGGGCACGACGTCGTCCTCGTCTGCCAGGAGCCGAGGCCGGAGCGGTTCGCGCTCGGCCCGAACGTCCAGGTCGTGGTGCCCGACGCCGGCCCCCTCCTGCCGGTGTTCGTGCTCGACCGCTACGAGGGCATCGAGGCCCGCCACGTGGCCGACATGACGGCCGCCGAGCTCGACCGCTTCGTCGAGGCCAATGCCGGCGCGGTGGCGGCGGCGCACGGCGGGGGCGCCGACCTCGTCCTGGCCAACCACATCCTGATGGGGGGGCCGGTGGCGGCCCGCGCCTGCGGCTCCGGCACGCCGCACGCCGTCAAGATCCACGGCTCGGAGCTCGAGTACGCCATCCGCGGCCGGCCGGCGCTGGCGGCGTCGGCCTTGGAGTCGCTGGCGGGCGTCTCGGCGCTCTTCGCCGGATCCGGCCACATCGTCGAGGTGACCGAGCAGCTGCTCGGAGGCGGCCTGCACGACCGGATCCACGTCGTCCCGCCCGGCGTCGACACCGCCGCGTTCCGGCCCGGCGGCGGCGACCTGGCGGCGCTGGTCGAGCTCCTGCGCGCCGGCGCTCTGGCCCCGCGTCGCGGCCGTCCGCCCGAGCGGGCGCCGGACCCCGGCGCCGCCGACCGGCTCGCGGGCGTCGGCCGGTTCGTCCTCTACTTCGGGAAGCTGATGCGCCAGAAGGGCGTCCACCTGCTGCTCGAGGCATGGGGGAGGCTCGCCCCGCGCTTCCCCGACACGGCCCTCGTCGTGGTCGGGTTCGGCGACGCCCGCGCCGAGCTCGAGGCGGCCGCTCCGGCGGGCACGATCTTCACGGGCGCGATGGATCACGAGCACCTGCACCTGCTGGTGCCGCTGGCCGACGCGGTGGTCGTGCCGTCGGTGCTCCCTGAGGCGTTCGGCATGGTTGCCGCCGAGGCGGCCGCGTGCGGCGTCATCCCGATCGTGGCCGGCCATTCCGGGCTCGCCGAGGTTGCGGCGGGACTGGGTCCGAACGGCCGCACCTTCGACGGAACGGCCGCCGACCTCGAGGCGCGGCTGGACGAGATCCTGGCCCTGCCGGCCGGGCGGCGGCGCGAGATGGGCCTCGCGGCCCGCGCGGCGGTGGTCGAGCGGTGGAGCTGGGAGCGCATCGCCCGCCGCCTGATCGAGGTCAGCCTGCGCTGAAAGCCGCACGATGCGGCACCGAAAGCCTTAAAGGCCCCGGCGCCGGGTGCCGATTCGTTGCCTCGTGGCCCCCCGCCTCATGCCCGCCCTGCGGCGTCTCGCCCGGCGTTCCATTCCGGAGGGCGCCGGCGAGCCCGGGTTCGACCTCGGGCCGGTCGGCGACGCGGTCTTCGACGCGGTCTTCGTGCACGTGGACGGCCGCATCGTCGAGGTGAACCGGGCCTTCGAGAAGGCGTTCGGGTACTCGCGCGACGACGCGGTCGGCCTCACGGTCTTCGACATCTTCGACCCCGACTACCACGACCTGGTGGTCGAGCGGATCCGCCACGCGAGCCTGGAGCGCTACGAGCTGGTCGGCATCACCCGCACCGGGGAGGGCCGGCACATGCAGGTGTGCGGGCGCACCGTCCCGTACGGCCGCGGCTCGGCCCGCGTCGTCGCCGTCCAGGACCTCACCGAGCGCCGGCTCGCCGAGGAACAGGTGGGCGTCCTGGCGTTCCAGTACGCCGCCGACCTGACCGCCGTCTCGGAGATCGCCCGCCGCCTGCCCCGGACAGCCGACGCCGCCGGGGCGCGCGAGGCGATCTGCGAGGGCGCCCTCGCCGTCTGCGACGGCATGATCGCCGTGCTGATGGAGCCCGACGGCACCGGCAATCTCGTCTCGACCGCCGTCGCCGGCGCCGACGCCGCGCCGATGCGCGTCCCGCTCACGGCGGAATCGTCGGCCACCGCCCGCGTGTTCCTCACCGGCGAGCCGTTCTTCCTGGCCGACCTGACCGGCGAGCAGGGCCTCTCTCGGCGGGTCGTGGCCGAGACCGGCGCGGTCTCGGCGCTGTGGCAGCCGGTCCTGCACGACGGCGTCTCGGTCGGCGTCCTCCTGGTGGCATGGGACCGCGAGCTGGCGCACCTGTCGGATCGCGCCGCTGCGGTCGTCGGGCTCTTCGCGGCCGAGGCGGCCGTGGCGATCGAGCGGGCCGACGTCCTCGCCCGGCTCGACGAGCTGAACGGCACGCTGGCGCGCCAGGTCGAGGCGCTGCGGCTGTCGGACCAGATGAAATCGGACTTCGTCTCGAGCGTCTCGCACGAGCTGCGCACCCCGCTGGCCTCGATCCTCGGCTACCTCGAGATCCTGGCATCCGAGGAGGTGGGCGTCCTGACCGAGCTCCAGGCCGAGTTCCTCGGGATCGTCGACACGAACGCGCACCGGCTGCTCTCGCTGATCGACGACCTGCTCACGCTGGCGGGGCTCGAGAACGGCAAGCTCGCCCTGCACTTCGAGCCGGTCGACCTCGCGGAGGTCGTCTACGGCGGCGTGCAGGCGCTTCGGCCTGACCTCGAAGAGCGCGGCCACGAGATCGTCGTCGACATCCCCGCCCTGCCGGTCGTCGAGGTGAACGCCGACGTCCACCGCTGCGCGCAGGTGATCGGCAACCTGCTCGCCAACGCGATCAAGTTCACGCCCGAGGGCGGCCGGATCCGCGTGCACATGACCGAGGCCGGCGGGATGGCCGAGCTCACGGTCGAGGATTCCGGCATCGGCATCTCGGAGGAGGATCTCGGCAGCCTCTTCGAGCGGTTCTTCCGCGCCCGCAGCGCCACCGAGCAGGCGATCCCGGGCACGGGCCTCGGGCTTGCGATCTCGAAGGGGATCGTCGAGGCGCACGGCGGCACGCTCACGGTCGAGAGCGAGCTGGGCCGCGGCTCGACGTTCACCGTGCGGCTTCCGGTCTCAGCCCGAACGGCTCAGGCGAATCGTGAACCGGCTGCCCTTTCCCGGCCGGCTCTGCACGTCGATGGTGGCCCCCATCGCGTCGACTAGCCCGCGGGTGATGTAGAGACCGAGGCCGACGCCCTCGTCGGGGAAGCCGGTGGCGGCCTGTGTGAACGGCTCGAACAGGTGCGGCAGGAAGTCCTCCGCGATCCCCGTGCCCCAGTCGACGACGGACACCTGCACGTGGTGGTCGTCGGCGCCGGCCTCGATCAGGACAGCCGCGTCCTCGGGGGAGTGCTTGAAGGCGTTCCCGACGAGGTTCGTGAGCACCTGCTCCAGGCGCCCCTCGTCGCCGATCGCGGCGGGCAGCTGCGGAGGGAGCTCCACGGTCACGGTACGCCCAGCGGCACGGAACGTCTCCTCGACCCGTGCGACGACCCGAGGGACGTCGACGTCGACGAGCCTCACGCGGAGCCCGCCGAACTCGACTCGCGTGGCGTCGAGCAGGTCGTCGATCAGGACTCCGAGCCGCTTGCCCTGGTCGACGATCTGATCCACCATCTCGCGCCGCCGCTCGGTCGTGGCGGTCTCGAGGCGGCGGCCGAGGAGCTCCGCGAGACCGAGCAGCGCCGCGAGGGGAGTGCGGAGCTCGTGCGACACCGCGCCCAGGAACGTGCTCTTCATCCGGGACAGCTCTGAAAGCCGCTCGACCGTCTCGCGCTCCCGGCCGAACCTCTGCGCATTCTGGATGGCGACGGCCGCCGACGCGGCGAGCGTGTCGAGAAACATCGTCTGCCTGCGGACAGCATCTTCAAGGACCAGCACGCCGACGCGGCGCCCCGCGACCGCGAGCGGCAGGATGTCCGCTGCCGCTTCCCGCCCCGCCGCGTGCGGCTCGGCGAGGACGTCGGGGAACACCCGTGTGCCAAGACAGGCGCGCAGGCGAAACGATGAGCCATCGTCGTCCGGCAGGTAGAGCGCGGCGCTGTCCGCGCCGGTGACGTCCGATGCCGTGCGGAGGCACGCGTCCACGACGTCGTCCAGCGCACCGGAGCCTGCGAGCGCCTCAGCGAGCGTCACGAGGCCCGACAGCTCGCTCGTACGATCCTCGACGCTCGCCTCGAGCATCCGGTTCGTGCGCTGGAGCTCTCCGACCAGGCCGCGGTTCTCGCGCCTGAGACGGGCCGTCTCGAGCCCCGAGCGCACCACGCGTACGAGCTCGGCCGGGGGCACGGGCTTCGTCAGGTATCCATCCACCTCCCACACCGCCGCGATGGCATTCTCGAGGTTCGCATAGCCGGTCACGAGCAGGACTGTGAGATCCGCATCTCGCGACTTGAGGAGCGAGCCCAGCTCGACGCCCGGGCCGTCGGGCAGCCGCTGGTCGACGAGGGCCACGCCGGGAGCCAGTTGCATCTGCCGTGCTTCGGCCTCCGCCGCCGACGACGCGCCCTCGGCGGCGATCCCGGACGCCGTCAGGATCTCGACCCACGTCTCGCGCATGTACTCGTCGTCGTCGACGACGAGTACAGCCCCGGTGGTGAGTGCCTCGTCCGTGCCGTCGCGCTCCAGGAGGCTCATCACGCCGCCGCGTCTGCCGCCGTGGCGACGAGGCCGAGCAGCTCCGGGACGCGGAACGGCTTGTTGAGGACGGCGAACGCATTCGCGTCGTTGGCGGCCGAGACCTGGTCGCGGCTCGCGTACGCGGTCATCAGGATCACCTGCGGGGGCGGGTCGCCGAGCTCGCGCAGCACCGACACGCCGTCGCGCCCGGGCATGCGGATGTCCATCACGACGACGTCGAAGCGCGAGCGCCGGATGGCCTCCAGCGCAGCCTCGCCGTCGGCCGCCGCCTCGACGTCGTAGCCGGACTGGGAGAAGATGTCGACCAGCGTCTCGCGCATGCCGGACTCGTCGTCGGCGACCAGGACATCCACCCCGCTCACGATCGCACCCCCTCGGCGACCCGCACGCACGGGATCGTGACCGAGAAGGTCGTTCCGGCTCCGACCGCCGACTCGGCGGTGATCGTGCCGCGGTGCGCGTCCACGATCCGCTTCGAGACGGCCAGGCCGAGGCCGATCCCCTTCGCCTTGCGCGTGTAGAACGCGTCGAAGACGTGGTTGGCCGTCTCCTCGTCCATCCCGGATCCCGTATCGGAGACGCTGATGGAGAACCGGCTGTCGTCGGCGCGGGCTTCGATCGTGAGCACCCCCGCGTCGCCCATCGCCTCGTACGCGTTGGAGATCAGGTTCAGCAGCACCTGGCGCAGCTGCTGCCTGTCGGCCGTGACAGGCGGGACACCGTCCAGCCCGGCGTGCACGACCTCGATACCAGGCGGTGGCGGCGCCACCGAGAGCGCCTCCTCGACGAGCTCGGCGAGGTCCACGTGATCGAGGAGCGGCTCCCTGTCGCGGGCGAAGTCGAGCATGCTCTCGACGATGACGACCATCGCGCCGATCTCGCGGTCGGCCGTGTCGAGATTCCGCGTCGCGCGCCCGTCCGCGCCGTCGGGCAGCGCCGACCGGACGAGATAGAGCGCGTTCGTCAGGACTCCGAGCGGGTTTCGCAGCTCGTGGCCGACGGCGGCCGCGACCTGGCCGATCGTCGCCAGCCGCTCCTTGAACACGAGCTGGGCCTGGGTCGACTCGAGCTCGCGCATCGACGCCTCGAGCTCGGCGGTCCGCTCTCCCACGAGGCGCAGGGCGTAGTCGCGACGGCGCTGGAGCAGGACGATCGTCGTGATGGCGACCGCGGCGCTCATGAGGCCGACCGCGAGCGTGATCCAGGGGACGGCGTTTGCGAACGATCCGACGAGGGGCTGTCGTGCGCTCGCGGCGAGCGTCCACGTCCGACCGCCGACGGCGATCCGGTCGAACGCGACGTCACCGTCCAGCGGGGTCGGGGCTGTCGCCAGAGCCAGCTGCTTGGGGTCGGGCGACGATCCGGCATACAGCGCCACGTCGAGCTCGTCGAACGGTCGCCGGCTGGTGACCGGCGCAGCGGCTGCCGCCGCCGGGTCGATCGGAACCTGGAGGTAGATCGCCGAGCCCGGCCGTGTAACGGGCGGGCCGAGGGCAAACCCGATGAAGCTCGCGCCGGCCGGGTGGAAGACCGGCGTCGACACGACTCCGGGTGTCGTCTGCGCGTGCGTCGCCGCAGCGGAGGCGGCGGCGCCCAGGATCTGGCCCCGGCTCAGCGCCAGGCCCGAGGCCGCGACGACCGTGAATCCCGCACCGGTTCGGCGGACGAACGCCACGCTCTCGGTGGGTGCGGCAGCGGTGACCGCTCGTGCCTCGCGCGCGAACTCGTCCGACCCGGGCCCGGCCAGCGTGGCCGCGACGCCGAGCGGCCGGAGCGACGCGGGGAGCTCGGTGACGGCGGACTGGAGCAGCAGGCCGACCTCTCCGGTCCGTTCCCGCAGCAGGCGGTGGTTCTGGTCGGCGACCGCGCTCCGGACGGTGACGAATGCCGCGACGACCCCGCCGAGGAGGACGACGGCGACGACGGCAAGCGGGATCCGGCTCCGTCTCGAACCGCGCCTCTCGGAGCTCCCAGGACCGTCCATCATGTCGACTGGAACTGGCGCACCCATTCCACCCTCCGCCCGGAGCCACGCCACCAGGGGCCACGCTCCTGTGGTGTCTGCGGAGGCTACGGCGGCGAGCGGCCTCGCGCTCTCCCCAGATTGAGGTATCCCGCCTGCGGTGTCTGGAGCCACCGCCGCTGCGGCGGCGGGTATCGTCCGCCGCCGTGGGGGAGACGCCCAAGATCGCAGACCCGCTCGAGGCGCTGGACGCCGCCCGGGTGCTGTTCGACACCGCCGACGACTTCACCGTCGGCGTCGAGGAGGAGTTCGCGATCCTCGACCCGGCCACGCTCGACATGACCGCCGGGTTCGAGCGGATCGACGAGGAGGCGCGCACGGGGCCGCTTGAGGGGATGGTCGCCGGCGAGCTGATCCGGTCGGAGGTGGAGGTGCGCACCGGCCGCTGCGAGACGTTCGCCGAGGCGGCCGACGCCATGGCCCGGCGGCGGCTCGACCTGCTCGAGGTGGCCGAGCGGGTCGGCTACGCGCTGGCCGCCACAGGGACGCATCCCTTCGCGCGCTGGCAGGACCAGTCCGTGATCGACACCCCCCACTACCACCTGGTCGAGTCGACGCTGCGCTACGTCGCCTGGCGGAACAACACCTTCGGCATCCACGTCCACACCGGCATCCGCGGCGCCGACCGGGCGGTGGCCGTGTCGAGCGCGCTCCGCAGCGTCCTGCCCGAGCTTCTGGCCGTCTCGTGCAGCTCACCGTGGCTCGAGGGCCGCTACACGCACCTTCACTCCACGCGCACCCAGGTGTTCACGAAGTTCTTCCCGCGCTGCGGGATCCCCGACATTCTGGCGGGATGGGACGAGTACGCCGAGTTCGTCCGCTTCCTCATCTCGACGCGCTCCATCCGCGAGCACACGGAGATCTGGTGGAGCGTCCGCCCGCACCAGGCCTTCCCGACCGTTGAGGTGCGGATCTGCGACGCCCAGCCGGAGTTCGGCCGGGCGGTGGCGGTGGCCGGGCTCATGACCGCGGCGACGGCGCACTTCGCCCGCTGCTACGACGAGGGCCGGCCCCTGCCGGCGCATCCGCATCGGCTGATCGAGGAGAACTTCTGGCGCGCCATCCGGTGGGGGATGGCCGGCGAGATGATCGACCTGGACACGGGCGTCGTCATGCCGGCCCGGGCGCGCGTCGAGGCGCTGGTCGACGAGGTGTCGGACGTCGCGGCCGAGCTCGGGATCGCCCCGCACCTGGCCGCGCTCGCGGAGCCGTCGGCGGCGGAGATCTACTCCGCCCGGCTGGCGGAGGGCGAGCCCGTGCACGACGTGTGGCCCCACGCTGTCTCGCGCACCCGGGAATCGGCCGCGGAATGGCTGGCGGTGAGAGAGGGGGAGAGGCGATGAGCGAGGACGAGGCCCGGGCCGCCCAGGCGGCGGCCGAGTACATGAAGCGCGTCCCGATCGGCGACGTGGTGATCTCGACCGTCCAGACGCTGATCGAGCTCGGCTACCGGCGCACCGGGCTCGTGCAGGGCGCGGCCGACGAGCGCGACCTGCCGCAGACCGAGGTGGCGATCGAGGCGCTGACCGGGCTGGTGCCGGTGCTCGAGCGGCTGCTCGAGCCCGCGTCGGTCACGGCGGTGCGCGGCGAGATCGCCCAGCTCCAACTCGCGTACGCGCGCGCGAGCGACGGCCTGCCGGCGGAGCCGCCGGCCGAGGGCGGGGCCGAGCCGGAGGCTCCCGGCGCGGGCGCGCCGCGGCCCAAGATCTGGACGCCCGGAGGTGACGTGTGAGCGCCGGCGCCGAGATCGGGGTCTTCGGCGGGTCGGGCTTCTACAGCCTGCTCGACGACGCCGAGGAGGTGGCGGTGGACACGCCCTACGGGCCCCCGTCCGACCGGCTGGTGGTCGGCGCGATCGGCGGCCGCCGGGTCGCGTTCCTCCCCCGGCACGGGCGAAACCACCACCTCCCGCCGCACCGCATCCCCTACCGGGCCAACCTGTGGGCGATGCGCGAGCTCGGCGTCCGCCGCATCATCGGCCCGTGCGCGTCCGGGAGCCTGTCACGCGACGTCCCGCCCGGTGCGTTCGTGGTGTGCGACCAGTTCGTCGACCGCACCTCGGGCCGCGAGCACACGTTCTACGACGGCCCCGTGACGACACACGTCTCGGCGGCCGACCCGTACTGCCCCGACCTGCGCCGGATCCTGCTCGAGACCGGCCGCGAGCAGGGAATCGACATCCGCGACGGCGGCACCGTCGTCGTCATCCAGGGGCCGCGCTTCTCGACCCGGGCCGAGTCGAAGTGGTTCAGCTCGATGGGCTGGGAGGTCATCAACATGACGGCCTACCCCGAGGGCTGGCTGGCCCGCGAGCTCGAGCTCTGCTACGCCAACGTGTCGCTGATCACCGACTACGACGTCGGCATCGAGGGCGACACATCCGCCGGGCCGGTGAGCCACGAGGCGGTGATGCGGGTCTTCGCCGAGAACAACGAACGCCTGCGCGAGCTGCTCTTCGCCGCGATCCCGAAGATCGGGGCGCAGCCGCAGGACGTCTGCGCGACGGCCCTTTCGGGGGCGCGCGGCTAGATCACGAGCGTACCCAGCAATCCGGCTTGGGAAAACCGAGGGCGCTGTTACAATCCCCCGGTTCCCGACCGTCCTCCGCGACCCTCCAAGGAGCCTCTGACGTGAGTTCACTGGCCAGCCATGCTGTGCTCATCTCCCTGATCTGCGGCGCTGCAGCCGTCGTCTACGGCCTGGCGCTGACCCGCTGGGTCCTCGCCCAGTCCGCCGGAACCGAGCGCATGCAGGAGATCGCCGCCGCCATCCAGGAGGGGGCCGCGGCCTACCTCAGGCGCCAGTACACGACCATCGCCGCCGTGGCCGTCGTGGTGTTCCTCGCCATCGGCATCGCGGGCACGTGGACCGGCGATCTCGGCTGGAAGGTGGCGATCGGGTTCCTGATCGGCGC
The DNA here is from genome assembly GCA_963805545.1 of uncultured Actinomycetes bacterium. Taxonomy (GTDB): domain Bacteria; phylum Actinomycetota; class Thermoleophilia; order Gaiellales; family JAICJC01; genus JAICJC01. Next base: position 683,110 of record CAWDUU010000001.1, read on the forward strand.
CGTCCTCTCGGCCCTCACGGGCTTCATCGGCATGAACGTCGCCGTACGCTCGAACGTGCGCACCGCCGAGGCCGCCAAGCAGGGCATGAAGCCTGCGCTCTCGGTCGCCTTCAAGGGCGGAACGGTCACCGGCATCCTTGTCGTCGGGCTCGGCCTGCTCGGCGTCGGCGGCTATTTCGGCGTGCTCATGCTGAACGGCGACAGCGACCTCCAGGCGACCAAGGCCCTCGTCGGGCTGGCGTTCGGCGGCTCGCTCATCTCGGTCTTCGCCCGGCTCGGCGGCGGCATCTTCACGAAGGGCGCCGACGTCGGGGCCGACCTCGTCGGCAAGATCGAGGCCGGGATCCCCGAGGACGATCCCCGCAACGCCGCGGTCATCGCCGACAACGTGGGGGACAACGTCGGCGACGACGCCGGCATGGCGGCCGACCTGTTCGAGACCTACGCCGTGACCGTGGTCGCGTCGATGTTTCTGGGCGCGCTCTTCGGCAACGCCGACGCGGTCAGGCTGCCGCTCCTGCTCGCCGCGTTCTCGATCCCCGCGTCGATCGTCGGCACGTTCATGGTCAGGCTGCCCAGGTCGGGCAGCGTGATCAACGCGCTCTACATCGGCGTCATCGTCTCGGCCGTGCTCTCGGCGGTCATCTACATCCCCGTCATGTCAAACAGCGCCGGCGGCTTCGGCTCGTTCACCGACGGGGCGAGTTCCACCGACCTCTACTGGTGCGCGCTGATCGGCCTCGTCATCACGGCCCTGATCGTCGCGATCACCGAGTACTACACGGGCACCCGCTTCGGCCCGGTGCAGCGCATCTCCGAGCAGTCCCTCACCGGCCACGCCACGAACATCATCGCCGGGCTCGCCGTCGGCATGCAGGCCACTGCGCTGCCGGTCATCGTGATCGCGCTCGGCACGGTGGCCGCGTTCCATCTGGCCGGGATCTACGGGATCGCGATCGCGGTCACCGCGATGCTCTCGATGGCCGGCATGATCGTCGCGCTCGACGCCTTCGGCCCCATCACCGACAACGCCGGCGGCATCGCCGAGATGGCCGACCTGCCCCACGAGGTGCGCGACAACGTGACCGACCCGCTGGACGCGGTCGGCAATACCACGAAGGCGGTCACGAAGGGCTATGCGATCGGCTCGGCCGGCCTGGCCGCACTCGTGCTGTTCCAGTCCTACAACGACGAGCTCGGCAAGAAGGTCGGCCACACGATCACGTTCCAGATCAACGACCCCGCAGTGCTGGCGGGCCTCCTGATCGGCGGCCTCATGCCCTTCCTGTTCGCATCGCTCGCGATGGACGCGGTCGGCCGGGCCGGCGGCGCGGTTGTGCAGGAGGTGCGGCGCCAGTTCCGCGAGATCCCCGGGATCATGGAGGGCACCGCCAAGCCGGACTACGCCCGCTGCGTCGACCTGGTCACGAGGGCGGCCATCCGCGAGATGCAGCTCCCGGCGCTGATCCCCGTGGTGATCCCGATCGTCGTCGGGCTCATCTCCTACTACGCGCTCGGAGGACTGCTCGTCGGCACGATCGTGACCGGCATCTTCCTGGCGATCGCGATGACCTCGGGCGGCGGCGCGTGGGACAACGCCAAGAAGCTGATCGAGGACGGGGCGCACGGCGGCAAGGGCTCCGACGCCCACGCCGCCTCGATCACCGGTGACACGGTCGGCGATCCCTACAAGGACACCGCGGGGCCCGCCATCAACCCGATGATCAAGATCACCAACATCGTCGCGATCCTGATCATTCCGCTGCTGGCCCGGTAGGCCTCCGCGTAAACTCGCGGCGTGCCACTGAAGCGACGCCAGGCCGGCGGGCTCCACCGCGTCCTCGGGACGTCGGCGCTGTTCGCCACCTGCTACGGCAACGTCGGCTCGTCGATCTACTACGCGCTCGGCCTCGTGGCGGCGTTCGCGCTGGGACTGACGCCGATCGCCTTTGCGATCTCCGGCGTGATCTTCTTCTGCACGGCGACGACGTATGCCGAGGCGACCGCCCGGTTCCCGGAGGCCGGAGGCTCCTCGTCGTTCACCCGGCACGCCTTCAACGAGGCCGTCTCGTTCGTGGCCGGCTGGGCGCAGATGCTGAACTACGTCGTCACGATCTCGATCTCGGCGATCTTCGTCCCGCACTACCTGAGCAAGTTCTGGCCGGCCGCGAACCTGGATCGCCAGCCGATGGACATCGTCGGCGGCGCGCTCGTCATCGGCTTCCTCGTCCTGCTGAACATCGTCGGCGTGAAGGAGGCCGCGGGCCTCAACATCTTCCTGGCGCTGGCGGATCTCGCCACCCAGGCGCTCCTGGTCGTGATCGGGTTGCTCGTCGTGTTCTCGCCCAGCATGCTTCAGGCCAACGTCCACCTCGGCGTCGCTCCGAAGTGGAGCGACTTCGTCGTGGCCATCCCGGTGGCGATGGTGGCCTACACCGGCATCGAGACCGTCTCCAACATGTCGGAGGAGGCGATCGACCCGGCCCGTCACGTGCCCCGGGCGATCATGTACGTCGTCCTCGCCGTCTTCGCGATCTACGCGTTCCTGCCGTCGGTCGCGCTCTCGGCGCTGCCGGTCCACAAGGCGACGGCCGCCGACATGCGCACCGCCCACGAACTCGGCTGCCGGACGCCCGCGTACGTCACCGACCTGGCGTGCAAATACGCCCCCGACCCCATCGCCGGCCTGGTCGAGAAGCTCCCCGGTATCCCCGACATCGTGCGCTCCGGCATGGGGTTCTACGTGGCCATCCTGGCCGCGACGATCCTGATCATCGCGACGAACGCCGGAATCATCGGGGTGTCGCGCCTGACCTACTCGATGGGGCTGCACCGGCAGCTGCCGGAGCTGCTGCGCCGGGTCCATCCCAAGTACTCGACGCCGTACGTGGCCATCGCCGCGTTCAGCCTCGTGGCGGTCCTGCTGATGATCCCGCCCGGCGTGATCACGTTCCTGGGGAGCCTGTACGCATTCGGGGCGATGCTCTCGTTCACGCTTGCGCACGCGTCGGTGATCAAGCTCCGGTCGGAATCGGATACGGAGAGCCTGCCGTGGCGCGGACGGCTCTCGTTCCGGGTCCGGGGCCGCGACATCCCTGGGTTTGCGTATCTGGGCGGGCTCGGGACGGGCGTCTCGTTCCTGGTGACCATCGTGCTGAGCCCCCGCGTCGGGGCCGTCGGCGTGAGCTGGGTCCTGATCGGAATCGTGATCTACGTGGTCTACCGGCGGTCGCAGGGGTTGCCGCTGACCCAGACGGTGCGGGCGCCGGTGGTGACGTTCGGGCCGGCGGTCGAGGTCGAGTACCGCTCGATCCTGCTCCCGCTGACCGCACACACGATCACCGACGAGATGACCGTGACCGCCCTGCGGCTGGCGGCGGAGTCGGGCACGAAGCTGATCGCCCTCTATCCGATCCAGGTGCCGCTCAACCGCTCGCTCGCCGACCCGATGGACGCGGAGGCCCGCCAGGCCGAACACGAGCTGCGCGAGGCCGCGGCGCTCGGAAGCCAGTACGGCGTGAGCGTCATCACCCGCATCGTGCGCACCCGCAACGTCGGCCAGGCGATCGTCGAGGAGGCCCGCCGGCGCGGATCCGAGATCATCGTGCTCGGCGCCGAGCAGCGAAAGCGCGGCGGCGAGAAGATGTTCGGGCGGGTCATCGACTACGTGCTCCGTAACGCCGACTGCCGCGTCATGGTCGGCACGCCCGCCGTCGGCTGATGGTCGCGCTGAGCCGTGTGATGGCGTGGGTGCTGCTCGGGCTCGGGATCGCGATCCTGGCCGAGACGGTCTGGGTGGGCGGGGGATCGGTTGGCTACCTCGGCGGAGCGGTGTTCGTCGCGTTGGGCGTCTTACGCATCCGTGCCCTCAGACCGTGAAACGCCGGCACCCGATGCCTGTCCCCGTCTCGCCGGCGAACCGGGTGGCCGCGCACGAGGGTGGTGCGAAGGTTCGTCGATGAGCGACCACGCCCGCGCCGCCGTCGATGCCGCGTTCCGCGACCACTGGGCGCGGGCGGTCGGGGCGCTGTGGCGGCGGTTCGGCGATCCCGACCTGGCCGAGGAGGCCGTGCAGGAGGCCTTCACCCGCGCCGCCGCCCGCTGGTCGAGGGACGGCGTGCCCGCCGAGCCGGCCGCGTGGCTCATCGCCACCGCGGGCAACGTCGCCGTCGACCGGCTCCGGCGCGACCGCACCCTGGCCGAGAAGCTGCCGCAGCTCGATCTGCCGGGCGCGGAGCCCGCGTACGACGTCGGCGACGACCGCCTGCCCGACGACCGGCTTGAGCTGATCCTCGCCTGCTGCCACCCGGCGCTTGCGGCCGAGGCCCAGGTGGCCTTGACATTGCGGCTGGCGGGCGGCCTCTCGACGCCCGAGATCGCGCGCGCGTTCCTCGTCGCCGAGCCGGTGATGGCCCAACGGCTCGTGCGCGCCAAGCGGCGCCTGCGCATGGCCGGGATCGGGCTTCGCGAGTCGCCCGGGCCCGTACTCCCCGAGCGGCTCGACCAGGCGATGGCGGTGCTGTATCTGATCTTCAACGAGGGGTATGCGGCGTCGGCGGGCGATGCGCCGGTCAGAACGGAGCTGTGCGACGAGGCGATCCGGCTCGCCCGGATCCTGGCGGCGCTCCTGCCCGCCGAGCCGGAGCCGGCGGGCCTCGCGGCCCTCATGCTCCTCCACCACGCACGCGCCCCCGCACGCGGCGGGCCGGGTGGGGAGCCCGTGCTGCTCGACCACCAGGACCGGAACCGGTGGGACAGCGGCCTGATCGCCGAGGGCGAGCTGCTCCTGCGCGCCGCAGCCGGTGCCGGATGGGCCGGCCCCTACTGCCTCCAGGCCGCAATCGCATACGAGCACGTGCGCGCCGCCTCGCCGGCCGCCACCGACTGGCGCGCCATCGCCCGGCTCTACGCCGACCTCGCCGCGGTCGCGCCGTCGCCGGTCGTCGATCTGAACCGGGCGGTGGCCGTCTCGATGAGCGAGGGGCCGGAGGAGGGGCTCGTGCTCGTGGACCGGCTGGCGGCCGTGCCGGCCCTCGCCGGCTACCACCTGCTGCCGGCCGCCCGTGCCGACATGCTGCGCCGGCTCGGCCGGCGGGAGGAGGCACTGGCCGACTACCGGCGGGCGCTCGATCTGGCGCCGGGCGCCGCCGACCGCGCATTCCTCTCGAGGCGCTGCGCCGAGCTGTCCGCCCACTAAGCTCTCGCCATGGCACGCAAGATCCCGTCGCTGGGGCGGTTCCTCGGGGCACGGGCGCTCTACGCGATGGCCTACGGCGAGATCTCGAGCTCGCTCTACTACGCCCTCGGCATCACGGCCGTCTACGCGCTCTCGCTGACGCCGGTCGTCTTCGCCGTCGCCGGCTTCCTCTTCGCCCTGGCCGCGGCCGCGTACGCCGAGGGTGGGGCGACGATCCCGGAGCCGGGCGGCGCATCGGCCTTCGCCCGGCGCGCGTTCAACGACCTCGTCGGCTTCATCGCCGGCTGGGCGACCGTGCTCGACTTCGTGCTCGCGATCTCGCTCTCGGCGCTCTTCCTGCCCTACTACTTCGCCGGCGCGCTGGGGCAGGCGGACTGGTTTCGAGGCCAGCACGCCCGCGCCACGGCGGTCGCGGTCGGCATCGTGCTGGTCGTCGCCGCCGTCCGCATGGTGCGCCGCACCGACGTCTACACGATCGGGGTCGTCGTGGCGGTGCTCGACCTGGTGCTCCAGTTCGGGTTGGCGATCTTCGGCCTCGTGCTCCTGCTCTCTGTTGACGCGCTCCAGAACAGCATCGACCTGGGAAAGGTGCCGACCTGGAACTCCGTGGCCTTCGCGCTGCCGATCGCGATGATCGGCTACACGGGCCTGGAGAAGGTCGGGACGCTCGCCGGCGTCGCGAAGAACCCGGAGAAGACCCTTCCCGACAGCGTCCGCACATCGGTCTTCACCGTCGTTCTCGTGTACAGCGCGGTCGCCACCGCGGCGGTGTCCGCGTTCCCGGCCCGTCCGGCCGACAACCCGCACGGCGGCACGACCCTGCTCGCCACCGAGTGGGTCGACACGCCGATGCTCGGGCTGGCGCACGCCATCGGCCAGAAGGGCCCGGACTGGGTCGAGACGGTCCTCCGGATCGGCGTCGGGCTCACCGCCTGCACGATCCTGATCATGGCGATCGCCACCAGCTTCTCGGGCTGCGCGCGGCTCTCCGAGGCGATGGGCCGGCACGCGCAGCTGCCGCCGGTGTTCGGGCGGACAAGCCGGAGGGTGCTGGTGCCGCCTGCGGCGATCGTCTCGGTCGCCGTCCTTGCGGTCGGCTTCCTCGTCGTCGGCTCGCTCTACTCGAACGAGGAGACGCTGACCCTGGCCTCGCTCTACTCCTTCGGCATCCTGATCGCGTTCATGCTGACCCAGGCCGCCATCATCTGGCTTCGGATCTCCGAGCCCGACATGCCGCGGCCGTTCATGATGCGGGGCAACGTCTGGATCGGCCGGCGGCTGATCCCGGTCACGTCGGTGGTCGGGGCGGTGCTCTCGTTCGCCGCCTGGGTGGTGGCGCTCGGGACGCATCCGGGTGCGCGCGTCGTCGGGCCGCTGTGGATGCTCGGCGGGCTCGTCGTGTACGCGGGAACACGCATCCGCGCCGGCCTGCCGCTGATCGAGCGCCTGGAGGAAGCCGCGCCGCCGTCCGAGGACGTGACGGACATCGCCTTCGCGGCCGTGGTCGTCCCGCTCGAGCGGCTGGACGCGATCGCCGAGGAGACGATGGCGACGGCCTGCCGGCTGGCCGTGGAGGCGGGCGCCGCGGTGGTCGGGGTGAGCGCGATCTACGTGCCCGTGCGCGAGCCGCTCGACGTCCTCCTGCCCGAGCGCGAGGCGGAGGTGGAGGCCGTGCAGGCGATGGCCGCCTCGCTCGCCGACGAGTACGGGGTCGAGTACCGGCCGGTCGTACAGCGAACGCGCAGCCCCGGGAGGCTCGTGGTCGACGCCGCGGTCGAGCACCAGGCGGGGCTGATCGTGGTCGGCTCGCCGCAGAAGCACCGCCTGGCCCGGAGCGTCCACGAGGAGTTCTTCGGCCAGACGGTCGACTTCATCCTGCGCAAGGCGCCGTGCCGGGTCATCGTGACCCACTTCCCGGCCGGCGCCGAGCTGGCCGAGGTCTGACGCCTCCTACAAACCGCGCTCGAGCACGGGCAGGACGATCGGCTCGGAGCGGCTGAACCCCAGCGCGCCCACCGCCGCCGCCGCGTCGCGCACGGCGCCCTCGCGGGCCCGGTGGGTCAGGATCACGATGTGGACGCCGCCCGCCGAGCGCTGCACGACCTGGGCCACCGACGCCCCCCGGTCGGCCAGCGCCTGGGCCACCTGGGCGAGGACGCCGGGCTCGTCCTCGACGTCGAACCGCAGGTAGAAGGGGCTCTCGAGCTCGCGCACCGGCAGGCGGTCGAGGCCGCGGAAGTAGCCGTCGTGCTGGAGGAAGCCGGTGCCGCGGGTGCCGATCACGGCCAGGAGGTCGCCGATGACGGCGGTGGCCGTCTCCTTGCCGCCGGCGCCCGGCCCCTCGAGGAGCACCTCGCGGATCGACTCCCCCTGGAGCATCACGGCGTTGAAGGCGCCCTCCACGGTGGCCAGCGGATGGTCGCGGGCCACGAGGCAGGGGTGCACGCGCGCCACCACCGCCGACCCGGACTGGATCGCCGAGGCGATGAGCTTCGTCGCGTAGCCCAGCTCGGCCCCGTGCTCGACGTCGGCCAGGTCGAGCCGGTCGATGCCGACGTACTCCACCTCCTCGAGCCGCACGCGCGTGTGGAAGGCGATGGACGCCAGGATGGCGATCTTGGCCGCGGCGTCGGCGCCGGTCACGTCCTCGGTCGGGTCGGCCTCCGCGTAGCCGAGCCCCTGGGCCTCGGCGAGCGCGTCTGCGTAGGCGGCGCCGGTCTGCACCATCCGGCTCAGGATGAAGTTGGTGGTGCCGTTCACGATGCCGTCGATGCGGTGGACGCCGCTCACGATCATCGACTCGCGCAGCACCTTCACGACCGGGATGGCGGCGCACACGCTGGCCTCGAAGCGGAGCTGGACGCCGTGGTCCTCGGCCGCGTCGAAGAGCTCCTCGCCGTGGCGGGCGAGGAGCTGCTTGTTCGCCGACACGACCGACTTCCCGGCGCGCAGGAGCTGGAGGACGTGATCCCGGGTGGGGTCGATGCCGCCCATGACCTCGGCGACGACGGAGATCGACGCGTCGTCGCGCAGGCGGGCGAAGTCGGTCGTCAGAAGGCCCGCGGGCGCGGAGGCGTGCCGGCCGGGGTCGCGCACGAGCGCCGCCGCCACCTCGACCGGCCCGCCCGTGACGCGCTCGATCGCGGGGGCGCCGCCGTCGAGCAGCCGGTGCACCGCGGCGCCGACGGTCCCGTAGCCGAGCAGGCCGATGCGGGTCGTCGCCATTCGGCCGCGACGATATCGCGTCACAAGCTAGGCTTGATGCATGAAACTGCTGATCGTTGGGTGCGGACGAGTCGGCTCGGCGATCGCCAGCCGGATGGCCGCGGACGGACACGACGTCTCGGTCATCGACGACGACCCCGAAGCCCTCGCCCGCCTCCCGGAAGACTGGCCCGGACGATTCATCCAGGGCCACGCCCTCGACCTCGACGTCCTGGTCGACGCGGGGATCGAGACCGCCGACGCCTGCGTCGTCGCGACCGACGGCGACAACACCAACATCGTGATCGCCCAGGTGGCGCAGAAGCGCTTCCACTGCCCGTGCGTGGTCACCCGCATCCTCGACCCGGCACGGGCCGCCTTCTACTCGTCGCTCGGGCTCCAGACCGTCTGCGCGACGTCCGCGGCGATCGAGACCACCACCCAGGCCATCTGCGCGACACCCGGCCGGACGGGATAGGGGGCCGCTCGTGTACATCCTGATCGCGGGCGGCGGCAAGGTCGGCTCGAACCTCGCCTCGACCCTGCTCAAGATGGGGCACGAGGTGACGCTGCTCGACAACGACCGCAGCCGCTACGCGGTGCTCGAGTCGCGCTTCGAGCACGTGGCCCGCTACGGCGACGCGACCGAGCTCTTCGTGCTCGAGCGGGCCGGGGTCGAACGGGCCGACCTGGTCGTGGCGGTCACCGGCGACGACGAGGACAACATCATCGTCTGCCAGGTCGCCAAGGAGAAGTACGGCGTCGAGAAGTGCATCGCGCGCGTGAACGACCCGCGCAACCAGCCGCACTTCGACATGGTCGGGATCAACCTGACCGTGTCGGCGACGGCGACGATCCTGGCGCTGATCGAGCACGAGCTGCCCGCCCACGAGCTCGTGACGCTGCTCGACCTGCGGCGCGAGAACCTCGAGATCGTCGAGTTCGCGATCGACTCCGGCTCGCCGGCCGCCGGCCGGATGGTGCGCGACCTGAACCTGCCCGGGGGGTCGCGCCTGATCTCCGTGAGCCGGCAGGGCCGGGCCGAGATCGCGATCGGCGAGACCGAGCTTCGCCCGGGAGATCTCGTGATGGCGATCCTCGAGCCGGGCGCCGAGGACGATCTGAAGCGGGTCCTCATGCCGGCTGCGGTGTGATGCCGGGCCTCATCGAGCGCTACCGCGACCGGCTGCCCGTCACCGACCGCACGCCGGTCGTCACGCTCGACGAGGGCTCCACGCCGCTCCTGCCCGCCCGCCGGATCTCTGCGCTGGTCGGCGCCGACGTCTACCTGAAGTACGAGGGCGCGAACCCCACCGGGTCGTTCAAGGACCGGGGCATGACCGTCGCGGTCTCGAAGGCCCTCGAGGAGGGCGCCACGGCGGCGGTCTGCGCCTCGACCGGCAACACCTCCGCGTCGGCCGCGGCCTACTGCGGCCGGGCCGGGATCCGGCTCGCGGTCGTCCTGCCCGAGGGCGCGATCGCGCGGGGCAAGCTGGCCCAGGCCCAGATCTGCGGAGCGCGCGTGGTGGCGATCCAGGGCGACTTCGACGACGCCCTGCGCCTGGTGCGCGAGCTGGTCGAGCGGCGTCCGCTGGCGCTTCTGAACTCGGTCAACCCGCACCGGCTGGAGGGCCAGAAGACGGCCGCGTTCGAGGTGCTGGAGCAGCTGGGCGGCCCGCCGGACTGGGTGTCCCTTCCGGTCGGCAACGGCGGCAACATCACCGCCTACTGGAAGGGCTTCCGCGAGTCGGGCGTCGCGCCCCGGATGCTTGCCGGGCAGGCGGAGGGGGCCGCGCCGCTCGTCACCGGCAGGCCCGTGGCGAGCCCGCGGACCGTTGCGACCGCGATCCGGATCGGGAACCCGGCCCGGCTCGAGGAGGCGTCGGCCGCCGTGCGCGAATCGGACGGCGCCGTGCGGGCGATGCCCGACGACCGCATCCTGAGCGCGTATCGCCTGCTCGCCCAGGAGGAGGGCGTCTTCTGCGAGCCGGCGTCGGCGACCTCGGTGGCGGCGCTCATCGAGGCGGTGGCCGACGGGCTCGTCGCGCCCGGCTCCACCGTCGTCTGCGTCCTCACCGGCCACGGGCTCAAGGATCCCGACATCGCCGGCGCCGAGGGAGCGGAGATCGTGCGCTGCCCGCCCGATGTCGAGAGCCTGGAGGAGCTGGCCCTGGGCGCGGAGCCGGTGCGTGCCTGACCGGATGCACGTCTCGGCGCCCGCGTCGGCCGCCAACCTGGGCCCCGGGTTCGACTGCCTCGCGGTCGCGCTCGACCTGCGAAACGAGGTTGCGATCGGGCCCTCGCGGGACGGCGGCGTCGAGGTGGCCGTGGAGGGCGAGGGCGTCCGGTCGGCGTCGCGCGGTGCCGACAACCTGTTCGTGCGGGCGTTCGCGGCCGCGGGCGCCGACCCCTCGGGCCTGCGCTTCGAGATGCGAAACCGGATCCCGTTCTACCGCGGGCTGGGCTCGAGCGCGGCCACGATCTCGGCGGGGATCGCCGCCGGCCTCGCGTGGACGGGCCGGGAAGCCGACCCGCTGCCGGCGGCGGTGGAGATCGAGGGCCACCCCGACAACGTCGCCGCCGCGATCCTGGGCGGGGTCACGCTGGCCTGGACGGGCGCCGCCGGCCCCGCCGCGGTGCGGCTTCAGGGCGAGTGCCCGGCCGACTTCGTCGTCGCAGTTCCCGACGACGAGCTTCCCACCAAGCTCGCGCGCGAGGCGCTCCCGGAGTCGATCGCGCATGCCGACGCGGCCCACACGACCGCCCGCGCCGCGCTGCTCGTCGCCGCGCTTCAGTCGGGCCGGGCGGAGCTCCTCTGCGAGGCGCTCGACGACCGCCTGCACGAGCCCTATCGCGCGCCGTTCGTGCCGCTCCTGGGTGCCGTCCGCGCCCGGCTCGGCGGCCTGCCCGTCCACGGCGCGACGATCTCGGGCGCCGGCCCGTCGGTGCTCGTCTGGTGCGAGCGCGGCGCCGCCGAGGCGGTCGCCGAGGCGCTCGCCGACGTGGCGCCGCGCGTGCTGCCGCTGGCGGTGGCCGAGGCCGGGGTCGAGATCCGCTAGCGGTTCTCGCGCACGTCCGGCCCGCGCCGCCCGAGGGCGGCGTAGGCCAGCGTCTGGAGCGAGCCGTTCAGCTCGTGGAGCTCCTCGGCGATCCGGTTCAGGCCCTCCAGGCCGTCCAGCCGCCGGCCGATGACCTCGAGCTCGCGGCGCAGCTGCTCGATCCGGTCGAGCAGCGTCTCGAGGCGGCGGTCGGAGTCGTCGATCACGTCGCCACCGCCTGTTCGCCGGCCAGATCCAGCAGTCCCTGGACTCCATCGATCACGGTTGCGCCCGGCACGTCCGCATCGCCAGCCGAGGGCGCGACGACCACCTGGTCGACCAGCCGCGCCACGCCGAGATGGTGGAGCAGGACGTCCGTCGCCTCGGCCGGGCCGGGCGTGACCCACACGAGCCGTACGCCCGAGGCGTGCAGGCGGCGCAGGGTCGAGTTCACGGCCGCCGCGGGGCGCACGTGCACCGGGATGTGCTCCTCGTAGTAGCGGCGCAGCTCGCCGCGCCAGTCGACGTCGCAGCCGGCCCAGTCGTCGAGCACGGCGACGGCCGCCGCGCGGTCGTCGGGGAGCGGGCTCCCGGGAAACGGCTTGGCCCGGCCGAGCTTTCGCACGACGTGCTCGACCGCCTCCTCGAAGAGCGCGCCGGTCGGCGCGAGCTCGGGCTCCCACAGCGCTGCTGCCCTCGACATCCCGGTCAGCGTAGCGATTCGAGTCGTCTCGCGCCCCGGGCGGGGGAGTGTCACGGACGACGTGACAGTTCTGCACCGCTCATGCAAACACCGCGCCCTAGCCGCGTGACGGGGGCTGCCCACACGATGCGAATTGCCCAACCGTCCTCCGAGAAAGGAACTCCCCGTGTCCCCCCGCCTTCGCCTCCTCGGTGCGCTCGCCGCCGCCGCGGCCCTCGTGGCCGGCGCCGCGGCCCCGGCCGCGCGCGCCGGCACCTACGACGTGTCGGTCAGCACCGCCGCCGACGTCTCCGGCTGGCAGTTCTTCCACGACTCCGGCTTCTACGGCTGCTCGTTCAGGAGCCATCCCGGGCCGTGCGCCGACGGCGACGTCGCCTCGCCGACCCCGCTTCGGATCTTCGCCCTCGGCGACGCGGCGCACCAGGCGAACGCCTACTGGGAGTGGCTCGCGCCCCCCACCACGACGATCGAGAGCGGCTCGGTGCGGGTCGTCGCGGCGACCGCCGCCACCGACACCTATGCCTATATGAAGGCCCGCCTTCGCAGCGAGTCGTTCGTCGGCTCGCCGCAGCTCCACGTCGCCTCGAACGACGGCGTCTTCGTGTGGTCGATCCCCTCGGGGAACGAGGCGGTCGGCCTCTTCCTGAAGACCGACGTCGACCGCACCTACGGCGACAAGTGGAAGAACACCATCCGCGTCACCGACCTGACCGCCCGGCTCCGCGACGACACCGCGCCGTCGGTCATGCTGTCGGGCCCGCTGGCGACCGGCGGCTGGCTCAACCAGTCCCAGCAGGTGAACCTGACGGTGGATGCGAGCGACGCCGGCTCGGGCGTCGTGGCGGCCTCGCTGCGAGACGCCGGGACCGTGCTCGATTCCGATGCCCTTCCCGCGCAGTCGGCGACCCAGCCGGGCCGGACCTCCTACACCGGCACGCTGGGGACGAGCCCGGCGGCGCTCGGTGACGGCAGCCACACGCTCGACGTCGTCGTGACGGACGCTGCGGGCGAGACCGCCACCACGCCCGTCCAGGTGCGGGTCGACGTGCACGCGCCCGCCGCCGTCGCGCTCTCGCCGGCGGCCACGACGACCGACGTCCGCCCGCCGGTGTCGTTCGCGGTGGATCCCGGCCCGAGCGGGCTCGGGACGTTCGAGGCGAGCCTCGACGGGACGCCCATGCAGATCTCCGGCTCCGACGCATCACTGACGCCGCAGGCCGACCTGGCCTACGGCCCTCACACGGTCACGTTCCACGCGACCGACGGCGCCGGGAACAGCCGGGACGGCTCGTGGACGTTCGCCGTCGTCGACCCGGCGCCGCCGACGCTCTCCCACGCGGTGCCGGATGACGGATCGAGCGGGGAGGACCGCCGCCCCGAGATCGCCTTCGACGTGGCCGACAGCGGCACCGGCGTCGATCCCGCCACGCTGCACGTCGTCCTCGACGGCACCGACGTGGCGGCGGCCGGCACGTTCGCGGGCGGGCACTTCTCGCTCGTCCCGGGCGCGAACCTGGCCTACGGGACGCACCACGTGAAGGTCACCGTCTCCGACCGGTCGGGGAACGCGATGCCGGCGGTCCAATGGACGTTCGCGGTCGCCGACGCGACGCCTCCGGTGCTCTCCGACGCGACCCCCAAGGACGGGTCGTCGGGGGCCGACCGCACTCCGGTCGTCTCGTTCCAGGTCGCCGACGCCGGCGTCGGGGTCGACCCCGCCGCGATCGCGGTCACGCTGGACGGGACGCCCGTCGCGGCCGGCGCGTCGTTCGCCGCCGGGCGGTTCTCGTACGTGCCGCCGGCAGCGCTCCCCTTCGGCGTCCACACCGTCTCGGCGCGGGCATCCGACCTGGCCGGGAACACGTCCCCGGCGCTCGTCTGGTCGTTCACCGTCGCCGACGAGGAGCCGCCGGTGATCGCCGGCCAGCGCCCTCTGGCGGGCTCGATCGTCCCCGGCGCGACCGTGATCGCGTTCGACATGTCCGACGCCGGCACGGGGATCGACGCGGGCACGCTCCATGTCTCGGTCGACGGCTCGGACGTCGCGACGTGGGGGACGCTGACGGGCGGCCACTTCTCCTACGCGCCCGGTAACCTGGGCGCCGGCGTCCACACCATCGCCGTGACGGTGGCCGACAACGCCGGCAACCTCGCCGGCCCGGTCATGTGGCAGTTCGCGGTGGCCGATCCCGCCAGCCTCGCCCTGACGGCGGCGGGCGGGCCGGCCTCGATCGTCCACGGGCACGCCGCGACGCTGCGGTTCTCGGCGACGAGCAACGGCACCGGGATGGCCGGAGCCCGCCTGCTCGTCTCGGCCCGGCCGGCCGGGAGCGCCGCGTTCGGCCCGGCCCGGGTCGTCACCGCCTCGTCCGCCGGCCTGGCCGAGTTCGCCGTCTCGCCGGCGCACACCACCGTCTACCGGGTCGAGCTCGAGGCCGATCCCGGCGTCCGGGCCGAGCGCACGCTGGTCGTCCACCAGCGGGTGACCCTGGCCGCCTCCCGGCACCGGATGCGGCGCGGCGGCACGTTCCAGCTGAGCGGCCGGGTGGCCCCGGTCCGGGGCGGGCACGTGTCGATCCAGCTCCTCACCGCCCGCGGGTGGCGCACCGTCGCCACGCCGCGCCTGAACGCCCGCTCGGCCTTCCACGCCACCGTGATCGCGGCGCTGCCCGGGCGCTACGTCCTGCGCGCGGTGGCCGCCGCCAACCGGCTGAACGCCGGCGGGACGAGCACGTCCGTGTCGGTGCGGGTGCGCTAGCGGAGGGCGTCGTGGAGGGCCCGGCTCCGGCCGGGCCCTCCACCCCTGCCGGTAGAATCCACCTCGTGGGCACCTGCGCGCTTCCGATCGCCGTCCGACCGCCCGTGAGGGCCGTCCGGTAGTGGCGCACGCGGTCAGGCCCGACGATCCCCTGCTCGACGCGCTCAACCCGGAGCAGCGCGCGGCGGTCCTTCACACCGAGGGGCCGCTGCTCGTCGTGGCCGGGGCCGGCTCGGGCAAGACGCGCGTCCTCACGCACCGCGTCGCCCACCTGATCGCCTCCGAGCTCGCGCGGCCGTCCGAGATCCTGGCCATCACGTTCACCAACCGGGCGGCGCGCGAGATGCGGGAGCGCGTCGAGCGGCTGGTGGGCGGGCGCACCGCCTCGCGGATGTGGGTGATGACCTTCCATGCGGCCTGCGGGCGGCTGCTTCGCCGCGACGCCGCCCGGGCCGGCTACACGCCCAGCTTCACGATCTACGACCAGGCCGACCAGCTCCGGCTGGTCAAGGCCTGCACCGAGGAGCTGGGGCTCGACCCCAAGCGGTTCGCGCCCCGCGCCGTCCACGCCCGCATCTCGCGCGCGAAGGAGCGGCTCGTCACCGCCGAGGGCTACGCCGACGAGGTGTCGACGTTCTTCGAGCAGGCGGCCGCCGACATCTACGCGCTCTACGAGCGGCGCCTGCACGACGCCAACGCGATGGACTTCGACGACCTGATCATGCGTGCCGTGCTGCTGCTGGAGCACGACGAGGAGGCGCGCCGGGAGTGGCAGGAGCGGTGGCGCTACATCATGGTCGACGAGTACCAGGACACCAACCACGCCCAGTTCCGGCTCGTGTCGCTGCTCGCCGAGCGGCACCGGAACCTGGCGGTGGTCGGCGACCAGGACCAGTCGATCTACGCCTTCCGCGGCGCCGATATCCGAAACATCGCCGAGTTCGAGCACGACTTCCCGGGCGCGCAGGTGGTCACGCTCGAGCAGAACTACCGCTCGACGCAGTCGATCCTCGACGCGGCCAACCACGTCATCGACCGCAACCCGAACCGCAAGCCCAAGCGGCTGTGGTCGGAGCTCGGGACGGGCCTCCCGGTGCTCGTCGTCGAGACCGACGACGAGCACACCGAGGCGCGGTTCGTCGCCGGCGAGATCGCCGAGGCGATCGACGGCGGCGCCAGCGCAGCCGACATCGCGGTCTTCTACCGCGTGAACGCGCAGTCGCGCGTGCTCGAGGACCTGCTGGTGCGCCAGGGGGTGCCCTACCGGGTGATCGGCGGCCCCCGCTTCTACGAGCGGGCCGAGGTCAAGGACGCGATCGCCTACCTCCAGGTCATCGTGAACCCGGCCGACGAGGTGTCGCTGCGGCGGATCGTGAACCGCCCCCGGCGCGGCATCGGCCAGACCACGCTCGACCGGCTCGCGCTTCACGCCAACCAGATGGGCTGGTCGCTGTGGGAGGCGGTCGAGCACGCCGCGGGCGCGTCGCTCTCGGCCTCCGCGGCCGGCAAGGTGCGCGAGTTCGGGACGATGATCGAGGACCTGCGGGTCGAGGCGGCCGAGACCGGCCCGGCCGCCCTGCTCGAGCGGACGCTGGCCGCGAGCGGCTACATGGACATGCTCGAGGCCGAGCGGACGTTCGAGTCCCAGGGCCGGATCGAGAACCTCCAGGAGCTCGTCGGCGTGGCCCGCGAGTACGAGGAGCGCGGCCAGGAGGAGGCCTCGCTCGACGCCTTCCTCCAGGAGATCTCGCTGTTCTCCGACCAGGACGGCCTCGAAGCCGAGCGGGCCGACGTGACGCTCATGACGCTGCACAACGCCAAGGGCCTCGAGTTCCCAACGGTCTTCGTGATCGGGATGGAGGAGGGGCTCTTCCCGCACCAGCGCTCGATCGAGGAGGACGCCGAGGACGAGGAGCGGCGGCTCTGCTACGTGGGCATGACGCGCGCCCAGGAGCGGCTGACGCTCGTCCACGCCCACAGCCGCACGATCTTCGGCGCCCGCGGCTACAACCTGCCGTCGCGGTTCCTCTCCGAGCTGCCGCAGGACGGCGTCGAGCGCCGGCGCGAGTCGGGCTGGTCGCGCCCGGCGCCGGCCGCCGCGCGCGCACCCGACCGCGCCGTCCCGGCGCTCTCCCTGGGCGACGAGGTGCGCCACGCCACGCTGGGCGACGGCGTGGTGATCGGCCTCGATGCCGACGTCGTCGCGATCCGCTTCCGCGATGACGGCTCCGAGCGGCGGCTCGTGCTGGGCTACGCCCCGCTCGAGAGGCTGTAGTCGACCCGGCCCATCGCCCGCACGCTGGGCACCGCCAGGACGGCCGCCGCCGATGCGAGGCTCCAGCCGGCGCCGATCCACAGGACCGCCGGGACGGAGAGGAGCGAGGCCGCCGGGCCGGCCAGCGCGAACCCGGCCGGGAGGAAGACGAGCGTCCCCGCCCAGTCGTAGGAGCTGACCCGGGCCAGCGCCCGCGCGGGCACGTGCTCGTGCAGGGCCGTGTTCCACACGGTCACGACGAAGGCCATGCCGGCGCCCGCGGGCAGCGCCGCCAGGGCGATCAGCCAGGCCGGCGACTGGAGCGCGAGCAGGACCACCTGCGGCGTCCACAGGAGCCCGGCCCAGGTCGCGGCCCGAAGCGGCCAGCGCGGCCGCAGGCGAAGCGCGACGAGCCCGCCGCCGAGCTCGCCGACGCCGGCGGCGGCGAGGATCAGCGCCCACGCCCCGGCCCCGCCGAGGGAGTCGCGCGCCACGACCGCTCCCAGCACCATGAACGGTCCGAGCACGAGCATGTGCCAGACGGCGTACTGGAGCACGATCACCCACACCCAGGTGCGGGCCCGGAACTCGGCCCAGCCCTCCGCGAGGTCGGCCAGGAAGCGGCCCTCGGCCTCGCCGCGGTCGTGCTCCGGCGGGCGCATGGCGAGCAGCGCGGCCGCGCTCACGACGAACGTGCCGGCGTCCGTGGCGAGGGCCGCACCGGGACCAGCCACGGCGATCACCGCCCCGCCGAGAGCCGGGCCGAGCACCGAGCCGCCCGAATGCGCGATCGCGAGGAGCGCGTTCGCGCGCTGGAGGAGCGGGGGGCTGACCGTCTGCGGGACAAGGCCGGTCGAGGCGGGGCTGAAGAACGCGGCGCCCACCCCGTGCAGCGAGACCATGGCGACGAAGAGTCCGAGCGGGGGCTCGCCGGAGATCACCGCGACGGCCAGCACGCCCGTGCAGGCGGCGCGCAGGGCGTCGGCGGCGAGCATGACCCGGCGCCGCGAGAGCCGGTCCGACCACACGCCGCCGACGAGCATGAACGCCACCCGGGCGACGATGTTGGAGGCGTAGACGATGCCGACGTCGGTCGCCGACCCGCCTTCGTCGAGGATCGCGAAGGCGAGCGCGATCGGCGCGAGGTTGTCGCCGACCAGCGAGACCGACTGGCCCGAGAAGAGCAGGCGGAATTCGCGCTCGCGCAGCGGGGCGATGGCGTCGGGCATCCGCACGCGGCGCGATGCTAGCCGAGGGCGTGTGACGCCGACCCGGCCTCCGGCGCGGTCAGGCGGAGGCGGGCGGCGAGCGCCTCGACGGTGCTGCCCTGGACGACCGTCGAGACGAGCACGGCAAAGAAGACGATGTTGAAGAACTCCAGGCTGTGGGGCACGCCGTCGATGACCGGGAACGTCGCCAGGATGACGGGCACCGCCCCGCGCAGCCCGGCCCAGCCGATCACCGCCCGCTCGGCCGCGGTGAACGGCTCGGAGGCCGTCGCCAGGACGGTGGCGAGCGGGCGGGCCACGAAGGCCACGACCAGGCCGAGCACCGTGCCCTCGACGAGGACGTCGCCGAGCTGGCTCGGGAAGACGAGCAACCCGAACGCCAGGAACATCCCGATCTCCGACACCGAGGCGAGGCCGGAGTGGAAGGCGCGGATCGCGTCGCCCGCCGGCACCGGCCGGTCGCCCAGGACGAGCCCCGCCAGGTACACGGCCAGAAACCCCGACCCGCCGATCGACGCCGCCGCGCCATAGCTGATCGCCGCCGTCGCCCCCGACGAGACCAGCAGGAGGCCGGAGGGCGCGCCCGCGAGGCGGCCGAGAAGCGCGACCGCCACCGCTCCCACGGCCACGCCGACGAGCGTGCCGATCGCAAGCTCGCGCACGAAGAAGACGACGGCGTCAGCGGCGCCGTATCCCGGGGTCTGGATGAGCTCCACGAGCGCCGCCACGAGCAGCACCGCCACCGGGTCGTTGAACCCGGCCTCGGCCTCGAGCGTCCGCGTGAGCCGGTCGGGGAGCTGTGTCCCGCGCATGAGCGCGAACACGGCGGCGCCGTCGGTCGCCGACAGGATGGCCCCGAGCAGGAGCCCCTCCTTGGCCGAAAGGTCGAAGAGCCAGGTCGCAGCGAGGCCGGCCACGATCGCGGTCGCCAGCGTCCCCGCCACGGCGAGCAGGACCGCCGAGCGCAGGACGGGCCGGATCTCGCGCAGTCCGGTTGCGATGCCGCCCTCGAACAGGATGAGGACGAGCGCGACCGTTCCGATCGACCGGGCCAGCTCGTAGTTGTCGAAGTCGATCCAGCCGAGGCCGTCGGTGCCGATCGCCATCCCGATGCCGAGGAAGACCACGAGCGCCGGCAGGCGCAGGCGGGTGGCGGCGAGCGACGCAGCGACGCCGGTCGCCAGCAGCACGCCCGCGATCAGGATGAGGAGCGCGTCGTGGTGCATCGGCCTGTCTAGGGCTCGATCAGCCCGGTGCGGATGGCATACCGGGTGAGCTCGATGCGGTTTCGCAGGTTGAGCTTGTCGAGCAGGTTGTCGCGGTGGCGGTCGACGGTGCGCGGGCTGATGACGAGCATCTCGGCGATCTCGCGGGTCGTGTGGCCCTCGGCCACGAGCGCCAGGATCTCGGACTCCCGCCGGGTGAGCTGGGAGAGCTCGGCGTTGCCCGCCAGGTCGAGTGCGCTTCCGAGCACGCGCCGCTCCGAATCGGGGTACATGAACGGCTCGCCGCCCATCACCGCCCGGCAGGCACGGATGAGGTCGTGGTCGGCCACCGACTTCAGGACGTAGCCGCCGGCGCCCGCACGCAGAGCCTCGAGGAAGTACTGCTCGCTGTGGTGCATCGAGAGCATGAGGATGCGAATCGACGGCACCCGCCGCGAGAGCTCGTGGGCCGCCTGGAGCCCGCTCATCCGCGGCATCGTCACGTCGAGCACCGCCAGGTCGACCTGCTCGCGGATGGCAAGCTCGACCGCCTCGATGCCGTCGGAGGCCTCGCACACCACCTCGATGCCGGGCTCCGACTCGAGCACGAGGCGCAGGCCGCGGCGCACGACCGCGTGGTCGTCGGCGAGCAGGATCCGGATCGCGGGCCCGGCGCCGGCCGCCGCCGTCATACGTCGTCGGCGATCGCCGGGACGCGCATCGACACCTCGACTCCGCGGCCCGCCGCCGACCTGGTCTCGAAGGTCGCGCCGATGGCGACCGCCCGCTCGCGCATGCCGCGCAGCCCGCCGCCGGGGAAGCTGCCGTCCATGCCCACCCCGTCGTCGGCGACACGCAGGCGGACGCCCCCGCCGGAGGGGGTGAGGGAGACGCGCACGGTTGCGCACCGCGCGTGCCTGGCGGCGTTCGTGAGCGCCTCCTGCGCCACCCGGTAGACCGCCAGCTCGACCTGCCCGTCGAGGCGCGGGAGCTTCTCCGCGACGTCGAGCTCGACCGCGATCCCGGCCCGGCGCTCGATGCCGGAGCAGAGCGAATGGAGCGCGCTTGGGAGGCCGAGGTCGTCGAGCGCCGCCGGCCGCAGCTCGTAGCTGATCCTGCGCACCTCATCGAGCGTCTCGCGGGCCAGCTCCTGTGCGTCGGCCAGGGCGTCGGCCTCGCCGGAGTCGATCCGGGCGCGGACGTGCTTCAGCTCGAGCACGACGGCGGTCAGGTTCTGGCCGATCTGGTCGTGAAGCTCCTGCGCGATCCGGCGCCGCTCCGCCTCCTGCGCGGCCAGCACGCGGTGCACGCTGGCCCGCCGCTCGCCCTCGAGGCGGTCGAGCGTCGAGTTGAAGGTCGTGATCACCGCCGCGACCTCGGCCGTCGCCGCCGGATCGAGCCGCCGGCCCGGCTCGAGCACGTCCACGACCGACATCAGCTCTGAGAGACGCCGCAGCGGTCCGAGGCTGAACCGCACCAGCCAGGCGTTTGCGACCAGCATGAGGAGCAGCCCGCCGACGAGCACGAGCACCTGGCCGGGAGTGGGGCGGGCGTCGATCGTGACCGGCGTGACGACGAGCAGCATCACCGCCGCCGAGAGGATCGCGGCGTTCACCGCGAAGACGCGCCAGTAGAGGCTCACCCGCAGGGCAGCGGGGCCGAGCCGTTCCAGCGTCGTGCGGCGATCGTCCCCGCGGCCGTCAAGCGTCGTCATCTCCACCCCCGGGCGACCCAGAGTCTAGATGTCTTGCCCCAGGAGATTGTGGACGGTTGGGGGGAAACGCGTATGGCTCGCCGTGGCGCGCGTTGCGATGATCCGGGCCCGTGTACACGTGGCCCGGTGCCGATCTCGTGTCCGCGCGCTCGCTCGATCGGACGCTCCGGCGTCAGCGCGACGCGCTTTCGGCGCTCGCCGCGGCGGCGGCTGCGGGTGTTGTGCTGGCGCCCCCGGGCATGGAGCGGATGCCGGCGGTCGTCGCGGCCGCGGCGGCGATCGGGGCGCTCGTCGTCTCGGTCGCGAGGGTCTACCAGCGCGAACGCGGCGACCGGTCGGCCGACGCGCTGATCGAGAGCGGATTCCGCTACGACCATCGCATCGATCCGGTGAGCTGCGCAGTCGCCGATCGCGTCGCCCGGCTCGAGTCCGACCGCAAGCGCCGCAGCCTCGCCGGCGCGCTGCGCGCGCACGTCGACCTCGACCGGGAGGCTCCCCGCCGGGTCGCGGCGGGCCGACCTGCCGTCCCCGCGCTGCGGGGGCTGGGCGAGCACTCCGACGTGGTGGAGCGGATCGCGTCGGAGTTCGAGCGGGGAGCGTGCGACCCGCGCGCGATCATCCGCGTGGAGCGGCTGCTCACGATGCCGCCCCCGGCACCGATGGGCGAGGAGCAGCGGGCGGAGCTCGGCCGCCGGCTGCGCGGCATCGCGCGCCTCCTGGGGATGGGCATGTGAGCGGGGCGGAGCGGGAGGCCGGGATGGAGGTGCGGCAGGCGGCCAAGATCGTGGTGACGACGTGCGTCGTCACGATCGCCGTGGTGCTGGCGGCGCTCCTCATGGTGCGCTGAGAGCGAGTGGGTGATAGCACCCAACTTGGCTCAACCATGCGGAATTCACTCCTCGGCATGGCTATCGTCGCACGCAGATCGACCGCGCCGGGATGACCCGGCGCCGCCACCGGAGGTGCGGATGGACACGGTTACCGAGGCCCTCGAAGAGGCTCGCCGCCTGATGGGGGTGGGGGACGACAAGCGCGCGGCCCAGCTCCTGCACACGGCCGCCCTTGAGTGCCACGATCCCGCCAAGGCGGCGCAGATCCACGCCCTGGCGACGCAGGGGCGCGACCGCGCCGGCCGCTTCGGGCGCCGGCGCTGGGACGAGCCGATCCGGATCGCGGACGCACGGCAAGCCACGGGCGTGAGCTAGCCGTCCCACGGACCGCATCGGCGCGTGGCCGGGTGGGCGATCATGCGCCCACCCGGCCGATGCCGACGCAGCCAGACTCATCCTCCGCGCCAGCCGGCTCCGGGCTCACCGAGGCCGAGGCCCAGAGGCGGCTCGACGCGCTCGGTGAGCGGGGCGAGCTTCCGACCAGCCGGTCGTACGCGAGCATCGTGCGCGCGAACACGCTCACGCTGTTCAACCTCATCCTGGGCTGCTTCCTGGTCGTCATCCTGGCCGCGGGCCGGCCGGCCGACGGGCTCTTCGCCGGCGTGCTGGTCGCGAACACGGCCATCGGCATCGTCCAGGAGGTGCGGGCGAAGCGCACGCTCGACCGGCTGGCGCTGCTCGTCGCGCCGCACGCCCGCGTCGTGCGCGACGGCGGCGCCCGCTCCGTCGGCGCCGAGGACGTGGTGAGCGGCGATCTCGTCATGCTCCAGGCCGGCGACCAGATCGTCGCCGACGGCACGGTCTCCCGGTCGGTGGGGCTGATGCTCGACGAGTCGCCGCTCACGGGCGAGTCGCATGCCGTGGGGCGCGACCGGGGCGAGCCGCTGCTCTCGGGCTCGTTCGTCGTCGAGGGGGCGGGGAGCTATCTGGTCGAGGCCGCCGGCGAGGCGAGCTACGCGGCGTCGCTCACCGGCATCGCCCGCGAGTACCGCCACCGGCGCTCGCCGCTCGAGCAGCAGATCGACCGCCTGCTGCGGGTCCTCGTGGCCGTGATGGTCGTGCTGGGGAGCGCGTTCGTGTGGATCCTGATCCGCCACGACCTGCCGTACCGGGAGGCTGCTGGGACGGCGACGGCGGGGATCGTGACGCTCGTCCCGGAGGGCCTCGTCCTGCTGACGAGCATGACGTTCGCCGTCGCCGCGGTCAGGCTTGCCCGGCGCGGGATGCTCGTTCAGGCCCTGAACGCCGTCGAGGTGCTGGCGAACGTCGACACCGTCTGCCTCGACAAGACGGGGACGCTCACCGACGGCCGCCTTGTGCTGGAGCGGGTGGCGGCTGCGCCCGGCCGCGACCGGGCCGACGTCGAGCGGCGGCTGGCGGCGTACGCCGCCAGCGCCGCGTCCCGGACCGACACGCTGGATGCCGTCGCCGCCGGGCTGGCCGGCGCGGCCGCCGGCGTGGAGGACGAGGTGCCCTTCTCGTCGCGCTGGAAGTGGAGCGCCGTTCGGCTCCGCGGCGAGCCCGGCCCGCTCGTGCTCGGGGCGCCCGACGTCCTGACACCGCAGCAGGGGCCGGAGCCGCCGGAAGGCCCGGCGGCCGACGGCCGGCGGACGCTCGTCTTCGGCACGGCCGCCTGGCCGCTTCCTGACCCGGCGCCGGGGGTGGCGCCGCAGGGGTTCGAGCTGCTCGGCACCGTCGTCCTCGAGGAGCGGATGCGGCCCGACGCGGCGGAAACGGTCGAGTTCCTGCGCCGCCAGGGAGTGGCGGTCAAGGTGCTCTCGGGCGACGCCCCGGGCACGGTCGCCGCGGTTGCCGAGCGGGCCGGCATCCCGGCGGGCCCCGGCCCGGTGGCGGGGTCGCAGGAGCTTCCCGCCGACCCCGCGGGGCTCGCGGCGCTGGCCGAGGAGCGCACGGTCTTCGGCCGGCTGACGCCGGAGGACAAGCGCCGCCTGGTGGAGGCGCTCGCGGCGTCGGGGCGGGTGGTCGCGATGATCGGCGACGGCGTGAACGACGTCCCCGCGATGAAGGCGTCGCGGCTGGCGATCGCGTTCGGTGCGGGGAGCCAGCTTGCGAAGAGCGTGGCCGACGCCGTGCTCGTGAACGACGAGTTCGCCGTGCTCCCGGGCGCCGTGGGACAGGGCCGGCGGATCATCGCCAACGTCCAGCGGGTCGCGCGCCTGTTCGTGACGAAGTCCGTGTTCGCAGCCTGCGTCATCGCGACGTTCGGCCTCGCGACCGCGACGTTCCCGCTGCTTCCGAGGCACCTCTCGCTGGCCGCCGTCTTCACCGTCGGCGTACCGGGGTTCATCTTCGCGCTCCTCCCCGGCGAGCCCCGGCCCGAGCAGGAGCCGTTCCTGCGCCGGGTGGGCCGGTTCTCGCTCCCGGCGGGGGTCGTCATGGCGGGAGCGGTCGTGCTCGCCTATCTCACCGACCGCGAGCTGCGCGGCCGCTCCGAGGTGGACGCGCGGACCGTCGCCGTCACCGTCATGGTGGCCGTCGGCCTCTACCTGCTCCTGGTGCTCGACCGCGAGCGGATGCGGACGAGCCGGCCCTACGCGGTGACCGTCGCCGTCCTCGTCGGCGTGCTCGCGCTCGGCTATCTCGCCGTGCTGGCGTCGCCGGCGGCTCGCGACTTCTTCGCCCTCTCGATGCCGGGCTTCGTCGACTGGCTCGTCGTTGCGGCCGCCGTCGCGCTGGCGGTGCAGGTCTTCGGGCGGATCGGCATGACGCCGATCCCGCCCCGTCCGGCGGGGGACGGCCCGGCTACGTGATGTCGAGCAGCGCCTCGCGCAGCGCCTCGAGATGGTCGATCTCGTGGCGGCGGATTTCCGTGAAGCACTCGGCGGCGGCGGTGTCTGACGCTCGGCCCGCGTGCTCGGCGAACGTCGGGTACATCACCTCGACCTCGTAGGACTCCGCCTCGATGGCCGCGCGCAGGTTGTCGGCGTCGTCGCCGACGATCCCCGCCAGGTTGGCCAGCATTGCGAAGTGCTCCTCGAGCTCGGTGCGGGCCGTCGACTCGAAGAGGTCGGCGATCTCGGTGCGCCCGTTCCTGCGGGCGGCGGCCGCGAACAGCATCGAGCGCGCATAGGTGAACGCCTCGGTGCGAAGCGCCGTCAGGACGTCTTCCTTGGTGGCCGAGCGCAGATCGGGTGCGGTTGCCATCTTCTGGTCCTCCGTGGATCGACTGGAGGTCAGCATGCCGCGCCCGGATTGACGGCGCATCGGTGCGGCCACCGATCCGCCCGGCGGCTTTCCCGCAGGGCCGGGAGGGAGGCGCGGCCGCCCCCGAGCCGGTATCCTCCGCTCCGACCGGGGCGGTTAGCTCAGTTGGGAGAGCACCAGCTCGACAAGCTGGGGGTCACTGGTTCGAGCCCAGTACCGCCCATCCCTCGGAATCCGAGACCGAGCGCCGCTCAGATGGGAGGATTCGTCCAGGGTCGGCGCCGAGCGGCGATCCGACGACGTCGCGAAATGGGAGTGCGAGTCTGAGCGCCGCTCAGATGGGAGGATTCGTCCAGGGTCGGCACCGAGCGGTGTATCCGACGACGTCGCGAACATGGCCGACCGTTTGCGGGAAGCCGTCGGCAGCGAAGAACCAGTCCATCTTCGGGTGCGGTGCCGGTACAGGAACACACCGGCGGGCGGCGCGACGATCACCGTAGGGAGGGTCGCCTGGAAGAGGTGCTTGCGATCGCGACTCCAGGCCGTCACCCGAGCGACATAGGTCGGCGCGCCGGACGTTCGATCGTGGACGGCGCGGACGCCCGAGCGCATTGTTCAAGTGCATCGGCGTCGAAGTCTGGAACCCACGCCGCGCGCTCGCTCCAGCGCGCCACGAGCCACGCCTTCAGCTCGCGAAGACTCGCCAGCGTCACAGATTCCAGAACGCAGCCGTAGCGAGACGAAGCTCGCGCTCGGCGCGCCCACACCGATAAGCCGTGCGAGCGCGCTTCGCAGATAGTCGAGGTCGTGTCTGAGGCCATGCCCTCTCTTCACGTCCCGGTCAGGCGCACCCCGGGCACTCTCCTCGGCGAGCGCGAGAAAGCACTGCACGTGCGGCTCGTCGAGCATGGCTACCCCGCCGTGCTGCTCGATCCGCTCCGCCGCGTACTCCCGGATCGTCTCGAGTATCCAGAAGCGCTTCCCGTGCCGGCGGGGAGGTCTTGATCGGGGGTGTGACCTTCGCGACGATCGCATCGGCTGGTGCGAGGTGTGGCCGCCTTGGAGACCACAACGAACAGCAGACGTCGCATCGAGGAGGTCGTCGCTCCATTCGATCGTCGCTCGAAGCGTCTGCTGGCGCGGATAGGCCCTTAGGCTGGTCTTCAGCAGGAAGAGCCGCATGGAGAGACGGCCAAGAAGATGCTCGGGAGAGAGGACGGTGACGAGAGTGGTGACGACCTCGAGGGCGAGTGGGAAGTTGTCGAGCAGCGAGCCAAGCCGCTCGACGATAGGGCTAGGCTCGAAGAGGGGATCGGCCGCCAGCGCCCGGCTAGTGAAGAGTCAGCCGCATCGCGCGGGTCCAGCTGAGGGACCGGATAGGCCTGCTCGCCGGCAAGCCGTAGAAGCTCCAAGATCGTGACGAGTAGCTGAAGCTTTGGACATGCGCCGAGCAGCACGGCGAGCTCGCCGGCAGCAGCGATAAATGGTTGAAGTTGTAGAGGATGACAGGACGGCGATAGACCACCGCTCCGACGCCCATCGTGCTCCGAGCGCCTGAGCCGCCACACCAAGCACGAGCGTCCGGTTCCGCATCTCAGCGAGTTGGACGCAGATGACGCCGTCGGGGTACTGGTCTGTGGCTTGCGCGGACGCCTGGTTCCCAAGTCTGGTTTTGGCGGCTCAGGCCGGGCCCGTCAAGGACACCAAGGACGTAGCCGGCTCCCGAGCAATCTCACCTGGCTTGGAGCCCGAGCTGGAGCCCTAGGAAGGGCTTCGCTTCAATCTGGAGGTTCGTCTGCTCGACACTCCTGAGCGGCGGGAACGCCTATGTCAAAGAGATGGTAGATCCGCCCGGCGGCGGCGAGCTACTTCAGGCGATGTTCGCCGAGCTCGTGCAAGCTAGTCACGCTCGAAGAGCGATGAGTTCGAGTACGTGACCATGATCTGGTCTCCGTGCCCGGCCGCGGCGATCCGGGCGGCTCGGTAGACGTCCGCTCCGACGTAGCCTTCGTCGGTCATGTGTGGCGTCCCGCTGTGGTTCCCGGTGCGCACGCGGATCGGTCCGGCCGCGAGCGCCCGCTTCGCGTCGGCGGCGGCCCCAAGCGCTGCCGGCGCCGTGGAGATCGCCATGAACAAGGCGTCGCCCTGAGTATCGACTTAGACGCCGAGGTGGCGGACGAACGCTTCACGTAGGACGCGACGATGCTCGGCCAGCGCCTCCGCGTATTCTGCAGCGCCCTGCTGTTCTGCGGACGCCTCGTCGATCCCAGGACGTTCGGTGAAGACGAAGGTGACGTTTCCGCTCGGAAGCTCACGAGGCACACGGCTATTCAAGCGCGGCGAACCGCACGGTGTCGAGCCGTAGGCGCCGGTGGTTCCCGTGTCGACGCCTAGGGCCGGCGCATCGCGACCTTGAGATCGATGACGGGGGTGCCGTCGATCGCCTCCAGCGCGTCGACCCGCAGGCCGGTCGGCCCTTCGAGCGCCGTGACCGTGACCCGGTGGACGCCGACCGGGTTCGGCCGGTCCGGTGAGCGCGTCCGGAACACACCGGTGAGCGGGATGCTCGTGTCGCCTGTCGGATGCGTCTGGAGGACGTCGCGGTCGGCGAGGTGCAGCCACGTGAGGACGATCAGGTGGTCTCCGGGTTGGATGCGGTGGAGCGCGCCGGCGTAGGCCGGGTCGATCTCGATCAGGGCATCGGGCGCGCCCTCGAAGGCCTGGTTCGGGGCGTCCGCCGGGACGCGCAGCGTCGAGCGGACGACGCCGATCGGTTGCACCACGTACGGGCCGAGGTCATGCATGCCGGCGCTGCGAGTTTCGCACGAGACGCCGGGCGAACGGGTACGTTCGGGTTTGGGCACAGCGCAACCGCGGTAGCTTCGTAGCGCGAAGTATCTCGAAGGAGTCCGCTGGACCGGCGATGGGCGATGCGAGGGGTATCCGACTGGGCAGGCCCGGGGGGAGAGCCATGAGAGCGCGTGCTGCTGAACGGGGAGGGAGGAGTGGAGATCAAGTTTGAGGAAGAGATCCGCGGGGGTATGCGTGACGGTGCAACTCGCAAGCGCACTCGCTTCAAAGAGCTGGAGGAAGGAGAAGAACAAAGCAGCGACGCAGTACGACAGCGACAACACCCCCACTGCCCGATGCGCGTCCGAGCCCACCCACGTCCGCAGAAGGTACACGACCATCGCCTATGCGGCGAATCAGGAGGGATGACCCATGTCCGAGCTCGTCTCCGACTTCGTCCTCAACCGACTGCCCGATGGGGCGTCCACCGCGTCTTCGGCTACCCGGCGACGGGATCAACGGCTTCCTCGGCGCCTTCGACCGGGCGGAGGGGGATCCGGAGTTCATCCAGGTCCGGCACGAGGAGATGGCCGCGTTCATGGCCTGCGCGCCACGCGAAGTTCACCGGCGAGATCGGCGTGCTGCATCGCCACCTCGGGGCCCGGCGCGATCCACCTGCTGAACGGGCTCTACGACGCGAAGCTCGACCACCAGCCGGTGCTCGCGCTCGATCGGCCAGCAGAAGCGCATGCTCGCTCGGCGCGCACTACCAGCAGGAGGTCGACCTGCAAGACGCTGTTCAAGGACGTGTCGGAGCTTCGTCAACACGTGCGCGCACCCGGCGCAGGCGCGCCACCTGATCGACCGCGGCATCCGCACGGCGCTCGCCGAGCGCGGCGTGGCGACGATCATCTTCCCGGACGACGTGCAGGAGGAGGACGCGCAGGAGTCGCCGCCGCGCACGCACGGCGCCGTCTTCTCGTCGATCGGGTTCTCGGAGCCGCGCATCGCTGCCGCAGGGAGCCGACCTCGAGCGGGCGGCCGAGATCCTGAACGAGGGCGAGAAGGTCGCGATCCTCGATCGGCCAGGGCGCGGCCGAAGGCGGCGGACGAGGTGGTCGAGGTCGCGGAGCTGCTCGGCGCCGGCGTCGCCAAGGCGCTGCTCGGCCGGGCGGCGCTGCCGGACGACCTGCCGTTCGTGACCGGCCCGATCGGCCTGCTCGGCTCGAAGCCGTCGCTACGACATGATGATGAACTGCGACATGCCTGTTCATGGTCGGGACGAGCTTCCCGTACGCCGAATGGCTGCCGGAGGAGGGGCAGGCCGCGCTGCGTCGAGATCGACATCGACGCCGCGCATGATCGGCATCCGCTACCCGGCCGACGTGCACCTCGTCGGCGACTCGAAGGAGACGCTGAAGGCGCTGATCCCGCTGCTCGAGCGCAAGGACGACCGCTCGTGGCGCGAGCGAGATCGAAGAGAACGTCGCGGACTGGTGGGAGATCGTCGAGGAGCGCGCGCTACGAGGACGCGGACCCGATGAACCCGCAGCGCGTGGTGTGGGAGCTGAACGACGTGCTCCCGGACGACGCGATCGTGACCGCCGACTCCGGCTCGTCGACGAACTGGTGGGCGCGCCAGCTGAGGCTGCAGCAAGGGCAATGCTCGCCTCGCTCTCCGGGAACGCTCGCGACGATGGGGCCCGGCACGCCCGTACGCGATCGCGGCGAAGTTCGCCTATCCCGGAGCGGCCGGTGATCGCGTTCGTCGGCGACGGCGCGTTCCAGATGAACGGGATGAACGAGATGCTCACCGTCGCGCAAGTACTGGGAGCGGTACTGGGCGGAGAACCCGACGCTCGTCTTCTGCGTCTTCAACAACCAGGACCTGAACCAGGTGACGTGGGAGCAGCGCGTGCTCGCCGGCGACCCGCGCTTCCCGGGCTCGCAGCAGATCCCGGACTTCCCGGACGCGCGCTACGCGGAGCTGGTCGGCTTCGAGCGGCATCCGCTGCGACGAGCGGCGACGACGTCGGCCGCCGCCTGGCGCGAGGCGCTCGAGGCCGACCGGCCCTGCGTGCTCGAGGTCGTCGTCGACCGCGAGGTCCCGCCGCTGCCGCCGCACATCACGCTTCGAGCAGGCGAAGAAGATGGCGCATGGCGCTCATCGGGGGCGACGAGGACGCCGGCGGGATCATGGGGCACGCCGCTCAAGGGCAAGCTCGCCGAGTTCAAGCGGTCGCTGCCGACCAGCGTGAGCGACGCGGCCCTCACCACGGCCGCGACGCGCGTCGAGCAGCTGCACGTCTCGGCGTACGAGGTCGCCGACCGACGGCCCGGGCGGAACGGAGACCGACGGCACGCTCGAGTGGGGGTCGACGACGATCGTCGTCGTCGAGGCGGAGGCCGACGGCGAGGTCGGCCTGGGCTACACCTACGGCGACGTCTCGACGGCGCGCTTCGTCGAGTCGATGCTCGCGCCCGTGGCCCGGGGGGCGGATGCGCTCGCCGTGCGGGCGACGTGGCACGAGCTGACGGCGGCGATCCGAAACGCCGGCCGGCCCGGCCTGGGCTTCATGGCCGTCTCGGCGGTCGACTGCGCGCTCTGGGACCTGAAGGCGCGGCTGCTCGGCGTCGCGCTCGTGGACGCCCTCGACAGGGCACGCGACGAGGTGCTGGTGTACGGCTCGGGCGGGTTCTGCAACTACCCGCTCGAGCGGCTGCGCGCCCAGCTCGGCGGCTGGGTGGCGAGCGGGATACCGCGCGTGAAGCTCAAGGTGGGACGGGAGCCCGGCGAGGACCCGGCTCGCCTCGACGCGGTCCGCGACGAGATCGGCGACGGGCCCGAGCTCTTCGTCGACGCGAACGGTGCGTTCACCGCCAAGGAGGCGCTGCTCTGGGCCGAGCGCTACCGCCGCGACTGGGGCGTCTCCTGGTTCGAGGAGCCCGTCAGCTCGGCCGAGCTGGAAGCCCTGCGGCTCGTACGGGAGCGGGGGCCGGCCGGCCTCGACATCGCGGCCGGCGAGTACGCATTCGTTCCCCGCGACGCGCTCAACCTGCTCGCGGCCGGCGCCCTCGACTGCCTCCAGCTCGACGTCACGCGCTGCGGCGGGATCACCGGCCTGCTCCTGCTCGCGGGGACGGCGGCCGCTCATGGGATCGACGTCTCGGGCCACTGCGCGCCGCAGCTCTCCGCGCACGTGCTCTGCGCCGTGCCGCGCCTGCGCCACCTGGAGTACTTCCACGACCACGTGCGCACGGAGGGCCTGCTCTTCGACGGGGTGCTCGAGCCCGAGGGCGGCATCCTGCGGCCCGACCGCTCGCGGCCCGGGAACGGGCTCACGCTGCTCCGCGACGCGGCCGGGGAGCACCTCGTGTACGGCGGGAGCCGCTGATGGGGGTCGTCGACCGGATGCGGGGATACGGCCGTTTGCGGGTTCCGGCCCGTGTCGACGAGCGCTTCGCGGGCGGGATGGCCGCTGTCGAGGAGATCGACCGCCGGGCGCTCGCCCGCGCCCTCGCCGCCGAGGTGGAGGGGGAGGTGCGCTTCGGGACTGCGACCCGTGCGCTCTATGCGACCGACGCCTCCAACTATCGCCAGCCGCCGATCGGCGTCGTGATCCCGAAGACGCTCGACGCCGTCGTCGCCACGCACCGGGTCTGCCACGAGCACGGGGCCCCGATCCTGCCCCGGGGCTGCGGCACCAGCCTCTCCGGCGAGACGGTGAACCACGCGGTGGTGATCGACTTCACCAAGTACCTGCACGACTTCGACGACCCGGACACGGAGGAGAAGACGGTCGTCTGCCGGCCCGGCGCCATCAACGAGAAGGTGAACGAGCACACCGGCAGGTGGGGCTGGATCTTCGGGCCCGACCCCTCGACCCACGCCTACTGCTCGATCGGCGGCAACGTCGGCAACAACTCGTGCGGCATCCACTCGGTGCAGTCGCAGGTGTACGGGCCCGGGCCGCGGACGTCCGACAACGTGCACTCGCTGGAGATCGTCACCCACGACGGCGTGCGGATGTGGGTCGGCGAGACGAGCGGCGAGGAGTACGAGCGAATTCAGGCCGGCGGCGGCCGCAGAGCCCAGATCTACCGCGACCTGTACGCGCTCATGCTCGAGCACGAGTCCGAGATCCGGGCCCGCTTCCCGTCGCCCGAGCGGCTGCCGCGCCGCGTCTCGGGCTACAACCTCGACGAGCTCCTCCCGGAGAACGGCTTCAACCTCGCCCGGGCGCTGGTCGGGACCGAGGGAACGTGCGCGTCCGTGCTCCAGGCGAAGCTCATGCTGACGCCCGGGCTGTTCTCCCGCGCCCTCGTCGTCGTCGCGTTCGAGGACATCTGCCTCGCGGCGGACCAGGTGCCGTGGATCGTCGATCACCGGCCGGTCGCGCTCGAGGCGATCGACCACCGCCTGTTCCACGAGGAGCAGGCGCAGAACATGCACCCCTCGGCGCTCTCGCAGCTGCCGGCGAACGACCTCGACGGGGCCTGGCTCCTGATCGAGTTCGGCGCCGACAGCCAGGAGGACGCCGACGCGCAGGCGCGCGGGTTCATGGCGGCGGCGAAGTCGCACGGTGTGGCGGCGGAGCACATGAGCCTCTTCGACGACCCGGAGCAGGAGCAGGCGCTCTGGGAGGTGCGCGAGGGCGGGCTCGGAGCGACCGCCTTCCCGCCTGACAGCGGTGACCACTGGCCCGGCTGGGAGGATTCCGCGGTGCCGCCGGAGCGCTCCGGCGACTACCTGCGCGATCTCAAGCGGCTCTACCGCAAGTACGACTACCACGGCGCGATGTACGGCCACATCGGCCAGGGCTGCATCCATTCGCGGATCGACTTCGACCTG
Organism: uncultured Actinomycetes bacterium; assembly: GCA_963805545.1. GTDB lineage: Bacteria > Actinomycetota > Thermoleophilia > Gaiellales > JAICJC01 > JAICJC01. Next base: position 716,109 of record CAWDUU010000001.1, read on the forward strand.
CGCAGCACCGAGGGGATCCGCACCTACCGCAGGTTCCTCGAGGAGGCCGCCGACCTCGTCGTCTCCTACGGCGGCTCGCTGTCGGGCGAGCACGGCGACGGACAGCAGCGCGCGGAGCTCCTGCCGAAGCAGTACGGAGAGGAGATCGTCGCGGCGTTCCGGCGGTTCAAGGCGATCTGGGACCCCGACTGGAAGATGAACCCGGGCAAGGTCGTGGACCCCTACCGGCTGGACGAGAACCTGAAGCTCGGGAGCGACTCCAGCCCATGGCGTCCTCGCGTCCGGTTCGCGTACAAGGAGGACGGCGGTGACTTCGCGCACGCGGCCCTGCGCTGTGTCGGCGTCGGCAAGTGCCGGAAGCCCGACGGCGTCGACGTCATGTGCCCGTCGTTCATGGCGACCCGGGAGGAGATGCACACGACGCGTGGCAGGACGCGACTGCTCTTCGAGATGCTCGAGGGCGACATCATCACGGACGGCTGGCAGAGCGACGAGGTGCGCGAGGCGCTCGACCTCTGCCTGGCATGCAAGGGCTGCACGAACGACTGCCCCGTGAACGTCGACATGCCGACCTACAAGGCCGAATTTCTGTACCAGCGCCACAGGGGCCTGCGACCGCGGCCCCGGCACGCCTACGCGTTCGGCCTGATCGACCAGGCGGCGCGGCTGGCGTCGCGGATGCCCGGCTCCGTGAACGCGCTCGCGCACACGCCGGGGCTCGCACGGGCGGTCAAGCTCGCGGCCGGCATGTCGCCCGACCGCGAGGTGCCGTCCTTCGCACCGGTCACGTTGCAGGCGTGGTTCCGGGCGCGCGGCGGGACCACGAACCCGCACGGGCGGCCGGTCGTCCTGTGGCCGGACACGTTCAACAACCACTTCCACACCGACGTGGGCGTGGCCGCCGTCGAGGCGCTCGAGGCCGCCGGCTGCCGGGTGCTCCTCCCGCAGGGGCACGTCTGCTGCGGGCGGCCGCTGTACGACTACGGCTTCCTCGACCTCGCCGAGCGCTACCTGCGCCGGTCGCTCGACCAGCTGCGGGAGTGGTACCGGGCGGACGTGCCGATCGTCGGCATGGAGCCGAGCTGCGTCGCCACCTTCAAGGACGAGCTGACGAAGCTGCTCCCGCACGACGACGACGCGAAGCGGCTCCAGCGGAACGTCCACCACTTCTCCGAGCTCTTCGGCCGGTACGAGCTCGAGCCGCCCAGGCTCGATGGGCGGGCGCTCCTCTGGGGGCACTGCCATCACAAGGCGACCGGCGGGATGCGGCCCGAGCTGGAGCTTCTGAAGCAGATGGGGGTCGAGGCGGAGCTCGTCACGGGCGGCTGCTGCGGCCTCGCCGGTTCGTGGGGGTTCGAGGCCGGCCACCACGACATCTCGATGCAGGTGGGCGAGCAGGCGCTTCTGCCGAGGGTCCGCGAGGCCGACCCCGCGACCGTGATCGTGGCGAACGGCTTCTCGTGCAAGACGCAGATCGAGCAGGGTGGCACCGGGCGGCGGGCGCTCCACATGGCGCAGGTGATGAAGCTCGCACGCGAGCAGGGCGGCGGCGGGCCGGGCGGCGCCTATCCGGAGCGCGAGCTCGGCGGCCGCCCCCAACCGAGCCCGCGGCGCGGGATGCGGCTCGCCACGGCGGCCGGCATCGGTGCGGCGGCTGCCGCCGGCGCCGGCCTGGCGCTGCACGGCCGCGGCTGACAACTGACGGCCTGACCCAGGCTCCGGTGACGGGGTCGAATCCCCGGAGCCGTCCAGTTCTCTAGGCTCTGCCGGATGACAGACGCCGAGGAGCTGGGTCGTGGCGGACGGCTGCGTGGAGGCGCGGCCGGCGAGCTGGTCGCGGGTGCCTACGCCGCCGAGAGCGCGCACGGTCCGCGGCTCGCGCACGGGCTCTCGCTGGCCGACCTGGCGCACGCGGTCGCGCTGGTCGAGGGCGGCGACGTGGGCGGCGACGACGGGCGGGCGCTCCTCCGCGGGCTGCTCGAGCTGCATGCGATTCCCGGCGACGAGTTTCCGTGGGACCCGTCGCTCGGCGACGCGTTCAACGCGCGCGAGGCGGAGCTGGAGCGGCGCGTCGGCCGCTCGGCGGCGGGCTGGCTCAGCGCGGGCCGGCCGCGCCGCGAGGCCTTCCGCGTCGGCCTCCGCCTCACAGCCATGAGCTCTGTGCGCGAGCTGCACGACGCCTTCCTCGGCCAGGTCGAAGCGCTTGCGCGGCACGCGGGCGCGATGCGCACCGCGCTCGCCACCGACCACACGTACCTCCAGCCGGCCCAGCCGACGACGATCGGCCACCTGCTCCTCGCCTACGCCTATCCGGCGCTGCGCGACGCCGAGCGCGCGCGCAGGTCGCACGCCGCCCTGGGAGAGAGCGTCGCCGGCGCCGGCGGCAGCGCCGGATCGCGCTGGGCGCTCGACCGGGCGCGCCTCGCCGAGCTGCTCGGCTGCGACGGGCTCGTCGAGCACGCGAAGGACGCCGCCTGGCAGGCCGACGTGTACGTCGAGCTGCTCGCGGCGCTCGCGATCGCCGCCACGCATCAGAGCCAGCTCGGCCAGGACTTCGAGATCTACGCCAGCCAGGAGTTCGGGCTCCTCGAGCTCGCCGACGCGCACAGCCGCGCGAGTGCGCTCATGCCGCAGAAGAAGAACCCGTACGCCCTCGCTGCGATCCGGACGCAGGCGGGCCAGGCCGCCGGCGACCTGGCCGCCGCGATAGCGACGCTGCACACCGGCTCGGCGCGCACCGACCACTTCCACCTTCTGAACGGGACCGTCCCGCGGGCGCTCGACGAGGCGGTCGCGATCGCCCGGCTCACGGCGTCGGTGCTGGACGGCATCGCGCTTCGCCCCAAGCGCTTCGAGCAGATCGCTCGCGAGAGCTTCGTCACGGCGGCCGACGTCGCCGACGTACTCGCCCTCACCGGCCGGCTCGACTACCGGACCGCCCACAAGGTCGTCGGCCGCGCCGTGCGCGACCTCGTCGAGGCCGGCGAGCCGCCTTCGGCGCTCACACCGGAGCGGCTGGCCGCCGCCGCCGAGGCCGCGATCGGCACGCCCGTCGAATTGGAGGAGGCGACGCTGCGCGCGGCGCTCGACCCGGCGGCGTGCGCCGCGGCCCGCCTCCAGGCCGGCTCGTCGTCGGCGGCCGCGATGGACTCGATGCTCGATGGGATCGCCGTGACGCTGGCGGCCGGAAAGGCGTGGAGCGAGACGGCCGGCGAGCGCGAGGCGGTTGCGGAGGCGGTGCTTCTGGCTCGCGCCCGCGAGCTCACCTGAGTCGAGATCGCCCCAGGTTCGACGAGCGTCTGAGAGATCGAGATCCTCGGCCACCTGCCCCGAGCGGGCGCGATAGCCTGAACCCATCCCCGTCGACGTCGTCACCGAGATCGAGATCGCCCGGACGCGGGCCGAGGTGGCGGCGTACGCCTCCGACCCCGACAACGCGCCCGTCTGGTACGAGAACATCGAATCCGTGGAGTGGCGGACGGAGCGCCCCGCGGCGCCGGGCTCGCGGGTCGCGTTCGTCGCCCGCTTCCTCGGCCGCCGGCTGGCCTACACCTACGAGATCGTCGAGCTCGCCCCCGGGGAGCGGCTCGTCATGCGGACCGCCGAGGGCCCGTTCCCGATGGAGACGACCTACACGTGGGCCGACGCGGCCGGGGGCGGGACGAGGATGACGCTGCGAAACCGCGGCGAGCCGGCCGGGTTCGCCCGGGTCGGCGCGCCGATGATGGCACGGTCGATGCGGAAGGCGAACCGCACCGACCTCGAGCGGCTGAAGCGGCTGCTCGAGTCGGGCTGATCAGCCGGCTTCGAGGTCGATCCGGTCGTCGGCCTGCGCCATCACGACCGGGTCGTGGGTGGCGACGACGACCGTCGCGCCGTGCAGGCGGGCCGCGTCGGCCAGGAGGCGGCCGACGACCGCGGCGTTCACCTGGTCGAGCCGGGACGTCGGCTCGTCGACCAGGACGAGGCCGGGCGCGCCCGCCAGGGCGCGGGCGATCGCGACCCGCTGCCGCTCGCCGGCCGAGAGCCGCTCCACCCGCTGGTCGATGCGGTGCTCGAGGCCGAGCCGCATGAGCCACTCGCGCGGGTCGCCCTCGCGGCCGCGCACAGCGAGGGCCAGGTCGATGTTCTCGGCGGAGGAGAGATGGCCGACGAGCCCGGCGTCCTGGCTCACGAGACCCACGTGCCGGCGCCGGAAGGCCGCGAGCGCCGCCGGGTCGAGCCCGGTGATCGTCTCGCCGGCCACGGTGACGACGCCGGCCTCGGGCCGCACGAGGCCCGCGAGCACGCGCAGGAGCGTGCTCTTGCCCGAGCCGGAGCGCCCGGTCACCACCGTCATGCGGGCGCCGGTGAAGCTCGCAGAACGGCCGTCGAGCACGGTGCGCTCCCTGCGGCCGCGCCCGTAGCGGACGACGACGTCGCGCATCTCGGCGGCCACGCCGAGGACGGGGCGGGGCGCCCCCGGGTCGCGCTCGGCCGCGGCGACCTCCTCGCCGGGCTCGCCCGCGGGCACCAGCAGCACGCCGCCGTGCTGCGGCTCGGCACGGGCCAGCCGGCCGATGCCGGCGTCGCGCAGAAGCTCCTCGGGGAGGCGCAGCCAGCCGCCGCGGCCGACCACGATGGCGGCCTCGCCGGTGCCGGCCGCCTCGTCGCTCAGGCGCCCGTCGCGGATGTGCACCGCCCGGTCGGCGATGCCGGCGGCTCCGGGGTCGTGGCTCACGAGGACGACGGTCGCGCCCTGCTCGCGGGCCAGCTCGCCGATCAGCGCGTAGGCCGTCCGGACGCCGGCGGCGTCGAGCTCGCCGGCCGGCTCGTCGGCGAGCAGGAGCGCGGGTCGGTGGGCGACGGCGGCGCAGATGGCGATCCGCTGCGCCTCCCCGCCGGAGAGCTCCGACGGCCGTGCGCCCGCTGCACCGGCGAGACCGACGCGCTCGAGCAGCTCCGCCGACCGGCGGGCGCGCTCGGTGCGGGGCGCGCCCAGCATCGCCATCTGGAGCGTCACGATGCTCGCGCAGTCGAGGTCGGGAGGAAGCGCCTGGCGGTAGTGCTGGTCGACGACGCCCATCCGCCGGGCGCGGAGCACCGCCGAGCGGCGGGCCGGAAGGCTGGCGAGGTCGTGGCCCAGCACGCGCGCCGAGCCTGCGGAGGGGCGTTCCAGCCCGGCCAGGATGCGCATGAGCGTGCTCTTTCCCGACCCGCTGGGCCCGAGCACGGCGACCACCTCGCGGTCGTCGATCCGCAGGGTGAGCCCCTGGAGCGCCGCGGAGTCGCCTTCGGCGGTGCGGTGGATGCGGAAGACGTCGCGGGCGTCGACGGCGGCGGTCATCGCGGCCTCCGTCCCGCGAGGGCCGCCACCGGCACGAGCGCCGCGACGGCGAAGGCCGCGAGCGCGAGCGCGACGAGCCCGACCGGCACGGCGGTGCGAAGCGGCGGCACGGCCGCCGACGTGCCCGCTCCCAGCTGCACCACGTCGACGACCGCGGCCGAGAGCACCGCGCCGAGGACGACCCCGCCGAGCGCGCCCGCGACGGCAAGGACGGCCGCCCGGACGAGCAGGTGGGCACGGAGCGTCCGCGGCGGCACGCCCATCGCATCGAGGTCGTCGAGGTGCGGGCGCTCGTCCGCGAGGTCGGCCGCGGCGATCAGCACGAGCCCGGCCGCCGCCAGCACGAGGGACAGGATGGCGGCGCACTCCAGGACGACCAGGATGCCGCGGGCCAGCGGCCGCGAGGCGGCGTGCGAGTGAAGCGCCGCCCGCGAGCGCACGGCGAGGTCGGAGAACGGCGGGCGGCGCAGCGCCGCGGCGACCCGGTGCTCGCCCGCCGGCGGCGTCCCGATCCACACCTCGCGGGGCACGGCCGTCCCGGGCGAGTCGGCGTTCACCGCCACCGAGAGCGCTCGCTCGTCGGCCACCACGAAGCTCTCCGGCGCGGTCGGGAAGCGGGCGCCGGTCGCGACGACCCGGGCCACGATCGAACGGCCGTCAGGGAGCGCGAGGTGGAGGCGCCCGTCCGGTCCCGCGGCGCCGGCCACGTCGCCGCTCGCCAGCACCGGCAGCGGCGCGCGGTCAAACGGCTGCGCGGGGCGGACAAGGCCGTCGGTGCGGCCGTCGAGCGCGTACCGGACGACGCCGCTCGCGGGGCGCCTGGCCGTCCCGCCCGCGATCCAGCCGGTGAACCCGGTCAGCGAGTCTCCGCCGGCTGTGAGCTCGCCGAGCCTCAGGCTGCCCTTCGCCACGATCGTGAGCCCGCCCTCGATCCCGGCGTGGGCGAGTGCCTGGGCGTCGGCCGGGCGCAGGCCGATCTGGAGCGCGACCACGCGGCCGCCTCGGTCCGCCGCCGGGATCGCGGCCCTCAGCACGCGGCTGCCGCCCGTCTCGCCGAGCTCGATTGTGCCGAAGGTGCCGCTGGCCCGCTCGACGGCCAGCTGGAGCGCGACCGCCCGGCCGCTCCCCACGGTCGCCAGCGATACGGCGGCGGCGGCGGCCGGCAGGTCAGCGCCCGCCAGCTGCACCTGCGGGCCGGGCCGCAGGGCGCGGGCCAGGCCGGCCTGCGACTCGCCGGAGTAGTCCGACCGCCAGCGCAGCTCGGGCAGCGTGCCTGCCGGGACGCCGATCAGCGCCGGCTGGGTCGGGATCCCGGATCCGGGCACGGCTGCGCTCATCCGGATCACCGGCGCGGCGAGGGATCCCGGCGCCAGCCCCCGGTAGCGGTCGATCGGGGCCGCGTCGAGCGGGTTCACGAGCGCGGAGCCCTCCGACACGGTGAAGTCGAGCGGCACGGCGAACGCCGCCTGGTCGGACTCGCCCGTCTGGAGCGTGTCGCGGTAGGAGAGCGCGAAGACCGAGAGGCCGAGCGCCGCGGTCACGAAGGCGATCACGAGCGCCGGCCGCCCGCCCTGGCGGCCGAGCGAGACGAGCGCCAGCCGCACCGCGACCGGGCCGCGGCGGATGCTGCGCCCGGCGACCCTGAGTGCCGGCCCCGCGAGCCGGGCGGCGACGGCGCCCGCCGCGATCGCGGCCAGGCCGGGAAGGAGCGCGAGGAGCGGATCCGAGCCGGCCTCGAGCGACGCCTCGGTCGAGGAGCCCCTCGATGCCGCGAGGAGCGCCGCGGCGACGGCCGCCAGCGCCAGCAGATCCAGCGCGTGCACCGGGCCGAGCCGGGTGGATTCGGCGTCGACCCGCTCGACGGCGACCAGGAGCACCGCCGCCCCGAGCCAGACCGCGACGAGCAGCACGAGGCCGGCGGGCGTCACGAGCGAATGGCGCAGCGTCCCGGAGGTGCTGACGCCCGCCTGCCCGGCGGCGATCGCGATGGCGGCCGCCGCCACAGCGGCCCCGGCGAGTACGCCGAGCCCGGTCACCCAGGCGGCCTCGACGCCGGCCTGGAGCCGCAGCTGCCAGGCCCGGGCCCCGTGCCGCTCCAGCCGGCCGAACTCCGCCCGGGCGTCGCGGCGCAGGCCGCCGGCGGCCAGCAGGACGAAGCCGACGAGGAGCGCCGCCGCGCCGCCGCCGACGAGGAGCAGGCGCCGGGCGGCCACCCGGGCCGAGCTGTGGGCCGTCTCGAGCGCCGTGTCGGGAGCGCCGAACCCGAACGCCCCGCCGGCCCGCTCGAGCGCCTGCGACGCCGCGCTCTCGCGGCGAAGGAGGCTCGGGACCTGCCAGTCGTGCACGTCGTGGGAGCGGATCGGCACGGTCCAGCCGTAGCGGCGGAAGATGGCCGAGAAGACCGGCAGCGTGGAGAGGTCGTGGACGCTCCCGGCGACGAGCACCGGCGGCGTCGAGGTCGTGCCGTGGGCGGCGGCGGTCAGGCTGGCGAGGTCGAACGGGAGCGCCGCGGCAGCACGGCCGACGACGACCAGCCGCAGGCCCGCCTCCGAGACCACCGTCGCCGGGTCGCCGCCAGCCTGCACCACCTCGCAGCGGGACGGGACGCACCGCTCGGGGAGCCGGCCCGACACCAGGTGCAGCCAGCGGCCGGGATCGTCGACGGCCCCGAGCGAGACCAGCTGCCCGTTCAGGTTGAGCTCGGGATAGGCGACGGTCCGGGCCGGCTCGCCGGACTGGATGCCGGCGAGGGCGGCGGTCGCGGTGCGGTCGATCTCGCCGTAGCCGCCGGCGGGCGGCGCCCCGAGCCACGTCGCCGAGAAGCTCCGGCTCGCCGGCGGAAGCGCATCGAGGCTGCGTTGCAGCTCGAGGTCGGCGGTGATGGTGCCGCCGCCCGCGATGCCGGCGGCGGCGGCGGTCGCAAGCGCGACGCCGGCGACGACGAGCGCGCCCCGTCCGGGCCGGGCCCGGATCCGCGCCAGCGCGACGCGGAGCGGCGCCCGCACCGGGAGCGAGCGGGCGGCTAGCAATTCGCGTCCCTTCGGCGCCGGTACGCCCTGGTCTTCGTGCGGTTGCCGCAGTAGCGCATCGAGCACCAGCGGGAGGACAGGTTGCGCGAGCGGTCGTAGCTCGCCCAGTGGCAGCGCAGGCAGGCCCGAAGCCGCGTCCACGTGCCCTCGGTCATCGCCTCGAACGCGCCGGCCGCCACCGTCGCCAGCGAGCCGTCGACACCCGGATCGAGCGAGCGCAGGCGGGCGGTGCCGCCGGGCTCGAACTCGACGGTGAGCCGTCCGGAGGCCGCCACCCGGCTCACGGTCTGCGCCGCGGCGGACGCATCGACCTCGGGCTCAGCGTTCCGGCGGATGAGGAGCCGGAGCGCCTCGCGCAGCTCGCGGGCCCGGGCGACGTCCGAGTCGAGCACGGCGACCCCGGGGGGCAGGAGCTCGAACTCCGAGAGCCACGCCTCCAGGCCGGGCGGCGTGTCGATCACGTCCTTCCCGGACTCGAGGTTGATCGTGTTCACGAGCGCCTGGACGAGGCGCAGCCGCCCGGGGGCGGGCGGGCGCTCGTCGAGCAGAAACGTCCAGGGTCTGGGGCCGAGATCGAGCGACACGGGCGAAGAGGCGCACCCCGGTGTCGGGGCGGGCGCCGGGTGGATTGTAGACACCGGTGAAGCCAGATGGCAGGTGTCTCACGAGTGGGGACAGCCCTGAACTCTTCGCGTTACGCGCGCGCCCAGTGGGGATCGACGGCGGCCCGCACGGCCTCTATCGCGGCGTCGGCCCGGTCCTCGTCGTCCGGGAGATACGCCATCGGGTCGTCGAGGAGCGGGCCGGTGCCGAGCACGCCCTCGAGCGTGGCGTGCATGCAGAGGCCGGAGTACGTGCGCCCGTAGCCGCCCTCCTGCACGAGCACCATCCGGCCGTCGCAGTGGCGGTCGGCCAGGGCGCGCGCGGCCGCGCCGAGGTCGCGGAAGCCCGCCATCGACACGCACATGCGCCCGTTGGGGTCGAACTGGCTCGCGTCCTGCCCGCAGGCGACCACGATCAGGTCGGGACGGAAGGCATCCACCACCGGCTCGACCGCCCGCGCCATCGCCCGCCGGTAGCCCTCGTCGCCGGTGCCGACCGGGAGCTCGACGTTGACGTTTCGGCCGGCGCCGTCGCCCTCGCCGACCTCGTCCGGCGCTCCGGTCTGCGGGTGCGACGGCCCCCAGGAGCCGTGACGCATGTGGAGCGAGACGGCGAGGACGTCGCCACGGCGCCAGAAGCACTCCTGCGTGCCGTTTCCGTGGTGCACGTCCCAGTCGAGCACGGCCACCCGGCCGGCGCCGCGGCGGCGGGCCAGCTCGGCGGCCAGGGCGGCGTTCGAGAAGAGGCAGTAGCCGTCGGCCCGGTCGGGCTGGGCGTGATGGCCGGGCGGGCGCACGAGCGCGTAGGCCAGGTCGCAGTCGCCCGCGAGCACCGCCGCGGTCGCCTCGAGCGTGGTCCCGGCCGCGGCGAGCGCCGCGTCCCACGACCGCTCGACGACGGGCGTCGACTGGGTGAGGTACCCGCCGCCCGCCGCGCAGAACGCCTGCACCGAGTCGAGGTACTCGGGCAGGTGGAGCATCTCGAGCTCCGCGCGCGTCGCGTGGCGGCCGGCGTGCCAGTCGAGGCGCTCGGCGACCGGCCCGTTGCGCAGGGCGGCACGGACGTTCCGGATGCGTTCGGCGTTCTCGGGATGGAGCTCCGGCACCTCGACGAGCGGCGAGGGCGGATGCTCGAAGATGCCCGCACCGGTGTCGTGCAGGAGCGCGTCGTCGTGCCAGTAGACGCGCATGCTCACGCCTCGGGCTTCACGGGCGCGAGCGAGCGGATGATGTGGCGCAGGTCGGCCTTGGCGTCGGCAGCGGTCGAGACGGGCGTGGCGACATGGATCGAGATCACGTAGACGTTTCCGAGCGAGTGGAAGATGGCCGCGATGTGTCCGGTGTGGGACGCGAGGTTGTGGTCATACCACGTGACCGTGCGCCCCGCGACCTCTTCGGTCTTCGCCTCGCGGCCGCCGAAGCACGGCCGGCCCTCGCAGGTCGGCGGGAACGTGCCGGGCGGATAGCCCTCGAAGACGACGTGGACGAGCTGGCCCTGCTCGAGCCAGGCGTACCCGAGCTGCCACTGGCGGTCGGGCACGCGCGCGGTGTTCCACTCGCCGTGGATCACGCCGTCGATCGGGCTCGGAAGCCAGCCCGGGCAGTAGATGGTCATCCCGACCCGGTCGGCCCACGTCTGCCACGACGCGGCCCAGGCCTTGGGACACGTCTTGGCGACGGCGGCCGTGGATCCGCCGGCCCCATTTGAGGAGTCGCAGGCCGCGAACACCACGGCGACGGCCACGAGGAGTAGCATTGCGCCGCGACGATTTCGACCTGCCGTGGTATTCCGCCGGTGGCGTGGGACCCTTGTGCTCATCCGCCGGGGATGGTAGATACAGCGTCGCGCGCCGCGGAGCGGGACCCGTTACCGGCGCGAAACCCAATCCGAAAGTGGGAGGAGATCAGATGAGACGTGTACCTGGCCGCGTCCTCTGGGCGACGGCCGCGGTTCTCGTTCTTGCCACTGCGGCGGCCTGCGGTAGCGGGTCGAGCGGTGGAGGCGGCGGGAACACCGGCGGCGGAGGCGGGGGTGCGGGTGCGACGCCTGTCAACTCCTCCACGTGCAAGCCGATCCAGAACCCGAGCGGCAAGCTCTTGATCGTGTCGGACCTGCCGCTCAACGGCTCGTCGTCGCACCAGACGACGCAGATGAACCAGGCGATCCAGATGGTGCTCGAGCAGGCCGGCTGGAAGGCCGGCAAGTACACGCTCGCGTTCCAGCCGTGCGACGACTCGACGGCACAGGCCGGCACATGGGATCCGACGGTGTGCTCGGCGAACGCCAACGCCTACACCCAGGATCCCTCGGTCATCGGCAACATCGGGACGTTCAACTCCGGCTGCGCCGAGGTCGAGGTGCCCGTGCTGAACCAGGCCCAGCCGGGGCCGATCGCCATGGTCAGCCCGGCCAACACGTGGCCCGGCATCACCCAGGGCACCAAGGTCGCGGGCGAGCCGAGCAAGTACTACCCGACGACGACCCGCAACTACGCCCGCGTGGTGGCGCCCGACAACTTCCAGGGCCCGGCACTCGCGCAGGTTGCGCAGGGCCTGAACGTCAAGTCCGTCTACATCCTGAACGACAAGCAGGCCTACGGTGCAGGCGTCGCGCAGTACTTCGAGGACGCCGCGAAGAAGCTCGGTATCAAGGTGCTCGGCAACTCCGCCTACAACACCAAGACCGGGACGAACTACCAGGCCCTGTTCCAGCAGATCGGTGCCAAGCACCCCGACGCGATCATGGTCGGCGGCCTCGTCTGCGAGAACGGCGGTCAGCTGATCAAGGACAAGGTGTCGGTGCTCGGCGACAACAACAAGGTCAAGCTGCTCCTGCCGGACGGCTTCACCACGTCGCAGACGATCACCGACGCCGGCAAGGCGGCGGAGGGGCTGTACGCGTCCGTCGCAGGTGTGCCGACCGATCAGCTTCAGGGCGCCGGCGCGACGTTCGTGTCGGACTTCCAGTCCAAGTACAACCCGGACTTCATCGACCCGTACACCCCGTATGCGGCCGCGGCGACGCAGGTGCTCCTGAACGCCATCGCGGCATCGGACGGGACGCGGGCGAGCGTCTCCCAGCATCTGTTCGGGGCGGAGATCACCGACAGCGTGCTCGGCACGTTCGCGATCAACGATGCCGGTGACACCAACCAGGGCTCGATGACGATCGACGTCGCCAAGAACGGCAAGCTCGTCACCTACAAGGTGCTGACGCCGTCGGCGGATCTCGTCGAGACGTTCCCGGATCAGTGAGCATGACCGGGGGAGTGCTGCGATGACCGCCGAGACCGGCACCGCACGGCGGCCGATCCTCGCGGCGCTCCCCCGGTTCTCGCAGCAGATCAGCCGCGCCCTCACGTGGGTCGTGGTCGGTCTGTTCGTGATCTGGGTGGTGGGCAACTTCATCAGCTCACCCAGCCAGTTCATCAGCGTGTTCCTGCTCGGGATCACGCTGGGCTGTATCTACGCGCTCGTGGCTCTGGGCTACACGCTGGTGTACGGCATCATGGAGCTCATCAACTTCGCCCACGGCGACGTCTTCATGTGGGGCTCGATGGTGGCGATCACGGTCTCGGTGCACTGGCTGGGCCTCGACGGGAGCCAGGCGTGGTACGTCACCGCACCGCTTGTGCTGGTCACGCTCGTCGTGTGCATGGCGTTCTGCGGCACGCTGAACGTCGCCATCGAACGCCTCGCCTACCGCCCGCTTCGAAATGCGCCGAAGCTGGCGCCGCTCATCACGGCGATCGGGATGAGCTTCATCCTCCAGAATGCCGCCGCCCTTGTGTACGGGTTCATCGAGCAGCCCCTGGGCGGCGACATCTTCCCGACGGATGTGCTCTTCACGATCGGCGGCTTTCCCTACCGGGCGAAGTCGCTGATCGTGGTCCTGATCACCATCCCGGTCCTGCTGGCACTGACCTACCTCGTGCGCTCGACACGGCAGGGCAAGGCGATGCGGGCCGTCGCCCAGGACATGGACGCCAGCCGCATGATGGGGATCGACGTCGACCGTACGATCGCGTTCACGTTCGCCCTCGGCGGCGCGCTGGCCGGCGCCGCGGGCGTCCTGTTCGTCATGTTCCAGACGTCGACCCGGTTCGATCTCGGCTTCCAGCTCGGCCTCTTCGCATTCACGGCCGCGGTGCTCGGCGGCATCGGCAACCTCACCGGCGCCGCGCTCGGCGCCCTCCTGATCGGCCTCATTCAGGCCTTCAACGAGGGGCTGTCGTGGCACACGCCCGGCGCCGACTGGACACAGTCGGTGATCTTCTCGATCCTGATCCTCGTGCTGGTATTCCGGCCCCAGGGGCTCCTCGGGGAGGCGGTGTCGGACAGGGCATGAGGGAGCGGACGCGACCGCTGGGAGACGCCTGGCGCCGGTTGCCGCCGCGCGCGCGGGCCATCGGCGTGCCGGTGCTCGTGATCGTGGTGATCACGCTCTATCCCAACTACTACCAGAACCTCTTCTCGGCGGTCGGCGGCGGCACCACCGGCCAGCTCGTGCCGACCGTGCCGACGATGGTCGTCATGTGTGTCTACGTCGTCATGGCGCTCGGCCTGAACATGGTGGTGGGGTACGCCGGCCTGCTCGACCTGGGGTATGTCGCGTTCTACGCCGCGGGGGCCTACATCGCCGGCTGGTTCGCGACGCTCCAGTTCGCGCCGCACAAGATCCACTTCCTCTCAGTGGGCGTCCTGCCCGTCCTGCCCGGCCTGCACTTCAACGTCTGGCTGCTCCTGCTGGTCGGCGCGATCTTCTCCACGGTGCTCGGCGTCCTCATCGGGCTCCCGACGCTGCGCCTGCGCGGCGACTACCTGGCGATCGTCACGCTCGGTTTCGGCGAGATCATCCCGCAGGCCGTGAACAACGGCGACAACTGGTTCGGCCACAACGTGACGAACGGGCCCAACGGGCTCACCCCGATCGACTCGCTCGGGTTCGGCACCACGCTGCACGGATGGTTCTCGTTCCTGCCCGTCTCGTACCGGCAGGAGGTGAACCAGGCCGACTACTACTACTGGACCGGGATCGCGCTCGTGCTGCTCACGGTCTTCTGCTCGATCCGGCTGCGCGACTCCCGGCTGGGCCGCGCGTGGGTCGCGATCCGCGAGGACGAGATCGCCGCCGCGGCGATGGGCGTGCCGCTCATGCGGACGAAGACGCTCGCGTACGCGATCGGCGCCTTCTTCGGCGGCGGCGCAGGCTGCTTCTACGCCATCTACGTCGGGTCGACCTTCCCCAACAACTTCTCGCTGAACATCTCGATCGCCGTGCTCTGCATGGTCATCCTGGGCGGGATGGGCAACGTCTGGGGCGTGTGCCTCGGCGGCGCCGTGCTCGCATACCTGAACTTCCAGGGCCTCGCCGCCGTCGGCAACAACTTCAACTCGCTCTTCGGCACACACCTCAACGTGCCTCAGTACACGTACGGCATCTTCGGCGTGATCATCGTCGCCATGATGCTGCTGCGGCCGGAGGGCCTGATTCCCACTGCGCGCCGGAAGATCGAGCTGGAGGCGGGTGTCGAGGGCGGGTCGCTCTACGACGCCGCCGCGTGATGGCGGACGATCTCCTCACCGCCCGCGGTGTGCGCAAGGAGTTCGGCGGCCTCGTCGCCTGCTCCGATGTGGACTTCAGCGTGCCGCGGGGCGGAATCGTCAGCCTCATCGGGCCGAACGGCGCCGGCAAGACGACCTTCTTCAACATGCTCACGGGCGTCTACACGCCGACCGCCGGCGAGGTGACGTTCGACGGGCACGAGATCGTCGGCCTGCCCCCGCACGCGGTGACGCACCTCGGCGTGGGGCGGACATTCCAGAACATCCGGCTCTTTCCGACGATGACCGGCCTCGAGAACGTGCTGGTCGGCATGCACTCCCGGTTGAAGGGCGGCATCTTCAAGTCGATCCTGCGGACATCCGGCCTGCGCCGCGAAGAGCGGACGGCCGCCGACCGGGCCCGGGAGCTCCTGAGCTACTGCGGCCTCCCGCGCGAGGCGGAGCACACGTACGCCATGAACCTGTCCTACGGCGACCAGCGCCGCCTCGAGGTCGCCCGTGCCCTCGGCACCGAGCCGACGCTCCTCCTGCTCGACGAGCCCACCGCGGGGATGAACCCGCAGGAGAGCGCCGAGTTCACCGCCTTCGTCAGCCGGCTGCGCGACGACCGCGGCCTCTCGATCCTCATGATCGAGCACGACATGAAGGTGGTGATGGGCATCTCCGAGCGCGTCACGGTGCTCGACCACGGGGAGAAGATCGCGGAGGGCACGCCGACCGAGATCCAGCGCGACCAGCGGGTCATCGAGGCCTACCTCGGCTCCGCGGCGACCGCGGACGGCGATGCCGGCGGGAGCGCCGAATGAGCACGGCCACCCCGCTGCTCGACGTGCAGGACATCCACACGTTCTACGGGACGATCCAGGCGGTCAAGGGCATCTCGATCACGGTCAACGAGGGCGAGATCGTGACGCTGATCGGAGCGAACGGGGCGGGCAAGTCGACGACGCTGCGCACCATCCAGGGCATCAACCGCCCCAAGCGCGGCAAGGTCATGTTCAAGGGCCAGGACATCGTCGGCCGCCGTCCGCACGAGATCGTGAAGCTCGGCATCAGCCAGTCTCCGGAGGGGCGGCGCCTGTTCTCGCGGATGAGCGTGCGCGAGAACCTCGAGATGGGGGCCTTCCAGCGCTCCGACGGCGACATCGAGCAGGACATCGAGCGCGTGTACGAGCTCTTCCCGCGGCTCCAGGAGCGCCGGATGCAGAAGGCGGGCACGCTTTCGGGCGGCGAGCAGCAGATGTGCGCGATCGGGCGGGCACTCATGGCCCGCCCAAAGCTGCTCATGCTCGACGAGCCGTCGCTCGGACTCGCGCCGATCCTGGTCGAGCGGATCTTCGAGATCGTCCGTGAGATCAACCAGCAGGGAACGTCCATCCTGCTGGTCGAGCAGAATGCGCTGATCGCGCTCGCGGTCGCGACCCGCGGCTACGTGCTCGAGACCGGTCGCGTGGCGCTCGAGGACACGGCCGCAGCCCTGCGCCAGAACGAGCAGGTGCGCAAGGCCTACCTCGGCGAGGCGTAGGCCCGGCTACCGCGGCTCGGCCGGCCACCAGCTGCGCGAGCGGGTGGCGGCGTCGCGCGAGTCGGCGCCGTACGCGAGTGCGAGCGGCCCGACGACGACGATCATGAGGATGACGAGGAGGATTCCCATACCCATATGATCGGCCGCTGCTCCGATTAGTTCAAATCGGGTTAGTATTCGGATCGATTATGGAATCTGATCAGTGGCTGGGCGTCGAGCTGCGCCATCTGGCGGCCCTCCAGGCCATCGCCGAGCACGGCTCGTTCGGCCGTGCCGCCGAGGCGCTCGGCTACACCCAGTCGGCGGTGAGCCAGCAGCTCGCGACGCTCGAGCGGCTCGTCGGCCAGCGGCTGATCGACCGCCCCGGCGGATCCCGTCCGGCGCAGCTGACCGAGGCGGGCAGGATGCTCCTCACCCACGCCGACGCGATCGTGGCGCGCCTGCGGGCGGCACGGGCCGACCTCGCGGCGCTCGCCGCGGGCGAGGCGGGGGCGCTGCGCGTCGGGGCGTTCCAGAGCGCCGGCGCCCGGCTCCTGCCACAGCTCCTGCACCGGTTCTCGGAGGCCTGGCCGCGGGTCGAGGTGAGCCTGACCGAGGGCGAGGACGACGTGCTGCTCGGAGCCCTGGAGGCGGGCGAGCTCGACCTCGCGTTCCTGGTGCTTCCCATCTCGTCGGGCCCGATCGAGACGACCGAGCTGCTGCGCGACCCGTACGTGCTCGTGACGCAGGCCGGCTCACCGCTCTCCCGCCGGCGCACGCCCCCGAGCTTCCGCGACATCGCCCGCCTGCCGCTGGTCGGCTACCGCTCGTGCATCGGAGCGCGCCAGGTCGAGGCCCGGATGCGTGCGGCGGGCGTCGAACCGGCGTTCGCGTTCCGCTCCGACGACAACGCCACGATCCAGGAGATGGTGGCCGCCGGCATGGGCGTGGCGGTGATCCCGCGTCTCACGGTGAACGAGAGCGACTCGCGGATCGCGCTCCTCGATCTTGAGGGCCGCATGCCGCCGCGGCTCATCGGCCTGGCCTGGCACCGGGACCGCTACCGGCCGCCGGTCGCGGAGGCGTTCGTCGAGGCCGCCCGCGAGCTCTGCCGCGAGCTCGAGGTCGCGGCGTAGCGCGCGGCCGGCCCGAACCGCGTCGCCCCGGCGGACGGCGCCCGGTCCGCGGTGTACGCTTTCGCCGATGAGCGACCGGTCCTCGGGCGAGCAGCATCTCTACGACTGGCCGACGTCGATCGCGTTCGCCGTCGGCGGGACGGCGGCGGCGGTCGTCCTGATCGTCGTCTTCACCTACCTCGTCGACTGGGTGGGATCGTTCTGGTCGCAGGTCGTCTACTTCCTCGCGGTCTTCGGCGGCGTCGTCGGGCTCGCGCTGCGAAGCCGGCGCAACGACGACGCCGACCCGGCCCGGCTCACGACGGCGTCCTCGACCGTCACGCCGTTGGGGCTTCCGGGCCCGTTCGTGATGACCCAGGCCTTCGGCGTGCTCGGGATCGCCATGATCGCCGTCGGGGCGGTCGTCCAGGGCGACCGCGGGATCCTGTGGGCGTTCGCCGGGTTCGTGCTCGTGCTGGTCGGCGGCGTCGGGCTGGTGATGTGGCTGCTTGCGATGGCCGGCCGCCGCAGGGCCGGCTCGCGCGGGTGATCCGGGCCGCCGGCGCGGTCCTCCACCGGAGCGGCCTCGTCGCGGTCGTCCACCGTCCGCAGTACGACGACTGGACGCTGCCGAAGGGGAAGCTCGACCCGGGCGAGGACGACCGCGAGGCCGCCGTCCGTGAGGTCGAGGAGGAGACGGGCCACGCGGGGACGATCGAGCACGAGCTCGGGACGATCGCCTACGACGCCGGCGCCGGGCCGAAGACGGTGCAGTACTTCCTGATGGCGGCCGACGCCGGCGGCCGCCCGCTGGCGCCGGACGTCGACGAGGTGCGCTGGGTCGCGATCGACGAGGCCGTGGCGATGGTGAGCTACGACCGCGACCGCGAGGTCCTCGAGCGCGCACGGGGGTTGGTGTAGGGGCGAGGCGAACGTCGCTCTTTGCGAGAAGTGGTGAAGGCGTCCGTTCTCGAACTCCGCAAAGAGCGCGAATTTCCCGCTTGCACACCGGTGTCACGGGCTCTAGCTTTCCCTCTGCGCCGCCGAGGGCAGCCGAGTAGGTCGAAGCCGGGCGGACGAGTTGTAGAGGCGACTCGAAAGCTCGTTCGGCCGGGGGACGAAAGGCAAGCCGGGGCGGCGAATCTTTGGTCCGGGCCGGTCCCGTCCGGACGCCCGTACAATCCCCGCCGATGCCGAGGGTGCTGCTCGCCGAGGACGACGGTGTGATCGCTCGCGCCATGATGACCCATCTGCGCCGGGCCGGGATGGACGTGGAGTGGGCCGAGGACGGCGACCGGGCGCTCAAGAAGATCCGGTTCGAGCGGCCCGACGTCGCGGTGATCGACCTGATGCTGCCGGGCGAGGACGGGTGGCGCATCACGCGCACCCTGCGCGAGGAGGGCATCACCATCCCGGTCATCATGATCTCGGCCCGCGGCTCGGAGCACGACAAGGTGCACGGGCTCAAGATCGGGGCCGACGACTACCTGGCGAAGCCGTTCGGGATGCAGGAGCTCGTCGCCCGCGTGGAGGCGGCGCTCCGGCGGTCGGGCATCGCGCCGAACCAGCCCGACGCCGCCCGGATCGATGCGCCGGGGCTCGTCATCGACCCCGACCGCCACCAGGCGCTGCTCGACGGCGCCGACGCGGGCCTCACGCCGATGGAGTTCCGGCTGCTCTACGTGCTCGCCGCCGCGGAGGGCAAGGCGCTCACGCGCGACCGGATCCAGCAGCGGGTCTGGGGGACGCCCTACCGGCACCGCGACCGGACGGTCGACGTCTGCGTTCGCAAGCTGCGCGAGAAGATCGACCGCCGGTCTCCGACGCACACCTACATCCACACCCATCAGGGCGTGGGTTACAGGTTCGAGCCGATCACGAAGGAGGGATGAGGATGCGCTACGGCGTGCTCGGGACTGGGAACGTCGGACGTGCGCTGGCGGGGCGGTTGGTCGAGGTCGGCCACGAGGTGCGGATGGGATCGCGGACGGCCCACAACGAGGCCGCCGCCACCTGGGCCGCCGAGGCCGGCCCGAACGCGTCCCACGGCACCTTCGCCGACGCTGCGGCGTTCGGGCAGACGGTGATGAACTGCACGGCCGGCGGGGTGTCGCTCGACGCGCTGGCGGCCGCGGGGGCCGAGAACCTGGACGGCAAGGTGTTGATCGACGTCGCCAACGCGCTCACGTTCGAGACGGGCCGGCTGACGCTGACCGTGTGCAACACCGACAGTCTCGGCGAGCAGATCCAGCGGGCCTTCCCGGAGGCGCGCGTGGTGAAGACGCTGAACACGATGGCAAACGAGGTGATGACCCATCCCGAGCGCGTCCCCGGCCCCCATTCGGTCTTCGTGAGCGGTGACGACGCGGAGGCCAAGCAGCACGCGGCCGGGATGCTCGAGAGCTTCGGCTGGCCGCCGGAGTCGATCGTCGACCTCGGCGGGATCGAGACCGCCCGCGGCACCGAGATGTACCTCGTGCTCTGGATCGAGATGATGCAGGCGGCCGGCGGCGACCGCCACTTCAACATCAACGTCGTCCGGGGCGCCGGTTGAGCGGGGTCAGTCCCTGACCGCCGCCGGCGCGGGGAGGACGACCCGGATGTTCGTTCCCGCCGCCGGTGTCGACTCCACGGTGGCCCGGCCGCCGTACTCCTCGGCGATGTGCTTCACGATGGCAAGCCCGAGCCCGGTGCCCGGCCCCGAGCGGGCATCCTCGACCCGGTAGAAGCGCTCGAACACCCGGCTCAGATGATCGGGTGGGATGCGCCCGCCCGTGTCGTGCACGACGATCTCGACGGCCCCGGAGAGCCCGCGGGCGCGCACCACGATCGCCTCGCCCTCGCCGGCGTGGCGGATGGCGTTCTCGACCAGGTTGTCGAGCACCGCGTCCACGAGCCGCGGGGCGACCGCGGCAACGAGGCCGCGTGTCACCGCGGTGCCGAGGCTCATCGACGCCGCCCGGGCGGCCGCCGTGTGCCGGGCGACGCAGGCCTCGACCGCGGTCGTGACGTCGGTCTGCTCGTCCTTGTCGGGAAGCTCGTGGCTCTCCAGCCGGACGAGCAGGATCATGTCCTCGATCAGCTGGCGCATCGCGTCCACCTCGGCCCGGGCCTGCGCGATCATGTCGGAGCGCTCCTCCTCGTCGAGGGGCAGCGCCAGCGTCTCGACCAGCGCCAGGATGCGCTGGAGCGGCGTTCGCAGCTCGTGGGACACGCCGGCCGAGAAGAGCCGGCGGGCGTCGCGGTAGTCGGCCTCGGATGACTGGTCGGAGAGCACGACCGCGGCGCCGACGTCGTCGCCGGTGCCGAACCCGCGGATCCGCGCCCGGAAGCGGCGCCGCTCCGGCGTGTAGACCGTGAGCTCGACGTCCCTGACCGGCTCGCCCGCGGCGGCCCGGCCCGCGGCCGCGGCAAGCTCCGCGTGCGTACCCGGCCCTGCCACCTCCGGGCCGGCTTCGCGCGCGGACGGGTTCGCGCGGACGACCTGGCCCTCGCCGTCGAAGAGCAGGATCGGCGTCGACGCGGCCCCCATCACGGCGTCGCGCGAGGCCAGCGCCGCCGACAGCTCGGCCCGCGGGACGGTCTCGCGCAGCTCGCGCTCGAGCGCCTCGCGCTCGCGCGCCGCGCGCCGGTCGCGCAGCACACCGACGGCGACGGCCGCCGCGAGAGCGATCGCCAGCACTGCCGCCAGAGGCTCCATCGCGGCGAGCGTACCAGCGGGGCGCGGTTTGTATGCTGCCGACGATGCGCGTGCTCCTCCCCGACGGCAACGAGCTGACCCTCGAAGACGGCGCGTCGGGGCGCGATGCGGCGGCCGCGATCGGCCCCCGGCTGGCCGACGCCGCGGTCGCCCTCCAGGTCGACGGGGAGGTGCGCGACCTGCGGCTGCCGGTGCACGAGGGCGAGACGATCCGCATCCTGACAGACCGCGACGAGGCCGCGCTGGCCGTGCTGCGCCACTCGACGGCGCACGTGATGGCGCAGGCCGTCCTTCACCTCTGGCCCGACGCCAAGATCGCGATCGGCCCCGCCATCGACGACGGCTTCTACTACGACTTCGAGTTCCCCGAGCCCATCTCGGCGGACGACCTCGAACGGATCGAGGACGAGATGCGCCGCATCCTGAAGTCGGACGTCCCGTTCGAGCGTGAGGACGGCGTCGACCGGGCCGCGCTGCTCGAACGCTTTCGCGCCGAGCGCCAGCCGTACAAGCTCGAGCTCGCCGAGGGGCTGGAGGACGGCACGGTCAGCCTCTACCGAAATGACGACTTCGAGGACCTGTGCCGGGGCCCGCACCTCCAGTCGACGAAGCCGATCAAGGCGTTCAAGCTGCTCTCGACGGCGGGCGCGTACTGGCGCGGCGACTCGAACCGGCCGATGCTGACGCGGATCTACGGCACGGCGTTCTTCCGCCAGGCCGACCTCGACGCGCACCTGGCCCGGATCGAGGAGGCCCGCCGCCGCGACCACCGCCGCCTGGGCCGCGACCTCGACCTCTTCCACTTCGACCCGCACTCGCCGGGGTCGCCGCTGTGGCACCCGCGCGGCATGGCGATCTGGAACTCGCTCGAGGACCTGCGCCGGTCCGAGAACGCCCGCCGGGGCTACGTCGAGGTGAAGACGCCGCTCCTGTACGACGTCGAGCTCTGGAAGACGTCGGGCCACTGGGAGAAGTTCCGCGACGACATGTTCCTCGTGCCGGGCGAGAGCGAGGCGCAGACATACGGCTTGAAGCCGATGAACTGCCCCGGGCACATGCTGCTCTTCGGCAGCCAGCGGCGCAGCTACCGCGAGCTGCCGCTTCGCTACGCCGAGTCCTCGACGCTGCACCGGAACGAGCTGACCGGCGCGCTGCACGGGCTCATGCGGGTGCGGCACGTCACCCAGGACGACGCCCACATCTTCTGCACGATGGAGCAGATCGAGGACGAGATCTTCGCCTGCCTCGACTACGTCGACCTGCTCTACGGCATCTTCGGAGTGGTTCCGCAGCCCGAGCTCTCGCTCCGGCCCGACAACAAGCTCGGCTCCGACGAGGACTGGGACGCCGCCGAGGCCGCGCTCGAGTCCGCGCTCAGGCGCCGCGGCATCGACCACGTGACGAGCCCGGGGGAGGGGGCCTTCTACGGGCCGAAGATCGACCTGCACATGACCGACGCCATCGGCCGCTCGTGGCAGATGGGCACGGTGCAGCTCGACTTCCAGATGCCCGCCCGGTTCGGCCTCTCCTACGTCGGCGCCGACAACGCCGAGCACATGCCGGTCGTGATTCACCGCGCGCTCCTGGGATCGCTGGAGCGCTTCATCGGCATCCTGATCGAGCACGTCGCCGGCGCCTTCCCGCTCTGGATCGCGCCGGTCCAGGCAATGGTGCTGCCCGTCGCCGACCGCCACCACGAGTACGCCTCGCACGTGGCGAAGGAGCTGCACGACGCCGGCCTGCGCGCCGAGGCCGACCTTCGCAGCGAGTCGGTCGGCAAGAAGATCGCCGAGGCCGAGCACCAGCGGATGCCGTGCATCCTCGTCGTCGGCGACCGCGAGGCGGAGGCCGGGACGGTGTCGGTCCGGCGGCGGGGGAAGGGCGACCTGGGCGCCCAGCCGCTCGCCGACCTGCGAGAGGCGCTCCTGGCGGAGGTCGCCGCGCGAAGCGCGGACTAGGGCCGCACCACCGGGGCCAGGCCCCGTCAGGCCCCTGGGGCGACGCCGCCCGCCGAGTCACCCATCCGGGCGGAGAGCAGGGCGATCTGGCACAGCATCCGATCCTCGACGCGGCCCAGGTTCAGGTCGCACAGCGCCTCGATCCGCCGGAGCCGGTAGTGCACGGTGTTGCGGTGGACGAAGAGGTCGCGGGCCGTGCGGGCGACGCTGTGGTTGTGCTCGAGGTAGAGCGCCAGCGTCCTTCGCAGGTCGTCGGGGAGGCGGTCGATCGTCCGCGCCCGGACGCGGGCGGCCCGGTCGCCGTTGTCGCCGAGGAGCGCGTCGTAGGCTTCGACGTCGGCGTAGCGATGAAGGACGCCGCGCCCCCGCAGCCCGCTCCCGAGCCGCAGAGCGCGGCCGGCCTGAAGGTGGGAGACCTCGAGCCGGTCGGGGCCCTCAGCCTCCTCGCCGGCGCCGCCGGTCAACTCCTCGCCGCCGGGGGCGAGCCACGTCAGGTCGGGTCCCATGAGCTGCTGCTCCGCGGACGAGCAGACGACGACGATCTCGGCGCCGTCGCGGGCGGCGAGCGGCCGCCGCGGGAGCCGCTCGCGCAGGAGGTCGAGCGCCAGTTCCACGGCGCCCGAGTCGGCGGCCGCCCCGCGCAGCCGCAGCACGCGCGCGCCACCCGGGATCCGGACTCCGAGCCGGCGGGCCCGCGCCTCGCAGGCGGCGGTGTCGCCGGCCCGGTTGTGCACCAGGTCGCGGACGAACGCGGCGACGAGCTCGTCCTCGGTCAGGCGCTCGCGGTCGGATTTCGCGATGTCGAGCGCCACCACCGTCGCCACCTGCTCCAGCGCCTGCACGTCGTCGGCCTGGGCCGGCCGCTCGGGGATGAGGCCCACCCGGCCGTGCGTGACGCCGCGGGCGACGACGGGCACGACGAGCGCCTCCGGCGCATCGGCAAGGCCGCCGGGCCCCAGCCAGTGCGGGCGACCGTCCGGCCGCCATCCCCCGAGCCTGCGGCCGGCGTCGTCCTCGACGACGACCGGGTTGCCCAGCATCGCCGCCGCCCGCCGCACCACCGTGCCGAGGTCGGCGCCGTCGACGACAAGCCGGACGAGCTCGCGGTGGATGCCGGCCGAGCGCTGGAGCCGGGCGTAGGAGCCTGACACGAGCCGCTCGTAGATGGACTGCGAGATCTCGACGAACGGCACCTCGCGCGGAAGCTCGAAGACCGGCAGGTCGATCTCGTCGGCCTGGCGGCGCACGGCGTACGGCACGGACTCGAGGTAGTAGCCGCACTTCACGACCATCGCGACGGCTCCGGCGGCGAGCATCCGGCCGGCGAGCGTGCGCTGGAGCGCGGGGTCGTCGCCCAGGTTGTAGGCGGTCGTGAGCAGGAGGTCGCCCGCGGCGAGGTAGTCGGCGAAGTCGTCGAGCACCTCCATCCACTGCACCCGCTCCACCTCGCGTCCCAGGCCGCCGCCGCCGGCCCGGAGCTCCGCGCGGCCGAGCGCGGTCTCCTCGACGAGCTCGGCGATGCTGACGCCGCTCTTGTGCAACTGCTCAATCATCCTCGCGGATTTTAGAGCGTTACGCCAATATGAGTCGGAATTTCGGCGGGGTAGCCTAGGCCATGCCTCTCAGCCTGGCGGCCCGCTACGGCCTTCACCGGGTGCTCGACGGCGACGGCGCCTTCCCGCAGCCGGCGTGGAAGCTCGACGCCGACCCGCGCATCTCCGACGCCGAGATCCTGGTCGACGTCGAGCGCCTGAACCTCGACTCTGCCAGCTTCCGCCAGCTCGCGTCCGAGTCGGGCGGCGACCCGGCGGCGGTCGGGCGCGCCATCGAGGCCATCGTCGCCGAGCGCGGCAAGCTCCACAACCCGGTGACGGGATCGGGCGGCATGCTGGTGGGAACGGTGCGTGAGGTCGGGAGCCTGGTGCGCGAGAGCCGCCGGGTGGTGCCCGGGCAACGCATCGCCAGCCTGATCTCGCTCACCCTCACGCCGCTCCGGCTCGACCGGGTTGACGGCATCGACATGCACCACGGGCAGGTCGGGGCGTCGGGCACGGCCGTGCTGTTCGAGTCGAGCCCGTTCGCCGTGCTGCCGGAGGACATTCCCGAGCGGATCGCGCTCGCGGCGCTCGACGTCGCCGGCGCGCCGTCGCGGACGGCGGGGCTCGTGCGCCCCGGCGACACGGTGGTCCTGGTCGGCGGCGGCGGCACGGCCGGCCTGCTCACGCTCCACGAGGCCCGAAAGCACGCCGGCCCGGGTGGGTGCGTGATCGTGACCGACCTGGCCGAGGACGCGCTCGAGGACGTGCGCGGGACGGGGCTCGCAGACCACGTCGTCGCCGCCGACGCCACCGACGCGCTGGGGCTCTACGAGGCCGTGATGGACGCCGCCGGCCGCGAGGCGGACGTGGCCGTGAACCTCGTGAACGTCCCCGGCACGGAGCTCGGGACGATCCTGCTCACGCGCGAGACGGGGACGATCCTCTTCTTCTCGATGGCGACGTCGTTCACCACCGCCGCCCTGGGGGCCGAGGGGCTGGGCCGCGCCACGACCATGCTGATCGGCAACGGCCACATGCCCGACATGGGCCTGACGGCGCTGAACGTGCTGCGCGAGAGCCCCGCGGTCCGGGCGGTCTTCGAGAGGCGCTATGCCGCCTGAGCGCCTTCCGCTCGTCCGCGCCGCCGGGACGCACGCCGAGGTCGGCGCCCAGATCGGGCGGGCGAGCGCCGGCGCCGTCGCCCGCACGGCCGCGGCCATGACGCCGGCCCGGATCGAGGCGGCGCGCGCGTACCGCGCGGTGACCGAGCGCGAGCTGCCGTGGCTCGTGGACGAGCTCGACGCCGTGGCCGGCGGCGCCGCGGCCGACCCCATGGCGGTGTTCGCCGCCGGGATCGAGGAGCTGGAGGGCGGCGCCGCGGGGGAGGGTGCCTGCTCCGACATGGTCGCGCGGCCGCCGGCGAGCGTCGACGGCCACCTCTGGGTCGCTCACAACAACGATCTGTCGCCCGAGGTCGAGGCCGATCTGGTCGCCACCGAATGGCGCATCCCCGGCGATCCCGTGGTCTTCACGATCGGCATCGGGCCGTGGATCAGCGTCGGGTTCAACTCGGCCGGCCTGGCGCTCACCGGGAACGAGGTCTCGCCGAACGACAATCGCATCGGGATCCCGCGGCTCCTGCACGTGCGCGACATCCTGCGCCGGCGTACGCTCGACGAGGCCGTCGAGGCGGCCCTCAACCCGCACAGGGCGTCGTCGTACAACACGATCCTGAGCCACCGGGACGGCGGCGTCGTGAACGTCGAGGGGTCGGCCACCGACGCCGAGCTGATCCGGCCGGGCCCCGACGGCACGCTCGCACACACGAACCACTATGTGAGCGCCCGGATGCTGCCGTACGAGGGCGACCCGGAGTACGCCGCCGGCTCGGCCGTCCGGTATCGTCGCGCGCTTGAATGGCTGGCCCCGGGGCAGATCACCGACCAGGTGCTGCGGCGGGCGCTCCAGGATCACACCGGGGCGCCGCACTCGCTGTGCCGCCACCCGGAGCACGGCGCGCAATCCAAAACTGTCTTCTGGTGCCTTTCCGACGTCACAGAGGGAACGGTCACATACGGCCGCGGGAACCCATGCGACTCTCTTGACCAGCACTATGCCTTCGACTGACACGCCGACGCCCACCAACCGGTACGCGGAGCTGACCTGGCCCGAGGTGGCCGAGTGGGCCGCCCGCGAGCCGGTGCTGGTGATCCCCGTGGCGACGCTCGAGGATCACGGCCACCACCTGCCGATCGACACCGACGTCCTGATCGCCGAGACGCTCGCCGACCGGGCCGTGACGGCGCGGCCGGGACGGGCCCTGCTCCTTCCGACGGTCACGCACGGCTACACGCCCCACCACATGGATTTCCCGGGCCCGATCACGATCGGGTGGAAGACCTTCGTCGACCACCTGGTGGACATCGGCAAGAGCGTCCTTCACCACGGCTTCCGCCGGATCCTCTTCGTGAACGGCCACGGGTCGAACGTGCCGCTGGTCGACATGGCGGCGCGGCTCATCATGCTGGAGGAGCGCGACGCCGTCGCGGCAACCTTCTGGTACCTGAGCTCGCCCGCCTCGGCCGAGCTGCTCGCCGCGACGCGCTCGTCGGAGGCGCCGGGCGGGATGGCGCACGCCTGCGAGCTCGAGACGTCGCTGTATTTGGCGATCCGTCCGGAGCTGGTGCAGATGGAGAAGGCGGTCAGCGAGATCCCCGACTGGGAGTCCGACCACGCCTGGATGGACTGGTCGGACGGGCCGCTTTCGGTCAAGGGCCGGTGGAGCGGATGGACCGAGTCGGGCGTGATCGGCGACGCGACCGCGGCCACCGCCGAGAAGGGGCGGCTGTGGCTCGATCGGGCCGTCGAGGAGATCTGCGAGTACATCGACGACATGGCGGGTCGCAGGCCGCGGCCCGGGCGGGATCATCACACCCACGCCGTGGCGGGGAACCCGAGGGAGGATGACGTATGAGAGCTCGAAGACTGATGACAGCGGCCGTCGCGCTGGCGGCCGTGGTGGCCGCCGCGGGATGCGGCGGCAGCAGCGGAGG
Source organism: uncultured Actinomycetes bacterium (assembly GCA_963805545.1). Classification (GTDB taxonomy): domain Bacteria; phylum Actinomycetota; class Thermoleophilia; order Gaiellales; family JAICJC01; genus JAICJC01. Next base: position 743,499 of record CAWDUU010000001.1, read on the forward strand.
AGGCGGCGGAGGCGGCGGCGGCGGGGTCAAGCAGGGCGGCATCTTCACGCTCGGGTCGACCAACTACATCGACACGCTGAACGTCTTCAACTACATCGAGGCGGGAGCCACCGTCTCGTTCCTGGAGATCTACCCGGAGCTCGTCCAGTACGGTCCGGGACTGAAGGAGATCGTCCCGAGCTTCGCCAAGTCGTGGACGGTCTCGCCCGACGGCAAGACCTACACGTTCACGCTCCAGCCCGGCGCCAAGTGGTCGGACGGGCAGCCGCTCACGTCCGAGGACGTTGCCTGGACGGCGAACACCATCGTCAAGTACCCGGGGCCGACGGCGGTGCTCGCCTCGGCGGTCGCCCACGTGACGAAGGTGGATGCGCCCGACCCGACCACGGCCGTCTTCCACTACGACAAGCCGGTCGGAAACGCGCTGGCGCAGCTGACCTTTCTGTACATCCTGCCCAAGCACGTCTGGGACCAGTACACGGGCAACAACGGCAAGGACCTGAAGACCTTCCTGCCGGAGGAGCACCTGCCCGTCGTGTCCGGCGGCCCCTTCGAGATCACGAAGTACGAGAAGAAGGGCCAGACCGTCTTCAAGCCCAACCCGGGCTGGTGGGGGCCCAAGCCGCACGTCGACGCGGTCGCGTACGTCTACTACACGAACGCCGACTCGATGATCGCCGACCTCCAGTCGGGACAGATCTCGGCGGTCGACCAGGTGCCGTTCACGGCCGTCAATGCCGTCAAGCGGTCCGGGAAGGCGACGATCGACACCTATCCGGGAGGTGAGATCACGAACATCACCTGGAACTCGAACCCCTACAAGCCCCAGCACAGAGAGCTGCTCGACCCGAAGGTGAAGGAAGCCCTGTCGATGTGCGTCGACCGGCAGCAGATCGTCCAGGTGGTCTTCAGCGGGTACGCGGAAGTCACCGAGAGCCTGCTCGGCGACATCGCCAAGCCGTGGCAGAGCCCCGACTACCAGCCGCTCAAGTTCGACTGCGATGCGGCCAACCAGACGCTTGACCAGCTCGGATACAAGAAGGGCCCGGACGGGATCCGGGTCGCCCCGGCCACGACGGGCAAGTACGCCGAGCCGGCGCACAAGATGCAGTACCAGATCATGGTCCCGAACAGCCTCGACTTCAACGGCGACCGCGCGTTCTCGATCGTGCAGGAGGGGTTCGCCAATGCCGGCGTCAAGGTGACCGAGCAGAGCGGCGGCGACTCGAGCGCCGCGTACGCGATCGAGACGGACGACAAGTGCGATCCCGCGACGAACACGGGGTACTCGAAGTTCGACATCGCCCTGTGGGACTGGGTCGCATCACCCGATCCCGACTTCCAGCTCTCCGTCGTCACCAAGGGCCAGTGGTGCTCGTGGAGCGACACCGGGTGGGACAATCCCGCCTACGACAAGATGTACGAGAAGCAGGGGACGCTCGTGGACGAGGGCGACCGCATGGATCTCGTGCACCAGATGGACAAGATCATCCACGACAACTGGATCTACACGCAGCTCGTCAATGAGCAGGGCATCGCGGCCTACAACCCCAAGTGGGCCGGCTACGACGCCCAGGCGCTCGGATACAACTACAACGCGTTCACGAACCCGCACCTGAAGTAGCGGACTCGGTCAGGGCGCGGACAGCACACAGAAGCGATGCAACGAAGCGACTACATCATGAAGCGGACGCTGTTTGCGCTGCTCACGGTCTTCGTCGCCATCACGCTGAACTTCGTGCTGTTCCGCGCCCTGCCCGGCGATGCGGTGACCGGCCTCAAGTGCCACGCCTGCACGATCCAGTTCAAGCAGGCGCTGCGGCACGACCTGGGCCTCGACAAGTCGAAATGGGAGCAGTACGTCATCTACGTGAAGCACCTCGCCCATGGCGACATGGGCACCACCTTCATCTCTCACCGGCCGGTGCGCGGGGAGCTGTGGGATCCGATCAAGAAGACGCTCGCGATGATCACCCTGGGCACCGTGTTCTCGATCGTGTTCGGCGTCTTCACCGGGGTGATCTCCGCCTGGCGGCGGGGCACGGTGCTCGACAAGATCTCTGTCTGGACGGCGCTGGCGTTCTACTCGGTGCCGACCCAGTGGCTGGGGCTCATGATCGTCTACTTCGTCGCCAACCGGGTCGGGCTACCCCACGGCGGCATCCAGAGCCCCGACTACGGCATCCTCGGAAATCCGGGCACGCTCGACTTCCTGAAGGACCGGATCGAGCACATGATCCTGCCCGCGCTCACGCTCGGCCTCGTGCTGTACGGCGACTACACGCTGATCGTCCGCTCCGCCATGCTCGAGACGCTGGGGGAGGACTACGTCCTGACGGCACGCGCGAAGGGCATGAGCAACTGGGCCATCGTCTGGAAGCACGGGTTCCGGAACGCCATGCTGCCGGTGGTCACGCTGATCGCGCTGTCGCTCGGATTCATCATCGGCGGTGCCATCACCATCGAGTACGTGTTCGACTACCCGGGGATCGGGCTCGCCATCGTCGACGCCATCGACAAGCGTGACTACGCCTTCCTCCAGGGCGCGTTCCTGGTGCTGACGCTGTCGGTCATCGTGTTCAACTTCATCGCCGACCTGCTCTACTTCAAGCTCGACCCGCGGGTGACGACGTGAGCGACTTGACGGCGCCCACCGCGGTCGTCCCCGACGAGGCCGGCGTCGGCGGCTCGCCCGAGCTGACGCCGGGCCGGCGCGGCTTCATCGCGACCACGCTGCGCAGCCAGCCGCAGGCGATCATCGGGCTGACCGTCGTCGTGCTGGTCATCCTGGTCGCGATCTTCGCGCCGCTCATCGCAACGCACAGCATCCACGCGAAGACCGGCGGCATCTACCAGGCTCCGAACAGCACGCACTGGCTCGGCACCGACGACGGCGGCGTCGACATGTTCTCGCTGCTCGTCTACGGCTCGCGGGTCTCGCTGGAAGTCGGCTTCGCCGCGGCCTTCGTCGCGATGGTCATCGGCGGATCCGTGGGCGTCATCTCCGGGTTCTTCGGCGGCTGGGTCGACGTGCTCCTGATGCGGATCACCGACATCTTCCTGGTCATCCCCGACCTGCCGCTGATCATCGTCGTCGCGGCGATCTTCGGCCGCCACCTCATCAACATCATCATCATCATCGGCGTCATCTACTGGACGAGCACGGCGCGGCTGGTGCGCGCGCAGGTGAAGAGCGTTCGCGAGCGGGTCTACGTGCAGCGGGCCCGGTCGATCGGCGCCGGAAACCGCCGCCTCGTCTTCAGGCACGTGCTGCCGCAGGTGGCGCCGCTCCTGATCGCAAACACCGTGCTCACGATCGCGCTCGCGGTCTTCCTCGAGACGTACATCACGTTCCTCGGCCTGGGCGACCCCAGCACGATCTCGTGGGGCAAGCTGATCGAGAACAGCTTCCTCGGGAACGCCGTCCTGAACAACGCCTGGTGGGCGGTCGTGCCGCCCGGCGTGGCGGTGACGATCGTGATCCTGGCCTGCACGATGGTCGGCCAGTCGATGGAGGATGCGCTCAACCCGCGCCTCAAGGTCGGGCACCTGGCGGTGCGCCGGTTCCGCCTGCGACCGCTGCACGGACAGCTGGACAGCGAGTGAGCGCTCAGCCCGTTCTCAAGACCGACGACCTGCACGTCTGGTTCGACCTGAGCGGCGACCGCGAGCTCCACGCCGTGCAGGGCGTCAGCTTCGAGCTGCGCCCGGGCGAGCGGATGGGCCTCGTGGGGGAGTCGGGATGCGGCAAGACGACCACAATCCTGGCGCTGATGGGGCTCCTGCCGGCGAGCGCGAGCGTCGCGGGCCGGGTCTATCTGGACGGCGAGGACGTGCTGGCCAGGGGCGAGGAGTCGGTCAGCCCGCACCGCTGGCGCGATGTCGCGATGGTGTTCCAGGGCGCCATGAACGCTTTCAATCCCGTGAAGACGATCGGCATGCAGATCGCCGAGCCGATGGAGCTCCACGGGACGGCGTCGGGGAGGGCCGCCCGGGCGCAGGTGCGCGAGCTGCTCGAGCTCGTCGGAATCTCCGGAGACCGGGCCGAGCGCTATCCGCATGAGTTCTCGGGCGGCATGCGCCAGCGGGCCGCGATCGCCCTCGCGCTCGCATGCCAGCCGAAGGTCCTGCTTGCCGACGAGCCGACGACCGCGCTCGACGTGATGGTGCAGGCGCAGATCCTCGAGCTCCTGGTGCGGCTCACACGCGACCTGGGCCTCTCGATGATCCTCGTCACGCACGACCTGCCGGTGGTGGCCCAGGTGTGCGACCGCGCCGCCGTGATGTACGCCGGCGAGATTGTCGAGATGGGGAACATGTCGACGATCTACCACGACCCGCGGCATCCGTACACGCGCATGCTGTTCGCGGCGACTCCCGACCTGCTCGGCGACGAGGAGGTGCGCTCGATCCCCGGCGCGCCGCCGCGGCTCGATCGCGAGATCGCCGGCTGCCCGTTCACCCCCCGCTGCGACTCGGCGTTCTCGCCCTGCCCGGCGACGCATCCGCGCCGGATCGAGGTCGCTCCCGGGCACGAGGCGCTGTGCCACCTGAACGACCACCTGGTGGCGGAGAGGCCGGCGTGAGCGCCGAACGCGAGGCGCTGCTCGAGGTCGACGGGCTGGTCACCCGCTACCCCGTGCCGCGCGGCGTGGTGGGGGCGATCGCCCGGCGGCCGAAGGAGACGGTGCACGCCGTCGAGGGCGTGTCGTTCACGATCGCCCAGGGCGAGATGGTTGCGCTGGTGGGCGAGTCCGGCTGCGGCAAGACGTCCACCGCGCAGACGGTGGTTCGCATGGTCGAGAGCGAGAGCGGCGTGATCCGGTTTCGCGGCCGCGAGATCACCCGGCTCTCCGCGCGGTCGCTGCGGCCGCTGCGGCGCGAGATCCAGATGATCTACCAGGATCCCTACGAGTCGCTCGACCCGCGCTTCACCGTCCGCGACACGATCGAGGAGCCGCTGGTCGTCCACCACATCGGCCGCGGCAAGAAGGAGCGCGAGGCCAAGGTGCGCGAGGCGCTGGAGCGGGCGGGGCTGACACCGCCCGACCTCTTCATCGACCGCTTTCCGCACGAGCTCTCCGGTGGCCAGCGCCAGCGCGTCGCGATCGCCGCCAGCCTCGTGCTCGACCCCAAACTGCTCGTCGCCGACGAGCCGGTGTCGATGCTCGACGTCTCGGTCCGGGCCGGGATCCTGTCGCTCCTGGACAAGCTCCGCAAGGACGGGATGGGCATCCTCATGATCACCCACGACCTGTCCACCGCCGCCCATTTCGCCGACCGGATCGCGGTCATGTACCTGGGCCGGATCGTCGAGGAGGGGCCGGCCCGAGACGTCGTTCGAAACCCGCAGCATCCCTATACGCGCGCCCTCATCACGGTGGTCCCGAAGCGCGACCCGCGGGAGCAGACAACGCCGCAGATCTTGACGGGCGAGACACCCAACCCGATCCACGTCCCCTCCGGCTGCCGGTTCCATCCCCGCTGTCCGGTCGCCGAGCCGCGCTGCTCGACCATCGATCCCAGCCTCCAGCGGCCGCGCGACGAGGCTGCGCCCGACCACCGCGCCGCGTGCATCGTCACCGCGCCCGGACCCTCCGCGGACGAGGTCGGGCCCGACGGGGACGGCGCGCCGCCGGGGTGAGCGCCGCCGGGCTGACACGCGAGACACTCGACCGGATCGAGGCGACCGAGCCGGCCCTGAACGCGTTTGTGACCGTGACGGCCGATCTCGCGCTGACGCAGGCGGCCGCCGCCGACGCCGGAAGCGCCGGGGGGCCGCTGGCGGGGGTCCCGGTCGCGATCAAGGATCTGGTCGACGTGGCGGGCGTGCCGACGAGCATGGGCTCGCTCGCCCACCAGGGCGAGGTGGCGCAGGCCGACTCGCCGCTCGTCGCCCGGATCCGGGCCGCCGGCGCCGTCATCGTCGGCAAGACCACGACCTCGGAGTACGGCTGGAAGGGCGAGTCGGGAAACCGCGTGAACGGGCCGGCACACAACCCGTGGCGGCACGGGCTCACGGCCGGCGGCTCGTCAGGCGGGTCCGCCGCCGCGGTCGCCGCCGGCGTGGTGCCGATGGCGCAGGGCGGCGACGGCGCCGGCTCGATCCGGATCCCGGCGTCGTTCTGCGGGGTCTTCGGCCTGAAGCCGACGGTCGGGCTCGTGCCCACCGTGGCCGGCTCCGGGCTCTCCGCCCAGGGGCCGATCGCCCGCACGGTCGCCGACGCCGCGCTCCTGCTCGACGTGATGGCGGGCACGTCGCTCGCGGCGAGCCTGGAGGACGGCGTTGCAGGCGTTCGGGCAGCGTGGTCGCCCGACCTGGGCTATGCCGCGGTCGAGGCGGCTGTGCTCGATGTCGCGGCAGCAGCCGCCCGCCGCCTCCCGGAGCTGGGCCTGACCCTCGACGACGCAGACCCCGGCCTCGACGACCCCTGGCCGATCGTCGACCCCATCTGGGCGTGGAACCAGGCGCAGGGCGAGGACGCGTCGACCCGCGAGCTGGCCGATCCCGGGCGCTGGGAGGTCGTCGAGCGCGGGATGCGCATGACCGAGGCCGACCTGGCGGCCGCCCACGCCGCCCGCGAGCGCTACACGGCCGCGATGGACGCGTTCTTCGGGGGCTACGACCTGCTCATCACGCCCACGATGCCGTGCCCGCCCTTCACGGCCGGAGCCGACCAGCCGGGATGGGTCTGCGGCCGGCCCACGGAGTACCTGAGCTGGACGGCGTTCACGTATCCGTTCAACGTGACCGGCCAGCCGGCGGCCTCGGTGCCGTGCGGACACGACGCCGACGGGCTCCCCGTCGGCCTCCAGATCGTCGGCCGGCGCGGCGAGGACGCCCTCGTGCTGCGCGCCGCGCGGGCCTTCGAACGGGCGTTTCCGTGGTCGTACGAGGGGCTGGATCTGGTGGATGCCTGAGCGCTGGCGCGACATCGGCGGCCCGGTGGGCCTCTTCCCGACCGGGGAGCGAAACGCGATCACCGACGTCCCCGGCGTGCTCGTCGGCCACGCACAGGCCGCGAGCGGCGAGCCGACGGGCGTCACGGTCGTGGTGCCTCCCGAGCTCCCGACCCGCGCCGGCGTCGACACGACGAACGGCGTGGGGGAGCTGACCGCGAAGCTCGAGATCGACGAGTACGGGCTGATCGTGACGCCCGTGTGGCTGTGCGGGACGCATGCGGTCGGCACCGTCTACCACGCGGCCGTCATCGCGGCGGGAGGCAGCCCGGAGAAGACGGTCATCCCCGTCGTCGGCGAGTGCGACGACTCCGACATGGGCGACTCGCGCACCGTGACGGTCGAGGACGCGCACGCCGCGCTTGCGAACGCCGGCCCCGACGTCGCCGAGGGCACGGTCGGGTCGGGAACCGGCATGACGTGCTTCGACTTCGCGGGCGGGATCGGGACGGCGTCGCGGCTCGTGGATGAGCACACGGTCGGCGTCCTTCTCATGTGCAACTTCGGTGACCGCGAGCGGCTCACGGTCGGCGGCCTGCGGTTCGATCCGGTGCCGGGCGACCCTCCGCCCGAGGGCTCGTGCATCGCGGTCTGCGCGACCGACGCACCGCTCACGGCGATCCAGCTTCGGCGGCTTGCGCTGCGGCCGCTCCTGGGCCTGGCCCGGGCCGGCTCGTATGCCGGGAACGGCTCCGGCGAGATCGGGATCGCCTTCTCGATCACGCGCGAGCAGGCGTTTCGCACCGACCGCATGTCGCCCCTCTTCGCGGCCGCCTACGAGGCGGCCGAGGAGGCGGTCTACAACTGCCTCGTCGCGGCGAACGCCGGCACGCGCCGCGACGGGCGCCCGCACGAGGCCTTCCCCAAGCACCTGGTCAGGCGGTGACGCTCGCCGAGCTCGTTCGACCGCACGCGACCGTGACGGTGGTGGGCCTCGCCAAGAACGCCGGCAAGACGACGGTCGTGAACCATTTGCTTGAGCGGATGGAGGGCCGCGTGGGGCTGGCCTCGCTGGGACTCGACGGCGAGGCGCGCGACCAGCTCACCGGCCTCGCCAAGCCGCGCATCGCGCCGCCGGCCGGCGCGCTCGTCCTCACGACCACGCAACTACGGGGTCAGACCCCAATGTTGCGCGAGCTGCCCTTTCAGCACAGCTGCCGGGAACGTCGTCATCGTGGCGGCGGGGCGGGGGAGGGCGTCGTCGTCTCGGGCCCGACCAGGCTCGACGAGCTCGACCAGGCGTTGGCCGCGCTGCGCGCCGCCGGGGCTGAGCGGCTGCTGCTCGAAGGAGCGCTCGGGCGGCTGGGAACGGCCGCGTCCGGACGGGCCGACGCCGTCGTCCTGGCGGCAGGCGCGTCGGTGGCCGACGGCGGCGACGACCTGGCGCTTCGGCTGCGGCTCGCCGTCGACGCGCTCGACCTGCCTCCGATCGACGCGCCCGCCGACGTCCGGCTCTGACCGCGCCGCCGGCTTCGAGGCCGAGGCCGGCGCCGAGGTGGGGGACGGCGACGTGGCCGAGATCGCCGGCGCGCTCACCGGTCCGCTGCTCGAGGTCCTCATGCGGGAGCAGCGCCAGGCGACGCTGGTCGTCGCCGACCCGACGCGGGTGCTGGCGGGGGCGCAGACGGTCGCGCGCGCCCGCCGCTCGGGCATCGAGATCGCGGTGCGGCTGCCGATCCGGATCGCCGCGCTCACGTCGAGCCCGTTTCACCCCGACGCCGATCCTCTCGCCCGAGCAGGCATTCCGGGCGCTCGTCGAGCGCGAGCGCAGGCCGCTGGCCCGTGTACGACGTCGTGGCAGGATTTGCGGGATGAGGCTCGACCTGGACAGCGCGCTCACCGAGGAGGCCTTCGCGCTCGCCGATTCCGTCGCCGCGCCGATCATGGAGTTCGCAACCGGGCACACCACCGTCACGATCGAGCGCACCGTCGCGCGGCTCTTCGGAGTGGACGGGGTGGACGAGCTGGGCGTTCCGCTCCCCAATGTCCTCGTCGACGCGCTCGGGCCGGCGCTGCCCGGCGGGCTTGCGCTGCCGCTGGCGCGGGCCTGCATCGAGCGCAACGCCTCGCCGCAGCAGGTGGCCGAGGCCGTGGCGGCAGGCGACGCAACATTGGGGCCTGACCCCGGTGTTGCGCCCGAGGCGAGGGAGCTGGCCGCGCGGCTCGCGCGCGAGGCTGACGAGCGCATCCTCGCCCAGCGGGCCCGCCGGGACGCGCTCATCGCCGAGCACGGCGACCCGGAGACGCCATGGCTCTACGTGATCGTCGCCACCGGCAACATCCACGAGGACGCCCGCCAGGCGCAGGCGGCGGCCCGGGCCGGCGCCGACGTCGTCGCCGTCATCCGCTCGACCGCCCAGAGCCTGCTCGACTACGTGCCCTACGGCGAGACGACCGAGGGCTTCGGCGGCACGTTCGCGACCCAGGCCAACTTCCGCTGCGTGCGGGCCGCGCTCGACGAGCTCTTGCCGGAGGCCGGCCGGTATCTGCGGCTCACCAACTACGCGTCCGGCCTGTGCATGCCCGAGATCGCCGCCTGCGGCGCGCTCGAGCGGCTGGACATGATGCTGAACGACTCGATGTACGGGATCCTCTTCCGCGACATCAACCCGGAACGGACGTTCTGCGACCAGTACGTGAGCCGCATGATCAACGGCCGCGCCGGCATCATCATCAACACCGGCGAGGACAACTACCTGACGACCGCCTCCGGCCGCGAGGGCGGCCACACGGTGGTCGCGTCTACCCTGATCAACCGCGCGCTGGCGCTCGCGGCGGGCATCCCGGAGGCCCAGATCGGGCTCGGCCACGCCTTCGAGATCGATCCCGACCTGCCCGGCCAGATCGTCGACGAGTGGGCGCTGGCGCTGCTCATCCGCGAGCTCTTCCCGAACTGCCCGATCAAGTACATGCCGCCCACGAAGCACGTCACCGGCGACATCTTCCGCACCCACGCGATCGGGTCGATGTTCAACCTCGTCGGCGTCGCCACCGGCCAGCACATCCAGCTGCTCTCGGTCCTGACCGAGGCCGTGCACACCCCGTTTCTGGCCGACCGCCTGCTCGCGATCCAGGACGCCCGGCGGGTCTTCGAGGCGGCCCGGCCCCTGCGCGAGTCGCTGGCGCCCGTTCCGGGCGGCCCGCTCGAGCTGCGTGCGCAGCAGGTGCTGGCCGAGGCCGTGGCGCTCCTGCGCCGGGTCGACGAGGCCGGGATGTTCGCCGCGATCGCCCAGGGCTGGTTCGCCGACACCGCCCGTCCCCGCGACGGCGGCCGCGGCCGCGAGGGCGTGGCCGAGCGCGGGCCGGGCTACGTGAATCCCTTCCTGGAGCTGTGGGAGCCGCAGCTGGCGGGGTGGGCGAGTGGCTGAGGTCGTCCCCTACGGCGACACCGCGGGCGACGGCATGGTGCAGCTCAGCTTCACGCTGCCTGTCCCGGCCGACGCGCGGGCCCGCGAGATCGGCCTCGAGTTCCTGCGCCGGAACGGCCTGCGCGAGCCGCAGATCGTGCACATCGCCGCGGCCGACCGCGAGATGGCGTTCTTCGTCGCCTATGCGAGGTCCGCGCACGGCGTCGACCCCGATGCCGTGGAGGGCTCGGAGGTCGAGGCGCCTGCGCTCGGCTTCAAGGAGGTGAACACGCTCATCGAGCGCGAGCTGGGGCGGAGGATCGTCGTGATCGGCGCCGCCATCGAGACCGACGCCCACACGGTCGGCATCGACGCGATCATGAACATGAAGGGCTTCGCCGGCGACTACGGGCTCGAGCGCTACCCGTGGATCGAGGCCGTGAACCTGGGCGCGCAGGTGCCGTGCGAGCGTCTGCTGCGCGAGGCCCGGGAGCGTTCGGCCGACGCGATCCTCGTGTCGCAGGTGGTGACCCAGAAGCAGGTGCACGCCCGCCAGCTGACGAAGCTGGTCGACCTGCTCGAGGCGGAGGGCGTGCGCGACCGCTACCTGCTCGTGTGCGGCGGCCCGCGGCTCTCGAACACCTTCGCCAAGGAGCTCGGCTACGACGCCGGGTTCGGCCCCGGCTCGACCCCGTCGACGGTGGCGGGCTGGATCGCCCAGGAGCTGGTGGCGCGCAGGCGGCCCGTATGATCACGGCCGGCACAGCGATCCGAACGGCCCGGGAGGAGTGAGCGAATGGAAGGCATGACCGTCGAGCTGCGAACGCGGCTCTCCGCGGCGGACGTCCACTACGGTGGGAACCTGGTCGACGGCGCCCACGGCCTGGAGCTCTTCGGCGACGTCGTGACCGAGCTCGCGATCCGCACCGACGGCGACGAGGGCCTCTTCGCGGGCTACGAGTCGGTCGAGTTCCTCGCGCCGCTCTTCGGAGGCGACTTCGTCCGCGCCACGGGGACGATCGTCCGCATGGGCACCACCAGCCGCACCGTCGACCTGGAGGTCTGGAAGGACATCACCGCCCGCCCCGACGTGAGCCCCTCGGCGGCCGACCTGCTCGAGGAGCCGGTCCTCGTGACCCGCGCCCGCGGCACGTATGTGGTGAAGCGCGACCACCACCGCGGCCCCGGCGGCCGGGGCGCCTGACGTGGCAGAGCTGCACACGCTCTCCGCGGCCGAGGCGCTGCGGCGCATGCGGGCCCGTGAGCTCTCTCCGGTGGAGCTCATGGAGGCGGTGATCCGGAGGGCGGAGCACGTCGAGCCGGCGATCAACGCCTTCCCGCACACGTACTTCGAGGAGGCGCTGGCATCGGCCCGGACGGCGGAGGCCCGCTACGCCGGCTCGGGCCCGCGGCCGCGCCCGCTCGAGGGCCTCCCGGTCGCGATCAAGGACGAGACGCCGATCCGCGGCCAGCCGCTCACGCAGGCGTCGCTCATCTACAGGGACGACGTCGCCGACCACACCGCGGCCGTCCCCGAGCGGGTGATGCGCGCGGGCGGCATCGTCCACGCCCGCAGTGCGGCGCCGGAGTTCTCGGCGGCCCCGTTCACGCATTCGCGCCTCTACGGGATCACCCGCAATCCCTGGAACACCGGCTACAGCCCGGGAGGCTCCACCGGCGGGGGCGCCGCGGCCCTCGCGGCCGGCTCGGCGATGCTCGCGACCGGATCGGACATCGGTGGGTCGATCCGCATCCCCGCCACGTTCAGCGGCGTCGTCGGCTTCAAGCCGCCGTACGGGCGCGTGCCGGTCGAGCCGCCGTACAACCTCGACCACTTCTGCCACGACGGCCCGCTCGCGCGCACCGTCGCGGACTGCGCGCTCCTCCAGAACGTCATCGCCGGGCCGCACCACAGCGATCCGGTCGCCCTGCGGCCCAAGCTGCGGATCCCCGCCGAGCTGGGCGGGATCGACGGGTGGCGGATCGCGTACTCGCTGGACCTCGGCTACGAGGTGGGCGAGGACGTGCGGGCCGGCGTGCTCGCGGCCGTCGCCGGCCTCCGGGAGGCCGGCGCGGTCGTCGAGGAGGTGGCGGTCGGCTGGACGCACCACGACGTGACGGCCGCGACGCGGGCCCATTTCGGGGCGATGTTCGGCGGCTCGATCGCCCATGAGCTGCGCGACCACCGCGACCTCCTGACCGCGTACACGGCGAAGTTCGGGGAGGAGTCGGAGGAGATCTCGATGGACGACTACCTGCGCGGGATGAAGACGGAAACCCGGATCCACGCCGCGCTCGCTGCGATCCACCGCCGCCACAGGGCGCTGGTCGGGCCGGGCTTCGGCGTCGCCCAGCTCCGGGCGGGGGACGACTGCCTCGACGTGGACGTCTACGACATGCTGCTCACCGCGGTCTTCAACGTCTGCAGCCGCAGCCCGGTGCTGTCGGTGCCGTCGGGAACGTCCGCAGAGGGCGTCCCGACCGGAATCCAGATCGCCGCGCGGCCGTACGACGACGTGTCGGCGTTCCGGATCGGGGCGGCCCTGGAGCGGGTGCGGCCGTGGCCGCAGATCGCCGAGCCGGCGCTGGTGGGCGTGTGAGCGACGAGCTCGTGATCACGGTGGCGCCGTGCGGCGCCGAGACGACCCGCGACCACAACCCGGCGGTGCCGTACACGCCGGCGGAGATCGCCGCGGAGGCCCGCCGCTCGTTCGAGGCTGGCGCCCGCATGATCCACGTCCACGCCCGCTGGGACGACGGGGCGCCGACCCAGGACGCCGACCGCTACCGCGAGACGGTGGCCGCGATCCGTAGCGAGGCGCCCGAGATGATCGTGCAGGTGTCGACCGGCGGCGCCATCGGGATGACCGCGCAGGAGCGGCTGGGGTCGCTCGCCGCCGAGCCCGAGATGGCGAGCCTCACGTGCGGCACGGTCAACTTCGGCCGCGGCGTCTTCGAGAACCCCGCCCCGCTCATGCTGGAGTTCGCAGCGGCGATCCTGGCGGCGGGCGTCCGGCCCGAACTGGAGCTCTTCGACCTGGGCCACCTCGACAACGCCGCCTGGCTGACCGCCAAGGCGCCGCTCACCGGGCCGCAGCACCACGACCTCGTGCTCGGCGTGCCGGGCGGGGCGGCGGGGACGCCCGCGAACGTGACGCTGCTGGCCGGCCGCCTGCCGGCCGGCTCCACGTGGTCGGCGACCGGGATTGGCCGCAGCCACCTGCCGGTCGTCATGACCGCGATCGCCTCCGGCGGGCACGTGCGGCTCGGGTTCGAGGATCAGGTGGAGGTCGAGCCGGGGCGGCTCGCGACGTCGAACGCCGAGCTCGTCGAGCGCGCCGCCCGGCTGGGCGAGATCGCCGGCCGGCCCGTGGCGACGCCGCGGCGGGCCCGCGAGATCCTGGGACTGGCGGCGTGAGCGGCTCCGTCATCGAGCGCTACCTGCGGCTGGGCCTCCAGCTCGACCGGCACGTCGAGGGAACGGTCGACGCCTACTTCGGCCCGCCGGAGCTGGCCGCGGAGGTGAGGGCGGCCGATCCGGTCGATCCGAGCACGCTGGCCGCCGACGCCCGGTCGCTGCTGGGCGAGACCGACGACGGCTGGCTGCGCGACCAGGTCGCGGGCCTGGAGACGTTCGCACGGGTCGTCGCCGGAGAGACGCTCGCGTACGCAGACGAGGTCGAGCGCTGCTACGGCGTCCGTCCGGAGCGCACCGACGACGCCGCGTTCGCCGACGCCCACGCCCGCCTCGACGAGCTCCTGCCCGGCGACGGGCCGCTGGCCGAGCGCTACCAGGGCTGGCGCAAGGAGTCGAACGTGTCCCGGGACGAGCTCGATCGGGTCGTGACCGCGGTCATCGCCGAGGCGCGGGCGTGGACGGCGCGGGTCGTCGACCTGCCCGCCGGCGAGAGCGTGGAGGTTGAGATCGTGCAGGACAAGCCGTGGGGCGGGTTCTGCTACTACCTCGGCGACCTCCAGAGCCGGATCGAGCTGAACGCCGACCTGCCGCGGTCGGCCGACGAGGTCGTCCACCTCGCCCTGCACGAGACCTATCCGGGCCACCACGCCGAGCGGTGCGTAAAGGAGCAGGTGCTCGTGCGCGACGGCGGCCGCCTGGAGGAGACGATCGTGCTCGTGCCGACGCCGCAGTCGCTGATCGCCGAGGGCATCGCCGAGCTGGCGCCCGCGCTGCTTCTGGGCGGCGACGGCGGGGCGGCGCTCGCGGAGGTCGTACAGGCCGCCGGGCTCGACTTCGACCTGGACCGGGTGCTCGCGATCGAGCGGGCGTTCGCGCCGTGCGAGTGGGTCGAGGTCAACGCCGCGCTGATGCTCTACGAGGACGGCGCCGGTGAGGCCGAGACACGCGCCTACATGGAACGGTGGGGCCTGATGACGCCCGAGCGCTCGGCGCACATCATCCGGTTCCTGCGCGAGCCGACGTCGCGAAGCTACGTCCTCACCTATGCCGCGGGCCGCGAGCTTTGCGAGCGGTGGGTCGGCGGCGACCTCGGGCGCTTTCGCCGCCTCCTCACCGAGCAGGTGCGCGTCGGCGACCTGCTCGCCGGGCCGAGCTAGACCGTGATCTCGACCGCCGGCTTGGCGGCGGCCAGGAGGTCGCGAACCCGGTCCTCGGTCACGTCGCCGAACTGCTCGTAGAACTGGCTGACCGCGTGAAACCGATGCGGATCGCGCAGCGCGACCAGGCGGTCGCACTCGCGCCCCAGGCGTTCGGCCGCGAGCCGCGGCAGCACGGGAAGCGCGATCACCGCCTGGCGGGCGCCGGCGTTCCGGACAGCCGCCAGCGCGGCCCGCACGGACGCCCCGGTGGCCGCGCCGTCGTCGACGAGCAGCGCCACCCGGCCGATCAGCATCATCGGGGCGCCGCCGCGCAGGCGCTCGTCCATCTCGCGCGCGGCCGCGGTGGCCGTGTCGTAGGCCGCGTCGATCTCGGGCGGCGAGAGGCGGGCCGCCAGGCGGCGGTTCGTGAACCGCTCGCCCATCGGAGCGACGGCGCCCATCGCCAGCTCCGGGTGGCCCGGCATCGGCACCTTGCGAACGCACAGCACGTCGAGCGGCTGGTCGAGCAGCCGGGCCAGCTCGGCGGCGACCTCGACGCCGCCGCGGGCAAGCCCGATCACGGTGACGTTGGACTTCCTCCGGTACTCCGGGAGAGTCGCGGCAAGCGCCGCACCTGCCTGGGTGCGGTCTCGGAACATCGGACGATCATCGCGCAGGATGCGGGAGCGGTCAAGGGTTCCGATGCGGCGATTGGCGGCCGGATGGCCGTTGCTATACTGCCCGTCTGGCAAGCAGAGGCATCCGCTTCTCACCCGAGACCGGGACACCCGGCGGGTTCAACCGAGTTGGACATCGGACAACGGGTGCCGCTGCGCGCCCGTTTTTACGTGTGACGAGAGGAGACCCCAGTTTGGGAATGATCGTGACTAGGCGCGTAGCTTGAGGCCTCGCCGGCCACTCGACCAGCGGCCCCAGGAACCGACCACCCGTATCAACGAGGGCATCCGCGTGCCCCAGGTGCGCCTGATCGACGAGAACGGCGGCCAGGTCGGGATCCAGAGCACCGACGACGCGCTCAAGTACGCGTGGGACAAGAACCTCGATCTCGTCGAGGTCGCTCCCGATGCGCGCCCGCCCGTGTGCCGGGTCATGGACTACTCGAAGTACCGCTACGAGCAGGAGCAGAAGGCCAAGCTCGCGCGCAAGCACCAGTCGACGATCACGATCAAGGAGATCAAGCTGCGGCCGAAGATCGGCAAGGGCGACTACGAGACCAAGCGCGGCCACGTCATCCGCTTCCTCAAGAACCGCGCGAAGGTGAAGGTCACCATCATGTTCCGCGGTCGCGAGATGACGCATCCGGACAGGGGAAGGGACCTGCTCATGCGGCTCGCGGAGGACGTGAAAGACCTCGGCGCGATCGAGTCGCAGCCGCTCCAGGACGGCCGCAACATGGTGATGATGCTCGCCCCGCACAAGGCCCCGGCCGCCCAGAAGGAGCCGGAGCCGCCCGCGGCTCAGGCGGACGCGGCGGCGGCGACGGGCTGACAGGGAGAGAACGCGATGCCAAAGATGAAGACGTCATCAGCCGCCAGGAAGCGGCTCCGGATCACCGCGGGCGGGAAGGTCATGCGCCGCCGCGCGTTCAAGTCACACCTGCTCGAGCACAAGAGCCCGAAGCGGCGCCGCATGAAGCGGCGTGACAAGGGCGCCGACGTCAAGGACAACCGCGAGGCGCTCCGCCTCCTCGGTCGGAGGTAGCGATGACACGCGTCAAGCGCAGCGTCCACGGCAAGAAGAAGCGCCGCGAGGTGATCGCGGCCGCGTCCGGCTACCGCGGGCTCAAGAAGAACACGTATCGCAAGGCGAAGGAGCAGATGCTGAAGTCGCTCTCCTACGCCTACCGCGACCGGCGCACGCGAAAGCGCGACTTCCGCCGGCTCTGGATCATCCGCATCAACGCGGGCGCCCGCCAGCACGGCCTCTCCTACAACCAGTTCATGTTCGGGCTGAAGAAGGCCGAGATCGACCTCGACCGCAAGGTGCTGGCCGACATCGCGGTGTCCGATCCGAAGGCGTTCGAGGCGCTCGCCGCTGCGGCGAAGGCCGCCCTGACAGCCTGATCACCTCCCGGCAGAACGAGCGGCTGAAGCACGCGCGCCGGCTCCAGGCGACGCGGCGCCGGCGCGAGCTGGGCCAGTTCCTGGCCGAGGGCGAGGACGTCGTCGAGGAGGCGCTCGCCGCCGGGATCCTGCCCGCCGAGACGTTCGTGGCCGCGTCGCGCCCGCCCGACGAGGGTCTCGTCCAGCGCCTGACCCGCGGCGGCCCGGTGCACGAGGTCGAGGACCGGCTGCTGGCCGACGTCGGCTCGCTCGGCCATCCTGCCCGCGTGGTCTGCATCTTCGAGATCTCGGCCCTCCCGACCCGTGAAACACCGGCGACAGGCCCCGGTGTTTCACTCGGAGTCCACCTGCACCGCGTGATCGACCCCGGGAACGTCGGCACCGTCGTGCGCGCCTGCGGGGCGCTCGGGCCGGCCTGGCTCTCGCTCTCGCCCGGCTGCTCCGACCCGCTCTCGGCCAAGGGGGTGCGGGCCTCGATGGGGGCCGTCTTCCGGGTGCCGATCGAGGCCGGCGCGGAGCCGCCGGAGGCGGGCCGGCGGATCGCGCTCGTGCCGGATGGCGCGCCGCCGCTCTGGGAGCTCGACCTGACCCGCTCCGCCGTGTTCGTGGTGGGAGCCGAGCGCTACGGCCTCCCGGCCGAGATCGTCGAGTCCTGCGACGCGACCGCGTCGATCCCGCAGGCCGTTGGCTCCGAGTCGCTGAACGCCGCCCAGGCGGCGACCACCGCGCTCTACGAGGCGGTACGCCAGCGGGCGGCGGCTACGGCGACAGGCTGAACGGCGGGTACCTGTCGGTGACGAGCGCGAACGCGTAGCCGCCGACGCGGTTCCCCCAGCGCAGGACGCCTTCGGCGAACTCGAACGCGCCCCGCGGATACCGCCCGGTGAAGAGGATCGCGAACCAGGCGAAGAGCACGACGAAGAACGCCGCCAGGCCCAGGAAGAGGAGCACGATGTAGTGGGGGACGGCCAGGAGCCATTTGACGAGTGGCAGCCACCGGTTGAGCTCCGGCCCGGACACCTCGGGGAACTCGAGATGCACCGCCTGGTGGTCGTCGGTCGACGGATAGCTGTCGTCCATCAGGAGCCAGTAGGCGGTCACGCGGTTGGTGAAGCGGGAGAACTCGAGGTTCCAGTCGAACCACCAGCGCGGGTACTTCTGGCGGAAGAGGAGCATGAGCACGACAGGCGCCACGAGGAGGCCGCCGGCGCTCGAGAACTGGAACCAGTGGTTGCCCACCTGGTCGCCGGCGCGGAAGTCGGTGTCCTCGAGCAGCAGCACGATGACGAAGATCGGGATGATCGTGAAGATCCGGAAGGCCGTCGTCAGCCGGTTGAGCGGGCGGTCGGGGTAGTCCACTGAGAAGCGCACGGGGTAGTCGTCCATGCCCGGACACTATCCGAGACGGCGGGCGACCCACACGGAATCGACCGAGCCGGGGTCGAGCGGGCTGCGATCGAACCAGCCGTACGCCTCGATCTCCTCGAACCCGGCCTCGCCCAGGAGGCGCCGCCACTCCGGCGGGTCGAGCCACCACAGGTCCATCGCCGCCTCGGCCGCGTCGGTGCGAACCGAGAGCTCGAGCTCGCGGGTGTCCGCATCCCACCTCGCCCGCTCCCAGATCCCGGGCTCGCGTTCCAGCCAGCGGTCGTGGGTCTCGGCGATGTCCTCGGCGCTGGGGTGGAAGACGTCGAAGGCGAGCACCCCGCCCGGGTGCAGGGACGCGAGGGCGGCGCCGAGGACGCCGAGGCGCTCCTCGTGGGAGCGCAGGTGAAGGAGCGCCCGAAACGGGATGGTGACGAGCGCGAAGCGGCCGAGGTCGGGCAGGGCGCGCATGTCGGCCTCGACGAGCCGCAGGTCGATGCGGTGGGGCTCCGCCCGGCGCCGGGCCAGCTCCAGCATCGCCGGCGATGTGTCGACCCCGACGACCGGCACGCCCGCGAGCGCGGTCGGCACCGCGACCCGCCCCGATCCCACGCCGAGCTCGAGCACGGGCCCGCCGCTTCGCACCGCCAGGTCGACGTAGAAGGGGATGTCCTCGAGCACCGACCGGCACCAGGCGTCGTACGCCGGCCCGAGCCGGTCGTAGGCGGAGGTCACGGCCTTTACACTACCCGGCCATCATGGACGTGGACGCCCTGGTCTCGGAGGCAACGGCGCGCATCGAAGCGGCGGCCGACTCCCGCGCGCTCGAGGAGATCCGCATCGAGGTGCTCGGGCGGAAGGCTCCGCTCGTGCAGGCGCTGCGCGAGCTGGCGTCGCTCCCGCCCGACGAGCGCCGGGCCCGCGGCGACGAGCTGAACCGGGCGCGGCGGGCGCTCGAGGCGCTGGTCGACGGGCGGGCGCAGGCGCTGCGAAGCCGCGAGCTCGAGGAGCGCCTTCGCACCGACCGGGTCGACGTGACGCTTCCCGGCGTCCGTCACGCCCGCGGCTACTCGCACCTCATCGAGCAGACCCGGCGCGACATCCTCGACGTCTTCGTCGGCTTCGGCTACGTCGTCGTGGACGGGCCCGAGATCGACCTCGTCCACTACAACTTCGACGCGCTGAACCACACGCCGACGCACCCGTCGCGGCAGGTGACCGACACCTTCTACGTCGCCGACGACGTCGTCCTTCGCACCCACACCTCGCCGGTGCAGATCCGGACGATGGAGGCCGGCCCGCCGCCCGTCTACATGGCGACCGCCGGCCGCTGCTACCGGCGCGACACGCCCGACGCGACGCACACGGCCATGTTCACCCAGATCGAGGGGCTCGTCGTCGACCGCGGGATCACGCTCGCCCACCTGAAGGGGACGCTGCTCGGGTTCGCCCGCGCCATCTTCGGTGCGGAGCGCGAGGTGCGCCTGCGCCCGCACTTCTTCCCGTTCACCGAGCCGTCCGTCGAGGTCGACGTCAGCTGCTTCAACTGCGCCCGCGACGGGTCCCCCTGCCGCGTGTGCAAGGCCGAGGGCTGGGTCGAGATCCTCGGCGCGGGCATGGTCGACCCCAACCTGTACGGCTACGTCGACGGGTACGACCCCGAGGAGGTGTCGGGTTTCGCGTTCGGCCTCGGCGTCGAGCGGGTGGCCGGCCTGCGCCACGACATCCCCGACATCCGCCTCCTGTGGGAGAACGACCTGCGCTTCACGGAGCAGTTCGGATGAGGGTGCCGGTGTCGTGGCTGCGCGAGTACGTCTCGTTCGACCTCCCGCTGGCCGAGCTCGGCGAGCTCATGTCGATGACCGGGACGAAGCTCGAGGCGCTCCACCGGCGGGGCGTGCCGAACGGGATCGAGCTCTACCGCGTCGGCCGCGTGCTCACCCGCGAGCAGCACCCGAACGCCGACCGGCTCAGCCTGTGCACGGTCGACGTGGGCGACGGCGATCCGCGCCAGATCGTCTGCGGCGCGTCGAACTTCGCCGCCGGCGCGACGGTCGCGGTCGCGCTTCCCGGGGCCGTGCTCCCGGACGGCACGGAGTTGCGCGTCGCCAAGCTCCGCGGCGTCGAGTCCCACGGCATGATGCTCTCCGAGCGCGAGCTCGACCTGGGCCAGGACCACGCCGGGATCATGCTGCTCCCCGACGACTGGCGCGTCGGCGACCCGCTGATCGACCACCTGGCGATCGCCGACGACGTGCTCGAGTTCGAGATCACCTCGAACCGGCCCGACTGCCAGAACGTCTACGGGATCGCGCGTGAGGTCTCGGCGGCGCTCGACACCGACCTCGCACCCTGGCCGGGCACGGAGCCGGACGCGACCGGCTCCGGCACGATCGACGACCACGTGACCGCCCGGATCGACGCCCCCGACCTGTGCCCGCGCTGGGCGGGCCGGGTGTTCACCGGCGTCAGCGTCGGCCCGTCGCCGCCCTGGCTCAAGGCTCGCATCGCCGCCGCCGGGATGCGCCCGATCTCGAACGTCGTCGACATCACGAACTACGTGATGCTCGCGATCGGCGAGCCCACGCATGCCTTCGACCTCGACAGGGTCGCCGGCCGCGAGATCATCGTCCGCCGGGCACGCGACCGCGAGCCCGTGACGACGCTCGACGGCCAGGAGCGTACGCTCGACCCCGGCGTCCTCGTGATCGCCGACGCCGAGAGGCCCTCTGCGATCGCCGGCCTCATGGGGGCGGAGTGGAGCGAGGTGACCGGCGAGACGACGACCGTCCTGATCGAGTGCGCGAACTTCGACGGGCCCTCGACGCAGCGCTCGTCGATCCGGCTCGGGCTGCGCACGGAGGGTTCGAGCAGGTGGGAGAAGGGCCTCGACCCGCACCTCGTCCCGCGCGCGCTGGCGCTGGCGTCGCAGCTCATGGTCGAGCTCACCGGCGCGCAGCTTGTCCCCGGAACCGTCGACCTGCACGGCGACCTGCCGGAGCCGCCCGCCGTCGGCCTGCGCAAGGAGCGGCTGGAGGCGCTCGTCGGCGTCGAGTACTCCGACGCCGAGATCGAGCGTGCGCTCACCCGGCTCGGGTACGAGCCGAGGGACGGCCGCTGGCTGGTGCCGACGTGGCGCGCGGCCGACACGACCCGCGAGGTCGACCTGATCGAGGAGGTCATGCGGATCGCCGGCATCGAGCGCGTCCCCGCCGAGATGCCCGGGGGGCATCCGGGCGGCGGCAGGCTGGGCGAGGACGAGACGCTGCGACGGCAGGTGGTCGACGTCCTGCGCGGCGCCGGGCTCACCGAGGCGGCCACGCTGACGCTGTGGGATACCGGCGTGCCCGGCCGGCTGCGGCTTTCGCCCGGTGACCGCCGCGGTGCCCTGGTCGAGCTCCAGAACCCGATGAGCGCGGAGTGGACCGCCATGCGCACCCTCGTCTTCCCGGGGCTCCTGCAATCCGCCCGCACCAACCTGGCGGTGGGCCAGCCCGCGGCGGCGATGTTCGAGATCGGCCACGTCTTCCTGCGAACCGGCGACCGGCTGCCGGACCAGCCGTCCCACGTGGCCGGTGTGCTCGCCGGCGCCGGAGCGGGGTTCTTCGAGGCGAAGGGGGTCGTCGAGGCGCTTCTGGCCGCCGCCAGGGTGCAGGAGCCGGAGTTCCGGCCGGCCGAGGAGCCGTTCCTGCATCCCGGACGGTCGGCCGCCGTGCTCGACGGCTTCGTCGGAGAGCTTCACCCCGAGGTGGCGGAGGCGTACGGGCTGGAGGGAACGGTCGCCGTCTTCGAGCTCGGCATGGACGGCCTGCGCGGCCCGGCGCGCGAGCAGGTGCTCTACCGCGACGTGACGAGCTTCCCGCCGCTCCGGCAGGACATCGCGGTGGTCGTCGGAGAGGACGTGCCGGCCGGACGCGTCGTCGAGGTGGTGCGGGGCTCCGGCGGCGCCGACCTGGCCGCGGTCGAGGTGTTCGACGTCTACCGGGGCGCGCCGGTGCCGGAGGACAGGAAGAGCGTGGCCCTGCACCTGGTCTTCCAGTCGTCGGAGCGGACGCTCACCGACGCCGAGGCCGACGCGGCCCGCGGGCGGATCGTGGCGGCGCTCGCGGCGGAGCTGGGCGGCGAGCTGCGCGAATGAGAAGCGACGAGCTCGCCGGCCTGCTCGACGACTACTTCGGCACGCGCGACGTGCGCGGCGACGAGTGGGCCGGCCTGTTCGAGCTGGTCTACCCCGACCCGTACTGGCGCGAGTACGCCGAGCCCGGCTACGAGGGCCGCTGGAACGGCCTCTTCGTACGCGGCGCCGACGAGGTCACCCGGGCGGCGACGTGCGTCTTCCCGTCCGACCGCGTCATCGCCGGCGTCCCGCCGGGCACGTTCCTCTTCTCGGAGCACCCGATCGACTACGGCGACGAGCCGGGCTTTCTGCCGCTCTCGCGGGAGAGCTTCGAGCGGCTGCGCTCGGGCGGGATCGGCTTCTACAACGTCCATGCCCCGCTCGACCACCATCCCGAGATCTCGCCTTCGCGCATGTGCGCCGCCGGAATGGGCGTGCCGGTCGAGGACGAGTTCCTGCCGATCGCCCAGGGCATCCCGGGCGGCGCCGCCGTCATCGGGCCGTCCGAGGCCACGGTCGACGAGCTCGCCGGCCGGCTGCGGGCGCTCCTGGGGCCCGAGGTGCCGGTGACGATCGTGCGCCGTCGAACGGGGACGGACGCCGCCGGCCGGGTCGCCGTCGTGGGCGGCGGCGGCGCCGACCGCGAGGCGCTCGAGGCGGCTCTCGATCGCGGCTGCCAGACGTTCGTCACGGGCGGCGTCTTCACGCGCTGGGCGGAGGAGTTCCTCGCGCTCGCGGAATCGTCGGGGATCGCCGTCGTCGACGGCACCCACTACGGCACCGAGAAGCCGCCGCAGCTGGCAATGGTGGACTGGTTCCGAAACCTCGGGCTCGACGCCGACTTCGTGCCAGACGGCCCGAAGTAAGCGAAACCCCGGTGGTTGCCTTACACCACGCCCTGGGTGGCGACGGGGCGCACGTCGCTCACGTGCCGCTCGAGCTTCAGCCTCGCGACCACTCCGAGCGTGTCGAGCGTCCCGAGCCGCTTGCGGCACAGTTCGGCGGCCGCGCCGTAGCCGAAGCTGCGGGCCGCGCGGAAGTGGAAGACCCCGCTTCGCCAGTCCTCGTCGTGCCACGGGTTGAGCGGGCACATGACGAGCGCGCATTCCTCGGACTGGGCGGCGTCGCGCAGGCGCAGCTCGAGATAGAGGCTCGACCAGTCGGGCGGCTGGGCCTCCACGATCGTGTCCCACTGCTGGACGAGCCCGGCCATGGTGGCGGATCGTACCGGACGTTCGGGTAAAGTCGCCGCCGCATGGATGCGGCCGCTCTCGATCGCTACGCCGACCTGATCGTCCGGTTCGCGGCCAACGTCCAGCCCGGTCAGATCGTGGAGGTGGGCTCCGAGATCGGCAAGGAGGAGCTGACGCGGGCCGTCGCGGCGTCGGCCTACGGGGCCGGGGCGAAGCACGTGGCGGTGAACTACGACGACCTGCACGTGAAGCGGGCCCGCATCCTGCACGGGCCCGACGACGCCCTCGGCTACGCACCGGCCTGGGTGCGGCGCCAGGTGCAGGAGCTGAACGAGCGGCACGGCGCCTCCATCTACCTCTCCGGCGCCGCCGAGCCGGGCATCCTCGACGGCCTCGACGGCGACCGCATCGGCCGCGACCGCTCGCCCGAGGCGGTCGACTGGCAGGACGCGATCAACGCGCGGACGGTCAACTGGACGGTCGTCCCGGCCCCGACGGCGGCCTGGGCGTCGATGGTGCATTCGGAGCTTGACCCGGCGGACGCCCTTGAGCGGCTGTGGGAGCAGGTCTTCCACGTGTGCCGGATGGACGAGGACGACCCGGTGGAGGCGTGGCGCCGGCGTTCGGGCGAGCTCCAGGCGGTCGCCGGACGCCTGACCGACATGCGCCTCGATGCGCTGCGGTTCCGCGGGCCCGGCACCGATCTCACGGTCGGGCTCCTTCCCACCTCGCGCTGGGTCGGCGGCGGCGAGAAAACCGTGGACGGCATCGAGCACATGGCGAACCTGCCCACCGAGGAGGTCTTCACGACGCCCGACCCGGCCCGCACATCGGGCGTCGTCCGGGCGACGAAGCCGCTGGAGATGGGCGGGACGACCGTGCGCGACCTCGTTGTGCGCTTCGAGGACGGGCGGGCCGTGGAGTTCCGGGCCGAGTCCGGCGCCGAGGCGCTCCAGGCCCGCACGCTGCGCGATCCGGGCGGAGCGTTCCTCGGCGAGGTCGCGCTCGTCGACCGCGAGGGCCGGATCGCACCGCTCGACACCGTCTTCTTCGACTCGCTGCTCGACGAGAACGCATCGAGCCACATCGCGCTCGGGAGCGCCTACGAGACGGTCGCGCCCGAGGATCTCGACCGCATCAACCGCAGCGAGATCCACATCGACTTCATGATCGGCGGCGAGGATGTCGCCGTGACCGGCGTCACCGCTGACGGCGCCGAGGTGGACATCCTGACAGGCGGCCGCTGGGCCTTCGCCTGAGCCGCCTCAGGCCGGCGGCTCCACGGGCGGTGCGCGGTTCTGGTCGTACTCGCGCTCGCGCATGAAGTGCGCGGACGTGATCATCCGCAGGCGGACGACCTGCCGCGTCGAGCGGTCGACCCACAGGCGGAAGAACGTCGGCCCGCCCGGCAGGACGAGGGTGAGCTGCCGCGTCCGTCTGTCGCTTCCGGCGACGTAGACCGCCTCGGCGCCCGGCGCCCAGAACGCGTCGGGAACCTTCGATCGTGCCGTCTGGGACCGCACCCAGCTCTTGCCCGGCTGGCGGTCCCAGCGCGTCGTCCCGATGATGCGAGCGTCGGCGCCGCCGCGCACGGAGTAGGCGATCCGGTCGGGCGCCTGCACCGTGAAGTCGGTGGTGACCGCGTGGCCGGGGGCCGACTCCAGGATGTTCAGGACGCGCAGACTGCGCAGCGCGCGGAAGTTGGCCGTGGCCTCCCGCAGAAGCGCCGCGCCGTTGGGCGCGTCGAACCGCGGAAGCCGCACCGTCGCCGTCACGGCGGGCTTCCCCGGCAGCTGCACCTGCACGGGCAGTGGGCGCGGTCCGCGCGGCACGGTGGCGGAGAAGCACACGCCGCGCGTGCCCTTGCAGGGAAGCGCGACGTGGCCGCCGACGAGTGCGAGGGCGATCGGCACCCCCGCTCCGGACGGCCCCAGGATCGTCACCCGGGCCGTCGTCGGCGAGGTGCGTTGGAGCCCGACGGCGAGGGTGGCCGCCTGCTCGGCTGCCACGGGCCCGGTCGGGAGCGGCGGGGCAGGCGGCTGCGAGACGAAGCGCTTCTTGCCGATCTGGGCGGAGGCGGCCCAGGTCTGGGCTCCGGCCGTGACCAGGATGCTGTGCTTCCCGGCGGTCAGCGTGCCGGTGCCGACGTAGGTGCCGTCGGGCTCGCGAACGAGCGTGAGCGGCTGGCCGCCGACGAGCGCCTGGACGGTCTTCGACCGCCGCGCGCCTCGCACCGCGATCACGTTCGGGCCGGCGAAGCCAGGCCAGAGCGCGAGGCCGGTGTTCTTCGAGAGGCTGACGAGCACCGGCCCGCCGGCCGGAGCGGTCGCGGCGGCGTTCGCAAAGCTCGGTGTGTTCGCGGGCTGGAGGTCGGTGAGCAGCGACACCGCGGCGAGCACGCCCGCCAGCAGCGCGAGCTCGGCCACGGCCCTGCGGCGCACCTCGGCGAAGCGCTCGAGCGCGTTCCGGTTCAGGTAGCCGAGCCCGACGAGGCCGCCGAGAAGCACTGTCTTCGCGATCAGCGTGCGCCCGTAGCCGGTCGACCACACCTGACTCACGGCGCCCACCTCCCACAGCGCCCGTCCGACCCCCGTCACGGAGACGACGATCACCGACAGAAGCGCCGCCGTCGAGAAGCGCCCGAGCACCGCCCGCCGGACGCGCTCGCGTGTCCCGTCGGCCAGGCCGCGGGTGGCGTGGGGGACGATCAGGACGAGCTGGGCGAGGCCGCCGATCCACACCGCGGCCGCCGCGACGTGCGCGGCGTCGACCGCGATCGTGAAGACCCCCCGGCCGGGGTCGCCGGCATGTCCCGAGTACCCCGGGACGACGATCGTCCACACGCCCAGGGCAACCGCCGGCACCGCCAGCGCCGCCGCGCCGAGGCGGCTGCGGCGCACGGTCGCGAAGGCCGCGGCCGCACAGATGCAGAAGATGGCGGCCAGGTCGATCCCGCGCCCGAACTCGCGCCCGAAGCGGGTGGCCTGGATGGCCGAGGCCACCGGGCCGCGGTGGTCGAACGCCTCCCAGAACGACACGCCCGCCACCTCGGCGCCCTGGCGGGTCAGGGCGACCCAGCCGCCCGCCAGCATCAGGACCGCGGCGGCCGTGAAGAGCTGGGTCGCGCGGGTCCGCTCGCGCAGGTCGGCCATGGCGCGCGGCTGCCCGTCGATGGTCGCAAGGACGGGGCGCCAGATCGCCGCCCGGAAGACGACGCCGCCGATCACGAGCATGAGTCCGCAGAAGTAGGCGAAGCGTGCGGCCAGGAACGGCCAGTCGAGCGATGCCGTCTGCACCTCCGCCGCCTGCGGCGGAGACCGGCCGGCGCCGATGCCCACGGCGAAGACGCCGGAGATGATGTGGCCGTCGGTGGAGACGATCCGCCAGCGGACGGTGTAGTCGCCGTCCGGCAGGTTGGCCTTGAGCGGGATGACGAGCGCCCGCACGTCGCCGGACGAGGTGCTCGCCGGGCCGGCCGTGACCTGCGCTCCGTCCGCGTTCGTCACCGTGCTCGCGATGTCGCGCACCTGCTGGTCGAAGTGCAGGACGATCTGCGAGGGCGCGGTCGTGACGACCGAGCCCGCCGCCGGATCCGTCCGCAGCAGGTTGGCGTGGGCCTGCGCGGCCGCCGGGAAGGCGGCCGCGAGCAGGAGCGCGGTGACGACGGCGAGGCGTCTCAGCGGCGCCTCCCGATGCCGAGGAATGCACCCGCCGCCAGCACGAGCGCGGCCGCGGCGAGCACCCGGCCGGAGGTGTCGCTGCTCGACCCGGCGGACTCCTTTGCGACCTCCACGACCGGGCTCTTCCACACCTTGGTCGTGCCGTCGGCGAAGGTCTGCACGCCGACCAGGTGCAGGGTTGTACTGCTCGACCCGACGGACGCCGAGAAGCGGAAGAGGCCCAGGTCCTCGGGGGCGAGCGACCCGCCCTGCCAGCTGATCGCCACGATCCGGTGGGACTGATCGCGGACGAGCTCGGTCGTGAAGCCGGGCGTGGCCGCCGCGCCGTCGACGTCCATGCCGTCGGGCACGGTCAGGCGCAGGCCGGTGAGCGGCTGCTCGCTCTCGTTCGGCGAGAGCACGGTGAAGAGCGTGAACGAACCGGGGTCGACCCGGTCGGGGGACATCTCGACGTGGGCGGAGGCCGCAGCCGGAAACGCCAGCAGAGCGGCCGCCGCGAGCACAAGTGCACGCATGTGGCACCTCCTGATCGCGGAGTGACGGGTCAGGCGGCGAGCGGGGGCGCGCGTCCCAGCGGCAGGCGGGCGGACGGCGTGGGCCGCGGCGGTGCCGTCCGGCGGGGCGGCCGGGCCGCCGGGAACGCCGAGAGCAGCTCCAGGAGCCGCCCCGCGGCCGCGTCGAGGCGGGCGAGCGCGGTCGAGAGCGCCCGGTCGGCGGCCGACACGGCAAGCGCGGCGGCGAGCGCCAGCGCGACGTGCAGGGCGAGCGCGCCTCCGGCGCCGGGGTGGGCCGGCGCGCCTGCCAGAAGGAGTGCCACGTGGGCGCAGGCCTGGGCGGCGACGAGGACGGTGGCGGCTTCGAGAACCGTGAGCGGGCGGTGCTCCGACCGTGCGACCGCACGCGCGCGGCCCTGCTCGAGCTCGGTGGCCGTCCAGCGAGCCGCCGCCGCTGCGACCTGCGTCCACGCGAGGCCGGTCGCGGCCAGCGCTGCGCCCAGAGCGGCGGCCCCCGCCCAGCGCGGGTCGGAGAGATCGCTCCAGCCGCCGTGCGCCACGGCCGCCGTCCCGGCGGCGAGGCCGGCGAGCGTCAGGTACCGCGCTCCGCGTGCCGCAGGCATGTTGGAAGTATCGCAGCGTGGGGTAGAGTCGCGCCGTGGACAACGGCACCCTGGAGCGGATGGCCGACCTCGTCGTCGAGTTCGGCGCCAACGTCCAGCCCGGCCAGCGCGTGCACGTCGGCGCCTCGATCGGCCAGGAGGGCCTGGCCCGGGCGATCGCCGCCCGCTGCTACCGGGCCGGGGCGGTGTTCGTCCACGTGGCGTACGCCGATCCCTGGGTGCAGCGTGCCCGCCTCGACGAGGCCGTGGACGAGGCGCTCGGCTACGAGCCCGGCTGGATCGTCCAGATGATCCGCGAGCACGGCGAGGAGCGGGGGGCGACCATCGGCCTCTCCGGCCCGGTCGCGCCGGGCCTGCTCGACGGCGCCGATCCCGACCGCATCCGCCGCGACCTCCCGCCGGGCCGCAAGGAGTCGCTCGCAAACATGACGGCCGCCCGGCTCAACTGGTCGGCGATCCCCTGCCCGACACCCGGCTGGGCGGCGCTCGTCCATCCCGACCTCGACGCCGACGCCGCGCTCGCGAAGCTGTGGGACCAGGTCGTCCACATCTGCCGCCTCGACGAGCCGGACCCGGTTGCCGCCTGGGGCGAGCGGATGGAGCAGATCGAGCACGCGAAGGCGGCGCTGAACGACCTCCGGCTCGACGCGGTCCATCTGCGCGGGCCGGGCACCGATCTCGAAATCGGCCTCCTGCCCTCGTCGAAGTGGATGGGCGGGCACCTCACCACCTGTTACGGGCTCGTCCACCATCCCAACCTGCCCACGGAGGAGGTGTTCGCGGTGCCCGATCCCGAGCGCGTACACGGCACCGTGCGCGCTTCGAAGCCGCTCCAGCTGAGCGGGTCGATCGTCCGCGACTTCACCGTGCGGTTCGAGGGCGGCCGTGTCGCCGGGATCGAGGCCGCCGCGAACGGCGCCGTCCTCGAGGCCTACGCCGCCCGCGACGAGGGCGCGAGCAGGCTGGGGGAGATCGCCCTCGTGGACGGCCGCGGCCGCGTCGGCCCGCTCCAGACGGTGTTCTACGACACCCTGATCGACGAGAACGCCGCGTCGCACATGGCGCTCGGGCAGGGCTTCGACTGGGCCGTCGACGAGGCGGACGCCGGCCGCGTGAACCGCAGCCAGATCCACATCGACTTCATGGTCGGCTCCGACGAGATGGAGGTCGACGGCGTCACGGCTGCGGGCGAGCACGTCCCGCTGCTCCGCGGCGGCGCCTGGCAGGTCTGAGCCGCGCGCTCAGGCGGCGGTGCGGGCGTAGATCAGCGCGTCCGCGCGTCCTGCCGGTACACGCAGATACGCAGCGAGTCGACCCTCACGGGCGAAGCCCGCACGTTCAAGCACCCGCTGCGACGCGACGTTCGACGGCTCGACGAGAGCCTCCACCCGCACAAGCCCGGCATCGGCCAGCGCCCAGTCCGTCAGGAGCGAGACTGCGGTCGAGGCCAAACCGCCCTGCCGCGCACGTTCGATTACCCAGTAGCCGATCCCGACCATGCCTGCGTCGGGCTCGTAGACGAGCCCGACGCCGCGCCCGTCGGCCGTGGGAACGAGCCCTGCGGTCGGCCGGACCAGAAGTCCGATGCACCCCTGCGCCTCGCCGCTTGCGGAGTCCGCGATCGCGAGACTGATCCCCGCACCGTCAGAGCGCCGCTTCTCCTGCCGGGTGATCCAGCGCGCCGCGTCGTCGCGACCGCATCCCTTTGCCTCCTGGATGCGGGTGGCGTCCTGCGTTTCCCACGGCCGCAGGAGGACGGCGCCCTCCGTCAGCTGGGGATCGGGGTATCGCAGCAGCTCAGGCGGCGCCGGTGCGCATGCGGAAGATGGTCGCGATGACCTCGGCCGGGTCGAGGTCGTCGCCGGCGCCGAGGTGGCCGCCGCGCAGGCGCAGCGACGTGTAGGCCATCAGGTCGCGCATCGACACCATCCCGACCACATGCCCGTCGGCGTTCACGACGGGGAGATGGCGGAAGTGGCCGTCGACCATGAGCGCCATCGCCTCGGCGATCTCGGTGTCGGGGCCGGTCGTCAGCACGTGGCGCGTCATCCGCTGGTCGACGGGCGTCGCCGGGTCGATCCCGTCGGGCAGGCAGCGCATCAGGTCGCGCTCGGTGATGACGCCGCACAGGTTCCCGTCGCCGTCGAGCACCACGGCGGCGCCGATGTCGGCCTCGACCATCCGGCGGGCGGCGTCGCC
This sequence comes from uncultured Actinomycetes bacterium, assembly GCA_963805545.1. Taxonomy (GTDB): domain Bacteria; phylum Actinomycetota; class Thermoleophilia; order Gaiellales; family JAICJC01; genus JAICJC01. Next base: position 774,118 of record CAWDUU010000001.1, read on the forward strand.
GATCGACGCGTCCGGCGCGACCGAGATGACGTTTGTGGCCATGACGTCGGTGAGCTGCATCAGATCGAGTCTACGAGGGGTCGCGGTGTCATGCGAGCAGAAGCGTCGGCGCTTCGAGGTGGCGCTTCACGGTCTGGAGCAGGCGCGCCCCGTCCGCGCCCGAGCACGCCCGGTGGTCGCACGAGAGCGTGACCGACATGACGTCGCCGACCGCCACGGCGCCGTCGCGGACGACCGGGCGCTGGATCGTCGCCGACACGGCCAGGATCGCCGACTCGGGCGGGTTGATGATCGCGGCGAACCCCGACACGCCCAGCATCCCCATGTTGGAGACCGTGAACGTCCCGCCCTCGATCTCGTTCTGGCGGAGCGTCCCGGCCCGCGCCCGCTCCGCCAGGTCGCGCGCCTCGGCGGCGATCTGGCGCAGGCTCTTCGCGTCGGCGTCGCGCAGGACGGGGACGATCAGCCCGTCGTCGAGCGCGACGGCGATGCCGATGTGGGCGTGGGCGTGGTAGAGGTGCGTGCCGTCGACGTAGGAGCGGTGGGCCTGCGGGTGCGCGTGAAGCGCCTGGGCGCAGGCCCGCACGATCAGGTCGTTCACCGACACCTTCTCGCCGGAGTCCGCGAGCGCGTCGTTCAGCTCCTTCCGCATCGCCAGGGCGCGGGTCATGTCGATCTCGGTGCTGACGTAGAAGTGGGGGACGGTCGTCTTCGACTCGGTCATCCGCCGCGCGACGGCCTTCAGCATGGGGGAGAGCTGGCGCACCTCGTCGCCTTCGCCGGGCGGTGAAACAGCGGGGCCTGTCGCCGATGTTTCAGCCGGGGCGGCGGTTTGGGACGCGGTTGGCTCGGCTGGAGCCGTCCCGGAGCCGAGCGCGCGCTCGACGTCGGCCTTCACGATCCGCCCGTCCGGGCCGCTGCCCTTGCCGGCCAGCGAGCGCAGGTCGAGGCCGGCGGCGTCGGCCATCCGGCGCGCGATCGGGCTCACGCGCAGCACCTCGGCCCTGCCGTTCCCCTCGGGTAACGCGTGGGTTGGAGTGGCCGCAACATCGGGGTCTGGCCCCGATGTTGCGGGCTGCTCCTCGGCAGGCTTCTCGGCGGGGGCCTCGGCGACCTCCTCGCCGGCCTCGCCGACGATGGCGATCGGGGCGCCCAGCGCGGCCGTCTCGCCGTCGTCCACGATGATGCGAAGGACGGTGCCGGCGTCGTAGGCCTGGAACTCCATCGTGGCCTTGTCGGTCTCGATCTCGGCGATGACGTCGCCCTCGCGGAAGCTGTCGCCCTCGCGCTTCAGCCAGCGGCCGATCCGGCCCTCCTCCATCGTGTCGGAGAGGCGCGGCATGGTCAGCTCCTCGGACACTCCACCCCCCTCACAGCCCGCACTCCCGAAGCAGCGACCGGGCGGCCGCCTCGATCTTGGACTCCAGCGGCAGCGCGGCCAGCTCGAGCGGCTTGGAGTAGGGCATCGGCACCTCGGCGGCGCCGACCCGCTCCACCGGCGCGTCGAGGTCGTCGAAGCACGCCTTCTGGATGCGGGCCGCCAGCTCGGCCCCGACGCCGAAGGTCGACCAGCCCTCCTCGGCCACGAGGACGCGGTTCGTCTTCCGCACCGACTCGACGACGGTGTCGACGTCGAGCGGCCGCAGCGACCGCAGGTCGACCACCTCGACCGAGAGGCCGTCCTGCCCGAGCCGGTCAGCCACCCGCAGGGCGCGCTGGACCGTGTAGGAGTGGGCGACGATCGTGAGGTCGTCGCCCTCCTTCGCGATCGCCGCCCGGCCGAACGGCACCGTGTAGTCGCCGTTCTCCGGCACCGACCCGGTGACGTTGTAGAGGACCAGGTTCTCGCAGAAGAGCACCGGATCGTCGTCGCGGATCGCCGTCTTCAGCATGCCGTAGGCGTCGCCCGGGTTGGACGGCGCCACCACCTTGAGGCCCGGGCAGCCGGCGAACCACGACTCGAGCGACTGCGAGTGCTGGGCGGTGAGCTGCGCGCCGGCGCCGCCGGGGGTGCGGATGACGAGCGGGACGCCGACCGTACCGCCGAACATGTACCGGATCTTCGCGGCGTGGTTCACGACCTGGTCCATCGCGACGAGGATGAAGTTGATCGTCATGATCTCGACGACCGGCCGCAGTCCCATCATCGCGGCCCCGATGCCGGCGCCGACGAAGCCCTCCTCGGAGATGGGCGTCTCGCGGACGCGCTCGGCGCCGTACTTCTCCCACAGCCCGGCGGTCACCTTGTAGGAGCCCTCGAACCGGCCGATCTCCTCGCCCATGAGGAAGACGTCGCGGTCGCGGCCGAGCTCCTCGTCGAGGGCCCGGCGCAGCGCCTCCCGGTAGGTCACGTCTGCCATTCGGGCTCCTCGCCGCGCTCGCCGAACGGCGCGCCGGTGGCCATCCGGCCGAACTGCTCGCGCCACTCGTCGTCGCCGTAGAGGTGGTCGTAGAGCCCGTCGCGGCTCGGGAACGAGGCGGCCAGCGCCTCGGAGATCGCACCCTTCACCTCGGCCGCCACCTCCTCCCAGATCGCCTCGAGGTCATCGCCGGTGGCGATGTCGCGCTCGCCGAGCAGGAGCCCGTAGCGCGTGATCGGGTCGCGCTCGCGCCACGACTGCACCTCATCCGGCGTGCGGTAGACCTTGCCCGCATCGGCCACGGAGTGGCCGCGGTAGCGGTAGGTGACGGTCTCGATCAGGGATGGCCGCCGCTCGCTTCGGGCCTCGGCCAGGAGCCGCGCCGCCGCCTCGCGCACCGCGAGGACGTCGTTGCCGTCGACCCGCTCTCCGTGCATGCGGTATCCGGCCGCGTGCTTGGCGAGGTCCGGTTCGGCGTTGGACTGGTCGACGCGGGTGCCCATGCCGTACTGGTTGTTGATCACCTGGAACACGATCGGGAGGTTCCAGAGCGAGGCGAGGTTGAGCGCCTCGTGGTAGGCGCCTGTCGCCATCGCTCCGTCGCCGAACTGGCACAGCACGGCGTGCGGCTGGTCGCGGTAGGCGAACGCCAGCGCGGCGCCGGTCGCGATCGGGAGATGGGCGCCGACGATGCCCCAGCCGCCGAAGAAGCGGCGCTCGACGTCGAGCAGGTGCATCGAGCCGCCGCGGCCGTGGGCCACGCCTGTGTCCTTGCCGAAGAGCTCGGCCATGACCGCCGCGGGGGGGCTCCCAACCGCGAGCGCGGTCGCGTGGTCGCGGTAGCTCGCAAAGAGCGCATCTCCCTCCTCCAGCGCGTCGATCGAACCGACCGAGGCCGCCTCCTCGCCGATCGCGAGGTGGCAGTAGCCCCCGATCCGGGCCCGCGTGTACTGCTCCTCCGTCCGCTCCTCGAAGCGGCGGACGAGCGCCATCTGCCGGAAGAGCCGCAGAGCATGGTCGCGGTCGTCGAGCACCGCGGTCTGTGTGGCCGCCGGTTCCGCCATCGACCCGGAACTGTAGTACGGGTCGGGTACGCTCTCGGCGTGGCGACAGCGGTAACCGTTCCCAGCCTTGGCGAGGATGTCGCATCGGCCGTTCTCATCCGGTTTCTGGTCGAGCCGGGCGCACCGGTCAGGCGCGGCGACGCCCTCTACGAGCTCGACACCGACAAGGTCACCCAGGAGGTCGAGGCGGAGGCGGAAGGCGTGCTCCTGGCGGTCACCGGGACTCCCGGAGTCGACTATCTGGTCGGCGCGACCATCGGCTGGATCGGCGAGCCGGGGGAGGATCCGCCGGGCTGATCGGTGGTGAGGATCGCGTTGCTAGGATGGCCGTCCGATGGAATGTGACGTCGCCGTACTCGGAGGCGGGCCGGGCGGCTACCCGGCGGCGATCCGAGCCGCCCAGCTCGGCGCCCGCGTCGCGCTGATCGAGGCCGACCGGATCGGCGGCACCTGCATCACGGTCGGGTGCATCCCCACGAAGACCTGGGTGCAGACCGCCCACGCGCTCAAGGATGCGAACGGCCACTTCGCCCAGCTCGGCGTCAAGGTGGCGGGCGCGGAGCTCGACTTCGGCCAGACCCAGGCCAACAAGCAGGGGATCGTCGACGGGCTGGTGAACGGCATCACGGGCGTCGTCAAGGCCAACGAGATCGCGATCGTCTCCGGGAAGGGGACGTTCACCGACGCCCACACGCTCGCGGTCGAGGGCGGCGAGGAGGTGCGCTTCCAGTCGGCGATCGTCGCCAGCGGCTCCCAGTCGCTGCGGCCGCCCATCGACGGGATCGACGGCCCGCGCTGCGTCGACTCCACCGGGCTGCTCGAGATCGGCGAGGTGCCGAAGCGGCTTGCGATCCTGGGCGGCGGCGTGATCGGTGTCGAGTTCGCCTCGATCTTCTCCCATTTCGGGACCGAGGTCACGATCGTCGAGATGCTCGACCACCTGATCCCGATGGAGGACGAGGACGCGAGCAAGGAGCTCGAGCGGGCGTTCAAGAAGCGCAAGATCGCGACGCACCTGGGGGCGCGGGCGACGAAGATCGACGACTCCGGGAGCGCCGCGACCCTGCACTTCGAGGGCAAGGACGGGAACGCCGCGAGCGTCGAGGCGGATCTCATCCTTGTCGCCACGGGCCGTGGGCCACGCGTCCGCGACATCGGCCTCGAGGCGGCGGGTGTGGAGTACGACCCGCGCCGTGGTGTCATCGCCGACCGCCACATGCGCACGAACGTGAGCCACATCTACGCCGTCGGCGACGCGGCCGGCGTCTACCAGCTCGCGCACACCGCGTTCCGCGAGGGCGAGGTGGCGGCCGAGAACGCGCTCGGGCACGACGCGACGATGGACTACTCGGCCGTGCCGCGGTGCGTGTACACCGACCCTGAGGTCGCCGCCGTCGGGCTGACCGAGGCCCAGGCCCGCGAGGCCCACGGCGACGAGATCGCCGTCGGGCGCTTTCCGATGTCGGCGTCAGCGCGGGCCCAGATGTACGGCGAGCGCACCGGCTTCGCCAAGACGATCCACGAGACCCGCTACGGCGAGCTTCTGGGCCTCGTGATCGTCGGCGTCCAGGCGACCGAGCTTGTGAACGCCGGGGTCATCGGCATCACCGCGGAGGCGACGATCGAGACGGTCGCCGACTCCATCGCCGCCCATCCGACGCTCGCCGAGGCGGTCAAGGAGGCGGCGCTGGTGGCGCTCGGGCGGCCGATCCACCTGCCGCCGGCGCGACCGCGGGCCAAGGCCGCGGCTCGGTGAGCCAGAGCGTCGACGCCTCGAAGTACCTGATACCGACGCTCAAGGACGATCCGGCCGACGCGGAGGCGATCAGTCACCGGCTCCTGGTCCGGGGCGGGTTCGTGCGCCAGGTGGGAGCCGGCCTCTACACGTATCTGCCGCTCGGGTGGCGGGTGCTCCAGAAGACGATGGGGATCGTCCGCGAGGAGATGGACACCATCGGCCAGGAGATGCTGATGCCGGTGCTCCAGCCCGCCGAGCTCTGGTATCCGACCGGGCGCTACGACCTCGATGTGCTCTACAAGCTCCAGGACTCCTCGGGCAAGCCGTATGCGCTTGCGATCACGCACGAGGAGTGCGTCACCTTCCACGCCGCCCGCGAGATCCGCTCGTACCGCGAGCTGCCCCAGATCTGGTACCACCAGCAGACGAAGGAGCGCGACGAGCCGCGCCCGCGCGGCGGCATCCTGCGCACGCGGGAGTTCATCATGAAGGACTCCTACAGCTTCGACCGCGACCTGGCCGGCATGGAGGAGTCGTACGCCAAGCATCGCGACGTGTACGTGCGGATCTTCGACCGCTGCGGCCTCGAGACGTACCCGGTGGAGGCGGAGAGCGGCATGATGGGCGGTCACGGCGGCGAGGAGTTCCTCGCCCCGAGCCCGAACGGCGAGGCCGAGCTCGTGCGCTGCTCGAACTGCGACTACGCCGCGAACGTCGAGGTGGCCCGGTCGCTGCCGCGCCCGCCCGAGTTCCCGCCGGCGCTCGCAGCCCCCGAGGAGGTCGAGACGCCGGGGGCCACGACCATCGAGGGCCTGGCCGAGATGCTGGGAATCGACCCGACGGCGACCGCCAAGGCGATGCCGGTCGTGTCGGACGGCGAGATGATCCTGGCGCTCGTCCGCGGCGACCACCGCCTGCACGAGATGAAGCTCGAGAGCGCGCTCGGCCGGCCGGCCCGCCCGGCGCAGGCCGACGAGATCCGCGAGGCGTTCGGCGCCGACCCGGGCTCGATCGGGCCGGTGGGAGTGAAGGTGCGCGTGGTCGCCGACGAGTCGCTGCGCGACGGCCAGTTCGTCGGCGGGGCCAACCGCACGGGCTGGCACCTGCGCGGAGTGGAGGCCGGCCGCGACTACCAGCCGGAGTTCCATGACCTGCGCGAGGTCGTCGCGGGCGAGACCTGCGACGTGTGCGGCGAAGGGACGCTTTCGATCGAGCCCGCGATCGAGGTTGGACATATCTTCAAACTGGGCACGTACTACTCGGTGCCGCTGAGCGCGACCTATCTGGACGAAGCTGGAAAGGAGCACCCGCTCGAGATGGGCTGCTACGGCATCGGGCCGGCCCGGATCGTGGCCACCGCCGTCGAGCAGCACCACGACGAGGCGGGGATCGCCTGGCCGGCGTCGCTCGCGCCCTTCCACGTCCACATGGTCGTGATCGGGGACGAGTCCGAGCCGCAGCGGGCCGTCGCGGACGAGCTCCGGGCGGAGTTCGTCGAGGCGGGTCTGGAGGTGCTGTTCGACGACCGCGCGGCTGGTCCGGGCGCGAAGTTCGCCGATGCGGAGCTGATCGGCTGCCCGGTGCGCGTGACAATCGGCAAGCGGACGGCGACCGAGGGCTCGGCGGACGTCCAGGTGCGGCGCGGGCGCGACCAGCGGCCGGTCGCGGTCGGGGATGTGGCGGCGGCCGTGCAGGCCGCCCTGTCAGAGGCGTAGTATCCGCGCGGAGGTACTGATGGCGAGATCGGCATCGGCTACCAGAAGTGTTCCGTTCGACCCCGGGCTGGGCGAGTTGATGGCTCAGGCAGGCGTGTCGTACCGGCGCCTGGCCGAGATGACGGAGCTCTCGGCCGGCTACCTGAACCACCTCGCCCACGGAAACCGGCCGCCTCCGGCCGACCCGGTGATCGAGCGCATCGCGCATGCGCTCGAGGTGCCGCCCGACCGGTTCCTGGAGTACCGGATCCGCCGGATCGGCGAGGCGCTGCACGGCGACCCGCGCCGGGCCGACCGGGTGTACGGGCAGCTCTGCTCCTAGAACCGGTTTCAGAATGCGCGTCGTCGTGAGGCGCAGGCCGCGGTGGTGGTGGCAAGGATCGAGCGGCGAGCGGAGCGCAGGCGTGGCAGGAAGCCACGTTGAGCACCGCACGCCGCGTGGGACGCCGCCACCGCCGCCGCGAACCAGCCGCAACAGGCGGTCATTCTGAAACAGGTTCTTAGGAAGCCTTGCGGAGGATGACGCGGACGGTCGGGGTTCCGCCGCGCTGCTCGATCCTGTGCAGGCGCTTCCTGTAGTCGGCGTAGAGCGACGGCGGCACGACGAGGACGACCGTGTGCGCGGCGCCCCTCGGCGTCTTCGCGTACGGGCTGGCCGTCAGGTTCTGGGCGGCGGCGGCCGAGAGGTGGAACTCGTGCTGGTTCCCGACCGCCTTTCCCGGAATCAGGCCGGGGGCTGAGCCTGCGCCCTCCGCCGTGGGTGTGCGCGAGGCGCTGTCGCCGGCGGCCGTGCTGCCTCCCGCTCCGCCCGAGGAAAAGCCGCCCGACCCCAGGTCGAGGTGCGAGATCGCGATCACGGCCGCGACGAGCGTGGCCGCCGCCGCCGCGTACGGCAGCACAGGCCGGAGGAAGGAGCGCCGGGAGGGGCGAAGCCGCGGCTCGGCCCGCACCTGGTCCATCACCTCGGAGCGGAGCCGCTCCGGCGCCGGGACCGTGCCCGTCTCCCGCAGCCTGCGGGCGATCTCGTCGTGGTCGTGGCGGGTCATCCGGCCCTGTCCGGTTCGAGCGACTGCGCCAGCTGCTCGCGTGCGCGGTGCAGGCGCGACTTGACCGTGCCGGTCGGCAGCTCGAGCATCGTCCCCGCGTCCTCCATCGACATCCCCAGGATGTCGCAGGCGACCGCGACCACGCGGAAGTCGGGATCGAGCCGCCCGAGGGCGGCGATGAGGTCGAGGCGGGCCTCCGGCTGGCCCTCCGGGGCCACCGCGTGGAGCTGCTCGACCGGCTCGGGCGTCCTGCGCCGGCGCTCGATGGCGTCGTAGGCCTTGCGGACGACGATCCGGTACATCCAGGTCGAGAAGCGCGCGTCGCCGCGGAAGCGGGGGAGGGCCCGCCAGGCGGCGATCAGCCCCTCCTGGACGCAGTCGTAGGCGTCGGCCTCCGACAGCGTCACGCGCAGGGCGAGCGTGTAGAGCTTGTCCTGATGCCGAACGACGAGCTCCTCGAACGCCCGCTCGTCCCCGCGCGCAGCACGGCGCGCGAGCGCCTCGTCTGACCCGATCTGCACCGGCTCATGGTACGGCGCGAGGCGTGCGCCGCGCGGGAGCGGAAGGGCGATTGCCTGTTGCATTCCGTCCTTTAGGACGGGCCGGGAGCCTGACGGGTTCCCGGTATACTCGGCACTCGCGGGGCGTGGCGCAGTCTGGTAGCGCACCCGGCTGGGGGCCGGGCGGTCGGAGGTTCAAATCCTCTCGCCCCGATCGGTGGATCGCCGCGTCGGCGCGCGAGAAGCCGAGAGCGAGTCAGCCTGCGCCGGTCATGCCGTGTTCCTCGACATGGCGCCGCCACGCTCTGCGGGCGGCCTCGCCCGGCGACGCCGCCCACGCGTCGACGTGGAGCTCGCTGCTCCCGGGAATCGTTCGTGCCAGCGCCTGCCATCGTGATCCTCGCCGGCGAACGACCAGCACGATACCCTCGTTGCGGAATGCGGCCCGGACCTCCGCGACGCTGCTGCGGCTTTCGATCCCTGACGTCTTCGTCACGCCTGCCTCCTTGACGGACGGTTCCGCTGGTACGGCCCCGGGACCGGCCCGCCACCGGCGTTGGCCGCCGAGGCGCCGCCCCGTGCCCTGGCACGTATCGCCGGACGATACCCCTCGTTGCGGGAATTCGAAACCGAAGGTCGGGGCGGTTTGCGGATCCGAGTAACGTTGCTCTACGCGATGCCCGGAAAGGGGATGAGGGTTGGGCCGGCCGAGATCGACGGCCGGGTTTCGGCTCGATCCTGGTCGGTGTGGATGCCGAGCGCTTCCCGAATTCCTTCCCCCGTTGTCGAGCGACGATGCTGCCCGAAGCGATCGGTGATCGCCTGGACGACGGCCGCGAGCCTCGGTGTTGGGTCGAGGAAGAACGCGCCCACGAGAACGCCCTGGCCGCCTGGCGCGGGCGAGACGCGCGCGACCCGGATGTCGGCGTCGATCGCGCCCTCCATGAAGCGGCTCCGGAGCAGAAACCGATCGCCCGGCCGGACGCGCTCGTCGAAGACGATCAACGCCATACCGGAGAGCGAGAGGTCGTGGAACGCAGCGTGGAGGCGGTCGGTGTCGACGATCCGCTCGCAGTTGACGGCGGTGAGCGACGCGGCTCCGGTGATCGGGCAGCGCACATGCGCCCGTGACGCGCGGTCCGAGGTGACGGCCCGTACTTGGAGGACGAGGTCGGCGCGGGCGGTGGACTTGAATCGTGACTCGAGGACGTCGAGCTCTGCGCGGAACGGAGTGCCGTGCTCGTCCAGGAACCGCCACGAGAGCTGCATGCCGCCCCAGAGCTGGAGCCGGGGGCCGCTGGCGTGGACCGTGTCGCCTTCGGAGGTGATCGTCCACACCTCCACGGTTCCACCGTCGCGTGTTTCGACGTCTGCCGCGGAGGCCGCGACCATGCGGCGCGCCGCGTCCGGGCACGACATCGCGGGCGCGGTCGCTTTGGGGCACGGTTCTGCCGACGCAATGTGGGGGCGGGGGTTCATTGCTTGGGTGACTCCTGGCGGGGGATGATGAATCGCCCAGGTTGATCGGACGGTCCGGGTGAGGGTGGATCGCCAAGCCGTGGTAGCCGTTGCTCCGTTTCGGGGGATGCTGCCGTCCGCCGCTGCCCGGGTGTCAGAGCGCGGAGCGGAAGTCGACGGACGAGGAGTGATCGACTGTGACGACGCGAGTCGCGGTGATGCGGCGGCCGGATGGATCGACCACATCGAGCGCCTGCTCGGTTGCGTCCTCGATCGCCGACCAGCGCCGGGCGACGCGGAGCGTGAGCCAGGGGGAGTCGTCGGAGAAGCGCCCCTGGGCTTCGAAGGCGATCACTCGCACGCTGTGGTTGGACGGAATCGAGCGCATACGGGCATCGGCGCATGGTGCGCCGAGGGGTCGGAGGCGGAGGTGCGGCGGGCCGGAAAGCTGCCTCCCCTATGACCGGCCCGCCGTAGCTCCTGGTCGTGTCCCCCAGGAGAGGGACACCTTGAAAATCGGCGCCGCCCTCCGGTCCCGTCTCGTCGGTTTGCGCGATCTTGCGGTAACCCCCGTGGCGGTACGTAATTCTCCCCACATCGAGGTACCTCGTTCTGGCCGCTCCGGCTCCCACATACAGAGGCTCGCACGAGCGGCCGCGCCGGTTCGATCAGCTTTCGGCGCGCACCGGCGGGAGCTCGGGCGCGCGGACCGGCACATGGATGTGCACGGTCGTCCCGCGACCGATCGCCGAGTCGATGACCGCGTCGCCGCCTGCGGCGCGGATCCGCTCGATCATCGTGTCGAGGCCGAAGTGCAGCGGGGCGTCGGCGCGCATGCGGACGGCGTCGAAATCGAACCCGCACCCGTCGTCGGCGACGTCGACGCACAGCATCTCGCCCTCCTCGCCGACCGTGACCTCGATCCTGCGCGGATGGGCGTGCTTGCGGACGTTCGCGAGCGCCTCCTGCGCGGCGCGGTAGACGACCTCCTCGACGGCGACGTCGTGACGGCTCTCGATGCCGCTCACGTCACCCGTGGCTCCCACCTCGCGGGCGATCTGAGAGACGAGCACGTGGAGCGCTCGGAAGAGGCCCTGGTCGTGCAGGATCGCCGGGCGCAGCTCGAACATCAGCCGCCGGGTGCGGTCGGTCGCCTCCTCGAGCGTCGCGCGGGCCACTGAGACAGCGTTTGCGAGGTCGGCGGCGGCGTTGCGCGAGGCGACGAGCGAGACGCGGTCGAGCGCCAGCAGGACGGCCGCCATCACCTGCACCGTGTCGTCGTGGAGCTCGGTGGCGATCCGGCTTCGCTCGACCTCCTCGGCCTGAAGCATCCTGCCGAGGATGTCGCGCCGCCGCTGCTCGCTCTCCGCGAGCGCCCGCTCGGCCGCGACGCGGTCGGTCACGTCCATGAACATGCACCCGACCTTGTCGACCTCGCCGGCGTCGTCCCGAACCGGGAACATCGAGAGGAGGTAGGTGTCGCCGTTTCGGCCCGGCGCCTCCATCGCGACGACCGACCGCCCGCCGGCGAACACGTCGCGGATGGTGTCCAGCACGCGCGGATCGGCATCGGGCACCGCCTCCTCGATCCGCAGCCCGATGTGCTCGGGCCGGATCCGGCCCAGCCGCTCGACCGCCCGGTTCACGCGCACGATGCGCAGGTCGCGGTCGTAGAGGACGACACCGAGCGGGGTCGCGTCGAGGATCGCGCCGAGGACACCCGCGTCCCTGGCTGTGGCGGCGGACGACGGCGGTGTGATCACCGACACGATCAGCCGCTCGCCGCCGACCTCGATGCCGTGCATGTCGAGATCGACCAGCACGCGCCCGCGAGGCGTCTCGAACACGCGCTGCTGGCGGTGGCTGCGACCGCGCTCCGGGAACCGCGAGATGAGCCAGTCGAGCCGGTCCTGGTTGCTGATGCCGTGGACCGCGGCCGTGCGGCCCAGGAGCTCCTCGCGCGTCTTTCCGACGAGCCGGCAGAAGGCGTCGCTCACATCAACGAGCACCGCGTCGGCGGCTCGCGCCACCGCGACGGCCTGCTCGGTCTGGGCCAGGTCCGAGGGCAGGGCACCCGCTGGCGAGCGCGACGAATCGGCGGCCATCAGGCCGTCAACTCCCCGCGTGCCGCCTCGGGCCGACTGTCACGACCAACCCACACGCCCCCCGATGCTAGATGCCGGTGGCCCAAACCGGCCTCCCCGGATTGCGGTAAAGGTGACCAGAAGGTGACGGGCAGGAGTGATGCCGCGTCCCGGCTCCCCGCGTGGGGAGTACGACTCTGACGCACGTCCAGATCGGTCGCGCCGCGGGTCGGTCGGGGCGGTCGGGACGCGGCCGGCAGACGCTAATCCGTTCCTGTCGGGGGTGTCATCCCCGGAACGTGGTAATTGTGACGCGTGCCACCGCGGGCAGCGGTGGCCCTCTCAGGCCGGGCGCGGCGTCGCGTCGACGGGCAGCGACGGGTCGAACGTGTAGCGCCTGGCCTGCCCGGGGGTGACCGGGCCGCCGTCTCCGCGCATCAGCTGCGCGAGCGCCTTGAGCTGGTCCGCGCCCATGTGGGCGAAGTCGCCGCCGAACCCTCCCGGGGGGAGGCCGGCGAGCATGCGATCGACCTGGTGCCGGGTGAGGCCGTCGGTCAGGTCGGCCAGCCTGCCCTCGCGGTGAAGCGCCCTGTCGAGCTTGTGCGAGAACACCGGCCGTGTCTGCGCCGTCCCGCGGCCGGCGGTCGGGCTGGGCGCGGTGGGCTCGGTGTCGGTCGACGTCGCAGCGACGGGCGGGCGGCTCGTCGGAGAGGAGTGCCGGTGGGAGGCGGGCTCCATCTCGCGGGTCGCTGCGGTCTTCGCGTCGACAGGACCGATCTGCATCGTCCCGGGTGATCGGCGGCGGTGGGTGGTTCTTGAGGCCCCGGTGGTTCGGGGAGTCAGTCGGTCGCGGCTGCCGGTTCGGCTCGGCCGTGCCCGTCGCGGGCCTGCTCGCGCTGGCCCGGCGGCTCGATCGTGAGGTTGGGAAGCGCCTTGTCGAGCCACGCCGGCATGGCCCAGGAGCGCTCACCGAGGAGCGTCAGGAGCGCGGGAACGAGCGTCAGCCGGATGATGATCGCGTCGGTCAGGATCGCGATGCCGAGCAGGAGGCCGAATTCCTTCGACACCCGGTCGGGCGTGAGCACGAACGAGAAGAAGACGCACGACATGATCAGCGCCGCCGCCAGGATGACCCGGCCGACGCCGGCCATCCCGTCCTTGACCGCGCTCAGGGTGTCCTCGCCGTGGATGTGCTCCTCGCGGATGCGGCTCATCAGGAACACCTCGTAGTCCATCGAGAGCCCGAACAGGATCGCGAAGGCGATCGGCGGGACAAAGCTCTCGATCGGCCCGGTCTGGTCGAGGCCGATCAGGCCCATGCCGTGCCCGAGCTGGACGACAAGCGTCAGCATGCCGAAGCCGACCAGCGCCGACGTCAGCGTCGTGATGGCGGCCTTCGTGGCGATCACGACCGACCGGAACGCCATCGCCAGCACCAGGAAGGTGACGCCGATGATGTAGAGCAGGAAGTACGGCGCCCGGCTGAAGATGATGTCGCCGATGTCGGTGAATGCCGCGTTGGCGCCCGAGACGTAGGCGTGCGCGTCGGATCCGTCGAGCGTGCGCGGGATCGTGGTGTCGCGGAGCGCCGACACGATGTCGTCGGTGCGCGAGTCCTGCGGCGCGAACTTCGAGTAGGCGTTGATGATCGACACCGACGCCTGGTCGGGGGTCTTGGCGTTGTAGATCGGCGCGGTCACCGCCTTGACGCCCGGCACCTTCTTCATCGCCTTCTCGAGGTCGGCGGCGGCCTGGTGGTCGTTCCCGAGGTCGATCACGACCGGGATCGGCGCCGTGAAGCCCGCGCCGAAGCCGTCGGACGCCGAGAGCAGGTCGTACGCCTTGCGTGTGGTCTGCTCCTTCGGCGCCGTGCTGGAGTCGGCCAGACCGAGCCGCACCTTCAGGACCGGCGAGGCCAGCACCAGGAGCAGGATGACCGACGCGGGCAGCACGAATTTTGCCTTGCCCGAGACGAACCGGCCCCAGGCCGCGACCGGCGTGCGGGCCTGGCCGGCCCGGGAGTCGTCCGTCGGCTTCATGCCGAGCCGGCCGCGGTCGATCTTGTGGCCGAGCAGCGAGAGCACCGCCGGCAGCATCGAGTTGGCGAGGAGCACGGCGGTGAGCACGCCGAGCGCGCTCCCGATGCCGAGCTTGGTGATGAAGTCGATGCCGATGATCGCGAGGCCGGTGATCGAGATTGCGACCGTGGTCCCCGCGAAGACCACCGCCCGGCCGGCGGTGGCGCCGGCCGCGGCCGCCGCCTCCTGCGGCGTGAGGCCGTCGTGGAGCAGCTGTCTGAACCTCGTCACGATGAACAGCGTGTAATCGATGCCCACTCCGAGGCCGATCATCGGCACCAGGATCTCGGTGATCGTGTTGAAGTTCGTGACCCGGGCTGCGAGGAACAGCAGCAGGAACGCGGTGGCCACCGCGACGATCGCGAACAGCAGCGGGATCGCCGTCGGGACCAGCGCGCGGAACAGCACGATCAGCACGAAGAAGCCGGCGATGATGCCGATGATGTCGCTCACGCCCTGCTCGGGCGGCGGGCTCTCGGCATCGCCGGTGTATTCGACCTGGATGCCGGCCTTCTCGCCGAGCGAGCGCAGGTGATCCTCGACGCCGACGACGTCGGATCGCGGCAGCTCGAAGCCGGTGCGGTCGAACTGGACGTCGAAGAATGCGATCCGGCCGCTCTTCGAGAGCTGTTGCGAGTTCTTGGCGAGCGGGTCCGTGATCGTGCTCGCGTCCTTCGCGGTCTCGTCAAGCGACTTCTCGGCGTCCTGGCCGGCCGAGACCATGGCGGCGATGGCCGCCTGCCGGTCGGGCGTGTCGAGCCGTTCACCCGCCGGGGCGGCCAGGACGACGCGGAGCGCCGCGCCCTTCTGCCCCTGGAACTTGGCGTCGATGAGGTCGGTGGCCTTCTGGAAGTCGGTGCCGGGCACCTTGAACTCGTTCACAAGGGAGCCGTGGAACGCGGCGTTCAGGCCGATGAGCACGACGAAGATGCCGAGCCACGTGAAGACGACGCGCCACGGGTGGCGGGCACAGTGACCGGCGATCCGGGCCAGCGCACCGGTGTGGGCGATCCGGCGGTCCTGGTCGAGCTGTTCGGGCGTGACGTGGTCGGACATCGGCGCAGCGTAGCGGCTACCTCCCCGCCCGACAGTGGGGTTATCCGTACGAATCGACGCCGAACGTCGGCCACGCTGCGAAGGCCGGGATCGACGTGCCGGTGGGGTGGTCGCAGCCCTTCGGCGCGCCCGGCAGGACGGGGGCGGAAACGGCGTCTGCGGCCGGTGCGGTGATGCCACCGGCCACAAACGCGGCCCCCAACGTGAAGATGATGACCCCCAGTCGCATCCTCAATGACCCACTCGGGAAATCGTCCGGCGGAGTGCGCGATCAAGGGCAGCGGCCGAGTCCTTCCAATTCGCTTACATCTGCCCTCTGAGGACGGGCGCGAGGCGCGGGGGCGTTCCCCGGTAGAATTGGCTCCATTGCTGAGACCGATCGCCAACGCGCTCACCCTCGCGCGCTTGCTGGCGGTGCTCCCGTTCACGGTGCTCCTGGCCACCGCGGAGGACGGCCGGAGCCTGCCCGCGGCGGCGATCTTCATTGTCGCGTCGCTGACCGACTTCCTGGACGGCGTCCTCGCCCGCCGGGCGCACGAGCCGTCGCAGTTCGGGCGGATCGCCGACCCGATCGCCGACCGGCTCCTGATCAACATGGCGCTGATCCTGCTGTGGTACGCAGGCCGGCTCCCGTGGTGGCTCGCGCTTCCCGTGCTCACGCGCGACGTGTGGCTCATGGCCCTCTTCCACAAGCGCCACGCCGAGACCCGGATCGCGGTCAACGCCGTGGGCAAGTGGGCGACCGCGCTCATCATGCTGTCGCTTGCGCTCCTCATGGCGACGTCGGCGTCGTGGCCGCTCGGGATCTTCGCGGTGGGGGCCGGCGTCTCGCTCGTCGCCGGGGCGCTCTACTCGCTCAAGCCGCGAGAGGCCGCCTGACATGAAGGCCGTCGTCATGGCGGGCGGCGAGGGCACGCGGCTTCGCCCGCTCACGTCGAACCAGCCGAAGCCGATGGTGCCCGTCGCGGGCAAGCCGTGTATGGAGCACATCGTCGAGCTCCTGCGCCGCCACGGGATGACCGACATCGTGGTGACGGTCGCCTACCTGCCGCAGGTGATCCGCGGCTACTTCGACGACGGCGGTGAGCTCGGCGTCGAGCTGCACTACTCGGTGGAGGAGACGCCGCTCGGCACCGCGGGCAGCGTGAAGAACGCCGCCGAGCTCCTCGACGAGACGTTCCTCGTCATCTCGGGCGACGCGCTCTGCGACTTCGACCTCGAAGCGCTGGTCGACGCGCACCGGCGCTACGGCGCCGTCGCGACGCTGGCGCTCTACTCCGTCGAGAACCCGCTGGAGTTCGGGGTCGTGATCACCGACTCCGACGGCCGCGTCGAGCGCTTCCTCGAGAAGCCGTCGTGGGGGCAGGTCTTCTCCGACACGATCAACACCGGCGTCTACGTGCTCGAGCCGGAGGTGCTGGCCGCCGTGCCCGAGGGCACCTCCTACGACTTCTCGAAGCAGCTCTTCCCCGACCTTCTGCGGCGCGGCAAGCCCGTCTACGGCCATCTGGTGGAGGGCTACTGGCAGGACATCGGGAACCTCGACCAGTACCGCAAGGCGAACGTCGATGCGCTCGACGGCCACGTCCAGCTCGAGGTCGCGGGGATCCGGCTTCGCGACAACGTCGTCCTGGGCGACGGCGTCCAGCTGCCCGACCTGAATCAGATCGAAGGCCCGGCGGTGATCGGCAACTACTGCCAGATCGAGGCCGGCGCGCGGATCGGGCCGTACTCCGTGCTCGGCCAGAACGTCGTCGTCAAGGAGGGCGCCACCATCGAGCGGAGCGTCATCGACTCGGGCTGCTACATCGGCCAGAGCGCGCGCGTCGACGGCACGATCCTCGGCAAGGGCGTCGACGTGCGCCCGCACGCGCTCCTGAACGAGGGCGTGGCGGTCGGCGACGAGTGCTCGATCGGCGCCGAGGCGGTGCTCGACCCGCACGTCAAGGTGTACCCGTTCAAGACGATCGAGGCCGGCGCGGCCATCCACACGAACCTGATCTGGGAGTCGCGCGGCATCACCACGATCTTCGGCCGCGACGGTGCGACCGGGCTCGTGAACGTCGACATCACCGCCGAGGTGGCCGCCCGGATCGGTGCGGCCTACGGGACGACGCTCGCCAAGGGGGCCTCGGCCGTTGCAAGCCGCGACGCGCACCCCGCGTCGCGGATGATCAAGCGCGCCATCATCTCCGGCCTCGTCTCCACCGGGGTCAACGTGTCCGACCTGCGCGTCTCGCTTCCGGCGGTGAACCGCCACGAGATGCGCGTCGACGAGCGCACGGGCGGGATCCACGTCCGGGTCGCGGCCGGCGATCCCGACACGGCGCAGGTCGTGTTCTTCGAGCCGCCCGGGATCCTGGCGAGCGTCGACACCATCAAGGGCATCGAGCGCTCGTTCTCGCGCCAGGAGTTCCGGCGCACGAACCCGGGCGACATCGGATCGTTGACCTACCCGACCCGGGCGACGAGCAGCTACATCCAGGAGCTCCTGGGATCGCTCGATCGGGACGCGATCGCCGGGCGCGGCCTCAGGCTCGTCCTGAACTACAGCTTCTCGGCCGCCTCGCTCGTCATGCCGTCGCTCGTGGGCGACCTCGGCGTCGAGATGATCGCGCTGAACGCGTTCGTCGACGCCAGCCCCAGCCCGCGGGCGCCCGAGGTCGCGGGGACGCTCGACGAGACGGGCCGGCTCGTGCGTGCGGTGGGCGCCGACCTGGGCGCCGTCATCGACAACGCCGCGGAGCGGGTGTGGCTGATCGACGAGAACGGGGTGCCGATCCCCCCCGAGACGACGCTCCTCCTGCTCGTACGCGAGCTCTCGGCTTCGAGCCCGCGCGGTGCGCTCCTCGTGCCGGTCACCGAGACCCGCATGGTCGAGGAGGTCGCGGGCGGAAACGGCGTCGCCGTCCGCCGCACCAAGGCGTCGCAGGGCGACCTGCTCGCGGCGGCGGCGGCGGCCGAGGACGTGGTCTTCGCCGGGGCGTCGGGCGGCGGCTACGTCTTCCCCGACTTCCTCCTGGCCTATGACGCGGTCATGTCGCTGGGCAAGATCCTCGAGATCGCCTCGAAGTCCGACCGGACGATCTCCGAGCTCGTCCACGGACTGCCCGAGAGCACGCTCGTCCACGAGGAGGCCCACTGCCCGTGGTCGGCGAAGGGGACGGCCATGCGGCAGGTGATCGAGGCGGTGAAGGGCCTCCAGGTCGACGACACCGACGGCATCAAGGTGTTCGAGGACTCCGGCTGGGCGCAGATCATCCCCGACCCCGACGAACCGGTCTTCCACATCTACGCCGAAGGCAGCACGCGGGAGGACTCGCTGGCGCTCGAAGCGAAGTACCGCGCGATGCTGGACGAGTTCGTCGCGGCCGCCGTCTGACCCGCCCCGCCCAACCCTCAACCAAAGCTTGAGGATTCGGCCCGGGCGAAGTAGACTGACCGCAGCTCCCGAACGATCGGATACCCACGCATGGACGTTCTGCCCGATTTCACCACGATCTCCGACGACGACCTGAAGGCGCTCATCGAGCGCTACGTCCACGAGGAGGAGGAGGTGTCCTACCGGCGCCGCCTCCTGCACGGCAAGATCGACATCCTGCGGGCGGAGCTGGTTGACCGGGTGAAGCGCCGCCACGCGGGCGAGCAGTCGTCGCTCTCCGAGGTCGACATCGAGCGGCTCACCGAGATCCTCGCGCACCGCGGCCCGCCACCGGACCTCGACGAGGCTCCGGCACCGGACTAGGCGCCATGTACTGCCCGGAGTGCGGACACCACAACCGCGAGGCCGCGCGCTTCTGCGGGCGTTGCGGCGCGAGCCTGCTCGACCCGGACGCCGGCGAACCCACGATGAGCTTCGAGGCCGTCGACGAGGACGGCACCGAGGCCGGCGCCGGCGACGAGCCGGGCGAAGGGGCGACGCTCGTGATCCGCACCGGCGGCGGCCGCGCCGGCGAGCAGTTCGCGGTCGACCGGCAGCGGATGACGATCGGCCGCGCGCCGCAGTCCGACGTCTTTCTCGACGACATCACCGTGTCGCGCGAGCACGCGATCCTCGAGCGCCTGGCCGACGGCCTTCACCTGACCGACCGCGGCAGCCTGAACGGCACCTACGTGAACCGGCACAGGGTCGAGAGCGCCCGCCTGGCCGACGGTGACGAGCTCCAGATCGGCAAGTACCGCCTCACCTACATCGAGCGGGCGCCGTAGTGTCCGCCAAGCCGGTACCCGCCGAGACGCAGCACCCCTCGCGGCTCACGATCGGCACCGTGTGCAAGCTGCTGCACGACGAGTTCCCCGACGTCTCGATCTCGAAGATCCGGTTCCTCGAGGACCAGAAGCTGATCACGCCGCGCCGGACGCCGGGCGGCTACCGGCTCTACTCCGAGGACGACGTGGCCCAGCTGCGCGAGATCCTGCGCTTGCAGCGCGACGAGTTCCTGCCGCTTCGGGTCATCCGCCAGGTCATCGCGCAGGGCCGCTCGTCGGCTGCGACCGGCCGCCGGCCGCGGCTCGTGGGAGCGGGGGAGGACGCGCTCAGCCTGGAGCAGCTCCTGTCGGCCGCCGACGCCGACGTGGGGTTCGTGCGCGAGCTCGAGGAGTACCAGCTCCTCGACGGACGCCGCAAGGGCAGCGGGTCGCCCTATACGCAGACCGACGTCGACATCGTGATCATCTGCCAGCGGCTGGCCCGCTACGGCGTCGCCGCCCGCCACCTCAAGGCCTTCCGCTCGGCGGTGGGGCGCGAGGCGGGCCTGCTGGAGCAGATCCTGGCTCCGTCGCTGCGGTCGTCGAACGCCGACCGGCGCGAGGCCGGTCTCCAGGAGCTGGAGCAGCTGGCGGAGCTGACAAGCCAGCTGGCCCACATGCTGCTCGTGCGCGACCTCCGCGACCTGGCCCGCTGACGCACCATCGGGGTCAGACCCCAATGTTGCGCGGCGCTACTCGCTCTCGTACTGGATCAGCGAGTGAATGTCGTGGCCGTAGAGCTTGTCGCGCCCGTTCAGGAACGTGAGCTCGACCACGAATGCCACCCCGACCACCTCGGCGCCCAGCTGCTCGACCAGGTCGATCTTGGCGCGCGCCGTGCCTCCTGTGGCGAGCAGGTCGTCGTGGACGAGCACCCGCGTGCCGGGCTTCAGCGCGTCGACGTGCATCTCGAGGGCGTCGAAGCCGTACTCGAGCGCGTACTTCGCTCCGACGGTGAGATACGGCAGCTTGCCCGGCTTGCGGGCGGCGACGAAGCCGCAGCCGAGCTTGTAGGCGACCGCCGCACCGAGGATGAAACCGCGCGCCTCGGCGCCGACCACGACTTCGACCCTGCGCGGCTCGGCCCACTCGGCCAGCTCGTCGACGGCCTGGTGGAGCGCTTCGGCGTCCGCCAGGAGGGGCATGATGTCCTTGAAGACGATCCCTGGACGGGGAAAGTCGGGGACGTCGCGAATCATGGTGCGGAGGTCGATGGGCGGCACCGCGCGGCGATGCTAACAGGATCGCCGCACGGCGTCGATAACACGGAGACATGTACGACACGTTACGAGCGACGTACCGGTTCCACTGCCCGCGCAATCCGGGCGGCGAGCTGGCGCGGGTGCGGCTCTCGGCGTTCCGGCGGCTGGAGCGCCTTCCCGGCGCCGCGCACCCGGCGGTCTACCGCGTCGTCTACGACTGCGCCTGCGGGGAGCCGCACCAGGGGCTCGTGACCCACGCCGATCTCGACTACGGCCCGCTGGCGCCGGTCGAGCTGGAGTTCCGGAACCTGCTCACGGGGCGCACGGAGCCCGTCGGCGACGAGCTCGCCGAGATCGCCCGCAGCGAGGTGCAGCGCGGCAACTGGCCGTGGCGGCTCTACTGCAGCCGCGAGGCGCGGCTGAAGCCGGTGTGGCCGTCGAGCCTGACGATGGTCGCGCCCGCCGCGGCGGACCGGGACGAGTTCATGGGCGTGGCCGTGGCGTGCCCGAGCTGCGGCGAGGTGTCGCTCAACCTGGTCTCCGGGGCCCACCTCGACGTGCCGTTCTACCACGACCCGGTCGTCCGCTACGTCGACCGCCCGTTCGGCGACGCCCGCGACCTCACGGTCGACGCCTTCCACCACCAGCTCCACTCCGCGCGCTTCGACTCCGAGCGCGCCGACCTCCTGTAGTCCCGCGGCCGTCGAGGCGACGGCGAAGCCCGCGCTACACGGCGTGGGGGATGCGGCCTGACCCGATTTCGGCGGCCGTCACGACCCGGTCGCGGCCGCGGCGCTTGGCCTCGTAGAGGGCACGGTCGGCGATCTCGAAAAGCTCCGTGCCGTCGCGCGCGTCGAGCGGGAACGTCGCGACGCCCGCCGACGCGGTCACGATGTCGGGGACCGAGTGGCGGTCGAGCCGTGCGGCCGGCACGTCGGCGATCGCCCGCCGCAGGCGGTCGGCAAGGACGACGCCTTCGGCGGCCCGCCCGGGAACGAGCACCGCGAACTCCTCGCCGCCGAAGCGGGCGGCGATGTCGGCGTCGCGCTTCTCGTGGAGCAGGGTGCGGCCCACCGCCGCGAGCAGCCGGTTCCCGGCGCCGTGGCCGTGGCGGTCGTTGAACGCCTTGAACCGGTCGAGGTCGATGAGGACGAGCGTGGTGCAGCCCCCGTACCGGCGCACGCGGGCCAGCTCCGCGTCGAGCGCCTCGGAGAAGAAGTCGTAGTTGCGAAGGCCGGTCAGCCGGTCGGTGAACGACCGCGCGCGAAGCTCGTGCCGGGCCCGGGCCTCGTGCTCCAGGAGCTCGCCTCCGAGCGCCGAGGCCAGCGAGAGCCCGATCCGGGCCGGCAGGCCGACCGGGGCGACGAGAACGGCGGCGCCCATGACGAGGCCGCCGATCCGGGCTCCCGCGAGCCACGCCAGCCCGATCGCAACGGCGAGGCAGCCTGGCCGGCTCCACGCCGGCAGAAACCAGGCGCCGGCGTAGGCGGAGAGCGCAGCAGCCGCGGTTGCGGGACGGCGTCGCTGGCGCTCGATCGGCCGGAGCACGGCCGGACGCTACTCAGGCCGTCGGACGGAGGGCCGCGGGGCGGGGGTGGGGCCCAGACTCCGGTCCGTTCGACCACCGGGGCCAGGCCCCATGGGTTTCATGTGCGTAGGGTTCCCCCGCGGGCCCCCTCCTTCTGCGCGCCCGCTTCGAAGACGCGCTTCGGCGAAGAACGCGGTCTTCGCCGAAGCCACGACCGGCAGCTGCGACGAGGCGCTATCGCGACCAGAACTGGAGCCGCTTGCGCGTCGGGTCGTCGTCTCGTCGCGGGGGAACCCAGGGTTCCCCCGCGGGCCCCCTCCTTCTGCGCGCCCGCTTCGAAGACGCGCTTCGGCGAAGAACGCGGTCTTCGCCGAAGCCACGACCGGCAGCTGCGACGAGGCGCTATCGCGACCAGAACTGGAGCCGCTTGCGCGTCGGGTCGTCGTCTCGTCGCGGGGGAACCCAGGGTTCCCCCGCGGTCCCCCTAATACGTGCCCGCTTCGGAAGACGCGCTTCGGCGAAGAACGCGGTCTTCGCCGAAGCCACGACCGGCAGCTGCGACGAGGCGCTATCGCGACCAGAACTGGAGCCGCTTGCGCGTCGGATCGTCGTCGTCGCCGTTCTGGTGCTCGTTACGCACCTCGGGCTCTTCGACGGTGAAGTCGGACGGCCGTACCGCCGCGCTCGCCGCGTCGGCAGCGGCGCTCCGCTGGAGCTTGCGGGCGTAGGTGTCGAGGTCGGACTCGCGCCGCTGGAGGGCTGAGCTGAGCTCGCTGAGGCGCCGCTCCTGGGCCTGAAGCTCGGCTTCCTTCGTCCGCAGCGCCTGGTGCAGCTCCTCGACCGACTTGCCGCCGCCGCCGCGCCCGAGCAGGCCCTTGCGTCCGCCGCCCGCTTCGGCTGCGTTCCGCACGGCCTCGTCGAGCTCGCTGCGCTGGTCGGACTCGCGCTGCTCCATCTCGGCCATCCGCCGCTGGAGGACGGCGCGCTCGCGGGCGACCGCGTCCTCGGCGTCGGCCAGGGCCGCGCGCTGGGCGTCGAGCTCGGCCTCGACCCGGTCGGCGCGCACCGTGAGCCGGGCCACGTCGGCCTCGCGCTCCTTGATCTGGACGTCACGCAGCTCCAGGGCGTCGGCGCGATTGTCGATGTCGCGCTCGCGCTCGTCGAGCGTGTCCTGGCGCCGGTCGAGCCGGGCCTCGCGCCGCTCCAGGTCGGCCTCGGCGACCGCCTGGCGAGCCTCGCGCTCACGCAGGTCGGCGGCCAGCCGCTCCACCTGCTGCGAGGCGGCCTGCTCGGCCTCTGCCAGCATCCGCTCGGCCTGCTTCTGGAGCCGGTGCGCCTCGCGCTCGAGGTTCTCGGCGTGCGAGCGCTCGGCGGCGATCTCGGCCTCGGCCTTCTGGATCTTCTCCTGGCGGACGTCGAACTCGGCGAGGCGGGTGTTGATCTCGGTGAGACGGCGCTCCTTTTCGGCCAGCTCGAGCACGCGCGCGTCGCACTCCGCGATGCGGGTCTCGGCCTCGGCGCGCCGCTCGTCGAGCTGGCGCTGGGCGGCCTCGGCGCGCTCCGCGGCGGTCTCGGCGGCCTGCCGGCGGGCGTCGATGTCGCGCAGCTCGCGCTCGAGCCCCTCGAGCCTCGCGACGGCCTCGCTGACCTCGCGGTCGCGGGCGTCGAGCTCGGCCAGGCGCACCTCGACGTGCTGGAGCTCCTGCTCGCGGTCGGCCAGGGCGGCGATCCGCTGCTCGGCCTCGGAGACCTTGCGGTCGGTGTCGGCGTGCATCGCGGCGACCTTGGCCTCGGCGGCCTCGATCATGGCGGAGCGGCTCTCGAGGGCCTCGGTGGCCTCCTTGAGCGACGCTTGGGCGGTGGCGAGCTCGTCGACCGAACGGGCGACCTCGGCCTCGCGCGTCTCGATGCCCTCCAGCCGGGTGCGGGTCTCGGCCTCGGTGGTCTCGGCGGCCCGCGCGCGGTCCTCGACGGCGGCGGTCCGCTCGGCGAGCGCCCGCTCGTTCTCGCTCATCCCGGCGGCGCGCTGCTCGAGATCGGCGCGGACGCCGTCGACGTGCAGCTCCTTCTGCGTGATGACCTTCTCGACCTTCCTGGCGCGGTGCTCCCGGTCGGCCAGCTCCGCCTCGAGCTTCGAGAGGCGCGCCTCGCGC
Organism: uncultured Actinomycetes bacterium; assembly: GCA_963805545.1. Lineage (GTDB taxonomy): Bacteria > Actinomycetota > Thermoleophilia > Gaiellales > JAICJC01 > JAICJC01. The sequence goes on from CAWDUU010000001.1 coordinate 798,348, forward strand.
TCGGCGAGCTCCACCGATCCCAGCGCTCCGCGGTCGCGCAACTGCTCGACCAGCGAGTCGCGCTCGCGCTCGACCTGCTCGCGCTGGCTCTTCAGGTGCTCGACCTGGCGCTCCAGCGTCGTGACAGCCTCCTCGAGCTCCCGGGCGTGCGCGTTGTCAACATGTGGCGATCCGTCGCCGGACGGAGCGGGGAGGGGGCGGCGGCCGCGGCGGCGGCCATGTCGCGCTCGCGCTCCACGAGCTCCTGCTCGCGGCGGTCCAGCTCTGCGTGGCGCTCGGCAAGGCGGGCCTCGCCGGCCTCGAGGCGGGCACGCTCGGCGTCGCCGACGTCGGCGCCGGTGTTCGAGGAGGCGATGCCCTCGCTGACCGCCAGCGCGGCCTCGCGCTTGGCCAGCTCGCGCTCGCGCCGCGCCAGGCGCGCCTCGCGCTCTGCGAAGACGACCTTGGCCTGCTCCTGGAGCGCCGACTGCTCGCGCTGGAGGCGCTCCTCCGCCTCCTGGAGCGCCACCATCCGGTGCTCCATCGCCCTGCGAAGACCGCTGGCGGACTCGTCGCGGGCGGGCTGTTCCGGATGTGCGTCGGCGTCGCTCATGTGTCAGACCTCGGTGAAGGGAGAAATCCTGTGGTGATGGAGCGCCGGCCGGCCTGAAGCCGTGCCGGCTGGCGTCGCCATCGCCCCTACGCGTGATATCGGCGCGCGACCTGCCCGGCTTGAGCATTCCGGCGCCACCCCCTCGGGGGATGAGCGCGCGATCCCGGGCACCGATACCAGGACTGGAAACAGCGACTGCTGCCGCACCGCGCGCGAGGCGCCGGCGCATCGCGCTCCACCGGCGTCAACGCCGGCGTTTTCCGTCATCCGGTGGGCGTCCTGCTCCAAGCGCCCACCGGCTTCTTCCCCGACGCGCCGCGCCCCCGCGAGGCGGCGCCTTGGGCGCGGCCGTCTCGCAGGGGCGCGATGACTCTTTGTGGCGGAAGGGGATCCCGGGCCCGACCCCGGAACCCCTCGGCATGCAGTTGGGCCTCAACCTGAGCCCTCGGCATACCGATAACGCCGATGCCGACCTTTGTCCCTACCAGCCCTTGATACCCATGATGTCCCTCTCCCCTTGCGTCACGTTTGTACCCCTTTCGGGGGAGACACTAGCTACTCGTTTGCGCTATGTCAAGTCTTGACCACAAGGGTGTGACGGTGAGGAGCAGAATCTGACAATCGTCCGCATCTATGCGGCGGTGCTCGCGGGGCTTGCATTGGGCCTCGTGGCTGCGTCGTGGTCCCTGCACGGGCTGGGGCGGTGGGAGGTCGTCCTCGTGCTGGCGGTCATCGCGCACGTGGCGGAGGGCCGCAGCATGCGGGTTTCGCCGCGCGTGGAGGTGTCGGTCTCGTTCATGCCGCTTGCGCTGGCGGCGGTGCTCTTCGGGCCGGCCGCGGCCGCGCTCGTCGGCGGAGCCGCCATGCTGCACCGGGAGGGGCCGCTCGAGCGGTTCCTGATCTACTTCTCGGGCAAGTCGCTCGCAGGGTGCGCGGCGGGCTGGACGGCGCTGATCGCCGAGCAGGCGATCGGCACCGAGACGCTCGTGGTGCTCGTCGGCGTGGCGGCGCTGGCGTCGGTGGTCGGGACCGGGGTGGAGTTCTTCGTCACGGCCGTGACGCTGCTCATCCGGCACGGGACGCGCCCCCTGGAGCTGTGGCGGCTCCTGCGCGGCTCGATGGCCGTCTCGGTCGCGCTCTACGCGCCGGTGACGGCGCTGATCGCGTTCACGTACGGCCTGGTGGGAGTGGAGGTGCTGGCGTTCTTCGTCGTCCCGCTGATCGCCGCCCACCTGAGCTTCGGCATGCACGCCCGCCAGGCGCAGCTCATCGAGGAGCTCGAGGACTCCAACGAGCGGCTCGCCAACGCGAACGAGCACCTGCGGCTCATCAACATCAGCTTCGCAGGCGCGATGGTGCGCGCGCTGGACGCGCGCGACAAGTACACCGCCGGCCACTCGCTGTTCGTCGCCATCTACGCGCGAGACATCGCTCTGGCGCTCGGCCTGCCCACCGCCGAGGTGGAGCGGGTGCACCTGGCGGCGCTCGTCCACGACATCGGCAAGATCGGGATCAGCGCGGAGGTCCTGGAGAAGACGTCGGCGCTCGACGACGACGAGTGGGCGGAGATGCGGCGCCACTCGGCCATCGGCGCCGAGATCCTGGCCGAGGTAGAGGACTACGGCGACATCGCGGCGATCGTCCGCAGCCACCACGAACGGTGGGACGGCGCCGGGTATCCGGACGGGCTGGCCGGGTTTTCGATCCCGCGGCTCGCTCGCCTGATCGCCGTCGCCGACTCGTACAACGCCATGACCTCGGACCGCCCGTACCGGGCCGCAATGAGCCCCGAACGGGCCATCCAGCAGCTCGTGCTCGGCAAGGGAAGCCAATTTGACGCGCCGCTGGTGGACGCCTTCATCGCTGTTCTTGAAGGCGAGAGCGAGGACTACCGCCGCGGGCGGCTCCTGGAACCGGCCGGCGATGCCTTGCAGCGGATGCTGTCCCCCGAGGCCGGCCACGGCTTCGGGCACGCTGCGGTCGCCTGAGAAACACCGCAAACTGAGGCTCAAGGCCCGGGTGCCCGCGCCCGATATGGAACCGCATGGACGACGGCCACATCCTGATCGACGTCCTGTCGCGCGCCGCGGCCGCCCTGGCCGCGCCGCAGGCCGACGCCGGGGTCATCGACCGCATCCTGGGGTCTGCGCCCCGTGAGGCCGCGCTGCCGTGCAGCCTGCGGATGGCGCCCGAGGGACTTGTCGCCGACTGGGACTCCGAGCCGTCACGGGAGCAGGAGTCGTTCGTCGACGCGCTCGGGAACTGCGTGGCGCTGGCCCTCGCGGCGGGCGTGGCCGGCGACGAGGTGCTCCTCGACGGCGGCGCGTTCGCGGCCGAGCTCGAGCGGACCGCCGCGGCGGCGCGCTGGCGCAGCCAGTCGCTTGCCGTCACCGTCTTCACGGTTCACGGCCTGGAGCTCGGGCCGCGGCCCGTCGACCAGCGTGACCTGATCCTGCACGTGGGCGCCCTCGCCCGCTCGGCCGTTCGCCACGACGACCGCGTGGGGCATCTCGGCGCCGACCAGTTCGCGCTGCTCTTCCCGCGCGCCGGCGAATTCGAGGCCCGCGCGGCGTTCAAGCGCGTGCGGTCGGCCCTGGCAGGCAGCGAGCTCGTTGCGGGCGGTGTCGTCTGCGGCGCCGCCGGCTTCGCGGAGCTCTCCGGGCATGAATCGGGCTCCGAGCTCCTGGCGGACGCCCGCGAGCGGCTCTCGCTCGCCCGCCGCCGCGCCTACTACCCGAGCCCGACCGATCCCACCCAGCCGCTCGCCGGCTGACCCTGGGGGAGCGCGTCCGCCGCGTGCCTCGATCCCGTTTCCGGTTCAACTTGACATAACCGGCATTATCGGGCGTCGGCGGGAGGGCGTATGATCCACTGTCAGCGATGGAGGTGCCGTCCTGATGCTGGTCGCGTTCGCGCTCGCCTACCTGGCAGGAGCGGGCGCGATCGCGTTCTGGATCGACGTCCGGTTTCCGCGCCTGGCACCACAGGACGTCATGTATGCGATGGGCCACCTGTTTGCGGCCGCGATCGCGAACAGCCTGCTTGACGGGCGCCTTGCGGTCGCGGCTGCCTCGTCGCTGCCCCAGGGCCGCCTGGTCGCGGTGTTGGGCGTCGTATTGCCGCTGGTCGTCTACGCAGCCCTCGCGGCCATCTGGGTGCTCAAGCTCGCCCATCGGGCCTTGAGCGGCCACATGCGCTGAGGCCCGGTCAGCCCCCCAGGGCCTTGATCAGCGCCAGGACGCCCGGGCCGGCGGTGATCATGAGAATCGCCGGGAAGAAGCAGATCGCCAGCGGGAAGACCATCTTGATGGGTGCCTTCTGCGCGAGCTCCTCTGCGAAGTGCCGTTTACGCGTGCGTGCGTCCACCGCGAGCGCCTTCATCGTCTGGCCGATCGAGACGCCCATCGATTCGCTCTGGGCCATCGACCGCGTGAACGACCGCACCGTCGGCGTGTCGGCCCGGTCGGACAGCCGTCGAAGCGCCTCCTGGCGGCTCTGGCCGACGCGGATCTCGTTCAGCATCAGCCGCACCTCGTCGGACATCGGCCCGTCGAGCCGCTCGGACGTCACCTTGAGCGCCTGGTCCAGTCCCAGGCCGGCCTGAACCGTGATGGCGAGCAGGTCGATCATGTCGGCGGAGTCCCGCTCGATCCGCTCAAAACGGCGCCGGATGCGCATCCCGAGGTAGCTCTCCGGGAGCATGAACCCGAGGAGCGGCGTGCCGACGATCATGAGCAGCCGGAGCAGCGGGTTCGGTGCGTTGCTCGAGTACGCGATGCCGAGCGCCGCGAAGCCCGCTGCGGCGACGATCCGGATCATGAGGAACCGCGACGGCCGGAAGCCGTACATCCCGGCCTGAAGCAGACGGGCGCGAAGGCGCTGCTCGTAGTCGGCGGCCGTGAGACGCCCCGCGAGCTTCGCCATCGAGTGCTCGAGCCGCAGGTTCTGCTCCGTCTGCTTTGCGAGCCGGGCAGTCGTCACGGGCGCGGTCGGCCCGTAGCCGTATGCAGCCACGTGCGCCACGGCTTGGGCGGTGCCACGCCGGCCGAGGCGGACCGCGTACGCCAAGAGCATGACCGACGCGGCGATGAGCACGGTGAGGACGAACAGGAGTGCGAACACGTCAGACCTCGATTTCGACGATCTTCTTGAGCCACAGGGAGCCGATCGCAATCAGGCAGCACGCCGCTGCGATCATGAGCCTGCCGACGGTGCTGTCGAGGAAGCTCGAGATGTAGTACGGCGAGACGAGCATGAGAATTCCGCCCAGCGCGAAGGGAGCGACCGTGAGCACCCATCGAGTCATGCGCCCCTGCGCGGTGAGCGAGTGCACCTGCGCGCGCAGCCTGTAGCGCTGGCGTACGGTCTCGGCCACGATGTCGAACATCTCGGCCATGTTGCCGCCGACCTGGTGCTGCACACGGGCGACCAGCGAGATCCACTGGAGGTCGCGGAGAGCGACCCGATGGGTCATCTCATCGATCGCGTCCTCGACCGGCACTCCGAGCCGCGTCTGACGTACGACCTCGGCCCATTCCGGCGCCGTGCGCTCGTCGGCCTCGGCCGCGACATGGTCGACGGCCTGGAGCAACGAGTGCCCCGCCCTCAGCGAGGATGCCAGCACTGTCAGCGCGTCGGGCAGGGTCGAGTCGAAGTGGCGGTACCACTCGGAGGCGCGGCGTGTGACGAATGCCCACACGCCGATCGCGCCGAGGATCGGGCCGGCGGGGATGGCGAGCGGCTGGCCGGCTGTGAGCGCCGCGGCGGCCATGACGGCCGTGCCGGCGGCCATCCCGATCAGCAGGATCTGCAACGGGTGGTGTCCGATCGCAGCCCGGTCGACATCAGCCGCGTAGCGCGCCCAGACCCTCGACGGGCCCGGCCGTGGCCCGTTACGGCGGGGGCGCACCGGCATCTCGACAACCCCCGGGGCCGGGCTTGTGCCGTCCAGCACGTAGCCCTGAAGCCGGCGCCGGTAGTTCGCGCGCTTCGGCCGAAGCAGCATGTACGTGGTGAGAAGCACCGTGAGGGCGACGCCGCCGGCGATCAGTGCCAGCGCCTGGTCGGTCGTCCACCATCCACCCGGCGCCACGCGCTGGGTGCGGGAGATCGCCGGGATGGTGTACCGCTGGCTCGCCGTGAGGCCGGCTACCGACAGCTCGACGTCCACGGGGCGACCCGTTCCCCGCAGCTGCGACGTGTACGAGAGGACGTACTGGCTTCCGAGCTCCGTGGCGAGGTCGGCGTAGACGCGCCGCAGCTGGTCGATTGACCTGACCTGGAGGAACGCGCCTCCGGTCTCGGCGACGAGGTGTTCGAGAGCCCGTCGGTTGATCTCGGCACCGGGCAGGCCGACGACGAAGACGCGGGCGTGCTCGCTCCGCGCCGCGTTTGCGGCGTCGACGACGGTGGCCGCGCTCTGGGTGTCATCGCCGTCCGTGAGGAGGACGATGGCCCGAGATGCACCGTGCCGCTCCCCCACGCTCTGGCTGGCCATGTCGACCGCATCCCAGATCGACGTCCCTGCGGACGGCGCGACCGAGGCGAGTGCCGCGTCGAACGTGTCGACCGACGCAGACCAGCCGTGGACCAGATAGGGCGTCCCGGCAAAGCCGAAGACCGCTGCCTCCGAGCGCGCGGGCTTGTCGGCAATTAGCGTCTGCACGGCCGAGATCGCTGCCGAAAGCGGCCGGCCGCGCATGCTGTTGCTCGTATCGATCAGCACCGCGATGCTGAGTGGGACGCGATTGCGAGCGATCGGCGTGAGATGGGCGATGACCGGAATCCCGTTCTCGGTGACGTGGATGTCGTACGGCTTGATGTCAGGCGAGGGCAGCTCGAGCGTGAACTGCCGCTGTGGGAATGACGCCGAAGGAGAGAGCGAAAGCCGCACATCACTCGTTCCCGCCTGCGCCGGCGCCGCGACGCCTGCGAGCCCGAGGACGAGCACGGTGATTCTCAGAGCCCGCCTCATCACAGCGAGAAGAGGTCGGCCGGCAGCGCGATGCCGCGGCGGTGGAAATCCTCTTTGAACGTCGGGTGGAGCCCGGTCGACTCGAGCGTTCCGGCGATGCTGCCATTCGCGGTCGCGCCGTGGATGTTGAAGACGAACAGGTCCTGGAGCGTCACCTGGTCGCCCTCCATCCGCTGAACCTCGGTTACCCGCACCACCTTCCGGGAGCCGTCATGGAGACGCTCGGTGTGGACGATCAGGTGCAGCGCCGAGGCGACCTGCTCGCGGATTGCCCGCACCGGCAGGTCAAATCCGGCCATGAGGACCATCGTCTCGATTCGCGAAACGGCATCGCGGGGCGAGTTGCAGTGCACCGTCGAGAGCGATCCGTCGTGGCCGGTGTTCATGGCCTGGAGCATGTCCAGCGCCTCAGGCCCGCGGACCTCGCCGACCACGATCCTGTCCGGCCGCATGCGGAGGGCGTTCCGAAGCAGGTCGCGGATCGTCACCTGTCCGGTGCCCTCGACGTTCGCCGGCCGCGACTCGAGACGCAGCCAGTGGCGCTGGTCGAGCTTCAGCTCGGCGGCGTCCTCGATGGTGACGATGCGCTCGTCGTTCGGGATATAGCTCGACAGCACGTTCAGAAACGTGGTCTTGCCGGAGCCTGTACCGCCCGTGACGAGCACGTTGAGGCGAGCCTGGACGCAGAGCCCCAGGAACTGGCCCATCTCGGGTGAGAGAGTGCCGAGCCCGATGAGGTCGTCCATCCCGAGGCGGCGCTGGGCGAACTTCCGGATCGTCATGGCCGGCCCGTTCAGGGAGAGCGGCGGGATGATCGCGTTCACGCGGGACCCGTCGGGCAGGCGGGCGTCCACCATCGCGGACGACTCGTCCACCCTGCGGCCGACCTGGGCGACGATCTTGTCGAGGATCCGGCGAAGATGCGCCTCGCTTGCGAACTGGACGTCTGTCGGGAAGATGCGACCGCCCCGCTCGATGAACACCTCGCGGTGGTTGTTCACCATGATCTCGGTCACGGTCTCGTCCTTGAGGAAGCGTGAGATCGGGCCGTACCCGACGACCTCGTCGGTGATCTGACGGGCGAGCATGTCGCGATCCGCCCGGGAGAGCGGCGTCTCCTCCTGCGCAAGCGCGGACTCGACGATTCCGTGCAGCTGCTGTGCGATCACCTCCTCGTCGGCCTGGTTGGCGAGGAGCCCGGTGCCGAGCGTCTCGATCACCACGCGGTGAACGCGCTCACGTACCTCGGCGAATTGGTCGACGGCGTGATCGCCGGTTGCGACCACGTTCCCGTTCGAGAGACGGTCGGTCAGCGACATGGCTTCACGCCTCCTTGCTCTGCGACTTGGAGATCGCGTCCACGACCCGGTCGCCGAGCGCTCGCAGCGCCTTTGCGGGCCCGGCCTTCGGAGACTCCGCGACGATCGGACGGGCGGCGTTCAGGCTGCGCGGCACCGATCGGTCGGACGGGACGTTCACATCCGGTGTGGTGTTGAGGATCTGCTTCACGTCATGGGCGATCAGGCCCACCTTGGAGTCGCTGCGGTTCAGGACCGTCACGACGCGGTCGCGGTCGAACCCCATCAGCGAAAGGGTCTCGAGGCCGACCTTCATGTTCTTCAGGCCGGGGAGGTCCATCGTGCCGACCATGACCGCGTGCTGCGCCTGATCGATCGCCGTGATGGCCGTCGACGTGAAGGCCGGCGGCGTGTCCACGACCACGACGTCGTACTCGCTCCGCGCGACGTCCAGCAACTCGGTGAGCCGCTCGGGAGTCACCGCGTCGGCCAGATCCGGCCGGGCCGGGGCGAGCAGCACGTCCACGCCGTCCGCGCTCCGGCCGACGAATCCGCGGAGGCGATCACCGTCGAGCCGGCCCTGGGCCGTGACGAGATCGTGGATCGTCCGGTCGGGATGCACTCCAAGGACGAGCCCGACGTCCCCGAACTGGAGGTCGAGGTCGATCAGGAGCGTGCGGCGTCCTCCGGCGGCAAGCGTCGTTGCAAGGTTGGTGGCGACGGTCGTCTTCCCGACGCCGCCCTTCGGCCCGAGCACGACGACCAGCGGGGAGCGCGTCTCGTGCGCGTGCTCCGCGAGCGAGGCGGTCGATACCCGCGCGACGGCCTTCTGGACGGCCGCTGCGACCACCGTGCGTTCGGCAGGTAGGATCACGATCTCGTGCGCGCCCGCCATGAGCGCCTCGCCCAGCGATCCGTTGGCGGGGCCGGGGATCGCCACGACGAGCCCCATCTCAGGCCGGGTCTTCCGGCTCTGCACGAGCAGTTCGAGCACATCCGGGACGTTCGGGGTGAACGCCAGCAGCACCTCGCTGTTGTCCCGCTCGGCGGCCATGAGAGCGCCGCCGAAGTCCGACAGGCCGGATGCGACCAGGAGCCCGCTGTCCCCGTTGGGCATCGCGCCGTCCAGGAGCGTTCCCGGGAAGTCGCGGTGCGCGGCGATGCTCAGTCGTGTCGACGTTGCCGTGGCCATCACTTTGCTCCCGTCAGCCTGAGAACAGGCGGTCGCGCCTCGCCGACGCCGCGCAGGACGGCATCGACGTCGACGATCTTGTCGCCAACATCCTGAGCGGTGCCCGGCGGGCGAAGCGCGAACCAGATCGAGCCCTTCTGCTGGGCGAACAGGATCGAGTTCACGTGCTCGGTGTCGATCGCGAGCGTGAGCGACGGGCCGTGCGCCGAGTCGCCGCGGCTGCCGGTCGTCCCGCTCGAGGCCTCGGGTGCGGTGAGCACGAGCGCGTTCGAGACGATCGTCCGCGTGAGCGGGATCGCCTGGGCGCCGGTCAGCGGCACACCGTTCTTGCCGACCGGGAGCACGTCGAAGGTCGCGACCACATCGACATGGTCGCCCGACTGGAGCTGGCCGATCATGCCGGAGGCGGGATCGACGGGGAACGCGATCGCGCGCTGGTCGGGCTGAAGCTTCACGGCCACGCTGGTCGTGCTCGACCGCTGGAACTGGTTGGTCGTGAGCTGCTCGCCCGGATAGACGTCGTTCCGCGCCACCAGTCCCTTGAGCTGATCCGGGTCGGTGACCGCGCCGTCGGCGACCGCATCGGCGGACACCTTGTTCTCGCGGTACATGTTGCCGTCCACGACCTGGTTGGCGGGCGTGAACTCGGGGATCGTGCGCGTCGCGACGAGCACGGTCACGTCTCCGCTCGAACTCTTGAGGCCGGAGTCGTGGTTCTGCATGTATACGACCACCAGCGCCGCGGCGGCGACGGCGAGCACGATGGCGGCGCCGGCGGCGCCGAATCGTGATGTGAGTACGCGGGTCATCATGGGTGTTCCTCCGATTGAGTGTGTGCTATCCGTCCCACGGCTCGAGGGCGACGCTCTCGAGGCAGATGCCGTTCGGCTCGTTGCAGTTGGTCGAGTACTGGTTGATGGCGACCGGCCGATCCCAGAACACGCCACGGACCTCGCCCTGCTGGAGGGTGCTTCCGGCCTGGCCCGACCACTCCGTGATGTAGAAGCTTCCGAAGCCGATCACGTGGGTCGTGCAGGTGCCGTTGCAGGTCGAGAAGGTGAGGGGCGGCACCAGGATGAGGCTCATCCAGCGAGGGTCGCCGTCGGGCGGAGGATTCGCGGGATCCCACTGGTTCGGCGAGGTCCCGATCCGCCTGTCGAGCCCGTTGTTGACCTGGCCGGCGAAGTTTCCGGTCTGGGTGTCCACGGGGTCGCCGATCCCGTATGGGGTGCACGAGCCGTGCTGCACCTCGTCTGCGGTGTTCGGGATGCCCCCGTTCGGGTAGCAGGCGTATGTCGGCCAGCTCGAGTTCGTGTCGAGATCCAGGCCCTGATAGTTACCGGAGTTTCCCTGCGCGCCACCGCCGCCCAGCTTCAACGTGATGATTCGCCCCTTCACGAGCACCTGGAATGCAACGTTGAAGTTCACGAACCTCGCGGAGCTCGAGGCGGCTGCGGCGGGATCGATGTAGTGCCTGTCCTGGACGTACTGCTGGAGGATGTCGCCGTCGTCCCGGGCGTAGGCGTGCTGAGCGGGTACCGCGGTCGTCGGCGCGTTCCCGCCGTTCCCGACGCGGACGTAGATGTCCTGGCCGGCGGGCACCTCGGTGGTCGCGCTCGTGAACGAGGCCGCCCAGGTGCCGTCAGCGGTCGTTCCCGAGACCCGCGTCGCGGTCGCGAACGCGCCGTTTCCCGGAGCGCCGCCGCCGGTGGCGAAGGAGAGCTTTACGGGACTCGTCCCGACGTTCGTCAGGTGGGCGAGAACCGTGAGCGACTTCGGGCTCGAGGTCGACGTGTAGTACAGGTACGGATCGCCGATCGGTGAGAGCGTCACGTCCTTGACGCACACGGCTGTTCCCGAGCAGGCGCCGCCCGAGATCGATTGGTCGCTGCCGAGGTAGCCGATGGTGTTCCACGAGATGGACTGACCGGTCGCATCGACCGCCTGGACAGATACGGACGATCCACCGGCCGGCAGGCTGTTGATATACGCGCCGGAGCACCAGTAGGGGTACCCCTCGGGTGTCGGTGAAGAGCACCCCGACGTGGCGAGCGGGATCTGCTGGCCGGTCCTGTCGATGACGAGCTTCACGGAGCCCGGGCGCAGGTCCTCGACGCCGAACGGCAGCAGGCCCTTCGACCTGGTGAGGTAGACGATCCGCGCACGGGCTCGTGCGCTGAGGCTCGTGTCCACGAATCCGAGCACCTGGCCGAAGATGTACGGCACGTTGGATTCGTCGGGCTGAACGCGCACGGCGCACGGCTGCGAGCAACCCGGTGCCGTTATGAGCTCGCAGAAGCTCGTATCGAGGTTGCCGTCGACGATCATGTTCTTGGAATCCGTGCTGTCGTCGTTCTGGCGCTGGTAGTACTCCGCGGCTGAGCACGCCTGCTCCGGGTGGTTGATGAGCTTCTGCGCGCCGGCGAGCGCGCCCGCGTCGGCGGCGCTCTGGAGCTGGCGGCGATGGGCGCGGAAGCCGCCGTCGTCGATCACGAGCGCGGCGATGCCGCACAGCACCGTGAGCGCCAGCACGACGACCACCAACACTCCCCCGTGTTCGCGTGTGCGCTCCATCAACAGAAGTTGGTCGGGGGCGCTTCGAGCGTCATCGTCGCGTTCGATGAGAGGTTCATCGAGCCGCCGAAGAGGTCGCCGATCAGAGGTGTGATGAACGAGTGTACGTACGTGACGTGCGCGATCACCTTGTCGCCGACGTTGTATTCGCCGACCGGGTTCCCGCTCGCGGGATCGGTCTCGCAAGTGAACGTCAGCGTGCTTCCCGGAGGGGCATCGGCCAGGATGGTCTGGCCGGACACGTCATTGACGGTCGCCAGGCGTGCTGCCTCGCGAGCGTCGTGGACAACCGTGACCTTGTCGAACATGACCACGCCGAGCTCGATGATCCCGAACAGGATGAGGAGCAGGGGCAGCAGAACGATCGTGAACTCGACGATGCTCTGGCCCCGCTCCCCTACACGATGCTTGTGATCAGATCGGCGATCCCGCCGATCAGGGTGTTGATGTTGCCGGCCAGCAACCCCAGCGTGAGCACGATCAAGGTCGTGATGACCGTCAGGGTGACCGCGTACTCCGCCATCGTCTGACCGGACTCCGACTTCCGAGGCATGTGCCTCCTCCGGGTGCGAGGGCGCCTGGGGGAGTCGCGATCGCGACTCCCCCAGGACAGTGGCTGGGGTCAGCTCGGCAGGACGCCGATGACGGCCTGAAGTGCCCCGATGATCGCGTCGGAAAGCAGGCCCAGGGTCACGACCACGAGCACCGTGATCACGCCCAGGATGACGGCGTACTCCGCCATCGTCTGGCCCTCCTCGCGCGAAGCAAACAGCTTCGAGACGAGTTCCATCATGTGATTCCCCTCCCTTCATGGTGTCGGCTGACTCCGCCGGCGATGCGCCGGCAACGACCGGATTGCGCCGCATCCCCATCACCGCTCGACCGCCAGTCGCAGCGGAGAAGCTGAGGCGAGCGCCACGAGCCCCGAGATGCTCGGGTCGCGCAACGGGAAGGAGCGGCCTGCGGCGAGGTCGTGCATCCAGGCCTCTCCCCCATCCGACACGAAGACCACCACCGGCTTCGAATGCACGAAGCGGCTGAGGATCAACGGACGGACGCGCGACTCGTCGAGGTACGTGACGTCGACGACGACCATGTCGGCGTCGAACTCCTCCACCGCCCGGTCAAACGATGATCCGGGAAACGGCACCGAGAGCACGTGAGCAGACCCCTGGAGTGCCGGCTCGAGCGCGTTCAGTGACAGCGGAGGCAGCCCCACGAGCATGACACGGCGGTGAGGCACCGTGCGTGTTCGTCGAGCTGGGCGCAATCGCATGCTCCGACTGTCCGCCCGGGCCCGTGCGCCGGGAATCGTCCACTTGACCGGTTTCGGGAGGGATCTTTTCTCACCCGCCTGCCTCCCCCGGATGGACTAGTGCCCGCGCAACAGCCGCCGGGCAACCGCTGCGAACGTGACGGCCGCGAGCACCAGACCCGCGAACATGGCTCCCGCGGCCTCGGCCGAAGCCACGCCGGCCTGCCACCAGTAGAGCGTCGATGTGAGTCCGGCCAGGATGACGCTCCCGCCTCCGACGAGCGCCATTCTGCGGACGAGTTGGATCGCGTCGTCGGCGGTCTCGACCATCGCTCGCGACAGCTCGGCCGCCATGGTCGCCGCCAGAAAACAGCCGATGAGTGCGAGCACGGCGACGATACCGGCGCACTGCGAGATGAGGCGGACGAGCTCGAGGCCCATGATGGGCCGAGGGTACGGGGGGCGGGTGATCGCGCCAGCGCGGGATGGCCGAAACACCACGGCGGCCGGTCCCGCTCCACCCGGATGGGTGGGCTCAGCGGACGGCGGTCAGCTCGTGGTAGCGCGCCGCGGCCGCCGTGCGGCTGGGCGCCTCGAGCTTCGCAAGGATGTTCGAGACGTGGCTTCGGACGGTCTCGACCGAGATCGAGAGCTCGGCGGCCACGCGCCGGTTCGTGTAGCCCTTGGCGACGCACCGGAGCACGTCCAGCTCTCGCCGGGTGAGACGCCGCTCGGACGGCAGGATGGCCGCGGCCGGCTCGCGCTCGTAGTCGTCGCGGAAGCGTGCGACGAGCATGGCGGTCATCGCCCTGGAGAGGGGCGTCTCCCCCCTGACCGCGGCCGCGATGGCCCCTGCCCAGGAGGACGAGGGGAGGTCCTTCGTGAGGTAGCCCGCCGCACCCGACCGGAGCGCCGTGAAGAGCCCGTCAGGGGCGCCCTCCACGCCCACCGCGATCGCGATCGCGCCGGCATCCCTCGCCGCGGCAACCACCGCGAACGCCGCTTCCGGCGCAGGCGGCAGGTTCAGGTCGACAAGGACGACCGTCGCTGCGCCTGCACGGGCCACCCGCAAAGCGGCCGTGCGGTCAGTCGCCTCGGCGACGACGTCGAGCCCGTGGCGGGCGAGCGAGCGGGCGATGCCCACGCGCGAGATCTCGCCCGCATCGCACACGGCGACGGTGATGGCCTGCGCTAGACGGTCCATACGGGCAGAGGTCCCCTTCCAGGAAATGGCTTGCCCTCTTTTCGAGCCTACGGCTCCGGCCGGCGATGTCAAGCCGTGGCAATGGGGCCCACACCGGTACACTGGGAGGAGATGTCGTTCCCTCCCTGGTGACCTGACCGCCTGCGGCGGCGGGCGGTTTCCGTCGCCGCGACGCTGCTCCTCGTCGAGCTCCTCGACGAGCTCGTCTTCGGCGCCCGCGACGCGGCCATGCCCGCGATCCGCGCCGATCTGGGGCTGTCGTACGCGGAGCTGGGGCTGGCGCTGTCGCTCCCGGCCCTGGTGGCGGCGGCCGTGGAGCCGGCGTTCGGCGTCCTCGGCGACACGCGCCACCGCCGCACGGTCATCCTCGCCGGGGGCGTGGCCTTTGCCGCCGGCCTGATCGGCCTCGCCGCGGCCGCCGCACCGGCGGTGTTCGTCGTCGTGATGTGCGTGCTGTACCCGGCCTCGGGCGCGTTCGTAAGCCTCTCGCAGGCGACGCTCATGGACATGCAGGACGGGCGCCGCGACCTGGCGATGAACCGGTGGGTGATCGCGGGAGGCATGGGTGTGCTCGGCGGGCCGGCGCTGGTCGCCGCCTCGATCGGCGCCGGCCTTGGCTGGCGCGCGCCGTTTCTCGTCATGGCGGCGGCCGCCGCCGCGCTCGCCTGGGGCGTTCGCCGGATCCCACTCGGGCCGGCGGGGGGCGGCCTGCGGGCGAATGCGGGTGCGACGCTCCGCCTGCTCACCCGCGGGCCGATCCTCCGCGGCCTCGTCCTGCTCGAGCTCGCCGACCTCCAGCTCGACGTGATGCACGCGCTCCTCGGCGTCTATCTCGTCGATGCCGGCGGCATCGGCGCCGGAGGCGCGGCGCTCGCCCTCGGCATCGTCGCCGCGGCGAGCCTGGCCGGGAACCTGCTGCTGCCGCGGCTTCTGCGACGGATCTCCGGCGCGAGGTATGTGGTGGCGAGCGCGCTCGCCGTACTCGTCGCCTATCCAGCCGTCCTGCTCGCGCCTGAAGCCGCGGCCAAGGTGGCCGCCGCGACGTTGGTCGGCCTGCTCACGTGCGGCTGGTATCCGCTCCTCAAGGCCCGCCTCTACGACCACCTGCCGGGACGGAGCGGCGCCGCCACCGCGCTCTCGAGCACATCCGGAACGCTCGCCGGGCTGTTACCGCTCGGCCTTGGCGTCCTCGCCGGCCGCTACGGGATCTCCGTCGCCATGTGGGCGCTGCTTGCGGGGCCAGCGGGGCTTGTCCTTCTGTACCCCCGCCGTCCCTGAGACGTGCCGGTGCGCGTGCCAGGGCAGGCGCCTGAGCGTGATCCAGATGGCGGCCCCGCCGGCCAGGACGCTGGTGAGCGTGACGGCGAACTGCATGCCGACCGAGAAGGCGAGCACGGTGCTGGCCGGCGCGGCGTTTCGGAACATGTATCCGAGGAGGGCCTGCTGGGTGCCGAGGCCCCCCGGCGTCAGCGGCAGAAGCGTGGACGCGCTCTGGGCCGAGAGGGCGAGCGTGGCATCGACGAGGTTCGCGGGGATGCGGAAGGCCTCGAGGAAGAAGTACATCGCCAGGGCGCGGAAGACCCAGCCCGTGAGCTGGAGCGGCACGACACGGCGGAAGTACAGCCGCGGCGTCCTCAGGATCGCAAGGCCGAGGCTCACCCGCGCCCAGAACGAGACGACGTGATGCTCGAGCCACGTGAAGAAGACCCCGGCCAGGATCAGGATGGCGGCGAGGACGAGCGCGAACCACTGGGCGTGCGAGGCGAAGAAGCTCCACTCGAACGCCGCCAGGTGGCCGAGGGCGGGCAGGTGCGGGATCTTTCCGTCGAGGTAGGCGGCCAGCAGCACCACCGGCCCGACGACCGTGTCGACCAGCGTCTCGGCCAGGAGGCTCGATGTGATCGTGGTGTACGCCGCCCCCGGCATCGACCGATGCGCCAGGTAGACCTTGATCACGTCGCCTCCGCGGGCCGGCACGATCGCGTTCGTCCCGACGCCGGCGAGGTAGGCGCCGAGGATGCTGCGACGGCGGACGCGACCCTCGGGGTAGGCGGCCTGGAGGATCGTGCGCCACGCAGTCGCCCGCAGCAGCAGGTTTCCGAGGTAGAAGGCGACCGCGATCAGAAGGACGCCCCAGTGGACGCGGGCCAGGTCGTCCCAGAAGGCGACCGTCGCGTCCCAGAAGGACTCGAGCGAGCTCACGCGGTGAAGTCTGCCACCCCTGGTGGCCGGGGCATCACTCCACGCCGCGGAGGAAGTCGCGCAGGCCCGGGTTCTTGGCCTCCAGCTCGCGCAGGGCGCGCGTCTCGATCTGGCGGACGCGCTCGCGGGTGACGCCGATCTCGACGCCGACCTGCTCGAGCGTCGCCGGCTCGCGGTCGTTCAGGCCGAAGCGGGCTTCGATGACGAGGCGCGTGCGGTCGCCGAGCTCGTCAAGGGCCGCTCGCAGCTCCTCCTGACGCTGGCTGAGGGTGACGTCGGCCTCGGGCTGGCGGGCGTTGTGGTCCTCGACCAGGTCGGCGAAGTTCGACTCGCCGTCACCGACGGGGCCCTCCAGCGACACCGGGTCCTCGATCGTGCGCTGGAGCTCCAGCACGCGGTCGATCGAGATGTCGAGCTCGGCGGCCAGCTCGCTCGGGAGCGGGTCGCGGCCGAGCTTCTGCGCGAGCGCGCGGTTCGCCCGGTTCAGCTTCTTCACGAGGTCGAGGACGTGCAGCGGAAGCCGGATGGTGCGCGCCTGGTCGGCGATCGCGCGCGTCATCGACTGGCGGATCCACCAGGTCGCGTAGGTCGAAAGCTTGTAGCCCCGGCGATAGTCGAACTTCTCGACCGCCCGCATGAGGCCCATGTTGCCCTCCTGGATCAGGTCGAGGAGCGGCACGCCGGACGAGGAGTAGGCCCGGGCCATCGCGATCACGAGGCGCAGGTTCGACTCCACGAGCTGGCGCTTGGCCCGCTCGTCGCCAAGATCCTTGCGCCGGGCCAGCTCGAGCTCCTCCGCGCGCGTGAGGAGCGCGCCGTCGCCGATCTGGCGGACGTACGTATGCAGGAGATCGATGGAGGGCGCCTGGCTCTCCTTCTCCTCCGCCGCCTCCGCGGGCTCGGGAGCCGCGGCAAGCTCGAACGGGTCGGGATGGGAGGCGTCGTCGATCGGCAGAGGAGCAGAGCTCACGCGCTTCAGTCCTTCAGTCGCAGGGGTGTCACACGAGTGGTTCGTGTGTGTCCACTGAATCGGCCGCACCGCGGCATCTCTTGAGCGCTGCTCGGTGGATTTGCAATCTGTCGGGTGTGAGTTAGCGCCGGTGGGGGATGGCCCGGGCCCGAGCGGCGCCGAAGACGTAGGCATGCAGAACGCCCATGCCCGCGCCCTGGAAGGCCTCACAGTCGTCGACGTCGAGCGGATCCGCACCGGCTGCGGCCACGTCCGCGTCCCCTCCGCTCCCGCCGCGCGCGGGTTTCGCTACATCGATCTCGCCGGGGACGAGCCCCCGTTCTACGTCCGCCGGCTCGTCGCCGGCCGCCAGACCGGCTCGGTCCTCCTGCACGCGCCGATCGAGACGACGTCCGGCGACGACGCCGAGCGCGGAGCGCCCGGCATCGCCCGGGTCTCGGTGTCGATCGGCGTGAACACGATCGGGTGGAGCCGGCTCCTCGACGTCGAGCTGTGCTCGGGCCCGTACGCCGTGCTGCTCGCGGACGCGCTCGGCGAGATCGCGGCGCTCGAGATCCTCGACCGGCCCGGCTGCCCGATCTGCACCACGTAGTCTACGCGGTGGGCATGACTCGCCCCTCGGGCGAGATGTGGACGCCGCGCTCCTCGAGCCGGCTCCGGATCAGGTACTGGAAGGTCGACCACGCGCCGCGGCGGGCGTCGAACATCCGGTAGACCTGCCACTCGGTCAGCATGCCCGGGTCGCTCCGGCGGGCCTGCGCCCAGTCGGCGAACTTCGGCAGCCGGCCGCTGCGGATGGCGAGCATCGCCCCCTGCTCGACGGCCCGCTCGAGCCGCTCCTCCCCCACCGGGACGTCGAACCCGGCCTGCTTCAGGGCGTTGTTCAGCGAGCCGAAGGTGTGCCAGTAGAGCGACTTCGACGGCATCGCGCCCTTGCGGGCCTCGATGTCCTTCGCCGTCGGCACCCGGCCGAGCTCGTCGCCGAGGTCGCGCAGCAGCTTCAGAAGCTCGTCCTGGGTCGCGAATCGTCGCGGCACGAGGCCCGCGAGCCGCTTGGCCCGGTTCCACGACTTGAAGTGCTCGATCACCGTCTGGGGATGGACGGTGGTGCCCTGGTCGGCCTCGAACTCGCGCATCGTCGGTGACCGCCCCAGCCGCTTCGCGCACGCCCGGAGCTCGTCCAGGATGTGCTCGTCGCTGTACCGCTTGCGCATCCCGGCCTGGAACTGCTCAAGCTGCTCGCGGTCGATTCCCTCGATCGCGCGGTACACCGTCTTGCGTCTCATCGTTCTCCCTGGCTCGTAGGGGACGGTGCAGCTTATAGCATATGTTCCCGGCGCTGCAAGTGAACGCCCGCGCCCTGCCGCTCCGTCAAATCGAAACGGTGGAAGCCGCCGATTAGGATTCGGGTGGATGACCGCCTTCCCCGCCAAGGTCGCCGCAGCTCGGGCGGCCGCCGGGCTCTCGCGCCGCGCCGGTGCGGGAGGCGGGACGAGCCTTCCCGGCAAGCTGCTCCTGCGCATGGCGCCGGATGCAATCGCGAAGCTGGCGGGCCGCATCCCGGACGGCGTGGTGGTGCTCTCGGCGACGAACGGCAAGACGACCACGGCGAAGATGCTCGCGGCGATGCTCGAGCCCGAGCGGCGCCTGTGCCGGAACGCGGCGGGCGCGAACCTCGCGTCGGGGGTGGCGTCGGCCCTCATCGCCTCCCGCGGTGCGGATCTGGGCGTGTTCGAGGTTGACGAGGCTGCGCTCGAGGATGTCGCGCCGGCGCTCGCCCCGCGGGTGGTGGGCCTCGGCAACCTGTTCCGCGACCAGCTCGACCGCTACGGCGAGCTCGAGCTCGTCGCGGCCCGGTGGCGGCGGATCTCGGCCTCCGGGCCCTGGCGGCTCGTGAAGAACGCCGACGACCCGCTTGTGGCCGGGCTTCCGGCCGGCGAGGGCTCCCTCTCCTACGGCATCGACGATCCGGCCGTTGCGCTCCCCGAGCTCCCCCACGCCGCCGACTCCAAGTGGTGCGCGGCCTGCGGCGAGCGGCTGCGCTACGACGCGGTCTATCTCGGCCACCTCGGCGCCTGGGCGTGCCCGGCGTGCGGGAACGCGCGCCCGGCGCTCGACGTCGCGGCGACGAGGGTGGCGTTCGACGGCCTCCGCGGGACCGAGATCACGCTTGCGACGCCCCTCGGCGAGCGCCGTGTGCGGATGCCGCTCCCGGGCCTCTACAACGTCTACAACGCCCTGGCGGCCGTCGCGATGGCGTGTGCGCTCGGCGACGTCACGCTCGAGCGGATGGCGGCCGGTCTCGAGCTGTTCGGGCCGGCGTTCGGGCGCTTCGAGCGCGTGTCGGTCGACGGCCGCGAGGCCGTGCTCGTGCTCTCGAAGAACCCGGCCGGAGCGAATGAGGTGATCCGCACGCTCGCCCACGATCCGGCCCCCAAACGGCTGGTCGTCGCCCTGAACGACCGGATCGCCGACGGCCGCGACGTCTCGTGGATCTGGGACGTCGACTTCGAGCTCCTGGCGGGCGGTGTCGAGTCGGTCGTGACGTCGGGCACGCGCGCCGCCGAGATGGCCGTGCGCCTGAAGTACGCCGGGCTCGACCCCGACCTCGTACGGGTCGAGCCCGACCTGGCGGCGGCGCTCGACTCTGCTCTGGCGGCCGGCAGCGGGCCGGCATACGTGCTCACCACCTACACGGCGATGCTCGAGCTGCGCGGCGCCCTCACCCGGCGCGGCGTCGTCCCGCCGTACTGGGAGGCGGCGTGACCGACCTTCGCGTCTGCCACCTCTACCCGGAGCACCTGAACATCTACGCCGACCGCGGCAACATCGCCGTCCTGCGCTACCGCTGCGAGCGGCGCGGCATCGGTTTCGCCGTCGCCGGCTGCGGCCCGGGCGATCCGCTGCCCGAGGCCGACCTCTACTACCTCGGCGGCGGCCAGGACCGCGACCAGCTCGCCGTGGCCGGGGACCTGGTCGGGAAGGCCGGCGGCCTGCGCGCGGCCGTGGACGGCGGCGCCGCCGTCCTGGCGGTGTGCGGCGGCTACCAGCTGCTCGGACACGGCTACCGCGGCCACGCGGGCGACGAGATGCCCGGCACGGGTCTCGTCGACCTCGTGACCGAGGCCGGACCCACGCGCATGATCGGGAACATCGCGATCCGCTGCGAGCTTGACCCCGGCGATCGGCACACGGTGGTGGGGTTCGAGAACCACGCCGGGCGCACCCATCTCGGCGCGGGCGTGGAACCGCTGGGCCGGGTGCTGCACGGCAACGGCAACAACGGCTCCGACGGCGGCGAGGGCGTGCGCGCCGGGCGCGTGATCGGCACCTACATCCACGGCCCGCTCCTGCCCAAGAATCCCTGGCTGGCCGACTGGCTCGTGCGCGAGTCGCTCGAGCGCCGGCACGGCGCGGTCGCGCTCGACCCGCTCGACGACGCCCTCGAGGCCGAGGCCCACCGCGTGGCCGAGCGCATCGCCGCAGCGGGTTAGACGAGCCGGCGGAGCTCGGCGAGCGTCGCCACCTCGGCGTGCCCGTTCGGGCCGGAAGGACGCACGCCGGCCCGGTTCAGCCAGATGCCGCGGATGCCGCACGCCTCGGCGCCGCGGACGTCGCGCTCCAGGCTGTCGCCGACCATCACGGCCTGCCCGGGGCCGACACCGAGCAGCGCGAGGACGTGGGCGAAGACCTCCGGCCGCGGCTTCGCAACGCCGAGATCCCCGGAGATGACGACGACGTCGAAGTCGTCCTCGGCGAGCCCGGCTCCGGCCAGCTTCTCGCGCTGGAGGCACGACGCGCCGTTGGTGACGAGGGCCAGCGTGTGCGTCCGGCGCAGATCGTCGAGGGCCGGGCGGGCGTCGGCGAACGCCTCGTGCCGCAGCCGCCGCTCCTCGCCGAAGCGGAGCCCCAGCGCCTCGGCCAGGGCCGGGTCGGCGACGCCGTGGTCGGCGAGGGCGAGCGTCCAGGCCTCAGTGCGGTAGCCCACCGCCCATTCGCGGCAGCGGCGGACGTCGGCGCCCTCGCCCTCCCACCGGCACCAGAGCGCCTCCCACGAGCTCATCCCGATCGTGTCCTCGCCGTACGCGTACGCCGGGCCCGCCCGCCACAGCTCGCGGGCCCGGGCCCGGGCCGTGCGCGCGAGCGCGGGCGCGTCGACGGCGTACCGGGCGGCGGCGACCTCAGCCGTCGCCAGGAACGCGGCGTCGGCGGCCGGCTCCTCGACGACGAGCGTGTCGTCGAGGTCGAACAGGATGGCCGCGGTCAGTTCGGCAACCCCCGGTGGTTCACCTGGCCCACAGCTCGCCCAGGTGCACGAACGGGTCGCCCGGCTGCCAGCGCTCGAGGAAGCGGTGGATCGGTGGGCGCAGGTCGATTGCCGAAAGCTCGTCCAGCGAGACCAGCCGGTGGCCGCGGACGGCACCGTCTGCCGAGGTCACCGCCTCCAGGCTTCGGCCCGAGACGTCGCCGTGGAAGATGATGTGGACGACGTGTTTTCGCGGCCGCAGGCCCGCAGGGGCGATCGACTCGGCGATCGCGATCGGCCCGTCGAGCGCCACGCCCTCGAGCGCGCACTCCTCGGTGAGCTCCCGCGCCAGGGCGACGTGCAGCGACTCGCCCTCCTCCACCCCGCCCCCGGGAAGGAGCCAGTAGGCACGGTCGCCCTTCCGCTGCTCGCACAGGAGGACCGAGTCGCCGTGGCGCAGGAGCGCGGCGACGCGGATCCTCGGCATGCCGCTCACGGCGGCGTTCCCACGGCGGACGAACCGAACCCGCGATGCGCGCGCTCGGAGCCGGGCAGCTCGTCGGTGACGGCGATCCGAAGCTCGGGGACCGCCAGCACGACCAGCTGCGCGATGCGGTCTCCCGGCGCGACGCGAAACGTCTCGGAGGCGTCGGTGTTGAGCAGGACGACGCGGATCTCGCCACGGTATCCGGAGTCGATCAGGCCGGGCGAGTTCACGACCGTGATGCCGTGCCGGGCCGCGAGCCCGGAGCGGGGCTGGACGAACCCGGCATGCCCCGGCGGGATGGCGACCGCGATGCCGGTCGAGATCGTGCGCCGCTCGCCCGGCCCGAGCTCGGCCTCCTCGACGCTCGCCAGGTCGAGGCCGGCGTCGCCGTCGTAGGCGGCCGCCGGAATCGCGGCCTCGGGATGCAGGCGCCGGACGAGGAGCTCGTTCATACGCGGTAGGCCGCGAACCTCCCGATCAGCTCGCGCGGCAGGCGGGCGGTCACGAGCACGCCCTCGGCGGCGTCCTCGCGCGCGGTGATCGGCGCCCCCGTGCTGTAGAGCGCCGACAGCTCGCTTCCGTCCGCGTGCGGCACGAGCAGGCGCACGTCGACGTACCGGTCGGCGAAGAACTCGGCCACCCGGTGCTTCAGCTCCTCCAGGTTCTCGCCGGTCTGGGCCGAGATGAGGACGGCGTCGGGGAAGCGGTTCCTGAGGCGGCGCTGCGAGAGGGTGTCGATGCGGTCGACCTTGTTCAGGACGAGCAGGTGTGGAAGGTCGTCGGCGCCGATGTCGGCGAGCACACGCTCGACCTCGGCCAGCTGGTCGCGCAGGCCCTCCTCGCCGGCCGACGCGTCGCCCACGACCAGGACGAGGTCGCCGGCCAGGGTCTCCTCGAGCGTCGCTGCGAACGCCTCCACGAGGCCGTGCGGGAGCTTGCGGATGAAGCCGACGGTGTCGGTCACCAGGTAGGCCCGCCCCTCCTCCCGGAACGCGCGTGTCGTCGGGTCGAGCGTCTCGAAGAGGCGGTCGTCGACTCGCACGTCGGAGCCGGTGAGGGCGTTCAGGAGCGTCGACTTGCCGACGTTCGTGTACCCGGCGAGGGCGACGGTCGGCATGGCGCTGCGAGTCCGCTCGCGCCGCATCACCTCGCGCCGGTCGGCCACCGCCGAGAGCCGGGTCTTGAGGAGCGCGACCCGCCGCCGCGCGATCCGGCGGTCGGACTCGAGCTGGGTCTCGCCCGGCCCTCTCGTCCCGACGCCGCCGCCGAGGCGTTCGAGGTGCTTCCACATCCCCCGCATCCGCTGCATCGTGTACTCGAGCTGGGCGAGCTCCACCTGGAGCTTGCCCTCGGCGGTGTGGGCGTGCTGGGCGAAGATGTCGAGGATCACGGCCGTCCGGTCGACGACCCGCATCTGGAGCGCGTCCTCGAGGGCGCGCTGCTGGCGCGGCGCGAGCTCGTCGTCGCAGACCACCACCTCCGCCTCGACGTCGCGGACGAGCTCGCGCAGCTCGTCCACCTTCCCCGGCCCGAGGTAGGTGCGCGGATCCGGCCGGCGGCGGTGCTGCGCGACCGTTGCGACGGCGTCGACCGTCGCGGTGCGCATGAGCTCGCGCATCTCGGCGAGGCCCTCGTCGCCGTCGGCGCCGGGAGGCAGAGAGGCGATGACGACGCCGCGCTCGGGCGTCGGCTCGCGGGGGGCGCTGCGGGCCGCGGACATGCGATGGAGTATACGAACGGGGCAGCCGGCTACGCGGGCACGCGGAGGTGCTGCTCGATGCGCGCAACCGCCTCGCGCAGGCGCTCGTCGGCGACCGTCAGCGACAGGCGCACGTAGCCCTCGCCGTTCGGCCCGTAGGCCGACCCGGGCGAGACGACGACGTCCGCCTGCTCCAGGATGAGCTCCGCGAACGAGACCGACGTGTGCCCGTCGGGGACGGGTACCCAGACGTAGATCGTCCCGCGTGGCGGGGCGACCTCGATGCCGGCGGCCGCGAGCGCCTCGATCACCAGGTCGCGGCGGCGGCGGTAGATCTCGCGCATCCGGGCGACGTGCTCGTCGCCCTCCGGGCCGAGGATCCGGGCCGCGGCGAGCTGGATCGCGTCGAACTGGCCCGAGTCGATGTTCGTCTTCAGCTTGAGGAGCGCCGCGATCATGTCGGCGTTCCCGACCGCCGCGCCGACCCGCCAGCCGGTCATGTTGTAGGCCTTCGACCACGAGAACATCTCGATGCCGGCATCGCGTGCGCCCGGCGCGGCCAGGAAGCTCGGTGCGACGTACCCGTCGAACGTGATCTCGGAGTAGGCGTTGTCGTGGACGACCGGGACGCCCCGGTCGATGCCGAAGGCGGCCAGGCGGGCGAAGAAGTCGTCGTCGGCAACAGCGCCGGTGGGGTTGTTCGGGTAGTTGCAGAAGAGCAGGTTGGCCCGGTCGGTGACGTCGCGCCCGATCCCGTCCAGGTCGGGGAGGAACCCGTGCTCGGCTGTCAGCGGCATGAGGTGCGGCGTCCCGCCCGCAAGGAGCGTCCCCGACACGTAGACGGGGTAGCCCGGGTCGGCGGCGAGGCACAGCTCGCCGGGGTCGAGCATGGCGAAGGAGATGTGCGCGACGCCCTCCTTGCCGCCGAGGAGCGGGAGCACCTCGCGGTCGGGGTCGAGCTCGACGCCGAACCGGCGCTCGTAGAACGCCGCCACGGCCCGGCGGAACGCGTCGAGGCCGCGGTTCGAGGGGTACCGGTGGGTGGCGGGGTCGCCGATCCGGCGCCTGGCCTCCTCGATCAGCAGGTCGGGGCTCGGCAGGTCGGGGTCGCCGATCCCGAGCGAGATGACGTCGATCCCGGCCCTGCGCCGCTCGGAGACCTTACGCTCGAGCTCGGCGAAGAGGTACGGCGGGAGCTGCTCGAGCCGCTGCGACGCGCGGATCACAGCCGCTCCAGTCCCGCGACGAAGGCGGCCGAGAACGTCCCGTCGCACACGTGCTCGACGGGCCCGGACAGGCGCACGTGCAGGTCGCCGGACACCTCGACGACGAGATCGCCGCCGTCGGCGTGCACGGTGACCGGGCTTCGCACGCGGCCGGCGACGACCGCCGCGACCGCGGCGGCGCTCGACCCCGACCCCGACGAGAGCGTCTCCCCCGCCCCGCGCTCCCACACCCGCATGCGGATCTCGCGCTCGGCCACCGGCCGGTAGAACTCCACGTTCGTCCGGTTCGGAAACCACGGGTGGCGCTCGATCGGCGCCCCGGTCGCCGCGAGGTCGAGCGAGTCGACCTCCGGCTCCTCGATCACGCAGTGCGGGTTTCCGAGGCTCACGAACGTGTACGCCGGCGCCGGCGGCGGGCCGCCGTCGGGCCGGTGGTCGGGCCCGTCGAGCGCGGCCGTCCCGGCGTCGATCGTGACGGCCGCCCCCGCGACCGCCGCGCCGATCCGCCCCTTGGGGGTCTCGATCTCAAGCTCGGTGCAGCTGTCGCGGGCCGCGATGTGCGCGGCGGCGATGCGCGAGCCGTTGCCCGAGAACTCGGCTTCCGAGCCGTCGGGGTTCAGGATCCGGACGCTGCGGCCGGCGACGACCAGGATGCCGTCGGAGCCGGCTCCCAGGTCGGGATGGCAGATGCGCTCGACCCGGGCGGGGGTCAGCTCGACGGGCGCGTCGGCCGCCTCGATCACGAGGTAGGCGTTCCCGGCGCCGTGCCACTTCCCGAATCGCACCGGCGGCAGGATACCGGCCGCGCCCGGCGCGCCGGTCACAGGTCGAGCGCCGCACCCAGCAGGATGACGCCGCCCAGGAGCGCGCACACGAGCCCGAAGCCGATGACGACCGGCCACGTCGTCGGAAGCCCGGCGACGAGCAGGATGGCCGCACCGACCGCGATCGCCATCAGCCGGTAGCGGCCGATCGTGTAGGGCCGCGCGCGCAGGTAGCGGCGGCCGACCCGATCGGCCAGAAGGAGCGCCGACCCGAGCGTGCCGAGGAGCAGGGCGGCGACGACCAGCGGCCCGACGAGCCACCGCATCCAGCCCTCGATGTCCCCCGCCGCGACGGCTGCGAGCGCCGCGACCGCCGCGGCGACGGGGGCGGCCGCCGCGACGACGACGAGGGCGTCGCGCGCCTCGCGCACGGCGTCGTGCTCCTTGGGCCGGGTCATGCCCACCCGGAGATGTCGCCGGCGATTGCGGACGGGTCGCGATCCGCGTCGACGAGCCGCACTCCCGGCAGCCGCCGCATCCACGTCCGCTGCCGCTTCGCGTACCGGCGGGTGCGCGTCTCCAGGCGCCGCCGGGCCTCGGCCTGGTCGATCTCGCCGCAGAGGAGAGCCGTCACGTCCTGGAGGCCGTGGATGCGCTCTGCCGTCGGCGAGAACGCGTGCGCCGCCCTCGCGCGCCGCACCTCGTCGACGACGTCCGGCCGCGAACATGGCGGTGGTGCGCGCCGCGATCCTGCGCGCGGTCTCGGCGGGCGGGAGGGTCAGGCCC
This sequence comes from uncultured Actinomycetes bacterium, assembly GCA_963805545.1. GTDB lineage: Bacteria > Actinomycetota > Thermoleophilia > Gaiellales > JAICJC01 > JAICJC01. The sequence goes on from CAWDUU010000001.1 coordinate 824,817, forward strand.
GCGACCACCGTCGGGTGGCGCGTCTCGGCCGACCACAGGGCGCTCTCCGGCGCCGCCAGCGTGTGGCCGGCCTCCGCGAGCTCCAGCGCGCGGACGACGCGGCGGCGGTCGTTGGCGTGGACCGCCGCCGCGGCCGGTGCGTCGACCGCCGCGAGCGTCGCGTGGGCACCCGCCGGCCCGCGCTGGTCGTAGAGCCGCTCGGCGGCCTCGCGGACGCCGGTCGCGGGCTGCGGCGGGAGCGGCATGTCGGCCAGCGCGGCCCGCAGGTAGAGGCCGCTTCCGCCGCAGAGGATGGGCACGCGGCCGCGGCGGATGACGTCGTCGACGGCCTCGTGGGCCAGTGCGGCGTACTCGGCGACCGAGCCCTGGTGGCCGGGCTCCCAGATCCCGACCAGGTGGTGCGGGACGCGCTCGAGGTCGGCCGCGGACGGTTGGTTCGTCAGGATCGGGAGGCCGCGGTAGAGCTGCATGGCGTCGGCGGAGACGATCTCGCCGCCCGCCAGCTCCGCGAGCTCGACGGCGACGGCGCTCTTGCCCGACGCGGTCGGGCCGAAGATGGCGAGAACCGTCATCTCACGCCGCGACGGGAGCGGCCTGGCGGCCGGACAGCGTCTGCGACGTCGAGCCCGTGACGGTGACGTCGACCAGCGACCCGGCCGGCGCGTTGCCGGTGAAGTTGAGCGCCTTGCCGCCGCGGGTGCGGCCGCGCAGGGTTGCCGGGTCGGTGCGGCTGGGTCCCTCGACCAGCACCTCCTGCACCGTGCCGACGAGCGCGGCGTTCCGGGCCGCGGCGTGGTGCTGGACGCGCTCCACGAGCCGCTCGATCCGCTCCCGGCGCACGTCCTCGGAGAGCTGGTCCGGCATCCGGGCGGCCTCCGTCCCCCGGCGGGCGGAGTAGACGAACGTGAAGGCGTGGTCGTAGCCGACCTCGTCGACGAGCGACAGCGTGTCGGCGAAGTCCGCGTCGGTCTCGCCCGGGAACCCGACGATGATGTCGGTGGTGAGCGCGATCTCGGGGATCGCCTCGCGGATGCGCTCCACCAGCGCCAGGTAGCGCTCGCGCGAGTACGTGCGCCGCATCGCCTTCAGGATCCGCGTCGAGCCGGATTGCACCGGCAGGTGAAGCTGCTCGCACACGGCTGCGGACTCGGCCATCGCCTCGATCACGTCGGCCCGCATGTCCTTGGGGTGCGGGCTCGTGAAGCGGATGCGGTCGATCCCGTCCACCGCGTCGAGGCCGCGCAGGAGGGCGGCGAAGCTCGTCTCGACGGCGGGCCGCAGGTCGCGGCCGTAGGAGTTCACGTTCTGGCCGAGGAGCGTGATCTCGCGCACGCCGTCGGCGGCCAGCGCGGCGGCCTCGCGGATCAGGTCACCGGGGTGGCGGCTGTGCTCGCGGCCGCGCACCGACGGCACGATGCAGTAGGAGCAATTGCAATTGCACCCGGTCGAGATCTGCATCCAGGCCTGGAAGTCGCGGTCGCGCTTCAGCGGCAGCTCCCCCGAGAACGTGTCGAAGGTTGAGAAGTGGCCCCGCGGCACCTCACCGCCGGCCTGGATGTAGTCGCCCAGCCGGTGGATGTTCCCCGGCCCGAAGGCGAGATCCACGAACGGAAACTGGTCGAAGAGCTCGTCCTTCATCGACTCCGACCAGCACCCGCCGACCACGATCACCTTGTCGGGGTCGCGGCGCTTGGCCGCGCGCGCGTCCATGAGGTGCGCCACCAGCCGGTCGTCGGCCTTCTCGCGGATCGTGCAGGTGTTGAAGACGAGGAAATCGGCGTCGCCGGGCGAGCCGGCCTCACCGAGGCCGAGCGACTCGAGGAGCCCCTTGATCCGCTCGGAGTCGTGCACGTTCATCTGGCAGCCGAACGTCGTCACGTGGTAGCGCTTCATCGCTCGCAGTCTACCGGTGGCGCTGCGGCCGGAATCCGGCGTGAATTCGCCGGCACCCGGTTCGGTATCCTTGTGGTGGCACGCAGGAGAGGAGGTTTGGACCCATGTCCACGCAAACCGACCACGTCTCTGCGCTCGCTCCGGACGAGGTCACGGTGGCCGCGAGCACGCCGGGCCTCGTACGCGAGGTGGCGTTCAGCACCGACCGGGCGATGCTGATCCGCGTCCGGTGCGAAGGGAAGACCGTCTCGGGCTGGCACCACCACGGAGATCGTGAGGCGCTCGGTCACGTCATGCGCGGCCGCGTGCGGTTCGAGTTCGGTGCGGGCGGCCGCGAGAGCATGGAGGTCGAGGAGGGCGGCTACTTCCACGTCCCGCGCGGGCTCGTCCACCGGGACGTGAATCCGGAGGATCGCGACCAGGATCTCGTGATCTCGTTCGTCGGGTCGGGGCCGCTCGTGGTGAACGTCCACGGCCCGGAGGACGGCTGAGCGGAGCGCGGGTGGGCATCTCGGTCGATGTGCTGCGGGCGGACATCACGACGATCGCCGTCGATGCCATCGTGAACGCCGCGAACGACGGCCTGCGGGGCGGCGGCGGCGTGGACGGCGCCATCCACCGGGCCGGAGGGCCGGCGATCATGCGGGAGTGCACCGCCCTGGGCGGGTGCCCGACCGGCGACGCCAGGGCGACGACCGCCGGTGAGCTCCCGGCCCGGTACGTCATCCACGCGGTCGGGCCGTTCTGGCGCGGCGGCGGGTACGACGAGGACAACCTGCTCGCATCGGCCTACCGGCGATCCGTCGAGGTCGCCGCCGAGTTGGGGTGCAGGTCGGTCTCGTTCCCGGCGATCTCGACCGGGATCTTCGGCTTCCCCATCGAGCGGGCCGCGCCGATCGCGCTCGGGACGGCTCGCGCCGCGGCCGAGGCCGCGGGCGGCGAGTGGCGGCTCGTATTCGTCCTCTTCAGCCCGGGCGACCTGGAGGTCTACCGGGCGGCGCTCTGAGGTCGAGCTCCATCACCGCCAGCTCGCGCTCCCCGGCGGCGACCCTGTGCTGCTTTCGCTCGATCTCGCGCATCCCCGCCGCGAGCGCGAGCGCCATCCCCGCGGCGTTGCCGTCGATCACGCCCTCGCGGAGCCGCGTCCAGCCGGCGGCCCGGCCGTGCGCGGCGAGGCCCGCGATTGCCTCGGTTCCGAGCCCGCGGCGCTGGTGGGCGGCGTGGATCATCACGAGCCCGATCCAGGGCGATCCGTCGTTCGGGTTCTCGTCCATCCAGTCGAGCACGCCCACGCAGGTGCCGCCCGCGCGCAGCCGCAGCACCGCCGTGTGCCGTCCCGGCGTGAGCGCCGCCATCGCCAGGTCGCGCTCGAGCATCCCGCGGTCGTACGCCCCCGCGACGCCGCCCGACCCCTCGGTCAGCTCGAGGTAGGCCGGGTTCGAGAGGTGCACGTCGAGGAGCTCGGGGATGTCGGACCCGGCGACCTCGGCGGCCGTGAGCCGGGCGGTCTCGAAGACGGTCACGCCGCCAGGACGCGCGCCGCCTCGTCGCAGACGGCCTCGGCGACCGTCGCAAGCGCGTGGGTGTCGACGATGAGCTGGACCCCCACCCCACTTCGCGTCGCCGCGATCGAGCGCGCCTTGCCGGCGTCCACCCAGGCCGTGATCGCCACCTCGTCGATGGCCCGCGGGACGCTCGGCGGCGAGAGATCGAGCCCGAACACCTCGTCGGCGGGGACGAAGTGGCCGAAGCCGTCGGCCGCCGCGTCGAGCAGGGCGTGCCCGAGCGCGAAGAGCTCGGCGGGCGTGAGCGCCGCCGCCGGGACGTGCGCCACCGGCGAGCCCGCCGCATGCAGCGTCAGCTCGTAGGGGACCGACTCGGCGAACGGCTCGCTCTGGATCGCGAGCTCGATGGAGATCCCGGTCACCTCCTGCTCCGTGTCGCAGAGGTGGTACCTCACAGCAGCACTTTGCCGCGCTTCTTGCGCGGGAGCGAGAGCGTGAAGGTGGAGCCGTGGCCCGGCTCGCTCTCGACCGAGAGGCGGCCGCCCAGCGCCTGGGCCAGCTCGCGCGAGATCGAGAGCCCGAGGCCGGTGCCGCCCTCGCCGCGGCGGCTGTAGAACGGGTGGAACACGGCCTCGCGCTCGGCCGGGGCGATGCCGCGGCCCGTGTCGGTCACCTTGATGGCGGCGATCCCGTTCGAGGTGACGCAGCCCAGCTCGACCGAGCCGCCCCGCGGCGTCCACCGGAACGCGTTGTCGAGCAGGTTGTTCACGATCTGGAGCACGCGGTCGCCGTCGGTGATGACGGTCGGCGCGCCGTCGATCGGCGTACGGAAGTCGATGTCGACGGCCCGGGCCTTCTCGCGAAACGCCCCCGCCGCCTGCTCGAGCAGCGCCTCGAGGCCGACCTCCTCGCGCACGACCCTGAACTGGTGCGCCTCGAGCCGGGTCAGGTCGAGCAGGTCGCCGACCAGCCGGTCGAGCCGGCGCACCTCCTCGTTCACGGCCTCGAGCGACTCGTCCAGCTCGTCCGGCCCGACCACGCCCTCGGTGACCGCCTGGACGTGGCCGGAGATGGCGGTGAGCGGGGTTCGCAGCTCGTGGGTGACGCGCATCAGGAAGTTGCGCTCGAGCTCGTCGACCTCGCGCAGGCGGTCGACCATCCCCTGGAACCGGGTGGCGAGCTGGCCCAGCTCGTCGTCGGCGTTGCGCCTGCCGACGACGTTCACGTCGAGGTCGCCGCGGGCCACCTTGTCGGCCGCGCTTCCGATCACGCGCAGCGGGTGGGTGATGCGGCGGGCGACGTAGGTGGCCAGGATGATGGCCACGGCCAGCCCGACCGCGAGCCCCACGCCCACGAGGCCGATGATGTTCTTCCAGGCGTTGTTGACGTCGGCGAGCGGCCGGGCGAGGACGACCGCACCGACGGGCTGGTCGCCGACGAAGATCGGGGCGCCGACGCCGATGAAGGTGCGTGTCTGCCCTTCGGGTGTGAAGCCGTCGAACACCGGTCGTGAGCTGCGCTTCAGGGTGTTGACGTTGAGCTTGATGTGTGCGTCCTTCAAAGTCTTCGTGTTCGCCGGGAAGAACGGCACCGTGCTTGCCTCGTAGAGCTTCGCCGCGCTCGCCTTTTCGAAGACCCTCGCGGGCGTCGGGGGTCGCGGCGAACTCGTCGCCCCTTGCGTCTTCCCGGCATTGCCGGCATTGCCGTACTGGCGGTCCAGATACCCCTGGTAGTACTCGGCGACCGCTCCCACCTGGTTTCGCAGCTGCACCACGGTCTGGTCGCGGTTGTAGGACTTGTAGAGGCTGACGACGACCACGGCGGCGATCACGGTGGCGAGCACCAGCGTGCCGGCGAAGAGAAACGCGAGTCGGGCCCTAAGCGACTGGAGCATCGTCAGCGACCTTGTAGCCCACGCCCCATACGGTGGCCACGGGGCAGTCGTCGCCGAGTTTGCGCCGGAGCTGGCGCACGTGAACGTCCACGGTGCGGGTGTCGCCCGCGAAGGTGTATCCCCACACGCGCTCGAGCAGCTGGTCGCGCGTCAGCACGAGGCCGCGGTGGTCGAGCAGCTCCCACAGGAGGTCGAACTCCTTGGGGGCGAGCTGGATCTGGGCGCCGGAGACGGTCACCTCGCGCCTGCCCGCGTCGATGCGCAGGTTGCCGTGCTCCATCGCCGCCTCCTGCGGCTTTCGCTGCGCGCCGGTGGAGCGGCGCAGGATCGACTTGATGCGCGCGACCAGCTCGCGCGGGTTGAACGGCTTGGTGAGGTAGTCGTCGGCGCCCACCTCGAGGCCCACGATCTTGTCGACGTCGTCGTCGCGCGCGGTGAGCATCAGGATCGGCACGTCGGAGGACGACCGGATCTGGCGGCAGACCTCGAGCCCGTCGATGTCGGGCAGCATGAGGTCGAGCACGACGAGATCGGGCTTCGTCGCGTCGGCCTTCTGGAGCGCCTCGGTGCCGTCACGCGCGATCTCGACGTGATACCGGGCGTTCTTCAGGTACATCGACACGAACGAGGCGATGTTGCGCTCGTCCTCGACGACGAGGATCTTCTCGGGCATGGGCATAGACTACCGCGCTGGATGGTCGGAGCCGGGTTGGAGCGGCCTCAGAACTGAAAGAACTTTCCGGCCGACGGCCACTTCCTGCGGCCGCCGCCGTTCAGGTGGTACCCGCCCGACCCCTTGATGTACACACCACCGCTCGCGACGACGCTGGCGCTCACCGCCGTGCCGCTCACTCCCAGCCACCACGTGGTGCTCGTCGAGAAGTAGATCCTGTTGTTCGCCTTGCAGACCGTGATGGCCCTGTTGCTCGGATCCTTGTAGCGCTTGTCGCAGCCGGTGAGCGACCAGTCGCGGTGGCCGTTGTGCGACTTGTCCTGCACCCTCACGGTGCCGCTCTTGACGCTGCCCCACTCGGCGCCCTTGCCGTTGATGTTGAGGGTGCCGCTCCCGGAGGCGTCGAGCGATCCGCAGCTCGAGCCGCAGGAGTGCGACACGAGCCTCGGCGCGCCGAACGCGACCTGCGGCACGGCAAGCGCGCCGACAACGCACGCGACCACGATTGCAACTCGACCCATGCTCTCATTATCGGCACGGGTCGGCCCATCCATCCAGAACCTGCCTGTAAGCCTTTTGTAAGGGCTTCAGGCTGCTCTGGCTACTTTGCGACCTCCACTGAACGCGATTCCCGGATGACCGTGACCTTGATCTGGCCCGGGTACTCGAGCTGCTCCTCGATCTCGCGGGCGATCTCGTGGCTCAGGAGCGCGGCGCCGTCGTCGTCGACGTCCTCCGGCTTCACCATGACCCGCACCTCGCGGCCGGCCTGCATCGCGTAGCAGCGCTCGACGCCGGGCTTCGCGGTTGCGATCCGCTCGAGCGCCTCGAGCCGCTTGATGTAGTGCTCGAGGCTCTCGCCGCGCCCACCGGGGCGCGACGCCGAGACGGCGTCGGCGGCGATCACGAGCACGGCCTCCACGGTCTGGGGCTCGACGTCGTAGTGGTGGGCCTCGATGGCGTGGCACACGCTCGGCGACTCCCGGTAGCGCTTGGCCATCTGGGCCGAGATCACGGCGTGCGGGCCCTCCACCTCGTGGGTCACCGCCTTGCCGAGGTCGTGCAGGAGCGCGGCGCGGCGGGCCGTCTTCTGGCTCGCGCCCAGCTCGGCCGCCATGATCGACGCCAGGTGGGCGCACTCGATCGAGTGCTTGAGCACGTTCTGGCCGTAGCTCGTGCGGTAGTGGAGCCGCCCGAGCACCTTCACCAGCTCGGGATGCAGGCCGTGGACGTTGGCCTCGAAGCAGGCCTGCTCGCCGGCCTGGACGATCTGCTGCTCGATCTGGGCCTTGGACTGGTAGAAGGTCTCCTCGATCCGGGACGGGTGGATGCGGCCGTCGGCGATCAGGGTTTCGATGGTGAGGCGGGCGATCTCGCGGCGGACGCCGTCGAACGCCGAGAGCACCACCGCCTGGGGCGTGTCGTCGATGATGATGTCGACGCCGGTCAGGTTCTCGAGGGCGCGGATGTTTCGGCCCTCGCGGCCGATGATGCGGCCCTTCAGGTCGTCGGAGGCGAGCTGGACGACCGAGACCGTCGTCTCGGCGGTATGGCCGGATGCGGTGCGCTGGATCGCCACCGAGAGGATGTTGCGCGCCCGCTTGTCGGCCTCCAGGCGGGCCTCTTCCTCGACGCGGCGCACGAGCTTCGCCATGTCGCCGCGGCACTCCTCCTCGATCTTCGTCATCAGCACGTCGCGCCCCTGGGCGGCGGTCAGCCCGGCGATCCTCTCGAGCTCCGCGACCTGCGAGTCGCGCGCCGCCTTCAGCTCCTCCTGGAGCTGCTTCGCGTGCACCTCGCGGTCGGAGATCGATTGCTCGCGGCGGGCGAGCTCCTCGATGGCGGACTCGAGCTGGGTCTGGTTGGCGCCCATCCGCTCCTCGATCTTGATGATCTCGGCCCGCCGCTCGGCCAGGTCGCGCTCCTGCTCGGTGCGCTGCGCAAGCAGCTCCTCGCGCGCGGTGACGCGCGCCTCCTTCACCTGGGCGTCACCCTGGCGGCGCGCGTCCTCCAGGATCCGCTGGGCCTCCCGCTCGGCGTCGCCGATCCGGCCACGCCGGCGCATGTGTTCGACCAGCACCCCGGCGCACGCTCCCCCGGCGAGGGCGAGCGCGATCAGCACTGGCTCCATCGCGTCTCCTTATGTACGTGCCGCCGGCGACCGGCGGCGAGGATCAGATCAGTCTGCCGACCCGGCCGCCGCCGCCCCACCGGGGCGTGCCGAGGCTCGGACCGCCTCCGCCGCATGCGGCGAAGGGTGGGCGCGAACTGATCGAAGACGCGTACCGGTGCATAGAACCCGCGTGTTTGCGGGAGAAAGAACGACGACGCCGGCGAGGCCGGACTCACAGGAGATGGTAGTCGACCGCCGCCGGGCGGAGCAACGTCAGAGGTCAGTGGATATCGAGGCGGCCGACCGCGGCCGCCACGGCGTCGGCGTCGAACCCCCGCCGGGCCAGGAATCCGGCTGCCCGCCTCGCGGTGCGATCGTCGTACGGGGGCGGTCCGAATCGGCGCCGGAGTGCCCGCTCGGCGTCGTCCTGCTCGTCGTCGGGCAGCGCCGAGAGCGCCGACTCGGCGGCCGCGCCGTCGACGGCCAGGCGGGCGAGGTCGCCGGCGGTGCGCAGGCGGCCGTAGCCGTGGGCCCGGCGGCTCTCCGCCACGGCGGCCGCCAGCCGGCGGTCGTCGACCTGACCGAGCTCCCGGAGCCGCTCGACGACCCCGGCCGCCGTCACGTCGTCGACACCCCATGTCTCCATCCGCGTCCGGAGCTCGGCGGCCGAGCGAGGACGCCGCTCCAGGAGCCGCAGCGCGCGCCGCTCGGCCTCGTCGAACGCTGCCGCCCGCCTGAGGGCGTCGAGGCCCGGCCCGGCGAGCTCGGCGCCCGGGCTCAGGCGGTGCTCGCCGATGCGGCGGTCGTGGACACGGACCGATCCGCCCGGGTCGAGCACCACGTCGACGGCAGGGTCGCCTGCCCGGCGGCGCCGGATGGCGATGACACGTGCGGCGACCACGGGCTCTAGCTAGTCCACGACGGCCCGCGAGGCGCCGTTGGCAGCCGCCGCCTCCTCGGATGGTGCGTCGCCCTCGGAGACCGGCATCTTCACCGGCGCCTCGGCGGACGGCGTGCGCCGCGGGATGACCGCGTCGGGGAGCGCCTCCTGGATCGACTCGAGCACGCGGTCGAGGACGTCGGTGTGCTCGACCAGGAACGCCTTCACGTTGGTGCGGCCCTGGCCGAGGCGCTCGTCGCCGAACGAGAAGTAGGAGCCGGACTTCTGGATGATCTTGTGCTCGAGGGCGACGTCGAGGACCGACCCCTCCCACGAGATGCCCTCGCCGTAGGCGATGTCGAATTCGGCCTGCTTGAACGGCGGTGCGACCTTGTTCTTGACGACCTTCACCCGCACCCGGTTGCCGACCGCCTCGGTGCCCTCCTTCAGGGTCTCGATGCGGCGGATGTCCAGCCGGACCGACGAGTAGAACTTGAGCGCCCGGCCGCCGGGCGTGGTCTCGGGCGAGCCGAACATGACGCCGATCTTCTCGCGGAGCTGGTTGGTGAAGATGCAGATCGTGCCGGTGCGGTTGAGCGTGCCGGCGATCTTGCGCAGCGCCTGGCTCATGAGGCGGGCCTGGAGGCCGACGTGGGAGTCGCCCATCTCGCCCTCGATCTCGGCCCGCGGCACCAGCGCCGCGACCGAGTCGATGACCAGCACGTCGAGCGCGCCGGAGCGGATGAGGAGCTCGGCGATCTCGAGCGCCTGCTCGCCGTTGTCGGGCTGGGACAGGAGCAGCTCGTCGACGTTCACGCCGATGCGGCGGGCGTAGACCGGGTCCATCGCATGCTCGGCGTCGATGAACGCCGCGAGGCCGCCCTTGCGCTGGGCCTCGGCGATGACGTGGTAGCAGAGCGTCGTCTTGCCCGACGACTCCGGGCCGAAGACCTCGCACACCCGGCCGCGGGGCAGTCCGCCGATGCCGAGCGCGACGTCGAGCGACAGCGCTCCGGTCGAGACGACGTCGACGCCCACAGGGGCGTGGTCGCCCATCTTCATGATCGCGCCCTTGCCGAACTGGCGCTCGATCTGGCTGACGGCCGCTTCCAGGGCCTGGTCTCGCTCCATGTCCACTCCTCGGTTCTGGAGGACGCCCAAGACGGCGCGTCCGGTTTCGTAGTGTCGCAGCAGGCGCCGACGGCGCCGATGATGATCACGAACACACGTTCGCCGGGGATCCTAGAGGGGCCGCCGGACGGCGGCAAGGCCTCCCGGGTCAGGAATGTGTGACGAGATGCGCGCGGAGGAGCTGGAGCGCCGCCGTCGCGGCCCGTCCCCGCACCGATTCGCGCGCCCCGGGGATCTCCATGCGGCGCACGTCCTCGCCGGCCGGCGAGGACACGTGCAGGTACACCAGCCCGACCGGTTTTTCCTCCGTCCCGCCACCCGGTCCGGCGACACCGGTGACGGCGACCGCGGCGTCCGCGCCGAGCCTCGCCCGGGCGCCGGCCGCCATCGCCGCGGCGGTCTCGGCGCTCACCGCCCCGTGCCGCTCGAGCATGTCCTCCGGGACGTCGAGCAGGTCGTGTTTCAGGCGGTTGGAGTAGGCGACGACGCCGCCCGCGAACGCGTCCGAGCTGCCCGCGATATCGGTCAGCGCCGCAGCCACCATGCCGCCGGTGCACGACTCGGCGGTCGCACCCGTCCACCGCCGCTGCCGGAGCAGGTCGAGGACGATGCCGGCCAGCGGGCGCTCGTCCGTTGCGAAGACGTGTTCGCCCAGCTCCGCCCGCATCTGGGCGGCCAGCTCGCCGCCCGGCGCCTCGTGTCCGGGGTCGGCACGGACGTCGATCTCGATCTCGAAGCTCCGGGCGCAGATCGACGTCTCGACCCCCGGCGGGTCTCCCCCGGCCGACCGGTGGATGTCGGCGACGTGCGACTCGCCGATCCCGTAGGTGCGCATGAGCCACCGGGTCCGCGGCGTCGCCCGCGCGAACACCTCCTCCAGCGCGGCGTGCCCCGGAGCGTCGGCCCACAGGCGGCGCAGCTCCGACGGCACGCCGGGCAGGACGACCACCACCGACCCGTCGACCGGCAGGATGAGTCCCGGCGCGGTGCCCGCCATCCCGAGCACCGTCGCCCCGACCGGCACATGCGCCTGCTTGCGGTTCCCGGCGTCGAACCCGGCCCGGTCGAGCCCGTAGCGAACCGCCACCTGGTCGGTCCAGCGGTCGATCCGCTCGAGCACTGCGGCGTCCAGGACGAGCGCGACGCCGGCGACGTTCGCGAGCGCCTCGACCGTGCGGTCGTCGTGGGTCGGCCCCAGGCCGCCCGATGAGACGACCAGGTCGGCCTCGCCGATCAGCTCGCGCAGGCCACGCTCGATGTCGGCAACGCCGTCGCCGACGACGAGCGTCCTTCGCACCGAGAAGCCGTGCCGTTCGAGGCTCGCCGCCAGGTGCGCGCCGTTCGCGTCGGAGATCACTCCGCGAAGGAGCTCGTTCCCCGTGAGCAGGATGGCGGCTGCGGGACGGGTCAAGCCCTGATGTCGCTGCCGGAGACGATCCGGATCACGCTCTTCGCGGTCACGCCGGCCGGCAGCCGCACCGCCTTGCCGTTCACGGTGACCGTGACCGCCGACGGGTTGCCGAGCCGCAGGAAGATCGGCGCCCGTACGGTGAAGATGACGCGCGACGACCCGGTCACGGCCGGATCGATGAGCAGCCCCTGGCCCAGGTCGGTGCCCTTCGACGTGACCGCCCCGGGCCCGTTCGCGGTCTTGGTCGTGGCCCGCACCCAGGTGCTCGACGAGAGGACGAGCGCCACGTTCAGGCGCGGCCGCTCGGGCGAGTTGGCGTGCTTGTGGTGCGGCTTCTGGCCGCCGGCCGGCGTCGTGTCGGTCGGCGCCGTCGTGCCGGTACCCGGCGTCGTCGTGTCGGGATAGCGGGCCGTCGGGGTGTTCGGGAAGGTCGTCGCAAGCAGGACGAGCGCCGAGACGGCGACGATCGCCGCAAGCACGATCATCACCAGGTTCGACTCGCGCCGCTGGCGGCGCTGGTGCGGCCGCGACCGGGGCCGCGACGCGATCGGCTGCTCGTTCGGGGTGCGCGCGTCGTGGTGGCGCGAGTTGAGCTCGTCGATGAAGAGCTGGCCGTCGAGCCCGAGATACTCCGCGTAGGCGCGCAGGAACCCCTTGGTGTAGGTCGCGCCCGGAAGCACGTGGAACTGCTCCTCCTCGAGCGCGCGGATGTAGCGCGTGCGGATGGCGGTGTCGGCCTCGACGTCGCCGAAAGCCAGTCCGCGGCGCTCGCGCGCCTCTCTGAGTGCCGGGCCGATCTCAAACATGGTTCTGTGGCCGCTGGGGCCGGATCCAGGTCAGTCTACTCGCCTTGCTGGACAGGCGCGACGACCGGGATCTCGGCCTGCCCGGCGCGGATCAGGTCCTCGATCCGCTGGAGCCGGTCGAGCTCCGGGGGCGTGACGGACGGCGAGATCCAGCCGATTCCGACGACGTCCTGGCGCAGCCCCTCGAGCACGACGCCGGGCGACCACAAGCCGGCCTGGACCGAGCGGGCCGCCGTGGCGACGGCGACCCAGGCCCGCGGCCCGATCACCGCCAGCTGGTCGCCGTCCGCGACGGCCTCCGGCGCGACGACCCGTCCCGGCCCGCCTCCCGAGAGGCAGGCCGTCCGCTCGGCGAAGCGAATCTCGCCGGCCGCCGCGGCGCCGCAGGCCGTGACGTCCACCCGGAGCGCCGCCCCGGCCTCGGCCCCGCCCGCGCTGACAGCCGCGGCAAGGTCGTCGCCACCCCCGACCACGGACACGGTGCGGGCGCCGACCAGGCCCGCGAGCGCACCGGCGAGGTAGGCCGGCTGGCCCCGGCTGATCTGCACGACGAGCAGGTTCCCGGGAACGGGGTCGGGCGGTGGCGGTCCCACCAGCAGCACCCGCGCGTCCGGAGAGCGGTCTGCGGCCCGCACCGCCTGCGCCGGGTCGCTCGTGACCACGAGGTCGGCCGAGCCCTCGTCGGCGATCTCGACGGCGCCGACGTAGCGTTCCGCATCGCGCACGCCCCGGGCCAGATCGGGCGACGGATCGAGCAGTGCGATCCGCACGGGCCGGGCGGGCGCGGCGGGCGGCGGGCCGGTGTCCGATCCGCATCCCGTGGCCAGAACGGCGCACGCGATGGCGATCGCGCGCCTCACGCGGCGCGCGGGAAGTACCGGTCTCGCAGGACCCCTGCGGTGCCGGCCGCGGCTGCCACGAGGACGCCGACGAAGAGGTAGCTGACGCCCTGCTGGCCGCAATCGGGCGAGCAGGTCTCGCTCCCGACGGAGATGCTCGACGCGATGACCGCGCCCATGCCGACGAGTGGCGCCAGGCTGGCGACCAGCCCGAGGCGGGCTCCGAGGACGAGCCCGAGGACCGCCGCCTCGATCATCAGCATGAGCCCGGTGTACTCCTGCGAGCCGCGCGCCGCCCCGGCGACGACGATCAGGATCTCGGCGACCAGGCCCAGACCGATCGCCAGCACGTACTCGCGGATGGGTGGCCCGGGACGGCGGATCCCCATCACCCGCGCCACGAGTGCCGGGTTCGCGTTGGCGAGCGACTCGAGCGCCATCCGCGAGAGCCCGAGCTGGTCGACCGCGGCGTCCAGCCAGTCCTCGCCGGCCGCGACCGCCGCGGCCAGCCTGCGCCGTGCCGCCGGCTGCGACTCGGCCAGCACCCGGTCGATGCCGAGCGTGGCGGCCCCAAGGCTGCGGTTCACGTGCTCGGCCTGCGCCGCCACCTCCAGGGGCAGCCCGGCGAGCGAGAACTCCGCGAACACGGCCTCCTCGTTGTCGAGGCTGCCGCCGTGGAGCCCGAACCCGTCCGACGTGCCGAACGAGCGCTCCATGACCCTGGCGAACGCCGCGAGGTCGATCGCCCGGCACACGATCTCGACGGGCGTCCCGTCCACGGCGACGCCAAGCGGATAGGCCCCGACCACCGCCGGCTGGTACGGGGCGAGCACGTCCAGGACACCGGCGGAGGCAAGGCGCTCATACCAGTCCTCCGTCACCGCCCCCATGCTATCCGCGGGCCGTCAGATGGTGACGTCGTCGGGCGTCTCGGCCGGCTGGGCGGGCGCCTCGCCGATGATGCGGTGCAGGTCGGTCTCGGTGATCAGCACCTTGCGGGCCTTCGATCCCTCGTAGCCCGACACGATCCCGCGCCGCTCGAGCATGTCGATCAGGCGGCCGGCGCGCGTGTACCCCACCCGCAGGCGGCGCTGGATGAGCGAGACCGATGCGGTCTGATGCTGGGCGACGAGCCGGATCGCATCATCGAGGACCGGGTCGTCGTCGGCGTCGAGCGACCCGGCTCCGGCGCTCTCGGGCGCCGACTCGAGCAGCTCCTCCTCGAACGACGGCTCGGCCTGGCGACGGCAGGCGGTCACGATCTGGGCGGTCTCGGCCTCGGAGATGAACGCGCCCTGCACGCGCTGGAGCTTCGAGGTGCCGAGCGGCTTGTAGAGCATGTCGCCCTCGCCCAGAAGCGCCTCGGCGCCGTTCATGTCGAGGATCACCCGGGAGTCGGTCTGCGACGACACCGCGAAGGCGATCCGCGACGGCACGTTGGCCTTGATCATGCCGGTGATGACGTCCACGCGCGGGCTCTGCGTGGCGAGCACGAGATGGATGCCGACGGCGCGGCTCTTCTGCGCGAGGCGGATGATCGTGTCCTCGACCTCGGCCGGCGAGACCATCATCAGGTCGGCCAGCTCGTCGATCACGACGAGGACGTACGGGATCGGGTCCTGCCCGCGCGCCGACCGGGCCGCGTTCCACTCGGTCAGGTTGCGAGCCTTGGCGGCGCCCATCAGCTCGTACCGGCTGTCCATCTCGCGCACGATGTTCTGGAGCACGAGCGACGCGTTCTTCATGTTGGTGACGACCGGCGTCAGGAGGTGCGGAATCGACTCGTAATGGTTGAGCTCGACGCGCTTGGGGTCGACGAGGATCATGCGCACCTGGTCGGGGCTGGCACGGAGCAGGATCGACGCCAGGATGGCGTTGATGCACCCCGACTTGCCCGATCCGGTGGTACCGGCGATCAGGAGGTGCGGCATGCGGGCCAGGTCGCACGCCACGCCGGCGCCCGAGATGTCCTTGCCGAGCCAGGCCGTGAGCGGGCTCGATCCCTTGGGCGCGTCCTGGAAGATGTCGCCGAGCGTGACGAGGTTCGCCGAGTTGTTGGGCACCTCCACTCCGACCGCCTGCTTGCCCGGGATCGGCGCGAGGATGCGGATCTCGGTCGTCGCAAGCGCGTAGGCCAGGTCGTCCCGGAGCTGCGAGACCCGGCTCACCTTCGTCCCGGCGGCGAGTTGGAGCTCGTAGCGCGTCACGCGCGGCCCGGTCACCTTGCCGACGACCCGCGCCTCGACACCGAAGCTGGCCAGCGCGTCGGTCAGGATGCGCGCCACCCGCTCGTGATCCTGGCCCGCCGAGGTGCCGGGCTTCGTGCGGACGAGGATGCCGGCCGGCGGCAGGCGATACGGCGCCCGGGGCGCGGCGGGTGCCGGCTCAGGCTCGATGAGCGGCGTCGTCTCGTCTTCGAGCTCCTCCTCGGCGGCCGGCTCCGGCTCGTCGTCGGAGAGCGGGGTCGGCGGCAGCGGCGGATCGGACAGCTCGGGGATCTCGCCGTAGAGGTCCGCGAACTCGCGGCTGCCGTCGAGCGGCGGCTCGCCGGCCGGCGGCGTGGGCAGCGCGCGCAGGGAAGGGCGCCCCGAAGGCCGCTCTCGCACGCGCCGCGTCATCTCGCCCGAGAGGCGGGCGCCCGCCTCGGCCGCGCGCGCGACCCGGCGGCCGGAGCTCCGCATGACGAGGCCGGCCGAGGCTCCCGTCAGGAGGACGAGGGCCGCGAGCGTGCCGAGGACGACGACGATGCTGACGCCGACCGACCCGACAAGATTCGTGAGTGCGATGCGCGCGTACGCGCCGGCCAGGCCGCCGTGGCGCTCCGCCTCGGCGGTCTCGGTCGTCGAGAGCGCGAGCACCAGCGTCGCGACCGCGACGATGGTCCCGGTGCGCAGCGGCCGCAGCCGCCAGAGCCCGGTCTGGAGGAACACCGCGCCGCCGACGGCCACGAGCAGGACGGGAGCGAACCCCGTCGCCCGTCCCACGACGAGGCGCAGGCCGTCGTCCAGCTTGAGGCCGACGACGCCGCCGTTCCAGCCCAGGTATTCGACGAACCCGAGGAACACGCCCAGGGCGAGGAGCGAGCCTCCGAGCAGGTCGGCGCGCTGCTCAGCGGTGGAACGGCTCGGCGCTCGATTCCGCCGGGGGGTCTGTGAGCGGATGGGGGTCCTGCGCGAGCGCCGAGCCGTTCGCCGTGAGCCAGCGCCGCGATGTGCAGGTCGCGTCGTCGCTCTGGCCATTGGCGACGGGTTTCGGCGCAGGCTGACCAGTTCCTGCAAGACGGTCGGCTACGACCGTGCCGCGCGATAGAGCACGCAGCCGCCGGTCTCGACGCGCTGGGCGAGCCCGTCGACGACCGTCGAGAACCGGAACCGCTCGGGGAGCCGGCCGGCGGGCGTGGTGAGCGCAAAGCCGCCGGTCGGATGCGGCTCGAGCGGCATCCGGCCGTAGTTCACGTCCTCCGTCGCAAGCGCACCCCGGCACAACGTGACGCGGATCGCCGGCACCCAGGGATTGTGCGAGCGATAGAGGCCCGGGTAGGCCGTCCACTCGGGCGGGTGCGGGAAGTCCGTCTGGCCCACGTAGCCCTCGCCTGGATACCAGTGGTCGCCGGCCATCAGGTGGGCGACGCGGCCGTCCGCCCCTCTCCCGAAGCGCACGAGCGTCCGGCACAGGTCGGGATGCGTGGTGGCGTAGGCGTCGGCCGCCTGCTCGTGGAGGGTTCCGTCGCGGCCGAACGCGTGGATCTCCGTGGCGGTGACCGTGACCGGGCCGTACCGCCCCGCGCGATCGCCGAGGTCGAGCACCTCGCCGGCGGGCGGATCGGGGAGCGGCTCCCCGGCCTTCCGGGCGCGCGCCAGGTCGAGCGCGTACTCGGCCGCCGTCCGCGCGCCGGCCGGGCCGTTCGCGAGCGCGATCGTGCCGACCCCGGCGTCCATGTCGCAGAGCATCTGGGCCACGTATCCCACCATGCCGCCGGAGTGGCCGACCACGGTGTGGCCTCCGCGTTCGGCGATCCGGAGGCCAAGGCCGTACGGGACGCCCTCGTCGTCGGGCACGCCGTCGATCATCCGGTCGAATCGCACCGGGCCGCGGTCGAGCAGGTGGCGGACGTACCGGGCCATGTCGCCGGCCGTTGAGATGATGCTGCCGGATGCCCCCTCGGAGGGCGCGAAGGGTGCGGTGGCGAGCCCGGAGGCGGGATGCCACGGCCGGTCTGGATACGTCCCCTCGTGGCCGTCCGCGAGCAGGCTGCGATCCTCGGCAGCGATCTGCGCGACCGACGAGTGCATGCCGAGCGGCTCCAGGACGCGCCGGCGGACGAGCTCGGGGAACGGCACGCCTGAAATCGCCTCGAGGGCGTAGCCGAGCGCGTCGTAGCCGACGTTCGAGTACCAGAAGCGCTCGCCCGGCTCCCACTCGGTCTCCGCTTCGGCGAGCTCGGCGACAAGCGCGAGTGACGACGGCCCGGGGTCGGTTCCCATCGGGAGCCCCGAGCGGTGCATCATGAGGTGCCGCAGCGTGATGGGTCCGTGCCCGCCGCCGATCCGAAACCACGGCAGGTGCTTCACGAGCGGGTCGTCGAGCGAGAGTGCCCCCCCGGCCTCGAGCTGGAGCGCGCAGATGACCGCGAACGACTTCGAAATCGAGCCGATCTGGAGCAGGTGGTCGGGCCGGAGCGGCGTTCCCGCCAGGTCGGCGTGGCCGGCGACGAGGACGGACTCCGCGCCGTCGGAGTCGGTCACGGCGACGGCGACCCCGGGCGTGTCGCCGGCGGCGATCCGCGCCTCCACATGCGAACGGAGGCGCTCGCAGGACTCCGAGCTCAGGAGGGGCGGCATGTCCATGAGCCTACCCCGTGGGGGCTGGCCCGGTGGTTCGGCCGGCGTCAGACCTCGACGACGACCGGCAGCACCATGGGCCGCTTGCCGGTCAGGTGTGAGACGAGCTCGGCGAGGGCGTCGTGCAGCTCCTGCTGCACGACGTGCACCTCGGTGGTGCGGTGGGCCTGGCACTCGGCCAGGACGCGTTCGACGGCCTCCCGGGCCTGGTCGAGCAGCTCGTTCCCGTCGTCGGACGGCTCGATGAAGCCGCGCGCGATCACCTCGGGCTCGGCGATGGACTCCGCCGTGTCGGCCGCGATGGTGGCGACCACGATCAGCACGCCGTCGGAGGCCAGATGGCGGCGGTCGCGCAGCACGACGTCGCGCACGGAGCCGACGTTCATGCCGTCGACGAGCGTGGTGCCCGCCTCGATCTGGTCGACCGGCGTCAGGCCGTCGCCGTCGAGCTCGAGCACCGTCCCGTTCTCGGCGATGCGGATCGCGTGCGCGGGCACGCCCGCCTGCTCGGCGAGCCGGGCGTGGGCCTGAAGCATGCGGTACTCGCCGTGGATGGGCATGAACGCTCGCGGGCGGACGGTCTCGATCATCGTCGTGAGGTCGTCGGCCGCGGCATGGCCCGACGCGTTCACGTATGCCGTGTCCTCGGTGAGGACCTTCGCCCCGAGCCGGCAGAGCCGGTTCACGGTCTCGTGCACCTTCACCTCGTTCCCGGGGATGGCCCGTGCCGAGACGACGACCGTGTCCATCGAGTTGATCTGGACGGCCGGGTGGTCGCCGAACGCGATCCGGGTGAGGGCGGAGCGGGGCTCGCCCTGGCTTCCGGTGCAGATGATGAGCGTCTCGTGGGGCATGAACTCGTCGAGCCGGCGCGGCTTCACGAGCAGGTCGTCGGGAACCGTGGCGTAGCCGAGGTTGCGGGCGATGTTCAGGTTGCGGTTCATCGAGCGGCCGATGACCGACACGACCCGGCCGCACGCAGCCGCGGCGTCGATCACCTGCTGGATCCGGTGGATGTGGGAGGCGAACGACGTCACGATGACCCGACCCGGCGCCTGGCGGACGATGTCGCGCAGCGCCGCGCCCACGGTCCGCTCCGACGGCGTCCGGCCGGGGCGCTCGGCATAGGTCGAGTCGGCCAGCAGGAGCGCAACGCCGCCGTCGCCGAGCTGCCGCAGCCGGTCGAGGTCCGTCGTGCGCCCGTCGATCGGCGTCTCGTCGAGCTTGAAGTCGCCCGTGTGCACGATCGGTCCGTGCTCCGAGTGGAGCACGACGGCGACGGCGTCCGGGACGGAGTGCGTGACGCGCACGAACTCCGCCTCGAAGGGGCCGACCCGCGTGCGCCCGCCCTCGGGGTCGATCTCGACGAGCTCGGAGTGGACGAGCAGGCCGTGCTCGTCGAGCTTTGACTTCACGAGCCCGAGCGTGAGCCGCGTCCCCCACACCGCGGCCTGCGTGCCGATCTCGCGGAAGAGGTACGGGAGCGCCCCGATGTGGTCCTCGTGGCCGTGGGTCAGGATGACCGCGTCGAGGGAGTCGGCGTGCTCGGCCACGTACGAGAAGTCGGGCAGCACGAGGTCGATCCCGAGCAGCTCTGCGCGCGGGAACGAGAGCCCGGCGTCGATCAGGATCATGCGCCCGCCGTACTCGAACGCGGTCATGTTCTTTCCGACCTCGCCCAGCCCGCCCAGCGGGATGATCCTGACGGGGCCGGCCATCTAGGCGCTCGCGAGGATGCCGGAGGCCTCGAGGGCCGCCGCCACGGCCTGGGTCTCGCCGGCGTCGGCCTCGACGAGCGGGAGCCGCAGCCCGCCGACGTCGTGCCCGAGGAGGTTCAGCGCCGCCTTGACAGGGATCGGGTTGGTGGTGACGGCCAGCCCGGCGTACAGGCCGTGAAGCGACTCGTCGACGGCGCGTGCGCCGGCGAGATCGCCCTGGTGGGCGAGGTCGATCATGTGCCGGATCTGGCGGCCCGCGACGTGCGATGCGACGCAGATGCCGCCGGCGCCGCCGAGCTCGAGAAACGGCATGACGAGGTCGTCGTTTCCGGCGAAGAGGACGAGCCCGGTCTCCTCGACGATCCTGCGCGCCTGGCCGAGATCGGCCGTGGCCTGCTTCACCGCCACGACGTTTGGAATCCGGCCGAGCTCGCCGAGGAGGTCGGGATCCAGGTTCACGACGACCCGCTGCGGGATGTTGTAGACGACCACCGGCCGGCCGTCGGCGGCGTCGGCGATCGCGCCGAAGTGGGCGACGATGCCGGCCCGCGGCGGCTTCGAGTAGTAGGGCGTGACGACGAGGAACCCGTCGACGCCGGTCGCGAGCGCCGACCGCGTCAGCGCGACCGAATGGTGGGTGTCGTACGTCCCGGTGTTGGCGATCACGGTGGCGGCTCCGCCGACCTCGGTCACGACCGCCTCGAACAGGTCGAGCTTCTCGCGGTCGGTGACGGTGGGACCCTCGCCGGTCGTCCCGCACACGACGATGCCGTCCGAGCCCGTGTCAACCAGATGGTGGGCCAGCCGCCGGGCGGCGTCGAGGTTCAGGGATCCGTCGCCCGCAAACGGCGTGACCATCGCCGTGAGCAGGGATCCGAGGCCCGAGTCCACACGGAGAGTGTACCGAACGGGCGCGGCGTTCCTCAGGTTGGCGCAGCCGCGAGTGCCCCTCCCAGCGTGACCGCGGCATCGACCAGGTCGTCGACGACGCCGGCCTCGGTGCGGTGGTTCACGAAACACGCACGAAGGCTGTAGCGGCCGGCGAGCACCGCGTTCGACGGGAAGGTGCGGCCGTCGCGGCGGATCTCGATCATGAGGCGCTCGTTCAGGGCGTCGAGGTCCGCGTCGTCCATGCCGGCCGGGGCGTAGCGGAAGCAGGCGATCGAAAGCGTCACCGGGCACATTGACTCGAGGTCGGGGTGTGCGCGGACGCGATCGTCCAGGTAGCGCGCGAGCTCGACATCGTGGGCGATCCGGCGCGCGTAGGCCTCCGTGCCGTGCGCCGCGAGTGACATCCACACCTTGAGCGCCATGAAGGCCCGCGACCACTGCGGGCCGAGCTCACCGATGTTGATCCCGCGGCCCGAGAGGTCGGCGTCCTCCCGCACATAGGCGGCGTCGATCGAGAAGGCCGCCCGGAGCGTGCGCGGGTCGCGCGCGAGGAGGCATGCGCTCGACTGGGGCGTGTAGAGCCATTTGTGCGGGTCGAACGAGATGGAGTCGGCGCGCTCGATGCCGTCGAGCAGGGGGCGCAGATGCGGCGAGAACGCGGCCGCCCCGCCATAGGCTGCATCGACATGCAGCCACAGACCGTGGCGTTCGCAGAGATCGGCGATCGCCGGAAGCGGATCGATGGCACCCGTGGCAGTGGTCCCGGCTGTCGCCACGACGCAGAACGGCCGCAGGCCGGCGGCCAGGTCGTCGGCGATCGCCCGGCCGAGCGCGTCGGCGCACATGCGGTAACCCTCGTCGGCCGGGATCGAGCGCAGCGCCCTGGCTCCCCAACCCCATCACGTCGGCCGCCTCGGCGATCGTGGCGTGGGCCTCCTGCGAGGCGTAGAGGACGAGGCCGCAGGCCGTCGATGCCGTTCGCGCGCACGTCGCCGGGGGAGCGCGCATCGCGGGCGGCCTTGAGGGCAGTGAAGTTGGACGCCGCGCCGCCGCTCGTCATGAGTCCGCCCGCCCCGGCCGGAAGCCCGAACCGCGCCGCCATCCATCGCATCAGGTGGAGCTCGAGCTCGCTCGCGCCGGACGAGAAGCTCCAGCCGCCGACGTTCGCGTTGAGGCCGGCCGCCAGCAGGTCTGCGGCCGCCCCGGGCACGGTGCCGGATCCCAAGATGTACCCGACGAAACCCGGGTGGCCGCACAGCGGCGACTGTTCGAAGACGAGCGGGCGCAGGAGCGCGGCGATCTCGGCCGGCGGGAGCGGCGCTTCCGGGATCGGGAGCGCCATCTCGGCCGCGACGTCGGCGGCCGCCGCGACGGGCGTGACCGGCAAGGCGGGCATCCGCTCGAGCAGCTCCGCCCACAGATCGAGCATCTCGCCGGTCAGCTCGCGTGCCTGGGCCGGGCTCCAGTCCAGGTCTCGGACCGGCTCGGGCGGTCTCACAGAAGCGCCTCCAGGCCCACGGTGAGGCCCGGCGGAAGGCTCTGGATGCGGCGGACGGCCAGAAGCACCCCAGGGACGAACGCCTCCCGGGAGCTGGTGTCGTGGCGGATGGTGAGCGTCTGGCCCTGCGCCCCGAAGATGACCTCCTGGTGGGCGACGAGGCCCGGCAGCCGGACGGAGTGGATGGGCGGGTCGCCGCCGACGCGCTCGGCGGTGGCGATCGCCGTCCCGGACGGGGCGTCGCGCTTCGTGTCGGCGTGGAGCTCGACGATCTCGCACCTGTCCATGAGCGCGGCCGCCTCCTCGGCGAAGCGCATCATCAGGACCGCGCCGATCGCGAAGTTGGCGGCGTGGAACAGTTGCACCCCGTGGCCGGCGGCGTGGTCGCCGTGACGCGCGAGCTCGTCCGGCGGGAGCCCGCTCGTGCCGAGGACCAGCGGCACGCCCGCGCCGATCGACGTGTCGCAGGCCGTCCCTGCGGCGTCCGGGACGGTGAAGTCGACCGTGACGTCGGCACCAGCCTGAAGCAGCTCGGTCAGGCTCACGCCAAGCGACGGCGCCGCCCGGCCGACCAGCTCCAGGTCGTCGGCCGCCTCGATCGCAACCGACAGCGCGCGTCCGACGTTGCCCGTTGCACCTGAGAGCGCGACCCTGATCACGGTCGGCGATGGTAGATCATTGGTTCGGGCGTGCACCGCAGCCCGCCCGCTCGGCTGCGGGCTCGCGTCGAGCGCTAGCTCGCCATCACGCGTGCCCAGGAGGGACGGTCGACGAGCGCTGTACCAGCTCCGGTGGTGTCCGGATGAAGACGTCTCCGCGGGTCGGCCGGCCCTGGACCACGTCGAAGAGCCGGGCGACGGCCCGGCCCGTAACCTCAGCCAGCGGCATCCGCACCACCGTCATCGCAGGGATCAGGAACGAGGCGAACGGGGCGTCGTTGATCGCCACCAGCGACACGTCGCGAGGCGCGACGAAGCCGCCTTCGCGCACCCCGTGCAACGCGCCGGCCGCGTCCCCGACCGTCCAGAGCACGACCGCGGTGGGGCGGGGGGTCAGGGACAGGAGCTGACGCATCGCCCTGGCCGGGCCCGCGAGCGGATCGGCGCTCGATACGGCCACGTGGCCTGCGGGCACGTGCAGCCCGGCGTCGGCCATCGCCCGCCGGAACCCCGATTCGCGCCGGTGCACCGTGTCTGACTCACCCGGGCCGGCGATGTAGGCGATCCGGGTGTGGCCAAGCTCGACCAGGTGGCTGACGGCCACGTACAGCGCCGACTCGTCGTCGAAGGCGACCGCCGGGGCCAGCCCGGGGATCCGCCGGTTGACGAGTACGAGCGGAAGATTCTGCCGGGCGATCTCCGCGATGGCATCGGTCGTCGGCATCAGCGTTCCCATCAAGAGGCCGTCCATGCGGCGGTCGTGCAGGAGCTGCTCGTAGGCCTTGCGCCGGTCGACGAACTCGTTGGCATCCGCGATCAGGATGGCGCAACCCGATCTTGCGCCACGCCGGCGCGCCTCCGCGATCACCTCGAGGTTCTCGGGGTAGCGGAGGTTGACCACCAGCCCGAGCAACCTGAACCGGGATCGCCGCCCGTGCCGCGGGGCGGGTTGCGGGACGTGCACGCCGCCTCCGGCGCGGAACGCGGGCGTGCGCCCGGGCCGGTGCCGGCGCAACGCCGTCATGTCCGCGCCGGCGGTGGCGCCGTCGATCCTCGGACGACCATCTCCGCCGGGGTGCTCACGACGACCTCGGTGGCCGCCTCGCCGCGGATGCGCGCGACGAGCTGCGCGACGGCGGTCTCGGCCGTCTCCCGCATCGGCATCCGTACGACCGTGAGCGGCGGATCGAGGTAGGCGGCCAGCGGCGCGTCCTGGAGGGCCACGAGCGATGCCTGCGCCGGAAGCACACGGCCGGACGCGCGGAGCGCCGCCATCGCACCGACGGCCTGCGCGATGGTTCCGACCACGACGGCGGTGGGAGGCTCGGCACCGCTGATGAGCTTCCGGGTCGCATCGAACCCGGCGTCCTCGGTGACGCCCACGTCGAGCAGCTCGCCGCTCGAACGCAGCCCGTGACGGGACAGCGCGTCGGCATACGCATCGAGTTGGCGCGCCGACGTATCGCTTCGCTGCATGCTCGCCACGTACGCGAGCGCCGTGTGGCCGAGCGCGGCCAGGTGGTCGACCGCGAGGGCCACGCCCGCAACGTCGTCCTTGATCAGGACGAACGGCATGCCGCGCTCGGTCAGCTCGGCCACGAGCCGGGGGTCCGCGTCGTCGCCGGCCATCACGAGGCCGTCCACCCGGCGCTCGAGCAACAGCCGGCGATGCGCCGAGCCGTTGGCGCGCAGGTCGTCCGCGTCGGCGAGGAGCACGACGTAGCCGTCCTTCGCCGCCTGCCGTTCGGCCCCCTGGATCAGGTCGGAGCCGACCGCGCCGCTGACATCCGAGAGCACGAGCCCGAGCGTCGTCGTGCTGCGGAGCTTGAGGCCGCGGGCGAACGCGTTCGGCGTGTAGCCCAGGGTGCGCGCGGCCTCACGCACCCGGTCGCGCGTCTCCGAGCGCGCCGACAGCGTCGGGTCGTCGTTCAGGATCCGGGAGGCGATCGACGGGTTCACCCCTGCCGCGGCGGCCACGTCGCGCAGCCTTACCGGCCGCGCGAGCTCGGACCCCGCCTCCTTCGCCCGGGGCCTACGGCGCTTGCGATTGGACTCGGTGTCTGCCGTAACGTCGCTCCTGCCGCCTACGATCGGTCAGGCCGAATCGTCCCGGCATCGGCCGGGGAAGTCAAATCGCCGCCGCGAGCGGCGGGTGGCCCGGTCGACTCCCGCACGATCACCGTCGGCCGGGTCTGGACCACCCGGCTCTCGACCTGCTTGCCGTCGATCCGCTCGAGCAGGGCGTTTACGCCGAGCACGGCCATCTCCGCCAGCGGCATCCGCACCGTGGTGAGCGGCGGCTGGACGTAGGCCGCCAGCGGGGCGTCGTGGAACGCCACCACCGAGACGTCCTCGGGCACCCGGATGCCCGAGCTCGCGAGCGCCGCGAGCACGCCGATCGCCGCGGCGACGCTCCAGACCGTCAGGGCCGTCGGCCGCTCCGGCCATCGCGCGAGCAGCTCCTCGCACGCCGCGAACCCGCCGGCCTCGTCGAACGACGACTCCACGATCCGGTCGGGCTGCTCGGGCAATCCGGCGTCGTGCAGGGCGCTCACGAACCCCTCGAGTCGCCGCTGGGCGGTATCGGCGTCGCGGGGACCGGACACATAGCCGATGCGGGTATGGCCGAGCTCGATCAGGTGCTCGACGCCGAGGCGCATGCCGAGCGCGTCGTCCACCGTGACGCTCGGAGCAAGCGACCCGGCACGGCGGTTCACCAGGATCAGCGGCAGGTCGGTGTTGATGATGTCGCGCAGCAACGGCTCGGCGGTCGACGCGCTCGCCAGCATCAACCCGTCAACGCGCCCCTCCAGCAGCAGCCGATGATAGGCCTGGCCGGCCTGCATGAACTCGTCGGCGTCGGCGATCAGCAGGACGTAGCCCGATTCGGACGCGGCCCGCTCGGCGCCGCGGATGATCTCCGAGTTGACCGGGTAGGCGAGATTGGGGATCACGAGCCCGATCGTGGTCGTGCGCTGCGACTTCAGGCCGCGTGCCGCCGCGTTGGGGCGGTAGTTCAGGTCCTCGGCCGCTTCGAGGATGCGCGCCCGGGTCTCCGGGCGTACTCCCACGGTCGGATCGCGGTTCAGGACCCGTGACGCGATCGACGTTCCGACGCCCGCGCGGGCGGCGACGTCGGCGAGCCGCGCGACTCCCCGGCGCGGGCCGCCGGCCCCATGATTCGCGGCGCCGGACGTCACGCCGGCTCCCGGAGCATCGCGCCGAGGATGAGCTCGAGCTGACGCGCGCCGAGGTCCAGAGAGCGGATGTCGATGGCCTCGTCGACGGTGTGCATGTCGCGCCCCCGGGATACTCCCAGACCGATCGCGGGGATGCCCAGGCCCACCGCGGCGTTGGCGTCGGTCGAGCCGGACTCGATGGTGAGCTCGAGTCCGAGCGCCGCGCGCACGCCGAGCACCGTGGCGAGCAGCGGATGGTCGCGCGGCAGGCTCCCCGCCGGGCGCTCGCCGAGGACCTCGACGCGGAGCTCCAGCGGCGGGGAGGTCGTGAGCGAGTCGAGCAGGGAGCGGAACCCGGTCAGCTCGCGCCCGTCGGCGCCGCGCTTCTCGACGGTGAGCTCTGCCGACGGCGCAATTGCGTTGATCGACATCCCGCCCTCGATCAGTCCGATGTTGACGGGCGACTCGGGCGCGCCCTGGTCGACGATCCGCGCGCCGATCCGCAGCAGCTCGTGGATCGCGCTCGGCCGTCCCCGGTCCGTCCAGGCGTGGCCGCCGGGCCCGGCGAGCGCGATCCGCGCCCTGATGCTGCCGTGCGCGTCGGCGAGCACGCTCTCGATGCCGTGACCCTCGAGCGCGATCACGGCCTCCGGCTGGAGGTCGCCGCAGGCCTGCCGCGCCCCCCTGAGGTTGCCGAGGCCTTCCTCGCTGACCGTGAAGGCGACGGCCCCGGCCCGTGCCGTGCCCGAGCGCAGGAAGTTCCCGACCACCGCAACCGCCACCGCGATTGCCGCCGCGTTGTCGCCCACGCCGGGGCCGACCAGCCAGTCGTCACGCCGGTCGACGGTGAGCGTCGTCGTCGCTGGGAACACCGTGTCGACGTGCGCCGTCACCAAGAGCGCGGGGACACCCTCTCCCCACGACCAGATCAGGTTCCCGGCCGCGTCGCGGTCGAGGTCGCCGGGCAGGCTCCGGAGCCGCTCGGCCAGCCACGCCAGCCGCGGCTCCTCGGCGAAGGTCGGCGCCGGGATGGACGCGATCGCACAGATGTCCCGGACGATCGCGTCCCGATCCACATCAGCCATGCCCGTTTGCATCGGCTCCCGAGAGCAGCGTGCGAACGGCGGCGGCGATCTTCGCGCTGTCCACGAGCAGGGCGGATTGCAGGGACGGAGCGGCGGGCACGCGGATGTCCGGCGCGCCGACGCGCACCACCGGCGCATCGAGCGACCAGAACCCCTCGTGGGCCGCGCGGGCCGCGATCTCGGCGCCGAACCCCGCGGTGACGTTCGCCTCGTGGACGACCACGAGCTTGCAGGTGCGCTCGAGCGACTCCAGGACGGCGTCGAGGTCGAGCGGGTTGATCCACCGCAGGTCGATCAGGTCGACCTCGATGCCCTCCGTGGCGAGCTCGGCGGCGGCGTCCAGGCACTCGTGGACGGCACGGCCCCAGCTCACGACGGTGACGTGCCCGCCCTCCCGCAGCCGCCTCGCAACCCCGAGGCCCTCCACCTCGGCGGCCAGCCGCACCTCCCCGGTGCGGGGATACAGCGCGCGGGATTCGAGCACGACCACCGGGTCGTCGCTCGCGATCGCGGCTCGCAGCATCTGGAACGCATCGTCGGGGAACGCCGGCACTCCCACCCGGATCCCCGGGATGTGCGCCAGGATGGCCTCGATGCACTGCGAGTGCTGGGCGCACGATCCCGTCGTGGCGCCCTGCTGCGACCGGATCGTGAGCGGACACGCCTGCGTCCCGTTCGAGACGTAGCGGACGTTGGAGGCCTGGTTCACGACCTGGTCGAACGCGACGAAGAAGAAGTCGGCGAACATGATCTCGACGATCGGGCGCATCCCGCAGATCGCCGATCCGATGCCCGCCCCGAGGATGGCCGACTCCGAGATCGGCGTGTCGAAGACGCGCGCGCCGAACGCGTCGTGGAGCCCCCGGCTGGCCCCGTATGGGCCGCCCGGCACGCCGACGTCCTCACCGAACACCAGCGCCTCGGGGTACTCCTCGAGAGCCCAGCGAAGGGCGTGGTTCACGGCCCGGATGTAGGAGAGCGTCTCGGCCCCGGTGGATGTCTCAGGCATAGAGGTGGCTCCTCGCGGTCTGCGGGTCGGGGAGCGGCATCGTCCGCGCCTGTTCGACGGCGGCGTCGACCTCGCGGTCGACCTCCGCCCGGATCGCCTCGGACAGCTCGGGGCCGAGGGCCGCCGCCAGCCGGGCGACCGGCTCCGCCAGCCGTGCCCTGTCCAGCTCACCCTCCGGTCGATACGTTTGCGGGTCGAGATCGTAGTGACCGGAAAGACGGTGCGTGAGCGCTTCCACGAGTTGCGGGCCGCCCCCGCTCCGAGCGTTCGCGACGGCTCCGGAGACCGCAGACGTCACGCCGTCGACGTCGTTTCCGTCGATCGTCTGTGACGGAATCCCGTAGACGTCACCTCGGCGCGCCAGCGGCGTCGCAGCGAACATTGCATCGGTGGGGGTCAGCTCGGCATAGCCGTTGTTCTCGACGATGACGACGAGCGGGACGTTCATGACCGCGGCGAAGTTCAACGCCTCATGCACCGCGCCCTGATTGAGCGCCCCGTCACCGATCGCGGCGAGCGTCACCGCGCCGTCGCCGGTGTGGAGCGACGCGAGGGCGGACCCAAGGGCGATCGGGACGCCGCCGCCCACGATCGAATTCTCCCCGATGATGCCCGCGCCGATCGCGGAGAGGTACGCGGACCCTCCGCGCCCACCGCAGAGCGGCGAGTCCCGCCCCATCAACTCGCCGAAGAACTCCGCGAGCGCGACCCCCCGGGCGAGGAACCAGCCGTGCCCGCGGTAGGTGCACACGATCCGGTCGCCCTCCGCGAGCGCGGCGCAGGCGCCGACGGGGACCGCCTCCTGCCCGTTGCACAGGTGCAGCGACCCCTGAACGGCCCCCTGTGCCTTGAGCTCAGGCAGGACCTCCTCGACCCTCCGGATCCGGTAGCACTGCCGAAATGCCTCCGCCTGCTCCACGCTGCCACCCTCCCCGGCCGACCGGCTGACCGGCCCGTTTGACTTTGGCGAACCCCTAGAGCATAATCGCCGGAAAATCGGTTTTCAACGAGGTTCGCGTGACTGATCGACACAGCGGCAAGGTCGTCCTGATCACGGGCGGCGGTAGTGGGATAGGCCGAGCGACGGCCCACCGGTTCGCGCGCGAGGGCGCGGGGGCC
This sequence comes from uncultured Actinomycetes bacterium, assembly GCA_963805545.1. Classification (GTDB taxonomy): domain Bacteria; phylum Actinomycetota; class Thermoleophilia; order Gaiellales; family JAICJC01; genus JAICJC01. The sequence continues at coordinate 853,961 of CAWDUU010000001.1, forward strand.
ATCCACGTTGTCGACCACTTCGCCGATCGCGCCGAGCTGGTCGCCGCCGAACTGCGCGACCTCGGGGTGCGCTCGGGCGCGATAACGGCGGAGCTGGCAGAGCTCGATGGGTGCCACCGGGCGGTGGACGCCGTGCTCGAGGCCGAGGGGCGCGTCGACGTGGCTGTCTCGAACGCCGCCGCGTGGACGGAGGAGCCCTTCCTTGAGATGAAGGACGAGTCGTGGCTGAAGGTGATCGGAGTGAACCTCACCGCCTACTTTCGGGTCGCTCAGCGTGCGGCACAGGCGATGGTGAAGGCCGGCGACGGCGGCGTGATCCTCTTCACGGCGTCGGTCTCCTCGCTCGGGGCGAGCCCCGAGTTCGCCCATTACTCGGCGGCCAAGGCCGGCGTGGCGAACCTCGCGCAGACGATGGCGATCGAGCTCGCGCCCCACCGTGTTCGCGTGAACTGCGTGAGCCCTGGCCCCGCCGATACCCAACAGTCGGTCGATCTCGTCGGGGAAGAGCTGATGGACAAGTGGCGGGCCGAGGGCTTTCCGGTCGTGCCGCTCAACCGGCTGGCGGCGGCCGACGACATCGCGGCGGCCTTTTCGTACCTCGCATCGGACGATGCCGCATATGTCACGGGGGTCAACCTGGTCGTCGACGGGGGCCTGACAGCGCACGCGTATTCCGTACCGGAGAGCTGACGTTGTGAAGCTGACCAGCGACGTGTATCTCGTGGGCGGCGGCGACTATAGCTTCAACCTTACGCATCGCCTCGACTGCCATGTGTACGTCGTCGACGGCGGCGACGAGCTGGTGATGATCGACGCCGGGTTCGGGCCAGGGACCGGCGAGATCCTCGACCTCATGCGCGGCGACGGCCTGGATCCCGGCCGGGTCTCGCGGATCGTCGTCACGCACTACCACGCCGACCATGCCGGTGGATGCGCCGCGATGGTGCGGGCCACCGGCGCCGAGCTGTGGGCCCCGGCCGAGGCCGCCGAGGCGATCCGTACGGCGGACGCCGATCGGATCGGGCTCACGTGGGCGCAGTCGTTCGGCTTCTACCCGCAGGACTACGTGTGGGAGGCGTGCGACGTCTCGGGCGAGTTCGGCGACGGCGACCGGATCTCTGCGGGGGCCCTCTCCCTGGAGGCGGTCTCCACTCCCGGCCACTGCTCTGGCCACTACGTCCTGCGGCTGGAGGGGCGGGACCGCAGTTACCTGTTCGCCTCGGACCTGGTGTTCTGGGGCGGCGCGATCATCCTTCAGAACGTCCCCGACGCCAACCTCCAGGAGTACGCCGCGTCCATGAACCGCGTGCTGGAGCTGGAGTTCGATGCGCTCCTCCCCGGCCACCACATGATCTCCCTGGCGAACGGCCGGCGGCACGTCGAGGCGGCGGCGCGCGACTTCAACCGCATCGGCCTTCCACGAGACCTTCTCCGATAGCAGGAAGGGGACTTCAATGACCACCTACGCAGAACCGCACGCAGAGACGGCGATCTCGTCGGCCGAGCTGAGCCCGTGGCCGCTCCCGCCCGAGTGGGTCATCGCCGGCGACCCGGCCCCCGCCGGGGCCGTCCTGAGCCGGTCCGACGACTCGCGCATCATCCGCGGCGTGTGGGAGTGCACGCCCGGAACGTTCAAATGGGTGTTCAGCTACGACGAGACCCTGGTCGTCGTGACCGGCGCGGCCTCCGTCGCGCTCGATACCGGCGAGACGATCGAACTCGAACCCGGGGTGCTGGCGTTCTTCGGCCGTGGGCATGAGGCCACCTGGACCGTCCACGAGACCCTGCGGAAGGCATTCCACGCCGATTCGCCGGATCCCCTGCCGTTCTAACGGTTGGGCCCTGCACTGGATCACGGCGACACACCACGGGAGGTTTGACAAACCGTGATGCGTGCTAGAGAATCGATTTCCTTACCGGGGCCTTGGTACCCGGCGACCCATCCGTAAGGAGGAGGAATGGCTCCGGAGTCCGCATCTCAGCACCCTGTCGAGGAGCTCATCGACGACTATCTCGCCAGGCGCGTCAGCCGCCGGGCGTTCTTCCGGCGTGCGGGAGCCATCGGCCTCTCCGTGAGTGCCGCGGCGTCGATCCTCGCGGCGTGCAGCGGCGGCCGGAGCGGCGACTCGAGCGGCTCCGCCTCCGTGACCACGGGCGGCGGGTCGACCGACGCGGGGCCGGTTCAAAAGGGCGGACAACTGGTCGAGGGCTACGACCGCGACTTCTCGCCGCTCAACCCGGTGCTGACCCCCTGGGACGACCCCGGCTTCGTGGCGGTCTACGAGTACCCGCTGATCCGTGACGCCACCGGCGCCTACAAGGCGTCGATGTTCGAGTCGTGGGAGATCTCGCCGGATCTGCTCACGTGGACGTTCAAGCTCCGGCCTGACCTCACGTTCCAGAGCGGCGCTCCCTGCGACGCGTCGGTCGTCGCGGACAACTTCAACGTCTTCCGCAATCCGAACAAGGGCCAGAACGCGATCTTCTGGCCGGCCGTCAAGAACGTCACCGCCGCCGACCCGACGACGGTCGTCGCCACGATGCACACGCCGTTCACCGCCTTCCCCGAGACGCTTGCCACCGAGAACTCGATGGTCTGCAACATGGAGGAGGTTGCGAAGCTCGGCGACAAGTACGGCGTCACCGGCGCCGACGGCACGGGGCCGTTCACCTTCGGGTCATACCAGCCGGGCACGGCCGTCGTGGTCAACCGCTGGGACGGCTATCCGGGAAGCGGCGTGCCGTACGTGTCCAACAAGGGCGCGGCCTACCTCGACTCGGTCAAGTGGGTGCCGATCGTCGAGGTCGGGCGCCGCGCCGACGAGATCGAGACCGGCAGCGTGAACGTCGTCAAGAACCCGGCGCCGCAGGACATCAGCCGGCTCCAGTCCCACTCGGACCTGGTGACCACCGAGTTCCCCGCGCTGGCGAACTTCTGGATCTCGCTCGACTGCGGCCGGTCGGAACTCGGGTTCGACGACGTTCGCGTCCGCCAGGCGATCTCGCATGCGATCGATCGCAAGGCGCTCGCCGAGTCGCTCTACTTCGGCCATGCCGTGGGCACCTACGGGCCCATCGCGCCCAACGTCCGCTGGTACGACAAGGGCGTCGAGCAGTTCAACCAGTTCGATCTCGACAAGGCCGGCTCGCTGCTGGACGCCGCCGGCTGGAAGATGGGCTCGGGCGGTGTGCGCGAGAAGAACGGCCAGAAGCTGTCGTGGGAGCACCTCGCCGACAGCGGCCAGCCCACCACCTCGCCGATCATCGACCAGGCCGTGGTGGCGATGCTCGCGAAGGCCGGGATCGACATGAGGCTGAAGGCCGTCGACGACGCCACGTTCAACTCGCAGGTCTACGCCGGCACGAAGCACCCGGCGTCATGGAGCTACGAGTGGCTGTGGTCGTCCCCGATCGACCTGCTCGTGTACTTCCACGTCGTCCCGAGCGACGAGTACAACGGCGCGATTCCGGCGGTGAAGCAGGCGTGTGCAGCATGGCAGAGCGCCGGCAGCATCGACGAGATGGCGACGGCGGCGAGCCAGCTCCAGCTCTCCTGGGCCCAGTACCTGCCGAAGATCCCGATTCTGACCACGTACAACACGTGGATCGCTCAGAGCTCGGTCATCGGGTACAACCCGATCGAGTCGATGCTGTACCCGCTGTACAACGATGTGTGGATCAAGTCGTAACGCCGTGGGAACGGTGTAGTTGGCGACGTTTATCGCCCGCCGGGCGGCATACTCGCTGCTGCTGCTCGTCTTCGCGTCGCTCCTGGTGTTCTACGGACTTCGCGTGGCGCCGGGCGACATCGTCACCGCAATCGCGTCCCCGACGAACGCCCATCAGATCCGGGTCAACCTGAACGAGAGGCTGGGGCTCGACAAGCCCCTGCCCGTGCAGTACTTCGTGTTCGTGTCGCACCTGCTTCGGGGCGACCCCGGCGTGTCGGTCGTGAACGGTGCGCCGGTCCGCACGATCATCGAGCAGTCGGGGCCCAAGACGCTCGCGCTCGGCCTCTCGGCGGCCGTGCTGACGTACGCACTCGCGATCCCGCTCGGGGTGCTGGCGGCGGCGCGCCGCAACCGGCTGTTCGACCACGGCGTTCGGCTCAGCGTGGTGCTCCTGATGGGCATCCCCAACTTCTTCCTCGCGGTACTGCTCATCCAGTTCTTCGGCGTCCAGCTGGGATGGCTGCCCGTGGCCGGCCCCGGGGACTGGAAGCACCTGGTGCTGCCGGCGATCGTCCTGTGCGTCGAATCCGTTGCGCTCAACCTGCGGCTCATGCGTTCGTCCGTGCTTGAGGAGCTCTCGCTCGACTACATGCGGACGCTTCGCGCCAAGGGTCTGAGCGAGCGCCGGATCCTGTGGGTGCACGCGTTTCGCAACGCCCTCACACCGGTGGTGGCGCTGGCCGGCGTGATCCTCCCCACCCTGCTCGGGTACACGCTCGTGGTCGAGACGATCTTCCGCTACGAGGGCCTCGGCTACCAGCTGGTGCAGGGGATCATCCACCGTGACTATGCGCTGGCGCAGACGCTGGCGCTGATGTTCACCGCGATGGTGATCTTCTTCAACTTCCTGGCGGACGTGGCCCATCAGCTGATCGATCCGCGCATCCGCGACCGGATCAGGGGGGCCTGATGGCGTCGGCGCAGGAGCTCGCCGTCGAGTCGACCGAGGAGCTGCTCGAAACCTCGGGCCGGTTCCGCGACGCGCTCAGCCTCCTCTACGCCAACAAGGCCGGACTCTTCGGCGCGGTCGTGACCCTCATCGTGCTGGGGATCGGGTGCATCGGTGCAGCGCTCCTGGCGCTGCCGTCGCTGCACCACCTCTATCTCGACCAGAACCTGGCCGATGCCCTGCTCGCGCCCGGCGTCGGAGGCCACGTCCTCGGCACCGACGAGTACGGCCGCGACATCATGTGGAGGACGATCGCCGGAACGGGGATCTCGCTGCTGGTGGCGGTGATCACAACGACGTTCACGCTGGTCCTGGGCCTCACGCTGGGGTCGGTCGCGGGCTACTTCGGCGGGAAGTTCGACACCTGCATCGCGGCGCTGGTCGACCTCACCTGGGGGTTCCCGCTGCTGCTGGTGGCGGTGGTGTTCGCCGGCATGCTCGGGCCGGGCCTGCGGCCGGTGATCCTTGCCATCGGCGTGGTCATCTGGGCCGGTTTCGCCCGGGTCGTGCGGGCGCAGGTCCGCTCGATGCGCGAGCGTGAGTTCGTCGAAGCGGCCCGCGCGCTGGGCACCCCGGCCCACACGATCATCGTCAGGCACATGCTCCCCAACATCCTGGGCACCGTGCTGGTGATGGCCTCCTACTACGTGGCGGTGAGCGTCATCGCGGAGGCGGCGTTCTCGTTCATCGGGCTGGGAGCGCAGCCTCCGACTCCGAGCCTCGGGCAGATGATCGCCGACGGCACCAACTACTTCAGCACGAGCTTCTGGCTGGCGGTCGTCCCGGGCGTGATGATCGCCCTGATCGTCCTCGGGCTGAACCTGCTGGGCGACGGCCTGCGCGACATCTTCGACCCGCGTCTGAAGCGGCTGTGAGCGGCGTCGACACCGCCCCCACCCTCGTCGTCGACGACATCTCCGTGGCGATCCGGAGCCGCCGGGGGAGCCATCACGCCATCGACCACGTGTCGCTTCAGGTGAACCCGGGCGAGGTGGTGTGCGTGGTCGGGGAGAGCGGGTGCGGCAAGACGCTCACGGCGCTGGCGGCCATGCGGCTCCTGCCGCCCGTGGCCGACCTGACCGGCGGCCGGGTGCTCGTGAGCGGCGAGGAGATCACGACGCTCGAAGAGCCCGAGATGCGCCGCCGGCGAGGGCAGGTCATCTCGATGATCTTCCAGGAGCCGATGACCGCGCTCGACCCGTCGTTCACGATCGGCTACCAGCTCACGGAGACCTACCTCGCGCACCGTCCCGGCGACAGGCGGGGTGCCCGGGAGCGCGCCGAGGAGGTCCTCCAGCTCGTGGGCATTCCTGACGGCCGCCGCCGGCTCGGCGAGTATCCCCATCAGTTCTCGGGCGGCATGCGCCAGCGGATCGTGATCGCCATCGCCCTCATGATGGAGCCGCGGCTCCTGATCGCCGACGAGCCCACCACCGCGCTTGACGTCACCATCCAGGCGCAGATCCTCGATCTCATCCTGGAGCTGCGCGACGAGCTCGGGATGAGCGTGCTCTTCATCACCCACGACCTGGGCGTGGTCGACGAGATCGCCGACCGGGTGGTCGTGATGTACGCGGGCGAGGTGGTGGAGTCGGCCCCGGCGCGTGCGTTGTTCGCCGCCCCCTCCCACCCGTATTCCCAGGGGCTTCTGCGCAGCATGCCGGCACTGGCGCCGGTGGGGCAGCGGCTCCCGGTGATCGACGGGCGGGTGCCCAGCCTCGGGAGCACCCCGCTCGCCTGCCGGTTCGCGCCCCGCTGCCCCAACCGCCGCCGGGCCTGCGACGAAACGCATCCCGGCCTGGAGCCGGCCGCCGACGAGCGCGAGCTCCGCTGCTTCTACCCCACGCCGTTCAATGCCTGACGCGCTGCTCCGGACGCGGGCGCTCGCCAAGCGCTACCCGGTGACGCACAATCTCGTCGGGCGGCCCACCGGCTATCTCGACGCGGTGCGCGGCGTCGACCTGGAGATCGCCCCCGGCGAGACGGTTGCGCTGGTGGGCGAGAGCGGGTGCGGCAAGAGCACCCTGGCGCGGCTTCTGCTGCGGCTGATCGAGCCCAGCTCGGGGTCGGTGGAGTTCGACGGCGTCGACATCGCCACGCTCAGCGGCGGTGACCTGCGGCAGTTCCGCAAGGACGCGCAGATCGTGTTCCAGGACCCGTTCGGATCGCTCGACCCGCGCTACACAGTGCAGGCGATCATCGCCGAGGGCATGCGCAACCAGGGCCTCGGGTCCGAGCCGCGGCGCGCGCGGATGCGCGAGGTGCTCGACCTGGTCGAGCTTCCTGCCGACGTCGTCGAGCGCTATCCGCACGAGTTCTCGGGCGGCCAGCGGCAGCGGATCTCCATCGCCCGGGCGATCGCTGTCGGGCCGCGGATGCTGGTCCTGGACGAGCCGGTGAGCGCGCTGGACATGTCGGTGCAGTCCAAGATCCTGAACCTGCTGATCGACCTCCAGCGGCAGCTCGGGCTGACGTACCTCTTCATCAGCCACGACATGTCGGTGGTCCGGCATGTCGCCGACCGGGTCGCCGTGATGTACCTGGGCAAGGTCGTGGAGACGGCGCCGGCGGCCGAGCTCTTCTCGATCCCGCGGCATCCGTACACGCAGGCGCTGCTCTCGTCTTCGCCGGCGCTGCACCAGCAGCGGAGCGTGCGCCGGATCAAGCTCAGCGGCGACGTCCCCACCCCGGTCAACGTGCCCGTGGGGTGCAGCTTCGCCGGCCGCTGCTTCCGGGCGATCGATCGCTGCACTCAGGTGACCCCCGAGCTGGAGCCGCTCGAGGACGCGGATCCGGCCCACGCGGCGGCGTGCTTCAACCCCGCTCCACGGGTCGACGGTCAGCCGTCCGCGGGGGAGCGGTGACGGGGCCGGAGCCGATCGAGGCGGTCACCGCCGACGGGACCGTTGTCCGCGGCGAGCTGACCGCCGGCGGCGCCGCCACCTGGGTCGTGCTCGTCCACGCGGAGGGAAGCGACATCGACGAATGGCGTCCGCTCACGGCGGCGCTCGCGTCCGAGGGATGGAACCTGCTCGCGCTCGACCTCCCGGGCCACGGCGGTTCCGACGGCGAGTGGGAACCGCCGATGGGCCCCGAGCAGGTGCAGCTGGGTGTCGAGCTCGCCCGCGGCCGAGGCGCCATGCACGTTGCCGTGGTCGCCTCCGGCCACGGCGCGATGTGGGCGCTCGAGGCCGTGGCCCGGGCGATCGACGACCTCGAGCTGGCGCTCGCCGACAGCCTCGTCCTGATCTCCCCCGGCCCCGTCGGAGATGCCGATCCCGAGCGGATCCGGGGCGAAGGGCTTGCAAAGACGATCATCTCGGGCGCGTTCGCCCCTGGGATCGAGGACGCGGTCACGCTGCTCCGGGCGTCGATCGGGTGGACGGTGGCGGTGCGGTTTCCCACCGAGGCCCGCGGCGCCGCCATGCTCGAGGGGCCGCACGCGGTGAACGTGGTCGACAAGATCGCGGCCTTCATCCGTGAGCAGGCGGAGCTGACCGGCCCGGGCCGGCTGCGCGCGGACCGGTTCTAAGCGGCGTCGCGGATCCGGTCGACGAACTCGGCGAGCCGGCGCATGCCCTCGGTGACCGTGTGGTCGGCCGCTGCCAGCGAGACCCGTGCGTAGCCCTCTCCTCCGGCTCCAAACGCCGATCCCGGCACCAGCGCCACCTCCGTCGCGTCGAGCAGCCGGCGGCAGAACGCCCACGAGTCCATGCCGGCGGCCGAGATGTCGACCATCATGAAGAATCCTCCGGCCGGCCACACGTACGGCACCCCGCGCCGGTCGAGTTCGCCGGCGGCGATGGCACGCCGGTCGCGGTAGGCGGCGACCATCTCCTGCACGCAGTCCTGCGGGCCGCGAAGCGCGGTCAGGGCGGCGTGCTGGGAGATCATCGAGGCGCACGAGACGACCGGTTCCTGGTGGAGCGAGAGCAGGTTCGCGAACTCCGGCGGCGCCACGACGTAGCCGACCCGCCATCCCGTCATCGCGTAGGACTTCGAGAACGTGAACACCGTGACCACGCGCTCCCCTGCACCGAGCGCCGCCATCGACGTGTGGCGGCCGTCGAAGATCAGCTCGTCGTAGCACTCGTCGGAGACCACCCACAGGTCGTGGCGCTCCGCCACGTCGAGCACCGCGCGCAGGTTGGCCTCCGGCTCGACGGCCCCGGTGGGATTTCCGGGCGAATTCACGATCACCGCGCGGGTGCGGTCTGTCACCAGCCGCTCGAGCGCCCCGGCATCGACGCGCATGTCGCGGCCGCGATCCAGCGGGTAGCCCACCGCGACCGCGTTCAGAACGTGGGCCATCGCCGGGTAGTTCGACCACCCGGGATCGGGGATCAGAACCTCGCTGCCCGGATCGAGCATCAGCATGAGGCTCGTGAAGAGGCCGCCGCAGCCTCCGGTCGTGACGACCACCTGCTCGAGCGAGCAGGGTGCGCCGTTGCGGTCGCGCACCTTCTCGACGATCGCCTCCCGAAGCGCCGGGATGCCGCCGCCCGGGGCGTAGCCGGTGGCGCCCGCCCGCGCGGCCGCCGCCGCGCCCTCGATGATGTGATCCGGGGTGGTGAAGTTGGGGTCGCCGCCGAGCAGCATGATCGGCGACGGGGTCTGCACGGCGATGTCGATCATCCGCCGGATCCCCGAGTGGGGCGTGGCCAGGACGCGCTCTGCCGGTGAGGGCACGTCAGACCCCCAGGAGGCCGGGACCGGTCGGTGGCGGGGCGATGAAGATGTGCTCGGCGCAGAGCCAGAAGGGCTGGTCGGTCCGCGCGTAGTTGCCGACGTCCTCCCAGGCCGTGGCCATCTCGGTCGAGGCGCCCGCGGCGTCGAACGACTCCCGCGACGGCCACCAGAGCTCGATGAACGCGTCGATGTCCCAATCGCCGGCGACGGCCTCGTCCAGCTGCGCGATGACGTAGCCCTGCATGCCCGGCGCCGCTCCACCGAGGGGCGCGTGCACGTCGCGCCAGTAGTCGAAGAACGCGTCGACGGTGAAGTCGTCGCGGCGCTTGGCGGCCCCGATCATCTTCACCCTCCCCGGTTCCGTGCCGGTGCCGCCGCGCAGCAGCCCGGGATCCTCGTACCTGCGCTCTCGCAGGACGTGCTCCCGGGCGATCCAGAAGTTCCCGTCTGTGCGTGCGTAGTTGGCGACGTCCTCCCACGCTGCCCTGGCCTCGTCGGAGGCCGCGGCGGCCCGGTACGCGCCGACGTCGTCCCACCACTGCTCCACGAACGCCTCCACGCCGGACTCGCCCGCGAGCTGGCTCACCACCTCCGAAACGACGTAGCCCCGCAGCCCCGGCGGCCGGGCGGAGATCGGTGCGTGCACCTCGCGCCAGTACCTCATGAACTCCTCCATGGTGAAGTCCGAGCGGCGGCGAGCTGTGCCGATGAGCTTGATCATGATCGATTCCTCCGTCCGCGAATACGCTCAGAAGACGTTTCCGGGAAGCCGTAGCTGGTCGACGGCCGCGAGGGCCTGACCGAGGTGGTCGCGACCGCCCGTGAGCGCGATCGCGCCGTGACCGGGCAGCAGCGCGGTGAACTCCTCCTCGTCCAGGCGCCGCAGGCTCGCGATCGACGCCGCGATGTCACAGTCGGACGTGGCCTGGAGGAACAGCTTGCCCTGGGCGAACACGGCGTCGCCGGCGAGCAGGTAGGGCAGCTCACCGCCCGTGACGAGGTACGACCCATGGCCGAGACAGTGACCCGGGGTCGCAAGGTACCGCACGGTCAGCCGACCGACCGTGCGCACGTCTCCGTCGTCCAGCGGGTCGGCGACCGGGCACGGCGGGTAGTCGTAGCCGGCCGGGAAGAGCCCGGCGTCCGTGGCCGCCGCGAACGCCGTCGCAGCATGATCGCCGCGCTCGAGCGCCGGCCGGGCGACGCGGCCGATCGCGACCTCCAGCCCCAGCCGTTCGCGGTAGCGCGCGGCACCGCCGGCGTGGTCGGTGTGGAAATGGGTCAGGAAGAGGGACCGGATGCCGCCGGGATCGATCCCCGCGGCGTCGATGCGCGCGAGGACGCGCTCCATCCCGGCCTCCGTGCCCATGCCGCAGTCGACCAGCGCGTGGGCGTCGCCGCCGTCGAGCAGGTACACATGGGCGTCGAAGTCGGAGGACAGGCCGAATCCGGTGACCGGCCCTCCCCCCACCATCACGACGTCGCTCGTCAGCCTCACGCCCGCGCTAGCCCTCGGGGAGGTGGTAGGAGAACGTCGTCAGCCCCCCGTCGACGACCAGGTTGTGCCCGGTGACGTACGACGCCGCGTCGGAGGACAGATAGAGGAACGCCTCGGCGATGTCCTCGACGCTCGCGAGCCGGACGAGCGGAATTCCAGCGAATCCCGTCTCGCGGAAGGTCTTCATCTGCTCCTCGCCGACCAGGTCGATCGACCGCTGGGTGTCGCCGGGGCCGGGGCTCACGCAGTTCACGCGGATCCCGTACTCGGCGAGATCGACGGCCATCACCCGCGCCAGTGCGACGATGCCCGCCTTGGCGACGCAGTAGGGGGCGCACCCGCGCTCGGCGCCGAGCGCGTCGACCGAGGCGGTGAACGCGATCGAGCCGCCTGCGCCCGCGTCCTTCATCGCCTGTGCGACACGCCGGCCGAGCGCGTAGTGGCTGGTCAGGCTGACGTCGATCTCCTTCTGCCACTCGGCGTCGGTGCTCTCGAGAAACGGCACCTCCCAGGACATGAGCGCGTGGTTCGAGATGAGGACATCGATCCCGCCGGCCGCGGTCACCGTCGTGCTCACGACCGCGGCGGCGGTGTCCGGATCGCAGAGGTCGACGGCGATCGGGATCGCCTCGGCGCCGTACCGGCTCACCTCGGCGGCCACGGACTCGAGCCGCTCCGGGCGCAACTCGACGAGCGCGATGTGCGAGGCCCCCTCGCGCGCGAGGCCGATCGCGGTCGCCTGCCCGAATCCGGCCCCGGCGCCCGTGACCAGCGCACGCCGGCCCGCGAATCGTCTCGTCTCCACCCGTGTCCTCCCTCGCGACCGTTCGGACTTGCCCCGAACCACTGACTTGACAGCGCCAGCTTACACGAGAGAGAATCGATTTTCCACGATGAAAAACCGGTTTTCAACCAGCCTCGGCACCGGTAGCACCGTCCGCAAGCCGGGGGATTGACGATGCCCGGGGCGGTGCTCCGAGAGGCGTTCGACTACCGGTTCTCCCGGCTGGATCCCACGGGTGCGCACATCGACCCACCCAGCGTCGCCCTCTACGAGCCGCTGGTGGTCAAGGGCTCGGACTGGCAGGCGTACGGGCTTCTGGCGTCGCGCTGGACCACCTCGACCGACGGGCTGGAGTGGCGGTTCTTCCTGCGGCCCGGGCTGCGATTCCACTCCGGCGACCCGTGCGACGCGGAGGCGGTGATCCGCGCCTTCGAGTTCCTCCGCTACGGCGCGTTCGAGTCCGGCGGTCAGCTCTGGTACTGGGATCCCGTCGACACGGTGACCGCCGACGGGCCAGCCGAGCTCGTCGTCCGGCTCCACCACCCGTACGCCCGGCTCCCGTCACTGCTCTGGGGGACGCATACCGCGGTCTACAACGAGGCCCGGCGGGCGGCCGACCCGGAGCGGTTCGGACACGCGCTCGCCGACGGCACCGGCCCCTACCGGCTCGTGTCGTGGTCGGAGGAGCGCATCGTGGCCGTACGCTGGCCCGACTATCAGCCACCGCCGGCGCCGTTCCTGCGCGGGAACGACGCGCCGCCTGACCGCATCGAGTGGTCGGCGATCCTCGATCCCGCCGAGCGTCTCGACGCCGTGGAGTCGGGCCGCGTGCACGTGATCCACGCGCCGCCGCTGGCGGAGGTCGACCGGCTGGCGTCGGAAGGCACGCTGCGCGTCGTCGAGTTCGCCCAGCAGTCGAACGTCTACCTGACCGTCGACTTCCGCCGCACCGACCTCCGCTTCGACGACGTGCGGCTGCGCCGCGCGTTGTCGCTCGCGATCGATCGGGAGGCGCTCGTACGGAACGTGCTCCACGGGCACGGCGCGCCGTCGCTCGGCGCGATCCCGCCCGGGGACGAGCACTACGACCCGCGGCCCGACGGACGCTGCCGGTTCGATCCGGGCGAGGCCGCGCGCCTCATGGACGACCTGGGGTTCACCGCCTCGCCCGGCGGCGTGCGGGAGATCGACGGCGTGCCACTGGCGGTGCGATGCGTCTGCCAGGACGACGCGGTGCTGCTCCCGCTGGCCGAGGCCGTGCGCGACGACCTGCGTCGGGTCGGCGTCGTCCTCGAGCTGGAGCCGGTGGTGCCGTTCGAGCCGTTCTACACCGCCGCGCTGGCCGGTCCTCCGGCCACCATCTCGAAGTGGCTCTGGCCCGATCCCATCGACGCGCTCATCGGGTTCACCGCCACCCGCGCCGCCGGGGCGGAAAACTGGCAGCACGCGTCGCTTCCCGCGCTCGACTCGGCGTTCGAGGAGTGGCTTCAGGCGCCGCATGACGGCCTCGCGCGCGCCGCCGCGCGGGTTCAGAGCGTCGTTGCGGACGAGCTCCCGTACATCCCGCTCGTGACGCCGAACGACGTCTGGGTGTCGGCACCGCAGCTGGACGGCTACCTGCCCTACCAGGCGAACCTCTATCCGCTCTACCAGCCGGTCCAGGTCGCTCCAAGCTAGCGCCGCCGGGCCACGCTTGACGGGTCGAGCCGCATTTGGAAGCGTTGGAGAATCGATTTTGTCCACCCCATCCCGCGAACCTCGAGTTCGTAGCCACCGGGGCAGGTAGACGGTGACTCGCAAGATCGTGAGCCCGGGCCGGTTGGCGGCGCTCGTCGAGGATCCCGACGGGCTGATCGCGCTGGCGCGCGACCTCGTGGCGGCGGCCTCGCAGAACCCGCCCGGCGACGAGCGTGCCGTGGCGGACGTCCTGGTGCGGGCGCTGCGCGATCTCGGGATCGCCGATGTCCGGGTGGTCGGTCCGACGCCGGTCCGGCGCAACGTCATCGCCCGGATCCCGGGGCGCGGTGGCGGACGGTCGCTGATCCTGAACGGCCACATCGACACCAAGCCCCCCGGCGACCTCGATGCATGGGAGACACCGCCGTGGGAGCCGGTGGTACGTGACGGCCGGCTGTACGGCCTGGGCGCCGCGGACATGAAGGGCGCCGTCGCGGCCATGGTGTTCGCCGCCGCCGAGGTCGCCCGGGCGGAGCTCGCCGGAGACCTCGTCCTCGTGTTCAGCGCCGACGAGGAGGAGGGGAGCGCATGCGGAGCGCGGTGGCTCGCCGAGCAGGGGATGATCGCCGCCGATGCCGCCATCATCGGCGAGCCCTCGGGGCTCGCCCACGATTGGGAGGCGATCCGCCTGGTCTCGCGGGGCGTGTTCCTGTTCCGCGTGGACGTCGAGGGCACGTCGATGCACTCGAGCCTCTCCGATCACCTGGAGTCGGTGAACGCGAACGTGGAGATGGGGCGCCTTCTGGCCCGGTTCGCCGAACACGGCTCGTCGATCCTGCACCACCGGCCCCACCCGCTCGCCCCCGCAGGGCCGACGTTGAACGTGGCGTTGGTGGCGCGGGGCGGAAGCGGCCAGGGTGTGGTGCCCGGCTCGGCGTCGTTCGTATCGGACGTGCGCGCCCTCCCCGGGATGGACCGCGACGGGATCCTCGACGACGTCGAAGTGTTCCTGGCGAACGCCGCCGAAGCCCAGCCCGGCCTCAAAGCGAGCGTCGAGGTCGAGGCCTGGCTCCCCCCGTGTGAGATCGATCCGGCGCACCCGGTCGTGCAGGCCCTCGCCGAGGCGAGTGCCGAGGTGCTCGGAAGGACCCCGCCGTTTGCGGTCTTCCCTGGAGGGACCGACGCGCCGCACTTCCAACTCACAGGCGGCGTTCCGACGGTGCCCTCGTACGGCCCGGGCCTCCTGACTGCCGCCCACCGGCCGAACGAGTCGATCACGCTGCGGAGCATCGTCGAGGCGGCGGGCATCTACTCGAGCGCGGCAAAGCGCTTCCTGGGCGCCTGACCCCGCCCGAGCTAGTCCTCGCTCAGGGCGCCTGCGAGCGCCGTCGACGCCAGCTCGAGCGCATCCTCGGAAGCGGCCATTACGGCCGCGCACCGGAAGAAGCCGTGCACCAGCCCGTCGTAGCGCTTCAGCGTGACCTCGACCCCCGCCTGCTCCAGGCGGGCGGCGTATGCCTCGCCCTCGTCCCTCAGCGGGTCGAACTCGGCGGTGATCACGACGGCGGGGGCAACACCGCGAAGGTCATCCGCCCGAAGCGGCGAGGCGTCGGGATGGAAGCGATCCCCCTCGGGCATGTACTGGTCCCAGAACCACGCCATGCCGTCCCGCGTCAGCCAGTAGCCGCTGGCGTTGTCGCGGTACGAGCCGGTTTCGAGATCCGCGTCGGTGACCGGGTAGACCAGGAGCTGGAGCGCCAACTCGATCCCCCGGTCGCGGGCGTGCCGCGCCACGATCGCAGAGAGATTGCCGCCGGCACTGTCGCCGCCGACCGCCAGACGGCCGGTCGAGCCGAGCTCCGTCCGCGCCTCGTGCGCCCACATCGTGGCGGCCCACGCGTCGTCGACCGCGGCCGGGAAGCGGTGCTCCGGCGCCAGGCGGTAGTCGACCGAGATGACCGTTGCCCGGGCCCGGCGGGCGAGCGTCGCGCACACGCCGTCGGCGGTCTTGACGTTCCCGAGCACCCACCCGCCGCCGTGGAAGTAGACAAGGGCGCCGGCGGCCCTCTCCGGGCGGTAGATCCGCACGGGAATCGGGCCCCCGGGGCCCGGGATCGTCCGGTCCTCGAACGGCACCGGCTCGAACGGCCCGAAGAGGACGGGAGCCCCTTCCTCCATCACCTGGCGCGCGACGTCGGTGGGCTGCTCGCCGTAGCGCGGGGCACCCATCTCGTCGAGCTTGGACAGAAACTCCTGGACGTCAGGGCTCAGGGGCATGCGCCGCTCCTCGGGTCGAGATACGCGAATCGTTGACGCTCGCAGACGGTGGTTCGCGGTTCAAGAATCGCCGACTCCGGACCACGGCTGGAACACGGCCCGCATCCGCGCCGCGAGCACCTCGGCGTCCCACGGCCCCGCCGAGTTGATCGAGCGGATGCGCTGCGGCTGCGAGTAGAGGTGCACCTCGAAGCCGAAGCCCGCGATCACGCGGCCGTTGATCCAGCCGCCCTCCTCGCTGAGGAGATAGAGGAGCGCCGGCATCACGTTGGCGGGGCTGAACTCGCCGGAGGCCCAGCGGTCGCCGTCGGGCAGCTCGCCGGCCGGGATGCTCGCGGTCATCCGCGTGAACGCCTGCGGGAGATACAGGTTGCAGGTCGCGCCGGCGGCGTTCATGTCCCGGCAGCAGCTCGCAGTGAGGCCGGCGACCGCGGCCTTGGCAGCCGCGTAGCAGACGTAGTCCGGCTCGCCGTAGATGCCGGAGTCCGAGCCGATGTTGACCATCCGCCGTCCGGCTCCCGGCGTCGTGCTCCAGTGCCGCAAGGCGGCCCGGCAGGTGTTGAACGCACCCGCGACGTGCACGCCGAGCGTCTCGCGGAGGTCGTGCGCCGTCGACTCGAGCAGCGCCCCGCGTCGCATCACGCCGGCCATGTTCACGACGATGTCGAGCCTGCCGAGCTCGGCCACGATGCCGTCGACGAGCTGGTCCACCTCGTTCGCGGCGGCGACGTCGACGGCCGCGGACCGCGCCGACCCGCCGCGGACCCGGATCTCGCCCGCGACCTGCTCGGCCACCGGCTCGCCGGGATCGCGGCCCGCGAGGTCGACCCCGCGATCGGCGATCACCACCGTCGCCCCCCGATCGCCAAGGGCGAGGGCGAGCTCGCGGCCTATCCCGCGGCCGCCGCCCGTGACGAGCGCCACTGCCGTCGTTTGACACTCCGACGGAGCGCCTGAGATCATCGGAAAATCGATTCTCCAATCATACTGGAGCGGCAGGAGGTGGTGTGCGGTGGCGGAACATGACGTGATCGTGGTGGGCGGCGGGCTCGCCGGCCTCGTGGCGGCCCGCGACCTCCGCGCCGCCGGCCGGATGGTCCTCGTGCTCGAGGCCCGCGACCGGCTGGGTGGGCGCGCCTGGTACCGGCCGTTCGCCGGACGCGAGCCCAAGATCGAGCTGGGCGGCAACTGGTTCGCCGAGGCGTGCCACCCGCACCTCTCCGAGGAGGTCCGCCGCTACGGCCTCCGGATCACGCAGAGCCCGAGCGGCCGGACGTTCCACTCGGTGGTGGCAGGGCAGCTCCTGACCGGCGGCAACGCCGTGCCCGAGCCCGAGACCGCCGATCTCGAGCGGTGCCTGGCGCGGATCGTCGAGGAGTCCCACCGCATCTCGTTCGGCGGGCCGCTCGACCGGCAGGATGTGGCCGACCTGGATATCGCGTTCACCGACTACCTGGCTCCCTTCGAGCTGCCAGAGGCGTCGTACGAGTTCATGCTGTCGTGGGCGGCGTTCGCCTTCGGCTGCCATCCGGCCGACCTCTCGACTCTGCACGCGCTGGCCTGGGTGGCGGGCTTCGGCCACCACGCCTGGGGATTGGTCGATCCACCGGCCGACAAGTTCGCCGACGGCACCTCGACGCTGGTCGACGCGCTGGCCGCGGAGGCCGCCGCCGACATCCGCCTCGAGATGCCGGTGGCGGCGATCGCCCAGGACGCCGCCGAGGTGCGCGTCACCACGCGCGACGGGGCACCCTTCAAGGCGGCGGCGGCGATCCTCGCGACGCCCGTGAACACGTGGCACGACGTCGACTTCGCCCCGCGGCTGGACGGCGCGCTCCGCGCGATCCGCGAGGAGCGCCATGCCGGACATGCGGTCAAGCTGTGGGCGCTCGTGACGGGCGTCCCGGAGCTGATGGTGGGAGCCGGCTGGGGCGGCGTCGACCGGCTGTCGGAGGAGTTCGTGCTCCCCGAGGGCCGGCTGCTGGTCGGGCTCGGCCATTCCCCCGACGACCTCGATCTGACCAGTCGCGACGACGTGGAACGGGCCGTCCGCATGTACGCCCGGGAGGCCGAGGTCGTTGCCTGGGACGGACACGACTGGAACGCTGACGAGTTCGCCCAGGGCACGTGGGTGGCGTTCCGCCCGGGACAGCTGACCCGGTACCACAGCGCGTTCGAGGAGCCGCAGGGGCGCCTCTATCTTCGCCGGTTCGGACATCGCGATCGCCTGGGCGGGGTTCATGGACGGCGCGCTTGAGACCGGGCGCCGGGCGGCGCGCCAAGTGCTGGAATCCAGCCACCTGGCACGCGCCTGACGTCCCGCCGGCGCGGCACGCCGGCCCCTGCGACCCGCTGCACTCGGCTCAGGCCGCGAGGGCAGGGTTCAGCAGCGCGACCGCCTCGGCGAAGCGCTCCTCGCTGGGCCCGATGGCGGCCGCCGAGAGCCCGCCCGGGGCGAAGAGCTGGCGGGCCAGGGCGGAGATGGCCTCCGGCTCCACCGCGTCGATCTCGGCGCAGATCCGGTCGAGGGAGAGGATCTCGGTGTCGGTCAGGACCGACTTGCCGAGCCGGCTGGCGCGGTTCGAGGTGGACTCCATCGACAGCATGATCCGGCCCTTCAGGTTCTCCTTCGCCCGTGACAGCTCGGCGGCCTCGAAGCGGCCGTCACCCATCAGCGCCAGCTGGTCGCCAATGATGCGGACGCACTCGGCCAGGTTGTCCTCGCGGGTGCCGACGTAGATTCCGACCTGGCCGGTGTCGGCGTACTGCGAGCCGTACGTGTAGACCGAATAGGCCATGCCGCGCTGCTCGCGGATCTCCTGGAAGAGGCGCGAGCTGGCCGAGCCGCCGAGCATCGAGTCGAGGAGCGAGGCGGCGAAGCGGCGCCGGTCGGAGCGCGACACGCCCGGCGCTCCGAGGCACAGGTGCACCTGTTCGGTGTCCTTGCGCTGGAAGACCGACCGGGGCACCGGGGCGCCGACCCAGACCGGGCGCACGCCGGCGGCGTCGTCGGGCACCTGCGAGAGCGGCGCGAACCGGGTCTCGACGGCGTGCGCCAGCGGCTCGTGCTCCAGGTTCCCGGCGGCCGACACGACGATGTTCGGCCCGACGTAGCGGGAGCGGTGGTAGGCGCGGATGTCCTCGGGCGTCGCGCCGGCGACCACCGCGGCCGAGCCGATCACCGGCCGGCCGAGCGGGTGCCCGGCGAAGACGGCCGAGGCGATCAGGTCGTGGACGAGGTCCTGGGGGGTGTCCTCGTACATCGCGATCTCCTCGAGAACGACCGCCCGCTCGGAGCGCATCTCGTCCGCGTCGAACTGCGGCTGGAGCAGCATGTCGGACATGACGTCGAGCGCCGTCTCGAGGTGCGCGTCGAGGACGCGGGCATAGACAACGGTGTACTCCTTGGCCGTGGCCGCGTTCAGCTCGCCGCCCAGGCCGTCGAAGATCTGGGCGATCTCCATCGCCGAGTAGCGACCGGAGCCCTTGAACAGGAGGTGCTCGATCAGGTGCGAGATCCCCTCCTCCCCGTGCCGCTCGTCGCGCGACCCGGCGCCGATCCACATCCCGATCGCGACCGACCGCACCGACGAGACGCGTTCGGTGACGATCCGCTCGCCGCCGTCGAGTGTGGTCACCGTGTAGCGCTGCATCCGGCGAACTCTAGAGGCGCCCGGCCAACGCCACGCCGAAGCCCTCGTCAGGGTCGGTCCACCACCGGCGCACCTCGAGCCCCGCTTCACGGAGCTCCGCGGCGATCCGGTCGCGGCGGAACTTGGCCGAGATCTCGGTGTGGATCTCCTCGCCGGCGCCGAACTGCACCTCCAGGCCGAGTTGCGCGATCTGGACGGCCTGGGCCGTTCGGGCCCGAAGCCGGATGTCGACGCACTCGTGCTCGGCGTCCCAGCGCGCGACGTGGTCGAACGACTGGGGGTCGAAGTCGGCGCCCAGCCGGCGGTTCAGGACGCGCAGGACGTTTCGCGAGAACTCGGCGGTGATGCCGCCGGGGTCGTCGTAGGCCGCCAGGATGCGCTCGGGCGGCTTTACGAGATCGACGCCGAGGAGAAGCGAGTCGCCCGGTACGAGCGTGCGGGCCAGATCGGCGAGGAATCGTGTCCGGTCGGCCGGCTCCAGGTTCCCGATCGTGCTTCCCAGGAACGCCGCCATGCGCGTGCCGCCGCGCGGGAGCAGCGGCAGGTGGCGCTCGAAGTCGCCCACCACAGCGTGGACGGCGATGCCGGGATACTCCTCGACGACGGCCGCGGCGGCCGCCCGCAGGGTCGCCTCGTCGACGTCGAACGGCACGAACCGCTCGAGCGTCCCCGCGTCCCGCATCGCCGTGAGCAGCAGGCGCGTCTTCGCACTCGTCCCCGACCCCAGCTCGATGAGCGTGCCGGCCCGGGCCTCGCGGGCGATCTCGTTCGCGTGAGCCTCGAGGATCGCCCGTTCGCAGCGGGTCAGGTAGTACTCGGACAGCCGCGTGATCTGGTCGAAGAGCGCCGACCCGGCGGCGTCATAGTGCCACTTCGGCGAGAGCCGCTTTGGCGTCGCCGTGAGACCGCGCAGGACGTCGTCGCGCAGCGCCGCATCGAGGTCGGCGGGACCGAGATGGACGTCGATCGTGTACGTCTCGGCCACGAGCGTGCAACAGCGGGGTCAGGCCCGGAATTGCGGGCCTGACCCCGGAATTGCGCTAGCGGCGGCCGCCGCGACCGCCGCCCCGGCCGCCGCGGTCGCGGTCGCGCGGCGGGCGCTCCTCGCGCGGAGGCGGCGGGGTGTTCTCGGCCACCTCCACCAGCTCCTGCGGCAGGACCTCGTTCTCGCCGTCGATCTTGGCGACGAGGGTGAGGCCGATCCGGCCCCGCTCCTTGTCGACCTCGACGACGACGACCCGCACCTGGTCGCCGCGGTCGAGCACCTGTGCCGCGGACTGGAGCCGGTTGCCCTGCGGCAGGATCCGGCTCACGTGCAGAAGGCCGTCGACGCCCTTGCGGAGCTCGACGAAGGCCCCGAAGTCGGTGATCTTGACGATCTTGCCGGTGTACTCGTCACCGACCTCGACCTCCTTGGTCATCGCCTCGATCGTCTGGCGGGCCTGCTCGGCAAGCTCGCCGTTCGTGCCGTAGATGCGGATCGTGCCGTCTTCCTCGATGTCGATCTGGACCTCGTAGTCGGCCTCGAGGGAGCGGATCGTCTCGCCGCCCTTGCCGATCACCATCCCGATGAAGTCGGGCGCGATCTTGGTCGACGTGATCCGCGGCGCGTGAGCGGCGAGCTCCGTCCGCGGCTCCGAGATGGCCTCGCGCATCTTCGCGAGGATGTGCAGCCGGGCGTCGCGGGCCTGGGCCAGCGCCGTCCGCAGGATCTCGGTGGTGACGCCGGTGATCTTGATGTCCATCTGAAGGGCGGTGACGCCCTGCTCGGTCCCGGCCACCTTGAAGTCCATGTCCCCGAGGTGATCCTCGGCTCCCTGGATGTCGGTCAGGATCGTGTAGGAGTCGCCCTCCTTGATGAGACCCATCGCGATGCCGGCCACCGGAGCGCTGATCGGGACGCCGGCGTCCATCAGCGACAGCGTCGAACCGCACACCGACGCCATCGACGACGACCCGTTCGACTCCAGGATCTCGGAGACGAGCCGGAGCGTGTACGGGAAGTCGGCGGCCGACGGGATCACCGGGACGAGCGCCCGCTCGGCGAGCGCCCCGTGGCCGATGTCACGCCGCTTGGGGCCGCGCATGAAGCCCGTCTCCCCGACGCTGTAGGGCGGGAAGTTGTAGTGGTGGATGTAGCGCTTGGTCTCGTCGAGCGAGAGGTCGTCGATCCGCTGCTCCTCCTTCGCCGTGCCGAGCGTGCAGAGCGTCAGCGCCTGCGTCTGGCCGCGGGTGAAGAGCGCCGAGCCGTGCGTGCGCGGCATGACGCTGACCGAGGACGCGATCGGGCGGATCTCGGTCTCGGAGCGGCCGTCGGGGCGGCGCTTGTCGACCGCGATCTTGGCGCGGACCGTCTCCTTGTAGAGGCGGTCGGTCGCGGCCACGACGGCCACTCGGGCGGCCGGGTCGAGCGGTCCGCCGCCGTCGGCGGCCTCGCCGCGGGCCGGGAACGGCAGGTCGATCGAGCCGGCGATCTGCTCGATCAGCGCGTGGCGCTTGGCCGACTTGAGCTCCTTGGAGTCCTGCTCGGCGTCGGTCAGCGCCCGCACGGCGTCGCCGAACTGCGCCTTGACCGCCGGATAGACCGCGGCGTCGCGAGCCTCGTTCACAAGCTGCGCGACGGCGAACTGCACCCGCTGGCGGTGAAGGACGTCGGACTCCGTCGAGGCCCCGCTGATGGGCGGCGTCTCGGCCGCGAGCACAGCCTCGGCAGCACCCGGAAGTGCGCCGAGCCCGCCCTGGCCGATGGCCGACTGGAGCGCCGCGGCGTGCTTGCCGCGCAGCGACTCGGTGACGGCGCCGTCTGCCCACTTGGGCAGCCCCGCCTTCTCGGCAAGGTCGATCTGGAGCTGGCACAGCTTCTTGATCTCGGCGTGGGCCAGGTCGAGGGCCTGGATCAGCTCCTCCTCGGAGATCTGCTCGGCGCCAGCCTCGACCATCGTGATGGCCTCGGGCGTGCCGCAGACGATCAGGTCGAGCGTCGATTCCTTGAGGTCGGGCAGCGTCGGGTTGACGGCCAGGTTGCCGTCGATCCGGCCGATGCGCACCGCGCCGACCGGGCCGAGGAACGGCATCGGCGACAGCATGAGCGCCGCGGATGAGCCGTTGATCGCCAGGATGTCGTGCGGGTGCACCTGGTCGGCCGAGAACGTGGTCACGATGATCTGAACCTCGTTCTTGTAGCCCTTCGGCCAGAGCGGCCGGATGGGGCGGTCGACCATGCGCGCGGTCAGGATCGCCTTCTCGCCGGCCCGCCCCTCGCGCTTGAAGAAGCCGCCGGGGATCTTGCCGGCCGCGTACATCTTCTCCTCGACGTCGACGGTGAGCGGGAAGAAGTCCGCCCCCTCGCGCCCCTCGGTTCGTCCGACCGCGGTCGCGAGGACGACCGTGCCCTCCTGCCGCACGAGGACGGCCCCATGGGCCTGCTTCGCGACGGCTCCGGTCTCGAACGAGATCTCCTTGTCGCCGATCGTGGCGGTGAGGCGGGTGGCCTCGGGCTCCACTGCAATGCTCATTTTCCTGTCTCTCTTCCTCGGCCCGCCTACCGGCGCAGGCCCAGCTCCTTGATGAGTGCCCGGTAGCCCTCCAGATCGTGCCTCTGCAGGTAATTCAGCAGCCGCCGCCGCCGGCCGACCAGCTTGAGCAGGCCGCGCCGGGAATGGTGGTCGTGCTTGTGCACCTTGAGGTGCTCGGTGAGCTCGCTGATCCGCGTCGTGAGAAGGGCGACCTGGACCTTGGTCGATCCCGTGTCTTTCTCGTTCGCTCCGAACTTCTGGATCAGCTCGGTCTTCTGGTCCTGGGTGAGCGGCATGCGCCCATCCTCCTTGCCGTAGTGTCGAGGCGCCTGCATCCCAGACGCACGCGGGCAAGACGCGTGCGTCCGCGGTGAGGCCGCTCGGCAGCGTAGCAGGCGCATCTCCGCCACGGATCACGCAACATTGGGGTCAGACCCCGATGTTGCAGGCGAAAAGCGAGGTCGGTCGAGTCACGCCGTCGTCACCACTGCGTCGGTTCCAGCGCCCGGGTCGCCCACGGCTGGCTACAGTAGCGGCGCCGTGAGCACCGCCGTCGTCACCGGTGGAGCCGGGTTCCTCGGCTCCCATCTCTGCGAGTACCTCCTGGCCCGCGACTGGCGGGTCATCTGCCTCGACAACCTCGACACGGGGAGCCTCGAGAACATCGAGTCGCTGCGCGGGGAGGCGTTCGACTTCCGCTACCACAACTGCGTCGAGTTCATCTCGATCGCGGAGCCCGTCGACGCCGTGTTCCACCTCGCGTCGCCGGCGAGCCCCGTCGACTACCTGCGCCTGCCGCTCGCGACGCTCCAGGTCGGCTCGTACGGCACCCACAATGCGCTCGGCCTGGCGAAGTTCAAGCGGGCCCGGTTCCTGCTCGCGTCGACGTCGGAGGTGTACGGCGACCCCGAGGTGCACCCCCAGCGCGAGGAGTACTGGGGCAACGTGAACCCGGTCGGCCCGCGGGGCGTCTACGACGAGGCCAAGCGGTACGCCGAGGCGATGACCATGGCCTACCACCGCCAGCAGGGCGTCGACACCCACATCGCGCGGATCTTCAACACCTACGGGCCGAGGATGCGCCAGCACGACGGCCGCGCGATCCCGACCTTCCTGCGCCAGGCCCGCGAGGGCAAGCCGCTCACGGTGTTCGGGGACGGTTCCCAGACGCGGTCGTTCTGCTACGTCGACGACCTGATCGAGGGCCTCTTCCGCCTGGCGATGAGCGACGAGCACCTGCCGGTCAACGTCGGCAACCCCGACGAGATGACGCTCATCGAGCTCGCCGAGCGGATCCGCGACCTCACCGCCATGGGCTGCGAGATCGTGTTCGAGGGGCTCCCCACCGACGATCCCAAGGTGCGCCAGCCCGACATCACCCGGGCCCGGGAGATCCTCGGCTGGGAGCCGAAGGTGTCGCTCGACGAGGGCCTGCGGCGGACGCTCGAGAGCCTGGGTTTCTCGCCCCGGCCGGTCGCAGCCTAAGCGGCCAGCGCGGCGGGGCGGTGCTCGCTCCGCGCCTTGGAGATCGTGGCAACGGCGGGCTGCGGCTGCTGGGGACGCATCTCGTGGCGGATGTCCGTGAGCGACAGGCCTTCGAAGGCGAGGAAGACGCCGCCGGCGGCGACGCTCAGGAGCGCCTCGACGCCCTGGAGGGCGAGGCCGAACGCCGCCGCCTCCGCCGCGCCGACGCCGAAGGGCGCGAGCGCCGCGGCCACGGCGGCCGAGAACACGCCCACGTTCCCGGGCACGAGCGGGACGATCCCGACCAGCGTCGACGCCACGAAGACGGCGCTCGCCGCCTGGATCGAGTGCGGCAGGCCGAACGCCTGGAGCGTGAACACGATGCCGGCGATCTGGAACGCCCACGACGCGATGCCGAGCGCCAGCGCACCCAGCCCGCGGTCGCGGCCCGAGAACGCGGCCCGCGCGTGGGCGAGCGCGTCCCGGGCGATCGGGCCGGCTCGCCCCGGAAGCCGGGCGGAGAGCCGCTCGAGCCTCGCCGCCGATGCCGCCATGAGCACGACGGCCCCCGACAGCGCGGCCAGCGTCGCGAGCACCCACATCGGAGCCGACGCCGACGCCGCGGCGCCGGCTGCCGCGACGAGCACGAGCGCCGCGGCGAGCACGATCTGCTCGGCGGCCAGCGAGCCCGCCAGGGCACCGGCCGGGACGGCGACGCCGCGCTCTCGCGTCCGCCGGCCGAGGATCGCAAGCTTTGCAACCTCGCCGAGACGGGCCGGCACGATCGTGTTCACGAGGAAGCCGATGAAGACGGCCGGCGTCAGGTCGCGATGGCGGACCTGGGCGCCGTCCGGGGTGGCGGCCAGCGTCCGGCGCCACACGGCGATCTTCGCTGCGACCGACGCCAGGTTCGCGAGGACGGCGAAGACGAGCAGGCTCACAGCCGCGCCGTCGAGCCTGCCCCATGCCTCTCCGCCGATCCGGGCCGCCCGGATCCCCGCGAGGCCGGCGACGACCGCGATGGCGGCGACGGCCGCGACGCGCCGGATGCGCGGCGAGGAGACGAGCAGGAAGGCGGTTGCGGCCACCCCGGCGCCGGCCACGGCGTCGAGGAAGAAGTGGTTCGCGGTCGCGACGATCGAGAAGACGACCAGGGCCGGGTAGCCGACCCAGGCGAAGCGCAGCCGGCTGCGGGTCATGGCGAAGCCGGTGACGCCCACCGTGATCGCATAGGCGGTGTGCAGCGACGGCATCGCCGCGTACGGGTTCGAGAGCGCCGCGATCAGGCCAGAGTGGTGGTTCACGCCGGTCTGGTTCAGCGAGTCGACGAACCCGAGATCCGTCAGCATCCGCGGCGGGGCGGCCGGGAAGAACACGTAGCCGGCGAGGCCGATCACGTTGATGGTCGCGATCAGGTTTCGCAGGCGCGTGTAGTGCTCGTTGCGGCGCAGGTAGACCCAGAGCACGAACCCGAACGTGAGCGTGAACTGGCAGTTGAAGTACGTCCAGTTCGCGACGCTCATCACGATCGACGGGGCGTTCATCGCCCAGCGCTGCACGTCGAGCTCGTGGAAGAGACCCAGGCTCCGCTCGGTGTTCACGATCGAGTGCGCGTGTCGCAGCGCCGTCGACCGGTCGCCCACCGCGAACGTGCGGGACAGCTCGTAGGCCATGTCGAGCGCCGCGAAGATCGCGAGCTGACGGCCGAGGTCGCCCCACCCTCGCGGGAGGCGCGTTCCGATGGCGGTGATGATCGAGCGTGGGCTCATGACCTCCGAAGCTTCATCCCTGCCGGGCCCGGCCGCGATACGGCCCCCCGGCCTCTTGAGTTCGGATAACCCCACCCCCGGTGCGCATCGCGGAGGGGTGTACTCCCTCCTGACGGACGCTACGGCCGCCGTCTTCCCGGAATCAGGTGGCGAGCTCGCGCGTGCGGGCGACGTCGCGGTGCAGCTGCTCGACGAGCGCCTCGACCGAGTCGAACCGCAGCTCGTCGCGGAGCCGGTGGGTGAGCTGAAGCCGGATCGGCGAGCCGTAGATGTCGCGGTCGAAGTCGAGCAGGTACGCCTCGATCCGGACGGCGTCGCGGTTGTCGGTGAACGTCGGGTTGTAGCCGATGCTGATGGCGGCGGTGTGATCCGAGCCGGGCAGGTGAGCGGTTCCCGCGTAGATGCCCGTCGCGGGGATCGGCGTTCGCGGGAGCGGCGACAGGTTGGCGGTCGGGAAGCCCAGCTCGCGGCCACGGCCGTCGCCGCGCACGACGGCTCCCTCGAGCCACGGCGGCCTGCCGAGGAGCGCCCCGGCGTCCGCGACCGCCCCGGCGGCGAGAAGCGCCCGGATCCGCGACGACGACACCGGCTCGGCGCCAGCGTGGAGCAGCGGGACGACCGTGACGTCGAACCCCAGCCGGACGCCCTCCCCGGCGAGCGTCTCGGTGGTGCCGCGGGCGCCGTGCCCGTAGCGGAAGTTCTCGCCCACGCTGACGTGGCGGGCGTCGAGCGCGTCGCGCAGGACGTGGTCTGCGAAGTCGTCGGCCGAGATCTGCGAGAAGGCGGTGTCGAAGCGGATCACGACCAGCTCGTCGGGCCCGAGCTCCTCGACCAGCGCCGCCTTGCGGGCGAGCGACGAGAGCTCGGGCGGTGCCAGCTCGGGGCGCAGCACCTCGAGCGGGTGAGGGTGGAACGTGACGACGGCCGACCGGATGCCGCGGGCTGCGCCGGCCTCCACCGCCGAGCCGATGACCTTCTGGTGGCCGGTGTGTACGCCGTCGAAACTTCCGATCGCAACGGCCCGCGGCGCGGGCTCGACGTCGAGCAGGCTCTGGCGGACGATCACCCGAGCACCACCACCGGCCGCAGGCGTCCGTCACGCGGCTCGCCGATCGCAACCAGCTCGCCGCCGGACAGGAGGCGCACGGGCCCGGTCTCGGCGCGCGCCTCCAGGGCGCGACCGTGCCGGGCGGCTTCGGCTTCGGCAGGGTCGAGCTCCCGGGCGGGAAGGTGCGGCAGCGCCGCGGCGGGCGGGCGAAGCCACAACCCGCGCGGCTCCGCCAGGATGTCGGCGGGCGATCCGGCGGCCGCGACCTCGAACTCGCCGACTGCGGTGCGGCGAAGCTCCAGGCAGTAGGCGCCGGCGCCGGTCGCCTCGCCGAGGTCGGCGGCGATCTGGCGCACGTAGGTGCCCTTCGAGCACTCGACGGTGAGCCTGGCGCGCTGCGCCTCCTCGTCGAATTGCTCGACGTCGAGGCGGCCGATCCGGACGCGCCGGGGCGGCGCGGTGACCGTCTCCCCCGCCCGCATCCGCGCGTAGGAGCGACGGCCGTCGATCTTGACGGCCGAGGCGGCGGGCACCGCCTGGAGGACGTCGCCCGTGAGCGCCGCGGCTGCCGAGGCGACGGCGTCAGCGCCGGTCACGTTGCCGGTCTGCTCGGATCTCACCCTCGGGGTCGAGGGTCGTCGAGGTGGCTCCGAACTGGACGACGGCCTCGTAGCGCTTGTCGAGGCCCGACAGGTAGGTCGCAAGCCGGGTGGCCCGGCCGGCCAGGACGAGCAGGAGGCCGGTCGCGAACGGGTCGAGCGTGCCGGCGTGCCCCAGCTTCGCGCCGAGCGCCGGGCGAAGCGAGCGCAGGACGCCGAACGAGCTCGGCCCGGCGGGCTTGTCGACGAGGACGAGGCCGGTGAGCGGCGACATGGCGCGCTCAGGCGGCGGACTCTTCCAGCTGCGTTGCGACCTCGGCGACGATGAACTCGCGGATGTCGTCAACGCTGCCGGGATGCGAGAAGCCGGCGGCCTGCTTGTGGCCTCCGCCCGCCGACTTGCGGGCGATCGCAGAGACGTCGATGAGGCCGCGTGACCGCAGCGACACCCGGTTCGGGGTGATCGTGCCGTCGGGCAGCGGCACCTGCTCGCGGATGAGCCCCGCCACCTGGACGCCCTCGACGGCACGCAGGTTGTCGATCAGGCCCTCGGTGGTGGCCTCGTCGCCCTCGACGAGGGCGAGATCCTCCCGGCTCACGTGCGAGACGAGCAGCCGGCCGCCGTAGTAGGACGTGGTGTGGTCGATGACGCGGCCGAGCAGCGAGAGCTTGCCGAGCTGCACCGACTCGAAGACGAGCTCGAAAACCTTGTGCACGTCGGCGCCGGCCTCGACCAGGCGCGCCGCCAGGCGAAGCGCGGCAGGGCTCGTCGTGCGGTACTGGAACCGGCCGGTGTCGGTCACCAGGCCGACGTAGAGCGACTCGGCGATCTGCGGGGTGATCTCGATCCCGAGCCCGTCGAAGACGTGCACCAGGATCTCGGCCGTCGAGGATGCGTGGCCGTCGATCAGGTTCACGTCGCCGAAGCGGCTGTTGTCGTGGTGATGGTCGACGTCGACGACACAGCCCGCGCTGGCGCGCAGGGCCTCGTGGAGCTCGCCCAGCCGGCGCTCGTTCCCGCAGTCCACCACGAGCAGCGTCGAACCCTCGATCTCGGCCGGGTCGATGTCGCGCTCCAGCCCGTCGGTGTTCAGAAAGCTCACCTCGTGCGGGATCGTCGAGGCGGGCTCGAGGTACATCCGCACGTCCTTTCCGAGCTGGCGCAGCCCCGCCGCCGCGGCCGTCATGGAGCCGATGGCGTCGCCGTCGGGGTTCTCGTGAGTCGCGATCACCACGCGGTCCGCCGCAGCGAGGGCTGCAACGGCCGCCTGCACGTCGCTGTCGGGAGCGATGTCGGTCATTCGGGGTCAGCGTCGGCCGGTGCGGCGGGATCTCCCTGGGCCAGGATCTGGTCCAGCCGCATCGCGCGGTCGACGTTCTCATCATAGTGGAAGGAAAGCTGCGGAGTGCGCTTAAGGTGGAGCTCCCGCGCAACGCGGCCCTGGAGCACGCCGTGGGCGCGGTCGAGCGCGCGCAGGCTCGCCGTTCGCCGCTTCTGCGACCCGAGCACGCTGACATAGACCTCCGCGTGGCCGAGGTCCGGCGACGCCCTCACGGAGGTGACGGTCACGAAGCCGAGGCCGGGGTCGGCCAGGCTCTCGACGCCGTCTGCGAGGACGTGCCGCAGGGCCTCGTTCACCTTGCGCATGCGGTCGCTCACAGGTCGTCCTCGGGGCTCATGACGGTGCGGGTGCAGGCGACAAGCTCGTACTCCTGGGCGGACAGGTAGCGCTCGGCGTCCTCGAGCGCCCGGCGGGCGGCCGAGTGCTCGCGGCGGACGACCGCCATCGTGAGCCGCGAACGCTGCCACAGCTCGTGCATGTCGACCTCGGCGACCGAGGCGCCGAACCGCCGCTCGAGCTGGGCCTTGGTGTGCAGCAGGTGGCGGCGCTTGCCCTTGAGGGAGGCCCCGTCGGGGATGTGCAGGTCGAACGTGAGGATGCCCACGTACCCCGACGGCATGGACAAACGGTAGCGCGTGGGCCATGGTGAGACGTATGCAGGTCGGGCCCGCCACCTCCTCCGCGCTCAGCGGCATCCTTGCGGCCGAGCGCCGCCTGGACGAGGACGCCGACCGCATCGCGCAGGATCCGTTCGACCTCGACGCCCTCGTGGAGTCGGCCTGGCAGCCGCTCGCTGTGCGGGCCAACGCCGAGGTGCTCAGGGCTGCCGACGAGTCGACGGGCGCGCTCTTCGACGCGCTCGCCTAACCCGGGTCGAGGCGCGGTCGGCCCGCCGACGAGCTGGAGGGTGGCGGACCCGCCCGGCGGGCTCACGCCGTGCGGGCGACCTCGCGGACGGCGTAGACCTCGAGCACGTCGCCCTCCTTCACGTCGTTGAAGTTCTCGAGCGTCAGGCCGCACTCGAAGCCCTGGGCGACCTCGCGGGCGTCGTCCTGGAACCGCTTCAGCGTGTCGATCCGGCCGTCGTGGACGATCGTTCCGTCGCGGACGATGCGCACCCGCGCGCCGCGCTGGATCACCCCCTGGGTGACCATGCAGCCGGCGATCGTGCCGATCCGCGAGGCGCGGAAGATCTGGCGCACCTCCGCCTCGCCGAGCACCTCCTCGACCTGCTCCGGCGCGAGCATGCCGAGCAGCGCCTGCTGGATGTCCTCGGTGAGCTGGTAGATGACGCGGTAGGTGCGGATGTCGACGCCCTCGCGCTCGGCCAGCGCCTTGGCCTCGGCGTTCGGCCGGACGTTGAATCCGACGACGATCGCGCTCGAGGCGGCGGCCAGCATGATGTCGGACGCCACGATGCCGCCGACGCCGGAGTGGATCACCCGCACGACGACCTCGTCGTGGTGGATCTTGCCGATCTCGTCGACGGCCGCCTCGACCGAGCCCTGCACGTCGGCCTTGATGATGAGGGCCAGCTCGCGGATGCCGCCCTCCTGCATCTGCGAGAACAGGTCCTCGAGGCTGACGGAGGCGGTGCGGCGCGCGAGGTGCTCGGCGCGCACGCGCTGGGCCCGCTGCTGGGCCGTCTGGCGGGCGACGCGCTCGTTGTCGACCTCGCGGGCCAGCTCGCCGGCCGGCGGCGGGCGGTCGAACCCGAGGATCTCGACCGGGACGCCCGGCTTCGCCTCGCGGACGCGCTTGCCCTTGTAGTCGTTCAGCGCCTTGACCTTGCCCCACGCGTCGCCGGCGACGATCGCGTCGCCCACGTTCAGCGTGCCGCGCTGCACGAGCATGGTCGCCACCGGCCCGCGGCCCACGTCGAGCCGCGACTCGATGATGACGCCCGAGGCCTCGGCGTCGGGGTTGGCCTTGAGCTCGAGCACGTCGGCCTGGAGCAGGATTGACTTCAGCAGCCCGTCCAGGTTCTGCTTGTTCTTGGCGGAGACGTCCTCGAAGATCGTCTCGCCGCCCCACTCCTCGGGCTGGAGGCCGTGGCTCACGAGCTCGGTGCGCACGCGGTCCGGGCTGGCGTCCGGGCGGTCGATCTTGTTGACGGCGACCACGATCGGCACGTGCGCGGCCTTGGCATGGTCGATCGCTTCGACCGTCTGCGGCATGACGCCGTCGTCGGCCGCGACGACCAGCACCGCGACGTCGGTCACCTTGGCCCCGCGGGCCCGCATGGCGGTGAAGGCCTCGTGACCCGGGGTGTCGAGGAACGTCACCTTGCGGCCGTCCGGCACGTCGACCTGGTAGGCGCCGATGTGCTGGGTGATGCCGCCGGCCTCGGTGTCGACCACCGCAGACTCGCGGATCGCGTCGAGCAGCGTCGTCTTTCCGTGGTCGACGTGGCCCATGATCGTCACGACCGGCGGCCGCGCCTGGAGCGTCTCCGGCGCGTCCTCGAAGATGACCTCTTCGGGCTCCTCGTCGGCGGCGTGGCTGATCGTGATCTCGCGCTTCAGCTCGGTGCCGATCAGCTCGACGGCATCGTCGCTCAGAGACTGCGTGATCTGCACCATGTCGCCGGCCGCCATCATCAGGGTGATGATCTTGGCCGGGGACACGCCCAGCTTCTCGGCGAGATCCTTGACCGTGATGCCCGACGGGACCGTGACGGGCCCGGTCGGCACCTCCGGCTCGCGCCGCTGCTCCTGGCGCGGGGCGCCGCGCTCGCGTCGCTGCCCGGGACGGCGCCCGGCCTGGGCGTCGATCACGACCCGGCGGCGGCCGCGCGGGGAGGCGCCACGCTGCGGGCGGGTATGGCGGCCGGGCTGCTGGCCGGCTCCCTGCTGCGGGGCGGCGGCCTTGTCGCCGTAGACGCGCCGGGCCTCTTCGTCATCGACGACCTCGGGCACGCTCTGGTCGGCGGCGGGCGCCGGCGGCGGCGCCGCGTCTGCGGCGGGCTTGGGCGTGTCCTGTTCGGCGGTCTTCTTCGCCACTAGGTCAATCCTTCCACGCGGCCCTCCGGCCGCTCGAGGCGCACCTGCTCCGCGAGATCCGCGGGCAGGCTGAGCGCGCATTTTAGCCTCCTGGCGAGGGCGCCCCGCCGCTGGGCGCGGCCGGCGCAGGCCTCACTCGGGCAGACGTACACCCCACGCCCTCCCAGGCGCCGGTCACGGTCGACCACCAGCGCCCCATCCACCGCGCACAGGCGGAGGAGCGACGCCTGCGGGCCGCGCCGGCCGCAGCCGGCACACTGGCGGACGGGGTGTCCGGCGACTACCGAGCCGCCTCCTCGGCCGCCGCCAGCTCCCGATGTGCCGGAACGCCGCAGTAGCGGCTCCCGTCGAGCGCCTGGTTGGGACAGCGCTTGCCGGACGAGGTGACCGCGACGCAGCGGCCGGGGAACGCATCCTCCTCCGCCACGTCGACGCCGGTGTAGTTCTGCTCGGCCTCCTCGGCGTAGTACTCCGTCTCGGACACGATGTCGATCCGCCAGCCTGTGAGGCGGTGGGCAAGGCGGGCGTTCAGGCCCTCCTTGCCGATCGCCAGCGAGAGCTCGCCGTCGGGCACGACCACGGTCGCCTGGCGGTGCTCGTCGTCGACATACACCTCGCGCACCTTGGCCGGCGCCAGCGCCTTGGCGACGAACCGGGCCGGCTCGTCGTTCCACGGGATGATGTCGATCTTCTCGCCCCGGAGCTCGGACACCACCATGCGGACGCGCGAGCCGCGCGGGCCGACGCAGGCCCCGACCGGATCGACGCCCTGGGTCTTGGACTCGACCGCGATCTTGGCCCGGTAGCCGGGCTCGCGGGCGACCGCCCGGATCTCGACCAGGCCGTCGGCGATCTCGGGCACCTCGAGCTCGAAGAGCTGACGGATCAGCTCGTCGGAGCGGCGCGAGAGCACGACCTGCGGGCCCTTGCCCTCCGCGCGCACCTCGATGATGACCGCCTTGATGCGGCTGCCCTGCTCGTAGCGCTCGCCGGGGACCTTCTCGGAGCCGGGCAGGATCGCCTCCATCCGGCCCAGGTCGACGAACGCGTAGCGATGGTCGTCCTGCTGGACGATGCCGGTCACGATCTCGCCGACGCGGTCGGCGTACTCGTCGTACATCATCGAGCGCTCGGCCTCGTTGATGCGCTGGCGCAGCACCTGCTTGGCGGTCTGGCCGGCGATGCGGCTGAAGTTCTCGGGCGTCACGTCGACGAGGACGTCGTCCGAGAACCAGTCCCACTCGATCTCGGGCTCAGGCTCGGGCTCCTCGTCGACCGGCGCCTCGTCGGCGTTTGCCGAGACGATCTCGGTCTCGTCCTGCGGCGCTTCGGCCAGCACCTGGTGGTGGGGGTGCGCCTCGAGGTAGGACTCCCACGCCTGCGGCGTCACGGACCACGCGGTGAAGTCGAGCGTCTCGCGGTCGAGGTCGACGCGTACGGGATGGCGCGCGTCGGGCATCTTGCGGTAGGCGGCGAGCAGCGCGTCCTCGATGGCCGCGAGCAGCGTGCCGGGCTCGATGCCCTTCTCCTTCTCGACGAGCCTGACGCCCTCCAGGATCTCCTTGCTCACGGCGTTCCTCCTGCTGCTGGCTCGTAGACCACGTGGCTGCGCCGGATCTCCGCGTAGCGAATCCGCACCGGGCGGCCGTCCTGATCGATCTCGATCCCGTCGTCGTCGGCGGCCCGCAGCCCGCCGTCGAACCGGCGGCGGCCCTCGACGGGCGCCTCGGTGCGCACGGCGACGCGCTCGCCGACGGCGCGGCGATAGTGCTCGGGCTTCACCAGCGGGCGGTCGAGCCCGGGCGAGGACACCTCGAGCGCGTACTGCGTGCGGAGCGGGGCGAGCTCCCGGCTCACGCGCTCGCAAAGGTCGATGTCGACGCCTCCCGGCCGGTCGATCACGACCCGCAGCTGATTCGGCGACGGCCGCTCCGCGAGCACGACCTCGACCTCCGGCAGGCGCGTTGCCAGAGTCGACTCGATCTCGTGCTGTAGGTGAGCTGCGCGGTTCATCGGAGGCGAAAAAAGAGGCGGGTTCGCACCCACCTCGACGACCAGCCTTGACGTCTCGATACGCCGAGAAGTCTAGCAGCGGTTGCCGCATGGTGAGAAACTGCGGGGCCGTGCGCGCGGTCGTTCAGCGGGTTTCCGAGGCCTCCGTGGAGGTCGCCGGCGAGCGCGTCTCCGAGGTCGGGCCGGGACTGCTCGTGCTGGTCGCCGCGGGGGCCGGCGACGGGCCCGAGCAGGCCGCCTGGATGGCCGCCAAGGTGGCCCGGCTGCGGGTGCTTCCCGACGACGAGGGGCGTATGAACCGGTCGGTGCTCGACGCGGGAGGCGAGGTGCTGGCCGTCTCCCAGTTCACGCTCTACGGCGACGCGATGCGCGGGAACCGGCCCGGGTTCACCGGCGCCGCTCCCCCGCAGGAGGCCGAGGCGCTGGTCGAACGGTTCGCCGCCGAGCTGCGCGCGCTCGGCGTGCCGGTGAAGCAGGGCGTGTTCGGCGCGCACATGCATGTGGCGCTCATAAACGACGGGCCGGTCACGATCTGGATCGAGAGCCCGTAGCTCCGCGCACCATCGGGGTCTGACCCGATGGTGCGCCTACTGGAGCGACGCCAGCGCTTCCTGGTAGTAGGTCACCTCGGGGCGAAGCCAGGCGGCCATCTTGTAGTGGCCGGCCGCCCTCTTCGGCTCGCCCATGCGGACGAGGCAGCGGCCGAGGCAGTAATGGGCGTAGTGGTTGGCCGGCGCGGAGCTCAGGATGTGCTCGAACTCGGCGGCCGCCTCGGAGTAGCGGTGCAGGCGCAGGTAGGCGACGCCGAGCGCCTCGCGGATCGAGGCCTTGTCGGGCTCGCGCCGCTTGGCCTTCTCCAGCGACACCGTGGCCTGGGCGTTGTCGCCGGCCTGCATGTGGGCCCGCCCGCGCTGAAACAGGGAATAGGTGTCCTCGCCCTCCATGACCGAATCATCGGCCCCGCTGCCCTGGGCGATGAGCCGACACCCCGGTCATTCCCGCCGTGACGCGGCGGAAAGCACGGATCGCAGCCGCACCGCGCCTGCGGCGCGCTCGCCGCGGCTCAGCCGCTGGCGGACGCCGCGCTTCACGCCACGCAGCTCGCGCCGCATCTCGGCCTCGGCGGCGCGCGCGCGTCCCAGCGGCGCGTACCGGGCCCGGCTCGCCGCCCGCGCGAAGCCGGTCGCCGGCACCCCGAAGGTGTGCTCGACCTGGCCGGCGAGGTCCTCGAACGTGAACCCGGGCCGCACGGCCACGCCCTGGTCGCCGACGAACGTCGCCAGGTCGTGGTAGGCGGCGGTCGCCCGGGCCCGCGGGCCGCGGCGCAGGTAGCGCCACCGGGCCGCGACGACCTTGAAGGCGACCACGCCGATCAGGACGACGATCAGCGCCGTGAAGAGCCACGGCAGGAAGCGGCCGTGGCCAGAGCCGCCGCCGAACACGCCGACCGCCGCAGCCGCCGCGCCGCCGTGGCCGTGTGCGCCGTTTGCCGTCTGCTTGAAGAGCAGCCCGAGGTTGCCCTTGGCGTCAACGTTGCCGCTGGCCCGGCTCGCCTGGTCCAGGAGCAGCTTCTGGGTCACGCTGTCGAGCGTCTTCACGCCGCCGCCGTTGGTGATGTTGCGGAAGGACGGCGACGAGGAGGAGTAGCCATCCGTGATGCTGCGGCTCGGCGTCGGCTCGAACGGCATCCAGCCGTAGCCCGGGAAGAACACCTCGACCCAGGCGTGGGCGTTTCGATCCACCACGACATAGGGGTCGCCCGACTTCTTCGGCGGGCGGCCGGTCGTGAAGCCGACCGCCACCCGGGCCGGGATGCCGTGCAGCCGAAGGACAAGCGCCATGGCGCCCGAGAACATCTGGCAGTAGCCGCGGTGCGACCGCGTCATGAAGTCGATGAGCGGCGGGACGCCCTTCTTCTGCTTCGGAGTCAGGTCGTACGCGAACGGCGCCGAACGCAGGTAGTGCTCGACGAGGAACGCCGCGCCGAACGCGGTCTTGGCCTTGTCGGCGCCGGAGGCCTCCCACACCTGGTCCGACGCCTGGATGTAGTCGGCGGGGACAGGTGTGCCCGTTGGCGGCTCGTTCGACCCGAACGGCGCGATGAGCGCTCCGCCCACGGTGATGCCGGAGGCGACCTCGGGCGGATAGGCCGAGCCCGTGGAGGCCAGATCCGTCGGCGACGGGCTGGGCGTGTAGGCCGTCTCGGAGTAGGTCGCGCCGCGCTTCGGCACCTCCGCCGTCGTGACCGTCCCGTCGAGCGAGACCGAGGAGTGGACGTCCGGCGGGAACTCCCAGCGCATGGGCTGGCCCGTGCCGATCAGGTGCGGGTCGGCCAGGCCGTCGATCTTGACGTTGATCTTGACCGTGTCGGTCAGGTCGGCCGTGACGACGTTGGGCGGCAGGAAGCCGGGCGGGATCGTGAACGAGCCGCCGTCCTGGTTCGCGAGCGGGATCGACTCGCGGCCCTGCGCCCAGTGGTCGTTTGCGAACACCGTGAGCGTGGTCGCCTTCCAGTAGAGCGGGATCGGCGAGTGCACCTCCATCACGACCGTCTTCTTCTTGGGCCAGTGGAGCGGCTTGTACGTCTGGTCCCACACGTACTGGACGTTCACGCGCCGGTCGGGCTTGGCGAGCGGGTTCCACTTCTGCCAGCCCAGGAAGGCGTCCTTGCTCACGCCCGGCGCTCCGCCGACGACGAGCCCGGCGACGACCGCCGCCACGCCGAGGAGGGCCGCCTGCGGCGCCGCGCCCGACCGTCCCACCCGCTCGCCGGTCAGGAAGAGCGCCGCCAGCGCCAGGCC
This sequence comes from uncultured Actinomycetes bacterium, assembly GCA_963805545.1. Taxonomy (GTDB): domain Bacteria; phylum Actinomycetota; class Thermoleophilia; order Gaiellales; family JAICJC01; genus JAICJC01. The sequence continues at coordinate 890,773 of CAWDUU010000001.1, forward strand.
CAGGAAGATCGCCGCGCGGAGGCCGCCGGCCGACATGTCGAGCACCGTGCTCGGCATCGCGAAGAGCAGGAACCCGACTCCGATGGCCGCGAGCGCCCAGCCGCGGCAGATGAGCGTCCATGCCAGCAGCACCGCCAGGGCGAAGAACGCCAGCTTGAGGTCGCGGTCGACCGCAGGGAAGCGGCCGGCGTCGAACGGCGTGTGCACCGCGAACCAGCCGTGCGCGCCGTCGTCGAGCACGTTCGCCACCGCCCGCGGGTAGATCCCGTGGTGCGAATGCCACGGCCAGAGGCCCGTCACGAGACCGACCGCGGCCACCGCCGAGGCCGGAAGCACGCCGAGCCACGCGAGCCTTGGCCGGCCGAGCCACGACACGGCCGCCGGCAGGACGGCCAGCGCCGTGAGCGCCACGATCCACGAGAGCCCCACCGCCGGATGCTCCATCTGGGCCCAGTGGACGCCGCCGTAGAGCACCATCGCGACGGCGAGGACGGCGAGCCCGGCGCGGCGGTCAGGCACTCGCCACCACCAGCCGCAGCGTCGGGGCCGAGAGGGAGCGGCCGACGTCGTCGCCCCGGCGGATGCGCGCCATCGGGATGCCGGAGCGCGTCAGCCGAAGCGCCGCCGCGTTCTGGGCCGTGTCGGCGCCGTTTCCGGCGAAGTCGGGCGCGTCGACCCATATCACCGCGATGTCGCGCTGCGCCGATCGCAGCCCGAGCAGGCGCTCGGCAAGCTGCGCGGACATGGCAGCGGTGACGACGAAGACCCGGGCGGCATCGACGCGGGAGGCGGCGTGGGCGCTCTCGCCGAGGGCGGCGGCCAGCGTGCGCGGCGCGTCGGCCTCGGCGCCCGCGAGCGCCCCGAGGGCGGTCGCCCAGTGGCCGCCGGCGTCGCCGACGCGGATCCGCGTGTGGGCGGCGCCGTGGATCACGAGCGCGCTCCGCTGGCCGGACTCGACGAGCCGGTGAAGGAGCGACGCGGCGGCGCGCACCTGATAGTCGAAGGTCGACTCCGGCGCCTCGCCCGCCACCGCCCCCGCGTCGCCGTCCAGCAGCACGGACGCCTCGTCGCGGGGCGTGTCCTGGAGCTCCTTCACCATCAGCTTGCGCCGCTTGGCCGTCGAGCGCCAGTGGACGCGGCGCAGGCTCTCGCCGCGCTGGTGGTCGCGGATCGAGTGCAGGTCGTAGCCGGCGGCGCGGTGAAGGAGCGCCCGGCCCTGCTCGCCCGACGAGCCGCCCGCGTCGGTGAAGAGCCCCTCCAGCGGATACACGCGCGGGTAGACGATCACCTCGTCGGAGCGGTCGAGCGCGACGCGGGCCTCCGCGAGCCCGAAGCCGTCGCCGATCACGAGCTCCGCTCCGCCCAGCCGGTAGCGGCCGCGCAGCGCCGAGGCCACCTCGTAGCGGCCGCGAAGGACGCGGCCCGTGCGGACGACGCCGGCGGCGACCGGCCGCTCGCCCACCCGGTCGACCACGACCGCCCGGGCGGGCAGCGGGCCCCCGTCCGCGGTCACCTCGAGGCCGACCGCGAAGGACTGCCCCTCGACGAGCTCGAGGTGGCCGGCCCGGCGGCGCAGGCGCATCGGCCGGTCGAGCAGGCGCACCCACACCCAGGCCGCCGCGGGCGCCAGCGCCAGCCCGACGGCGACCGGGAACATCGCGTCGGTGCCGAAGCCCCAGGCGGCGACGTAGAGGCCAAGCGCGAGCCACAGAACCCGGCGGCCGCGCTGGGTCATACGGGGACCCGCGTGCGCTCGACGGCCTCGCGGATCGAGTCCGCCGCATCGACGCCCGCCGTGCGCGCCTCGGGCGCGAGGATGACGCGATGGGTCAGGACATCCGTCGCCACGTCCTTGACGTCGGCGGGCACGACGTAGTCGCGGCCGCGGACGACCGCGTGCGCCTTCGCCACCCGCAGGAGCGCGATGCCGGCCCGCGGGCTGGCGCCCAGTGCGAGCCGCGTGTCGGTGCGGGTGTGGTTCAGGATCTCGACCACGTAGCGGTGAAGGGTGTCCTCGACGAACACCTTCCTGACCGCCGCGATCGCCGCCTCGATCTCCGTCGCCGTCGAGACCGGCTCGAGGTCCTCGAGCGGCTCGGCCGCGGCGTGCTCGGCGAGCATCTTCGACTCGGCGTCGGCGTCCGGATAGCCCAGTGCCAGGAGCATCGTGAACCGGTCGAGCTGCGCCTCGGGAAGCGGGAACGTGCCCTCGTACTCGATGGGGTTCTGGGTTGCGATCACCGTGAACGGCCGCGCCAGATGATGGGTAATCCCGTCGACCGTGACCTGCACCTCCTGCATGCACTCGAGGAGCGCGGACTGGGTCTTCGGGGAGGCGCGGTTGATCTCGTCGACGAGGACGATGTTGGCGAACACCGGCCCGGGCTTGAACTCGAACTCGTTCCCCTGGAGGTTGAACACCGAGACGCCGGTGATGTCGGACGGCAGCAGGTCGGGCGTGGCCTGGACGCGCGCGAACTCGCAGTCGAGCGACCGGGCGATCGACTTGGCGAGCATCGTCTTGCCGACGCCCGGGAAGTCCTCGAGGATCACGTGGCCCTCGCACAGCACCGCCATGACGCACCGCTCGATCAGCGTGCGTGGTGCGTGGATCACGCGGGACACGTTCTGGATCACGCGCCCGGCGACGTCGGCCGCAGCGGCGATATCGTCGGGGAGCGGTGACTCTGGATGGACCTGGGCTTCCACCTGGCGGATCCTCTCTGGTCGGGGTGGGTCGTTCATGCCCGGACGGCTGCGGGAGCCGTACGAGCCGGTAGCGAGACGGCGTCCCAGATCGCAGCGGCGCAGGCGCGCTTGCTGCGACGAGAGACGCCGATCTCTCGGTCAGACGTCACGAGCGTCAATTCGTTGTGGTCCGAGTCGAACCCGATATCCCGGCGGCTGATGTCGTTCATCACGATCATGTCTGCGCCCTTGCGCTCGAGCTTTCGCCGGGCGCGCTCCGCGCCTCCCTCGCCGTGCTCGGCCGCAAACCCGATCAGGACCTGCCCGGGTTTCCGCGCCGCCCCCAGCCCTGCGAGGATATCGGGGGTCGGTTCGAGGGCGACGTGCCACACGTCACCGGACTTGGCGCGCTTGCCGGCCGCGGCGTCCGCCGGCCGGTAGTCCGAGACGGCCGCCGCCATCACGATCGCGTCGGCGCCCGCCGCAGCGGCGAGCGTCGCGCGCTCGAGCTCCGCTGCGGTCTCGACGTGGACGACGCGCATCGGGGCGGTCGGCCGGGCCGTCGCCGCCGCCAGGATGAGCGTCACGTCGGCTCCGCGGCGCGCGGCCTCGTCGGCGACGGCGGTGCCCATCCTGCCGGACGAGCGGTTGCCGACGTAGCGCACGGCGTCGAGCGGCTCGCGCGTCCCGCCCGCGGTGACGAGCACGCGCCGGCCGGCCATCGACCTGCCGGCGGCGAGACGCGTGCGGACGGCGGCGGCGATCTCGTCGGGCTCCGCCATCCTCCCCACCCCCAGCTCGCCCTCGGCCGTCTCGCCGGCGCCGGGTCCGATCAGCTCGAAGCCGCGCGCCTCGAGCAGGCGGAGGTTGGCCTGCGTTGCCTCGGCCTCCCACATCCGCGGGTTCATCGCCGGGGCGGCGACGACCGGGCCGGTGAACGCGAGCGTCGTGGCGGTGAGGACGTTGGCGGCCTCGCCATGGGCGATCCGGGCCAAGGTCGTCGCGGTGAGCGGCGCGATGCAGAGGAGCTCGGCGACGGCTGAGGCGTCGAGGTGCGGGAACACGTCGTCGCCGCCGTCCGTCAGCACCGGCCGCCGAGAGAGGGCTGCGAACGTCGTGGGGCCGACAAAGCGGCGCGAGTCAGGGGTCTGCACGACCTGCACCTCGCGGCCGTCCTTCACGAGCAGCCGGACGAGCTCGCAGCTCTTGTACGCCGCGATCCCGCCGCACACCCCCACCAGGATCATGAACGTAGTGTGGCAGGGAACGGCGTCCGGCTCAATGCCGCGATCCTGGTACGGTCGTTTCGAAGTGGAGAACGTGCAGCGGGATCGGTACTGGCACGTGTCGCCGAGCGTCGACGCGACCCGATCGACGATCGAGCCCGCTCCGAGCGACTGACCGTCGACGAGATGACACTCCTCGCGGGCGTCCGGCCCGACCAGGGTGGGTCGACCGGCGACCCGGACGGCGCCGACGTCCCCTGCGCACGCCTATTGGGTGATCGCAGGGAGTGACCGCCACGCGGCGCTCGACGCACAGGTCTCCGGGTGCTCGCTCGGGTCGCCGCGTCCGACGGAGGTCTGGGCGCGCTGGCTGAACGCGGATATTCCTCCGTCGGGTCTCGCGCTGCTCGCGCGCATCGGCGTGTGGTGCATACGACGTAGACGACGTCAACCTGGACGGCGTCGCCCATCGCCGGGGTCAGACCCCGCATCGGCCGGCGTCACGCCGATGCGAGGGTTTCGTTGAGACGACGGTTGGACGCGAGCCGGCAAGCAGGCGATTCGTCAAGCAGGTGAGACCGAAGTGAAATGCGGACCGATGCGGGGTCTGACCCCGGTTTTCTGTTGTTCTCGGCTACGCGAAGTCGATGATGCGGGCGTCGCCCGCCGGGCGGTACCCGACTGCCTGGTAGATCGAGTTCGAGGTCGGGTTCGCGAGATCGGTGAAGAGTGCGCAGGTACGGATGCCGCCGTCGAGCAGCCGCCGTGTCCAGGCGGCCACCAGCATCGTCGCGTAGCCGCGGCGGCGGTGTTCGGGCGGCGTGTAGACGGGGCCGACGCGTGCGATGCCGGGCTCGGCGCCCAGTCTGGCGTCGACCGACCGCACAAGCTCCTCGGGCCCTTCGGGGAAACCGGTCTCGGCCGCGAACGCACGGCCCATTCCCGCAACAGCGGCCGGTCATCGTCGCGGGCGGCCCGCATCGCGCCGGCGTCCTCCGAAACCCACATATGGTGCTCGCGGTAGCGGCGCGGGTCATGCTCGAGCGTGGCAAGCACGCCGAGCGGGATCGGCTACTTCTTGAGCGACGCCTTGGTGGGCGACGACACCTTGAGCTGACCGGCCGCGATCTCCTCGAGCGCCATCGTCAGGAAGTTCTTCGAGCGCGACTCGACCAGAGGCGGTGCGAAGCTCTCGAAGCTGCCCTCGCCGAGCTGGCCGTGGTAGTCGTTGATCTGCCGCGTGCGCCGCGCCGCGGCGATCACCAGCGCGTACTTGCTGGGGACCTTCGCGAGCAGGTCGTCGATCTTCGGGTAAATCATGCGTGCTCCTCGTCCTCGTGTACCGAGCCCACCAGCGCCGCCAGCTCGGCGGCCGCGCGCTCGGCATCGTCGTTCACGATCACATGGTCGAACTCGGTTTTCGCTTCCATCTCCCGGCGGGCGATCCGAAGCCGGTTCTCGATCTCGTCGTCCGTGTCGGTGCCGCGACCCCGCAGGCGAGCCTCGAGATCGGCGACCTCCGGCGGGGCGATGAACACCAGCACCGCCTCCGGCATCTGCAGCTTGACCGCGCGGGCTCCGACCACCTCGATCTCGAGCACCACGTCACGGCCGGCCCGGAGTCGCCGCTCGACCTCGCTGCGTAGCGTGCCGTAGCGATTGCCTGCGTAGCGTACATGCTCGAGGAAGTCGCCCTCCCCGACCCGGCGCAGGAACTCCGGCTCGGACAGGAAGTGGTACTCGCGCCCGTCGACCTCGTGAGCCCGGCGCGGCCGGGTCGTCGCCGACGTCGCAACCTCGAGATCGGGAATGCGCCGGAGGGCCTCGGCGATCACCGTGCCCTTCCCCACGCCGCTCGGTCCGGACACGACGAACAGCCGGCCCGTCACGGCCGACGCCTTTCCGCGTCGGTCAGGAGCGGAACAGGTCGAGCAGCTCGCCGCGCTGGCGGTCGGAGAGGCCGCCGACGGTCTTCGACTGGCTGATGCGGCACTGGGTGAGAAGACGGGTCGACTTGACCCGGCCCAGCCGCGGCACCGCCATGAGAACGTCGTAGACCTTGGCCGTCAGCACCTCTTCGGGCGGCGCCGCGATGACGTCGTGGATACGCACGCGCCCCGCCTTCAGATCCCGCTTCAGCTGCGCTCGCCTGACCCTGATCTGGTTCGCCCGGTTGAGTGCATCCATTCGCTGGTCGAGTGACCGGGACGGGGTGTGGGACAGGGTGGTCGGCGTCATCGTAGGGGGCGATTATACCCACGGCCCCGACGTCTGCAACCGGAAAAGAACCGCCTGAATAGGCCGAATTCGGACGTGCTACACTCAAGCTCGACTTGAGGTTGAGGTAGCTTGGTGAGCGGCCGCCACCAGGTCGCCGGGGCCGGTCGCGCCCCGCCGGTCGAGCTCGTCGAGGAGCTCGCGGCCGGCTCGCTCGACGATGCCGGGATCGCGGAAGAGCGCCGTGCCGATGCCGACCAGCCCCGCGCCCGCGGCCAGGAATTCGCTGGCATCCGCGCCGCTCGCCACGCCCCCCATCCCGACGATCGGAAGACCGGTCGCGGCGAACGCGTGATAGACGGCATGCAGGGCGACCGGCTTCACCGCCGGCCCGGAGAGCCCGCCCCCGCCGCCGCCGAGAAGCGGCCGCAGCGTGGCCCGGTCGATCGCGATGCCGCGGAGGGTGTTGATGAGGACGAGCCCGTCGGCGCCGCCCTCCGCCGCAGCGGTCGCGATGGCCTCGATCTCGGTCACGCTCGGCGAGAGCTTGGCGAGCACGGGCACGTCGGTCTCCGCACGGCAGCGCTCGACGAGCGCGCGCGTCTCACGCGCGTCGGTGCCGATCGAGATGCATCCCGACTCCACGTTCGGGCACGACACGTTGAGCTCGATCGCGGCCACGGCCGGGTGGGTGCCGATCCGGGCGACGGCCGTCGCGTACTCGCCCGGCGACCAGCCGCCCACGCTTGCCATGATCGGGACGCCGAGCTCGGCCAGCCGGGGCAGGTCGCCGTCGCAGAACCGCTCGAGGCCGGGGTTCGCAAGGCCGATCGAGTTGAGCATCCCGGCCGGCGTCTCGGCGATCCGTGGCGGCGGGTTGCCCTCGCGCGGGTTGAGCGTGACCGTCTTCGTGACGAACGCCGAGAAGCCGAGCGTGCCCGAGACGAGCGCGTCCAGCGTGCCCGAGCCGTTGACGAACGGCGTCGGCAGCGCCAGGCCGCAGAACGTGGTCTCAAGCGACGGCACGGCTCGCCTCCACCACGGGGCCCTCCACGCACAGCCGCTTCCAGCGGCCGTCGATCTTGACCGCGCACCCGTGGCACGCGCCGAAGCCGCAGGCCATCGCCGCCTCCATCGCGAGCTGGCAGGCGACGCCGTGCTCGGCGGCGAGGGCGGCCACCGCGCCCAGCATGCCGTCGGGGCCGCAGGCGTACACGGTGCCCTCGAAGCCGGGCAGGAGCCGGGCCAGGGGCTCGGTGACGAGCTCCGGCTCGATGACCACCGTCGCGTCGGGGTGCACGAGGCCGGCGCAGACGGCGTGCGCGTCGCTTCGGAAGCCCAGGAGGACGCGCGCCCCGGGGATGAGGCGGACGAGCCACGGCAGGATGGCCGCGCCGATCCCGCCGCCGACCAGGAGCGCCGGCCCGGCCGCGATGTCGAAGCCGCGGCCGAGGGGGCCGAGCACCTCGACGGAGCCGGCAGCCGCCAGCGCCCTCGTGCCGGGGCCGCGGATGTCGAGCAGGAACGCGAGCTCGTCGTCGTCGGCCCAGGCCGCGGAGATCGGCCGCGGCAGGTACGCGCCGGCGGGCGCCGGGTCGGCCCGCAGCATGAAGAACTGCCCGGGGGCGCCGGCTTCCGCTCCGCCGCGGCGAAGCCGCAGGAGCGTGTAGGCCCCGCAGGCCTCGACGGCGCGGACGGCCAGGCTACGCGACGGCGGGAGCATCGGTGACGGCCTCCACGCTGTGCAGGTCCTGGAGGGCGATCGGCTCGGTATCGCGGGCCTGCGCGATCGACTGCACCGCAGCCGAGGCGCCGGCGATGGTGGTGATGCACGGGATCCCGTGGGCGATCGCGGCGGCCCGGATCTCGTAGCCGTCGGTCCGCGCGCCGCGGCCGGCGGGCGTGTTGATCACGAGCTGGACGCCCGAGGCGCGGATGAGATCCACCACGTTGGGCGAGCCCTCCGTCACCTTGTGCACCGTGGCGACCGGGATGCCGATGCGCGAGATCGCGCGGGCCGTGCCCGCCGTCGCGATCAGCTCGAACCCGAGCGACTGGAGGAGCGCCGCCAGCATCGGCACCGCCGGCTTGTCGCGGTCGCAGACCGAGAGGAAGACCGTGCCCTCGGCGGGCAGCGGCCGGCCGGCGGCGCGCTCGGCCTTGGCGAAGGCGGTCGGCAGGTCGGGGCCGATCCCCATCACCTCGCCGGTCGAGCGCATCTCGGGCCCGAGGGTCGGATCCGCGCCCGCGAACCGCTGGAACGGCAGCACGGCGGCCTTGACCGACACGTGGCTGCCGACGGTCTCTGGGAGCTCGACGGCCAGCCCGAGGGCGGCGCGGCAGGCACCCTCGACGAGGTCGCGGCCGGTCGCCTTGGAGACGAAGGGCACGGTCCGCGACGCCCGCGGGTTGGCCTCGAGCACGTAGATCTCGTCGCCGCGCACCGCGAACTGGACGTTCAAGAGGCCGCGGACGCCGAGCGTCTCGGCGATGGCCGCGGTCTGGCGGCAGATCTCGGCCTCGACGCGCTCGCCGAGCGACATCGTGGGGATGACGCAGGTGGAGTCGCCCGAGTGGACGCCGGCCTCCTCGACGTGCTGCATCACCGCCCCGATGACCGTGCGGCTGCCGTCGCAGATCGCGTCAACGTCCACCTCGATCGCATCCTCGACGAAGCGGTCGACCAGCGAGCCGGGCTGCACCGGGAGCGACAGGAGCGAGCCCTCGTCGTAGCAGATGCGCATCTCGCGCCCGCCGAGCACGTAGCTGGGCCGCACGAGCACGGGGTATCCGATCCGCCCGGCGATCTCGGCCGCCTCGGCGGCGTTCGCGGCCGTCCCCCACTCGGGCGCGCGCAGGCCCAGCTCGTGCAGGATCGTGCCGAACCGGTCGCGGTCCTCGGCCACGTCGATGGCGGCGAACGGCGTGCCCAGGATCGGCACGCCCGCCTCCTCGAGCCGGCGCGCCAGCCGAAGCGGCGTCTGGCCCCCGAACATGACGACGACGCCGACCGGCCGCTCGCGCTCGACCACCTCGAGCACGTCCTCGATGGTGAGCGGCTCGAAGTAGAGCCGGTCGGAGGTCTCGGCGTCGGTCGACACCGTCTCGGGGTTGCAGTTCACCATGACCGCGTCGTAGCCCAGCTCGCGGAAGGTGCGGACGGCCTGGACGCAGCAGTAGTCGAACTCGATCCCCTGCCCGATCCGGTTCGGACCGGCGCCGAGGATGATGACCGCCGGCCGCCCGGCGCCGGGCAGCTCGTCCTCGAGCTCGTAGGCGGAGTAGAAGTACGGCGCCTTCGCCTCGACCTCGGCGGCGCACGAGTCGACCGCCTTGTAGACCGGCCGCACGCCGGCCGCCCAGCGCAGCCGCCGCACCGTCGTCTCGTCGGAGCCCGCGAGCGCGGCGATCCGGGCGTCGGCCATGCCGAGCGCCTTCAGCCGCCGCCAGTCGGTCTCGACCAGCCCCTCGACGGGCGTGCGCTTGAGCATCCGCTCGGCATGGGCGATGAGCGCCCACTCGTCGACGAACCACGGGTGGACGCCCGACTCGGCCGCGAGCACCTCCGGGTCCTCGCCCGCCGTCAGCCGGCCCTGGAGCGCGTCGAAGCGGTCCCATTCCGCTCCCGCCACCGAGCCCGCCGTGCGCGGGTCGCCGTCGAGCTCGCGCGAGCGCATCGCCTTCCCCCACGCCTCGGCGAACGTCCGCCCGATGCCCATCACCTCGCCGACCGACTTCATCTGCGTGGTGAGGCCGGTGTCGGCGCCGGGGAACTTCTCGAACGCGAACCGGGGCAGCTTCACGACCACGTAGTCGAGGGTCGGCTCGAACGCGGCCGGCGTCGTCTTGGTGATGTCGTTGGGGATCTCGTCGAGCGTGTAGCCGAGCGCGAGCCGGGTCGCGACCTTGGCGATCGGGTAGCCGGTCGCCTTGGACGCGAGCGCGGACGAGCGGGAGACGCGCGGGTTCATCTCGATCACGACCAGCTCGCCGGTATCGCGGTTCAGCGCGAATTGGACGTTCGAGCCGCCGGTCTCGACGCCGACCGCGCGGATCACCGCCGCGGAAGCGTCGCGCAGGGTCTGGTACTCGCGGTCGGTCAGCGTCTGGGCCGGCGCGACGGTCGCCGAGTCGCCGGTGTGGACGCCCATCGGGTCGACGTTCTCGATCGAGCAGACGACGACCACGTTGTCGACCCTGTCGCGGATGACCTCGAGCTCGAACTCGCCCCAGCCCTTGACCGACTCCTCGAGCAGGATCTGAGAGATCGGGCTCTCGCGCAGGCCGCGCTCGACCGCGTGCTCGAACTCCTCCGGCGTGGAGGCGAATCCGCCGCCGTGGCCGCCGAGCGTGAACGCGGGCCGCACCACGACCGGCAGGTGGAGCGCGCCTGTGGCGAGCGCGCCGCGCGCGTCCTGCATGGACGTCGCGATGACGCTCACCGGCACCCGCAGGCCGATCGAGGCCATCGTGGCGGCGAAGAGCTCGCGGTCCTCGGCCCGCTGGATGGCGTCGTAGGAAGCGCCGATCAGCTCGATCCCGAGCTCGTTGAGCACGCCGTGCTCCTGGAGCTGCGAGGCCAGGTTGAGCGCCGTCTGCCCTCCGAGCGTCGGCAGGAGGGCGTCGGGCCGCTCCCGGCGCAGCACCGCCGCGGCTCCGGCGACGTCGAGCGGCTCCAGGTAGGTGCGGTCGGCCCATCCGCTGTCGGTCATGATCGTGGCCGGGTTCGAGTTGATGAGCACCGTGCGCATGCCCTCGGCGCGCAGCACGCGCAGCGCCTGGCTGCCGGAGTAGTCGAACTCGCACGCCTGTCCGATCACGATCGGGCCCGAGCCGATGACGGCGACCGACCGGATGTCGGTGCGCCTAGGCAACGGCGGCCCGGTCGGCGGCGGCGATCCGGTCGACGAACCCGGCCAGGGCCTCACGCGCGTCGTGCGGCCCCGGGCTGGCCTCGGGGTGGAACTGGAGGGAGGACACGTCGCGGTCGCGCAGGGCGAGCCCCTCGACGGTGCCGTCGTAGAGCGAGGTGTGCGTCACCACGGCGCGTCCAAAGTCCGTCTCGAAGTCGCGCCCGGCGTCGGGGCCGCGCACGGCGAAGCCGTGGTTCTGGGCCGTCACCAGGACCCGGCCCGAGTCGAGGTCGAGCACCGGGTGGTTGGCGCCGCGGTGGCCGAACCTGAGCTTGAACGTCTCGAGCCCGAGCGCGCGCCCGAGCAGCTGGTGGCCGAGGCAGATCCCGAAGACCGGCCGGGCGTCGAGCATCGCCCGCACCTCCGCGACGCAGGCCGGGAGCGCCGAAGGGTCGCCGGGGCCGTTGCCGAGCACGATTCCGTCGGGAGCGGCGGCCAGCACCTCGGCGGCGGAGGCGTCCCAGGGCATGACGGTGACCCGCGCGCCGGCGTCGCAGAGCAGCCGCACAATCGAGCTCTTGACGCCGTAGTCGAGCACGACCACGTGAGCCCGCTCTCGCCCGGCCGCCGGGAACGTCTCGGCAGCCGGCCGCGACACGCCGGCCGCCAGGGCCTGGCCGGCCATGACGGGCGCGGCGCGCACGGCCTCGAGCACGTCGGCGACGGCCGCGGTCCCGGTCGAGACAGCGGCCCGGACGGCGCCGCCGTCGCGCAGCCTGCGGGTGATCGCGCGGGTGTCGACGCCCTGGAGCCCGACGATGCCGTGCTCCGAGAGCCAGTCGGCGAACCCGGTGCGCCCGCTCGGTGCGGCGTTTCGGCCCTCGCGCACGACCACGGCCCGGGCGTGCGGCGCGGCCGACTCCGACGCGTCGGCCTCGACGCCGTAGTTGCCGATCATCGGCTGGGTGAACGTGACCAGCTGCCCGGCGAAGCTGGGGTCGGTCACGACCTCCTGGTAGCCGGTCATCGAGGTCGTGAAGACGAGCTCGCCGACGGCGATGCCGTGCGCCGCGTACGGGCGGCCGCGGAAGACCGTGCCGTCCTCGAGGACGAGGAAGGCGCCCATTACGCGACGGCCTCGATGAGGCGGTGGGCGACGGTGCCGGCGGCCACGGTCAGGTGGCAGCGGGCGCGCAGTGTCTGGCCCGCGAAGGCGCAGTTCGCCGAGCGCGACGCGTACGGCGGCTGGACGAGCCAGCTCGCCCCCAGGTCCCACAGGCAGAAGTCGGCGGGAGCGCCCTCGCGCACGGCCGGGCGTGTGAGCCCGAAGGCGGCCGCCGGGCCGGCGGACATGCGCTCGATGACGGTCGAGAGCGGGACGAGCCCCGGTTCGACGAGATGCGTGTAGATCGCAGGGAACGCCGTCTCGAGGCCGGTCACGCCGTTCGGGGCCTGCGCGAACGGCTGCTCCTTCTCGTGGCCGCGGTGGGGCGCGTGGTCGGTGCCGATGCAGTCGAGCGTGCCGTCGGCGAGCGCCTCGATGAGCGCGGCCCGGTCGGTCGCGGCGCGAAGCGGCGGGCTCATCTTGGCCCGGGCCGCGTCGAGGCTGCGCACGTGCTCGTCGGTCAGGCACAGGTGGTGCGGCGTCACCTCCGCGGTCACCTCGACCCCGAGCTCGCGGGCACGGCGGATCTCGGCCACCGATTCGGCCGCGGAGACGTGGCAGACGTGCACCGGCGCGCTCTCGTAGCGCGCGATCGCCAGGTCGCGGCCGACCATGATGCTCTCGGCGATCGACGGGTAGCCGCGCAGGCCCAGCTCGGCCGAGACGGATCCCTCGTGCATGTCGGCTCCGCCCGAGAGCGACAGGTCCTCCTCGTGCAGCGCCAGGCGAAGCCCCGTCACCGAGGCGTACTGGAAGGCGCGCCGCAGGATCGCGGCCCGCTCCACCGGACGGCCGTCGTCCGAGAACGCGACCGCGCCGGCCTCGGCCAGCGCCACCATCTCGGCCAGCCGCTCGCCCTGCTGCCCGGCGGTGATGGCGGCCAGGAAGCCGGTCGGCACCGCCGCCTCGCGCCCGGCGCGCTCGATGAGCCCCGACAGCACCACCGGCGCATCGACCACGGGCGTCGTGTTGGGCATCGCCAGGATCGCCGTGAAGCCGCCCGCGGCGGCCGCGCGCGTACCCGAGGCGATGTCCTCCTCGTCCTCGTCGCCCGGCGTGCGCAGATGCACGTGGGGGTCGACGAGCCCCGGCATGAGCACGAGCCCCTCGGCCTCGATCGTCTCGATCTCGGTCCGCGGGAGGTCGGTGCCGATCTCGGCGACCACGCCCCGGTGGACGCGGACGTCGAGCGCCGCTCCGTCGAGCCCCGAGCCCGGATCGACGATCCGCGCGCCCGCGACGAGCAGGTCGGCCGGGGCGCCGGGGACGGACGCGAGCCGGCCCATCACGCCACCTCCTGCCCGGCGGCCGGGACGGCGTCGGGTGACACGATCCGAAGCGCGGTCTCGGAGTCGGCCCTGCCCGGTCCGGCCAGGAGGTCGTAGAGCACCGCCATGCGCACCACGAGCCCCGCGCGCACCTGGTCGACGATGCGCGATGCGGCCGAGTCGGCCACCTCGGGCGCGATCTCCACCCCGCGGTTGATCGGGCCCGGGTGCATCACGAGCTGGCTCGGGCGAAGGCGCGCCGGCGTCACCCCCCAGACCGCCGCGTACTCGGAGAGGCTCGGGACGTAGGAGGCACCCGGTGCCATCCGCTCGCGCTGCATGCGAAGGACGTAGACGACGTCGGCGGCCTCGAGCGCGTCCATCGAGTGCGACACCTTCGCCCCGAGCCCGGCCGCGTCGCGCGGGATCAGCGTCGGCGGCCCCACCAGGGTCACGTCTGCCCCCATCGTTCGCAGGCCGAGGATGTTCGACCGGGCGACCCGCGAGTGAAGGACGTCGCCGACGATGGCCACGTGCAGGCCGTCGATCGCGCCGAGGGCCGCCCGCATCGTGTACAGGTCGAGCAGGCACTGGGTCGGGTGCTGGTGCGTGCCGTCGCCGGCATTCACGACGTGCGCGTCCGTCCAGGCCGTGATCATCCCGGCCGCCCCGACAGCCGGATGCCGGATGACGATCACGTCGGGGTCGTACGCCGACAGCGTCTGCACCGTATCGCGCAGCGACTCGCCCTTGTCGACGCTCGATCCGGCCGCCTTCAGGCTGACCGTGTCGGCCGAGAGCCGCTTGGCCGCAAGCTCGAACGAGGCGCTCGTTCGCGTCGAGGCCTCGAAGAACATCGTCATCACCGTGCGCCCGCGCAGCGTCGGCACCTTCTTCAGGTCGCGCTGCATCACGCTCTCGAACCCCTCCGCGGTCTGGAGGATGCGCTCGATGTCGGCCCGCCGCAGGTCGGTGATCGAGATCAGGTGGCGGCGCTTTGCACTGCTCTTGGGTGGGATCGGGTCCACGCGCGCTCCAGGTCAGGGATGGATGAGGACGACGCGGTCGAGCTCGTCCACCTCGACGAGCTCCACGTTCACCCGCTCGGAGCGGGCGGTCGGAAGGTTCTTGCCGACGTAGTCCGGCCGGATGGGAAGCTCGCGGTGGCCGCGGTCGACGAGGACCGCGAGCTGCACGCGCTCGGGGCGGCCGTAGTCGAAGATCGCCTCGATCGCCGACCGGATCGTGCGGCCGGTGTAGAGGACGTCGTCGACGAGCACCACCGACTTGCCCTCGAGCGGGAAGTCGAGCCGCGTGGCCTTGACGACCGGCTGCGGGTGCGCGCGCTGCTCGGCGCGCAGCGTGACGTCGTCGCGGTAGAACGTGATGTCGAGCGCCCCGGTGGGCACGCGGGCGCCCGTGTACTCCTCGATCAGGTCGCGCAGCCGCTGCGCCAGCGTGGCGCCGCGGGTGTAGATGCCGACCAGGCCGAGGGCGGTGAGATCGGGATGCTTCTCGACGATCTCGTGAGCGATGCGGCGGAGGGTGCGCTGAAGCGCTTCCTCATCGAGCAGCACGCGCTCGGTCGCGGTTGCGGTCATGTGAAGCTCCTTCCCGGCCTCGCAGGGCACGGATTAAAGGTGGCTTGGCGGTCTCGGACAGCGTATCAGCGAGCGCGGACATCGGCGGGACCCTGAAACAACGGGGCCTGTCGCCGTTGTTTCACCTCGTCGCGGATGGCCTCGGCCACGGCGACCGCCGCAGCCGCCACGGAGGGCGTGAGCGGCTCGCCGATCGTAAAGCTCGCGGCCTCGATCCCGAAGACGACGGTGCGGGCCGGCAGCCGGCCGAGGACACGGGCCAGCTCGACGGTCTCGGCGAGGCTCACGTGGTGCGTCGAGGCCCGGAAGGGGCCCGGCGGGAGCGGCCGCTCGCCGGCGTCGAGGCGATGCACCGTCCCCGCACCGGAGCCCGACGAGACCGCGTCGACGATCCACAGGGCATCCGCTCCGTCCCAGGCGTCGATCAGGGTCGTCGGCTCACCCTCCCGCTCGGTGATCGCGACCCCCTCGGGCAGGGTGCCGTGGAGATGGCGGGCGACCTCGAGACCGACCGCGTCGTCGCCGCGGAGCCGGTTTCCGACGCAGACGACCGCTGCCGTCACCGGCGCTCGACGTCGAGCGTCAGGAAGTGCGTCGCGCAGGAGATGCAGGGGTCGTAGTTCCGGATCGTCTGCTCGCAGCGGATGGTGAGCTCGTCGTCGGGCAGGTCGAGCGAGCGCTCGACGACGCCGCGCAGGTCCTCCTCGATCGTCCGCTGGTTCTGCGAGGTCGGCGGCACGATCTTGGCGTCGAGGATCGAGCCCTCGTCGTCGATCTCGTAGCGGTGGTAGAGGATGCCGCGCGGAGCCTCGGTGCAGCCGTGGCCGATCCCCGCCCGCGGCTCCACCTCGACCGCCGGCGCGTCGGGCTCCTCGTACTCCGAGATGATCCGCAGCGCCTCGTCGGCGGCGTAGACGAGCTCGACCGAGCGCACGACGATGCTCTTGAAGGGGTTCCGCTCGGACGGCTCGAGGCCCGCCTCGCGGGCGGCGTCGCGGGCGACGGGCGAGAGCCGGTCGGCCGCAAGCGCGAAGCGGGCGAGCGGGCCGCACAGGTAGGAGCCGCGGGCGATCAGCCGCGAGTGGAGCGCGTTCGACCACTCGACGTGCTCCTCGACGAAGTGGTCGTCGTAGTCGGCCACGGCGATGTCGAGCCCGCGGTTCGAGACGATCCGGCCCCGGTCGATCGGGTACTCGCCCGGCTCGTCGAGGGCGACGAGCTCGTAGTCCTGCTCGTACTCGGGGAACTCGAAGCCGGACGTGATCCGCACCGCGTCGAGGGCGATCTCGCGCGCCCGCTCGAGCTTCTCGACGAGCGGCGCGAGCTCGCGTTTGCGCGGAGCCCGGTACCAGCCGCCCACCTTGACGTTGATCGGGTGCACCTCGCGCCCGCCGACGACGGTCATGAGCTCGTTGCCGGCCTTCTTGAGTTCAAGCGCGGACGCCACCACCTCCGGGTTGTCGCGCGCCAGTTCGATGGCGCTCGGATAGCCCAGAAAGTCCGGCGCGTGGAGCATGAAGACGTGCAGGGCGTGGCTTTCGATCCACTCGCCGCAGTAGAGCAGCCGGCGCAGCGCGCGCACCTGGCCGCCGACCTCCACGCCGCAGGCCTGCTCCATCGCGGCGATCGAGCTCATCTGGTAGGCGACCGGGCAGATCCCGCAGATCCGGGCCGTGATGTCGGGCACCTCGGTGAAGCTGCGCCCGCGCAGGAATGCCTCGAAGAACCGGGGCGGCTCGTAGATGTTGAGCTTCACGTCCTCGACCTCGCGGCCGGCGATGCGGACGTACATCGCGCCCTCGCCCTCGACCCGCGCCAGGGCGTCGGTCCTGATCGTCTTCGTCCTCGGCGCGCTCACTTCCCGCGGGCCTCCTCGAAGTGGCGGACGTTGAACGTGCGATAGACGCGGTCGATCGCCTTCTCGCCCATGCCGAGCTCCTGGAGCTTCCGGGTCATGGCCGCGGTGTTCGGCGTCTCCATCGGGCCGAAGCAGCCGTAGCAGCCGCGGTTGTAGGACGGGCAGAGCGCGCCGCAGCCGGCGTGCGTGACCGGGCCCAGGCAGGGCGTCCCGTGCGCCACCGTGACGCAGACCGTGCCGCGCCGCTTGCACTCCATGCAGACGCTCGTCGTCGGGATGTTCGGGCGCCGCCCGTAGAGGAACGCGGTGATCACCTCGATCAGCTGGGCCTTGTTGATCGGGCAGCCGTTCAGCTCGAAGTCGACCGGGACGTGGGCCGAGATCGGCGTCGACGACTCGAGCGTCGAGATGTACTCCGGCGTCGCGTAGACGATCGAGACGTACTCGTCGACGTCCGCGAAGTTCTTGAGGGCCTGCACGCCGCCGGCGGTGGCGCAGGCGCCGATCGTGACGAGCGCCTTGGACATCCGCCGCACCTCGCGGATCCGCTCCATGTCGTGGTGGGTCGTGATCGAGCCCTCCACGAGCGACAGGTCGTACGGCCCCTCCGCAGTGGCCCGGGTCGCCTCCAGGAAGTAGGCGATCTCGACCTCGCCCACCAGGGAGAGCAGGTCGTCTTCGCAGTCCAGGAGCGAGAGCTGGCAACCGTCGCACGAGGCGAACTTCCAGACGGCCAGCGTCGGCTTCCGGGCCGCAGTCACAGCTCGCGCACCGCCATCAACCGCTCCATCTCGTCGTAGCGGTAGACCGGCCCGTCGCGGCAGATCATGGTCGGGCCGAGCTGGCAGTGGCCGCAGTGGCCGAGGCCGCACTGCATGTTCCGCTCCATCGAGATGTGGATCCGGCCCGGCGGCAGGCCGCGGTCGATCAGCGCCCGCGCCGCGAAGTGCATCATGATCTCGGGCCCGCACACGAACGCCACTGCGGTGTCCGGGTCGAAGTGGGCATCCGCGATCAGCTTGGGGACGACGCCGACCTTGCCCTGCCACCCGGTCTCGGCGGCGTCCACGGTGACGTCGACCTGGAGGTCGAACCGGCCCCGCAGCTGCCCGAGCTCCGCCCGGTAGAGCAGGTCGGCGGGCGTGCGGCTGCCGTAGAGCAGCGCGACGTTTCCGTACTCGCCGCGGCGGCGGAGCACTGCGTAGACCGCCGGCCGAAGCGGTGCCAGGCCGATCCCGCCGGCCACGATCACGACGTCGGAGCCGACGGCGGCGTCCACCGGCCAGGTGTTGCCGAACGGGCCGCGCACGCCCAGCACGGCGCCGGGCTCGGACTCGCAGATCGCCCGCGAGACGGCCCCGACCGCCCGCACGGTGTGGACGAGCCGGCCGTCGGAGTCCCCCGAGACCGAGATCGGCACCTCCCCCACGCCGAAGACGTAGAGCATGGTGAACTGGCCCGGCTCGGGCACGATGCGATCGCGGCCGACGGGCTCGAGCTCGAGCGTCCACGTGTCGGCCAGCTCCCGCCGCCGCTTCGTGACCCGAAACGGCGCCGGGACCATCGGCCCCGCCGTGGCGAGCGCGTCAGCTGCGGTGGCCATCGCCGTAGACGTCGAGGAGCCGCAGTCGCGTCCACTGGAGCCGGCGGATCATCACCTGCGCGAACCGCGACATGAGGTCGTACCCGAGCCTCGGGTCGCTGTCGCACTTGCCGCGCAGGCACACGCCGTCGAAGCTCGTGGCCCGCACGAGCGACGTTGCGCGGGCGTCGAAGTGCCACCGGTACGGGGCAAAGAGCCACGACCACCCCACCACCTCGCCGGACTCGATGGTCTCGATCACGACGGCACCGCGCGTCGGCACGAACGTCTCGAGCGCGACGCTCCCGTGGCGGAGCACGTAGAAGCACTCGGCCGGGTCGCGGTCCTTGAAGAGCAGGTCGCCCTCGGCGAACTGCACGTTCGTGCCGCAGCCGGCGATCGTCTCGAGCTGCTCCGGCGAAAGGCCCTCGAACAGGGGCACCTCTCGGAGAAGGGCCTCAATCGTCTCCATCGCCGTTCCCCGTGGTCGAGCGGATGGCGGCGAGCTCCTCGGTCACGTCGATCCCGACCGGGCACCAGGCGATGCACCGTCCGCACCCGACGCAGCCCGAGCTGCCGAACTGGTCGTACCAGGTCCCGAACTTGTGTGTGAGCCACTGGCGGTACCGCGAGCGGCCGGACGGGCGGATGCTGCCCCCGTGGATGTGGGAGTACTCGACGGAGTAGCAGGAGTCCCACTCCCGCGTCCGCTCGGCGTTTCCGGCCAGGTCGGTGTGATCCTCGACCGTCGTGCAGAAGCACGTCGGGCAGACCAGGGTGCAGTTGCCGCAGGTGAGGCAGCGGGAGGCGACCTCGTCCCAGCGCTCGTGCTCGAGGTTGGCCGCGAGCATGTCGCGGATGTCGGTCGTGTCCACGTGCCGGCCCATGCGCTCGGCCGCACCGTCGATCGCCGCGCCCGCGGCATCGAGGTCGGCGGGCTCGGCGGGGCGCTTGGGGACGCCGGCCAGGACGTCGGCCCCTCTCGGTGTCCCCACCTCCACCAGCAGCCGGTGGCCGCCGTCGAGGATCTCGGTCAGGGCGAGGTCGTAGCCCGCCTCCGCCTTCGGCCCGGTTTCCATCGACGTGCAGAAGCAGGTCGCCGCCGGCTCGAAGCAGTTGACGGCGACGATGAAGGCGTCCTTCCGGCGGGCCGCGTAGTCGTGGTCTGCGTAGGTGCCGCCGAGGAGCACCTTGTCCTGGATGGCGATCCCGTGCAGTTCGCAGGCGCGCACGCCGATCAGCGCGAGCGGCGTGCCGTCGGGCTCGTCCTGCTCGACGACGAACTCGTCGTCGCGCTTGCGCGCCCGCCAGAGCCTGATCCGGGCGGGGAGCAGAAACTGCTTCCACGAGTGCGGGCCGACGGCGTAGCCGAAGCGGGCCTCGTCGTCGCGCCGTTCGAGCCGGTAGCGGCCGGCCTCCTGGTCGTCGGTCCACCCGATGGGCAGGTCGGCCGCCGACTCGATGTCGTCGTAGACGATCGCGCCGTCACGCACCGTCGGGCCGACGGTGCGGAAGCCGTGCGTGACGAGCGCTCTCAGCAGGTCGTCGAGAGCACCCGGCTCGATCACCGTCGTTGCAACGTCAGGCAGTCTCGTCCAATCCTCTGCCCCCAGCCCCGGCGGTACCCTATACCCGCCATGGGTGGGAAGCCAGCATGTGCTTAGCGATCCCGGCCCAGATCGTCGAGATCGCAGACGCCGAGGCCGGGCTCGCGACGGCCGAGATCGCCGGCGTCCGCCGGTCCGTCTCCATCGCGCTCTGCCCCGAGGCCGAGCTCGGCGACTGGGTGCTGATCCACGTCGGCTTCGCCCTCGACCGGATCGACGAGGACCAGGCGCGCGAGACGCTCGACCTGCTCCGGCGGATGGGCGCCGCCTACGAGGACGAGCTCCGGGAGATCCGGGCGAGCGCCGGCGCCTGAGCCGGCCTGAGAACCTGTTTCAGAATGACCGCCTGTTACCGCTGGTTCGCGGCGGCGGCGTGCGCTCGACTCTCGTGGTTCGTGAAGGCAGGCCGAACCCGCTCAGGTGGGCGAGAGCCACGGGCTGCACGATCGACAGCACCTGAGCTCGGCCTGACTATCCGCTACGGCGGGGCCCATGGCCGAGTGCGTGTCACGAAAGGCAAATGACACTCAGGCGTGGCCGAGTGGCCGGCATCGGGCGGACGCCAAATGGCCGCCGTGTACACCGGGGCCAATTGACGCCGCCGCCGGCCAAGTGACCGTGCCGGCCCGGGCCACCAACGGCCCCACCCCACGCCGCCCCGCCGCTCAGACCGCGACGGTGTAGCAGACGGCCGTGCCCTCCAGCGCGACGACGCCGTCGCCGCGCGTGACGGTCGTCTTCAGGTGGGTGATCGGCTTGTCGGCGCGGGCGGCGGTGACCTCGACCTCGCCGGTGATCGTGTCGCCGGGGCGGACGGGAGCGGTGAACTTCCACGCCACCTCGAGAAAGACGGTGCCGGGGCCGGGCAGGTCCTCGGCGACGACGGCGTTCAGGATGGCGCTCGTGATCCCGCCCTGCACGATGACCTCGCCGAACCGCGACGCCCGGGCCGCCTCCTCGTCGTAGTGGAGCGGGTTTCTATCGCCCGAGATCGCCGTGAAGCGCTCGATGTCGTCGGCGGTGACGGCACGGGCGCGCGACGCGCGCGCGCCCACCTCCGGCGGATTCCAGCTCTCAGCCACGGAGCAGCGATCGTACCCGCGCCATCGCGACGATGCCGAGGGCCGGCCCGACCGCCAGGAAGAGGAAGGCGTACCTCCAGCCCACGGCATCGCGCACGGTCGGAAGGAGCCGGATCGACACCACGGTGATGGCGAAGCCGATCGCCGTCTGCGCGGTGACGGCGGTGCCGACATAGTCGGGGTCGGCGACCTCGGTGAGCGCCGTCGAGAACTGGGCCGAGTCGGCGACCACGGCCGTCCCCCACACCAGCATGAGGACGACGACGACGGCCGGCGCCAGTCCGTAGAGCGCGGCTGCGGCCACGCAGCACGTCCCGCTCACCGCCATCGAGCCGATCGTCACCGCGGCCCTGCCGCGCACGTCCGCCACGAGGCCGCCCAGGATGCAGCCCGCCAGCCCCGCCACGCCGACGGTCGCGAAGGCCGCCAGCTCCACCGACGTCCGGGAGGGGTCGCCGTCGCCCGCCGCCGCGAAGCTCGCCGCCGCGTATGCCGGCACCCACGTCCACATCGCGTAGAGCTCCCACATGTGGCCGAAGTACCCGAAGCAGACCAGCCGCTGGGCGCGGTCGCCGAACAGGCGGCGCACGTACCCGGGGTGAAACGGCGCCGCGGCGGTCGCATACGGGCCCTCGTGGAGGGCCGAAACCGCCAGGCCGGCGCCGGCGACGGCAAGCACGCTCGCCACGCTCAGGACCGCCTGCCAGTCGAGCGAGGGAGCGGCGTTCACCAGATGCGGTGTGCCCGACCCCAGCGCCAGGGCGCCCACCAGGGCTCCGACGGCGAAGCCCCGCCCGGCCCGAAACCAGGTCGCCATGAGCTTGATCCCCGGCGGGTAGACGCCGGCCAGGGCCATGCCGGTGAGGAACCGGAGCGGGATCGCGAGCGCCAACCCGTGGGCGAAGAGCGCCACCGCCTCGTTGGCCGCCGCCCCCGCCAGCGCGGCGCCGCCGATGAGGCGCGTGGTCGACACCCTGTCGGGCAGGTTGAGCACCGCCGAGGCCAGCGCCCCCGCGACGAACCCCAGCTGCACCGCGGTCGTGAGCCACGTGGCGCCGGCGTCGGAGAGGTGCCACTCGTCGCTCAGCTGCGGCACGACCGACGACGCCGAGAACCAGAGCCCCATCGCCAGCACCGCGACCGCGCAGATCAGGAGCAGCTGGCGGGTGCGGAGGCGCTGCTCGGCGATCACGCCGTCACGATGCCACACCTCCGAGGATGCCGGGGAGCCACCCGGGGTGCGCGGCGACGAGGAGGCCCCATGCGATGAGGAGCACGCCGACGACGGGCGTGAGACTCCGCCCGTGCCGCCCGGCCCGCTCGTAGTACATGACCGCGCCCAGGCCGGCCATCCACACGAGGCTGGCCGCGCCCATCACCAGCATGAGCGCCATGAGCGCCCAGCAGCAGCCGATGCAGAAGAGCCCGTGCCGGCGGCCGAGGTCGAATCCGCCCCGCGCACCGCGGCGGTAGTGGCGCATGAGGAACGGGCCCGGGTGCCGGCACTGGTCGAGGCACCGGTCCTTGAGGCCGCTGAACTGGAAGACGCCCGCGCCGGCGAGTGCGCCGGCGGGCGCGATCCAGGGGTGCGCGCCGAGCCAGTCCACGCCGCCGCCGGCCCGGTGCACGGCGACATCGGCCGCGAACGCCGCCGCCCCGCACGCCGCCCACACGGCGGCGTAGCCGCCCAGGAACGCCGCGACGACCCGGCCCGAGCGCTCCTGGCGGCGGGCCGCGTGCGTGAACAGCCGCACCATCGGCAGGCTCGACGGCAGCATCATCGCCGCCACCATCACCTGCCAGGCGAGCAGGAAGGCGATCGCGCTCAGCCAGAACGGCGGCAGGAGCACCGTCACCCACAGGGGCTCGGCGGCGTCGTGAGCGCCGGCGTGCCCGTGCAGCACCGCCCCCGCGCCGGCGGCCTGGGCCATGCCCGCCGCCGCCCAGGCCGCGACGATCGCGGCGAGGACGGCGGCGGGCGTCCGCGAGCGGCGGCCGGCTACGGTCACCGCGCGACCGAGTGCGTCATGCGGTAGTCCGCCTGGATCGCGTTCTGGCCGTCCGACCATGCGAGCTCGTACTGCGGCAGGTCGATCCGCTGCACCGACGCCTTGGAGAGGTAGGCCGGCGAGCCGGGCACCGTCGAGAAGACGGAGTCGCGGAGCGTCGTGATGGTGCCGTCGGCGCTGCGAAACGGCGCCATCTCACACCGGACGAAGTCGGCGACGACGAGCGAGCCGACGCCTTCCGCCACCTGGTGGGAGATGGGGACGCGCTCGCAGGTCAGCACCTCCCCGACGAGCCCGGCCAGGTCGGCCAGCGGCCCGCCCAGCGCGCCGGAGTAGGCGTCGCGCAGAGCGGCGAACTGCTCGTCGGTGGCGCCGTCATCGATGAACTGCGCCACCCGCCAGGTGCCCGGGCTGAGCACGTTGCCCGGGATGTGGACGACGTTCACGATCGTCCGGCCCCCGACGTCGACGCCGTTCACCGTGCCCTCGGTGAAGTGGTAGGAAAGCACCGAGTGGCACTCGCCGCCGTCGGGATCCTCGCCCACCCAGCACGGACAGAGGACGCCGCACGTGCACACCTCGAGCAGCGTTCCCGTGAGGTCGTAGACGACCTCGGTTGCCTGAGATTCCGCCTCGGCAACGGACATGGTTAGACCCCCTTCGTGGTTTCAGAGCAGCTGCGCGATCAGCGCCGCCGCGCGGGCGGCGCCGTCGGTCTCGACGTCGCGATAGGCCACCTCCTTTCCGAGCTCCTCGGCGATCGCTCTACCGATCGCCTCGGGCGTCGCCGTGTCGAACTCGATGCAGCGGCCGGCGCCGTACCGGTCCAGCCGGTGGCGCACGTGGAACCGCTGCTCGAAGTGGTGGCCGAGCGGGAAGTAGAGGAACGGGCGCCTGGCGGCTGTGAGCTCCATCGCGGTGGCGAGCCCGCCCTGGATGATCGCGAGGTCGCAGGCGGCCAGGTGGCGGCGCAGGTCGTGCACGTACGCCAGCACGTCCAGGCCTTCGCGGCGCGGAAATGCCGCCGCGTCGATGCGCGGTCCGGCGACGACGACCATCCGCAGCCCGGGCACGAGCGCCCTCGCGTTGTCGAACGAGTCGGTGATGCGGCGCAGCAGCGCCTCGCCGACCCCCGATCCGCCGACGGTCGCGATGCACACCTTCTCGTCCGGGCCGTAGCCGAGCTCCGCCCGAAGCGCGGTCCGGTCGCCCGCCGGGGGAAGCGGCCCGGTCACGTAACCGGAGAAGTCGAAGTGGGCCTCTGTCCACTCGCGGATCCCCGGCAGGTCCGGCCCGAACCTCTCGGGGACGATGTCCTCGGGGTTCCCGATGAAGATCGCCCGGTCGCGGATGCGCGGGTAGCGGGCGATGTGCTCGATCATCTCGGCGTTCAGGTCGGCGGTGAGGAACGCCTCCCGCTCGCCGCCGTCGGCCATGGGCAGCCAGCCGACGAAGTCGGTGAGCCAGCAGTAGGCGGCCGTCTTGAGCTCCGGGTTCTCGTGCAGGAAGTAGTCGATCTCCCAGCCCTCGTCGGCGATCCAGACGTCGTACGGCTCGGACTCGACCAGGTCGTGGAAGACCATGAAGTTCGCCACGAGGATCTCGTCCATCCGCCGGATCGCCTGGAAGACGTGGAGCTCATGCCCATCGGACTCCGAGGCGATGTGGGCCGATTCGGCGGCGAGGTCGGCCGACGCGGGATGGATGCGCTCGCCGCGGTCCTCGAGGACGCGGGTGACCGGGTCCTGGGCCAGCCAGTCGATCTCGAGATCGGGATGGAGCGCCCGCAGCTCGTCGGCTATCGCGACGTCGCGCCACACGTGCCCGAGCCCGATCGGCGAGGAGATGTAGAGCGCGCGCCGCTGCCGCCGGAGCGCGCGCGTCCAGGGCCGCCTGCCCGCCGGCTCGGCGCCCATGACGGCCCGGCCGGCGGCACGCAGGAGCACGTTCGTCCGCACCGGATCGCGCGCGTGCGGAGCGTGGCCGGCGCCTGCGACAGCGAGGTACGGCCACCCGAGCTGCTCGGCCACCGCCTCGCCGCGCCAAGGCTCGACGAGCGCGTCGGCGGTGCCGTGGACGACCAGGCCGGGGCACGCGATCCGGGCGCACTGCGCGTTCGCCTCGGCGGGGTCGAGCACCTTCCCGTTCCAGCCGTCGAAGCTCAGAAGCAGCGTCTCGGGGTCGGTCTCGAGCGCCCAGCCGACGGCGTCCTCGATCTGCTTTGTGGAATGCGGCTCTGTGAAGCACTCGCCGAAGAAGAACTCCGCGTAGCCGCGCCAGTCGCGCAGCCAGTAGTGGCGGTTCTCCCTGGCCCAGCCCTCGTCGGAGGCGAGCGGCTCGTCGAACGGATGCGGCACCGGCTCGGGCGTCACCCGCCCGACCTGGAGCGCGGGCGCGATCTCGACGAGGCCGGCCACGCGGTCGGGGTGCTCCGCGGCGAGGATCAGCGTCTCGCCGAGATCGCACCACGCCACGACGAGCGCGCGGTCGACGCCGGCCGCGGCGAGGACCGCCACGGCATCCTCGGCATACTCGCGCCGCTCGTAGGCGGCCGCGGTGGCGGGGCGATCCGAGCGGCCGTTCCCGCGCGGGTCGAACGTCACGACGGTGCCGTGCCGCGCCAGGTACGGGATCTGGCTCTTCCACGAGCGTGAGTGGACGATTTCCCAGGTCGGGAGCAGGAGGAAGGCCGGCGTCCCCGCGCCGTACCGCTCCCAGTACACCTGCACCCCGTCGCGCTCGACGCGGCCGCACGCGTCGGGGTGGCGGGCACGGCTCTGCTCGCGGGTGGCGGGCGCCGTCACGCCGCCTCCCGGGCGGCGAGTGCCGCCGCGAAGTCGCGGATGAGGCGGTTCACGAGCACGGGCTCGCGGCTCTGGAGGCAGTGGCCGCCGCCCGCGACGGTGACGAGCGAGCCGCCGGTGAGTCGGGCCAGCTCGGCGCCGGCCGCGTGCGGCACGATCGCGTCCTCGTCGCCGTGGATCACGAGCACGGGGCACGTCACGGCCGCGGCGGTTTCGGCGGTGTGGTCGCCCAGCCCGGGGCCGTCCTCCGACGCGAGCAGGCAGTCGGCGCCGCACTCCATCCCCCAGCCGACGCAGTCCTCGATCTGCTTCGTCGAGTGGCGCTCGGTGAACGCCTGCGAGAAGAAGAATTCGAGGAAGTCCGGGAAATTGCGCCGCCAGTAGTGGGCGTTGTGCTTCGCCCACGACTCGTCGCCGTCGCGCCGGTCGTGGAAGCGCTCGAACGCCCGCGCCCGCTCGGGCGGAAGCGGTGCAAGCGCGACCGCGGGCCCGATGAGCACCATGCCCGCGACCCGCTCGGGGTGCCGTCGCGCGAGTATCAGACCACGCTGGGCCCCGAGTGACAGCCCGACGACCACCGCGCGGTCGGTTCCGGTGGCGTCGAGCACCGCGTGCGCATCACCGGCGAACGCCGCCTCGGCGTAGGCGGCTGGGTCGATCGGACGGCCGGACCGGCCGTTGCCGCGCGGGTCGAACACGATCACGCGGTGGTGGCGGGCGAGATACGGGATCTGGGCCTTCCAGCACCGCGAGTGCACGATCGACCATGTCGGTACGAAGAGGATCGCCCGCGCCCCGTCGCCGTAGCGCTCCCAGTGGACGACCACCCCGTCCCGGTCCAGGTCGCCCGAGTCGTCGGGGTACCGGGCCCGCGTCTGCTCGCGGACGGCCGCCGCCGTCACGGTGCGGGCTCCATCGACCGGACGCCGGCCTCGAACCAGGCCAGGAGCTCGGCGTGGCCGGTGTCAACTCCGACCAGGCGCTCGTTGAACATCCCGACCGTGAACGTCATGACGAGTGTCACGAGCGCCGGGACGGCGGCGTCGCTCACACCGTATTCGCCGGCCGCGCGTGTGAACGCGCCGGTCAGCACCGATCGCCAGGTCGCGTACACGGCCCGGAACCGGCGCTGGAGCTCGGGGTCGTTCATGGCTGCCGCCTGGAGCTCGGCCCAGATCTTGGGATAGCCGGCGGCCAGGTCCTCCTCCATGAACCCCATAGCCGACCGCCACTTGGCAAGGAACGGGACGTCGGCCGCGTACATCGCGCGCTGGCGCTCCACCAGGCGGTCGGTGAACCGCTCGAAGACCGCCAGCATGAGGTTCTCGACGCTTCCGAAGTAGTAGTGCACGAGCCCGTGGTTCAGCCCTGCCTCGCGTGCGAGCCGGCGTGTCGAGATCCCGGCCCGGCCGTCGTCGACGAGCAGGCGCTCGGCGGCATCGAGGAAGGCTGTGCGGTGGTCGGGCTTGGTTACCATGTGGTTAGTCGTACGACTAAGTCACTTGACTAAACCATATCGCGGCGCTCCGTGTCAAGCTCGGCGTCGTGGATCACCTGCTCGCGGATCTCGCCCGGCTTCGCATCGGGTCGACCTTCAACCAGTACGCACAGGCGGGGCCGGACGACCTCCCGGACGCGCCGGCGATCCGGCTCGAGAACCTGCGCGCGTACCTGGCGGAGCGCGCCGGCGCCGAGATCGTCTGCCTCGGCGAGGCCGGCGGCTACCAGGGCATGCGCTGGTCGGGGATCGCCTTCACCTCGGAGCGCGACCTGATCCGCTGGGGGCCGCCCTACCGGCCGACATGCGCCGCCCGCACCTGGAGCGAGCCGTCGGGGACGATCGTCCACAGGGTGCTCGAGGAGCTGGGCGCCGAGCGGCGGGTGATCCTGTGGAACACGGTGCCGACGCACCCGCACCGGCCCGGCGAGCCGCTCTCGAACCGGCGCCCGGCGGTCGCCGAGGTCGAGGCCGGCGCGCCGCTCGCCATGCGGCTCGTCGAGCTCGTCCGGCCGCGGACGGTCGTCGCGGTCGGCCGGATCGCCGAGTCGGTGCTCCCGCCGGGCACGCGGTACGTCCGCCATCCGGCCAACGCGGGCGGCCCGGCCTTCCGCGAGGGGATGCGGTCTATCCTCGGCGCGCCGTGACCAGCGCCCAGCGCAGCGTGTAGGCGAAGCCCTCGCGGCCGGCGGTGACGTCGGCGCGGAGCCGCGCGAGGCCCGACGCGTACTCGGCGTCGCCGAGCAGGCGCAGCGTCGAGATGTAGCGTCCGACGACGCGGTCGAGGACGTCGGCCGCCGCTGCCGTGACGGGCTGGTCGAAGCGCTCCACCGACGGGTGGGAGAAGCCCGCGGCGACGAGGTCGCCGCAGAGCCGGGCCGGATCCGGGAACCGGGCCAGGTCGATCTCGGGGATCGACGGGAAGTACGGGTTCAGGAAGAACTCGCGGAAGTGCTCTGGCGCGAACGTCCCGATCGCGACCCGGCCGCCGGGCCGGAGCACGCGCGCCATCTCGCCGGCCGCCGCCGGCACATCGCCGACCAGGTGCAGCACCAGGTGGCTGTGAACGGCGTCGAACCAGCCGTCCTTGAACGGCAGCCGCGTCGCATCGGCCTGCCTCCACCCCACGGCCCCGGCGCCCGGCCGGGCCTTCGCCTCGCGCAGCATCTCGGCCGACGCGTCGACGCCCCACACCCGTGCGCCGAGCCGCTCTGCCGCGAGCACCGCGAACCGGCCGGTGCCGCAGCCGACGTCGAGCAGCCGTGTTGCGCCGCCGAGCGCGGCGAGCGCCCGCCCAGCGACCTCCTGCCACCCCTCCCCCGCCGGCCGCAGCCGGTCGTAGTCCGGCGCGAGCGCGTCGAAGTGGGTCACGCCGCCTTCACGAGGTGCGGCTCGCCGCGCTCGGCCAGCGGCACCTCGATCGAGTCGAAGTCGCGCGGCACCACCGCCGTCGGGAACTCCTCGCGCGCCTCGGCCAGGATCTCGCGCGTCGGATGCCGCGTCGAGATGTGGGTGAGCGCGAGCATGCGGACGCCCGCCTCGCGCGCCAGCCGCGCCGCCTGGAGCGCCGTGGTGTGGCCGGTCTCGGCCGCCCTGTCGGCCTCCTCTTCGAGGAACGTCGCCTCGTGAACCAGGACGTCGGCGCCGAGGCAGGCCTGGAAGAGCTGCTTGCACGGCCGCGTGTCGCCCGAGAAGACGAGCCTGCGGCCCGGAC
This sequence comes from uncultured Actinomycetes bacterium, assembly GCA_963805545.1. Lineage (GTDB taxonomy): Bacteria > Actinomycetota > Thermoleophilia > Gaiellales > JAICJC01 > JAICJC01. The sequence goes on from CAWDUU010000001.1 coordinate 919,945, forward strand.
GGGCCTCGCCCACCACCGCCTCCGCGAGCACGGTCTCGCCGGTCTCGAGCGTGACGGCCTCGCCGTGCTGGAGCCGCCCGAACAGCGGCCCCTCGGGGACGCCGAGATCGCGGGCCGCGTCGATGTCGAACCGGCCCGGCCGCTCGTCCTCGACGATCGCGTAGCCGATGCTCGGCACGTGGTGGTCGGTGGCGAAGGCGTGGATCCGGTAGCCGTCGCGCTCGAGGGCGTCGCCCGGCGTGAGCGCCTGGATCTCGACCCGGTACGTCAACCTCCCGATCACGGGCTTCAGCACGCGCATCAGCTCCGGCAGGCCGGCGGGCCCGTACAGGCGCAGGGGCGCCTCGCGGGCGCGCAGCGCGAACGTCTTCAGCATCCCCGGAAGGCCGAGCACGTGGTCGGCGTGGCAGTGGGTGATCAGGACGTCATCCACGTCGACGAGCCCCACGCCCGAGCGCAGGAGCTGGCGCTGGGTGCCCTCGCCGCAGTCGACCAGGATGCGGTCGCCGCCCCGCCGGACGAGGTGGCTGGGGGCGCCGCGATGGGCGCTCGGCGCCGCGCCGGCGGTGCCCAGGAAGAGCACGCTCAGGTCCACCGGCCGATTGTACGGGTCGCCGTCGCCGACTCAGGCGATGCGCGGCGGGATCTCGGCCATCGCGGGCGTCAGGTCGCGCTCGGCCAGGACTGCCCGGGCGCGGCGCAGGAAGATGTCGAGCCGCAGGAGCTGGCCCTCGTCGCCGTTCGTGACGAGCCGGAGCGCCGGCGCCGGCAGCCGGCCGTCACCGGCCGCGCGGCGCTCGTCGAGGTAGACGACGCGGTCATCGGACGCCGGGAGGAGGCGCAGATGTCTCGCGGCGCTCACGGCAGCACCAGCTCCTCGCCCGCCACGATCTGCGAGCCGGGGATGTCGTTGGCGACCCGGATGCGGTAGACGGCCTCGCGCGGATCGTCGCCGGGATAGGCGTGCTCGGCGATGCCCCACAATGTCTCGCCGGCATGCACCCGGTGGTGGCGCGGCGGCGCGGCGCCCCTGGACGGGATCGCCTCTCCGAGGAGGAAGGCGGCCGCGCACGCGAGTGCTGCGAGGGCGGTGATCATGCGGCGTGTGGAGGATGAGGCGAACATGTGTTCGCACACGGTAGCGAACACATGTTCGCTTGTCAAGGCGCGTACGCTCCTCCCCGTGGAGCTCGCTCTGGGAACGCGATCCCTGCCCCTCGGGGGCCCGCCGTTGATCATGGCGATCGTGAACGTGACCCCCGACTCGTTCTACGACCGGGGGCGCACCGCCGACCCGGCCGCCGCCGTCGGCCGCGGGCTCGACATGGTGGCGGCGGGGGCCGACCTGCTCGACGTGGGCGGCATGACCGCGCAGCCCGGCGACGCGATCCCGGCGGCGGCCGAGATCGCCCGCGTCGTCCCGGTCGTGCGCGGCCTGCGCGGCCGCACCGACGTCCCGATTGCCGTCGACACCTACCGGGCCGAGATCGCAGACGCCGCCCTCGCGGCCGGAGCCGACCTGGTGAACGACCACACCGGCCTCTCCGATCCCGACCTCGCCGCGATCGTGGCCCGCCACGGCGCCGGGCTCGTCGTCACCCACCTCGGCCTCGATCCGAAGCAGGTGCGGGACGGCCGCTACGCCGTCGCCTTCGACGACATCGCCCGGTTCCTGGCCGATCGGGCCGGCCGCGCACAGGCGGCCGGCGTCCGCCCCGAGGGGCTCCTGGTCGACCCCGGCCTCGGCTTCGGGAAGGACACGGCGACGGACCTCGAGACGCTGCGCCGGCTGCCCGAGCTGCGCGCGCTCGGCCATCCGGTGCTGCTCGCCCCCTCCCACAAGGAGGTGACGGCCGAGCCGCTCGGGCTGCCCGAGGACGCGCTCGAGGGGACGGCCGGGGTCGTCGCGGTCGCCGCCTACCTGGGCGTCGACGTGCTGCGCCTGCACGACCTGCCGTTCATGGCCCGCGTCGCCCGCATGGGCTGGCTTCTGCGGAGCGGCGGCTCAGCCCGGGGCTGAGAGGTCCTCGGCGAAGAACGCGGGCAGGAACCGCCCGTCGCGGAAGACCGGCTCGCCGTCGGCGTGGATCTCGGCGTCCGAGCGAAGGTCGCACACCATGTCCCAATGCAGGCCGGAGACGTTGGTCGAGCCCGTCTCGGGATAGCCGGCGCCGAGGGCCATGTGGCACGTCCCGCCGATCTTCTCGTCGAAGAGGATCTGGCGGGTGAACTCCTCGACCGCGTAGTTCGTACCGATCGCGAACTCGCCGAGCACGGAGGCGCCGTCGTCCATCCCGAGCATCTGGCGCAGGTAGTCCTCGCCGCTCGCGGCCTCGCTCTCGACCACCCGGCCGTCCTCGAAGCGCAGCCGCACGTCCTCGACCTCACGCCCGCCCATGATCGCCGGGAAGCTGAACCGCACCTCGCCGTTCGTCGCCGTCTCGACGGGGCCGGTGAAGACCTCGCCGTCGGGGAAGTTGTGCCTGCCCTTGGAGGCCATCCACGACCGGCCCTCGACCCCGACGGTCAGGTCGGTGCCCTCGCCGAGCACGCGCAGCGTCCTCACGCCGGCGAGCTTCTCGGCCAGCGCCGAGAGCCGGGTGGCGTAGGTCTTCCACGCCCCGACCGGGTCGTCGGTGTGGAGCCAGCCGGCCCGGTAGACGAAGTCGGCGTAGGCGTCGAGCGACATGCCGGCGTCCTGCGCGAAGGCCTCGCACGGCATCGCCGTCACGCACCACTTGAGCTCCCCGGCCGCGGAGCGCTCCATGAACTGGCCCATGAGCGGCTGCGCGGCCCGCGACCTGCGCGCCATCTTGGCGGGGTCGATCCCGGTCAGCTCGCGCGTGTTCCACGCCCCGACGACCGAGATGCGGGCGTCGATCGACCCCATCTCGTCGAGCGCCCACGACGGCAGGTGGTCAAGCTGCTCGTCGCTCGCGCGGGCCAGGTAGGCCTCGTCCGTCCCCTGGACGGACGTCCGGACGCGCGGGACGGCGCCCGCCCGGATCGCCGCCCGTACGAGCTCGACGATCAGGTCCTCGGCGAGCGACGGCCCCTGGATGAGGACCGTCTCGCCCTCGCCCAGCGGCAGGGAGTAGTTCACGACGACATCGGCCAGCCGCTCGATGCGCGGGTCGCTCACAGGAACCTCCCGTCGCGCGAGATGACCTCGCCGTCGGCGTGGATCTCGCCGCCGCGGCGCAGATCGCAGACCAGGTCCCAGTGCAGGCCCGACGTGTTGGTGCCGCCGCACTCCGGGAAGGCCATCCCGAGCGCGACGTGGCACGTGCCGCCGATCTTCTCGTCGAAGAGCGTGTCGCGGGTCGGCGACTGGATCTCGTCGTTCATCCCGAAGGCCACCTCGCCGAGGTAGCGGGCGCCGGCGTCCATGTCGAGCATCCGCTCGAGGAACTCGGCGCCACGGGAGGCCTCATGCTCGACGACCCGGCCGCCGTCGAACGTGAGCCGCACCCCGGCGACGTCGTTCCCCATGTAGGTGGCGTCGAAGCTGAAGGCGATGTGGCCGCGGGTGGAGCTCTCGACCGGGCTGGTGTAGACCTCGCCGTCGGGGAAGTTCTTGTGGCCGTCGGCGTTGTCCCAGGTGCGGCCGGCGACGTCGAGGACGAGGTCGGTGTCCTCGGCCAGGATCCGGATCTCGCGCACGCCCTTGAAGCGCTCGGCGACGGCCGCCTGGCGCGTGGATTGCTCCTTCCAGAAGGCGATCGGGTCGGCGTCGTCAAGGTGGCCGGCGCGGTAGACGAAATCCTCCCACTCGGAGAGCGACATGCCCGCGTCCTGGGCCGCGGCATGGCACGGAAACGCGGTGCCGCACCAGCGCGCCTCGCCCGCTGCCTCACGCGCCAGGAAGCGCTCGAAGAGCGGCCGCATCGCCGCCGACCGCGCGGCCTGCACCTCAGGCGCCACGCTGCTCATGTGCCGGCTGTTCGCGTTGGCCCAGATCGTGAGCGCCCGGGTCGGGGCCTCGATCTCGACCTCGTCGAGGCGGGTGATCGCCGCGATCTGGGCCTCGCTTGCGCCCTCGAGCAGCGCCGCGTCGGCCCGCTCGAGCCGCGGCCGCAGCATCGGGTGGGCGCCGGCCGCGGTCACGGCCTTGACCATCTCGACGAAGAGCGGCTGGGCGAGGGCGGGCCCGTCGATCAGCACCGTGTCACCCGGGCCGACCTCGAGCGAGTAGCGGCACAGCACCTCTGCCAGCCTGGTGACTCGCGGATCGGGCACGGCGCGGGATGTTAGCCGCGGGCGCTCAGCACGGCGTCCAGGAGCCGGCCGGCGCCGAACCGCACCGGGTCGTCGGCGACAAGCGCCGTCTCGCGCTCGACCTCTGCGATCGCCGCCCGGGCGGCCTCCTCGTCGAGCCGGTTCGTCTTGAGGGCGACCGCGACGACGGAAGCCGGCCGCACCCGGCGCGCCATCCGCACCTGGTCGTCGATCAGCTCCGTCAGCCCGGGGATGCGGTAGCGCGGGTCGCCGTCGATCGTCTGGCGGCCGGGCTCGTGCACGAACACCAGCGCGTGCGGCGCCGAGCCGTGCAGGAGTCCCAGCGTGACACCCGAGTAGAAGGGGTGGTTGAGCGAGCCCTGGCCCTCGATCCACAGGATCGCGCCGTCGCCGCCGCGCTCGTGGCCCTCGACGACCAGCCGCTCCGCCGCTCCGGCCACGAAGTCGGAGATCACCTCGTCCACGGCGATCCCCCACCCCGCGATCGCAATCCCGGTCTGCCCGGTCGGCACGAACACCGACGCCAGCCCGCGGCGGCGGGCCTCGGCGTCGAGCTCGAGGCAGACGGTCATCTTGCCGAGCGCGCAGTCCGATCCGACGGTCAGGACGGTGTGCGTGGGGACCGTGAGGTTGGCGCCGGTGGGCACGTTCAGACCGTGCGGCGCCCGGCGCAGGTCGTGGATCTCGCGGCCGTTCAGCCGCGCGGCGGCATCGAAGTCGGGATCGTCGCCCAGGAAGTCGTGGAGGCCGCTCTCGACGTCGAGGCCGTTCTCGAGCGCGTCGAGGATCGCGCGCCGGTAGGCGCCGGGCAGCTTGCCGCCCGAGGGCGCGACGCCGACCAGGAGCGTCGTCGGCGCGAACGGAAGCGCTTCGGCGAGCGTCGCCACGACGGGCACGTCGCTCGCCATCCCCGGCACGTGGTCGCCGGCGACCGTGCCCGCGCGGGTCGAGTCGATCACCGCCACCGTCGGCGAGCGGGCATAGCGCATGACGCCCGTCGCGGTCTTCGCCTCCTCGTCGAACGCCCCCTCGGCGAGGATCACGTAGCGCTTCACGGCCAGGGCTCCAGCGGGTCGACGCCGAGGCCGGGGCCGTCACCGGGCAGGACGCGCCCGTCCTCGAACCCGAGCCCGGTGTGGGTGTCGTTTCGGTTCAGGAGGTGGCCGTCGAGATCGACGACGTCGACGAGCGGCGAGATCTGGGCCGCGCCGGCGATGCCGAGGCTCGACTCGTTCATGCACCCCAGCATGACGCGCAGGTCGAGCGCGCGGGCCGCGTGGATCATCCTGAGCGCCTCGCGGATCCCGCCCGACTTGGTCAGCTTGATGTTGACGCCGTCGGCGGCGCCCACGGCCGGCGCCACGTCGGCGAGCGTGTGGCAGCTCTCGTCGACCACGATCGGGATCGGCAGACGGGCGGCGTGCAGCTCGGCGTAGCCGTCGCGGTCGGCCGCCGGCAGCGGCTGCTCGACGAGCTCCACGCCGAGCGGCACGAGCTCGGGCACGAGCGCGAGCGTCGACTCGACGGTCCACGCCTCGTTCGCGTCGACCCTGACGAGCGCGTTGGGCGCCGCCTCGCGCACGATCCGCACCCGCTCCAGGTCGCCCGGGCCTCCCACCTTGATCTTGAGCGCCCTGTATGACGACGCCCGGGCAGCGCGGTCGGCGGTGCCCTCGAGCGTGTCGATCGAGATCGTGTAGCTCGTCGGCGGCGGCGTGCGGTCGAGGCCGAGGATCCGCCACAGCGGCTGGCCGCAGATCTTCCCGAGCAGGTCGTGGAGAGCCCCGTCGACCGCGCACTTGGCGGCCATCTGTCCCGGCAGCTCGCCGAGCCGGTCGAGGATCGCGCCGGTCGCCAGCGGGTCGTCGCCCAGGCGCGGACCGGCGTGCTCGAGGATCCAGTCGCGCGCCGAGCTCGGCCCCTCGTCGTAGTGCTCGTCGGGTGCGCCCTCGCCGTAGCCGACCAGGCCGTCGTGCTCGATCGCCACCTGCACGACCTCGCTGCTCGTGTCGGCCGAGCGCGAGATCACGAACGGCTCGAGGTACTCGAGCGTGACGATCCGCGCGTGGAGCCGCATCGGCGCCAGCGTATCCGACCGGTGGGCGCCGGGCCGGTAGAATCGTCCCCACGCGCCTGTAGCTCAGGGGATAGAGCGTGCGCCTCCGGAGCGCAAGGCCGTAGGTTCGATTCCTACCAGGCGCATCAGCAGCGAACCATCGTGGGGCGCGCGGACCCACACGATCCGCAAGCGCCTTTGTCCGCGCCGGATCCAGATCCCCGAAGATGTAGACGTCAAACGGGTCGATCGCGTGAAGCGCAAGCAACGCCGAGCCCCACCCGAGCCGCCCGGTCTCGGTGTCTTGGACGATCCCGGAGGACGCGAACAGATCGATGCACACGCGGCGCCCGCGCCAATTGTTCTTCGTGCCGTCGCGAACGCCCGTCGTATACCGGCGGGTTTCCGTCGCCGGTCGAAACCAAATTCGGCTGCGGTGCCTCCGTCGCGTTTGGCTCAAGAGGTTGTGCCCATCTGCCGATCATGCTAGGGTTGCATACCGTATGCACAAGGAGGATCGATGAGCAGCGGATCTGGAAGAAAGGCCCGAACCAAGGGCGTCTCGCTCTCGCCCGATGAGCAGGGACTCGTCGACCGCTTCGAGGAACTCACCGGGGTCGGATTCACCGACCAGGTACGCCAGGGACTGCTTCAGCGACTGCCGGCGGTGATCGCCCTGCTCGAGGACATGGTGGAAGCTGGCATGGATGTCACCGGCCGACCTGTCGCCGACCAGGTCGTCTTTGCTGAGACCGCGGAAGAGCGGCGTGCCCTGTACGAAGACAGCTTCGAGCCGGTTGACGTCGGACAGACGGCGCTAGCGGTCTGACCCCGTGGCGGGTTGGTACCCAGATCGCAACAAGTATTTCGCGGCACTGACGCCAGACCGTCCCATCTCCCAGGGAGACATCTTCCGTGGCGTTCCGACGGTCTTCGTCGGGCATCCCGCTGCCCGCGCTGCAGTCTTCGCCGAGGAGCCGGCGCCGAGTGCTCAGGAGGCTGAGAGGCCGCTACTGCCCGAGCAGATCCGGGAGAACATCAGCGTCCTCGGCTCGTATTCGATGGTGCTGCCGCATCCATGCGACTTCTCCGAGGATGAGAAGGGCGCGTCACACTCTGTGCGGCAGGTAGCCCGGCTCGATCAGATCTCCCGCCACCCGTTCACCCGCAAGCAGGTCGAGTCGGCGCGCGTCCACCATACGATCTGGGTGCCGGATTGGGCACGGGCCGAGGCCGACTACGACTGGTTCGTCGACCTGCGCAGCACGACCGCTGTCGACGCCGCGTATCTCAATCCGGCGCGCCGAGTGGCTGTCCTCAGCGGCGCGGCCTGGGTGGCTGTCATGCGCCGGCTCGCCCACTTCTACACCCGCCACGCCATCGACCTCGTAGAGCTCGCCTTCCACGAGGGCGTCAACCGCCCGGACGCCTAGACGCACTTGCCGCCAGGCCCAACGGCGGTGCAGCCCGCGGTGGAGAAACCCGAGAGTTCACGCGGGCAGGTCCATTTCGCAATCGCACCCTAGTGCCGTGCCATGGCGTCCACGACGGTCTCCGGCGTCGCGAAAGCGCGATCCGACGTGCGCGTCTGGCTCGAGATCTGTCCACGTGATCCGTTTCCTCAGGGACTGTCCCCGAACGGCCGGGGTAGACTGGGCGGGCGCGGCCGGGGCCGCGTCCAGTCCGCGGAAAGGGCCGAGCCCACCCCACCAGCACGACGCATCAAGCGAGCTTCTTTCCGCCCGGACATGCGGACGACGGGCCCTCGGGAAAGGAGCTTCCGTGAACGCACCGCTCAACATCGAGCAGCTCCGAAAGCAGGCCAAGGAGCTGGCCCGCGAGCGCCGGGCCGCCGGGACCCCGGCGAAGCTGGCCGACGCCCAGCTCGAGCTGGCCCGCCGGCACGGCTTCCGCAGCTGGCCGCGGCTCAAGGAGTACGTCGAGCGGCTCGGTGCCGAACAGCCGTTCCACACCGACCTCGACTACTACGTGGGCCGCGCCCACGGGATCGCGACCGCGCGGGGCGTCACCACCGCGGAGGCCAGGCGCGAGCTGGCCCGCAAGCACGGCTTCCCGACCTGGGCGCGCCTGCGCCGCCACGTCGAGGCGCTTCGCACCGGCGAGGAGCCGGCCGGGCCGTTCGTGCTCGCATACCGGGCCGTCGAAGCCGACGACCCGGACGAGCTGGCGCGGCTTCTCGACGGCCATCCCGAGCTCGTGACGGCCCGGGGGACGAACGGCAACGATCTGCTCGGAATGGCGAACTCGATCGAGGTCGTGCGGCTCATGCTCGAGCGCGGCGCCGACCCCAACCGCGGAAACGGGTACGGCTGGACGAAGCTCCATCAGGCGGGCTACGCGAACTGGACGGAGCTGGCCGAGACGATGCTCGCCGCCGGCGGCCGCACCGACCTCTGCGCCCGGGGCGACGGCGGCACACCGCTCATCGCCGCCCTCTTCTGGGGCCACCGCGAGGTTACGCCGCTGCTCGGCCTCGAGCCGCGCAACCTGCGCGTCGCCGCGGGGCTCGGGCTCGTCGACATGATCGGCGACCTCGCGGGGACGCCGCAGGCCGGCGCCCACCGCGCCTTCTACCGGCCGCACGGCGGGTTCCCCGCCTGGGAGCCGTCGGACGACGAGCAGGAGGTGCTCGACGAGGCGCTCGCCTGGGCCGCCAGGAGCGGCCGCGTCGAGGCGTTCCGGCCGCTGGTCGACCTGGGCGCCGACGTGAACGCCGAGCCCTATCGGGGCACGCCGCTCACATGGGCGGCTGTGAAGGGGCGCGTGGACGCGGTGCATGCGCTGATCGACCTCGGCGCCGAGGTGGACCGGCTCGGCACCTTCGGCGGGCCGTCGCACGGGGGCGGCGTGCCGGCGATCAACATCGCCGCCCAGGCCGGTCAGACCGAGGCCGTCCAGGCGCTGCTCGACGCCGGCGCCGACCCGACGATCCGCGACGCGATCCACGGCGGCGCGGCCGACGGATGGGCGGACTTCGGCGGGCATCCCGAGCTCGCCGCACTGATCCGCGCGCGGGCCGCGTAGCGAGCCCGAAACCTACCTGAATGCGGGGATATGCAGGGGTGTCGACCCGCCGTACAATGCTGCTTGCACTGGGGAGAATTCGTCGTCCCGGCCGGTGCAGCGGGGTCGAAAGCTCACCGCGCCGGAGCCTGGGGAGAGCCGCGTGCGCCGCGTCCTCGAGCACACCATCGACATCCACGCGACGCCCGAACAGGTCTGGGAAGCGCTGGCGGGATTCGAGGCCTACGGCGGCTGGAACCCCTTCATGCGCAGCGTCTCCGGAGCGCCCGAGGTGGGGAGCAAGCTCCGCATCGAGCTCGCTCCTCCCCAGGGCCGCCGGATCATCGTCTCGCCCTCGGTCGTCGTGGCCAACCCGGGCCGTGAGCTGCGCTGGCGCGGCGCCCTCCCGCTGGGGCTCTTCACCGGCGAGCACGCGTTCGTCATCACGCCGGCGGAGACGGGTGCGCGCGTCGTTCACCGCGGCTGGTACCGCGGGTTCCTCGTGCGCCTCCTGGGGAAGGTGATCGACAGGACCGGCGTCGGCTTCGAGCGGATGCACGACGCGCTCAAGGAGCGGGCGGAGGAGGTCTCGCCGCCGGTCATCGCCGCCCTCCCGATGCTGGGCAACCCCGAGCTCGGGATCCGCGGGTTCGAGACCCACGGCTCGACGCTTCTCACGGAGGCCGCCCGCGTCGTGGCGTCGGTGCTCGGGGTGGAACGCGTCGGCGTGCTCGGACTGGGCCGCGACGGCGAGACCGCGGTGCTCCGGGCGGGGGTCGGCTGGCCGGCCGGCGGCATGAGCCGGGTGCGCGCCACCCCCGGCGACGGCACGCCCGCCGGGTATGCGCTCCTTCACCCCGAGCCGCTCGTCACCCGCGACGTGGCGGCCGACCCGCGCCTGAGGACGCTCGGGGCGGCCGAGACCGCCGGAGTCGTCGGCGGGATGGCCGTGCGGATCCAGGAAGGCGACCGGCCGCTCGGCGTGCTCGACGCGTGGACGCGGGCCGATCGCGAGTTCGCCTCGGCGGAGGTGGCGTTCGTGCAGTCGGTCGCCGCCATCCTCGCCCCCGCACTGGCGGTCGGCGCCAGCGAGGCGCGCGGCTCGGCGGCCGTGTCGGCGCTCCTGGCCGCGGCCGAGGCGGAGCGCGTACGGGTCGCGACGGAGCTCCACGACGACACGCTCCAGACGCTGACCGCGATGCGCATCACCATCGACCGGCTGGCGGCGGCCTGGCGGCGGGGCGACGACGAGGCGGCCGCCGTCACGGTCGAGAGCGCCCGGAAGATGGTGACCGACGCGATCGACCGCACACGCCGGCTGGCCTTCGAGATCGTGCCGCCGCTCCTCGCCGAGGGCGGCGTGAGCGGCGCGCTGCGGGCCCTCCCCGGCGCCCTGGGGGTGGAGGCGCATGTGACGGCCGACGTCGTCGCCACGCGGCACGCCAACCGCGGGGAGCTGCTCTGCTACCGCACCGTCGAGGAGCTCCTGCGGAACGCGCGCGACCACGCCGGCGCCCGCACAATCCGGGTCGAGGTGCACGAGCGTCTCGGCGAGCTGGCCGGCGAGGTGGCCGACGACGGTGTCGGGTTCGACGTGTCGTCGGTGCTCGACGACCCGTCCCGGCTGGGCCTGATCTCGCTCGCCCAGCGGCTCGACTCGGTCGGCGGGCGGCTCACGATCCAGTCCTCTCCCGGCGCGGGCACCCGCGTGCAGTTCGGGATCCCGATCACGTGAGCGCCTGCGGCCGGGTGTGGCGGGGATGCCCGCACGTGCCCGTCGTGCAGGCGACCACCATCTCGACGGCCTGCTCGGGCGAATCCGCGATCTGGAGCAGGTCGAGGTCGTCCTCGGCCACGTTGCCGGCGGCGGCAACGGTGCTGTGGATCCAGTCGGCCAGCCCGCTCCAGTAGCGGCGGCCGTAGAGCACCGTCGGGAACATCCGCACCTTGTGCGTCTGGATCAGCGTGAGCGACTCGAACATCTCGTCGAGCGTCCCGAAGCCGCCGGGGAAGACGACGAACGCCTCGGCGTACTTCACGAACATCGTCTTCCGCACGAAGAAGTACCGGAAATCGATCGCCAGGTCGAGATAGTCGTTCATCCGCTGCTCGTGCGGAAGCTCGATCCCCGCCCCGATCGACATGCCGCCGGCCTCGCGCGCCCCCTTGTTGCACGCCTCCATGATCCCGGGCCCGCCGCCGGTGATCACCGCATAGCCGGCACGGGCGAACGCGGCCGCCGTCGCCTCGGCCGCGGCGTACATCGGATCACCCGGCTGGGTGTGCGCCGAGCCGAACATCGAGACCGCCAGACCCACCTCGGCGAAGGCGTCGAACCCCTCCACGAACTCCGACGTGATGCGGAGGATCCGCCAGGGATCGGTATGCACGAAGCCTGGGTCCTGGCGGCCGAGCAGCCGCTCGTCCTCGGTGGGCCGACGGCGGGGCTGGATGTCGTCCGCCATAGCGCTGGAACGGTACCGCCGTCGGCTCCAGAAGGGTAGAATGGGAGGCATGGACGCCCTGACCGCGAAGGTGACCCGCGATGCCGAACCTGCCCCGGATCCCGAGGACAGTACGACGGCGCCATCGCGCGCCACAGCGGCTGGAAGAGCGCTCCGAGCCCCGCATCGCTGAGATCGAGGCCGCCGGCCTGCGCTGGCTTCAGCTGGAAGAGCCGACCGCGGTCGAGACCGCGTGGCTCGCTCAGAACTTCGACTTCCACGAGCTCGACCTCGAGGACGTCCTCTCCACCCGGCAGCGGCCCAAGATCGACGAGTACGACGACTACATGTTCATCGTGCTCCACGTCCCCCACTACAACAAGGAGCGGGCCCGGCTCGACGCCGCCGAGCTGAACGTCTTCGTCGGGCACGGCTACATCGTGACGCTGCCGAACGTGCCGCTGAAGCCCGTCGGCCGGCTCTTCGCGCAGCTCGAGGACAACAAGGAGCGCCGCGAGGAGTACTTCGCCAAGGGATCCGGCTACGTCCTCTACGAGATCCTGTCGGAGCTCTTCGACTACTGCTTCCCGATCCTCGACAAGATCGGGTTCAAGCTCGACCGCATGCGCGAGGCGATCTTCACCGAGCGCCGCTCCGAGGACGTGGTGCGCGACATCTCCGACGTGAAGCACGAGATCGTCTCCTACCGCAAGGTCATAAAGCCGGAGCGCTCGACGCTGCGGCTGCTCGAGCGGACGCGCTACCTGCCCGACGACCTCGAGGTCTACTTCGACGACATCGTCGACAAGGCCGAGCGCATCTGGGACCAGCTCGACAACTACAAGGAGGTCGTCGAAGCGCTCGAGGCCACCAACGAGTCGGTCATCGCCCACAAGCAGAACGACATCCTGCGGCTGCTCACGATCTTCTCGGTCATCCTGCTCCCGCTGACGCTGATCAGCGGCATCTTCGGGATGAACTTCCGCCACATCCCCTTCACGCAGGACTACCACGGCTTCATCGCGACGGTCGCCATCATGTTCGCGATCGCGGTCGTGATGCTGGCGTTCTTCCGGATCAAGCGCTGGATATGACCGAGCGCCTGTGGGCCCCCTGGCGCATGGAGTACATCCAGGGTGCGGCCGACGCGCCTGGATGCATCTTCTGCGACAAGGCCGCGGCCGGCGATGACGAGGCCAACCTGATCGTCCATCGCGGCGAGCGGGCCTACGTCCTCATGAACCTCTACCCCTACTCCAACGGGCACCTCATGGTGGCGCCGTACCGGCACGTCGCCGCGCCGGGCGACGTGGACGAGGGCGAGCGGGCCGAGCTGTGGGCGCTGCTCGACCGTGCGCTGGCGGTGCTCTCCGACGTGATGGCGCCGCACGGCTTCAACGCGGGCATCAACATCGGCCGCGTGGCCGGCGCGGGCGTGGAGGACCACCTCCACCTGCACGTCGTCCCGCGGTGGAACGGCGACACGAACTTCATGCCGGTCCTGGCCGACGTGAAGGTCATGCCGGAGCACCTGACGCGGACGGCCGCGAAGCTGCGGGACGCCTGGGGCGATCGACCCTCTTGACCTGCGGCTGAGAAGGATCCAGGCCGAGACGCTGTTCGAGCTCGCGCCGGACGGCCGCCTGCTTCGAGGACGGTCGCCGGACGGGTCGGAGCCTCCGCGGACGTGGCTGGCCGGCACGGATGCCGGGGCCGCCGTCTGGTTTCGGCACGACGTCCAGGAGCAGGCCGCCGAGCGCAAGGTGTGACGATTCACGCGCAACCGTGACGCCGCGGTCACGATTCGAACGCGGGCGCAAACCGGGGTCAGACCCCCTAACGGTTGTCACGCCGGGTGGCGCGGAGTTGTGACCGCGGCGTCAGTCCTCGATCGTCCGCGCGAACAGGATGTGGTCGCGCCAGGCGCCGTTGATGAAGAGGTAGCGGGGCGAGAGGCCGATCTCGGTGAAACGGTTGCGGCGAAGGACGGTCTGGGACGCGGCGTTGTCGACGAGCGTCGCTGCCTCGAGCCGGTGGAAGCCCGCCTCGCCGAAGCCCCACTCGCACACCAGGCCGACCGCCTGCGACGCGATCCCGCGGCCGTTCATCCGCTCGACGACCCAGTAGCCGAGGCCGGCGTTCTGGAACGGCCCGCGCGAGATCCGCGACACCGAGACGACGCCCGCCGGGTCATCGCCGGCCGAGATCAGGAAGCGCTCGAGCCGGTCGGCGGCCCGCTCCTGCTCGAGCGCCTTCAGCTCGCGCCGCTGCGCCAGGGAGGTGGCAAAACCGTCCGGCCTCGGCGGGTCGAACGGCTCCAGGAACTCCCGGTTCTCGGCATAGAGCGCGGCCAGCGTGTCGGCGTCACGCACCTGCAAGGGACGGATGGAGACACCCACTACACTCATGCCGCGATGCTCGCGCCCTCCGTGTTCAAGGCATACGACATTCGCGGCATCGTGCCAGACGAGCTGGACGCGGAGGGTGCATACGCCGTCGCCTGCGGGTACGTCGCCGCCTTCGAGCCGAAGGTGATGGCGATCGGGCGCGACATGCGCCTGTCGTCGCCCGGCATCGCCGCCGCGGCGATCCGCGGCGCGACGGACTCCGGCGCCGACGTCGTCGACCTGGGCCAGATCGGGACCGAGATGCTCTACTTCGCCGTCGGCGAGTACGGCTACGAGGGCGGCCTCCAGGTGACCGCCTCGCACAACCCGGCCGCGTACAACGGCATGAAGATCGTGCGGCGCGGCGCGCTCCCGGTCGGCGGCGACACCGGGCTCGACCAGATCAAGGATCGCGCCCTCGGCGGCCCTCCCCGGCCCGCCGCCGCGCCCGGCGCGGTGTCCCAGCGCGACGTCTACGCCGCCTTCCACGAGCGCGCGCTCGGCTTCATCGATCCCGCCGCGATCCGGCCGCTCACGGTCGTGCTCGACGGCGCGAACGGCATGGCCGGCCCGATGATCGAGCCGATCCTCGAGCGGCTGCCCCTCACCGTCCACCCCTACAGCCTGGAGCCCGACGGCCACTTCCCCAACCACGAGCCGAACCCGCTGCTCGAGGAGAACCGCACGTTCATCATCGCCAAGGTGCGCGAGCACGGCGCCGACCTGGGGATCGCCTGGGACGGCGACGCCGACCGCTGCTTCTTCGTCGACGACACGGGCGAGTTCGTCCCCGGCGACCTGATCACGGCGCTGATCGCCCGGTCGGTGCTCGAGAAGCACCCGGGCGCCGCGATCGTCTACGACCTGCGCGCGTCGTGGGCGGTGCGCGACACGATCGCCGCCGCCGGCGGGACGCCGCTCGAGAACCGCGTCGGGCACGCATTCATCAAGGCCCGGATCCGCAAGGAGGACGCCGCCTTCGCCGGCGAGGTCTCGGGCCACTACTACTTTCGCGACTTCTACTACTGCGACACCGGCGTCGTGCCGGCGCTCGTCATGCTCGAGCTCCTGTCGCGCGCCGCAAAGCCGCTGTCGGAGCTGCTCGCCCCCTTCCGCAAGCGCTACCACATCTCCGGCGAGATCAACTCGACGGTGACCGATGTGCCCGTGAAGCTCCAGCAGCTCAAGGAGCGCTACTCCGGCCAGGCGGCGCGGGTCTCGCACATGGACGGCATCTCGTTCGAGTTCGAGGACTGGCACTTCAACGTGCGCCCGTCGAACACCGAGCCACTGCTGCGGCTGAACCTCGAGGCCCTCGACGGCGCCACGATGGAGCGCCGCCGCGACGAGGTGCTCGAGCTCATCCGGTCGTGAGCGTCACCGATCGCAGGCCGCCGTTTCGCTTCGCGCTGCGCACGCGGGTCGGCTTCGACGAGACCGACGCCCAGGGGATCGTCTACTACGGCCGCTACATGCCGTACTTCGACCGCGCCCGGGTCGAGTACCTGCGCCATCTCGGCCTCCTGCGGCCCAGGGCCGGAGGCGCGGACTTCGTCATGCGCGCCCAGCACGTCGAGTACCACGCCCCGGCCCGGTTCGACGACGAGCTCGAGGTGTTCGTCCGCGTCCGCCGGCTCGGTCGGACGAGCGTGACGTGGGAATTCGAAGCGTGGAACGCCGCCTCCGGCGAGCACCTGGCGACGTCCACGCAGACCGCGGTGTACGTCGCCGAACGCCGGCCGGTGCGGGTCGACGACGCGATGCGCGAGGCGGTCTCCGGATTCGAGCCCGAGGTGGAGTCGTGAGAGACGAGGCCTACGCCGAGATCGAGCGGATCGCCGCCGAGGAGCCCTCCGACGACGTCCTGCGCCGCGTCGTGGACATCCTCCACGACCGCTTCGACGACCACTCGTGGGTCGGCATCTACTTCGTGGAGGGCGACGAGCTCGTGCTCGGCCCATGGCGGGGCCCACAGGCCACCGAGCACGTCCGCATCCCGGTCGGCAGGGGGATCTGCGGCGCGGCGGCGGCGAGCGGCGAGACCGAGATCGTCGCCGACGTGCGCGCCGACGACCGCTACCTCTCCTGCTTCGTCTCGACCCGGTCCGAGATCGTCGTCCCGATCGTCTACGACCGGTTGGTGGTCGCCGAGATCGACATCGACTCCGACCGGCCGGCCGCCTTCGGCGAGGACGACCGGGCGTTCCTCGAGCGGGTCGCCGCCGCGATCTCGGAGCACTGCCTCGTCGGCTGGGACACCGGCGGCGTCGACTGGGAGGCGCCGGAGAACTGGGACGCCCGCCGCTGACGGCGGCGCGTGCCAGAAGCGCAGCGACCGCCTACGCCCAGGCCGCCTCGCGCACGTCCTCGGGCGCCTTCAGCCAGTAGCTCTCGCGCATCCACTCCAGCGCCGCCTCCAGGCAGTCGGCATCCTCGATGCGGGCGGTGACCCAGCCGTAGCGGCCGACGTAGCGGGCCTCCGAGACGAATGGCAGCTCAAACGCCACCTCGCGCTCCTCCCGGGTCAGCTTGAGCGTGACCGTGACCGGCGGGCCGTCGCCGAGGATCGCGAACATCGTGCTGCCGCCCCCGACCTTGAAGACGTGCGCGTCGGGGCCGAACGGATGGTCCTCGCGAGCTTGCGGGAACGAGAGCGCGAACGAGCGGATACTGCCGGCGGCGTCGATGCCCGCAGGCTACTGGACGTTGCGCTCGGCCGTCTCCTCGACCGTGACGCCGTAGTAGCGGTCGGCGGAGTGGACGAGCCCGCCCGGGTCGTCGACCCCCCGGAAGGTGAAGTCCGCGTCGGAGGCGTCGGTGCCGGCGGTGTCCCAGTCGACGTCGCCGATCCCCAGCATGCGCTGGAAGATCGTCTGGTTCAGGTTCACGTTCTGGACGCGGTCGACGTGGGTCGTGCGCTCGTTGCGAGACATGATCCCCGTGCGGATGTGGATCCGGCGGTCGGTGACGAGGTATCGGGTCGTCTGGCGTTTGATCCACCCGATCACGTAGGTGAGCACGAGCCCGACCCCCGTCGCAACCGCGAACCACGTCGCGGCGATATCGGATCCGCCGGCGTCCAGGCCGACCCAGACGGCCACCGGGATCAGCGAGACGAGCGTCCACTTCACGTAGAAGAGCAGCATGGACTTCCAGCTCGGGTGGCCCTGCCAGACGGTGGTCTCTCCCGCGGTGCTCACGGCCGGGGATCCTAGCCGCCGGGGGTGACGCGGTACGCGTCGAACACCGAATCGATGTTCCGTAGCGCCTGGAGGAGGGCCCGCAGCTCCTTCACGTCGCCCACCTCGGCCGTGTACCAGTTGCGCGCCATCTGGTCGGCGACGTGGCCGCCGTACTCGACGATGTTGGCGCCGTGCTCGGCGAACGTTCGGGCCACGTCCTCGAGCAGCCGCGGCCGGTCCCAGGACTGGAGCGCGATCGTCACCCGGAACGAGGTCGTCGCCCCGTCGGAGTCGTCCCAGCGGACGGCGGTGAAGCGCTCCGGCGTGCGCTTGAGCGCGCGCACGTTGGGGCAGTCGCCGCGGTGGATGGTGATCCCGCGTCCGAGCGAGATGTACCCAACCACGTCGTCGCCGGGGACGGGCGTGCAGCACTTCGCCATCCGCACGAGGACGTCGGGGTCGCTCGTGCCCTCGACGACGATCCCGAACGAGGACGACGCCGCCGGACGCTTCTGCGGGCGCCGGCTGGGCGTGAACTCGTGCTCTGGCGAGACGACCTCGGCCGTCTTCAGCCGCCCGATCAGCTTCGTCACGACCTGGCTCACCTGCACCTTGCCGCCGCCGATCGCGACGTAGAAGTCGTCGGCCTTCTTGAAGCCCATCTCGCGGATGATCCCGGCGAGGAGCGGCGAGGCGGACACCTTCTGGTGCGGCAGGCCGTTGGTCTTGAGCGCGTGCTGGAGCGACTCGCGGCCCTTCTGCTCGAGGTCCTCGCGCGCCTGCTGTGTGAACCACTGGCGGATCTTGTTGCGCGCCCGCGACGTCTTCACGAGGTTCATCCAGTCGCGTGACGGGCCGCGCTCCTGCTTCGACGTCAGCACCTCGACGAACTCGCCCGACTGGAGCGTGTAGTGCAGCGGGACGATGCGGCCGTTCACCTTGGCGCCGACGCAGCGGTGGCCGACGTCCGTGTGGACGGCGTAGGCGAAGTCGAGCGGCGTCGCACCGGCGGGCAGGCTCTTCACCTCGCCCTTCGGCGTGAACACGTACACCTCGTCCGAGAAGAGGTCGACGCGCAGCGTGTCCATGAACTCCTTGGGGTCGTTCGAGTCGCCCTGCCAGTCGGCGAGCTGGGCGATCCACTCGTTCGCTCCCTGCGCCTTGCGCGACCCGTGCGCCCCCGACTTGTAGAGCCAGTGCGCGGCGATGCCGTACTCCGCCGTCTGGTGCATGTCCTGCGTCCGCACCTGGATCTCGAGCGGCTTTCCCTGCGGCCCGATCACCGTCGTGTGCAGCGACTGGTACATGTTCACCTTGGGCATGGCGACGTAGTCCTTGAAGCGGCCGGGCATCGGCTTCCACAGCGAATGGATGACGCCGATCGCGCCGTAGCAGTCCTTGACCGAGTCGACCAGCACCCGGACGGCGGTGAGGTCGTAGATCTCGTTGAACTCCTTGCCGCCCTGCGCCATCTTGGTGTAGACCGAGTACAGGTGCTTGGCGCGTCCCGAGATGTCGGCTTCGATCGAGGCGTGCTCCAGCTCGTGGTTCAGGATCGTCCCCGCCTCGCTGGCAAAACGCTCGCGCTCTCCCCCGGTCTGATTGACGAGCGACTCGATCTCGGCGTACCGGCGCGGGTGGAGCGTGTGGAAGGCCAGGTCCTCGAGCTCCCACTTGATCGACTGGATGCCGAGCCGGTGGGCGAGCGGCGCGTACAGCTCGAGCGTCTCCTTCGCCGTCTCGACCTGCTTCTGCTTTCCGAGCGCGGAGATCGTCCGCATGTTGTGGAGCCGGTCGGCCAGCTTGATGAGGATCACGCGCAGGTCGCGCGCCATCGCGACGATCATCTTGCGGTAGTTCTCGACCTGGGCCTGCTCGCGGCTGGCAAAGCTGATCCTGGTCAGCTTCGTGACGCCGTCGACGAGCTCCGCGACGTCCTCGCCGAACCGCTCGCGCACCTCGTCGAGCTCGGCCTGCGTGTCCTCGACCACGTCGTGCAGGAGCGCCGCCGCGATGGTGGCGCTGTCGAGCTTCAGCTCGGCGCAGATGGTCGCCACGGCCACGGGATGGTGGATGAACTCCTCGCCGCTCTTCCGGCGCTGGCCGCGGTGATGGACGCAGGCGTAGTCGAACGCCGCCCTGATCAGGTCGGCGTCGGCATTCGCGTTGTACTCCGCGATCCGGCCGAGCAGCTCGGCCAGAAGGGGGTCGTGCCGCTCGGCTTCGGCGCTTCGTGGCACCGTTGCCATACCCACATGTTAGAGGAGGCCTGCCCGACCTCCTCCTCGCGCGCACGCGTAGACTGGCGGCGTGCCGTCTGCGCAGGCCCGCGCGGTTCGGGAACGGCTGCTGAGAGAGGGAGAGGTCGTCGCTCGCTCCGACGCCGGCGTCCACTCGATCTTTCCGGTCGCGATTGGTGCGCGCGAAGGTGAGGTCCTCGAGGCCTGGACGGGGCGGGAAGGCGCACGACGGACGATCGAGGTCGGGCTGGGGTACGGCGTCGCTGCGCTCTTCATCTGCGCCGCGGAACTCAGCGCGCCCGACGCTGACCGGGCCCATGTCGCGATCGACCCGTACCAGTCGACCCGCTTCGCCGGGTGTGGCATCCAGGTGCTATCGGAAGCAGGGCTCGCGGACATGGTCGAGTTCGTCGAGGAACCGTCCGAGATCGTCCTTCCCCGACTGCTCGCCGAGCGGCGGATGTTCGATCTCGCGTTCGTCGACGGGAACCACCGGTTCGACGGCGTCTTCCTCGACCTTGTCTACCTGGGCCGGCTCGTCCGCCGCGGCGGGATTGTGATCGTCGACGACCACCAACTGCCGGCGATCGCGACCGCCGTCTCGTTCTGCACGACGAACCTTGGCTGGACGGTTGAAGAAACGTCCACCGACGACCCGCAGCACCATTGGGCGGTGCTGCGAACGGCGCGGTCGCCCGACACGCGCCGGTTCGCCCACTTCGTCGAGTTCTAACCCCCCTGAGACTCCAGATACGCGTGCGAATCGGCCACCTGCTCGCACGCGGCCCGGTAGGTGGGCGACACGTCGAGGTCGACCCGAGCCGCCGCGACGGCGCCGGGGACGAGCCCGACCTCGCGCAGCACCGTGCGGCAGCGCTCGACCGTCTCGGGCGGGAGCGTGAGCGCCGTCCCGTCGCGGTCGGCGCGCCACACGACCGCCAGCACCTCGCGCAGCGGCGCTCGCAGCGACACCACCTCGCGCGCGAACCCGACCTCGGCCGGGCCCCACACGAGGTGGACGTTGAGGCGCGAGCCGAGCTCGGCGAGGAGCTCGCCCGCGGCCGCGTCGGCGGGCGGATCGAGCGCGACGACGTGGTGGAACCGGTCGGCGATGCGGTCGGCATCGGCCGTGCCGTACTCGGCGAGCTCGACCCAGCCCGACCCGAGCCGCTCGGCACGGAGCACGCCGCGCAGCATCCGCGCCCGGCGGCGCGCGTCGGCGACAAGGATGAGCGCCGGTTCGCCGGCCGCCACGAGCCGGGCCACGGTGGCGATCTGGACGCCGCCGCCGCGGGCGTCCTCGACGCTCCCGGATGCGGCCGGAGGCCGGGCGCCGTTCACGTGCGGGATCGGGTCTGGGCCCTCGACGACCGGCGCGATCGCGCGCACCAGCATCTGCGCCGACGCCGCGCCGTTCCACTCGTTGCGCGAGAGCCGGTAGGCGACGTCGAAGCGGCCGTCGGCGCGCAGCTCGGCGGCGGCCCCCCCGCGCCCGAACCAGACCGCGCCGCAGCGGTACCCGCCCAGCTCGACGGCCATGCGCAGGTGGCGGCCCTCGCCGATCCGCTGCACGTCGCGCAGCCCGGCCGCGGGTGCGAGCAGCACGACGCCGGGGTTTCCGAGGCCGAACGGCTCCAGCCGCTCGAGCTCGTCCGCCAGCTCAAGCGAGGTCTCGGCGGGGGCCAGCACGGCGTCGATGCGCTGCCGGCGCACGAGGTCGGCGTCGGTCAGGTGGGCGCCGGCGTGCTCGGCCAGCGCGGCGGCGAACGCCTCGACGCGGTCGGCCCGCATGGTGAGGCCCGCGGCAACGCGGTGGCCGCCGAAGCGGGTGAGGTGCGCGGCGGTCGCCGCGAGGCCGGCGTGGAGATCGTAGGCCGGGACGCTCCGGCCCGAGCCCTTGGCCTCGTCCCCGGCGCCCGCGACGAGGACGACCGGGCGGCCGTAGCGCTCGACGAGCCGCGAGGCGACGATCCCGATCACGCCCTCGTGCCACTCCGGGTCATGAAGGACGTAGGCCCGCCGGGCACGCCATTCGGCGTCGGCGGCCTCGACCTGGTCGACCGCCTCGCGCAGGATGCCGTCCTCGACCCCCTGCCGCTCGCGGTTCAGCGCCTCCAGCCGCTCGGCCAGCGCCCTGGCCCTGGTCTCGTCGCCGGTCAGGAGCAGCTCGAGCGCCTGATCCGGGTGGCACAGCCGCCCGGCGGCGTTGATGCGCGGCGCCAGGCGGAAGCCCAGATCGGTGGACGAGACGTGCGCGCGGTCGACGCGGGCCACGGCCATGAGGGCGCGCAGGCCGGGCTTCGACGTGCGCCGCAGCCGCCGCAGCCCCGCCCGCACCAGGCCGCGGTTCTCGTCGCGGAGCGGCACGACGTCGGCGACGGTCGCGAGGGCCACGAGGTCGAGGTGCAGCTCGAGCTCCGCCGGGTCGCGGGCCGCGCGGGCGTGAAGCGCCTGGGCGAGCTTGAAGACGACGCCCGTGCCGCACAGCTCCGGAAACGGGTACTCCGACGGCCGCGTGCAGATGCGCAGGCATTCCGGCAGCGCCTCGCCGGGCCGGTGGTGATCCGTGACGATCACGTCCATGCCGAGCTCCGTGCCGCGCGCCACGGCCTCGACCGCGGTGATCCCGCAGTCGACCGTGATGAGGAGCGCGACGCCGTCGGCGGCGAGCCGCTCGACCGTCTCGACCGCCAGGCCGTAGCCCTCCTCGAACCGGCTCGGCAGGCGCGACTCCACGACGGCTCCCAGCTCCCGCAGGACGGCGACGGCGAGCGCCGTGGCGCAGATCCCGTCGGCGTCGTAGTCGCCGTGGACGCAGATGCGCTCGCCGGCGGCGATCGCGCGCTCGATCCGCTCGCAGGCCGCCCCCATGTCGCCCAGCAGCATCGGGTCGTGCGCGGGCCCGTCCTGATCGAGGAACGCCCGGGCCGCGGCGGGGGTCGAATGGCCGCGGCGGATGAGCACCTCGGCCGTCGTCCGCCGGATATCGAGCGCCTCCGCCAGCCGGGCCGCGTCGCCGGGGGGGCACGGATCGACGACCCAGGGAGACGGAGGCGCTGCCATCCAGCCATGCTATGGGGGCCTTCGGACGTGGCCTATCCTGGGGCATCGACGGCGCCACCGACCTGCACGCGACGATCTGGGGCGACGGGCCGCGGGCCGTGCTCGTCCACGGGAGCATGAGCTTCGGCGAGCTCGCGTTCTCCGAGCAGCGCCCGCTCGGCGAGCGCTGGCGGCTCGAGCTCCTCGACCGGCGCGGCTACGGTGGGAGCCCCGAGCGGGGCGGGCGGGTGGACTTCGACGAGGACGCGCGTGACCTGGCGGAGCTGCTCGACGAGCCGGCCCACCTCCTTGGGCACTCCTACGGGGGCGTCGTCTGCCTGATCGCGGCGGCCCTTCGGCCGGAGGGTGTGCGCTCGCTGACCGTGGTCGAGCCGCCGGCGTTCTCGGTCGCGCACGGCGACCCTGCCGTCGAGGAGATGGCCCTTCGGATCGGGCGGCACTTCGCCGCCGGGCAGGCACTGACCGAGGAGGCGTTCCTGGACGGCTTCCTGCGCGCGTGGGGCTTCGAGGAGCTGCCGCCGCGGACTCTGGCGCCCAGGGCCAGGCGCGGGGTGCGCTCGTCGATGAGCGAGCGGATGCCGTGGGAGGCCGAGATCCCGCTCGACCGGCTCGCCGAGGCGGGCCTCCCGGTGCTGGTCGCCCGGGGCGCCTGGGACGCCGTCGGGCCGGGCGCGCGCGACCTGGCCGGTGCGGCGTTCGCGGCCGTGTGCGACGTGCTGGTCGAGCGGCTGGCCGCCGAGGGGGCCGTCTTCCCGGGCGCCGCGCACCAGCCGCAGCTCCTGGGCGGGCCGTTCAACGACCGGGTCGAGGCGTTCTGGCGCCGGACGTCAGAGCCGGCCTGAGCGCACGATCGACGCGACGAGCACGAATCCCAGCCCTGAGGCGACGAGGAAGCCCGTCAGCGCCAGCACGTGCAGCCCGAAGAGGTGCCAGCCGCCGTCGGCCGAGATGCCGATCAGCGACGACCCGACGATGGTCGCCGCCATCACGATGGCGATGACGAGCCGGTTGGCGACCACGTCGGCCTGGCTCGTGAGCTGGTCGAGCCCCTTGTGCCGGAACTGCACCTCGACCTCGCCGTCGCGGAACTGTTCCAGGGTGTCGTGCACCTGGTACGGCAGCTCCATGAGCAGGCGGGTGTAGCTCTCGGCTCCCTCCCAGCCCTGCTCGGCCAGCCGGCGCGGCGAGTAGCGGCGCTGCACGAGCTCGGCCGCGTAGGGCTCCGCCACCTCGAAGACGTTGAAGTCGGGGTAGATCTCGGTGCCGACGCCGCCGAGGGTGGCGATCGCCTTGTCGAGAAGCGCGAAGCGGGTCGGCAGCCGCAGGTGCATCCGCGAGACGAGGAGGAACGCCTCGCGGATCACCTGGAGCGGGTCGATCTGGCCCATCGAGGCGCCGTAGTAGCGGTAGTAGACCTCGCGCAGCTCGATCCGGAGCTCCTCCTCCTGTTCGCGGTTGAACCGCACGCCGAGCTCGTAGAGCCGCCGGGGGAGCGCGTCCACGTTCTCGTTCACGGCGTCCAGGAGCAGGCGCGTCAGGCGGCGCATGTCGCCGTCGGTGAGCGAGCCGGTCATCCCGAAGTCGACCAGGCCGAGCCGGCCCTCGTCGAGCACGAAGATGTTGGCCGGGTGCGGGTCGCCGTGGAAGTGGCCGTGGCGGAAGATCATCTCGAGCCACGTCTCGGCGATCAGGATCGCAAGCCGGCGGCGCTCGTCCATCGGCGTCGCGGCCAGGTCGAGATCGGCGAGCTGGATCCCCTCCAGCCGCTCGAGCGTGAGGACGCGGCCGCTCGAGTAGGTGCCGTACACCTTCGGGATGACCACCCGCGGGTCGGACGCGAAGTTCTGGCGGAAGATCTCCGCCGTGCGGGCCTCGATCCGGTAGTCGAGCTCGCGCCGGATCGACCGGGCGAACTCGTCGACGATCGCCACGGGGTCGATGAAGTCGAGCCGGTCGACCCGGCGCTTCACGATGCGGGCCACCTGGTAGAGCAGGGCCAGGTCGCGCTCGATCTGCCGTGCCGCTCCCGGTCGCTGGACCTTCACGGCGACCAGGCGCCGGCTCGGGAGCTCCGCAAGGTGCACCTGCCCGATCGACGCGGCCGCGACGGGCACCGGGTCGAACGCGGTGAAGAGCTTCTCGATGGGCGCGCGCAGGTCCTCCTCGATCATCCGCTCGATGTCGGCGTACGGGAACGGGCGCACCGCGTCCTGGAGCTGGCGCAGCTCGGCGATGATCTCGGCGGGCACGACGTCGGGACGGGTCGAGAGGAGCTGGCCGAACTTCACGAACGTCGGCCCGAGCTCGTCGAGCATCTCGCGCAGGTGGCGGCCGAGCGCAGGCAGGTTCTGGTCGTCGATCACCGCCGCGCGCCGCAGAGCCCGGCGCTCGAAGACGAAGCCGAAGCCGTGCCGCGTTGCGACCTGCGCGATCTCGCGCAGGCGGCCGACGGTCTGGCGCCGCTCCGACAGGCTGGCCATCCGGCAATGGTACGTGAGCCGCCACCGGCGGCGGCGTGAAACACCGGCGACAGGCCCCGGCGTTTCATCCCGGCGCGGTACGGTAGACCGCATGCGCGCTGCGATCCTGTACGAGGCCGGTCAGCCGCTCCGGGTGGAGGAGGTGGACGTCGATCCGCCGCAGGCGGGCGAGGTCGCCGTGCGGATGGCGGCGAGCGGCGTCTGCCACTCCGACCTGCACGTAGTCGACGGCATCCACCCCCACCCACGGCCGGCGATCCTCGGCCACGAGGGAGCCGGGGTGGTCGAGGCGGTCGGGCCCGGCGTCATGGGGATCGCGCCCGGCGACCACGTCATCCTGAGCTGGCTTCCCTACTGCGGCAGGTGCCGGTTCTGCGTCTCGGGCCGGCCGAACGTGTGCGAGAACCTGGGCTGGTCGGACTCGGGCCTCATGATGGACGGGACGACCCGCTTTCACCACGACGGCGCACCTGTCCACCACTCCACCACCTCGTCGTTCGGCGAGCGCACGGTCGTGCCCGCCCAGACCGCGATCCCGATCGACCCCGACCTGCCGCTCGCGGAGATGGCCCTGATGGGCTGTGCGGTCATGACCGCGTTCGGCGCCGTCCTGAACACGGCGCGGGTACGGCCGGGCGACTCCGTCGCCGTCGTCGGCTGCGGCGGGGTCGGCCTCAACATCGTGCAGGCGGCCGCCGTGGCGGGCGCGGGGGCGATCGTCGCCGTCGACCCGAGCCCGGCGAAGCAGGAGCTGGCACGGGAGATGGGCGCCACCCGGGCCTGCCCACCGGAGGAGGCCGCCGACTCCGTGCGCGTCGACCACAGCTTCGAGGCGGTCGGGCCGCTCGCCACGATCGAGCTCGCGATCTCGCTCGCGGCGCGCGGCGGCCAGGCGATCCTGGTCGGGATGGCCCCGCCGGAGGCCCGCCCCAGCTTCGACGCCCTCTCGCTCACGATGCACGAGAAGGCGATCCGGGGCTGCTGGTACGGATCGTGCCGGCCGCAGGCCGACTTCCCGATGCTCGTCTCGCTCTATGCAGCCGGCCGGCTGCGGCTCGACCCGCTGATCGAGCGGTGCGCGCTCGACGACATCAACGCAGCCTTCGACCGCATGCGCCGCGGCGAGGCGGTGCGACCGGTCATCGTCTACTGACGCGGCTCGGCGCGCGCCTCCCGAAGGGCGCTCGCGTAGCCGAGCACGAACCCGGCGACGAGCACCGGCGGCACGACGAACACCAGCTCCCGCGGGAGCTCTGGCCCGATGGTGATGCCCGCCAGCGCCGCCGTGAACGCGCCCGCGTGCCATGTCGAGAGGTGCCGGAACATCGTCACTGCCAGTTATCGGCAGGAACGGCCCGCGGAGAAGGGTGATTCAGCCGGCCGTGAGGACGTCCGCGCCGTCGCGCGCCGGCGCAGGCGCGGCCGCGACGGTGCGCTGGAGCCACGTGCCGGCGATGAGCGACGTCACGACAGCCAGCATCACGAACGTCGTGTAGAGGCGGGCGTCGATGATGCCGGCGGCGAACGTCGTCGAGGCCAGGACGATGCCCGGCCCGCCGCGGGCGTTCATCGCCACCGCCAGGTTGACCGCGCTTCGGCCGGTCTCGCCGGCCAGCCGGGCGCCGGCGTACACGCTCCCCGCCTTGGCGAGACACGCGAACGCCAGGAACGCGAGGAAGAACGGGATCTCGAAGTTCTTGACCAGGTCGAGCTGGAGGCCCACGATCGCGAAATAGACCGGGATGAAGAGGCCGAGCGAGAAGTGCCCGATCTCCTCGCGCGCCTGCTCCGCCCGGTCGCCTGCCGCCGTGACGACCACGATCCCCGCGACGAAGGCGCCGAACAGCGGGACGATGCTGAGCAGCAGGCAGATGCCCGACATGACGATCATCACGACCAGCTGGAAGGCGACCTGGCTGCGGCGCTTCACCAGGTTCCAGCGCGAGCGCAGCGCCCGCAGATAGATCCGCGGTCCGAGCGTCAGGCCCACCACGAGGAACGCCACCGTGGCGGCGGAGTGGTAGATCTCGTTCGCGGTCGAGCCGGGATCCCAGCCGATCTGCCCGGCCAGGCCGAACTGGGCCGCGCCGGTTCCGGAGGCGATGCCGACGGCCACCGCCAGCACGACGTACACCACGACGTCCTCGATGACCGCCACCGACAGCACGATCTGGGCGAAGCGGGTCTTGAGCAGCCCCAGGTCGAGCATGATCCGCGAGATCACGGGGATGCTCGTGACCGCGATCGCGAGCGCGAAGACGAGCAGCAGGGCCGTGCGGCTGTGGGCCGTGCCCTCGTACCGGCTGAAGTCGATCGCGGTGAACGCCGCCACGCCGGCGACGAACGGCAGCAGCAGCCCCATCGAAGCCATCCACCCCACGACCCGCGCCGACGACCGGCTGATCAGGCCGCGCATCTGCGTGCCGGCGGTGAACATGAGGAGCAGAAGCCCGAGCTGGTAGACCGCTCCCAGCACCGACGGCACCGCCCCGTTGGCGGGGAAGAGCCAGTCGTACGCCGACGGCCAGGCCCGCTCGAGCAGCGTCGGGCCGAGCAGGATGCCGCCCAGGATCTCGCCGATCACCGGCGGCTGGCGGAACCGCGCGAACAGGTACCCGCAGGTGTGCGCGCTCACGAGGAGCACGATCAGCGCTGCGAGGACGTGAGCGGTGTCGCGATCGGTGTAGGACACTGAACGGCCAGTATGCGGGCGCGCCGGCCCGCCCGCAAGGAAGCCCTAGACGCGGACGTGCTGGAGCGGGCGGCCCCGCATACCGGCCGGCACCTCCATGCCGAGCGCAGTCAGTAGGGTCGGAGCGATGTCGAACAGGTGCGCGTCTTCGGGAATGCTGTCGGGCATCCCGGGGCCGAGCATGATCGCGATCCCGTGCTTCGCGTGGTTGGCGTCGTCGGGGCCGGTGTCGTTCTCGCGCACCTGGATCCGGCCGTCGCCGACCGAGCCGATCGAGCGCCAGGCCAGGTTGCCGAAGTAGCAGATGAGGTCGGGCGCGACCCCGTTCACCTCGCGATAGAGGTCGGTCGGCCGGAAGACGCGGGTGCCGATCGGGTTTCCGTCCTCGTCGCCGAGCGCCTCGAGCTTCGCGATCAGCTCGTCACGCAGCGGCTCGTAGTCGGCCGGGTCGATCGTGCCCTCCGGCTCGCGGCCCTTCACGTTCATGAAGATGCGCGAGTAGTAGCCGCCGTCGGCCCAGACACGGGTGCGCGGCCAGTCCACCTGCACCTTGCCGAACGGCGTGGGCGTCGCCGGCCGGTCGACGAGGCTCAGGTAGCCCTCCTGCATCAGCCACTCGTTCACCTGGATCCCGCCGTGCATGGCCTGGGCGCCGTGGTCGGACACCACGAGCAGGGCCGTCGTGTCGTCGAGGCCGTCGATCAGGTCGCCCACCTCGCGGTCGAGGTAGCGGTAGTACTCGCGGAAGCCCTCCTCGTACGGGTTCCCGGGCTCGTAGTCGGGATGCTCGTGGTCGTAGAAGCGCCAGAACGCGTGGTGCAGGCGGTCGGGCCCCATCTCGACCAGCATGAAGAAGTCCCAGGGCCGGGTGTCGCGCAGATGGCGGGCGAGCGCGAACCGGCGCCGGGTCATCTCGTTGATGTCGCGCAGGATCCTGTCCTTCTCGGGCGTGCGGTAGTCGGGCACGTCGACCATGTACTCGCCGACCACCCGCCGCACCTCGTCCTTCAGCTCCTCGGGGTAGGTGAACTTCGAGTCGGTGCTCGGCGTGAGAAAGCAGCTCACCATCTCGCCGTTCACAGGCCGGGGCGGGAAGGTCTGCGGGACGCCCAGCGCGACCACGTGCTTGCCCTCGCGCGAGAGCAGGTCCCACAGCCGGTCGACCTTGACCTTGTCGGAGGTCGCGAACGTCAGACCGTCGTAGGAGTGGTCCTTGCGGTTCCGGAAGCCGTAGAAGCCCAGGGTGCCGGGGTCGCGCGACGACATCATGCACGACCAGGCCGGGACGGTGATCGGCGGGTCGCACGACTCGAGCTTCCCCCACGCCCCGCGCTCCATGAGGCCCGACAGCACGGGCAGCTCGGCGCGCATGTCGTCGAAGACGATCTCGGGCGGGACGCAGTCCAGCCCCACGATCATGAGCTTCTCGGCGGTCGACATCGCCGGGCATGGTACCGACGGCCGCAGAACCGGCCCGTCGATAGAATCGCCGCCATGCGGGTGCTCGTCCTCGGCCTCGACGGGGCCGACCGCGACCTGGTCGACCGTCTTCTCGCCGAGGGGAAGCTCCCCGTGCTCGGCCGGCTCGTCCGTGAGGGCGCCTACGGCCCGCTCCGCTCCACGATTCCCGCCGTGACGCCCACCGCGTGGTCGTCGTTCCTGACCGGGCTCAACCCGGCCGGCCACGGCATCTTCAACTTCTCGTCGAACCCCAACCGCGGCCGCTCGCGGGTCGAGAGCGCCGCCGGCCGGACGGGCGCACCGCTCTGGCGGCTGCTCGGCGCCGGCGGCGTCCGCTCGGCGTTCGTCACCGTCCCGTTCACCTACCCGGCGGAGGCCGTCGACGGGGTGGTCGTCTCGGGCTACGGCGGCCCGGAGCGGCCGCAGATCCTGCCGGAGGCGGCCGCGCGCGCGATCGAGGCCCGGGTACCCGGCCTCGTCACCGCCCACCACCCGATGAAGGAGCGCTGGTGGGAGGACTTCGAGCGCTACGCGGCGACGCTGATCCGCCATGTCGACCAGATCGGGGAGGCCTGCAAGGCGTGCTTCGAGCTGGAGCCCGACCTGGGCCTCCTCGCGGTCGACTTCATGAGCACCGACTTCGCCGGACACCTGG
Source organism: uncultured Actinomycetes bacterium (assembly GCA_963805545.1). GTDB lineage: Bacteria > Actinomycetota > Thermoleophilia > Gaiellales > JAICJC01 > JAICJC01. Next base: position 949,868 of record CAWDUU010000001.1, read on the forward strand.
GGTATGCGCGGTTCGATCCGGATCACCCCGCCCACGACCCGGCTCACGCCGGCGACGAGCTGGTGCGCGTCTACCAGGCGGTCGACCGGGTCTGCGGCGAGCTGATCGACGCCGCCCGGGGGCGCTACGGCGAGGAGCCGACCGCGATCGTGATGTCAGACCACGGCATGAAGCCCATCTACTGGACGTTCCACGCCAACGAGTGGCTCCGCCGCGCCGGCCACCTGCGCTACAGGCGCCGCTCGCTCCAGCGGTTCCTGCGCGGGCGGCTGCGGAAGCTGGCCCTGGCCGACGGCCGCCTGGCGCGCACGACGACCTGGTACGGCCGCCTGGCCGACCTCGTCCCGCTCCTGCCCCGGACGGCGGCCGACCGCGCGTTCTCGGACGTCGACTTCGGCCGCACCCGGGCGTACTGCTTCGCGACCGGCGGCCAGATCTACCTCGGCGAGGCGACGGGCGCGCGGGCCGACGCGGCGTTCACCGAGGAGCTGGCCCGCGCGCTCGAGGCGGTCCCGCACCCCGAGACGGGCGAGCCGCTCTTCGAGGTGCTGCGAAAGCGCGACATCTACCGCGGCGCCCACATCGACCGCGCGCCCGAGCTGGTGCTGATCCCGCGTGACGAGCGCGTGCACGTGGAGTCCTCGCGGCGCGACTGGCCCGATGTCTTCACGCGCCACGACAACCTCGACCCCGAGCACTTCTACGGCTACTCCGGCCACCACGGCGTGACGGGGATCATCGCGGCCGCGGGGCCGGGGATCCGCCCGGGGACGCTGCCCGAGGGGAGCAACATCGCCCAGCTCGCGGCGACCGTCCTTCGCCTGCACGGCCTCGCGAGCGAGGGCCTGGAGCCGCCGATCGAGGCGCTCCTCGCACCGGCCGACGAGGCGGTCAGCGTCGCGGCCGAGCCGGTCCAGGGCGACGCCGACGTCTACTCCTCCGAGGAGGAGGCGGGCATTCTCGAGCGCCTGCGCGACCTCGGCTACGAGTAGCCGTGCAACATTGGGATCTGACCCCAATGTTGCGTCACGAGCGGAGGGCGCCGACGATCTGGTGGACCGCGGGCATCGGGTCGCGCAGCGAGAACACGGGCTCGGTGAACGGCGGGCGCAGCGGCGCCAGCGTGCGCCGCAGGCCGAGCCGCTCGCGGCGGCTCTCGCGCAGGTGGCGGACGAGCGCGACCCACCTGCGCCGGCCGGCGCCGCGGCTCGTCCGTGTCGCCACCGGCTCGCCGACCGCGTCGCGGTAGGCCATCTGCACGAGATCGACGCCGCACGCCGCCGCGAGGGAGTGCCACTGCCACAGGCGCGCGTTCACCTCCATCAGCCGCAGCGAGCCGTCGCGGGAATCGCGCTTGTACTCGACCTGCGAGATGCCGTGGAAGCCGAGCGCGTGGAGCAGGCGGCGAGCACCGTCCACGGCCTCGTCGTCCCATTCGGCGACCCCGGCGCGGCAGGTCCCGACCCCGGCCGGCGCCTGGAGCAGCTTCCGCCCGCAGAAGATGCCGGGCACGGCACCGTCCGCGGCGACGTAGCTCCCCACCGTCCAGAGCGTGTCGTCACCCCCGGGGATGCGCTCCTGGAGCATCGGGGCGAACTCGGCGCCCAGCCGGTAGGCCTCCAGGAGCTCCTCCGGGCCGTTCGCGACGACGAGCGGGATCCCGTGCCGGCGCTTGAAGCCGGCCCCCTCCGACGGTTTCATCACCGCCGGGTAGCGGAGCATCGCCGCCGCCTGGACCGCCGCATCCTCGTCGGCCGGGTGGAACGTGGCCGGCAGCTGCACCCCGGCCCGGGCCGCGGCCTCGTACTGGAACCGCTTGGCCTGGATCGGCTCGATCAGCTCGCGCGGCCCGAACGGCAGCCGCAGCGACGTCGGCGCCGCCCGGTTCACGGCGACGAGGTACTCGTCGTGGGTCGGGAACGCCACCGCGCCGTGGGGCAGCGCCTCGCACAGCTCCGTAAGGAGCGCCGCGAACTCCTCGGGCAGCTCGTGCGGGTGCGGACACACCACCGGCACCGCCAGCCGGGAGCGCAGGCCGAGCGCCTGGCGGCGATGGTCGAGCGCGATCACCGGGACGTCCATCGCCGCGAGCGACCGGATCGCCGACAGCCCGTTCACGTACGAGCACTCGAGCACGATCGCCGCCGGCCGCGGCGAGCGCGCCGCGGCGGCGAGCCGGCGGCGGACGGTGGCGGAGAGGGCGCTCACAGCCGCCGTTCTTACACGATCCACGTACACTTTGCGCCGTGCCAGACCTCAAGAAGAGCGCGGATGTGCTCGTCGTCGGGGCGGGTGGCGCGGGTCTTTCGGCCGCCTGGTCGGCCCGCCGGACCGGCGCGTCCGTGCTCCACGTCACGAAGGGCTCAAGGGCGTCCTGCAACACGGCCAAGGCCCAGGGCGGGATCCAGGCCGCGGTGGGCGACGACGACTCGCCCGAGCAGCACGCGGCCGACATCGTCGCCTCGTCACACGACACCGCCGACCCCGCGCTCGCGAGCGTCCTGGCCGAGGAGGCACCGGGCGCGATCGCCTGGCTCGAGGACCTGGGCGTGGCGTTCTCGCGTGAAGGCGGCGGCTACCGGCTGGCCCGCTGCGGCGGGGCCACCCGGCGGCGGCTGCTCCAGGTTGGAGACCGCACCGGCCACGCCATCGCGACGGCGCTCCGCAAGGGGCTCGACGGCGAGCTTCACGACCACACCGCCCTCATCGGCCTCGAACGCACGAACGGCCACTTCACGGCCGAGCTCGAGCGAGCCGGCGAGCGCATCACCGTCGAGGCGGGTGCGGTCGTGCTGGCCGCCGGCGGGCGCTGCTACGCCGAGGCCCGGAAGGCCGGCATCCTCACCACCAACCAGCCCGGCGCGACCGGCGAGGCCACCGAGCTGGCCCGGGCGCTGGGCGCCGAGGTGCGCGACTTCGACGCCCTCCAGCACCACCCCAACGGCGGGGTCTGGCCGCCTCCGCTCCAGGGCTACTCCATCCCCGAGACCACCCGTGCGTACGGCGCGCTGCTCCTGAACCGAAACGGGGAGCGGTTCGTCGACGAGCTCGGCACCCCGCGACACCGTCGCCGCCGCCATCGTGCGCGAGTGCGACGAGGGCCGCGGTCTCGAGACGCCCGACGGGCGCCCGGCGGTGCTCCTCGACACGACCCGGATCGACCCCGCGATCGCCGCCGAGGTCATCCCGTACATGCTGCGCCGGTACCGGGCCGCGGGCGTCGACCCGCTGGCCGAGCCCATCCTGACCTACCCCGTCCTCCACTACCAGAACGGCGGCCTCGTGATCGACGCCGACGGCCAGACGACGGTGCCGGGGATCTTCGCCGCCGGCGAGATCACCGGCGGCGTCCACGGCCGGAACCGGATGATGGGAAACTCGCTTCTCGACTGCGCCGTCTACGGCCGCCGCGCCGGGCGCGCCGCGGCTGTGGCGGCCGGCTGAGCGACGCCGTGAGCGCCACCGCCGAGGCCACGCTCCGCCAGGCCGTCGAGGACGCGGCCGCCGAGCTCTACGTGTGGTCGCTCAAGGACATCCCGAGCGACCTGCGAGACGCCCTCGGCGACGCGCTCGAGCGCGAGACGCACACGGTCGGCCGCCGGATCCTCGAGACCATCCACACCAATGTCGCGGTGGCCGACGAGGGCCGCCGGCTGGTGTGCCAGGACACCGGCATCGCCGTCTACTACGCCCGCGTGGGCGAGCGCTTTCCGCTTCATCCGGCCCGCATCGAGGACGCCCTGCGCGAGGGCACGCGGCGGGCGACGCTCGAGCATCCGCTGCGGTCGAACACGGTGCACACGCTCACGCGCACGCCGACCGGCGACAACACCGGCCACCGCATCCCGCACGTCCACTGGGAGTTCGTGCCCGACTGGGACGGGCTCGACATCAAGTGCGTGCCCAAGGGATCGGGCTCCGAGAACATGAGCTTCCTGAAGATGCTCGTGCCGGCCGACGGCGTGAAAGCCATCAAGCGGTTCGTGCTGGAATCGGTCGTCGGCGCCGGCGGGAAGCCGTGTCCGCCCGGGATCGTCGGCGTCGGCATCGGCGGCTCGGCCGACCTGGCGATGCACCTCGCCAAGGAGGCCATCGCCCGTCCGGTCGGAACCCGCAATCCCGACCACGACGTCGCCCGGCTCGAGCGGGAGCTCTTCGACCTCCTGAACGAGACCGGCGTCGGGCCCATGGGCCTCGGCGGCGACACCACCGTGCTCGCGGTGCACGTCGAGGAAGCCCACACCCACATCACGCTGAACCCGGTGGCCGTGAACTACCAGTGCTGGGCCGCCCGCCGGGCGAGCGCCCACGTCACCGCCGGCGGCGACGTCGAGCTCGACCGGGACGCCTGATGCCCCACCACGAGATCACCTTCCCGACCGACGAGGCCACCGTCCGGACGTTCGCGGCCGGCGACACGGTCACGATCCAGGGCCACATCATCGGCATCCGCGACGCCACCCAGATCCGCATCTTCGACCGGGGGCAGGAGCCGCCGATGTCGCTTCGGGGGGCGGCGCTCCTCCACACCGCGCCCAACGTGCGGAAGCTCGATGACGGCCGCTACGAGCCGCTCTCGATCGGGACGACCACCAGCGCGCGCATGAGCCGCTTCACCGAGCCGCTCATCCGCGATCACGGCGCCCGTGCCATCATGGGCAAGGGCGGCCTGCTGCCCGAGGCGCTGGGGCCGCTCCAGGAGCACGGCGGCGTCTACCTCGCCATCGTCGGCGGTGCGGCGGCGCTCCAGACCACCCAGATCGCCGAGATCGAGCAGGTCGAGTGGGAGGACCTCATGCCGGAGTGCCTCTGGCGGTTCCGCGTCTGCGACTTCGGGCCGCTGATCGTCGCCATGGACTCGCACGGCAAGAGCCTCTACGAGGACGTCCAGGCGGAGGCCCGCCGCCGCATCGACCAGACGCTGTCGGCGAAGATCTAGCCATGGAGAAATTCCTCGATCCACCCACCCCTTCCGCGCGGGAACCCATGGTTCCCTCGCGAGCCCCCTCCTTCCAAGGGCCGGCGATCTGCCTTGGTGCTCCGGCGAGAACGCGGTCTCGCCTCCGCCACCCCGCCCGCGGAGATGACGGAGGCGTTCACGGCGCGCTCCGGGAGGCATGCTGAAGTGGAGAAGTTCCTCGACCTGCCGGCCCGTCCCGGAAAGCCGCGCGACCGCGGCTGGACGCACGTCATCGACAAGGGTCTCACGCTGCCCGAGGTGAGCGGGGTGCTCGACCTCGCCGGCGACTACATCGACATCGTGAAGCTGGGTTGGGGCACGTCGTACGTGACCCCGAACCTTGGCGAGAAGCTGCGCCTCTACCGCGACGCGGGCATCCCCATCGTCTGCGGCGGCACGCTGCTCGAGGCCGCCATCGCGCGCAACCGGCTCGACGAGTTCCGGCGCTGGACGTCGGAGCACGGCTTCACCCACATCGAGGTCTCGGACGGCACGATCGACCTCGAGCGGGGCCGCAAGGTCGAGCTGATCGCGTCGCTGGCGCAGGACTTCGTCGTCCTCTCGGAGGTCGGCACGAAGGACTCCGAGCGGATCTACGCGCCGTACCAGTGGGTGGCGTGGATCAAGGAGGAGCTCGAAGCCGGGGCGTTCAAGGTGATCACCGAGGCGCGCGAGTCGGGGACGTCCGGCATCTACCGCCAGACCGGCGAGGTGCGCTCGGGCCTGATCGACGAGATCGTGCACGAGGTGCCGATCGGAAAGCTGCTCTTCGAAGCGCCCCAGAAGGAGCAGCAGGCCTGGTTCATCAAGCAGTTCGGCGCCGACGTGAACCTCGGCAACATCGCGCCCGCCGAGGTGATCCCGCTCGAGACGCTGCGGCTGGGGCTGCGCTCCGACACGATGATCGACCTCCTGCTGCGCGACCTCCCGCACGTGTGAGCGCCGCGGCTGCGATCGCCGTCGACGCGCCGGCGGCCGTCGCCGCCAAGGCGACCTACGCGCTCGAGGAGCTGGCCCGCATCACGGGCTCGGCGTCGGCGGTGGCGTATCCCTCCTCGGCGCTGCCGGCGTCGGAGGCCGCATGGCGGCTCTTCGCCGGGGAGGACGCCCCGGAGCCGCGGGCCGGCGAGGCCGGCTTCGTGGACTTCGGCGACGGCGTCTCCGACCTCGCCATGAGCGCCTTCTGGCACCTCTCGCGCTGGGAGGAGCGGCCCGGCTCGGCCCGCGACCAGCGCGGCCGCTTCCCGGCGGCGGCGGCGCTCTTCGACCCCGAGGCCGCCGCGGCCGACCGCCTGGTCGAGCGCTTCCGCGAGATCGCCGGCGGCCCGGCGCCCGCGTCGCTCACCGTCGCCCTCACACACGACATCGACACGCCGTGGCGCTGGAGCGGCATCCGGGCCGTGGCCGGCGCGGCCGCGCGTGCCAGGTCGGCCGCCCTCGGCCGCCGGCCGCAGGAGCTGGCCCGCGAGCTGCGCGGCCTGGCCGGCCTCCCCCGCCACCGGGCCCGCGGCAGCGACCCCAACTGGTGCTTCGAACGGATCGCCGAGATCGAACGCGGGCACGACGGCCGCTCGACCTACTTCGTCATGGCCGGGCACCACCATCCCGCCGACGGCGCCGCCCCCGCCGTCTACGACCGCGTCCGCCCGGCGATCGTGACCCAGGTGATGGCCCAGGGCGACGAGCTCGGCCTGCATCCGAGCTACACCGCGTCGGAGCGGCCGGGCCTGATCGGCGAGGAGCGCGAGCAGCTCGAGGCGCTCGCGGGCCGGGAGGTCCGGGGCGTCCGCTTCCACTACCTGCGCCACGACGCCCACGCGACGCTGCCGCAGCTCGACCGGCTGGGGTTCGCCTACGACTCGAGCCAGGGCTACGCCGACCGGCCCGGGATGCGCGCCGGCCTCTCGTTCCCGTACCGGCCCTTCGACGTGGCCGCCGACCGGCCGCTTCGGATGCTCGAGCTCCCGCTCGTCGTGATGGACGCCACGCTGGCCGAGGCCCGCTACCTCGGGCTCCCCGCCGGCGAGGGGCTGGAGCGGGCGGTGGCGACGCTCGAGCGGGCGGCCCGCGCCGGCGGCACCGTCTCGGTGCTGTGGCACAACGACCGCTTCGAGCCGGCGTACGCACGGGGCTGGGACCGGGCCTACGACCGGGTCCTGGCCTGGGTACGCGAGCGCGGCGGGCGGCTGTGCACGGCCGCCGAGGCCGTCGGGCTGGAGGGGTGACTACGCCGCGTCGGTGAAGCGCACGCGGCGGCGCCCGCCGCGGGCCACCACCGTCTCGAGCGCCTCGACCGCGGCCGGCATGAACTGCGTCCCCGTGCAGCGCCGCAGCTCGGCGAGGGCGCCCTCGACCGACATCGCCTTGCGGTAGACGCGGTCCTCGGTCATCGCGTGGTAGGCGTCGCAGACGGCGATGACGTAGGCCCCGCGCGGGATGTCGGCGCCCGCCAGGCCGTCGGGATAGCCGCGGCCGTCCCAGCGCTCGTGCGACCAGCGCACCAGCGCGACGACCTCGTCCATCCCGGGGATGCCCGAGATGATGTCGGCCCCGATGACCGTGTGCTGCTTCATCACGGTGAACTCGGCGTCGGTCAGCGGGCCGGGCTTGTTGAGGATTGCCTCGGGGATTCCGATCTTGCCGACGTCGTGCAGCAGCGCGCCCATCCTGACGGCCTTCAGGTCGCGGCCGGAGAGGCCGAGCTCCTCGCCCACATGGACGGCGAACTCGGCGATGGTCTGGGCGTGGCCGCCGGTGTAGGCGTCCTTGGCCTCGAGCGCCGCCGCGAGGGCCGCCACCGTGGCGACATGCTGCTCTTCGATGGTCTCGGCCATCTGGGCGGCGCCGAGGACGATGCCGGCCTGGTCGGCCAGAAGGCGGCAGAACTGGCGCTCCTCGGCCGTGAACGGCCGCGCGCTCAGGTCGAGCAGCTCGATCAGGCCGCGGGCCTCGCCGCCCATGGCGAGCGGCACCATCATGTTCGCCTTGAATCCCATCGCCTCGAGGATCCGGTGCTCGGCGGGGTCGCCTCCGTCGCCGATGGCGACGGCCACCTCCACGAGCTCGGTCACGACCCGCCTGGTGGTCGGGTAGTCGTCGAGCGAATAGTCCTCGGCCGCGATGTTGAGCGTCGCGGGCGGGATGACGTGCGCCGCCCAGTCGGTGACCTTCTGCGTCACGGGGTCGTACGTCGAGATCATGCACGCGGATGCGTCGAAGAGCAGGGTGAGCTCGCGGGCGAAGATCGCCATTGCCTCGCTGGCATCGCCGGCGGACCGCAGCGCACCGGTCGCCTTGATCACGGCGATCAGGTCCGAAAATCGGCGATCAGCAGGGACTCTCCCGGGGCGCATGGGTATCGGAGATATCGGCGCCCGCGTCCGAAACTTGACGGAAACGCGCCAGCGGACGCCGCTGGGCTCAGCGCGCGCGGCCGTGCGCCCGCCGCCGGCGCCGGCGCGTCGGGGGCGGCGGAGGCGGGGGCGGCGCTCCGTCGCCCGGATCGGCGCCCACAGGCACCGGGGCAGGCGTCGCCGCGGGTTTCCCCGCCGGCGTCACGTCGCCCGACCCTGTGAGGTCGGCCCGCCGCTTCCGGAAGCCCGGCTCGCGCTCCATGAAGATGGCCAGGATCGGCGCCGCGATGAAGATCGAGGAGTAGGCGCCCGAGGCGATGCCGACGATCAGCGCGAAGGCGAAGTCCTTGAGCGACCCCGAGCCGAAGAAGAAGAGCAGGACGACCGGGATCAGCGTCACGAGCGAGGTGTTGAGCGACCGGGTGATGGTCTCGGCCAGCGACTCGTTCACGATCTTGCTGGCCGTCATCCGGCGCAGGATCGGGACGTTCTCGCGCACCCGGTCGAAGACGATCACCGTGTCGTACATCGAGTAGCCGAGCACCGTCAGGACCGCCGCCACCGTGTCGGCGGTGACCGTCCTCCCGGAGATCGCATAGACGCCGACCGTGAGCAGGATGTCGTGGCCCAGCGCCACCATGACCGGTACGGCGTACTTCCACTCGAACCGGAACGAGACGTAGAGGAAGATGATGATGAGCGAGAAGAGGATCGCCAGGTAGGCCGAGTTCAGGACCGACTGGCCGAACGACGAGCTGACGCTGCGGCTGTCGAGGCTCGAGAGCCGGCCGAACCGGGACGAGAGCTCCGTCTGGAGCTTGTTCGACTCCGCGGTGGTCAGGAAGTGCGACTCGACCTCGAAGCGGTTGAAGGTGTCTCCCTGCGCGGAGCCGGTCGCGGTGAGGCCCTTGACCACCGGGTCGGACACTCCCGCGGCCCGGGCGGCGTCGGTGACCTCGGGCACGGTCGCGGACTTCGCGATGGTGAAGTCGAGCTTCGACCCGCCGGTGAAGTCGATGCCCTCGTTGAGCCCGGTCGTCGCAAGCGCGATGGCGCCGATCGCGATGACGACGCCCGAGATCGCAAACCACAGCCTCATCTTCCCGATCAGGTCGTACTTCTTCCACCGGTCGCCCGACCCGATCGACCCGAGCACGCGGTGCGACGTCATGAAGCTGAAGCCGCTCAGGAGCCCGAGCATGGCCCGGGTGGCCACGACGGCCGTGAAGATCGAGGTGCCCACGCCGATCAGAAGCATCAGCGCGAAGCCCTTCACCGACGAGGTCGCCGCGGCGTACAGGATGCCGGCGGTGATGAGCGTGACGACGTTCGCGTCGATGATGGTGTGGAAGCCGCGCCGGTAGCCGGTCGAGATGGCCGCCCGGATCGACCGTCCGGCCCGCACCTCCTCCTTGATGCGCTCGAAGATGACGATGTTGGCGTCGGCCGCGACGCCGATCGTGAGGATCGTGCCCGCGATGCCCGGCAGCGTCATCGTCACGGGGAGCGCCGCCACGATCCCGGCCAGGAAGAGGCCGTAGATGATGAGCGCCAGGTCGGCGATCAGGCCCAGGAACCCGTAGAAGACGACCAGGAAGATCATCACGAACACGAGGCCGGCGGCGCCCGCGATCAGCCCGTCGCGGAGCGAGTTCTCGCCCAGCGTCGCGGAGACGAGCTGCTGCGAGAGCGGCGTGAACTTGACGGGCAGCGTGCCCGAGGTGATCTCAAGCGCGATCCGCTTGGCCTCGCTCGACGTGACGCCGTTGATCTCGCTCCCGCCGGTCAGCGTGGCGTCGATCCCGTTCGGGTACTGCTGGAAATCGACGCTCGGCGCGGCGACAAGCTTGTTGTCGACCACGATCGCGTTCAGGAGGCTGCGCTGCGCGGCGACGCCCTCCTGGGCGATCTGGCGGGTGATGTCGGTGAAGTCCTGGTCGCCGCCGTTCTTGTACGAGAGCGAGACGATCGGCTGGCCGCTGTTGGGGTCGACGTCGGCCTTGGCGCTCGAGATCTCGTCGCCCGTGATGATCTGCGAATCCTGGGTGGGGGTCCGGAAGAGGTACCAGACCGTCCCGGCCGTGGTCGCGTCGGGACAGCCGGCCGTCGCACCGCAGCTCACCGCCTGCGTGCCGTTGGGCACCGGCAGCCAGATCGTGCCGGCGGGCTTCACCTTGAGGTGGATGTCCTCGAGCACCTGGTCCTGCTTCGGCTCGATCCGCGACGTGACGCCGTTGGCCCTGACCAGGTTGTGGGGCGCCTTGGCGGCGAAGAGCGCCCAGCCGGCGGGCGTGCCGGTCGGGATCTGCTGCTTGGCGGCCTTCAGCATCTCGTAGAGCGACGCCCGCGGGAGCGCAACGTTCGTGCTCTGCGTCGAGACGGGCGTCAGCGCCGCGTAGAAGTCGAAGCTCTGGAGCTGGCCGGCGACCAGCAGGTTGGCGACGGCGTTCGGGTTCTTGACGCCCGGGATCGAGATGTCGATGGTGCTGTCGCTCTGCGACGTTCGGATCTCGGGCTGGAGGATGCCCTGGGGGTCGATGCGGCGGCGCATGACGTCGGCGGCCGAGTTCAGCGTGTCGGCCGAGACCGACTGGCCGCTGGTCGGGCGGGCCTTCAGCACCACCTCGAGGCCGCCGCGCAGGTCGAGGCCGAGCGTGAAGCCCTTCACCGCCACGGCCACGCCCGCTGCGACGGCAAGCGCCACCACGAGCCCCATGATCGACAGGTTGCGGCGCGACTCGCTCACGGGGGGGAAAGTCTACTCGAGCGGTATTCGGCGAAGGTTCCGCTCAGGATCGCCGCGCGCGCTCCGCGCACGAGCTCGAAGAGCACGTGCAGGTTGTGCAGCGTGAGCAGGCGCAGTCCGACGATCTCGTCCTGCGTGACGAGGTGGCGGATGTACGCGCGCGAGAACGTGGTGCACGCCGGACAGGTGCAGCCCTCCTGGAGCGGGCGGTCGTCGTCGGCGTGCACGGCATTTCGCAGGTTGAGGCGGCCGCCGTCGACGAGCGCCGAGCCGGTGCGGCCGAGGCGGGTCGGGAGCACGCAGTCGAACATGTCGACGCCGGCCGCGATCGCCTCGATCACGCCCTCGGGGTCGCCGATCCCCATGAAGTAGCGCGGCCGTTCGGGCGGCAGCATCTGGGCCGTGGCGCGGGTGGTCGCGAACATCGCCTCGCGGCTCTCCCCCACCGTCAGCCCGCCGATCGCGTGGCCGTCGAAGCCGAGCGAGACGATGTGGCCGGCGCTCCGCTCGCGCAAGGCGAGGTCGATCCCGCCCTGGACGATCCCGAAGACGAGCTGGCCGGGCGCCGGCTCGCAGGCGCGGCAGCGTCCGGCCCATTCGGACGTCCGCCGCACGGCGTCCTCGAGCTTCGCCCGGTCGACCCCTGCCGGTGGGCACTCGTCGAATGCCATGGCGATGTCCGACCCGAGCTGCCGCTGGATCTCCATCGCCAGCTCGGGCGTGAAGCGGTGCCGGGAGCCGTCGTAGACCGAGCGGAACTCGACGCCCTCGTCTTCGATCGTCGCCGTGTCGCGCAGCGAGAACACCTGGTAGCCGCCCGAGTCGGTCAGGATCGCGCCGTCCCAGCCCATGAAGCGGTGCAGGCCGCCCAGGCGGGCGATGCGGTCGGCGCCCGGGCGAAAGTGCAGGTGGTACGCGTTTCCGAGCACGACCTGCGCACCCAGCTCGCGCAGTTCGGCGGGCAGGACGGCCTTGACCGACGCCTTGGTGCCGACCGGCATGAAGACCGGCGTCTCGACCGGCCCGTGGGCGGTGTGCAGGACGCCCGCCCGGGCGGCGCCGTCGGTCGCCTCGAGGTCGAAGCGGCCCGTCACAGGATGAGCATCGCGTCGCCGAAGGAGTAGAAGCGGTAGCGCTCCTCGACGGCCGTGCGGTAGACGCGGCGCACCTCCTCGACGCCCGCGAACGCCATCACCATGGCCAGGAGCGTCGACCGCGGCAGGTGGAAGTTGGTGACCATGGCGCCGGTCGCGGCAAACGTGTGGCCCGGCGTGATGAAGAGCGATGCGCGGCCCGAGAGCGGCGCGGCCGGGACGGCGCCCCACACCGTCTCGAGCACCCGCACCGTGGTCGTGCCCACGGCGACGATGCGCCGGCCCGCCCCGCGGGCGGCGCCGATCGCGCGGGCCGCGGCCGCTCCCACCTCATAGGCCTCGGTGTGGAGCGCGTGGCCGCCGAGGTCGTCGGCGGTCACCGGCCGGAACGTGTCGAGGCCGACCGCGAGCGTCACCTCGACGACCTCGAACCGCCGCCGCAGCGCCTCCCACATCTCGGTGGTGAAGTGCAGGCCCGCGGTGGGCGCGGCCGCCGACGCCGGCTCGCGCGCATAGACGGTCTGGTAGTCCTCGGGCCGCTCGAGCGGCCGGTGGATGTACGGCGGCACGGGCATCTCGCCGATCCGCTCGAGGAGGGCGTTACCAGGTAACGCTCCCTCCAGCGTGACGGTTACGTGACCCTCCTTCAGCACCTCCTCGACGTGGATCGGGCGTGCCGGAGGCGTCGAGCGTCTCGCCGGCGCGCAGCCGGCGGGCGGGGCGGGCCAGCGCGTCCCAGCGGCCGTCGCCATTTCGCTCCAGAAGCAGCAATTCGACCGCTCCGCCGGTCGCGCGGCGGGCGTGGATGCGGGCATGGAGGACGCGGGTGTCGTTCACCACGACGAGGTCGTCAGGCCCGAGCTCGCCGAGCAGGTCGGTGAAGACTCTGTGCCGGATCTCGCGCGTCGCCCTGTCGTATACCAGGAGCCGAGCGCTCGAGCGCGGCTCGGCCGGCGCCTGGGCGATCAGGCCGGGCGGGAGGTCGTACTCGAGCTCAGCGGTGCGCACAGGCTGGAGTATCGCCCGCCGTCCAGCGCGCGCACGTGGCCCGGATCGATGCGGTAGGTCGCGCTGCCGACGTGCAGGATGCCCTCGCCCACCAGGTGCCATACCCGGCGGCGCTCCAGCGCGCGCATGCGGATGTGCCCGTCGCGCCACGAGCCGTTCACGTGGAAGTCGATCTTCGCCGAGCCGGTGCCGTCGGCGTTCTCGATCACCGAGCCCTCCACCGTGAAGCCCGAGCCGGTGATCACGCCCAGGAGGCGCCTGGCAGGGCCGTTCACGCGCAGGCACGACGCCGCGAGCCGGAACGCCGGCCCCTTCGACGCCGTCTCGATTGCCGTCAGCCCGGCGGCCGAGGCTACCCCCAGCAGCACTGCCGCGCCGAGCACGAGCGGTATCCACGGACGCGCCTTGCGGAGCATGGCCCCATTCAAGCACCGCGCCGTCAGAAGAGGCGTGAGTCGCGCTCGGGGACCGGCAGGCCGAGGTGGGCGTAGCCGGCCGGCGTCACCACCCGGCCGCGCGGTGTGCGCTGGAGCAACCCCAGCTGGAGCAGGTAGGGCTCGTAGACGTCCTCGATCGTGTCGGGCTCCTCGCCGATCGCGACGGCGAGGGTCGAGAGGCCGACGGGCCCGCCCGAGAAGCGCCCGGCCACCGCATCGAGGATCGCCCGGTCGATGCGCTCGAGCCCCGCATGGTCGACCTCGAACAGGTCGAGCGCCTCCATCGCCACCGCGTGGGTGATGTCGCCGGCGTGGCGCACCTGGGCGAAGTCGCGCACGCGGCGCAGGATGCGGTTGGCCACGCGCGGCGTGCCCCGCGACCTGCGGGCGATCTCGTCGCAGCCGCCGTCGTCGACGGGGACGTCGAGGAGCCGGGCCGACCGCTGGACGATGAGCTCGATGTCGTCGGGCCCGTAGTAGTCGAGCCGGTGGGTGATGCCGAACCGGTCGCGAAGCGGGGTCGTGAGGAGGCCGGTGCGCGTGGTCGCCCCGACCAGCGTGAACGGCTTCAACTCGAGCCGCAGCGAGTGCGCTCCGGGTCCCTGGCCGATCACGATGTCGATGCAGCCGTCCTCCATCGCCGGATAGAGCAGCTCCTCGATCGCCCGGTTCAGGCGGTGGATCTCGTCGATGAAGAGGACGTCCTGCGGCTCGAGCGCGGTCAGGATCGCCGCCATGTCGGCCTTGCGGTCGACGGCCGGGCCCGACATGACCCGCAGCGCCGAGCCCATCTCGGCGGCGATGATCCCCGCCAGCGACGTCTTGCCCAGGCCCGGCGGGCCGGCCAGGAGGACGTGCTCGCACGGCTCTCCGCGGCGGCGGGCCGCCTCGAGGAAGATGCCGAGCTGCTCCTTGATCCCGGCCTGGCCGACGAACTCGGCCAGCGTGCGCGGGCGCAGCGAGCGGTCGAAGTCCTCCTCGCCCGCCGCGACGAGCGGGTCGGGCAGCCGCACCTCGGGTGCCGCGCTCATGCCGCCCCCGTGAAGGAGCCGGCCAGCGCCCGCCGGACGCGCTCCTCGATGGGGGCGTCGTCGTCGATCTCGCGCAGGGCGGCCTCGGCCTCGGCCACGGTCATGCCGAGCCCGACCAGGGCGTCGCGCGCGGCCGCGTGCCCGTCGCCTCCCGCGCCGTCGGCCGAGGCGGTCGCGATCTCGACCGCGCCCACCTTGTCCTTGAGGTCGACCACCACGCGCTCGGCCGTCCTGCGGCCGATCCCGGGGATCGAGGTGAAGAGGGCGTGGTCGCCGGTCGCGACGGCGCGCCGGATCTGGTCGGGCGCGAAGCCCGAGACAATCGCGAGCGCCGCCTTGGGGCCCACGCCCGAGACGCCCAGCAGGAGCTCGAACAGCGACCGCTCGGCCGTGGAGGCAAAGCCGTAGAGCTGGAGCGTGTCCTCGCGGACGTGCAGGTGGGTGTGGATGGTGATCTCGCCGCCGTCGGCGTCGCCCGCCCGCCGCACCGCCGAGGCGGTCGCGGCCACCAGGTAGCCGACGCCGCCCACGTCGAGCACGATCGCGCCGGGACGGGACGCGCTCACGCGTCCTCGAAGCGACGCGATCACCGCGCGACCGCCAGCGATGACCGGGAGCGAGCGCGGGTGGCGTGGCAGACGGCCACCGCCAGCGCGTCGGCCGCGTGGTCGGTGGCGGGCGGCGCGTCAAGCCCCAGGATCGCGCTCACCATCCGCGTCATCTGGCCCTTGTCGGCACGTCCGAACCCGCATACGGCCTTCTTCACCTCGGCCGGCGGATACCCTGCCGCGTCGAGCCCGGCGGCGCCGCACGCCGCCAGCACCGCACCGCGGGCCTGTCCGACCGAGAGGATCGTGCGCGGGTTCGCGCCGACGTAGAGATCCTCGAGCGCCGCGGAGCCGGGCGCGTGGCGGACGAGCAGCTCGGCGATCCGCTCGTGGATGAGCGCCAGCCGCGCGGCGGCCGGGCGCCGGGCCTCGGTCATCACCACGCCGTGGTCGACGGCCCGCATCCGGCTGCCCTCGACCGCGATCACGCCGTAGCCCGTCTCGGCCATGCCGGGGTCGATGCCGAGCACGATCATGCGGCCAGTCTAGCCGTCGCGGCGGACGCCGGTCGAACGGATGTTCGGGGGGAAATCCCACCCGTTGACCGGCCTCCCGGCCCGGCGCACACTCAAGGTGCAATGGGGGACCGGATGAGCTTCTGGGTCGCGCTGGGGACGGTCGTCGTGTGCGGCGCCGCCACCGGGATCGCGATGCGTGCCGCCGGGGTCGTGCTCGTGGCGGACACGCTGACCGCCCGCGGGCAGACGCTCCTCGCGACCGCCCGTCCGGAGGACGCGACGGCGGCGCTCGCCACCTGGGTGCTTCTGGCCGCGATCGTCGAGGCGCTGCTCGTGAAGCTCGCCGTCGGCGCCCTGACCGGCTTTCGCATCTCGTTCCCCCGCGCGCTTGCGGCGGGCCTCGTCGCCTCGGCGCTGAGCCTGCTCCCGCTCGCGGCGGTGCTCGCCCGTCCCGAGGGCTCGGCCGGGACGCTCACCGGCCTCGACGCGGGCTTCTGGATGCTGGCCCTCCCGCTGTCGGTCGGCGTGATCGCGTTCCACGCCCTCCTGATCGCCGGGCTCGCGGAGCCGCGCGCGTCGGGCGGCGCCTGGAGCGCCTACAACCGCACCGTCGGGCGGACCTGACCGGCTCAGCCGGCCACGGCTTCGAGCACCGCGTCGGGGATGTCGAAGTTCGCGTAGACGTCCTGGACGTCGTCGAGATCCTCGAGCCCGTCGATGAGGCGGAGCAGCGTGCGTGCCCCGGCCTCGTCGAGGCCGACCGTGCTGCGCGGGACGAGCCTGAGCTCGGCCGACTCGACCTCGACGCCGTTCGCCTCGAGCGCATCGCGCACGGCGGCCAGTTCGGTCGGGGCCGTCGTCACCTGCCACACGCCGCCGTCCAGGGCGGCGTCCTCGGCTCCGGCGTCGGCCGCCGCGAGCACGACGTCGTCCTCGGTCGTCCCCTCGGCCGGGATCTGGATGACGCCCTTGCGGTCGAACTGCCACGCCACCGATCCGGGTGCCCCGAGGCTGGCGTGGTGCTTCGTGAAGACCGAGCGGACGTCGGCGGCGGTGCGGTTTCGGTTGTCGGTCAGGGCCTCGACGATGATCGCCACGCCGTCGGGGCCGTACCCCTCGTAGACGATCGACTCGTAGGCGTCCGACCCCTCGCCGGCCCCGGTGGCCCGGGTGATCGCCCGCTCGATGTTGTCCTTGGGCATGGAGTAGGAGCGCGCCTTCGCGACCGCGGCGGCCAGGGTGGCGTTGGTCTCGGGATCGGGCCCGCCCTCGCGGGCCGCGAGGATGATCGCGCGGGAGAGCTTGGTGAAGAGCTTGCCGCGCTTGGCGTCCTCGGCGCCCTTGCGGCGCTTGATCGTCGACCACTTGGAGTGCCCGCTCACGCGGCCGCCACCCCCCGCCGCATGACCATCGACGCGAACCGGGCGTGCAGCCGCCGGTCGCTCGTGAGCTCGGGATGGAACGCGGCCACCATGACCGAGCCCGAGCGGGCGGCAACGGGCGCGCCGTCGAGCGTCGCGACGGTCTCGACGCCGTCGCCGATCCGCTCGATCCGGGGCGCGCGGATGAAGACGCCGTGCATCGGCAGGTCCTCGCCCTGGATCCTGACCGGCGCCTCGAAGCTCGAGACCTGGCGGCCATAGGCGTTTCGGCGCACGTCGATGTCGATCAGCCCCAGGGAGCGCTGGTCGGGCCGGCCGTCGACGGCGGAGGCGGCGAGCACGATCATGCCGGCGCACGTCCCGAAGAGCGCGCCGCCGCGCCGGTGCAGGTCGAGGATCGGCTCCTCGAGTCCGTACGCGTGCATGAGCTTGGACATCGTCGTCGACTCGCCGCCCGGGATCACCAGGCCGTCGACGCCGTCCAGGTCGGCGGGGACGCGCACCTCGACCGCGTCGAGGCCGACGTCGCGAAGGGCCCGGCAGTGCTCGCGGAACGCGCCCTGCAGGGCGAGGACGCCCGCCCTACCAGCCACGCGTCTGAAGCAGCCCCTGCTCGCCCAGCTCGGCGATCTCCTTGCCCGCCATGGCCTCGCCGAGGCCGAACGACACCTCGGCGACGATCTGCGGGTCGGCGAAGTGGGTGGTCGCCTTGACGATCGCCACGGCCATCGCGGCCGGGTCGGAGCTCTTGAAGATGCCGGATCCCACGAAGACGCCGTCGGCCCCGAGCTGCATCATGAGCGCGGCGTCGGCCGGGGTCGCGATCCCGCCTGCCGTGAACGTGACCACCGGCAGGCGGCCGTTTTCGGCGCAGTACTTCACAAGCTCGTACGGGGCCTGGTGCTGCTTGGCGGAGGCGTAGAGCTCGTCCTCGTCCATGGAGCCGAGCCGCTTGATCTCGCCCAGGATGGAGCGCATGTGGCGCACGGCCTCGACGACGTTCCCGGTGCCGGCCTCGCCCTTCGAGCGGATCATCGCGGCGCCTTCGGCGATGCGCCGGAGCGCCTCGCCCAGGTTCGTCGCACCGCAGACGAACGGCACCGTGAAGCGCCACTTGTTGATGTGGTTGGCCTCGTCGGCCGGGGTCAGCACCTCGGACTCGTCGATGTAGTCGACCTCGAGCGCCTGGAGCACCTGGGCCTCGGTGAAGTGGCCGATCCGGGCCTTGGCCATGACGGGGATCGTCACGGTTTCCTGGATCTCGCGGATCTTCGCCGGGTCGGCCATGCGGGCCACGCCCCCGTCGCGGCGGATGTCGGCGGGGACGCGCTCGAGCGCCATGACGGCGCACGCGCCGGCGTCCTCGGCGATGCGGGCCTGCTCCGCGGTCGTGACGTCCATGATCACGCCGCCCTTCAGCATCTCGGCGAGCCCGCTCTTGACCCGCATCGTTCCGGTTTCGCTCACGTCACACACCCCTGCTCGAACGGCCGACTCTCGGGGTGGAGTGTAGCTATCCGGCGGTCTTCAGGTGCTCCAAGCCGTCCGCGTCGAGCACCCACACGAGCCGCTCGCGGACGTCGATCAGGCCCGATTCGCGGAGCTCGTTCAGGACCTTGGTGAGCGTCTCGCGGCTCGTCCCGATCATCTCGGCAAGCTGCATGTGGGTGAACCGCTCGTCGATCCGGATCCCCTGCGGGGTGACGCGCCCGTAGCGGTCCATGAGCTCCAGGAGCTGGCCCGCGAGGCGCGCCGCCACCCCGCGGAAGGCCAGGCTCTCGAGCCGGTCCTCGACGCTGCGCAGGCGCTGCGACAGCGACCGCATCAGGTTGATCGCAACCTGCGGGTGCTCCGCGGCGGTGCGCTCGAGGTCGGCGGCGGGCACCACGCGCAGCACGCAGTCGCTCATCGCCTCTGCGTAGGCGTCGTGGAGGTCGTCGCCGTTCAGCGGGACGAGGCCGAACGCCTCGCCCTCGTCGAGCATCGCCAGCGTGAGCTGCCGGCCGTCATGGGCGCTGCGGTAGAGCCGCACCCGCCCGGCCTCGATCAGGTACAGCGCGTCGCCCCGGTCGAACGGCGAGTAGATGAGCTCGCCCTTGCGGAACCCGGCCGCCCGCAGGCGCCCGTCGATGTCCGCCAGCGCGGCGTCGGTGAGACCCTCGAAGAGCTCACTGGAGGAGAGGCTGTCTGTGGTCTGGCTCACGTACGGCTAATACGGCCGCGGAGCCGGATTGGTTTGAGCGGCGGGGCCCGACTATGTGATTACGATGAGACCGCGCGGGGGCGTAGCTCAGCGGTTGAGAGCAGACGACTCATAATCGTTTGGTCGCTGGTTCGAATCCAGCCGCCCCCACTGCTACGCGGCGGACGAGAGCGCGCCGCCGAAGAGCCCGCCCGAGTCGAGCGGCGTGGCGCCCGCCGGGGCCTTGACCGTGAAGTCGGAATTCCAGTCGCTGAACGTGGCGTCGATCTTGAGGTCGAAGCCTGTCAGGCCGTCCGCGGTCTTCTGCACCGACGCCGGCAGGTCGATCGCGAGCTCGGCCGAGACGGCGCTCGGAAGGTGGCTCGAGTGGTCGAACGACTCCGACCCGTGGGCGGTCTTGATCCCGTTCACGACGTCGTCGATCTGCTGCCGGTCCTTGGGTGTGATCGGCGAGTTCGAGAGCGACGCCATGTCGGCGATCAGCCCGGCGACGTCGAGGTCGGCGGCGATCGTGTCGGTGTCGCCGGACGACGAGACGTCGAGGTTCTTGAGCCACTTGGACGGGTTCACGCCGAGGGCCTTCAGCTGGTCGAGGCTCTTGTTCGAGCTGCCGGAGGACCCCGACGAGGAGGTCTCCTTCGAGATGTCGATCGACTTCCAGCCCGGCCCGAGCAGCGTCGGCATCTGGATGTAGGCCGTCTTCCCGTCGGGCGAGAGCGCCTCGCCCGAGAACGAGCCGCCGGTGAAGTTGAGCGCGAAGTGCACGTCGAACTTGCCGCTCCCGGCGTCGGCCATGCCGGCCTGGCCCTTCAGGCTCAGGCTGAGCGGGCCCTGGAGAAACGCCGCGCCGGCGCCGGCGTTCTGGAGGTTGCCGTCGAGCTTGAGCGCCACGGTGAGGTCGAACGACGCCGACTTGGCGTTCTTCAGCGCGTCCTGGCTCGCCTTGAGCAGGTCGGCCGCGCTCGTCTGGCCCGAGCCGCCGCCGGATCCGCCGGATCCGCTGGACCCGCCGCCGCACGCCGCGGTGGCCAGGAGGGTCACGAGCAGCAATGCGAGAACGCGCTTCATGGAGACGGATCCTTTCGTGTGGAGCGGCCGCCCGTGCCGGACGGTCTCTGCAGCATAGACGCGGGCTGGTTTCAGCGACGTACCGCCACGGACACGCCGTCGCCGACCGAGAGGAGGGTCGCAACGAGGCCGCGGTTGGCTACTAGATCGGCATTGAAGGCCCGCATCCTGAGCACATCCTCGTCGGACCAGTGGCCGAGCCCCCGGCCGGCCGCGACCGCGCCCGAGAGGAGCACGTTGTCGATCGCCACGACTCCGCCCGGCCGCAGGAGCGGCAGGACGAGCGCCAGCTGCCGCGCGTAGTCGCCCTTGGATGCGTCGAGGAAGGCGAAGTCGAACGGCCCATCGAGCTCGGCCAGCCCCTGCGTTCCGTCCTTCAGCCGGAGGTCGACCCGGTCGCCAACGCCCGCCCTGTCAAGGTAGCCCCGCGCCGCATCGTGGCGCCCCGCGTCGACCTCGAACGAGATCACCGTCCCGCCCTCGGCGAGGGCGCGGGCGATGTGCAGCGTCGAGACGCCGATGGCGGTCCCCACCTCGACCGCCGACCGGGCGCCGCACATCGCGACCAGCACCTCGAGCAGGAGGCCCGTCTCGGGATAGACGACCGGAATCGCGTCGCGCTCGCCGTGGTCGATCATCTCGGCAAGCACCGCGTCGGGCTCGGGGACGAGAGACCGGATGTAGTCCTCGATCCCGGGGGCGAAGATCAGGTTCTCGCTGATGCTAGACGCTCTCCAGCTTGCCGGTCCTGGCGATGCGGCCGAGGATACTCCCCCGGGGCGTCGGAGGAGTGCCCCGGACCGAACGGCGTGCCGCTATTCTCGCCCGGATGCCCGTCGACGTCGCAGTTGCGGTTCCGGCCTTTCTCGACCTCACGTTCGTCGGGCTCGAGGCGCTTCCGGCGCCCGGCGAGGAGCGGTTCGCCGGCGATCTCGTGCGCTCGCCCGGCGGCGGCGCGATCCACGCGATCGCGACGGCGCGCCTGGGGCTCACCTCGGCGCTCGCGACGCCCCTCGGCGACGACGCCGACGCCGACTACCTCCGCGACGTTCTGCACGCCGAGGGCGTGGGCACGGTCGACCGGCGGGCCGGTCGGACCGCGACCACAGTCGTCCTGCCGGTCGCGAACGACCGCGCCATGGTGACGCTCGACCCGGGCGTACGCGCCAGCGCCGCCGAGGTGGCCGCACTCGAGCCCCGTACGGTCGCGGCCAACGTCGACATGCTGCACGCCGTCCCGGACGGCGTCCCGGCCTTCGTCACCTGCGGCGACGACGACGCCCGGGCGTTCGCACGCCAGCCGCTGCGCCAGCTCGAGGGCGTGCACGTGCTGTTCGTCAGCGAGCGTGAGGCGCTCACGCTCTCGGGCCGGGCTGACCTCGACGGCGCGTTCGACTGCCTGAACGAGCTGGCCGCCTCGGTCGTCGTCACTCTCGGCGCCTCGGGGGCGACCGGGATCGTCGACGGCGAGCGCGTGTCCGCCGAAGGCGTCCCGGTCGGCGAGGCCGTCGACACCACCGGCGCGGGCGATCTCCTGGTCTCGGCCTACATCTGGGCCGAGCTCCGCGGCGCGAGCCCCGAGGACCGGCTGCGCTGGGCCGTGCTCTATTCGGCGCTCTCGGTCACGACCCCGACCGCCGTCGGCGGGGCGCTGACGGAGGAGCGGCTGCTCGCCGAGGGCGAGCGGTTCGGCCTCGATCTGCCAGCGCCTGATCGCTCCACCTAGCGGCACGCGACCGCTCGTCGCCATCACGTCAGGACAGCACCGACTCTGCGAGCAGGGCCACGACGACCACCGCGGCGACCCCGGCCAGCAGAGCGGCGACGGCCAGCGTGACGATGACGGGCGGCGACGATGGCGGGGATGGGCCCATCTACCCCTCTGAGTGGTCGAGGACGATGACGGTGAACGGCGGCGAGCCCTTCGGCTCGACGTTGAACTCGAGCCCCCAGTGCCCGACCATCACGAGCGCCGGGGTCGAGCGACTGTACACACCGGGAGCGCGCTCGGGGAGCGTGTAGGCCTGCTGTCCCATCTCCATGTCGAGCATCGCGAAGTGCGCGATGACGGTGGCGCCCTCCACCGGTGAGCCGCTGCGACTGAGCGCGACCCGGAACGCGTTCGGCTGCGCAGCCCGGTTGGGCGTGATGGCGATCGCCAGCCGGTACGCACCGTGATGGACGATCTGGCGGACGCTGCCGGGCCCGACCTTCGCTTCGGCGCGTCCGAACTCCGCTAGCGCCTTCCCGGCGGCGGAAGGCTGGTGAGGACCATGGCCGCAACGACAATCCCCGTCACGATGGCGATCTCCCCCGCGATGAGGCGCCGCAGAAGGGACGCGGCGCCGGCCGCAAGAAGGCCGTACTGCCGGGGGAGCGCGGCGGCAAGCCTCGGCGTGGTGCGGGCGAAGTTGAGGCCGCCGAGCACGAGCGCCAGGCACAGGAGACCGACCTTGACCAGGATCGCCTCGCCGTAGCTCGTCTCCCAGAGCGACGCCAGCGTCGGCAGGTGGAGAACCGACGCCCCGACGCCGGAGGCGATGATGAGGAGGACGGAGACGAGGGCTGTCCGAGAGAACCGCGGCACGACGCGCCCCAGAACGGTCATCCGGAGTCCGGGCGGCGTGCGCCACGCGAGGATCGAGAGCCCGGCGAGCCCGCCGAGCCACACGGACGCGGCGGCCATGTGGATCCAGTCGAACACGAGCGAGGCCCCGGTCGGCGAGGTCTGGGCGGCGTGCCCGGCGAGGCCGGGGACGGCCAGCGCCGAGGCTCCGCAGAGGATGACGCCGGTGAGGGCGAGCAGCTCGGCAACGGAGCGGGTCTTCCGATCGGGCCGGTCGAGGCGGAAGGCGACGAGCGCCGCCGCGCCGAGGAGCACCACCTCGACCTCGAGGTCGAGGTAGGCCCGACCAAGGGCGGAGGAGCGAAGGAGCGGGACGAGCCCCGACACGTCCGTGACGGACCGCAGCGCGAACTCGGCGGTCGCGACGACGACGTAGAGGGGGACGGCGACCAGCGCGACGGCCGCTGCGCCCGCGACCGCACGCGTCACATCGCGGGCTGCGGCCGGAGCCACGGGGACCGCCGGGCGTGCGATGATCGCCCTGAACACCACCAACCCGACGACCAGCATGACGGTGAGGAACGCCAGCCACCGGGTGGCAACGAGTTGGGGGGTGGCGGCCGTCTCGGCCAGCGATGGGACGACGAACTGCGGCGCCGGGCCGGGATTGGGCCCCACGGCGAACGTGAACGCACCGCGAACCGGGTGGCCGTCCGCCGAGA
Source organism: uncultured Actinomycetes bacterium (assembly GCA_963805545.1). Taxonomy (GTDB): domain Bacteria; phylum Actinomycetota; class Thermoleophilia; order Gaiellales; family JAICJC01; genus JAICJC01. The sequence goes on from CAWDUU010000001.1 coordinate 973,504, forward strand.
TCACGCGCCAGTAGACCAGATACCAGCCGGGCTTGAGCTGGTGCACGCCGATCGCGAGGGTCTTCGGATCCGCGGTCAGGGCGTGCGGAGTGCCGGCAACCTCCTGACGCCCACCGGCGTCGGTGACGGAGACAACCGCGAAGCGCGGCTCCACCGCCTCGTCGTAGGACAGTGTGACCCGGGAGGGTGAGCCGTCGACCGTTCCGCTGGCCTCCGGTGTCGTCCGCAGCAGCGCGGCGTGGGCCCACGCCGACGCCGGCCACGTCGCCAAGAGGCCGAGCACGAATAGGAGCGCGACGACGGCTCGCCCGCGGTGCGTCACGTCAGTGATCTCCGGCCTGCCGCGAGCCCGATCAGACCCAGCAGGACGCCCAATGCCGCAACGACGAGCGCCACGATCGTGAGCGTCGAGCTCGAGCCCCCGAAGGAGGAGACCCCTTCCACAACCGGACTCGGAGCGTCCGAATCCTCCGGGCCGCTCCAGTCGACGACCGACCCGTCGGAGTACGTCTGGCGGACCGAGAAGACGTAGTCCTTCGAGCCGCCCGTGAGGGTCGCCTGGAAATGGAACACCGAGTCCTCTTCGGTGGGCACCGATCCGCCGGTCCATGTGACCTGCTTCACGACGGCGTCCTCGCCTGTTCCGGTCGCGTTCACCTCCCGGGTCCAGCCCGGCGCCGCCTCGAACGAGTCGATCTCGACGCCGCTCGGGACGGTCAGCTGGATGCTCGTCGTGGTTGCGCCCTCCTTCTCGGTTGGGACGGCGAGGGTGAATTGCTGAAGGACGCCGGTCTTGGCAACCGGCGGGCTGACGGCCGCGTGGGCCCACGCCGGCGCGGCGGCCACGAGCGGCACTGCGACGGCGACGCTCGCCGCAGCGAGCACGCGCCGCGCTCCGCCAACGGCGAAGGATGGTTTCCGCATTCGGGTCTCCTCTCACAACGGGTCGGTCCCCGGCCCGGAGGCGGGGTTGGCGCTACGAGATGGAGAGCGGGGGCGGGCCGCGGCTGAGATTCGAGGCTCCGCGTGCGGCACGGACGATGACCGAGGTGACGAGCGGCGGACGGCGCGGCGCACGCTTCCTCGTGAGACCCCTGGGCACGAGCAGGCGCGCGACCGCGCGGCGAAGCGCAGCCAGTAAGAACTCGGCGCCGGTGACGCATGCCGCGGCAACCAGCGAGAGGCCGGCCAGGATCGGCGCGGCGTTCTGGTGGACCGGGCCGGCGATGCAGTGCCAACCGTGGAAGCCGAGACCCTCCTCGTAGTGCAGGGTCGACTCGAAGGCGGTGAAGGCCACGACCGTCGCGCCCGAGAGCGCGATCGTCCGCCGTACGACGACCCGCGCCCGCAGCGTGGGCGGCGTCCGCGCCCAGCCTTCGAGCTCGAGCTGGCAACGCTCCCGCACCCCGCACGCCAGGAGCCACAGGCCGACGATCGCGGCCAGCATCCCGACGCCGAGCGCGGCCGCTCCGACGACCACGACATCCGGACCGCCTCCGGCTCCCGACAGCCGCGCGGCGAGCGAGCCCCCGGTCAGGGCGTAGGCGATCTGGCGGCCCCCGGCCACGACCACTACGCCGGCGAGCGCCCAGGTGAAGGCGCGCGCCGCCGTCATCGCACGTGGAGCGTGAAGGGCGCCGTCAGGATGCGCCCGTGGACCTGGCACTGGAGGAAGAGCCTCCACGTCCCCGCCTCGGGGACGAGCACCCCGACGCGCAGGACCCCCGGACGCGTCGAGCTGCCGGATACCTGCGTGCCGGCAACGATGCTTGCGCAGCCGGCCAGGCCGGGCGAGCAGACGTGCGTGTGGAAGTAGGCGAGGTCGCCCTTGCGAAAGAAGATGGCGTGCGCGAGGGCTCCGTACCAGGGGGTGAACCGACCCGGCCGGCCGGCCGGGTCGGTGACGGTGACCGTCATGATGGCGGCCTGCGCGACGCGGAGCTTCGGAACGTGGTGCAGGGTGAAGCGGTATCCGTCGACCAGGACCCTGGGCCGAAACGGCGGCAACGGCCGTGGCTGGTAGCGGCCGGCGGCGCGGATCGTCCGGACGAGCTGGTAGTTCACGTAGCCCGGTCCGCGGTGCGCCGGGTAGACGTCGACCAGCACCCGGTACGGCCCGGGCTTGGGCAGGACGAGGCGCTGGGTCACACGGCCGTCGCGCGCAACGGGAGGGTGGCGGTGGATGATGGTCGACAGGTCATCGCGGACGACGATGAGATGCACGCCCGTATGCGGGCCGGAACCGGTCCGGTAGCGGACGAGGGGCGCGCCGGACGGCTGCTTCACGGTGAACGAGAGTGTCACGGGGCGGCCGGCCCGCACAGCGCCCGCCGGGGTGAACCCGGCGAGGGTGTACACCCTGGCCGGCGCCACCGCGGGCAGCGTCGGCGTGGCGGCACCGCCCGACGAGCAGCCCGCCGCGACAGCAACCACCGAGAGCACGATCGGCAGTCGCCGGTACCTCATGCAATGTCCACGCTGATCACGTCTACTGCCATGCTGCGGCTCGCTTCCAGGGGCGGCGGCGGGCGCACGCACCTGCCGGCCGATTCGATGCTTGACCGGTCAGACAGCCCTCGGAGGTGCGCGGCCGCCCGGCCCGCGCGGAGCGGCATGCGAGCGAGGTGCCTCCAGCGGAACCGGCTGTGGCGCCGGCGAGATCGCCAGAAGGAGCGCAAGCGCCGTCTGAACCGCCGCCGTGACCGCCGACGCCAGGCGGGCGAGCAGCCGGTCGAGCGCATATGCCGCGGCGGCTGTCAGGAGCGCCAGGATCACATGGAGCGTCGGCGCCGCGATTGCGTGCTTGTCAGTGTGGACGCCGGCCGCGAGAAGCCCAGCGTGCGCGCCCGCCTGGCAGGCGAGCGCCCAGCCGGCGAGCATCAGGAGCCCGGCGTCGGCCTCCCTGTCCTCCACACACAACCGGAGGTCTCCGGCCGCGATCCCCTCCACGCGAGCCTGGAGCCGGGCCGCGTGCCGGACGGCGGCGAACAGCGCGAGCGCGACGATGGCCGAGCCGGCGGCGGCGGCGACCCACGGCGCGGTCCCCAATCCGGCCGCCCCGCCATGCGCCAGGACCGCCGGGACGGTGGAAAGGCCGGCCGTCGCCAGTATCCGCACACGGGATCGTCGTCCCATGCGCCGGGAGTATGTCACCGCCACGAGCGCCTGTCTGACCGTGGCGGACCACTCGGCTCAGTAACAGCTCCGCGGGTAGGACTCGAACCTACAACCCTCCGGTTAACAGCCGGATGCTCTGCCATTGAGCTACCGCGGATCGGGTGAAGCAGTCTAGTCGATCGACTAGTCGATCAACAGGCGCAGCTCGGCGTTCTCGCCGGCCGCTGCGAGCCTGCGGAGCGTGCGCGTCTCGATCTGGCGGACGCGCTCGCGGGTGACTCCGAAGCGGCGGCCAACCTCCTCGAGCGTGTGCGGGCGGTTGCCCGAGAGCCCGTAGCGGAGCTCCAGGATCAGCCGCTCGCGGTACGGCAGCTGGGCGACGAGGTCGGAGACGCTCGCATCGCGCTGGCTCGCGGCCATGTCCGACCCGAGGCCGCGCTGGTGCTCGTCCTCGATCATCTCGCCGAGCTCGGTCGAATCCTCGCCGACCGGCGCGGCCAGCGAGACGGGCTCCTGCGAGACGCGCTTCAGCTCCTCCACCTTGGTGGGCTTCAGGCCCATCGCCTCGGCCACCTCGTCGTACGTCGGGGTGCGGTTGAACGTCTGGGTCAGCTGCCGTTCCACGCGCGCCATCCGATTGATGGTGTCGACGACCTGGGCGGGTACCCGGATCGTGCGGCCCTGGTCGGCGAGCGCCCGGGTCACGGCCTGGCGGATCCACCACGTCGCGTACGTCGAGAAGCGATGCCCGAGCCGCCAGTCGTAGCGCTCGACGGCCTTCATCAGGCCGACGTTGCCCTCCTGGATCAGGTCGAGAAAGCTGAGGCCGCGGCCGGAGTAGCGGCGCGCGATCGAGACGACGAGGCGCAGGTTCGACTCGATGAGCCGCCGGCGGGCGCGCTCGTCGCCGCGCTCGAGGGCCTTCGCAAGCGAGACCTCTTCGGCGGCGGTGAGGAGCGGAACCCGGGAGATCTCGCGCAGGTAGAGGCCGACCGTGTCCTCTGTGGGACCAGGCGACGCCTCGACCTCCAGGTCGGGCTCCTCCTCGTGGGAGTCGAACCCCGCGGGATCCGGGGCGGATTCGGCCATCTGTGTGGGACCTAACGATCGGGCGCGTGGGCGCGAACTGCTTCGAGCGTCGCCAGCAGCCTCAGCCTCAATTCCTCGAGGCGCTGGAGCTCCTGCTGCCGACTCAACTCCAAGTCGGCGTTTTGCCTCAAGGTCTTTAGCTCGTCTTCGGTCCGGTACAGATGCAGCTTCCAGTAGAGCTCCTCCAGAGCGGACTCCGAGGGTGCTTCGCGCGCCGCCACGGCGTTCAGCTCCGCCATGAGCGGCGCCCATCTCTCCGCGTCCTCGGTTTCCCCCTCGCCGGCCAGGAGCCGACGCATGTGCCCGGCCGCTTCCCGCAGCGGCTCGTCCGAGAAGTATGCCACATCCAACTCCGACAACAACTCCCTACCACGCTCTGGAATTGCCAAGGCCATGCCGAGGAAGAGCCGCTCGTCCCGCTCACGCGGCGAGCGCCGAAGCCGGGTGGGTGGCTCGGAGGAGGCCCGCTCCGCCGGCCGTCCGGCGGTCAGGCGGGCGGCGAGGTCGTCGGTCAGGCGCAGGCGGTCGGCGACGGCCCGCACCTGCTCGTCGCGCTCCACCGAGGGCGGCGCCGCCCCGAGGATCGCGGCCGTGCGGGCGTAGATCTCGTCGCGGGTGCCGCCTCCGGCCAGCGCCCGGCCGATCCGGAAGGTGAGCACCCCGGCGGCCGATTCGAGCGACCGTACGAACGCGTCGCGGTCGGCCAGCACGACGTCGGCCGGGTCGCGCCCCGGCGGCAGGGCGACAACCCTCACCGCAAGCCCCTTCTCCCGGGCAAGGGCCATGCCGCGCAGCGACGCCGCCTCGCCGGCCGCGTCGGCGTCGAACGCCAGCGACACGCGCGAGCACACCCGGCCCAGCTCGGCCACCTGAGCGTCGGTCAGGGCCGTTCCCATCGACGCGACCGTGTTGGCGATCCCGGCCTGATGGAGCGCGAGCACGTCGGTGTATCCCTCGACGACGATCGCGCGGCCCTCCGAGGCGATCGCACCGCGGGCGCGGTCGAGGCCGTACAGGATGTCGGTCTTGTGGAAGAGCGACCCCTCCGGCGAGTTCAGGTACTTGGGAGGCTCGCCGCCGGGCATCTGGCGGGCACCGAACCCGCGCACCCGGCCGCGGACGTCGGCCAGGGGGAACATCAGGCGGCCCCGGAAGCGGTCGACCGGCCCGCGGCGCCCGCGCCCCGAGAGCCCGGCCTGGCCGAGCTCCGCCGTGGTGAAGCCCTTGCCGAGCGCCGCCGCGCACACGCGGTCCCAGGCCGACGGGGCGAAGCCGAGCCGGAAGTCGCGGGCGGTCCCGTCGGCGATGCCGCGCTCGGCGAGGTACGCCCGGGCCGGCTCCGCCTCCTCCGACTCCCACAGGTAGCGCTCGTAGAAGCCGGCGGCGTCGTCCAGGAGCCGAAAGAGCCGCCCGCGCTCGGCCCGGCGGCGCTCGTCGGCGGGCGACGACTGCTCGTACTCGAGCCGCACGCCGTAGCGGTCGGCCAGCGTCTCGACGGCCGCTGCGAAATCGAGGTTCTCGGTCTCGCGCACGAACTTGATGTGGTCGCCGCCGCGCTGGCAGCCGAAGCAGTAGTAGACCTTCTTCACGGGGTCGACCGAGAACGACGGCGTGCGCTCGTCGTGGAACGGGCAGCGGCCCACGTACCGGGCGCCCGAGCGGCGAAGCGGGGTCCGCCCGCCGACCAGGTCGACCATGTCCACCGCGGCCTCGAGCGCCTCCAGGCTCTCGCGCCTGATCGTGCTCACGCCGCGGCGGCGAGCGCGGCGTGCGCCCGCAGGGCGTAGCGGTCGGTCATGCCCGCCACCCAGTCGGTGGCTCGAACGGGATCCGACCCGGCCAGGTAATGGTTGAAGAGCTCGTCGACGACGGCGGCGGCCCGGGCGCTCTCCGCGCGCGCCGGCGGGCCGAGGTAGACGTGCTCGAACATGAACCGCCTGAGCTCCGAGAGCGCCGCGGCGTGCTCCGGCGACTGCTCGATCGCCCCGGCCCGGTCGCTGGTCTCGACGAGGTCGTGCACGAGCGCGTCGATCCGCGCCGACGAGGTCGCGCCGAGCAGCTCGAGCGGGCCCGCCGGCAGGTCGCCCGCATGCAGGATCCCGGCCCGCACCGCGTCGTCGATGTCGTGGTTCACGTAGCCGAAGCGGTCGACCAGGCGCACGATCGCCCCCTCGAGGGTGGACGGCCGGCCGGAGCCGGTGTGATGGAGGATGCCGTCACGCACCTCGGCTGTCAGGTTCAGGCCGCGGCCGTCGCGCTCGAGCACCTCGACGACCCGCAGCGAGTGCACGTTGTGGCGGAACTCGGATCCGTGCGCGCGGAGCGCCCGGTGGAGCGCCTCCTCGCCGGTGTGGCCGAACGGCGGATGTCCCAGGTCGTGCCCCAGCGCGACCGCCTCGGTCAGGTCCTCGTTCAGGCGCAGGGCCCGGGCGACGCTGCGCGAGATACCGGTCACCTCGAGGGTGTGCGTCATCCGGGTGCGGAAGTGGTCACCCTCGGGCGCAATGAAGACCTGCGTCTTGTGCTTGAGCCGCCGGAAGGCCTTCGAGTGGACGATCCGGTCGCGGTCGCGCTGGAACGGCGTTCGCAGCGTGCACTCCTCGTCGGAGTGCTCGCGGCCGCGCGAGTCGTACGAGCGCACAGCCCGCTCCGAGAGCGCCTCGGCCTCGAGACGGCGGATGCGATCGGCGAAGGCGGCGGCGACAGGGCCCGTGGGGTGCGGCATCGGAACGAGTCTACCCGCGCCGCTCCGGCGCACGGCCGCGGCTTCGTGGCAAGCCTGTTTCAGATGATCACGGGGACGGTGCCGCCGTCGGCGCTCCACGCAGCGCCGGTCACGTACGAGGCCGCAGGCGACGCGAGGAAGGCGATGACGGCCCCGATCTCGTCGGCCTCCGCCATCCGCCCGATCGGCCGGCCCTTCCCCACGTTCTCGAGCACCTCGTCGCGGTCGCGGCCGCTCCGGGCCGCCGTCTGGTCGGCCAGGCCGCCCTCGCCGAGCCACGCGGGCGTTCGCGTCGGGCCCGGGCAGACCGCGTTCGAGCGGATGCCGTCCTTCGCATGCGCGTCGGCCACGAGCCGCGAGAGCGAGAGCACGGCCGCCTTCGTCACGGAGTAGTGCGGCATCCCGGCCGACGGCCGCTTGCCCGACGTGGAGGCGACGTTCACGATCGCGGCGTGCTCCGACGCCCGCAGGTGCGGGAGCGCCGCCCGGATCGCCCGCACGTAGCTCATCACGTTGGTGTCCCACGCCGCCTGCCATTCGGCGTCGGTCACCTCGTGCCAATCGGCGACGCGGGCGACGCCGATGTTGTTCACGAGCACGTCCAGCCCGCCCAGGGCTCCTGCCGCACCGGCGACCGCCGCTTCGGGGCCGGCCTCGGTCGCGAGGTCGGCGGCCACGGGGTGCGCGCCGATCTCCTCCGCCGCGGCGGCGGGATTGCGTGAGGCGATCGCGACGCGTGCGCCGCCGGCGAGCAGCGCCCGGGCGGCGGCGAGGCCGATCCCGGCGCTCCCGCCGGTGACGAGCGCACGGATTCCGTCGAGGCGCTGGGTCATCTGGGCCCGGATCTTATGATCTCCGTCCATGACCCGGATCCTGCTCGCGCGCCACGGCGAGACCGACTGGAACCGCGAGGGCCGCTGGCAGGGGCACTCCGACCAGCCGCTGAACGCCACCGGGCGCGCGCAGGCCGAGGCGCTGGCCCGGCGCCTGCGCGGCGAGCGCATCGACGCGCTCTACACGAGCGACCTCCTGCGGGCGTCGCAGACCGCCGAGGCGGTGGCCCGCGAGACCGGCCTCGATCCGATCCCGACACCGGGCCTCCGCGAGGTCGACGTCGGCGAGCTGGCCGGGCTCGATCGCGCGGAGGCGGGCCGCCGCTATCCGGACTGGTACACGCGCTGGATCGAGGGGACGAACGAACGCTATCCGGGCGGCGAGCGCTTCACCGACCTGCGCGACCGCGCGCTCGCGTCGCTCGACCGGATCGCCGGCAGGCATGCCGGCGAGACCGCCGTCGCCGTGTGTCACAACGGCATCGTCCACGCGGTCGTCCTTCACGTGCTCGGGCTCGACCCGGCCGAGCGGCGCCGGGTCGCGGCGGGCGCCAACTGCTCGCTGACCATCGTCGAGCGGCAGCGGCGGCGGCTTGTGCTCGTGGCGCTCAACGACTCCGGCCACCTGAACGGCCTGGTCTAGACTCCGGGCCGATGGATGACCACACGTCGCGGTACATGGGCGAGGCCGTCGAGCTCGCGCTCTTCGGCGGGGAGTACCAGGACGGCGTCCTGACCGCCTACTGCGTGGTCGCCGACGTGCCGCACATCGAGCTGAACGGCCACATCCTCGTCCCGCTCCAGAACGTCGCGTCGCTTCACTGCACGAGCCGCTGCGACGCCCAGGACGACTGGCCGCCGCGGGGGCTGCTCGACGAGGACGAGGACGGGCCCTCGGACGAGCCCTCCTGAGGTCGACCTCGGCGCGAGACCACGAGGATTAAATGACTGAGCCGCCCGGAGGCGGCTCAGTCATTTAATCCCGGCGGCGACCTACTCTCCCAGACGTTTGCACATCGAGTACCATCGGCGCTGAGGGGCTTAACTTCTCTGTTCGGAATGGGAAGAGGTGTTTCCCCCTCGCTGTGACCACCGGAAACCGTGGAAGCTGCGACGCCGGCAGGCGGCGCGCACCCTCAAAACTCCATAGCGGCCCGCGGGGCTCTCAAATCAAGTCCTCGGATGATTAGTACGGGTCTGCTGAACGCATTACTGCGCTTACACATCCCGCCTATCAACCTGGTGGTCTACCAGGATCCTTACTCCCTCAAGGGGATGGGAGAACTCATCTCACGGTGGGCTTCCCGCTTAGATGCTTTCAGCGGTTATCCCATCCAGACGTAGCTAACCAGCAGTGCCCTTGGCAGGACAACTGATACACCAGAGGTCTGTTCAACCCGGTCCTCTCGTACTAGGGTCGACTCCGTTCAATTCTCCAACGCGCACAGCAGATAGGGACCGAACTGTCTCACGACGTTCTGAACCCAGCTCGCGTACCGCTTTAATGGGCGAACAGCCCAACCCTTGGGACCGACTTCGGCCCCAGGATGCGACGAGCCGACATCGAGGTGCCAAACCGCTTCGTCGATGTGGACTCTTGGAAGCGATGAGCCTGTTATCCCCGGAGTACCTTTTATCCGTTGAGCGACGGCAATTCCACTCTCTACCGCCGGATCACTAAGGCCTACTTTCGTACCTGCTCGACTTGTGGGTCTCGCAGTCAAGCTCCCTTGTGCCTTTACACTCTACGCACGATTTCCGACCGTGCTGAGGGAACCTTTGCGCGCCTCCGTTACATTTTAGGAGGCGACCGCCCCAGTCAAACTGCCCACCTGACACTGTTCCCCGTCCGGATTACGGACCGGAGTTAGAAGCCCAGAACACCAAGGGTGGTATCCCAAGGTTGACTCCACGAAGACTGGCGTCCCCGCTTCATAGTCTCCCACCTATCCTGGACAAAATGTCCCAGACTCCAATATCAAGCTGCAGTAAAGGTTCACGGGGTCTTTCCGTCTTGCTGCGCGTAATCGGCATCTTCACCGATACTACAGTTTCACCGAGTCCCTCGTTGAGACAGCGCCCAAGTCGTTACGCCATTCGTGCAGGTCGGAACTTACCCGACAAGGAATTTCGCTACCTTAGGACCGTTATAGTTACGGCCGCCGTTTACCGGGGCTTGGATTCGAAGCTTCGCCCGAAGGCTAACCTCTCCTCGTGACCTTCCGGCACCGGGCAGGCGTCAGCCCCTATACGTCGTCTTACGACTTAGCAGAGACCTGTGTTTTTGATAAACAGTCGCTTGGGCCGGTTCACTGCGGCCCCCTCGGGCTTCGGGCGCGAAGCCCTACACCCTAACGGGGCGCCCCTTCTCCCGAAGTTACGGGGCAATTTTGCCGAGTTCCTTAACGAGGGTTTCCTCGATCGCCTTGGTATTCTCTACCCGCCCACCTGTGTCGGTTTTGGTACGGGCACGCGGAACCTCCCTAGGGGCTTTTCTCGGGGGCATGGTTTCAGGGACTTCCGACATTACGTCACCGCATCCCGTCTCAGCCTTTATGGCCGGTTTTCGCCCGGCCGGCCTACGCGGTTGCCCCAGCTCAACCAACGGCTGGGATCCCTTGTCCTACCCCGTCCTCCCATCGGTGATAACGGTTCCGACGTGGTACGGGAATATCAACCCGTTGTCCATCGCCTACGCCTTTCGGCCTCGGCTTAGGTCCCGACTAACCCTGAGAAGATTAGCTTTACTCAGGAACCCTTGGGCGTTCGGCGGAGGGGTTTCATCACCCCTCTTTCGTTACTCGTGCCAGCATTCTCACTCCCGCTGCCTCCACGGCTGGGTTACCCCGCCGCTTCAGTCGGCACCGGGACGCTCCCCTACCACTCCGGCTAGGCCGGAATCCGCAGCTTCGGTACCTGACTTGAGCCCCGCTACATTATCCGCGCGCGAACACTTGACCAGTGAGCTATTACGCACTCTTTCAAGGGTGGCTGCTTCTAAGCCAACCTCCTGGTTGTCTGTGCATCCGCACATCGTTTACCACTTAGTCAGGATTTAGGGACCTTAGCTGGCGGTCAGGGCTGTTTCCCTCTCGACTACGAAGCTTATCCCCCGCAGTCTGACTCCCGTGCTCTGGAGTACCGGTATTCGGAGTTTGCCTGACTTCGGTAACCTGGTAGGGCCCCTAGGCCAAACAGTGCTCTACAGCCGGTACTGAACGCACGAGGCTATACCTAAATATATTTCGGGGAGAACCAGATATTTCTGGGTTTGATTAGCCTTTCACTCCGATCCACAGCTCATCCCCGCCGTTTTCAACCGACGTGGGTTCGGTCCTCCACGGGGTCTTACCCCCGCTTCAACCTGGCCATGGATAGATCACCCAGTTTCGGGTCTAGCGCCTGCGACTAAAACGCCCTGTTCGGACTCGCTTTCGCTACGGCTCCGTTTCCTTAACCTCGCCACAGACGACTAACTCGCTGGCCCGTTATGCAAAAAGTACGCCGTCACCGGACAAGCCGGCTCCGACCGCTTGTAGGCACACGGGTTCAGGTACTATTTCACTCCCCTTCCGGGGTGCTTTTCACCTTTCCCTCACGGTACTAGTTCACTATCGGTCACCTGGAAGTATTTAGCCTTACGGGGTGGTCCCCGCAGATTCCGGCCGGGTTTCCCGTGCCCGGTCGTACTCAGGATCCTGTCCAGAGAGGCGACGCGCTTTCGCGTACGGGGCCTTTACCCTCTATGGCGACGGTTTCCACCGTCTTCCGCTAGCACGTCACTTTGTAACTCTCCGACCGCCCTGCGGGACGATCAAGACAGGCCCTACAACACCGCGCCGGCAACGCCCGCAGGCTATCGCGCCGTCACGGTTTGGGCTATTCCCGTTTCGCTCGCCACTACTCAGGGAATCGATGTTTCTTTCTGTTCCTCCGGCTACTAAGATGTTTCAGTTCGCCGGCTTACCTCCTCCCACCCTATGTGTTCAGGTGGGGGTACCCGCGCATTACCACGGGTGGGTTTCCCCATTCGGAAATCCTCGGATCAAAGCTTGGTCAGCAGCTCCCCGGGGCTTATCGCAGCCGCCCACGTCCTTCATCGGCTCCAGGTGCCAAGGCATCCACCGTGTGCCCTTGTTCACTTGATTCAATAGAGAACACCACGAACCGCTCTGGAGTTTTCAAGGTGCGCGCGGGTTCGAGCCCGCCGTGCACGAGAAACGCATATGGCCGCCCGTGGGCGGCCGTGCGGTCTCTCAAAACTCAGCAGTCTGGCCGGGCCGAGGCCCGAACGCCGGTGTCGACGTAGATTCCAGGCGAGCCCACGGCTGGACGGCACGAATGCCGTACGACAGTGTGGGCGCCCGCGGCGGTTGGAGCCGCCGCATCCCTAGAAAGGAGGTGATCCAGCCGCAGCTTCCGCTACGGCTACCTTGTTACGACTTCACCCCAATCACCGACTCCACCTTCGGCCGCTGCCTCCCTTGCGGGTTGGCTCACGGACTTCGGGTGTTTCCGGCTTTCGTGGTGTGACGGGCGGTGTGTACAAGACCCGGGAACGTATTCACCGCGGCGTTGCTGATCCGCGATTACTAGCAACTCCGACTTCATGGAGGCGAGTTTCAGCCTCCAATCCGAACTGGGACCGGCTTTTTGGGATTCGCTCCGCCTCGCGGCTTCGCAGCCCTCTGTACCGGCCATTGTAGCACGTTTGTAGCCCTGGACATAAGGGGCATGATGACTTGACCTCATCCCCACCCTCCTCCGGTTTGGCACCGGCAGTTTCCTGTGAGTTCCCGGCCGAACCGCTGGCAACACAGGACAGGGGTTGCGCTCGTTGCGGGACTTAACCCAACATCTCACGACACGAGCTGACGACAGCCATGCACCACCTGTGCACCCGCTCCGAAGAGGGGCTCGGTTTCCCGAGATTACAGGCGCATGTCAAGCCCAGGTAAGGTTCTTCGCGTCGCATCGAATTAAACAACATGCTCCGCTGCTTGTGCGGGTCCCCGTCAATTCCTTTGAGTTTTAGCCTTGCGGCCGTACTCCCCAGGCGGGACGCTTAATGCGTTAGCTTCGGCACGGACGGAGTCGACACCGCCCACACCTAGCGTCCATCGTTTACGGCGTGGACTACCAGGGTATCTAATCCTGTTTGCTCCCCACGCTTTCGCGTCTCAGCGTCAGTTGCGTTCCAGAGAGCCGCCTTCGCCACGGGTGTTCTTCCCGATATCTGCGCATTTCACCGCTACACCGGGAATTCCACTCTCCTCTCCCGCACTCTAGCCCTCCAGTTTCCCACGACCGTCTGCGGTTGAGCCGCAGGATTTCACGCAGGACTTAAGGGGCCGCCTACACGCTCTTTACGCCCAATGATTCCGGACAACGCTCGGTCCCTACGTATTACCGCGGCTGCTGGCACGTAGTTAGCCGGACCTTCTTCTGCAGGTACAGTCAACTGACGGGCTATTAACCCGCTCGCCTTCGTCCCTGCTGAAAGCGGTTTACAACCCGAAGGCCTTCTTCCCGCACGCGGCGTTGCTGCGTCAGGCTTTCGCCCATTGCGCAAGATTCCCCACTGCTGCCTCCCGTAGGAGTCTGGGCCGTGTCTCAGTCCCAGTGTGGCTGATCGTCCTCTCAGACCAGCTACCCATCGACGCCTTGGTGGGCCGTTACCCCGCCAACAAGCTAATGGGCCGCGGGCTCATCCAAGACCGGAGGCCGAAGCTACCTTTGGTGACAGCCCCAAGAGGCCGGCACGTCATCAGGCATTAGCCAGCGTTTCCACTGGTTGTTCCTGTGTCCTGGGCAGATTACCCACGTGTTACTCACCCGTTCGCCGCTCGAGTACCCCCGAAGGGGCCTTTCCGCTCGACTTGCATGTGTTAAGCACGCCGCCAGCGTTCGTCCTGAGCCAGGATCAAACTCTCCGAGAACAGGTTGCGAAATCGGCCTCCACCGCCTCGAGGGCGGCTTCGACGGCCGGTCTCTGACCATGAAGGAGAGTCTGCGGCCGGGGCAAGCCCCGACCTGCTCTCAAAGGCCGGCACATCCATCGCGAACCGCCCGAAGGCGGCCGCGGAGAATGGGCCGGCAGGTTCCGCTACCCGCCGAAACGGGTGCGGACGAACCCGACGTCAATCGACCACGGCCACCTGTGGAGGCCCGGTCGATTGCCAAACTGCTGAGTTTTCAAAGACCACACGCTCTCGAAGCGCGACCCCGAAGCCTAGCGAACCGGCTTCCCAAGCACAAGTCAGTGGCGTCGTGCCGTCGCCAGGAGGTGCGGGCTCAGGCCCAGAAGCTCGGGAATTCGCTCGATCGCGCGAGCGGAGTCCAGAACCACCGTCCGCAGATCCGGCGCCGCCATCCGCTCCTCAAGGTCGGAGAGCGCGAACGCGATCCCCTCCACGCCCACCAGGTCGACGAGCTCGAGCCCGGCGGCCAGAACCTCGTCGCCGAGCTCGCCCGGGCGGTGGCAGTACCCGCTGAACGAGCCCTCGAACAGCGGGATGAGCCGGCCGGAACGCTCGACGACCTCGACGGCCTCCCGCATCGACGCGAACTCCTCGCCCAGCCGCTGGGCCACCTCGCCGTGCAGCCGCGGCGCCCAGCGCGAGACGGCCCCCGCGAACACCGGCCCGCCCGGCCGCACGACCCGCGCCGCCTCCGAGAGCGCCGCGACCCGGTCGGCTCGCGCCGGCAGGTGGTAGAGGGGCCCGAGGAGGAGCACCGCGTCGGCCGACGCGTCCTCCAGGTCGAGCTCGCGTGCGTCGGCGACCCGCGAGTCCACGGCGAACCCGCGGGCGGCCGCGTCGGCCCTCACCTGCTCGACGTGGAGCACGACGAGGTCGCGATGATGCACGGTGTAGCCCTGCCCGGCGAGCCACAGGGCGTAGCGGCCCGGCCCGCCGCCGACGTCGGCCACGGCCGCAGGGGCCGGTGGCAGCGCCCGCTCCAGGATCTCGCAGGTGCGGGCGAGCTCCACCTGCCCGAAGGGCGTGTCGAGCCGGTCGCGCTCCTCGCCGCGCGCGTAGTGCCCCTGAAGCTCCTCGGGCGTGGACAGGCCCTACCCCGCGACGCGCGCGAACCGGCGGCCGACCCGCAGCTCGGCGCCCGCCACGCGCGAACGGGGGACGTCGAGCTCGTCCGCCCCGAGCGGCTCCCCGTCGAGGCGGACGCCGCCCTGGGAGATCAGCCGCCGCGCCTCCCCCCGCGACCCGGCGAGGCCGTGGGCGGCGAGGAAGGCCGGCACGTGCACCGGGTCGGCGTCGGGCAGATCGAGCACCGGTGCGTCGGCGGTCGCGCGCTTCTCCTTGAACATGCGGTCGAAGCCGGCCTCGGCGGCGGCGGCCGCCTCGGGCCCGTGCCAGCGCTCCACGAGCCGGCGCGCGAACTCGCGCTTGGCCGCGTACGGGTCGGCGGGCGGCGGATCGTCGGCCTGGAGGCACAGCCGGTAGTAGTCGGGCATCAGCTCGTCGACGCAGCTCATCGCCTTGCCGTACATCTCCTGGGGCGGCTCGCTGATCCCGATGTAGTTCTGGAGCGAGGCGCTCATCTTCTGCGTGCCGTTCGGCCCCATGATGAGCGGGGTGGTCAGGGCGACCTGCGGCTCCTGGTCGTAGGCGAGCTGGATGTCGCGCCCCGTGAGGAGGTTGTACTCCTGGTCGGTGCCGCCCAGCTCGACGTCGGCCTGGATGGCGACCGAGTCGTAGCCCTGCATGAGCGGGTAGAGGAACTCGGACACGGAGATCGGCTGGTTCTCGCGGAAGCGGCGCTCGAAGTCGTTTCGTTCCAGCAGCCGCGAGACCGTGATCGTGCGGGTCAGGCGCAGGATCTCGGCGAAGTCGAGCTCCGCCAGCCATTCGCTGTTGAAGCGAAGCTCCGTGCGGTCGCGGTCGAGGATGCGAAGCGCCTGGTCGAAATACAGGCGGGCGTTCTCGTCGATCTGCTCGTCCGAGAGCACCCGCCGCTCCTTCGAGCGCCCCGACGGGTCGCCGACGCGGGCCGTGTAGTCGCCGACGATCAGGATGCCGGTGTGCCCCTGGTCCTGGAACGCGCGCATCCGCTGGAGCGGGATCGCGTTTCCGATGTGGATGTCGCGCGCCGTCGGGTCGATCCCGAGCTTCACGCGCAGCGGCCGCCCGAGCGCGAGCTTTCGCTCGAGCTCCCCTTCCGGGAGCACCTTGACGGCGTTACGCGTGAGTGCGGCGAGGTCGGCCACGGGGCGCGGATGATATCGGCCGGCTCACGAAGCTCGACTCGGGGTCGGAGAAGCGCCACGGCCGGTCCACGCCCTTCGTGATTCCGATACGAAGCGACGCCGCAACCGTGCGCGGCCGCTCCGGCGGAACGAGGACGGCGGGCTCGCCGTTCAGGGCCGGCCCTGCCGCGAGCGCCTGGCCGACGTTCCCCGGACCGGTCGTGAGCGGCTCACGCCCGCGGCGGACGCGCATCCGCTCCACGCCGCGGGCGGGCTCAAGCGAGCGCACGAGGACGGCGGCGGCGGCGCCGGGCGGGCGGCACACGATGTTCACGCACCAGTGGATCCCGTACGAGCGGTAGACGTACAGCGTCCCGGCGGGCCCGAACATGGCCGCGTTTCCCGGCCGCTGCCCCCGGAAGGCGTGCGAGGCCGGGTCGTCGGCGTCGTAGGCCTCCGTCTCGACGATCGGCCCGCCGACGCCGTCGACGAGAAGCGTCCAGCCGATCAGGGCCTGCGCGGCGGCGACGGGGTCGCCCTCGAGGTCGAGCGTCAGCCCGCCGGTGCCCAGCGGTACCCGTCCCCGGCCGGCTCGATCGTCCCCCACCCGTCGATGTGCGAGGCGGCGCACCACACGCCCGTGCCGGAGAGCTCCGCCAGCCACCGGCGGCGGGTCGCGAGGCCCAGCTCGGGATCCGTGTCGAACTCGCGGTCCCACTCGGGGTGCTCGACGTGGCTCGTGTGATGGATCACGTCGGCCAGGAAGACCCGGCGCGAGCCGTCCACCCCGATCTCGACGCATGCATGGCCGCCGCGGTGCCCGGGGGCCTCCACGATCCGGATGCCCGGCGCCACCTCGGCCCCGTCGGCCGCCTCGTCGAGCCGGTCGCCGAGCGCCTCGAGCACCCGCCGCGCCGACCGGTCGGCCGGGAGCGCCCGGGCCCATGCCGCTGCGGTCGCGGTGACGACCACGCGCTCGGCGGGAACCTCGGGAGCGCCGCCGCAGTGGTCGAAGTCGAGGTGCGTCAGGACGACCGTGTCGACGTCGGCGAGCGCGCAGCCGTGGGCGGCCAGCGCCGCGGACAGGTCGCTCGTCGCTCCCTCCCACTCGCTGTCCAGGCTGCCGGCGGCGGTATCGACGAGGATCGTGCGACCGCCCCCGCGGATCAGGACGACGTTCGAGCAGATCTCGGCGTCGGCGAACGTGCCGGCGGGGCCGAGCAGCGCCCCCTCCATCGGGAGCGAACCGGCCGAGATCAGCTGGACGTCGCGGTCAGACATCGAGCGACATCTGGCTCTTCCGGTTGCGGCGCAGGGCCTGTGCGAGCCCGACCGACTCGCCCATGTCGGCGAGGATCGTGCGCTCCGTGCGCGACGCGACCAGCGGCTCCGCCATCCCCTCCACCCACACCCGGGTGCGCTGGCCGTCGCCGCGGTCGTCCCCCTCGATCGGCTCGAGGGCGTAGATGCGATCGGCGCGGACGTACTTCCCGTAGCCCAGGAAGACCATCGGCGCCGCCCCGGCGTTCACAGCTCGCCGAGCACCTCGCGGAGCGAGGCCGCGACGTGGGCGACGTCGTCGTCCTCGAGCTGGACGAAGAACGGCAGCGCGAGCGTGGAGCGGCTGATCCGCTCGGTCACCGGCAGCATCCCCTCGGCGTACCCGAACCGGTCCCGGTACGGCGGCTGGAGATGGATCGCGGGCAGGTACGGCCGCGTCGCGATCCCGCGGAGGGCGAGCCCGGCCGCCACGGCATCCCGGTCGATGCCCTCGGCGAGCCGGACGTGGTAGATGAACCAGCTTCGCGCCTCGGGCCCACGGTACGGCAGCTCGACCCCCGCGATGCCCGCCAGGGCCTCGTCGTAGCGCTCGGCCACGCGCCGGCGGGCCTCGAGCAGGGCGTCCAGCTTCTCGAGCTGCGCGATCCCGACCGCCGCCGACATCTCGTCCATCCGGTAGTTGAACCCGACCCGCTGGTGCACGAGCCAGTCGCCGTTGTCGGAGCGGCCCTGGTTCACCAGGCTGCGCAGGTCGGCGGCGACGTCCTCGTCGTCGGTCGTCACCATTCCGCCCTCGCCCGTCGTCAGCTGCTTGTTCGGGTAGAAGCCGTAGACGGCCGGGTTCCCGTGCGTCCCGACGGCGCGGCCGTTCACGCGACAGCCGAGCGCCTCGCAGGCGTCCTCGACCACCGGGATCCCGTGCTCGCCGGCGATGCGCGAGATCGCCTCGATGTCGCACGGATAGCCGAAGATGTGGATCGGGACGATGGCACGCGTGCGCGGCGTGATCGCCGCCTCGACCGCCGCCGGGTCGACGTTCAGGGTCCGCTCGTCGATGTCGGCGAAGACGGGGGTCGCGCGCTCGTGCAGGATCACGTTGGCCGAGGCGATGAACGAGAAGCTCGACGTCACGACCTCGTCGCCCGGGCCGAGGCCGAGCCGGTCGAGCGCGACGTGCAGGCCGGCCGTCCCGCTGGAGCAGGCGACGGCGAAGCTCGTGCCGACCCGCTCGGCGAACTGGCGCTCGAACGCCGGCACCATCTCGCCGCAGGCCAGCGTGTCCGAGCGCAGGACGTCCATCACCAGCTCTCGCTCGCGCTCCCCGATGTGGGGCCGGGCGAGCGGGATCGACCGGGTCGTCACCATGCCGCGGTCAGACCGCGGCTCGGACCGGGTATTCGAGCAGGTCGGAGAACCGCTCGTCGCGGCCGGAGACGATCGCGAAGAACGTGTCCTGGACGGCCTTCGTGATCGGGCCGCGGCCGCCGATCTCCTGGCCGTCGACGGCGGCGACCGGCGTCACCTCGGCGGCGGTGCCGCACAGGAAGACCTCGTCCGCGAAGTAGAGGTCGGTCCGCACGAGGTTCACCTCGCGCACCTCGTAGCCCAGGGTGTGGGCGATCCGGATGACCGTGTCGCGCGTGATGCCCGGCAGGCAGGAGGCGGTGGTGGGCGGCGTGTGCAGGACGCCGTCGCGCACCGCGAAGACGTTCTCGCCCGACCCGTCGGCGATGTAGCCCTCCTCGTTCAGGAGGATCGCCTCGTCCACGCCGGCGCGGCTCGCCTCGAGCTTCGCAAGCACCGAGTTGATGTACTGGCCGGAGGCCTTGGCGGTCGGAGGCAGCGTGTTGGGGCCGATCCGGCGGAAGCTTGAGATCTTGCAGCTCACCCCGTGCTCCAGCGCCTCCTCGCCCAGGTAGGCGCCCCACGGCCACACGGCCACGGCCACCTCGACCGGGTTGTCGCGCGGGTAGAGGCCCATCGGGCCCGCGCCGCGGAACACGATCGGGCGCACGTAGCACGACGACACGTTGTTGACGGCGACCGTCTCGTGGATCGCCTCGGCCAGCTCGGGCACCGTGTGGCCCAGGTCCATCTCGTAGAGTGCGGCCGACCGGCGCAGCCGCTCGAGGTGGTCGGTGAGCCGGAAGACCGCGGTGCCGCGGGGCGTGTCGTACGCGCGGATGCCCTCGAAGACCCCTGTCCCGTAGTGCAGCGCGTGCGTGAGGATGTGGACGTTCGCCTCGTCCCACGGGACGAAGCTGCCGTTGCGCCAGATCTTCTCGGTGGGTTGCATGCGCCTGATGGTACCGGACGGAAGCAGCGCGGACTGTAGGGTGAGGTCGTGGAGGACCGCGACCGCCGAGCCCGCTCCTTCGGCGCCGTCGCCGACCGGTATGCGCGCGCCCGCCCCGGCTACCCGGCCGCCGCCGTCGAGTGGCTCCTCGACGCGGCGCCCGGGCGCGACGTGGTCGACCTGGCGGCGGGCACCGGGAAGCTGACGCAGGCGCTCGTCGAGGCCGGTGCGGCGGTTGTCGCGGTCGAGCCCGATGAGGGGATGCGGGCGGCGCTCGCCGTGGCCGTTCCGGACGTCGAGGCGCTGGCTGGGACGGCCGAGTCGATCCCCCTTCCCGACGGGAGCGCCGACGCGGTGCTGGTCGCGCAGGCGTTCCACTGGTTCGAGGTGGGGCCGGCCTGTGACGAGATCGCGCGCGTGCTGCGGCCCGGCGGCGTGCTGGGGCTGCTCTGGAACCTGCGCGACGGCTCCATCCCCTGGGTCGCCGACCTCGACCGCATCCTCGACTGGCCGGCCGACGTCGTCGCCCGGGCCGGCGACCTCAGCTTCGAGGAGATCGAGCGCCACCCGGCGTTCAGGGACGGCGGCCGGCGCGAGTTCCCGAACCCGGTGCCGTTCACGCCCTCGCGGCTGGTCGACTGGGCGGCGTCCACGAGCCGGGTCGCCACCCGCCCCGACGACGAGCGCGGGGCCGTGCTCGAGGGCGTCGCCGAGCTGGCGCGGACCCACCCCGACCTGCGCGACCGGCCCGTCTTCGCGATGCCCTACACGACGGTGGCGATCAGGTTCTGCCGTCCACGGTGACGAGCCGCACGCGGTGGATGCCGCCCAGGGCCTGGAGGCGATCGAGCGCCTCGGCGTCGGGGTCGGAGTCGACGGCCATCACCATCACCGCCCGCTTCCCCGAGCCGCTGCGGCTCACGCTCATGTTCGAGATGTTCACGCCCTCCTGCCCGAACAGCATGCCCACCTGGCCGATCATGCCCGGCGTGTCGTCGTTCATCATCACGAGCAGGTGGGCCGGGGCCAGCTCGATCTCGACCCGGTAGCCGTCGACCTCGACCAGCCAGGGGCGCTGCTCGCGGCCGATCGTCGTGCCGGCGACCGAGGTCTCGCCGCCGCAGGTCACGCGCACGAGGTTCGTGTAGTCGCCGGGCGTCCGGGTGCGCTCCTCCCCCACGTCGATGCCGCGGCTCTCGGCGACGGCGCGGGCGTTCACCAGGTTGACCGGCTCGTCCGAGAGCGCCCCGAACACGCCCGCGAGCACCGCCTGGGTGACGAGCCGGGTGTCGTGCTCGGCCAGGGCGCCGGCGCACGTCACGTCGACCCGGTCGAAGCCTCCGCCCGAGAGGCCCGCGACCAGCTGGCCGAGCCTGGTTGCGAGCGGGATGTACGGGCCCAGCACCTCCATGTCCTCCGCGCCGACGTGCGGGATGTTCACCGCGTTCGAGACGAAGTCGCCGGCGAGGGCCGCGGCCACCTGCTCGGCGACGATCAGACCGGCCCTGTCCTGGGCCTCCTGTGTGGACGCGCCCAGGTGGGGAGTGACCACGACGTTCGGCAGCTCGAGCAGCCGCCCCGACGTGTACGGCTCGCTCGGGAAGACGTCGATCGCCGCGCCCGCCACCTGGCCCGACTCCAGCGCTTCGACCAGCGCGTCCAGATCGACCAGGTCGCCGCGGGCGGCGTTCACGATCCGCACACCGCGCTTCATGAGGTGCAGGCGCTCGGCGTTGATCAGGTTTCGGGTGTCGTCCGTGAGCGGGGCATGGAGCGTCACGAAGTCGGCCTGGAGCAGCACGTTCTCGAGCGAGCCCGAGGTCACCTGGAGCTCGCGGCAGCGCTCGGCCGAGACGAACGGGTCGTAGACGACGACCCGCATCCCCAGCGCCCTCGCGCGGGCGGCCACCAGCTGGCCGATCCGGCCGAAGCCGATCACCGCGAGGCTCTTGCCGTCGAGCTCGACGCCGGCGAAGCGGGAGCGCTCCCACCGGCCCTGGACGAGGGCGGCATGCGCCTGCGGGATGTTCCTGGCGAGCGCGAGCAGGAGCCCGATCGCGTGCTCGGCAGCCGCCACCATGTTGGAGCCGGGCGCGTTGGCGACGATGATCCCGCGCCGCGTCGCCGCGGCCACGTCGACGTTGTCGACTCCCGTGCCGGCCCGGCCGATCACGCGCAGCTTCGGGGCCCGCTCGATCAGGTCGGACGTCACGCGGGTGGCGCTGCGGACGATCAGGCCGTCGTAGCCGCCGATCCGGCGCGCCAGCTCGTCGGCCGGGAGGCCGAGCTCGACGTCGACCGAGAAGCGGTCGCGGAGGAGGTCGACGCCCGCGCCGGCGATCTCCTCGGTGACGAGGACGCTATCCATCGACGGGCACCGGCTCCGCCGCGAAGTGCGCGGTGGCAGCGGCGACCCCGCCGCCCGGAACCGGGGGTGTGTGGCCGAGCTCGGCAAGCGCCATCTCCAGCCCGGCGAGCGCGGTCACGATGTCGAACTCGTTCATGTAGCCCATGTGGCCGATCCGCATGATCCGGCCCCGCAGCGGCCCGTGGCCGCCGGCCAGCACGATCCCGTGGCGGTCGCGCAGCACGGTGTAGCACCGCTGGCCGTCGATCCCGTCGGGCATGAGGAGCGCGGTCACCATCGCGGACGAGTCGTCATCGGGCGAGTACAGGTCGAGCCCGAGGCCCTTCACGCCGGCGCGGGTCGCACGGGCGAGGCGGCGGTTGTGCTCCCAGACGTTCGCGAGGCCGCGGGCCAGGATGAGGTCGAGGGCGGTGCGGAGCGCCAGCACGATGCTCACGGCCGGCGTGAAGGCGGTGTCGCCCTTCGCCTGCGAGTCGGCCGCGCGGCGCCAGTCGAGGTAGTAGCGGGGAAGCTGCGAGCGCTCGGCGAGCTTCCAGGCCTTCTGCGAGATGGAGGCGAAGGCCAGTCCGGGCGGCGACATGAGCGCCTTCTGGGAGCCCGAGACCACGACGTCGACGCCCCAGGCGTCGGTCGCGAGCTCGACCCCGCCCAGGCTCGACACCGCGTCGACGACGAGAACGGCGCCGGTGGGCGCGACGGCGGCGGCGATCGCCTCGACGTCGTGGACGACGCCGGTCGAGGTCTCGGAGTGCGTCACGAAGACGGCCTGCGTCCCGGGCTCGGCCGCGGCGGCGCCGATCCGTTCCGGGTCGAGCCGCTCGCCCCACGGCTGCTCGACCAGCTCCGGCTCGATGCCGTAGGCGCGCAGCAGCTTCACCCACCGCTCGCCGAAGTTCCCCGCCGTCGCGACGACGGCGCGGTCGCCCGGCGAGAGCAGGTTCGCCACCGCCGATTCCATGGCCGCCGTGCCCGAGCCGGTGAAGAGCACGACGTCGTTCCCGGTCGCGAACACCTGCTTCAGCCGGTCGAGCGTCTCGATCAGGAGCGCCCGGAACTCGGGGCTGCGATGGTGCTGCATCGGGGCGGCTGCCGCGGCCGCCACCTCCGGCGGAATTGGGGTCGGGCCGGGGGTGATCAGGTAGCGCTTGCTTGACACCGGCGCGAATCGTACGCGGGAACCCGGACCGTGGGGTCAGACCCTGAACTCTTTGCGTCACACGTTCGTGACGGCGGCGTGACGGCTCCGACCCCGGCCCGGCCGGCGGACGTCACGGATGCGCCCCGCCGGGGTCACAGCCGGCGTTCGGGGTCTGACCCCGTCCTACAGCCGCGTGCGCAGGAGCTCCTGCACCTGGCGGGCGTCTGCGCGGCCGCGGGTCTCCTTCATGACCTGGCCGACAAGCGCGTTGATGACGCCGTCCTTGCCGCCGCGGAACTGCTCCACGAGGGCCGGGTTGGCGTCGATCACGTGGGCGACAAGCGCGTCGAGCTCGGACGAGTCGCCGACCGTGGCCAGGCCGTGCTCCTCGACGAGGGCGGCGGGCGAAGCGCCGGGCGCGGCCTCGAGCAGGCCGTAGACCTGCTTTGCGATCGTGGCGGTGATCGTGCCCGCGGCGATCAACCCGATCAGCTCGGCGAGCGACGCCGCCGGGACGTGCTCGACCGCGCCGGGGGTGTTGCGCACCCAGTCGGAGGCGGCCTTCGGATCGGCGCCGGCGGCGACGACCGCCTCGAAGTAGCCGGCGACGGCCGGGGTCGCGTTCAGGTCGGCCGCGTCGTGCGCCGCAATGCCGAGATCGTCGCGGAACCGGGCGATCCGCGCCCCCGGAAGCTCGGGCAGCTCCCCCCGCAGCCGCTCGACGTCGGCGCGCGACGGCTCGAGCGGAACCAGGTCCGGCTCCGGGAAGTAGCGGTAGTCGTCGGCCTCCTCCTTCGACCGGCGGGCGTGCAGCTCGCGCCCGGCCGGGTCGTAGTGGAGCGTCTCCTGGAGCACGGCCTCGCCCGACTCGAGGAGCCCGATCTGGCGCTCGATCTCGGCCGCCATGCCCTCGCCCAGGAACTTGAACGAGTTCATGTTCTTGAGCTCGGTCTTGGTGCCCAGCGCGGATTCGCCGGCCCGCCTCACCGACACGTTCGCGTCGCAGCGCAGCGACCCCTTCTCCATGTCGCAGTCGGAGACGCCGATCGTCTGAAGCGTGTTCTTGAGCAGGCCCAGGAACGCCACGGCCTGCTCGGGCGAGCGCAGGTCCGGCTCCGTCACGATCTCGACGAGCGGCGTCCCGCAGCGGTTGAAGTCGACGACCGACGACTCGGCCCCCGCGATCCGCCCGCCCGCCCCGCCGGCGTGCACGAGCTTCGCCGCGTCCTCCTCGAGATGCGCGCGGGTGATCCCGATCCGGGCGCCGTCGACGTCGAGATGCCCGTGCATGCAGATCGGCTCGTCGTACTGGCTGATCTGGTACGCCTTCGGGCTGTCGGGATAGAAGTAGTTCTTGCGGTGAAACTGGCATCGCTCGGCGATGTCGCAATCGAGCGCGAGCCCGATCTGAATGGCCTTTTCGACCGCCCCCGCATTGATCGTCGGCAACGCCCCGGGATGGCCGAGGCACACGGGACAGGTGCGCGTGTTCGGCTCGTCACCGAAGCGGTTCTCGCACCGGCAGAACATCTTCGACTCGGTGTTCAGCTGGACGTGGATCTCGAGCCCGATCACCGGCTCCCAGCGCCCCTCGCCGCTCACGCCCGCGCCTCCGCCGCCGCCGGTGGGCGCGGATCGAACCCGAGCGCCTGCTCGAGCGCGTGGGCGGCGCTCAGGATCCGGTTCTCGGCGAACGCCGGGCCCACGAGCTGGAACCCCACCGGCAGGCCCTCGGAGAGCCCGCACGGAAGCGAGATCCCGGGCAGCCCGGCCAGGTTCACCGGCACGGTGAGGACATCGGAGGCGTACATCGCCCACGGGTCGTCCACCCGCTCGCCGATCCGGAAGGCGACGGTCGGCGAGGTCGGCATCGCGATCAGGTCGCAGGCGCCGAACGCGGTGTGGAAGTCCTCGCGGATCCGCGTCCGCACCTTCTGCGCCATCCCGTAGTACGCGTCGTAGTAGCCCGCGGACAGGGCGTAGGTCCCGAGCATGATCCGGCGCTTCACCTCGGCGCCGAACCCCTCGGCGCGAGTGCGGCCGTACATGTCGACGATCGTGTCGCCCTCCTCCTCGAGCCGGAGCCCGTAGCGCACGCCGTCGAACCGGCTCAGGTTGGCCGACGCCTCGGCCGGCGCGATCAGGTAGTAGGCGGGAAGCGCATAGCCGGCGTGCGGCAGCTCGACGTCGACGACGTCGGCGCCCAGGCCCTCGACCGCCCGCATGCCCGCGTCGAAGGCGTCGCGGACGCCCGCCTCGATGCCCTGCTCGAGCAGGCCGGACGGGACGCCGATCCGCACCCCGTGCAGATCGGAGGCGTCGGGGACGGCGATCGGCTCGGGGAGCTCGACCGACGTGGCGTCGCACTCGTCCTTGCCGCAGATCACCTGGAGCAGGAGCGCGCAGTCGCGCACCGTGAGCGCGAACGGGCCGATCTGGTCGAGCGACGAGGCAAACGCGATCAGGCCGTAGCGGCTGACGGCGCCGTACGTCGGCTTGATGCCCACGACCCCGCACAACGCCGCCGGCTGGCGGATCGAGCCGCCCGTGTCGGTGCCGAGCGCGAGCGGCGCAAACCCCGCCGCCACGGCCGCCGACGAGCCGCCGGAGGAGCCGCCCGGCACCCGGCCGGGGTCCCATGGGTTTCGGGTGACGCCGAAGGCCGAGTTCTCGGTGGACGAGCCCATCGCGAACTCGTCCATGTTCGTCTTTCCGAGCGACACCAGGCCGGCGCCCTTCACCCGGCTCACGCACCCGCCGTCGTAGATCGGGACGTGGCCCGCGAGGATCCGCGAGCCGGCGGTCGTCTCCTCGCCCTTGGTGCACAGGATGTCCTTGAGGGCGATCGGCACGCCCTGGAGGCCGGTGCGGCCGTCGCGGTCGAAGCCGTCGGCCTCGGCCAGCGCCGCCTCCCGGCGGGTGCGAAGAAACGCGTGCACGCCGCCGTCCTCGCGGTCGATCCGGTCGAGGTACGCCGAGACCAGCTCGCGGCAGCTCACCTCGCGCGCGTCGAGCAGCTCGACGCAGCGCTCCGCGGAGAGCCCGGACGTGTCGATCATGCCGTGGGCGGCACCCGGAAGCCGCCGTCCGCAGGATCGGGGGCGCCGCGCAGCACCTCCTCACGCGGCCAGGACGGGCGCGCGGCGTCGGGGCGGACGCTGTTCGTGAGGTCGAGCGCGTGCGCGGTGGGCTCGACGTCGCCCAGGTCGAGCTTCGACAGCTCCTGCACGTGTCCGAGGATCGTCGAGAGCTGCTCGCGCATCCGCCCCACCTCGGCCTGGTCCAGACGCAGCCGTGCCAAACGGGCGACGTGGAGGACGTCGTCGTCGGAGATCGCCATCGGCGGGAGCTTAGTCCGCCCGGACGGGAGTCAGCCGATCAGGCGAGGGCTCGAACCGCGCTGGCCTGGAGCCCCTTCGGCCCCTGGACGACCTCGAACTCGACCCGCTGGCCCTCGGCCAGGGTCTTGTAGCCGTCCGACTGGATCTCCGAGAAGTGGACGAACACGTCCTCGGCCCCATCCTGGGAGATGAAGCCGTAGCCCTTCTCGTTGCTGAACCACTTCACGGTGCCTTCTGCCACCTTGCAGTCCTTCCTCGAACTCCCGGCCAAACCACGCCGATCGCGGCGAGCATATCAAGCCGTACGGCGGGCTGTGGCTGCGTCAACGGTGTTGCGCAGAAGCATCGCAATCGTCATCGGACCGACCCCTCCGGGGACGGGTGTGATGGCACCCGCGACCTCGCTTGCAGAGGGGAAATGGACGTCGCCGCGCAGGCCGTCGCCGGTGCGGTTCACGCCCACGTCGATGACGGTCGCGCCGGGCTTCACCATGTCGCCGGTGATCATCTCGGGACGGCCCACGGCGGCGACCAGAATGTCGGCCGAGCGGGTCACGCCGGGGAGGTCGCGCGTGCGCGAATGGCAGATCGTGACGGTGGCGCTGCGGTGAAGGAGCAGGAGCGCGACGGGCTTTCCGACGATGTCGGAGCGGCCGACCACGACGGCGTTTTGGCCCTCGATCTCGACGCCGGTGCGGTCGAGCAGCTCCATGACGCCCTTGGGCGTGCACGCGACCATGCCGGGCTGGTTCGCAACGAGCCGGCCGACGTTCAGCGGGTGGAAGCCGTCGACGTCCTTGGCCGGGTCGATCCGCTCGAGCACCTCCTTGAAGTCGAGCCCCGCGGGGAGCGGCGACTGCACGAGGATGCCGTCGACGCGGTCGTCGGCGTTCATGCTGTCGACCATCTCCAGCACCTCGCGCTGCGTCGAGGTGGCGGGCATCGGCTCGTGAAACGAGACCATCCCGGCCTCTTCGCAGGCGGCGACCTTGTTGCGGACGTACACCTGCGACGCCGGGTCCTCGCCCACCAGGATCGTGACGAGCCCGGCCCTGTGGCCGGTCCGCTCCTCCAGGGCGGCCGCGTCGCGGGCAACCTGTGCGCGGACGTCCGCGGCGACCGCCTTTCCGTCGATGATCGCCGCCATTGCCGCGGACCATACCGCACGCGGCCGGGTCCCCCGAATGGGGGATCTTGACTGGCAGGCTCTTGCAGAAATCCGGACCTCCCCACACCCTGGGTGAGAACCCCGTACCGGCATCCCCGCCGGCCGCGGGGAGGCCAATCCCCCGATCGGGCCTCAACTCCGAGACGTGTGATGCCGAAACACCCTTCGATCATGCCCCGACGCACGCTTCGAAACCAGCGCGGCCAGGCGGTGACCGAGTTCGCGGTCATCCTGCCCGTCCTGCTGCTCGTCCTGCTTGCGATCTACCAGTTCGGGGTCGTGTTCAACAACTACATCCAGGTGACCGCCGCGGCCCGCGAGGGCGCACGCAAGGCGGCCGTCAGCCGCACCGCCGGCAACTGCGCGGCCGTGCAGACGATCGCGATCAACTCCGCCCGCTCGGCGGCTCCCGGTCTGAACCAGAGCAACATGGGAGTCACCGTCACCGCCACCTGCACCAACAACGCCTACGCGCCCGGCACCGACACCACGGTGACCGTGACGTACCCCTACGCGATCTCGATCCTGGGCAAGGTCGTGGCGTCGGGGAGCCTGAGCTCCTCCACAACCATGCGCGAGGAGTAACCCGGGGCGCGGCACCCCCGCCGCACCCTCGAAGTCCCATCCCGGAAACGTCCTCCGACGCACCTCCGGGGGCGCCCGCAGGCAGCCTAAAGTCGCCGCCCGCGAGTGCCGATAGCAGATCAGCTACGTCCCGTCATCTTTCTTCACGAGAGGCTGCCGCATGACCTACAGCGTCCGCAATATCGTCATCGCGCTCGTCCTGGCCGCGGTCGCGGCGGGCCTGGTGATCCTGTACACCGGCAACGTCACGAAGCAGGCTCACGACAGCCAGCAGAACGTGACCGTCGTCGTCGCCAAGTCGGCCATCGCCGCCGGCAGCCCCGTCAAGGAGCTCATCGACTCGGGCGCCTTCGAGACGCGCCAGGTCGTCCAGCGCGACGTCGTGCCGGGCGCCTACACCTCGATCGACTCGCTGAACAACGATCTCGCGACCGCGGGCCCCGTCACGGCCGGCTCGCAGATCACCCCCTCGATGTTCACCGAGGGCACCAGCGCGCCGATCGCGTCGCAGATCTCGGGCACGATGCGCGCCGTCCAGGTCGCCTACAACCCGAACCGGGTGCTCGACGGCACGCTCCACGCCGGCGACCACGTCGACGTCATCGTCGAGTTCACCGTCCAGTCGTCGAAGAACGACAGCCCCTACACGACGCAGGACGCCGCCCGCGTCCTCCTGACGAACGTCCAGGTGCTGTCCACCAAGGCCGACGGCGTCGCCTCGGCCGCCCTCACCGCCGACTCCGACACGTCCGGCGGCAACGGCTCGGCCGACGGCAACCAGGGCGCGGCGGTCATCCTCGCGATCCCGCAGGATCAGATCGCCGGCTTCGACCTCGCCCGCGAGAAGGGCAGCCTCTGGTACGTGCTGCGGCCGACCTCCGGCTCGCAGGACGCCAACACCACCGTCGCCACGCCGTGCAGCGTCCTCGGCGCCGGCCTCAGCCTGACCCAGATCAAGGCCTACCTGCCCGTGTGCATCTCGAAGGGTGTGAAGTAACCAATGAGCAATCCGTCCCCGATCAAGGTCTTCATCACCGGCGCCGCCAACGGGCTCGCCGAGGTCCGCGAGGGCCTGGCCGACCACCCCGAGGTGGAGCTCGTCGGCACCGCGGCCGATCCGACGAAGGCCGGCGGCAAGCTCGCCGAGTCCGCCGCACAGGTGATCCTTCACGGCACCACCGCGACGGATCACGTGCCCACCGCCGAGATCGAGGCGATCCGGGCCGTCACGGCTGCCCCGATCGTGCTCGTCACCTCGGCCTCGGCGCACCACATCCTGTCCGAGGCGCTCCAGGCCGGCATCTTCGATGTCGTCCTGCTGCCGCAGCTCACCGACAGCGTCGTCTTCACGATCAAGAAGGCGAACTCGCTGGCGGCGGGCCGCTCGGGCACCGCGCCGGGCAAGGCCTCCCAGCACGTCGAGGGCAAGGTCGTGACGGTGTTCGCCCCCAAGGGCGGCGCCGGCAAGACGGTCCTGGCCTCGAACCTCGCGGTCGTCTTCGCCCGCAAGCACGAGCGCCGCACCCTGCTGCTCGACCTCGATCTCCAGTTCGGCGACGCCGCGATCATGATGGGCATCGAGCCGGAGAAGACGATCTACGACCTCGTCATGGCCCGGCGCGAGCTGGATCCGGACGCCCTGGCCGGCTACGTCACGGCGCACCAGTCCGGCGTGCACGTCCTCCCCGCGCCGCTTCGGCCGGAGGACGCCGAGCTCGTCACCGAGGAGCGCCTCGGCCACCTGTTCGCGGTCGCCAAGGAGAGCTACGACGTCGTCGTCGTCGACACGCCGCCCTTCTTCCACGGGCCGGTGCTCTCGACGCTCGACCGCACCGACCAGCTCCTGCTCGTCGCGTCGCTCGACGTCCCGGCGATCAAGAACATCAAGCTGACGCTCCAGACGCTCGATCTGCTCCACTACCCGAAGGAGCGGCGCCACCTGCTGCTGAACCGCACCGGCTCCAAGGTGGGCCTGCGGCCGAGCGAGGTGGAGCGGGCCCTCGACATGAAGGTCGAGTTCGAGGTCCCGAGCGAGCGCGACGTCCCGGTGTCGATCAACCGCGGCGTGCCGATCGCGCTGGCCAACCCGCGCGCCGGCGTGGTGAAGGCGCTGGGCGAGATCGCCGACAAGCTCGTCCCGATGCGGACGCCCGCGGTGGACGACAAGAAGAAGACCAAGCGGCTCGGAAGGTAGGTAGCAGATGTCCCTGCATTCCCGGATCCAGGTCGCGGGCCAGTCCGACGAGCCCGAGGCGATCGACACCAAGGAGGCCGAGCGCGCCTCCGTCATCGCCGACCCGTTCGCCGAGCTGAAGACCCGCGTCCACAAGGAGATCATCCCGCGCCTCGGCCCCCGCCTGTTCAACCAGGACGGGAAGACCGACACGGACCTCGAGGAGAAGGTGAACGAGGTCGTGACGGAGGTGCTGGCCGTCGAGAAGACGCCCCTCACCCGGCAGGAGCGCCAGGACATCATCCGCCAGATCACGGACGACATCCTGGGCTACGGCCCGCTGGAGCCGTTCCTCCGCGATGACTCCATCACGGAGCTCATGGTGAACGATCACAAGACGATCTACATCGAGCGCCACGGCAAGATCACGAAGACGAACGCGCAGTTCGTCGACGAGGCGCATCTCCTGCGGATCATCGACAAGATCATCAGCCGCATCGGCCGCCGCATCGACGAGTCGTCGCCGTACGTCGACGCCCGCCTGCCGGACGGCTCGCGCGTGAACGCGATCATCCCGCCGCTCGCCGTGCGCGGATCGTCGCTCACCATCCGGAAGTTCCGGCGCGACCCGTTCACGATGGCCGACCTGATCAAGTTCGGCACCCTCACGCACAAGTCGGGCCAGTTCCTCGAGGCCTGCGTCCGCGGCAAGCTCAACGTCCTCATCTCGGGCGGTACCGGCTCCGGTAAGACGACCACGCTGAACGTGCTCTCCGCCGCGATCCCCACCGACGAGCGCATCATCACCGTCGAGGACGCGGCCGAGCTCCAGCTCAAGCAGGACCACGTGATCACGCTGGAGTCGCGCCCCGCCAACATCGAGGGCAAGGGCCAGGTCACGATCCGCGACCTCGTCCGGAACACCCTGCGTATGCGGCCCGACCGCATCAT
This sequence comes from uncultured Actinomycetes bacterium, assembly GCA_963805545.1. Lineage (GTDB taxonomy): Bacteria > Actinomycetota > Thermoleophilia > Gaiellales > JAICJC01 > JAICJC01. The sequence continues at coordinate 1,004,775 of CAWDUU010000001.1, forward strand.
CGTCGGAGAGTGCCGAGGTGCCGAGGCCGTGGACATGCTCCAGGCCATGAACACGGGCCACGACGGCTCGCTCACCACGATCCATGCGAACAACCCGCGTGACGCCCTGTCGCGGACCGAGACGCTCGTCCTCACGGCCGGCGTCGAGCTTCCGCTTCGCGCCATCCGCGAGCAGATCTCGAGCGCGTTCGACCTCATCGTGCAGGTCAGCCGGCTCGTGGACGGCACGCGCCGCATCACCCACATCACCGAGGTGCTGCGGATGGAGTCCGACGTCGTGACGCTTCAGGACATCTTCGTCGCCAAGGCCGTCGACGAGGCGGGCGGCAGCCAGGACGCCGGCCACCGGCTCCTCGGCCCGCTCACCTGCACCGGTCTCAAGCCGCACTTCCTCGACAAGATGGCGTCGAACGGCGTCAACCTGCCGCCGAACTTCTTCCAGGAAGAGGCCGGCGAGCGGGCCGCATCGTCGAGCGGCATCTTCGGACGGGCGGTCGGCGAGTAATGGGCGCGCGGCGCACATCGGCCGCTCTGCTGGTCGCGGCCGTCTGCGCCCTCGTCGGGGCAGGCAGCTCCGCCGCGGCGCAGCCGGGCATCGTCGTGAAGACGGTCGACACGAAGCACTTCCCCGCGGTCAACGTGACCGTGCAGACGCCGGAGCCCGGCCCCGCGCCGGACTTCAAGGTGAGCGAGAACGGCCTCGACGCGCCGGTCACGCTCCAGAGCCCGGATGCGGCGGCGGCGATCGCCGTGGCGATCGACACGTCGAACAGCATGGCCGGCGAGAAGATCACCGCCGCCAAGGCCGCGGCGGCGCGCTTCGTCTCCTCGCTCCAGGCCGGCGACGAGCTGGCCGTCTACGGCTTCGGTGCGAAGCCCTATGTCGGCACCGCCTTCCCGGCGAGCCCGGTCGCGGCGGCCACCTCGCTGACCCAGCTCGGGACGGGCGGCGATCCCGGCACGGCGATCTACGGGGCCGTCCAGATGGCGTCCGACGACCTCGCGAAGGTGAAGGCTCAAAAGCACGTGCTGATCGTGCTCTCGGACGGCGCCTCACAGTCCGACACGGCGACGCTGGCCGACGCGACCGCCGCTGCCAAGGCGGCCGGCGCCACGGTGTACGCGGTGTCGATCGGCGGCAACGCGACGGCGCTCACCGAGCTCCGCCAGCTGACCGGGCCGACCGGCGGCGAGACGATCTCGGCCGCCGACACGTCGACGCTCGACGCCGCCTACCAGAAGATCGCCGACAACCTCGGCTCGACCTTCACCTTCACCTATAGCAGCCTCGCCCAGAAGGGCAGCAAGATCAGCCTCAAGGTGACGGCGCCCGGCATGGGTCCCGGCATCACGACGCTGACCGCGCCCGGCACGTCCGGCTCGGACTCGTCCGGCGGCGGACCGGTCGTGAAGCTGCCGACCAGCCCGGCCGGCCGCGCCATCATCGCCGCCGTCGCCGCGCTGTTCGTCCTGCTCGGCTGCATGGTGATCCTCTCGTCGAAACCCGGCGTCTCGGCGTCCAAGCGGATCGCCCCGTACACCGAGCAGAAGCGCAAGGCCGCCGAGGTGCTGGGCTACGCCCCTTCGAAGATCTCGGTGCTCCACCAGCTCTACGTCGCCACCGAGAAGATCGTCGGCTCGTTCAACTACTGGAAGCGCATGACCTACCGGCTCGAGCAGGCGGACCTGCCGCTGCGCACGGCCGAGGTCATGTACATCCAGATGGGCGCCTCGCTCTTCCTCGGCGTGTTCGGGAAGTTCGTGCTGGGCCTGAACGGGTTCTTCGTCCTGTTCCCGCTCATCCTGGGCGGTGCGATCCCCGCGCTCTTCGTCAAGTTCTCGGCCCGCCGCCGGCTGAACGCCTTCGAGGCGCAGCTGCCGGAGACCCTGATCACGATGGCCGCGTCGCTCAAGGCCGGCCACGCGTTCAACGCCGCGCTCTCGAGCGTCGTCAAGGAGGGCGCCGAGCCGACGTCGAAGGAGCTCGCCCGCGTCGCACAGGAGATTGCCCTGGGCATGCCGTCCGAGGCGGCGCTCGAGGCGATGGCCAAGCGCATGGACTCGACCAACTTCGGGTTCGTCGTCATGGCCGTCAACATCCAGCGCACCGTCGGCGGCTCGCTCGCCGAGATCCTCGACATGGTGGCCGACACGGTCCGCCAGCGCCAGCAGTTCAGCCGCAAGGTGAAGGCGCTGACGGCTCAGGGGCGCATGTCCGCCTACGTGCTGGTCGCGATGCCGTTCCTCATGGGCCTCGCCATCTTCGGCCTGAACGCGAAGTACATGTCCGTGCTCTTCACCACGAGCGCCGGCAAGATCATGATCGCGATGTCGCTGGTCATGATGGCGATCGGTGGGGCCATTATCCGCAAGATCGTGAGCTTCAAGGGGTAGCCGCATGATCATCGTGCTCGCCATCGGAATGTTCTGCGCGTCGGTCTACATGCTGCTCAGCGGCCTCACGGTCAAGCAGCGCGAGATCGCGATCACGCTGCGCAAAGCCAAGCGCTACGGCACGCGCGACCAGCGTGAGATCGAGACGCGCCGCAGCGTGAACGACCGCATCGTCGGCCCGATCACGCAGCAGATTGCAGACATCACCCAGAAGATCCTGCCGAAGGCCGATCCGAACGAGATCCACGCGCGCCTGATGGCGGCCGGGCTCTCGCGCTCGATGTCGCCGCAGATGTACCTGGCGCTCAAGGGCGGCCTGGTCGCGATCGCGATCGCGGTCGGCCTCGTGATCGCGGTCTCGGGCACGATGCCGGCGGCGCTCGGCTTGATGGTGGCCCTGGGCGGCAGCGCCCTGTGCTTCATCGCGCCGGACTTCTACATCAACAGCCGCATCCGCGTCCGCCGCGAGGAGATGCGAAGCGAGCTGCCCAACGTGCTCGACCTGCTGTGCGTGTCGGTCGAAGCCGGCCTCGGCTTCGACGCCGCCGTGAGCAAGCTCAGCGAGCGCATGGAGGGCCCGCTGGTCGAGGAGTTCGGGCTCGTCCTGCACGAGATGCGGATCGGCGAGAGCCGCTCCGCCGCGCTCAAGAGCCTGTCCGACCGCGTGGACGTCCCCGAGGTCGCACAGTTCTGCCGCGCGATCATCCAGGCCGACCAGCTCGGTATCGCGCTCTCGCGGATCCTTCGCGTGCAGTCGCACGACATGCGCATCCGGCGCCAGCTGGCCGCCGAGGAGAAGGCCATGAAGGCCCCGGTGAAGATGCTCTTCCCCACCGTCGTCTTCATCTTCCCCTCGATGTTCGTGGTCGCCCTCGGGCCCGCCGCGATCAGCCTGCTCCAGACGTTCGGCGGCGGCAAGTAACGCGGGGGAGCAGGCTCCCCACGACCCTTAACGCGGGGAGCAGGCTCCCCCCACGAGCCCCCCACGGCGGCCACTCGGCGCGCTCGGTGCGAGGCCGGGAGCCAAGCTCCCGGTCTCAGTCGGGTCTCAGCCGTGCCGTCGCGGCCAGACCCGGCTGGTAGCCTTTCGCTCGCCGCGGCGACGTGGCCGAGTGGCTAGGCAGCGGCCTGCAAAGCCGCGTACACCGGTTCGACTCCGGTCGTCGCCTTTCGCGCCCCTGAACCCATGGGGCCAGACCCCGGACAGGGTCTGGCCCCGGTTGTTCGGATAGCCTGCCCAGCGTTGGAGGCGCTCACCCTCTTCCCGGTCGAGCCGCCGCCCGCCGGCTGGCGCCGGCTGGCGCTTGCGGCGCTGGCGCTCACCGTCTTCGACATCTTCGCGGCCGTGCTCGCGCTCGGGATCTTCGCCGCGCTCCTGCCGCGCTTCGACCCCCTGTGGCTGCGCTCGACCATCGTCGCCGCGGCCTACGTGCTCACGAACGCCTGCGCGCTGATCGCGGCCTACCAGATCGCCTTCTCGGGCCGGCGGCCGAGCCTCGAGACGATCGGCCTGGGGCCGCTCCGCAAGGTGCCGTCGACCGTCGCCATCTACATCGTGGCGCTGATCGTCGTGACGCCCATTGGAGTGGCCGTCACCCGCGCCATCGGCCTCGACCACGGCACGACCTCGATCGACACCGACAACCGGCCGCTCCGCTACCGGATGGTGATCGCAATCCTCGCAGTCCTGGTCGCCCCGTGGATCGAGGAGGTCGCGATGCGCGGCCTCCTGCTCGGCGCGGTCTGGTCGCGGTTCGGGTTCTGGGCCGGCGCCGCCGTCTCGGGCCTCGTGTGGGCGAGCATCCACCTGACGCCGTCCGTGCTCATCATCTTCACGGTGGAGGGCGTCCTCCTGGCCTGGGTGCGCCGGCGCACCGGGTCGATCCTGCCCGGCGTGGGGCTCCACGGCGCCCAGAACACGCTCGCGACCGCGATCAGCGGCGGCGGGCTGGCGCCGATCCCGGTCGCCGGGCTGCTCCTCGCGACGCTTGTAACGGCGCAGCGCTACATGCGTACCATGCCTGTATGACATCCGAACCCACGCCCCAGGCTGCCCCCATCCCTGCGACCGACGACGAGTGGCGAGACCGCCTCACGCCCGCCCAGTACGACGTGCTGCGCCGCAAGGGCACCGAGCGCCCCTTCACCGGCGAGTACGTCCACACGAAGGACGACGGCACCTATACCTGTGCCGGGTGCGGCGCCGAGCTCTTCACGTCGGACACGAAGTTCGACTCGGGCACCGGCTGGCCGAGCTTCACCGACCCGATGGCCGCCGAGAACGTCGAGCTCCACCGCGACATGAGCCATTTCATGATCCGCACCGAGGTGACCTGCCGGAGGTGCGGCTCGCACCTGGGTCACGTCTTCGACGACGGACCCGGAGCGAGCGGCAAGCGCTACTGCATCAACTCCTGCGCGCTTCAGCTCGACCGTCGAAGCGACGAGGGATAGCCCTCCCCGCGTCCGCGCCGCAGGAGCGCGGCGTTCTGGAGCGCCAGCGTGCCCTGGCCGGCGATCGCGGCGATCCACTCGCACGCCGCCCGCCCGAACCGGTCGCCGACGACCACCAGCGTGCCCTCGTGGACGCTCGCGTGCGCGGCCGCGGTCACCGTGGCTGTGACCGGCACGGCCGCGAGCTCACCCGTCGAGACCACCGCCACGCCGGCGCCGCCGGCCGCTCGCCCACGGGCCACGGCGAGCGCCACGGTGCGGGCGGACGCCTCGCCGCAGGCTGCGAGCACCCGCTGGCGTCCTCCCCGCTCCACCACGAGCGCCGCTCCTGACGCCCCGTCGACCCGGCACGCGGCGGCGACGACCCGGCGGGCGACGACCTGCGGCGAGGCCTCGCGCGAGGCCGCGGTCGCGATGTCGAGGAGCGACTCGGCCGTGGCCGCCGTCCGGCGCTCCTCGGCGAGGAGGCGCGCGTTCTCGAGCGCGACGGCCGCGTGCGCGGCGAGCAGCTCGACCTGGCGGACGGCCAGGGCCGAGAACTGGTTCAGGCCCAGCTTGGCGAGGACAAGGACGCCCGTCGCGCGCCGGTCGTACATGAACGGCACGGCGAGGATCGACTCGTCGAGCTCCTCCGTCCCGGGAATGTCGGCGGCGAACGGGCAGGCGTTGGCGTCGGGGACGTTCAGCGTCTTGCCGCGCAGCACCGCGGTGCCTGTGATGCCCTCGCCCACCGCCACGCGCAGGTCGTCGAGCGTCTCGCCGGAGTACTCGTCGATCGTGCCCCGGAACGCGATCGGCTCGAGCATGCCGTCGTCGTCGCGGATGTAGACGCGCGCGTTGTGGTAGTCGACCATCCCGGCCAGATCCGCGACGATCGTCTCGCCGATCCGGCGCACGTCGTTCAGGCGGTTCAGCTTCGCCGCCAGCCCGCCGAGCAGCTGGAACTGCTTCAGCGACTCGATCTGCACGGGGTCGCCCGCGCCCCGCGACCGGCCGGCCTGGACGGCAGGGGTGTAGGTGGCCGCACGGTCCTTCCCCCGGCCCTTGGCGGCGTAGAGGGCGGCGTCGGCGGCGGCCAGGAACTCCGTCACGCTCGCCGCGTCGCCGGGAAACGACGCAACCCCGCACGACACGGTCGTCGCCCGCACGGCATCGGGGAGCTCACGCACCCGCGCGCACAGCCTGTCGGCGGCGGCCCGGGCCGCCCGCTTTCCCGTCTCGGGCAGCAGGATCGCGAACTCCTCGCCGCCGATCCGGCAGGCGACGTCGCTCGCGCGCAGTCCCTCCATCGCGGCGGCCGCCACCCGGCGCAGCACGAGGTCGCCCTCCAGGTGGCCGTGCAGGTCGTTCAGGAACTTGAAGTCGTCGAGGTCGAACACGATCAGCGAGAGCGGCCGGCCGTACCGCTCGGCCCGGTCCATCTCGCGGCGCAGGCGCTCGTGGAAGAGGCGGTGGTTGCCGAGCCCGGTCAGGAAGTCGGTCTGCGCCTCCTGCTCGAGCGCATGGCGGATGCGGGTGTTGTCGAGCGCCAGCGCGACCAGGTCGGCGAAGCGCCGGATCAGGTCGAACTCCTCGTCGGAGAACGCCGTGAACTCGCCCAGCCGGTAGGCGTTGAGCGCGCCGATCGGGCGGTCGCGCACGACCAGCGGCACCACGACCAGCGCCTCGCGCTCGTCGGGCGGCGTGCCCGGGCACGACCTGGATACGCGGATCGTTGTGCGCCGACGGCAGGTTCTCGGCCGTGCAGTGCTGGATCGCCCACCCGGTGAGGCCCTCACCGATCCGAAGCGGCGACGCCATGATCTCGTCGGCCCACATGTCCACGGAGTGCAGCGGCAGCACGAGCCCGCGCACCTCGTCGATGCCGTAGATGGTGACCGCGTCGTAGCCGACCAGCCGGCGCAGCTCGCTCGTGACCCGCTCGAAGAGCTCCTCGAGGCTGGCCGAGCTCAGCAGCATTCGCGAGACGTCGATGAGCGTCTCGTACGACCGCAGCCTCGCGGCCTGGATGTCGCGTTCGGGCAGTCGGGGTTCGGGCACGGAGATGGCGCGGCAGTCGGGGGAATGCGCCTACTCTCATGGTGCCGCGTGCGCGGCCTCACTCCCACTCCCCGGACGGGGGATCCCAACCTCGAATCGACCATCTAGACTCGGCCCGATCGCCCCGCCGAGACGAAGGAGCAGCCGACCACCATGCCCGATACCGACGCCATCCTCACCCGCCTGGGGCTCGACCCCGCGTCGATGCGCGACGGCGACCTCGAGGTGCGAACGCCGATCACGGGCGAGCCGATCGCGCACCTCACCACCGCGAGCGCGGCTGAGGTCGACGCCGCGGTGGCGCGGGCGGAAGCGGCGTTCGAGGCCTGGCGCGAGGTGCCGGCCCCGCGCCGCGGCGAGCTCGTCCGCCTGCTCGGCGAGGAGCTGCGCCGCGAGAAGGACGCGCTGGGCGCGCTCGTCACCCTCGAGGCGGGCAAGATCGTCCAGGAGGGGCTCGGCGAGGTGCAGGAGATGATCGACATCTGCGACTTCGCGGTCGGCCTCTCGCGCCAGCTCTACGGCCTCACGATCGCCTCGGAGCGGCCGGGCCACCGGATGTTCGAGACGTGGCACCCGCTCGGGCCGATCGGCGTCATCACGGCGTTCAACTTCCCGGTGGCGGTCTGGAGCTGGAACTCCGCCCTGGCCCTGGCCTGCGGCGACCCCGTCGTGTGGAAGCCGTCGTCGCTCACGCCGCTCACGGCGCTCGCCTGCCGGTCGATCTTCGAGCGCGCGGCCGAGCGCTTCGGCGACGCGCCCGACGGGCTGCTCGAGGTCGTGGTCGGCGACGCGGCCCGCGTGCTGGTCGACGACCCGCGCCTGCCGCTCATCTCGGCGACGGGATCGACGGCGATGGGCCGCACGATCGCGCCGAGGATCGCCGGCCGGCTGGCCCGCTCGGTGCTCGAGCTGGGCGGCAACAACGGCATGATCGTCGCTCCCACGGCCGACCTCGACCTGGCCGTGCGGGCCATCGTCTTCGCGGCCGTCGGCACGGCCGGCCAGCGGTGCACGTCGCTCAGACGGCTGATCGTCCACGAGAGCGTGGCCGACGGGCTGCTCGACCGGCTCGAGCGGGCATACGCAAGCGTCGGGGTCGGCGATCCGCGCGAGGAGGGCACGCTCTGCGGCCCGCTCATCTCCGCGGACGCGTTCTCCGACATGCAGGCCGCGCTCGACCGGGCCCGCTCCGACGGCGCGGCGATCGTCGGCGGCGAGCGCGTCCATGCCGATCGCTGGCCCGACGCCTACTACGTGCGCCCGGCGATCGCGCGGATGCCGCAGCAGACCGAGCTCGTCCGCGAGGAGACGTTCGCCCCGCTCCTCTACGCGGTGACCTACTCCGACCTGGACGAGGCGATCGCGCTTCACAACGACGTGCCGCAGGGCCTCTCCTCGTGCGTCTTCACGGGCGACCTGCGCGAGAGCGAGCGGTTCCTCTCGGCGGCCGGGTCGGACTGCGGGATCGCCAACGTGAACATCGGGCCGAGCGGCGCCGAGATCGGCGGTGCGTTCGGCGGCGAGAAGGAGACGGGCGGCGGCCGCGAGTCGGGATCCGACGCCTGGAAGGCCTACATGCGCCGGCAGACCGCGACGGTCAACTACTCGACCGAGCTGCCGCTGGCGCAGGGGATCGTCTTCGACGTCGCGTAGCGCCGCGGGCTAGGCCCGCTCGATCGCCTCGTGCTGCTTCACGTCGAGGCGGCGGATCACGCGCAGGAGCCGGGCGACGTGCTCCTTCTTCTCGTCGACGATGCGCTGGACGTGCTCCTTGGCGTCCTCGTCGGCCAGCGAGAACGCCTGCTCCTCGTAGCGGTTGATCGCAAGCAGCTCGTCGGCGAGGTTCTCGCGCAGGGCCTGGAGGTCGGCGTGGAGCTCGGTCAGTCGCACGCGGGCATCCTACGCCGTCAGCCGGTGCGCGGCAGCGCATCCAGGGCCCCGCGCAGGTACGCGATCAGCTCGGCGTCCATCGTGCCGCGCGAGGCCGCCTGCGGGTCCTCGTTCTCGTACATGCGCTGGAGCGACGCGTACATCGCCGGATCCCCGCCGGTGAAGGCGCGCACGAGCTCGCGCGTCCGCCAGCTCCCGCCACTCCTCATGCGAGCGCTCGATCGCCTCGCCGCCGAGCTCCTCGCGCCGCCGCGCCAGGGCCTCCCGCTGCTCGTTCGTGAAGTACCGCTCCTGCATCGCCATCCCCTCGATCGTCGCCACCAGGTCGTGCGTCGAGATGCCGCGGTCGAGCCGTTCGCACAGGCCCGCCAGCCGGTCGCGCAACGCCCGCTGGCGGCCGAGCGACTCCTCGACGTGCGCCAGGTGCGCGCGCAGCACGTCGGCAAGGCCGGCGCCGCGGTCGAGCGCCTCGCGGATCTGCGCCAGCGACATCCCGAGCTCCCGCAGCGCCATGACCCGGTAGAGGCGGCGGACGTCGGCGTCGGCGTACAGCCGGTGCCCGGCCTCGGTCCGCCCGCTCGGGACGAGCACGCCCACCTCCTCGTAGTGGTGGAGCGTCCGCACCGTGACGCCGGTCGCGGCGGCCAGCCGGCCCACACGCCAGCCGGCATCCGCTCGCTGTGGGCCATGCCCGCTCTGCATCTCGCACCCAGCGTAGAACCTCACGCCGCGTGAGGTGCAAGCGCTGCGTGGGCCCACGACAGGTACTCGCCCAGGATCTCCCACGAGGCGTGGGTGCCCTGCGTCTCGTCGTGCGGTCCGCCGAGCTCCGCCACGTACTCGCAGATCTCGGCGAGCGCCCAGCGGCCCGAGTACAGGCGCAGCAGGTCCTCGTCCAGGCGAACCGCGCCCGTCACCTCCCGATACTCGTCCCAGCCCGCCAGGTGCTCGTCGAGCACCATCCACAGGTCCCGCTCGGGCGGGGCGACGAGCGCGGTGTCCCAGTCCACCAGCCAGAGGCCGCCCCTCGCATCCCGCATGACGTTCGAGCTGTGCGGCTCGCCGTGGGTCACGACCCACGGGCGCGGGTCGTCGCGCACGCGCGCGGCGAGCCGGTCGTGGGCGCTCAGGCGGTTACGGACTCCACCCGCATTCGCTCGCAGCAGCCTCCTGGCCGGCTCGGCGAACGGCCCGCCGCCCCAGGGCGCGTCGAGCCGGGCGAGCGCCTCGACGAGCGCCTCGCGCCCCGGAAGCGCAAAATCCTCGCGGGCGGGAAGGCCGGGCGGGACACTCTCCGACGCGGCGTGCAGGCGGCCGAGCAGCGCCCCCATCCGGCGCCGCTCCTCGGGGCGCTCGAACTCGCCGTCCTTCCCCGCCGTGCCCTCGACGAACGGCTCAACGCGGACCGCATAGCGCGCGTCGAGACGGTGAAGCACCGCGCCGCCATCGGACGGATCGGCGCAGAACGAACTCCAGGCCGGCGTCGTCGCGGAGCGCCGCCGCCGTGCGGAAGGCCCGGTCGAGCATGGCGAGCACGTCATCCGGCGTCCGGCCGGCACGGGCGGCGCCGCAGGTCGTCGGCGCTCACAAACCACCGCGAGCCGCCGGCGCCGACGGCCTCCCAGTGGTGGCTGCCGTAGCCGACCGGCAGGTAGTCGAGCCGGGCGGCGTCGATGCCCCACCAGCGCCGGAGCGCCTCCGCCAGCGCTGCCCGGTCGAGGTCGTCCGGCTCGCTCTGCACGCCCACACGATACGGCGACCCTCACAGCACCCGGAGTCCTCAGGCGAGCGCCGCCGCAAGGGCGGCCCGGAAGGCCGGCCCCCCGTGCGTGGCGAGCACGTGCTCGACAGGCAGATCGAGCAGCGGACGCAGGGCCTCGACGACCCGCTCCCGAGTGACCCCGCTCCGGCCCAGCCAGCGGGCGTTGATCTCGAGGCCCCGGCCGAAATCGACGAGCGTGTCGCCCGCGACGACCGCGCGGCGGCGCTCGACCCAGAGCACCATGTCGTTCGGCTTCTGCCCCGGGAAACGCCTCGACACCGACGTCCAGCCGGTCGCCCGCCGCGTACGGGTGCGCCTCGCCGATCCCCTCCTTGAGGAGCCACACGACGTCGGGGCTCCCGTCGCCCGCCTGCTCGGCGGTGACGCCGTAGGTCTGCATGAGGTCGTCGGCGGTGTCGGGCAGGGGCGTGTACACGGGCACTCCGAGCCGCTCCACCAGGCTCCGGGCGTCGCGCTCGTGCCAGGGCGCGGTGAGCACGACCGCCGCCGGTCGATCGGCCGCCCGCTCGACGAGCGCGCTCGGCACGGCCAGGGGATCGATGAGCAGCAGCCGCTCGCCGTCGTCGATTGCGTAGGACGAGACGTTCCGATCCCACGGCTCGGTCGGCTCCCAGTCCGGGTGCGGTGCCTGCCAGTGCCAGATCCCGGGAGCGAGCTCGATCATGGCAGGGACCGGTGCCTCAGCCGATCTTCTCCGCCAGCTCGACGATGATCCCCTCCGGGCCGCGGATGTAGCAGAGCCGGTAGCTGTTTTCGTAGCGCACGACCTCGCCGACGAGCTCCGCGCCGCGGGCCTGAAGGCGGGCGACTGACGGCGTCGATGTCGTCGACCGCAAACGCGATGTGGCGGATGCCGGGCATGTTCGCCGGTGCGTGCCGGTCGCCGCCGGGGCCCGGCGGGGCGTTGAACTTGATCAGCTCGAGCCGCCCGTGGCCGTCGGGAGTCTGCATGAACGCGAAGTCCACCCGGACACCGTCGAGCGCCACGATGCGCTCGACCCAGGGGCCCGCGACCGACCCATCGCCCCCCGCCTCGAGGCCGAGCTCGCCGAAGAACGCGGTCGCCTCCGCCAGGTCGTCGACCACGATGCCCACGTGATCCATGTCGCTCGGACCGTCACGCCGCCGAGTGTAGCGACGCGACGGCCGGAGCTCCGGCGGCGAAGCCGGCCGGGACGTGATGGAATGGCACCGTGCACGTGATCGCCGTCGTCAACCGCAAGGGCGGGGTCGGCAAGACGACGACCGCGGTGAATCTGGCAGCCGCCATCGCGCTCGGCTCGCGGCGGGTGCTCCTCGTCGACCTCGATCCGCAGGGCTCGGCGGGTGTGGCGGTCGGCGTCTCGGATTCCGGGGGTGACGGGTCGGGCGGCATGCTGCGCGGCAAGGCGCGCTGGCGCGCCCGCCGGCCGCCGATGGGGTCGCTGGACAGGCTCGGCGTGGTACCCGCCGACGACCGCCTGAGCGCCGAGGAGGCAACGGTGGCAACCGACCGTCGCCGAAGCGAACGGCTCGCGGCCGCCCTCGGGGCCGTGAGCGACGAGTGGGACGTGGCCGTCGTGGATACGCCCCCCGGCCTCGGCGGCCTGAGCGCATCGGCGCTCCGTGCCGCGGACGCGGTGGTGATCCCGGCTGCGGCGGACTACCTCTCCCTCCACGCACTCCAGGGCACGATCGAGTCGGTCCGCAGCGTCGAGCGGGAGCGCGGCCGGCGCTACGCGCCGTTGGTGCTTCTGCCGACGTTCGTCGACCCTCGCCGCCCGGGAGCCGTTGACGCGACGATGGTGCTGCGCGAGCGCTTCGGGGACCTGGTCTCGGCCGCCGGGATTCCGCGAAGCGCCCGGTTCGACTCGGCCGCGCTGGCGGGTGTCCCGGTCGTGGTGGGTGCGCCGCACTCGGCAGCCGGGGCAGCCTACCGCCGGGCGGCCGACGATCTCACGGCGCGCCTCGGCCGAAAGCCGCCGAAACGGCACGGCGCTGTGAAGGGATTCGTCCGCGCGGACATGCGCGAGGCGTTCGCGACGATCCGGCGCCACCGCCTTCACCAGCCCGACGACACGGCGGCGGAGTCGACGCAGCGACCGCGATCCTAGCCCCCTCAAGGCCACCCGATATCCGTGCCGGAAGACACGCGCGGTCTCGGCCGTCATATGGGCATGTCCCCCGACGAAGGTGGTTCCCGATGACTCGTACGACCCTCAAGATTCCCGGGCTCGCGGCGCTCGCCATCGCCGCGACGCTGGCGGCGCCCACCGCCGCCTCGGCCATGCCCGACCGGACGGGCTTCCAGACCCATCCGAACACGTCGACGCCCGTCGCCACGGCCGGCGCGCCCAGCGCGCACCCTGTCGGTCAGCCGTGGCTCTCGCCTGACATGCACCGTGTCGGCCAGCCCTGGCCGACGCAGAGCGTGGACGGCGGCTCCGTTCCGACGGCCCGCGTCACCACGACCGTCGTCCATTCGGCGGTCGGCCCGTCGAGCACCGCCTCCGCGGAGACGTCCGGGCAGGGCTTCGGCTGGACGGGTGCCCTCGTCGGGTTCGTGCTCACGACGTCGATCTTGGCGCTCGCGCTCGCCGGGGCCCTCGTCGTCCGCCGGCTGCCGAAGGTCGCCGGCTGAGCAGCCGTGAACCGGCGACATGGCCCGGCACCCGGAAGAGGTGCCGGGCCATGTCGATCAGCTCGATGCGGCCACGCTCGGCCACGGCCTCGGGAGACAGCGTCGAGCGGAATGCTTCTCGCCCGCCGCTTCGGCGCGATCGCGGCTCAGCCCCCGTTGTGGTTCACGACCTCGACGTTGTGCCCGTCCGGGTCGAGCACGAACGCGCCGTAGTAGCCCGGGTGGTAGACGGCGCGCTCCCCCGGCGCGCCGTGGTCCTCGTAGCCCGCCGCGAGCGCGGCGGCATGGAAGGCGCGCACCGTGGTGTTCTCGCGCGCGGGGAACGCGAGGTGAACGTGCTCTGTGAGCGGCCGTTCGTCCCGGACGAGCGAGAAGCTGTAGTCCGGGCCGGAGAGCTGCACGCGGCCGGGCTCGTCGTGCGACAGGCGCAGTCCGGCGTGCGGGGCGATCGTCGTGTAGAAGTGCCGGGAGGCCTGTGGGTCGCGGACGCGGATCCACAGGTGGTCCACGTGGCCTTCGGGCACCGCGTCCTCGCGGTCGCCGTGAACCGCCTCGACGCTGTTGCCGTCGGGATCGAGCAGGAACCCGCCATAGTAGGTCGGGCCGTACTGCGTGCGCGGCCCCGGCGCGCCGTCGTCGCGGTACCCCGCGTCGATGCCCGCCTGCCAGAACGCGTCGACCTGCGCGCGGTCGCGGGCGCGGAAGCCCACGTGGAGCCCGCGGGTCACCGGGTGCTCGCGGTCAGTCGGGCCGATGGCCCAGTCCTCCCACTCGACCAGCTCGGCGTCCGCATGGCTGGGCTCGACGCCCAGGCTGCTCAGGACGGTGCGGTAGAAGCGCTCGGAGGCCGCGATGTCCGAGACGGCGATGCCGACGTGGTCGAACACCCGGCCGATGGTACCGATGCGGGCATGCTCGCTGCTGGGATCACTCCGCGAGCAATTTGACCGCAAGCCGCGCGGAAGGATGGCGCCGAGGCTTGTGTGGAAAAGCGGCTGAAGGGCTCGAACCCTCGGAGTGCCGTCCTGCGCGAGCGAGCCGTCGCCGGAGACTCCGTCCGGGGGAGCCCGAGGGCTATCAACGCCCGACGGCCAACGGCGCCAAGGCCTCAGCGATGTGGGCGTCCGCGCCCGCGCGCCAACCGAACGCCAGGCGGCTCCGCTTCACTCTGCTCCTCGCCAGCTTCGCGGAGCCCCTCGCCGAGCGGTTGCCTCCGGGCTGGAGCCGTGCCACCGCTTCGTCGCGCATGGAACCGATCCGGCCGTACAGCTCTGTCGCTGCCAGGAGCTCCGCACGCACGAATGCCAACGCCGCCTCGTCCCAGAGAGTCTGCAGTCGGACGCGCATCTCGGCGCCCTCGTTCGGCAGGTCAACCCGCGCCGCCGCGGCCCTCGTGATCGGCGCTGACGACGAAGCACGGCTGCGGCTTGACAGTTTCTGGCTGATCTGATTCACTTCGCCCCAAATGCGATTTGGTGCAGATGCGCGGAGATTTTTGGCAGTTTTGGTCCTGGCTGCGGTGGGCCTGTCCGTGGTCGGCGGGTCGGCGCCGGCCGCGTTGGCCGCGACCAACCTCGTCGCCAACGGCACGTTCGAGGGATCGGGCGGTGGCTCGCTCAGCGGATGGGGCGGAAGCGGCGGGTCGCTCGCGCTCGTCGCGGGTAACGGCGGCGGTCATGCCGCCCAGCTGACGGTCGCCTCCGGGAAGTCCTCGATGTACGCGTATACGGTGTCCAAGCCGGTCAAGGCGGCGGTCGCCGGTGCGGCGTATCAGCTGTCGGTCGATATCCAGAGCACTGTCGCCGGCCAATCGGTGTGCCTCGTGGCAAAAGAGCTCAAGGGCGGCGGCGGCACGACCTCCGTCGGGAGCGCGCAGAGCTGCCTGACGGCGAGCTCGGCCTGGCAGGCGGTGGCGCCCGTGAACTACACGATCAAGACATCGGGCGACTCCCTCACCATCAACGTGATCGAGAAGCCCGCGGTGGCCGGCGCGAGGTTCGCGTTCGACAACATCGTCCTGACGACGGGGACATCCGGCCCGCTGGATACCGAGGCGCCGAGCGTGCCGCAGAACGTCTCTGCAGGCGCCAAAAGCGCGACGTCGGTTGCCGTGTCGTGGGATGCGTCCAGCGATACCGTCGGAATCGCGGGGTACGACGTGTTCCGCGGCACCTCGAAGGTGGCGACAGTGAGCGGGTCGACGACGTCATGGACGGACACCACCGTCCAGCCCGATACCACCTACTCCTACACCGTCGATGCGTTCGACGCCGTCCCCAACTCCTCGGCCCGGTCCCTGGCCGCCACGGTGACCACGCCGCCGGGCAGCACGGGCGGGGGCGGAGGAGGCGGGGGCCCCGGCGCGCCCGTCATCGTCATTGTGATGGAGAACAAGCACTACAGCGACATCGTCGGCAGCTCCAGTGCGCCCTACATCCAGTCGCTGATCGCCCGAGGGACGCTGTACACGAACTACCACGCCGGGCCCGGGAGCCTTCCCGACTACCTCGCGATGACGAGCGGGCTCACCGGGTCGACGAGTGGCTCGAACAACATCTTCAACCAGCTCCAGACCAAGGGCGTCAGCTGGGGCGAATACGAGGAGTCGCTGCCGAAGGTCTGCTACACCGGCTCGGACGTCCTCCCATACAAGAAGGGGCACAACCCCGCCGTCTACTACAAGGACATCACCTCCAGCCCGGCCGCGTGCGCGAACGTCGTGCCGTACTCCTCGTTCGACCCCGGTCACCTGCGCGCCTTCTCGTACGTCGTCCCGAACATGAACCACGACATGCACGACGGTGCCAGCCGCACGGCGCAGATTCAGGCGGGCGACGCCTGGCTCGCCGCGAACGTGCCCGCGATGCTGAGTGCCGGCGCCGAGGTCATCCTCACCTGGGACGAGGGCAGCATCAGCGACGAGCACATCGCCACCATCGCTGTCGGTGCCGGTGTCGCAGTCGGCGCCACCGACTCACACGCCTATACCCATCCGGGCCTGCTCGCCGGCCTTGAAGACGCCTGGGGGCTGCCACGCCTCAACGCGGCCCAGGGCGCGGCGCCTTTCCCCGTTCACTGAGGCTGGCCGCTCGGAGAAGGGAACGGCGACAAGGCAGAGGTGCCGGAGTGGGATGACCGTTCGGGACGCAAGACAAGGCGGCATAGCACCAGTCCGCCATTCTCAGGCGACCGAGATTCTAGCCCCTTCGGAATCGCCAGAAACGGCTTGGTTGAGCCAAAAAAAGCGGCTGAAGGGGCTCGAACCCTCGACCTTCTGCATGGCAAGCAGACGCTCTAGCCAACTGAGCTACAGCCGCTGGAGAGCGCTCAGTATACCCGGCCCTCAGCCGGCGGCGGCGTCGAGCGCGAGGTTCACCTGGAGGTCTGCGGCGGCGTTCTCGGCGCGCGGGATCTCGACGAACCGGACGCGCTCGAACGCCGCGGCGACGCGGCGGGCCTCGATCCAGAGCTCGCGCAGCGCCGGGTGCTTCACCCGGTAGGCGCCCGTCATCTGGCGCATCAGAAGCTGCGAGTCGGCCCGCACCTCCACCTCGCGCGCGCCGAGCTCGGCCGCGGCGCGCAGTCCCGCGATCAGGGCGCGGTACTCGGCCACGTTGTTCGTGGCGACGCCGATGGTCTCGCCCGCCTCGACCAGCACCGCGCCGTCGGCGTCCTCGATCCGGTAGCCCGTCGCCGCCGGGCCGGGATTCCCGCGCGAGCCGCCGTCGACCCACAGCCGCAGGGCGTCACTCACCCCGCACCGCCAGCACGCGCAGGAGGTCGTCGACCCGCCCGTCGACGGTCTCGAGCGTCCCGGCGGCGACGGATGACTCGTCGTGGATCCCGTGCTCGGTGACGACCGCCACCACGACCGTGCGGGCCGGAACGTCGCCGCGCTGGGCCAGCTTGATGACCGCGGCGATCGGCGCGGCGGAAGCGAGGTCGATCCAGGTCCCCTCGAGCTCGCCCATCTGCATGCGGGCCTGCTCGAGCTCGGCGTCGGACACCCGCACGACGAGCCCCTCCGACTCGACCACGGCGTGCAGCGTCTGCACGGTGCCGGTGACGCCCGCCAGCGCCTTGGCGGGTGACTCGACGTAGCCGGTGGGAGCCACCCAGTCCTTGCCGCTCGCCAGCGCGCTCGCAACGGCCCCGCCCAGCTCCACGGCCACCATCCGCGGGATGCGGTCGAGAAGCCCCCATGCGACCAGCTCCCGGAACCCGCGCCAGATGCCCTGGAGGCCGTCGCCGAGACCGGCGGGCGCCACGACGAGGTCGGGAGCGCCGAAGCGCAGCTGCTCGGCGATCTCGTAGGCGATCGTGCGGTAGCCCTCGATGGCCAGCGGGTCGCTGCCGATCGGCGGAGACGCCCGGTTGGAGACCGCCCGCCAGCCCAGGGTGCGCTCGGCGTCGGCGAGCAGCGGCCAGCGCCCCTCCGGGTTCGTGACGGCGACCACGCGGCCGCCGACCGCCTCGATCGCATCGCGGGTGCGCTCGGACACCGCCGGGTCGACCAGGCTCACCGAGCGCAGCCCGGCCCGGGCCGCGTAGCTCGCAAGCGACACGCACTGGGCCTCGTCGCCGGCGCCGCCGACCGTGACGCTCGCATCCTCGATCTGCGAGACCGCCAGGGCGGCGAACCGGTCGCGCCAGCTTCCGGTCGGGTTCTGGCGCTCGTCCTTCACCAGGAGCCGGCGCAGGCCCAGCTGCGGTCCGAGCGCCTGCGTCGCCAGAAGCGGCGTGTCGCCCTCGCCCATCGACACCAGCCGGTCGCGCCCCACCGGGAGCTGCGTGAGGTAGCGCGCCATCCCCGGCCCGCTGGTCTTGCCCGGCCGAAGCGGCGTCATGCGCGCGTACACCGGGGCGACGTTCGCCGGGGTGCCCTCCGTGGAGCACGACGGGCATCCCGCCGGCATCGGCACGATCGGATACCGCCTGCGGCAGCGGAGGCACTCCAATCCGCTCGGCACGGCCATGCCTCGAGCATACCCCTTGACGGCGACCCGCCGGCCGGTGTCTACTTCATGGGTGATCTACTGCGTGATACCGCGCGAGCTCGAGGGCGAGCTGCTCGACCGGATGACCGAGCACTACGCCGGGAACCCCAACGTGCAGGTCATCGTCGACCGGCGCGAGGGCGGCGAGAACGATCGCCGGCGCTTCTCCGGGAGCGCCCCCGACGAGCGCCGCCAGACCCGGGACCGGCGCCGCCCGCGGGCGCTCGGCACCTTCCCCCGGATCGACGCCTTCGACGGCTAGCTCGCGAGCGCGACCGTGCCGTCGGCCTCGACGGTCGCGTTCCAGGCCTGAAACCGCGACTCGATCTCGGCCAGCTCCTCGCCGCGGCGATGGAGCGTCACGGGCCGAGGCCCGAGCATGTCGACCCGGTACTGGTACCAGGACAGGTCCCAGGCGACCGTCACGACGATCTCGCTCGCGTTTCGCTGCACGACGCTGACGCGCGGGTCGCCGAGGGTGCGGGCGATGCCCGACACGGTGCGCGGATGCCCGCTCTCGTTGAAGAGCTCGACGCCCGCCTCGACCGCGCCGCGGGGATCGTCGGGGAGCTCGTCCGGGTCGTACGGCGCCCCGCCGGGAAGGCGGCGGCGCGGGCCGAGCAGGCCCTTCAGGCCCTTCGACCTGGGTGGTGCGAGGCTGCGCAGCGGCACCGTGGGCGTGCCCTCGCGCACCCATCCGCGCACCTCCGCCTCGTCGAGGCAGAGCTCGCACACACGGGCATCGCCGCCCTCCAGCCTGTGGAAGGTCACGAGCCGCTCACCCAGCAGCATGGTGCGCCCGCAGACGGCGCACATGGTCTCGATGTCGTTCCGGTGAATGCGGTTCATCGCGCGCCCACGCACGGATCCGGACAGACCCCCGAGTATACCGAGCGGCCACAATTGTGCCGCAGCGTGCGGCGCAGCCCGCACCGCGGGTGGTGCTGCCGCCCCGCGCCCCGATGGTAGGGTCCGAGAGGGGGATGTTGGCGCACGAACGACGAAATGCGGCGATACGGCGGCTCCTCGTGGTGGGAGCTCTTGCGTCCTGCGCGCTTCTCCCGGCGCACGCCCAGGGCTCGGTGCGGACCGACCGCACCGCGGCGGCCCTGGTGATGCGCCAGCTCGACCGCCTGGACGCGCGCCGCGCCGACCTCGCGCAGAAGCGCAGCTCGGCGCGCGCGCGCCTGGACGGGCTGGTCACGGCGATCGGCGTGACGCGGCGGACGATCGCAGACCAGCGCGCCCAGATCGCCGCAGCGCGGGCGGCGCTCGCCACCGAGATCGTCGGCGACTACAAGGCCGGCCAGCCCGACACCGCGGCCTACGTGCTCGGCGCCGTGTCGTTCGCCGACCTCGTCGACCGGGTTGACATCCTCGACCGGATCGACTCCAGCGAGGTGGGGCTCATCCGGCGGATCGCCGGCGAGACCGCGGATCTGGCCGCGACCGAGAACCGGCTCCAGGTGCAGATCGCGTCGCAGCGGCGTCAGATCGCCGGGATCTCCGCCGCCTCCCGGCGCATCGACTCGGCGATCGCGGCGCGACACCACGTGCTCGCCGAGATCACGGCCCGGATGCGGGCCCGGGTCGCGTCCGAGCAGGCCCGCCGCGACCGGCTGGCCCAGAGCGACGGCGGCACCACCTCCGGCGGCACGCCCACCGGGCGGGCCTTCTACGGCGACTGCACCTGGTACGGCCCGGGCTTCGCCGGCGACCCGACGGCGAGCGGCGAGATCTTCGACCCGAACAAGCTGACGGCCGCCAGCCCGTGGCTGCCGTTCAACACGATCCTGCGCGTCACGAGCACGGTCACCGGCAGGTCGGTCACGGTGCGCGTGAACGACCGCGGCCCCTTCGGGCACGGCGTCCTCGACCTCTCCCAGCACGCCGCCCAGATCATCGGCCTCCAGGGCTGGCAGCGGGTGCGGATCGAGATCGTCCAGCCCGCGTAGGCCCCTCACCAGCGGCAAGCGCCCGGCGCCGAGCCGGACCTACGCCTTCGCGAGCTCCTTCTCCTTGTTGGCCGCGGCGATCAGGCCCTGGGCGACGTGCGCCGGCACCTCCTCGTAGCGCAGGAGGCTCATCGAGTAGTCGCCGCGGCCGCCGGTCATCGAGGTGAGGTCGGGGGCGTAGGCCAGCACCTCGGCCATCGGCACCTCGGCGTGCACCGTCGCCGCGCCGGAGCCGGGATCCATGCCGAGCACGCGCCCGCGGCGGCCGGTCATGTCGCCGATCACGTCGCCCACCGACTCGTCGGGCACGGTGATGTGCATGCTCATGATCGGCTCGAGCAGCACCGGGTTGGCCTCGGAGAACGCCTTCTTGAACGCCATCGACCCGGCGATCTTGAACGCCATCTCCGACGAGTCGACCGTGTGGTAGGAGCCGTCGTAGAGCGTCACCTTGATCCCGACGACCGGGCAGTTCGCAAGCTCGCCGCGCGTCATCGCCTCCTGGATGCCCTTGTCGACCGCCGGCCGGAAGCCCTGCGGGATGACGCCGCCGACGATCTTGTCGACGAACTCGTACCCCTCGTGGGACGGCAGCGGCTCGAGCTGGATGTGGCAGTCGCCGAACTGGCCGCGGCCGCCCGTCTGCTTCTTGTAGCGGCCCTGGGCGCGGGAGCTCTTGCGGATCGTCTCGAGGTAGGGCACGCGCGGCGGGTGCAGCGTGACCTCGACGCCGAACCGGCGGTGCATGCGCTCGAGGATGACCTCGACGTGCATCTGCGAGAGCCCGGCCACGATCTGCTCGCCGGTCTGCGTGTCGCGGTGGACGTCGAGGGCCGGGTCCTCCTCCTGGAGCCGGCGAAGCGCCGTCGCCACCTTCTCCTCGTCGCCCTTGTGCTTCGGCTCGATGGCGAACGACACGACCGGCGCGGGCACGCCGAGCGGCTCGATCTCGGCGGGCGCGTCGGAGTCGGAGAGGACGTCGCCCGTGCCGGTGTCCTTGAGCTTCGCGACGGCGCCGATCGCACCCGTCCCGAGCACGTCGGTCTGCCCGTGCTCCTTGCCCTGGATGGTGAGCAGCGCCCCGACCCGCTCCTTCGCGTGGCTGTGGTTGTTCATGAGCGTCGAGTCCGACCGCACCTCGCCCGCGAAGACGCGAAGCAGGTTCAGCTTGCCGCTGTACGGGTCGGCGATCGTCTTGAAGACGTACGCCACGGTGCCGGCGTCGCCGACCTCGGGCAGGTTCTTGGCGCGAAGCGGCGACGGCAGGCCCTCGACGATCAGGTCGAGCAGTCCGTGCGAGCCGATGTTCCGGGTGGCCGCGCCGCAGCCGACCGGGAAGAGCTCGCCCTCGGTGACGAGCTTCTTCAGCGCCTCGGCCATCTCCTCGCGGGTGATCTCGCCGCCCTCCAGGTAGCGCTCCATCAGCTCGTCGGACGTCTCCGACACGACGTCCATCAGCTTGTCGTGGTACTCGTCGGCGGTCGCGCGCAGGTCGTCGGGGATGTCGACGGGCTCGTCGCGCCCGGCGCCCTCGCTGTGGTCGTAGGCGACCATGTGGACGAGGTCGATCACGCCGTGGAACTCGTGCTCGCGGCCGATGGGGAGCTCCACCGCGACGCACTTCGGCGAGAGCCGCGCCTGGAGCGCGTCGAGCGTCGTGAAGAAGTCGGCCCGCTCGCGGTCGAGCAGGTTCACGAGGATGAGGCGCGCGAGGCCCAGCTCCTCGCAGCGCTTCCACAGCCGCTCCGTCCCCACCTCGACGCCCATGACGCCCGACACCGTCACGATCGCCCCCTCCACCACCCTGAGCGCGCCCAGCACGTCGGCCTGGAAGCTGGGCTCGCCGGGCGTGTCGATCAGGTTGATCGTGCGGCCCTCCCAGTCGAGATGCGTGACCGAGGCCGAGATCGACATCTCGCGCCGGCGCTCCTCGTCGTCGAAGTCCGAGACGGTCGTCTTCTCGGTGACGCTCCCCAGCCTGTTCACGGTGCCCGCCTCGAACAGCAGGGCCTCGACGAGCGAGGTCTTGCCGGTGCCGCGATGGCCGATCACGGCGACGTTTCGGATCTTGCCGGGCTCCGTTCCAGGCATGCGTGGCCTCCAGGTGAATCGGTTTGGACGGGCTGGAGGTTATCGCGCGGGGAGCGGGTGGAGCTACCGGAACCGCTCGGCCGACGCGCGCTCGAGGCTGCCCTGGAGCTTGGCCTTGAGGCGCAGGATCGCCTTGGTGTGGAGCTGGGACACGCGCGACTCGGTGACGCCGAGCACCTCGCCGATCTCGCGCAGCGTGAGCTCGTCGTAGTAGTAGAGCGTGATGACCGTCTTCTCGCGGTCGGGCAGCCTGCCGATGGCGCCCGCCAGGGCCTCGCGGACCTCGGTCCGCGTCATCTCGGTGGACGGGTCGTCGGCGTTCGGGTCCTGGAGCGTGTCGATCAGCGACACGGTGTCGCCCCCCGACGACGAGATCGTCCACAGCTCGTCCAGGGCGGCCACCGAGGAGCGCGAGATCTGCGTCAGGCTGTCCTGGAACTCGGCGTCGGTGATGCCGAGGTGCGCGGCGATCTCCTCGTCGGACGGCGGGCGGTGCAGCCTGTGCTCGAGCTCGACGATGCCGCGCTCGATCTCGCGCGCCCGGCTTCGCACCGATCGCGGCACCCAGTCCATCGAGCGCAGCTCGTCGATGATCGAGCCCTTGATGCGGCTGATCGCGTACGTCTCGAACTTCGTGTCGCGGTGCGGGTCGAACCGCTCGATCGCATTCATCAGCCCGAGCAGCCCGTACGACACAAGATCGCCCTCGTCGACGTGGGCCGGGAGGCCGGTCCCGAGCCGCCCCGCGACGTACTTGACGAGGGGCGCGTACGTCAGGATCAAGCGGTCCCGGAGGTGCTTGTCGCCCGTCCGCTTGTAGTCGTCCCAGATGGATACGGAGTCGTCGTTCATCGCGCGCGGGGATGCGAGGCGGCGTGCGCGGCCCTCAGGTGGCGCACGCTCACGTGGGTGTATACCTGGGTCGTGCCGACGGATGCATGGCCGAGCAGCTCCTGGATGCTGCGCAGGTCGGCGCCGTGCTCGAGCAGATGCGTGGCGAAGGTGTGCCGCAGCGCGTGCGGCGAGCGCTCGGCGAGCCCGGCCGCGGCGAGCTCGCGGCGAAGCGCGCGGCGGATGTCGGTGGGGCCGAGCGGGCGGCCGCGGACGCTCACGAAGACGCGGTCCGTGGACGGCCTGCCGAGCCGTGGTCGGCCCGCGCGCAGGTAGCGGTCGAGGGCGTCTGCGGCGGCGCCGCCGAGCGGGACATCCCGCTCCTTGCCGCCTTTTCCGGTCACGCGCACGAAGCCCTCATCGGCATCGACGTCACCCATCCGTAGCCCGCACGCCTCCGAGGCGCGAAGGCCGCATCCGTAGAGGAGCTCGAGCAGGGCGCGGTCGCGGAGCCGGCGCGGCTCCGCGGTCAGCGGCCCGTCGAGCAGGCGCTCGACCTCGGGCTCCGAGAGGGTGGCCGGGAGCGTCCGCACCCGGCGCGGACCGGGCACGAGCGCGGCCGGGTTGCGCTCGACGAGGCCGCGGTCGAGCATGAACGAGTAGGCGCCGCGAACCGCCGACAGCTTGCGCGCGGCTGTCGCCGGCGCATAGCGCAGGGTGCCGAGGTGGGCCGCGAACCGGCGGAGCAGGAGCTCGTCGGCGTCGGCCGGGTCGACGCCCGCCGCGCGCAGCCAGCGGTCGAGCTGGCGCAGGTCGGCGGCGTAGGCCCGAAGCGTCGCCGGCGAGGAGCCGCGTCCGCGCAGCCACGCCATGTAGGCGTCGAGCGGCGGGCGGAGTTCGGGCGGCGAGGTTTGCATCGTGTGCAACAAGACTCTATCGCCTGGGGCACCGCTGCCATTTCGGTGTGCGCCGGCCGAGTCCTACGCCCGGCTCCGGACACCCAGGTCGCGAAGGGCGAGATCGCCCATCCACGCCCCGATGACCGCCGCCGCGACCGCGACGGCCCACTCTCCCGCGGCCGCCGCCGCGGCGGCGATGCCGAAGAGGCCCAGGGCGAGCACGACGAAGAGCACGCCGCGTGCCGAGATGCGAAGGCGCGACCTGCGCATCCCGCAACGGTAGCGGCGCGGGCGGGACGGAACCGGATCGGCCGGGACCGGGGTCAGACCCCGTACGGACCGCGTGACGGATTTGTCACCGTTGTGTGCGCTGCCGACGTGGCGCCGTCACGCACCGCTCGCGTACGGTCGGATCATGGCGCGCCGGCACCGAATCCAGACCCACGACGCGATCTACCACGCCGGCACGCGCGGGATCCGGCGGATGCCGGTCTTCCTCGGTGACGACGACCGGGAACTCTTCCTGACGATCCTCGCCGACGTCGTCGACCGCTTCCAGTGGCGCTGTGACGCGTACTGCCTGATGGGGAATCACTACCACCTGGCGATACGCACGCCGGAGGCGAACATCGGCGCGGGGATGAAGCGTCTGAACGGGCTCTACGCACAGGCATTCAACCGCCGGCACGGCTTCAAGGGCCATCTGTTCGAGGACCGATACTGGTCACCACTGGTCGAGACCGATGAGAAGGTCTTCGCGGTGATGCGCTACATCGTCCTGAACCCCGTACGCGCGGGGATATGCCCGCTGCCGCATCAGTGGCCCTGGTCGAGCTATCGCGCGACCGCCGGCCTCGACACCAGGCCGAAATTTCTCGACCTCCGCTGGTTGGGCGAATGGGGTCAGGATCGATATCGGTCGTACGTGCTCGAGGGGCTGGAGCAGCTCGCCGCCGCAGCGGGGACAAACGTCATACGCCCGCAACAACGCTGAAACGCGGACCGTACGGGGTCTGACCCCGGGGCCTGTCCCGGCACTCGGCCCGGCTGCGACGGATCGTGCGTGAGCGTCAGACGTGCCGGAAGATGGCGAGCCGCTGCTGCTTCACCCCGTGGACGACCGTGAAGTCGCCGCCGGCGTACACGTTCCCGCCGCCCGCGCACAGCGCCCACACGCCGAGCACCCCCGCGGTCGACTGGAGATCCGGGTTCCAGCGGCGCAGCTTACCCTTGCGGCTCAGCATGAAGAGCTTGTGCCGCTCGATCCGGCGGCTGTGGCCGAACTCGGACATCTTGCGGTTCTTGCGCGGCGCGACGTTGTCGCCGTGCATGCCGAAGACCGGCGAGCGCCCGACCACCGTCACGGCCTGGACGTTGCCGTCGGTCTTGTAGAACCACTTGAGCCGGCCGCGGCGGGCGCCGTAGCGGAGCGCCGTGCCGCCCGACCCTGCCTCGGCGGCATAGACCGACTTGCCGGCCCGGGCCAGGTCGAGGATCTCCGCCTGCGGGTGGTTCGCCCAGCGCTTGACCCGCCCGCGCCGACCCGCCCCGAGCGCCACCATGTAGCGCTCGCTGCGGCCGCTCACCGCCGTGAAGTCGCCGCCCGCGACGACCCGGCGGCGCGAGACGACGACGATCGCGCGCACCATCGCGTTGGCGCGCGGCTTCCATCCGCGCGCGACCCGGTAGCGCCCGCCGCGCATCGTGAGCTTGGCCAGCTTCGTGCGGCTGCGGCCGCCGACCGACGAGAACGACCCGCCCACGTACACCGCCCGGCGGGTCGCCGCCAGCGCCTCGACCGCGCCGGTGACGTGCAGGTCGCGGACGCGCCGGCTGAGCTTGCCCGTCCGCAGGCTGAACGCCGCCAGATTGTGCCGCGCGTGCCCGTTCACCGACGAGAACGCGCCGCCGACGAAGAGCAGCCCGCGGGCCTTTGCGAGCGCGAACACCCGGCCGTCGATCCGGGGGGCGAAGCCGCCGAGCCGGCCCGTTCCGGCCCGCACCGATGCGAGGTAGGTGCGCCGTACCACGCGCCCGGCGTGGTTCGAGAGCTCGGTGAAGTTGCCGGCGACGTAGAGCCGGCGGCCGACCCGCAGCAGGTCGTCGACGCGCCCGGCCTCCTTGTTGCCCGGGGCCCAGTCGGGGGCGGGCACCTGCCAGCCGCGCACCGCGTGCTGCGCCACGTGCGCACCGACCGAGGCGGGAGCGGCCGGGACTGCATAGCCGGCACAGATGGCCGCCGCTGCGACGGCTGCGGCCGCGGCACGGCGGCTGAAACGACGACGTGAAGAGATGGCGGTTCCTTCCAGTTCGAACAGGATCGCGAGACGATACCGACGTCCGGCACTGAGCGGCGCGTGCGCACCTGCGGCTTACAAAACGTTCAAGCGCACCTCACACGGGCCGGCTGCTTGACGCCCGCGGCGCGGCATCGTACCCTCGCACCGTGGTCGCAGGCCCCCACGCCCGGTTCTCGGCGCCGGCGCGCCGGCTGCGATGGTCGCTCCGAAGCCGCCTGGCGGGGCACGCTGCCTACCTCCGGCTCGCCCGCGGGAGGCACGGCGACCGGATGGTCGGCGACGGAACCGAGGCGGTGATCGACGGCTTCACGCGCAGCGCGTGCGTGTTCGCAGCGGTGGCGTTCCAGCAGGCCCAGCCGCAGCCCGTCAGGCTCGCCCACCTCGTCCACGCGCCGGCGCAGCTGATCGCCGGCGCGGAGCGGGGCCTCCCCTGCCTCGTCACCATCCGCGAGCCGGAGGGCGCGGTCACCTCGACCCTCATCCGCGAGCCGTACCTGACGGCGCGGGTCGTCCTCGCGGCATGGACGCGGTTCTACGCGCGCCTGCTGCCCTACCGCGACCGGCTGGTCGTCGGCGAGTTCGGGCGCGTGACCAGCGACCTCGGATCGCTGGTTTGCGAGATGAATGCACGCTTCGGGACGGCGTTCGCGCCGTTCGTCCACACGCCCGAGAACGTCGAGCGCGCGTTCGCGCTCATCGAGGAGCGGGCCGGCCGGCCCGTCTACGAGGAGCACATCGGCCGCTACATGTCCGGCGTCGAGACGGCCGCCGAGCTCGACGCCGCCCGCAGGACGGCGGCCGGGCAGGGGAAGGCCAGCCTGGTTCCGTTCGAGCACCGGGTCGCCCGCCCCTCAGCCGAGCGGGCCGAGCTGCGTGCGGCCCTCGCGGCCCGCTACCGGGATCCGCGGCTTGAGCCGCTGCGCCGGCGGGCGGAGGACGTCTATGCCGCGTTCTCCGGCGAGCCGCCGCGGTAACGGGCGACGAGCACGAGCGCGTCGTCGGTCCCGCGGCTCTGGTCGGCCAGGATGCGGTTGGCGACGTCCTCGGGCGGCTCGGAGGGCCCCGGCCAGTCGCCGAACACGGGCCGTACGCCGTCGGTGGCCAGCACCAGCACGTCGTCGCGCTCCAGCCGGACGGTGCCCGGCCGGAGCGACGGCAGCAGGTAGCCGACGACGCCGCCCCGCAGCGGCACCCACTCCCGGCCGGCGGCCGGCGGGCGCGCCTGGAGCACCGTGGCCTGCACGTTCCCGACGCCGAGCCACGTCATCTCGCCGACAGCCGCGTCGATCGAGGCGATCGTGATCGCGGCGCCGCGCGTGCTCTTGAGCGCCACGTGGCAGCGGCGAAGCATGTCCTCGGGGCGCTCGTCGGCATGGGCCTCCACGACATCGGCGGCGCGGCCGGCCGCATGGGCGGCCTCCGGGCCGTGCCCCAGGCCGTCGATCACCGCGACCACGAGCCGCTCGCCCGACACGGCGACGTGGCAGTCACCCGAGACGTGCTCGCCGGGGATCGGGCGCGCCGCCACGCCCAGCTCCGCCGGCCCGCCCGGAGCTAGCGAAGCCACTTGATCGCCGTGATGACCGTGCCCGCCCCCGGCGACGACACGATCTCGAACTCGTCCATGAGCCGGCGCGTCCCCGGCAGCCCCAGGCCCAGGCTGTTGGCCGTCGAGAACCCGTCCTGCATCGCGAGGCCGACGTCGGGGATGCCCGGCCCCTCGTCGCGCGCCACCACCGAGACTCCCGGCTGGCTGTTCCGTTCGACCGTCTCGACCACGATCTCGCCCTCGTGGGCGTACTTCAGGATGTTCCGGGCCAGCTCCGAGATGGCCGTCGCGATCATGGTCACGTCCGTCCCGCCGAAGCCGTGCGTCTCGGCGACCGACCGGCCGAGGCTGCGCGCGGCGACGACGTCGGCATCGGTGCGGATGGGGACGCAGACGTCACCCACCGGCGTACGCGGCCCGCTCCCGCCGTGACCGATCGAGGTGCGCGAGCCCCTCCTCGAGGTCGAGAACGGTCGTGACGCCGTCCAGGCTGAGCCCGAGCTGCACCATCGAGAAGGCGACCTCGGGCTGGATGCCGACGATGACCGTCTCGGCGCCGCGCAGGCGCATCATCTCGGCGATCGTCCGCAGCGTGCGCGACGCGAAGGAGTCGAGCACGTCGAGGACGGTGACGTCCACGATCACGCCCTTCGAGCGATGGCGGCCGACGCGCTCCGAGAGCTGGTCGCGCAGGTCGAGCAGGTCGGCGTCGGTGAGCGCCGCCTGGATCGACGCGATCAGGCAGTCACCCTGCTTGAGGATCGGTACCGGCATCCACGACCTCCGGCGCGCCGTCGCTCACGGCGACGACCCGGATTCCCATGATCTGGTTGGCGACCTCGATGCCGCCCTGGAGATCGCCGACGGCGTTCAGCTTGGTCAGGTCGACTCCGAGCGTCACGAGCGCCTGCGCGACGCTCGAGGAGAGCCCGGTCACGATCACCTGCGCGCCCATGAGCCGGGACGCCTCGACGGTCTGGAGCAGGTGGTTGGCGACGGCCGAGTCGACGGCCGGCACGCCCGTCACGTCGAGGATGACGACCTTGGCCCGGCTGTCGCGGATGCTCATGAGCAGCCCCTCGGTCAGCCGCTGCGCCCGGGACGTGTCGAGGATCCCGATGATCGGGAGCACGAGCAGCCGGTCGCGGATCGTGAGAACGGGCGTCGAGAGCTCGCGGATCGCCTCCGACTGGAGGGCGATCGTGCGCTCGCGCTGGTGGGTGTAGATGTCCACGCCGAGCCCGATGTCGAAGAAGAGCAGCTTCGTCAGGGAGTGGAACGACTCGAACGCCTGGTTGGCGTCGCCGGGATGCTCCTTCAGGAGAAGCGCGGCGATCTGGCGCAGGTAGAAGGCGTACATCCCCAGGAACGACCGCACCGGCAGGCCGATCCGCTCGTGGATGCTCCCGAGCCGCACCCGGTCGGTGACGTACTCCTGCTCGTAGTCGCCCTGAGTCAGGCGGATGAAGTACTCCTTCTGGCGCCCCTTCACGTCCTCGAGCAGGCGCGGGTCGCGGAAGAAGGCCGCGGTCTCGGGGAACGCCAGCAGATGGTCGTAGAACGCCTCGATGACGTCGTCGACGTGCTCGTGCGTGAGGTCGTACATGCCCTCGAGGCGGCGGACGTCGTCCTCGTCGAACTCGAGGAAGCGCTTGCGCGACGCGACCTCTTCGGGCCCGATCCCGACCGCTTCCGCCAATGCGTCCGCCTGCACGCGTGGCCGCGTGACCGCCATGGTGCACTCCTTTCGTCGGCCCGCCCGCAACGCTAGCGCGCCCCGAACTGCCACGAATCCCCGATTTGCGGTATGCGTGGGCCGCGACGACCGGTTTAGCATCAGGCGTGCGGTCAGCTCCAGGGCAGATGACGGACGCGACGCCCACATCCGCGTATCTCGGCGCGCTCCGGTCCTATCTCCGTGGGGCCGAGGAGAGCGCGCTTCTGTGGGCCTACGAGCACGGTCGCGAGGCGCTCGACTCCGGGGCCGGCGTGCTCGAGCTCGGAGCGGTGCACCGCGACGCCGTCGCGGCGCTCCTGGAGGACGCGCAGGACGGCGCCGACGCCGCCCGCATCCATCGCGAGTCCTGGACGTTCTACGCGGAGATCGTCGCCCCGGTGGAGATGGCCCTGCGCGGCTACCAGCAGTCCAACGACTCCCTGCGGTCGCTGGCGGCGACGCTCGACGAGCAGGTGCGGGCCCGCACGCGCGACCTCGACGAGAGCCTCGAGGAGCTGAAGCGGGCCGACACCGCCCGCAGGCTCCTGCTCGAGCGGCTGATGTCGGCGCAGGAGGACGAGCGCCGCCGGATCGCCGGCGACATCCACGACGACTCGATCCAGGTCATCACGGCGGCCTACCTGCGCGTCGAGCTCATCCGCCACACCCTCGGCGACGACCCGCACGCCGAGGCGCTCGCCAAGCTCGACGAGGCTCTGCGGGCGGCGATCGACCGGTTGCGCCACCTGATCTTCGAGCTCCGGCCCGCGATGCTCGACACCGCCGGCCTGGCCGCCACGATCCAGGAGCACCTCGACCAGTGGTCGCGCCAGACCGGCGCGCAGTACACGCTCGCAAGCCGGCTCAACCGCGAGCCGGGCGCGATGCCGCGCACGACGCTCTACCGGATCGCCGCCGAGGCGCTCACGAACGTGCGCAAGCACGCCCGCGCCACCCATGTCGGCGTCGACATTGAAGACGACGGGGCCGGCTACCTGCTGCGCGTCGCCGACAACGGCGTCGGCCTCGTACGCGCCGGCGCGCAGGTCGAGCCCACCGCCCACTTCGGCGTGTCGATGATGGCCGAGCGCGCGGCGATGGCCGGCGGGTGGTGCCGGGTCGAGAGCGGCGAGGGGAGGCCCGGGACGACCGTCGTCGCCTGGGCGCCCGAGGAGGACGCGACCGATCGCTAGCCTCCCGGCCAGCCGGTTGCACAGGAAGGAGCGCGCGATGCCGCCGATCCGCGTCCTGATCGCCGACGACGAACCCATGCTGCTCCAGGCCCTGGGCGACGTCATCGGCTCCTCGCCGGACTTCGAGATCGTCGCCACGGCCGCGAATGCGTCGGACGCCACCCGGCTCGCGGCCGACCTGCACCCGCATGTCGCGCTGCTCGACATGCGCATGCCCGAGGGGGGCGGAATCGCCGCCGCCGAGGGCATCCGCACGTCGTCCCCCGCAACGCGCATCGTGGCGCTCAGCGCGTACGAGGATGCCGCGCGGATCGAGGCGATGCGGGGCGCCGGAGCGGTCGCCTACGTCGTCAAGGGCGCCCCCGCCGGCGACATCATCGAGGCGCTGCTCGGGGCGGCAGGCGCCTGACGCGCCCGGAGGCGGGCTGAAGACAGGTGTATCATCTCCGGTCGTGCCGGGCGGATCGCCGCAACCGGGCAGATGGCACGAGGGCAGGGCATGGCGAAGCATGCGGTGACCGCGTTATGACGAGCGGTCACGACCCACCTGAGGCGCTGCTTGCAGCCGCGCTCGACGCGGCCCCGAGCGGCATCGTGCTGTGCGACCGCGACCTGCGGATCGTCGGCGTGAACCCGGCCGCCGAGCAGCTCTCCGGGGTGGGGCCCGCGCAGATCGGGTCGGCGCTCGCCGACGCGATGCCGGACGTGGCCGGCGGCGTGGCGGACGCCATCGACCAGGCGTTCAGCGCGGGTGAGACGTCCGGGGAGCTCGATGTCCGGAGGGCCGGCGGACAGGCCGGGCTCACGGTGCGGGTGTTCCCGGTCAGGACGGCCGGCGAGCGGGTCGAGGTGGTCGGATGCATGCTCGCCGACGCCTCCGCCCGCGAGCGCTCGGACCGCGACGTCGAGGAGCTTTCGGCGATCGTGGCCTCCTCGGACGACGCGATCCTCTCGAAGGGGCTCGACGGCACGATCCGCTCGTGGAACGCCGCGGCCGAGCGGCTCTACGGCTACACGGCCGCCGAGGCGGTCGGGCGGAGCATCGCGCTGATCGTCCCCGACGACCTCGCGAGCGAGATCGGCGCGATCCTGCGCGAGATCGCGGGCAACCGCCGCGTCGAGCACTTCGAGACGTTCCGCCGCCGCAAGGACGGATCGCTCGTCGAGGTCTCGCTGTCGATCTCACCGGTGCACGACCGCGACGGCCGGGTCGTCGCGGCGTCGGTCATCGCCCGCGACGTGAGCGGCAGGCGCGCGCTCGAGGCGGCGCTCAAGGAGAGCGAGCGGCGCCGGCTCGAGATCCTGGCGAGCATGCTCCGGGCCGAGGAGGCCGAGCGAAGCCGGATCGCGACCGAGCTCCACGACGACACCGTCCAGGTGATGACCGCGTCCCTCTTCGCCCTCGACCGCGTGGCCCTGATCGCACGCCGGTCCGAGAACGGGCAGATCGAGTCGGCGGTGACCGTCACCCGGGCCACGCTCGAGGAGGCCACCGCGCGTGCCCGGCGCCTGATGTTCGAGCTGCGGCCGGCGATCCTGCACGAGCAGGGCCTGGTTGCGGCGGTGAACGTCATCGCCGACCAGAACCGGCGCGAGACCGGCGCGCGCACGGCCGTCCGCGGCGCGACCGGCCGCTACGGCCACGCCGTCGAGGAGCTCGCCTACCGCTCGATCCAGGAGGCGCTCACGAACGTCCGCAAGCACGCGGGCGCGACCGAGGTCGAGATCCACCTGTTGGATGACGGCGATGCGCTCCACTGCGAGATCACCGACGACGGGCGCGGCTTCGACACCGAGGCGGTACGCGACCGCCCCGGCGCGGCGCTCCACGCCGGCCTCGACACGATGACCGAGCGGGTCCGGGCCGCCGGCGGCGAGACGACCGTCGACACGGCTCTCGGAAAGGGGACGCGGGTGCGCGTGCGCATCCCGATCCAGCCGGCCGAGCCGGCGCGCTGATCCCGCGGGGAAGATCCGGGCCGCGCCGGCCGTCCTCTGGGCATGTCCCAACCGGCCCCCGAGGTCGACCGCTCCGCGGCGGAGCACTCCAAGCTCCGGCGCGAGCTGGGGCGGCTCGACGCCGTCTGTTTCCTGATCGCCGCGATCGTCGTCCTCGACACGCTCGGCTCGGTGGCGCGCGGCGGCGCCCAGACGGTGGTCTGGCTGGCGGTCGTGACCGTCCTCTTCTTCGTCCCGGCGGGGCTCGTGATCTCCGAGCTGGGCACGGCCTTCCCGCACGAGGGCGGCCCGTACGTCTGGGCGCGGATGGCGTTCGGACGGCTGGCGGGCTCCCTGGTCGCGCTGATCTACTGGGTCGAGACGCCCGTCTGGATCGGCGGCTCGCTCGCGATCACCGCCATCGCCGTCGTCGACGAGCTGATCGTCCCGGTGGAAGGAGCATGGCGGCTCGTCTTCGCGTTTGCGTTCATCTGGGTCACCATCGCCCTGGCGCTCGTGCCTCTGCGGATCGGCAAGTGGATCCCCGCGGCGTGCGCCGGCGTCCAGGTGGCCCTGCTCGGCTTCTTCACCGTGACCGTCGCGCTCTATGCCGCGAGCCACGGCGTGCACGGCCCGGCTGCCGGGGACCTGGCGCCGAGCTGGGCGGTCTTCATCCTCGCCGCGCCGGTGCTGGTCTACAACTTCATCGGCTTCGAGCTGCCCTCGGCGGCGGCCGGGGAGATGCGCGACCCGCAGCGCGACATCCCCGCCGCCATCGCCCGGGCGGGCGCGCTCACGGCGGTGCTCTACTGCGTCCCGATCGTCGCGATCGTGCTCGTGCTCCCGGCCGGTGAGATCACGAGCCTCACCGGGTTCATCGACGCCCAGAAGAGCGTGTTCGTCGTGTACGGCGACGGCGCAGGCGTGCTCGGCGGGCTCGCGGCCGCGGCGTTCGTGTGGGTGCTCTTCGCAAACGGGCTCACGTGGCTCATCGGCTCCGCGCGCTCGCAGGTCGTTGCGAGCCTCGACGGCGCGGCGCCGCGGATGCTCGGGACGATCTCGGCCCGGACCGGAACGCCTGTGCGGGCGACGCTCCTCTCGGGCTCGATCGCCACGCTCACCGCGACCGCGGCGTTCGCGGTGGCCGGCGATTCGAACGCGAAGTACTTCAGCGCCGTCCTCAGCCTCTCGATCGCGCTCCTGGCCCTTGCGAGCCTGCCGATCTTCGCCGCCCTCGTGCGGCTGCGAACGTCACATCCGGGCGTCCACCGCCCGTTCCGCGTGCCCGGCGGCCGGGCCGGGGCCTGGGCCGCGAGCGCGCTTGCGACCGGCTGGTGCGCGCTGGCGGTCGCCGCGATCCTGTGGCCCGGCCTCGGAACCGCCGATCCCGACGCCTACCTGCCGGCGGGCTTTGCCGGTGACCGGCTGGGATTCGTGGTCGTGGAGCTCGTGCCGGTCGCCGCGGTCCTCGCCGGAGCGGTCGTCTTCGCGCGCCTCGGGCGGCGCGGCGAGCGCCGCGCCGCCGAGGTCGCTGCGGTCTAGATCGACGCCGTCCGCCCCCGGTTTCCGATCAGGATGCGGTAGATGCCGAGGAGGACGATCGACCCGAAGATCGCCGTCACCCAGGTGCTGACGTCGAAGAAGTCGTCGAGCGGGTGGGCGTCGAAGAGCGCAGCGGCGAGAAAGCCGCCGATGAGCGCGCCCGCGACGCCGATGATGGTCGTGACGACGATCCCTCCGGGGTCCTCGCCCGGCATGATCGCCTTGGCGATCGCACCGGCGAGCAGCCCCAGGATCAGAAACGCGATGATTCCCATGACACTCCTGTGGTCGAAGACAGGGGCTTGGGTACCCGCATCGGGCGCAGGTCAATCGGCGCCGTCACTAGCCTTCGGCGGTCGATGGCCGAGCCCCGCCCGCTCACCGCGCGTCGCCTGAACCGGGCCCTGCTCGCCCGCCAGCTCCTCCTGCGGCGGCGCCGGCTCGCGCCGCTCGCCGCGATCGAACACCTGGTCGGGATCCAGTCGCAGTCGCCGCGGGCGGCCTACACCGGGCTCTGGACGCGCCTCGCCGGCTTCCGTCCGGAGGCCCTGGAGCGGCTCCTGCTCGACCGGGAGGTCGTGCGCGTGGCGCTGATGCGCTCCACGATCCACCTCGTGTCGGCGCGCGACTGCCTGCCGTTGCGCGAGCTCGTGCAGCCGGCGATCGGCCGCGCGTCGCGCCACTCGGCTGCGCGCGCCGCGGCGGGCGTCCCCGCGGGCGACCTGGAGCGGGCCGGACGGGCGCTCGTCGAGCAGGAGCCGCGCACCTTCCGCGAGCTCGGCGCGCTCCTTCGGGAGCGCTGGCCGGCATGCGATCCCGACGCGCTGGCGATGGGCGTGCGCGAGCTCGTCCCGCTCGTGCAGGTGCCGCCGCGCGGTCTCTGGAGCCGCGGCGGCGCGCCCGCCCATGCCGCCGCCGAGTCGTGGCTCGCCGGCGTGCGGCCCGCCCCGCTCTCGCCCGATGGGCTCGTGCGCCGCTACCTGGCCGCCTACGGCCCGGCGAGCGTGCGCGACGCCCAGGCGTTCGCGGGCATCACGGGCCTGCGCGAGGTGTTCGAGCGGCTGCGGCCCGAGCTCGCGACGTTCCGCGACGAGGCGGGCGGCGAGCTCTTCGACCTTCCCGATGCACCGAGGCCGGCGGCCCGTACCAGAGCTCCGATCCGGTTCCTGCCGGAGTTCGACAACATCCTGCTCTCCCACGCCCGCCGCGAGCGCATCCTGCCGGACGGCACGATGTCGCTGCTCTCGCTCGGAAACGGCCTGAAACCCGCCCTGCTGGTGGACGGCTTCGTCGCCGGGACATGGAAGCTCACGAGCGACCGCCGCTGCGCCCGGCTGGAGGTGAGCCCGTTCGAGCCGCTTCCCGCGGGCGTTCGTCGCGAGCTCGAGGCCGAGGGCCGGCGGCTGCTCGCGTTCGCCGCGCGCGGCGGCGGGCGGACGGAGCTCGCCGTCCTGCGGTAGCGCCCGCACCGCGGAACTCCCGAGCCGGTCGCGCCGTCCAAGGGGCGTGGAAGGCCTCCCTCGAACCGCGGGTGTCGTCGCGGGCGCCGTCTGCGGGGCGCTCACGCTGTCCGCCTGCTTCGGAGGGGCGTCGGCGACCTCGGCGGAGCCATGCGCCGTCGGTTCCGCGACGCGGGCCGCCGTCGCCCCGGTCAACGCCGCGACTCCCGAGGCCCTCCTCTCGGCGGTGCTGCGCCAGATCGGGCGCTCGGGCCTGCGCGACGCGCGTGTGACGGTGCCGCCGGCCGGGTTCTCCGGCAAGAGCTGGCTCACGTTCAGCCCTGCCGGCGGGCCGGCGGGAAGCGGCCGAGGCGCACTGGGCGGCCCTGCTCGCCGCAGCGGCCTACCGTGACCAGGCGGATCGGAACGGACTGAAGCCGGTGGCCGGGACGAGCTTCCCGCCAACCGGAGGCTCGGTCCTCGGCGGGGGCCACGGCTCGCGGCCGATCTCGTCGTATGCGACGCTCTCGGCGACGTCGCTGGAGTGTCTCGTCCGCCGGAACGCCCGCCGCCTGCACACACGAGTCGTGTCCATGCGGATGCTGCGGGTCGAGGGCCTCCCGGTCCCGGTCGTCACCGTCCGCGTGCCGGCGGCGCTCGCCCGGCGAAGCGGCGGGAACTGGGGCCTCGCCCTCAGCATGCTCGACTCCCCGGCGGCGCCGCCGCCGTATCTCGGCGCGCTCGTCACGGTCGAGGACGGGAACGGCCGCTGGGTGCAGTCGCTCGGTCAGGTGCCCTCGACCGGGACCGGAGCGGGCGACGTGTCGCCGCGGTACCAGTCCGGGCAGTCATGCGCCGGGCTTCCGGACTGCTCTGCTCACGGGTAGCGCACGTCGTCCGGAGATCCAGGACGGCTTGTATCGGCCCGGACGCCTTGGTACGGTCGCCGTCCGGCGATCGGAGGAAGCATGGTCGACACCATTCGCGCACGAGGGCCCGCGGATGCACAGAAGCTCGCGCGGATCACGGGGGTGCTGTACCTCGCGACCTTCATCACCTCGATCCCCGCGCTCTGGCTCTACCAGCCCGTGCTCGACGATCCCGTCGGGTACGTGGCCGGCGCCGGCGACACGAACCGGATCCTGCTCGGAGCGTTCCTCGAGCTGCTCCTGATCATCGCGAACATCGGGACCGCCCTCGCGCCGTACCCGATCCTGAAGCGGCAGAACGAGCCCCTCGCTCTCGGCTACGTCGCGGCGCGGATCGTCGAAAGCACCTTCATCCTCGTGGGCATCCTCGCGGTGCTCTCGATCGTGACCCTCCAGCAGGACAAGCCAAGCGGGGACGCCGGCACGCTCGCGTACACGCTCGCGGCGCTCAAGGACTGGACGTTCCTGCTCGGGCCCGGGTTCGTCGTCGGGATCGGGAACGGCCTCATGCTGGGCTACCTCATGTACCGGTCGGGCCTCATGCCGGCCCGCCTGGCGATGCTCGGGCTCGTCGGAGGCCCGCTCATCATCCTCTCGGGGGTCGCCGTCCTGTTCGACGTCGACGATCCGGGCGGCACGCTGCAGAGCCTTGCGACGATCCCCGAGTTCCTCTGGGAGCTGTCGATCGGCATCTACCTCACCGTCTGGGGATTCAGGCCGGCCCCGATCCTGTTGGCGGAGGAGCGCCCCTGAGCACGCCGGCTCGCCCGAGCCGTTTGTGCCGGAGCACGAAAGGGAATCGGCTCACGGCCGGTGGCATTCATCACGTGACATCCAGGGAGGACATGCAATGACCATGCGGGGAGATCGCAAGATCGGCGGCATCACGACCGGCGGCATCCTGGTGATCGTGGGAATCATCGTCGCGATCATCTGGAGCGTCGTGATCGGGATCATCATCGCCCTCGTCGGCCTGATCGCGTTCGGAGGTTTCGCGCGCGGCAAGTGGTACTGATCGCGGCGGGACAGCCGATCGATGCGGCCGGAAAGGCCGCGAGGACAAGGAGGCTGCGATGACGCGGTACCTGATTTCATTCGCCGGCGACGCGATGGACCACATCCCCGAGGAGGAGATTCCTGACGTCTCCAAGGCCGCCCATGCGGTGGTCAAGGAAGCCCAGGACGCCGGCGTCTTCGTCTTCGCCGGCGGACTGGACGAGGACGTGGATCCCGTCCTGGTGGCGGGCGACAGGACGGTCACCGGCGGCACCTACCCGCTGGGAGGCATGACCGTCATCGACGTGCCCTCCCGGGAGGCAGCCTTGGAGTGGGCCGCGAAGATCGCCGCCGCCTGCCGGTGTGCGCAGGAGGTCAACGCGTTCATGCCCGACCCCGCGGTGGGCAACTGACCGACGCCGGCGCCCGCGTGTTCGAGTCGTCGGGACGGTTTGCGGCCGGCTCGGGCCAGAAGCGGGCGCTCGACGTTGGGATCGGCCCTGAGGAGGACAGTCTCAGGCCAGTTGAAGTGCCGCCACGGATGTTGAGCGTCGTACGCTTGCCGCTCGCGACGGTCACCCACCGCGGCCTGACACCGACGACGTTGCCGCTTGCAGGCGCCGGGAGCATCGCCCACCGACCCGGCTTGAGCGTTATCCCATAGCGGCCGTCGGCGTCAACCCGAACTGACGGGCAGAACCCGATCTCGTTCATCGTTCGGCAGAAGACCAAGACCCCGCGGTACGGGATGGGATCGCAACTCGACATGCGCGGACCGCACGCGGTGGTAAACACGTGTCCCGTAATCGTCCCTTTCGACAGGCCCTCTGCGAGACCCGACTGCGGATGCGACGATGGAGCTGATCCGCCGAAGCAGCCGGTGGTCAGAAGACCAACTACTGCGGTGGTTACGGTCCAGACCCGCATGGCGTATCCCTCTCGGACGGTGGGGTGCACCACTATGACTGTCAGAGGTCAGGGATGGTTCCCGGGCTGTGGATTCTCGACATCACCCGGGAGACGCGGCTTGTCGAACCTCATGATCCTGCCATCTCCAAGAGCCGGTCGAGCTTGCTGAGCCCGGTGCGAGACGCTCGCGCTCAGGATCGCGCGCAGCAGCGGCTATCTCCCCATCTCAACGCGGGGTCGACGCGCGAGCGCCAGTTCTACACCGGTTCGCGCTGGTGGCGAGCTAGCGATTCTTCCAGGACGCTTGCGCTCGGGCCAGATTCGGGGCAGAGACGTTGCGCGACTACGCACAGTGCTGGACGCTGGAAGACTGGCCCGCCCTGGCAGGCGAACCGCCGCGACCTCGCCCTTGGAGCGCGTTTCCGGCGGTCTTCGAGGAGCAGGGGTGGCAGGACTTGAACCCGCGACCTACGGTTTTGGAGACGATAGTCATTCGGCTCCCCTAGCCGCATCCGAGATAGTGTACGACAGTGCGTCCGCCAGTGGCGCAGCGAACAGCGCGTCGAACGCGGTGACGGCTGCCTCGCGTTCGGCGGGGTAGAGATGGCCGTAGCGGTAGACGGTGACGGTGATCGACGTGTGGCCATGAACGTGGACAGCGCGGTGATCGGGACGCGGGCGAGGATCATCAGGCTCGCGTAGGTGTGTCGCGCCTCGTGCATAGTGAGCCGCTAGAGGCTCGCGGCCTTCCATGCCTGGTCGGCGCGCCATGCAGAGAGTCGCCCGACTAGACGCCGCCACCGCTACCGCTAGACGACACGGCCGGTGCGCCGGCCGGTGAGCAGGCGGTGCTCGAGCAGCGAGCGGCGGAGCTCGCCGACGATCGGCACTGTCCGGAAGGCTGACTTCGTCTTAGGCGCCGTCACCTGCTTCGTGCGGTTGCAGTAGGCGCGGCGTACGTGGATCGTGCAGGCGTCCAGGTAGACGTCATCCCATTCGAGAGCTAGTAGCTCGCAGAGCCTCAGACCGGCGTAGACCGCGAGCGCCCACGCCGCCCGGTCAACGTAGGGTAGCGCGGCGATGAGATGTTGGGACTCGCTGGGTGTCGCCATCCGGTAGCGGGGACGCTCGTCCGGCGCTGGCAGCTCGACGACAGCGAGCGGGCTAGAGATGACTTCGCCGTCGCGGAGCGCTCTGCGGAAGACGACGCGGAGCGGCATGATCACGTAGGACGGTAGACGCTGACCTGGATGCGGAGAGCAGGTAGACGAGCGCCTGGACGTGGCGACGTTCGACGTCCGCGAGCCGGAGGGCGCTTATGTGCGGGTAGATGTGCTCGACGAGGCTAGACTCGTAGCCCGCGGTCACGCTAGGCTTGTACGGCAGGTCGCTGAGGTTGCGGACGGTGCCCGCTTTCATCCCCGCGATGAGCGCGTCGCCTGCGGTGCGGACGGTGACACGCTGCCGGCGGTGACGGCGCCGCGGGGAGGTAGGTGAGCATGTCGGCTCGCCACTGTCGCGCTGCCTGCTCGGAGCGGAGCGTACGGCGGAGCTTCCGTCCTGCTAGGGGATCTCACACGCACGCTTAGAACGAGGAGCAGCGGCACGGGCCGCCTGGGCAGCTCTTCCGGTGAACCTTCACGATTCCGGTTGCCACGGCTGCGACGATAACGACGGGGTCGGTCATCCCCTGACCGCCTGACGGTCGAGCCACGCTCGAGCTCGGCGACTGAGACGAGCCTGACGCGCCAGACGTGGACGCATCGCAGGTAGGGCAGGACGTCGCGGTAGAAGATAGAGCGGCTAAGTCAGAGCGCCGAGGCGGCTTCGTATGGTAGCAACGAGATGAGTGTGGCGGAGCGTAGGGCGCTCATCGCAGAGCCTCCGCTAGTCGGTATGCGGCACATAGCCTGAGGATAGTCGCGGAGCTAGTCGGGCATCCGCGGGAGCC
Source organism: uncultured Actinomycetes bacterium (assembly GCA_963805545.1). Lineage (GTDB taxonomy): Bacteria > Actinomycetota > Thermoleophilia > Gaiellales > JAICJC01 > JAICJC01. Next base: position 1,045,192 of record CAWDUU010000001.1, read on the forward strand.
TAGAGAAGCCACCGCTCACACGCGAGAGCAGACTGCTCGGAGTACTGCAGCACCTCGGCGGTGAAGTAATAGGGGAGGCCGCATTCGCACCACCTATAGGAGCGTTGGCATTGGGCGCACGGGTAGTAGAGGTGCTGGTAGAGGCGGTAGACGAGGCTCATAGTGCTTCAAGAAGGCGCAGGAACGGACAACACTAGTAGTGGTGGACGTTCACGTACACACGACAGCCGCTATCGGGGTCACGGTCTGGTAGGAGTCGCACTCGTGGCAGCCGCCAGGGATTCTGCGCCCCATAGAGAGGGCAGAGCTCGCGTGCGACCGCGACTGAGAAGGAGATGGCTTAGAGGATAGGCGATGGCTCATAGCGCTGCTACTCGCGCAAGTGCGAGCGTAGTCCGGGAACTAGGGATGTGGATAAAGGGAAACGGCGCTATTAGGCTTGAATAATAATGTTCTAGTACATAGGCGTATTCGCGCGCGCGCCAGCGCGCACGGAAGTTCTAGGGTAGCTGCGCGCTAGTCATGGCAGAGACGCCGATGTACGGGACAAGATCCACCGCTCCGGGTGGCAGTGTTCGTCTTTCTCTGGTCGAGCTCGGATGAGCTCCTATTAGGAGAGGACGGTGCGCTGGTTTCGGACAGTCTTAGAGGAGATGATGGTAGATTGGGAGACGGCAGCGTAGAGCTCGTAGGATTACATGCTGAGGGTGGGGCTAGATTAGAGAATGTAGAGGATCAGGTAGAGTGCTTTGCCGCTTGCAGAATATGGTTTCGCTAGAGGTATGAGCAGATCGTCGACGTCTTTAGTGGAAGAGCAGAGTTCGATAGCGCGGGTGAAGGGTTAGGTGAGTCCGTAGACGGTTACCGCTTAGATGCGGATGGCGATGAAGCGGCTGCGTGCGCTGCGGTTGCAGAGCACGGCTTGGAAGTGGAGGATGACTTCGTAGACGTCGTCAGGCGCGATCGTGAGCACCCGCTCGAGGCACGTCCGCCCACGCAGACGCGCTGATGATGCTGAGCGCCGCTCCGCGCGCACGGTCTTTCCCGAGGTTGCGGACGCAGACGATCAGGATGCCGAGCTCGTACGCGAGCCGGTTCAGCGGTTCGATGGCGTCGCGTACCTCATTGTCGCTGTTCGAGTTCCGTTTCCCGATGTAGCTGGAGATCGGGTCGATGACGAGCATCCCAACGTCACTGGCGGCGACCAGTTCGCGGCGGAGGGTGTCGACGTCATCGGGGAGGCGAAACCGCTGCACCCACACGCTGCAACGAGCCAAGTCGGCGACGGCGGCGACGAGGCGCGGCTTGACGTCGATGGCGAGGCTGTCCTCGCCTGCCAGCCACACGACGCGCCGCGGGCCGCATGGATAGTCACCGCGACTCATCTTCGCTCCGACGAGAGCGGTATACGTGCCCTTCCCGGCGCCCTTCGGTGCGCTGAGCACGTGGAACGTCGAGCTCTGCAATAGCGGCTCTTGCAGCCACTCGATCGAGCGCATCTCGATCGAGTCCATCGGCATGATGTAGGGCTCGCTAGGCTTCCCGTTCTGATTCTGCTCGGCCTTCTGGCGGTGCTCCTCACTCATACTGGCGAGGCTGTTCTCGAAGGATGAAGAGGTCATGCAACCCTCCTCGTCCGGAGCGTCCGAGGTGTCGTCATCCCAACCTTGAGGCCGTTCGCGACGGCCGTCTCGGCCTCCCGGTCAGGTAACCCCGAGATGCGGGCGGCTTCGACCAGCGCCTCGGCGGCGACCCGCAGCACGAGTTCTCCGCCGGCGACGAGGTTCCCGATCGCCGCTGCCGCTGTGAACGCCGTCTGGTTTCGGGTGCCTTCGACCGCCTTCGCCACCCGGTGGCACTCCTCCTCGAGGATCCGCATTCCGCGTTCGCAGTCGCCGCTAGCGATCCGCGGTGGCGCCGGCGGGAGTTGTCGCTGCTTCGGTAGGAGTAGATCCAGGATGCGATCTGGGATCGGCGCGACCGGCGCTTCGAATGGGCTCAGGATCCAGATGTATTTCTGGCCGCTGGGATGCTGCGAAGGCGGACAGATGACGTAGCCGCCCTCGCCGCGCGTGTCGATGCCCGGCCCGAGGTTCCCAGCGGTGTTCCCGAGCGTCACCTCATCGGGAAGGCGAAAGTACCAATGCATCGAATGGCCGCTCCCGGCCAGGACGGTGACGGTGCGGGGAAGCCCACCGGCGCTGTTGGCGATCTGCGTCCATGCATCTCCGGGCGCCTCCCAGATCCCATCGACGTCGACCACGAGGAGATTGCCGCTCGGACTGCCCGTCGCGATCCCCCAGTTGCACCCGGGGAACTGCTTGTCCCACTCGGCGATCTGGTCGGGGTCACGGGTTGCGGCCTTGCAGCCGTTCGGGGTAAGCGGAGTCTTGCCCTTCTGCTTGCAGGGGAAGATGGCAGCGGGGATGTTCATGCCGCCTCCCCCGTGCTCGCGTGGCTGATCCGCTCGATGCGATCCTCGAGCTGGCCCCACGCTGCTCGTTGCACCCATCTCGGCGACCAGCCGAATGCCCGGCATCGCACATGCGCCGGAACCGGGAGCAGGTACCACGCCCCGAAGATCGGCCCCGAGCTCCGCCACCCGGACAGGAACGCGGACGGCCATCGCGCCGCTCGAGGAGGTCTGCCGCTACTTGCTACACGCCCGGCTGGCTGCGGCGAGCCACCGGGCGGTTTGTCACCGGGGGGATCGTCGCTGGGGCCGGCTCGCGTAACCCGCGAACGGCCACGGCGAGCCCGCTCACGCGGACGAGCCGCAGAACGCTCCATCGGCTGGCGGTCACACACCGGCCGAACGAGCGGCACGTCCACGGGATGAACGTCCTTCACCGTGATCCCATGCATCCGGGCGACGGCATAGGCCGCCTTATCGCGTGGCCGGCCAGCGTGGCCGTCGTAGTTGAAGACGACGCGCCTGGGCTTCGGGATGTTGTCCACTTCAAACGCTCGAGCGAGGAAGGCTACTGAATCGCGGAGCCTCGGCAGTCCCTGCCGGGTTGGCTGGGATGCTTGCTCGCTGTTGCCCTGGGTCGGGGTCATTCCGTTTCTCCTTATTGAGGTCTACTCGTTCAACGTAGATGTTGGCATGGCGCTCGGACGAGATAGGTTGGCGCCCGACCCGCGACGGAATAAGCACAGGTCGGGCGCCGCCGATCCAATGGCTCCCCAGCCAGGACGGCCTACGCCCATCACTGTACCCGCCAATGCGGATGCCGCTCCTATGAACTCCCGGGTCGCCCCCGTCTGGGGTTGTGGGTCAGAGTACGGCGTTGTCGGCATAGCGAACACCGTTCTGCGTAGAGACTGAACGAGTGTTGGCAAGTGAGGCAACGTCGGGGAGGGATTTGTCCGCCGGGCCGGGTGTGGCGTGCTCGCCGCTTAAAAAAAGTGGCCCTCTCGTTGTCCCCCGAGGCGACGGAGGGCTGGGCGCCGCTGGTCGTGGTGGATGGTGATCGTCTAGTTGCCGGCTTCGGAGCGGGTCGACTGTGGTGGGTGTGGGCGTGGCAGTGGGTCGCATCTAGGCCTCTGGCTATTCGGCGGCGGGGTTGGGGATGCATCCGCCGCCCCAATCCCGCGAGCACGGCTGGCGTCCGCCGATCCGGTCTGGGCCGCTCAGCCAGGGCGCCGCAGTCGTGGCCGGCTGGGGCTTCGCTGCGGCCTGTTGGGCTTCCCGCTCGAGTTTGCCGTGACACGATTGGCAGACCAGCATCAGGTTGTCGACGTTGTCCGAGCCGCCTTGAGCTCGAGGCACGATGTGGTGGGTATACATCCGCTGGACAGCGCCGCTTGCTTCGCAGACTCGGCAGCGGTCGCCGTCACGCGACCGGATGTATCGGCGAGTGTTCTTCCACTTCGCGGTGCCGAGCTCTTTCGGTGTCTTCCCGGTGTACGCCACTAGCCGAGCACCGTCGAGACGCCTATCTCCGAGTAGCCGGCCTGGCCGATGCGCCACACGACTGGTGATGCTGGGAAGCCCCTGGCGAGCGTCCATGTGCAGACGAGGTTGCCGTGGATGTCGATGCTCTTTTGCTTCCCGAGGATGCGCGTGACGATGTCGATCGGGGTGCCGCTGGCGGCGAGGCGGCGGACGCGGATGACGTCGCCGATGTCGCGGTTCAGGAGTTGTGTACGGGCTGGTTGGGATGCGCCGTTGAGCGTGATTGACGTGACGCGGAACTGTGGCGTGGAGAAGTGTTCTTGGATGCCGGCGGCGACGAGTGCGACGTCCTGGTCGTTGTTGAGGATGAGGTTGTCGGCTGAGTAGCTGCGGGGCCCGTATGCGCTCGTGGATGTCGAGTCGGTGCGGGTCTGGGCGGTGCCGCCGTTGTCCCTCGAGGCTGTCACGGTGTTGTAGATCGCGTCGTCGTAGGCGAGGGTGATGTCCTGGTAGCGGATGTCGCTGCCCGAGTCGCCGAAGGTGGCTTGGATCGTGGTGGTGTAGTTGGCGCCTCGGTAGGCGGGGCGGCCTTGGTCGTCGAACCAGAACAGGCCGAACGGCTGCTCAGCGGTGACGGTCTCGACGATCTCGTCGAGCTTGGATTGGCCGGTCTGCATCCGTGGTTCGACGGTGTATGAGCCTGTGCCGATGTTGCTTGTCGACCAGAGGGGGTGTGTGGCGATGTTGGCGATGCGGCCGCCGGTGAGCTCGGCGGTGTATCCGCGACTGAGCGCGGCGGTGGCGTGGTTCGCGACCTGGGCGCTGGTGAGGGCGTAGTCGTAGACGGCGGCTTCGCTGACGGTGAGCGGGACGGTCGCGGTGATGAGTGACTGTCCGCCGATCTTGACGTCGCCGCCGGCGCTGCCGTTGACGATGTTGTTCGAGTTCTGGTCGGTGTCGACGAGGGCGCCGTCGATGTAGAGGTTCAGGACGCCGCTGTCGTATGTCGCGGCGACGTGGTGCGCTCCGCTCGTGATCGAGGCGGTCGCGTCGGCGTTCGACACGCCGCTGGTGGAGATGGCCGCTTCCAGGTTCGCTGACCCGTTGATGACTAGCTGCCAGATCGGGACGCCGGCGTTTTCGGGGCCGCAGATGATCGAGTGTGCGCCGCCGCCTGGGTTCTGGATAACGGCTTCCATCGTGACGGCGCCCGTGTCGTGCCATATCCCGTTGTCGTCGGGGACGGCTCGACCGTAGTGGTTGCTCCCAGAGGCGAAGAGTGGAGCGGGGCTCGCATCGCCGACGACGGGGTTGGGTTGAACGCCGCGGGTCACGTTCCCCTTGTAGGTGCCCTCTGGGCCGGTGATCGCTCGCATCGTCTTGCCGCTGGTGTCGTCGAGCGGCCAATGCCCCCACGGACTGTCAGCGTCGACGACGTCGGCGTATGTGGCGGCGGTGGGCGGGGTGAGCGTGGGCAGCGTGTAGAGCGACAAGAGCGCGAAGCCGTCGGTGCACGTCGCGGTCGCGGTGCTGTAGGCGGTGCCAGCGGGATAGTCGATGCTCCACTCGCGGACGTAGCCGATGCCCTGGCGGAGCGTCGCGCCGTCCGCGACGATCGAGATGCGGAACCGGCGAAGCGGAACCACGGACGGGTAGTAGGGCGATCCGCTGTAGTCGGGCTCCCATCGCCGGTCGCCGTTCTTGAGGACGATCGTGCAACGCCGTTCTGCGGCTGGTCTAGATCCTCGGATGTCCCGGCGAACCACGAGACGCTTTGCGTAAACCTCGTTACGTCGATCCATGTCGGGGTCGTGACGCTGAGCGGGTCTAGCGAATACTCAACGATGGGTGTGCAGTAGTTCGGCATGGCGTCTTACGAGGCTCCTGGAGGCGCTGTATGGGCTTCTCGCGCCTTGCGAGGGGGTGGGATAGGTGATTGCCTAGGCCGCATCGGTCGGCTTGATAGAGGCTTCGATCTGCGCGACGCGGTCGAGGCCGTCCAACTCGCCGGGAGTGCCGCCCCGGAACCAGCGCATCCGGCCGCCCTCCTGGGCAGCGAAGCCTCGGTGCCGGCTGATCGCCTTGCCGGAGATGTTGAGCGGGCCGCGGTGTGGCAATGCTGCGACGTCGCGGCGGAGATCGGCGAGGACGGCTGAGAACGATCGCTTGGGCTGATCCTTCAGCACTTCCGGCTGGTCGATCATCATCACCTGCGGCATCGGCGCGGCGGCGGGGTAGTTGGCGAGCCAGCCCGCGGCGGTGACGTCGTCCGCGACGAGGTTGCGGGCGGGTTCGAGAGCTTCGACCAGCGCCCCGTACCCAGCGGCGTGCCCGGCCGTGCGGCGCTCGAGATCCTTCGTCAGCGACTCGCGCATCCGGATGATCGTCTCGGAGACTCGCGCCTGCTCCTGGTCAACGTTGTCAGCCATCGCGATGGCGCGGCGGTTGAGCTTGGCGATCATCGCTTCGGCGGCTTCGGCCAGACTCGGCGGATCGGGCTCGCCGGCCTTGAGCGCCGCGGCGAGGGCTTCGCGGTCGCGCTGCCGATCGGCCGGGAGGCCGGCTTGCAGCTGCGCGACTTCGATGTCGAGCCGCGCCTTCTGTGCGCGGAGCTCGTCGAGATGTTGCATCGCCTCGTCGAGGCGAGGCATTGCGGCTCGAGTGGCGGCTGGTGGTTCTGTGAACTCTGCCGGAACGCCTAGTGCGTGACGGTCGATCTCGATGGTCATGGGGACTCCTTTGGGCTAGTTGCCGCTGGCTGGGCGCCACGTCGAGGGGCTGATGAGCGGTCGTGGCGTCGGCGTGAGTAGTTGTGGGGGTGGACTCGACGGGATTTGCTTGATCGGCAGGGTGGGCGTCGGGTTCGCCACTGCTACTCCTATTGGTTGGTGAGTGATTGTGTGAGTTCTTGGCGTGGGATGCGTACTTGGCCGCCGACGCGCACCGATGGCAGTTCACCGCGAGCGACGAGCCTGTAGATCGTCGGTCTGCTCACACCGAGCAGGCTGGCCGCTTCGCGTGGCGAGAGATACAACGAGGTTTGCTCAGGGCTGATCATCATGCACAAATTGTAGTAATGCCCGATGAGGTGGGGCGAAGGCACATCGCTAACATCTCCCCGAGTGTCCCGGATTCGTGACGGCCGCCTCATGCCGGGCAATCATGAGCAGGCTGCGGCGTTGCTCGACGCGTCTACCCGGACGGCGCCGGGCTCACGACCTAGACCCTGGGCATGGTGCGGATGCGCGTTACTCGACCCAACGGTCAACCCGACCAGAGGAGGAGCACGATCATCGACTCGATCATGAGTACGCTCGCGCCAAGCGCGGCAAGCACGCCGCCGATGACCATCCGTAGCGACCGCGAGCGCCGGTACGCTGCCACGACGCCGCCGATTACGCCTGCGATCAGGCCGCCAAGTAGCCCTGTGGCTGCTGCCTGTTTGCCGCGGTCGCTGCCGTCGAGACAGTTGGCAGCGGGTGGAGTCGGACTGTTCTCGCTGGTCGAGCACTCTGGCACGCTGCCCAGGTAGGCCTCGGTTCCGGCCCCGACGACGGTGACGCCACAGACGGCAGCGATCAGCGCGACCGCGAGCGAGTAGGTGACGACGGACGACCAGCACCGGCCCGAACGGCCGAGCAAAGCACCGACGACGACAAGCACGAGAGCCGTCCCTGCGACCACGATGCCGATGAAGGTTCCGCCTTCCACACTCCAAGTATGCGTCGAGTGTCAGCCGCACACCAGCCCGCCGCGATCGCTGTTGCTGGTGCAACGCTGGAGGGGACAGCGGCCGTCGTCGCCGTTAGCGGCGCGTTCCTGTTGTACGCCGCCTGCGACTGCCTGCTCACCCCGACTCAGGGCGCGATCGCGGCTCAACTTGCGCCTGACCTCCTGCGGGGCCGCTACATGGCGGTGTCGTCGATGAGTTGGGAGGTAGGCGCGTTCGTTGGCCCAGCGGTAGCTGGCATCATCTACGCCGCTGCCCCCACCGCGATGTGGCTGATCTTCGCGACGTGCGCCGCCCTCACGAGCCTGGTTGCCCTTCTCGGCGAACGCTATTACCCGAAGCCGCGCAGCGTCCGACGCTAGGTTAACGGGGGTGATCTGCTCGCCGAGTGTGGCTCTCCTCATCTAGCGGGGCGCGTCAGCGGTTTGTCATGGCTTACGATCCTGCCGTGCTTCGCGATCTGATCGAGCGGTATGGGGAGGCTGCGATCGTCAGGGCGTACCCGGTCATGCTCGAGAGTGGCGAGACCTACCGTTGGGAGCTCGAAATCGACGGCGTGGCCCGACCTGACGCGACGGTGCACGTCCGCAGACACCCGGATAACCCCGACGTGATGGTGATGCTGCTCGTTCACGGCGGCGAAGAGGTCGAGATGATGACTTGGAGGGATGGAGGCCGCCCCGGCGAGCCGGCGGCGGTGCTCCGGCGTTTGGGTGATCTGCGGTGAGCGTCCGCGACGACGGCTAGAGCGTGGCGGCCGTGAGGTCTGTCCGCCAGAGATCCGCCAGTCAACGCACACTAGGGGTGGACGCGGGTGGACGGCGGTGGAATGGTCGGAGCGGCGCGATCCGTCTAGCCGTACGGCATTGCGCCTATCTGAACCACAGGGGTGGCAGGACTTGAACCCGCGACCTACGGTTTTGGAGACCGCCGCTCTACCAACTGAGCTACACCCCTTCGCAGGCCGATTCTACCGGCTCCGCCTCGGCGATCGTCGGCCGCCGCAGTCTCAGGGGCGTGCGGTCCGCGGTTCCAGGCGCCGGCCGGCCGTTTCGAACGCCCGCCGCTTGAGCGCGATCGTCCGGTCGTGGAGCGCCCGGCGTGAGTCGGGAGTCGACTCTCCGCGGGGCGTGCGTCGCCTCAGCTCGGCGATCGCCGGCGCCGCCTCCCGCTCGGCCATCCAGCGGACGTAGGCCTCGACACGGTCGGCGACGATCGCGCGGGCGTCCGCCACGTCGGCCGGTGCCGACGGCCGCCGTGGCGCGCACCGCCAGACGGCGTCGAGATCGACGAGCGTGACCCCGGGGACCTCCGACAGGCCGGGATCCACGTCCCGCGGCAGGGCGAGGTCAACGACGACCCGCCGGCGCCCGGCCGGAAGGTCGCGGGCGCAAAGCACCTGGCCGGGAGCCGCCGTCGCGCAGACCACCACATCGGCCGCAGCAGCGGCCTGCGGCAGGCGATCCCATGGGAGCGCCGCGCACGTCCACCCGCGCCGTTCGAGGTCCGCCGCGAGCGCCGCACCGTTCTCCCGGGAGCGGTTGACCACGGCGAACGTCCGCGCGCCGCGCCGTCCCAGGGCGAGCGCCGTCGCGCGGGCGACGGTTCCGGCACCGACGATCGCCACGGTTGCTCCGCCGAGCTCGCCTGCGCTCTGCGCCGCCAGGCCAGCCGCCGTGTCGGCCACCGACCGGCCGCCATGGCCGAGCCGGGTGTCGCGCCGGACCCGCTTCCCGGCCGCGACCGCATGCTGGAAGAGCCGGTCGAGGTACGGATCGAGCGCCTCGGGCGCACGCGCGCGCTCCCAGGCGTCGCGGACCTGATCGAGGATCTGCCGCTCTCCGACGATCATCGACTCCAAGCCGGCCGCCACCGAGAAGAGATGCTCGACAGCCGCGCGCCCCGTCCGCGCCGCGAGCCGCGCCTCGACGCTCTCCCGCGGGAGCCCCGCGCGCGCGGCGAGGCTCCGTGCGACGGCGCCGGCGCACGCCGCCGACCCGTCCACGGCGAGGTAGGCCTCGAGCCGCAGGCAGGTGTGCAGCGTCACGCCCGCGGTGGCCGGACCGCCCTCGACGACGTCGGCGATGCTCGCGTCCCACGCCCCTGCGATCCCCTCGCGGAACGCGCTCCCCGCCGCGTGGTGGTCGACGCCCAGGCCGACGATGCGCACGTCGCCCCTCATCGGCCGTGCCCCACCGCCGGCGCGGCGACGGTCGCGGGTTCCCGGGCCGCCCGGCCCGCGGGCCAGACGGCGACGGCCACCCCGAGCGCGAACACCACTCCCGCGAGCCAGAGGAGCGAGACAAGCGGATTCACGAGCACCTTCAGCGTCACCGTCCGCTTCGCGGTTCCGGTGAGGATGACGAACAGGTCGCTGCCGGAGCGCCAGTCGGTCGTGATCGACGGCTCGCTCAGGTTCTCGTTCTCGACCATGAAGAACCGCCGCCCGGGCATGATCTGACCCAGGTACGTCCCGCCCTTCCAGACGTCGACCCGCGCCGCGAGCGTCGCGCCGCCGGTCTGGTTGCGTGCGTAGAGGTTGAAGTATCTGAGCCGGTACCCGTCGACCGCCATCGCCTGTCCCGGCTTGAGCCGCGCCTGGTGCACGGACGTATAGGCCGTCGAGGCGACCGCGCCCACGACCAAGAGCACCACGGCGAGGTGCACGATGTAGCCGCCGTACCGGCGCCGGTTTCTGCCGACCAGCCCGGCCAGCGCCGCCGGCCACGAGCATCCGGTCGCCGCGCGCCGCACCGCGGCGCCGGCCCGGAACTCGGCGACCACGGCGGCCGTGACGAACCCGCACATCGACAGCGCCACGAGCCCGGGGAGGCTGCTGCCCGCCCCCCTGGCCAGGGCGAGACCGCCGGCGACGACCCCCGCGAGGAACGGGATCAGGATCCGCCGCCCGATGCCGCGCACGGTCCCGCGCCGCCAGGGCACGAGCGGCCCTATGCCCATCAGGGCCAGCAGCGGGATCCCCATCGCCGCGGCAAAGAACTCGAAGTAGGGCTTCGAGACGGTCACGCTGACGCCGCGGAAGGCCCTCGAGAACAGTGGGAAGACGACCCCCCAGAGCACGGCGAAGGCGATCGCGAGCAGCAGCACGTTGTTGAACAGGAACGTCGACTCCCGCGAGACCACCGACTCCAGCCGGTGGTCCGCGGCGAGCACGGATCCGCGCCAGAACGCGAGGGCGATCGAGACGGCGGAGACGGTGACGATCAGCCCGAGGAAGTACCACCCGATCGAGGTCTCGACGAAGGAATGGATCGACTCCAGCACGCCGGAGCGGGTCAGGAAGGTGCCGAAGAGCGCCAGTCCGAACGTGACCATCGCAAGCGCCACGTTCCAGACCTTGAACATGCCCTTCTTCTCCTGCACGATCGCGGAGTGCAGAAACGCGGTGGCCGCCAGCCACGGCATGAGGGCGGCGTTCTCCACCGGGTCCCAGGCCCAGTAGCCGCCCCAGCCGATCTCGGTGTACGCCCAGTGCGCTCCCAGCAGCATCCCGACGCCGAGCGCCGCCCACGAGATCATCACCCACCGCCGGGTCACCGCCAGCCAGGTGGCGTCCGAGCGCCGGGCGAGCAGTGCGGCGAGCGAGAACGCGTACGGCACGGTCATCCCCACGTAGCCCAGGTAGAGCAGAGGCGGGTGCGCCAGCATGTACGGGTTCTGGAGCGACGGGTCGAGACCGGCGCCGTCCTTGACCGGCGCCTGGGTCGCGAACGGCGGCGTGACGAACACGAGCAGCCCGCAGAAGAACGTGGCGACCGCCGCCATGACCGCGGTCGCCCACGGCAGGAGGTCGCCCGCCCGCCGCCGCTCGACCACCGCGACGACGGCCATGATCGCAGCGAGCACGAACAGCCACAGGAGCAGCGATCCGGGCTGGCTGCCCCAGAACGCCGCCATCCGGTACACGAGCGGCATCTCCCGGCTGGAATACGAGGCCACGACGGTCAGCGAGAAGTCCTCGCGGATGAACGCCCATTCGAGTGCGATCGCGGCCACGCCGACGAAGCCGGCCGCGGCGAACCCGGCCCGCCGCCCGACGGTCGCAAGCTTCCGCCGCCCCGTGGCCGCCCCGGCCGCGCTTGCGAACGCCGTCACCAGGAGCAGCGCGAGCGCAACGACCAGCGCAGACCGGCCGGCAAGCGCGGTCGCGTTCATGCCGGCGCCGAGGACAGCGCGCCGTCCGGCCGGGGCCGCGCGGGCGTCCGGCGGCCGGCGCCGGTGAGCAGCTGGTAGCCGGCGAACATGACGGTCACGCCTGCCGCCTGGCCGAGGTAGAGGAGCTCGTACACGCCGATCCTGGTGGCGCCGCTCGCCGCGGCCACGAGCAGCGCTCCGGCGACCAGGAGCACGTTCCCCGCCACCCGGCTCGCCGGCTGCTGGCGCCGCCAGGCGCGCCAGGCCGAGAGCGCCGCGAGCCCGACCAGGGCGAGCGTGCCGAGCGAGTTGATGGCGATCGCGTAGGGCACCGCCCCGCTCCCGATGGCGGAGTCGCTCGGTGGCCCGTGGGCGGACGAGCTCGCAAGCAGCCCCGCGTCGATCGGTGCCTGCACGACCGACGCGGTCGCCGCGACGGTCGCTGCGATCAGCGCCCCGGCGGCGGCGTTCGCAAGCCATGCGGGGGCGGCGCGGTACAGCGAGCCGACGCCGAGGAACCCGACGAGCAGGACGCCGCCGCAGAGGTAGTAGGCACGGAAGAGCCCCGGCGACCAGTGCGCGAGCGTGGCCGCCGTCTCGGCCGCGCACGCCACCGCGAACAGCACGAACCCCGCGGCCCAGAAGGCGAGCTCCGGCCGGCGGCGGCGCACGAACGCCGCCACGATCCTCGCGGCGAACACGGCGGCGACGGCGAACGCGAAGGCCGCGATGAGGCCGGCTGCGAGCGAGCGCTGGTCTCCGACCCCGGTGCGGTTGGGCGCGATCGGCGTCAGCGTCTCGCCGGGCGCCGCGACCGCGAAGTACTGGTAGTCGCGGTCGCCGAACATCCCCTGCTTCGGCGTCGACAGCAGGTAGCGGCCCGACGGCAGCGGGTCACGCGGCGTCAGCCGGAGCGTCTGCCGGGCCAGGTCCACCCGGCCGGCCATGGCCACCCTCCGTCCGGTGGAGAGGTCGAACAGCTGGTACGCGGGCGCCGAGTCGAGGCCGTCCTGGATGACCGTGAGGGAGCGAACCTGCCCGCGCCCGAGCACCGGGGCGTCGGCGGGGAACCGGTCCTGGACGTCTCCCCACGGGTAGAGCTGCACCGCTCCGTGCGTCGTCTGCGCGTAGGCGCCGCCGATGCTTGTCGCCGCGAACGGCGAGCTGTAGCTGTAGCGCACGTCGCCGTTCAGGTCGGCGAGCCAGGGGATGAGCGGCAGGCAGACGAGCAGGAAGAGCAGCGTGCCCGCGCCGCCGGCGATCAGCCCCCGGTGCGGGTAGCGCTCGCGCCGGGGCCGGCGGCCGGGATGCCCGGCGCGGTCGCGCCGCACGCTCCGCACGAGCGCGGTGCACGAGATCGCTGCCAGGATCGGCAGCCATGCCAGGAGCGCCGGCCAGCCGATGTTATGCAGCGGCCCGCCGGCGAACGGGCTGAACGCGAGCGGCAGAACCGCCCACGACAGCGACGAGCCGACGCACATCAGCGTCAGGCCGGCGAACGGGCGGCCCGCCTCGAGCCAGCCGGCACCCGGAATCCCGAGCAGGCAGCCCCCGGCCTCGATCCCGACAAGGCCGATCAGCGGCCGCCGCCGGACACGGTCGGGGATCGGGCCGGCGAAGCGGTCCGGCGTGGCGGCGACCTCCCGCCTGCCGACGGCGCGATACTCGCCGGTCGTGCGCCACGCGAAGCGGGCGAAGATCAGCATCCCGGCCAGCACCACCGCCGACGCGGCGCAGAGGATGACGTCCGAGAACGGCTGGAGGCGTGCGAACGCGGTCGCCGACGGCACGCCCTGGTGCACGAGCTGCGCGCCGCGGACGTTCGTGACGATCTCGGCCCCGTAGTACGCCAGCATGCCGCCGGCCACGAGGCCGAGCAGACGGCGCTGCGCAGCCGCGGGCATCGCCTCGCGGGCCCCCGTGCGAGGCAGGAGCGCGAGGGCCAGCCCGCTCATGATGAGAATCAGGCCGCCGACCATGTTCAGCTGGGCGTGCACGTTCACGATCGCGTCGCCGAAGGCTCCCCCGCCTTCGAGCCAGTCCTCGACAGGCGGCAGCGCCTGCACCGGGCCCTGAAGCGTCCCGAGGGCGAGGCACCCCGACCCGAGCAGCGCGAACGACCGCAGCGGATCCGACGCCGGCAGCCTCCGGGCGGCGGAGACGACCAGGGCGAGGACCATCCAGAACCCGGTGAACATCGTCGCCGCCGACACGACGAGCGGGACGCTGTGGAGAAGCCCGAGCGACTCGGCGGCCTGCTCCGGCGTCCAGCCCCGGTCGACGACCCGGCTGCCCTCCACCAGTCCGAGTCCGAGGGTCGTCGCGTAGAACGCGAGCGAGCCCACCAGGAGCACGGCGTACGCGCGGTTCGCCGACCGCCGCGTCACGCCCGGCAGGTGGGCGAACAGGAGCCCGGCGAGCGCCATCGTGACGCCCGTGACGAGGTTGATGTGCGCGTGGCTTACCGGGTCGATCAGGTCGCCCGCCGCACCCGCCTTGTGCAGCCACAGGAAGTTGGCGGGCTGCACCTGGATGACGCCCTGGATCGTGCCGACGAGCAGGCCGAGGGCTCCCGTGACGAGGTACTTGAGCAGGTGTGCCTGCGGTCGCGGCGCGCGCACGCCTTTGGAGGCGTACGCGGTCATGAGCACGTTGGCGACGTAGGTCCAGTAGCCCATGCCCATCAGCCCGGCCGTCATGCCGAGCGGGACGCCGTGCCATTTGCCGAGGTCGGCCCGGGCGGCGAGGTACGGCCGGCCGTCGTGTACGAGGTGCGCCTCGACGATCCCGATCGCGACGAGCGCAACGTAGAAGCCGACGACGCCGAGGGTCGTGCACCAGAACGAGACCGTCGCCAGCGTCTCGCTGTGAAGCGGCCGGCGGCAGATGCGCGGAAGCGTGTACCAGGTCGTCCCGGTCAGGAGCAGCGTCCCGCCGCCCACGATCAGGATGTGCGTGTTTGCGAGGTCGCGCGCCATATGGCCGCCGTAGCCGCCCGTGAAGAGCCACCTGTCGACGCCCGGCAGGTTCTTCACCACCATGTGCAGGCCCCCGAGCACGAGGCAGGCGGCACCCGTCATGAAGTACTTGGCGAGGCGGCGGTCGTGCGCACAGATCTCCGGATCGCTCCAGACCTGATTCCGCAGGATCGGCTTACCCGGGATCAGCCAGAGCGCGATTCCGGCCAGGGTCGCCAGCGCGACCAGCACGGCGACGGCGTCGATCGTGCTGAAGTGCTTGATCCACATCTCAGCGGATGCCGGGCTCCAGGAAGTACACGACCAGCGTCCACACGAGATAGCCGACCGTCATGGCGCCGAGGATCGCCCAGCCCAGGGTGGTCTTCCCATGCCCCGTGGGCTGCGGCATGTCCCTGTAGCCGACGAGCGGCGTGGCCGGGACGTCGGGCGGATCGGGATTCTGACCGGATGCGTCGGACATCGCGTGCTCCTTCAGAAGATGCGCTCGACGGACTTCGCCTGAGCCGTGAGCGGCGGGGAGAGGTCGGCGAGCATCGAGGCGGCGGTGTAGCCGTTCGCGAGCCACGCGTCGCGCTCCGGCACGGTGTCCCAGTTGACGAGCACCTGGCCCTCGACCGTGCCCCCTTCCGCCGCCGCGAAGACGTAGACGCTCTGGCAGCCGGGAAACTCGGTGACGACCGCCCGCCACGCCGACATGAGGTGGAACACCTCGTCCCACCTGTCGAGCGGGGTCGAGAACGTCGTGACGACCGACGGGAACGTGAGCGGCATCAGTAGTGCTGCCCGTTCACGACGTGGATGATCGTGATGTAGAGCGCCCAGATGATCTGGCCGATCAGGATCACGATGAAGGCGATACCGAGCCCGCTGGCCCGCTCCGTGAGCGGCCCGAACCGCTCCAGCGGATAGAGAGCCGTGCTGTGCGTCCGGTACTGGCGGATCAGGACGGCCGCGGTGCCGGCGATGACCACGAAGAAGAGCAGCGCCCACAGCTCGCCGTTCCACTGGACGCCGTACGTCTGCGGGTCGTCGCCGTTGTAGAACTCGTAGAACTCGCGATAGACCTGCTGGACGTGCGTGTCGCTGATCCCGCTCGTGCTAACCATCCGGCGCCTCCCGGTCGGGCTGTTCGGTGTCAGAGAGAAGCTCGTCGTCGAGCGCCCACTCGGGTGTGTAGTAGTCGGGCTCGTCGATGTAGAGCGGGACCAGCCGCTGGTCGTCCATGTCGCGGAAGTGGCCGAGCTTCCATGCGGCGCACGCGCCGAAGAACGACGCGCCGCCGAACAGCGTGAACGTCCAGAACATCCAGTCCGCCATGACGAACGAGGCCGTCCCCCCGTCGGGCTGGTCGTGAGCCCAGGCCGGAGCCGCCGTCGCGAGCAGCACGGCCGCCGACAAGGCCCAGCGTCGCAGATGCCGCGCCGCAGCGGTCACGAGCCCGTCGCGATCGGCTCGGGAAGGACGTTCTTCTGCGACTCGGGCGGGAGCGTCTCGCCGCGCGCCTTGGCATCGGCCCAGGCCTTGTTCAGCAGGTTGAAGTAGATCCGGCGGATCCCGGCTGGCAATCGATGACGAGGTCGATGCGGCCGATGTTCGGCACGAGGATGGAGTCGCCGGGCGCCATGCCCGGGGAACATTCGCTCCGCCTCGACCATGAACGGATCGGTGGGCTGCGGTCCGCTCCGTGAACGGCGCCATCTGCTCGATCGGGTGCGCCTTCACGTACGCCTTCAGGTCGTCCTGCGGCGTCCACTGGATGTAGTCCTGCGGCGTCGGGACGCGGCCCGACTTGAGCGTCCCGTTCGGAATCGTCTTGGCGAACATGACAACCCGCCAGATGTCGTCGACCGAGAGTCGCGTGCCGAAGTTCTCCATCGCCGTCCCCGGGAAGCCGCGCAGGACGCGGTAGTAGAAGTCGCCCGGGCTGGTGTCGGCGCCGCAGCACTGGTCGTCCTTGTCGGTGAAATCGGCCGGCGGCGGGCTCATGAACTTCGCCGCCGGCCCCTTGCCGTCGCCGAGCGAGCCGTGGCAGGCGACGCAGCGCTCGCGGAAGATCTCCTTCCCGCGCAGCAGGTTGGCGACGGTCACGGGGAGCGGATCGTTCGCAAGCCAGTAGCTGCGATCGGCCTCGTTCAGGTTCACGACGTCCGGCTGCGGCAGGATGTTCCCGCCGATCACGTCGGCCGGCTCGCCCTGCTCGTCGGCCTGCTCCGTCGTCCGGTTGGCCCCCTGGAACCCCGTCGGCGCCGGCTTGTACACCTGCGCCGCCAGGTCGACGTGCTTCGCATAGAGCGTCCCCGCGTAGCGCAGCAGGCCGACCTTGCCGCTGCGTTCTTGGACGAACGACGTGAGGTCGTTCACCTCGTTGTCGGACAGGAACTTGAAGCTCGGCATGAGCGAGAACGGGTCGACGTAGCGCGGGTTGTAGAAGTGCGCGAACTGCCAGTCGTCGGGGTGGAAACCGCCCTCGTTCGTGAGGTCCGGGCCGGTCCGTTCCGTCCCGAGCAGGTTGGGCGTCTGGTCGGTGCCGAAGTAGTCGCCGGGCAGCGACACCTTCGGGTAGAGGTAATACAGGCCGGCGCGCACATCCTGAGGCCGGCTGAACCCCGAGTGGCAGTAGACGCAGCCGTTCGACAGGAACACCTGCCGCCCGGCGAGGGCATCGTCGCTGAGGGGCACCCAGTCCGCGGAGGCCTTCGGGTTGAAGGTCTGGACGGGCAGGAGAACCACGATGAAGACGACGGCGCGCGAACGCGATCATCGCCCCGATCGACGACATGAGCGGCGTCATCACCATCCGCTCCCCGGGCCGGCGCCTCCATCGCGACGGGAGCGGAGGTGGGCCGGCGGGGCCGGAGGCGCCCGGGTCGATTGGGTGGTCGCTCACGGCGTCTCCGTCGTTGCCCCGCCGGCCACCAGCGGCCGCCCGGCCACGCGCTCCACGCCGCGGGCCAGGCGCGAGGCGGTGTCGCCGCGCACGGTGAGGTAGATGTTGACCATCTGCACGATGCCCGACAGCACGATCATGGCGCCGAACACGGCGCGCGCGATGAACCACGGATGCAGCAGCGGCAGGACGTTCACCTCAGGGACCCCCGCAGCCCACGACTGGCCCTGGATGAAGCCGGCCATGGTGAGCGCCGAGAAGAACCCGGTGAAGCCGATCGTGACGAGCCAGTACTGCCACTCCGACAGCGTCCGGCTCCAGAGCGGGCGCCGGTAGATCTGGGCGATGCAGTAGTCGATCACGCCCATGCCGAGGATCGTGAACCCGCCGAGGAGCGCGAGGTGGGCGTGGGCCACCACGAAGTTGGTGAAGTGCGTCATCTTGTTGAACGGCTGGACGGCCTGGAAGGCGCCCTGGACGTTCACCAGGAAGTAGAAGACGAACGCCGTCATGGTGAAACGCAACGGCAGGTTGGTGAAGAATTTCTCCCAGTTCCCCTTCATGGTCCCGAGGATGTTGATCGTGAAGGCGAAGACGGGGATCATCAGCGAGATGGACGACAGCGTCGCGACCGTCTTCAGCCAGGCCGGGGTCGGCGTCTGGAGGAGGTGATGGTCGCCGACGCCGGTGTAGAAGAACGCCATCCCCCAGAAGGACACGAGCGAGAGCGAGTAGCTGTAGAGCGGCGTGTTCGTGATGCGCGGGACGATGTAGTACGTGAGCGCGATCAGCATCGGCGTGAGCCACAGCCCGAACAGGTTGTGGGCGTACCACCAGTTCAGCATCCCGTCCTGGAGGCTGCCGCCGAGCGTGCCGGAGCGGCTGCCCCAGATGTCACCCGGATTCCAGACGACGTTCCCGATCGCGTAGTCGGCCGCGAGCCACAACGGGCTCGCGATGAACCACCACACCGTCACATACAGCGGCTTGATGGTCCGGATGGTGACGGTCATGAGGATGTTGAAGATGTTGGCGCACCAGATGACCAGGACCGCGATGTCGAGCGGCCAGATCAGCTCCCCGTACTCCTTGCCCTGGTTGTGTCCGGTCGCCAGCGCCACGATGCCGCCCACGAACATCACGTTCCACGCGATCGCGGTCCACACGCCGAGCCGCTCGCTCCACATGCCGGGGGTGCCGACGAGCCGCGGCAGCATGTAGAAGAGCGCGCCGAAGTACATCATCGTGAGCCACGCCAGGATGACGCCGTTCACGTGCATCGGGCGTATGCGGCCGAACTCCAGGAACGAGTGGCCGGAGAAGGAGTCCGGGCTCACGAACTCGATCGCAAGGATCAGCCCGAAGAGGTCGACGACGGTCAGCCAGACGACCGACGAGAGAAGCCAGTACCGCGCGGCGCGATCCGGCGGTCGCTCGACCGGCTCACCGCTGATGGCGCCGGTACCTGCCGGCGAACCTCGCGCCACGGTCTCCACGGTGGCGACCCTAACGAGCGCTCGAGCCACCTTCCACCCCGGCGGCCACTTTGTCATCGCCGTGTCATTCGTCGGTCAGGACGCACCGACTCTGAGCGAACCTCTCAGAAGCGTCTCAAGCACGCCTCATGTCCGGCGGCTCTCATGCGGAGAGAGGGTTCGGATGTCGAGACGAAAGCGAGGGAGCACATGCACATGGACTCCACCCAGATCGAGCAGTACGTCAGCGGCCATGTCCATGACGACGACGCAACCGCGTACGCGGCCCACCTCAGCCTGTGCCTGCACTGCGCCGAACGCATCGCCCGGCG
This sequence comes from uncultured Actinomycetes bacterium, assembly GCA_963805545.1. Classification (GTDB taxonomy): domain Bacteria; phylum Actinomycetota; class Thermoleophilia; order Gaiellales; family JAICJC01; genus JAICJC01. Next base: position 1,064,650 of record CAWDUU010000001.1, read on the forward strand.
GTCCCGGCCGGCGGCCGGCTGGGAGCGCCGCGGGCCCCTGGGGCGCCTCGTGCCCATCGCCTGAGCCCGCGGAGGGGTTTGAATGGGGTGCGCCGCCCGCCGGAGCGGTGCCGGGCGGCGCACCCGACGGCGGTGCCGATCCGTCATCATTGTCATCCGCCTGTCATGAACGGTGTGGCAGAGAGCGGTCACCGGTGCGATACTCGGCATCGGTTCCGATGCGGATCCTCATCGTCGAAGACGAGGCGCTGATCGCCGGCTTCGTCGCCAAGGCGCTCCGCGCCGAGGGCTATGCGACCCAGGTGGCGGCGGACGGAGACCAGGCGATCGACCTGCTGGAGCATCCCTGGGACCTGATCGTGCTCGACCTGCTGCTGCCCGGCCGTGACGGCTTCGCCGTGCTGGACGCCGTCGCCGAGCGCCGCCTGGACGTTCCCGTGCTCGTGCTCTCGGCCCGCTCCCGGGTCGATACGAAGGTGGCCGCGTTCGACGCCGGGCGCCAGCGACTATCTCGCCAAGCCGTTCTCGGTCGACGAGCTCCTCGCACGCGTGCGGGCGCGCCTCGCGCCGGGGGCCCGCACGGACCGGCGGCCGCGCCGCCCGCAGATCGGCATCGAGATCGACCACACAGCGCCGCCAGGTCGTGCTCGACGGGGGGCGCCGTGTCGCGCTTTCCGAGCGCGAGCTGGCGGTGTTCGAGTACCTGCTCAGATCGGCGGATCAGATCGTCTCGCGCGAGCGGCTGCTGAGCGCGGTCTGGCAGTACGGGTTCGACCCGCGGTCAAACGTGGTGGACGTCTGCGTCGGCACGGCTGCGGCGCAAGCTCGACGTCGCCCGTGGCCGATCGAATCGGTCCGTGGCGCCGGATACCGGCTCACGCTCGCGAAAGCCGGGTAGGCTGATCTCGAAGGTCGCCCCCGCCCCGGGAGCGCTCGTGGCACGGCGATGTCGCCGCCGTGCGCGCGGACGACGGCCCGCGAGACCGACAGGCCCAGGCCGGCGCCTCCGGTGCGGCGGCTGCGGCCCCGGTCGCCGCGGAAGAACCGCTCGAAGATGTGCGGGAGCACGTCGGGAGCGATCCCGTTCCCGGTGTCCCGATGCAGATCACCAGGCGGCCGTCGACGCGGCCTCGATCCAACCGCGATGGTGTCGCCGGCCGCGGTGTGGGCGACCGCGTTCTCGAGCATCAGGTCCAGCGCCAGGGTGAGCTGATCGGCATCGATCGGCGACAGTGCCCGGCGCGACGGCGCTCGAGCACCCACCGCCGATCCGCGGTCGCGGGCCAGCGCCGGAAGATCTCGGTGACGAACTGCGCGGCCGGTGTCGGAGCGTAGCCGGAGAAACTCGGGGCTGAGCGCCCGCTCGACGAGGAGCAGGCGGTCGACGATGCGCTCCATCCGGCCCGAGCTCGCCGAAAGCACGACGTCCCGTGTCTCGGCGACGGTGGGTCGGGAGCCGGGACGTCCGGCTCGAGCAGCTCGATATGGCCGCGGGCGATCGTCAGCGGGGTCATCAGCTCGTGGGAGGCGTCGGAGAAGAACGCGTGCTCGCGGTCGAGCAGGCGCTGGCGCTCAACGGCCAGCTTCTGTGCGATCGCCGTCGCCTGCTGGCGGCGGATCACGTGATAGACCATCGCCATGAACATCAGCGTCATGAGCGGCACCTCGGTGAGCTCGGGCACCTGCTCCTGCCCGGCCGAGATGGCGTGCACGGTGACCAGTCCGGTCGAGGCCGTCACGAACATGATGCCCGCCGATCGTGCGCCCCGCCCTCCAGGCCCGGAACCCGTAGAGCATCGTGAAGCTGACGAAGATGAAGTGGAACGGAACGGTCTGCCAGCCGCGCATGCCGCCCTGCCGGATCATGAGCTCCATCGCTCCCAGGTTGGCGAACGCGAACGCGATCCACGCCCACTCCGGGCGGCTGTCCGCGAGCAGGCTCGCGCACTCGCTCACGCCTCGACGCTATCACGGGCGGTGCGCGCACCGGTGGGCGCGACCCGGCGGCCTGATGCCGCCGCGGCGCGAACCGTCACAGCACGGAGGCGGCCAGGGCGAGGACGAGAGCGACCGCCGCGATCCCGCAGGCGAACACGGCGACCGCGACGAGCAGGACGGCGACCGGCGAGCGAGGCGTCACGTCATCCCTCGGCATGATCGACGACCACGACGCTGAACGGCGGCGAACCGGCGGCCGTCACCTCGAATCCAAGCCCCCAGTGACCGACCATCACAAGGGCCGGAGCCGTCCGCGAATACGACCCGGGTGACCGCTCCGGCAGGGTGTAGGCCTGGGTACCCATCTCCATGTCCAGCATTGCGAAGTGCACCACGACCGCGGCACCGCGCACGGGCCGTCCGCCGCGCGAGAGGGCGACCGTGAACGTGCTGGGTGTCGCGGCGCGGTTGGGCGTGATCGTGATCCGCATCGTGTAGAGGCCATGGTGGACGACCCGGTTGACGCTCCCCGGCCCGACGCGGGCGCTGGCACCGCTGACCTCGGCCAGCGCCCGGGAGGGAGGCGGAAGGCTCGACAGCACCATCGCAGCGAGCGTGGTCGCGGACAGGAGCGCGACCTCGGCGAGCACGAGCCGGCGGAGCAGCGCGGCGGCCCCGTCCCCCAGCCGCGCATCGCGCCGCTCCAGTGCGACGCGCAGGCGAGGGGTTGTCCGCGAGTAGTTGACCGCGCCGGCGACGAGCGCGAGTGACAGGAGCAGGACCTTGAGGAGGATCGCGCGGCCATAGCTGGTCTGCCACAGGGCGGGAAGCGTCGGAACGTGCAGGATCGACGCCGCCACCCCGCTTGCGATCACGACCAGCACCGATACCGAGGCCACGCGTGAGAAGCGCGGGACCACGCGGCCCAGGACGCCCAGCCGATCGGCAGCGGGGACGCGGGAGCCGACGGCGACCAGGCTTCCCAGCCCGCCGATCCAGATGCCGGCGGCCGACAGATGAGCCCAATCCGCGGCGAGCGATACCGCGGCCGGCGACGTCTGGGCGGCGTGGCCCGCCAGGCCGGGCACGGCCATTGCCGCCGCAGCCGCGGTCAGCGCGCCGGTCAGCGCCAGCAGGGCCGCGACCGACCGCCGGCGGCGCGCCGGCCGGTCGATCCACAGCGTCCCGGCCGCAGCCATACCGAACAGCGCGACGATCACCTCGAGATCGAGCAGCGCCCGCCCGAGTGTCGACTCGCGAACGGCGGGGATGACGGCGCCGAGCTCGGTCCACGGCCGCAGGGCGAACTGGGCCGTCGCAAGAACGAGGTAGCCCGGGATCGCGACGAGTGCGACGGTCGTGGCGACGAGCGTGACGGCGGCCGCTGCCCGCAGCGCTCCGGGTGCGGCGACCTCGGCCGGCCGGGCGATGACCGCCCTGAACACGAACGCCCCGACGGCGACGAGGATCGAGAGGAACGCGAGCCAGCGCGCGATCACGAGCCGTGGCGTGGCCGCGGTCTCGGTCAGGGACGGAATGACGAATTGCGGCGCCGGGCCGGGATTGGGGCCGACGGCGAACGTGTAGGCGCCGCGCACCGGATGGCCGTCGGCCGAGATGACTCTCCAGTAGACGAGGTACCACCCCTCCGGGAGCCGCCGCACCGGGACACCCAACGTCGCCGGATCGGACGGGAGCGCGCGCGGAGCCCCGGTGACCTCCTGCCGCCCGCGAGCGTCGGTGACCGAGATCACGGCGAACCGCGGCTCGACCGCCTCGTCGTATGTGAGCGTCACCCGGGAGGGCGACCGGTTGACGGTCACGCTCGCCTCCGGGATCGTCCGCAGCAGAGCGGCATGCGCTGTCGCCGAGGCGGGGAATGCGAGGGCGGCGAGCGCCGGCGCGAGCGCCGCGAGTATCGCCCGCCGCCCCCCGGTCACGTCAACGGCCTTCGGCCCGCGGCCAGGCCGACCACGCCGATCACGACGCCCAGCGCACCGAGCACGAGGGCGACCACGACGAGCGCCGAGCTCGACCCGCCACCGAACGACGACTCCCCCTGGACCGTGGGGGTCGGAGTCTCCGATGACTCGGGCCCGTTCCAGTCGACCACCGAACCGTCAGAGTACGTCTGGCGGACAGTGAAGGAGTAGTCCTGCGATCCGCCTGTGAGCGTCGCCTGGAAGCGGAAGACGGCGTCCTCCTCGGCCGGCACGCTGCCGCCGGTCCAGGTCACCTGCCTGACGACCGCCTCCTCGCCGCTGCCGCGAGCGCTGACATGCCGTGTCCAGCCCGGCTCGGGCTCGAACGAGTCGATCTGGACGCCGTCGGGCACCGTCAGCTCCACGCTCGTCGTGGTCGCATCTTCCTTCTCGGTGGGCACGGCAAGGGTGAACTGCTGAAGGACGCCCGTCCGGGCGACCGGCGGGCTGACCGCGGCATGCGCCCAGGCCGCGGGAGCCCAGACGAACATCGATGCTGCGGCGAGGGCGATCGCGGCCAACCGGCACGCGGGGCCGACACGCGTTCGTGCACTGAACATTCATGACCTCCTTCCGGGCGCGGCGCGCGCCCGTTCGACGGCGACGGTTACGCCGTCTGCGGAGGGCCCCGGGTGAGATTGGCGCGCCCGGGCCGGGGGCCGGGCGCCTCCCGTCCGCCGCGGATCGGGACGCGCGCGGCCGCCGGCCCCGGCCGCACGCGGTGCCGAAGCACCCACACGGCGACGACGCGGCGGATCGCTGCGAACAGGTGGTCGGCGGCCGCGACCACGGCCGCCGTCAGCAGCGACAGGCCGACGAGGATCGGCGCCGCGTCGGCGTGCACCGGCCCGGCGAGGCAGTGGACGCCGTGCCAGCCCAGGCCGTGCCGGTAGTGCACGACGGACTCGACGGCGGCGAAGGCGGCGTTCGTCCCGGCGGCCAGGGCGACGGCGTCGCGGCCGACCCGGCGCAGCCGAAGCGGCGGCGGCGCCGACCACCGGTGCAGCTCGAGCTCGCACCGCTCCCGGACGCCCGTGGCGACGAGCCAGAGGCCGACGACCGACACCGCGGCGGCACCGACGAGGGCGACGGCGGCGACCCAGAGTGGATCCGTGCCGCCGCCGGCGCCGGCGAGGCGCCGCGCCGCGGAGTCGGCCGCGAGCGCATATGCGACCTGCCGGGCGGCCGCGACCACGAACACCGCCGCGACGACCCAGGTGAGTGCCCGGCGCGTCATCTCACGGCGAGCGTATAGGGAGCCGTGACGACGTGCCCGTGGATCCTGCACTGGAGGAAGAGCCGCCAGGTGCCCGCCTGCGGGAGGAGCACACCCACCCGCATGACCCCCGGGGCGCTCGAGCTGCCGCTGACCGGCGTCGACCCGATCAGGCTCGTGCATCCGGTGGCACCCGGACCGCAGACGTGGGTGTGGAAGTACGCCAGATCGTGCTCGTGGAAGAAGACGGCGTGCGCGAGTGCGCCGTACCACGGCGTGAACGGGGCCGGGTGCCCGGCGGCGTCCCTGACCCGGACCGTCATGAGCGCCGCCTGGGCGACGTGCAGGTGAGGGCGACCCTCCAGCGTGAACCGCCACCCGTCGACCGTCACCCGGCGGTGGAACCCGGGCAGGGGCCGCGGGTGGTACGCGCCCTGGACGCGAATCGTGCGGAACAGCTGGAAGTTCACGTACCGTGGTCCGCCGCCCTTCGGGTAGACGTCCACGAGGATCCGGTATGGGCCGGGCTCCGGAAACACCACGCGCTGGCGGATCGTCCCGTCGGCGCCGACCGGCGGATGGCGGTGGATGATCGTGGCGAGGTCACCGCGCACGATGATGAGATGGACGCCCGTATGCGGGCCGGGGCCGGTGCGGTAGCGGACGAGCGGCGCTCCCGACGGCTGGACGATGGTGAACGAGAGCGTCACGCCGACGCCGGCCCGGATCGGTCCGGAGGGGCGGAACGAGCCGATCTCGTACTGGCGTGCGGCGCCGACACTCGGAGCCGCGGGCGGGCCGCCCGCCGACGAGCAACCCGCCGCGACGCATGCGGCGGCGATCGCAGGCCCGACAGCGCGCGCCGGCTCACCCGGGCCCGCCCGCGGCCGGCGGGAACCAGTACACGGCGTGCGGCGGCACCCTCCGGCCGATCTCCACGACGATCTCGGCATGCCGGGTGATCGGCACGGCACCGGGCGGCCGCGCCACCGCCGCCCGGCGACGTAGACCCGGACCGGACGCCGCCCGCGGAAGCCGCATACACGGTGCCGGGTCAGGGGCCGGCCCCACACCGCGAACACGTCGGCGAGGGTGAGACCGCGGCCGGGGAGGAACTCGACGACGCCGGTGGGATCGGTGGTCCGGACCGGATAGGAGCAGCGAGCGCTCGTGATCTCCGCGCCGACGCGCGTCACCGGCGGCGCCATCCCGACCCCCGGCGGGATGATCACGGTTCGGCCGCGCGCGAACACTTCGAGATGGGCCGAAACCCGGACGGCGCCGCCTGCCGAGCAGCCCAGGTGCCGCGCGCGGGCGGCCTGCTGCGTCCCGTCGCCCGCCGCCGGGAGCACGTACCCGGGGCCGCGGCCGATCGGCGTGAGTGCAGGCGGGGACACCGGCCCCGCTCCGGCGAAGAGCAGCGCGACAAGGCGTGCGACGGCCACCATCAGGTCACGTCTCCGGGCAGCATGTCAGCCAGCCCTCGGGGTTATCCCACCGGCGGACGGGTTCGATACCGGTAGACGCCGATCCCGGCGAGCACGAGCGCCGACACCCCGAGGCCCGCGAGCGCAAGCAGCGCCACCGCCCGCGGAAGCGAGCCGTATCCGGTGTCGGTCCGCGATGCCGAACGGGTGCCGGAGGTGCTCGACGTCTCGGGAATGCGGAGATGCCGAGGCAGGGGATGGCCCGCGGCCGCGGCCAGCACCCGGACCGCGCCGATGCCGGCCGCAACCAGGTCGTCCGGCGATGCGCTTCGCGGCGGCCGCGCGTGGGCCAGCGTCTGTTCGAATCGGCCCACGCGCCGTGGCCTGTACTGCTGGGACGTCGTGATCCGTCCACCGGCGGCGACGCCGAAGCCCTGGGGCATGACGACCACGAGCAGGCCGTTGAGGCCCGCGTACCCGAGCTCGGCATCAAGGAATCGGGCGTATGTTTGGGGCTTGCCGAACAGCTGTGGCACGGCCCCAAGGTCGGAAGGAGCCTGGATGACGGCGACACGGATCGGATATCCGGAGTGCTTGGCCGCCGCGACCGTTGCCGTGAGTTGCGCCTTTCGCCGGTCGGACGGTTGGCGGAACGGGAAGAAGACGCGCTGGTAGAGGAGAACGTCGCTCGCGGGATCGCCGTCGCCGTATGCGGGAGCGGCCGCGAGCGGCCCACCGAACAGGCCGGCCGCGACGGCGACGGCGCTCAGCCAACGGCTG
>CAWDUU010000002.1:0-252373 GCA_963805545.1 uncultured Actinomycetes bacterium
CCCCTGCGCCCGCATCGCCCGCCGGTAGGCGACCGCCACCGCGTCGAACTTGAGGTGAAGCTCGTCGGCCAGGTCGAACGGCACCTGCTCGGGGCGCTGCGACTCGACCACGCGCTTGTCCTGGTTGAAGATCGTGTCCTCGAAGTCCTGGAGCACCTTGGCCGGCTGGTCGCGGTCGTAGTTGCGCGCCATGACGACGTAGCCGGAGCAGTGCGACGCGTCGATCGGCTGGGAGGCGAAGAAGTAGACCATGCCCTTCTCGCCGCCCCAGCCGAGGCGAAGCACGATCGTGTAGGGCAGGTGGAGCTGGTAGGTCGAGCGGCGCATCGGGAGCTCGGTCTGCTCGTTTCCGAAGACCGGGAAGTCGTCGGAGTTCGGGGCCTCTGGGCGGACGACCTGGTAGTGCAGCACGTGGCCGTCGGTCTCGACCGTGTGCTCGGGGACGACCGGGCGGCTGGGGTCGCCGAGGAGGCCGGGGTGCACCCACGGGAAGTGGCCGAAGTCGGTGAAGTTCTCGAGCTGGCGGGAGGCGTCGGCCGACCATGTGTAGGGGCCGGCGGTGACGACCGTCCAGCCGTCGTCGCGGAGCTCCGGGACGTCGGGCAGCTCCCAGCGCGGCTCCTCGAGCGCCGCCCAGATGAGGCCGTGGCTCTCGACGCACCGGAAGGCGCCGATCCGGGCCTTCTTCGGGATCCGGGTCGGGTCGGCGAGCTGCGGGATCAGCGTGCATGCGCCGCCGGAGTCGTAGTGCCAGCCGTGGTAGGGGCAGACGATCTGGTCGCCGTCGACCCAGCCCAGCGAGATCGCGGTGCCGCGGTGGATGCAGAGGTCGGAGACGGCGTGCGCCGTCCCGGACGAGTCCCGGTAGAGCGCTATCGGCTCGCCCAGGAGCGTGCGCCCGACCGGCTTGTCCTCGAGCTCGGCCGCGAAGGCGACCGGGTGCCAGCAGGCCCGAAGGGCGGTGATGTCGGGAGCGGCGGTCGGGGCCTCCATCGCCGCCTCAGCCTACATCCGAGGCGCGAGCGCCGTATCGCTGCGACCGCGACGAGATCGGGACGGATGCGATGCGCCGAGTGCGTCACTTGCGACGCGGCGGCGTGGCGATCAGCAACAATTGGGTCTGACCCCGTGTGCGCCGGCGAGCCGTTGTCCGGCACGTCACCGGGCAGCTCGACCTGTCCCGACACGCACGTCACCGTCCCGCCGCCCACCCAGATCGTGCCGTCCTCGTCCTGGCTGATGTGCGCCCGGCCCTTCCGCCCCAGCACCGTCCCCTGCGCCGCGACGTACGGCGCCGTCGCCTGCCCCGACCCCAGGAGCCACTGCGCCACGGAGGCGTTCAGGCTGCCGGTGACCGGATCCTCGACGGCGGTGCCGTTCGCATTCATGAACGCCCGCAGCTCCCACGCCGCCTCGCCGCCGTCCGGATGCCGGCCCACGACGCCGATCTCGAGATCCTCGATGTCGCCGGGCCGAAGCGCGAGCACCGCCTCGGCATCGCGCAGCATGACCGCCACCCAGCCCGGCCCGTTGTCGGCCCACTGGGCGCCGACGACGTCGCCCCGCTCGATTCCCAGGAGCCGCGCGACCCGCTCCACGTCGGCCTCGTCCACGGGTCCGCCCCGTACGAGCGGCGGTGCGGCGAATGCCAATCGACCCTCCGCGCGCCGGATCCGCACCAGACCCGCCCCGCACTCCTGGACGATCGCGTCTCCGCCGGCCCGGGGCCGTCCGCCCATCGCGAGCCAGGCGTGGCACGTCCCGAGCGTCGGATGCCCCGCGAACGGGAGCTCGACCGACGGCGTGAAGATGCGCACCCGGTAATCGGCCTCGGCGTCCGAGGGTGCGAGCACGAACGTCGTCTCGGACAGGTTCGTCCAGTGCGCGATCCGCTGCATCTCGGCATCGGAGAGGCTGCTGCCGTCGAGCACGACCGCGACGGGATTCCCGCGGTACGGCTCGGTCGTGAAGACGTCGACCTGGGCGAACGGGCGTTTCACGGCGGCAAGTGTACGCGGGCGCAGCACCGCCGGCACGATCTCCCGGGAAGATGCTCCTCGGGCGCTGACCCCATTTTTACCTGCTCGTTACAGGCTCCAAGTACCATCCCAGACATGGGTCGGGGTCGGGCGATACGACTCGGGACTGGTGCGGCTGCCGGCGGCGTGCTGCTGGGCGCCGTGATGGTCGAGGTTGCTCAGGCGGACGGCGTGCGCAGCGTCGGCGAGACCGTGCGCGGGGCGGACGTGGCCCTGCTGGTGGCCGCGGCCGCGGCCGAGGCGTGGCGCTACCTCTTCTCGGGCGCGCTGCTTCGCCTCCTCACCGGCTTCCAGTACGCCATCGCGGTGCGGATCTCGACCGCCGCGCTCGCCCTCGGCGCACTCGTCCCCGGCGCCCAGCTCCCGGGTGGCGGCATCGCCTTCCGCGAGCTCCGCCGCCGCGCGATCCCCCGCCGGCGTGCGCTTGCCGTCTCGACCGCTCTGATCCTGGTCGTCCCGGCCGCGTCGCTGGCGCTTCTGTCCGGCCCGGCGCTCCTTCTCGCCGGCACGAAGTCGGACCTGCCGTCGAGCTGGCGGGCGATCCTCGACCTGCTCGGCATCGCCGCGCTCATGCTCGCGGCGGCGATCCTGCTCGTCGTCGCGGTCGGCCGCCGTGCGCACCACGCGCCGGCGTCGCTCGGTTTCGGCGTCGGCGCCTGGCTCGCCGACGGGGCCTGCCTGTGGCTCATGGCCATGGCGCTCCACATCGACCTCGACGCGGCCACGATCCCGATCGCCGTCCTGGCGGCCGCGGCGATCATGGCCGTCCCGGCCGTCCCCGGCGGAGTCGGCACGGTGGAGGTCGCCGTCCCGTTCATCCTCGCCACGGGCTCCACCTCGTACGCCGAGGCCGCCCTGGCCGTGCTGGCCTGGCGCGTGCTCTCGTTCTGGCTGCCGACGGCGGCCGGTGCCGGCGCGCTCGCCACGCTGCGCCGTCCCTCCCGCGTCCGGCCGCCCGCAACCGCGTAGCGACTAGCATCGGCGCGTGAACGCCGAGGCGCCGATCGGCATCCTTGGGGGCGACTGGGCGGGGATCGCCGTCGCCGACGCCGTCCAGCGGGCGCTGCCGCACGAGGACGTGGTCTACCTGGCCGACCAGGCGTGGGCCCCCTACGCCGGCCGGCCGGGCGCGGTGGTGCAGGACCGCGTGGAGCGGATGGCGGCCGACCTCGTCGAGCAGCACGGGTGCAAGCTGGTCGTGCTGGCCTCGCTCCAGGCGACGCTCGACGGCCTGGAGGCGGCCCGGGCCCGCATCGGCACGGTACCGGTCGTGGGGCTGGAGCCGGGGCCGGTGCTCGCGCGGGCGGCCGCGCTGGCCGGGTCGGGCAAGGTGCGGGCCGTGATGGGGACGGGGTGCGTGCGCGGGCAGCAACTCCGCGGCGAGCTGAAGCGCGGCCGCGACCGCTCGCTCCCGGCCGGGATCGCGCCGATCGACGCCGACGTGGCGGCGCTCCTGTGCGCCCACGCGTGCGCGGAGCCGCCCGCCGGCCGGCCCTTCGTGAGCGCGACGGAGCTGGCGGCGGCGTCGGCCTGCGCGACCGTCCGCGGGATGGGCGGGGTGGCCCGGCGCAGGCGGCGCGGGCGCCGGATCCTGGTGAGCTCCTCCCCGCGTGCCGCCGCTACGATCGCCAAATGACGCTCACCGTCACGTGCGAGCTGGTGCCGCCGCGGGGCGCCGACCCGGAGGCCGTACGCACGGCCGCGAAGCGGTGGGGCGCCATCGCCGACGCCGTGAACGTCACCGACGGCGCGCGGGCCTCGGTGCGCATGTCGGCGCTGGCGACGGTGGCGATCATGCGCCAGGAGGGCGTCGACGCGATCCTCCAGATGACCGTGCGCGACCGGAACCGGATCGCGCTCGCGGCCGACGCGCTCGGTGCGGCGGCGCTCGGCGTGCGCGGCTTCCTGGCGCTGTGGGGCGACCCGGTCAAGGTCGGCGAGAACCCCGACGCCGCCGAGGTGCGCGACCTCGAGACGGCCGAGCTGATCGGCCTCCTGGCCGGCATCCGCGAGGGGAAGCTGCCGGGCGGGCGCGAGCTCGACGGCCCGCCGCCGTCCTACCTGGTCGGCTCCGCCGCCAGCGCCGGCCCGGCGCCGGTCGACGGCCTCGTGGCGAAGCTCGACGCCGGCTCCGACCTCGTCCAGACCCAGATCGTGCTCGACGCCGAGGGCTTCGCCGAGTGGTTCGGGCGCTGCCGCGAGGCGGGCGTGGCCGAGCGGGCGACCGTGCTCGCCGGGATCGCGGTGCCGAGGTCGGGAGAGTGGATCGCGCGGATGGAGAAGATGGGCGCGCGGGCGTCGGCCGAACTGGCCGAGCGGGCGGAGAAGGGCGAGGGCGCCGAGGCGGTCGCCGACCTGATCGAGCAGCTCTCCAAGGTCGAGGGGCTGGCGGGCGTCCACCTGATGCCGCTCGGCTCTCCGCCGGAGCTGATCCGCGACCTCGCCGAGCATGCCCGGCGGTCGTTCGCCTCGAAGTAAGCTTCGGCCCATGCGTTGGCCGGGTGGGTTGGGCCTTGCCGTCGCGGCGCTCCTCTGCGCCGCATGCAACGGGGCCGGGGAGTCGTCGCCTGCGGATGCGGCGAAGCCCGCGAAGCAGATCGAGCCGCGATCGGCCACCGCCGAGGCCGCGGCGCCTGCCAAGGCGCGGCCGACCGAGGTCAAGGTCGTGATCCCGCCGGGGCCCGCACACGGCCCGGCCTACCTCGTGGCCCGCATCCGCCGGCCGCTCCCCACGCGATTCGGCATGGTGCCCGACAAGAGCCAGTTCGGGCAGCCGGTGTGGGTGCCGGTCGTCCGCCACCGCGGCGACCGCGGCCGTCTGCTCGTCCCCCTCGGGAAGCGCGGCCGTCTCGTGGGCGCCGATCTCGCGAAAATGCCGCTCCAGTGGCGGCGGGTGAGCGTCGTGATCGACCTCTCGGCAGAGCGGATGGTCGTCCGTGCCGGCCACCGGCCCCTCGGAGCGTTCCCCGTCGGGAAGGGTGCGCCCGCGACGCCGACGCCCACCGGCCGCTTCTTCGTCACCGACCGGCTCCGGTTCGGGCAGGGGAGCCCGTACGCCCCGTTCGCGGTCGGGCTCTCGGCCCACGTCTCCCAGCTGCCGCCGTCGTGGCTGGGCGGCGACCAGGTGGCGATCCACTACGGCGCGCTCGGCGCTGTCAGCCACGGCTGCATCCACGCCGGGCTGGACGCGATCCGGCTGCTCCAGCGGCGGGTCGGGCTGGGGACGCTCGTGACCATCAAGGCCTGACGCAAGAACCGGGTGTACGCTCGGCGCACGTTCACGCCTGCGCCCATCCTCCAGACGATCGTCGCCGTCGTCGCCGTCGTGGCATTCCTGGCGACCGACAACCCGGTGCCCGCCGCGATCATCGCCGTCGCCGGCGTCGTCGCCTGGGGCGGCTACCTGATCCGGCGGCGGCGGCCGTGAGCCGGATCGCGGTCGTGACCGGCGCCGCGTCGGGGATCGGCGCGGCGAGCGCCCGGCGGCTGGCCGAGGAGGGCGCCGAGCTGTGGCTGGTCGACCGCGCGGAGGAGGCCCTTGGCCGGTTGGCCGTGTCGCTCGGTGCCAATCGGGTGGTCGCCGACGTCACCGAGCCCGGCGCCGCCGATCGTGTGATCGAGGAGGCGGGCGGCGTCGACGTGCTCGTGACCGCCGCCGGGGCGATCCTGCGCCGCACGGCCGAGGAGACGAGCGACGCCGAGTGGGATGCCGCGCTCGCGCTCAACCTGACCGCCACCTTCCGGTTCTGCCGGGCCGCGATCCCGGCGATGCGCGAGCGCGGGGGCGGCGCGATCGTGACGGTCGGCTCCGGCTGGGGCCTCGTGGCCGGGCCGCGGGCGGTCGCCTACGCGGCCACGAAGGCGGCGGTCGTGAACCTCACCCGCGCGCTCGCCATCGACCACGGCCCCGACGGCATCCGCGCCAACTGCGTCTGCCCCGGCGACACGCAGACGCCGCTCCTGCGCGACGAGCTGGCCCAGCTCGGGGAGGACGCCGACGCCGGCATCGCCGCCTCGGGCGCCGGCCGCCCGCTCGGCCGGGTGGCGGAGCCGGGCGAGATCGCCGCCGCCGTCGCCTGGCTGGCCTCGCCCGACGCCGGCCACGTGACCGGGACGACGCTGGTCGTGGACGGCGGCGGGCTCGCGGGTGGCTAGATTCAGGCCGTGAAGATCGCGACCTGGAACGTGAACTCGCTGCGCGCGCGGCTGCCGCGGGTGCTGGAGCTGCTCGAGCTGCACAAGCCCGACGTCCTCCTGATGCAGGAGACCAAGCTCGACCCGGGCAGGTTCCCGAAGCTCGACTTCGAGGCCGCCGGCTACGAGGCGGCCGACCACTCCGCGGGCCGGTGGGCGGGCGTCGCCATCGCCTCCCGGCACGGCATCGCCAACGTCGCGACGGGCCTCCCCGGCGAGCCCGACCCGGCCGAGGCCCGCTGGATCGAGGCCGACGTCGACGGCCTTCGGCTGGCGTCGGTCTACGTCCCCAACGGCCGCGCGGTCGGTACCGACACGTTCGCCGCCAAGCTCGCCTTCCTGGATGCGATGGGGCCGCACGTCGCGGCGATCGACGTCCTCGGCGGCGACATGAACGTGTGCCCGACCGACGACGACGTCTACGACCCGGCCGCGTTCGCCGGCGAGACCCACGTGACGCCGGAGGAGCGCGAGCGGCTGGCCGCCGTCGTCGCGGCCGGGATGGTCGACGCCTACCGCGCCTTCGCGCCCGGCGTGCAGCAGTTCACCTGGTGGGACTACCGCCAGGGCCACTTCCACCGCGGGTTCGGCCTGCGCATCGACCTGCTCCTCGTGAAGGCCGCGCTCGCGCCTGGGATCGAGAACGTCGGCATCGACCGCAACTTCCGCAAGGGGCCGAAGCCCTCCGACCATGCGCCGCTCCTGATGGATCTCACCCTTCCGGGGGCTTGACAGGCGCCGGAGCGCCCGGACAGTGGAGTCAGGTTCGGTTCGCGGAGGAGTGTGACATGGCTGGAAAGAGATTCACGCAGGTCTTCGGGCGGGACGGCGAGCAGGAGCTCGAGCCGATCGAGACCGATGACGACGTGCGCCAGGCGATGGCGCGCATCGACCGCTACGTCGCGGCCCGGCCGCTCGACCGGCGCCGGCAGGACTCCCAGGTGCACCCCCTGGGCAAGGTCATAAGCCTCTGGCCGCGCTGACCCCGCGGCGCACCGGCACGCGCCCCGGATAGGATCGGGGCGATGCCGATGCTGCTCGCCGCAACCGTGACGCCGCTTCGCGACGGCGGCGCCGCTCTGGACGACGACGCGATCGCCCCGATGGCGGCGTTCCTCGCCGAGGGAGGCGTGGACGGCCTCTTCGCGCTCGGCACCACCGGCGAGGGCGTGCTGCTCTCGCTCGAGGAGCGGATGCGCGCCGCCACGGCCTTCAGGGAGGCGTGCGAGGGAACGCTGATCGTCCACTGCGGCGCCCAGTCCACCGCCGACACCGTCGCGCTGTCGGCCCACGCCGCCTCGATCGGCGCCGACGGCGTGGCCGTCATCCCGCCGCCGTACTACCCCTTCGGGCCCGGCGCGGTGCTTGATCACCTCGCGTCCGCCGCGGCGGCCTGCAACCCGGTGCCGTTCTATCCCTACGCGTTCACCGCGCGCAGCGGCTATCCGCTCGAGATCGGCGTGGTCGAGCGCCTCCGGGAGCGGGCCTCGAACCTGGCCGGCCTCAAGGTGTCGGAGTCGCCGTTCGACCGCGTCGCCCCGTACCTGGAGCTGGGCCTGCCGGTGTTCGTCGGTTCGGAGCCGCTCATTCCGCAGGGGCTCGCGGCCGGCGCGTTCGGCTCCGTCTCCGGGATCGCCGCCGCCTTCCCCGAGATCGTGCGCGCCGTCGTCGACGCGCCCGACGAGGCCGGCGCGGCCCGCCTCCGCGAGCTGCGCGCCGCGGTCGAGCGCCACCCGTTCCAGGCGGCGCTCAAGACGGCGCTCGCCGCTCGCGGCATCGCGGTGTCGGCCGACGTCCGCGCCCCGCTCGATCGCATCGACCCCGAGGGTGCGGAAGCGATCCGCGCGCTCGTCGACGCGACGTTTGTTAAATAACTTGCGCACCTCCTGAGGCGGTGGTATGTTGGGCGCGCGTACTAGTCAGCGTCCCACCACCCGGAAAGGAGGCAATGTCGTGAATCTCATGCTCAGCGCGGATATGACGGTTGCCCTCCCGGTGTGGATCGGCCATTCGGCCGGGGCGACGCGGGCGCTTTGCGCGCACGTCGCGGCGTAGAGCCTCAGCGCTCCACCCGGCGTAACGTCAGTCCCCGGCCCTCGCGGCCGCGCTCGTTCGTTAACTCCCACTCCGGTAACGGGAGGCAGCTGCATGCTCGGACATATCCATTACGTAACACACCAGAGAGGAGGTGACTCATGAATACGCATCCTGACGTCCGTGTCGCGCTGGCCGTCTCGTACCTGGCCGAAACCCTGGAGCGCGCCCGCCAGGACGAGATCCGGCGCTCGATCGCGGACAGCCGCCCCGAGCGCACGAAGGCCAGGCGGCGCCGCATCATGCGCCGTGCCCGCGTCCCGCAGGAGGCAGCATGAGCAGGGAGCGCGCTCCCCCTGGAGCCCCGGGGCGCAACATGGCGGAAGACATGAACGTCGTCGCCGCGGATGGCCGGCAGGACGGCCACCGCGGCGGCGGCGGGCCGGCGGCCGCCGCTCGCCGGTTCCGCATCGGATACCGTCTGGATCTGGCAGCCCGATGCCGTCGCCGATCCAGCCCCTTCCAGATCAGAGCCTGGCCGACGCGGTCGCAGACCGCCTGCGCGAGGCGATCCGCCACGGGGAGTACGCGCCGGGGCAGCGGCTGGTCGAGCGGACGCTCTCGGACCGGCTCGGCGTGAGCCACATCCCCGTCCGGGAGGCGCTCACGAAGCTCGAGGACGAGGGGCTCGTCGTCCGCCTTCCCCGCCGCGGTGCGCGCGTCGCGATGCTCTCGCCGAAGAGCATCGCCGAGGTGTCGAGCATGCGCCTCGTGCTCGAGGCGTTCGTCGTGCGGCGGGTGTGCGAGCGGTGGACGACCCGGGCCGAGCGCGACCTGACGCGCCTTGCCGACCGCATGCTGGCCGCGGCCGAGAGGGGCGACACCGCCGCCGTGCTCGATCTCGACCACCGCTTCCACGAGCGGCTGTGGGAGCAGGCCGACCATTCGATCCTGATCGAGGTGGCCGCCGGCCTGCGCGGCCGCATCAACAGCTTCCTGCGCGCCACGATCGAGACGCTCTCCCCGGACGAGCTCGTCGCCCACGCGATGAACCACCACGCCCTCACCCAGGTGATCGCCGCCGGTGACGCCGACGCCGCGGTCGAGGCGATGTGCGCCCACATCCGGGCCGCCGCCGACCGGATCGAGGATCGTCCAACCCCCGATCGTTAGACTCGGGCCGATGGCAGAGGTACCCACAGCGGCCGGGCGAAAGCCGGACGAGGGCCCCGGGCAGAGCCTGGGCCGGCGGATGGCCTCGATGCCCGGCGGCAACCGGTTCTGGCTCATCCTCCTCGTCCTGCTCGCCGTGAACTACGTGATCGCCGGGCAGGCATCGAGCGGCCCGTCGCGGCTCCAGGTGCCCTACAGCTTCTTCCGGGCCGAGGTCGGCAAGGGCAACGTGGTCGAGGTGACCTCGACCGGCGACACCATCGAGGGCGACTTCAAGAAGGAGACGGCGCCGCCCAAGGGCGTCGACGGGTCGCCGTCCACGCACTTCAAGACCGAGCGGCCGGCGTTCGCGGACGACGGGCTGATCGACCTCCTGCTCCAGAAGGACGTCGTCATCAACGCCCACCCGATCGACGAGGGCCAGCCGCTGTGGCAGACGCTGCTCTTCGGCTTCGGGCCGACCATCCTCCTCGTCGGCCTCTTCGTCCTGCTGATGCGCCGGGCGCAGTCGGCCGCGGGCGGTGCGCTGGGTGGTTTCGGTCGCTCGCGCGCCAAGCGCTACGACTCGGCCGAGACGAAGGAGCAGGTGGACTTCGACGACGTGGCCGGGATCGACGAGGCCGAGGACGAGCTGGTCGAGGTGGTCGACTTCCTGCGAAACCCCGAGCGCTACACCAAGCTCGGCGCGAGCGTCCCCCGCGGCGTCCTGCTCTCGGGCCTGCCCGGCACGGGCAAGACGCTCCTGGCGCGGGCCGTGGCCGGCGAGGCCGGCGTGCCGTTCTTCTCGCTCTCGGCCTCGGAGTTCATCGAGGCGATCGTCGGCGTCGGAGCGAGCCGCGTCCGCGACCTCTTCGCCCAGGCCAAGGCCGCGGCGCCGGCGATCATCTTCATCGACGAGCTCGACGCCATCGGCCGCGCCCGCGGCGGCGGCGCGGCGCTCGGCGGTCACGACGAGCGCGAGCAGACCCTGAACCAGATCCTGACCGAGATGGACGGCTTCTCCGGGTCGGAGGGCGTGATCGTGATCGCCTCGACGAACCGGCCCGAGGTGCTCGACTCGGCGCTCCTTCGGCCCGGCCGGTTCGACCGGCGCGTGACCGTGAACCCGCCCGACCAGACCGGCCGCAGGCTCATCCTCGACGTGCACACGCGCGGCGTGCCGCTGGCCGGCGACGTCGACCTCCAGGCCATCGCCGCGAGCACTCCCGGCATGGTCGGGGCCGACCTGCGAAACCTCGTGAACGAGGCGGCCCTGACCGCGGCCCGCCGAAGCCACGAGCGCGTCCAGCTCGCCGACTTCACCGACTCGCTCGAGAAGATCGTGCTCGGCGCCGAGCGGCGGATCGTGCTCTCGCCGGCAGAGCGGGAGCGCACCGCCTACCACGAGTCCGGGCACGCGCTGCTCGGCATGCTCCAGCCCGGCGCCGACCCGGTGCGCAAGATCTCGATCATCCCCCGCGGCCGGGCGCTCGGCGTCACGTTCCAGAGCCCGGAGAGCGACCGCTACGGCTACTCGGCCGACTACCTGCGCGGGCGGCTGATCGGCTCGCTCGGCGGGCGCGCGGCGGAGCTTCTCGTCTACGACGACCTCACGACGGGCGCGGAGTCGGACCTCGAGCAGGCGACCGCGATCGCGCGCATGATGGCCGGCCGGTGGGGGATGTCAGAGGCCGTCGGCCCCGTGTCGGTGCTGCCCGGGCCGAATGACGAGCCGACCCTCTTCCCGGGCGTCGACCAGCCGTCGGAGCGCACCCGCGAGCTGGTCGACGGCGAGGCGCGCCGGATCCTCGACGAGTGCGCCGACGCGGCGTTCGCCCAGCTGCGCGACCACCGCGACCAGCTCGAGGCGCTCACCCGGGCGCTGCTCGAGCACGAGACGCTCGACGAGGCCGACGCCTACCGGATCGCGGGCATCGACCGGGTGCCGCCGGCGCCGGCTCCAGCTTGACGGATTCCGCCGCGCGTGCGAGCATCTGGACGATGCGTCCACGGCGGTCGATCATCCTCCTCGCAGCGCTGGCCGGCACGGTGCTCGCCGCTCCCGCGGCCTCGGCGCATTCGATCTCGGCCGCGACGACCCTCACGGGGGCTCCCGACCCGGTCACGCTCGGGCATACCGCGGCCTTGACGACGACCTTCACGAACGGCTCGTCGACGGCCCACAACGTCGAGGTCAGGGTCAACTTCCCCGATGCGGGCTTCGTGGACGCCATCCCGTCGACCGGCGCCTGCACGCTCGAGCACGACCACCAGGTCGAGTGCGAGTTCGGCGCAGTCGCGGGCGGGGCCGCGGTCAGCGCGACGATCCTCGTCACCGCTCCGTCGACGCCAGGGTCGCTCGATTCCACCGCCCGATGGTCGGCCGAGGACATGCCCGCCCAGTACCTGAACGCCTCGATCGGCGTCGTGGCGCCGTCGCCCGACGACCTGTCGGAGTGGGTGCTGCCGCAGGGCGCCACCGTGACGACCGACCCGGGCACGGGCGCGACGACCCAGAACCCGCAGGTGACCACCGCCGACGTGCCGGCCACGCCGATCGGGACGCAGACCTCGCTCTCCGAGGACGATGCGGCGCCGGGCCAGTTCTGCGCGCCTTACAAGCCCTGCTTCGGCCAGGTCTCGACCATCACGATCGGGCAGACCTTCTCGCCCGGGAACCCGCTCCGCTTCGTCTTCATCCTCGACAGGTCGGAGATCCCGCACGGCACCAAGGTCAAGAAGATCCCGATGTACCACGACAGCGTGCCCGTGCCGAACTGCTCCGGCTCTCCCGGCCAGGCCTCGCCCGACCCGTGCGTCGTGAGCCGTACGAAGGTCAAGAAGTGCAGCGGCGACGTCCAGATCGTCGTCCTCTCCTCGACGAACGGCCGCTGGCGCCCGTAACGGGCTGCTAGGTCACGCCTTCCAGTCCGCCCAGGGCCCGCTCGACCGCCACGACGTAGCCCTTCGCGCGGCACTCGCGTGCCACCCGGTCGCGCGCGGCCGCCGCGCCGGCCGCGTCGCCCGCAGCGTCGCACGCCGCGGCGAGCGCGAGCAACGCATCGGCGCGGGTGACGGGCGCGTCGGCGTCCTCGAGCAGCGCGACCGCGCGGCGGGCCTCGGCGAGGCCGCCACCGGCGTCTCCCGCCCGGACGAGAAGGCCCGAGCGGACGCACGCGAGCATCGCGTCTGACTCGACGTCGTCGTCGCCCGTCCGGCGCTGGCCGGCCTCGACCAGCTCCGCGGCCTCGGCGTCGCGGCCCTGTGCGGCCACCGCCTGGGCGAGCAGGGCCGTCGTGGTGCTGAGGAGGTACGCCGCGCCCATCCGCTCGAGCTCGGCGACGTCGCTGCGGATGAGCCGCTCGGCCTCGGCGGGGTTGCCCGCCAGGAGCTCGACGGCCCCGGCTTCGAGCGACGTCGAGGCGGCGAGCACGCTGTTTCCGAGCTCCTCGAGCGTCGAGCGGGCCCGCGTCGAGAGCTCGCGGGCCCGGTCGAACTCGCCGCGCATCGCCTCGAGATGGGCGAGGGCCCCGAGCACGAGCCCCTCGGTGCGGCGGTCGCCGGTCGCCTCGGCGGCGATGCGCGAGCACTCGGCGATCGCCTCGGGCACCGGCGTCGGGCCGTAGACGGCGGCGACGGCGAACGACGAGGCGTTGCGGCGCTCCTGGCGCAGGTCGCCGGCGGCGCGGGCATGATCGGTCGCGCGGGCGACGGCCCCGGCCGCGTCGCCGTAGCGAAGGGCCATCGCGTGGACGGCCCCGAGCACCCGCCAGGCTTTCGCCTGGCCGGCCTCGTCGCCCATCAGCTCGAAGACGGGGATCGCCCCGCGGGCGACGCGGGCCGCCCGCTGCGACCAGTCAGGCGGCGGGTCGGCGTAGAACTCGACCAGCGCCAGGGCCAGGGCGGCGTCGGCCCGAAGGCGATGGTCGCCCGCCTCGTCGCTCGCGGCGATGGCCTCGCGCAGCACCCGCTCGGCCTCGGCGAACTCGCCGACGTCCATCAGCGCCTCGCCCAGGTCGGGCAGGAGGTCGAGCCGCTCCTGGTCGAAGGCCGGCAGCAGGGCGGCCGCCCGCCGCATCAGGTTGGCGGCGGCCGGCATGTCGCCGCGTGCGAACGCCCGCCGTCCGGCCGCCCGCAGCCGCTCGGACGCCTCCCGCCCGATCGAGCGGCCCCGGTCGTCGAGCGGTCCCAGCTCCGACAGGTAGCCGTGGGCCTGCTCCAGGTGGTAGCCGAGGATCTCCTCGTACTCGCTCGCGCGGTCGCCGTTCACCGCGTCGGCCCACTCGACGAAGCGCTCGTGCAGCTGGGCGCGGTCGCGCTTCAGGAGGCTCGCGTAGGCGGCGTCGCGGATCAGGATGTGCTGGAAGGCGAACGCGCGGCCGGTGGTCATGACCGCCGCGTGCGCCTGGAGCAGCCGCCGCCGCTCGAGTCCCGTGAGATCGTCGGGGACCGCCGGCCGGCGCGTGTCCGGGACGAGCTCGACGACGGCGGCCTGCGGGAAGATCTGGCCGACCACCGACGCCGTGCCGACCACCTCCCGCTGCGCGTCCGCCAGCCGGTCGAGCCGGGCCGCGAGGAGTGCGCTGATCGTCGGCGGGACGGCGATGTCGCCCCCGGGCGCGTCCTGGAGCATCGCCAGCATCTGCTCCAGGAAGAGCGGGTTTCCGCCCGCCGTCTCGACGATCGTCCGCAGCGTCGCCGGCGGGATGGCCGTGCCGGCGATGCCGGCGGCCAGCTCGGCCGCCTCCTCGGGCGAGAGCCGGTCGAGCTCGATGACCGTGCCGCCGGCGGTTGCGGCCCAGCTGTCACCCTCACCCGAGACCTCGTCGCGGGTGGTGCAGAGCAGGAGCACCGGCGCGGGAGTCGCCGCCAGGTGCTCGACCAGGTCGAGCATCGTCGGCTCGGCCCAATGGAGGTCCTCGAAGGCGACCACCAGCGGGCCGGCGGCGGCGATGCGCGCCAGCACGCGCCGCAGCCCCCAGAAGAGCTCGTCGACGGGGTAGGCCGCGTCGCTCAGGCCGACGGCGGCCGCCGCCCGCTCGGCCGCGGCCTCGTCGCCGCCGGCGAGCGCGTCGAGCTTGGCGCGGGCCACGCCGTGGGGGTCGTCGTCGAGCACGCCCGCCAGCTCGCGCAGGGCCTCGGCGACGGGCCAGAACGTGATCCCCTGGCCGTAGGACAGGCAGCGGCCGCGGGTGACGGTGGCGCCCTCGGGCACCGTCGCCAGGAACTCGCTCACGAGCCGCGACTTTCCCGCGCCCGCCACCGCCTCGATCGTCACCAGGCGGGCGGCGCCGGTCTCGGCCACCGCGGCCAGCTCCCGGCGCAGGGTCGCGAGCTCCTCGTCGCGGCCGACGAGCGGGGCGGCCGGCGCGCGGGCGACGGCGGTCGTCCGCACTCCCAGAAGCCGGAAGGCCGGCATCCGCTCCGACTTGCCCTTGAGCTCGAGCGGCTCGATCGTCTCGAGGTCGGTGACGTGGGCGACGAGCTCGCGCGTGATCGGGCCGATCAGCACCTCGTCACGGCCGGCGGCCTGCTCGAGCCGGGCGGCGACGTTCACGGCGTCGCCGGTCACGAGCCGCTGGCCGGCGGACGGGTCGCCCGCGACGACCTCGCCGGTGTTGACGCCGGTGCGGTTGTGGAGCGTCACCCCGAAGCGCGTCTCGAGCTCGCCGTTCAGCCCGGCCAGCGCGGCCTGCATCCCGGCGGCCGCGCGCACGGCCCGCTCGGCGTCGTCCTCGTGCAGGTGAGGCAGGCCGAAGACGGCCATGACGGCGTCGCCGATGAACTTCTCGACCGTGCCGCCGTGCCGCTCCAGCTCGGCCTGCATGACGTCGAAGTAGCGCGACATCACGGCGCGCAGCGACTCCGAGTCGAGCCGCTCGCCGATCGCTGTCGAGCCCACGAGGTCGGAGAAGACGATCGTGACCGTCTTTCGGATCTCCCGCGCGGGCTCGACGGCGTGGAGCGGCGTGCCGCAGAAGCCGCAGAGGCGGAAGCGGTCGGGGTTCTCCTCGCCGCAGCTCGGGCAGATCGCCACGGGTTCAGTCTACGGCCGCGCGTCCGAGAGCACGGAGACCTTGCGTCGTGAGGCGACGGCTGCCAGCATGCTTGCCGCCGTGCCCGAGCTGTATCCACCGATCGAGCCGCATGACCAGGGCATGCTCGCCGTCGGCGACGGCAACGAGGTGCACTGGGAGGTGTCCGGAAGTCCTGACGGGAGGGCGGCGCTCGTGCTCCACGGCGGCCCCGGATCGGGCTGCACGCCCTGGCACCACCGGTTGTTCGACCCGGCCGGCTACCGCACCGTCCTGCTCGATCAGCGTGGCGCGGGCCGCAGCACCCCGCACGCGAGCGAGCCGGACGCCGACCTTTCGGTGAACACGACGGCGCACCTGATCGCCGACTGCGAGCGGCTGCGCGAGCGGCTCGGGATCGATCGCTGGCTGCTTCTCGGAGGGTCATGGGGAAGCACGCTCGCGCTCGCCTACGCCGAGCAGCACCCCGACCGGGTCACCGAGATCGTGCTGTTCGGCGTCACCGCGGGCACTCGCCGCGAGGACGACTGGCTGTTCCGCGAGGGGTTGGGCGAGCTGTTCCCGGAGCAGTGGGAGCGCAGGCGCGCGGCGCTGCCGGCGGAGCTGCGCGGCGGTGATGTGGTCGAGGGGTACCGCCGGCTGCTCTTCGACCCCGATCCCGCCGTCCGCGAGCACGCGGCCTACGAATGGTGCCTGTGGGAGTCGGCGACGCCGGAGTGGCCGCCGCGCACGGGACTGTCACCGCGGTTCGAGGATCCGCGCTTCCGCCTCGGCTTCGCCCGGCTGGTGACGCATTACGTCGGCCACGACTCGTTCCTCCCCGACGGTGAGCTGTTGCGCGGCCTCGACCGGCTGGCGGGCATCCCCGCGGTGCTCATCAACGGCCGCTACGACATGCAGGCGCCGCTGCGCACGGCATGGGAGCTCGACCGCGCGTGGGACAGCGCCGAGCTGGTCGTGGTGGACGGTGCCGGGCACTCCGCGGGCGGCGACATCGCCGCCGAGATCGTCCGCGCCACGGATCGCTTCGCGGGTAGCACGCTGGGCCCCTGACACAAGCGGCGATCGCCGTCGTTCAGGCGTCGGAACTGTGGATCTCGATGATACCCCCGGCGGCCGGGGGCCGGCCGGCGCGCGCGTCGTAGCGCCAGAACGCGGGGAGGAGCGCGATCGCGACTCCGACCCCGGCCACGCACAGGAGCCCGCCCGACACGATCGAGAACGGCACCGACGTGAGCGACGCGACGCCGCCGGCCTCGACGTTGCCGAGCAGCGGTCCCGTGGAGTAGCTCACCTGCTCGATCCCGGCCAGCCGGCCGCGGAGCTCGTCGGGGATCGTCTGGTTCCAGATCGTCGAGCGGAAGACGCCCGAGATCATGTCCGACCCGCCGGCGAGGACGAGGCCCGCGAGCGCGATCGGGAGGTTCGGGGCGAGCCCGAAGGCGACGATGCCGAGGCCCCAGCCCGCCGCCGCGATGCAGACGGCGGCGCCGTGGCGGTTCACGCGGCCGGTCCAGCCGCTGGTCACCGTCGCCAGGAGCGAGCCGACGGCGGGGGCCGCGAAGAGCAGGCCGAGCGCGCCCGCCCCGCCGAGGTCGGCGGCGACCGCCGGGAAGAGCGCCTCGGGCATGCCGAAGAGCATCGCGACGATGTCGACCGCGTAGGTGCCGACCAGCTCCGGCCGGGAGCGGGCGTAGGCGGCGCCCTCGGCGATGCGGCGCAGGCTGGGCGGCTCGGCCTCCGGCGGCGGCGGGACGGCCCGCATCATCCAGAGCGCGGTCAGCGAGACGACGAAGGTGGCGACGTCGACCGCGTAGGTGGCGGCGAGGCCGATCGAGGCGATGAGGACGCCGGCGACGGCCGGCCCGGCGACCATCCCGATCGTCATGCGAAACGACGAGAGCGCGCCCGCCGCCGTCATCTCGTCGCGGTCGACGAGCCTCGGGGTGAGGGCTTCGAGCGACGGCCGCTGGAGCCCGTCGAGCATCGCCATGAGGGCGGCGAGCACGAAGATCACCCACAGCTTCGGGTGCGGGAGGAGCGCGTTTGCGACCAGGGCCGCCGAGGCGGCCGCGAAGGCGAGCTCGGTGATCTGCATCATGCGGCGGCGGTCGACGGCGTCGGCGATGGCGCCGCCCAGAACCGCGCTTCCGAGGAGCGGCACGAGCTCGACGACGCCGAGCAGGCCGACGATGAACGACGAGTGGCTGAGCTCGTACGCCTGGAAGGGGAAGGCGACGTAGGTGATCATCGAGCCCAGGAACGAGACGCCCTGGCCGATGAAGAGCAGGCGGAAGTCGCGGTGCCGCCTGAGCGGCCCGACGTCCATCGCCGTCGAGGTGAGGAGGCGGCGCACGCCGCCCGGCTTGATCGGCGGGCCGGGCCCGAGCCGCTCGGCCTCGGCCTCGCGTTCGTCGAGGTCGTCGTCCGCGGTCACGGCCGCGCAGGATATGCGGCGGCTGCTAGCCCTCGCCGTGGGCGGGGGACGGTGCGGACGTCTGCGCGAGGCAGGCACGAGTGCGCTCCCGACCAGGGCGCCGCGACGGGCGTTAGACCGTAGGCTTCGGATCGCCGCGATCGACAGCAGAAGGCGGCAGGCGAGGGCGAGCCGAGCCGTGACGGTGCGCGGACGCTTGCGATCGTGGTCGAGGTGTGATCCGAAACTGGCCGCTGCGGTAGATGCCGGCGTCTGATCGGAGCCAGCCGAGCCACAAGCCGGGGCCGCGAGCAGCGTTGCCCCGGCTCCGGCGACGGCGAGGCGCCGCGCGGCTCGCACCGGCGTCGTCAGGACGCGAATCGCGGCGAGGCCAAGGGCCGCAGCAGCCGCGATCGGCCAGAGCGCGATCAGATCGGTGACGGCGCGCGAGTCAGCCGGCACGGCCTGCCATGAGCTCGCCGAATCGGGCCGTGCCGACGTTGCCGCCCGAGACGACGACGCCGACGCGCGCTCCGGCGATATCGGGGACGTGGCCGGCCAGGAGCGCGGCCGCCGCGCTCGCGCCGCTCGGCTCCGTCACGAGCTTCATCCGGTCGAAGAGGAAGGCCATCGCGTCGATGATCTCGGCGTCCGACACCGTGACGATCGTATCGACAACCTGACGGTTTACGGCGAACGTCAGCTCGCCGGGGATGTCGGCCTGCTGGCCGTCGGCGATGGTGCGCGGGACCGGGATGCGGATGCGCTCGCCGGCCTCGAGCGACCGTCGGGTGTCGTCACCCGCCTCGGGCTCGACGCCGATCACGCGGATGCCGGGGCGGATTGCCTTCGCCGCGGTCGCACAGCCGGCGATGAGTCCGCCGCCGCCGACGGGTGCGAGCAGCACGTCCAGGTCGGCCACGTCCTCGAGCAGCTCGAGCGCCGCGGTGCCCTGGCCGGCCATGACCAGCGGGTGCTCGTACGGGGGCACGAGGACGAGGCCGCGCTCCTCGGCGAGCGCGGCGCCGAGCGCCTCGCGGTCCTCGGCGTAGCGGTCATAGGTCACGACCTCGGCGCCGTAGCCGCGGGTCGCGTCGAGCTTCGCCGCCGGGGTGTCGGCGGGCATGAGGATGGTCGCCGAGGTACCGAGCAGCCGCGCCGCGAGCGACACCGCCTGGGCGTGGTTCCCCGACGAGTAGGCGACGACGCCCCGCGCCCGCTGGCGCGGGTCGAGTGACGAGATCATGTTGTAGGCGCCGCGGAACTTGAACGCCCCGCCCCGCTGGAGGCACTCGGCCTTGAGAAAGGCCGTCGCGCCCGTCCGCTCGTCGAGCGTCCGGGAGGTGAGCACGGGCGTCCGGTGGGCGACCCCGGAGAGGCGCTCGGCGGCGGCGCGGACGTCGTCGAGGCTCAGGGTCACGGCTCGGATCGTATCGGCCGGCCCGCCAGGTTGACGTCGTAGGTAGTTAGTGCTAACTTACTTCGCCATGGTGCGGATGAAGGCGGAACAACGGCGGCAGGCGATCATCGACGCCGCGATCGACGAGTTCGGAGCAGGCGGTCTCGCCGGCACGAACGTCGAGGCGATCGCGCGCCGCGTGCGCGTGACCCAGCCCTACGTCTTCCGGCTCTTCGGCACCAAGAAGGCGCTCTTCCTGGCGTGCGTCGAGGTGTGCTTCGCCGAGACGCACGACGCGTTCGAGAGCGCGGCCGCGGGCCTCTCCGGCGACCACGCCCTCCAGGCGATGGGACGGGCGTACGGCGAGCTGATCAAAGATCGCTCGAAGCTCAAGATGCAGCTCCAGGCGTATGCGGCGTGCGACGACGTCGACGTGCGCCGGCTCGTCCGGCGCCGCTACGGCGAGCTCGTGGAGTTCGTCGAGGGCGTCTCGGGTGCCGACGAGGCGCGCGTCAGCGCGTTCTTCGCCACCGGCATGATGCTGAACGTCCTCGCCGCCGGCGACCTGCTCGGCGCGAAGGACGGGTGGGCGGCGAGGCTCCTGACCGGGCTCGGCGTTCCCGCCTAGCCGGTCTCCTTTTTTTCACATCCGATATTAGTGAGCACTAACTACCAACTAAGGAGGAATCGCATGAGTCGCAAGGCTCCCATTGTCTGGACATTCGCGATCACCTCGATCGCGCTCTTCATGACGACGCTCGACAACCTCGTCGTCACCACCGCGCTTCCGACCATGCAGCGCGACCTGCACGCCTCGATCTCCGGCCTCGAGTGGACCGTGAACGCCTACACGCTGACGTTCGCCGTCCTGCTCATGCTCGGCGCGGCGGTGGGCGACAGGCTCGGCCGAAAGCGCGTCTTCCTCGCCGGGCTCGGCATCTTCACGCTCGGCTCGGCCGCGGCGGCGATGTCGCCGTCGATCGAGTGGCTGATCGGCGCGCGCGCGCTCCAGGGCGTGGGCGGCGCGATCGTCACGCCGCTCACCCTCACCATCCTGAGCGACGCCGTTCCGGCCGAGCGGCGCGGACTCGCGCTGGGGCTCTGGGGCGGCGTGTCCGGCCTGGGGGTTGCGCTCGGGCCGCTCGTCGGCGGCGCGGTCGTCCAGGGCCTCTCCTGGCAGTGGATCTTCTGGCTGAACGTGCCGATCGGCCTGGCGGCGATCCCGCTCGGCCTCTCCCGCCTGCGCGAGAGCCACGGGCCGGCCGCCCGCCTCGACGTGACCGGAGTCGGACTCGTCACCGCATCGGCGCTCGGCCTCGTCTGGGGCCTCGTCCGCGCCAACTCGCGCGGCTGGACGAGCCCGGAGATCGCGATCTCGCTGGTCGCGGGCGGGGTGCTCCTCGTCGCGTTCGTCGCCTGGGAGCGGCGCGCCCGCGAGCCGATGCTGCCGATGCGCTTCTTCAGGAACCGGGCGTTCGCGGCGGCCAACGCGGCGTCGCTGCTCATGTTCTTCGGGATGTTCGGGTCGATCTTCCTCCTGACCCAGTACCTCCAGAACGTCCAGGGCAACTCGCCGCTCCACGCCGGCCTGCGCATGCTGCCGTGGACCGGGATGCCGATGATCGTCGCGCCGATCGCCGGCGCCCTGACCGACCGGATCGGGGCCCGACCGCTGATCACGGCGGGCCTCGTGCTCCAGGCGACGGCGCTCGCGTGGCTCGCCGCGATCACCGCGCCCGACGTGGCCTACGTCGAACTCGTGCCGCCGTTCGCGATCGCGGGCGTCGGGATGGCACTCTTCTTCGCTCCGGTCGCGACCGTCGTGCTCGGTTCGGTCAGCCCGGGCGAGGCCGGCAAGGCGTCGGGCGCCAACAACGCGATCCGCGAGCTGGGCGGGGTGTTCGGGGTCGCGGTTCTGGCCTCGATCTTCGCCCACCAGGGCGGATACGCCTCGGCCGACCTCTTCACCGACGGCATCGTCCCGGCGCTCTGGGTCGGTGCTGCGGTGGTCGGGGTCGGGGCCGTCGCGGCCGGCCTGATCCCGGGCCGCCGCATCGCGGCTGCCCGGGTCGGCGACCCCGCCCTCCAGGGGGCCGACTAGCGCAAGTGGGGATCGCCGCGCTCATCGCAGCAGCGCGGCGATCCCCTCCGCCGCCCCCAGGGGGCGCCGGGCCGGGCCCTCCACAGGCGTGATCTCGGCGCCGGCGTGGAGGGCGCGCTCGATCAGATCCTCGGCCGGGTCGCGGTCGACCCACCCGTTCGCCGGCCGCCGCCCGGGGAGGCGGTACTCCCGCTCCGCGTCGATCAGCAGATGCTTCACCTGCCGGCGGTCGAGCGCCCTGCGGGTGCGCCCCGGGCCGAGCACGGCAGCGCCGCCGCCGAAGGCGGTCTCGATCGTCCGCTCGACGAGCCGCCACTCGTACCGCCGCTGGGCCTCGTGCAGCGCTCCGCCGACCGCGGCGGCAAGCCCCCGCGGCCCCAGCCCGGCGACGGGACGCGTGACGACCGAGACCTCGCACCCGGGCGGCGCCGCCGACCGGGCCAGGATGTGCGGGAGCCGGCCATCGCCGGCCACGACCACCCGCGTCCAGCCGCGCTCGTCGGCCGCGGCGCGCACCTCGACCGCGAGGCTGCGCGAGATCCGGCTCGCGCGCCGGCCGGGGCGACCGTACTCGCCGACCGGCTCGACCGCTCCCATCCGCCATGAGAGGACTCGCGTCGAGCGCCCCTCGGCCACGATCACGCCGGCCGGGCGCCCCTCGTCGAGCGCCGCCACCAGCGGGCGCACGTACGCGGTCGCGTCGAGGACGGCCGTGATCCCGACCGGCATGCCGACCTCGACCTCGAACACCTCCTCGGTCGAGAGCGGCGCGAAGAACGCGCGGCCCTGTGCCCGCCCCTCGAGCAGGCGAACGAGCGCCGGCCGGATCCGGTGCATGCAGCGGCGCTGGGCCGCGACGAGGTCGTCGTCGCCGGCCGTCGCGAGCTCGCCGTCGAGCCGCCGCAACTCGCCGGCGATCGAGACGGCGCGCACCAGCCGCCCGTTTCCGTTCTCGGGCGGATCGGCGTAGACGGACAGGACGCCGACCGGATCACCGATCCCGTCGATCGCGCGGATGTCGTCCCAGTTCAGCATGGTTCCTCCCTGAGGGTCGGGTGCCGGAGCGAGGCGAGCGTGGCCGCGACTCCGAAGGTCTCGCCCGCCGCGGGGGCCGGCGCGCCGGGCTCGAAAGCCGTCCTGACGACGCTGCCGTTTGGTGGGCTACTCCCCTTCCACCTGCGACTGTAGCCGCGATGGGCCCCGGCTGCCGGCCGCGTCCAACGGGCTCCCAATCGGAAAAGTGAGAAACCGTGTGCGGTAATGCTCAAGGCGGCCGAAACGGCGTCCGATAGTGCGTGCATGGCTACCCCCGGCCGCCTGGACGCGCTCTTCGACCTGTCGCGGAAGCTGGCGTCCTGCCTGGATCTCGACGACGTCCTGCGCGAGGTCGGGCTGTGCGCATCCGCCCTCACCGGCGCGCATGCCGTCTCGCTCGAGCGCTACGACCGCGAGGCCCGCGCGCTGGTCGCGTTCGGGAGCGGCACGCCGGCCTCCGACGCCGACGCCGACGTCGCCCGGC
This sequence comes from uncultured Actinomycetes bacterium, assembly GCA_963805545.1. Lineage (GTDB taxonomy): Bacteria > Actinomycetota > Thermoleophilia > Gaiellales > JAICJC01 > JAICJC01. The sequence continues at coordinate 22,890 of CAWDUU010000002.1, forward strand.
GGGTGCTGAAGACGCACGACGCCGAAGTCGTGGAGACCGGGGACGGCTCCTCGCTCGTGGCCGCGCTCGTCTCGCGCGGCGAGGCGGTCGGCGTCATGCGGATCCGCTACAACGAGCGGCACGAGTTCGCCCGCCACGAGATCGAGTTCTTCCAGTCGCTGGCCGACGTCGTTGCGAGCGCGATCGCAAACGCGCTCCTGTACGCCCGGCTGACCCGCGACATCGCCGAGCGCGAGCGGGCCGAGAAGGAGCTTCGCGCGGCGGAGTGGCGCTACCGGAAGCTGGTCGAGGACATGCCGGTCGGCACCTACGTGAACTCGCTCGATGGGCTCGTGACCTATATCAGCCCCCACATCGAGCCCGTCCTCGGCTACCCGCCGGAGGACTGGGTGCGCGACGGCGGGACGCTGTTCTCGCGGATCCTGCACCCGGACGACCGCGAGTGGGTCGAGGCCCGGTCGGCGCAGTGCCAGGAGGACCGTACCGTCTTCGAGGAGGAGTACCGCCTCCTCGCCTACGACGGGCGCACGGTCTGGGTGCTCGACCGCACCGTGCAGGTGTGCGCGCCCGACGGCACACCGCTCTTCCGCCAGGGCTTCCTGCTCGACATCACCGAGCGCAAGTGCGCCGAGGAGCGGCTGGCCCACCTCGCCTACCACGATCCGCTGACCGGCCTTCCGAACCGGGCGATGTTCAACGAGCACCTCGAGCTGGTGCTCGCCCGGGCGCGGCGGACGGGGTCGGGTGCGGCCGTGCTCTTCATCGATCTCGACGACTTCAAGCTCGTGAACGACAGCTTCGGCCATTCGGCCGGCGACGAGCTTCTGCGCCAGGTCGCCGGCCGGCTCGGGTCGGTCACGCGCGCCGGCGACCTCGTCGCGCGGCAGGGCGGCGACGAGTTCCTCGTCCTGATCGGCGACTTCGACGGCCACCGGGCCGAGCCGGAGTGGATGCGCACGGCCTGCGACCAGATCGCCCGCAAGGTGCGTTCGGCGCTGCATGCCCCGTTCATGGTCGCCGGCACCGAACTGCACACGAGCGCGTCAATTGGCATCTCGATGTTCCCGGTCGACGCCGCCGACGCCGAGGGCATGCTGAAGAACGGCGACATCGCCATGTACAAGGTCAAGGAGTCCGGGCGTGACGGCTACCAGCTCTTCGCCTCCGACGGGCACGACCGGGTGGCGCAGCTCTCGATGGCCGGGCGCCTGCGCGGCGCCGTCGCGCGCGGCGAGATGGTGCTCCACTACCAGCCGCTGACCGAGCTCGAGACGGGGTGTGTCGTGGGCGTCGAGGCGCTCGTCCGCTGGAACGACCCCGCGCGCGGCATGGTGCCGCCGATGGAGTTCATCCCGCTTGCCGAGCGCACCGGCGTCATCGGGCCGCTGTCGGACTGGGTCATCGAGGAGGCCTGTCGCCAGGGCGCCGAGTGGCGCGCGCAGGGACTCGACATCTACGTGTCGGTGAACATGCCGCCCGCGCTGTGGCAGCCGACCGCGATGCGGCACGTCCTGAAGACGATCGAGCAGTTCGGCCTGCACGCCGGGCGGCTCATGATCGAGATCACCGAGTCGGCGATCGGCGAGGACGGCGCCCGGATCGAGCCGATCCTGAACGAGCTCCACGAGCGCGGCCTGCGCCTGGCAATCGACGACTTCGGCACCGGCCATTCGTCACTCTCGCGCCTCTCGCAGATGATGGTGACGACTCTCAAGATCGACCGCTCCTTCGTGCACGACCTTCCGAACGACGCGAGCGCCGCGGTCCTCGTCTCGGCCATCATCCAGCTGGCCCGGAAACTCGGGCTCCAGCCGCTCGCCGAGGGCATCGAGACCGAGGAGCAGCGCGCGTTCCTGCTTGCCGAAGGCTGCACGTTCGGCCAGGGCTTCCTCTTCTCGCCGGCCGTTCCCGCGGCCGAGATCGCACCGCTCGTGCGAAGCCGCGCCCGCCGCGCGGCCTGATCCGCTACCAGGTAACGCTCCGGCCTCGTTGCACCGTGTGACGGCATTGGCACAGACGGCGGGGGAGGGAGCGTGCATGCTGGAGCGGATGGATGCACCGGCCTTCGACTGCGCGATCTGCGGCCCGCGGACGCTCGGGGAGACCCGGCCGCTGGCGCTGGGGTACGGCGTCGGCGTCTGGGTGTGCGCCGAGCACGGATCGCCCGACTTCCAGCGGCTGCACCGGGGCCGTGACTTCGTCGCCGCCTTCGAGCGGATCTGGGCGGCGAACGGCTGCCTGACGGCTTCGCGGCAGCGGGCGCTCGACGCGCACCTCCAGGCGCTTCGGCCCCGTGCCGGGACCCGGCCGCGTCCCGGAAGCCACGCCTGGGTGAGCCTGCGCAGGGAGGCCGAGCGCCGCTTCGCCGCCGGCGAGCTCCCGCGACCGGTGATCGACGAGCTGCGGGAGCTCGTCGCCGGGTACGGCGCGAACCCGCCGAGCGAGCGGACGATGATGCGCTGGTTCTCGGAGCGCCGCTGGCTTACGAACGGCGGAAGAGCCGAGCGAGCCTGGCTCTGAGAGCCTTCCAGAGGAGGGGCAGGGCCTTGACCTCGCTCGGCGGCTCGCTCGGCTTCGCCTCGGGAGCCGCCGAGGCCGCCGGCGCCGGCCCCGCCATCCGCGCGCTCAGGCAGGCGGCGAAGTCGTCGACCATCGAGCCGGCGACGTCCTGCATGATGCCGGCGCCCATCTGGGCGACCCGGCCCGTGACCATGAGGTCGGTCGTGACGGTGGCCTTCGAGCCGCCCGCTCCGTCCTCGGCCACCGCCAGCCCCAGCGTCGCCTCGGCCGTCCCCTGGCCGCGCTGCTCGCGGGCCCGCACGCGCATCGAGGCCGTGTGGGCCGCATCGTCGCGCTCGATCACGTGCACCGTCCCGCCGTAGGTCATGCGGATCGGCCCGACCTTGACGGCGACCGTCGCCTCCAGGCCGCCGTCCTCGGTGTCCTCGCCGATCGAGGCTCCCGGCAGGCACCCGGCGACGCCGCGGACGTCCATCAGGGTCGCGAAGACCTCGTCCGGCGCCGCCGGGGCCGTGAACTCGTTCGAGAACTGCACCGGCTACCGCGCCATCGCCGCTTCGAGCGCCCGTCGCACCAGCACCCGCGCGAGGTGGGCCCGGTACTCGCCCGACGCCGCCGTGTCGGACGGCGGGTCGAGCCCGTCCGCGGCATGCGCCGCCGCCTCGGCCGCGTTCGAGCCCGAGAAGGCCGCCTCGGCCGCCGCAGCCCGCACCGGCTTCGAGCCGACCCCCGTCAGCGCGATCCGCGCGGACGACCCGTCGACGACCGCCGCCGCCCCGACGATCGCCCAGTCCTGGGCCCGCCGGTTGAACTTGACGTAGGCGCTCTTCGCCGCCTTCGGGACGCGCACCGCGGTGATGATCTCGTCCTGCGAAAGCGACGTCTGGAGGTAGTCGACGAAGAGGTCGGCCGCGGCGATCGTGCGCTGCCCGTTCGGGCCCTCCGCGCTCACGTCGCCCTCGAGCGCCAGAAGCACGGCCGGCAGGTCGCCGTGCGGGTCGGCGTTGGCGAGCGAGCCGCCGATCGTCCCCCGGTTTCGCACCTGCGGGTCGCCGATGCCGGCCGCCGTCTCGGCGAGGATCGGGCAGCCGCTCACGACGGCGTGCGACCCGGCCACCTGGGCGTGGGTCGTGAGCGCGCCGATCGTGATCGAGTCGGGCGTGTCGGTGATGCCGCGCAGCGACGCGATCGCGCCGATGTCGATGAGCGCGTCGGGGGCCGCGAGGCGCAGCTTCATCAGCGGCACCAGCGAGTGCCCGCCCGCCAGGACGCGCGCCTCGCCGCCGTGCTTTCCGAGCATCGCGATCGCGTCGGCGACCGATGCCGGCTGCTCGTAGTCGAACGCGTGCGGGATCACGCCGCACCCCCCTTCTCCATCGCCCGCCAGACCGTCTCCGGATGGAGCGGCATGTCGAGGTCGCGGACGCCGAGCGCGTTGCAGACGGCCCCCACGACGGCGGGCGTCGAAGCGATCGTGCCGGCCTCGCCGATCCCCTTCACGCCGAGCGGGTTCGTCGGCGACGGCGTCACCGTGCGGTGGGTCTGGATCGACGGCGCCTCGACCGCCGACGGGATGACGTACTCGACCAGCGACCCCGTGAGGAGCTGCCCGTTCGCGTCGTAGACGGCGCCCTCGTAGAGCGCCTGGCCGATGCCGTGCACGACGCCGCCGTGCACCTGGCCGTCGACGATCATCGGGTTGATGACGTTGCCGCAGTCGTCAACGGCGATGTAGCCCGTGATCTCGACCTTGCCGGTCTCCCTGTCGACCTCCACCTCGCAGCCGTGGGCGCCGAACGGGAAGACGCAGTTCGGCGGGTCGAAGAAGACCGTCTCGTCGAGCCCCGGCGTCACGCCCTCGGGCATGTTGAACGCCTGCCAGGCCCGGAACGCCACCTCCTGCATCGTGACGCTCCTGTCGGGGCTGCCCTTGACCGAGAACGTGCCGCCCGAGAACTCCAGGTCGTCGGACGACGCCTCGAGCATCTGGGCCGCCACGAGCTGGGCCTTCTCGCGCACCTTGGTCGCCGCCAGGTGGACGGCCGTGCCGCCCACGGCCAGGCTGCGGCTCCCGTAGGTGCCGAGCCCGTACGGCGCGAACGCCGTGTCGCCGTGGATCACCTCGACGTCGTCGAACGGGATGCCGAGCTCGGTCTCGACGATCTGCGACCACGACGTGGCGTGCCCCTGGCCGTGCGGCGAGGTGCCGGTGATCACCGTGACCTTGCCGGTCGGGTGCATCCGCACCGTCGAGCTCTCCCAGCCGCCCGGCGTGAGGCCGAGCGCGCTTCGGGCCACGTCCGACGGCACGAAGCCGCACACCTCGACCCACGTCGAGAGCCCGCGCCCGAGCAGCTTCCCGCGCCCGGCGGCCTCCTCGCGCCGCTTCTCGAAGTCCGCCTTCGAGTCGGAGAGCTCGAGCAGCTTGTCGAGCGTCTTTCCGTAGTCGCCCGAGTCGTACATGAGCCCGATCGCGGTCGTGAACGGGAACTCCTCGGGGAAGTTCCGCCGCCGCACCTCGGTGCGGCTCATCCCCAGCTCGAGCGCCAGGATGTCCATCATCCGCTCGATGGCGTGGGTCGCCTCCGGGCGGCCGGCGCCGCGCAGGGCGTCGGTCGGCACCGTGTTCGTGTAGACGTTCGTGACGGTGACGTCGACCTCCGGGATCGCGTAGGCGCCCGGCGACATGAGCAGCGTGAGCTGCGAGATGAGCGGCGTCAGCATCTGGAGGTAGGAGCCGTAGTCCTGGACGTAGTGGGCCCGCATCGCGAGCACCTTGCCGTCCTTCGTGGCTGCCAGCTCCATGTGGGCGTCCTGGGCCCGCCCGTGGCAGGTCGCCAGCATCGCCTCGGAGCGCTCCTCGATCCACTTGACCGGCGCGCCGATCTTGCGCGACGCGGCGGCCGCGATGAACTCCTCGGCGTACGCGTTCAGCTTCGAGCCGAAGCCGCCGCCCACGTCGGGTGCGATCGCCCGCACCTTGGCCTCGCTCACGCCGCACACGATCGCCAGGAACGTCCGCAGGAAGTGCGGCACCTGGGTCGAGCTGTAGACCACGAGCTCGTCGGAGGCCGTGTTCCAGTCGGCGACCACGCCGCGCGTCTCGATCGGGACGTGGATCAGGCGCTGGTTTCGGATCGTCTGCTTCACGACCACGTCGGCCTTTGCGAACGCCTCCTCGACGTTGTCGGTCCTGTGCGCGAGCACGAGGCCGACGTTCGAGTCGAGCTCCTCGTGGATCCGGGGCGCCCCCTCGGCCAGCGCCTGCTCGGGCGTGATCGCCGCCGGCAGCGGCGTGTAGGACACCTCGACCATGGCGGCCGCGTCGGCGGCCGTGTAACGGTCGGCGGCCAGCACCACCGCGACCGGCTCGCCCGCGTGGCGCACCCTCCCCCTGGCCAGCGGCGGGCGCACCGGGTGCACCATCTCGCCCGTCGGGTTCGAGGCGCACGGGACGCCGGCCGCGAACTCCAGGTCGTCGCCGGTGAGGACGGCCGTGACGCCGGGCATCGACCGGGCCTTCGACGTGTCGATGCCGGTGATGTCGGCGTGTGCGTGGGTGCTGCGCACGACCGCCATGTGCTGCATGCCCGGGAGCTTCAGGTCGTCGACGAACCGCCCCTTCCCGGTGAGAAGCTTCTTGTCCTCCTTGCGGTGGACGGCCTGCCCGATGCCCTTCGACTGCTCGGTCGCGATCGCCATCAGACCGTCACCCCCGCGGCCGCGGTGCGCACCGCGGCGACGATGTTCTCGTAGCCGGTGCAGCGGCACAGGTTGCCCTCGAGGCCGCGCCGGATCTCGTCGTCGCTCGGGTCAGGGTTGTCCTCGAGCAGCTTGATCGCCGCCATCACCATGCCCGGCGTGCAGTACCCGCACTGGAGCCCGTGGGTCTCGTGGAACGCGCGCTGCATCGGGTGCAGCTCGCCGTTCTCGGCAATCCCCTCGATGGTGGTCACGTCGGCCCCGTCGGCCTGCACGGCGAGGACGGTGCACGACTTGACGGCCATGCCGTCGAGCCAGACGGTGCACGCCCCGCAGTTCGACGTGTCGCAGCCGACGTGGGTGCCTGTCAGATTCAGGTGCTCACGGAGGAAGTGGACGAGCAGCGTGCGCGGCTCAACTCCCGTCGTGTGAGACACCCCGTTCACCGAGATGGTCACCGCCCGTTTCACCGGATCTCCTTCCGCGGGGAGCCTGGATGTGAGTGCGCCGGATGGTCTACACCCTGGGCGACGCCGCTGCAAGGGGCCTCGAGCAATTTCACCACCCGTAAAGGAATCGTATGGACTCCGGGAAACACATTGACGCCCGTCCCGGGGTGGGCTATCTGGAGGGTATTGGGCACGGCGCCGCCGACTGTACGGGGGTCACGAGGCGGCGCCGCCCACAACTTCAGGGGGTCGTCACATGCTCGTCGCACCAATCGCAGCAACGGATCGCACCACGGACGCCAGGATGGCGGCAAAGCACGCCGATGCCGCGCTCCGGCGCATGACCGTGGTCTCCGCCGCGGGCGACCGGCCGGCGTCGCGTGACACCAGGCGCTTCGAGCTCGCGCTCATCCGCCGAATCGCCTCCGCGCAGTAGGAGTCCTTCCCCCTCCTACAGCCGGAATGCCTTGGAAAGGCCCCGAGCCGAGCGGGCCTTTCCGAGGCATCTCCGGATGCCCAGCACCCGCTCCGTGGTTCGCAGGAGCGAGAAGTGGCTGTAGCGCCGGTATGACACCTTGCCGGCGGGCGTGTACGGGCTGACGACGACGGTCGCGATGCGGCCGTTTCGGGACGAGCCCTCGTCGAAGGTGAGGAAGACGGCCGTGTGCCCGGCGCGGTAGGCGCGGCTGCGCACGATCGTCCGCATCCACGCCGACACCCACAGGTCGCCCACGGCCACCGGGCAGCTGTGCATGTCGTGGCACAGGTTCGGCGTCACGAACATGTAGGCCGGCGTGCCGCGGCCGTCGAGCGCTCTTCGCAGCCGCCCCGTGGCCCGCGAGCCCAGCGGGACGACGTGCTTTTGGCATTGGCGGTCGCCGATCCGCCGGTAGTAGACGGCCGGGTTGTGGCGCGCGGCGTAGAGGCCCGACGACGAGCGCGCGCACCGGCCCGGCATCGACTCCTGGTAGACGCGCCACTTCTTGCCGTGGCGGCCGAGCTGGGTGAAGATGCTCGCCCCCCGCATCGGGCACTGCCTGGGCATGCAGTTGCGGCGAAGGCCGTGCGTCGAGCCGCTCGTCATCGCGAGGTAATTCGGGAGGCTCGCCGTGGCGTTGTGGTGGTAGTTGGCGGCGAGGCCGCAGCGGTGCGCGAGCGAGGTGATGAACGGCGCGTGGCCGATGATCTCCGGGAACGAGTGGTTCTCGAGCGCGATCACGATCACGTGGCGGATGCGCGGGCGCCTGTGCGGCGTTCGCCCGCAGGCGTGCGGGGCACGCAGGTGCGGGAGCACCGACACGTCGGCGAGGCCCGGCGGCGGGGCAGTCGCGCCGGCCGCGAGCACGGCGGCGCAGGTTGCTGCGAGCGTGGTGCGGCGGAGCACGCTAAACGGCGCCGACTTCGGCCGTGCAGTAGGCGCAGCGGCGGGCGGCGAGCGGGATCTCGCTCAGGCACTCCGGGCACGGCCGCACGGTGGGCGGCGTGTCCTCGTCGCGGCGGCGCGCGGCCATCGCGTTCACGGGCTTCACGACGAAGAAGAAGATCGCGGCGGCGACCAGCACGAAGCTGATGACGGCGTTGATGAACGCCCCGTACAGGAACTGGCTCGAGTTGATCTCGAACTTGAGCGCGGAGAAGTCCTGCTCCCCGCCGATCGCCGCGATGAGCGGCGTGATCAGGTCGGCCACGAACGCCGTTATCACGGCCCCGAACGCGGTGCCGATGACGACGGCGACCGCCAGGTCGACGACGTTGCCGCGAAGCAGGAACGCCTTGAACTCTTTCAGCATCGAGAGCTCTCCTCGGTCGGTGGGTGCTGGACCGTAGCGCGAAGCGACGCGGTGCGGAGCCCCGTGAGCTGTGCGCGCAGCACCTCGTGGAGCTCGCCGGGGAGCGCGGCCTCGTCTGCGAGGGTCGCCCTGAGCCCGGCCGCCGCGGCCAGCGCCGTGCGCATGAGCCGGGCGCCGCCACCCGCGCCGGAATAGGGCAGCGCCCGCTCGAGCGCCCGGGCGGCGGGCGCGTCGTCGAGGACGTCGGCGGGCGCAAGCCCGCGGGCGGCGAGCACCAGCAGGTCGCGCCGGCCCGCGAGCGACTCGACCAGGAGGCGGGCGGCGGCGTCGGGGGCCGGGGGGCCGGGCAGGCGGCCCAGCCGGCGCTCCAGGTCGTCGCTCCAGCGGGCCAGGTGGGCCTCGGCGAGGGCGCGGCCGAGGTCCTCCTTGGTCGGGAAGTAGCGGAAGATGGTGCCCTTGGCGAGGCCGGCCCGCTCGGCGACGCCCGCGACGGCGAGCTCGTCGTAGCCCGATCCCGCGCACAGGGCGGCGGCGCAGTCGAGGATGTGGCGGCGGCGGCCGGCCTTGGCCTGGGCGGTTCGGGCACGTAGCTGACCCACGGTCATTAACATAGATGACCGGCAGGACGACAAGCGGGCAAACCGCCTTCCCGCCTATCATCCGGGCCCGTGACCGTCGCGCCCGAAGCTTCCCGCCAGCACCGGCTCTGGCTGGCCGCGGCCCTCGTCGCCTTCGCGCTCGTCTCGCTGACCGTCGGCGTGGTCGCAAAGCACAACACGCTCGCCCCCGGCCTCTACCCGCCGAGCTACCTGAAGCTCTTCTTCTCGGACCCGATTCACCTCAAGGTGTGGCTGGCCACGGCCGCGATGGTGCCGGCGCTCTTCCAGGTGCTCACGGCCGCCCACATCTACGCGCGCCTGCGCCTGCCGATCGGCGCCGCGGCCGCGACGGTGCACCGCTGGTCGGGGCGGCTCGCGATCCTCCTCACCCTGCCCGTCGCCTACCACTGCATCTTCCTGCTCGGCTACGGCGACTACTCGACCCGCGTCCAGGTGCACTCGCTCCTGGGATCGGTCGTCTACGGGGCGGTCATCGCCAAGGTGCTGATCGTGCGCGGCGGCTCCCGGTTCCCGGTCTGGGCGCTGCCGCTGGCGGGCGGGACGCTCTTTGCGATCCTGCTCGGGCTGTGGCTCACGTCCAGCCTCTGGTTCTTCCAGAACGTCGGGGTGGGCGTGTGAGCCGGCTCGCCGAGGCGCTGGCGTGGGCGATCGACGCCCACGGCGGGCAGCGCAAGAAGGGGACCGAGATCCCCTATCACGCGCACCTCCTCGGCGTGGCGTCGCTCGTCCTGAACGACGGCGGCGACGAGGACGAGGCGGTCGCCGCCGTGCTCCACGACCTGGTCGAGGACACCGACGCGACGGTCGGGGACGTGCGCGACCGGTTCGGGGAGCGGGTGGCGCGGATCGTGGACGCCTGCACGGACGCGTACGAGCGGCCCAAGCCGGAGTGGTGGGGGCGAAAGCGCGCGTACATCGAGCACCTGCGCACGGCGCAGCCCGACGAGCTCCGCGTCTCGCTGGCCGACAAGCTGTACAACGCGCGCATGATCCGCGACGACCTGCGGCTGCGCGGCGACGATCTGTGGCGGGTGTTCGGCGCCGGCCGGGACGGGCAGATGTGGTACTACCGGTCGCTGGCCGACGTCTTCCTGGCGCGCGAGGCGGGGCCGATGGCCGTCGAGCTCGACCGGATCGTCCGAGAGATCGAGCGGGAGACGGCGGCGTGAGCCTCGTCCTGGTCGAGGAGCACGGGCCGGTGGCGCTGCTTCGCCTCAACCGGCCCGAGAAGCTGAACGCGCTCTCGACGGCGCTCGAGCGGGAGCTCGACGCGGCGGTGGCGGACGAGCGCGTGCGGGCGGCGGGGGCGGTCGTCATCGCCGGAAGCGGGCGGGCGTTCTCGGCCGGGGCCGACCTGGGCGAGGTCGCCGAGGCGGGCGCCGCCGGGGCGCTCGCCTACTACCGCGAGACCGGCCGCGTCTACGAGCGGATCGCGGCGCTGCCACAGCCGACGATCGCGGCGATCCGCGGGTGGTGCCTGGGCGGCGGGTTCGAGCTCGCGCTGGCGTGCGACTTCCGGATCGCCGACCGGGCGGCGACGTTCGGGCTGCCCGAGGTCGAGATCGGCATCCTTCCCAGCTCGGGCGGCACGATGCGGCTGGTCAAGGCGATCGGTGCCGCTCGGGCCAAGGAGCTGATCCTGCTGCGGCGGCGGCTGCCGGCGGCCGGCCTGGCCGAGATGGGGCTCGTGAGCGAGGTGGTGGACGGCGACCCCGAGCCGCGCGCGCTCGCCGTGGCGGCCGAGCTGGCGGCGCTCCCCCGGCTCGCGGTCGAGCTCGCCAAGAAGGCGGCCGACGCGGCGGCCGACGCCTCGCGTGAGGCGGGCATCCTGATCGAGCAGCTGGCGTATGCCGCCCTGGCCGAGGCGGGCGGCACCCGGCCCGCCGAGTAGCCGCGCGCAACATTCGGGTCTGACCCCGTTGTTGCGTGGCGTAACGGAAGACCGCTCGGGGCATACAGTGGCGGACATGCCAGGCGACGTCCTCATCCTCGGCGGCGGCTCGACAGGCGAGGCGTTCGCGGGCGCGCTTCGCGGGTTCGAGCCCGACACGAAGATCACGCTCGTCGAGAAGGGGCTCGTCGGCGGCGAGTGCTCCTACTACGCCTGCATGCCGTCGAAGGCGCTCCTGCGCCCGGCCGAGGCGCTGGCCGCCGCGCGGCTCGCCCCGGGCGCCGCCGAGGCGGTCACCGGCGATCTCGACGTCGCGCGCGTCCTCTGGCACCGCGACCAGGTGACCGGGGACTGGGACGACTCCTCGCAGGAGGAGTGGCTGGCCGGCCGCGACATCGAGCTCGTCCGCGGCGAGGCGGCCGTGCGCGAGCCGGGCGTCGTCGAGGCCGGGGGCCGCGAGCTGCGCTACGCACGGCTCATGATCGCCACCGGCTCGGTGCCGTCGATCCCGCCCATCGACGGCCTGGACGGCGTCGACTACTGGACGAACCGCGAGGCCACCAGCGTGCGTGAGATCCCGGCGAGCGTCGTCGTGCTCGGCGCCGGCCCGGTGGGCTGCGAGCTGGCCCAGTTCTTCAACCGCATGGGGGCGACGGTCGCGCTGGCCGACATCGCCGACCGCCTGCTCCCCCGCGACCATCCCGACGCCGGCGCGCTCCTCCACGACGTCCTGCGCGACGAGGGCGTCGACATCCACCTCGGCCGCAAGATCGAGCGGGTCGCGCCCGGGATCGAGGTGCACGTCGAGGGCGGGACGGTTATCCAGGGCGAGCGGCTGATCGTCGCCACCGGCCGGCGGGCGGCGGTCGAGGGCTTCGGCTTCGAGAGGCTGGGCGTCGAGATCGGAAAGCGCGGCATCGAGGTCGACGAGCGCATGCGCGCCGGCGAGGGGATCTGGGCGGCGGGCGACGTGACCGGGATTGCGATGTTCACGCACGCCGGCAAGTACCAGGCCCGGGTGGCCGCGGCCGACGCGGCCGGGAGGCCGGCGAAGGCCGACCACCGCGCCGTCCCGGCCGTGACCTTCACCGACCCCCAGGTCGCGTCGGTCGGCCGGACGGCCGGCGACGGCCTCGTGATGGGCGAGCATGGGAGCACGGCCCGGCTCTCGACCTACGAGCGCCCCAAGCGGCCCGGCTTCCTCAAGGTGTTCGCCGACCGCGAGCGGCGCGTGCTCGTCGGCGCCTGCGCGGTCGGCCCCGAGGCGGGCGAGTGGCTCGGCCAATTGACGCTCGCGATCAGGGCCGAGATCCCGGTCGACGTCCTGCTCGACACGATCCAGCCGTATCCGACGTTCTCGGAGGCGGTCTTCTTCGCCGTCCGCGACCTCGACCTGTAGCGGTCAGCCGACGCCGATCCGAAACGCCGCCGTGTAGGCGTCGCCGGGCTTGACGCGGGTGAGCGAGTCGCCCGACGTGATCGCATTGGTCGGTGCGGTCATCGGCTCGTAGCAGATGAAGTCGCTCCCCTCGGGCGCGTACACCTGCGCGAAGCCGTAGCCCTCGAGGAACGTGACGGTGACGGTGCTGCCGCCGCCGCGGACGACGAACGCGGTCCCGTCGGCCACGTCGGCGAACCCGTCGTCGAAGGTGCGCTGGGCCAGCGGCCCGGGGGCGATCGCCGCCCGCACCCGCTCGCCGGTGGGGATCCGGCGCTCGTCGAGCACGAGCCGCGTCGGCACCGGCACCTCGATCTCGACGCCCGACCGCGACCCGCCGGGCAGGCGCAGGTAGGGGTGGTAGCCGAAGGCGATCGGGACCGGGCGGCGGCCGAGGGCGAGGAGCGTGGTTCGGATCTCGAGCGCGTCGTCGGTGAGCAGCGCCTGCACGCGGAGACGGTGCGGGTAGGGGAACACCTCCAGCACGCCCGGGTGGTCGTCGGTCGCGAACACGGCGTCGATGCTCGATGCGGTCTCGTGCTCGATCGCGAACGGGAGCGCCGCCGGGAGCACGCCGTGGATCGGCATGCCGTTCTGCGTCGGTGTGAAGGAGCGGCGAGGCGGCGACGGGCCCCGCCAGCCGGTTCGCCCACGGGTGGAGGAGCGGGACGCCCATCGTCGAGCCGCGCTCGGCGTACGCGTCCAGGCCGCCGCGCTGCTCGAGGAGCTCCTCGCCACCGTGGACGAGCGAGCAGCACACCATCCCGAGCGACGGCGCGAAGTTCGCCGCCATCCCGGGAGCCGTCAGCGTGCGGATGCCGATATCCATCAGCCGGGCAGCTGCACCAGCTCGACGGTCACGCCGTCGGGGTCGACGGTGTAGACGACCCGGCTCCCGTCCCAGCGCGGCCCCGAGTCGGCGAGCGTGATCGGCCTCGATCGCAGCGTCACCCCGGCCCGCTCCAGCCGCTCGTAGGTCACGTCGATGTCGTCCACCGAGATGGCGAGATGGCAGGCGCCGGGGTCGCTCGTCCGCTGGGTCAGCGGCCGCCCGCCGCCGGCGGTGTACTGGATCAGCTCGAGCACGCGGCCGTCGGGCAGGTCGAGGTCGGCGATCGAGCAGCGTGCGCCGGGGATGCCCGTCACCTCCTCGGCGGGCACGTCGACGGCGCGGGCCTCGATGTGGAGGCCGAGCAGGCCGCGGTAGAAGGCGAGCGAGCGGTCGAGATCCGAGACGGTGATGCCGACGTGGTGAAGGCCGCCGATCACCGCAGCCGCTCCGGGACGACGTCGCGCGCGAACACGTCCTCGACGGTTTCGGGCCGCTTGATCCACTCGGCGTCCGCGCCCGACACCAGCACGGTGCCGGGCCGGGGAAGGCCGTTGAAGTTCGACGCGCATGCGTCCTGGTATGCCCCGTTGTCCAGGAAGGCGATCACATCGCCGGGCTCGAGGGCGGGCAGGCGGGCGTCGGGCACGAGCAGGTCGAAGCCGCACGACATGCCGACGACGTCGGCGGTCTGGGCGTCCGGTGCGCCGGCCCGCGAGGCGGCGACGACCTGGAACCGCGCGTGCTCGATCAGGAGGTCGGCCATGAACATCTCGGTCGTGTCGGTCTCGACCCAGCGCATCGGGACCGGCGCCGCCTGCTCCTTGAGGTGGCGGACGGTCGCGAGCTGGATGCCGGTGTCGGCGTAAAGGGAGCGGCCCGGCTCGGCCTCAAGGCGGATGCCGGCAGCGTCGATGCCGGCGGCGCGCAGGCCGTCGCGAAGGCCGGAGGTGAGCGCGGCGGCGATGTCCTCGATCGGGGGCGCCGGCTCGGCGCGGATCGGATCGCGCGGCGCCGGGTAGCCGCCGCCGACGTCGAGCTCCGCCGGGCGCCAGCCCTCGAGCTCCGCGCAGACACGCGCGACCGCGGCGGCGAAGCTCCCGGCCATCCCCCGCCACACCTCCGGGGCGGCGCTGTGGCGGCCCAGGTGGGCCATGAGCCCGACCAGCTCGATGCCGGGAGTCGCCAGCGCGCGCCGGGCCACGGCGCCGGCCTGCTCCAGCGGGATGCCCGGCTTGTAGCGGTGGGCGCCGGCGCGGACGGTGACCGACGGGTCGAAGTCGGACGGCATGTCGAGCCCGTCGTAGTCGGGCCGGAGCCGCAGGCGAATGCGGGCTGTACGGCGGGTCGCCTGGGCCGCGGCGGCGACCAGGTCGAGCTCGGCGGCGCTGTCGAGGGTGAGCCGCGCGCCGGCCTCGACCGCGCCCGTCACGAGCGCGGCGTCCTTCACCGAGCCGTTCACCGAGATGAGCGCGGGGTCGATCCCCGACGCGAGCGCCGCGTGCAGCTCGCCCGGCCCGAACGTGTCGCAGCCGAGGCCCTCGGAGTTCAGGATGCGGCGAAGCGCGAGCGAGAGGTTGGCCTTGAGCGACGGCAGGAGCGCGACCTCGCCCTCCGGCCAATTGGCCGCGAACGCCGCGCCGATCCGGCGCGCGCTCCGGCGCAGCTGATCCTCGGAGACGGCGTAGACGGGCGTCCCGAACCGCCGCGCCAGCTCGACCGTGTCGCACTCCTCCATCCAGAGGCGGCCGTCGCGGATCGAGAGGCAGTCGTCGAGACGGGTCGCGGAGGCGGGCATCGCCGGCCAGTCTACGGGACCGCGGGAGGGGTGGCGCGACTGGGTCAGCCGGTTGCGGCGAGGGCGGGGTCGGCCGGGCTGAGCCGGCCGTCGGAGCTCAAGACCGCGATCAGGCTGATGCGATCGACGCGCCCGTTCCGGGCACGGAAGGTCATCGCCGGGCCGGCGTGCGGGGACGTGCCGACGTCGCAGACCCGCACCGCGAACTGGTCGCGACAGGTGAGCGGTACGACGCCCGCCAGGCGGTCGATCTGCGAGCCGATCCCCATCCCGGATCGGGTGTGGTAGCGGGGCGCCCGTGTGACGGCCCAGACGGCGATCGGATGGAGCGCGGACTTGGAGAAGCCGATCTCGAGCCCGGCCCTCGGGTACAGGATCCTCGCCGACAGGAAGCTTGCATCCTTGCCGAGCGCCTCGGGTGTACCGCGGCCGAGCAGGGCTTCGACCTCGGCCCGCGACTCCCCGATGGTGACTGGCCCGATGGACGCGCCGGGCCGGATCAGCGTCGGGATCGGAGTGCTCTTGGGCTCCGGCGACCCTCCGCCGAAACAGGCGCTGGTGGTAACAGCGATCGCAACCAGGATCCCGATCTGCCCGCTCCGCACCCCAGCCTCCTCGAAGTGCTTGTGCCTATTGTAACCCGACCGAGGCCCCTGTTTCAAGAGTGACGGCACCCGCTGGATAGGGTGAATTCACGGCGAGAGCCACATCTCCGGAATGAGCTCGAAGTACGACCCCGTGAACACCAGTCCGTGCAGCCGGGCCGACACGAACTTGGGCTCCTGGAGGTGCAGGATCGGCGCCCAGCCGGCGTCCTTCTCCATGAACGTGTTGTCGATCTTGGCCCAGGCGGCGTTCCGCTGCGCTCCGAGCGGGAGCTGCTTGGTCTGGTCGATCATCTGGTTGATCTCAGGGTTGTCGGTGTTGGACACGTCGTTGTTCCCGACGTTCACGATGTGCTCGCCGTTCAGGAGCGTGTCGATGAAGTCCTCGCCCTCGGGGTAGTCCTGGTCGAAGTGGTTGAACGCGATCTGGGGATCGCCCTTCTGCGTCAGCAGGGTGTCCCAGTAGACCGAGTCGTCGACCGCCTTCACGCCGGTCACGTCGAGGCCGATCGCCTGGAGCTGCGCCGCGAGGTACTGGGCCGCCTTCGGAGCCGGGTCGGCGTTCGTCGTCCACACCTCGACCTGCGCTCCCTGCGCACCGGCCTGCTGGATCAGCGCCCTGGCCTTGTTCAGGTCGTACGGGTACAGGTCCGGCTCGTGATAGGCCGTGCCGAAGAGCGGCGGCAGCACCGTCTCGGTCGGCGTCCCCTGGCCGCCGAAGATCTTGACGAGCGCCGTGCGGTCGATCGCGTAGTTCACCGCCTGGCGCACCTGGAGCTTGTCGAACGGCGCCTTGCGCTCGTTCATCGAGAAGTACGTGACGTTGTTTCGCGGGTAGAGGTGCACCTGGTCCGGGTACTTGGCCTTGAGCTCGGTCAGCCGGTCGGGCGGCACGGCCTCCATGTACCAGTCGAGCGAGCCCGAGATCGTCTCGTTCACCGCCTGCTCCGGGGTGACGCCGATCTGGATGTGCACCTGGTCGAGGTGGCCGTCGGGCGAGTTCGGCGACCACTGCGTGAACGCGGGAT
Source organism: uncultured Actinomycetes bacterium (assembly GCA_963805545.1). Lineage (GTDB taxonomy): Bacteria > Actinomycetota > Thermoleophilia > Gaiellales > JAICJC01 > JAICJC01. The sequence goes on from CAWDUU010000002.1 coordinate 39,560, forward strand.
TCCTGACGAGCAGGATCTGCTGCTTCGGCACGTACGTCTTGATCATGTACGGCCCCGTTGCGACCCGCCATGCGGGATCCGTCGAGATGTCCTTGCTCGGCATCCCGGCCGGCACCGCGAACGCGAACGGCATCGCCATGATGTCGAGGAACGCGCCGTCGGGGTGGACGAGGTGGAAGGTGATCGTCATCGCCGAGTCGTCGGCCTCGATGCCGGAGATGTGCTTGGCCTTCCCGGCCGCATAGGCGTCCGCGCCGGCGATGGACGTGTAGAAGCCGACGCCGGGCGAGCCCACGTGGAAGAGCCGCTCGACGGCGTACTGGAAGTCGGACGGCTTCACCTCGCGGTTCACCGGCGGCCCGAACATCACGCCCTTGTGGAGCGTGAACGAATACGTCCGCCCGCCGTCGGTGACCTCGGGCATCGCCGTGGCGATGTCGGGGACGACATCGGACCCGGCCGGGCCCGCGGCCTTCCGGAACGTGAGGAGCCCGTTGTTCGTCGCCTCGAGGATCTCCCAGCCCTCGACGGCGTAGGAGATGCCGGTGTCGAGGTGGTCGGGGTTGTCGGGGATGCCGCCCTCGAGCGTGCCGCCGTCGTGGCCGGCCCCGCCGCCTCCGCCGGACGACGAGGAGCCGCTCGATCCGCACCCCGCCACCAGGCCGGCCACGGCGATCGTTGCGAGTATCCGTGCGGGCATGCGCATATCGGCCTCCTAGGCCTCGCGTGTGCGCGGGTCGAGCCAGGCGTACGCCACGTCGACGGCCGCGTTCATGATGACGACGAAGAAGGCGCCGTACAGCGTGAGCGCCATCATCGGGGGCAGGTCGAGATGGGAGACCGACTCCTGCGCGTACTGGCCGACCCCCTCGATCCCGAAGATCGGCTCGATCAGGATCACGGTGCCGCCGACCGCCGCCCCGAGATCGAGCCCGAAGAGGGTCACCACCGGGATCAGGCAGTTCCGAAGCGTGTGGCGCATGAGCACCTGCCGCTCGGAGAGCCCCTTCGCCCGGGCGGTGCGCACGTAGTCGAGCCTGCGGACGTCGAGGAGCGACGCCCGCACGACCCGCGCGTAGAAGCCGATCGACACGACCGCCAGCACGAGCCACGGCAGCAGGAGATGGGTGAACCAGCCGGCCGGGTCGCTGGTCAGCGACACGTAGCCGCCCGCAGGGATCCATGCGAAGACGGCCCACGAGTGGTAACGGAACGTGAGCAGGTAGAGCAGCACGGCGCCGAGCCAGAAGATCGGGATGCTGACGCCCGAGAGCGCGAGCGCCGTCAGCACCCGGTCGAGCCACCTCCCCTGCTGGACGCCTGAGATGACCCCGATCGTGACGCCCACCGCGAGCCAGATGAGCGCCGCCCCGACGGCCAGCGACAGCGTGCGCGGGATGCCGCGCTCGATCGTGGGAAGCACGGGCGTCTGGTCCTGGTAGGAGATCAGGTCGCGCTTCACGAACAGCCGCTCCATCATGTCGCCGTACTGGACGACGAGGGGCCGGTCGAAGCCCCAGTCCTTGCGGATCTGGCGGATGTTCTGCTGGGTCGGGTGACGGCCCGCGATCCGGAGCGCCGGGTCGCCGCCCGGGATCACGTTGAAGATGAGGAACACCAGCACCGAGATCGCAAAGAGCACGACGACAAGGCCGGCAATGCGTCGCAGGACGAACACGCCCATCAGCCGCGGATCCGGATCTCGGCGTGCGGGTCGAGCGCGTCGCGCAGGGCGTCGCCCAGCACGTTCAGCGACACGACGGTGAACATGATCGCAAGCCCGGGCGCCACCGTGAGCGCGGGCGCCGTCACGATCGACGAGTAGCCCTGCTGGATGATGTTGCCCCACGACGGCGTGAGCACGGGCACCCCCACGCCGAGGAACGAGAGCGCGGCCTCGGTCAGGATGTTGTTGGCCACGATCAGCGTCATCAGGACGAGCGCGATCGAGGCGACGTTCGGCAGGAGCTCGCGGACCATGATCCGCACCGGGCCGGCGCCGGTCGCCACCGCGGCGTCGACGAACTCCATCCGCCGCATGCCGAGCACCTGGCCCCGGATCGGCCGGGCGACGTACGGGATGTAGACGACGGCGATGACGAAGACCGGCAGGAGCAGCGAGGTCGACGCGACGTGCAGCGGCCCCAGCCGCAGCCCGCCGACGGCGAGCGACGTGGCGAGCGCCACGGCGAGCAGGTAGACGGGGAAGGCCCAGATCAGGTCGAGCGTGCGCGAGATGACGGCGTCGACGGCACCGCCGGCGTAGCCGGCGACGAGCGCCATGACGAGCGCCAGGCCGACGCACAGCACCGCCGAGCCGATGCCGACCTCGAGCGAGATGCGCCCGCCGTACAGGAGCCGCACCATGAGGTCGCGGCCGTTCGAGTCGGCGCCGAGCAGGTAGCAGGCCCGCCACCCCGGGCCGATCGGCGTCCCGTCGAGCCCGACGACCGGGATGCGATGGCCGCCGTCATGGACGTAGCCCTGGATGTTCTGGTCGTTGGGGCCGTGCCCGCACGCGAAGTGCACCCATGCCGGCGCCCCGGGGAAGCAGGCGACGAGGATCGCAACGAGGACGACCGCAGAGCTCCACGCCGCAGGGTTTCGGCGCAGCCGCCCCAGGGCCAGCCGGAGGCCGCCGCGGCCCGTGGGGAGTGCGGCGGCCTCGGCCGTCATGTCACTTCGTGAGCCACATGGACGGGAAGAGCTCGAAGTAGCTGGGGTTGAAGACCAGGCCGTGCAGGCGGGACGAGACGAACTTCGGCCACTGCCGGTTCATGAACGGCACCCAGCCCGCGTCGTTCTTCATGTAGAGCGCGTCGAGCTTCGCCCACTGGGCGTTTCGGGCCTCGCCGAGCGGCATCTCCTTGGTGGCGTCGATCATGCGGTTGTACGCCGGGATGTCGGTGTTCGAGACGTCGTTGTTGCCGACGTTCACGATGTGCTCGCCGTTCAGGATCACGTCGATGTAGTCCTGCCCCTCGGGGAAGTCCTGGTTCCAGTCGTTGAACGCGACCTGCGGGTCGCCCTTCTGGGTCGCAATCGTGTCCCAGTAGACCGACTCGTCGAACGTCTTCACGCTTGCCTTGAGGCCGATCGAGTCGAGCACCGAGGCCATGTACTGCACGGCCTTCGGCGTCGGGTCGGTCGTGTGCCCCCACACCTGCACGCTCGCCCCCTCCACACCGGCGGCCTTGATCATGGCCCGGGCCTTCGCCAGGTCGTGGGGATAGAAGTGGTGGGCCTGGAACGCCGAGCCGAGCGCCGGCGGGATGATGTTCTCGGTGGGCGTCCCCTGGCCGCCGTAGATCTTCACGAGCGCGGTGCGGTCGATCGCGTAGTTCACGGCCTGGCGCACCTCGAGCTTGGTGAACGGGTACTTGCGCTCGTTCAGGTCGAAGTAGGTCACGTTCGAGCGCGAGTAGCCGTGAACCTGGTCGGGGTAGCGCGCCTTGAGCTCGGTGAGCCGGTCGGGCGCGACCGACTCGAAGTACCAGTCGAGCTCGCCGTTTGCCGTCTCGTTCACCGCCTGCTCCGGCGTCACGCCGATCTTCACGTGGACGCCGTTCAGGTAGCCGTCGGGCGTGTCGGCCGTCCAGGAGTGGAACGTCGGGTTCCGGGCGAGGTCGAACTCCTGGTGCGGGACGTACTTCGAGATCATGTACGGGCCGGTGGGGACGCGCCACTCGGGGAGCGTCGAGATGTCCTTGTCGGGCGTGCCGACGGGGAGTGCGAACGTGAACGGCACGGCCATGTAGTCGGGGAAGGTGCCGTCGGGCTGCGTCAGGTGGATGGTGAGCGTCATGTTCGCGTCGTCGGCGACGATGCCGGAGATCCCGCCCTTGCGCGTCTTCGCGTACTGCTCGGCGCCGGCGATGCCCGTGTAGAAGCCCACGCCGCCGGAGTCGACCCGGAAGAGCCGCTCGATCGAGAACTTGAAGTCGGACGGCTTGACCTCGCGGTTCACCGGCGCGCCGAACATCACGCCCGAGCGCAGGTGGAACGTGTAGGTGCGTCCGTCCGCGCTGATCGTCGGCATCGCCTTGGCGATGTCGGGGACGATCTCGTCGCCGGCGCCGCCGGCCGCCTTCTTGAACGTGAGCAGGCCGTTGTTTGTCGCCTCGAGCGTCTCCCAGCCCTCGTTGGTGTACGAGAGCGCCGGGTCGAGGTGGTCGGGGTTGTCGGGGATCGCCGCGAGCAGGATGCCGCCGCGGACCGGCTTCCCGCCGGAGCCGCCGCTCGACGCACTGCCCCCGCCGCCGCAGCCTGCGGCGACGAATGCGGCCGCCGCGACGGCCGTGATGAACCGGATCATCGGAGCCCTCCCTTCGCGCCCACGTCGCCCCGGCCGGCCGCCGCTGCGACGGCCTCCATGGCATCGCGGGCGACGGTCAGCGTCTGGTCGATGTGCTCGTCGGTGTGCGCCGCCGAGGTGAGGAAGAGCCCCTCCTGCGGCGGCTGGATGAGGACGCCGTGCGCCCGCAGGTATGCGTGGAGCGCGAAGAACGGACTGGCGGCCGCGATGGCATGCGCTTCGCGGTAGTCGCCGGGCGGCGCGGGCGAGAACCAGAGCTGGAACATCGCCCCCACGCCGCTCCAGCAGGCGTCGAGGCCGGCCGCCCGGGCTGCGGCCACGAGCCCCTCCGCGAGCCGCTCGCCGCGGGCGTTCAGCTCGTCGTAGAAGCCGGGCCGGCCGGTCTCGGCGCACGCCGCGATGACGGCCGCGCAGACGAGCGCGTTGGAGTTGTACGTGCCGCCGTGCATGGTGCGGCCGTCGGCGGCCATGGCCATCACGGCCTCGCTGCCGCCGAACGCGGCGACGGGGTACCCGGCGCCGAGCGCCTTTGCGACCACGGTCAGGTCGGGCGTGACGCCGGTCAGCTCCTGCGCGCCGCCGCGAGCGATCCGAAAGCCGGTCAGCACCTCGTCGAAGATGAGCAGCGCCCCCGCCTCCGACGCGAGCGAGCGCATCCGCTCGAGGTAGCCGGGGGCGGGCATGATCGCCCCGCAGTTCCCGAGGATCGGCTCGGTGATCACGGCCGCGATCCGCTCGCCGTAGTCGGCGAACGCCGCCTCGAGCCCGGCGGCGTCGTTCCAGCGGAGCACGATGAGGCTGTCGCCCGCGCCGGGCGTCATGCCCGTCGTCTCGGGCGTCACGGCCGGGTGCTCGGGCGGGCCCCAGGTCTCGGCCGAGGGGTGTGCCGACCAGTGGATGACGTCCGACCAGCCGTGGTAGTGGCCCTCGAAGCGCACGATCAGGTCACGGCCGGTGTAGGCCCGCGCGAACCGCAGGGCGTACATCGCGCACTCGGTACCCGAGTTCCCGAACCGGACGAGGTCGACGCCCGGCAGCCGCTCGCACACGGCCCTGGCCGCCTCGGCCTCGAGGTCGTGCGCGAGCGAGAAGAGCGAGCCGCGCTCGCGCAGCACGTCGACGACGGCGTCGGTGACGGCGGGCGGGCGGTGGCCGAGGATCAGCGGGCCCTGCCCCATCACGTAGTCGATGTAGTCGTTGCCGTCGGCGTCGGTCAGGATCGCCCCCGACCCGCTCCGGGCGAACACCGGCACCGGCAGCCAGCCGGAGCGGGGCGAGCGGGTGCCGGAGCCGACGCCGCCGGCGAGGTGGTGGGCGGCGAGCTCGTACAGCTCCGCCGACCGGGTGGTCGTGCTGGTCATGTCGCTCATCCGTGCGCCTCCAGCGGTTCGGGTGGTCTCCATGCGCCGACCTGCGTGCAGGCCGCCGCGGCAGCCTGCGCACCCCGGGCCAGGGCCGCCGCCGGGGGCGCGCCTTCGAGGAGCGCCGCGATCACGCCCGCGATGAGCGCGTCGCCCGCGCCGAGCGTGTCGACGACGCGGGCCGGCAGGGCGGCCTGCTCCACGATCTCGCCGTCCGAGAGCATCAGGCAGCCGTCCTTCCCGCGCCCGACGACGGCCGACCGGGCGCCGCGGCGGACCGCCTCGCGGGCCATCTCGGCGGCGTCGCCTCCGTCCGCGCCCGCGGCCGAGAGGAAGGCGACCTCGAGGGCCGGCGCGAGCGCCGCGAACCGCTCGGTGCGCGGTGGCTGCGACACGTCGTACGACACGCGGACGCCGGCCGCGGCGACGGCGGTGAGCGCCTCGACGATGTGACCGGGGCCTGTCGCGTGCACCCACGTGCGCGTGGCCAGGAACGCGGTGGCCTCGTCCGACGGGCGGAACGTCCCGCTCGTCCCGAGCACCTCCGACTCGAAGATCCGCTCGCCGTCGGGTGTCACCGTGATGGTGGTCACCCCGGTATGGCCGGGGGCCACGACGACCCGGCTCATGTCGATCCCCATCGCCCCGCCCTCGGCGAGGATGAGCCTGCCGTCGGCGTCGTCTCCGATCGCGCCGACGTAGGCCGTCGGCAGGCCGGCGGCGGCCAGCCCGGCGGCGACGTTGAGGGCGTTCCCGCCGGCCAGGTCGCGCCCGATCGGCGGCAGGTAGCGGTCGACGCAGTTGTCGCCGATCGTGGCGGGCCCTGTCACGGCCACGTCGCGCCTCCCTCCGCCAGCACCCGGCGGCCCATGAAGGCCCGGTCGTCGAGGTCGTGGATGCCGCGCATGAGCGTCGAGTAGACGACGAACCACTGGAGGTCGACCTTGAGGACGAACGGTGCGAGCAGCGGATGCAGGCCGTCGTGGTCGGCGGCGTCGAACACCAGCGTGCGCGCCCCGCGCTCGCGCGCCAGCCGGAGCACGCGCTCGGACATCGCCCGCGACTCGTCGGTGCCGGCGAGCACCGCCATGTCGGGCGCGTGGCGGTCGAGCATCTCGGCCGGGCCGTGCCGGAACTCGGCGGTCTCGATCACCGACGAGTGGATCCGCATGTTCTCCATGAAGACCGTGAGCCCGAACTTGTAGGCGAGACCGTAGAGCGGGCCGGCGCCGACGCAGTAGATGAGGTCGGACTCGGCGAACGTCTCGGCGCGCTCCCGGGCGAGATCGCGGCCCGAGCGATAGGCATCGCCAACCAGGCGAGGCAGCCCGGGAAGCTGCTCGGCCAGCTCGGCGGCATCGCTGTTCCCGCCGGCCGCCGCCCATTCGCAGGCGAACGCCGTGACGGCGGCCATCGGCAGGCAGTAGAGCCCCGGCGATCCGTAGGCGATCGTCACGTCGGCCTCGTCGCCGATCGGCGTCTCGGCCCGGTTCACGAGCGCGACCGTGCGCGCTCCCCGCTCGCGCGCGAACCGCAGCGCCGCCAGCGTGTCCTCGGTCGCGCCCGAGTACGACGCGAGGAAGACGAGCGCCTTCGAGTCGAGCCGGCGCGGGCCGCGCCAGGTGAGCTCGTACGAGAGCGCGACATCGGAGGCCGGGCCGCCGAGGCGGTCGCACAGGTACTTGCCGGAGTACATGCTGGCCCACGAGCCGCCGCTGCCGACGAAGTAGACCTGCTCGACGCCGGTCCGGCGGGCGTCCCGCGCAAGCTCGCGGACGCGCGAGACGTCGCCGGCGAAGAACCGGGCCAGATCGTCCTCCAGGTGGGGCGCGCTGAAGAGCTCGGAGTTGTGCGCCGCCTCGACGAGGCGTTCGAGATCCTCCACGACTGATAACGCTATCATGTCGCGCGATGACGGTCACGATCCGCGAGGTGGCGCGGGCGGCAGGGGTGTCGCAGGCGACGGCGGCGCGCGTGCTCGGCGGATACGGGTATGCGAGCCCGACGGCGCGCGAGCGCGTCGGGCAGTCGGCCGAGCGGCTGGGCTACACGCCCAACGCGGTCGCCCGCGCGCTGGTCGCGCGGGCGACGATGGCCGTCGGGCTGGTCGTCGGCGACATCCAGAACCCGTTCTTCGCCGGCTGCGCGCGCGGGCTCGCCGACGTGCTCGAGCCGGCCGGCTACACGGTGCTGCTCGCCAACGCCGACGAGGATGCCGCGCGCGAGCGCTCGGCGCTCGACGCGCTGCGCGCCCGGAGGGTCGACGGGCTCGTCGTCGTGCCCGCGCCGGGCGCCCGCCTCCAGCGACGTGGTGGACGCCGGCGTCGCGCTCGTGCAGCTCGACCGGGCCGTGCGCGGTCTTCCCGGCCGACGCCGTGATGGTCGACAACGGCGCCGCATCCGCGCGCGCGGTCGAGCATCTGCTCGGGCTCGGCCACCGCCGGATCGGCCTCGTCTCCGACTCGCCGCAGATCTCGTCGAGCGCCGAGCGGATCGCCGGCTACCGGCGCGCTCTGCGCCGGGCCGGGGTGGGCCCGGACGACGGCCTCGAGTCGATCGGCGGCCCGACCCAGGCCGACGGCCGCCGCTCGGCGCACGCGCTCCTCTCCCGCCGCGACCGGCCGACGGCGGTGTTCACGGCCAACAACTTCATGACCGTCGGCGCGCTCCTGGCGATGCGCGACCTCGGACTGCGGGCGCCGCAGGACGTGGCGCTGGTCGGGTTCGACGACCTGGACTGGACGACGCTCGTCGAGCCTGCCGTCACGGTCGTCGCGCAGCCGGTCTCGGAGCTGGGGCGCGCCGCCGGCGAGCGCCTGCTGGCCCGCATGCACGGCGACGCCGGCCCGCCCAGGCGGATCCGGCTCCCGACGTCGCTGGTCGTCCGCGCGTCCTGCGGGGCGGCGGCATGACGGCCGCTCCGAGCTCCTGGCCGAGCTGGTCGCGGCCGACTCGACCAACCCGACGCTCGTGCCCGGAGGGGCCGGCGAGGCGGCCGTGGCGGCGATCCTGGCCCGCCGGCTGGAGGCGGCCGGCCTGGCCGTGGACGTGTGGGACGCCGCGCCGGGCCGCCCCAACGTCGTCGGCCGGCTCGCAGGCACCGGCGGCGGCCGCTCGCTCATGTTCTGCGGCCACACCGACGTGGTGGGCGCCGAGCCCGCGGCGTTCGTCCCCGTCGTGCGCGACGGGCGCATGCACGGCCGGGGCACGAACGACATGAAGGCGGGTATCGCCGCGGCGGTCATCGCGGCCGAGCGGCTGGCGGCCGGCCCGCCGCCGGCCGGCGACGTGCTGGTGGCCTGCGTCATCGACGAGGAGTGGGAGAGCCTGGGCGCCGAGGCGCTGGTCGCCCGGTACAGCGCCGACGCCGCGGTGCTCCCGGAGCAGTCCGACCTGGAGGTCATCTTCGCCCACGGCGGCTTCGTCTGGTACGACGTCGTGAGCACGGGCACCGAGGCGGCGGGCGGCCAGGCCGAGCGCGGCGTCGACGGCATCGCGCTCGCCGGGAGCCTGCTCTCGGGCATCCTGGCGCTCGACCGCCACTTGGCGGGGCGCGAGACCGCCGAGTGGGGCCGGCCGAGCGTCCACGCCTCGACGATCCGCGGCGGGACGTCCTATCCGATGTATCCGGGCGAGTGCGTGATCGGCGTCGAGCGCTGCCTGATGCCGGGCGAGTCCGTGGCGGAGTCGCGGGCCGAGATGGAGCAGCTGCTTGCCGACGCGCTGGCGGCCGACGGCAGGTTCTCGGGTCGCGTCGAGACGGTCGTTGCCCGCGAGCCGGTCGTGCTCGACCGAGACGAGCCGGTCGTGCGAAGCGCGATCGCCGCCGCCACCGCGGTTACGGGCTCCACCCCCGTTGTCCGCTCCGACTACGGCTGGATGGACTCCGGCATCCTGGTCGAGGCCGGCATCCCCTGCGTCGTCCTGGGCCCGACCGGCGACGGCCTGCACACCGCCGACGAGTGGGTCGACCTGGCCTCGGTCGATGCGTGCGTCGAGATCTACGAGCGGATGGCGCGCGAGCTCTGCGGATAGCGTCCGGGCAGCGCTGAAAGGGTGAACTTGCACAAGGTGTGATTGACAACAATCGTCTAGCTCGCGATTCATGAGACTTGTCCAAAGGACACCGGGCAGGTGTGTCTGGAGTGGCCCCTCCCATTTGGTCCATGGGTTTCGTCGGTGGGTGGCGAAATGAGAACCGATTGAGTGTGCAGTGGCGCGGAAGCGGTTACGCCGGAGCAGACGTGGTCAAGTTGCGCGGCGGAGCGTTGCGGGGCAGGGCATGACCGTCGCCGGGTGTCGGCGGATAGTGTCGCCGCCGTGGCGACGCGCCGACACGTTAGGATCCGCCGCCGCCGCTTCCGCTCGCTCCCGGCATCCGAGCAGCAGCTCGTGCCGGTCGACGAGAGCCGACGGGCCTCACGATCCCGGTCAAGCAGCTGCCCGAGCTGACGGGCGCGCCGGCCGATGTGCTTGCCGGCGCGACCGCCGCCCCTGGTCTCGATACCGCCGACGCGAACGGCTACGTCCTCGCGGACGGCGCCCACGTCCTGCAGGTCTTCGATGGCCCATGGTGAACTACCAGGACGACACGGCGCGATTGAGTGCCTGAGGTCAAGCCCGCGCTGGTGAGCGACGGTCAGGGCAGCCTCCGAGAATAAGGCCGCCCCCTTCAACCTCGCGTTTCCGGAGCTCTGGACGGGTTCTGACCCCGTCGAGGTCGACACGAGCGATGGCACGTTCGCGTTCTCGGTCTCCGGCGCGCAGCCGACCGCCGTTTCCAAGGACGACAAGGACACCATCACCTACGCCGGCGTGCTGCCCGGCGTCGACCTGCGCTTCGACTCCAACACCGAGGGTTATCGCGAGTCGTTCGTCTATTCCTCTGGCACGGCCGCGGCGACGCCCGTGGTCCTCTCGATCCAGACGCAGGGCGTCTCGCTCGAGGCGCAGCCGTCCGGCGAGATCAACGTGATCGGGACGTCCGGCGAGATCGTCGGCGTCATCCCGGCGCGGGTGACTGCCGATCGATACTCAAGTGCGGCTGAGGCTCGCTCATCGCTTGCGTTACCGCGGACACCTAGCGGGTACTTTGAGGTTCAGGCGTCCAGGGTCGCAGCGCTCAGAGGCCCGACCATCGCAGCTCCAAAGTACGGAATGCCAGGAGGTGGGAGCGAGTTCACCACGGAGTTTCCAATCAAGATCGCGTCGCCCTTCATTCCATTCGGAGGTTAGTCGATGGCTGTGAGCAGGGATAAGAATCCGTACTTGGTTGTGTACGACTACGGTACGGGCGGCCTGTGGGGCCTCCTCCGTGCGCGTTCCAAGGACGAGATCGCGACGAAGTATCCTGAGCTCAGTATTCTGGATCAGCGCCCGGATTGGATGACCGCCGATCGCTTCGATGAGCTTAAAGGCGATCCCTACGATATTGATGCGCCTCCGCGAGGGATGCTACGGGCCGTCACAGCGGATCGGCAACGCATGTGAATACGGTGATCAGCCGCGCTTGCACTCTGTGGAATGCGCATCGCCGAGTCTGGGCCCCGCGTTCGTCGGAGGCCGTGGTTGGGCGCGTCGCGGTCTAGGAGTGCGGCGCGCTGCGGGCCGGCGCTATCCACCGCTCCGGCGTATGGGGCGCCGAGGGCTTCCAAGCGCCCAGGTGCTCGCACGCCGCCGCCGCGGAGCGGGCGCCCCGCTCCAGGGCTGCCTGCGGCGAGCGTCGCTCGAGCGTCGCCGCGATCACTCCCGCGATGAGCGCATCGCCGGCGCCGAGCGTGTCGACGACTCGGGCCGGGACGGCCGGCTGCTCGATCACCACGCCGTCGGCAAGCATGAGACATCCGTCCTTCCCGCGGCTGACGACGGCCACTCGGGCACCGCGTGCAGCCGCGTCCCGCGCTAGGTCGGCCGCGTCCGTCGCGCTCCCGCCCGGAGCCGACAGGAACGCGACCGCGAGCAGCGGCGCGAGCTCGTTCAGCCGCTCCGTGCGCGGCGGGTGGTAGGCGTCGTAGGAGACCGGGACGCCCGCCGCGGCGACCGCCTTCACTGCGTCGACGATGTCCGCCGGCCCGGTCGCGTGGAGCCATGTCCGCGTCTTCAAGAACTCGACGGCCTCGTCCGAGGGCCGGAAGGTCGCGCTCACGCCGAGCTCCTCCGACTCGAAGATCCGGTCGCCGTCCGGGCCGACCGTGATTGTCGTGAGTCCCGTCCGGCCCGGCAGCACCGCCACGTGGCGGGTGTCGATGCCGCGCTCGGCCGCCTGCGCGAGGACGAACCGCCCTTCGTCGTCCTCCCCGACGGCGCTGACGTGGGCGGTCGGGAGGCCGGCCGCGGCGAGGCCGGCCGCCACGTTGAGCGCGTTCCCGCCCGGCGTGTCGATCCCGATCGGCGGCAGGTAGCGGTCGACGCAGCTCTCGCCGATGGTCGCCGGTCCCGTCACGGCGGGGACGCTACCGGTTCGCGCGTGGCGGCTTCCAAGACCTGAGTAGTGTGTCTGCCATGCGGCGCATGTTCGTGTTGATGTACGCGCTCGTCTTCCTTGACGAGGTCGCGCTGCTCGGGCTCGTGCCGCTCCTTCCCGGCTACACGCGGCTCTACGACCTCTCGACCGCCGAGGCGGGGGCGCTGCTCTCGGCCGCGCCGCTCGCGATCGTCGTCGCGTCGATCCCCGCCGGCCGGCTGTCGGACAGACTCGGCTCGCGCCGGGTGACGCTCGCGGCCGGCGTCCTGATCGTCGCCTCCACGGCGGCGATGGCGGTCGCGAACGGGTTCGCGGTGCTGCTCGCCGCGCGGTTCGCGTTCGGGCTCGCGTCGGGGACGATCTGGTCGGCCGGCCTGGCGTGGATCGGCGACTCCGCTCCTGCCCACCGGCGCTCGGCGGCGCTCGGCACCGTCATCACGACCGCCGGCGTCGGCGGGATGGCCGGGCCGGTCTTCTGCGGCTACCTGGCCGAGAACGTCGGCCGCGGCGCCCCGTGGGCGGTGATCGCGGGCGCGACGGTCGCCGTCGTCGTCGCGCTCGTCCTCGCCAACCCCGGCCAGCGCGTGGCCCACGAGCACCAGCCGCTGCGCCACATCGCCGAGCGGATGCGGAGCGAGCCGCTCCTGGCCGGGGCGATCGCGATCATGCTGCTCGGCGGGGTCGGCGACGGCATCGCCAACCTGATCGCCCCGCTCCAGCTCGCCGACAACGGGCTCTCGGAGGGCCGGATCGGGCTCTGGTTCTCGGTCGGGGCCGCGCTCTTCATCGTCGGCAGCGCCGCGACCACGCGGCTGGGCGAGCGGGCGGTGTCGCTGCGGGCGGCGGCCCTCTTCGCCGCGCTCCAGGCGGCGATCCTCGCGCCGGTGCTCCTGAGCTCGGCGACCGCGGCCGTCCTCTTCATGGTGCTCGCGCGCTTCGCCGTGGCGGCCCTCCCGTACACGATCAGTTACCCGCTCGCAGCTGTCGGCGCGGCCCGGCTCGGCCTCGGGATCGGCACCGTGAACGGTCTGCTCGGGCTCGTCTGGGGCGCGGGCAGCTTCGTCGCGCCGCCCGTCGCCGGAGTCATCGCCGACGCCATCGGCGACCGCGCCGCCTACGGCCTCCTCGTCGGGTTCTGCCTCGTCATGGCCGGCTGGCTCCTGCGCTCGGCCCAGCGCGGCGCCCTGCCGGCACCCGCGGCCGCCTCGTGATCCTCGCGATCGACCAGGGGACGACCGGGACGACCTGCCTCGTCGTCGACGAGGAGCTCCGCATCGCCGGCCGCGGCTACCGCGAGCTCGGCCAGTCCTATCCGCAGCCGGGCTGGGTCGAGCACGATCCGGACGAGATCCTGCGCACCGTGCACGAGGCGGCCGCCGACGCGCTCCGCGACGCCGGGATCGCCGCCGCCGACCTGGACGCGGTCGGGATCACGAACCAGCGCGAGACGACGGTCGTCTGGGGCCGCGACGGCCGTCCCCTGCATCCGGCCATCGTCTGGCAGGACCGGCGGACCGCCGAGCGCTGCCGCGAACTGCCGGCCGAGCTCATCCGCGAGCGCACCGGCCTCGTGCCCGACCCGTACTTCTCGGCGACCAAGCTGGAGTGGCTGCTCGCGCGGGTCGAGGGCGACGTCCTCTTCGGCACCGTCGAGAGCTGGCTGGCCTGGAACCTGACCGGCAGCGCCGCGCACGTGACCGACCGGACCAATGCGTCGCGCACGCTGCTTGCCCGGCTCGACCCGGTCGAGTGGGATCCCGAGCTGCTCGACGTCTTCGGCGTCCCCGTCGAGGTGCTGCCGCGGATCGTGCCGTCGAGCGGCGTCGTCGGCGAGGCCGAGATCGGCGGCGCGCGCGTGCCGCTGGCCGGGATGGCGGGCGACCAGCAGGCGGCCCTCTTCGGCCAGGCCTGCTTCCGGCCCGGCGAGGCCAAGGCCACCTTCGGCACCGGGAGCTTCGTCCTCGCCAACCAGGGCGAGGCGGGCGGCCCGCCGCCGCACGGCATCCTGCGCACCGCCGCCGCCCAGCCCGGCGTGACCGCGCTCGAGGGCGCGGTGTTCGTCACCGGCGCGGCCGTCCAGTGGCTGCGCGATGGGCTCGGCATCATCGCCGAGGCGGCCGAGACCGAGGCGCTCGCCCGCTCCGTCGAGTCGACCGGCGGCGTGCACTTCGTCCCCGCGCTCACCGGGCTCGGCTCGCCCCACTGGGACGCCGACGCGCGCGGGCTCATCGCGGGCATCACGCGCGGCACCGGCCGGGCCGAGATCGCGCGGGCGGCGCTCGAGGCGATCGCCTTCCAGACCGCCGACGTCGTCGCCGCGATGGAGCTTCCCGTGCCGGTGCTGCGGGCCGACGGCGGCGCCACCCGGAACGCGTGGCTCATGCAGTTCCAGGCCGACGTCCTGGGGATTCCGGTCGAGGTGGCGGGCGACAGCGAGATGACGGCGCTCGGGGCGGCGGCGCTCGCGGGGCTGGCGGTCGGTACGTGGAGCGGGCTCGACGAGGTGGCGGCGGCGTGGCATCCTCGGCGCCCGGTACGAGCCGCGAGATGTGCCGCGACGAGGCGGCCGAGCGGCTGGCCGGGATGGCACGCCGCGGTGGAGCGCGCCCGCTCGTCGCTCCGGTAGGGTCACGCGCCCATGGAGGCCCTCACCCCCGCCCAGATCGACCTGCGCGAGCGGGCCGCGCGGTTCGTCGACGAGACGTGTATCCCGCTCGAGCTCGAGGCCGAGCGGAACGGCGGGCCGCTTCCGCCCGGGAAGGCGAAGGCCGTCTCGGCCCGGGCCCGCGAGCTGGGCCTGGTCGGCGGAAACCACGCCGTCGACGTCGGCGGCCAGGGCTGGTCGGCGTTCGAGCAGGTGCTCGTCCAGGAGGAGCTCGGCCGGAACACCAACGGCGTCTGGTGGAACATGGGCGGCGGCTACAACGTGCTCGCGTTCGGGACGCCCGAGCAGGTCGAGCGCTACCTGAAGCCGACGCTGGCCGGGAAGCGGGCCGACTCATACGCCGTCACCGAGGGCGGCGCCGGCTCCGACGCGGGCGGGATCGCCGGGACGGCCGAGCGGACGGCGAACGGCTGGCGGATCCGGGCCGAGAAGTGGTTCGTGACGTCGGGCGACGTGTCGGACTTCGACATCGTGATGGTGAACGTCGTCGACGGCGAGCAGCGGCTGCCGACGCTCTTCCTGGTCGACCGCGACCGGCCCGGGATCGACGTGATCGACGACCCGCCGTTCACGCACTCCTTCCCGCACGGCCACCCGACGCTCCGCTACGACTGCGAGGTCGACGCCGACGCCGTGCTCGGCGGCGAGAAGATGATCGGGCGCGGTGACGAGCTCCAGAACGAGTGGTTCATCGAGGAGCGGATCCACATCGCCGCCCGCTGCGTCGGTGCGATGCGGCGCCTGCTGGCCGAGGCGGTCGAATGGTCGACGGAGCGCGAGCAGTTCGGCGGGCGGATCTACGACTTCCAGGGCGTGAGCTTCCCGCTCGCCGACTCGGCGGCCGACTGCGCCGCGGCGCGCCTTCTCACCTACGACGTCGCCCGGGCCCAGGACGCCGGCGCCGATCCCAAGCTCGTTCACGGCCGGGCCGCGATGGCCAAGCTCTTCGCGTCGGAGGCCGCCTGGCGCTGCGCCGACCGCTGCGTGCAGGTCTACGGCGGGCGCGGCTACATGCGGACGACGGCGGCCGAGCGGTTCCTGCGCGAGCTCCGCGTCGACCGGATCTGGGAGGGCACGTCCGAGATCCAGCGGCTCATCATCGCCCGCGGCCTCGAGCGGCGCGGGGTCGAGCGCATGCTGACCGGCGAGTAGCCGGGCCTACGCGTCCGCGACGGGCGCGCCCGCGAGCGGCAGCTCGAACGTCACCTCGGTGCCCTGGCCCGGCTTGGAGTCGACCGTCGCGCGGCCGCCGGCCAGCTCGGTTCGCTCGAGCAGCGTCTCGATCCCGAGGTGCAGGCGCACGCCGTGGGCGCGGCGGCCGATCCGGGCCGGGTCGAAGCCGCGGCCGTCGTCGCGCACCGAGCCGCGGAGCATCTCGCCCGACGTCGCGATCTGGATCTCGAGCCGGCGGGCGCGAGCGTGGCGGCGGACGTTCGAGACGGCCTCACGCACCGTCCGGTAGGCGACCTCCTCGACCATGAAGGGCAGCGGCTCGGAGGGGACGGTCACCTCGACCTCGAGGTCCGCCTCGCGCCCGGCCTGCGCGGCCAGCTCGCGCACGGCCCGGGCCAGGCCCTGTGGCGGGCGCAGCTCGAACATGAGCCGGCGGGTGCGGTCGGTCGCGGCGGCCAGCGTGCGGCGGGTCGACTCGGCCACGTCTCGGATCGCGTCGGCGTCTGCGCATCCCGTCAGCCGGTCGAGCGCGAGAAGCGACGCGGCCAGCACCTGCACGGTGTCGTCGTGGAGCTCCGAGGCGATCCGGCGCCGCTCCTGCTGCTCGGCCCGCAGGAGCCGGGAGACGATCTGGCGGCGCTCGGCCTCGCTGCGGTGCACGAGCTGCTCGAGCGCGCGGCAGCGGGCTTCGAGGCGCCGCACCTCGGCGCCGGTGTCCGCCGTGCTTCGCGCCACTACAGGAGCCCCCTGTCGACGGCGCCGACCCCCTCCCAGAGGGCGGCGAGCGCGGCGGCCGGGTTCCCGGCCCGCTCCTCGACCACGGCCAGCACCTGGTGGGCCTCGGCCCGGTAGTGCGGCGCGGCGGTGCCGTCGAGCAGGTCGATCGCCCGCCGGCACAGGAAGCGGGCCTCGTCGAGGTCGGCCTCGGCCAGCGCCGCCCGGGCCAGAACGAGGCAGGCGGCGCCGGCGATCGCGGGCTCGGTGGCCTCGGTCTCGTCGAGCGCCTTCCGGGCCGCGGCCTGGGCGCCGGGGATGTCGCCGGCCAGAAGGGCGGAGCGGCCGCGCTCGGCGTTCAGCATCGCAAGCTCCGGGGCGCCCGCGCCGGCGTCGCGCATGAGCGCCTCGGCGCGGGTCAGCTCCTCGTCGGCCTCGGCCCGGCGGCGCTGGTCGAGCAGGATCTGACCGAGGAGCAGATGCGCCCGGCCGCGCAGCGCCGACTGCTCGGACTCCTCCAGGTGCCCCAGCACCTCGCGCCCGTAGCGCTCGGCCAGCTTCAGGCGGCCCTGCTCGGCGTAGGTGCGCGCCAGTGTCCACTGAAGGCGGGCGCGGGCGGTCGGGTCGGCGATCCGCGGCTCGAGCTCGATCAGGTCGGCGAGCACGACCTCCGCCTCGGCGAAGCGGCCCTGGTCGGTGTAGGCGCTCGCCAGGTAGACGCCGAAGCGCACCGCGGCCGGGACGTCCGCCGGCGCGCGCATCACGTCGTCCAGCGCGGAGCGCAGAAGCGCGATGCCCCTGCTCAGGTCGCCGACGCCCGCATAGGCGCGCCCGAGCGCCTCGAACATCGCCGGCCTGAGCCGGGGCGTTGCGCCGGGGTCGCACGTCCGCGCCTTTTCGAGCGCGGCGATCGCCCGCTCGTCGTCACGGCATTCGAGCGCGAGCAGGCCGCGCGCCTCGAGTGCGCGGCTCAGGGCGTGCCGGTCCCCCGACCGGCGCGCCTCCGCCTCGAGCTCGTCGAGCCGCGAAACGGCGTCGGGCTCCCCCAGGCGAGCTGACATCTCGGCGAGCAGGATCGTCGCCGCGGGGATCGACCCCGCCGCGTCGCGGCCCGCGAGCTCCTCGATCGTCACGTCGAGCCGGTGGGCCAGCTCGGCGAGGATCGGCGTGGACGGCACCCTGTCTCCGGCCTCGACCTTGCACAGGTACGAGGTCGAGCACCCGTCGAAGGCGAGCTTGGCCAGCGACAGGCCCTTCTCCTTGCGCAGCCGTCGCAGCCGCGCTCCGAGCGCGCCTGCGTCGTCCACGTGGGTTGGGGGGCGGCGACCCACGTGTCTCAGCATAGCCACCCTGACGCCTTCTGTCCATAGCGTGTTGACACAATACGGGCGGGCACGATACGGTTGATTTCCTGATTCCTTCGGCTCCAAAGGAGACGCCATGGACGGCGGAAAAGCTTGGCCGTAAACACACGGTGACAGAATGTGGGTACCCGCGGAATGACGGTTTCCGGCGGGCCACGCAAGCGCCGGCGGCCCGGGACGGAAGCCCCCCAGGTCGCCGGCGCACGTCTTTCCGGGCCGCCCGGCCCGAGCCGCTCAGCGCTCGAGCGTGACCGCGTTACGCAGCGTGCCGACCCCGTCGACGGTGATCTCGACGAGGTCGCCCTCGCGCAGGTAGCGCGGCGGGACGCGCGAGTCGCCCACACCGCCGGGCGTGCCGGTCGCGATGACGGTGCCCGCCTCGAGCGTGACGCCGGCCGAGCAGTAGACGATCAGGTCGACGATCGAGAAGATCAGGTTGGCCGTGTTCGAGTCCTGCATCGTCTCGCCCGAGACGACGGTGCGGATGCCGATCGCCTCGAGGTCGAGGTCCTCGGCCCGGGCCACGCACGGGCCCATCGGCGCGAAGGTGTCGAAGCTCTTGCCGAGCGTGAACTGGCGAAGCGGCGTCTCGAGCTGGGCCCGGCGGCCGGAGACGTCGTGGATGCAGGTGATGCCGCCCACGGCTGCGCGGGCCTCCTCTGGCGAGGCGCGGAAGATCGTGCGGCCGAGAATGACGCCGACCTCTCCCTCGTAGTCCGGGCGGGTCTCCTCGCGCGGGACGACGATGGGCTCGCCGGTGCCGACGAGCGCCGACGGCAGCTTGGCGAAGACGACCGGAACCTCCGGGAGGTCGAGCTCCGACTCCTCGGCGTGGTCGCGGTAGTTGAGCCCGATCGCGATCAGGCTGCGCGGCACGGTCGGGTGCAGGAGGCGCACGCCCGCGAGCGGGTGGGTCGTCCCCGACGCGGCGGCGATCTGCTCCCAGCCCTCGTCGGAGGGGATGAACCCCTCGGGCGGGGCCGCGCCGGCGTCGACGACCGTGTCGCCGTCGAGGCGGCCGAGCCGGGCCCCACCGCCGTCGTCGGCGTAGCGGACCGCCCTCATCGTCCCTGCCCGGTGCGCAGCACCTTGAGCGCGTTGATCGCCCGCGGGATGCCGGTGTAGGGGGCGGTCTGGAGGATGGCCTCCTCGATGTCGGAGTCGGGGACGTCGATCGCGCGCAGGGCGTCGATGTGGGCGGCGACCTGGGGGTCGGAGCTGCCGAGGCCCGTCAGGAGCGCGAGGATGATGAGCTCGCGCTCGCGCGGGCTGAGGTGCGGGCGTACGTGGACGTCGCCGAAGACCCAGTCGACGAGCCAGCTCGCCATCGGCTCGTCCATCCGCTCGAGGAACGCGTCGCCGCCCGGGTGGTCGCCGAGCTCCTTCAGGCGCTTGAGGCCGCGGGCGCGGCGGTCTGGATCGGCGTCGGTCATGCGGCCTCCTACGATACTGTCTCCGGCCGTGGCGGATCGGCGGGTACGCGTGGTCGACGAGGGAGCCCCGGCCTGGGGGCGGCTCGACGGCGACGAGATCGAGCTCGACTCGGGCCGGCGGATCGCCGCCGCGGGCGCCGAGTACCTGGCGCCGGTCGAGCCGACCAAGATCATCGCCACCCACCTCACCTACCGGAGCCGGGTCGAGGAGTACGCCGCGCGCACGCCGGCCGAGCCGTCGTACTTCATGAAGCCGCTCTCGACGCTGAACGGCCACGGCGGCGTGCTGCGGCGGCCGCGGGGCGCGCGGTTTCTGAACTACGAGGGCGAGGTGGCGGCGGTCATCGGCCGGCGCATGCACGGCGTTTCCGAGGCGGAGGCGCTCTCGTACGTGGCCGGGTACGCGCCCGCCAACGACGTCGGCCTGCACGACTTCCGCCACGCCGACCGCGGCTCGATGCTGCGGGTGAAGGGGCAGGACGGCTTCTGCCCGATCGGGCCCGCGCTGACCGCCGCCGAGGACTTCGACCCGACCGGCTTCGAGATCCGCACCTTTCTCAACGGCGACGTGGTGCAGGAGGGCACGGCGGCCGACCTGATCTGGCCGATCGCCTACCTGCTCGCCGACCTGGCCCGCACGATCACGCTGGAGCCGGGCGACGTCGTCCTCACGGGCACGCCGGCCAACTCGCGGCCGATGGAGCCGGGCGACGTCGTGGCGGTCGAGGTCACGGGCCTGGGGCGGCTGGAGAACCGGGTCGTGGACTGGGACGTCGACCTGTCGGGGCCGGGCGAGCAGCTTCAGGTCTCGGCGAACACGCTGCACGTGGCGCTTGCGATGCCCGAGGACGAGGCCGAAACGGCCGTGCGCTCGGGCCGTTCCTAGCGTACTGTATCCAGTGTCCAGTGCCCGTTCGGCCCATCCAGATCGCAAGCGTCGTCGACCAGGTCCACGCCGCGCTGCGCGAGCAGATCCTGTCGGGGGAGCTGGAACGGGGCTCGCGGCTGCCGCAGGAGACGCTCGCCGCTGAGCTCGGCGTGTCGCGGACCCCGCTCCGCGAGGCCCTGCGGCGGCTGGCCGGCGAGGGCCTCGTCACGCTTCAGCCGAACCACGGCGCCACGGTCGCCCAGCTCGACTTCGGCGACATGCGCGACGCCTGGACCGCGCGGCTCGTGATCGAGCCGCCCGCCGCGCGGATGGGCGCCGAGCGGCAGCCGGAATCCGAGCTCGGCCGGATGCGGGCCGCGATCGAGGCGCAGCGGTCGAACGGCGACCCGGCGGCGAGCCTCGACGCCAACCGCGAGTTCCACCTCGCGCTCGTCGCCACGTCGGGGAACCGGCACCTCATCCATCTGGCGGAGCTCCTGTGGGTTGCCCGGATCAGCGTCGCGATCTACACGGCCCAGGCCGCTCAGGCGGGCGGCACCGGCGCGTGGGCCGGCGAGCACGACGGCATCCTGGCGGCGATGACGGCCGGCGACGCCGACGAGGCGGAGCGGCTCACCCGCGAGCACATCGACCGCCACCCGCCGGTCGAGGGCTGAGCGCAATTCCGGGGTCAGGCACGCAATTGCGTGCCTGACCCCGCTGTTGCGTTAGATGGCCGTGTCCGGCGGGGCCGGCGTGAAGTCGACGTTCTCGTCGAGCGGCGGGACGCCGCGGTGCTCGGCCGCGTGGGCCGCGGCGTTTCGCACCCTGTCGGGCCGGGTCACCTGGACGATCCCGAACCACACGCCGGCGATCACCACCACCGTGAGCGACCAGTAGAAGGCCAGCCAGTTGGGGTTGTCGCCGTTGTGCGGCCCCGGGTGAAGCGCGCCGTAGAAGCCGAGCAGCGGCGTGGCGATGGCGACGAGGATCACGGCGTATTGCCACCACACCGCCTGGCCCTGCATCGCGAGCCGGATCGCCGCGAGCGCCAGGATCAGGTAGACCAGCTCGATGGCGAACGAGCCCGCGGTCGCCGAGACGACGAACGCCGAGAACTCCTTCGTCCCGAAGATCGGGACGAACTTGTTCATCCAGCCGGTGGCGCCGACCACGAAGACCAGGAAACCCCACCCGACGCACACGACCAGGTTGCCGACCCAGGGCGTCTCGTAGCGCGACGTCTTGGCGAAGAACGACGGCAGGAGGCCGTCGCGGCCGAGGGCGAAGTAGCCGCGGCCGATGGTGACGCAGATTGCGAGCGCCAGCCCCATCGCGTCGAGGACGACCACCAGGTCGATGATCGTCGCAAGCCACGAGCCGACGTAGCGGGTCGCCATCGTGTCGAGGTACGCCGGGTCGGAGATCCACTTGCCCGCCTCGAGAGCCGACTTGCCGTAGCCGATCGCGATCGCGTACGACATGACGACGTAGAAGGCCGCCGACGCCGCGATCGTGCCGAGCACCGCGCGCGGGATCGAGCGGTGCGGATCGCTCGACTCCTCGCCGATCGAGGCGGCAGCCTCGAAGCCGACGAAGAGCAGGATGCCGACCAGGATGCCGCCCAGGACACCGCCGCCGGTGACGCCGAGCAGCGAGGTCTCGCCCGGGTTGAAGACCGTGAGCGAGTTGCCGCTGTCGCCGCCCTTCACGATGATCGCGAGCGCGAGGAACAGCATCGGGATGAACGAGCAGGCGGCGAACGTGAGCATCGCCCGCAGCGCGAGCCGCACCCCCAGGTAGTTCATGACGAGCACGATGGCGAGCGCGATCGTGCCGAACACCCACCAGGCCGGGGCGTTCGACGCATCGCCGACGTGGGCGGCCCAGAACCCGTTCGCCAGGATCCCGAGACCGAGGTAGATGCCGCCGCCGCCCAGGAAGAGCGTGCCGACGAAGAAAAGGCCGGCGGTGAAGATGCCCACGGCCGGATGGGCCCCGTGGGTGAGGTACTCGTAGACGGCGCCGGCGCCGGCGAAGCGGCGCGCGTACATCGCAAGCACGTAGCCGATCGAGAGGACGCCGAGGCCGGCCAGGAGCACCGAGAGCGGCGTGTTCCAGGCCGCGCCCGTGGCCGGGCTCGACACGAGGCTGAGGACGATCGCCGTCGAGAACATCGGCCCGATGGCGAGCGCCTGGGCGACGGCGTGGATCGTTGAGAGGTTCTTCTCGCCGAGCTGCGCGTGCGCTGCCGGTGGGTCGCTTGCCATATGCATCCTCCCTTTCCGAGGCGAGCGGAGAGTGGATACAGTATTCACACCGGCGACCCGGCGTCAAGACCCGCGCTTGACGCATTCACGACCCGCGGATACTGTATCCAATCCCGGTGATGAAGCTCCTGAAGATCGACCACGTGTGCCTGAACGTGGCCGACGTGCGCGACGCGGCGACCCGGTATGCGCTCCAGTTCGGGCTCCAGGTGCGCGAGCTGGGCGACGATCGCGCGACGCTGGCCTGCGACTACGAGCCCTACTCGCTCGAGCTCGTGCGCGGCGAGCCGCTCGGTCAGGCCCACACCGCCTGGCAGCTGCGGCGGTCGAGCTCGCTCGACGAGGCTCGCGCACACCTGGCGGCGGTGGCCGGCGCCAATTGGCGAGACGAGCGCGAGACGCTCGTCGTCACCGACCCGGAGGGGTTCGAGCACCACATCGTGGCCCACCGCGACGACGCAGACCGGCGGCCGGCGATCGCGCGGCAGACGACCTCGCTGGGCGGCCTCCGGCCGCGCAAGCTCGGCCACATCAACCGGCTCACGGCCGACATCGACGCCGCGACCCGCTTCCACACCGAGGTGCTCGGCATGGAGATCGCCGACTACCTGGGCGACGCCGGCATCTGGTTCCACGTGAACGCCGAGCACCACCAGATGGCGCTCGTGCGAAGCCCGTTTCCCCACTTCCACCACCTGGCGTTCGACTACTACGATTTCGGCACGCTGCGAAGCCTCTTCGACAACGTCGCCCAGCACGGCCGCTGGCTGGCCTGGGGGCCGGTGCGGCACGGGATCGCGCAGAACATCTGCGGGTACGTGCGGATCACCGAGGAGCCGCTGCTCGTCGAGTGCTACGTCGACATGGAGCAGCTCGAGCCCGACCACGAGCCGCGGCAGTGGCCCGACGACCGCTTCTCGTCGAACACGTGGGGCCCGCTGCCGCCGCGCTCGTACTTCCGATTCGACGAGGAGGCCGTCCGGTACGAGCGCGACAGCCTCGAGATGCAGGGCGAGAAGCTCCCGCCCCTGGAGGTGCACACCTGATGGCGACGACCGAGAAGACCGTGGCGGCCCGGACCGGCGAGCAGTTTCTCGACGGCCTGCGCGGGGACGCGCGCGAGATCTGGCTGAACGGGGAGAAGGTCACCCACCCGCTGGAGCATCCCGCCCTCGAGGCGGCCGCGCGGACGATGGCGCGGGTCTACGACCTCCAGCACGAGCACGCGGGCGAGATGCTCGCGCCGGCGCCCGACACCGGCGCGCTCGTGAACGTCACCCACCTGATCCCGCGCTCGAAGGAGGACCTCGAGCGGCGCCGGCGGGCGGTGGAGCTGACCGCCGCGCTCACGGCCGGGCTGATGGGGCGGACGCCCGACTACCTGAACGTCACCTTCGCCTGTTTCGCGGGCCGCTCGGACGTGTGGGCGCGGCGGGGGAATGACGAGGGGGCGGCCAACATCGTCGCCTACCAGCGCGAGATGCGCGACCGCGACCTCTCGACGACGCACTCGATCATGAACCCGCAGGTCGACCGCACGAAGCCCGAGGCCGAGCAGGCCGCCGGCGAGGTGGCGCTGCACAAGATCGGCGAGACCGAGAGCCACATCACGGTGCGCGGGGCGCGGATGCTGGCGACGCTGGCCCCGTACGCCGACGAGCTCACGATCTACCCGGGGTCGGACATCCGCCCGCAGGACGGCCGCTACGCGCTCTCGTTTGCGATCCCGATGGGGACGCCGGGGCTCAAGTTCATCTGCCGCGACTCGTACTCGAAGCAGCGCGACCCGTTCGACTACCCGCTCTCGTCGCGCTTCGACGAGATGGACGCGGTGGCGATCTTCGACGACGTCGAGGTGCCGAAGAGCCGCGTCTTCCTCGACGGCGACACGGTCGGCTACTCGGAGGTCATCTCCGACACCGGCTGGCGCGGCCACATCATGCACCAGGCGTTCACGCGCGCGTACGTCAAGCTCTCGTTCGCGTTCGGGCTGGGGCACCTGATCGCCAACACGACCGGCGTGGGGCGGTTCGACCACATTCAGGAGAAGCTCGGGCAGATGTGGAACATGGTCGAGCTGACGCGCTCGGCGCTCGTGTCGGCCGAGGCGGGGTCGTTCCTCGACGAGGGCGGCGTGTGGTACCCCGACGACCGCCCGTTCCTGGCCCTGCGCGGCCAGATGCCGAAGTGGCTGCCGTACTGCAACGAGCTGCTCCAGCTGATCGGCGGCGGCGGCTTCATGTGCACGCCCTCGGTCGCCGACATGGAGGGGCCGATGGCCGAGGCGATCGCCAAGTACTACCAGGCGGGCGGGGCCGACGCCGAGCGGCGGATCCGGCTCTTCCGGCTGGCGTGGGACTACATCGGCTCCGACCTGGGCGGGCGCGGCGAGCTCTACGAGCGCTTCTACCTCTCCGACTCGTGGCGCATGACGGCGCTCGCCTACAAGCTGGCCGACAAGGCCTTCGCCGAGTCGCTGGTGGAGCAGTTCCTGCATGAGTAGCCAGCGGGGCTACTCGCTTCCGCTGTCCCCCGGCGGGACCGCGTCGCTCGTCCCGGCGCCGCCGTGGCACTACGTGGGCGACTTCCTTGTGATCGAGTACTGGGCGGAACCCGAGGCGGTGGCGGCGGTGCTGCCTTCGGGGCTCGAGCCGTTCGCGGAGGATCCGGGCCGGTGCGCGGCGCTCTTCGTCGACTGGCAGTCGTGCTCGGAGGGCGGCGAGGAGCTGGTCGATCCGGCGCGGGGGCAGTACAAGGAGTTCTTCCTGGTGGTGGCGGCGTCGCTCGGCGGCGAGGCCGTGACGACGTGCCCCTACATCTGGGTCGACCGCGACTTCGCGCTCGTGCGA
The DNA here is from genome assembly GCA_963805545.1 of uncultured Actinomycetes bacterium. GTDB lineage: Bacteria > Actinomycetota > Thermoleophilia > Gaiellales > JAICJC01 > JAICJC01. Next base: position 65,035 of record CAWDUU010000002.1, read on the forward strand.
GGGTGGATCCAGGGCTTCCCGAAGAAGCTCGGCCAGATCGAGATGACGCGCTCGTTCGGGCTCGACTGCCTCGCCGAGGGGCGCACCTTCGCCGGGGTCTGCTCGGCCCACGGCCGGCTGATCGCGCGGGGCACGGTCACGCCGGAGCGCGAGTCGGAGACGGGGCCGACGCACAACGACCCGCCGCTCGTGAACCGCCGCCACTTCCCGCGCCTCGCGGCGGGGCGGCACGACGACCCGGCCGTCCACGAGCTGGTGCGGGCGCGCAGCAGCGACCGCTCGATCTCGCCGATCCACGAGGGCCCGGCGACGCTCGAGCTCCACGACGCCCCCGGCGAGGAGCACGCCGCGCTCGCCCCGCTCCGGGTCGGCAAGGGCTTCCGCTTCACGTTCGCCTACACGGTGGACGACCTCGAGACGGTGGCCGAGGCGTAGGGGTGTTACCAGGTAAGGCACCTTTCGCGATGATGATTTTGCGGCATATTCGACACACGTCGGCGGACGCTCCGCCCTCGGGCGACCGTCGTCTGCAACGGCGGCGTCACGGCCGTGAAACGGCCCCCGATGCGTTACCTGGTAACGAGGGGGCCGCATGAGCACGGTCGCCGGGATCGCCGTCTCGCCCGACCACTGGATCGGGGGGCGGAGGGTTGCGAGCGAGGGGCGGTTCGAGGATCGCTCGCCGATTGACGAGAGCGTGCTCGCCGAGGTGGCGCGGGCAGGCCAGGCGGAGGTCGACATGGCGGTCGAGGCGGCGGCCGGCGCCTTCCCGGCATGGGCCGCGCTCGGGCCCGAAGGCCGCGGGCCGTACCTGCGCCGGCTGGCCGGCCTGATCGACGCGAACATCGACCGCCTTGCGACCGTCGAGTGCCTCGACATGGCGATGCTCGAGCGCTCGCTCCGGGCCCGCGTCATCAGCCGCGGCGCGCGCAACTACCGAAGCTACGCCGACCTCGCCGAGGCGTACGAGGAGCGTCAGTGGCACAGCAACACGACCGACAATCGGGTCGTCCGCATGCCCGCCGGCCCGGCCGCGGTCATCACGCCGTGGAACGCCCCGTTCATGCTCTCGACCTGGAAGACCGCGCCGGCGCTCGCCGCCGGCTGCACCGTCGTCCTGAAGCCGGCCGAGTGGTCGCCGCTCTCGTGCTCCATCCTCGCCGACCTGACCGCCGAGGCGGGCTTCCCGGCGGGCGTCTTCAACGTCGTGCAGGGGATCGGCGAGGAGGCGGGCGCGGCGCTCGTCGCCCACGACCGCGTCCGCCGCGTGAGCTTCACCGGCTCGCCCGAGACCGGCCGGCTGATCGGCCAGGCCGCCGCCCAAAACATCGTGCCCTTCACCGCCGAACTGGGAGGGAAGGGCCCGCTCGTCGTCTTCGCCGACGCCGACATCGAGGCCGCCGCGGCCAAGGCGGCCGGCCAGTACGACGATGCCGGCCAGGTGTGCCTCGCCGGCACCCGCCTCCTGGTCGAGGAGTCGGTCAGGGACGACTTCCTCGAGCGCTTCCACCGCCACACCGACGCCCACGTCCTCGGCGACCCCCGCGACGACCGCACCACCGTCTCGCCGCTCATCCACCGCGACCACCTGGCCCGCGTCGAGGGCTTCGTCGAGCGCGCCCGGCAGAACGGCGACCGCATCGTCCGCGGCGGCGCCCAGCCCGAGATCGGCGGCCTCTTCTACGAGCCGACCCTGGTCGAGCCCACGTCAAACGACGCCGAGATCGTGCAGCGCGAGGTCTTCGGCCCCGTCCTGACCTTCCAGACGTTCGCCTCCGAGGACGAGGCGGTCGCGCTCGCCAACTCCACCCGCTACGGCCTCTCGGCCATCGTCTACACGGGCGCGCGCGAGCGGGCCGAGCGCGTCGGCCGCGCGATCCGGGCCGGCACCGTCTGGGTGAACACCTTCCTCGTGCGCGACCTGACCGCGCCGTTCGGCGGGATGGGCATCTCGGGCGTCGGGCGCGAGGGCGGCGAGTATGCGCTCGACTTCATGAGCGACCTCAAGATGCTCCAGATCCAGGAGGGGACGACCGAGTGAGCCTCACGCTGGCCGATGTCCGGCTCGACAACGACGCGTTCGCCGAGCGCATCCCCCACGAGACCTTCGCGCTCATGCGGCACGAGGCCCCCGTCCACTGGTACGACTGGGAGTGGGGCAAGGGCTTCTGGTGCATCACCCGCTGGGACGACATCGTCGCGGTCCTGAAGGACTGGCGCACCTTCTCGTCGGAGACCGGCGCGACCGCGCTCGAGGACCTCGACCCCGACCAGATCGAGGCCCGAAAGTCGATGCTCGACACCGACCCGCCCGAGCACACGCGCCTCCGGGCCATCGTGAACAAGGGCTTCACCCCCCGCGCCGTCGCCGCCTACGAGGACCTGCTCCGCGACCTCACCCGCGTCATCCTCGACCGCGCGCTGCCGAAGGGCGAGTTCGACTTCATCGAGGAGATCGCAAAGATGCTCCCCATCCGCGTCCTGTGCGAGATCCTGGGCGTCCCGCAGGAGGACAACGGCAGCCTGATCGAGTGGGGCGACAAGATGATCGCCAACACCGACCCGGACATGGGCGGCCTTCACCCCGGCAGCCCCGAGAGCGCCGAATACCGGCTGCTGCCCTTCCGCAGCCCCACGGCGCTCGAGCTCTTCGAGTACGGCCACCGCATCGCCGCCGAGCGGCGCAAGCACCCCAGGGACGACCTGGTCTCGAAGCTCGTCACCTGGGAGGACGAGGCCGGCCGCCGCCTCACCGAGCGCGAGTTCGACACGATGTTCCTGCTCCTCGTCGTCGCCGGGAACGAGACCACCCGCCAGGCGATCGCCCACGGAACGCTCGGCCTCATGGAGCACCCCGAGCGAGATGGCCCGCCTGCGCGACGATCCCGGCCTCATGCGCACCGCCGCCGACGAGATCCTGCGCTGGTCGTCGCCGGTCATCCACTTCCGCCGCACCGCCACGGCCGACACCGAGGTGCGCGGCGTCCCGATCGCCGCCGGCGACAAGGTGGTCGTCTGGCTCACGTCGGGAAACTTCGACGAGCTCCAGTTCGAGGAGCCGCTCCGCTTCGACCTCGACCGGCGGCCCAACCCGCACGTCGCGTTCGGCCGCGGCGGGCCGCACTTCTGCCTCGGCGCCCACCTGGCGAAGCTCGAGGTGAAGGTCATGTTCGAGGAGCTCCTGCCCCGGCTCGGCTCGATCGAACTGACCGGGCCGGCCCGCCGCATCGAGTCGAACTTCACGAACGCGCTCCGGAGCATGCCCGTGCGCGTTGCGCAGGCATGAGACGATCCGCATCCGCCCGACCCGGAGGAACCACCGCATGACGGACGCGAACCTGGCCCGGCTGATCGAGGACGGCGTGACCACGATCCGCCTCAGCTACCCCGACCTGCACGGCATCGCCCGCGGGAAGGAATACCCGGCGAGCTTCTTCGACCACCTCGAGAAGGACGGCGCCGCCCACTGCGAGGCGATCATGACGGTCGACCTGGCGCACAACGTCGTCTCGGGGTTCGAGCACGGCTTCCAGGACATCCTCGCCCGCCCCGACGCCGCCACCATCGCGCGGATCCCCTGGGACCCCGAGGTGGCGTGGTGCATCGCCGACCTCGAGCGGATGAACGGCGACCCGTTCGGGTGCGACTCGCGGGCGGTGCTGAAGCGCGCGGTTCAGCTGTACGTGGACCGCGGGCTCGTCCCGGTGCTCGGCCCGGAGCTCGAGTTCTACCTGTGCGAGCCCGACCCGTCGGCCGAGTGGGGCTACCGCCGCTACGTCGACAACCCCAGCCACGTCTACACCGTCGGCTCGGTGGCCGACCCGCGCGGCGTCCTGCGCGAGATGCTGCACGCCTGCGCCGACCTCGGCCTCGGCGCCTATGCCGCCAACCACGAGTTCGGCCGCGCCCAGTACGAGATCAACCTGCGCCACTCCGACGCGCTCTCGGCCTGCGACCGGGCGTTCCTCTTCAAGACGACGGTGAAGGAGATGTCGGCCCGCCACGGCCTTCTCGCCACGTTCATCGGGAAGCCCTGGAACGACGACGAGGGCTCCGGCTTTCACCTCCACATGTCGCTGGGCGGCGAGAACGGCGGGAACCTCCTGAACGACCCCGACGGCGAGGAGGGGCTCTCGAAGCTGTGCCACCACTTCCTGGCCGGGATCCTCGAGCACGGCCCCGCGCTCATGCCGTTCTTCAACCCGACCACGAACGCCTACCGCCGCATCCACGAGGAGGCGCTGGTGCCGACGCTCGTGAGCTGGGGCCACGACAACCGCCTGTGCCTCGCGCGCGTGCCGCGCGAACGCGGCGGCGCGACCCGGGTCGAGCTTCGCCTCGGCGACGGCTCGTCGAACCCGTACCTGACGGCCGCGGCCGCGCTCTTCGCCGGGCTCGACGGGATCGACCGCGAGCTCGAGCCGCCGGCGCCGATCGCCGGGCTCATCTACGAGCAGCCGGAGGCCGAGGACATGACGCCGCTTCCGCGCACGTTCGACGCCGCCCTCGAGGCGCTCGACGCCGACCCGCTCATCGCCGACGCGATGGGCGAGGAGCTCGTCACGACCTTCCGCACGATCAAGGGGGCGGAGCTCGACCGGGCGAAGCGGGCCGTGACGGACTGGGAGTTTCGTGAGTACACCCACCACCTCTAGCCTCGGCCGGTCCATCACCGTCGAGGCCCTCGAGGCCGACCCGTTCCCGATCTACGCCCGCCTGCGGGACGAGGAGCCGGTCTGCTACGTGCCGGCGGTCGGCCTGCACCTGGTCACGCGGTGGGACGACGTCCAGCACGTCGCCACCCATCCCGAGGTCTTCACCGCCGAGGTCGACGCCTCGCCGCTCGTGCGCACGCTCGGCGTGAACGTCCTCACCGTCGACGGCGCCGACCACGCGCGGATGCGGGCCGGGATGGACGCGCCCATGCGCCCGCGCGCGGTGGAGGGCTACGCGCCGGGCGTGATCGAGCCCATCGCCCGCCGCCACCTCGACGCGATGGCGGCCCGGGCCGGCGGCGAGCTGATGGCCGCCTACTGCGAGCCGGTCTCCGTGCTGGCGCTGGGCGCGGTCATGGGCCTCGGCGACCTCGACGCCGAGACGCTGCGGCGCTGGTTCGGCGACCTGGCGACTGGCGGTGCGAACTTCGAGCAGGATCCCGGGAAGCAGGCGGTCGCCGACGCCACGAGCGCCGAGATCGACGACCGCGTCTCGCCGCTCCTCGACCGGCTCGAGCGCGAGCCCGACGAGAGCGTGCTCTCGCACATGCTGGCCGCCGACGCGACCCGGGCCGAGGTGCTCTCGAACCTGAAGCTGATCCTGCTCGGCGGGATGCAGGAGCCGGGCCACGCGCTCGGGATCTGCGTCTGGGCCCTCCTCACCCATCCTGACACGCTCGCGCGGGTGCGGGCCGACCGCGGCCTCGTCCGCCCGGCGGTCGAGGAGGCGCTTCGCTGGCACTCGCCGGTGGGAACGCAGACGCGCCAGGTCACGCAGCCCGCAACGCTCTCGGGAGTGGAGCTCAAGCCGGGCGACGCCCTCGCCGCCGTCCTGGCGTCGGCCAACCGCGACGAGCGCCACTGGGCCGACCCCGACCGTTACGACATCGACCGCCGCGGCGCGCACGCCGCGTTCGGGCTCGGCGCCCACCACTGCGCCGGCGCGCCGCTCGCCCGCCACGAGGTGCGCCTGCCGCTCGAGATGCTGCTCGACCGGTTCCCGAAGCTGCGGCTCGATCCCGGCCACGAGGTGGAGCTCTCGGGCTGGGAGTTCCGGGCGCCGACGGCGCTCAATGTCAGGTGGGACTAGTGGAGGAATGGACGGACGCGGGCGCGGACGCCGACCTGGCCGAGGGCACGATGACGGTGGTCGGCGATCCCACCGACCCGGTGGCCGTCGCCCGCGCCGGCGGGCGCCTCTACGCCTTCGACGACACCTGCACCCACGAGGAGTGCCCGCTCTCCGACGGCCTCGTGACCGACGGCGAGGTCGAGTGCCCGTGCCACGGCTCGATCTTCAACCTGCGCACCGGCGAGGCGCTGACAGGCCCCGCGCTGGAGTCGCTTCGCACCCACCGGGTGCGGGTCGAGGACGGCCGCATCCAGGTGCTCATCGCGCGCTGAGCGCGACGGCCGCCTCGAACGCCCCCCGCACCTCGGCCTGCGACCAGTCGTGGGCGTCGACGGCGAGGCAGTAGTCGTCGACCGCGGCCGGGACGAGCGCGTCGATCGCGGAAGGGCCGATCCCGGCCTCGGCGCAGGTGGGGAAGCCGGCCTCGGCGAGCAGGCGGCGGACGGCGCGTACCGCCCGCGAGCCGTCGCCGGAGCCGTCGCCGGGCTCGCCGAGCGCGTCGGCGACCCGTTCGAGGCTCCCGGCGCACGACGCCCGCGAGACGGCGAGCGTCTCGGCCAGCACGAGGCCCACCGCCAGGCCGTGCGGCAGGTGGAGGCCGGCGCCGATCGCGTGCCCGAGCGCATGGTCGGCGCCGCAGTCGGACAGGTTCATCGAGAGCCCGGCGATCAGGCTGCCCTGCGCCATGAGCGCGCGGGCCTCGCGGTCGGAGCCGTCGGCGACCGACCGGGCGAAGCCGGCTGCGACGTGGCGGCAGGCCTCGAGCCCGAGCGCCACCGAGCCGGGGTTGCCGTTTCGCACGGTCACGCCGCCGATGGCCTGGGCGAGCGCGTCGGCCCCGGTCTGCATGGTCGCGTCACGCGGGAGGCCGAGCGTCGCGAGCGGGTCGACCAGCGCGTGCTGGGCGCGCATGAGCGGCGAGGCGATCCCGAGCTTGCGGCCGGTCTCCGGGTCGGTCACCACCGACCCGCCCGACACCTCAGAGCCGGTGCCCGAGGTCGTCGGCACCGCCACGAGCGGGATCCGGGGCTCGGCGACCGCCACCCGCCCGGCGTAGAGCTCCGCCGCCGCGACGCCCTGCGAAAACGCGGCCCGAGCGCCCTTCCCGACGTCGAGCGCCGAGCCGCCGCCGATCGCCACCACCGCGTCCGGCTCGAGCGCGGCCAGCCGCTCGGCGATCTCGGCGACCATGGCCACCGTCGGCTCGCCGGCGGGTTTCACCAGCGTCTCGATCCCGCCCGCCATGCCCGCGACAGCCTCGTCGGCGACCGCCACGGGCCGGCGGGCGCCGAGCTCGGAAAGCACGTCGGGGAGGGCGCTCAATGCGCCCTCCCCGAACTGGATGCGGACGGGCAGGTGGAACCCGAACGCCGCGATCACGCCGCGGCCGGCTCCGCTGCCTCGTCGGCGACGAGCTCGTCCGCGCGCCCGCCGGGAACCATCGTGACCGTGGCAACCAGGCCGATCGTGGCGATGATCGCCCCGACCAGGAATGCCGCCGAGTAGCCGTCCACCGCCGCGAGGAGCGGCAGCTTCGGCGTCGCGGCGTGGCTCGTCGCGTAGTCGGCCGCCCGCGTGAAGGCGACGGTCGAGAGGACCGCCGTCCCCAGCGCGCCGCCCACCTGCTGCGACGTGTTGATGATGCCCGAGGCGACTCCGGCCTCGGCCGACTCGACGCCGACGAGCGCGGCGATGGTGACGGGGACGAACGAGAATCCGAGCCCGACGCCGGTCAGGATGAAGCCCGGTGCGAGGTCGACCAGGTACGAGCCGCCGACCGACACCTGGCTGAAGTACACCAGCCCGACGGCCGTGAGGCCCATGCCGGTCGCGAGCACCGTGCGCACGCCGATCTTGGTGACGAGCGCCTGGGATGCTCCGGCGGACAGGATGATCACGCCGGAGACCAGCAGGTAGCCCACACCGGTCTTGAGCGCCGAGTAGCCCAGCACCTGCTGCATGTAGAGCGTGAGCAGGAAGAACATCGAGAAGATCGATGCGCCGAGCATGAGCCCCACCACGTTGCCGCCCGCGAGCGAGCGGTTGCGGAAGAGGCGAAGCGGCATGAGCGGTGCGGCTGCCCGCCGCTCGGTGGCGACGAACCCGGCCAGGAGCACGGCGGCTCCGGCGAACATGCCGATGGTGCGGGGCGCCGTCCACGAGTGGTCGACGGTCTGCACCAGGGCGTACACCAGCAGCGACAGGCCGCCCGTCACGAGGGTCGCGCCGAGCAGGTCGAAGGCGCGCCGGCCCTGCTCCACCCGGCTCTCGCGCAGGATGCGCGGGGCCAGGGCGATCGCGGCGATGCCGACGGGCACGTTGATGTAGAAGATCCACGACCAGTTCAGCTGGTCGGTCAGGATCCCGCCGAGGAGGACGCCCGCGGCGCCTCCCGTGCCGGCGACGGCGCCCCAGATGCCGAGGGCCTTGTTGCGCTCGGCGCCCTCGTCGAAGGTGGTCGTCAGGATCGAGAGCGCGGCCGGCGAGATGATCGCCGCGCCGACTCCCTGGATCGCCCGCGCGGCGATCAGCGTCGCCTCGGACGTGGCCAGCCCGCAGACGAGCGACGCGGCCGAGAAGAGCGCGAGGCCGGCCATGAACATGCGCCGCCGTCCGAGCAGGTCGGCGGTGCGGCCGCCCAGCATGAGCAGGCCGCCGAAGGTCAGCGTGTACGCGTTGATGACCCACGACAGGCTGGTCTCGTCGAAGTCGAGGGCCGTCTTGATCGTGGGAAGCGCCACGTTGACGATGGCGATGTCGAGCACCACCATGAACTGGACCGCGCAGAGGAGGAGAAGCGCGAGCCCCTTGCGGTCTTGGGTGTGTGGCATGAGGATGAAATCTCCAGTGGCTGGTTTCGATACAGATCAGTGGTGTATCATAATCCCGACCGCATGGCAATCACCGAACCGTCACCGCTTCCCCGGCCGCCCGGCCGGCCCCGGAACGTCGCCGCCGATCGCGAGATCGTGGCCGCCACGCTGCGGCTCCTGAGCCGCGAGGGCTACGACGGGACGTCCATCGAGGCGGTGGCGGCGGAGGCGGGCGTGACCCGCGCCACGGTCTACCGGCGGTATCCGACGAAGGCCGACATGGTGACGGCCGCCGTCTGCGCCATGACCGAGGCCCGCGGCCCCGGCGAGTGCCCCGACCCGCGCACGGCCCTGGTCGAGCTGCTGCGCGGGTTCCACGAGTGCGTCGGGCCGAACGACGGCCTCGGGATCGCCGCGTCGCTCTACCTCCAGCGGCACGAGCATCCCGAGATGCTGGAGTCGTTCCGCGAGCGCGTCATCCACCCGACGCGCCGCCAGATGGTCGCCGTGCTGAAGCTGGCGCGCGACCGGGGGGCGATCCCGGCGGACGCCGACCCGGACACGATGATCGAGATGCTGATCGGCTCGTACCTCTACCGGACGCTCGCCGGGCGGCCGATCGCGAAGAGCTGGCCGGAGCGGATGGTCGCAGCGATCTGGCCCGAACCCGCCGCCTGACCCGGTCGCGCCGGTTGCACGGCGGCGATCCGGGGCATGCACCGGGCGTGAGCGAGGAGGGAGCGCGCACCACGAGCCGTGCGGCCGCGGCGTATGCCGGGCTGGTCGTCGCGCTGCGCTGGCCGATCCTGCTCGCCTGGATCGCCGGGACTGCCTACGTGGTCGTGAACGTGCCCGAGCCGGCCTCGGGCCCGGGCGATCTCGTCTCGCTCGTGCCCAGGCACGCGCCTGCGCTGGCCGCGGCGCGCCGCTCGGCGAGCGCGTTCGACGTCCCCTTCTCGGCCGAGATCTCGGTCGTGGAGCGCGATCCGCACGGGATCTCGGTCCAGGAGCAGCGGCGCGCCGTCGGTCAGGCGCTCGCGGTCGACCGTCCCTCCGGCGGCGGCGACCCGCCGTTCCTGGTGGTGCCGGTGACGAATACCGCCGGCGCCGTGCCGGGCTCGCGGGAGTCCTCGACCGCCGTCATCAGCTACTTCGCGTTCCCGCCGGCAATGTCGCTCGAGAGCCGCATGCAGGCCGTCGGGCGCTACATGCAGGACGCCCGCCGGGCCGGCGCGCCGGTGGTCGGGCGCACCGGCATCATTCCGGCGCAGCTGCACGAGGGCACCATCGTGGAGGACGCGCTGCCCTGGGTCGAGGCCGCCACCGTCCTCGTCGTGGCGCTCGTCGTCGGGCTCATGTTCCGGTCGCTCGGCGCGCCGCTTCTCACGCTCGGCACGGTCGCCGCCGCGTACCTGATGGCGCTGCGCGCGACCGACCGCCTGGCCGACGCCACCGGGCTCACCGTGCCCGACCTCCTGAAGCCGCTCATGGTCGCGCTCGTGCTCGGGATCGTCACCGACTACAGCATCTTCTACGCGTCCACCATGCGGGCCCACGTGACCGCGGGCGTGCCCCGCCTCGACGCGGCCCGGCGGACGGCGGCCGAGATCACCCCGATCGTGCTCGCGGGCGGCGCGCTCCTCGCGGCGAGCCTGGCGGCGCTCCAGGTGGCGCAGCTCAGCTTCTTCCGCGCCGTCGGCCCCGGCCTCGCCGTCGCGGTGCTCGTGGCGCTGGGCGCCTCGATCACGCTCGTCCCGGCCGCGATGGCGGCGTTCGGGCGGGCCCTGTTCTGGCCGAGCCTCACACCCGGCGGCGAGCCGGACGTGGGCCGCCTGCGGACGCGGCTCGCGCAGCTCCAGGCGCGCCGGCTGCCGGGCCTCCTCGTGGTCGCGGCCTGTCTGGCCGGCCTCGCCGTCGCCGCCTGGCAGGTGCAGCACATGCGGCTCGGCTTCACGTCGGTGCGCGGGCTCCCCGCCGGCGCCCAGGAGCGGCGGGCGGCCGACGCCGTCGGCCGGGCGTTCGCTCCGGGCATGCTCGCGCCGACCGAGATCCTGGTCGAGGGCGCCGGCGATTCAGACGCCGCGGGCCTGGTGCGGCTCCAGGCAGCGATCCGCCGCCAGCCGGGCGTCGCCGCCGTCGCCGGCCCGGCAGAGCAACTCGGGACCTCCGCCGTGCCCGCGTTCCGCCAGGACGACGCCGCCCGCTACGAGGTGGCCTTCGACTCCGACCCGCACGGCGCCGCCGCAATCGACCATCTGCGCCGCCTGCGCGGCCGGCTGCCCGGGCTGGCGCGGTCGGCGGGGATCGACGGCGCGCGCGTCTCGGTCGCGGGCGACACGGCGCTGGCCGACGAGACGATCTCGGCGATGCGCACCGACCTCGTCCGGGTGGCGGTGGTCGTGCTCATCGTGAACGTCCTGCTGCTGGCCGTCTTCCTGCGGGCGCTGGTGGCGCCGGTCCTGCTGGTGCTGTCGAGCGTCCTCAGCGTTGCGGCCGCCATGGGGATCACGGTGTGGGTGTTCCAGACCTGGCTCGGCCACCGCGAGATCACGTACTACGTGCCGTTCGCGGCCCCGGTGCTCCTGATCGCGCTCGGGTCCGACTACAACGTCTTCATCACCGGCCGCGTGTGGCAGGAGGCCCGCGGCCGGCCGGTGCGCGAGGCGCTCGCGGCCGTCGCGCCGCGAGCGGCCGGCGCCATCCGGACGGCCGGGATCACGCTGGCGCTCGGCTTTGCGATTCTTGCCATCATCCAGGTACGCGCGTTCTGGGAGTTCGCGTTCGCCATGGCCACAGGCATCCTGATCGAGACGTTCGTCGTTCGCCCGCTGCTTGTCCCGGCGCTCGTGGCGCTGTTCGGCGAGGCGGCCGGATGGCCCGGGAACCGGCTCCAGGCAGCCGAGCCGGCCTCCGCCCACGGCGAGTGAGGCGCTCTGCATGGACGTGATCGATCGCCACCGTTCTGTCTGGATCGAGGCCGGGCTGGCCGTCGCCGTCGCAATGGTGCTGGCCGACGCTTCGGTCGTCGTGCTCGCGCTGCCCGACATGCTGACGGCGCTCGACGCGACGGTGACGGGTATCTCGTGGGTCATCACGGCCTTCAACCTCGCCGTGGCGCTCGCCGCGGTGCCCGCGGCGGTCGCCGCCCGCCGGTTCGGGGCGGTGCGGGTCGAGGCGGCGGGACTGGTCGTCTTCGCCGCCGCGTCCGCCGCCGCGGGCCTCGCGGGCGACCTCGGAACGGTCATCGCGGCCCGCTGTGTCCAGGCGGTGAGCGGTGCGGCGGTCGTCTGCGCGGCGCTCGAGCTCCTGCCCGCGCTGGCGCGCTCGCAGGAGCGCGGCGTGAGGGTGTGGATCGGGGCGGCCGCAGTCGGATCGGCCGTCGGGCCGGCGATCGGCGGCGTGCTGACGCAGAGCCTGTCGTGGCGCGCAGTCTTCGCCGTGCAGGTGCCGATCGCGGCCGCCGTGCTGGTGCCTGTCCTCGCGTCGTGGCGGGTGCCGGTCGTGCCGCGACCCTCGTCCGCACCCCTGCGCCTGGCGCCGAACCTGGCTCTGGCGCTCGTCTCGGCGGCGCTCACCGCCGCGCTCTTCCTGCTCGTGCTCATGCTCGTGAACGGCTGGCGCATGGATCCCATCGCCGCCGCGGCGGCCGTGTCGGTGATGCCGGTCGCGGCCATCGCCGCGTCGATCGTGCCGCACCCGCGGCTGCGGGGGATGGCAGCCGCCGGAGCCATCCTGGTCTGCGGAGGGCTTGCGGGCCTCGCGATCCTGCCGGACTCCGAGGTTGTGTGGACCGTCGCGCCACAGGTGCTGGTCGGGTGCGGGCTCGCGCTGACGCTCGGGCCCCTGACCGTCGCCGCGCTCGGCGGGCATAACGCGGACGGCCTTCACGGCGGCTGGACCGTCGCCTTCCGGCACGGCGGCGTGGTGCTCGGGCTGCTCGTCCTGACGCCGCTCTTCACCGCCGACCTGGACTCGCAGGAGGTGGCGGCGGAGCGGGCCGGCGCCGCGATCGTGATCGACTCCAACCTGCCGATCCAGACGAAGCTCGACCTCGGCCGGTCGGTGGCCGACGCCCTGGCGCGAAGCGGAAACCGCCTCCCCGATCTGCGCCCGGTGTTCGAGGCCCAGCACCCCAGCCCGAGCGAGCGGGCCGAGTACGCGCGGATCCAGGCGGCGCTCACGGATCAGGCCCGCCGGGCGGGGACGCATGCCTTCTCGCGCTCCTTCCTCGTGGCCGCCGGACTGGCAGCCGCGGCGTTGATCCCGCTGTTCCTGGCACGGAAGCGGGGCGGCCTCCTGTGAGGGGGTTGCGCCTGCCCGCGGCCGCCGTCGCGGCCGTCGCCGTCGTCCTCGGTGTGCAGCTTGGGGCCGGCGGGCTCGACTACGCGCCCGCGTCGGTCTCCAACCCGTGCCACCTCCAGCACTGGCGCGACACGCACGGTCTCAACGACATCGAGAACCGGGTCGCGCTGTCGGCGCTCGCCGGTGCCGCGTGCAAGCTGCACGTCTCGCGCGAAGATCTGGTGCTCGCGTTCGCGAGCGACGCCAGCCTGGAGACGTTCCGGCGCACGCACCACCTGACCGACGAGCGGTTGGGGGAGGCTGCCCGCGCCGGACTCGTACGCGCGATCGACGACGCGGAGCGGGCCGGCCGGCTGAACGGCTTCGAGGCGGTGCCGCTCCGGTTCGCCGCCGAGCACCTGCCCGCCGACCAGATCACCGGGCTGGTGCGGCGGCTGCTCTCGTGAGGGCCCGGCGCAGGATGCCGGCCAGGCGCTTCTGGTCGGCCGGCGACAGGGCGGCGACGGACTGGGGCGGCTCGCCGAGCCTGAGCATGAGCCGGCGGCGCACCTGTGCGCCCTCGGCGGTGACGACGAGCACCTTCACGCGCCGGTCGCGCGCGGACGGCTGCCGCTCGATCAGCCCGCGCTGCTCGAGGCGGTCGACGATGCCGGTGACGTTCGAGGCGTCGCACCCGAGCGCGCAGGCCAGCCGGCCCATGGGGAGCGGCTGCTCGGGCGAGAGCACGCGCAGGGCGTGCACCTGGGGCGGCGAGAGCCGGAACTCGGCGGCGATCTGGGGGATCCGGGCGCGCTCGGCCATCACCAGGTCCATCAGGAGCTCCCAGGTGTCGTCCATGCTGCAATCATAATCGAGGTTCACGATGTTTCACAACCTCAACTATTGGGCTATGCTGCGGTCATGCCACGACTTCTCCTGATTCCTCTTGAAGACACCGTCGTCTTTCCCGGCATGGAGGTCACCCTGCCGGTCGATCCGGGCGACGAGCCGCAGGTGCTCCTGGTGCCGCGCCACGAGAGCGACTACGCCACCGTCGGCGTCGTCGCCGAGGTGGGCGAGCGGATGCGCCTGCCCGGCCGCATCCACGCCGTCCAGCTGTCGGCGCTGCATCGCGGCATCGCCGGCGCCGCCCAGTCGGATCCGCAGGGCCGCCTGTGGGTCGACGTCGAGGAGCGGCCCGACGAGATCCCGCCGCCGTCGAAGACCCGCGACATCGAGAGCGAGTACCGCGCCGTCGTCGAGGAGATCCTCGAGCTGCGCGGCGACGACGGGCGCGTGTCGGCGTTCGTCCGCTCGATCGCCGAGCCCGGCGCCCTCGCCGACACGTCCGGCTACGCGCCCGACCTGAGCTACGAGCAGAAGGTCGAGCTGCTCCAGACCGTCGACGTCGTCGAGCGCCTGACGCTGGCGCTCGAGCTCCAGCGCGGCCGGCTGGCGGAGCTCCAGATTCGAAAGCGCATTCGCGAGGATGTCGAGTCCGGCGCCCAGAAGCAGCAGCGGGAGTACCTGCTGCGGCGGCAGATGGACTCCATCCGCAAGGAGCTCGGCGAGGACGACGCGTCCGTCGCCGAGGAGTACCGCACCAAGATCGACGAGGCCGAGATGCCCGAGGCCGTCCGCGAGCAGGCCGAGCGCGAGCTCAGCCGGCTCGAGCGGATGGGCGAGCAGTCCGGCGAGTCCTCCATGATCCGCACCTACCTCGACTGGCTGATCGCGGTGCCGTGGTCGAAGCGCTCGGAGGAGCGGCTCGACCCGGTGCACGCGCGCGAGGTGCTCGACGCCGACCACGCCGGGCTCGACGACGTGAAGGAGCGCATCACGGAGTACCTGGCGGTGCGCAAGCTGCGCGCCGAGCGGGGCGTCCCCGACGATCGCCGCTCCGGCGTGATCCTCACGCTGATCGGCCCGCCGGGCACCGGCAAGACCTCGATCGGCGAGTCGATCGCGCGGGCGACCGGGCGCGAGTTCGTCCGGATGTCCCTCGGCGGCGTCCGCGACGAGGCCGAGATCCGCGGCCACCGGCGCACCTACATCGGCGCCCTGCCGGGGCGGCTCGTGCGCGCGCTGCGCGACGCGGGCACGATGAACCCGGTGATCATGCTCGACGAGGTCGACAAGGTCGGCGCCGACTGGCGCGGCGATCCGTCGTCGGCCCTGCTCGAGGTGCTCGACCCGGCCCAGAACCACTCGTTCCGCGACCATTACCTGGACGTCGAGCTCGACCTGTCGCACGTCCTCTTCATCGCCACGGCGAACGTCGCCGAGACGATCCCCGGCCCGCTGCTCGACCGGATGGAGGTCATCCGCTTCGACGGCTACACGACCGAGGAGAAGGTTGCGATCGCGCGCGGCTACCTGTGGCCGCGGCAGGTGGAGCGAAACGGCCTACGGCCCGACGAGGTCGAGGTGTCCGACGACGTGATCCGGATGGTCATCACCGAGTACACGCGCGAGGCGGGCGTCCGCCAGCTCGAGCGCGAGCTCGGCACCGTGCTGCGAAAGACGGCGACCGAGATCGCGTCCGGGAAGGCGACGGCGCCGGTGGCGGTCGACCTCGACCGCGCACGGGCGGCGCTCGGCAGGCAGAGGTTCTTCCAGGAGTCGGCTGTCCGCACCGCCGTCCCGGGCGTCTCGACCGGGCTGGCCGTCACGGGAACGGGCGGCGACGTCCTCTTCATCGAGGCGACCTCGATGCCCGGATCGCAGGAGCTGCTCCTGACCGGGCAGCTGGGCGACGTCATGAAGGAGTCGGCCCGGATCGCGCTCTCGTACGTGCGCTCGCACGCGAACGAGCTGGGCATCGACCCGGCGGCGTTCGAGGGCAGGGAGTTCCACCTCCACGTGCCGGCCGGGGCGATCCCGAAGGACGGGCCGTCCGCCGGCATCGCGATGACGACGGCGATCGCGTCGCTCCTGACGGGGCGGCCGGTGAAGCACACCGTCGGCATGACCGGCGAGGTGACGCTCCAGGGCCGCGTGCTCCCGATCGGCGGGCTGAAGCAGAAGGTGCTGGCCGCCCACGCGGTGGGGCTGACCGACGTCATCCTGCCGGAGCGAAACCGCGGCGACCTCGACGAGGTGCCACAGGACGTCCGCGAGGCGATGTCGTTCCACCCGGTCATGTCGATCGACGAGGTCCTGAAGCTGGCCCTCGAACCGGGCCCCGTGAAGGCCGTCGCCTGATCGCGGGGTCGACGAAGTCGCGGTAATCGGACTGGCCGCCGAAGAGGTGAAGCAGCCTCTCGGCGGCCAGAAACGACGGCGGGCGGACATGCCCGAGCGTGGCGCGGTGGCTCGACCACGGCCAGTCGCCGGGGCGGCGGCAGAGTCCGGCAGCGACCGGGTTTCGCACGATGTACCGCGCGACGTGTCGGATGAGATCGTCGTCGTCGAGGAGGTTCGCGCCGTAGCGGCGATGGAAGAGGTGCCCCTCGCGCTCGTAGCGGCGGTTGAAGTGCTGCGCGTAGATGCCCTGGAGTCGCTGCATGCCTCGATCGAGGTCGGCATTGGGCGTGATGACGAGCAGGTGGAAGTGGTTCCCCATGAGGCAGTACGTCATGCACTTCCATGAACCGCGATCGACCACGTCGGCGAGGAGATCGAGGAAGCCGACACGATCCCGCGTGTCGTGGTAGATCGGCAGCCGGGCGGCTCCTCGGTTGAACACGTGGTAGATGCCGCCGGCGATGAGCGGGCGAGGCGGTCGAGGCATGGATTCACCGTACGGCGTCCAGGCGTCACAGATGTCCCCGGACCGTCACAGGCGAGCGCCAATTCGCGCATGCGGCCGAACCGGGGTCAGACCCCTATCGTCCTGCCATGGACGTTGATGCGTATTTGGAACGGATCGGGTACGCCGGGGCGCGGGAGCCGAGCGCGCGGGTGCTTGCCGAGCTGCACCGGGCGCACATGCTGGCCGTGCCGTTCGAGAACCTCGACATCCACCTCGGCGTCGAGAACGTCCTCGACCCCGAGCGCGTCTTCGACAAGATCGTGGCCCGGCGGCGGGGCGGGTGGTGCTACGAGCTGAACGGGCTCTTCGCCCTCCTCCTCGAGGCACTCGGCTTCAGCGTCACCCGCCACTCGGCCGCGGTCGTCCTGAGCGAGCCGCCGTCGCCCGACTTCGCGCACCTGACCCTGCGCGTCGACCTCGACCGGCCGTGGCTCGCCGACGTCGGCTTCGGCGCGAGCTTCACCCGGCCGCTGCGGTTCGACGAGGAGGATGACCAGGAGCGCGACGGCAGGCGCTACCGGCTCGCCCGCGCCGCCGACGGCCGCATGGTGCTCCACGAGGACGGCGCGCCCCAGTACGCCTTCGAGCTCGCGCCGCGCCGCATGCCCGAGTTCGCGGGCATGTGCCGCGTCCAGCAGACCGAGCCCGGCTCGCACTTCCTCCAGGCGCCGATGTGCACCCGGGCCACCGAGGAAGGCCGCGAGACCCTCTCCGGCATGCGCCTCATCACCACCACGCAGCACGGCCGCACCGAGCGCGAGCTGGAAGACGAGGACGAGCGGATGGCCGTCCTGCGCGACGTCTTCGGCGTCGACCTGGGAGGCGCGCGATTTCGTGCCCTCTAGCACGAGGCCGAATCGGCCGATGACTCCCAATGATGGCCGAGCAGGCCCCCGAGCCTCGCAGCGACACCGTCGACGTGCTGCGCCGCGTCGCCGGCGCCGCCGCGGTCCACATCTACGAGATGGAGTGGCTCCCTGACGGCACGTACCGCTGCAACGAGTTCATCGGGGCGGGCGTCGAGAGCCTGATCGGGCCGATCCCGGAGGGGATGGACGAGGAGGAGGCCTGGGAGGCCGCCGTCCACCCCGACGACCGCGAAGCGTACGACGCCTACTGCGACGCGCTCTACCGCGGCGAGCCCGAGGAGCTCGAATACCGGCTCGTCGGCTCCGACGGGGTCACCCGCTGGGTGTGGGAGCGGGCCCGGCCCCGCGTCGAGGACGGACGCCGGCTGGTCGACGGCATCGCCGCCGACATCACCGAGCGCCGCCGCGCCGTCGACGAGCTGGCCGAGGCCCAGGCCCGGCTCGCCCACCTGGCCTACCACGACGCGCTGACCGACCTCCCGAACCGGCTGCTCTTCCAGGAGCACCTCGAGCAGGCGATCGCCCGCGCGCGGCGCGGCAACCTGGCGGTGGCCGTGCTCTTCGTCGACCTCGACGACTTCAAGCTGGTGAACGACTCCCACGGCCACTCCGTCGGCGACGAGCTCCTGCGCATCGTCGCGACCCGCCTGCGCGAGGCGGTCCGCGAGACCGACGTCGTCGCCCGCCTCGGCGGGGACGAGTTTCTCGTGCTCGTCGCGGACATCGACGCCGCGGCGGCCTTCGAGGCGGCAGAGCGAGTCGCCGAGACGATCCGCTCCGCCCTGCGCGAGCCCTGTGCTCCTGCCGTCGGGCGAGCTCTACGCCAACGCCAGCATCGGCGCCGCGCTCTACCCGGCCGACACCGAGAGCGCGGAGGAGCTCCTCTCCAAGGCCGACATCGCGATGTACCGGGCGAAGGAGGCCGGCCGGCTCGCCCACCGGCCCACGATCGCCTCGAGCGGCGACGCCGCCGACCAGCTCGCGACCGTGGCCCGCCTGCGCCACGCGCTCGACCGGCGCGAGTTCGTGCTGCACTACCAGCCGCTGGTCGCCCTGCACGCCGGCCGGATGGTCGGCGTCGAGGCGCTGATCCGCTGGAACGACGGCGAGCGCGGGCTCGTCGCGCCCGACAACTTCGTGCCGCTCGCCGAGCGGGCCGGGCTGATCGGCCCGATCTCGGAGTGGGTCGTCGAGGCCGCCTGTGCCCAGGTCGCGGCCTGGCGCGCCGAGGGGATCGACCTCTACGCGTCGGTCAACATGCCGGCGCTGATGTGGCGGCCGGCCGAGATCAGGCGCCTGCTCGCGGCGATCCGCAAGGCCGGCATCCCGGCGAACCGGCTGATGGTCGAGATCACGGAGTCGGCCGCCATCGCGCGGCCCGCAACCCTGGAGCCGATCATGGCCGATCTGCACGAGCGCGGCCTGCGCGTCGCAATCGACGACTTCGGCACCGGCCATTCGTCCCTCGAGCGGCTCTCGCAGATGCGGGTGACCACGCTCAAGATCGACCGCTCGTTCATCGCCGCCGTCCCCGGCGACCGGCGCGTGTCGCTCCTCGTCGCCACCATCGTCCAGCTCGCGCGGAACCTCGGCCTCGAACCGCTGGCCGAGGGCGTCGAGACGGAGGCGCAGCGCCGCTTCCTGGTCGAGCACGGCTGCCTCCTGGGGCAGGGCTTCTACTTCAGCCGGGCGGTGCCCGCGGGCGAGATCGCGGCCCTGCACGGCCGCAGCGTCCCGCGTGCGGCGTAGCCCTAGGTCTGCACCGAGCGCCGGAACGCCTGCACGGCGAGCGGCAGCGTCAGCGCGCCGACGGCCGCCCCCGCGAGGAAGCCCTGGCCGATCGTCTCCCAGTGCCACCCCTGGAGCATGAGCGTGCGCATCGCGTCGACCAGGTAGCTGATCGGGTTCACCTGGTTCACGGCCTGGAGCCACGACGGCAGCAGGTCGTGCGGCACGAACGCGGTCGAACCGAAGTAGAGCGGGAAGATGAGGACGTTCGAGGCGCCGGTGATCTCGGCGTTCTTCGTCCGCAGCGCCACGTTCAGCGAGATCCCCGACCACATCGCGCCGAAGAACCCGCCCAGGAGCATCATCACCACGAGGCCCGCGATCCCCGTCGCCAGCTTCGCGCCCAGCGCCAGAGCCACCAGCGTGACGACGACGACGTGGCACGAGAGCCGCACGGCGTCGGTCGCCAGCAGGCCGGCGACGATCGAGAGGCGCGGGATCGGGGCGACGCGCAGCTTGTCGAAGAAGCCGGAGTCGATGTCCTGCACCATCTGGAATCCCGCGCCGCCGGCGCCGACCATCACCGAGAGCGCCACCTGGCCGGCGGCGAGGAACTCGAGGGAGCTCCCGGCCCCGCCGGTGCGGTACTGGCCGAAGTTCTGGAAGACCGACGCGAAGAGGATCATCTGCATGATCGGGATCAGCATCGGGAAGGCGATCCGGCCGGGCACGCGCGGGATCTCGCGCAACGCCCGGCGGCAGAGGACGGCCGACGCGACGACTCCGGCGGTCACGCCGCCGCCTCGCTCTCGGCCTCGCCGCCGCCCTCGCTCTCGCGCCCCTCGATGGTGGCGCCGGTGTGCTGGAGGAAGACGTCGTCGAGCGTCGGCCGGGCGACCATGACGGTGCGCGGCCGGATCCCGGCAGCGCCGAGCCGCTCGACGATCGAGACGACCGCGCCGGCGCCGTCGGCGGCCTCGATCGAGACGCACTCCGCCTCGGGCGCCCGGAGCCGGCCGAGCGACTCCAGCGCCGCCCTCGCGGCGGGCACCTCGGCGCCGTCGACCGTGACGGTCACGACGTCGGCCCCGATCTCGGCCTTCAGCTCGTCGGGGGTGCCCTCGGCCACGATGACGCCGCGGTCGACGATGGCCAGCCGGTCGCACAGCCGGTCGGCCTCCTCGAGGTAGTGCGTGGTGAGAAAGAGCGCGACGCCGGAGTCGCGCAGCTTCACGAGCTCCGACCAGAGCGCCGCCCGGGAGGCGGGGTCGACGCCGGTTGACGGCTCGTCGAGGAAGAGCAGCCGCGGGCGGTGGACGAGTCCGCAGGCGAGGTCGATCCGCCGGCGCATGCCGCCGGAGTAGGTGCGCACCTGCCGGTCGGCCGCCTCCCTCAGGTCGAAGAGCTCGAGCAGCTCGCCGGCCCGGACGCGGGTCTCGGCGCGCGAGAGCCCGTGCAGCCGGCCCATGAGGTGCAGGTGCTCGCGGCCGGTCGAGTACCGGGCCAGCCCCGCCTCCTGGAGCGCGAAGCCGATCGCGCGCCGCACCGCCGCCGGCTCGCGGACGACGTCGTGCCCGGCGACGATGGCGGTGCCCGAGGTCGGCGTGAGCAGCGTCCCCAGCATCCGCATCGTCGTGGTCTTGCCCGCGCCGTTGGGCCCGAGCAGCCCGAACACCTCGCCCTCGGCGATCTCGAACGACACGCCGCACACCGCCTCGACTCCGCCGGAAAACGTCTTTCGGAGGTCGCGGCAGTCGAGTATCGGCACGCGCGGCAGAGTAACGTCCCGGTCACATCGACGAGGAAGGTTCTGGAGCATGCGCGGAGGCATCGATCTGGGCGGGACGAAGATTCAGGCGGTCGTCGTCGACCGCCGCTCGAAGGTGCTCGGCGAGCACCGCATGCCGACACCCAAGGACGCCGGCCCGGAGGGGGTCGTGTGGGCGCTGGCGGAGGCGATCCGCACGGCCGCGGAGGCCGCGGGCACCGAGCCGGCCGCCCTGGAGGGCGTCGGGGTCGGCTCGCCCGGCACGGTCGACGCCGACACCGGCACGGTCGCGAACGCCAAGAACGTGCTCCCGACCTGGGAGGCGCCCGTGCCGGTGGGCGCCGGCCTCGCCGATGAGCTCGGAACGCGCGTCTTCCTCGGCCACGACGTCCGCGTGGGCTCCATGGCCGAGTTCCGGCTCGGTGCCGGCAAGCCGTACCGGTCGATCCTCGGGGTCTTCTGGGGCACGGGCGTCGGCGGCGGCCTCATCCTGAACGGCAGGGCCTGGACCGGCCGCCACGCCGCCGGCGAGATCGGCCACATGGTGGTCGAGCGCGGCGGCGCCAGGTGCCCCTGCGGCCGCAAGGGCTGCATGGAGGCGTATGCCGGCCGGGCGGCGATGGAACGCGAGGCCCGCCGAAGGCACAAGGACGGCCACAAGACCAGGCTGTTCGACATCATGCGCGACCGCGACCGCACGGCGCTCACGAGCGGCGTCTGGGCCCGGGCCCTCGATCGCGGCGACGACATGGCGAAGGACCTCATCGACCGCGCGATCGAGGCGCTGGGCGCGGGCGTGGCGTCGGCCTGCAACCTGCTCGACGTCGAGGCGGTGATCGTCGGCGGCGGGCTCGGGACGCGCCTGGGCGACGACTACGCCCGCAGGATCGAGAAGGCGATGCTGCCCCACCTCTTCGTCGACGACAACCCGCCGGCGGTGCACGTCGCGGCGCTGGGCGACCTGGGCGGCGCGATCGGCGCGTCGCTGCTCGTGCCCGCCGCCAGGGCGGGCTGAGCCCGGCCGGGCGATCTACTCGATCGGGATCTCGAACCGGGCGATGATCCCGGGATCGCCGCCCTTGGCGAGCTGGTCGGGCTCGGGATCGCGAGTCGCCACCCAGGCGTAGCCGTGCTCGGGGTAGGCGACCACGTCGGGGAAGCTCCCCGCGCTGATCGCGAGGAGCTGGACGGGCTCGCCGGTCGGGTTGCTGAACGTGTGCATTCCGGCCCGTCCCTCCGGGCAGAAGACGACGTCGCCGGGGGCCAGCGCCTCCTCACCGTCCTGGTTTCGGAGGAGCGGACGGCCGTCCAGGACGAAGAACATCTCCTCGGCTCCGAAATGCATGTGCATGCGGCTCTCCGGCGTGCCGGGGGCGAGCTCGTACAGCGTCGCCCCCATCCGGGCGCCGTCAGGGCGCCAGAACACCCGTCGCCGCGTTCCGGCCCCGTCGTCTCCGTCCCACAGGTCGGAGTGAAGGCTCTGCCGCGTCATCCCGGCGGGCAGTGGCGCTCGAGGAAGCCGATGACGCGCTCCATGCGGTCGATCCGGCGGTCGGGCCGGGCCGTCGCCATCATGACGTGATGCTCCTCCGGGTAGAGGATCATCTCGACGTCGTGACCGCGCTCGCGGAGCGCCACGAAGAGCTGCCAGTTGTCGTCGATCGGGCAGATCCGGTCGGCCTCGCCCTGGAGCATGAGCATCGGCGCCGCGATCCGGTGGGCCATCCGAAGCGGTGACGCCTGCCAGAGCGCGTCGTTGTGCGTCGCCAGCGGCCCGTAGCCGATGTCGCGGTCGTACGACGCCCCGAAGCACGACACGGCGTGCGCGGTCGACATCGACGCCACGCCGTTCTCGGAGACGACGCAGCAGAACCGCTTCGGCTCGGCCCCGGCGAGCCAGTTCGCCGCCCAGCCGCCGTAGGAGAGCCCCATGACGGCGATGCGGGCCGGGTCGGCGAGCCGGCGGCGCACGGCCCACTTGACGGCCGTCACGAGATCGTCGGCGTCGGGCCCGCCCCAGGCTCCCTGGATCGCCTCGACCCAGGCCCGGCCGTAGCCGCACGAGCCGCGGATGTTCGGCGCCAGGACCCGGTAGCCGCGCGACACGAGCACCCACGTGTCGAGCTCGGGCGTGGGGGAGTGGGATCCGTAGGGCCCTCCGTGGGGGGCGAGCACCATCGCGGTGCGCTCGCCCGCGCCCGGCGGCTCGAAGAGGAACGCGGGGACGCCGCCCGCGTCCACCTCGCGGACGACGGGCGCGGGGCTGCGGCGAAGCCACGAGCCGCCGTGGCTCGTGAGCGGCCGCAGCCGTCCGTCCTCGACCGCGCACACCTCGGGCGGGCTCTGGTCGCCGGTCGCCGTGACGACGATCCGGCCGCCGCCCACCGAGAGCGCCGAGATGGTGGTGTCGCCGTCGGAGGCCCGCGCCGGCTCGCCCGCCGCGGGGGCCCGCCAGACCTCGTCGCGGCCGCGCCGGTTCATCACCGCCAGGAGGTCGGAGCCGTCCCAGACCGGGAGCGGGTCCGAGGCCGCGATCCAGTCGTGCAGGTCGGAGGCCCAGCCGACCGTGGTGGGGATGTCGAGGTGGGCGGTCAGGCTGCGGAGGGCCGATCCCTCGCGCACCCACAGCGTCGGCTCGGCGTGGTCGGGCGCGCCGGGGATGTCGGTGCCGACGAAGCCGAGCCGGCGGCCGTCGGGCGACCAGGCCGGCTGCTCGGCGAGCCCGGGCAGCGCCACGAGCTCCTTCGGCCTGCCGCCGCGGACGGCCACCTCGTAGATGCGCGTCTTCGGGTGCAGGTCGGCGTCGGGCTCGAGGATCGACGTGAAGGCGATCCGCTTCCCGGACGGATGCCAGGAGGGATGCGAGACGTCGAAGTCGCCGGTCGTCAGCTGGCGCGGCCGCGCACCGGCCCGGGCCGCGACGAGGAACAGGTGCTCGCGCCGGTCGCGTGTGCCGGAGTCGTCCTGCCAGTCGGTGGTGCGGATGACGCGCGCGACGTGCTTCTTCGGGTCGCCCGTCCAGAATCGCACCTCCTCGCCCGGCGACACGAACGCGATCGTGCGGCCGTCGGGCGACCAGTGCGGCGCGCCGACCGCGCCGTGGGGCGCCTTGCACACGCGCTCCGCCTCCCCGCCGTCGGGGTCGATCAGGAAGAGCTCGGCGTCGGCATCGTCATCCTTGCCCGCGCCGGCCCGGTCGGACAGGAACGCGATCGTGCGCCCGTCGGGCGACCAGGCGGGGGCCGAGTCGCTCCAGCGCCCGTGCGTGAGCCGCCGCGGCCGGCCGCCGCGGTAGGGGACGAGCCACAGGTTCACCTGATAGCGGTCGCCGGCGACGGTGCGGCGGGTGTAGACGACCCGCTCGCCGTCGGGCGAGACCGCCGACGCGCCGATCACGACCTGGCGGCGGATGACGTCTGCTCCGAGCGGTGGCACGAGCGCGGACTCTAACGACCATCGATACCCTTCGGGTATGGAGCAGATCCTGACCGTGACGGATGCGGCCGTCGAGAAGGCCGTCATGGTGCGTTCGCGGGAGGAGGAGCCCGAGCGCCACGCGCTGTGGGTCGAGGTGGTCGGACCGGGGCTCCGGCCGTCGTATGACCTCTACCTCCAGCCGCTCGACCAGGCTCCGCCCGACGCGCACGTGCAGGATCACGGCCGGATCGCGGTCGTCATCCCCGCGGGAAGCGTCGAGGCGCTCCGCGGCGCGACGCTCGACCGCCAGGGCGACCTGCTGATGGGCGGCCTCGTGCTGCACACGCCGACCCCGGCGAGCCCCGACCTCGGCCCGCCGCCCGAGGGTCTCGACGGCACGGCCGACGAGCGCGTGCGGCGGGTGCTCGACGAGCAGATCAACCCGGCCATCGCGGCGCACGGCGGCGTCGCCCGGCTCGAGCGGGTGGAGGACGGGGTCGCCTACCTGCGCTTCGGCGGCGGCTGCGCCGGCTGCGGCATGGTCTCGGTCACGCTCACGCAGGGGATCGAGGCCGCGATCCTCGAGCTCGTGCCCGACGTCCACTCCGTCGTGGACGTCACCGACCACGCGTCCGGCACGAACCCCTACTACACAACGGCGTAGGCCCGAACCCCCCGTCCGGGGCAGGGCGGCGCGCCGGTGGCCCGCTAGGCTGGCGGTGAGGGCACGCAGGTCGATTCACGGGGGGTCGTGAGATGAGCATCGCAGTCGCCGCTGAGAACGGCACGTTGCGCGCGGGGCAGTCGGCGCGCGGAGACTTCCGCTGCGCGGATTGCGGTTACGGCGTCACGATCCGGCGCGTCCTTCCGGCATGCCCGATGTGCCGCGGCGAGGACTGGGACGCCTGGCCGGCGGCCACGTCGCAGGCGCCGCCGGTCCGGCTCGGCGTCCGGTAACACCCGTCCGCTCAAGGGCGGGGCGGGTCGCGCCGATGGGGATGGTGAGGTGGCCTCCCCCAGCCGTCAGCACGCGCTTTTCGAGCTCGGCCGCGACCTCTCGTCGACCCTTGAGCTCGACGAGATCGCGCGCCGGTTCGCCTCTCGCGCCGCCGCGCTGACCGGCGGCGAGGCCCGGATCTGGCTCCTCGCAGAGGGTTCCCGGCGGCTCGTCCCGCTGGGCGGCGGCGCCTCCGAACGGGCGCTCGCGGACGACACGCCGGAACTGGCGGTGATCCGCTCGCGGCGGCCGCTTCGCACGGCGTCGCTCTTCATCCTTCCCCTCACCGCCTCCGAGCGCGCAATCGGCGTCATCGAGGTCGACGGCGCGTCCGCCGCGCAGCTCGCCTCCGGCGGCATGCAGTTCTGGCGGACGCTGGGCGAGACGGTCGGCGCGGCGGTCGAGATCGCCCGCCGCCACGAGCGGCTGGTGGCGGACGAGACCCGGTTCCGCTCGCTGGTCGAGCAGATCCCGGTCGTCACGTACATCGACCAGGCGGGCACCGGCGAGCCGATCTACGTGAGCCCGCAGATCGACACCGTGATCGGCGTGCCGGCGTCGGAGTGGCTGGCCGACCCCGACGCGTGGACGCAGCGGATCCATCCCGACGACCGCGAGACGGCCGTCGCCGGGTACCGAAGCACGATCGAGACCGGCGAGCCGTTCGCGTGCGAGTACCGCGTCATCGACGTCTCGGGGCGGACGCGCTGGTTCCACGACCAGGCCGTGGCGGTGCGCTCGGGCGGCGGCCGGCCCGACGAGATCCACGGCGTGGTGTACGAGATCACCGAGCGCAAGCAGGCCGAGGAGTCGATGCGCGCCTCCGAGCGGGCGCTCAGCGAGGCGGAGCACCGCTACCGCACGCTCGTCGAGCAGCTTCCGCTCGCCATCTACATCGACGCGCTCGACGAGGCCGGGACGTCGCTCTACAACAGCCCCCAGAACTCGGTGATCACGGGCTACTCGCACGCCGAGTGGCAGGCCGACCCCGACCTGTTCGCAAGGATCATCCACGAGGACGACCGCCGCCGCGTCCTCGACGGGTTCGAAGCCGCCCGGGTGGACGGCACGCCGTTTGCGAGCGAGTACCGGATCGTCCGCCCGGACGGCGCGATGGTGTGGGTGCACGACGAGTGCGTGATCGTGCGCGACGCCGCCGGCCGGCCCGTCTACCGCCAGGGCTACCTGCTCGACATCACCCAGCGCAAGGAGGCCGAGGAGCGGCTCGGACACCTTGCCTACCACGACTCGCTGACCGGCCTTCCCAACCGCGACCTCTTCTCGGAGCACCTCGAGGTGGCGCTCGCGCGCGTCCTTCCCACCGGCCACGGCGTCGCCGTGCTGTACATCGACCTGGACGACTTCAAGCTCGTGAACGACTCGCTGGGGCACGGCGCCGGCGACGAGCTCCTGATCGAGGTGGCGCGCAGGCTGCGCGGCGCGGTCAGGTCGAGCGACATCGTCGCCCGCCAGAGCGGCGACGAGTTCCTGATCCTCGTGGCCGACCTGGACGTCGCCGCCGGAGGGCCGGGGTCGGACATCGCCGACGTCGCCCGCGCTGTGGCCGAGAACCTGCGTGAGGCGCTTGCGGCGCCGTTCGACCTCGGCGGCACCGAGGTGTACTGCTCGGGCAGCGTCGGCATCAGCCTCTACCCGGTCGACGCCGTCGATGCCGAGAGCCTCCTGAAGCACGCCGACGCCGCCATGTACCGCGCCAAGGAGTCGGGCCGCGACGGCCACCAGGTCTACAGCCGCGACGGCCGTGACGCGATGGCGCGGCTCTCGATGGCCGGCCGGCTGCGCCGCGCCGCCGCGCGCGACGAGTTCGTCCTTCACTACCAGCCGCTCGTCGAGCTCTCGACCGGCGCGGCCGTCGGCGTGGAGGCGCTGATCCGCTGGATGGACGGCGACCGCGGCCTCATCATGCCGGGCGAGTTCATCGGCCTCGCGGAGCGCACCGGCCTGATCGGGCCGATCTCGGAGTGGGTGATCGAGGAGGCCTGCCGCCAGGGCCGGGCCTGGCGCGACGCCGGGCTCGACCTGTACGTGTCGGTCAACATGCCGGCGGCGTTCTGGGAGCCGACCGCCATGCGCCACGTGCTCGACACCATCGACTCGTTCGGGCTCTCGCCAGACCGCATGATGATCGAGATCACCGAGTCGACGGTCGCTTCCCACCAGGGACTGCGCGACGCGCCGATCCTCGCCGAGCTGCACGAGCGCGGCCTGCGCCTGGCGATCGACGACTTCGGCACCGGCCACTCGAGCCTCGACCGGCTTCACCGCATGGCGGTGACGACGCTCAAGATCGACCGCTCCTTCGTCGCCGGCGTGCCGGCCGACCGCAACGCCTGCGTCCTCGTCTCGGCGATGGTCAACCTCGCCGGCGGGCTCGGCCTCCAGGCCCTGGCGGAGGGCATCGAGACCGAGGCCCAGCGCGCGTTCCTCGTGGCGCACGGCTGCCCGTTCGGGCAGGGCTACCTCTTCTCGCCGCCGGTGGCGGCCGCGCAGATCGAGCCGCTCGTCCGGCGGCTGCCGCGCGCGGCATAGTGCATCGCGGGGGAACCCAGGGTTCCCCCGCGGGCCCCCTCCTTTAGGCCGGCGTGGCGTTCGCCGCGCTCCGGCGAAGAACGCGGTCTTCGCCGGAGCCATGATCGCTGTCGGCGCGCCGCGCGCGGCGCCCTTCGGATGGGGTTACCAGGTAACGCATCGGAACCGTCACAGCTTCGACGCAGGCTCCGATGCGGGGTCTGACCCCGGTTGCCGGCGCGGCCTCAGGTAACCCGGCGGCGCGCGTCGTCGATGCGCTCGTGCTCGCCCGACTCGACGATCGCGGCCAGCCGGTCGATCGCGTCCCACACGTCGACGTGGCGGGTGTAGAGGGGCGCGAGGCCGAAGCGGATCGAGTCGGGAGCGCGGAAGTCGGGGATGACGTCGGCGGTCTCGATCAGCGCGCGGCAGATGCGCCAGGCGTCGGGATGGCGCAGCGACACGTGGGCGCCGCGGCGCTCCGGCTCGCGCGGCGTCCCCAGGCTGAACCCGAGCCGCGCGAGGCGCTCGTCGTGCAGGTCGACCGCGAGGCTCGTGAGCGCGGCCGCCTTGGCCCGCACCCGCCCCAGGCCGGCCTCGGCGAGCATCGCCGCCCCCGCGTCGACGGCCGCCAGCGCCAGGATCGGCGGCGTGCCGGCCAGGAAGCGCCCGATGCCCGCGACGGGCTCGTACGCCGGCCCCATTGCGAACTGGTCCTCCTGCGAGAACCAGCCCCAGATCGGCGAGCGCAGCGAGTCCTGAAGCTCCGAGCGGACGTAGAGGAAGGCGGGCGAGCCCGGCCCGGCGTTCAGGTACTTGTACGTGCAGCCGACGGCCAGGTCGGCGCCGATCGCGTCGAGGTCGGCCTCCACGGCGCCCGCGGCGTGGCACAGGTCCCACAGGACGAGGGCGCCGGCCGCGTGGCCGGCGGCGGTGATCTCGGCCATCCGGGCATAGGCGCCTGAGCGGTAGTTGACCGCCGAGAGCACGACCAGCGCGGCCCCGCCGGCGCACGCCGCCTCCACCTCCGCCGGCTGCGGCCCGGCGACCGGGTCGGCGTCGAGCATGCGCAGCTCCCGCCCGGCCCGGGCCGCGAGGCCCTGGAGCACGTAGCGGTCGGTGGGGAAGTCGGAGGCGTCGGCCACGATCGCGCCGGGCCGGGCGTCGATCGCGGCGCCCGCGAGCTTGTAGAGGTTGACGGTCGTCGAGTCCGAGACGACGACCTGCCCGGGGCCGGCGCCGAGCGCGGCCGCCGCCAGCCGGTCGCCGACGGCCGCCGGCGCCTCGACCCACTCCTGCCAGCCCGTGACGAGCCGGTCGCGCCACTCGTCGATCCGGGCGTCGAGCGCGGCGCGGGCGTCGTGGGCCAGCGGCCCGAGCGAGTTGCCGTCGACGTAGATCCGGCGGCCGACGCCGAGCGCGAAGCGGTCGCGGAACCCGGCGAGCGGGTCGGCCGCGTCGAGGGCCGCCGCGCCGGCGCGCGACGTCAGTGCCGTTCGAGCCACTCGATCACCGTAGCCCATGCGCGCGTGCCCGGCTCGATGTGCTCGTAGTGGCCGTCGCCAGCGAGCTCGGCCAGGTCGCATCCGGAGGCGGCGGCGAAGGCGCGGCTCATCTCCGCCGGGACGGTGTCGTCGCGGTCGCCGTGGACGAGGAGCGCCGGGATGCGAAGCGGGAGGCGGCGGGCCGGGGACGCGGCCAGGTAGCGGTCGGGCACCTGAGCGGGTGAGCCGCCGAGCAGCCGCTCCACCATCCCCCCGCACACGCCCCGCGCCGCGGCCGCCTCGAGATCCGAGATCGCCGCCTGCCCGACGACGGCCGCGAGCGGCACGCGCGCATCGTCCCGCCCGGCCGCCCACAGCGCCAGGTGGCCGCCCGCGGAGTGGCCGACCGCGGCGACTCGGGCCAGGTCGAGCGGTGCGTCGAGCCCGGCCAGGTGGTCGATCGCCGCCGCGATGTCTGCGCCCGTCTGCGGCCAGCCGCCTCCGGCCCGGGCGCCGACCCGGCGGTACTCGACGTTCCAGGCCGCCCAGCCTCGCGTGGCCAGGTCGGCCGCGAGCGCGTCCATGAGGCTGCGGTCGTAGCGCGGGCGCCAGCAGCCCCCGTGGACGAGCACCGCCACGGGGTGCGGCCCGGCTCCGGCGGGGAGCCAGAGGTCGGCGGCCTGGCTCCGGTGCGGCCCGTAACGGTGGAGCGCCCGGCTCACCGCGGCCGGGCCGAGAACGGCACGATGACCGGCGCCGGCAGCTCGGGGTAGCCCTCGGCCAGAAACGCCGCGACGAAGCCGTCGAGCCCGGCCGGGACGAGCGGCCACGGATCGAGCGTGATGCCGCCCCGGCCGTCGAGCTCGTAGGCGACCCCGGCCACCGAGCCGGTGGCGGGCTCCTCGAGGCAGAAGTCGAAGGCGACCATGTCGTAGAGCTCGGTGACCGCATCGGCGGCGGCCGCCTCCTCGGCGGTCATCCCGCTCCGGACAAGGCTCGCCGGGAGCGCCGGGGCCAGCTCGGCGGCGAGCCCGGGCCGGGCGTTTCGCGCCAGGCGGTGGATGTGCATCCGGGCCATGTGGTCGACGACCGGGTCGGCGGTGTCCGGCTCGAACCCGGCCCGCATGAGCGCGTCCCAGCGCTCGGGCGGCATCTCGCCGATCCCGTCGGTGTCGAGCGGCGGGTAGCCGCGGTCGTGCCAGAGGACGCCCGCCACGACCCGCGGCTCGGCGCCCGCCGCCGCTGCGAGGAGCGCCGAGAGCCGGGCGTGCTCGGACTGCGGGAAGACGATGCCGCGGCGCCGCGAGCGGAACATCAGACCGTGACGGCGTCGCGCTCGACCAGGGCGGCGTAGCGGCCGCCGGCGGCGACGAGCTCGGCGTGCGTGCCCCGCTCGGCGATCCGGCCGCCGTCGAGGACGAGGATCAGGTCGGCGTCGCGGATCGTGCTCAGGCGGTGGGCGATCACGATCGTGGTGCGGCCCTCACTCAGGCGGTCGAGCGCGTCCTGCACCGCCCGCTCGGTCTCGACGTCGAGCGCGCTCGTCGCCTCGTCGAGCAGGAGCACCGGCGGGTCGCGCAGCACCGCCCGCGCGATCGCGAGCCGCTGCTTCTCGCCGCCCGAGAAGCGGTAGCCGCGCTCGCCGACGACCGTGTCATAGCCCTCGGGGAGCGACGCCAGGTGGTCGTGGATGCGGGCCGCACGGGCGGCCTGCTCGATCTCCGCATCGGTCGCGCCGGGGCGGGCGAAGCGCAGGTTCTCGCGCACCGACCCGTGGAAGAGGTAGGTCTCCTGCGAGACGACGCCCACCGTCTCGCGCAGGGACGCGAACGAGAGGTCGCGCACGTCGACGCCGTCGACGGTGACCGACCCGGCGGTGGTGTCGTAGAGGCGGGCGACCAGATAGCCGAGCGTCGTCTTCCCGGCCCCGGTCTCACCGACCACGGCCACCTTCGTGCCCGGCTCGGCGGCGAACGAGATGCCGTCGAGCGTCGGCGCGGCGTCGGGGTCGTAGCCGAAGCTGACGTCGCGGAACTCGACCTCGCCGCGCACGCGCGAGCGGTCGAGCGTCACCGGGTCGTCCCGCTCCTCGATGTCGACCGGCAGGTCGAGGTACTCGAAGACGCGGTCGAAGAGCGCGAGCGAGGTCTGCACGTCGACCTGGACGCCGAGCAGCGAGTTGACGGGGAAGAAGAGCCGGGTCTGGAGCGTGGTGAAGGCGACCAGCGTGCCGATCGAGATCGAGGCGTTGCCCGACGCGAGCAGGTGGCCCGCGACGCCGTAGACCAGCGCCGGCATCACGGCGAACGTGGTCTGGATCGACGCCATCATCCAGCGGCCGGCCATGCGCGAGCGCATCTCGAGATCGGCCAGGCGGGTGCTCTCCTCGGTGAACCGGCGGGTGAGGTCGCCGGTCTGGCCCATCGTCTTTGCCAGAAGCACGCCCGAGACCGAGAGCGACTCCTCGACGAGCGCCGAGATGTCGGCCAGGGTGCCCTGCTTCGTGGTCGTGAGCTCCTTGCGCACGCGGCCGATCCGGCGCGTCATGAGCACGAAGACGGGAAGGAGCGCGAACGCGGCAGCCGCCAGCCGCCAGTCGAGCAGGATCATCGCGGCGGCGGTGGCGACGACCGTGGTGACGTTCGAGACGATCGAGGTGGCGGTCGTGGTGACGACGCTCTGGACGCCGCCGATGTCGTTTGCGATCCGCGACTGCACCTCGCCCGTGCGCGTGCGGGTGAAGAAGGCCAGCGAGAGCCGCTGGAGGTGCTCGTACACGGCGGCCCGCAGGTCGTGCATGACGCGCTGGCCGACGAGGTTCGACTGCCAGGTCTGGGCGACGCCGATCACGCCCGTCAGGATCGGGATCGCAACCATCCCTGCGACCAGGAGGTCGAGCCGCGTGGTGTCGATGCTGCCCGGGTTGGCGAGGACGTGGTTCAGGAGGTCGCGCAGGAGGAAGGCCGGGATCACGCCCAGCCCGGCCGAGATCACGATCAGGCCGAGCAGCCCGCTCAGGCGGGCCCGGTAGGGCTTGAAGAGCCGCGCGATCCGGCGGCCGGAGCCGTCGTTCACCGGGCCGCCTCCAGGTTGGCCGCGCACCGCTCGAGCAGGCCGGCCAGCAGCGTCCGCTCGTCCTCGCTGAAGCCGGCGGTCATCCGCCGCCCCACCTCGCGGCCCAGGTGCGGCGTCTCCGCGAGCGCCTCGTCGCCCGCCGGGGTCAGCTCGACCCGGCGCCGGCGGCGGTCGTCGGGATGGGGCGAGCGCAGGATCCAACCCCGCTCCTCGGCGGCATCGAGGAGGGCTGTCAGCGTGGGCGGCGCCACCCCGAAGCCGCAGCACAGCTCACGCACGTCGCCGGCCCCGCCCGCGCGGCGCAGGCGCGCCAGGAGCTCCCACTGCTGCATCGTGAGGCCGTGCTCGCGGGCGATGCGGTCGGCGGCCGCCTGGGCGAGGCGGTCGACGCGGCGGACGGCCCTGAGGGCGGGCGGCCGGGGAGGTGCCTGGGCGCGGGAACTCATTCGATCTCGAAAGATTAGCAAACGAAGAATCCGGCTGAAATTCGCAAATAGCGAGAAATTCCGACTTGCAAGCCGTTGCGGCTTCCCGTAGCTTCACCACTGCGCCGTCCAGGGCAGCCGAGTAGGTCGAAGCCGGGCGGAGGAGCTGTAGGGGCGACTCGAAAGCTCTTTCGCACGGGGGACGAAAGGTCAGCCGGGACGGCGAATCCTTTTAACGCGCAGGGGTTTCGCCGCCGCCCGCGAAGGGCAGGTCGATATGACGGACACCCTGCTCCTCATCTTCGGCGCCGCCGTCTTCGTCGTGTGCGCGCTCCTGATCGGCGCGGCCCGCTTCGGCGCGAGCCGCCGCGCGGTCGTGGCCGAGGTCGAGCGGCTCGAGGAGGACGAGCGCGACGAGCTCGCGGCGTAGGGCTGAAACATCGGGGCCTGGCCCCGATGTTTCACGCTAGGGGCCAGCGAGCGCCTGATCGAGGTCGGCGATCAGGTCGTCGGCGGCCTCGATCCCGGCCGAGAGCCGCACCAGCGTGGACGGCACCGCGAAGGGAGAGTCGGCCGTCGAGGCGTGGGTCATCTGCCCGGGGTGCTCGATCAGGCTCTCGACACCGCCCAGGCTCTCGGCCAGCGTCCAGATCCGCGTGCGGGCGACCAGCGCGAGCGCCTCCTCCTCGGATCGCGCGAGGAACGAGACCATGCCGCCGAAGCCGTCCATCTGGCGCGCGGCGATCTCGTGGCCGGGGTGCTCCGGGAGGCCGGGGTAGAGCACGCGCTCCACCGCCGGGTGGCCCTGGAGGAACTCGACGATCCGCTCGGCGTTGGCGCAGTGGGCGCGCATCCGGACCGCCAGCGTCTTCAGCCCGCGCAGGGCCAGCCACGCGTCGAACGGCCCCGGGATCGCGCCCAGCGAGTTCTGGAGGAACCGCAGCCGCCCTGCCAGCTCCGCGCCCGACGTGGCGGCCACGCCGCCGACGAGGTCGGAATGGCCGCCCAGATACTTCGTGGTCGAGTGGACGACGATGTCGGCGCCATGCTCGAGCGGCCGCTGGAGATAGGGCGAGGCGAACGTGTTGTCGACCGCCACGATCGCGCCGGCCGCATGGGCGGCCTCCGACGCCGCCCGCAGGTCGACGACGTTCAGGAGCGGGTTGGTCGGCGTCTCGAGCCACAGCATCGCCGCTCCGTCGAGCTTCGATCCCAGCCCGGCGTTCAACTCCTCGGCCGTGACGTAGGAGAAGCGGTAGCCCTTGGGCTCGTAGACCTTCGAGAACAGCCGGTAGGTGCCGCCGTAGACGTCGTTCACCGCGACGACGTGCGCCCCGGCGTCGAGCAGGTGCATCACGGTCGTGGTGGCCGCCATGCCCGACCCGAACGCGATCCCGTGCCCGGCGCCCTCCAGCGACGCGAGGCAGGTCTCGAACGCCTCCCGGGTGGGGTTGGCCGTGCGCGAGTAGTCGTAGCGGAACTCGCCGACGGCCTTCTGGGCGTAGGTCGAGGTCGCGTAGATCGGCGTCGTCACCGCGCCGGTGTGCGGGTCCGGCTCCTGGCCGGCGTGGATCGCGCGGGTCTCGAACTCCACCGCCGCCGAGTCTAGCTACCGGGCTTGATCCGCCACACCTGCGTGCTCGAGTAGCGCAGCACCCACAGGTCGCCGAAGGCCTCCTGGGCGACGAAGATCCCGGGCTTCAGCCGCAGCTTCCCCGTCACGCGGGCGGTCGCCGGGTCGATCCGCTCGAGGGTGCCGTCGCCGTTGCACGGCACCCACACGTCGCCGTCCGCGAGGCCGAGGTCGAGCGGCGTCTTGCAGGTGCGGACGGTGGCGGTCACCTTCGCGGTGATCGGGTCGATGCGCGAGACGGTGTTGTCGCCGTTCGAGACCCAGAGCGAGTCGGCGGCGGCCGCGAACCAGGCCGGCTTGGCGTGGCCGACCGGAAGCGTGGCGGTGACGCTGTCGCGGGCCGGGTCGATCCGGGTCGCCGTGCCGGTGGCGTCGTTTGCCACCCAGACGCCGTCGCTCGTGACGCCGAGGCCGCTCAGCGAGTACTCGAGCGGGACGCGACCGGTGATCCTGCCGGTGCGGGCGTCGAGGCGGAGCACGCGGTTTCCGGTTCGGTCCGAGACCCAGACCGCGCCGCCCGTGTGCTGGACGTCCCACGCCTGGCCGCCCAGCGGGACGACCTTGGTGATCCGGCCGGTCCGCGGGCTCACGCGGGCGATGTCGGTCGTGCCGAGCCGCGCGACCCAGAGCCAGCCGCCGGCGTAGGTGAGGCCGCAGGGCTGGACGCCGATCCGGTGCTTCGTGACGGCGTTCGTCGCCGGATCGACCTGCGCCAGCACGCCGGCGCTGTAGACCGTGATCCAGAGCGAGCCGGCGGCCGTGGTCATCGCGCACGGCCCGAGGCCGGCGTCGAGCGTGGCGACGATCCGGCCCGCCGCCGCCGGGCCGCTCGCCCCCGTCGCAGCGCCGCCGCCGCCGCCCCCTCCGCAGCCGGCCGCGGCCAGCACGGCGAGAACCACGATGAGGCGGCGGCGCATGCATCGAGGCTAGGAGCCGGTGACGGGCGCGGCTTCCAGAATCCTGCGGGCTTCGGCCGATCCATGTGCGCGGACCGCGGCTCGCACGGCCGACGGCGGCCGGCCGAACGTGCGCCGGAACGTGTCGGTGAAGTGGCTGTGGCTCGCGAACCCCAGCTCGAGCGCCAGATCGGTCAGCGAGACGCCGGGCTCGGCGATCCGCCGCAGCGCCTCGCGCAGGCGCAGGTGTGTCCGGTAGCCGTGAAGGCCGGTGCCGGTCCGGGCGCGGAAGCGGTGGGCGAGGTGGAACGGCGAGACGTGCACGTCGCGCGCAACCTGGTCGAGCGAGAGCCGCTCGCTGTAGCGGGCTGCCAGCGTTGCGCGGGCCGCGTCGACCGGGTCGAGGCGGCCCGCCGCCCGCGGTCGCGCGCCCTTCGCGCGGAAGGCCGCGGCGATCACGGCCCCGAGCGCGCGGGTCAGCTCCTCCTCGATCAGAAGCGGGTCGGGATGCGGAGCGTGCGCGGCGTGATGCGCGACCACCCGCTGGCGCAGGTAGCTCGTCGCGTCCACGGGGCCGTGCGTGAAGGGGATGCCGCCCGTGCCGCCCGCCACCTCGACCGCCTCCGCCAGGAGCCGCGGCGCCGGCACGACGAAGACGCAATGGTCGCCCCGGGGATCGACCAGCTCGCGCCGGTAGGCCTCGCCGTCGCGGTAGAAGACGACGTGATTGGCATCGGCCACCAGGGCCATGTGGCCGGCGTGGGCGATGCGAACGGCCGTCCCGGGGAAGACGACGTGGGCGCCCGGCCCGATGCAGTTCTCGCTTCGCCAGCGCGGGTCGCCGGGCAGGAGGTGGAACTCGCCCAGCCGGAAGAGCCGGCTCTCGAAGACGACGCGCGAAGGCTCCCTCACGCCCCGTCCTGACGACCGCCGCCCCGGTTAGTTGGCGACCGGCTCGAGCGCCAACTGGCGGGCGAGGCGCGCGAGGGCCCGCTCGAGCGCCTCGTCGCGGGTCGCCGAGCGGCGCCGCGACTCCGGATGCCAGGCGAGCAGCCGCAGGACGCCGGCCCTGCGGTCGGCCTTCACGTCGGCGCGGCCGGCGACGCGGTCGCCGACGACCAGCGGCAGCACGTAGTAGCCGTAGCGCCGCTCCGGTGCGGGCTTGTACACCTCGATCAGGTGCCTGAACCCGAGCACGCGCTCGGCGAACGGCCGGTCCCAGAGCAGGTTGTCGAAGGGCGAGAGGAGGACGGCGCCGGCCGGCCGCGCCGCCTCCACATCGGCGTTCGCCTCGAGCAGAACCGGCGGCCCGCCGTCGTCGACCTCCTCGCGCCGGAGCGCACCCTCGGCGACGAGCGCGTCGGCGTACGGCCGCACCGCGGCCACCCCGCCTTTCAGCCGCCAGTGCTCGACGACGCCCGCCTCGGTGAGCGCGCCGCGGGCGGCGACGGCCCGCACGACGAGCCGGCGCATGACCTCGTCCCGGCCCGGGACCGGCGCGCCCAGGACCTCGCCGGGGATCACCCGCTCGGTCAGGTCGTACATGCGCTGGAACCCGTCGCGGGCGGCGATGACGAGCCGGCCCGCCGACCACAGGGCCTCGAGCATTCGCTTGGCGGG
This sequence comes from uncultured Actinomycetes bacterium, assembly GCA_963805545.1. GTDB lineage: Bacteria > Actinomycetota > Thermoleophilia > Gaiellales > JAICJC01 > JAICJC01. Next base: position 102,171 of record CAWDUU010000002.1, read on the forward strand.
CTTCAGATTCCACATCCCGCCGACATTGGGGCCGCCCTCGAAGTGGCGCGAGCCGAGCGGGCCGCGCTCGCGGATCTCGCCCATCACCCGCTCGGCGAGCGCGGGGTCGCGGTCGATGACGTCGCCCCACCACGGGTGGTCGGGGCGGGCGAGCATCCGGCTTCGCGCGGCCGGCCAGTCCTCGATCGGAAGCAGGCATGCCTCGTGCGCCCAGTACTCGAAGATGCGCCCCGTCTGTAGAAGCGACGTGACCGTGCCCGGCGGATAGCGCCCCACCCGCGAGAGCAGCGTCAGCCGGTGGGCGCGCTCGACGGTCGAGATCGAGTCGAGCTGCACCGCCGACAGCCGCCTGATCGCGGCGGCCACGTCGTCGAGGCCGGCAACGCGGTAGCGCGTGGCGTATCCCTGTGCCGCCACCACGTGGCGGCGGAGCGCCGCGAGCGAGAGGCTCAAGAACCGTTCCGGGCCCGTGCGAGGTACTCGAGCAGGTCCGACCGGGTGAGCATCCCGGCCGGCCGGCCGCCGCGCGCGACCACGACCGCGGGGCTTCCTCCGGACAGGTCGGAGAACACGCGGTCGAGCGTGTCGGCCGCATCCACCGCTGCGAGCGGCGGCTGCATCGCCTGGGACACCTCGTCGTTCAGCGCGTCGGGGTTCTTGAACACCCGGTCGAGCAGGCCGCGTTCGCGCAGCGACCCGACGACGTCCGAGAGCGACTCGGCCGGCTGGACGCGGACGACCGGAAGCTGCGAGATCGAGTAGCGCTGCATGAGCGAGATCGCCTCGCCCACCTTGTGGTGCGACTCGATGGTGACGAGCTCGGGCATCTCGCCGCCGTGCTTGGCGCGCAGCACCTCGTCGACGGTCGGCGCGGGCGCCTCCCGCTCGAGGAACCCGTACTCGATCATGTAGTTGTCGTTCAGGAACTTCGAGAGGTAGGCGCGGCCGCCGTCGGGCACGAGGGTGACGACGGTCTGTCCGGGCTCCATCCCGCGCGCCACCACGAGCGCGGCGTGGATCGCGGTGCCGGCCGAGCCGCCCACCAGCAGACCCTCCTCGCGCGCCATCCGCCTGGCGGTGAGGAACGAGTCGCGGTCGGAGACCGTCACGTATTCGTCCACCAGGCCGGGGTCGTACGTCTGCGGCCAGAAGTCCTCGCCGATGCCCTCGACCAGGTAGGGATGGACGGTGGCCGACGAGTAGATCGACCCCTCGGGGTCGGCGCCGACCACGCGCAGGCCGGGCTTCTGCTCCTTCAGGTAGCGCGCGCAGCCCGAGATCGTGCCGCCAGTGCCGACGGCGATCACGAGCGCGTCGAGCTCGCCGCAGGTCTGCTCCCAGATCTCCGGCCCGGTCGTCTCGTAGTGGGCCTGCGGGTTGTGAGGGTTCGAGTACTGGTCGGGCTTGAACGCGCCGGGGATCTCCTCGGCCAGCCGGTCGGACACCGAGTAGTAGCTCTCGGGCGACTCCGGCTCGACCGCCGTCGGGCAGACGACCACCTCGGCCCCGAACGCGCGCAGGAGCGAGATCTTCTCCTGGCTCATCTTGTCGGGCATGACGAAGATCATCCGGTAGCCGCGGATGGCGGCGGCCATGGCGAGCGCAACGCCGGTGTTGCCGGAGGTGGGCTCGACGATCGTCCCGCCCGGGCGCAGCCTGCCCTCGCGCTCGGCGGCCTCGATCATCGGGAGCCCGATGCGGTCCTTGACCGAGCCGCCCGGGTTCATGTACTCCAGCTTGGCGACCACCTGGGCCGGCAGCCCGCGCGCCACGCGATCGAGCCGGACGATGGGGGTGCCGCCGACCAGCTCGAGCACCGAGGGGTAGTCGCGCGCCATGCGCGAGGCAGTCTACCGGCCGCCGCTCCCGTAGAATCGGCCGATGGAAGCCCGTGCCGGGAGTCGTGGGCCCCCGTCCGCGGCGCAGGTTCGAAAGACGGTAACGATCGTCTTCGCCGATCTCGCCGGCTCCACCGCCGTGGGCGAGCGGCTCGACCCGGAGGCCCTGCGCGACCTCCAGACGCGCTACTTCGACGCGATGCGGCGGGCGCTCGAGCGGCACGGGGGCACCGTTGAGAAGTACATCGGCGACGCGGTGATGGCCGTCTTCGGCATGCCCGTCCTGCACGAGGACGACGCGCTCCGGGCGGTGCGCGCGGCCATCGAGATGCGCGACGCGATGGCCGGCCTGAACCGCGAGCTCGAGCGCGATCTCGGCGTCGGGCTCGAGCTGCGGGTGGGCATCAACACGGGCGAGGTCGCCGGTGCGGACGGCGCCGCGGGCCACGGCTTCGTCTCGGGCGACGCGGTCAACACGGCCGCCCGGCTCCAGGCCGAGGCTCCGCCGGGCGGCATCGTCGTCGGCGCCCAGACGCGCCGGCTCGTCGAGGGGGCTGTCCGCCTGCGCCCGCACGGCCCGGTCACGGTCAAGGGCAAGCGCCGGCCGCTTCGGGTGTGGCAGGTCGAGCGGCTCGCCGACACGAGCGGCCGGTTCACCCGCGGCTCGGCGGTGCCGCTCGTGGGCCGGCGCGCCGAGCTCAGGATGCTCGCCACCCGTTTCCGGCGGGCGGCCGAGCGCGACAGCTGCGTCCTCGTCACCGCCGTCGGACCCGCCGGCATCGGCAAGTCGCGCCTCCTGCGCGAGTTCGCGGCCGGGATCGAGGCCGATGCGACGGTGGTCGTCGGCCGCTGCCTGCCCTACGGCGAGGGCATCACCTACTGGCCGCTGATCGAGATCGTGAACGACCTGGCCGGCGAGACCGGCGTCCCCGCGATCGAGGGCCTCCTGGCGGGCGACTCGCAGCCCGAGCTGGTCGCGTCGCGGGTCGCCGCCGCGGCCGGCCGCAGCCGGTCGAGCGCCACCGAGCCCGACGTGCAGTGGGCCGTGCGCCGGCTCTTCGAAGCCATGGCCCGCCGGCAGCCGCTGGTCGTGGTCTTCGACGACATCCACTGGGCCGAGCCGGCGATGCTCGACCTGATCGAGCACGTCGCCGCCAACGCCGCCGGGCCCATCCTGATCGCGTGCCTTGCCCGCGGCGACCTGCTCGAGCGGCGGCCGGGATGGGTGGCCGCCGGCGGGCGCGGCAGCATCATCCGGCTCGAGCCGCTGTCCGACACCGACTCCGCCCGGCTGCTCGGGCGGCTGGCCGCGCGCCGGCGGGCGAAGGTGCGGCGCGAGGAGGTGATGTACGCGGCGGAGGGCAACCCGCTCTTCCTGGAGCAGCTGGTCGCCATGCGCGCCGACGACCCCGGCATGCGCACGCCGCCGACGATCCAGGCGCTCCTCGCCGCACGCATCGACGCGCTTCCGGCCCGCGACCGGCGCGTGATCGAGGCCGCCGCCATCGAGGGGCGCGGCTTCCACCGCGGCGCCGTGCGCGCGCTCGTCGACCAGAAGCGCACCGTCGACGCCGCCCTCTCGGCGCTTGTCGACCGCGAGCTGATCCATCCCGACCGGGCAGAGCTGCCCGGCGAGACCGGCTACCGCTTCACCCACATCCTGGTGCGCGACGCCGCGTACGACCTGCTCCCGAAACGGCGCCGGGCCGACCTGCACGTCGCCTACGCCGAGTGGCTGCGCGGCCGCCCCGAGCGGGGGAGCGCCGCCGACGAGATCGTCGGCTACCACCTCGAGCAGGCCTACGAGTACCGCTCCCAGCTCGGCCGCGCCGGCGACGACCGCCACCGCGAGCTGGCCGCGCAGGCCTCGGCGCACCTGAGCGCGGCCGGCCGGCGGGCGCTCTCGACCGGCGATCGCGGCGGCGCGTCGAACCTGCTCGAGCGGGCGGCGGCGCTTCGTCCGCGCGGCGACCCGGACCGGCCGGCGCTCCTGATCGACCTCGGCGGCGTCCACCGCGAGCAGGGCCGCTTCCGGGAGTCCGAGGCGGTGCTGCGCGAGGCGCGCACGCTGGCCGTCGACGCCGGCGACCGGCCGCTGGAGGCGCGGGCGCAGGTGGCGCGGCTGCTCTCGCGGCTCCAGGTCGACCCGGACGCCGTCGCGCGGATGATGCGCCGCCAGGGCGACGGGCTCGAGCGGGACCTCGAGGCGGCGGGCGACCACCGCGGGCTTGCGCAGCTGTGGCACATCCGCGGCCTCCTGTGGTGGATCAAGGCGAAGTCGGGCGAGGCGGAGCGGGCGTGGCGGCGGGCCGCCGACGAGGCCCTCCAGGCGGCCGACGAGCGGCTCTTCGCCGACCTGATCGGCTGGGAGGCCTCGTCGGCCGCGGTCGGGCCGACGCCCGTCGAGACGGCGATCGTGCGCTGCCGGGAGATCCGGGCCACGCTGCGGAACGACCCGTGGGCGGAGGCGCTCGCACTCCAGCCGCTTGCGAGCCTCCACGCGATGCGGGGCGAGTTCGAGACGGCGTTCGCGTTGCTCGACGAGTCGGCGGCAACGCTTGCCGGTTTCGGCCCCACGGTTGACGCCGCCGTGTCGCACCCCGAGGTGTTCGTCGCCGTGCTCGCAGGCGACCTCGACCGCGCCGAGCGCCACCTGCGGACGGGGCGGCGGGTGCTCGAGCAGATGGGCGAGCGCGCGGTGCTCGCGTCCACCGAGAGCTACCTCGCTCAGGTGGCGCTCCTGGCCGGGCGTGCCGCCGAGGCCGACCGGCTCGCGCGCCGGTGTGCGTCGCTTGCGACCGAGGACGACGCCTGGGCGCAGGTGGCGTGGCGCCAGGTCCGGGCCCGCGTGCTCGCCGGCCGTGGGCAGACGGCGCGGGCGCTCGAGTACGCCCGCCAGGCGGTCGACATCGCGATGACCACCGACCATCTCAACACCCAGGCTGACTCCCTGGTCGATCTCGCGTTCGTGCTGGAGGCCGCCGGCTCGCCCGGCGAGGCGTCCGCGGCGCTCGAGCGTGCCGCCGAGATCTACGAGGCCAAGGGCAACACCGTCCGCGCGCGGGAAGCTCGCGCGCAACTCGCTCGTCGTGTGAGGGTCTGACACAATCGCCACAACGACGGAGGTACCCCCGTGGGACCCAAGTTCGACCCATATCTCAACTTTCAGGCCGACGGCAGCCTCGACGTCTGCGGCCCGACGAACTTCAGCCCCCACGACGTCATGTTCACGCTCGCGCACGTGAGGCTGAAGGACAGGGCGAACACGCAGGTCGAGCAGACGTTCAACCCGCCGCCGGCCCTGTTCGGGAACGGCGACCTCATGTGGGAGGGCGACATCCCGCGCGGCAAGGCCAAGACCCTGGTGCCCGGGCCGGCGCGGGCCACCGGGAAGGGGCGCGTGCTGCACCGCAACGGCAAGGAGGAGGACGTCGAGTGGGCCAACGACGTCGTCCTCGCCAAGCCGTCCACGTTCCTCGCCGGGAAGTCCGATTGAGAGCTCCCAACGACGCAGTCAGGAGGCCGTGATGGCAATGGGGCCGAAGATCGACGCGCACCTGCTTCTGTCGGCGGACGGCCGCACCGTCACCGTCACGGGGCCGACCGGAGACTGGGATGACCCCTACCTCGAGAGCGCGACATTCAGGGTCGTCGTCGGGCAGGTGAATCCCGAGACCGGCGCGATCGTGTTCGCGACCGGCCATTCCGACGAGGCGTACACGCCGGCCGACGGCTGGTGGGACGCCGAGGCGACCGTGCACGCGGATCCGCCCGTGCGGCTCCAGCTGGGGCCGGCGTCGGCCTGGGCGATCGCGTCGGTGAAGGCCGCGGACAACCGCTTCGAGCCGTATCCGTGGTCGGTCGAGACGCGCCTCGTGGACGTCCCCCCGCCTCCGCGGCCCTGGTGAGCCGGACGTCGGGAAGATCGGGGCGCTCCGGCGCGTCCAGACGGACGGACCGCCAATATCACCAGGGAGGTGGCGAGATGCACTCGAAGGTCGACGACAACCTGGTCTTGAGCCGCGACGGCCGTGAGGTCGCCGTCTCGGGGCCGATCAGCAAATGGGACGACGACGAGGCGAGCGCGACCTTCACGGTCGTGATCGCGCAGATCGACGAGGACGGCGACATCGTCCTCGCCCGCGGACGGTCGCACGAGGCATACGAGAACGGCGCCAGGATGTGGTGGGCGAAGGCCCACGTCAGCAAGCCCGGCGCGCGCCTGTCCCAGGGGCCCGCCCAGGCGTGGGCGCTGGCGTCGATCGCCGAGACGAACGGCGAGTACGAGCTGTACCCGTGGTCGCTCGAGACGCATCTCGTCGGCGACGCCGTCGTCGCGGCGGCGGCCAGGTGAGCCGGCCGTCAGGCGCGCGCTGCGCCGTCGCGTTCACGTTCGACTTCGACGCCGAGGAGGTGTGGCTGGCGGGCGATCCCGCCGCCGCGTCCAAGCCGGGGCTGCTCTCGATGGGCGCCTACGGCGCGAACGTCGGCGTGCCCGAGATCCTGCGCCTGCTCGACCGGCGCGGCCTGCCCGCGACGTTCTTCGTCCCCGGCCGTGTCGCCGAGATGCATCCCGACCGGGTGCGCGACATCGTGGCCGCCGGGCACGAGGTGGGCGCGCACGGCTACACCCACCGCTCTCCGACCGCGCTCTCGCGCGCCGAGGAGGAGGACGAGCTCGTCAGGACGAAGGCGATCCTCGAGGGCTTCGGCACCGCCGTGCGCGGCTACCGCTCGCCGGCGTGGGAGTTCTCGGTCAACACGCTCGACCTGCTCGCGGCCCACGGGATCGGCTACTCGTCGAACCTGATGGACCGGCTGCACCCCTACCGGCACCCGAACGGCGTGGTCGAGCTGCCGGTGCAGTGGCTCCTCGACGACGCCGCCCACTTCTGGTTCTCGCCGGACGAGTGGGTGAAGAAGATCTCGGCGCCGTCGGAGGTGCGGGAGATGTGGGAGGAGGAGCTGCTCGGGATCCGCGACCTCGGCGGCCTGTGCGTCCTCACGATGCACCCGCAGGTGATCGGGCGGCCGTCGCGGCTGCGGTTTCTCGACCGCTTCATGGGAATGGTTCAGGAGCTGGACGACGTGTGGGTCGCCGGCTGCGCCGACATCGCCGAGACCGTGACAGGCTCGTAGCCGCGGCGCGCGAGCTCGGGGAGGATCTCGCGCAGCGCGTCGAACGTCGGCGTGCGGTCGCGGATGCCGGTGTGGTGCGACGGCCAGCCGTCGTGGAAGTCGACGACCGCGCCGTCGTGGACGCCGTCGAGGACGCGCCGGACGATCCGCTCGACCTTGCGCTCGCGCCAGTCGACGGGGTCGACGTCCCAGAGGACGCATGCGAGCCCCATCCTCGCCCCGACGACGCCCACCCGCTCGGCATCCTCGCCGTAGGGCGGGCGGACGAGCACGGGCGCCCGGCCCGACGCCGCGGTGATGGCCTCCTGCGCGCGGTGGAGCTCGCCCGCCAGAGCGTCCTCCTCGAGCCGGCCGCAGTGCGGGTGCGAGAAGGTGTGGTTCCCGAGCTCGTGGCCCGCGGCGACCATCCGTTTGAGGAGCGGCTCACAGCCCGGGATCCTGTCCCCCAGGACGAAGAACGTCCCCGCCCCGCCGTGGGCGGCGATCAGATCGGCGATGGCCTCGGTGTGCGGAGACGGGCCGTCGTCGAAGGTGAGCGCTACTCGGGCCACCGGTAGCTGAAGTAGAACTGGCGCCAGGCGGTCCACCAGTCGTCGGCCTTCGAGACGATGGTACGGCCGTCGACGATCTCGACCACCGGGTGGTGGCGGAACTGCTCGCTGTGGTCGGGCGTCGCCAGCTCGACCCGCACCTCGCACGGCTTGCCCGGGTCGTACGGCGGCACGGCCTTCAGGTCGGCCAGCGCCGTCCGCGTGCCCTCCTCGATCATCCGCCGGGCGACCGCAGGCGTCTTGTGGCGGCCGCTGAACCGGCCGAGCGCCGTCTTCACCTGGACGGTGGTGAGCCCGGCGCCGAGGAGCTCGCGCCCCTCGCGGCAGGCGGCCTGGTCGCCGGTCACGAGGAGCACCGGGCAGCCCCAGGTGCCGCACAGGGCGGCGTTGATCCCGGTCTCGCCGACCTCGGTCCCGTTGAACCGCACGCTGCGCCACTCCGTGCCCGACACGGTATGGGTCATGAACCCGTCGCTCGTCCCGGCCATGGCGTGCATGCCGACGAAAAGAGCCGCGTCGCAGCCGTCCTCGAGGACGCCCGTGTACTCGGTCCACTCCGTCTGTACGACGAACTCGCAGCCCTCGTCGAGATTCTCCGGGATGAGCGAGTTGAACGACCAGCCCTTGCCCGCGCCGTGGCAGTCCATGACGACGATCTCGGTCGCGCCGGCCGAGCGGGCGCCGCGCACGGCGGCGTTCAACTCCTCGGTGTAGAGCTTGCGCCCCTCCTCGTAGAGGGACTCGCCGCCGGAGACCTGCTGCCAGTTCGAGATCCCGGCGACGCCCTCCATGTCACTCAGGATGAAGACGCGCATGCGGCGGCCACTCTACCCATCCCGCCGCCCGGAAGGTCGCAACGTGCGTGAAAAACGTGGTTGCAAGCGGTGGACGGGTGCCGTAGCTTGACCACTGCGCCGTCCAGGGCAGCCGAGTAGGTCGAAGCCGGGCGGAGGAGCGGGTAGAGGTGACTCGAACGCTCTTTCGCCCGGGGGACGAAAGGTCAGCCGGGACGGCGAATCCTGTTAAGGCGACCGGGGTAGGGTTCGCGGCATGACGCCCGGTGGGATCACGCCGTGGGGCGAGTCGCCCAAGGGACTCAGGGGCTGGCTGCGGTTCATGCTGCGCCTCATCGTTCCGACCCGGCCGCGGCGCTAGCGGGGCGGCTCGCGGCCGCCCCGCCGGCGCCGTCGTGCTAGCTGTGCCCGAACGTGACGTTGGGCAGGACCCGCCGCGCCCACCGCGGCAGGTACCAGGCGTGCTTGCCCAGGAGCCGCAGGATCACCGGCATCAGCAGGAGCCGGATCAGAGCCGCGTCGAGGAGCACGGCGACCCCGAGGATGATCCCCATCTCCTTCGGCGGGAGCGGGCCCGAGAGGGCGAAGGTGAAGAACACCGCCACCATCACGGCGCCCGCGGCGAAGATCACCCGGCCGGAGTGGGCCACGCCGCCGATCATCGCCTCACGGGCGTCGTGGGTGTGATCCCAGTGCTCCTTGGCCGTCGCGAGCAGGAACACGGTGTAGTCCATCGAGATCGCGAAGATCATCGCGAAGAAGAACACCGGCCCCCACGCGTCCAGGAACCCCTGCGGCTGGAATCCGAGCACCGAATGCAGGATCCCGTCCTGGAAGATCCACTTGGCCACGCCGAACGCGGCACCCGTCGCGAGCAGGTTGGTGAGCACGCCCGCGGCGGCGAGGAGCGGCGCCTGGAGCGCGAAGAGCAGGAGCAGGAACCCGAGCCCCAGCACCACGCCGATCACGAGCGGCGTCTTGGCCGAAAGCGCCGACTGGAGGTCGTGGTTCTCGGCCACGGCCCCGCCGATCAGCGACCCCGGCGGAAGCTCCGCCCGGAGCCGGTCGATCGTCCGGCCGACGGCAGGATCGGAGGGGCCCTGCCGCGGGATCGCCGTGAGCAGGGCCTGGCCGCCGCGGGTCTGGGCCGGGAGCATTCCGGCGACGCCGGGATCGCTCGCCACCGTGCTCGCGGCCGCCGCGGCCTGTGCCGCGGGCGTGACGATCTGGAGCGGCCCGGTGGCCCCGGGCCCGAATGCCGCCTGCACCTGGCGGTAGCCGATCCGCGAGCCGTCGGAGCCCGGGACGACCTTGATCGACGGCATCGCCGTGTCGAGCTGGGTGACCGGGATCGCGAGGCCGACCAGGATCGCCACCGCGACCGCCCCGTAGCGGACGGGCCGCTGCCAGAGCCGCTCGCCCCAGCGCTGGAAGCGCGGCGAGTGGTGCTCGCCGGAGTGCGCCCACGGCAGGGCCAGCCTGTCGACCCGGGCGCCGAGCCGCGCCAGGACGGCGGGCAGCAGCGTGAGCGTCGCGGCCAGCACGAACACCACCGCCAGGATGATCCCGAGGCTCATCGAGCGGAACGCGGGGCTGGGAACGAGCATCACGGCGGAGAGCGAGATCAGCACCGTGACTCCCGAGAAGAGCACCGCCTTGCCCGCGGTGTCCATCGTCACGGCGACGGCCTCGATCGGCGAGAGCGAATGCCCGAAGAGCGCTCCCCGGAACCGGTGCACGACGAAGAGCGCGTAGTCGATCCCGAGCGCGAGCGCGAACATCAGCGCGAAGTTCATCGCCCAGATCGAGATCGGGGCGACGTGCGTCCCGAGGTAGAGCATCCCCGCGGCCGAGACCAGGCCCACCATCGTCAGCATGAGGGGCAGGCCCGCGGCCACAAGCGACCCGAAGGCGAGCAGCAGGATCCCGAGCGTGACCGGCCACGAGATCACCTCCGACTTCAGCATGGCCGAGCGGTTGGCGGCGTTGAAGTCCGACCACATGCCCGACGCCCCCGTCAGGTGCACCTGCACGCCGCCGGAGGAGAGGCCGGCCAGCTTGCCCTTCAGGCCGTCGGCCGCGCTCACCATCTCGTTCGAGCTCCGTGCGGCGCCGGCCTGGACGATCGCGGTGTGTCCGTCGCGGGAGATCGAGGCGCCGGGAGCGGGCGCGACGACGCTGCGCACCGCGGGATCCGCCCGGAGCGTCGACTCGACGCGGGCGACCACGCGCTGGAACGCCGGATCATCGGCGGTCATGGTCGGCGAGGACACCACCGCCATGAGGCCGTAGCTCGAGAGGCCGCCGAACCTCTGGTCGATGACGGTCCGGGCCTGCACCGACTGCGAGCCGGTGGTCTCCCAGCCGGCCCCCGAGAGCGCGGTCTCGACGCGCGGGGCGAAGAGGCCGAGCCCCACGGCGACCACGATCCAGCCGATGAGGACGGCGCGGAAGTGGGTTGCGGTGAAGCGCCCCAGCCGGCCGATCGGCCCGACGTTGGCGGCGTGGGGATAGGCGTGGGCTCCCGGCACCTCCCGGCCGGGCGCATGTTCGACGATGGCCATCAGACCTCCGCCCTTCCGGCACGGGGCTCGGTGCGCCCGCGGACGTCGTCGATCGCCGATCGAAGGTGGCAGGCGCGGCGGAGCACGAGCGACGCGGGGCAGTCGCCCGCGGCGACGTACAGCCACTGGTTGGCGCCGACGAACGCGGTCAGCACCAGGAACCACGGCGACACCGTCGCCGCCAGCAGGGCGGAGGCGAGCGTGATCGTTCCGGCGAGCGCGAAGAGCGCGCGCTCGAGCGGCCAGCGTCCGGGCGTCCTCATCATGCCGCCTCGCTCTCGGCCTGGGCGGCGACGCGGTCGACCGCGTCGACCAGCACGCCGGCCGCCATGACGCCGGCCTGGGCGGCGATCGGCGTCCCGTCGCGGAGCACCATCACGGTGGGGATCGAGCGGATCCCGTAGGCGGCGGCGACCGCCGGAGCGGCGTCGACGTCGACCTTGGCGAACCGGTAGCCGGGCCGCAGCCGCGACGCCGCTTCGAATTGCGGCGCCATGGCCCGGCACGGGCCGCACCAACCGGCCCAGAAGTCCACCACGGTGATCCCGTCGGCGACGGCCGCGGCGAAGTCGGCGTCGGTCAGGTTGACGATCGGTGATTCCATCTCGCGAGTCCTCCCTCGAAATACATCTATACAACTGTTCAGTCGTACAATAGGGCTTACTCTAGCGGCTCGGCGGCCGCTCGTCAACTCCACAACTGTATGTTTGTGTTACTCTGGTCTCGATGGCCGGCGTTCCCCCCGTCCCGCACCCGCTTCCCGAGCCGCTGATCGAGCTCGTCGCGCAACGGTTCCGGGTGCTGGGGGAGCCGATGCGGATCAAGCTGCTCGACCGCCTTCGGGACGGCGACGCCACGGTGGGCGAGCTCCGCGACGCCGTCGGCGCCTCCCAGCAGAACGTCTCCAAGCACCTCGGCGTGCTCCTCGCCGCCGGCATGGTGAGCCGTACCAAGGACGGCAATCATGCGCGGTACGCGATCAGCGACCCGGCGGTGTTCGAGCTGTGCGACCAGGTGTGCGGCGGCGTCCGCCGGCAGGTCGCCGAGCTTGACGCCCTCCTGCGTCCGGGGGAGTGACCGCGGTGCTCTCCGGCCGGGCTACCCGACCGGCAGCCTGATGGAGCCGTCGTCGCCGATCGTCCAGTGCGGGTTGTGGGCCACCTCCCAGGGGTGGCCGTCCGGGTCGGCGAAGACGCCGGAGTAACCGCCCCAGAACGTGGCGGCGCCGTCGCGGAGCACTGTGCCTCCGGCCGCGCGGGCCTCCTCGATGACGGCGTCCACCTCCGCCGGCGAGCGAACGTTGTGGGCGAGCGTCACGCCGCCCCAGCCGCCGCCGTCCTCCATGACGGAGTCCTCGGCCAGCTGCTCGCGGCCCCACAGCGCGACCACCATCCCGCCTGCCTGGAAGAAGACGACGTCGTCGCCCGGCGCCGCGCCGCTCGTCCAGCCGAGCCCCTCGTAGAAGGCGCGCGCGCGGCCGAGGTCCGAGACGCCGAGGGTGACGAGGCTGAGGCGCTGCTCCACCGGCACGATGCTACCCGGGGCCGAGGATCTCCGACGCGAGCCATTCGCCCTGCTCGTTCAGGCGGCCATGCGAGACGAGCCCGAACTTCGGCCCGCAGTCGAGATCCCATCTCGCCCAGCTGATGCCGTGCCGGCTCATGATGGTTTCGAGCTGCTCGTTGTAGGCCATGTTTCGCACGTCGTCGTTGCGCACGCCCCACTCGCCGACGATCATGGGGATCCCGAGCAGATGGGTGGCCCGCCAGGGGATCGCGAGGTTGAGCCACTGGTTTCGGCGGGTTCCGGCGTATTCCGTGTTGCGCTGGTTGTGGGTCGCCGGCCAGCTCGGAAGCCAGTTGTCGTCGGTGGCGTCGAGGCCGGAGCCGCAGCAGCCGTTGTAGAAGTCGTGCCAGTCGAGCACGGTGTGCGCGACCTTGAAGCCGGCGCACCGGAAACACGTGCCGACGCCGTAGTTGCCTCCGCGCACGTTGAAGAAGACGGTCGTGTACGGGTCCTCCGCCAGGATCGCGTCGCGGATGCCGGCCTGCCAGCGCAGGATCCGCCGGTCGAGGCTTGGCGCTCCGACCCCGCTCCAGTTGTATGGCTCGGGCTCGTTGAAGATCCCGAACCCGATGACGCGCGGGTTGCCTTCGTAGCGCCTGACGACCGTGCGGACGAAGCCCAGATAGGCGGCCTGTGACTCCGGCGCCCGGCGGCGCCGGAAGAAGGCGCCGGTGTCGACCCAGTCCGGTGCCCGCTTGCCACGCAGGTCGAGCTCGACGTTCACCCGGTGCGCGGCGAGGTGGCCGACGAACCGGTCGAGCCGGCCGAGCTCGGCAGCATCGAACCGCATCCTGCCGGGTTCGACGTCGGCCCACAGCACGCGCAGCCGGACGAAGTTCGCGTGGAGCTCCGTCACCCTCGCCAGGAGGGCCGAGTGGTAGCTCATGTCGACGCCCCGGAGCACGATCGTCCTGCCCGCGCGGTCGACGAAGTTGACGCCGCTCGTGGTCACGGCGGGGCGGACCGCGGTCGAGGCAAGGGCGGATCCGGAGGAAGCGAGCGGGGCGGCCGCGAGCAGCGCACCCGCCAGAATCAGGACTCCCCTCCCGATCTTCACGGTTCCCCCTTGTCGGTGCAGGAAGGCTATGCCAGCCCGTGCCGCACCGCATCCGGGAAGTCGCCGATCGGCAATTGGTGCGACCTACGGATCGCACCGGCGCGAATATGCTTGGCCCATGCCTGAGACGATCCGCATCCCCGCCCGCGAGGGCCACGCCGTGCGCATGTCCGCCGGCGACCGCGTCCGCGTCATCGACCCCGAGGGCGGGCAGGTGGCCGACGTCTTCGCGTTCTGCTCCGACGACGTCTCGGAGTACCACTCAGCCGAGCACACGCGCGTCTACGTGAACCGGCTCTTCCCGCGCGTGGGCGAGCAGTTCGTCACCAACCGGCGGCGGCCGATCCTGACGCTCGAGGCCGACACGTCGCCGGGGATCCACGACATGCTGTGCGCCGCCTGCGACCCGAGCCGCTACGCCGGCCTCGGCGTCGAGGGCTGGCACGCCTCCTGCCAGGAGAACCTCCGAGAAGGCGATGGCCGCGCTCGGCCACGAGGGCATCGAGATCCCGCAGCCGATCAACGCCTTCATGAACATCCCGGTGCTGGACGACTGGGAGATCGGCTGGGAGCCGGCGCCGACCGCGCCCGGCGACTCGATCACCCTGCGCGCCGAGCGCGACATCGTGCTCGCCGTCTCTGCCTGCCCGCAGGACATCGTGCGCATCAACGCCGGCAGCCCCGGCCCCATCGACCTCGAGCTCCTGTAACCACCGGGGCCAGGCCCCATCGCGTGCGTGCGATGGGGCCTGGCCCCGCGGTGTCCCTATCGATGCGCGTCGGCGTACGCCGCGAGCGTGTCGGCGATCACCTGGCAGGCAGCCATCGCCGATTCGCCGTTGTCGTACGCCGGCGCGACCTCGCAGACGTCCATCGCCACGATGTCCGCCCGCCCGATGACCGACACCATCGTCAGCGCCTCACGCGCCGTGAGCCCGCCCATCGTCGGCACGCACGTGCCGGTGCAGACGGAGCTGTCGAGGCTGTCGACATCGAAGCTGAAGTAGACCCCGTCGGTGCCGTCCGACGCGATCCCGACCGCCTCCTCGGCGATCTCCCGCGCACCGCGCCTGTCCACGTCGGACACGTGGTACACGGTGACTCCGGCGTCGCGCACGTAGGCGTACTCGCTCTTGGGGTTCATCGCCCCGTGCGGCCCGATGATCACGCACTTGGCGGGGTCGAAGGAGTCGAGCTCCATCGCGCGCGTGATCGGGCAGCAGTGGTTGATCCGCTCGCCGCCGACGTCGGGCGCCGTATCGAGGTGCGTATCGACCAGGATGAGGCCGTACGTGCCGGCGGGGGCGTGCCGGTCGACCGCCATCGAGCCGCCGATCGTCGTGATGTGCTCGCCCCCGCACAGGACCGGGATCGCACCGGCCTTCAGGGCCTCGCCCATCGCGTCGGCCACGAGGTCGACGGTCTTGGGCGCGTTGGCGGGCACAACCGCGACGTCGCCCATGTCGGCGACGCCGAGCGCCTCGAACAGGTCGAGGTCGTACTCGCCGTGGTAGGAGAGCAGGTGGCTCGACCAGTCGCGCACCGCCCGGGGCCCGAGCTGGGCGCCCGGGCGGGCGATCGTGGTCGAGTCGAACGGCATGCCCAGGAAGGCCGCCTTCACGCCCGCCGCCCGCAGGGCGCCGGCGTCGGCCTCCACCTGCGGAGCGCCCAGGAACGTGGCGATCCCGCCCACGAGGACGGAGTGCCAGCCCTGGCGGGTCTGCTGCGAAGCGACGGAGCTCATCGGGGTGGTTCCTCCCTATTCGGGCGGGATCTCGGCGAACACCTTGTCCACCGAGACGCCGCGCTGCTTGCTGGTGTACCACGCGATCGCATAGATGACGATCGCCGACGGAGCCACGAGCGCCATCACCCACCGCAGCGTCGTGCCCCAGGAGTCGAATCCCTGGATCGGGTCGTACCAGAACCAGTACTCGCAGAAGACGAGGCATGCGGTCGAGACCACGCCCAGGATCGTGATGTTCGGAATCCCCATGGTCGAGCCGTTCCATGGCGACGCCTGCCACAGCTCGCGGCGCCGGTACGGGAACACGATGGCCGCGATCGAGCACAGGATGAACGACAGGATCCAGACGAAGATCCCGTTCAGCGTGTTGATGATCTGATCCACGTACAGGTACAGGCACACCTCCGAGGCGACCCAGATCAGCGCGATCGCGTACACCGGGGTGTGGTAGCGGTCGTGCACCTCCGACAGCTTCCGCGGAAACAGGCCGTCGACGGCCCACGCCAGGATCGCGCGAGTCGACGCGAGGAAGTTGATCGGAAGCCACACGTACGTCCAGAAGCAGAAGCTGATGCCGAGGATGACGACGAGCCAGCCCTGGTTCTGCACCATGGCGGCGATCAGCTCGTTGTAGGTCGGGGTCGACCCCAGCCCGAGGTCGGAGGGCAGGGCGAACCCGACCTGGCCGAGGAAGGTCGTCCCGGCGGCGTGGCCGAGGCCGACCACCAGGAGCAGCATCAGGATCGTCACGTACAGGATCGAGCCCGGCATGCCCAGGAACTGCGATCGCCTGGCGTTGCGCACCTCGCCGCCCAGAAAGCTCGAGGTGATCGCGTAGAGGGTGATGAAGAGCGGCCACACCATCGCGTACAGCGTCTGCTTCAGGTCGAAGCCCGCCTGGTGCAGGTTCCCCGACGACTTGGCCGCCGCCGCCGTCGCGTTGTCCACCCCTCCCAGCCCGGCGACGTAGGAGTTGAAGCCGGACACCGTGTCGGAGTGCCCCTTGATCGCAAGCACGATGACGCCGAGGACGACGCCGGTCATCGCGATCAGGAAGGTGACCGTCTGGATGCGGAAGTAGAGCCGCGTGCCCAGAGCGAACACGATCGCGAAGAAGGTGAGGAGGATCGAGCCGGCGACGAAGATCCACCACTTGCGGCTGAAGTTGTCGCCGTAGCCGACGAGCGTCGAGGAGTCGAACACGTAGCCCAGCTCGCGGCACAGGCCGGAGAGGCCGTACTGGGCCAGGTAGGCCGCCGGAATGCCGGTGTAGGCGACCATCCAGATGACCCAGTTCCACGAGGAAAGGAACCCGAGGAAGGGGTGCAGCGTACGGCTGATGTACACGTAGTCGCCGCCGGAGCGGGGCATCGCCGCGGCGAAGTAGGCGTAGACGCCGGCCATCGGAAGCGACAAGAGGCCGGCCAGGATCGTGGCGGTCACCATGCTGGCGCCGGCGTACAGGGGTGGGATCAGGAGGACCATGAACGCCACGCCGATCCCGATGTTCTGGTTGTTCGTGTTGTAGATGAAGACGTCCCGGGCGGATGCCTCGCGCCGCAGCCCCGTCGCCTTCCTGGCGAACACGTCCGGGGCTGCGCTGGCTTCGCTGGCCATGTGGTTCCTCCTTATCCGGTGACGAGCTGGCAGGACCGCACCCGGTCCCCGCGTAGGTCGATGACGGCCCCGTCGATCACGCCCTCCGAGTAGGCGCTGCCGGGGTTGACGCAGGTCGTCTTGCCGATCTTTGCGACGGCCTTGGACTCGTGGATGTGCCCGTGGAGCGAGAGCACGGGCTGCACCTCCTCGATCAGCGTGCGAACGGCGGTGGAGCCGACCGAGACGATGCGCGGCTCGCCGCCGTCGAGCACGACCTTGAGGTCGGCGGTGAGCTGCGGCGCGCGGTCGAGGGTCGTGCCGTGCGGTGGGCAGTGCAGGTTGAAGACGGTGGGGATGTCAGGGTCGAGCTGGGCGGCGAGCCCGTGGAGCCGCTCCAGGAGCGCCTCCTCGGGTTCCTCCCGCGGGCTGTCCCACGGCGTCGGGTTCGTCCACGAGCACGAGAGCATCTGCGCCTCGTCGCCGATCATCAGCACCTTGTTGTCGGGGTTGACGACGATGGTCGACTCGAGCGCCTCGTCGATCGCAAACTCGTCGTCGTTCCCGGGCATGACGAAGCAGCGGATGCCGGTGCCGGCGAGCCGCTCCTCCGCGAGCGCGATCCAGCGCCGCACCTCGTCGATCATGAGTCGCGTGAACGTCTCCTCGCGGTAGGCCGTGTCGGCGTTCATCCGGTCGTACTCGGCCCGGTCGCACCGGTACGGGTAGAAGCCGTTGAAGCGGATCCGCTTCTCCATGTCCTCGATCTCGCCGGGAGAGACGATCTCGTGCTTTCCGAGGACGCGGGCCTCGTGGCGGCCGCCGGCCGTCTCGACGATCGGCACCATCATCTTGCCGGTGATGTCGCCGCCCATGATGAGCGTGTCGGCCTCGTAGAACTTGGCGGCGTTCAGGAACTTGCGCCAGCACTTCTCCGAGCCGTGCACGTCTCCGGCGTAGTAGAGCTTCACGACCCGCCTCCCCGGGCGCGTGCGAGCGCGTGCAGCGAGATGATCTCCCAGGCGATGTTGGCCGCAAGGAGCGCGGTCGGCTGGCCGGGCGAGTCGTAGGAGGGCGACACCTCGACCACGTCGCACCCCACCAGGTTGATGCCCGTGAGCGCGCGCACGAAGGCCTGCGCCTGTCCGGAGGTCGGCCCGCCCACCTCGGGTGTGCCCGTGCCCGGCGTGTACGCCGGGTCGCAGAAGTCGACGTCGAACGTGAGGAACGCCGGCCGCTCGCCGACCCGTTCGCGCACGAGCTCGCCGTAGGCGGCCGGGCCGAGCTCCAGGAGCTCGAGCGTCGAGAGCACGGTGAACCCCATGTCGCGGGCGTCGCCGATGTCCGACGGCGAGTAGAGCGACCCGCGCATGCCGGCCTGCACCGACGCCGACGGGTCGATGACACCCTCCTCGGCCGCCCGCCGGAACGTTGTTCCGTGGTAGAAGCGCTGGCCGAAGTACTCGTGCCAGGTGTCGCCGTGGGCGTCGAGGTGGACGAGCGCCAGCGGGCCGTGGCGGGCGGCGTGGGCCCGCAGCTCGGCCAGGGTGATGGCGTGGTCGCCGCCCAGGACGACCGGGAAGACGCCCGCGTCGATCAGCCTGCCGAGGCCCTCCTCGGCCAGCGCGTAGGTCGCAACGGTGTCGCCCGGCGCGAGCTGGAGGTCGCCCGCGTCGACGCCTGAGAGGTGGGCGAAGATGTCGACGTCCTGCTCGGGGTTGTAGGGGCGAAGGAGCGCCGAGGCGGCCCGGATCGCCTCCGGGCCGAAGCGGGCGCCCGTGCGGAAGCTGGTCGCGGTGTCGAACGGCAGGCCGACCACCGCGAAGTCGACGCCGTCCATGTCGGTCACGTACGGCAGCCGCATGAACGTGCGGATCCCCGAGAAGCGGGGGCTGCGGAAGGCGTCGGCCGGCTCGTAGCGCGGGCTCACGAGGCGCCTCCGTTCACCGCGACGACCTGGCCGGTGATCGTGGCGGCCGCGTCGGTCACCAGATGGGCGATCACCTCGGCGACCTCGCGCGGGCGGCCGACCCGGCCGAGCGGCACCTCGCCCGCGTAGGTGGCGAGGATCTGTTCGAGCGGGACACCGGCGTCGTCGGCGTCGACCCGCACCTGGGGCGTGTCGACGATGCCCGGCGAGACGGCGTTCACCGTGATGCCGTGCGGGCCGAGCTCACGCGCCGCGGCCTTCGTCAGCGAGATGATGCCGGCCTTCGAGGCGGAGTAGGCGGTCGCGCGCGGCCAGCCGGTGCGGCCCCAGTCCGAGGCGACGGTGACGATCCGGCCGAAGCGCTGCTCGGCCATGGCGGGCGCGCAGGCCCGGATGCACGAGAACGTCCCGGTGAGATTCGTGTTGACGACGCGCCAGAACTCGCCCGCGCCGACCTCGCCGATCGCGCCCATCACCATGTATGCCGCGTTGGCGACCAGAATGCTGACGGGGCCGAGGCCACGGGTCACATCCTGCACCATCCGCCGGACCGCGGCCGGGTCGGAGACGTCGGCCTCGGCGGAGTAGCCGGGCACCCGCTGGCCGGGAAGGTGGTTTCGGGCCACGGCGTAGCCGCGCTCCTCGAGCAGGTCCGCGGTGGCGGCGCCGATGCCGGTCGCCGCTCCGGTCACGAGCGCCACCCTCACACCACCGCCCCCGAGTTGGGCGAGACGACCTGGCCGGTCACGTACGACGCCGCGTCCGAGGCGAGGAATTCGACGGTGGCGCCGATCTCGGCCGGGGTCGAGAGCCTCCGCACGGGCAGCGACTCCAGGTACTCCGGCGTCCGCCAGGTGCCGGTCAGGAGCGCCGTGTCGGTGGCGCCCGGCGCGACCGAGTTCACGCGCACGCCGTGCGGCGCGAGCTCCAGCGCGAGCGCCTTCGTGAGGCCCACGATCGCGCCCTTCGCTGCGCAGTAGTGGGCGTGGAGCTCCGCGCCGCAGAGCGCGAGCTCGGAGCTCACGTTCACGATCGATCCGCGGCTGCGGGCCGCCATCAGCGGCCCGACGGCCCGGCAGGTGTGCCAGGTGCCGCCGAGGTGCACCCTCAGCATGCGGTCCCACTCCTCGTCGGAGATCCGCTCGATCGGCGTCTCGGCGATGTGGCCGGCGCAGTTCACGAGCACCTCGATCGGGCCGCGCCCGGACTCGGTCTCGGCCACGAGGCCGGCGACCGCCGCCTCGTCGGCGACGTCGAGCGGCAGGTCGGTACGGACCACGTCGCGTCCCGCCGCCTCGAGCGCGTCGGCCGCGGCGCCGCCGATCCCGCCGGCCGCTCCCGTCACCAGGGCGACCGGCCTACTCAACCGGGATCTCCTTGAAGCGGCGGTCGATGTCCACGCCGCGGCTCCTGTTCAGCACCCGGGCGGCGAAGTAGATCACCGGGCCGGCCAGGAAGATCGCGACGTTGTAGAGGATCCGCGTCCAGTAGTAGGAGCCGTCGGCGTGCTGGAGGCCGGCGAACGGGTCGCGCAGGTAGATGATCGCCGCCGCGACGCACGCGACCAGGGAGAGCGCGCCCACGATGCTCATCACCGGCACGCCGCCCGCCCGCCACCGCACCGGCGAGGACTCGAACACCTCGGGCAGCCGGTACGGGAACGCGATCGCGGCGATCGAGACCACGATGAACCCGAGGATGAAGCCGAAGATCCCGGTCAGGGTCGAGTAGTAGCTGGTGAAGACGTAGAAGTAGAGCGCGACGATCGACCCGATCGAGACCACCCAGATCGCCACGACCGGCGTGTGGCGCGTCTGGCTGACCGCCGCGAGCTGGCGCGGGGCGACGCCGTCGACCGCGTAGGCGACCAGGTTGCGCGAGGCGTTCAGGATCTGGCCCGGAAGCCACGTGTAGCTCCAGAACACGAACCCGCCCAGGATCAGGACCGCGATCCAGGTCTGGCCGCTGGCGACGGCGGCGATCTCGCTGTACACCGGCGTGGACGAGAGCCCGAGGCTCGCGCCGAAGTCGTTTCCGAGCGCGTCGAGGAGCGTGAACCCGACGGCGTGCAGCGTGGCCCAGGTGAGCAGCATCAGGACGGCGGTGGCGGCAACCGCCGCGGCCGGCATCGACCACAGCTGGACGCGGCTCGCCCGCCGCACCTCGCCGCCGATGTAGGCGGACGACTGGTTGAAGACGAGCTCGAGGTAGAGCCAGGTCATCGGCAGGATCGTGTTTCGCAGGTCGAACGACGCCTCGCCCGTGCCGGCCTTCGAGGCGTTCTTCACGCTCGACGCGCCGAACGTCGAGTTGATCGCGTTTACGACGTCGGCATGGCTCTTCACGGCGAAGACCGCGATCGAGATGACGATGCTCGCCAGCGCGAACAGGAAGAGCGCGTTCTGGATCCGGAAATAGAGCGTCAGGCTGTAGGAGAACACCGTTGCGAGCGCGAGGATCAGGATCGCGCCGGCGATGAAGGTGCCGCGGTCGCCCACGAGCGTGTTGCCCCAGTCGGTGAGCGTGCCCGACCCGGACATCGCGCCGACGGTGCGCAGGAACGGGCCGAGGCCGTACTGGGCGAAGAAGGCCGAGGGCACGCCGCCGTAGATGAACCACCAGGCGGTGTTGTTGAACGACGACATCATCCCGAGCGCGGGATGCAGCGTCCGCGAGACGTAGACGTAGTCGCCGCCCGACCGCGGCATGGCCGCCGCGAACATCGCGAACACCAGCGAGAGCGGGATCACGATCGCAAAGGCGATCAGTTCGTTCAGGTAGACGTTGACGCCCGGGTAGAACGGGATCGTGACGCTGAACAGGAACGCGGCCATGAGGCCGATCGAGATGAAGTTCAGGTTGTAGACGAGGACGTCCCACCAGCCCGCCTCGCGGACGAGGCCGGTCGCCTGCCGTTCGAACGTCGCGGGTGCGGAAGCGTCAGCCGCCATACACGTCCTCCTCGATCTCGACGGGGATCACCGGCCGGGCCTCGCCGGCCGGGATGGCCTCCCTCACGTGCGCGGCGATCTCGCCGGCCGGCGCGATCCAGACGCCGCCGAGCTCGCGGGCCCGCTCGACCACCCGCTCGAGCGTCGCGACGCGCGACGCGCGCCCGGACAGGAACGGGTGGCTCGTGTGCACCATGAGCCCGCCCTCCCCGGCCAGCGCCTCGAGCTCGGAGCCCCACAGGTCGAGCACCTTGGCCGGCGACTCGACGACCGCGCCGATGTGCGGCTCGGGCAGGAACGCGTACTGCTCCCAGTCGTCGAGCATCCAGTGGACGGGCAGCTCGGCGAGCACGCTCGTCCCGGTGTCGAGCAGGTACGGGCGGTCGTCGTCCATGAGGCTCGAGTCCCACGCGAACCCGAACTCCGACAGGATCGCCGGGGTCGAGTTCGTGAGCTCCCACCACGGAGCGCGGAACCCGTCGGGCCGGATGCCGCCGCCGGCCCGCTCGAGGCTTGCGAACGCCCGGTCGATGTCGCGCCGCTGCTCGTCGTCGGTCATCCGGTGGTAGGGGACGTGCGAGTAGCCGTGGTGGCCGAGCTCGTGGCCGGCTGCCAGGACCGCCTCGACCATGGCCGGGTGGAGATCCGCGGTGAGTCCCGGCACGAAGAACGTGGCCCGCACCCCGGTGCGCTCGAGCATGCGCAGGATGCGCGGCACCCCCACCTTCGGCCCGTACCGCTGGTGGCTCATCGTCGACAGCCGGCGGGCGTAGACCGGGTCGACGGCCAGGACGGCCGACTCGGCGTCGACGTCGAACGTCAGGGACAGCGCGGCACGGTGGCCGGCGGGCCAGGCGAAGGGCGCCATGGGCGGGCAGTCTGGCCGATCGTTCCGGACCGGACAAGGGTGCGACCCTGCAACGCTGTACGATCGGCATTGGAGGATCATCCAATGCCGATGAGCGTGCAGGAGCTCGTGAACGACCCCGACCTCGGCCTGCGGGTTGTGGTCGACGGCGCCCTCGACCGGCCGGTCCGGTGGGTGCACACCACGGAGCTCAAGGACCCGACGCGCTACCTCCAGGGCGGCGAGCTGATCCTGACGACGGGCGTCTGGCGCGACGCCGGGCTCACGAGTTCGCAGTTCGTGGCGCCGCTTCGGGCGATGGACGTCGCCGCGCTGGGGTACGGCATCCCGACGGCCGGTGGCGGCGTGCCGGCCGATCTCGAGGCCGCCTGCCGCGAGGCCGGGCTCCCGCTGGTCGCCGTCCCGTTCGAGCTGCCGTTCATCGCGATCACCCGGGCCTTCGTCGACCGCGAGTACGGCGGCCGCGAGGACGCGCTCCGGGCCCGCGTGCGCCGAAACGACGAGCTCGTCCGCGCGGCCGGGTACGGCTCGGGGCTGGAGAGCATCCTCGACGTGCTCGACGCGCGGCTCCGCCCGTGGGTGTCGGGGCCGGGCTCGCAGGTGACCGCGTCCGGCCGTCCGCCCTCCGACGACGACGCCGGCGCGGTGCGGGCCGCGGTGGCCGGGCTCCAGCCGGAGTATCCGGTCGCCGCCGCCGGCTGGCTGGCATTCCCGATCGTCACCGTCGGCCGCACCGAGGCCCACCTCGTCGTCGCGGCCGGCGAGCGGGGGCCGAGCGACGACGACCGGGCGGCGATCGACCAGACGCTCCCCTTCCTCGGGCTCGAGCTGGCCCGGCGGCGCGCGATCCGCGAGAGCGAGCGGCGGCTGGCCGGCGAGCTGGTCGACCTGATCATGGCCGGCCCGGGCCAGCAGCAGGCGGCGATCGCCCGGCTCGAGACGTTCGCCCTGGACGCCGGCCGGCCGCTGGCGGCGATCGTGTGCGAGGCGGACGATCCGGATGCGGCGCTCGACCCCGTCGAGACGGCTCTGGCCGACGCCGGCCTGGCCGCCGTGGCGGCGGTCAAGACGCCCGAGGTCGTGGCAGTCGTACAGTGGGACGCCGCCGAGGCGGGCCTGGCCACGGTCGCCGCGGCGCTGCACGAGCGGCTCGGGAGCGCGGTCGGCGTCGGCGGGCTGGCGGAGGGCGCCGGCGGCCTTCGCACGTCGATCGTCGAGGCCCGTCACGCATGCCGCTTCGCCCGCCTTCGCCGCGACGCGGGCTGGGCCACCCACCACCAGGTGGGCTCGCACTCGCTGCTCCTGGCGCTCCAGGACGAGGATGTCCTGGCCGCCTTCCGGCAGGCGCTGCTCCAGCCGCTCGAGGAGCACGACGCCCGCCGCCACTCCACGCTCGTCGAGACGCTCGACCGCTTCCTCTCGTCGGGCTGTCGCTGGCAGCGGACGGCCGAGGAGCTCCACGTCCACGTGAACACCCTGCGCCACCGTCTGGGCCGGATCGAGCAGCTGACCGGCCGCGACCTCGGCTCGATGGAGGACCGGGTCGACCTGTGGATCGCGCTGCGCTCACGGGGCTGAGCCCTCCGAGCGGTGGTGGCGCCGAGCTGGGCGCTCGTGCCGATCGGGCCGTTTCCCGGTTGCAGCCTGGTGCTCCAGAACTGCGACAACGACATCTGGAGCTCCGACGTGAACTCGAAGGGGTGGGTCGCCGGAGGCGGCTTCCCCGACTTCCATCGCGCCTGGATCTGGAAGGGCGTGACGGCGATGAACGATGCCGGCGACGTGACCGGCTAGATGGAGGACTTCGGCGGAATCCGGCACGCCTACCTGCACGTGAACGGCAGCGCGGCGTTCACCGACATCGGGACGCTGGGAGGCGCGCAGTCGAGGGGCGAGGGGATCGACGCGCACGACCTGGTCGTCGGCAGCTCGGACACGGCCGCGGGCCGGAGCCACGCGTTCCGGTGGGCCGGAGGCGCGATGACCGACCTCGGCACGCTCGGCGGCCCGAACAGCCAGGCGACCGCGATCGCCCCGGGCGGCCTGATCGCCGGGTCGGCTCAGACCGCCACGGGCCACTGGCACGCGTTCCTGATCCGGGCCGGCCACATGAACGACCTCGGATCGCTGGGAGCGCTCGACAGCTTTGCGCTCTCGGTGAACTCGGCCGGCACGGTGGTCGGCTATTCCGAGACGCGCACGGGAATCAGGAAGGGGTTCGTGCTTCGCAACGGCCACCGCACCGACGTGACCGCGCGCCTGAACGCCGCCGGCCTCTCGGCGGCGTCGAGCGTCGCCGCCGACATCACCGACGCCGGCGACGTCGTCGGGTCGGCCACGCGGCCGGACGGCACCCGGTTCGGCTACGTCATCACCGGAGGCACGGTTCTGAGCCTCGACCGGCGCACGGTCACATGCTGCGCCGAGGTGCGTCCGGGCGCGCTGAACGGCGCGCTCCAGATCGCGTCCGACGGCGACATCGACCAGTTCACCGCCAAGGTGTGGGAGCCGGTGAAGGTGGTCGACGACGGGAGCCCGGCGCTCGTGTACGCGGGCCACTGGGCGAGGAGCGCATCGAGCGGGGCCTGGCTCGGGCACGTCCACACGTCGACCCACGCCGGCGACTCCGTCGCCCTGTCGTTCATGGGCCGGCGGGTGTGGTGGGTGGCGCCGATGGGTGTCGGCGGAGGGATCGCCCGGGTGTTCGTCGACGGCGCGCCGGCGGCGACGGTCGACCTCTCGGAGACGCCGACGGGGATCCACCGCCGCCAGACGGCCTTCCTGCGGTCGTGGCCCGCGGCCGGGCACCACACGATCAAGGTGGTCGTCGGGACGCGGGTGCCGAGGGTGGACGTCGACGCGTTCGCGGTGTCGATGCGCTAGCCGTCGACCTCTTCGGGCTCCTCGTACCAGCGCACCTTGTCGCCGACCCGGTTTCGCATCCTCCACTTGGTCGACTTGGGCTCCGACTCGATCCGGCCCCACAGCCGCTCGATCCGCTCGCTGACCACGGTCTGCTGATCTGCCGCGAGGCTCGACCCGGCGACCGCGTCGCGGGTGCGCTCGACGTTCAGCTTGGTCGTGCGCCAGAGGCCCCAGTCGCCGGCGCACAGCTGGGCCACCCGGGCGGCGTTCACGGCGTGGCCGCCCCCGTCGTCGTCGGCCACCTCGTGGTGGTAGAGCATCGTCAGGATGTCCCCCTGGTCCTTGGCGTTCAGCTCGACGATCTGCATCTTCGTCAGGAGCAGCTCGGCGAGCGGGACGGCCGTGGCGTGCAGCTCGATGCGCTCGGTGATCGGGATGGAATGGCACATCTCGAAGGCGCCGACGAAGACGTCGACCTGGCGCCCGTGCGGCGGGTCGTAATAGAGCAGGCGGCGGTGGCCGTTCGTCGCGTTGAAGGCGCGGTCGGCCTCGTAGCCCATCCCCGTCATGAACTCGGTAACGCGCTTGCCGCGGCCCTTCAGCGTGACGAGGTCGATGTCCTTGTAGGCGCGGGCGATGACCGGCTCGCCCCCGGCGTGCATCCGCACCGCGAGGCCTCCGACCAGGCGGACCGGGACGTCCTCGGCGGCCGCCGCCTCGAGCAGGCGATTGGCTTCAAGGACGATGTCGTCGAGAGGGGCGTGATCGGGCATCCGTCGCTGCGGGTAGAGGGTACACTCGCCCGCGATGAAGATGCGCGCGGCAGTGCTGGAGGCGTTCGGTGAGCCGCTCGTCGTCCAGGAGCTCGACCTCGCCGAGCCGCGGGCGGGCGAGGTGCTGGTGCGGCTCGAGGCGTGCGGCGTCTGCCACACCGACCTCTACACGGCCTCAGGCGCCGACCCCTCCGGGTACGCGCCGACCGTGCTCGGGCACGAGGGCGCGGGCGTCGTCGAGCGCGTCGGCGACGGGGTGACGCTGCTCGCGCCGGGCGACCACGTCGTCACGCTCTTCTCGCCCCAGTGCGGCGAGTGCATCCACTGCCGGAGCCCGCGCACGAACCTGTGCCTGGCGATCCGCGAGAAGCAGGGGCAGGGGTACCTGCCCGACGGCACCGCCCGCCTCTCGCGCGACGGCGAGCCGATCCGCCACTTCATGGGCTGCTCGACCTTCGCGGAGTACACCGTGATGCCCGAGATCGCGCTCGCCAAGATCACGCCCGAGGCGCCGCTCGACCGGGCCTGCCTCTTCGCCTGCGGACTCTCGACCGGGCTCGGCGCCGCGCTCAACACCGCCAGGGTCGAGCCGGGCTCGACGTGCGTCGTCTTCGGCGCCGGCATGGTCGGGCTGGGCGCGGTCGCCGGCTGCCGCCTGGCCGGCGCCGAGCGGATCGTGTGCGTCGACCTCTCGGAGGACCGGCTCGAGCTGGCCCGCGGGCAGGGGGCGACCGAGACCATGCTCGGCGGCGAGGATACGGTCGAGCGCATCGTCGAGATGACCGGCGGGTTCGGCGCCGACTACACCTTCGAGGCGACCGGCAACGTCAAGGTCATGCGCCAGGCGGTGGAGTCCGCGCGGATGGGGTGGGGGCTGTGCACGGTCGCGGGCGTCGCCGGGAAGGGCGAGACGCTCGACGTCGTGCCCCGCTTCCTCATCACCGGCCGCCGCATCGCCGGCTCGTCGTTCGGCGGCGTCAAGGGCCGGGAGGGCGTTCCCGCCTTCGTCGAGCGCTGGCTGGCCGGCGACATCGACGTCGACCCGTTCGTCTCGCACCACATCACGCTTGACGAGGTGAACCGCGGCTTCGAGCTGATGGAGGCCCAGGACGGCATCCGCAGCGTGATCGGCTTCGGCTCGTAGACCGCGTGCAACAAAGGGGCCAGGCCCCGTTGTTTCAGCTAGCCGCGGCGGAAGATGCCGCGCCAGCCGGGCGCGTCGGTCTCGCCGACGGCCTCGCGCAGCCGGCCGATCTCGACGCCGGCCGGGCGCTCCGGCGGAGCGTCGGCGGCCTCGATCAGGCGCCGCACGCGCAGCTTCTGGGCCGCGTTGATGTCGATGAAGGCGCAGCCCGCGATCGTGCGGCCGTTGGCGCCCTCGCGCAGCGACTGCACCCGCACCTCGGCCTCGACGTGCTCGGCGAAGAACCGGCCGTTGAAGATCAGGCGGTCGTTCATGCGCAGCACGCGCCGGGTTGCGAACGCGACACCGGACTCGCTCAGATCGACGATGGTGCCCTCGACCTTGTCGCCGTCCACCACGTCACGGCAGCTCACCGCGATCAGCCACGCGACTCCGCCGGCCGGTACGCGCTGGTCGCGCCGGCGCGACCTGTCGGGGCCGACCGAGACCGCGCGCAGCCGCACCCGGGCGAGCTCGTTCGTGTGGAAGGAGGCGTCCTCGACCTCGAAGCGGACGAGCCAGGGCTGGGCCTCCTCGGGCACGATGATGCGCCCGCTCACCGTCATGCCGGTGGCGACCGCCAGCCGGGGGGCGGTGGCCCACACCTTGGCGCCCTTCATCCCGGTGGCCTGCATCGGGATCCTGTCGCCGGATTCGGTTTCGAGCGCAGCCGTCATGCTCGCGAAGAGCATGCGCACGGCATCCGAGGGGTTGAGACGTGGCATCCAGTGACATATCGGCCGGAGACGCCCGAGACCTGAGAGCAACCGGCGAGCTCGTCGTCACGCTCGTCCTCTTCGGGAGCTCGTTTCCGGCGTTCAAGCTGGCGACGGAGGGCTTCGGCGTCGGCACCGTCGCGGCCGTCAGGTTCGCGCTTGCGACCGCGACCCTCCTCGCCATCGGCCGCGGCCTGCCCGCCCTCGATCCGGGCATGTGGCGGCGGCTGCTCCTGATCGGCGCCGTCGGGCTCGGTGGGCAGGCGGTCGCGATGACGGCCGGGATCGACGCCGGCAGCTCGACGCTCGGCGCACTCGTCCTGGGCCTGGAGCCGATCGGCGTGGCCGTCGCCGCCGTCCTCGTCGCCCGCGAACGGCCGACGCCGGCGACGCTGGCCGGCCTCGCTCTCGGCCTCGCGGGCGTGGCCGTCGTCTCGGGCCTCCTCACCTCGGGCGTCTCGGGCGCCGGGCGGCCCGTCGCGTTCCTGCTCCTCACCGTCGTCCTGTTCGCGGCCTACACCGTCTCGGTGCGGCGCGAGGCTGGGAGGCTCGATCCCGGGGCCGTGGCGGTCGCCACGTCGATCGGCGCATCGTTCCTGGCGGTCCCGCTGATCGCGCTCGACGCGGCCCGCGGCCAGGTCGTCCAGGGCGACCTGCGGGCGTCGGCCGTCGCCGCCGTGGTCTACATCGGCCTCGGCACGGGCATCGCCTACCTGCTCTTCGCCCACGTCCTCTCGAGGCTCCCCGCGTCGCGGTTCGCGGTCGCCATGTACGCGGTGCCGACACTGGGCGTCCTGGGCTCGTGGGCGGTGCTCGGCGAGCGCCCGATCGCCCGCGACGTCGTCGGCGGCGCCATGATCCTGGTCGCGGTGTGGGTGGCCGAGCGCCGCCGCGGCGGACGCGACGTGGCCGCGACATGACCGGCCCTCGCGCGGGTCAGTAAGATCGGCCCAGCCGAAAGGGGAGGACGTCATGTCGCAGGTCGCCACCGAGACGCTCCGGGGCATCCCGGAGATCCGCCGGTTCTTCCGCACCCAGGCGACCCCCGTCTACTTCGTTTCGGCGACCGCCTTCAACCTGCTCGGGATGGACCGGTGGGTGCGCGCGCTGCGCTACGTCAATTACTACGACTCGTTCGACGGCCACCACCCGCGGGTGTTCGTGCCGCGCGACCGGCCCGGCAGGACGTTCGAGTCGATCGAGCAGATCTGCAACCACCTGCTGGCCCACAAGGAGACGCAGGACCTGGTCGGCGAGAGGGGCGGCAAGGTGGTCTTCCTGATGTTCGACGACGAGACCGAGCGCCTGGCGGGCGAGCTCGGGCTCGACGTCGCCTTCCCGCCGGCGGCGCTGCGCCACCGGCTCGACTCCAAGATCGAGACGACCCGGATCGCCGACGAGGCGGGCGTCCCCAGCGTCCCGAACGTGCTCGGCCGGGCGGCGACCTACGACGAGCTGCTCGCGCTGGCGGCCGCCGCCGGCATCGGCGCCGATCTCGTCGTGCAGACGCCCTACGGCGACTCCGGGCAGACCACGTTCTTCGTCGCCTCGCAGGCCGACTGGGACGGGCACGCCGCCGGCATGGCCGGCGAGGAGCTCAAGGTCATGCGCCGCATCAACTGCCGCGAGGCGGCGATCGAGGGCGTCATCACCCGGCACGGCACGCTCGTCGGCCCGCTCATGGCCGAGCTGGCCGGCTTCCCCGAGCTGACGCCGTACGGCGGCGGCTGGTGCGGGAACGACGTCTCGCCGACCGTCCTCACCGACCGCCACCGCGAGATCGCCCGCGAGCGCACGCGCGCCATGGGCGACCGGCTCGCCGCAGAGGGCTACCGCGGCTACTTCGAGCTCGACTTCCTGGCCGACGTCGACACCGGCGAGATGTACCTGGGCGAGCTCAACCCGCGCGTGACCGGCGCGAGCTCGATGACCAACGTGACGGCGGTCGCCTACGGCGACATGCCGCTCTTCCTCTTCCACCTGCTCGAGTTCATGGACGTCGACTACGAGATCGACGTCTCGGAGCTGAACGAGCGCTGGAGCCAGCCGCAGGCGATCGACGCCTGGAGCCAGTTCATCCTGAAGCAGACCGACGAGACGGTCGAGCGGATCACGCACGCGCCCACGTCGGGCATCTGGCGGCTGGCGCCGGACGGCTCGATCGGGTTCGTCCGCCGCGACACCGACTGGCACGCGGTCGCCGACGAGCGCGAGGCGTTCTACCTGCGGATCGCGGCCGCCGGCTCCTACCGCTATCCGGGCGCCGACCTCGGCATCCTCGTGACCCGGGGCCGGCTGATGGACGAGGACCACAACCTGACCGACCGGGCGCATGCCTGGATCACCGGCGTGAAGGATCAGTTCACGGGCGAACCGGTCGCCCCGGCCGCGCCGGTCCCGCCGCCGGAGCCCTTCTCGTTTAAGCTGTTGTAGGAGTGCAGTCGATCCAGTTCACATTTCGCGCCTTGCAGGAGGATCGGCCGGGCGAGACGTGGCGCGGAGTCTTCGAGGAGCTGTGGCCGACCTACCGCGAGTGGTTCCTGCGCGACGGCGACGCGGCCCGCTCGAGCTACGCCCACTCGGCCCGGATGCTGCGCGAGCACATGCCCGAGCTCGTGCCGACGTGGGAGCGGCTGGTCGAGCTCGCGGGCGGCGGCGATGTGGCTGCCCGGATGCTCTCGATGGTGAACCCGCCGCCGTACCTGAGCGGCTGCTCGCAGGGCGTTTACCGCGGGCCCGGCGGCCCCATCCTCGTCCGCAACTACGACTACGCCCCGTCGCGGCTCGAGGGGATCGTGTGGAACACGGCATGGAACGGCCGGCGGGTCATGGGGACGAGCGACTGCCTGTGGGGGCTGCTCGACGGCATGAACGAGGACGGCCTCGCAGTGTCGCTCACCTTCGGCGGGCGGCCGGTGCTCGGCGACGGCTTCGGCGTCCCGCTCGTCGTGCGCTACCTGCTCGAGACCTGTGCAACGGTGGCCGAGGCGGCCGCGGTGCTCGCGCGGCTGCCCTACCACCTGGCCCACAGCCTGACCCTGGCCGACCTCTCCGGCGAGGTCCTGACCGCGCACCTCTCGCCCGACCGCGGCGTCGCGTTCCGGCCGGCACCGGCGGCGACCAACCACCAGGACGTGGTGGAGTGGACCGAGCACGCCGCCGTCACGCGCACGCTGGAGCGCGAGGCGTGCATCCTGGCGCTGCTCGACGACCCGGCGACGACACCCGAGGAGTTCGTGCAGGCGTTCCTCGCGCCGCCGCTTCGATCGACGACCTATTCGCGCGGGTTCGGCACGCTCTATACGGCCGCCTACGACCTGCCCGAGCGCACGGTGGACTACCGCTGGCCGGGGGCCGGCTGGAGCCACTCCCTGAACGCCTTCGAGCCGGGGACGCATGTCGAAGCGCTTGTCGAAGCATCGGTTGCGTAGCGCCTTGGTGGTCGCGGCGGCGGTCGGGGCGGCCGCCGCGCTCGTCGCGCCGCCCGGAGCCGCCGCCGGGCCGCTCGCGGACGCGTGCACCGGCCGGGCCCCCCATCCGGCGACCTACCGGCACGTGCTCGTCATCGTGATGGAGAACCACTCCGCCGGGCAGATCGTCGGCTCGCCGAGGACGCCCTACATCACGAAGGTCGCCCACCGCTGCGGCTGGGCGTCGCAGTACCGGGCGATCACCCACCCGTCGCTTCCCAACTACCTCGCGATGACATCGCGGGCTCGACGTCGGGGATCACCACCGACTGCAACGCCTGCCGCAGCTCCGGGCCGAGCATCTTCGAGCAGCTCGCCACGGCCGGGCGCTCCTGGCGGGCCTACGAGGAGTCGATGCCCTCGCCGTGCCTTCGCGCCGACTCGGGCCGGTACCTGATGCGGCACAACCCGCCCGTCTACTTCCGCCACGTGCGGTCGAGCTGCCCGGGCTCGGACGTGCCGATGGGGACGCCCGCCCGCGGGGCGCTGCGGCATGCGCTCCGGAAGAACATCCTGCCCGCCTACGCGTTCGTCACGCCCGACGCCTGCCACGACATGCACGACTGCCCCAAGCGGGTCGGCGATGCCTGGCTTCGGTCGTGGCTTCCGATGATCCTGGCGAATGCGTCGTACCGGAACGGCGACCTGGTGGTCTTCCTGACGTTCGACGAGGGGGACGGCGACGACCATGTCGCCACGATCGTCATCAGCCCGTTCGTGACCTCCGGGACGGTATCCAGTGCCAGGTTCACGCACTATTCGCTGCTTCGAACGACCGAGAACCTGCTCGGCCTCCCGCTCCTCGGCCACGCCCGCCGGGCGGCCGGGATGCGGCGCGCGTTCGGGATCTGAGCAGCGTTTCGCCTCCCATTTGCCTCGGTAGTGAATCTTCACTAACCTGCGCCTCTTCATGGTTCAGGAGCGCACACGGCTCACCTTCGAGGACAGGCGGACGGCGATCCTCGACGCGGCCCGGCACGAGTTCGCCCGCAAGGGCTTCCGCGGTACCGGCACGGCCGACATCGCCGCCCGCTGCGGGTGCTCCGAGCCGATGCTCTACAAGCACTTCGCGTCGAAGCAGGAGCTCTTCGCGGCCGTCCTCACCCACACCGGCGCGCTGATCGGCCGGCGGGTGGACGAGCTGCTCGACGAGTCGGGCGACTCGGTGACCACCGCCCTCGTCGAGGTGGCCGAGCTGGCCGCGACCGACGAGCTCTTCGTCGAGGTGATGCGGCTTCGCATGCTGGCCGCGTCGCTCGCCGAGGAGCCCGCCGTCCGAGCCGCGCTCGACGAGAACATGCGCTTCATGCGCGCCCGCATCGTCGCGATGCTCACCCGGGCCCGCGACCGCGGCGAGGTGCGCCCCGACCTCGACCTGGAGCACGTGGCATGGCTCTGGGTCGGCTTCACCCTCTCGTGCGGGTTCCGGCACGCCCTCGAGCCGGAGACGGCGCTCGCGGACAGCCCGTTCGTCGCCCGCACGTTCGTGCAGATGCTCAGCCTCGATCCCGACACAGAGGAGGCGGAATGACCTCTGACCATCCGAACCACAAGTGGTGGACGCTCTTTGCCATGTGCTTCGCGCTCTTCATGATCATGCTCGACAACACGATCGTGAACGTGGCGCTGCCCTCGATCCAGCACTCGCTGAATCCGTCGCCCGAGAACCTGGAGTGGACGATCAACGCCTACGTCCTCGTGTTCGCGACGCTGATCCTGCTCGGCGGGAAGCTGGGCGACCGCTACGGACGAAAGCGCATCTTCCTGGTCGGCCTCGCGATCTTCACGCTCGCCTCGGCGGCCTGCGCGCTCGCGCAGACCGACACCCAGCTCATCGGTGCGCGGGCCGTCCAGGGCGTCGGCGGCGCGCTCCTGAACCCGCTCTCGCTCTCGATCATCGTGTCGGCGTTCCCGCGCAAGCAGCTCCCGCAGGCGATCGGGATCTGGGCCGGGATCTCGGGCCTCGGCCTCGCGATCGGTCCGCTGCTCGGCGGGTTCCTGGTCGAGCACATCTCCTGGTCGGCCGTCTTCTGGGTGAACGTCCCGGTCGGCATCGTCGCGGCCGCCGCGACGGTGTGGGCCGTGGTCGAGTCGCGTGACACGACGACCCACAGCCTCGACATCGTCGGCACCGTGCTCATCACGGCCGGTCTCGGCGCCCTCACGTGGGGCCTGATCAAGACCGCCAGCCACGCCTGGCTCAGCCCGTACACGCTCGCCTTCCTCGGCGCCGCCGCGGTGCTGGTCGCCCTCTTCATCCTGTGGGAGAGCCGCCACGCCGACCCGATGGTGCCGCTCAGCTTCTTCAAGGCGCCCGCGTTCTCGTCGTCGAGCATCATCGTGACGCTGATCGGCGTCGGGCTCTTCGGCGTCATCTACTTCCTGACCCTCTACTTCCAGAACGTCGAGGGCTACTCGCCGATCGAGGCGGGCGTGCGAACGCTGCCCACGACGATGATGATCCTGTTCGTCGCCCCGATCGCCGGCAAGCTGGGCCCGAGGATCGGGCCACGAGCGCTCATGACCTTCGGCATGCTGACCGCGACGGTCGGCCTGGTCGGGCTCTCGTTCATCGACGTCGGCACGAGCTACAACGCGATCTGGCCGTTCCAGATGCTGCTCGGCATCGGCCTCGCCTCGACGATGCCGGCGTCGGCGGCGACCGCGATGGGCGCCGTCGACCACGCCAAGGCCGGCGTCGCGTCGGGCGTGATCAACGCGTCGCGGCAGGTCGGCGGCGCGCTCGGGATCGCGGTGCTCGGCGGTATCGGCTCGACGCTGGCCGCGAACGCGTGGTCGGACAAGATCGCGAACCTGCCGCCGGCGCAGCACGCCCAGGCCGAGCGGCTCGTCCCGCTCGTCCAGGGCGGGCGGGGGAACGTGATCGAGCGGCTCACCGGCAGCCACCTGGCGGCGACGAACGCCCTCGACTCGTTCATGCACGGCGTCCATGCCGCGCTTCTCACCGCGGGCGGGCTCACGTTCCTCGCGGCGCTGGTCGCGCTGATCGGCCTGCGCGGCGTCCACGTGCGCGAGCCGGGCGAGGAGCAGGCGCCCGACGCTGCCCCGGCCGCCGTGGTCGAGGTGTAGCCGGCGAGGGGTTAGCCGGCCGCCCAGCCGGTGCGACTCAGGAAGAAGCTGTGGCCGGGCGTGCTCGAGCACTGGAGGCCGGACTGCGCGGAGAGGCACGTGACGCCGCCGCCTCCCCAGACCGACCCGTAGTCGAGCGTCGGCGCCGAGTCGTCGTAGACCGTGTCGCTCACGCACAGCGGCTTCGCCGCGCCCTTGGCTGCGATGGTGACCGCCGTCCAGTCGCCCTCGCAGCTCCGGGCCGGCGGAGGTTCGAGCCCGCTTCGGATGTCGCAGCGCAGGGTCGATCCCGTGAGCAGGCAGCCGATGTTGCGGGACGGCATCCGGAAGCTCGCCGTCGTCAGGACCGGGTAGCCGAGCGCCTTGCATGCCACGAGCGTCTGCTCGCTGAGGGGGATCGAGGTGCAGCCGATGTCGGTCCCTGTGTTCAGGATGTTCCACTTCGTCCCATCCCACGCCATGAGCACCTGGGCCGAGTCGAAGCAGCTCCCGCCCTGCTGGCACTGTGAGTTGTCGGGCACCGCGAGGACGAACGCGTAGCCGTTCCGGCAGCGCGTCACCTTGACCTTGACGATGGTGAGGTCGGTGGCGGAGCCGTCCATGGTCGTCTTCAGCACCGAGAGGAAGTCGCTCGGCGCGCACGGCGCCTCCGAGGTGGTGCTCCCGCCGGTCGACGAGCCGCCCGTCGCGGTGGCGGTCTCGGTCACCGTGGTCGTCACCGTTGCGCCGCTCGACCCGGAGCCGCCGCTCCCGCCGCACGCCGCCGCGGCCGAGACGACGGCGGCCACGACCAGCACGCGGGCGACGAGCGCGATCCGCATCGTGGCGGAGTATCCGCCATCGGGCGGTTCCTCGACGGCGGCCGGTGTCGCCGGTGGCTCCCCGTCGGGAGCCACCGGCCGCCGGCCGGTTAGGCCAGCACCTTGTACCGGGTCAGCATCCCGGCCCGGATGTGGTCGTTCACGTGGCAGTGGAACAGCCAGATGCCGACGTCGTCGGGCACCATGTCGGCGACGACCATCGTCGCCGGAAGCAGGCTCACGACGTCCATGCGCATCCCGTTCACCGTCACGGTGTTGCCGTGCCAGTGCGGCGTGTGCAGGTCGACCTCCGTGCCCATGCTCATCACGTACCAGCGCACGCGCTCGCCCCGGTGCATCGTGATCATCGGCTCGTTCCCGAACACGTAGCCGTTGATCGAGTGCATGAGGTTCGACTCCTCGAAGTCCTCATCCTCCGGATCCGGGAACGGCGGCTGCGCGAACCGGTGGATGTTCCTGTCGAGGAACGGGCTCTGGTTCTCGTTCATCACCGAGTAGAGGGCGAAGACCTCGCGGTCGACGTCCTTCGGGCTGCCGTCGGGCCGCGCCATGCCGCGGCGCGTGATCGCGATCGGGCCCATCAGGCCGGCGTACGTGTCGGACACCTCGTCGGTGTGCGAGTGGTACATCCACATGACGGAGCTGCCGTCGCCGGGCCCGGGCCCGGCGCGCGGCGGAACCTCCCACACGTATGTGTGCGTCCCGCCGGTGGGGACGGCGTCGTCGGCCTTCTTCGCGCCGTGGGTGCCGTCGTTGTACGGCGCGCCCTCGCTGTTCTTGGCGTAGAAGACGCCGTGCGGGTGGACGCTCGCCGGGAACGGGCAGGTGTTGCGGAAGACCACCTTGACGGTGTCGCCGACCTCGGCCCGGATGACCGGCCCCAGGAGGCCCAGGTACCGCTCGTCAACCGGCCGCTTCACGCGATGCGAGAAGCCGGCGTCCGTGTAGCCGCGGTAGAGGCACTTCTCGTACTTCGAGCCGATCCGGCCCGGGCCGGACTTGACGTAGGTGTCGGCGACGTCGTCGAACGGCGCGCCGGTGATCTCGTTGGTCCCGAGCGGCGCGTAGTCCCAGTCGACGACGTCCGCGCTGATGTAGTACGTGCGCGTCCTGCCGTCGCTTCGGAAAGCGCCGCCCGAGACGTTCTGCCAGTAGCCCGCGCCCTGCATGGCGCTCATGTCCATTCCTGCCATCGAGTCGTCGGCCGAGCCGGCGTACACCGGCCCGGGCGATCCGCCGCCCGTCGCGACGGCGAACGCGGCGAAGCCGGCCACGGCCGCGATCCCGATGCCCGGCAGGGCGCGCCACAGCGGCGCCAGTCGGGTCTGTCTCATGAACCTTCCCCCTCGGAAAGTTGTGTTGGCGAGTCGGAGCCGCGCCGGCCCGGACCCGCCGAGTGGGGGTCAGGCTGTCGCGGTCGCGGGCCGGGGCGGCGCTCGGCCGGAGTGCGCCCAGCCGTGGGTCTCGCTCCGGGGCGGCACGCGGAGGGCCGGCCGCCGCGGCGCGAGCGCGCCGGCCCGGCGAGGCGCCCGGCGGCGCGCCGCGACCAGCGCGCGGACGCCGTCGGCCAGGCGCACGAGCGCCCGCGCGATCGCATACGCGGCGAGCGCGAAGGGGATCTGGAGCAGCAGGCCCGGCAGGAACGTCGGCTCGAGGATCGTGCCGAGCGGGGCCGCCCCTGTGTTGAGAACGGTCTCGACGTGCTCCTGAAGGATGTAGAGCACGGGGGCAAGCAGCGCGAACGGAAGCCGCGCGGCGGCCGTGTGAGGTGCCGACCAGACGCCCCTCAGCCGGCCCGCGAGCCCGGCCGCGACCGCCGCGATGGCGAGGCTGATGAGGAGCGGAAGGGCCCCCGCGCCGGGGCCGCCCTGGAAGAGCTCGGCCCGGCCTTCGTCGGGCGCGCCGAGGACGATGTTCGCGAGTGCGTGCGCGGACTCGCAGCCGACGATTGCGATCGGCAGCGTTACGAGCCAGGCCAGGCGTTCCCCACGCACGCTCTTGCGAGTGTAGAACGGGTCAACGTGCCGGGCAATCGCCGGGTCCGACTACGATCGCGACCGTGGCCGTGCTGGATCACGTGCAGGTGATGATGCCGCCCGGCCGTGAGGACGAGGCGCGGCTGTTCTACGGTGGCCTGCTCGGGCTGACCGAGATCGAGAAGCCGGAGCCGATGCGGGCTCGCGGCGGCGTCTGGTTCGCCGAGGGCATCCACGTGTCGGGCGAGGAGGGCTTCACGCCGCCCCGGCGCGCGCATCCGGCGCTGCGGGTGGCCGACCTCGACCGGCTCGCCGCGTCGCTCACCGCCGCCGGCTGCGCGGTCGAGTGGGACGAGCGCTGGCCGGGCGTGCGGCGGCTCTACACGCGCGATCCGTTCGGGAACAGGGTTGAGCTACTTGAACGTGAGTAGTCGACAACAGGCTTGCTCACGGCGAGCTGGTCGGCACGGGCTTGAGCGACTCGATCAGGGCACGCAGCACAACCAGGGTCTGGCGACGCGGCGTCCAGGCGTGAAGGCTTGCGACCCGGGTGACGTTCTGGTCGTGCCATATGAAGGTGAGGTGACCGCCTAGTTCGTTCCCGCCACGGTTGTAGGGAAGCCCTGCGTAGAGCACTCCTTGGTGGCCGCCGAGGGTCATCGTGCGGAGTCGGCGAAGGAAGAAGTCTCCGCGAGACGCGCGGATGCGGGGATCAACCACGAGGCGGATGAAGGCCTCCGGGGGTATCCGCTTCGTGATCAGTCCCAAGACCTCGAAGTGCAAGAAGCGGCGCGGGCTGTTCAAGCGTTGCTTGTTCGGCTGTTCCCATGGAGCGTTGTACGTGAAGACAACGCCGTACGCGTATCTCGATACACGCGGGTAGCTGCTCGCACGAAGTCTCGCCGGTCGGTCGCCTGGTCGGGTTCCCGTGGACGCTCGGGGGAGCAGCGTCGGGCACAGCACCGAGAAGGCCGTTCGGCGAGCCTGCTCAGCACAAACCGTCGTCGCCCGCCTCGGAACTGGCAGAAGGCGAAACCGGTCAGCGACCGCATGCCGGGGTGGAACGGCGGCATGGGTCACTGACGCCGCGGAGCCACCGAAGCACCCGCACGCCAGCGGGCAGACCAGCACACATGCCCAGACACGACTCTTCGCCACTCTCGCCGAGAGTACGCCT
Source organism: uncultured Actinomycetes bacterium (assembly GCA_963805545.1). Classification (GTDB taxonomy): domain Bacteria; phylum Actinomycetota; class Thermoleophilia; order Gaiellales; family JAICJC01; genus JAICJC01. Next base: position 140,843 of record CAWDUU010000002.1, read on the forward strand.
GGGCGGCGGAAGCGCGTCCGACCCATTGTCGAGTCGCAACTCGGGGTCGCTCGATACCCGTTCGGGAACAGGCTCGAAGTTCTCTCCGCCTCAGACGCCTGAATGCTGGAGGTCTCGCCCCACGCAACAACGGGTCCAGTCCCGTGACGGCGCTGCGCCCTGAACGCCAGATGGGCGGTGCACGCGTCGCGCTACGCAGAAATGCGCCGGGCCGATGCCAGCATGGCCCGCACCTCGCGTTCGTGCGCCGCCACGCCGGGGCCGCGAAGGCACGCCGCCGCCTCGTACACTCGCCCCCCGCGCAGCACGACCCTCGCGGTGAGCTCCTCGTCGCCACCAAGCGCTCGACAACCTCGGCGCAGAACGGTCACGTGGACTCCGGGCGCGGGCGGGTGCGCGGGGTCGATCAACCCGGCGCCCGTGTTCCACATGACGACGACTGCGCCAGGTTCGAGGCGGCGGACGGGAAACCAGCATCCCTGTGGCGAGCAGGGGTTCCGCGTCGGCTGCGACGCGAGGTCCACGACCGGCGAGGTCATGGTGCTGTAGAAGCCCCGGTGGCGATAGCGCCAGGAGGCCGGGTACGTGAACGTGATTCCGTGTCCGTTGTACCTCGTAAGCTGAAGCGGCGGCGCGGGGTGCCGGTGCGCTGTCCCCGCACCGCCGGACGTGGCGGCCGAGCCGAACGTGCAACCGGCCGGAAGCATGGCCGCAAGCACGAGGATCACAAGCCGAGGCGGGATCACAACGGTTGGACGCCAGATGCCGGCCGAAGGTTCCAGCCGGGCTGCGCAGGCGGCAACCCGTCGTCTTGAGCAGCCGTGCTAGTGGCAGGTCTCGGAGCCTGAGTCCGTCGGCCCGGTCGGGTCGGCGGGCTTGAAATCCCAGGAGTAGGAGCCGCTGTTCAGCGTCAGGGCGAGGATGCCGAACGCCCGGATCCGCACCTGCGAGCCGGCGATCGGGGTCGGGAACGGCCCCTCGCTCTCGCCGCCGGTGCCGACGATGATCTCGCGGGTGCGGGCGCCGCTTGTCACGGGCTGGCCGCTCCCGTTCAGGTCGGCGAACCGCTCGTAGTGGTGGAAGTGGCCGGTGAGCACGAGGTCGACGCCGCCGTTCACCATGTCCTTCCAGAACGTGCGCGTGTTCGAGACGCCGCCCGTGACGCTCGACCACGACGCCTGGTGCCAGTAGGCGAGCGTGCACTGGGCCGGGTGCGCCGCCAGGTCGCTCTCGATCCACTTCGCCTCGGGCGAGTTGGCGCCGCAGCCACCGGCCTGGCCGCACTGCGTGTTGATCGCGAGCACGTGCCAGCTCCCGAGGTCGTAGCTGTAGTAGCCCTTGCCGTTCACCCCGGCGGCGTCGGTCACGCCGTGGTTTGCGAAGTACGTGAAATACCCGCTGCCGCTCGACGAGCAGCCAGTGTCGCCGAAATCGCTCGTGGGCTTGACCTCGTGGTTTCCGAGCACCGGCTCCGTCTTCGAGTCGAAGCGGCCCCAGGTCGGGTCGTAGCTGGTGTTGAAGCTCGTGAGGTCGCCGCAGTCGTACTGGAGGTCGCCGAGCGGCAGCACGCGGTCGTACGACCCCTGGCCGATCAGGTCGGCCGTCGCCGCCTCGTGGCACTTCCCGGTGAGGAGGTTCCCGGTGCCCGCACCACCGTTGTAGTTCGGGTCTCTGGGGCTGCATGCGATGTCTCCCGCGGCCGCCACCGTCTTGCTGGTGCCGCCCTGCGTGGTGGCCGATGCCTCGTTCGAGGGCGCCGACTCGGTCGTTGCGTTGACGGCGGTCACCACGTAGGTATGGGTCGTGCCCGCCCCGAGACCCATGTCCTGGAACGAGGTGGCCGGCGCGCTCACGCCCCCCACCGGCGTCCCGCCGCCGTCCCGGTAGACGTTGTAGCCGGTGACGCCGCCGCTGGGCGACGCGGTCCACGTCAGGTCGATCTCGCTCGACGACACGGCGGTCGCGTGCAGGTTCGTCGGCGGCGCCAGCCCCGCCGCCCCCGTCGTCACGGCCAGGTTGTCGACCCTGAACGAGTTGCCCGAGGCCGGCTTCTTCTGAAAGACCGAGAAGATCAGCCCGTCGCCGTCGCGCTGGAGGGTGTAGCTCAGCCCGGGCAGCGTCGCCCAGCCACCCGTGCCGTTCGCGCACGACGTGACGCTCGTGTTGACGGTGCCGGTCTCGTGGAGCTTCATGCACACCGACTTCCCGGACACGGCGTTGAACCGGCCGTCGGACACGTACTCCGTCCCGGCGGTGCCGGACTTGACCACCTTGGCGCTCGCCACGATGGAGTACGTCGTGCCGCTGCCTCCGTACGCGACGTTCGCAGCGAAGCCGCCGCCGTCCCCGGCGACCAGCGAGAGGGACGCGTTTGAGGTCTTCCACCCCGACAGCGAGCCGCTGCCGGTGCCCTCGAAGTCGCCGTTCACGAGGAGGTTCGACCCCGCGGCCTGTGCAGGCGCGCCGGAGGCGCCCGCAAAGATCGCGAGTGCGAGCACCATCCACAGCCTGCGTCGCGTCGCTCTCATGTCCTGCCCGACTCCCGGTCGATCGCGATCCGCAGGCTAACCGCTTCGGAGTACGATGTCAACGAATTCCAGGGCAGTGCCGAGATGCGTGGGCGGTGCCCGGCGCCGGGTATGCGCGGAGACAGTGATGCCGCAACCCATCCTGCACACAGACCGGCTCCTGCTCGTGCCGCTCGCGGATCGTCACCTCGAACTCGAGATCGAGCTCGACTCCGACCCCGAGGTGCTGCGATACCTGTGGGGACGCGCCTGCACACCCGACGAGGTGGCCGCCAGCCACGAGGAGCGGATGGCCCTCGGACGCAAGGTGCCGGGTCTCGGCTATTGGACGGCGTTCGGGACCGACGGAGGAGCGCGCGGCTCGAGGCGGCCGCGGACGGAGCGCGCGGGTCACTTCGTGGGGCTCATGATGCTCCCGCCCGCCCACGGCCCCGACCAGCCCGACGATCCGAGCGTCGCGGATCTGGGCTACCGGATCCTGCGCCGGTACTGGCGCCGGGGGCTCGCAACGGAGGCATCGCGGGCGCTCCTTCGGCATGCGTTCGTCACGGTGGGCATCCGCCGGGTCATCGCACAGACGATGGCCGTCAACGCCGCCTCTCGCGCCGTCATGACCTCGGTCGGGATGTCGTACGTCCGCACCTACTTTCCCGACTGGGACGAGCGGCTCGCCGGCGCCGAGGAGGGAGAGGTGGAGTACGACCTGACCCTGGCCGGCTGGCAGAGGCAGATGCGGGTGTCCGGCTCGGGCGTGTAGCCCGGATCCACGGTCGCGGGTCCTCCGCCCATGGAAGGAACCGTGCCCGCCGCCCGTCTACGGAGCGTGTCCGGCCTCTGCTCCCGAAGGCGGTCTCGCTCGTTGACACCCGCACAGGGCGGGGCGTATCCTCGTGCGGGCTTCGGCGGCGAGGCCCTTGAAGCGCCGCTCCGCTTCACGCCGGCCGGAACAGCCGAAGCCTGGGGAGCGCCTGGACGCGGACGCGCCGGAAGGAGGCAGCGGTGAGCGACGATCGACGTGAGACACCAGACCCGCAGGGTCGGGGCTCCGCGGCGATCGGGCAGATGCCGCGCGTCGGCGCCGAGTTTGCGTCCTACCGGATCCAGGGCGTCCTCGGCCGCGGCGGGATGAGCGTCGTCTTCCGGGCCGACAACCTCCGGCTCGGAAACGAGATCGCGCTCAAGGTGCTGTCGGCCGAGCTGTCCGAGAACGACGCCTTCCGCGAGCGCTTCGTGCGTGAGTCGCGGCTCGCCGCGTCGATCAACCACCCCAACATCATCCCGATCTACGACGCGGGCGAGGAGGACGGGCTCCTCTACATTGCCATGCGCTACGTCGCCGGATCGGATCTCAAGTCGATGATCCGGCAGGAGGGGCCGATCTCGCTGCGGCGGGCGGCCGACATCATCTCGCAGGTCGCGCGCGGGTTGAGCGTCGCCCATGAGCGCGGCCTCGTCCACCGCGACATCAAGCCTGCCAACATCCTGACGGAGCGGGCGGGCGGAACGGGCGAGACGGTGGATCACGCCTACCTGGCCGATTTCGGGCTCATGAAGCACCAGGTCTCGCGCTCGGGCCTGACCGACACGGGCCAGTTCCTCGGCACCGTCGACTACGTCGCGCCGGAGCAGGTCGAGGGCCGCCAGACCGACCACCGGGCCGACGTCTACTCGCTCGGCTGCGTCCTCTACGAATCCCTCACCGGCTCGGTGCCGTACCCGCGTGACAGCGACGTCGCCGTGCTCTTCGCGCACGTCCAGGACGTCGTGCCGCGCATCACCGACCTGCGCCCCGACCTGCCGCCGGCGATCGACGAGGTCGCGGCACGGGCGATGGCAAAGCGGCCCGAGCACCGGTACGCGAGCGCCGGCGACCTGTCGCGCGAGCTGTCCGAGGCGGTCGGCGCCTACCGCTATTCGCAGGACCGCCCGTCACGGGTCGTGACCGAGCCGACCGGAGCGCCCCCGGAGGTCGTCCGCGTCTCCGAGCCCGTGGCGCAGCAGGCGCCGCCGCCGCCGCCCACCGATCCGGGCGCGGGCGGGACGCCGCCGCGCCCGTCCCGCGGACGCCCCTCGACCCTCGTGATCGCGCTCGCCGTCGCCCTGGCGGCCGCACTCGCCGTGATCGCGTTCCAGCTCGCGACCGGCAGCGACTCGGGCTCGAACGCCGGGACGACCACCTCGGCCGGCGGCACGACGGCCTCGCCGGGCGGCACGACGGGCCCGGCGGGCGGGTCGACGGCGCCGTCGGGGCCCGTGCAGGCGAGCGACCTGCGCCTCGCGATCCCCAAGAACCTGCTCGCAGAGTGCACGAACGCCCCGCCGGTGGGCGCGGCCCTGGCGTCGCTCGCGTGCTCGGCGCCGGGGAACTCGGCGATCACCTACGAGGTCTCGATGTACCCGGACACGGCCGACGTGGTGGCGGCGTTCGGGACGCTCCTTGCGGCGCAGGGGATCCAGACGAACACGAACGGCTGCACCAAGCGCAACTGGAACGGCGAGCGGGCCTGGACGCACCCAACCGGGTCGCTCGGCGGTCATGTGGCCTGCTATCTCGACGCCAGCGGCGACTCGGTGATCATGTGGACGCACATGAGCAAGAACGAGAAGGGCGTCGCGCCCCAGGACGACCACCGCGACATCCTCGGCATCGCCCACCAGCACACGCAGCTCCCGGGCGAGCTCCTGTCGTTCTGGAAGTTCTGGAGCGGCGTGAGCGGCACCGACAGCATCATCGGCAAGTTCCAGAGCGCGACCGGTTAGCCGGTCGTCGGCGCGCGCCCGGCCATGCGCAGCATCTGGCCGAACATCGCCGCCGTCTGCGGCCGCTGGGCCGGGTCGGGCGAGAGCGCCGTCGCGACCGCCCAGTCCAGGTCGTCCGACGCCGCCTCCGTCCTCGCCAGGCACGACTGCGCGAGCGCGGCGAGCTCGTAGACGTCGCTGCCCGGCGTCGGGGCGGCACCGGCCTGCACCTCGGGCGCGACGCTTCGCTCCCCGCTCGTCGCGACCGGGACGAGGAGCGCGCGGCCGTCGGCGCCGAAGAGGATCGACCCGGGCCGGATGCTCCCGTGGACGATGCCCTCACGGTGAAGCGCGTCGAGCCCGCGGGCCGCGCGGACGACGATCCGGATCGTCTCGTCCGCCGACGGCGGCCGGCCGCCGGCGAGCCGGTCGGCCAGCGAGCCGCCCTCGCACCATGCGAGTGCGAGATACCTCCACCCGTCGGCCTCGTCGGCGTGGAGGCCCGGGACGAGGTACCGGTCCTCGACCCGGGCGGCGCGGGCGACCGCCTGGCGCAGCTCCAGCCACCCCGAGGCGCCGCCGGCGTCCGAGCGGCCGAGCAGGCGCAGCGCGACGGGGTCGCCGTCGGCCGTGCGCGCCCGCGCCACCGATCCCGGTGAGGGGGCGACGCCCTCGATCAGATACGGCCCGATGCGCGTCTCCGTCGGTGCCGCACGATCGACGGCCACGGCCTGCTCCCGGGCCGGCGGCTCCTCGACGATCCCCGCGCGGCCGCCCAGCCTGGTGCGCAGCCGTTCGGAGGCGGCCGGGTCGTCCATCCGCTCGGCAACGCGAAGCGCTCGCTGCCACAGCCGCACCGCCTCCTCGCGCTGGCCCCAGCTCTCGGCGCGCTCCGCCGACCGGTCGAGGTACTCGAGCGCCTTCGACAGGTTCCCGCTCTGGGCGTGGTAGTGCGCGAGCATCTCCATCCGCTCGTCGAGCGAGTCGGCGAAGAGCTCTTCGAAGACCTCGGCGACCCGGGCGCAGAGCGCCGCCCGGCGGGCCTGGGTGAGCGTGCTCCGGGCCGCCTCCTGGAGCAGGCCGTGGCGGAAGCTGTACTCGAGCTCCGGGTAACGGCGGAGCTCGCGGACGATGCCGGCGCGCAGGAGACCGGGCATGCCGGCCTCGTAGCGCTCCCCGCCGGCCACCTGCTCCAGCACGCGGGCGGGGAACTCGCGGCCGATCACCGCGGCGGTCTGTCCGAGCGTGCGGGCGTCGGCGTCGAGCCGGTCCATCCGCGCGACAAGGAGCGCGTCGAGCGAGGCGGGCATCCCGGGGGCGGCACCGACCGTGACCGTCCAGGCACGGGGGCGGATCTCCTCGGCCTCGATCGCGTGGGCCATCTCCTCGAGGTAGAGCGGGTTGCCCTCGGCCCGGCTCACGAGCTCCTCGCGGGTCGTCGGGTCGAGCAGGCCCGACGCGGTGATGTCGAGCAGCTGGCGGGCGGCCTCGGCGGAGATCGGATCGAGGGTCAGCTCCTCGAAGCGGTGGCCGAAGTGCGTCATCGCGTGCGCCCGGAACTCCGCCGCCGGCGTGTCGCGCTCGGGCCGCGCGCTCATCACGATCATCACCGGCGCGCGGTCGGTCAGCTCGAGCAGGTCTTCGAGCATCTCGCAGGTTGCGACGTCGGCCTCGTGCAGGCCCTCGATCGCGACGACGACCGGGGCCTGCCCGGAGAGCCGCATGGCCCAGTCGCAGAACGCCGCCCGAGTGCCCGCGGCCAGCCCCTCGGCGTCGCCCTCGCGCAGGACGTCGCGGTGCTCCGGCTCGGGCTGCACGCCCAGGAGATGGCCGATGAACATGAGCGCCTTCCCGGGGTCACCGTCGTAGAGCGCGGGCAGCCGGGCCCGAAGCCGCGTCCGCACCACGATCTCGCGCTCGGTGTGGTCGATGCCGAGCCAGGTCCGGAGCATCTCGACGAAGGGCTGGTAGAGCCCGACCGCGCCGTAGGACCGGCAGTCGCCCTCCAGCCAGGTGACGCCGGCACCGAGGTTCTCACGCAGCTCGCCGAGGAGGCGCGACTTCCCGATCCCCGCGTCGCCGATCAGAAGCAGCGACTGCCCGCGCCCGGCCAGGAGCGCGTCGGCGGCGCGGCGGAGGCGGGCGGCCTCGGCCTCGCGGCCGACGAGCGGCGACTGCGTGTAGTCGCGGCCGGTGGTCTGGCGGCGAAGGACGCGCCAGGCCGACACCGGCGCGGCCCGGCCCTTGAGCGCGAGCTCGCCCATGGGTTCGAGAACGAAGCGCGGCATGAGCCGCTGGGCGGTCGACTCGCCGGTGACGATCGTGCCCGGGGCCGCGGCCGCCTGGAGCCGGGCCGCCACGTTCGTGGTGTCGCCGAGCGCGACCGCCTGCGGTTGGGCGGCGCCCACGACGCCGACCGCCGCGAGCCCGCCGTTGATCCCGATCCGGACGTTGAACTCGGCGATGTCCCAGGCCTGGCGCACGTCGCGGCCGTAGGCGCCGACCATGTCGAGCAGCGCGAGGCCGGCCTCGGCCGCGCGGTCGGCGTCGTCCTCGTGGGCGGCCGGGACGCCGAAGTAGGCGCACACGCCGTCGCCCATGTAGGCCTGGACCGTGCCGCCGAACTCCTCGATCACGCGACTCATCCTGGTGACGCACTCACCGACAAGCGCCTTCACCTCGTCGGGGCTCATGCGCTCGCCCAGCCCGGTGGAGCCGACGATGTCGGCGAAGAGGGCGGTCACCGGCCGAAGCTCGTCGCCTCCGCCGGGCCCGCCCGGCCCGGTGGAGTCGGCAGGCCCTGGCATTGGGCGATCAAGGGTAGTGACTCGCGGCAGGGGCCGTCAATCGAGCCGGCCCGGCGAGTGTGGTTGGATGGAGGGCGTGGCGAGCGACGACAACGGCGCGAAGGGCCCGACGCCGGTCTCGCTGATCGCGGTGGTCATCAGCGTCGCCGCGCTGGCCGCGGCGGCTGCCCACCTGATCTGGCCGTCGCTCAAGATCGACTCCGTCACGCTTGCTCTGCTGGTCGTGGCGGCGCTCCCGTGGCTCGCGCCGGTCTTCAAGAGCATCGAGCTGACCGGGGTCGGGAAGGTCGAGTTCCAGGAGCGCCTGCGCGAGGTGCACGAGTCGCTCTCGGCCAGCGAGCAACGGGTCGACCAGCTGAACGCGCGCGTCCACGAGGTCGAATCGGTGATCACGGGCGCCACACCGCAGGAGGAGACGCGCCTCTCCGCCGCGCTCGCCGAGTACCACACCTACCTCCAGTCCCGCGGGTTCTCGCTCGACCGGCCACAACCGGGCATCCGCATCGTGGACCTCGCGGACAGCGCGTCGCCCGACCTGCCGAACGCCTTCTACGACGCCGGCGCCGACGCGATCGAGATCGCCCGGCCGCTCGACCAGGACCGCGACGTCCTCTTCCGCTCCTACACGCATCACCTGTTGCCGAGCCTGCGATCCGGCTGGCAGGCCGACCAGCCGGCCGCGGACCTCGAGTCCGGCCTGGCCGACTACTTCCCGTGCAGCTTCAAGGGGGCGCCGGAGTTCGCGCCGCGCGCGGCGGCCGTCTACAGGGCGCGCGTGGAGGGCTTCGACCTGCCCGCCCTGCGCATGCTTGCGAACGACCGCTCGTTCGCCGAGATCGCGGCGCCCAAGCCCGGACGGCCGGCCATGCCGCAGGACGGCGGTGAGGTGTGGGGCGGCGCGCTCTGGGAGATCCGGTCGCGGATCGGCGCCGAGGACTGCGACACGCTCGTCGCCCGGGCATGGGTCGAGACCCCCTCGCTCGCGGGCGATCCGGTCGCCGTCGAGTTCGCCCGCACGCTCCTGGGGCTCGCCTCCGAGCACGACTCTGCGCAGGCCGCTGACATCGAGGCGATCTTCCGGCGGCGCTCGATGCCGCTGTAGACACGGCGAGCGGCCCGCCGTGGGGCGGGCCGCTCGGGTCGTGCGAGGGGATGTATGGAGATCAGTCGCCCGAGGCTTCCACCGCCATCTCGGAGGAGGGCTCGATCTGGAACCGGGGCAGCCACTGGAGCGGCTTGGGCAGGTACCAGTTCCAGTTCCCGAGCAGCTTCATGCTGGCGGGAAGCAGGACGCCGCGGATGATCGTGGCGTCGATCAGGACGGCGGCGGCGAGGCCGACGCCGAACTCCTTCAGGTCGACGAGGCTCAGCGTGACGAAGATCGAGAACACGCCCACCATCACCAGCGCCGCGCTGGTCACGGTCCCGGCGGTGCTCTTGATGCCCTCGGCGACGGCATCCTCGGTCGACATGCCGCCGTCGACGAGCTCCTTGACCCGGCTCAGGATGAACACGTGGTAGTCCATCGAGAGGCCGAACAGGATCACGAACAGGAAGAGCGGCAGCCACGGCGCCACTCCGCCCGTGGGCGTGAAGCCCAGGAGCGACGCGCCGTGCCCGTCCTGGAACACCGCGACGAGCACGCCGTAGGCGGCCGCGACGGAGAGCAGGTTCAGGATGATCGCCTTGATCGGGATCACGATCGAGCGGAACGTGACCATGAGCAGGATGAACGCCAGGCTGAGCACGAACCCGAACACGAGCGGGGTGTTGCGGGCGAGCATCGTGCTCTGGTCGCGGTCGATGGCGGTCTGGCCGCTGACGTTGACGCTGACGTCGTGAACCGTTCCCAGCGTCTGCGGGATCAGCCGGTCGCGAAGCGCGGTGAGCGCCTGCTTGGACGCCTGGTTCGTTCCGTTGCCGGCGAGCGGCATGGAGAGCACCGCCACCGTGTGCGTCCTGTCGGTGGTGATGTCGATCGGCTCGTGCACGGTGCCCGTGGCGAGCGCCTGCTCGCGCAGGTCGGCCACGGCGGACTGAACGGCGGGGCTGCGCGTGTCGTCGGCCTTGATGACCACGGTCGCCGGCGCGTCCGAGCTCGGGAACGCCTTCTCGAGATGCTTCAGCGTCGTGATCCCGGGCAGGCCCGGCGGCAGGTCGTTCACGCCGGTGTTGTGCACCTTGAAGTGCAGCGCCGGTGAGGCGATCGCCAGCAGGACGGCCAGCGAGATCGCCGCCGCCGCCGCCGGCCGCCGCAGCACCCGCGTCAGGAGCGCGCCCCAGATGCGGGACTCCTGCCGCCGGACTGCCCGCCTCCGGAAGGGCACGCGGATGCGGCCCTTGTCGACGTGACGGCCGAGCAGCGCCAGCGCAGCCGGCAGCGCCGTCAGCGACCCGAGCATCGCAACCGCCACGACCATGATCGTCCCGACGGCGAACGAGGTCGACGCCTTGTCGCCCGTCAGGAACTGGCCGGCCATGGCGACCATGACCGTGAGGCCCGAGACGAGGATCGCGCGCCCGGACGTCGCCGAGGCGATGCCGACGGCCGTCTGCTCGTCGTGGCCCGCCGCCCGCTCCTCGCGCTCGCGCTTGAGGTAGAAGAGCGAGTAGTCCACGCCGACCGCCATCCCGATCAGGGTGATGACGATGGAGGCGTTGTCGTCGATCGGGAAGATCTGGCTCGGGATCGAGACCAGCCCGATGGTGGCGAGCACGGCCGAGATCGCAAGCAGCACCGGCACGCCGGCCGCCACGATCGCCCCGAACGCCAGGATCAGGATCAGAAGCGTCACGGGCAGCGACATCGTCTCGGCCTTGTGCAGGTCGCTCTGGATCTGCCTGTCGAGCTCGGCGCCGGAGGTTGCATCGCCGAACTCCTCGATGCGGAGGCTCGGATTGGCCCGCTGCCCGCTCTTCAGGGCGGACACGACGGGAGCGATCCGGTCGGAGGCCGTCTCGGCCTTGCCCCTGATGTCGAACTGGATCATGGCGGTGTGCCGGTCCTTCGACACGAGGCCGGTGCTCGAGTGGTAGCCGGGAGCCCGCAGATGCTCGACCTGCGGAAGGCGGGCGAAGCTCGCCGTCAGCTGCTTGACGCCGCGTTTGAACGCGGGGTCGCCGGCGGTGAGCGTGCCGCTGTGAACCAGCACCAGCTCCCCGGCGGGCCTGGGGAAGCTCGACTCGAGCGTCTTCTCGGCCCGGCCGGACTCGCCGGTGAACTGGTCGGCCTTGGTGAGCGTGTTGGCTGGGACGAAGCTCGAAACCATCACGGCAAGCGCGACGAACACGAACCATCCCGCCAGGACGGACTTCTTGTGGCGCGCGCTCCAACCTCCGAGCCGGGCCGCAAGTCCTCTGGACGTATCGATCGAACTCATTGGAACGGAACTCCTTGGGAAGCAGTGGGCCGGCAGGACGCCCGGCTGGTTCGGGCAAGACTCGCGGCTGTGCGGGGGCGCGGCACTGGTGCAGCCCGGTGTTCGGGCGCACGAATTTGCGCCGGTCGGCGTACGGCTGCCCGTACCACGGGCGGGGCGCGTCTGCGATCCTCTCGCCATCGACGCCGCCTTCTGGTCGCTCTCGCACCGCCGCTCCGACGCCGTCGGCCGGCGGGGCATGGTCGCAACCTCCAACCCCGACGCGGCCCTCGCCGGGCTGCGCGCGCTCCAGGACGGCGGGAACGCCTGCGACGCCGCTCTGGCCGCCGCGGGCGTGCTGGTCGTCACCGAGCCCTACCAGTGCGCGCCGGGCGGGGATCTCTTCGCGATCGTCGTGCGCGACGGCGAGCCGCCTCTCGGCCTGAACGCCAGCGGCAGGGCGCCGGCCGAGCCCGGCGACGCGCTGCCCGCCGAGTTCGGGCCGCGCAGCGTCACGGTGCCCGGCTGCGTGGCCGGCTGGGCCGACCTCGCGGAGCGGTTCTCGCGCCGGGGCCTGGCCGCCGCGCTGGCGCCGGCGATCGCGCTCGCGCGGGAGGGGTTCGAGATCCAGCCCAAGGCGGGCCGCCACTGGCGCGCGTGCCTGGCCGACCTCGAGGGCGATGCCGCGGCGGCCTTCCAACCGGCCTCGCCGTTCCGCTCGCCGGCGATCGCGGAGGCGCTCGAGCACGCCGTCGCCGGGACGTTCTACGCGGGCCCGGTCGCCGAAGCGATCGCCTCGGTCTCGTGGCTCGACCGGGCCGACCTCGCCGCGCACGAGAACGACTGGGTCGAGCCCGTCGAGTTCGCCTACCGCGACCGCACGCTGCTCGAGCTGCCGCCGAACGGCCAGGGGTCGATCGCCGGCTGGGCGCTCGAGGCCCTCGGCTCGCCCGACCCGCCGGCCCAGGTCGAGGCGCTGGCCGCGGCATACGCGCGCGGCTACGCGACGATCGGCGGCACCGCGTACGTGTGCGCCGCCGACGGCGAGGGGATGGGCGTCTCGCTCATCCAGTCGGTCTATCACGGCTTCGGATCGCGGGTGCTCGTCCCCGGCTTCGGCTTCGTGCTCCAGAACCGCGGCGCCGGGTTCGTGCTCGAGGAGGGCCACCCGAACCGGTTCGCGCCGGCCAAACGGCCGTTCCACACGATCATCCCGGCGGCGCTGCTCGGGCCGGACGGGGGCTGGGAGGCCGTTTTCGGCGTGACCGGCGGCCAGTTCCAGCCGCAGGGCCACGTCCAGGTGGTGGTCAACATGCTCGACCACGGGCTCGGGCCGCAGGCCGCGCTCGACGCGCCCCGCTACCGGCTCGAGGAGGACGGAACGATCTCCCTGGAGTCGCCGCTCGCGCACCTGGTCGGGGCATTCGGGCGCCGGCCGGCGAGCGTGCTCGACACCGACGACAACTACGGCAACGGGCACGTGATCGCCCGCACACCGGACGGGCGGCTGCTCGGGGGCACCGAGCCGCGCCGCGACGGGCTCGCGGTCGGCTTCTAGCGTGGCGAGCCTGACCACCGCCGACGGCCGCACGCTCGCCTGGCGCGAGACGGGATCGGGGCCGCCGCTGCTGTGCCATCCGGGCGGGCCGGGAAGCTCGTCCGCCTACTTCGGCGATCTCCCGACGCTGGCCGCCGAGCGCACGCTGCTCCTGCTCGACCCGCGCGGCACCGGCGCGTCGGGCCCGCCGGCAGATCCGGAGGACTACGACCTCGAGGACTACGCGGCCGACATCGAGGCGGTCCGCGAGCACGCGGGGATCGATCGGCTCGACCTGCTCGGCCACTCACACGGCGGCTTCGTGGCGATGACCTGGGCCGTGGTGTATCCCGAGAGCGTCGGGAGGCTCGTGCTCGCGAGCACCGCCCCGCGGTTCACCGACGCGATCCGGGAGGCGCGGCGGGCGCGGGCGGCGTCCCACGAGGGCCGGCCGTACTATGCCGACGCGATGGCGGCCGCGCGGCTGCGTGCGGAGGGCCGGTACGCGAACGACGAGGAGCTGACGGAGCTCTACCTGCGCGAGGGCGTGCTCGATGCGCCGGCCGGCGTCGACCCGACGCCGGTGCTGCTCGCCCTGGCGGCGGCCGGCGACAACGCCGACGCCCTCGGCCATTTCAACTCGGCTGTCGCCGCGGGGATGGACCACCGCCCCGGGCTCGCAGGACTCCGGGCGCCGGTGCTCGTGATCGCGGGGGAGCTCGATCCGTTCGTCTCCGGCTCCCGCGAGATCGCCGAGGTGCTGCCGGACGGCACCCTCGTCATCCTGCCCGGCGCCGACCACTTCCCGTTTCTCGAGCCCGGCCACGAGGAACCGTGGTCGCGCGCCGTGCTCGACTTCCTCCGCGGCTAGCCGAACAACCGGGGCCAGACCCGACGGGGTTGGCCTTACGCCGCCTTCGAGCCGATCACGCGGTCGCGCCCGCCGGTCTTCGCCCGGTAGAGCGCGGCGTCGGCGGTGCGGACGAGCTCGGCGCGCTCGTCGGCGTCGGCCGGGAAGACCGCCCACCCGATCGACGCGGAGAGCGGCCGGCCGGCGCCCGGCTCGATCGCCAGCGAGCGGACCGCCTGGCGGGCCCGGTCGAGCAGGTCGGCGACGCCGTCGGGGTCGGTCGTCTCAAGCAGGACGGCGAACTCCTCGCCGCCGAGCCGGTAGATCCGGTCGTCGCCGCGCAGCACGTGCCGGATCGCCTCGCCGGCGCGGCGCAGGACCGCGTCGCCCTCGGGATGCCCGAACGAGTCGTTCACGTCCTTGAAGTGGTCGAGGTCGACCATCGCGAGCGTGAAGCCGAGGTCGCGCCGCTTCGACATCGCCACCCGGCGGCGGAGATCGGACTCGAAGGTGCGCCGGTTGGGAAGCCCGGTCAGCGCGTCGTGTCCGGCCGCCCGCTCGAGCTCCTCCTGGCGCAGGACGGTGCGCCACAGGGCGGCGAGGTGGCCGAGCATCAGGTCGAGCGCGTGGTGGTCGAGCTCGTCGCCGCGGCTCGGGGCGAAGCAGACCGAGGCGTGCAGGCCCTCGCCGTCCGGGTCGACGGGCAGCGTGATCCGCGCCAGGCCGTGGGAGCTGTGCCGGGGCGGCGTGCCCTCGGCGATGCTGAGGCAGGACGCGCCGATCGCGTCGCGCGGCGCCATGTGGGCGAAGCCGATGAGCTGGCTGCGGGTGGTCGCCTCCTTCGCCCGGCTCGACCAGGCCAGGATCTGCTCGATCTGCTCGGCCCAGCGCGCGTCGCGGTCGCGGCGGGTGTCGGCCTCCACGGCGAGCCGCCACGCCTTGCGCAGGACGATGCCGCCGCCGGCGAGGAGGACGCCCATGCCGAGCAGCGCAGCCGCAAGTACCGCGAGATGCGAGAGCCTGTTTGCCGCCGCCGCATCTCTGTCGGCGCTCGTGGCCGCCGCCGTCAGCCGGTTGGCCGTCGCCGCGAGCTCGGTCGCAAGGGCGGTGCCGCGCCGGTCCATGCCGGCCGGCGGCGGGGCCGTGGGCCGGTCGGCGGCCGCCGTGGAGCTCTCCCAGCGCCGGATCGCCGCCGCCAGCGCCCGGGCGTCACCGACCGGCACGCCGGCGGCGTGGGCGGTGCTCACGGCGCGCGCGAACCGCGCAATGCCGCGCCGTGTCTCGGGGCGGTCGGCCGCGAGCGCGCTCGCGTCGCGCGGGTCGCGGGAGAGCTCCCACGCCAGGCGGTGGTTCATCTCCTGCTGGATCGAGGCGACGAGGGTCGTCGCCGCGGCCTGCGCCGCGTCGGCCGCGGCCGCCCGGCCGGTGGCGTCCGACTGGTAGAAGCCCGTCGTCACGGTCGTCACGACCAGGGCGACGAGGACGCCGGCCGTGGCAAGCGCCCAGAGCACGGCGAACCTGCGGACCTGGACCGAGGTCCGAGGCGGCACGGGCAGGCGTGACTGATCGAGCTGTCGAACGGGGGAATCCGACCGCATTGATCTCAGTGTGCCGGGTGCCGCCCGTCCGGTCATCACCCGGACACGGGATTGCGGAGCCGAAACGCGGTCAGGGAGCGCGGCGGTCGTTCGCCACGAAGGCCGCGTGCGTGATCGGCATCCTGGTGGCGAACAGCTCCTCGACCGCGGCGGCATAGCGGCGGATCTCGCGCTGAGCCGTCTCGGCGTTTCGGAGCGAGAGGAAGTTCATGAGGCTGCGGGCGTTGACCGTCCAGTAGAACTGGGTGTAGATCGCGACCGGCAGCACGTTTCGGGCGATCTCCTTGGCGATGCCCCGCTCGAGCAGATCCTCGTAGGTGCGGTAGGCCTCGGCGAAGACCGCCTCCTGGGCCGCGCGTGTGTGCTCGGCGAGCTCGGGATCGACCGTCTCGAACGAGTAGGAGCCGGGCTTTCCGACCTGCGTCCGCACGTCCTCCGGCTCGGGCACGTAGAACTCCGGCTCGAGCTGCGAGTATCGCCCGCTCCACTCATTGAACGAACCCATCCGGTGGCGGGCCCACTCCCGCATCACGAAGATCGGGAGCTTGATGTGGAACCGGAACGCGTTGTGCTCGAACGGGCTGCCGTGCCGCTCGCGCATGAGGAAGCCGATCAGGCCGGCGTCGCGGTCGGTCATCTCCTCGGCGCGCTGCGCGAAGGAGACGCGGGCGCCGTTCACCACCGAGAGGTCGTCCGCCATGCAGCCGTCGAGGCGGACGAACCCGTGGTCGAGGACGCGGATCTCGCCGGTCTCGTGCATCACTGCGCCCATTCCGTCCAGGGTACCAACCGCTAGGGACGGAGCAGCCGGCCGCCGTCGACGACGATGTTCTGGCCCGTGACGAAGCCGGCCTCGATGCAGTAGCGCACCGCCTGGGCCACGTCGGCCGGGTCGCCGAGGCGGCCGAGGGCGGTCTCGCCGGGGTCGCCGGCGATGCCGTCGGGCATGAGCACGGGGCCGGGAGCGACGCCGCACACCCGCACGCCGTCGCGGCCCCAGGCCAGGGCCAGGCACTTCAGCAGGTGGATCTGGGCCGCCTTGGCGGCGCCGTGCGGGGCGAACCTGGCCCACGGCTGGATGCCGGCGACGTCGGTGATGGCGACGATGACGCCTCCGCCGCCGGCCGCCATCACGCCGTGGGCCGCCTGGGCGGCGAACATGAAGCCCTTGGCGGTCGAGTCCATCGCCGCGTCCCACAGTGCCTCGTCGACGTCGGCCGCGTCGCGCGGCTCGAAGCCGCCCGACGGGCAGTGGACGTAGACGTCGAGGCCGCCCAGCGCGGCGGTCGCCGCGTCGACCATCGCGCGCATGTCGGCGGGGTCGGCCGCGTCGGCCCGTACGACCCCCGACCGGCGCCCCAGGGCCTCGATGTCGGCCCGCGTCTTCTCGGCCGGCGCCGGCGGAGCTGTGGTAGCTCACGAACACGTCCGCGCCGCCCCGGGCGAGGTCGAGCGCGAGCGCCCGCCCGACCCTGTGAGCGCCGCCCGCAACGAGGATCCGGCTGCCGTCGATTGCGGGCATGTGGGGATATGCTAGTCGCCGGGTAAACACGGAGAAAGACGCTCCGGAAAGGAGATGGGATGGGCTACGAGGTACCCGATCTGCCGTATGGCTTCGACGCGCTCGAGCCGCACATCGACGCGCGGACGATGGAGATCCACCACGACAAGCACCACCAGGCGTACGTTGACAAGGCGAACGCCGCCCTCGAGGGCACGGAGTGGGCCATGAAGCCGGTCGAGGAGGTCCTGAAGAACCTCTCCTCGCTGCCGCAGGACAAGCAGGGCCCCGTGCGCAACAACGCCGGCGGGCATGCCAACCACAGCCTGTTCTGGACGATCCTCGGGCCGAACGGCGGCGGCACGCCGTCGGGCGAGCTGGGCTCGGCGATCGACTCCACCTTCGGCGGCTTCGACGCGCTGAAGAAGCAGCTGATCGACGCCGGCGTGAACCGCTTCGGCTCCGGCTGGTCGTGGCTGGTCGTCTCGAACGGCGACCTCAAGGTCACGTCCACCGCCAACCAGGACTCGCCGATCATGGACGGCGACACGCCGATCCTCGGGATCGACGTGTGGGAGCACGCCTACTACCTGAACTACCAGAACCGCCGGCCCGACTACCTCGAGGCGATCTTCAACGTCATCGACTGGTCGGCCGTCGCCGATCGCTACACGGCCGCCCGCTCCGTCGGCGCCACGGCGTAGCGCTCGTCATACTCTCGCGCAACGTCGGGGTCTGACCCCGGCGTTGCGCTGAGTCGACGACGCGGAGGTGTGCTGTGGCCACGGTGGTGTTCTTCCCTGAAGGGGCGTTCGGGCCCACCAACAACTGCGTCGGCATCGGCGACGTGCTCCGCGCCCGCGGCCACCGCGTGGTCTTCATCATCGAGGAGTCCTTCGCCGGAACGCTCGAGGCGCGCGGGTTCGAGGAGCGGCTCATGCGGCTCGGTCCCGCCCCGGAGGTGGAGGAGGCGCCCGGGCAGTTCTGGAAGGACTTCATCCGCGACACGGCGCCGACCTTCCGCAAGCCCACGATCGAGCAGCTGGGCGAGTTTCTCGAGCCGACGTGGCGGGCGCTCACCGACGGCTCGCGCTATGTGAACCCGCGGCTCCAGGAGATCATCGCGGAGCTCGAGCCCGACGTCATCTGCGAGGACAACGTGCCGGCCTTCCCGGCCCTGCCCGCGTCCGGACGGCCCTGGGTCCGCATCGTCTCGTGCAACCCGCTCGAGATCCGCGACCCCGGCATCCCGCCCGTCTTCTCCGGCTACCCGGCCGGCGACCGGTCCGGCTGGGCCGAGTTCCACGCCGAGCACGACCGCACCCACCGGCCGCTCTGGACGGAGTTCAACGAGTTCTGCCAGGAGGCGGGCGCGCCGCCGCTTCCCGACCTCGAGTTCATCCACGCCTCGCCCCACCTCAACCTGTACGTCTACCCGGACGAGCTCGACTACCGCCGCTCGCGGCCGCTCGACTCGACCTGGCACCGGCTCGAGTCGTGCGTGCGGACGTCCGATGCGAGCTTCGAGATCCCCGAGGCGGTGCGCGACGGCGACGGCGGCCTCATCTACCTCTCGCTCGGCTCGCTCGGCTCGGCCGACGTCGACCTGATGCGCCGGCTGGTGGAGGTGCTCGGCGAGACGCGGCACCGCTACATCGTCTCGAAGGGCCCGCAGCACGACCTGTACGAGCTCGCGCCCAACATGTGGGGCGAGGAGTTCGTGCCGCAGCCGTCGATCCTGCCGCAGGTCGACCTCGTCATCACCCACGCCGGCAACAACACCACCACCGAGTGCATCCATTTCGGCAAGCCGATGATCGCGCTTCCGCTCTTCTGGGATCAGTACGACAACGCCCAGCGCGTGGACGACACCGGCTTCGGCGCGCGGCTTCGCACCTACGCGTTCGAGCCGGTGGAGATGACGGCGGCCATCGACCGGCTGCTGGGCGATGCGGAACTGCGGCGAAGGCTCGACACGGTCGCGGCCCGGCTCCAGGCGAATCCCGGAACGGTCACCGCGGCCGGCCTGATCGAGCGCGTCGCGGGTTAGTGGCAGTCCGTCTCGCCGCTGTCGAGCACGCGCTTCGCCGTGCTCACGAACCGCCACTCGTAGCGGTGCGGGTGGAGCGTCAGCTTCAGGACGCCGAAGTGGGTGCGCTGGCGGAACTGCCCGTTCGTGAACGGCCCGGTGAAGGGGTCGAGCGACCTGCCGCCGGTGCCGACGACGAACTCGCGGATGCCGTGCTTCGGGTCGCGGGCCTGGGCCGGCGTCTGGAGGGCGTAGCGCTCGTAGACGTGGTCGTGGCCCGAGAGGACGACGTCCACGTGGTGGGAGTAGAGCACCTTCCAGATCGCGTCGTAGTCGGCCAGGTTGCCGTTCGGGCCGGACGAGAAGCGCGCGTGGTGCCAGTAGGCGAGCGTGCAGGCCGGGTGGTGAGCGGCGAGGTCGTTCTTGAGCCACGCCACCTGCTGCGAGGACGGGCCGCACCCGCCGACGTGCGAGCAGTTCGAGTTGAGGGCGATCAGGTGCCACCTGCCGACGTGGAAGCTGTACCAGCCCCTGCCCGGGTTCCCGGCCCGCGCGCCGAAGTAGGCGAAGTAGCCGTTGCCGTTCGATCCGGAGGCGTACTCGTGGTTTCCCGGGACCGGGTGGGTCTTCCCGAGCGCCCGGCCCCAGCTCGGGTCGTACGAGCCCCGGAACTCGGCCAGGAGCCCGTCCTCGTACTGCTCGTCGCCGAGCGGCAGGACGGCGGTGATGGCCGGGTTTCCGGCGAACAGGTTGGAGGTCTGCCTCTGGTGGCAGGTGGCCGCCGTGACCGGGTCGCCGGGAGCGCAGGCGATGTCCCCCGCCGCCGCCACGATGGGCGCCGCCGCGCCGGCGGTGCCGGCCGGCCAGAGCGTCGCCATGGCGGCCAGGACCACACCCGCCGCCGCTCGCCATCGACCTCCCACCGCCACAGGGTAGCGGCGGCGTGACGGCCGCCCCCTCGGCTCCCAGCCGGGAGGAGCTCGCCGCGGCGCGCTGGTTCGGCGGCAAGGCGGCGGCGATCGCGACGGTCGAGGTGGAGGACCGGCTCGACCTCGGCGACGGCGCTGCGATCTCGATCCTGCTCGTGGACGGCGCTCACCGCTACGTGTGGACGGAGGGCCCGGCGGCGGCGGCGATCGTGGCGGGGTCAGACCCCGAACATTCCGCGTGGCGGTTTCGGCGCACGGGCGTGACGGTTGGTCTCGAAGGCGCCGGCGAGCGGCCCATCGGGATCGACCAGTCGAACACCTCCTACGTCGTCGGCGAGCGGGTGGTGGTGAAGCTCTTCCGGCGCGTGTGGCCGGGCGTCCACCCGGAGGTGGAGCTGGTCGAGCACCTGACCGGGAAGGTGGACTCCGTTCCGGCGTTCGCGGGCGCCGTCGAGTGGCGCGGCCACGCGGTCGCGCTGCTCCAGGAGTTCGTGCCCGGCGGCCGCGACGGGTGGAGCTGGTGCGGCGACGCGGTGCTCGCCGGCGACGTCTCGGACATCGGGCGGCTGGGCGCGCTTTCCGCGGAGCTGCATGCCGCCCTCGCCGGCATGGGCACCGCCCCGGCCGGGCCCGAGGTCACTCGCGGCTGGCGGGAGGCGGCCGGCGCCCAGCTCGACCGCGTGCTCGGGATCGTGCCGGCCGACGTGGCCGCCGAGCTCCGCGCCGCGAAGCCGCGCATCGGCGCCGAGCTGGCGGCGCTCGAGGCGCCGGACGAGACGCCCGTCCTCCAGCGCGTCCACGGTGACTTCCACATCGGGCAGATCCTGCGGGCCGGCGAGCGCCTCGTCGTGCTCGACTTCGAGGGCGAGCCCACCCGCCCCGTCGCCCAGCGGGCCGCCCCCGGGACGGCCCTGCGCGACGTCGCCGCGATGCTGCGCTCCTTCGACCACCTCGGCCGGTCCGTCGAGCACGAGCGCGCGCCCGGAACCACCGCCGCCGTCGAGCGCTGGATCGCGGCCGCGCGGACGGAGTTCCTCGACGCATACGGCCCCGTCGACCGCACGCTCCTCCGGGCGCTGGAGTTCGAGAAGGCGTGCTACGAGTTCGTGTACGCCGCGGAGTTCGAGCCGGGCTGGGTCTACGCGCCCCGGGCGGGCATGCGCTGGCTCCTGGAGCACGGTGGCTGACCTCGATCTCGAGTACTTCTTCCCCGACGTCGTCGACACGCCGGCGTTTCTCCACCTGCTGGTGAACGCGCACGGCGACATCGAGCCGCTCGCGCTCGACGCGAGGCGGGTGCTGTTCGTCGGGATGGGAAGCTCGCGCTACGCGGCGCTGAACGCCGCCGCGTACCTGCGCAGCCTGGGCCGCGACGCCCACGCCGAGCACGCGTCGACCGGGGCGCCGCAGCCCGCCGAGCCGGGCCTGCTCGTCGTCGCCATCTCCGCGGGCGGAGGCTCGGCTGAGACGATCGCCGCGGCCCGCAGGCACCGCGGGACGAGCACGGTCATCGGCATCACCAACCGCCCGGACGGAGCGCTCGCGGCCGAGGTCGACACCTGCCTCGATCTGCACGCCGGCGAGGAGCGAAGCGGCGTCGCCTGCCGCAGCTACACCAACACGCTCGCGCTCCTGCTCCTCCTTTGCGGCGTCGACCAGGCGCGGGTGCGCGGCGCCGCCGACGCCTCGGCGGCGATCGGGAACGACGCGGCGGACTGGCTGGGCGCTGCGGCCGAGGCCCTCAGCCGGCCCGCGATCCACGTGCTCGCACCGGCCGAGCGGATCGGCTCTGCCGAGCAGTCGGCGCTCATGCTGCGCGAGGTGCCGCGCGTGCGCGCCGACGCGTGCGAGACCGGCGACTGGTCGCACGTCGACGTCTACCTGTCGAAGCTCCCCGGCCTCGGGCCTCGTGCTCCTGCGCGGGTCGGCGTGGGAGGCCGAGGTGATGGACTGGGCGATGGCGCGCGGCTGCCCGGTGGTGACGGTGGGCGGCCCGCTTCCGGGGCGCGGCCCTCGACGTGCCGATCCCCGGTGGTGAGGATCCCGTCGTGCGCATGCTCGCCGAGGTGCGTGTCTGCGAGCTACTCGCGGCCGACTTGCACGCCCGCCACGGCGATAGGCTTTCGATGTGAACCTGCCCAACTGGCTCTCGGTCGGGCGCATCCTCCTGATCCCCGTGTTCATGGTCGCGCTGCTCGGCCGGCTGCCCGAGGGGGATCTGGTCGCGGTCGCGATCTTCGCCGTCGCCGCGGGCACCGACAAGCTCGACGGCTACCTGGCGCGCAGCCGCAACGCCACGACGACGTTCGGCGTCTTCCTCGACCCGCTGGCCGACAAGCTGCTCGTGTCGGCGGCGCTCATCTCCCTCGTCGAGCTCGACCGGCTGGCGGCCTGGGTGGCCATGGTCATCATCGCGCGCGAGTTCATGGTCTCGGGCCTCAGGATGGTGGCCGCGAGCCAGCACGTTGTCATCGCCGCCTCGCAATGGGGAAAGGTGAAGACCACGGCCCAGGTCGTCGCCATCGCCGCGCTCATCGTCGACCACCCGCCGCACGCCGTCACCACGGCGCTCGTCGCCTTCGCGGTCGCCGTCACGGTCTGGTCCGGGATCGACTACTTCATCGAATCGCGCGACGTCCTGCGGGCACCGGCATGACGGCGGTGCTCGTCGTCGCCGCCGGCTACCTGCTGGGGTCGCTGCCCTTCGGCTACTGGGCCGGGCGCCTGCGCGGGATCGACCTGCGCCTGGCCGGCTCGGGCAACACCGGGGCCACGAACGCCATGCGCGTCCTCGGCCTCAAGATCGGGATTCCCGTCATGGCCCTCGACATCGGCAAGGGCGCGGCCGCCGTCCTCCTGGCCCGCGGCGCCTCCGACAACGAGCTCGTGTGGGTTCTCGCCGCCGCGGCCGCGGTGACCGGCCACATGTACCCGCTCTTCCTGGGCTTCAAGGGCGGCAAGGGGGTCGCCACGGGCGCCGGGACGATGCTCGCTCTGGTGCCGTGGATGGGCGTGGCCGCCTTCGTGGTGTGGCTGGGCATCTCGCTCGCGACCCGCTACGTCTCGATCGGATCGGTGGTGACGGCGGTCGCCTACCCGGCCACGGCCTTCGCGACCGGCCAGTCGTGGCCCGTGCGGCTGTTCGCGCTGGGCACGGGCGCGTGGGTCATCTGGCGCCACAGGGCGAACATCGCCCGCCTGCGGGCGGGCACCGAGCACCGCATCAACCTGCGGGCCGTCTTCGCCGGCCGCTAGCCGGCTACCCCTCGAGCCACACCCGCGCCGTGGTGTGCGCGGCGGGGGCGCCGCCCGACCGGCCGTCGCGGTCGGCGCGCAGCTCCGAGACGACGCCGTGGCGCTCGGCCAGGACGTCGTGGTTGTGGATCGTCTCGTGGTTCACCTGGCGGGCCAGGAGGAAGCAGCCGTCCGAGAGGTCGGGGTACCGCTCCAACGTGCCGGCGATCATGAGCCGCACGGAGTCCTCGACGAAGCGCGGGTGCAGGTGCGCGTGCTCGACGACGAAGAGCTCGTCGGGCCGCTTGAGCAGCTCGAACACGGGGGCGCTCATCGAGTTCTCGGCGATCCCGATCAGGTCACGCGCGTCGATCTCGCGCGTCGTCCCGATCATGAGCGTCGCCTCCGCCCGCTGGTTGTGGGTGGCGGCGGGAAGGAGCGAGAAGATCTCGTCGATCTGGGCGCCGTCGTAGCCCGAGTCGGTGAGCCGCTCGCGCGCCCGCTCGCGGACGAGCCCCTGTGCGCACGGGCAGGCGTTCAGGCCGCGCACCTCGACGCCGACCATGCGGCGGGCGCCCTTGCCGTTTGCCAGCGCCTGGCCGATCAGGTGGTAGATCTCCTGAGTCGGGAGGTCGGAGACCGGCGCCCGGCGGGTGATCGGGAACTTGGCCCGGATCGTCACCTCCGAGCGCAGCGCCTGCTGGCGCTCGATGATCGACTCGGCGATGTGCTGGGCCAGGTCCTCGACGTGGAGCGCCTCGTCGATCACCACGCGGTCGATCGCCTCGGCCACCGTCTCGGGGAAGCGCGACATGTGGACGCCCTTCTGGTCGGGGTCGAGGTCGACGTAGCAGTCGATGTCGGCGTAGTAGAGGAGCTCGGTGCCCGCGTGGGCGATGCGGATGACCTTCTCGACGCCGGTCACGCCGGCGCGCGTCAGGGCGAGCCGGACGTCGGGCTCGGCCGCCTGGAGGTCGTGCGTGAAGGTTGTTGCGCGTTCAAGCATTTGGGGAATCCTAGCCCTCCTCGGCGCTACTCCCGTAAGAGGCGTGACAAACGCCTGTCCGCGAGGGTGCGGCCGCCCGTCTGGCAGGTGGGGCAGTAGAAGACGGTGTGCTCCTCGAAGGAGACGTGCCGGATGGCGTCGCCGCAGCGCGGGCACGGCTGTCCGAGGCGGTCATGGACGGCGTATCCGCGGTCGGCCTTCGTCGTGAGCCCGCTGCCCGAGAGCGGGACGAGCCGCTCGACGGCGTCTCCGAGGACGCCGGTGATCGCCGCGTGCAGGCGGCCGAGCTCCTCGTCGTCGAGCGCCGCCCCTCGCTGGTAGGGCGAGAGCATCGCCGCGTGCAGGATCTCGTTCGCGAACGCCCGCCCGACGCCGGCGATCGCGCGCTGGTCGCGCAGGAAGGCGTGCAGCTGGTGGGGCCGGGCGTCGAGCTGCTCCCGCAGGACCTCGACTGTGAAGGCCGGGTCGAGCGGCTCGGGGCCGATGTGGGCCAGCTCGGCGGCCAGCGCGTCGGGGTGAAGCAGCCAGGCCGCCGCGCGCCGCTTCGACCCCGTCTCGGTCATGATCAGGTCGGGCCCCGCCTCGAACTCGACCACGAGCCGGGCGGTCTTGGTGCGCTTGCCGCCCACGACGAACCTGCCCGCCGACATCAGGTGCAGGACGAGCGTGTCGCCGCCGTCGGCGTCGAGCAGGATCCGCTTCGCGCGCCTGCGCACGTCCGTGAACCGCTGGCCTGCCAGCGAACCGATGGGCGGGTCGATCGTCTTCACGGTGGCGAAGTGGGCCACGGGGACGGCGGCCACCGGCGAGGCGGTCAGGGCGTCGCGCTGGGCGATGGCGAACGCCTCGAGCTCTGGCAGTTCGGGCACACCGAGGATGCTACGCGAGCGCCTTCGCCGTGTCCTTGAGCCACTCGGCGGCGTAGCCGGGGAACTCGTGCTCGGTCGCGGGGGCGGCGACCGCGATGGCGTGCCAGGTGAGCGCCCGCGACGCGCCGCCGAGGGCCCGGCCCAGAGCCGCGCCGCGCCGCAGAGCCGCGAGCGGGGCGAGCGACCGCCACCGCTCGAGGTAGGCGTCGATCGCGGCGTCGACGGCGGGGCTCCGGTCGGGCACGCCGACCGTCGACGCGAACACCCGCAGCGCCACCGTGAGCGACAGGAACGGGTGGGCGACCGACGAGTCGCCCCAATCGAAGAACCGGTCGCCCTCCGGGTCGACGAAGACCTGGGCGTCGTGCAGGTCGGAGTGCTCGATGGTCTCGGGAATGCGGAGGGCGGCGAGCTCCGCGCACGCGGCGGCGACCCGGTCGGCGAGGCCGTCGACACCCTCGGGCCGCAGCTCGCCGGCGAGCTCGGCGACCTGACCCGGCAGGACGGCCAGGCGCCGGTCGGGCACGCCGGCGTCGACGAGCTCGTCGGCGGCGTGCTCCACGTCGCGCTGGAGGCGGGCGTACGTGCGGAGCATCGCCTGCCAGCGCTTGGGGTCGCGGCGCTCGTCGTCGAGGTCGCGCAGGCGCATGCCGCCGTCGGCGGTCAGCATCAGCCGCCGGCCGGCGTCGGCGGCGAGGAGTTGCGGCAGCCGGGCGGGCGCGATCCGCGACAGGATCGAGAGGGCGACGGGTTCGTGGGCGACCGGCTCGACCATGCCCTTGCACCACACCGTCCCCTGCCGCGTCGGCGCCCGCAGCACCGTGGCCCATGGGCGAACGCGCGGCTGCTCGATCGGCCCGGTGAGCGGCATGCCGATCCGGCGCAGCGAGGTCTCGATCCACATGCTTGTGTCGGTGACCCAGTCCGGGTCTGTCCATCGCAGGTCTTCGACGGCGTCCACGCGCTGTAGTCTGCCGCGCGTGCCCGAGCCCGCGCTTGTCACCGTCATGCGAAACGGGCTCGCCGAGAGCACGCACCTCGTCCACGTCGCGGTGACCCGGACCGACGGCACGCTCGTCGCGGGCTGCGGAGACGTGAACCGGCCAACGACGATGCGGTCGTGCGCGAAGCCCCATCAGGTGGAGCCGCTGATCGCCTCCGGCGGGTTCGACGCGCTCGGGCTCGACGACCGCGTGCTGGCCGTGACCTGCGCGTCGCACATGGGCCAGGACATCCACGTCGAGGCGGTCGAGCGCGGCCTCCGGGCCTGCGGCCTCACCGCCGATGCGCTCGACAACTGCATCGGGACGCCCGAGGACAGGCTGCGGCACAACTGCTCGGGAAACCACCTCGGCTTCCTCGCGAACTCGGTCCACAACGGCTGGGAGACGGCGGGCTACCGCCGTCCCGGGCACCCGTCCCAGGACGCGGCGCTGGCCGAGGTGGCCGCGCGGGCCGGCGTTCCCGTCGAGTCGATCCCGACCTGCACCGACGGCTGCGGCGTCGTCGCCTTCGAGCTCCCGCTCGCGACGATCGCGGCCATGTACGCCCGCATCCCCGAGGACCTTCCGCGCCAATTCGCGGCCATGCGCGCCCACCCGGAGCTGGTGCGCGGCGACGGCGATCTCGACACCGAGCTCATACGGGCCCTGCCGGGCGTCGTGGCCAAGGGCGGGGCAGAGGCGCTGGCGTCGGTGGGGATCGCCGGCGAGGGGCTCGGCATCGCGGTGCGCGTCGAGGACGGCGGCTTCCGCGCGATCGACCCGGTGCTCGTCGAGACGCTCCGGCAGGTGCTCGGGTGGGAGGCCGTTCCCGACGCGCTCCAGCCCTTCGCGGAGCCGGTCATCCCCAACTTCGTCGGCGACCGGGTGGTGCGTCTCACCGCGCGGGTGGAGCTCTCCACCCGCACCGGGTAGAGGTTCC
Organism: uncultured Actinomycetes bacterium; assembly: GCA_963805545.1. Classification (GTDB taxonomy): domain Bacteria; phylum Actinomycetota; class Thermoleophilia; order Gaiellales; family JAICJC01; genus JAICJC01. The sequence continues at coordinate 167,752 of CAWDUU010000002.1, forward strand.
GGGGTCGGAGGAAATTCGTTTCCCCCGAGCCCTTGTGGGCGGCGAAACCACGGCTATACTGGCCACGTCTGCGATCCGCTTTGTTCCCCAGGCGCCGGTTTCGGGGGCTGCTGCATCACCCGAACCCGGTGACTTCTGTGCTTCACCGGTCAGAACAACCACCGACGTTTGCGAGGGGGCCCATGCTCACGGTCGACACCGCGCTTGCGGACATCGAGGAGCTGCGGACGCTCGTCCAGGAAGGCCACGACAAGGGCTACCTGACGTACGACGAGGTTGCCGCGACGCTGGAGGAGATCGAGCTCACCAAGGAGCAGCTCGAGGACTTCTACACCTACCTTCTCGACCACAACATCGAGCTCCTCGACGCCGACTCGAAGCAGACGGCCCAGGGCGACGCCGCCTTCCACGGCGAGAAGGCCCCCGAGCTCGACCTCACCGTCGAGCCGAGCCTCGACTCGCTCAGGCTCTACCTCCGCGAGATCGGCAAGGTCTCCCTCCTCACCGCCGACCAGGAGGTCAGCCTGGCGAAGCGGATCGAGCGCGGCGACATGCTCGCGAAGCAGCAGATGACCGAGGCCAACCTGCGCCTCGTCGTCTCGATCGCGAAGGGCTACCTCGGGCGCGGGCTCTCCTTCCTCGACCTGATCCAGGAGGGCAGCCTCGGCCTGATCCGCGCCGTCGAGAAGTTCGACTACCGCAAGGGCTACAAGTTCTCGACCTACGCGACGTGGTGGATCCGCCAGGCCGTGACGCGGGCGATCGCCGACAAGGCGCGCACCATCCGCATCCCGGTCCACATGGTCGAGAAGCTGAACCGCGTCGTCCACATCGAGCGGCAGCTCGTGCAGCGCCTGGGCCGCGAGCCGCGCCCCGACGAGATCGCCTTCGAGCTCGGCATGACCGCCGACGAGGTGCGCGAGATCCAGCGCATGGCGCAGCTCCCGGTCAGCCTCGAGAAGCCGATCGGCGAGGAGGAGGAGTCCGAGCTCGGCGACTTCGTGCAGGACGAGCAGGCGATCTCGCCGTTCGACTCGGCCACGACCACGCTGCGCCGCGAGGACATCGACCGCGCGCTCGACTCGCTGCCCGAGCGCGAGCGCAAGGTGATCGAGCTTCGGTTCGGCCTGAAGGGCGAGCAGCCGTGCACCCTCGAGGAGGTGGGGCGCGCGTTCGGGGTCACCCGCGAGCGCATCCGCCAGATCGAGAACAACACGCTGAAGAAGCTCGAGGGCCTGCCCGAGGCGCAGGCGCTTCGCAACGCCGAATAGCTAGACTCCGACCCGCTCGGGAGGGTGTCCGAGTGGTTAAAGGAGACGGGCTGTAAACCCGTTGGCTCTGCCTACAGAGGTTCGAATCCTCTCCCTCCCACTATGGACGACCAGCGAGCCCGAGAGCTGCTCCAGGCCGAGCGCCGGCGTATCACCGACGAGCTGTCGGGGCTGGTGCTCGAGCCCGTCGACGAGCTCTCGAGCACCGACCTCGCCGACGACGCCTCCGACCTGTACCAGGAGGAGGTCGACCTGGGGCGGATCGGCGACCTGCGCGACCAGCTCGCGGCCGTCGAGCGCGCCGAGGAGCGGCTGCGCGAGGGGCGCTACGGGATCTCGGTCGAGAGCGGCGAGCCGATCCCGGACGAGCGGCTCGAGGCGATGCCGACCGCGGAGCGGACCACGTCCGAGCAGGAGCGGCTCGAGCGCGGCTTCTGATCGCCGGGGCGGGAAGACGCAGCCGACGCGTCGTCCCGCGAGACCGCGGCCGGAACTGGTAACGTCTGGGGCGGCATGCTCAGATCGGTGGCAAGCCTTGGCAGTCGGCGGTTCGGAGGGACGGAGTGGGTGGAACGGCTCCGCGAGTCGGTCCACCCGTGGAACGCCGTGCCGATCGGGCTTGCGGCCGTCACGCTGACCGCCGGCGGGTTCTGGCTGGGGGGCGCCGTCAGCGGAGGCGACCAGGCGAGCGCGGCTGCGGCCACGCGCACGATCCGGATCGAGGGACGGGTGATCACCGTCGGAGGTGTCCAGTACGTCTCGACGCCCGCGCGGATCGTCCGGGTCCAGGGCAGGCGCGTCCGGCTCGCCGCCCAGACGGTGCCCCTGACCGGGCACGTGACGCAGCTGCCCGGCCGCACGGTCCTTATCGCCACCACGGTCAGCAGCACGTCCGTGGCGACGGTCGTTCGGACGGTGACCGCGCCGCCGGTGACCGTCACGGCGCCGGCCAGCACGGTCACGGGCCCGACCACGACGGTCTTGGACACCATCACCGTCCCGGTCATCTCGACCGTCACCGTCACCCTGCCCTGAGGCTCGCGGCCGCCGGGCTACTTGACCGAGCCCGCCAGGAGGCCCTGCACGAACGAGCGCTGGAACGCGAAGAAGACGGCCAGCGGGATGATCAGCGAGATGAAGGTGGCCGGCGCGATCAGCTCGATGTTGCCGCTGAACTGGCGCATCTGCGAGAAGATCGCGACGGTGATCGGCACCGTCGAGCGGCCGAAGGTCAGCGCCACCAGCAGGTCGTTCCACGTCCAGAGGAACTGGAAGATCGCGAGCGACGCGATCGCGGGACGGCCCAGCGGCAGGATCAGGCGCCAGAAGATCTTGAACTCCCCCGCGCCGTCGATCCTCGCGGCCTCCATCAGGTCGCGCGGGATCCCGATGAAGAAGTTGCGCAGGAGGAAGATCGCAAACGGCAGCCCGAAGGCGGTGTGGAAGAGGACGAGCCCGAGCACCGTGTCGAACAGGTTCAGGTCGTTGTAGAGCTGGAACATCGGGATCAGCGCCATCTGGAGCGGCACGACCAGAAGCGCCACGACGACGATGAAGATCCAGTCCCGGCCGGGGAATTCGAGCCACGCGAACGCGTAGCCGGCGAGTGCGCCGATCAGCACGGGCAGCGCCGTGCCGCCGACCGCGACGAGCACGGTCGTCCACAGCGAGTCGACGATCGTCTGGTTGTCGAAGACGGCCCGGTAGTTGTCGAGCGTGAGCTCGTGCGGATGAGCGAGGAAGTGCCACCACCCCTGCTGGGTGAACTCGGTCGCCGGCATGAGCGAGGTGATGAAGAGCCCGAGGGTCGGGACGAGCCAGAGGAGCCCGAAGAAGATCAGCACGATCTGCACGGGCGCCTTGCCGAGCACGCGGAGGATCCGCTGCGCGGCCGTCTGGCGGTCGGAGCCGGTGGACGCTGGTGCGGCTGCGGCAGCCGTGGCCATCAGGCCTCCCTCCGGAAGCGGCGGACGTTGAGCATGAGGATGGGGATCACGAGCAGGAAGATCAGGACGGCGATCGCCGACCCGACCCCGAAGTCGTTGTTGCCTCCGAACGCCGTCCGCCACATCGCGAGCGCGAGCACGTTGGCGTCGTCCTGGCTCGACCCCGGAGCGATGGAGATGACGATGTCGAAGACCTTGAGGACGTTGATCAGCATCGTGACGAAGACGACGGTGAGCACCGGCGCGAGCAGCGGCACCGTCACTCTCCGGAAGACCTGGAGCTCGCTGGCGCCGTCGGTGCGCGCCGCCTCCAGCACGTCGCGGGGGATCGCGGCGAGCCCCGCGGCGAGCACCACCATGGCGAAGCCGGCCCAGATCCAGATGTAGGCGATCATCACCGCCGGTGTCACGAGTCTCGGCCCGAGCCATGACACCCCGCCGAACGGTTTCGCGAACGTCGAGGATGCGATCGCGACGGTGTACCGGCCGTTGCCGACGCCGTCGAACGTGAACGTCCCGTCGTCGGCGCTCGTGGCCGACGCGACGTTCGAGCCGCTCGCATCGCGCAGGTTGAGGTGGACGCCGGGGATCCCGAGCTCCTGGGACTCCACCTGGCCGGGCGTCCCGCCGCCGGGCTTGAAGTCGCGCCACACGACGCCGGAGATGCCGCCCTGCACCGGCTCGGGGGCCACGGCCTGCTTCGACGAGCTCGGGATGTCCTCCGGCGGGATGGCCGTCAGACCGAGCTGTGCCACGCCGCCCGCCGCGACGGGCGTTTTCAACACCATGCCTCCGCCCTGCTTCACCAGGGTGGGCGTGGAGGGAGACGCCTGCGGCAGCACGCCGGCGGGACTGAACACGCCCTTGACCGACCGGATGGCCGCGTTCGCGACGCCCAGGTTCGGGTCCTCGATGTAGACGAGGCGCCAGGTGATCCCGGCGGCGAACGCCGAGATCGCCATCGGCATGAAGACCGCGGTGCGGAACGCCACAGCCCAGGAGACGCGCTCCATCAGCACCGCGAAGATGAGCCCGATCGCGGCGACGACGGCCGGGACGACGGCCACCCACAGCAGGTTGTTCTTGACCGCCGTGACCAGGATGTCCGACGTGAAGATCGACTTGTAGTTGTCGAACCAGACGAAGCTCGACCCGTCCCGGTCGAAGAAGCTGCGGATCACGGTCCGGATCGTCGGATAGACGACCCAGACGCTGAGCAACACGGCGGCGGGGGCGAGGAACCCCGCGGCCAGCGCATACTTGCGCCAGCCGCTGGGGGTTCCTTCGGCCTCGGTCAGGAGCGGGCCGCCCGGGGGTTCGCCCACCACTGTTCCACCGCTCGACACCCGCTAGCTACCGTACGCCTTGGCCGCCGCCTTCTCGAGCGCCGCAGCGGTGCCGTCGACGTCGGTCGGGTTCTTCACGAAGTCCGTGAAGATCTTCCACTCGCCCTGGCCGACCGTCGCGCCGAACGCCGCCGGCTGGAGGTCGGACATGTCGAAGCGGAAGGCCGTCGCGCTCGAGAGCACGCCCGCGGTCGTCTGCTCGATCTTGCTCGGGTAGACGCTCGGGTCGAGCCCCTTGTTGAGCGATGCGAACCCGCCGATCTTGGCCCAGGTCTCCGCGGCCTTGGTGGTCGTCAGGTACTTGACGAAGGCCTCGACTGCCGGGTTGTCCTCGAAGGTGATGGCGATGTCGCCGCCGCCCATGACGAGGTTCGCCGTGTCGCCCACCTGCGGGAACGGGAAGACGTTGTAGCCCGTCTCGGGCTGAAGCGTCGTCTTCACGGAGCCGGGGACGAAGTCGCCCTCCATGATCTGCGCGCCCTTCGGCGGATCGGTGAAGACGTTGCCGGCGGACGTCGGGAAGTCGGTCTGGAGCGCGCCGTCGGTGCCGCCCACGATGTTGCTGGAGTCGGTGAACACCTGCCCCATCGTCGTGAGCGCGTCCTTGACCGACTGGTCGGTCCAGGGGATCTCGTGCTTCGACAGCTTGTCGTACATGTCGGGCCCGGCCTGGCTCAGGTAGATGTTCTCGAACCAGTCCGTGATCGGCCAGCCGACGTCGACGCCGATCGAGTAGGCGGGCACCCCCGACGCCTTGATCGTCGCAGCGTCCTGGATGAACTCGTCCCACGTCTTGGGGGGCGAGACGCCGGCGTCGCTGAAGGCCTTCACGTTGTACCAGACCAGCGACTTGTTGGCCGCCTTGAAGAGGACGCCGTAGAGCTTCCCGTCGACGCTGCCGATGTCGGTCGCCGACTGGCCCAGGTTCTGCTGGACGTCGGACGCGGCGTAGTCGATCGGCTTGACCGCGCCCTTCTTCACGAAGTCGGAGATGAGGCCGGGCTGGGCCACGAACGCGATGCTGGGCGGGTTCCCGCCCTCGACGGCCGTGGAGAGCTGCGTCGGCAGCTGGTCGCCGGCCGACGTGTACTTGACGGTCACGCCCGGGTTCTCCTGCGTGAAGCCGTCGATCACCTTCTGGAAGGCGGCCTGTTCGGGGCCGCTCCACACGCCCATGATGGAGATCGAGCCAGAGACGGAGCTCGTCGAGCCGCCCCCACCACCGCCGCTCGAGCTGCTGCCGCCGCCCCCGCATGCCGCCGCGAGGACGACCGCGAGCATCGTCCCCGCGGTTGTGAGTCGTCGTCTCATGCTGTCCCTCCTGATCCGTTGCTCGTGGTGTTTCCGTAGATCCCGAGACCGGTCTCGGGATCGAAGAAGTGCAGGTTGCGCGTGTCGACGACAGCCTCGACACGGTCGCCCTCCGACACCCGCGACCGGGCGTTGAAGGCCGCCGTGAGAAGCGTCCCCTCTCCCGCGAAGACGCCGCCGCCCTCGAGCGAGCCCCCCTCGGCGGCGAGCTCCTCGGTGGCGTCGGTCCGCGCCGCCGAGGCGCTCACGGTGATGTGCGCCATCACCTGGGAGCCGAGCGCTTCGCGGAGCCTCACCACGCCGTGCAGGCGGTGCTCCCCGGTGGCGTCGGGAACCAGTGACGCGTCCTCCATGTCCTCGGGGCGAATCCCGAGGATCACGGGGCGGCCGGCGTACCCGCGCAACTCCGGGCGGGCCGCGACGGACTTGGCGTCGATTTCGATCCGGTCATCTCCGAGGTTCGCCAGGAGGCCGCCGCCGCTTGACTCCTCGATCGTGACCTGGAGCATGTTCATGGCAGGGCTGCCGATGAATCCGCCGACGAACAGGTTCACCGGACGGTCATACAGCTCCTGCGGCGCGGCCACCTGCTGGAGCTCGCCCTTGCGCATCACCGCCACGCGGTCGCCCATCGTCATGGCCTCGATCTGGTCGTGGGTGACGTAGATCGTCGTGGTCCCGAGCCGGTCCTGAAGGGCGCTGATCTCCGCCCGCGTCTGGACGCGCAGCTTTGCGTCGAGGTTCGAGAGCGGCTCGTCCATCAGGAACGCGGCCGGCTCGCGGACGATCGCCCGCCCCATCGCGACCCGCTGGCGCTGGCCGCCGGACAGCGCGCGTGGCTTGCGTTTCAAGAATTCCTCGAGGCCGAGCGTCCGCGCCGTCTCGCGCACGCGCTTGTCGATATCGGCCTTCGGGTCGCCCCGCAGACGGAGCGAGAAGGCGATGTTCTCGTACACCGTGAGATGCGGATAGAGCGCGTAGCTCTGGAAGACCATCGCAATGTCGCGGTCGCGGGAGGGAACGTGGTTCACCACCCGGTCTCCGATGCGCAGCACCCCCTCGCTGATCTCCTCCAGGCCTGCGACCATGCGCAGCGCGGTCGTCTTGCCGCAGCCCGACGGGCCGACGAGCACCATGAACTCGCCGTCTTCGATCTCGAGATCGACCGACGAGACGGCCCGCGTTCCGTCGGGGTAGATCTTGGACACCTCTGCGAACGTCACGCCCGCCATCGGCGACTCCTCACCTCTCCCCGGGCATCGGACACCCCGTCCGATGTGCAGCCCATATTCATAACCCATTAATAACCGCGGCGAAACATGGGAAAATCTCTGCCCTGATCAAATTGCCGCTACGCGGGCGACGGGCGGGTGGCCGCGGGCCGTCCGAACGCCACGGCGGCGCGCACCGCCGCAGGGGCGGCATCGGCCAGCTGCCTGTCCGGCAGCGCACCCAGCGCGTCGTTCACCGTCGAGAACGACAGCCGCAGGCTGAGCAGGAGCGTGGCCTCGAAGATCTCGCGGTCGTCGAGGCCGGCCCGGCGCAGCTCGGCCACCTGATCCGGTGTCGTCGCCATCGGGTCGCGCACGACCGCCCGGCACCAGGCGCACAGGGCCGCCTCGCGCGCCGAGAGCTCGCCGGGCACCTCTCCCGCGATGACCCCGCCGGCCGCATCCTCACCTGCGAGTTTGGCCAGCTTCGAGCCCCAGGCGAGTGAGCAGTAGGAGTCTCCGAACGCCGACACGGTCGCCGCGACGACGATCGCCTGCTCGCGGGCTGAGAGCGTGGTCGAGCCCATCAGCGCCAGCCGCAGGTCGACGAACTGCTTGAAGAGGTCCGGCCGCCAGCACCACAGGCGGGTGAAGTTGGCGACATAGCCGTCGCCCTCGCGGGCAGCGTCGTGGACGGCATCGGCCTGCGGGCTCGCGGGCGGGTCGTCGAGGAACACGCGTGAAGATTACGACCTCCCGGCCTCGGCCGCATGTGTCACGTTGCGGTTCATCCGGAACAGGTTCTCCGGGTCGTACACCCGCTTCACCTGGGCGACGCGGTCGAAGTTGGGGCCGTACGCGGCCCGCGTGCCGGCGGCGCTCTCGTCGGCGGTCTGGAAGTTGATGTAGCTGCGGCCGGTGCAGTGCGGCGCGAAGCGCTCTGCGGCGCTCCGGATCCACGCGGCGTGGGCCCGCTCGTCCGGGTCGCCGGGCTCCCAGATGCCGATGGCGCCCGCGGCATAGCGGGCGTCGCGGTTTCCGACCGCGCCGTCGTCCCAGCCGTGGTCGCCGATCGCGCCTCCGAGGTGCAGGAACGCCACCTCCGCGCCCGGCACGGGGCACTCCGCGGCCAGCCCGCGCATGGTCGCCAGCAGCCCGTCGCTCAGCTCGGCGGCGTACTCCGTCTTCCAGTAGTAGTGCAGGCCCTTCGGCTCCGTGGCGTCGAGCGACGACTGGAGCTCGGCATAGGGCTGCGGCCGCAGGAGGTTGAAGACGGGCGGCCCGAGCCGGTCGAGGGGGGCGAGCACGCGGCCGGTCGCGCGGAGGTCGCCGGAGTAGCAGATCGCCATCGTGCAGATCCGCTTCCCGTGCCACTCCTCCGGCACGAACGGCGCCGGCGGCGCACGGAAGAGGATGAGATACGCCGTGAGCTCGCGCGGAGCTCCGGTCGTGAGCTCGCGGTAGGTCTCGAGCACGTCCTCCGCCCGCTCGAACGGCCAGGCGACGAGTCCGCCGTGCACCATCGGGCCGACCTCGTGCAGGCGGAACGTGAACCGGGTGACGACGCCCAGGTTGGCGCCGGCGCCGCGCACCGCCCAGAAGAGGTCGGGGTGCTCGTCGCGGTTCGCTCGGAGGATTCGCCCGTCGGCGGTGACGATCTCGACCTCCAGCAGGTTGTCGACCGACCAGCCGAACCTGCGCGACAGGTAGCCGAGGCCGCCGCCGAGCGTGAGCCCGGCGACGCCGACCTGCGAGAAGAAGCCGAGCACGGTCGCAAGGCCGTGGCGCTGCGTCGCGCGGTCGACGTCGCCCAGCAGGCAGCCCGCGCCGACGTGGGCCACGTGCTCGTCCGGATCGACGGTCACGTGGCGCATCCGCGACATGTCGAGTGTCACGCCGTTCTCGGCGATCGCCGTCCCGGCGATGTTGTGCCCGCCGCCCTTCACGCTGAGCAGCGCGCCGAAGTCGCGGGCGAATCCGACCGCAGCGGCGACGTCGGCCGCCGACGCCGGCTGCACGACGATCGCCGGCTCGGTCGCGACCATCCCGTTCCAGATCAGGACGGCGTCGTCCCAGCCCGGCTCGCCGGGCCGCAGGACGCTCCCGTCCAGGCTCCGCGCAAGGTCAGCGAGCTGTCCCGCATCGAGCTCGATCGGCTCACCGTCGCGCCCCGCCACCTGCATCGTCTGTGTCTGCGCCATGCGATCGCCTCCGTGGTCGTCGTCCCCCGACGGTAGGCAGTGGCCGGCCCGGCCGCATCGGAGGTGCCACCCAACTTCCGCGGGAAGGCGGCGTGGGTGGTTCCACGCACGGCCGTTCGTGCCGGATCCGCAACAACTCCGTCAAGCCGGGAGGTGGGTTACCTGGTACCCGTCGCGGTGGCGAGGGCCGACGTCAGATCAGGCCGTGCTCGTACGCGTACGCGGTGGCGCCCGCGCGGGACGGGGCGCCCAGCTTGGCGAGGATGTTGCTCACGTGCCGCTCGACGGTGCGCTCGCTGAGGACGAGGTGGGTGGCGATCACCCGGTTCGAGTGGCCGGCGGCCAGAAGGCGCAGCACCTCGACCTCGCGCGGCGTGAGGCCGTGCGTGTCGCGACGCTCCGCGCGCGGTTCGGTGCGGGCCAGGTCGGGCGCGGCGCCGAGCAGGCGGAAGGTCTCCCGCGCCGCCTCGAGCTCGATCGAAGCCGCCTCGTCGTCACCGAGCCGGCGGCAGGCCTCGGCGACGAGCGCGCGAGCCCGGGCCGCCTCGTACGGTGCGTCGAGGTCCTGCCAGATCCGCCAGGCGCGGCGCAGGGAGACGAGCCCGCAGCGGGGGTCGTCCTCGGCCAGCTCGATCGCCCCCCGCGCCCCGGCCACGTGCGCGGCCAGCAGGCCGTCGTCGTCGCCGCCGGCCAGCGCCTCGAGCTCGTCGCGGGCCGAGCGCGCGCCGGCCGTATCGCCCGTCGCCAGCAGGATCTCGACCGCCGCGGGCAGGAGCCGGCCCCGAGCGGTGCCGCCGTCAGCCTCGGCGAGCGCCCGCCGGATCCCCGCCGCGGCGGCGTCCTGGTCCCCCCGGGCCAGGCGCAGGAGCGACAGTCCCGGCTGCGGCTCGCACCCGCCGCGACCGGCCTCGCGGTAGGCCTCCTCGGCCTGGGCGAACCGGCCCTGGAGGCGGTGGATCTCGGCCACCCGGTAGGTCGCTTCGGCCGCCGCCCAGGGAGTCCCGCGCTCCGCGAACCTGCGGCCCGCCAGCGCGGCCTCCGCGAGCGCCCCGTCCCACTCGCCCTGGTGCTGAAGGATCTCGGCCCGGTGGATGAGGCACGTGCCCGTGAACGGCACGAGCCCCGGCTGCCGGTCGCACCACGCTGCGAGGGCCGCCGTCCACTCGCGCGCCCGCCGGATATCGTGGGCGAGCTGGCAGCTCTCGATGACCGAGCAGTAGACGAGCCCGGTGACGATCGGCGAGAGCTCGCCGGCGGTCGCGGCGACCATCGCCTCGTCGAGCAGCCTGACGCCGTCGTCGAGCCGGCCCATCTCGGCAAGCGCGCGGCCCTCGTCGATGAACGCGAACGCCAGGAGATCGGCGTCGCCGAAGCGGTGGGCGATCTCCCCGGCAGCCGCCGACAGGTCGCGGGCCGCCTCCCACTCGCCGGCCCCACCGTGGCGCAACACCGCCGGCATGAGCACCCAGCCGCGCTCGACACAGTCGTCCGGCTCGCGCTCCAGGAGGCGCGTGGCGCGGCTCAGCCAGCCGGACGCCGAGCCGGCCTCGCGCCTGAGCGTCAGGTGGATGCACAGCCAGATCGCGGTGCGGGCGGCGGCGCGGAGGTCGCCGGCGTCCGCCCGGGCCTGGTGCGTCCGCTCGAGCAGGCGCAGCATCTCGTCCTCGCGGCCGACCAGGTAGGCCGCGGCGGCCAGGAGCTCGAGGTCGTCCGGGCCGAGCGGCGCCGCCTCGTCGGCCGTCCCGAGCGCCGCGTGCGCATCTCCCCACGAGCGCTCCTCGAACGCCCGCCGCCCTCGCTCCAGAGCGGCCCTGGCGTGCACGGCGGATGTCATGTGTGCAGACTATCCGTGCCGTGTCCGCCGACCTGACCTCGCTCTCGGCCCGCGCGGCCGTCTCGGCGCTCCGGGCCGGCGACGTCACCCCGCGCGAGCTGGTCGAGGCATCGCTGCGGCGGATCGAGGAGCGCGACGGCTCGCTGAACGCGCTCCCGACGGTCTGCGCCGAGCGAGCGCTTCCACCGCGCGGATGCGGTCGACGGCCGTTCGGCGCTCGCGGGACTGCCAATTGCCGTGAAGGATCTGAACGACGTTGCCGGTGTCCGTACGACGTACGGCTCACCGATCTACGCCGACCACGTGCCCGAGCGGTCGGACATCATGGTCGAGCGGCTGGAGGACCGCGGGGCGGTCGTGGTCGCCAAGTCGAACACGCCGGAGTTCGGGGCGGGGGCGAACACGTTCAACGAGGTGTTCGGCCCGACCCTGAACCCCTGGGACACGAGCCGCACCTGCGGCGGCTCCTCGGGCGGCTCGGCGGTCGCGCTGGCCACGCGCCAGGTCTGGCTCGCGACCGGCTCCGACCTGGGCGGCAGCCTGCGCACGCCGGCGTCGTTCTGCTCGGTGGTCGGCCTGCGGCCCTCACCGGGGCGCGTGGCCCGGGGCCCCGCCGAGCGGCCGTTCGACACGCTCTCGGTCGAGGGCCCGATGGCGCGCGACGTGGCCGACTGCGCGCTCATGCTCGACGCGATGGCCGGCCCGCACCCCGAGGACCCGCTCGCGCTCCCCGCGCCGTCCGAGCCGTTCCTGGCCGCCGCCCTCGCGCCAGAGCTCCCCGGCCGGATCGCCTGGAGCGACGACCTCGGCGTCACGCCCGTCGAGCACGAGGTGCGGGCCGTCTGCCGGGCCGCCGTCGAGCGGCTGGCCGCGGCCGGGGTGGAGGTGGCCGAGGCGCGGCCCGACCTGGGCTCGGCGCCCGCCGTCTTCCACGCCCTGCGCGCCGCCGGCTACGTCGCCGACACGGGACCGCTCTACGAGACCGATCGCGATCGCCTGAAGCCCGAGATCGTCTGGAACGTCGAGCTCGGCCTCTCGCAGCCGCCCGAGCGCGTCGGGTGGGCCGAGCGGGAGCGCGGCCGCATCATCCACGAGGCCGCCGCGTTCCTGCGCGAGCACGCGTTCCTGGCATGCCCGGCGGCCTGCGTCGCCCCCTTCCCGGTCGAGAATCGCTGGGTGACCGAGGTCGAGGGCGTCACGTTCGAGAACTACGTCGAGGCGCTCCGGATCACCGCCGCCCTCACGCTGACGGGCTGCCCGGTGATCGCGATCCCGTGCGGTTTCACCGCCGCCGGCCTTCCGGTCGGGATCCAGCTCGCCGCCCCTCACCACGGCGAGGCGGCGCTGCTTCGGGCCGCGGCTGCGATCGAGGCCGTCCTGGGCGTCGCGGGCCGCGAGCCGCCGCTCGGCTGACCGCCATCTCTGTGCCACACTGCACATATGGCGGGAACCGACGGCGAACGCCGGGTCGTGGCGGTGTTGATGGCCGACATCGCGGGCTCCACCGCGATCGGCGAGGCCGTGGGCCCCGAGCGGTCGAAGTACCTCTTCGACGAGGTGATGCGCCTCATGGCGGCCGAGGTGGAGCGCTACGGCGGCACCGTCGCCCAGCTCGCCGGCGACGGCCTGCTGGCCCTGTTCGGCGCCCCCGTGGCCCACGAGGACGACAGCGAGCGCGCCGTCCGGGCCGGCCTCGGCATCCAGCGGGCGCTGGATCGCTACGGCGCCGACGTGCGCGAGGCCTACGGCATCGAGATCCGGGCCCGCGTCGCCGTCAACACCGGCCCGGTGGTGGTCGCGCCCGGCGAGGGCAACGCCGGCGACCGCTACAACGCCCTCGGCGACACCGTGAACGTGACGGCCCGGCTCCAGGGCCTGGCCGGCGAGGGCGACGTCCTGCTCGGCCCGCAGACCGCCGTCCAGGTGCGCTCGTCGTTCGAGCTCGAGGAGCTCGGCCCGACGGCGCTTCGCGGGCGCGCCGAGCCGATCGACCGCTACCGGGTGCTGCGCGAGGTCGAGCCCGGTCCGACCGCCCAGGAGGGCGCGCTGGTGGGCCGCGACGGCGAGCTGGCCCAGGTGCGCGACGCCCTCGACCGGCTGGCCGACGGGATCGGGGCGATCTTCGCGATCACCGGCGAGGCCGGCATCGGCAAGTCGCGCCTTCTGGCCGAGGCCGCCGCGCCGCTCGGCGAGCGCCTGCTCGTGCTGGAGGGGCGGGGGCTCTCCTACGCCCAGGAGTTCCCCTACGCACCGGTGCGCGAGCTCCTGCGCGACTGGCTCGGCGCCGGCGCGACGACGAGCGAGGCCCGGGTGCGGCTCGACCTGAAGGCGGCGGTGCAGCCGCTCTTCGACGACCCCGACAACGTCTACCCGTTCCTCGCGGGCCTGCTCGGCCTCACGCCCGACGCCCAGACCGCCGCCCGCCTGCGCGAATTCAGCCCCGAGACGGTGCACAAGCGCAGCGTGCATGCCGTGTCCGACCTGGTCTGCGCGCTCGCGCGCGAGCGGCCGGTGCTGCTCGTGTTCGAGGACCTGCACTGGGCTGACGAGCCGACGCTCGACCTGATCGAGGAGCTGCTCGAGCTGACCGAGAGCGACGCGGTCGGCCTGGCGCTGCTCTACCGGGCCGAGCGCGAGGCGGGATCGTGGCGGATCGGCGAGCGGGCCCGGCAGCGCTACCCGCACCGCTACCGTGAGATCGAGCTGCGGCCGCTCGCGGCCGACTCGACGCGCGCGCTCGTGTGCGAGCTGGCCGAGGGCGAGGTGCCCGAGCCGGTGGCCGCGCTCATCAGCGAGCGCTCGGGCGGAAACCCGCTCTTCGCCGCCGAGGCGCTGCGCGACGTCGTCGAGCGGGGCTCGATGTGGCACGGCGAGTCGGGGTGGCAGCTGGCGGTCGATCCCGACGCGCTCGAGGTGCCGCTGCTCGTCCAGGGCGTGCTCCAGGCCCGGCTCGACCGGCTCGATCCCGGCGCCCGCGAGGTGACGGCGGTGGCGTCGGTGATCGGGCGCCGCTTTGCGATCCCGCTGCTCGAGCGGCTGGTCGACTCGGGCGGGCTGGCGTCGGCGCTCACCGACCTCCAGCGGCTGGAGCTGATCGTGGAGGAGCGGCGGCGTCCGTACCCCGAGTACCGCTTCCGGCACGGCCTCGTGCAGGAGGCGGCCTACGCGATGCTGACCGACGCCCGCCGGCGGGAGCTGCACGGCCGGGTCGCCGCGGCGCTCGAGGCGCTGGCCGGCGACGACCCCAGCCCGCGGACGTTCGCGCAGCTCGCCCGCCACTACACGGCGGCCGACGACGCCGCCAAGGCGGCCGAGTACCTGATCCGGGCGGGCGACGAGGCCCGGGCGCTCTCGGCCGACCCCGAGGCGATCGGCCACTACCGGCGCGCGCGGGAGTTCCTGAGCCGGCTCGGCGACGACCGCCGCTCGCGCGAGACGCTCTTCAAGATCGCGCTCGTCCACCATCTCGCGTTCGACTTCGCCGGCGCCGAGCGGGCCTACGACGAGGCGTTCGCCTGCAAGGTCGAGCCGGTCGAGCGGCCGGAGCTGTGCGAGCGGCTGACGACGGCCGTCTTCCCGCCGGGCCCGCTGGCGCCGGGTGTGGTCTACGTGGCCGACACGAGCGCCATCACCCAGCACCTCTTCCGCGGCCTTCTGATCGTCGACCGCGAGCTGAACGTGATGCCGTCGCTGGCCGAGAACTTCCGCGTCTCGTCCGACGGCACGACCTACCTCTTCCAGCTCCACGACGACGCCCGCTGGAGCGACGGCGAGCCGCTCACCGCGCACGACTTCGTCTACACGTGGGAGCACGTGCGCGGCATCTCGGCCTCGACCGCGTTCCTCTTCGCCGACATGGCCGAGGCCAACGCCCTCGACGACCACACCCTGGAGGTCGTGCTGCGCGAGCCGCGCAACTACTTCCCCTACGTCCTCGCCTCGACGCCGGCGTACCCGTGGCCGCGGCACGTCTGCCGGGAGGCCGGCGAAGCGTGGTACGACCAGGTCCCGCTGGTGTCGAGCGGGCCGTTCGTGCTGACGGCGCGCGACGACGCCGAGATCGTGCTCGAGGCCAACCCGCGCTGGCACGGCGCCCGGGGGAACGTGGCCCAGATCACGATCCGGATCCGCGACCGGGTCGAGGGGTTCGAGGAGCTGTGGAACGACCCGGGGATCGACGTCCTGCCGAGCGTGCGCGCGATGCCGCCCGGCGCCGGCGAGGGCACCGTCGACACCGCGCCGGTGCTGGGCTCCACCATCGTCGGCCTGCGGGCCGACCGGCCGGCGCTGACCGACCCGCGGGTGCGGCGGGCGATCGCCGCCGCCGCGGCCGAGGTGGGCGCGGGCGCCGACCGGTTCGGGCTCGGCGTCCGCTCGCCCGAGCGCGGCGGCCTGCTCCCGCCGGCGATGCCCGGCCACACCTACAACATGCCCGCGCCGCCGACGATGGACGAGGCCCGGTCGCTCCTCGCCGACGCCGGCCATTCCGGTGGTGCAGGGATGCAGCCGCTCAAGGTGCTCGGTGCGCTCGGCGTGGCGATGCAGGCGGAGGCGCTCGTGGAGGAGCTCGCACGGCTGGGCGTGCCCGCCGAGATCGTCTGGTCCGATCCCGAGGTGTGCGTCTCGGGCCGCGACTGCGACATGTGGGTGTGCACCTGGTTTGCCGACTTCCCCGACCCGGAGGGGTTCTTCCGCGGCCTGATCGGCGACCCCGACGACCCGTGGCTGGGCGACCCCGAGGCGATGGCGATGCTCGACGAGGCCCGCGCCTGCCGCGACCGCGACGAGCGCCTGCGGCTCTACGCGGCGCTCGATCGCCGGCTGGTGGTCGAGCAGGCGACCATGGTGCCGATCGCCTACTCCCGGGCGACCATCCTGCGCCGACCGTGGGTTGCCGGCGTCTGGGCGAACGCGCTCACGCCGCTTCGGCTCGACCGCGCCGTGGTCGAGCGGACACGGGATCCGGCCGGGAGCGGCGCGGGTGTAGCATCTTCCGTCTGACGCCAGGAGGGTGCGCGGGATGGCCGGTTCGCACTACGACTTCATCATCGCCGGCGGAGGCTCCGCCGGCAGCATCCTCGCCAACAGGCTGAGCGAGGATCGCGCGAACAGGGTGCTCGTCCTGGAGGCGGGCCGGCCGGACTACCCGTGGGACGTCTTCATCCACATGCCTGCGGGCCTCATGTTCCCGATCGGGAACCGCCTCTACGACTGGAAGTACGAGTCGGAGCCGGAGCCGGCGATGGGCGGGCGGCGCGTCTACCACGCCCGCGGCAAGGTGCTCGGCGGATCGAGCTCGATCAACGGGATGATCTTCCAGCGCGGGAACCCGATGGACTACGAGCGCTGGGCGGGCGAGCCGGGGATGGAGTCGTGGGCCTACGCCAACTGCCTGCCGTACTTCAAGAAGATGGAGACGTGCCTCGCCGGCGCCGACGAGTACCGCGGCGGCGACGGCCCGCTCGTCGTCGAGCGCGGCCCGGCCACGGGCGAGCTCTTCCAGGCGTTCTTCAAGGCCGTGCAGCAGGCCGGCTATCCGCTGACGGGCGACGTGAACGGCTACCGCCAGGAGGGCTTCGCGCCCTTCGACCGGAACATCCACCGCGGCCGCCGCCTCTCCGCGGCGCGCGCGTACCTGCATCCGGTCATGAAGCGGCCGAACCTCGACGTCGAGACGCGCGCGTTCGTGACGCGCGTCCTCTTCGACGGGACGAAGGCCATCGGCGTCGAGTACACCGACCGGCGCGGCCGCATCCATCGCGTGCTCTCGGCCGAGGTCGTGCTGTGCGGCGGGGCGTTCAACTCGCCGCAGACGCTCCAGGTGTCGGGCATCGGGAACGCCGGGGAGCTCGGTGAGGTCGGCGTGAAGCCGATCCACGACCTGCCCGGCGTCGGCGAGAACCTCCAGGACCACCTCGAGGTGTACGTCCAGTACGGCAGCAAGCAGCCCGTGTCCGTCGCGCCGGCGCTCAAGTACCGCAACCGGCCGATGGTCGGCGCCAGGTGGCTCTTCGGGCGCACCGGCCCGGGCGCCACCAACCACTTCGAGGGCGGCGGCTTCGTGCGCGGGAACGACGAGGTGGCCTACCCGAACCTGATGTTCCACTTCCTGCCGCTCGCGATCCGCTACGACGGCACCGAGCCGGCCGGCGGCCACGGCTACCAGGTGCACATCGGGCCGATGTACGCCGATACCCGCGGCACGGTCAAGATCACGACCCCCGACCCGACCGTCCACCCGGCGATCCGGTTCAACTACCTGACGACGCCGACCGACCGCAGGGAGTGGGTCGAGGCGGTGCGCGTCGCGCGGTCGATCCTGAACCAGCCGGCGTTCGACGAGTACAACGCGGGCGAGCTCTCGCCCGGGAGCGAGGTCTCGACCGACGACGAGATCCTGGAGTGGGTCGCCAGGGACGCCGAGACGGCGCTTCACCCGTCCTGCACCTGCAAGATGGGGACGGGCGACGGCGCCGTCGTGGATCCGCTCACGATGCGGGTGCACGGAGTGGACGGGCTCCGCGTGGTCGACGCCTCCGTCTTCCCGTTCGTCACGAACGCCAACATCTACGCGCCGGTCGCGATGACGGCCGAGAAGGCGGCCGACCTGATCCTCGGGAACACGCCGCTCGAGCCGCTGAACGTCGAGTACTACAGGCACGGGGTGAGCCCGGCGCCGCCGGTGCAGGCGCCGGAGGCGGCCGTCGCGGGGGAGTAGGGGCGTATGCACGATCGCGCATTCCGGGGCCGGTGAGCACCTGAAAGACCGTCGGATGCACGATCGTGCATAATGGGACCGTTTCGCCCTCGGAATCAGCTAGAATGCACGATCATGCATTCGCCATCCCCTTTTTCCGCCCGGCTTGCCGCCGAGGTCCGGCGAGCGCGCGAGGAGCAAGGCTTGCGCCAGGACCAGGTCGCGCTCGCGGCCGGCGTGAGCGTGCGCTCGGTCCACCAGATCGAAGCCGGTAAGCCGACGATGCGGCTCGACGTGCTCGAGCGCGTCCTCGATGTGCTCGCGCTCGCGCTCGACGTCGGGCCGCGCGCCGGGCGAGCGACCCTCCGGCGGCCGTAGGCCGGGATGGCAACTCCCCGCGTCGAGGTGCTCGACGTCCACCTTGGAGACGATCTCGTCGGAAAGCTGCACCGGCCCGGCTCGGGTCGCCTGGCGTTCCAGTACGAGCCCGGGATCGTCGCCGACGCAGATGGTGCACTGGTGCTGTCCGCATCGCTCCCCGTCCAGCCGGGCCGGTTCCCGAACGGCCGGACGCGACCCTTCTTCGAAGGGCTGCTCCCGGAGGGTGCGGTGCGAGCACAGATCGCGCGCGAGCGGGGCGTGAGCGTCCAGAACGCGTTCGGGCTGCTGGCGGAGATCGGCGCCGAGTGTGCGGGAGCGGTCGTGATCGTCCCGGAGGGCCAGGGGCTCGCACCGGCGGACATGTCGTCGGTGCGGTGGCTCTCGGACGACGAGCTGGCTCACGCGCTTGCCGACCTGCCGGCGCATCCACTCGGTGGTGGGACGGACGTCCGGCTCAGCCTCGGCGGGGTGCAGGACAAGCTCGTGGTCACCCGCGCTCCGAGCGGTCGGTTCGGCCAGCCGCTGGGCGGCGCTCCGAGCACGCACATCATCAAGCCGAGCATCGCCGGGTGGGGCGACATCGCCGCGAACGAAGCCTTCTGCCTACGTCTCGCACGGTGCTGCGGCCTGAGCGCCGCATCGTCGGAGGTTGCGCAGATCGGCGGGGTGGCATGCCTCATCGTTGAGCGCTTCGACCGCACCTTCACGGATGGCATGCGGATCCTGCGGCTGCATCAGGAGGACTTCTGCCAGGCGCTGGGGGTCCTGCCGGACGCGAAATACGAGGCCGAGGGTGGCCCGTCCGTCGGCCTGATCGTCGCTGCGCTCCGCGAGATCAGCGTTGCGCCGGC
Organism: uncultured Actinomycetes bacterium; assembly: GCA_963805545.1. GTDB lineage: Bacteria > Actinomycetota > Thermoleophilia > Gaiellales > JAICJC01 > JAICJC01. The sequence goes on from CAWDUU010000002.1 coordinate 186,801, forward strand.
CGCCGACGTCAACGCGCTTCTGCGCGCGGTCGCGCTCAACTACCTCGTGGGGAACAGCGACGCGCACGGCAAGAACTTCGCGATCCTCTATGACCCGATCGGGAGCGGCCGGCTGGCTCCCCTGTACGACGTCGTGTCGACGGCGGTCTACGAGGTCACGACGAGGATGGCCATGCTCGTCGGGGGAGAGGAGGAGCCCGCAGAGATCACTCCCGATGCCTGGCGCCGGCTGGCTCGGGACTGCGGCGTGAACGGGCCCCTCCTCCTGCGCGAGGTGCGCCGGCTCGCGGAGCGCGTGAAGGAGTGTGCCGCGGCGATCTCGGCGACCGCGCTCGCCGAGGGCTGGCACCGCCCGGTCGTCGACGAGATCCGCGCCGTGATTGACGAGCGCGCCGCCCGCCTCGCTGCGTAGCAGCCGTGGATGCGGCGGAATTGAGGGTGGCCGGTGGCCCCGCGACCCGGCTATCCTTGGCGCGCCCGCCCTCTTAGCTCAGTCGGTAGAGCACCTCCATGGTAAGGAGGGGGTCAACGGTTCGAGTCCGTTAGAGGGCTTCGCGGAAGACCTGTACGGAACGACCGACGAGTCCGTCAGCTTCGCGGAAAGATGTAGAGCTCTGCAAAGTCCCAGCAAATCGGGCGTTTCGCACAGGACCGTCTACCGAGCTAGCAACGTCCTACTACTAGGCTTTCCGCATGAAGGTCTTCAATCTCAACGCAGACGAGTGGGATCGCACGGAAGAGCGCGAGGGCTGGCGCTTCAAGGACGCCTGGGTCGGCGCGCACACCGACGCCGAGCTGATCGGCGCGAGCATGTACGAGGTCGAGCCGGGGAACAAGCAGGGGCCATTTCACACCCACCACGCGAACGAGGAATGGGTGATCGTCCTCCGCGGCGAGCCGACGCTCCGCACGCACGAGGGCGAGCAGCAGCTGCGCGAGGGCGACGTCGTCGCGTTCCCGCGCGGCAAGGAGGGCGCGCACCAGATCCGCAACGACACGGACGCGCCCGTCCGTGTCCTCATGCTCTCCACGCTGATCGCGCCGGACGTCGTCGAGTACCTCGACACGGGCAAGATCGGCGCGCGGAGCGTCGCCGGCGAGCGGATCATCTTCGCTCGCCCCGGGCCTGAGCTCGAATACTGGGAAGGCGAGGACTGAAGCCACACGTGGGCACGGCTGGCGTCTACCCGGACACGGTCTCCTTCTGATCGAGGAGTGACCTCAGGTAGTCCTCCATCTTGTTGTAGCCGTCCTCCTGGCCGTCGAACCTCGTCATGTGGTCGCGGCCGGCCTTATCGCGGAACGCCAGCGTCATCGTCAGCGTCGTCACTCCGTCGGTCTCGTGCAGCTCCGTGGTCTCCACGGCGTGCGCATCGGGCCACCCTTCGAACAGCCACGTTGCGACGGTCCGGGTCGGCGGCTTGACCTCCGAGTAGGTTCCCCGGAACGAGCACTCGGTTCCGTCCGGCGTGACGGCAACGATGTGGTAGCTCCCCCCGACGCGCAGGTCGACCGAGCACTTCGTCAACACGTCGTTGAACGGAGCGAACCAGTGGCGCAGATGCTCCGGCTTCGTCAGGACGTCGAAGACAAGCTCGATCGGGGCGTCGAACTGTCGGGTGGTGACGATCTCGAGCTCGCTCGGGAACTCGTTGACCGCAGATCCGTGCCGATTAGGTGTCACCGCCGCTCTCCTTCTGTCGGAGCTCTTTGAGGTAGTCGTCCATCCGATCCAGTCGCTCGTTCAGCGCCTGCTCGTACTTGGCCAACCAGTCGCGAAACGGCTGCAGGTGTCCGGGCTCGAGGCTGTACAGCCGGCGGCGTCCTTCCGCCCGGCAGCTGACGAGCCCGACGTCGCTGAGCACCCGCAGGTGCTTCGAGACCTGTGGCTGGGACATCGAGAGGTCGTTCGCGATCGCCCCGACGGCCTTCTCGCCTGCGATCAGCGTGTCGAGAATCTCGCGGCGCCGCGTCTCGCCGATGGCGTTGAAGACGTCCAGCGTGGTGGAGGAGCGTGCCACGGTCAATATCATATTCCTATATCGGTATATGTCAAGGCCGGCTCCCCACTACCATCGCTCGCAGTGAACGAGGAGCTGGTCATCCGGCCCGAGCGCGAGGACGACTACCTCATGATCGCTGAGGTGGTCCGTGCCGCGTTCGCCGGACAACCCGAGGACGTCGCGGCGTTCGTCGGGCGCATCCGGTCGTCGGAGCACTACGTTCCGGAGCTGGCGCTGGTCGCCGAGGACTCCTCCGGCGCGATCGCTCACGTGATGCTGAGCTGGGTCGGCGTCGAGGGCGGATCCCGCCCGCGGATCCTCAACCTCACGCCGATGGCGGTTCGGCCTGACCGGCAGCGCATGGGTGTGGGGACCCGCCTGATCCGGGACGCCCTCGGCCGCGCCGAAGACGCAGGCGAGCCCGCCGTCATCGTCGAGGGCATTGCCGGCTACTACCCTCGCTTCGGCTTCGAGCGGGCGAGCGCGCTCGGCTTCGTCGCCGCGCATCAGAAGATCCCCGACGAGGCGTTCATGGTGAAGCGGCTCCCCGGATACAGCCCCGACCTCGCCGGGCGGATCGCCTATCCCGCCGCGTTCGACGCGCTCGGGTACTAGCGGCCTGCTTGGGGCGCGGGCTGCGCCCAGGGCAGGCGAGCCCAGCTCGGCGGCCGCGCTCGCCCGAAACGCTCGATGGTGGCGTACGCCTGCTGCGGGTCGTAGGTCTCCTCGTCGACGCCTGCGCCGTGGCGCGCCGCGAGCTCGGAGACCGGGTAGCGCACCCCCATCCCCGACCGCGAGCCCACCATCAGGATCACGCACGGCAGCTCTCCCGCGCCGGCGAAGCCGTGCTCCGTCCAGGGCGGCGAATGGAAGAAGTCCCACGTGCGGAGGCGTCGCTCCTCTCCCTCGACGAGCAGCCTGCACTCTCCCGACACCACCAGGAACGCCTCCTGGCCGGCCTCGGCGTGGTAGAGGCTGGTCTGTCCGGGCTCAAGGACGGTGATGTTCATCCCGAGCTGGGCGAATTCGACCGACGGGTCGCCGTACTCGTTCTCGAACGCGCACCTCGCGCCTCTCGTCTCCGCGTGCCACCACTCCGCGTCGCGGACGTTCACGACGAACCAGCCCTCTGTGACGGGTGCGAGCCCTGAGCCGAACTCTGCGAGCGTTGCCTCGGTCACCGACGCGATGGTCGCACATCGGCGAGCGGCATCGTCGTCTAGCGTGCCGTCGATTGTGAGCGGCTCACGATGGTCAACGGGGTCGGCGACCTCGACCCCCGACCGCACCGCCCTCCTGCTCGTCGCGCTCTACGTGTGCTGGGGCTCGGCGATTCCGGCGATGAAGCTGATGGTCGAGACGGTGCCGCCGCTCGCCGGTGCGGCGCTGGTCTTCCTGGCCGGCGGGCTCGTGCTGGCCATGGCCGCCCGTGGGCGGCCCGCGCCCACACGCGTGCAGCTGCGGCACATGGCGGTCGCCGGCGCGCTGCTGCTCGTGGGCGGGCAGGGGCTCGCGACGGTGGCGCTCACCGAGGTGACGGCGAGCTTCGGCGCGATCCTCGCGGCGACGATCCCCCTGTGGGTCGTGCTCCTGAGCGGGATGATCGGCACCCCTGTGTCGTCCGCCTCCAAGGCGCGGCTTGTGGCCGGGTTCGGCGGCATCGCGGTCGTGGTGCTGACGGCACCGGACAGCGCGATCGGCGGCGCGCCGTGGGCGGTCGCGGCGTTCTGCGTGGCGCCGATCCTGTGGGCCGCGGGGAGCCTCCTGACGGCGCACGCTGACCGACCGGCCGACCGCGTGGTCGCAAACGCGGTGCAGCTGCTCTCCGGCGGTGCGGTGCTGCTCGTGCTCGCGGCGCCATTTGGCGAGCTCGATCCAGGCCGCTGGGCGGACGTCAGCTCGACCTCTCTCGGGGCGGCGGTCTTCCTCCTCCTCTTCGACTCGCTCGCCGGCTTCATGCTCTACACGCGTCTCCTGGCGACCGCGCCGGCGCCGCTGGTCAGCACCTACGCGTACGTCACGCCGCTCGTCGGCGCGGTGATGGGCGCCACCGTGCTCGACGAGCCGCTCTGGACCGGCGCGTTCCTCGGAGCGCCCCTGGTGTTCGGGGCGGTCGCGCTCGAGCTGCGCGGTCGCGGCGGCGCCCCCGTCCGGTGACCCGTGACCGGGCGGCGGGAGGCCGAGGTGCCGCCCCGCCGCCCGGTTCGTCGAAGGTCAGGACGGGCGTGACAGAGTCAGGGCCCCGCGCACCGCGGCCATCTGTCCTGTGAGCGCCGCCCGGCGGCGGGCCCGGCGCGGCGCGGCGGCCGCCTGATCCCTCCGGCTCGGCAGCGGCCTGCGCGGCACCACCTCGTTTCCATCGAACTGCCGCTCAGACCAGCGCCGAACCTCGTCGAATGCCACAAGAGCCTCAAGCATTGTTTCCGCTCCCCTTGTTCGTGTTCTGAATCGTTTCAGATCACATCGTAGCTGAAACGATTCATGCATGTCGTACACTTCGTCCTCGACATGGCCACAGACGGGAACCGACGCGTCCGGCTGCAGGACGTTGCAGAGCGGGCAGGCGTCTCGGTGGGCAGCGCGTCGCAGGCGTTCTCACGGCCGGAACGGGTGTCCGCCGAGATGCGCGAACGGGTGCTCGAGGCCGCGAAGGCGCTCGGCTACGGGGGGCCCGACCCGGCCGCACGGCGGCTGCGGCTGGGCAGGAGCGGCGCGATCGGCCTGATCGTCTCGGAGCGGCTCCGCTACCAGTTCACCGATCCGATCGCGCCGGCCTTCTTCGCCGGGCTCGCGGACGGCCTCCAGGACTCGGGTCTCGGCCTGCTCCTCATCCCGGACTCCCGATTTCGTGCAGAGACCGCCGCGGCGGTGCGGTCGGCGGCCGTCGACGGGTTCGTCGTCTACTCGGCCGTCCAGAACGATCCCCGTGTGGAGGCCGCGCTCGCCCAGCAGCTCCCGGTCGTGACGGTCGACCAGCCACGCAGCCTGCCGACGCCGTTCATCGGCATCGACGACCACGAGGGCGCCCGCCGGGCGGCGGAGCATCTGCGCGAGCTCGGTCACACGCGCGTGGCGGTGCTCTCGTGGGTGAGGGCGCTCGATGCGGAGGGGCGGCTTGTGCTCGACCTCACCACCGAACGCCTCGCGGGCTACCGGGAAGGGCTCGGCGCCGCGTGGGACGAGCGTCTCGTTCGCGTCTGCAGGCCGAATGCCCCCGAACCGGCTCGCCGCGCCGCTCTGGAGCTCCTGCAGGACGACACGCCGCCGACGGCGATCCTGGCGATGAGCGACGTCCTCGCGCTCGGCGTTCTCCAGGCTGCTGACGAGCTCGGCGTCGCCGTCCCCGCCGGCCTCTCCGTCGTCGGTTTCGACGACAGTCCCGCCGCAGCGCTCGCACATCCGCCGCTCACCACCGTCGCACAGCCCCACGAGGAGAAGGGACGGCTTGCGGCGGAGTGGCTGGTGAAGGCGATCGAGCGAGGCGCAAGGAGTCGCGGCCGGCGCCGGCGCCTGATCCTTCCCGTCGAGCTCGTGGTACGCGACAGCACGGGACCGGCCCCCCGCGTTTCGCACGCGACCGTCCGGTGAATAGTCGGAGACAGGCCCGTGATGGAGCTCAGGATGCCGTTGCCCGTGTGCGAGATCAGCGCGGTGTGATCGTTCGCTAGGAGCGTGCCGTTCCCCCGCATGAAGTTCAGGAGGTGCGGCATCTGCTCCAGGTCAGACGGGAAGTTGGCCCGGTCGCGTTCGAGATGGACGCCGGCGCCCTCGGACACGTCCTTCAACATGCTGACCCCGGACGGGCGGAACGCGCCCGCGCCGTGGGTGCCCTACACGCGCGCGGGGTGCGACTTCGGCGCCGTCGGCACGGCGAACACCGTCCTCGAGAACACGGGGCCGGACGTGCCGAAGGTGTTCGGGCCCAATTCCGACGAGGCGCAGGAGGTCCAGCAGAACCCGGGGCAGGCCTTCGCGGACTTCGTCGGGCTCGCCGTGCACTGCGCGCGCGGCTCGGACCGCTGCGCGGACGCGAACCACGGAAAGCCGGATCTGCTTCCGGATGAGCCTGGCGGCTACACCGGCTTCAACGGTCTCTTCGGCAACAAGTACGTCGCGCCCCAGATCTCCTCGGGGCCGGCTCGCGACCTGGAAGGGAACGTGATCCAGGATGCGAGCGACCACGTCGGGTTCCCGGGCTTCGACGGGATGATCCCGGTTCGGTCGCTGGCGTACACCGCCGCGATGCAGGAGGCCGGCATCCCGGTCACCTATTCGTACGTCTCCGACGCGCACGACGACCACGGCGTCGCGGGCGAGGTCCACAACGCGTACGGCCCGGGGGAGGCCGGGTACGTCGCCCAGTTGAAGTCGTTCGCCGATGCGTTCGGGAAGTTCTTCGAGCGTCTGGCGGCCGACGGCATCAACCGGTCGAACACGCTCTTCGTCATCACGGTCGAGGAGCAGGATCACTTCGCGGGCGGCCGGGCAGCGAATCCGAGCTGTGACGGCGTGAACGTCGCCTGCCAGTGGGAGCACGTGACCTGCCCGACGGCGACCGTCGCATCGTGCCCTGCCGATGACGTGGGCGAGGTCAACGTGAATCTCCGCGGCCTGCTCGCGAGTCAGACCGGCAATACGACCGGATTCGACGTGCACAGCGACATGGCGCCGGCCTTCTACCTGACCGGCAACCCCGACCGCGACGCCGCGGTCACGCGACAGTTCGAGCGGGACTTCGCCGCGGTCACCACCACGAACCCCTACACCGGCCAGACGTCCCCGCTCAACGACCTGATGGTCGACCGCGTGGGGATGTCGGCGCTCCACATGGTCACCGGAGATCCGCTGCGCACGCCGACCTTCGTCTCGTTCCTCCAGCCGGACGACTTCGGCTTCGCGGGCGGGGCGACCTGCACCACGGCCAGCCCGTGCACCCAGGTCCAGCCCGGCTTCGCCTGGAACCACGGCGGGTACGTCCCCGACGTGACGACCACCTGGGCCGGCTACGTCGGCCCCGGCGTCCGGCATCTCGGCACGACCGGGCGGGCGTGGACGGACCACACCGACCTGCGGCCGACGATGCTCGCGCTGCTCGGCCTCCGCGACGACTACGTCCACGACGGCCGGGCTGTCACTCAGCTCCTGGACAGCTCCGCGACCCCACCGGCGCTGCGGCGGGGAGGGCGGCTCCTCCAGCGGCTGGGTGACGTCTACAAGCAGCTGAACGCGCCCGTCGGACGGGTCGGACACGACGTCCTCGTGGCCTCGAACGCCGCCCTGACCGGCACCGACGCCCGGTACACGAGGATCGAGAACCGGCTCGCCGGGTTGACCGCGACGAGGAACGGGATCGCCGATCGCATCAAGCGGATGCTCGACGGCGCGACGTTCGACGGGGTCTCCGCAAGCCCGCGCGAGGCGGCATCGCTGCTCCTGCGGGCGGAACTGCTGATCCACAGGTTTGACGCGCTGGCCGCGTCGAGCTAGCGAATCCCATGGGGCCAGGCTCCGGGTGGAGCCTGGCCCCGACCGGGATGAGACAGCCCGGACAACTCCGCGTCGCACGTGAACGAGCGGCCTCACAAGCCGGTCGCGGGCTCCGAGCCGAACCGCCAGGCTCCCACCATCGTTGTGCGAGACTCAGGTCGTGGCCGAGGCGCCGCTTCGGATGAGCACGACCGGCCTCGTCGTCGACGGCGACGGATGGTTCGTCGTGAACGCGCGCGAGTCGCGGTGGAAGGACGAGGGCCCGCTCGGCTCCTACTGCACGTTCGAGGGTCGGAAGCGGTTCCCGCACCTCGGGATCAACATCAGCGTGCTTGAGCCGGGCGAGCGGATCGGGATGTATCACCGCGAGAAGGCGCAGGAGTCGTTCCTCGTCCTCTCCGGCGAGTGCACGCTGATCGTCGAAGGACAGGAGCGGCGGCTCGCGACATGGGACTTCTTCCACTGCGCGCCGGAGACCGAGCACATCATCGTCGCGACGGGCCGGCAGTCCGCAATCGTGCTGGCGGTCGGCGCGCGCGGACGCGGCGTGCGCGGCGGGGTGCGGTACACGGTGTGCGAGGCCGCGGCGCGCCACGGGGCGAGCGTCGCTCGCGAGACCACCGACCCCGCGAGCGCGTATGGGGACGTGTGGGCCAATCTGCCCCGCTCCCGTTTCGTGAAGTACCGGCGAGGCTGGCTGCCTGACGACCTTCCGGAGCTAGCGTTCCCCGGATGAACGTCTTCGATCTCGGCGACATGCAGTTCAGCCCGACCGCCGCGCTGTTCGAGGGGCTTCCGCGGGCCGGGATCGGCATCTCGGTGTTCGTGGTGCGGACGCCGCCGGGAAAGGGCGTCGGGCTCCACGTGCATCCGTACGCGGAGACGTTCGTCCTCCTCGAAGGCCAGGGCCGCTGGACGGCCGGCGACGACGTCGTCGGCCTGCATCCGAATCAGATGCTCGTGGTGCCGCCGGAGACGCCGCACGGCTTCCGGAACACCGGCGACCATCCGCTGCTCGTCGTCTCGATCCACGAGTCGGGGACGCTCGAGCAGACGTTCCTCGGGCCCGATCCGGCGTAGGCTCGCCCGCGATGGAGCCGCGCGTCAGCTACCTCGTCGGGAGGCTCGACCGCATCCTTCGCCGGCGCCTGGCGGAGGCGCTCGCGCCGCACGGAGTCTCGCTCCCGGAGTACACGACCCTCTCGGTCCTGCGCGCCCGCCGCGGCCTTTCGAACGCGCAGCTCGCACGCCGCTCGCTGATCACGCCGCAGGCGATGAACGAGGTGTTGACGCGCCTTGAGGAGCGCCGGCTCGTGCACCGGCGCGCCGACCCGGGTCACGCACGCGTCCGGCCGGCCGAGCTGACCGCCGCCGGGGCCCGCCTCCTGCGCGCGGCCGACGCGTCCGTCGACACGGTCGAGTGCGCCATGCTGGGAGGGGTCGGCGCCGCCGAGCAGAAGCGGCTCCGCGCTCTCCTCGACTCTGCCTTGCGCGGGCTCGACGGCCCGGCGTAGTATCAGGTGGCCTGATATTCGAAAGGGAGACGCCGTGAAATCGTGGGAGACGGTTCGAGTGGAGCTCGACGAGGGGATTGCCTGGGTCGAGCTGCACCGGCCCGAGAAGCGAAACGCGATGAACCCGACGCTGAACCGGGAGATGGTCGAGGTGCTCCTCGCACTCGACGAGAGCGACGACTGCGGCGTCGTCGTCCTCACGGGCGCCGGCGACTCGTTCTCCGCGGGCATGGACCTGAAGGAGTACTTCCGCGAGGTCGACGAGCAGGGCGAGCATGTCCAGCGGCGGGTGCGGCGCGACGCCAACTACTGGCAGTGGCGGCTTCTGCGCACGTACCCGAAGCCGACGATCGCGATGGTCAACGGCTGGTGCTTCGGCGGCGCGTTCACTCCGCTCTGCGCCTGCGACCTCGCCGTCGCCGCCGACGAGGCGACCTTCGGGCTCTCGGAGATCAACTGGGGCATCCCGCCCGGCAGCCTGGTCAGCCGCGGCCTCGCCGAGACCGTCGGGATCCGGGAGGCGCTCCTCTACGTCATGACCGGCCGCACCTTCGACGGGCGCACGGCGGCCGGGATGCGGCTCGTGAACTGGAGCGTCCCGCGCGAGCGGCTGCGCGCCGAGGTGGAAGGGCTCGCCCGCGAGCTGCTCGAGAAGAACCCGGTCGTGCTGCGCGCGGCGAAGCTCGGCTTCAAGCACGCGCAGACGATGAGCTGGGACACCGCCGAGGACTACCTCTACGCGAAGCTCGAGCAGTCCCAGTTCCTCGATACGGAGCGCGGCCGCGAGCACGGGCTCACCCAGTTCCTCGACGAGAAGTCGATCCGCCCCGGGCTTCAGACCTACCGCCGGGAGCAGTGAGCCTCGCGACGCTGCTCTTGGAGACGGCCGCGCGCCTCCCCGAGAGCCCAGCGCTTGCGTTCGCCGGGCGGCGGATCACCTACCGCGAGCTCGACACGGCGGCCGCCGCCGCCAAGCCGGCCGCACGAGTGCTGCCGCTCCCGATGCCGAACCGCCCCGAGGCGGTCGCGCGGTTCCACGGCGGCCTGCGGCACGGCGCGGTCGTCGTCCCGCTCAGCCCGCTCCTGAGCACGCGCGAGATCGAGCAGCGGCGACGGGTGTTCGACCCCGAGCCGGGGACGGCGGTGGCGCTCCACACCTCCGGCACGACCGCCGGTCCGAAGCGGATCGAGCTGTCGCACGAGGTGCTGCGGACGAACGCCGAGGCGATCGCGGCCGCGCTCGGGTTCCGGGAGGACGACGTCCTCTTCGGCTCGGCGCCGCTCTCCCACGTCTTCGGCATGACCGCCTGCATGAACGCGGCGATCGCCGCGGGCGCCTGCCTCGCGCTGCTGGAGCGCTTCGACGCCAATGCGGCCCTCGACCTCATCGAGCGCGAGGGTGTGACCGTCTTCATGGGCGTCCCGGCGATGCTCGCAGCGCTCCTTGCCGCGTCGGATGCGACCGGGCGCGCGCCGCGCATGCGGCTCGCGCACGCGGGCGCCGCGCCGCTCGCGCCGGCAACGCTGAACGCGTTCGAGGAACGGTTCGGCGCAACGGTCCTCGAGGGCTACGGGATGACCGAGGCCGGCGGCGTCGTCACGGTGAACCATGCCGGCCGGCCGCGCAGGCCGGGCTCGGTCGGGACGGCGGTCGCGGGAACGGACGTGCGGATCGCCGACGACGGCGAGGTGCTCGTCGGCACCGGGGGCCGCTGGATCGAGAGCGGCGACATCGGACGGCTCGACGAGGACGGTTACCTGTTCCTGCTCGACCGCAAGAAGGACGTGATCCTCCGCGGCGGCTACAGCGTCTACCCGCGCGAGGTCGAGGAGGTGCTGCTCGAGCACCCCGGCGTGCGGGAGGTCGCGGTCGTCGGCGTCCCGGACGAGCGCCTCGGCGAGGAGGTCGTCGCCGTCGTCGTCGCCGACGCGCCCGGCCACGAGCTCAAGGCATTCGCCCAGGAGCGGCTCGCGGCCTACAAGTACCCGCGGCTGGTCGTGCTGGTGGACGAGCTCCCGCACGGCCCCTCGGGGAAGATCCTTCGCCGGGAGCTCGACCGCACGCACCTCGCACGCCTGCTTCGCGGCTGAACGAGTTGGCGCCGGACGTTGGGGCCGAGTTCGCCGCTACTCGCCGAGGCGGTCGAGACCGCTCTGCGTTTCTCCGCCCAGGCGTTGCGCTGCGCGGTTGTCCGCAGCCAGGCCCTCCACGTCGCCCGACCACGTCTCCTGGTCGGCGCGAGAGTCGCCGGAGGCCTGTTCTTCGGCCCGCGCGATGGCGGCGGCGTCCTCGCCCTTGCGCATCTTCGTGAACCAGTCACGGATTCCCATGCGGCCGAGTCTACTCCGCATGCGATCGTCGAGGGCGTGCTCTCTGGTCGCCGCCGCTCGGCAGCGTCGGCTGGTCGGTCGGATAGACGCCGACCGCGAAGCCGTACATCGTGTCGCCCGACCGGGGGAGATGATCGAACTCCGCCACCAGCTCCGCCATCCGCTCCCAGAAGTCCGACGCCTGCTCCTCCGAGATGCGGGCGTGGCGGATGAACCCCCACAGCTTGCCGTCCCGGAACGCGTCGGACGATTCCCGGGCGGCGACCTCGAAGTCGTTGAAGTCCCGAGGCATCTCCTCGCCCTCCGAGGTTCGCTCGACGCTCACGTAGAACATCCGCGCCGTCCGGCCGTAGAAGCGCTCCTCGATCGCCCGCACCCGCCGTGTTCTCACCACCCGCACGAGCCCGGCCTCGGCGAGCACCTTGACGTGGTGGGCGACCGTGCTCTTGGGACGCTCGAGCGCGACCGCGAGCTCGGTCACGGTCGCCGCCCGCTCGTGCAGCAGACCCAGGATCGTGTTTCGGAGGGGGTGGCCGAGCGCCTTCACCTGGGAGGGCCGGGTGAGCGCGATGCGGTCGGCCAGGTCGTAGTCCGGGGGTTGGGAGTTGCCGGCCAAGGGTAAAACAGACTACCATCTCGGTATGTTCCAAATATATGGATCAATCAAGGGGGCTGGAGATGGCTGAAGTCGTGCTGTACCACCACGTCCAGGGGCTGACCGACGGAGTGCGGTCGTTCGCCGACGACCTGCGCCAGGCGGGCCACACCGTGCACACGCCCGACATGTTCGGCGGGCGTGTCTTCGATACGATCGAGGAGGGCATGGCCTTCGCGCGCGAGGCCGGGTTCGGTGCGCTCACCGAGCGCGGCGTGGCCGCGGCAGAGGGGACCGGGGCCGACATCGTCTACGCCGGGATCTCGTTCGGGGTCATGCCGGCGCAGGAGCTCGCGCAGACCCGTCCCGGCGCGGGCGGCGCCATCTTCCTCTCCGGCTGTCTACCGGTCTCGGAGTTCGGGGACGGTTGGCCCGAGGGGGTTCCCGTGCAGGTGCACGCCAAGGAGGGCGACCCGTTCTTCGAGGAGGATCTGGAGGCCGCGCGGGCGCTCGTCGACTCGGCCGACCGCGCCGAGCTCTTCCTCTACCCGGGCCAGGAGCACCTCTTCGCCGACTCGTCGCTTCCGGCGTATGACGCCGCGGCTGCCAAACTGCTCACCGAGCGCGTCGTGGAGTTCCTCGAAAGGGGGAAGTAGTGGAGGCGACGTACACGATCAAGCCGCTCGACGAGACGACGTGGGACGCGTTCGCGGCGCTGGTCGAGCACAACAACGGCGTCTTCGGAGGCTGCTGGTGCATCGGCTTCCATCCCGAGGGCGGCGACAAGCAGACGACCGCTGCGCTGAACCGACGGCGAAAGCTCAAGCGCGTGAAGGAGGGGACGACGCACGCGGCGCTCGTGTTCGACGGCGACGACTGCCTCGGCTGGTGCCAGTTCGGCGTACCCGACGAGGTGCCCCGGATCAAGAACCGCGCCGCGTATGAGAAGGGCCGCTCGACCCCGCCGAATTGGCGGATCGCGTGCAACTTCGTCGGCAGGGGGCACCGGCGCCGAGGCGTCGCAACCGCGGCGCTGGCCGGTGCGCTCGACCTGATCGCGCGCCTGGGCGGAGGGACCGTCGAGGGATACCCTGAGGACGCAGGATCGGTACCCGCCGGCTTCCTCTTCAACGGCGCGCTCTCGACGTACGAGCAGCTCGGCTTCACGCGCGACCGCAAGATCGGAAAGCACCGCTGGGTCGTGACCAGGGTCGTCGATCCCACCAACTAGGGTGGAGGCGATGCCGTCGACCACCGCGCTGCCCGAGATCGCGGCGATCCGCTACGTGGCGCCGCTGCGCGAGGGCGGGTCGATGCCGGCGCTGGTCGAGGCCGACGACGACGGGCTCTACGTGCTGAAGTTCCGCGGCGCGGGCCAGGGGCTGCTCGCGCTCGTCGCCGAGGTGATCGTGGGCGAGCTCATGCGCGCCCTCGGCCTCCTCGTGCCGCAGCTCGCGCTGATCGACCTCGACCCGGTGCTCGGGCGTGCCGAGCCGGATCCGGAGATCCAGGAGCTGATCCTCGCAAGCGGCGGCTTGAACCTCGGCGTCGACTTCCTGCCGGGCGCGCTCGCCTACACGCCGAACGGGTCCGTGCAACCCGACGACGAGCTCGCGGCGAACGTCGTCTGGCTCGACGCGCTGCTCACCAACGTCGACCGCACCGCCGCCAACCCGAACCTGCTCGTCTGGCATCAACGCGTCTGGCTGATCGACCACGGCGCCGCCCTCTACCTCCAGCACGGAGGGCTCAGGCCGGCGGAGCAGGCGACGCGTGCATTTCCCCAGATCGCAGACCATGTGCTGCTGCCGCGCGCCGGCTCCATCATCGAGGCGGACGAGCGCCTCGCGCATCGCGTCGAGCGCGGGCTGCTCGAACGCGTCGTCGCGCTCGTGCCCGGCGACTGGCTCGTCGGCGATCCCGCCGAGGCGTACGTCGAGTACCTCGAGCGGCGCCTGCGGCCCCCGAGGGCGTTCGCGCAGGAGGCGGAGCGTGTCCGGGCGCAGCCGTAGCCAGTTCACCTACGCGATCCTGCGCGTCGTCCCGCGGATCGAGCGCGGCGAGCGCCTGAACGCCGGCGTGGTCCTCTACTGCCGGGAACGCGACTTCCTCGCCGCGCGTACCCACCTCGACGAGAGCCGCCTGGCGGCGCTCGCCGCCGACGTCGCGCCCGCGGCCGTTCGCGCGCACCTGGACGCGCTCGTGCGCATCGCCGGCGGGGCGCCCGACGCCGGACCGGTCGCCGCGCTGCCGCCGCAGCAGCGATTCGGCTGGCTCGTCTCACCGTCGAGCACCATCGTCCAGCCCTCCGAGGTGCACACGGGGCTCTGCGAGGAGCCGTCCGAAATGCTCGACCAGCTCTTCGCCGAGCTCGTCGAATGAGATGAGATGAAGGAAGCGCGCCTCACCGATCGCCGGCTTTCGCGGGAGCAGCGCAGCTTTCTCGCCTGTCTGGCGACGGTCCTGGAGCTCCCGGCCGAGCGACTACCACGGCTTCGCGGCGACGACGACCCGGCAAGCAGCTGGCATGTTTCCCGCTGGCTCGGAGCCCACGGGCTTGGGCTCGTGCCCGTGGCGGAGCCGGCGACGTTCGCCTGGGCGGGGCCGTGGATCGCCCGCGTCGTATCCTCGGGGGCGGAGCCGCGCTACGTCGTCATGTACGGCGTCCCCTCGGGCATGGTCTGGGATCCCGACGGCGACGAGGCGGTTCCCGGCACGATCGAGGCAGGGTTCGTCCTCGCCGCCGGCGACATCGCACTCGCGCTGCCGAGGGCCGCTCCCGCACCCGCGACAACCGGAGCCGTCGTTGCCATCCACATCGCCGCAGCCGCCGGCGAGCCGACGCAGACCGTTCAGGACGCGCAGGCGCTCGCCGGGCAGGGTCTTCTTGGCGACCGGCACGTCGCAGGCGCGGGCACGTTCCCCTCCAACCTTCCGGGCAGCGCTCTGACGCTGATCGAAGCCGAGGTGTGCGAGTCGTTCGCCCCGCCCCTCGGCGCGGACGAGCACCGCCGCAACCTCGTCACGCGCGGCATCGAGCTCAACGGCCTCGTGGGACGCGAGTTCATGGTCGGCGAGGTTCGGTGCCGCGGCATGCGGCTCTGCGAACCGTGCACGGTCGTCGAGGGATACAGCTCCCGACCCGTGCTGCGTGCCCTCGTGCACCGCGGCGGCCTGCGCGCGGACGTCCTCACCGACGGCGCGATCCACGGCGGCGACCCGGTTTACGCGCTCGACGAGCGAAGCTCTCCCGGCTGGTCCTGATCGAGGACCTCGCGCAGCCTGCGCGCGAACGCCTCGGGCTGTCCCGCATAGCCGAACTCGCCGCCGAGGAAGCCTCCGTGGTGGCTCGGGAACACGGTCGCCTGCCGACCCAGGAGCTCGGCCGTGGCCACGGCGGCGCGTCCCGTGAACGTGTCCGCGGACTCCTCGCCAACCGCGATCACGACCCGCGTCGGCGCCGACGCGAGCGCCTCGACGTCGGGGCGGTAGCTGGTGATCGCCTCCGACCGGTCGGAGAGCAGCGGGTCGTCGCGGGCACCGTCGTCCTCCACCGGCATTCCGAAGCGTGCGGGGTCGGCCGCGGGCTGGGCGAAGTACTCCTCGGTGAATTCGCCTCGCCACGAGGTCATCGCGATGAAGGCCGCCATGCCGTGGCCCCGCCCGCCGGCCTCGTAGGCGTCTCGAAATCCGACGCGGGCGCGCTCGGCCGCCGCGGCGTCGGGGAGCACCGCGATGAGCGGCGGCTCGTGCGCCACCAGGGTCGTCACGGCATCCGGATGGGCCGCGACGAGCGCGAGCGCGGTCACCGCGCCCCCGCTGCTCGCGAACAGCTCGACCGGACCGGCGCCGAGCGCCCGGATCACGGCGTACACGTCCTCCGCCTGGACGATGGGGTCGTTGTCGGTCCGGCCGTCGTTCCTGGCGCTGCGGCCGAGCCCGCGCGGGTCGTAGGTGACCACCGTGCGCTCGGGGAAGAGCGACGCCAGCGTGGCGAAGCCGGCGGCCGCCATGGGCTGGCCGATCATGAGGAGCGGTGGGCGCCCGCCGGCGCCGGGGAGCGGGCCGTGGACGTCGTAGACGATCTCGGCCCCGCGGGTCTCCAGGGTGTGAGCTTCAGTCGTCATGCACTGTCGACCCCGCGGGGCCGGGGAACTCATCGGTCAGGCCGGGACCCGCCTCATCCGCCGTTTCGGCCCTCACGCAGCTGGAGCCGGTTGCCGTCGGGGTCCTGGAACGGCGCGACGAAGCCCCACGGGAATTCGAGCACGCCCGTCTCGAACTTCACGCCGCTCGACTCCAGCGCCGTGACCGTGGCGCGGATGTCGTCCACCTCGATGGTGACCGCGGCCGGGGCGCGGCCCTGCACGGGCTCGCCCTCGCCGGTGGTCCCCGGCCAGAGAACGAGCTGGAAGTCCTGGCCCCTGACGCCGACGGTCAGGAACCGCGGCCCGTCCGGCGTCGGGTTGTCGGCACGCTGCTCGAAGCCGAGCACGTTCGTGTAGAAGTCGAGCGCGCTGTCCTGGTCGCCGACGTAGACGGCGGTGTAGAAGACGCTCTTCAACATTGCCTGTCCTCCTGTGTTCGTGGTCATCACCGAGATGACCCGCCGCGGCGAGCGAACGTGACCGCGAGCTCTCGGCGACGGTCCGCTCGTGCCCGGCCCGCCGGCGCCCCCCGCGCCCTAATGTAGGGGGCGGGTGATGAGGTCGCAGCGGTGGTTCCAGCGTCGGCGAGCCGGTCTCGGCTGGCGGCCGGCAGCCTGGCAGGGGTGGGCGATCACCCTGTTCACAGCCGCGGCGATGGGTGCGGCGCTCGTGCTGCTGCGCGGGTCGTCGGCGCGCGTGCCGATCGCCGTCGCGATCGCTGCCGTCTACACCGTCGTCGCCCTCGCGACCGGCGGCACGAGGGCCGGCGTCGCTGCTCCGGTGCAGGTTCCGGGCGACGGTGAGACGGGTGTCGGCGGCCCGGAGCAGCGCCAGGCGCTTCAGCGGCTCACCTCTGGGCCGGCAACCCGCTCGCCGGCGGAGGCGGCGCTCGTCGTCGAGCATCTCACGAAGCGGTTCGGCGACCGCCTTGCGGTCGAGGACGTGTCGTTCGGCGTGACGGCCGGCGAGGTGTTCGGGTTTCTGGGGCCGAACGGCGCCGGCAAGACGACCACCGTCCGGATGCTCGCCACGCTGATCTCGCCCAGCTCGGGTTCGGCGGTCGTCGCGGGTGTCCCGCTCGCGGCGGAGAACGGGCTCGAGATCCGCCGGCGCATCGCGGTCATGCCGGAGAATCCGGGTCTGTACCTGCGGTTGACCGTGGTCGAGAACCTCGAGTACTTCGCCGGCCTCTATGGCGTCACGAACCCGAGGCAGCGGATCCTCCGGGCGCTCGAAGCGGTGAACCTCGCCGGACGCGCCGACGACCTCTGCGGCAGCCTCTCCAAAGGGCTGCGGCAACGGATCGGCCTGGCCCGCTCGCTGCTCAGCGATCCCGCCATCGTGTTCCTCGACGAGCCGACCTCGGGCCTCGACCCGGTCGCGAGCCGCGAGGTTCATCTGCTGATCGACAACCTCCGCGAGCGCGGCGTCACCGTCTTTCTCACCACCCACCGGCTCGAAGAGGCAGAACGGCTCTGCGACCGGGTCGCGATCCTGAACACCAGCCTGCGCACGATCGGACGGCCGGACGAGCTGCGCGACCGCCTCTTCGCCAGGGCACTCGTCGTCCGAACGGCCGCGCCGCTCCCCGATCCCGGCCGGGTGTTCGCCGTCCCCGGCATCGAGAGCTGGCGCGCCGAGGACCCCGCCCGGTATGTGCTGTCGGTGAGCGACGCGCGCGTCGCGGCACCGGAGGTCGCGCGAGCGCTCGTCGCCGCCGGCGCCGACCTGCTTTCGCTCTCGGACGACAGGCACTCGCTCGAGGACGTCTACCTCGAGCTTGTCGACGAAGACGTCGAGGCGCACCGATGAGCCGGGAGCGTGTGTGGGCGGTTGTCCGAAAGGAGGTCCGCGAGTTCCGGCGCAACCGGTTCGTGATCGGAACGATGGCGGTGCTGCCGCTCGTCTTCCTGATCACCCCGATGCTCACCATCTTCAAGATCCCGGAATCGACGTCCGGGCCCCAGGTACGAGCGGCGGTCGGCACGATCTCGCTCCTGCTTTTGATCATCCCGATCGTGCTCCCGCCGGTGATCGCCGCGTACTCCGTCGTCGGCGAACGCGACCAGGGCACGCTCGAGCCTGTGCTCACCACGCCCGTCCGCGCGTCCGAGCTCCTGCTCGGAAAGGCGATCGCCGCGTTCGTGCCCTCGGTCGGGCTCGCCTACGCCATCTACCTCGTCGTGCTGATCGGCGTCCGCTTCGGCGCAGCCCACGTCGTCACCGACGTGGTCTGGCACCCGCCGCAGGTGCTCGCCCAGCTCCTGTTCACGCCGCTCCTCGCCCTCTGGTCGATCTGGGTCGGGATCGGGATCTCCACCCGCGTCAGCGACGTGCGCGTCGCCCAGCAGCTCGCCAGCCTCGCCGGCCTGCCGCTTCTCGGCTTCACCTCCCTCATCTCGTTCCAGCTGATCACGCCGTCCATCCCTCTGGCGATCGGGCTCGCGCTCGCCCTGCTCGCGGCGGACATCGCCGCCGGGCGGGTCGTCTCGCGCCTCTTCGACCGCGAACGGCTGATCACCGGCCAGCGCGTCACGCCGGTCGCGGAGGGCGCCGCCCGATCGAGCTAGGCCGTGCACGGCCACGGCCGGCCGATGTCACACGCGTGCGCTCCGTCGTGTCCAAGGCGGTGACGACGAAATTCACCGCCAAGGAGTCCCTGTGCAGACCACCCATCATGTCCCCATCTCCGACGTCCGAGCCGCGCTGAACGGCAGGGTGATCGCCCCCGGCCATCCCGAATACGACGACATCCGCGGCGTCTTCTTCACCGGCTTCGACCGCCGGCCCGCTGCGATCGTTCGCGCCGCCGACGCAGCCGACGTCGCGCACGTCGTCAGGCTCGCACGCGACTCCGGCGCCGAGCTCGCGGTGCGCAGCGGCGGCCACAGCTGGGCCGGGCACGGCACGACCGAGGGCGGGATCGTGCTCGATCTCGCCGCCATGAACGCGGTCGAGATCGACGCCGGCAGCCGGACCGCCTGGGCGCAGACCGGCGCCACGGCCGGCGACTACACGACGGCGACGGCCGAACACGGCCTCGTCACCGGGTTCGGCGACGCGGCGACGGTGGGCCTCGGCGGCATCACCCTGGGCGGCGGCATGGGCTACCTGACCCGGAAGTACGGGCTCACGATCGACGACCTGCTCGCGGCCGAGGTGGTGACCGCCGGCGGCGAGCTGCTCGAGGTGGACGCCCAGAACCACGCCGATCTCTTCTGGGCGCTGCGGGGCGGCGGCGGCAACTTCGGGGTCGCCACCAGGCTGCGATTCCGGCTCCACGAGATCGGCGAGGTGGTCGGCGGGATGCTGATCCTCCCGGCCGGCCCCGACGTGATCACCGGGTTCGCGAACGCTGCGGACGCGGCTCCCGAGGAGCTCTCCGTGATCGCGAACGTCCTCAAGGCTCCGCCGGTGCCCTTCATCCCGACCGAGCAGCACGGCAAGCCCATCGTGATGGCGCTGATGGTCTATGCCGGAGATGCCGAGGCGGGCGGGCGGGCGATCGCGCCGCTCCGCGGGCTCGCAACGCCGCTCGTCGACACGGTGCGGCCGATCCGCTACCCGGAGATGTACGCCGGGCCGGAGGGCCCGCGGCCGGCATTCGCCGCGGGGACGAACATCCTCGGCGACGGGCTACCCGGCGGGAGCGGCGGAGGCGATCCTCGAGCACCTGGAGGACTCGTCTGCCCCGTTGGCCGCCGTCCAGCTTCGCGTGCTCGGCGGCGCGATGCGGCGCGTCCCGGAGGACGCGACGGCCTTCGCGTACCGCAAGGCGGGCCTGATGATGAACATCGCCGTCATGTACGCGCGGGCCGAGGAGCGCCCGGAGCACGAGGCCTGGGCGGCCAGCATGGCGCGGGCGCTCTCGGGCGGCGCCGCGGCTCCGGCCTACATCGGCTTCCTCGGCGGCGAGGAGGACGACGGGATCCGGCGTGCGTACCCGCCCGCGACCCTCGATCGGCTCATCCAGGTGAAGCGCCGGTATGACCCGGAGAACGTCTTCCGGCTCAACCTGAACGTGGCACCGGACGTGAGCTGACCAACAGCCGCGCTCGCCCCGCTCACCGGGGCGAGCGCGGCCGGTGGACGTGGACGGCCAGGCCGTTCGGGTAGGTGGTCGCGTACGGCGGTGCGGGCTCGAGCGCGCCGCGTCCATCGCGGGTCGGAGGTCGTCCATCCCGAACGCGAGGATCGCCGACCCAGGCCGCGGCCCGCAGAGCGTCGAGACCCGGACCACCCGGCCCTCAGGCTCGCCGATCCGGTCCCCGGGCTCCATGGTTCACCCGCGTGCCCGCCTCGGCGGGTCAGGAACCACGAGCGGCGCCCTCCACGAGCAGGCACATCATCCGGACGGCGTCGGCGTCGGACAGGCCCTGGTCATGCGTCAGCGAGCGCCACGTCGGGAACGCGACGGCGTGCCCGATCGCCGCGCGGGTGCGGCGGGCGGGCCCGCCGCGCAGGCGCCGCCCGGCCATCAGGGTGCCCTCGATCGCGGTCACGTACTCGTGGAAGCCGCGCAGCAGCCGCCGGACGACCGGCACCACGGGTTCGTCGCGCAGCAGGCTCGTGTACATCGCGTCGGTGCGGCGGTAGAAGGCGTAGAGGTCGCGGAGCGCCGTCCCGGTTCGCGCGCCCGGGTCGGCGATCGCCGCCCACGCGCCGAGGTCGGGCGGCGGGTTGGCTGCGCGCCAGTGCGACGAGCACGCCGCGAAGAGGGCGGCCTCGTCGGGGAAGTGCCGGTAGACGGTCGAGCGGCGGACGCCCGCATGCTCGGCCACGGCGCTGATCGAGGTGCGCGCCGGCCCCAGCTGCTCGTGCAGGGCGACGGTGCTCTCGGTGATCCGCATGCGCGTCTCCTCCTCGAGCTCGGCGCGCCGCGTCATCCGGTATGGGCGTTTTTGGTCGGACATGGCTGTCGTTCCAATCCTACTTGACACGCGCGGCCGGCGGCCGCTATATTCGCGAGACATTACTGTTCGATCAATAAGGAGCGAAAGACGATGGCAGCGACCGAGACGGGCGTGAAGGTGGTCGGCCCCGGGGATGGACACATGGGCTTCCTCGGCAGCATCGGCGTGCGATTCATGATCGACGGGCCGGAGGCCGGCGAGCGGTTCGCGCTCGTCGAGCACCCGATGTCGCCGCGGGCGCTCGCGGCACCGCTCCACCGGCACACCCGCGAGGACGAGTACAGCTTCGTGCTCGAGGGCCGCATGGGCGCGCTGCTCGGCGGCGACGTCGTCGAGGCGGGCCCGGGCGACCTCGTCCACAAGCCCCGCGACCAGTGGCACACGTTCTGGAACGCCGGCGACGAGCCGTGCCGGATCCTCGAGATCATCTCGCCCGCCGGCTTCGAGCGGTTCTTTGCCGAGCTCGACGCGATGGGCGGGGCCGCCGCCGCCGACCCGGACGCCGTGGCCGCGCTCTCGCAGCGCTACGGGCTCGAGATGCGGCCCGAGACGGTTCCGGAGCTGATCGAGCGCTTCGGCCTGCGCGTCGGCGAGCCCCTCTCCGGCGGCTGGAGGCCCTAGACGACCGTCGCCACGAGCGGCGCGTACTCGGGGTGCCGGTCGATGTAGCGCGCGATGAAGGGGCAGAGCGGCACGACCTCGAGCCCCTGCCGCCGGGCGTCCTCGAGCGCGGCTTCGGCAAGCCGGCTCCCGAAACCGCGCCGCTCGCACGAGGCGGCGATCTCGGTGTGGGTGAAGGCGATCCGGCCCTCGCTGCGGCGGTAGGCGAGAAGGCCGATCCGGCGGCCGTCGAGGAGCAGCTCGTAGCGGCAGGCCCCGGGCACGTCGACCACGGAGGCGCCGGCGGGGCTCGCCGGCTCCTCCACCTCCTCCAGCTCGCCGGTGCCGCGGAAGTACTCGACGAGCTGGCCCGGCGTGTCGGTCTCACGGGCGTCGCGGTGGTCGGCGAAGCGGCGCCGGTGCGCCGCCGCGAACCGCCCCGGATCGCGCTCGCGCAGGTGCGCGAAGATCTCGCGCGTGCCGCGGTAGAGACGGCCGTCCTCGGCCTCGAGCACGGGGATCGAGTCCGTCCCGGTGCGCCGGCGGAGCCCGTCGCGCTGCTCCGGCCGCGGCTCGACCTGGCGCAGGACGACGTCCAGGCCGAGCTCTGTCAGCACCTCGCGGACGGCCGAGGAGAACGGGCACCACTCGGCCTGGTGGAGCGTCAGCCGGGGCTCGTCCACGGGCTCAGTCGCCCCACACCATGCGGGGAGCGATCGTGCGGCCGCTCATCCGTCCTCCGGCACGGTCCAGATCGTAGCCAGCGCGTGCGGCCTCGCGCCCGATTGGGCCGGGGCGCCGGCGGAGGCGACACGCTTCGCGACATGGGCGGCGTCGCGGCCGACGCCGGGGAGGACGTCGGAGGTGGCGGCGTGCTGGAAGACGAGGCCCACGAAGTAGAGCCCCGGGGCCGACGCGACCACGCCGCGCTCGTGCACCGGGTCGCCCGCGCCGTCGAGCACGGGCAGGTCGATCCACGAGAAGTCGGAACGGAAGCCCGTGCACCAGACGACGTTCGCGATGTCCAGCGTGCGTCCGTCGGCGAGCACCGGCATGCCGTCGCGGACGCCCGCGACGCGCTCGACCCGCTCGACCCCCGCCTCCTCGAGGTCCTTCGACTTGATCCGGATGAGCGGCGCCGCCATCTTCACGAACTTCGGGCGAACCCTGCGGCCGATCGGCGTCCGCACCGTCAGGACGCGCGTGCCGGCGAACCGGATCACCGGAAGCACGAAGCGCGACGGCAGGCTTCCGTGCCGCACCGGGATCTCGGCCGAGGGCGCCCCCGCCTGGAAGACCCGGTGCGTCCGCGAGAGCTCATGGGCGAGCTCGGCGCCGGAGTTGCCGACGCCCACGACGAGGACGTCGCCCTCGCCGAGCTGCGACGCGTTGCGGTACTCCTCGGAGTGGAGCTGGACGATGCCGCGGTCGAGCTCCGGCGCGAACGCCGGCCGCTTCGGGATCCGGTGGGCGCCCGTCGCAACGATGACGTTCTCCGCCTCGAACACGCTGTGCCCCGACTCGACCACGTAGCGGCCGTCCTCGCGGAAGACGCGGTCGACCGAGACGCCCGTCCGCACCGGCAGCTCGAAGCGCGCTGCGTACGCCTCCAGGTAGTCGCCCATCTCGTCCTTGGTCGGGAACGACCACCCGGGCGCGGGAAAGCGCATACCGGGCAGGCCGTCGTACTTCGCCGGCGTGAACAGGCGCAGCGAGTCCCACCGCTGCCGCCACGAGTCGCCGATGCGCTCGTTCGCCTCGAGGATCACGAACGGACGTCCGCGCTTCCTCAGGTGGTACGCCGTGGCGAGCGCCGCCTGGCCGCCGCCCACGATGACTGTCTCGAACCGTTCCATCACACGTCCTCCTCGTCTCGGATACCGAGTCGACGGTAGGACGCCCAGCAGCAGGCCGCATCGCCTGCATCAGCCATCTTGCCCGAGCTGCCGCGTGGTGAATTCTGACCACGTTGTGTCAGACGAGCGCGTTCTCGTAGGCGAACGCCGTCGCCGCCGACCGGGACGAGACGCGCAGCTTGGCGAAGATGTTCTGGATGTGCCGGGCCACGGTGTGCTCGCTCAGCACGAGCGCGGCCGCGATCTCCCGGTTGGTGTTCCCGGCCGCCACCAGCCGCAGCACCTCGAGCTCGCGGCTCGTCAGGCCGTGGCTGCCCGCGCGCGTGCTCGTGAGGGCGTCGACGCGCTCCAGGTCGGGCTGCGCGCCGAGCTCCTCGAAGACCGCGCGCGCCGCGTCGAGCTCGATCGCCGCGGTGTCGTCGTCGCCGAGCGCGCGGCATGCGAGCGCGACCAGCACGCGCGTCCGGGCCGCCTCGTACGGTGCCGCCAGCCGCTGCCAGCCCTCCCAGGCGCGGCGCAGGCTCGCGAGCGCCGCTGCCCCGTCGCCCCCTGCGAGCTCCACCGAGCCCGCGACATACGCGGCGATCGCGCTCAGCATCGCGCTCGGATACGCCGCGGAGATCTCCGTCAACTCGGCGCATGCCAGCCGCGCCTCGTCGAGCTCGCCCGCGGCCAGGAGGATCTCGGCAAGCGCGGGCAGGAACCGCGACCGGTCGAGCGGCGGGCCGGTCTCGGCGAGCGCCCGCCGGATCGACGCGGCGGCCGCGTCCACGTCCTTCTGGGCCAGCCGCACCAGCGCCAGGCCGGGCTGCGGCTCGCGCCCGCAGGCGTTGGCCTCACGGTAGGCATCCTCGGCGGCGGCGAGGTCGCCCTGCCGGCGGAGCACCTCGCCGCGCTGATACGACGCCTGACCGGCCGCCCGCCGGTTCAGCACCCGCTGGCATCGCTCGTACGCGCGCCGGGCCTCCTCGAGCGCCCTGGCCCAGTCGCCGTCCAGTTGCAGGATCTCGGCCCTGTGGGCGAGGCAGCGGCCGGTGAACGCGACCATGTCCGGCTGTCCATCCCACCAGCGCGCCAGCGCACCCGTCCACTCGCGCGCACGCGCCGGTTCGTAGGCCTCCTCGCAGCCCGCGATCGCGCCGCAGTAGACGATGCCGGTGACGATCGGCGACAGCTCGCCGCCGATCGCGGCGAGCATCGCCTCGTCCAGCAGCCTGAACCCCTCCTCGACGCGCGCCAGCTTGATCAGGGCATGGCCGTGCACGTGCGCGCCGAGTGCGAACAGGTCGCGGTCGCCGAATCGCTCGCCGATCGCGGCGGCCTCGGCCGCGGCTTCGGAGGCCGCTCCGTAGTCATCCGCCGCCTCGTGCCGGAGGGCGACGGGGAGCAGCAGGTATCCCCGTTCGGCGCAGTCCTCCTGCTCGCGCTCCACCAGCCGCTGCGCCCTCGCCAGCCAGCCTCCGGCCTGCGCGACGTCGCCCACCATCGCCAGGTTGATCCCGAGGAAGATCGCCGCCCGTGCCGCCGGCAGCGGCTCGCTCGCGTCCGAATGGGCGTGGTAGGCCCGCTCGAGCACGGCCAGGAACTCCTCGAGCCGGCCCAGCATGTATGCGGCCACGGCCAGGAGCTCGAGGTCGGCGGCGGAGAGCGGCTCGGCCTCGTCGGCTCGAGCGAGCGTGCCGTGTGCCGCCGCCCACGCCCCCCGGGCGAAGTCGCTGCGCGCCCGATCGAGCTCGGCGGACGCGGTCACGAACCGCCTTCACAGGTGCGGTTTGCGAGCGCCGGTGTGGTCATCGCGACCGGCGGCGCCTCAGCAGGTGAGATGCAGCGCGGCCGCCGTCCGCCGCGGATCGAGCTGCGAATAGCGGTCGACGGCCTCGGCTGTCGGCAGCACCTCGACCGCGATCCCGCGTGTGCGCAGCGCGTCGAGGGTCGCCGCATCGGGACGCAGCCTCCCGTATGCGCCCGTGCCGACGACCAAGCGCTCGGGCAAGTCGTCGAGCACGTCGTCCAGGTCATCGAGCACGAGGCCGTGCCCGTCCCGCCGCCACCAATCGCGCACGACCCGATCCGGCAGGACGATCACATCGCGCTGTTCCCGGCGTCCGTCAATCGTCACCTGCCCGAAGTCGTAGCCCGTGATCTCCGGCATCCGCCGATGGTAGCGCGGCGCCGATCAGGCCGTGTGGAACCACGGGGCGTACGAGATGCCGACGATCAGGCCCTCGACGGAGAGGAGCCGCGCGACCGTCTGGCCCCACGGCTCCTCCCGGGCGCCGTGGAGCAGGCGGAATCCGCGCTCCTCGAGCTCGGCGGCGGCGCCGGCGACCGCGGCGGCGTCCTCGACCTCGAACTCGATCGACGCCTGCGGCACCGTGATCTCCGCCGGCCACTCGTCCTTGCCGAAGCAGGCCTGGGCGGCCTGGGCCAGCGGCCAGACGCCGAAGTGGCGCGTGCCGTCGACGTGTTCCGAATGGAAGTACTCCTCGCCCTCGCCTGCCTCCAGCGGCAGGCCGAGCGCGTCGACGTACAGCTCGCGGCTCCGCGGCGGATCCGCCGCGACGACGGCGATGCCGGCTACGAATTGGACGTTCATACCGGGCCTCCGGTTCTTCGCGGTGTCACGAGGACGGTACGAAGCGGGGCGGCGCGTCGCTTGGAAGAACCGGACTTCCCACCAGCGCGTGCGGGGTTGCGCCGGCCAGCTCGCGGACGTCGTTTGCCATGTGCGCCTCGTCGTAGTAGCCGTGCTCGACCGCCGACCGGGCCCAGCTCTCACCCCGTCCGGCGAGCAGGAGGCGCTGCATCCGGGCGATCCGCATGAGCCGCTTCGGTGCGTGGCCGGTGGCCGCCAGGATCCGCCGGCGGAGCTGGCGCTCGCCGTACCCGAGGCCGCGGCCGATCGCCCGGAGGTCGGAGCCGGCCCAGACGGCTCCGGCGAGCGGGTCAGGCGGCGGCGCGTCGGCCGCGAGGCGCTCGAGCGAGCGGAAGCGCGGGCTCACGTCGCGGATCGGCACGCGGAGGTCGACGAGCTCGCTCGCCGGCACGCCGAACAGGGCCGGGAACCCGCCGGGGTGAAACCGGATCCCGTTCGAGACGCTTCCGGCGGGCAGGCGGGCAACTCCGAAGGTGGAGAAGGTGCCGACGACGTCGGCGCCGATCACGTCCATGCACCCGTCGGGCGGTATGCGGAGGTCGAACTCGGCGTCGGTCTCGATCCGCCAGTGCACCGCCACCCAGGGTGCCAGTGCCGGGTGCGGCGGCCGCTCCACGTAGCGCACGCCCGGGCCGCCGAGGAACACCGCGTGGGTTCGTCTCCGTCCGTCCATGCGCTGCATTGTCCCCTTCCCGGCCGGGCGGCGGCCCACGCATCCGGTACGCTCGCCGCCGGATGGTCCCCGAACGAGCAGAGGTGGTCGTCGCCGGCGGGGGCATCGCGGGCCTCACGGCCGCCTGGGAGCTGCGCGACCGCGACGTGATCGTGCTGGAGGCCGGGCACCGCGCCGGCGGGCGGCTCATGTCCGAGCCGCGCGGGCCGTACTGGCTGAACTTCGGAGGGCACGTGCTGGGCGGGCCGGAGACGGCCACGGGCCGGCTGCTCGAGGCGACGGGGGTGGAGGCGGCGGAGCTGCCGGGCGTCCTCGCCGGCCTGGCCGTGGGCGGGCGGCTGCTCGCAGGCGGGCGCGTCGAGACCTATCCGCTGCGCGCGCGGCTCCCGGCGGCCGACCGGATCGCGCTCGTCCGCGCCGGCGCCCGTCTGCGGCTGGCGGTCGCCCAGTACGGGCGCGTCTCGCGCCTGCGTCCGGGCGAGCCGGAGGCCGACCGCCGCGCCCGGGTGCTCGCATTCCGTGACGACAGGACGTTCTCGCAGTTCCTGGGGCCGGTGCGCCCGGCCGTCGACGCCGTCTTTCGCGCCACGATCCGGCGCTCGTCCGGGGAGCCGGAGGAGGTGTCGGCCGGTTACGGCATCGGCTACTTCCAGCTGGTGTGGGATCGCGGCCGCGGCCTCACGCGGACCATGATCGGCGGGTCGAGCAGGTTGCCCGAGGCGATCGCCGCGGCGCTGGGCGGACGCGTAGTACACCGGGCGGACGGTCACCGCCGTCGCCGCCGGCCCGGACGGCGTGGTCGTCACCTTCCGGGACGCGGGGGGCGAGCGGGCGATCCACGCCCGGGCCGTCGTGGTCGCCACCCCTGCGCCCGTCGCGCGCCGGATCGTCGCCGATCTGCCCGGCGAGGTCGCCCGGGCGCTCGACGGCATCGCGTACGGCCCGTACGTGGTGGGCGCGTTCCTCACCGGCGAGACGTCGCCGATGCCGTACGACGGCGTCTACGCCGCCGCCACGCCCGGCATGTCGTTCAACATGCTGTTCAACACCGCCAATGTGCTGCGCCGGGACGGGGCGCGAGCGCCCGGCGGCACGCTCATGGTCTACGCGGCCGCAGACCTGGCCCGCGCCCTGGCCGACGTCGACGACGCGGAGGCGGAGCGGCGCTTTCTCGGCGATCTGCACGCGCTCTTCCCGGAGCTGCGCGGGAACGTCCGCGAGACGGTCATCCGGCGCTGGGAGCCGGGCCTCCCGCACCCTCGCCCGGGCCGGCACCTGCTCCAGCCGGGGCTGGAGCAGCCGCTCGGCCGGGTCCATCTCGCCGGCGACTACCTCGGCACGACCTACATCGAGACCGCGATCGAGACGGGGATCGCCGCGGCGGGGCGGATCCGGACCGCGCTCGCCGGTCAGGCGCCCTGAATCAGCCTGAGCAGCGCGTCCGGGCGCGTCACGCAGCCGGCGCCTCGAGGCGAAGCCCGCCCTCGACGACCTCGAGCGCCTGCTCGAGCAGGGACTGGAGCGGGCTCTGGTATCCCGCGGCATGCCATGCCCGCGCGGCGGCTGTGAGCGCCCAGACGAGGGTCGACGCGACCACCTGGACGTCCAGGTCGTCCGGCTTACGACCGGCGGCGCCGGCCAACGCGTGCGCCACGAGCTGGGCGAACCCGTCCACCTGCTGGGTCATCGCGGCGTGCAGATGGGGCTCCTCGAAGGCGTACTGGAGCTTTCGGCGCGCGAGCTCCTCGTCACGGCCGAAGAAGGCGCTCATCACCGACGCGACCGCCCGGCGGACGGCCTCCACCGGTGGATGCGACGCCAGCTCCGCCTCGACCGCGTCGATCAGCCGGAAGTCGAACTCGTCGTAGAGGACGACGCCCTCCTTCGTGCCGAAGTAGCGGTAGACCGAGCTCGGCGACACCTCCGCGGCCTCGGCGATCTCCTCGATCGTCACGTTCTCGAAGCCGCGCTCGTCGAAGAGGTCGAGTGCCGCGCCCTGGATGCGCCTGACGGTGGCGGCTCGCCTGCGCTCTCGCAGACCCGTGGGCTTCGCGGTCATGGGCACAAGATTACACCTTTTGATAGCCACTTGCAAATGAGAGTTACTGGCTGTTAGGATGCCGTGAAGTTGACAGTAGCTATGTAAAGGAAGTGACTTTCATGTCGCGTCACGCGATCGAAGCGCGCGGCCTCGTGAAGGCGTTCGGCTCGACCCGGGCGGCCGACGAGGTCGATCTGGACGTCCCGGAGGGCACGGTGTACGGCATCCTCGGGCCGAACGGCGCAGGCAAGACGACGGCCATCCGGATGCTCACGACGCTGCTTCTCCCCGATGCCGGGGAGGCGACCGTGCTCGGCCACGACGTCGTGCGGGAGGCGGATGCCGTCCGTGCGCGCGTCAGCCTGACCGGGCAGTTCGCGTCGGTCGACCAGGACCTCACCGGGCGCGAGAACCTCGTGTTCCTCGCCCGGCTGCTGGGCCACAGCCGCGCGGGAGCGCGGGCGCGGGCGGCCGAGCTGCTCGATGCGTTCGGCCTGGCCGACGCGGCCGGCCGGTCGGTGAAGACCTACTCGGGAGGGATGCGGCGCCGGCTCGACATCGCGGCCAGCCTCGTCGTCACGCCCAGGGTGCTGTTCCTCGACGAGCCGACGACCGGCCTCGACCCCCGCAGCCGCGACCAGGTCTGGCAGATCGTGCGGGCGCTCGCCGCCCGCGGGACGACGGTGGTGCTGACGACCCAGTACCTGGACGAGGCCGACCGGCTGGCGGGACGGATCGCCGTCATGGACCACGGGAAGGTGATCGCCGAGGGGACGCCCGTTGAGCTGAAGGCCTCGCTGGGTTCGGGCGTCCTTCGCGTCGGCCTGCGCGAGGCCTCGGCCCGGCCCCGGGCCGAGCGGGTGCTCGCCGGCGTGCTCGGCGGCGAGCCGCGCCCCGGCTCGGACCCGGCGTCGCTCGCGATCGGGGCGCCGCGTCCCGAGGACGCCGCCCGCGCCCTCGACGAGCTGGCCCGCGCCGGACTCCAGCTCGCGTCGTTCTCCCTCGACCAGCCCAGCCTCGACGAGGTGTTCCTCACCCTGACCGGACGGCCGGCAGCGGCCGACAGCAAGGAGGTCCCCGCATGACCACGACATTCCATCCGACCGCAACGGTGCGCGAGGCGACGTTCGCCGACCATGCCGGACCGGGCCGCCCGAGCGCCGCCGCGACCGCGCTCACGTTCGCCTGGCGGGCGCTTCTCAAGATCAAGCACGTCCCCGAGCAGCTGGCGGACGTGATCGGGATCCCGGTCATCTTCACGCTCATGTTCACGTACCTGTTCGGGGGTGCGCTCGCCCGCGACACGCACGCGTATCTCCAGTTCCTCCTTCCCGGGACGCTCGTCATGGCCGCCGTCTTGATCACGGTCTACACGGGGGTCAACCTGAACACCGATATCGCCACCGGCGCGTTCGATCGCTTCCGCTCGCTTCCGATCTGGAGGCCCGCGCCGATCGTCGGCGGTCTGATCGGCGACGTCGGCCGGTACGTCCTCGGATCGAGCCTCGTCGTCCTGCTCGGGCTCGCGATGGGCTACCGCCCGCAGGGCGGCGTCCCGGGAGTCGCGGCCGGCATCGGGCTGGCGGTGCTGTTCGCGTTCTCGCTGTCGTGGGTCTGGACGACCCTCGCGCTCGTCGTGCGCACTCCCGTCGCCGTGCAGGCGCTGGGCCTCGTCGTCCTCTTCCCGCTCACGTTCGCGAGCAACGCGTTCGTCGACCCCAGCACCATGCCGGGGTGGGTGCGGTCGGCTGTCGATGCGAATCCGATCACGCATCTCATCACCGCCGAGCGCGGCCTCATGCGCGGCGACGTGCCGGCGGGAGAGATCGTCTGGGTGCTGGTCTCATGCGCCGTCCTCGTTGGCGTCTTCGCTCCCGCCACGGCGCGGCTGTATCGCACCATGACCCGCTAGCCATCGAGCGGAGCAGCTTTCGGTTCGTTCCCTGCGGCACCGGTGGCGCTACGGCCGGGCGGCCTCGATCCGGAGCCACCCGGCCAGCGCCTCGATCTCCGCCCGGACCGCCTTCGCGATCGCCTTCGTGTGCTTCACGTCCTCGTGGATCGCGTCCACCCGCAGGACGCCCGCCCTGCGGTCGGCGGCCGCGTCGAGCTTCCCCACAAGGCGGTCGCCGTGGAGGATCGGAAGGGCGAAGTAGCCCCAGCGGCGCTTGGCCGCCGGCTTGTACATCTCCAGGATGTACTCGAAGCCGAAGAGCTGCTGCGCGCGGGCGCGGTCGTGGATCAGCCGGTCGAACGGCGAGAGCAGCGCCGTCCGTCCCTCGAAGTCGCCGCCGAGCGCGGCCGGGTCGACCCGCCATTCGCCGGGCGCGCCGTCGACGACGGCGGGCTCTCCGGCGTCGCCGACGTCGATCGGCTCCACGGGCATGGCCGTCGTCCTGGCGCGGGCGATGCCGAGGGCGCGGAGCCGGCGCCCGTTCCGGACGCGCCGCGCCTCCTCGGGGGAGGGGGCGGCGGTGCTCCCCGGGTAGACGCGCTCGGCCAGGTCCCAGACGCGCTCGCGGCCCACGCGGCCGGAAACCGCGACCTCGCCGCGCATCATCAGGTACTCGAGCATCTGGGTGACGTTTCGGTTGTGCGTCCACCCGGTGGAGGCCCACGGCACGGTGCAGGTGTCGGGGATGCCGCGCGACGTCAGCGGGCCTTCACCGCGGAGCCGGTCGAGGATGTCGCGGCGGAAGGCATCGTTGTCGCGCACCCACTCGCGCGGGCGGTCGTACGCCGTCCAGCCGTCGAGCCCGCCCGCGAAGAAGAGCCCGAGGTCGGTCATCGGACGGATCGTGGCGTTGTGCTCGAAGAGCGTCCGGTCGCTCTCGAGCGCCTGCTTCAGGTGCTCGGGCCGGTAGGCGGAGCCGAGCCTGCTCCAGGCGACGAGGTCGGCGCTCGGCGCGATCGCGGCGGTCGGGTCGATCTGGAGCAGCGTCAGGTGCTCCACCATCGAGAGCAGGTCGGTCGGGCGGCACGCGTCAAGGAGCTGGGCCCGGACGGCGATGCGCCGGGCCTCGGCGAGGCTCAGCCGGTGGGCGGACATGCGCCTCAGGGTAGCCAGCCGGGGACAGTCCCCGAACGCGTGCCGTGACGACCGCGCGACACGCGTGTGACACAACGCACGCCGAACACGGCCCGTCCTGTCACACCGCCGTCACGCGCGTGGAACGCGAAACGTTCAGGGACTGTCCCCACCCGCCCTACGCGAGCGGCCGGCCGGTCTCGAGCAGCGTCTTCAGGCCGCTCAGCACGCCCATCCAGCCGGGCCCGGACACGCTGGCGGCCGTCTTCGGCGCGCCTTCCAGGCGGTCGTGGACGACCGTGAGCAGGCACGTGCCGTCGTCCTGCGGTTCGATCTCCCAGGTGACCCGGCTCGGCTCCTCGACCGCCAGGTCGGGGTCGTAGAGGGAGCGCCACTCGTGCACGAGCCGCCGCGGCGGGTCGAACTCGAACACGGGCCCGTCGCCCCACGTCTCGCCGTTCGGGCCGTGCGACAGGTATCGCTCGGCCGTCACCCGGTGGCGGGCCCGGTGGAAGTAGCGCTCGGTGAACTCCGGCGTCGTGATCGCGTCCCAGATCTGCTCCGGCGTCGCCTTGATGAAGAGCTGGTAGACCTGGGTGGTCTGGGCCGTGGCGGTGGTCATGCGGTCTCCTCCTCCAGTTCGGTCTTGAGGTCGGCGAGCGCCGCGACGCGGTGCTCGGTGAACTTGTCGATCCAGCGGTCGTGGATCAGCCGGATCGGGACCGGGTTCAGGTAATGAAGCTTCTCCCGCCCCCGGCGGCGGGCGACGACGAGCCCGGCCTCCTCCAGCAGGCGCAGGTGCTTCATCACGCCGAAGCGCGTCATCTCGAGCTCGGACTCGAGTTCGGTCAGCGTCAGCCCGTCGCGCTCGAAGAGCCGGTCGAGCAGGTGCCTGCGGGTGGAATCGCCCAGCGCCTTGAAGACCCGGTCGTCGTCCATGCGGGGGACTATATGTGACCATATGGTCACATGTCAAGCGGTTCTCAGCGGAACCAGGTGACGCCCAGGCTGCGCTCGAGCCAGTCCGTTCCGGCGGCCGTGACCACGACGGCGCGGCCGCCGGGCCGGCGGCGCACCCACCCGTGGGCGAAGAAGGCGGTCGCGATCCCGGCGCCGAGCGATCCCGCCACGTGCGGCCGCCGCTCGGTCCAGTCGACGCATCCGCGGGCGAAGCTGCGCCGCACCCGCCGTAGCGCCGCCAGGTCGAGCCCGAGCTGCTCGAGCCAGGGACCGCCGGCGCGGGTCAGGGCGAAACCGGCGCCGTCGTGCGCCAGGATCTCGCGCTCGACCAGCGCCTCCGTCACAGCCACGCCGAGCTCTCCGGCCAGGTGGTCGTAGCAGGTGCGCGCACGCTTCAGCGCCTCCGCCGCCCCGGCACGCCGCAGCCCCCGGACGGGAACGGGTGGCGCGACGAGCGCCAGCGCCTCGAGCGCCTCGGCCAGCTCGGGACTCGCGAGCCTGAACACGCGCTGGCGGCCGACGACCTCGTCGGTGACGAGCCCGCCGTCGCGCAGCCGGCCGAGGTGCGCGGTCGCGCCCGACGGAGAGACGCCGCCCACCCGGGCCAGCTCGCCCGCCGAGACGGCCTCGCCGCCCATCAGCGCGTTCAGCATGGCCCCCCGGGCGCGGTCGCCGATCAGGGCCCCGACGGCGGCGATGTCGGCCTCTGCGATCATGGCCGGAGCGTAGCGCCGGGACAGTTCATCACAGAGTGAATTGTCACGTCCCGCCGAACCGGAACCCGCGATAGCCCTCGCGCGCCACGTCGTCGCACTCTGCCCGGTAACGGCCGCAGCCGCCGACGTACGGCATGAAGACCCGCGGCTTCCCCGGGACGTTGGCGCCGACGTACCACGAGCTCGCCTGCGGGTAGAGGGTGGCGTCGGCGATCTCGTTCACGTGCGCCACCCAGCCGTCCTCGGCCTCGGGTGTGGCCTCGATGGCGGCGATCCCGTGTTTGCACAGGCGGCCGATGCAGCCGGCCAGCCAGTCGATGTGCTGCTCGATCGAGACCACCATGTTGCTGAGCACACCCGGGCTGCCCGGTCCTGTCACCAGGAACATGTTGGGGAAGCCCGCGACGGTGAGGCCCAGGTAGGTGCGCGGGCCGGCGGCCCAGCGGTCGCGCAGGGAGACGCCGCCGCGGCCGAGCAGCTCGATCTCGAGGAACGGCCCCGTCATGGCGTCGAACCCGATCGCAAAGACGATCACGTCGAGTTCGTACTCGGCCGCGGCGGTCCGGATCCCGCGCGGCGTGATCTGCTCGATCGGCGCCGAGCGGATGTCGACCAGGTGGACGTTCGGGCGGTTGTAGACCTCGTAGTAGCCGGTATCGACGCAGGTGCGCTTCGTGCCGATGTGGTGGGCCGGCGAGAGGAGGGCCGCCACCTCGGGGTCGCGGACGATCGCGCGGATCTTCTCGCGCGTGAACTCGGCGCCGGAGGCGTTTGCGAACTCGTCGCTGTGGAAGTCGGTGAACGCATACGAGAGCGAGTTGATGCCGCCCCGCGCCCAACCCTCCTCGTACATCCGCCGCCGATCTTCGTCGGACACCTCGCGGGCCCGCTTCTCGGGAGCCGGGAACGGTACGCCGGCCTCCGCCTGCTCGGCCATGTGGCGCCGCTCGGCGAAGGTGCGCTTGACCTCGTCGTGGAATGCCGGGTCGAGCGGGCCGTTGTGGGCGGGCATGCTGTAGTTGGGCGTCCGCTGGAACACCCAGAGCTCGGCCGCCTGCTCGGCCGTGACCGTCACGACCTGGATCCCGGTCGAGCCGGTGCCGATCACGCCCACCCGCTTGCCGCGCAGGTCGACCGGCTCCTGCGGCCAGCGGGCCGTCAGATACCACTCGCCCTCGAAGCTGTCGAGGCCGGGGAACGGCGGCGGCTTGGGGGCCGAGAGGTTCCCGACCGCCAGGACGAGGAACCGGGCGTCGTACCCGCCGCGGTCGGTTGTGACCTGCCAGCGGTCGCGGTCCTCGTCATACCGGGCCGCCGCGACGGTTGTTCCCAGGTCGATGTGGGGCCGCAGACCGAGGCGGTCGGCGGCGAACTCCAGATAGCGCAGGATCTCGGGCTGGGCCGCGTAGCGCTCGGTCCACTCCCACTCGGCGAGCAGCTCCGGAGAGAACGAGAACTGGTAGTCGACGCTCTCGATGTCGCAGCGGGCGCCCGGGTAGCGGTTCCAGTACCAGGTGCCGCCGACGCCGTCGCCGCGCTCGGCCACCCGCACCGTGAGCCCGAGCTCGCGCAGCCGGTGAAGCGCGCAGAGCCCGCTGAAGCCGGCGCCGACGACGAGCGCATCGATGCGCGTGATCCCCATCGACGCGTCAGTATCCTCGGACGCGCGCGCCGGCCGCAACGGGCGATGAGTCTTGGCGCCCCGGACGGTCTTCTCTCGCATAAGAGCGGTGCCAACGCAGAGGAGAGTCCGATGACGAAGGTGGTTGCATCGATCACGACCTCGGTCGACGGCTACATCACCGGCCCGGACGACGGGCCCGGGAAGGGGCTGGGCGAGGGCGGCGAGCGCCTGCACTACTGGGTGTTCGGCGGGCCGTGGACGTACGACGAGGAGTCGCGCGGCGAGGCGGTCGGAGAGGACGCCGCCTGGATCAAGGAGGCGTTTTCGCGCCTGGGCGCGGTGGTCGGCGGGCGCTGGACGTATGAGGCCGCACGCCACTGGGGCGGCGCCAACCCGTGGGGGGTGCCGTTCTTCATCGTCACCCACCGGCCCGAGGAGGAGCCCGAAGGCGCCGGGTTCACGTTCGTCTCGGGCGTGACCGAGGCGGTCGAGCGTGCCGTTACCGCCGCCGGCGAGAAGGACGTGAGCGTGATGGGCGGCGCCGACGTCATCCGCCAGGCGCTCGATGCGGGCCTCGTCGACGAACTGTCGATCATCGTCGCACCGGTCATCCTGGGCGGCGGCAAGCGACTCTTCGACGGCTTCACGCGCCGGGTCGAGCTGGAGCACCTCGGCGTGCGCCAGTCGCCGCTGGCGACGTTCGTCGACTACCGGGTGAAGCGGTGATGGCCGTGGACTACTCGATGCTGATCAAGAAGCTGGTCGTGCCTGAGGGGTGCGCGGCCCCGCGCGGCTCACCCACGCCGACATCGAAGCCAGGCCGACCTCGTCTGGCACGAGCTCGAGCTCCGCGACGGCACGTCGTTCACGTACGCGGTCTTCGGGCCGGACGGGTACGTCGGCTGCTGCTATCTACGCCAAGCTTCACGCGGCCCTCCGGAGCTGGCTGGACGAGCAGTTCCCGTTCTGGCGCCCGTACTGGTCGAACCGCGAGACCCCCGACTAGCTGCGGTCCCTGAACCGTTCGCGCCACACGCTCGTGGCGCCGTTGTGACACTTCCAGCGCACGGCGGCCCGGAAGGTGTCGCAGAAGAACAACCGGTTCGTGCCGGCGGAAGTTCAGGGACTGTCCCCGCCCTGACTGTGGCCTACCTTCGCTTCCGGCCGCGCCGCCGGGCGACGTAGACGCCCGCCAGGCACAGCCCGCCGCCCGCCACCGCGAGCCACGCCGGCCGCTCGCCGAGCAGGGCCCAGCCGAGCACGACAGCGACGGGCGGCGCGAGGTACGTGAGCGACGCCATCCGGCCGGCGCTCGTCCGCCGGAGCGCGAACGACCAGGTGGCGAAGCCGAGAGCGGTCGGGACGGCGCCCAGGTAGACCGTCCACGCGATCGCCGAGGCGTCGGCGCCGCCGGCGTCGGACGCGAGGCTGGGCGCGAACGGCAGGCAGGCGACCGTCGCCACCGCGCACCCGATCCAGGTGACCTGGAACGCCGGCACACGCCCGAGCACCGGCTTCTGGACGACGACCGCGAACGAGTACGCGAACGCCGCCACGATGCAGAGGGCGACACCCAGGCCGGAGCTCGATCCAGCTCCCGCGGTCGCAATCCCGATCAGCGCCACGCCGCCGAACGCGACGGCGCACCCCGCGAAGAGCCCCGGCGGGAACCCTTCGCGCAGGAACACCCCCGCGAAGATCGCGATCAGGATCGGCCCGGTGTTCACGAGCATCGCCGCGGTGCCGGCGTCGACCCGGCGCTCGGCCGCGTTCAGCACCACGTTGTAGACGCCGAGCCAGAGGAGGCCATAGGCCGCGATCGCCCACAGGTCGCGCCGGCGCGGCAGCGGGTCGCGGCGGACGAGCGCGATCGTCCCCAGGATCGCGGTCGAGACGAGCAGCCGGCCGAGGGCCAGCGCGCCGGGCGAGAACACCTCGCCGGCGGACCGGATGCCGACGAACGCCGAGCCCCAGGCGGTGACCGTCACGAGCCCGGCGACGAGCGCCGCCATGTCGGTCGGCACAGCCACGGCACGTGCGGCGGTCTCGTCGCGCGCTGTCATCCCCTGCTTAAACGCCGGCCGCTCCGATTTGTGAGATGGCCGCCCGTTGCCCCTAGGCTGTCGCCGTGCAGTTCGACCCGACGTCGCTCGTCCTGATCGCCGCTGCCGTGGCGCTCGCGCCGATCGTGTCGGCGGCCGTGCCGGTCGTGCTCGTCCCGACCGTCGCCGTCGAGCTCCTGCTCGGGATCCTGATCGGACCGGACGTCCTCGGTATCGCGGCCGAGGGCCCGTTCGTGACGTTCCTCGCGGGGCTCGGGATGTCGCTGCTCTTCTTCCTCGCCGGCATGGAGCTCGACCTGGCCCGCGTCCGCGGCCGGCCGCTGCGAGTCGCGGCGACGGGGATGGCGGTGTCGCTCGCGCTCGCGGCGGCCGCCGCCGGGGCGCTCGCGCTGGCTGGGCTGATCGACGTGATGCTCCCGGTCGCGATCGCACTCACCACCACGGCGATCGGCACGCTCATCCCGATCCTGCGCGACGCAGGCGAGCTCGACTCGCCCTTCGGCACGCAGGTGCTCGCGACGGGAGCGATGGGGGAGTTCGTCCCCATCGTCCTGATCGCGGTGTTCCTGGCAGGCGAGCACGGGACGTTCGCGGCCATCGCGGTGCTCGTGGTCTTCGTCATCGCCGCGTCCGCGCTCGCCGCGGTGGCGCTCCGGGCCCGGCCCCCGCACGTCGTGAACACGATCAAGGCCACCCTCCACGCCAGCGGCCAGCTCGGCGTGCGGCTCGCCCTGTTCGCGCTGTTCGTGCTGCTCTGGCTGGCCTACAACCTGCACCTCGACCTGGCGCTGGCCGGCTTCGCCGCCGGCCTCCTCGTCGGCGTCGTCACCCAGGGGGAGGAGGCCGACCCTGTCCGGCAGCGGCTCGAGGGGATCGGCTTCGGTCTCTTCGTCCCGTTCTTCTTCGTCACGAGCGGCCTCCGTCTCGACCTCGACGCCCTGCTCTCGAGCGCGACGGCGCTCGTCCTGCTTCCCGTCTTCCTCGGCTGCTTCCTCCTGGTACGGGGCGTGCCGGCGCTGCTGGCCCGGCCCGGCCTCGATCGGCGCGCCCTCGTCCCGCTCGCGCTCTGCTCGGCCACGGCGCTCCCGCTGGTGGTCGCGGTGACGAGGATCGCGGTCGAGGAGGGCGAGCTGAGCGGCGAGCTGGCGGCGTCGCTCGTGGGCGCGGGGCTCGTCTCGGTGCTGGTCTTCCCAGCCGCGGCGGTCGCCCTGCGCCGAGCCGCCCGAGCTGAGGCGGCGCCGGCGTGACCCACGACGTGATCGTGGCTCTGGCCGTGCTCGGAGTGGTCGGGCAGGTGCTCGCCGGGTTCATCGTGGTCGCTGCCCTGTTGCGCCCGGCGGGAGTGCCCGGCCCGCTGGACGCGATCCGCTCCGCCGTCTGGGGCTACGAGCTCTGGCTGGCGTTCGTCGTCACGGCCGTGGCGACCGGCGGCAGCCTCTTCCTCTCGGAGGTGGCCCACTTCGTGCCCTGCGAGCTGTGCTGGTTCCAGCGGATCTTCATGTATCCGCTCGCAATCGTCACGCTGCTCGCGGCGATCGCGAACGACCACCGCGTCGCCCGCTACCTGCTGCCGCTGCCGGTGATCGGCGCCGGCGTCGCCGTCTACCACATCCTGGTCGAGGAGGGCGTCGTGGAGCAGACGAACGCCTGCCTCGTCTCGGCGCCCGGCGGCTGCGCGGTCAAGTGGATCGACGAGTTCGGCTACGTCACGATCCCGGTGCTCGCGCTCACCGGGTTCGTCCTGGCCTTCGCGTTCCTGCTGCTCGCGGCGCTCGACGACCCGTCCGGTGAGGGCGGCGCGACAGATCGGACAGGCCCCGGCGGCTACGATCCGGCCGTGTGAGCAGCAAGCAGGCCAAACGACGGCGGTCGGGTCAGCCGCCGCGGAGCCGGAGCCAGACTCCCGCGGCCCGGCGGGAGGCGTCGCCGCGCGTGCTCGCCGCCGCCGCGGCCATCGTCGTGCTCCTCGTGGTCGCGGTCGTCGTGGCCGTCAAGCTGACCGGCGGCTCGTCCGGCGCGAACAACCCGCCGGCGGGGGTCGCGCTCCCGGGAGCCGGCGACGTCCAGCGCCTCCTCAAGGGGATCCCGCAGACGGGCAACGTGCTCGGCGACCCCTCGGCGCCGGTGACGCTGGTCGAGTACGTCGACCTCCAGTGTCCGTACTGCCAGCAGTTCGAGACCCAGGTGATGCCGAACGTGATCGACCGGTACGTGCGCACCGGGAAGCTCAAGGTGGAGCTTCGGGTGCTGGCCTTCATCGGGCCAGACTCGCAGCGCGGCCAGTTCGCGGCGATCGCGGCGGCCGGGCAGGGCAGGGAGTTCAACTTCGCCCAGCTGCTCTACGCCAATCAGGCCGGTGAGAACACCGGCTGGCTGAGCGACGAGATGGTGACGTCGGCCGCAAACAGCATCCCCGGGCTCGACACGGAGAAGCTGCTCGCGGACGCAGGTGCTTCGGGCGTGAAGACGACCGCACAGCGCTATGTGTCGCAGGCGACCGCCGACAAGGTCACGGGGACGCCGACCCTCCTCGTGGGCCACACCGGGTCCACGCTCCAGACGGTGAGCCTCCAGTCGCCGACCGACGAGCAGTCGCTGACCGACGCCATCCGGGCCGCTCTGACAGGCTAGCCACCGCTGTCCGGCGGATGGGCGGTGCTCGGGATGACTCGTCGAGGGCATCCTGCGACTCGTCGCCCAGCTCGGTTCGTTCCTCTCGTCGCGAGGCCCCGGCGTCACGGCGCCCAGCCGGTTGGTCGTCCTGGTCTATCTGGGTGCGGCATGCCTTGCGGCCGGCGTCGTCGCCCTCGGTGCCGGGCTCCTCACGAGCTGACGCCGCCGGTCCGGGTCACGATTGTCGCGATCGCGCTGCGCGCCGGCGAGCGCCGCCAGCCGGCGCCGAATCCGATCGCGCGGTCTCGCCGTAGAGGAGGGAACCCAACCCGACTGGACTCGCCCTGATCTCGCCGACCCGCCCCCTTGAGAGCGCCGAGCAGCTGCTCGAACGCTCGCCCGAGCTCGATGCGCTCGCCGATGCGTTCCGCGGGGTCAGGCGCACCCGCCGCGGCCGGCTCGTGCTGGTCGGCGGCGAGGCGGGGATCGGGAAGTCGGCGCTCGTGCAGGCCTTCGGCACGAGCCTCGTGTCGGCACGGGTGCTCGCCGGTGCGTGCGAGGCGCTCGAGACGGCCCGCCCGCTGGGCCCGCTCGCCGACATCGCGAGCGAGACCGGCGGGGAGCTCGAGCGGCTTGTGGAGCGCGGCTCGGGCCCGGTCGACACCCTCGCAGCGCTCCTCGCCGAGCTCCGCCGGCAGCCTCCCGGCGTGCTCGTCCTCGAGGACCTGAACCGCGCCGACGGAGCCACGCTCGACCTCGTCCGCCTCCTCGCCCGCAGGATCGAGTCGGCGCCGGCGCTCGTCATCCTCACGTATCGCGACGACGAGGTCGGCCGCAGCGAGCCGCTGCGGCGTGTGCTCGGCGACCTGCCGCTGACGTCGGTTACGCGCCTCCAGCTGGAACCGCTCTCGCAGCGCGCGGTCGACGACCTGGCCCGCCCGTATGAGGTCGATGCGAGGGAGCTTCACCGCGTCACCGGCGGCAACCCCTTCTACGTCACCGAGGCCC
The DNA here is from genome assembly GCA_963805545.1 of uncultured Actinomycetes bacterium. Lineage (GTDB taxonomy): Bacteria > Actinomycetota > Thermoleophilia > Gaiellales > JAICJC01 > JAICJC01. The sequence continues at coordinate 227,630 of CAWDUU010000002.1, forward strand.
TCGCGGCCGGCGGCGCGACCCTGCCCGAGAGCGTGCGCGACGCGGTGCTCGGCCGGGCGGCCCGCCTCCCCGCCGGCGCGCGGGCGCTGCTCGACGCCGTCGCGATTGCCCCGCCGCGGGCCGAGCTCTGGCTGCTCGAGGAGATCGCGGCCGGCGACCTGGCCTTCGTCGAGGACGGGCTCACGTCGGGCATGCTGCGCGCCCACAGGGACGGGATCGCCTTCCGGCATGAGATCGAGCGGGTGGCGATCGAGGAGACGATGCCGCCCGACCGCCGCCACGACCTCCACAGGCGAATGCTGGCTGTACTCGCGGGCCCGCCCCGGCGGGCCGACCTGGCGCGCGTCGCCCACCACGCCGAGGCGGCCGGCGACATCGGCGCCGTCCTCGAGTTCGCTCCGGCGGCCGCGGAGCGGGCCGCCGACTTCGGCGCCCACCGCGAGTCCGCCGCCCAGTTCGCCCGCGCGCTGCGGTTCGCCGACGGACTGCCGGCCGAGGAGCGGGCCCGGCTCCTGGAGCGGCGGTCGTACGAGTGCTATCTGATCCATGCCATCGACGAGGCCGTCGACGCCCGCCGGCTCGCGCTCGCCGAGCACCGCGCGCGCCGTGACCGTCTCCGCGAGGGCGACGCGCGCCGCTGGCTCTCGCGCCTTGCGTGGTTCGCGGGTGAGAACGCCGAGGCCGAGGCGGAGGCGCGGTCGGCGATCCGCATCCTCGAGCCGCTGCCGGCGACGGCCGAGCTGGCGATGGCCTACAGCAACATGGCCCAGCTCCGCATGCTCGCCGGCGACGTCCCCGGCACGCGCCGCTGGGGAGCGCGAGCGATCGAGCTCGCCGAGCGGCTCGGCTGCACCGACGTCCTGGTGCACGCTCTCAACAACGTCGGTTCGGCCGAGCTTTCGGGCGGCGCCGGCGGCGGCGTCGAGAAGCTCGAGCGCAGCCTGCGGCTCGCTCTGGACGCCGGCCTGGAGGAGCACGTCGCCCGGGCCCACACGAACCTCGGCGTGGCCGCGATCGAGACCCGCCGCTACGGGCTCGGGCTGGACCATATCGAGCTGGGGCTGGAATACTGCCGCGAGCGCGACCTCGACTCGTGGCTCGTCTACATGACCGGCTGGAAGGCCCGCGCCGACCTCGAGCAGGGGCGCTGGCCCGAGGCGGCCGCCGAGGCGGGCAGGGTCCTCGACCGGCCCGGCGTGCCGATCGCCAGCATGATCAGCCCGCTCGTCGTCGCCGGGCGGCTGCGCGCCCGGACCGGTGCGCCGGACGTCTGGCCGCCGCTCGACGAGGCCCGGCGGCTGGCCGCCCCGACGGGCGAGCTCCAGCGGCTCGGCCCCGTCGCGGCGGCGCGCGCCGAGGCGCACTGGCTGGCCGGGGAGCCCGGCCCGGTGGGGCCCGAGACCGACGCGGCGCTGGCGATCGCGGCCCGGGATGAGAACGGCTGGGTGGCGGGCGAGCTCTGCGTCTGGCGCCGCCGTGCGGGCATCGCCGAGGACGCGCCGGTCGCCGTCGCCGAGCCGTACCGGCTCGAGCTGGAGGGCCGCCCGGAGGCCGCCGCACGGCTGTGGACCGAGCTCGGCTGTCCCTACGAGGCCGCCCTGGCGCGGCTCGAGAGCGGGTGCGAGGACGAGCTGCGGCTGGCGCACGAGGCGCTCCAGCGGCTCGGCGCCCGGCCGGCCGAGAGCAGGGCCGCGCGGCTCCTTCGCGAACGCGGGGCGCGCGACCTGCCGCAGGGGCCCCGGTCGAAGACGCGTGCCAACCCGGCGGGCCTCACGGGCCGCCAGCTCGAGGTGCTCTCGCTGCTCGCAGACGGGCTGCGAAACGCCCAGATCGCCAACCGGCTCGTCCTGTCGCGGAAGACGGTCGACCACCACGTCTCCGCGATCCTGCGCAAGCTCGACGTCGGCTCGCGCACCGAGGCGGCCGCCGAGGCCGGGCGGCTGGGGATCGTCGGAAGATAGGCAGTCCTGCCGATGTGCGGGACTGCCCTCCTCTCTAGCCTGGCTTCGACGATGAACACCAAGGAGGGACACGTGGAGCAGTACGTCATCCTCCGGCGCGGCGGCTGGGGCTCCCCGGCGGAGCTCGGCCGGGCCGGAGCCCGCTCGAAGCAGGTCGTCGACGAAGAGATGTCCGGCGAAGTTCAGTGGATAAGGAGTTACGTGCTCGACGAGGGCGGGGCCTCCGTCGGGATGGTGTGCCTCTACGAGGCCACCGGACCGGAGGCAATCCGAAGGCACGCGGCGCGTGCCGGCATGCCCGTCGACGAGATCATCCGGGTCGTCGACGCCGTCGTCATGCGGGCGGATCCCGAGCCCGCGGCGGCGTAGCGACCGACCAGACCTCTCACCACGAGCCCAGGCCCCTCCCTCCTCCCGGGGCCTGGGCTCTTCCCGGTGGTACCTACGACGGAACGCGGTAGGTCAGGAGCACGCCGCCGCCGGGATACCGCTTCGACTCCAGGAGCTCCAGGCCGACCGTCCGGCCGACGTCGCGCAGGTAGCGCTTCCCCGCGCCCAGCACGACGGGGCAGACGGCGATCCGGAGCTCGTCGACCAGGCCGAGGCCGAGGAGGCTCGACACGAGCCCGCCGCTTGCCAGGATCACCATGTCCTTCCCGTCCTCGGCCTTCATCGCCCGGACGCGCTCCTCGACGTCGCCTTCGACGAGGTACGCGTTGTCGTAGCTCCCCCACGGCGGGTCGGCCAGCGCCCCTCCGCGCGAGAAGACGTACTTCGGCGGGTGGTTCATCAGGTCGGCGAACTCGCCCTCCTGGGCCGGCCAGAAGCCGGCGAAGCCGTGGTAGGTGCCGCGGCCGAGGAGGATCGCGTCGGTCTCCTCTCCGAGCAGCCGGGCGTTGTCGGCAATGCCGTCGGGAACGAACGGCATGAGCCAGCCCAGGTCGCCCTCGCCGTCCGGTCCCTCCATGTAGCCGTCGAGCGTCGTGTTGACCGACGCGATGATCCTGCGCATTGGATCCTCCTCGTGGGGTTCGGTCTGGCATGCTGGCTCGGTGACCGGCGGAGGGATCCCGGGCATGGAGTATGTGCGCATTGGCCTCGGCGCGGCGGAGTATCTCGCGGCCGTCGCCGGCAGCGGTCCGCCGGTGCTGCTCCTGCACGGCTTCCCGCAGACGCACCGGTGCTGGCGGGACGTCGCCCCGGCCGTGGCCGGGCGCCACGCCGTCGTGGCGGCCGACATCCGTGGCTACGGCGCGAGCTCCGCTCCACCCGGCGGGCCGCGCGGCGAGGGCTATTCGAAGCGCGAGATGGGGCACGACCTCTTCGACCTGATGGCGGAGCTCGGGCACCGGCGGTTCGCGGTGGTGGGGCACGATCGCGGCGCGCGGGTCGCCTACCGGATGGCGCTCGACCGGCCCGACCAGGTGGAGCGGCTGGCGGTGCTGAACGTCGTCCCGACGATCGACCAGTTCGAGCGCATGGGTGCGGGGGTGTCGCTCGGCTACTGGCCCTGGTTCCTGCTGGCCCAGCCGGCGCCGTTCCCGGAGCGGTTGCTCGCCGAGGCTCCGGAGCACTTCCTGCGGTTCATCTTCGACTCGTGGGCCGAGCGGCCCGAGGCGATCGGCGCCGGCGCGTTTGCAGCCTACGCCGCGGCGCTCGACCCCGGGACCGCCGCGTCGATGTGCGCCGACTACCGCGCGAGCTTCTGGCTCGACCAGGCCGACGACGCCGCCGACCGGCGGGAGGGGCGCCGGATCGAGTGCCCCGTGCTCGTGCTGACCGGGGCCGCCGAGACGCAGCTCGCGGACGCGGGCGAGGTGTGGCGGACGTGGGCGGATGACGTGCGGGCGGCGACGCTGCCCGGGGGCCACTTCATCCCCGAGGAGGCCCCGAGACAGCTCGCCGCCACCCTGCTCGCGTTCCTGGCAGGCCGCTAGTCCGCGGGCTCGACGCCCTCGGCCGCGCGCTCGATCTCGGCGATGTCGATCTTGCCCATCTTCATCATCGCCGCCATCACGCGCCCGGCCTTCTCCCGGTCGGGGTCGGCGAGCAGCCTCGGGAGCACCTCCGGCACGATCTGCCACGAGAGGCCGAAGCGGTCCTTGAGCCAGCCGCACGGCCCCTCCTCGCCGCCGTCGGAGAGCGTCGCCCAGTACGCGTCGACCTCCTCCTGGGTGTCGCAGCTCACGTCGAACGAGACCGCCTCGCTGAACGAGAACTGCGGGCCGCCGTTCAGGGCGATGAACCGCTCGCCGTCGAGCTCGAACTCGACCGTCATGACCGTCCCCTCGGGGCGGTCCGGCCGAGTCCTGATCTTGGTGATCTTCGAGTTGGGGAAGACCGATGTGTAGAACTCGGCCGCCTCCTGACCCTCGGTGTCGAACCACAGGCACGGTGTGATGGATCCCATGTGCGTTCCCCTCTCGTTTGCGTTTCGACGGCCGGCGGGCCCGTGCGGCGGCGGCCGGTGCGCGGGACCGGCCGGGTCCGGCGGTTTCGCCGCCCACTGCAGCATCCACGACCGCTGAGCCCGCCGCGTCAACTATCTTGATTGGCCGATGTCGGTCCCCCGTCTGAACCTGATGACTCCGCTCCAGCGGCGCGGGGCGCTCATGGACTCGGTCGCGCGGCTCGCGCTCGCGGTCGAGCTGGGGCTGATCTCGCCCGGCGACAGGCTGCCCAACGAGGTCGAGCTGGCGGAGGCGTTCGGCGTCGCGCCGATCACCATGCGGCGGGCGCTGAGCGAGCTGTGCGCCCGCGGCGTCCTCGTGCGCCGCCGGGGCCGGGCAGGAGGGACCTTCGTCTCGCCCGAGCCGCCCAACCAGCACTATTTCGACGAGCACCGGGCCCGGGTCGCCGGGGTCGGCCAGGAGATGCGCGCGCTGCTCGACTACCGGCTCGTCCTGGAGACCGGAGCCGTCTACGTCGCGACCGCGACCGCGACCGATCACGACATCGAGGTCCTGCGCGACCTGGTCGACGCGATGGACGCCGTCGAGGACTGGCCGGCCTTCCGCCGCCTCGACCCGCGCTTCCATCTGACGATTGCCAGCATCGCCGGCCCGCAGCACCTTGTCGACGAGCTGGCCGACGTCCTCGGGCGACTGCGGCCGCTCTACTTCCCTCACCCGTTGGCCTTCCTGCGGGAGGTGAATCTCCAGCACCGGGCCATCGTCGAGTCGATCGCAAAGCGCGAGGCGCTGGACGCGATCGCCGTCCTCTCCGACCAGCTCACGGCCCTCCAGCACGACCTCCTGGTCGACGGCTCCGGGCCCTCTTGACAAAATAGCTCATGAGGATCAGTATGGGCGGCCGATGGCCGAGGCCACCGTAACGAGCCGCGCCGATGACCACATCACGGCCCGCGAGGACGATCTCGTTCGACTCGTCTGCGACCTCGTCCGGTTCGACACCACATCGGTCGACCTCTCGCCGGGATCGAGCCACACCCGAAACCAGGAGGCCGACCTCCAGGCGTTCGTCGGCGACCGCCTGCGCGCGCTGGGATGCGAGGTCGACCAGTGGGAGCCGGACGCGGCCGATTTCGCGGGCCACCCGATGATGCCGCCCTGGCACCACTACCGCGACCGGCCGATCACCGTCGGCCGGCTGCCCGGCGCAGGCGGCGGCCGGTCGCTCGTCGTGAACGGCCACATCGACGTCGTGAGCGCGGGCGACGCGTCGGCCTGGACGTCGCCGCCCTTCGCGGCGGACGTCCGCGACGGGCGGATCTACGGCCGCGGCGCCGTCGACATGAAGGGCGGCGTCGGCGCGGCGATCTTCGCGCTCGAGATGCTCCGGGCGGCGGGCGTCCGGCTCCGGGGCGACGTGATCGTCGAGACGGTCCCCGACGAGGAGACGTGCGCCATGGGGACGAACGCCGCGATCGCGCGCGGCTACCGCGCCGACGCCGGGCTCGTGCCCGAGCCGACCGGCCTCAACCTGTGGATCGCGACGCGCGGCCTCCTCCACGGCACGCTGCGCGTGCCGGGCCGCTCCGCGCACGCCGAGATGAACCAGCCGTCGTGGCAGGAGGGCGGCGGGGTGAACGCGATCAGCCTGACCGCCCGCCTGATGGGGGCGCTCGACCGGCTCTCGGGCGAGTGGGCGGGCCGGGCCGCCAAGCGGCATCCGCTGCTCGGCGTCCCGGGTATCCACCCGACGATCGTGGCGGGCGGCACGTTCATCTCGAACATCCCCGAGAGCTGCGAGCTTGCGATCAACAGCACCTACCTGCCGGCGGACGCCGACGAGTACGGGTACGGGTCGATCCCGCGCGCCGAGATCGAGGCCGCGGTCGCGGCGGAGGCCGCGGCGGACGGATGGATGGCGGGGCACCCGCCGACCTGGTCGTGGTACACCGACTACCCCCCGTCGGAGATCGACCCCGCCTCTCCGATCGTCGCCGCCGTCCAGGCGGCCGCCGCCGAGCTCGGGATCGCCGCCGCCGCCGAGGGCATCGACACGACGTACGACGGGGCGCTGCTCACGCTGTTCGCCGGCACGCCGAGCCCCGCGTTCGGCCCCGGCGACCTGCGCCGGGCGCACGCGGTCGACGAGTGGGTCGGCATCGACGAGCTGGTGCTGGGAGCCCGGGCGTACGCGCGGGTGATCTGCGAATGGTGCGGCGTGGCGGAGGCGGCGTGAGCGGCGAGCGGATCGATCCGGCGCTCGTCCACGCCGACGGCTCGGCCGTGTTCCACCGTGAGCTCGACCGCGGCTACCCGCTGATCGTCCGCGGTGAGGGGATGTGGTTGATCGACGCAGCCGGGAACCGGTACCTCGACGCCGTCGGCGGCGGGGCGATGGTCTCGTCGATCGGCGCCGGCGTCGCCGACATCGTGGCGGCCGCCGAGGCCCAGCTCCGCGAGATCGGCTTCATCTACAACCAGCAGTTCACGAGCCCGGCCCAGGAGGCGCTTGCCCGCCGCCTGGTCGCCCTGGCGCCCGGGTTCGCCCGCGTCCATTTCGCCAGCGGCGGCGCCGAGGCCAACGAGACGCTCCTCCGGCTCGCCCGCGCCTACCACGTCGAGCGCGGCGAGCCCGAGCGCTGGAACGTGATCTCGTTCGCCCAGGCCTACCACGGGCCGACCATGGCGACGCTGGCGCTGACGGGGAGGCCCGGGCTCCAGCACCCCAACCAGCCCTACCTGCCGGGGTTCATCCACGTGCCGCCCCCGACGCGCCGCTACGACCCGAGCGGCGACCGGACGATCGAGGCGATCGAGCAGGCGATCGAGGAGCACGGCGCGGGCACCATCGCCGCCTTCTTCTGCGAGGCGGTGTCGGCGGCGGCGATCCCGGCGTTCAGGGCCCCGGACGGCTTCTGGACGCGGATCGGCGAGCTGCGGCGCCGGCATGGGTTCCTCGTCTGCCTCGACGAGGTCGTCACGGGGATGGGCCGCACGGGGACCTGGTTCCACGCCCAGCAGCTGCCCATCGACATCGACATCGTGAGCACGGCCAAGGGGCTCGGCGCGGGGTATGCCCCGGTCGCGGCCGTGCTCTGCCGCGGCCACGTCTACGACGCGGTGGCGGCGGGCTCGCGCGCCTTCGAGCTCGGCCACACGTGGGACGGCGCGCCGCTCTCGTGTGCCGTCGGCCTGGCGGTGATCGACCATCTCGAGCAGCACGGCCTCGTCGAGCGTGTCGCCGAGCGCGGGCCGGCCGTTCGCGCCGCCCTGGCGGAGGCCCTCGCCGACGTGCCGATGGTCGCCGAGGTGCGCGGCCAGGGGTTCCTGTTCGGCGTCGACTACGCCGAGCCCGGCGACGGAAGCTCGTTCCTCGACCCGGCGCTCGGCGTCGCGCCGGCCATCGACCAGGAGGCGCTGCGCCGGGGTCTCATCGTCTACTCGACGCAGCCCACCCGCGACGGGTACGCCGGCGACCAGACGCTGCTCGCCCCGGCGTTCACCGCAACCGACGCCGAGCTCGAGACGATGGTGGAGCGGATGCAGGCGGCCGTCCGCGCGGTCGCCACCCGAACGACTGAGAGGAGCCTGACATGAGCGAACCAGCGCAGCCCGCGGCCGGCGGCATCTTCGTCCGCCAGTCATCGGGCCTCGTGCGGGAGTTCCGCCCCCGCGACGTCTTCATCTTCAACACGCTCGGGTATGCGCTCGGCCTCGTCCTGGCCGTCGTCCCGACCTTCGTTGCCGGCCTGTGGCCCGAGCAGAACGTCCTGCTCATCGTCACGATCGGGACGGTCCTCACGATCTTCAACGCGGCGATGTACGGCTACCTGGCCGGCATCTTCCCGCGCGCCGGCGGCGACTACGTCTATCTGTCGCGGATCGTCTCGCCCTGGTTCGGGTTCACGGCGAACTGGGGCTTCACGTGGTCGCAGTTCCTCGGACTCGGCCTGTACGCCTCGTTCACCGTCAACTTCGGCGTCTCGATCGCGTTTGCGACGCTGGGCAACGTGCTCGACTCGAGCACGCTGATCTCGTGGAGCGAGACCACGACCGAGGAGTGGCCCACGTTCCTGATCGCGACGGCGATCCTCGCCCTCGTCGCGATCGTCCTCATGCTCCCGCCGCGGTGGATCAGGAACCTCTTCGCCGCGTCGTTCGTGCTGGCCATGATCGGATCGTTCGTGACGCTGATCGTGCTGTTCACGACCTCGCACAGCGAGTTCGTGTCAAGCTTCAACCAGTTCATGGCCAAGCACGCCGACGGCCAGACCTACCAGGGCATCATCAACTCGGCCCATCACGCCGGGCTCTCGGTCGGGAGCGCCACCTTCTACGGCGCCCTGCTCGCGCTGCCGCTGGGGTACTGGATCTATATCGGGTTCACCTACTCCGCCTACATCGGCGGCGAGGTGCGCGAGCCGTCGCGGACGCAGCCGCGCATGCTGCTCGCGACGCTGGGGTTCGCGTTCCTCTTCTACATGGTGTGCTTCTGGCGCTACTACGACGTCGTCGGCAAGGACTTCACGAACAGCGTCGTCTATCTCGACGGCAACACCACCAAGGGCTCGGGGATCCCGGTCTCGCCGGTGATGAACTTCTTCGCCGGCATCATGACCGACTCGACCGTGCTGAACGTGCTCATGGGGATCAGCTTCATCCTCTGGAACGCGGTCCTGCTCTTCGTCATCGCGATGATCTGCACGCGCAACCTGTTCGCGTGGTCGTTCGACCGCATCATCCCGGCCGCCGTCACCAAGGTCGAGCCGCGCACCCACGCTCCGTGGGTCGCGACCCTGATCGTGGTCGCAGTGGCCGAGGTGCTGCTCGCGATCTACGTCTTCACGACGTTCTTCAACCAGGTCTCGAACTACATCGTGATCTTCTCGGTCGCCTTCTGGATGGCGAGTTGGGCGGCGATATTGATGCCCTACCGGAGGCCCGAGATCTTCGCCGACGCGCCCGTCGAAGTCCGGCGGAGCATCTTCGGCGTCCCGATCCTCACGCTGCTCGGCATCGGGAACCTGGGCCTCTTCAGCCTGATCCTGTGGGGGTCGTTCAAGACGCCGGGGTTCAGCGGCCCGACGGGTGGGAAGGCGGTGCTGTTCGTGGTCGCCATCTACCTCTCCGGCGTGTTGATCTACTTCGCGTCGAAGGCGGTGCGGCGCCAGGAGGGCGTCGACCTCGACCTGGCCTTCAAGGAGATCCCCCCGGAGTAGCCGGTGCGCCTGTTCTACGTGACCGACGTTCACGGCTCCGACCGCTGCTTTACGAAGTTCGTGAACGCGGGCCGCTTCTACTCGGCCGATGCGCTCCTCCTCGGCGGGGACATCACCGGGAAGGCGATCGTGCCGATGCGGCGGCAGAACGGCGGGTTCACGGCCCGGTTCATCGGCCGCGACGTCAGCGTCGCGGCCGGTGACGAGGCCGACGCGCTCGAGAAGAAGATCGCGAACCTGGGCTACTACCCGCACCGGTGCGATCCCGACGAGGCGGCCGCCCTGGCGGACGATGCCGGCGCTCGGGGCGAGCTCTTCAGCCGCCTGATCGTGGAGCGGGTGGTGCGCTGGGCGGCGCTCGCCGAGGAGCGGCTCGCGCCCGCCGGCATCCCCTGCTTCGTGAACGCCGGGAACGACGACCCGCCCGAGATCGACGAGGCCCTCATCTCGAATCCGTATGTGCAGTTCCTCGAGGGGCGGGTCGTCGAGCTGCCCGGCGGCACCGAGGTGGCGAGCTGCGGCTACGCCAACCGCACACCCTGGAACTGCCCGCGCGACACCGACGAGGACGACCTGGGGCGGCGGCTCGAGAGTGTCGCGTCGCAGGTCCGCTCGCCCGAGACGGCGATCTTCAACTTCCACTGCCCGCCCTACGGGACGGGCATCGACCAGGGCCCCCGGCTCTCGGAGGACATGCGGATGCAGACCGGGGCCGGCGGCGTCGAGATGCAGCCGGTCGGGAGCACCGCCTGCCGGGAGGCGATCGAGCGCCATCAGCCGCTCCTCGGGCTGCACGGGCACCTGCACGAGTCGCGGGGCACGTTCCAGCTCGGCCGGACGCTCTGCATCAACCCGGGCAGCGAGTACAGCGAGGGCGTCCTGCGGGGTGCCCTTATCGAGCTCGAGGGCGGGCGGATCAAGAGCTACCAGCTGACGACCGGATAAAGGAGATCGGACATGGAGGCGCTGCTTGCGCAGATGTCGTGCCGGATCGGCGACGTGCCCGGGAACGTCGACCGGGCCGTCGCCGCGATCCGGGCCCATCCTCAGGTCGGGATCGCGGTGTTCCCCGAGCTGTACCTGAGCGGCTACACCTACCGGGACCTCGCGGGCGTTTCCCGGCATCCGGACGGGCCCGAGCTGCGCACCGTCGCCGAGGCGGCGGCGGAGGCCGAGACCGCGGTCGTGATCGGGTTCGCCGAGGAGGCGGACGGCCGGTTCTACAACTCCGCCGCCTGCATCGACGAGAACGGCTCGCTCGCCGGCGTCTACCGCAAGACCTATCTCTTCGAGTCCGAGCGCGCCGCCGGCTTCGCCGACGGAGAGGAGCTCCTGATCGTCGAGCTGGCGGGCGCTCGGGTGGCGCCGCTGATCTGCTTCGACATCGAGTTCCCCGAGCCGGCCCGGCAGGCGATGCTGGCCGGGGCCGAGCTCCTCGTGACGTGTTCGGCCAACATGGACCCGTTCTACCTCGATCACGAGATCGGCTCGCGGGCCCGCGCGCACGAGAATCGCCGCCCGCACCTCTACGCGAACATGGTCGGGCAGGGCGAGGGCCTCACGTTCGTCGGCGCGAGCCGGTCGATCGCGCCCACCGGCGAGGTGCTCGTCGAGGCCAGCCGGGACCGCGAGGAGCTGCTCGTCGTCCCGGTTGCCGATCCGGGGGGCGTCGACTGGCGCACCGACTATCCGCGCTGGCTGCGCCCGCCGACGGTGTGATGGATCCCATGTGCGTTCCCTCTCGTTTGCGTTTCGACGGCCGGCGGGCCCGTGCGGCGGCGGCCGGTGCGCGGGACCGGCCGGGTCCGGCGGTTTCGCCGCCCACTGCAGCATCCACGACCGCTGAGCCCGCCGCGTCAACTATCTTGATTGGCCGATGTCGGTCCCCCGTCTGAACCTGATGACTCCGCTCCAGCGGCGCGGGGCGCTCATGGACTCGGTCGCGCGGCTCGCGCTCGCGGTCGAGCTGGGGCTGATCTCGCCCGGCGACAGGCTGCCCAACGAGGTCGAGCTGGCGGAGGCGTTCGGCGTCGCGCCGATCACCATGCGGCGGGCGCTGAGCGAGCTGTGCGCCCGCGGCGTCCTCGTGCGCCGCCGGGGCCGGGCAGGAGGGACCTTCGTCTCGCCCGAGCCGCCCAACCAGCACTATTTCGACGAGCACCGGGCCCGGGTCGCCGGGGTCGGCCAGGAGATGCGCGCGCTGCTCGACTACCGGCTCGTCCTGGAGACCGGAGCCGTCTACGTCGCGACCGCGACCGCGACCGATCACGACATCGAGGTCCTGCGCGACCTGGTCGACGCGATGGACGCCGTCGAGGACTGGCCGGCCTTCCGCCGCCTCGACCCGCGCTTCCATCTGACGATTGCCAGCATCGCCGGCCCGCAGCACCTTGTCGACGAGCTGGCCGACGTCCTCGGGCGACTGCGGCCGCTCTACTTCCCTCACCCGTTGGCCTTCCTGCGGGAGGTGAATCTCCAGCACCGGGCCATCGTCGAGTCGATCGCAAAGCGCGAGGCGCTGGACGCGATCGCCGTCCTCTCCGACCAGCTCACGGCCCTCCAGCACGACCTCCTGGTCGACGGCTCCGGGCCCTCTTGACAAAATAGCTCATGAGGATCAGTATGGGCGGCCGATGGCCGAGGCCACCGTAACGAGCCGCGCCGATGACCACATCACGGCCCGCGAGGACGATCTCGTTCGACTCGTCTGCGACCTCGTCCGGTTCGACACCACATCGGTCGACCTCTCGCCGGGATCGAGCCACACCCGAAACCAGGAGGCCGACCTCCAGGCGTTCGTCGGCGACCGCCTGCGCGCGCTGGGATGCGAGGTCGACCAGTGGGAGCCGGACGCGGCCGAGTTCGCGGGCCACCCGATGATGCCGCCCTGGCACCACTACCGCGACCGGCCGATCACCGTCGGCCGGCTGCCCGGCGCAGGCGGCGGCCGGTCGCTCGTCGTGAACGGCCACATCGACGTCGTGAGCGCGGGCGACGCGTCGGCCTGGACGTCGCCGCCCTTCGCGGCGGACGTCCGCGACGGGCGGATCTACGGCCGCGGCGCCGTCGACATGAAGGGCGGCGTCGGCGCGGCGATCTTCGCGCTCGAGATGCTCCGGGCGGCGGGCGTCCGGCTCCGGGGCGACGTGATCGTCGAGACGGTCCCCGACGAGGAGACGTGCGCCATGGGGACGAACGCCGCGATCGCGCGCGGCTACCGCGCCGACGCCGGGCTCGTGCCCGAGCCGACCGGCCTCAACCTGTGGATCGCGACGCGCGGCCTCCTCCACGGCACGCTGCGCGTGCCGGGCCGCTCCGCGCACGCCGAGATGAACCAGCCGTCGTGGCAGGAGGGCGGCGGGGTGAACGCGATCAGCCTGACCGCCCGCCTGATGGGGGCGCTCGACCGGCTCTCGGGCGAGTGGGCGGGCCGGGCCGCCAAGCGGCATCCGCTGCTCGGCGTCCCGGGTATCCACCCGACGATCGTGGCGGGCGGCACGTTCATCTCGAACATCCCCGAGAGCTGCGAGCTTGCGATCAACAGCACCTACCTGCCGGCGGACGCCGACGAGTACGGGTACGGGTCGATCCCGCGCGCCGAGATCGAGGCCGCGGTCGCGGCGGAGGCCGCGGCGGACGGATGGATGGCGGGGCACCCGCCGACCTGGTCGTGGTACACCGACTACCCCCCGTCGGAGATCGACCCCGCCTCTCCGATCGTCGCCGCCGTCCAGGCGGCCGCCGCCGAGCTCGGGATCGCCGCCGCCGCCGAGGGCATCGACACGACGTACGACGGGGCGCTGCTCACGCTGTTCGCCGGCACGCCGAGCCCCGCGTTCGGCCCCGGCGACCTGCGCCGGGCGCACGCGGTCGACGAGTGGGTCGGCATCGACGAGCTGGTGCTGGGAGCCCGGGCGTACGCGCGGGTGATCTGCGAATGGTGCGGCGTGGCGGAGGCGGCGTGAGCGGCGAGCGGATCGATCCGGCGCTCGTCCACGCCGACGGCTCGGCCGTGTTCCACCGTGAGCTCGACCGCGGCTACCCGCTGATCGTCCGCGGTGAGGGGATGTGGTTGATCGACGCAGCCGGGAACCGGTACCTCGACGCCGTCGGCGGCGGGGCGATGGTCTCGTCGATCGGCGCCGGCGTCGCCGACATCGTGGCGGCCGCCGAGGCCCAGCTCCGCGAGATCGGCTTCATCTACAACCAGCAGTTCACGAGCCCGGCCCAGGAGGCGCTTGCCCGCCGCCTGGTCGCCCTGGCGCCCGGGTTCGCCCGCGTCCATTTCGCCAGCGGCGGCGCCGAGGCCAACGAGACGCTCCTCCGGCTCGCCCGCGCCTACCACGTCGAGCGCGGCGAGCCCGAGCGCTGGAACGTGATCTCGTTCGCCCAGGCCTACCACGGGCCGACCATGGCGACGCTGGCGCTGACGGGGAGGCCCGGGCTCCAGCACCCCAACCAGCCCTACCTGCCGGGGTTCATCCACGTGCCGCCCCCGACGCGCCGCTACGACCCGAGCGGCGACCGGACGATCGAGGCGATCGAGCAGGCGATCGAGGAGCACGGCGCGGGCACCATCGCCGCCTTCTTCTGCGAGGCGGTGTCGGCGGCGGCGATCCCGGCGTTCAGGGCCCCGGACGGCTTCTGGACGCGGATCGGCGAGCTGCGGCGCCGGCATGGGTTCCTCGTCTGCCTCGACGAGGTCGTCACGGGGATGGGCCGCACGGGGACCTGGTTCCACGCCCAGCAGCTGCCCATCGACATCGACATCGTGAGCACGGCCAAGGGGCTCGGCGCGGGGTATGCCCCGGTCGCGGCCGTGCTCTGCCGCGGCCACGTCTACGACGCGGTGGCGGCGGGCTCGCGCGCCTTCGAGCTCGGCCACACGTGGGACGGCGCGCCGCTCTCGTGTGCCGTCGGCCTGGCGGTGATCGACCATCTCGAGCAGCACGGCCTCGTCGAGCGTGTCGCCGAGCGCGGGCCGGCCGTTCGCGCCGCCCTGGCGGAGGCCCTCGCCGACGTGCCGATGGTCGCCGAGGTGCGCGGCCAGGGGTTCCTGTTCGGCGTCGACTACGCCGAGCCCGGCGACGGAAGCTCGTTCCTCGACCCGGCGCTCGGCGTCGCGCCGGCCATCGACCAGGAGGCGCTGCGCCGGGGTCTCATCGTCTACTCGACGCAGCCCACCCGCGACGGGTACGCCGGCGACCAGACGCTGCTCGCCCCGGCGTTCACCGCAACCGACGCCGAGCTCGAGACGATGGTGGAGCGGATGCAGGCGGCCGTCCGCGCGGTCGCCACCCGAACGACTGAGAGGAGCCTGACATGAGCGAACCAGCGCAGCCCGCGGCCGGCGGCATCTTCGTCCGCCAGTCATCGGGCCTCGTGCGGGAGTTCCGCCCCCGCGACGTCTTCATCTTCAACACGCTCGGGTATGCGCTCGGCCTCGTCCTGGCCGTCGTCCCGACCTTCGTTGCCGGCCTGTGGCCCGAGCAGAACGTCCTGCTCATCGTCACGATCGGGACGGTCCTCACGATCTTCAACGCGGCGATGTACGGCTACCTGGCCGGCATCTTCCCGCGCGCCGGCGGCGACTACGTCTATCTGTCGCGGATCGTCTCGCCCTGGTTCGGGTTCACGGCGAACTGGGGCTTCACGTGGTCGCAGTTCCTCGGACTCGGCCTGTACGCCTCGTTCACCGTCAACTTCGGCGTCTCGATCGCGTTTGCGACGCTGGGCAACGTGCTCGACTCGAGCACGCTGATCTCGTGGAGCGAGACCACGACCGAGGAGTGGCCCACGTTCCTGATCGCGACGGCGATCCTCGCCCTCGTCGCGATCGTCCTCATGCTCCCGCCGCGGTGGATCAGGAACCTCTTCGCCGCGTCGTTCGTGCTGGCCATGATCGGATCGTTCGTGACGCTGATCGTGCTGTTCACGACCTCGCACAGCGAGTTCGTGTCAAGCTTCAACCAGTTCATGGCCAAGCACGCCGACGGCCAGACCTACCAGGGCATCATCAACTCGGCCCATCACGCCGGGCTCTCGGTCGGGAGCGCCACCTTCTACGGCGCCCTGCTCGCGCTGCCGCTGGGGTACTGGATCTATATCGGGTTCACCTACTCCGCCTACATCGGCGGCGAGGTGCGCGAGCCGTCGCGGACGCAGCCGCGCATGCTGCTCGCGACGCTGGGGTTCGCGTTCCTCTTCTACATGGTGTGCTTCTGGCGCTACTACGACGTCGTCGGCAAGGACTTCACGAACAGCGTCGTCTATCTCGACGGCAACACCACCAAGGGCTCGGGGATCCCGGTCTCGCCGGTGATGAACTTCTTCGCCGGCATCATGACCGACTCGACCGTGCTGAACGTGCTCATGGGGATCAGCTTCATCCTCTGGAACGCGGTCCTGCTCTTCGTCATCGCGATGATCTGCACGCGCAACCTGTTCGCGTGGTCGTTCGACCGCATCATCCCGGCCGCCGTCACCAAGGTCGAGCCGCGCACCCACGCTCCGTGGGTCGCGACCCTGATCGTGGTCGCAGTGGCCGAGGTGCTGCTCGCGATCTACGTCTTCACGACGTTCTTCAACCAGGTCTCGAACTACATCGTGATCTTCTCGGTCGCCTTCTGGATGGCGAGTTGGGCGGCGATATTGATGCCCTACCGGAGGCCCGAGATCTTCGCCGACGCGCCCGTCGAAGTCCGGCGGAGCATCTTCGGCGTCCCGATCCTCACGCTGCTCGGCATCGGGAACCTGGGCCTCTTCAGCCTGATCCTGTGGGGGTCGTTCAAGACGCCGGGGTTCAGCGGCCCGACGGGTGGGAAGGCGGTGCTGTTCGTGGTCGCCATCTACCTCTCCGGCGTGTTGATCTACTTCGCGTCGAAGGCGGTGCGGCGCCAGGAGGGCGTCGACCTCGACCTGGCCTTCAAGGAGATCCCCCCGGAGTAGCCGGTGCGCCTGTTCTACGTGACCGACGTTCACGGCTCCGACCGCTGCTTTACGAAGTTCGTGAACGCGGGCCGCTTCTACTCGGCCGATGCGCTCCTCCTCGGCGGGGACATCACCGGGAAGGCGATCGTGCCGATGCGGCGGCAGAACGGCGGGTTCACGGCCCGGTTCATCGGCCGCGACGTCAGCGTCGCGGCCGGTGACGAGGCCGACGCGCTCGAGAAGAAGATCGCGAACCTGGGCTACTACCCGCACCGGTGCGATCCCGACGAGGCGGCCGCCCTGGCGGACGATGCCGGCGCTCGGGGCGAGCTCTTCAGCCGCCTGATCGTGGAGCGGGTGGTGCGCTGGGCGGCGCTCGCCGAGGAGCGGCTCGCGCCCGCCGGCATCCCCTGCTTCGTGAACGCCGGGAACGACGACCCGCCCGAGATCGACGAGGCCCTCATCTCGAATCCGTATGTGCAGTTCCTCGAGGGGCGGGTCGTCGAGCTGCCCGGCGGCACCGAGGTGGCGAGCTGCGGCTACGCCAACCGCACACCCTGGAACTGCCCGCGCGACACCGACGAGGACGACCTGGGGCGGCGGCTCGAGAGTGTCGCGTCGCAGGTCCGCTCGCCCGAGACGGCGATCTTCAACTTCCACTGCCCGCCCTACGGGACGGGCATCGACCAGGGCCCCCGGCTCTCGGAGGACATGCGGATGCAGACCGGGGCCGGCGGCGTCGAGATGCAGCCGGTCGGGAGCACCGCCTGCCGGGAGGCGATCGAGCGCCATCAGCCGCTCCTCGGGCTGCACGGGCACCTGCACGAGTCGCGGGGCACGTTCCAGCTCGGCCGGACGCTCTGCATCAACCCGGGCAGCGAGTACAGCGAGGGCGTCCTGCGGGGTGCCCTTATCGAGCTCGAGGGCGGGCGGATCAAGAGCTACCAGCTGACGACCGGATAAAGGAGATCGGACATGGAGGCGCTGCTTGCGCAGATGTCGTGCCGGATCGGCGACGTGCCCGGGAACGTCGACCGGGCCGTCGCCGCGATCCGGGCCCATCCTCAGGTCGGGATCGCGGTGTTCCCCGAGCTGTACCTGAGCGGCTACACCTACCGGGACCTCGCGGGCGTTTCCCGGCATCCGGACGGGCCCGAGCTGCGCACCGTCGCCGAGGCGGCGGCGGAGGCCGAGACCGCGGTCGTGATCGGGTTCGCCGAGGAGGCGGACGGCCGGTTCTACAACTCCGCCGCCTGCATCGACGAGAACGGCTCGCTCGCCGGCGTCTACCGCAAGACCTATCTCTTCGAGTCCGAGCGCGCCGCCGGCTTCGCCGACGGAGAGGAGCTCCTGATCGTCGAGCTGGCGGGCGCTCGGGTGGCGCCGCTGATCTGCTTCGACATCGAGTTCCCCGAGCCGGCCCGGCAGGCGATGCTGGCCGGGGCCGAGCTCCTCGTGACGTGTTCGGCCAACATGGACCCGTTCTACCTCGATCACGAGATCGGCTCGCGGGCCCGCGCGCACGAGAATCGCCGCCCGCACCTCTACGCGAACATGGTCGGGCAGGGCGAGGGCCTCACGTTCGTCGGCGCGAGCCGGTCGATCGCGCCCACCGGCGAGGTGCTCGTCGAGGCCAGCCGGGACCGCGAGGAGCTGCTCGTCGTCCCGGTTGCCGATCCGGGGGGCGTCGACTGGCGCACCGACTATCCGCGCTGGCTGCGCCCGCCGCTTCGCATCGCGGCGCCGGCGGCGCCGCGACGACGCCATGCCCGGGCTGGATTCGGCGCGGAGAACCAGATCGGGTTGACATAAGCGTGGAGGTCATCCCGTTGCTGACGCAAAAGGGGTAGCCGCACCTTGGCAGTTTGCTGACCTCCAGAACGAGGCGCTTGTGGCCACGACCGCACCCAGGGAAGCACGCGCCTCACCTGACGGATCGGCGCCGTCCACCCGTGTCCGGTTCTGCGTGCCTGAAAACACTCGCCGATCGGTGTAGGCCCGAATCGGTTTGGGGTCTTCAGGAGCGGCTTGGTTGAGCCAAAAGGTGGAGCCACGCGGATTCGAACCGCTGCGCTCTAGTGAGATGCCCATCTCAGCGGAGCGAAAGCGTGCGGCGCGCCTGCTCGAGGGCCGAGTCGAAGCCTAGTGCGCGGCCCTCTTCCCATCTCACCCCGAAGAGTTCGTCGCCCAGCGCGGTTCGCGCCGCATTCACGAGGTCTTGAAAGCGGGTGAGACGGGGACCCCAGATGGGGACAGCCACCTCGTCACGTAACCCGTCAGCTGCTCCGAGCAATCGGGCGGCTTCCTCGGCGCGATCCAGCCTGGATGCGAGTCCGGCGGCCGCCTCGAGTCCGTATGAAAGGCCGTCATAGAGCCGTACGGCTTCGTGCGCGGTGAATGCGACATCGAGCATCTCGCGCGCCTCGTTGACGCTTCCGCGAGCGAGGTGCAGTTCTGCGAGGTCCGTCGCGGCGTGCGCCGTCGCGACCTCGTCGTCCACTTGGCGCGCGAGCAAGTAGGCGCGCTCGAAGAGGTCGCCGCGAGTGAAGTCGCCCCGGCCTACGTCGAGCCATCCGAGTAAGCAGAGCACAATGGCCTCTTCCCACGCGTCTCCCAGACTCGCGAATAACGGCGCGCTGTCCAGCATGAAGGTCCGGGCGCGGTCTGCATTGATCGGTGCCGTGGCGATCCCGAGCCCCGCAAGCGCGACCGCTCTCCCCTCGTCGTCGTCGTTCGCATCGAGCCACTCGAGGGCCTGTTCAAGCTCAGACCGCGCTGCGGACACGTCCGAAAGCACCGCCGCCAGCACCCCGTCGACGCTCCGAAGGCGGGCACGAGACCGCTCCGAGAGCTCGCCCGAGGACCGCAGCAAGTCGCCGATGATTCTGCGCCCCTCCAGGTAGCGCCCGGTGATCCAGTACGGCCACATCGACCAGAGAGCCTCGGCGGCCGCATCGGGGAGTCCGACCTCGGTCAGGTGGGCGACGGCGCGCCGGATGTTCTCGGCTTCCGCGTCGAGCACCTCGCTCCAGCTTCGCTGTTCGCGTCCCCTCAGACCGGCAGACGCGGCTCTCGCGAGGTCCGCGTAATACCCAGCGTGCATCGAGCGGATGTGATCTGCATCCGCTCGATCAGAAAGACGCTCTGTTGCGTATTCGGCGACAACCTGGAGCATGTGAAAGCGGGTTTCCGACTCGGCGGGCCCGTGTGCGACCAGGCTCTTCTCGACGAGCGCCGAAAGCGAGGCGAGCACGGCGAGTCCCTCGCGACCGTCGACCGACCCGGCCGCTTCGATGGTAAACGAACCGCCGAACGCTCCCAGCCGCTCAAAGAGGTCGCGCTCGGGCTCGTCCAACAGGTCGTAGCTCCAGTCGATCGTGGCACGGACTGTGTGCTGGCGTGCCGGCGCGTCCCGTCGACCCGTCGACGATCCGTCGAGGGAGGATCCCAGCTGCTCCAGGAGAGCAACAGGCGACAACATGCGCGCACTCGCCGCGACGAGTTCGACCGCCAGTGGCAGACCGTCCACCCGACGACAGATCTCGCGGGCGGCACGCACGTTCGCCTCGTCCCATGCCACACCGGGCCGTACGGCGCCGACCCGCTCCATGAAGAGCGCCGGTGCGTCCGCGAGTGGAGGGACGCCATACTCATGCTCTCCCTGCAGGCGCAGGGGCTCACGGCTCGTGGCGAGCACCTCGAGATCGCCCGAGGCCTCGAGCAGCCGCGTGACCAAAGGGGCTGCGCCCAGCAGGTGTTCGAAGTTGTCAAGGACGAGCAGCATGCCTCGCTCACGACACCAGCGCACGAGCCCAGACTCCGGATCCGGCCCGGGCAAGGAAAGCCCGACGGCGTCCGCGATCGCTGCCGGCACGAGTTCAACGTCGGTGAGACGGTCAAGCGGCACGAAGGCGGCCCCGTCGCGGAAGCCGGAAGCCCGCCGCCGCGCCGCCTCCACGGCCAGCTGCGTCTTCCCGATGCCACCGGGCCCAGTCAAGGTCACCAGTCGCAGGTCACTGCGCTCCATCAACCGCACGAGCTCTGCCAACTCGTCGTCACGCCCAACAAACGAGGTCGTGCGCGCTGGCAACCTCGATCGCTCCTGCGGTTCGCCAACGTTCGCATGGAACCGCTGAGTCAACAGGACCGCGAGGTCATCCGTCACAAATTCCCCGAGCTCGGCTGGCGACGAGAACGTCCATATGCAGCGCCAAGCCACCTCCTCGATCCGACCGATCAATGAGCGCAGACGCTCCTCACGATCCGGAGCCGGCTCCTTGATATAGAGCAGCATCGGCTTGCCTTGCGCAAGGTCGAACTCATCCTCGAGCCCCGAGACCTCCACTCCCGGGGCAAGCCAGCCATAACTCTCCCAATACACCCCGACGAACACATCGCACTGAGCGACATACGCCGCGTACAAGTCCCGCGGAGCATAGGGGCGCGCGCCTAGCTCGAACAAGATCGGCGCGAGGTGCAACGACGAGATCGCGTCGCGTACCGCCACCCGCTCGAGCGCAAGTTCGCGCAGGGTCGACGAGACAAACACACGCAACCGGCGATCCGGAGTCAAGATTCGCCCACGCTTCATGGTGTGCCGACCCTGACCCGCGGGCACATCGCTCACTTACGAACCGGCGCTACCCATGTTCATGAACGGCCTCTAGGCACAGCTGTTCACACTAACGGGTGGTTGGATTGGAGCATGTTGTCAGGATCGACATCGGCCTTGATCTGCTGCAGCCGCGCAAGCGAGGGACCGAACAGGCTGGCGGGCGCCGTCTCTCGATTCGCGCCACCCCAGCACCTGCCGCTCGCCCCCCCACGGCTCCAGCGCGGTGGAGATCGCATCCAGCCCGGCCTGCACGGCAGCCGCCGCGGGCGGCACCGGCGCGATCCCCACGCTGAACACGATAAACCCATCGTCGAGGGAGGCGAGCGCACCATTGTCCTGTTCTGCCGCGTCCAATTGCCCCGCCCAGCTGGCGGATCTCGAGTGACAGCACAGCCTTCCCGGCGCCGGCACCTGCCGTGCGCACCACCGCATGGATCGTCTCGGAGGTCACGTCGGTGAGCACCATGCCTTCGCTGATCGCCGGCACTGGTCCGCGCGGGTCCATGTGTATCTCCTGCAGGTTCACGGCTGGCATCATGCCGAAGCTGTCGATCTCCGGCCCCAGCGCACGCAGCGGCAGCGACCAGATCTTCGCCCGCCTCGGCGTCGAGCAGGCAGGCCGCCTCGACCCCCACGAAGTCGCGGCCCCGGAACGGTTCGGGGATATCGGGGATCGGTGGCAGGTGAAGCAGACGGCCCAGCGAGGTGACCTCATCAGGCACGGTGTCGACCCAGGAGCGCCAGGCGGTCAGCACCTCGGTGTCGCGCTCGATCGGCCACAGCATGGCACCGGCGTAGAGCTCGGTGACCGGATACAGCTCCAGCTCGATCGCGGTGATCACGCCGAACGCGCCTCCCCCACCGCGGACCGCCCAGAAGAGGTCGGCGTTGTGGTCGCGTCTGTCCGCACCAGTTCGCCACCGGCGTTGACGAACTCGACTGCGCGCACGCTGTTACACGCCAAGCCATGCCTGCGGGCCATCCAGCTGAGCCCGCCGCCGCTGACATACCCAGCGACGCCCACGTCGGCGGACGAGCCGGCCAGCGGCACCAGGCCGTGCGGCGTGGTGGCGGCGGTCACGTCACCCCACTGCGCGCCGCCCTCGACCCGGGCAGTGGCACCGGCGACGTCGACCTCGACGGCGCGCATCTTGCCGAGCTTGATCAGCAGCGTGCCGTCGCCGGCCGCCAATGCGTAGGAGCCGTGCCCGCGGGCCTGCGGAGCGACACGGAGACCCTCCGCCCGCGCGTAGGCAACCGCGGCAATCACGTCATCAAGGGTCGTGGGCTCGGCGATCGCGGTCGGCCGCTGGTCGGCCGCCAGATTCCAGCCCAGGCGTCGGCTTTCCCACTCGGGGTGACCCTGCACGAAGATCGAGTCCGGAGTCGTGTGGCTGCTCATGTGGCGTCCTCCTAAAAGAAGCGTGGCTTGGTCGGGCGTCCGACTGCGCGAGCACTCAGGCGCAGATCGTCACCCGCCGAGTCTACGACCTGAACGACGCAGGCGGTACGCGGCCCGTCGGCGGGTGCGCCGGCAGCACGTGCGACCTGACGGATCTCGTGTCCTCGGCCACAATCCCGCAGAGCCTACGGCGCCCGGGAGCCGCGTGGTAGTGCGATCTCTGGCCTTGACGTGTACCTCGTTCAGTCGTGGATTGGGGGCCCATTTCTGGCCGGTTGGACGCCGTTTGGACGGTGCGGTGACGGACGACCGGCAGCACCGCTCAATCCATTCCCAGGGATATCAGGCTGCACCTCGACTATCGGTTCGGCGCGACCAGCTCAGGTGTTGGTGGTGCCGCCGCAGGAGGTAGCGGGGGGTCATAGCTGCGGTGACGCTCGAGGGCGAGGGATCCGTACGGTTGACGGCGAAGAGACCGATGCGACTGACTCCGAACGTCCCTCGAACCGTCCGATCAGCGGCAGGTGCCACGCGTCGGATCCAGTGTGTGGGAACCGTCGTCGTGAGAGCGCGTGCGGACGGAGTTTGCGCGGTTGCACGTCGAGTGGAAGGATCGCGGTGTGGGCTTTCTCGCTGGGCGCCGAGCGGACCGGTCGGCTGGGCCGGAGGGAGAGCGGTGGCGGCGGTGGGTGATCCGCGATGCGGTGAGGCGGCCGGGGACGATTGCCGCTGTTTCGACCACGGGCTTCGTCAGCCTGATTGTGGCAACGATGATCGACTCCTCGACGGGCGGCGGCGTCTCGGTTGTCGCGGACGTGACGCTGGCGTTGGCGGCGGCGGTGCTGGGCGGCTTGTGGTTCGATCTTCCGCGCGATCAGGAGGTGGATGCGGCGCAGTCGGTCCGGCGACTGCTGGCGCTCTGACGGTGTCTCTGATGGTGTTTGCCGGCGTCTACCTGGTGGCGCAGCGCTCGGCATTCGGGCAGCAGTTTGAGCGTGACGTACTGCTGGGCCGTGGCGCCGGCGCCACCGGCCTACAGGGTGGGGCCAGTGCGATACTCGATCAGGTCACCGCGGGCACGGTGGCGCTGCTGGCCGGAGCGGTGTCCTGTGTCGGCGTCTTTCGGGGGCGCCTGGGTCCGGCGTTTGCGACCGGCCTCGCGGTTGTCCTGACACTGGTGTCGGCAGCGGTGCTGAAGTCGCTGTTGTTGGCGCGGCCGGTGTTGTTGGGGGCAGATGCCGTGGCGACCGCTCGTAGCTATCCGAGCGGGCATGTCGCCGCGGCAGCGGCGTTGGGATGCGCCGCTGTCGTCGGCCCCGGCCGGCTGGCGCCTGCGCGCCACCGGGGTTGCCATTGCACTGACGGGCGTGGTCGGGGTTGCAGTGTTGTTCGCCGGCTGGCACCGTCCCAGCGACGCGATCGGTGGCGTTGCGATCGCGTTGTGCTGGTTCGGCATCGCCGCGGCCATCCTGGTTCGCAACCATGGCCACCCCACCTGGCGGGGCACCGTGCCAGGCTTGCGCATACCGACCAGGGTCTGGCTGGCCAGCTTCTACCTACTCGCGCTCGGCGCTGCCTGCTTCGCGCTGGTCGAGCTCGGACGCCTCCAGGCCCGGCTCGACACCCCCCGCCACGTCGCCGCCTTCGTGGCGGGATCGCTCGTCTTCCTGGCGGTCGATCTCCTCGGGTTCGCAGCGCTTGCCGTCTCGCTGCCACCCGACCGCACTAGCGATCCGAACCGGTAGGCCGCGGCCAGCGGCGCGCCACGGCTCCGAGTCAGCGTGAGGACTCGCACCGACGATGCCGTTGGCATCGCTGTCCCACGCTGATCCGTTTTCGCAACACACGGAGCGGATGCGCCCGGCGCCCGCGCCGCCTGATCAGGATCCGATGCCTTGATTGTCCGCGTGTTCAGTGGCGATCCGATCGCGGGAGTCGGGAAACGGCGGTCGGCCGCCGCTGCGAGTGCCCGGAGCTGGTCGCGGAGCGCGGGCTGACGTTCCGGGATCGTGATCGTGAGCAGTTCCTCGAGCGCGCTGCGAACTCGTCGATGGATCTGCAGGCTCCCGGCTCCATACAGCCGGATCTCGTCGAACGCCAGTGAGACGTAGTCGTCCCATCCCATCTGGGGGTACAGGAACCGCACGACGCCCTCCGTGTCCGCGGCCTGACCCGCCGGCATCGGCCGTGGGGCAAGCTGCCGAAG
>CAWDUU010000003.1:0-687879 GCA_963805545.1 uncultured Actinomycetes bacterium
GGCCGCGTTCGGCCACGGCTGGCTCATCGTCGACCGGCCCGTGCCGGCTCGCCTGGTACTCGCCTTCATCCGCGCCGCGGGTTCGTAGGGACAGCGCTCACGATCTCGCGGTTGCGGGGCCGGGAGGCGCCCTCGGGCAGCGGGAGCTGGAACTCGACCGTGGTCCCCTCGCCGACGACCGAGGCGACGTCGAACGTCCCGGTCATCGCTCGGACGCGCTCGCCGGCGGTCTCGATGCCGAAGTGCGTCGAGGCGCGTGGCCGGGACGCCGTCCGGAACCCGCGGCCGTCATCGCGGATGCGGACGTGCAGCACGCGCCGGCGCTCGACGATGGTGATCGAGACGTTCCGGGCCCGGGCGTGCTTTCGGACGTTGATCAGGAGCTCCCGGATCGTGCGGTAGACGAGCGTCTCGATGTCGACCGGGTAGCGGCTGATGCGCGTCCGCACCTTGACGGTCACACCCGTGTCGCGGTTGAGCGCGTTGGCGAGATCGCGGACGGCGGGGCCGAGACCGGCCGCCTCCAGGAGCTGCGGGCGAAGCTCGAACGTGAGGCGGCGGGTGCGATCCGTGGCCTTGGTGAGGGCGTCGCGGGCGCTTGCGATCGCCGACCGCGCGGCGTCGACGTCGCCGGAGCGCAGGTGGCGCTCGATGCGGTCGAGCTCCATGAGGGCCGCGGTCATCACCTGGATCGTGTCGTCGTGCAGCTCGCCTGCGATCCGCGACCGCTGCCGGGCCTCCATGTTGATGATCTCCTCGAGCAGCCCCTGCCGCCGCTGCTCGACGTCGCGCAGCCGCCGCTCCTGCTCGCGCTCGTCGGTGACGTCGCGGTAGTTCAGGATGATCCCGCCGACCGCCGGGTCGTGCAGCAGGTTCGTCGCGACACCCTCCACGATCCGCCACGATCCGTCCCGGTGCTTCAGCCGGAACTCGCCCGGGAGCTGCGCGCCGGGCTTTCCCCGGAGCCGCCCCAGGATCTCGCGCCCGCGGGCGGCGTCGTCGGGCGGCATCAGGTCGAGCGGCGTCTTGCCCGCGAGCCACTTTGCCGGGCGCCCCACCACCCGCCCCATCGACGGGTTCTGGTAGAGGACGACGCCGCGCTCGTCGACGATGGTCACCGCCTCCCGCGCGTGCTCGATGAGCGTCCGGAAGAGCGAGCCCACGCGCTCGGCGACCTCGATCGACGTGCGTTCCTCGGTCACGTCCACGAGGACGCCGTGCACCAGCGGCTCGCCGGTGTCCGCGTCGGCGAGGAGCAGGGCGCGGTCGTGGATCCAGCGCACCCGGCCGTCGGGCAGGACGATCCGGTACTCGTCGCTCTCGGGAGACCCGTCGCTCCTCAGGAAGCGGCGGTTCGATGCCACGACGCGGTCGCGATCCTCGGGATGAATCCGTTCCAGCCACGGCTCGTAGCCGCTCGCCCACTCCGCCGTCGTGAGCCCGACAATCGACTCGATGTGCGAGCTCACCCAGACGGATGTCCCGTCGGTGCGATCGACGTAGAACGCGGCCGGCACGGCCTCGACGAGCTCCGCCCACGCCGGGCCGGACCCCGCCTGTTCATCCACCTCTGCGACGCCCTGGGGATCAGCGCCCATCGACCGCTCCTCTCACCCGCCGCGAATCCTCTCACGAGTCCCCCGCGCTGCCAAGGCCGCCGCCCATATGGCCACCCCACCGCCGGAACGCGCGCAGCGCGAGTTCTGATTCGCTCCGCTCCTTACCCGCTCATCACGAAATTCTCAGGCGGGGCACATCTCGCGCTGCAAGCGTGCCGGGGTGCGCCGGAGCCCCCGCCTCATCGCGACGGTCGTCACGTGCCTCGCGGCGCTCACCGCGCTCTCCACGCCGGCCTCCGCCGGGGCCCGCACGCACCGGCTGCACCACGTGTGGGTCTTCGTCATGGAGAACCACAGCCTCGGCCAGATCCTCGGGAACCGGCGGGCGCCGTTCCTGAACCGGATGGCACGCCGCCACCGGGTGGCGACGCGCTTCTACGCCGTCGGCCATCCCAGCCTGCCGAACTACCTGGCGATGATCTCCGGATCGACGCACGGCTGCGGCAACGACCACTGCAGGGGCGGATTCGGCGGCCCCACGATCGCCTCGCAGCTGTCGGCTCGCGGGCTCGAATGGCGCGGCTTCTTCGAGGGGCTCCCCCGGCGCGGCTACATCGGCGGGAACCGCGGCAACTACGTGCGCCACCACAACCCGTTCGTCTACTTCCGAAGCGTCACATCGAGCCCCCGCCAGCGGCGCCACATCGAGCGCCTGCACGCGCTCCACCGCAGCCTGCGCCGCCCGCCGGCGCTCAGCTTCGTCGTCCCGACGAACGCGAACAACATGCACGACGGCTCGATCCGGGCCGGCGACCGGTGGCTGCGCCACTGGGTCACCATGGTCATGCGCTCGCACGCGTATCGCCACGGCGGGACGATCCTCATCACCTGGGACGAGGGCCACAACGACCGCTCCGGATGCTGCCTGCCCCACATCAACGGCGGCCGCATCCCGCTCTTCATCATCTCGCGGCACACCCCGCGTCGCCACCGGCTGAGCCTGCCGGCAACGACGTACTCGCTTCTCGGCACGCTCGAGCGCGGGTTCCGGCTGCCGCGCCTCGGGCTGGCGGCCCTCGCTCGGCCGCTGCCCGCCGCTCGTCTGAGCCGCGCAGTCAGCCGGCCCGGCGGGCGAGGTCCGGCTTCGAAACGATGAAGTAGCGGTCGCTGCGCTCCACCACGACCTCGACGGCCGGATCCTCATGTCCGGGGACCACCACGAACCGATCCACGGGAGCGACGGCGCGCTCGTACTCGGCGACCGCGATCTCGATCGCCCTGCCGCAGGCCGGGTCGTCGCACTCGCAGGCGAACGGCACCGGCTCGTCGGGCGGCACGTCGCCCGCCTCCTCCGCGGCGGCCCGGCGCTCGTTGTAGCTCTTGAACGCCTGCTCGTTCCGCTCGGCGCGATCGAGGCGGGCCCGGCCGTTCGCCGTCATCGCTCACCTCTCGACGCCGTCGCGTCGTCGAGATACTGGAGCAGGTCGTAGGCGGCCCGCTCGACCGCCTTGTGGCGCCACTCGGCCGCGCGGTAGAGGCAGGCGATGACCCCCATCCGGTGGACGCGGCGGAAGTCGCCGTGGACGAACGCATAGCGGGCCTTGGTCTCGTCCCCCGCGCCCTCGGTGAGCCCGAGGAACCAGGCCGCGTACTCGGGCCACGTGTGCCGGTCGAGATACGCCGTCTCGTCGGAGGCGCTGGGCTGTGCGCGCCCCCACTCGCTCGAGAGCACGTACCGGCGTGCATCGATCAGCCGCTTGGCGTGCTCGACCCCGGCGTCGTTCACGGCGTATGTGGGCATCCCGGTTCCCATGCCCATCTGCGGGTCGTGCCAACCGGTGGAGCCGAGTGTCAGTCGTCGGCCGGGATGTCGGCGACCATGGCGCGCGCCAGCCGGTCGAGCGCCGCGTCGAGGCCGTCGTCGGCCCCCGGCGACCAGTCTCCGAGGAGCGATCGCAGCTGGACGCGGCGGGCGTCGACCAGCCGGTCGAGCGTCTCCTCGCCGGCCGGTGTCAGCGCGACGCTCTCGCCGTCGCGCACGAAGCCGCGCGCGGCCAGCGCCGCGACCCGTGGGGAGAGGCGGGCGGCGTCCACGTGCAGCTCGTCGGCCAGCCGCCCGACGCTCGTGGTGCCCCGCTCGCCGATGCGCCCCAGCACCCAGCTCTCGCCCGGCTCGATGCGGATGCCGGCGCGGGCGATGGTCGCCTGGTACGCCCGCGTCCGCTCCTCCCCCTCCATGAGCCGGGTCGCGATCCGCTCGAGCTCGCGATCCGAGTCGGGCTGCCGCGGCGAGGCGAAGCTCTCGCCGATCCCCTGGGCCGCGGCCGGCCCCCGGAGCGGCACCTCGGGCAGCCACCAGGTCAGCACGAACGCGGCCAGCGAGATCCCGGCGGCGGCCAGGAACACCGGCTGAAGCGAGACCGAGAACGCCTCGACGAAGGCCGAGTGAAGCGGCGCCGGGAGGGCGCGGATCACCGCCGGGTTGGCGACCGTGGGGACGTGTGCGCTCGCGGGGATGCGGGCGGCGAGCTCGTCGCCGAGCCGGTTCGCGAAGATCGCCCCGAAGCCCGCGACGCCAATCGAGCCGCCGACCTGGCGAAAGAGCGTCGACCCGGCCGTCGCGACGCCCAGGACGCGGTAGTCGACCGCGTTCTGCACCGCCAGCACGAGCACCTGCATCACCATCCCGAGCCCCAGGCCCAGGAGCACCATGTACGCCGACGCGACCCACGTGGGCGAGCCGACGCCCAGCCGGGACAGGAGGAGCACCGCGACCGTCATGATCGCCGTGCCCGCGATCGGGAACGGCTTGTAGCGGCCCGTGCGCGAGATCACCGTCCCGCTCAGGATCGACGTGACGAGCAGCCCGGCCATGAGCGGGGTCAGCTGGAGGCCCGACTCGGTCGGGCTGCCGCCCTTCACGATCTGGAGATAGAGCGGCAGGTAGGTGATCGAGCCGAAGAGCGCCAGGCCGACGATGAACCCGATCGCGCTCGTCAGCGCGAATGTGCGGTTCCGGAAGAGCTCGAGCGGGAGGATCGGCTCGGCCGCCCGCGCCTCGATGAGCGGGAAGAGCACGAGCAGCACGGCGCCGGCCGCCATCATCGCCAGGATCGGGGCCGAGCCCCAGCCGTAGGTCGTCCCACCGAGGCTGGTGAAAAGGACGATCGACGTCAGCGCACCCGCCAGCACGACCGCCCCGAGGTAGTCGATGCTCGGCCGGCCCTCGGTCTGGCGCGCGTGGAACACCGCGCCGATCACGACGAACGCGGCGACGCCGATCGGGAGGTTCACGTAGAAGATCCACCGCCACGAGAGGTTGTCGACGAAGAACCCGCCGAGCAGCGGCCCGACGACCGTCGAGACGCCGAACACCGCTCCGAAGAACCCCTGGTAGCGGCCGCGGTCGCGCGGCGGGATGATGTCGCCCACCACCGCGATCGTCGTGACCATGAGCCCACCGCCGCCGAGCCCCTGGAGGGCGCGAAACGCGATCAGCTCGGTCATGTCCTGGCTGGTGCCGCACAGGGCCGAGCCGGCCAGGAACAGCACGATGGCCGCCTGGAGGACGACCTTGCGGCCGTACAGGTCGCCGAGCTTCCCGTAGAGCGGCCCGGCGATCGTCGCCGCGAGCAGATACGCCGTCACGACCCACGACAGGTGCTCGATGCCGCCGAGGTCGCCGACGATCGTCGGGAGCGCGGTCGAGACGATCGTCTGGTCGAGCGACGCGAGCAGGAGGACGAGGACGAGCGCTGCGAAGATCACCCGCACGCGCTCGGGCTGGACCCCGTCAGGCGGCCCGGGTCGGTCGACCGGCGCCGCGGACGCGCTCACGCCGCCTCGGCGATCCCCTCGTCGGCGACGGCGGCCGCCGGGGCCGGCACGCGCAGGGCCACCAAGACGCCGACGGCGAGCGCGGCGGCGGCGGCGACGAACGCGAGCGTGAAGCCGCGCTCCGTCGGCAGGCCGTCGGACGCCACCGTGGCGGTGACGATCCCGGCCGAGACCTGGCTCCCGACGGCGCCGCCGATGCTCCGGACGATGGTGTTCATCCCCGTTGCCACGCCGGTCTGGTGGGCCGGTACCGACTCGATGATGAGGTTCGCCATGGACCCGAACGCGAAACCGATCCCGACGCCCATCGCGAGCATCGCCAGGTAGATCTCCCAGCTCGAGCTGTGGGCGGCGGCGAGCAGCAGGAACGCGAGGCACGAGACCAGCGCGCCCAGGACGAGCGGCACCTTCGACCCGACCGTCGTCGAGAGCCGGCCCGAAACAGGGCCGACGAGCAGCATGCCGAGGGTCGCGGGCACCATGAAGAGGCCCGCCTCGGTCACCGACGCGCCGAACCCGAAGCCGGTCGACTCCGGCAGCTCGACGAACTGCGGGACGAGCACGAACGACGCGAACATCCCGAAGCCGATCACGAGCGCGGCCAGGTTCGTCGTCCACACGGGCCGCAGGCGCATCATGCGCATGTCGACGAGCGGCGCGGCGCTGCGCGACTCGGCCCAGATCCACAGCGGGAAGACCGCGGCCGCGACGGCGAAGAGCCCGAGCGTCCGGCCCGAAAGCCAGCCCCAGGTCGGCCCCTCGCTGATCGGCACGAGGAACGCCACGAGCCAGCCGGCGAGCAGGACGGCGCCCAGCGGGTCGATCCGTCCCGGGGTGCGGATCGGCGACTCCGGCACGTAGGCCACGATGCCGGCCGTCGCGGCGAGCACCGCGAGCAGGGGGAACCAGAAGAGCCAGTGGTAGGACAGGTGCTGGACGATCGGCCCGGCGAGGACGATCCCGAGGCCGCCGCCGATGCCCATGATCGCGGAGATCAGGGCGATGCCGTGCGGGATCCGCTCTCGCGGGAACTCGTCGCGGATGATCGAG
Source organism: uncultured Actinomycetes bacterium (assembly GCA_963805545.1). Classification (GTDB taxonomy): domain Bacteria; phylum Actinomycetota; class Thermoleophilia; order Gaiellales; family JAICJC01; genus JAICJC01. The sequence goes on from CAWDUU010000003.1 coordinate 6,447, forward strand.
AACGCCAGCGGGAACACGGCGCCGCCGGCCCCCTGGATCACGCGGGCCGTGATCATCACGCCGATCGAGGTCGCAAGCGCCGCGAGCACCGTCCCTCCGGCGAGCACCAGGAGCACGACGACCATCATGCGCTTCTTCCCGAACATGTCGCCCAGCCGGCCGGCGATGGGCGTGACCACCGACGCGCTCAGGAGGTACGCGGTCAGGATCCAGGCGGCGCCGGCGGTCGTCGTGTGCAGGTCGTGCTGGATGGTGAGCAGCGCCGGCGCGACGAGCGACTGGAGCAGCGCGTACGCCACCGCCGCAACGGCGAGCAGCGCAAACGTCACGTTGTGGTGCTGCCGGTGAGCGGCGCTCGTCGCCGCGTCGCCCGGCGTGGCCGCCTCGCGGTCCTCGACCTGCATCGGCAGCCAAGGTAGCAGACGCGATGGCCGCAGTCCGGGCGGGGCGCCGCGCCTACAGGATTCGGAGGATGAGGATGACGATCAGGATGATGACGATGAGCCCGACGATGCCGACGCCGGTGCCGAGTGCGAGGACTTCCAAGAGACATACCTCCAGGTGGTCGATGTGTCCGGCTGAGGTTCCCCGAGCCGGAATTGGACAAACCTGCTTCGCGTCGCTATGTTTCGTATAACAAGTTTCGTACGCGAAAGGCTTTTACGCGAATCATGTCGGCACGAACTCCATCGAAGCGAGAGCTGGCGGCCGAGATCGGGAGCCTCCTGGGCGACCTGGCCGTCGAGTCCAAGCGGTCTCTGCGGCCGCTGCTGGAGGCTGAGGGCGTCACCGTGCCCCAGGCCATCGTGCTTCAGGCGCTCCAGCGCGCCGGCGGGCGTCAGTCCGCCCGCGAGCTGGGCCGCGACTGCCACATGCTCGCGTCGACGGTGACCGGCGTCATCGACCGGCTCGAGCTCGCGGGGCACGTGCACCGCGAGCGCGACTCGCACGACCGCCGGATCGTGTGGGTCGTGCTGACCGACGACGGCGAGGTGCTCGCCAAGCGCCTGCCCTCGTTCTTCGAGCACCTCGGCAAGGCCTTCACGGTGCTCCCCGCGCGGGAGCTCGAGCAGATGCGGGAGTCGCTCCTCCGGGTGCTGGCTGCCGGAGAGAACGAAGGGGAACGCTGATGCCGATTCTGACCGACGCCAACCGCAAGTGGTGGACGCTGGGGGCGATGTGCTTCGCCCTCTTCATGGTGATGCTCGACAACACCGTCGTGAACATCGCCCTGCCCGCGATCAAGTCCGACTTCGGCGCCTCGATCTCCGGCCTCTCGTGGGCGGTCAACGCCTACACCCTGAGCTTCGCCGTGCTGCTCGTCACGGGCGGCCGCCTGGGCGACGTGTTCGGCCGCAAGCGCATGTTCCTGGCCGGCCTCATCGCCTTCACGCTCGCGTCGATCGGCGCCGGGCTCTCGCAGTCGATCGGGCAGCTGATCTTCTGGCGGGCCGCCCAGGGCGCCGGCGCGGCGTTCCTGATGCCGGGCTCGCTCTCGATCCTGACCGACGCCTTCCACGGGCGCGAGCGGGGCCGCGCGCTCGGCCTCTGGGCGGGCATCTCGGGCATGGCGCTCGGGATGGGGCCCGTGCTCGGCGGCCTGCTCGTCGAGAAGGCCGGCTGGGAGTGGATCTTCTTCCTGAACGTCCCGGTCGCCCTCATCGCGGTGCCGGTGACCCTCTACGCGGTGCGCGAGTCGCGCGACCCGTCGGCGGTGCGCCGGATCGACTGGGCCGGCATCGGGACGCTGTCGCTCGGGATGGGGCTCGTCGTGCTGGCGCTCGTCCAGGGCAACGACGTCGGCTGGACGTCGACCCGCACGCTCGCGGAGCTCGCCGTCGGCGCCGCCGGCCTGGTCGCCTTCGGCTGGCTCCAGATCGCCGGCGACGATCCGATGGTCGACCTCGGCTTCTTCAAGAACCGCACCTTCTCGTCGGGCAACCTGGTCGCCTTCCTGGTCACCTACTCGATGTTCGCCACCTTCTTCTTCATCACGCTCTACATGCAGGACATCCTGCGCCTCTCGCCGCTCGAGACCGGCGTTCGCTTCCTGCCGATGACGGTCCTGATCATCCTGACGGCGCCGGTCGCCGGCCGCCTGTCCGACCGGTTCGGGAGCCGCTGGCTCCTGGCCGGCGGGATGGCGCTCGTCGCGCTCTCGCTGGCGCTCGAGTCGCGCATCACCGACGCGAGCGGCTATCTGACGCTGCTCCCCGCGTTCCTCGTCGGCGGGGTCGGGATGGGGATGACGATGTCGCCGATGACGGCGGCCGTGATGGGCTCGGTCGAGCGCACCAAGGCCGGCGCCGCCTCGGGCGTGCTCTCGATGATGCGGATGATCGGCGGCGTCTTCGGCGTCGCGACCCTCACCGCGCTCTTCCAGCACCTGGCGGTCGGCCGCGCGGCTGCCGGCCACGGGCCCGCCGACGTCTTCATCTACTCGCTCTCGCACAGCCTGCGCTTCTCGGCGGCGATCGCCGTCGTCGGCGCGGTGGTCGCGGCGCTCTTCATCCGCAGCCACCACGTCGAGGAGCAGGACGAGCCGGCGACGGCGCCACACGGCGAGCCGGTGCTCGACGTGGCGTAGAGCTACCTGTCGACCGGCAGCTTGGCGGTCACCATGGCGCCCCAGCGGTCCTCGATCCGGCGCAGCTTCCAGATCGCCACCGATCCGGCCCACATGAGCAGGAAGAGCGCGACGATGCCGTAGCCGAGCGTCTCGAAGTCGAGCCCGTTCAGGGCGTCCCACACCCCGCCCGAGAGCGCGAGCTTCGTCGAGACCACCTGGAGCAGCTCGACCGTGCCGATTGCGAGGGCGACGACCACCGAGAGCGTCGTCACGGTGATGTTGTAGTAGATCTTGCGGATCGGGTTCGAGAAGGCCCAGCCGTAGGCCTGGCTCATGAACGCCCCGTCGAGCGTGTCCATCAGGCTCATCCCGGCCGCGAACAGGACGGGCAGCGCCAGGATCGCGAGGATGGGCACGGCGTGGGTGGCGACGCCGGCCGCCAGCGCGAGCAGGCCGACCTCGGTCGCGGTGTCGAAGCCGAGGCCGAACAGGATCCCGAGCGGGTACATCTTCCAGCTCGTGTCGATCAGGCGGAAGAAGCGGCCGAGGAAGCGGCCCATCAGCCCGCGCTCGTGGAGGCGCCGCTCGAGCCGCTCGCCGTCGTACGTCCCGGTCTTCAGCTCGCGGAAGATCCGCAGGATGTCGACGAGCACGACGAGGTTCAGGATCCCGATGATCCACAGGAACGTGCCCGAGACCGACGCGCCGATGGTGCTCCCGTACTCGTGCAGCGCCGGCACGCTGGAGTTCACCGTCCGTGCGCCCAGCGCGAGCCCCGTCGCCAGGGTGAAGACCACCGTGGAGTGGCCGAGCGAGAAGAAGAAGCCGACGCCGACCGGTCGCTTCCCCTCCGAGAGCAGCTTGCGCGTCGTGTTGTCGATGGCCGCGATGTGGTCGGCGTCGAAGGCGTGCCGCAGGCCGAAGAGGTAGGCGGCCAGGCCCAGGCCCACCAGCGGCCGGTAGTGGCCCGAGTAGAAGAGGAAGAGCCCCCACCCCGCGACGTGGAGCGCCAGCACCGCTGCGCCGAATCCGGACAGTCGCAGCCATTCGTCGCGCGTGACTCCGCGCGTCCACCTCGCGAGCATCGTGTCTACCTCCGGGAACGGGACGTGAGCTTGCGGCCTATTCGCCGCGCGGCACGAACCGGTTCGGAGCGTATCGAGAGTGTCACGAAAGGCAATTGACACTCACCGCGTGGCCCAGTGGCCACCGAGCGCGGAGTGGCCGCCGTCCCGCCGAGGCCCACCACCCGCCGCGAAACAGGCGCGGCCCCGCCCGACCCGGCGGGTGGGTCGGACGGGGCCTGGGACGGACCTGGCCTAGCCGTTGATGCGGCTCGTGCCCTTGGCCAGGTCTGCGGTGATGGCGTCGAAGACGCCCACCAGCTGGGTCGGCTGCGGCTGATAGAAGTAGTTGCCGGGCGTGGCGATCTGCTGCATGGCCTGGTTGGCCAGGATCGCAGGCGACTCGGCCGCGCCGGTATCGGCCTTGCAGGCCTCGGCGCCGGAGACGTCGAGGTCGTAGGCGATGGAGTAGACGAGCACCTTGTTCGCCTTCGACGTGCCGGCGCTCTGGATCGCCGTGTGGCACGGCTGGGTGCGATACGGCGAGGTCGCGGGCAGGTAGCCCGGCCCCGTGTTCGCCGCGCCGTCCGAGAGGAAGATGATGACCTTCTGGACGCCGGGGCGGCCGTGCGCGTTCAGCTCGGCCTGGGCCGCGTCGAGCGCGTTGGCGTACGCCGTCTGTCCGCCCGCCTGCACGCAGTTCAGCGTCGAGATGAGATCCGAGTTGTTGTCCAGGTTTCCCTGCGAGCTGGCGTAGTCGTTCGAGAGCGGCACGACCAGGTACGCGGCGTTCGACAGGTTGTAGTTCGACGTCGGGGCGGTGCTGCACTTCGCGCCCACGCTGGCCGCCGGCGGCAGCACGACCAGTCCGGCGTAGTCGATCGCCGGGTCGAGGTCGTCGAGGAACGACGTCACGCCCTGCTTGGCGTTCACCAGCTTCTGGCCGGCCATCGACCCGGTGCGGTCGAGCACCATCACGATGTCGAGCGGCAGCGCGCCGCACGGGGAGCAGGCCTGGGAGTGCACCGTGACGTTGACGCTGTCGACTCCGATCAGGTGCAGGAAATACGTCGGCACGTCGGCCGACTCCGTGACCTGCACGGTGTTCGCGGGGTTGCAGAACTTCGGCCCCGTCGCACAGTTCGCAACTGCCGAGAGCGACACCGGCCCGGAGCCCGGGATCTGGTTCTTGCCGCCCGGCTGCGAGCCGAACGAGTTCGCCGCGGCGATCGCGGCGCCGGGGCTCGGCAGGTTGCCGGCACCGGCGGCCGAGGCCGCGTCGGCCGACGCCTGGAGCGACTGCTTCACCCGGTAGGCGTTGCCGATGTCGATCGTGAAGCCCGCCACCAGGAGCAGGCTCATCATGAAGACCACCACCAGGGGCAGGGTCTGGCCGGCGATGCCGCCGCCCCGCTCTGTCCATCTGATCCCGCTCATGTCCGTCTCCTCTGCGCCTCGCCCGCACGGCATGCCGCAGCACGCCCAGCGGACGACTGTCCAAGTGATCGTTTCCCGCCGATCGAGCCTCTGGCCGCCGGGGGTTTGGCGGACGGCTCGGCCGATCTGGCTCCAAGGTACGAGCGCCCCCGTGGGCCGATATCCCCCCGAAGGGTGATTTTCCAGATGCTGACAACGTGACGCCCTGCGCCCCTCGGCTGCCGCGCGGCGGGGTACCCTGAGGGTCGCGATGCGCCGAACCGCCGCGCTCCTCACCCTGCTCTCGGCCCTGGTGCCGTTCTCCGCCTGCGGCTCGCAGAGCGCAAGCGGCCCGTCGCCGGCGGCGTCGCAGCCGGTGTGCCCGGCCGATTGGGCCGCGGGCTGGCAGCGGCTCGCCGACCGGGTCGGATCGCCGGTCTACTGCCCGCGCTGGGTGCCCTCGCCGCTCACGCCCAAGCTCGGCGCGGCCTACGCCGGCCAGGGCGGCACCGCCGTCACGGTGAACCGCGACGGCTCCTACCTCGTGAGCCTGATCTGGTCGGACGCCTCAGGAGAGGTGCACGTCAATCTCGCCGGCTACCTGCACCGCACGTCGATCCCGCGCTGCGACAACGTCGAGATCACGAACGGCGAGACGGTCCGCACCAAGGTGCCCTGCTTCAGCGACCCGGCCGGGACGTTCCGGGCCGGCGGGATCACCGCCACCCTCTACACCGTGAACCGCGGCCCCGACCAGTGGCATCTCCTGTATGCCTGGAAGTACCGCGGGTCGCTCTATACCGTCTCCCAGCACGTCGCCGCGCCGCTCACGTACCCGCAGGTCGCGGGCGACCTGAAGCGCATGCTGCGCGAGCTCGTGCTGCTCGATCCGGCCGGCTGACATGCCGCTGACCCGAAGGCAGGTCATCGCCGGCACGGCGGCCGCCGCCCTCGCCGGCGGCGGGGTCTACGAGCTGGTCGACCGGCTGACGGGCGGCTCCGCGCGACCCGCCGCCGCGACCGCGGCCCGCCGCGAACAGCATCTGCTGGACGGCCTTCGCATCGTGCGCTCGAACGGCGTCGAGGTGGTCGTCCCGCCGCTCCACATGCAGGTCGTCACCCTGGAGCTCAAGGCCGGCGAGACCCGCGCCGAGCTGCGGACGGCGCGGGCGGCGCTCGAAGACGCGATCGCCGCGGTGGAGCGGCGGTACGCACCCACACCGGCGGGCGTCGGCGTCACGCTGGCCTGGGGGCTCCCCTACTTCGACCGCGTCGTCCCCGACCTGGCCGCCACCCACCTGCCGGTGGACCGGCGCGCGTCGAAGGCTGCCGGCCGCGACGTGCGTGCGCTGATCGAGGCCGTCCGCTTCCCCAGCGACCCGGAGGCCACCGTCCTCGAGCGGAACGACGCCGCGCTGCTGCTTCGCTCCGACAGCCTCGATCGCATCGCCGACGCCTCACGCGCGCTCGTGACCGACCTCGACCTGTGGCGCCCGACCAGCATCCGGCGCGGCTTCGCCGGCGGCGGGTTCGACGGCGCGACCGCCCTTCCCCGGCGGATGGCCGTGGCGGCCGGCGTGCCGGGCGCGCAGCTCATCCCCGAGCGGGCCGAGCTCTTCCTCGGGTTCACGTCGACGCAGAAGGCCGGCCTGGGCCCCGGCCGCATCGCGAACCTCGAGACGCTGGGCTACTCCGACGGCGGGCCGGAGGGCTACTTCACCGGCGGAACGACGATGCACGTCTCCCACATCTTCGAGGACCTCGAGGCGTGGTACCTGGGGTTCGACTTCGACCAGCGCGTGCAGACGCTCTTCCGGCCCGGCCAGAAGACGCCTCCGGGCACGCTGACCGTGCGCCAGGGCCCGGACGACGTCGCCACCGTCGCCGGGAACCGGCGCGACTACGAGCGCCACCGCGGCATCGGCCACTCCGCCGCGATCCAGACCGCGTCGCGCCTCCTGGAGGACGTGCGCGGCGCCGACGGGACCCTCTACCGGGCCGGGACCGCCGTGCCGCAGCGGGCCGACGCGAACACGCTCGACAACCCGTTCTTCTGGAGCGCCGACCCCGACGCCGACGGCATGGCCTCCGGCGCCGCGGCCGGCGTCCACTTCGTCGTCTTTCACCCGACCAGCGACGACTTCGCCCGGACGCGCAGGGCGATGGACGGCGTCTTCGCCGACGGCACCCGCATCCCGCTCGAGCGCGGCGACCCGGGCCAGGGCATCAACTCGGTGCTGACGACGACGCACCGGCAGAGCTTCCTCGTCCCGCCGCGCCCCCACCGGGCGCTGCCGCTGGCCGACCTGATCCGCTGACCTACGGGGCGGCGCGCGCCTCCACCGACGCCAGGAACTCCTCGACCGTCCTCGCGTACGCCTCCGGCTCCTCGAGGTGGGCGACGTGCGCGCTCTCCTCGAAGACCACCATCCGGGCGTCGGGGATGCCCGCGACGATCGCCTCGGAGCAGCTCGGCGTGATCTCGTCGTAGCGGCCGCACGTGACGAGGGTCGGCACGCCGATCCGGCCCAGGTCGGCGATCCGGTCCCAGGTGCGGAGGCTCCCGATGACGTCGAATTCCGTCGGGCCGTTCATCGTCGCGTAGACCTGGTTTCCCTCCATCTGCGTCGAGCTCCTGACGAGGGCCTCGGGCCAGGGGTCGAGCCGGCACAGGTGGCGGCGGTAGAACTCCTGCTCGCCCGCGCGGTAGTCGGGGTGGTCGTACTCGCCGCGGGCGCCGAGCTCGACGAGCGCCGTCCGGTGCGGCTCCGGGAGGGCTTCGATGAGCGCGCGCGCGCCCGCCACGAACTGGGCGATGCTGGCCGACGTGCTCGCGAGGACGAGCCCGGCGATGCCGGCGGGGCCGCGCGCCATGTAGTCGATCGCAAGCCAGCCGCCCCACGACTGGCCGAGCAGATGGCAGCGGTCGAGGCCAAGCGCCGCCCGCACCTGGTCGACCTCGGTCACCGACCGGTCGACCGTCCAGAGCGTCGTGTCGTCGGGCATATCCGATCGGCCGCATCCGAGCTGGTCATAGACGATCGCGGGCCGGTGCTCCGCGAGCCGCTCGGCCAGCGGCAGCAGGTAGTCGTGCGCCGCCCCGGGCCCGCCGTGGAGCAGGAGGACCGGCAGCGCGTCGCCGTCGCCCAGCCGCCGGTACCACACGCGCCCGCCCTCGACCTCGACGAATCCCTCGGCTGCCATCGATCCCTCCCGTCGGTTTTCCGGCGGGCATCATGCCAGGGATCCCTCGGCCGGGTGAGCGTGCGGTTCATCGCCCGGAAGGGTGGTTAGCACCCCGCCGCCCTTGACGATGTTGAACGTGCAGGTCTTTCTGCGTCGTCTTCTCAATTTGAGGTGGCAATGACCCCGTACGCTCCAACCCGGCGTGCGCGCTCCCCGCGCGCTGCACGCATGGCGTCACTCGTCGTCGCAGCCGCGGCCGTCCTGGCGGCGTCCGTCGTGCCGGCCGGCGCCTCCACCTACTCGATCACGCCGGGCGGCCCGTCGGTGGTCGTCACGGTCAGCTCCCCGGGCGGGAGCTCGCGCGCGAACTTCAGCGGCAGCGCCGGCCAGCGCGTCGCGGTGCGCGCCACCAACACGTCGATCCTGGCCGGCAAGATCCGGCTCGAGGACTCGTCCGGGACCGTCCTTCGCACGTCCGGCCTGAACGCCGGCGGCGCCTGGCTCGACGCGGTCACGCTCCCGGCCGACGACACCTACTCGATCGTCGTCGACGCGAAGGGCAGCCACACGGGCCACACGACCGTCACCCTCTACGACGAGCCGGCCGACCCGACCGCGGCGCTCACCTCCGGGAACCCGGGCACGCTCGCGACCACGACCCCGGGCCAGAACGCGTCGTTCACGTTCAGCGGCACCGCCGGCTGGAGCCTGAGCCTGCGGCTGACCAACGTCTCGACGCCGATCCTGAACGTGGTCGTGAAGAACCCCGACGGCACCACGCTCATGCCTGCGCTCGGCGTCGTCGGCAGCAAGTGGATCGAGCCGCTCGACCTGGCGCAGACCGGCACGTACACGATCAGGATCGACCCGCAGTCGTTCGCGAAGGGCAGCCAGACCCTGACCGCCTGGACGTTCCACGGCGACCAGACGGCGAACACCTCCGCCGACGGCTCGGCGCACACCTTCAACCTGGCGACGCCCGGCCAGAACGGCTCGCTCTACGTCGCCGCGTCCGACGGCGACAAGCTCTCGTTCACGTTCACCGGCGTCACGGGGGCGGTCGGCAAGATGTGGATCAAGAACCCCGACGGCACGGTGCTCGTGCCGTCGCAGACGCTCTCGGGCAGCGGCGCGATGGTCGAGCCGATCGTGGTCGACCAGACCGGCAACTACCACGTCTTCCTGAACCCCACCACCGACAACACCGGCTCGGTGACGGTGCGCGCCTACACGGTGCCGCCGGACATGGTGCACGACGTGGCGGTCGACGGCACGCCCGACTCGATGGTGTTCTCGATCCCGGGCCAGAACGGCAAGCTCCGGTTCTCCGGATCGGCCGGCCAGGAGGTCAGCATCGACCTGGCCTCGTCGGTGGCCGACACCGACTACCAGCTCCTGAAGCCGAACGGCAACGTGCTCGACTCGGGCTCCTTCGATGCGTCCGGCGGATTCATCGAACCGCTGACGCTTCCCGTCGACGGAACATACAAGCTGGTGCTCGACCCGCAGAGCTTCCACCTCGGCGCCATCACCGGGACGATCTACGACGTGCCGAACGACGCCACCGCCGCCGGCGCGATCGGCTCGACGACGGTCAACACCGTTGGCACGCCGGGCCAGAACGCGGCCATGACCTTCGCCGGCACGGCCGGAGAGCGGGTCAGCCTGACCGCGTCCGCCGTGAGCATCCCGGACAGCACCGTGTGGATCGAGCGGCCGAACGGCGCCTCGATCGCGCAGTTCTCGGCCGACACCGGCGGGCACTTCATGAGCCCGGTCACGCTTCCGCAGAACGGGACGTACACCGTCCACATCGACCCGCAGGGGTCCGGCACCGGGCACATGTCGCTCGACCCCGAGCTCGTCCCCGGCGATCCCGTGTATCCCATCCTGGCGAACGGCGTCCTCGTCAGCGGCACGAACGCCGGCCCCGGGCAGAAGGCGCTCTTCACGTTCACGGGATCGGCGAGCCAGAAGATCAGCCTCGTGGTCTCGGGCTCGACGATGGGATCCGCCAATGTCTCGATCCTGAAGCCGGACGGCTCCACGCTCGTCTCCAACTTCTCGATCGCGTCGGGCGGCGGCTACGTCGACACGACGACCCTGCCGGTGAACGGCACGTACACCATCAAGGCCGACCCGTCCGGATCGAACGTGGGATCGGTGGACATGCAGCTCTACACCGTGCCCGGGGTCGCGACCGGGACGATCGCACCCAACGGGCCCACCGCCAACATCGCCACGACGGCACCCGGGCAGAGCGCGAAGCTGACCTTCACCGGGAACGCAGGCTGGAACGCCGTGCTGAAGATGGCGGCCGGGTCGGCCTGCACGGCCACCGTCTCGATGACGGCGCCGAACGGCTCGACGAAGCTCGCGGCGACGTCGCTCTCGCCCAACGGACAGGCGTCCGTGTCGCTCACGGCCAACGGCACGTACACGGTGACGATCAACCCGCAGGGCAGCTGCTTCGGCACGCACCAGTTCACGCTGACGCACTGAGCCGGCAGGGGTTGCGATGATGCGGCGGTGGCCACCGCCACCGCCGCATCCTTCGCAGACCTGACCCCGACGCTCGAGGGGCGGACGGTCCGGATCGAGCCGCTCCGGGCCGGGCACGAGGCCGGCCTGCGGGCTGCGGCGTTCGACCCGCGCATCTGGCGCTGGATGCCGCTCGACCCGACCGGGTCCGACGAGGCGTTCCACGCCTGGATGACCGAGGCGCTCGCACGCGCGAAGGCGGGCCTCGACGCGCCGTTCTGCGTGCTTCGGGCCGGCGACGGCACGGCGCTCGGGAGCACGCGCTACCTGGCGCTTCGGCCCGAGCACCGCGGGCTTGAGATCGGCTGGACGTGGCTCTCGCCGGCCGCCTGGGGCACGCCCGCCAACGCCGAGGCCAAGCTCCTGCTCATGGAGCACGCCTTCGAGCGGCTCGGCTGCATGCGGGTCGAGTTCAAGACCGACGCCCTGAACGAGCGCTCCCGCGCCGCCCTCGAGGCGATCGGCGCCCGGTTCGAGGGCATCCATCGCAGGCACATGCTGGTGCGCGGCGGCGAGCTGCGCGACTCGGCCTGGTACAGCGTGACCGACGACGAATGGCCCGCCACGAAGGCGGCGCTCGCCGAGCGCGTGGCCCGGAAGGAGGCGGGATGAGCGAGCGGCGGCATCATTCCAGCGGCACCGAGTGGGAGGCGCGGATCGGCTACGCCCGCGCGATCAGGGTCGGCGACACGATCCACGTGTCGGGGACGCTGGGAGTCGGTCCCGACGGCCGCCCGCCTGAGGGCGCCTACGCCCAGGCGGTCGCGTCCTTCCAGCGGATCGGTGCTGCGCTCGAGGCGCTGGGCTCCTCCCTCTCGGACGTGGTGCGCACGCGCATGTACGTGGTGGACATGGAGGCGAAACCAGCTCGACGTGGGCCGCGCCCACAGCGAGTTCTTCGCCGGCGTCCGCCCCGCCTCGACCATGCTCGGCGTGGCCGGCTTCGTCGGCCCCGAGTACCTGGTCGAGATCGAGGCCGAGGCGATCGCCTCGCCCTGACGCGCCGGCTGACCCCGGTTGTTCTCCGCTACACTCCTGCCCGCCTTTGGGCGCGCGCCGCATTCGTCTAGGGGCCTAGGACGCCGCCCTCTCACGGCGGTAACACCGGTTCGAATCCGGTATGCGGTACTCCCCGGGAACCCGCGCGCGAGCGAGGGCTCCCGGCGTGCGCGGCGGCCGGTGCTACGGTGGCTCGATGCCACCACACAGCGCGCACGGAAAGATCTGCTACGTCCAGATCCCGGCGACCGACATCGAGCGCTCGGCCGCCTTCTACGAGCAGGTGTTCGGCTGGAACCTCCGCCGGCGTGACGACGGCGTCCTCGCCTTCGACGACGGGTTCGGCGAGGTGAGCGGCCAGTGGGTGACCGGGCGGCCGCCGGCGGCCGAGCCTGGGCTCCTCCTGTACATCATGGTCGACGACGCGGCCCGGTCGGTCGAGGCGGTGAAGGCCGCGGGCGGCGAGATCGTGCAGCCCCTCGGCGGCGACGCCCCGGAGATCACCGCCCGGTTCCTCGACCCGGGCGGGAACGTTATCGGGCTCTACCAGGAGCCGTCCTAGCCGTGGAGCGGCGTCCGCCCCGGCGGTCGTCGCGCTGGCAGCGGCTGCTCGCCCGCCTCCGGATCCGGCCGCTCCCCCAGGAGCCCGACCCGCCGGAGGACCCGCACGAGCACGCCATGGTGCCGTCCGGCCCGCCCCGCACGCCGCGGCCCGCAGGCGCCGAGGCGCTGCCGCTCCCCGACGAGGAGCCGCCACCCGCCGGGGCGGTCGGCCGCGAGGGGTAGGGCATCGCCGGCTACGCCGTCGCGTCGCTCCGGGACATGCCCGACGTCCCGACGCTGACCGATCCCGGCGATCCGGCCTGGAAGCCGATCCAGCACTACCTCGGCCTGACCGCGTTCGGCATCAACGCCTTCATCGCGAAGGCTGCCGGCGACACGATCGCCCCGCCGCACGACGAGGCGGACTTCGGCCAGGAGGAGGTCTACGTGGTGACGGCCGGGCACGCCCGGGTGACGGTGGGCGACGACGAGGTGGACGCCCCTGCGGGCACGGTCGTCGCGGTGCGCGATCCGGCCCTCACCCGCTCGGTGATCGCCGTCGACGCCGGCACGACTGTCCTCGCCGTGGGCTGCGCGCCCGGCTGCTTCCGCACGAGCTGGCGGCCCGCGCACTTCGAGAACCTCGCCCGCCATCCCGACGTCGGGGACTAGCAGGGCGATACCAGGGCTCGCCCTTTCCCGGCGGCCAAAGTTGCCATTTTTCTCGATATGTGGAAACTTTTACGCTATCCTGAGGGCGTGCCGACGACCGCCGACAAGACCCGGACGTTCGAAAACATCGCTCGCCTTCGCCGTGCGGAGCGCGAGACTCCCGAAAACCGAGACATTCCGCTCGTTCGGGCCTCGTTGGAACAGGAGCTGGGCGAGACGGTCTCCCAGCGCTTGGCGGCCAAGCTCCTCGGAATCAGCCACACAGGGCTCCGGCGATGGGTCACGAGCGGCGACATTCCGATCGTCTACAACCGACGGGGGAAGGAAGGGATCCCCGTGTCGGCGCTCCTGGATCTCTACGAGGAGGTCGAAGGGCAGCGGCGAAGAGGCCGGCGCCACGTCGTCGAGCCGGGAATGGCCGCCGCGCGCGCCCGCGCGCGCGACATCCGACAGCCGAGCCTCCCCGAGGACTCCGACAGGCGTCGCGCGGCGGATGTCCGGAGCCTGGCCTACCACGGCGCCGTCGCCCAACGTCTTCGCCGCCCGATGATCGACGATGCTCGTCATCGGATCTGGGTCTGGCAGGAGCAGGGCAAGATCGCTCCGCGGTACGCCGAGCAGTGGGAGGAGGTTCTGTCAGGGCCGCTCGGCGATGTGCGGAAAGTGATCGCCGAAGACAGCGAGCGAGGTCGAGACCTACGCCAGAACTCCCCGTTCGCCGGCGTTCTCAGCGAGGCTGAACGCCGCGCCGCGCTCGGACGGCCGGAAGGCTGATGCGCCGGGAGGACTTCGAGCACGTGATCGGTGCGGCGGCCAACGTCACCGGCGAGGATGCGTTCGTCGTCATCGGGAGCCAGGCGATCCTCGGCCTGATCGCCGATCCACCCGCGGCGCTCCTCACCTCCATGGAGGTGGATCTCTATCCGCGAGGCGACGCCGAAAAGGCTGACCTCATCGACGGCGCGCTTGGCGACGGGTCACAGTTCCACAGGCAGTTCGGGTACTACGCCCACGGCGTGGGCCCCGAAACCGCACGCGCGCCGGCAGGATGGCTCAGACGACTCGATCCGGTTCCGATTCCACCGAGGGGCGGGTCAAGCCGCCGGCCGGTCGCGTATTGCATCGAGATCCACGACCTCGTCCTCGCGAAGTGCGCGGCCGGCCGTGACCGAGACTGGGACTACGCGGCAACCGCGCTCTCTGAGGGGCTGGTCTCGTTGGACATCCTCACGGATCGGGTTCCGACCATGCCGGTGAGCCCCGAAGAGCAGCGCCTCATCACAACTCGCCTTGTGGCGCGGGCTAGTTCAGGTCCTGCGACACGGCCGCCACCGCCTGGAGCATGACGACGGCCGCCGCGACGGCCAGGTACAGGGCGGCCGGCTCCGAAAGGCGCCGGGCGCCTCTCCGCCACAGGATCGGCGCGACGATGGCAGAGCCGATCCAGGCCGCGAAGACGACCACGTGCGAATCGCGCCGCGACCACCTGGACATCGCGCCGTCCACGTACGGGTCGCCGGAGAAGACGAACCAGGCGAGGAGGACGGCGCCGACGACGACGAGCACCGCGCCGGCCTGCGGTATCAGCGCGAGCCGCCCCGTGGCCCTGCCGCGGGCCGTGAGCATCCCGGACGCCAGGAGGACGGCGGCCAGCAGGAGCAGGAGGAAGGCCATGGGTCGCCGCGACTCTACGCCGCGCGCGCGACCGCGGCGCGAAGCGCGGCCGGGTCGGGCGGGACGACGAGCCGGGCCCGCGCCGGCCGGCCCCCGTTCGCGCAGATCATCGCGTCGGCGGCCAGCTCCAGCGCCTCGGCCACCGTGGCGCTCGAGTCGGCGATGCAGATGTCTGCCAGCGCCTCCAGGTCGAAGCCGCCCGCCTCGAGCTCGGCGCTCGCGAGCGCCAGCGCCTCCGACTCGTCGAGCGTCGGCAGGACGAGCGTCGTGTCGTCACCGGCCTTGAACGCCTCGGCGTAGGCCCGCAGCGGCCCGGCCCACGTCTGGCGCGTCCCCCACTCCGCCGGGACGACGAACACGAACCCGCGCCGGTCGGGCACCGCCGTCGGCGCGATCCGGCGGATGGGCGTGCGGTCGCGAACCGCCGCCAGCCGCTCGGCGGCGACCCGGCCCGCGGCCTCCCAGGTGAACCGCAGGGCCTGCGCCCGTGCGTTGGCCGCCCGCGCCGCGCGCTCGCCGGGGTCGGCGGCCGCCCGCAGCGCCGCGGCCAGCGCGTCGCCGTCCGGCTCCAGCAGGAAGCCCTCGCCGGCCAGGTCGTAGCCGGGCGGCAGCGCTCCGTCGGGGAGCGGCACGCGCCGGGACGGCAGCCGCCAGCCGCACTCGGCCGGCACGAAGTCGTCGGTCGAGCCGCCGTCGGTGACGATCACCGGGCGGCCGCACGCCAGGGCCTCCAGCGCGGGCAGGCAGAAGCCCTCGCCCCGGTAGGGCTGCACCAGCACGTCGCAGGCCCGGTAGAGGGCCGGGATCTCGTCGAAGGCCAGGTCCTCGTCGAGGAGCACGAGCTCCGGCGTGCCCGGCACGGCCTGGAACGCCCGCACGGCCTCGTCGGCCGTCTGGCCGCGGTAGAACGTCCGCGAGCCGAACGCCTTCAGGACGAGGCAGACGTCGTCGTCGCTCGTGAAGGCGCGCCTGTAGGCCTCGAGCAGGAGGTCGATGCCCTTGCGGTAGGTCATGCCGCCGACGAAGAGCAGCACCGTCGACTTCCGGGTCGCAAGCTCCCGGCGCGGCCCGTCGGGCGTGAAGCGCGCGGGATCGATGCCGTTCGGGACGACGTGCACCAGGTCGGGGGCAACGCCGGACGCCACGAACGCCTCGCGGGCGGCCTGCGACGGCGCCCACACCTCGTCGACTGTCCGGCGCACCTCCTCCACCCACCGCTTCGGCACGCGGCCGAACTCCCACGGCTGGTAGAGGACGAACGGCCCGGCGCTCGGCGGGTCGAAGCTCGGCGGCCAGTGCTGGGCGACGCCGACGGCCGCGGAGGCCGACCCGAGCTCCTGGATCGTCCGCTCGACCACGCCCCCATCCGCCTCGATCGCCGACACGAGCGCGTCGTTCACGACGGCCAGCGAGTGCCCGGATCCGCCGTCGCCGCGCCAGACGCAGGTGACCGGCCGCGAGCTGCGATGCCGCCAGCGCTCGATCGCCGCCTCGGTCAGCTCGGCGACGCGCGCGGCGACCGGCTCGGGCCCGTACCGCTCGATCAGCCCGGCCCGCGCAGACGCGGCCCGCGCCTCGACCTCCGCCCCGCCCCGGCGCACCTCGACGAGCGCCGCCGCGAGCGCCTCGCGGTCGGGATGGAACCAGCGATGGCCGCGGTAGAACGGCGTGTGGCTCTGCGCGCTCTCCGCCACGTCGATCACCTCGCCGTCGACGAGCCACGAGTTGGCGCCGTCCATGAACATCGTCGTGCCGCTCCAGCGGCTGCCGATGGTGGGAAGCCCCATCGCCATCGCCTCCATCCACGGCCGGCCCCAGCCCTCGCCGCGGCTCGCGAGCACGAACGCGTCGGCCCCGGCATAGAGGCGCGGCATGTCGGCGGTGGGCAGGAAGCGCGTGTCGAGGACGATCGGCGCAGCGGGCCGGCCGCCCAGGTGGGCGCCGATCCGAGCCCTGATCTCGGCCTCCGGCACGTGCAGGCCCAGGCACTTGAGGACGAGGCAGACGTCGTCGTCGGCGGAGAATGCGTCGCACCACGCGTCGAGCAGGACGTCCCAGCCCTTGCGGTCGGTGAAGTCGAAGTTGGTGAGGAACGTGAAGCCGCGCGCGTCGTGGGCCACGAGCGGCTCGGTGCGCTCGCGGTCGAACAGGTCGAAGTCGATCGTCTCGGGCAGCACGCGCAGGCGGTCGGCCGGCATGCCGCCGCGCTGGAACGTCTCCAGGTTGAACTCGCACGGCACCCACACCTCGTCGCACTCGAGCAGGCGCGGAAGCCACGCCCGCGGCACGCTGTCGGTCTCGAACATCGTCCGCGCGATGTCCGGCCCCTCGGCGTGCAGCGGCTGGCCCGGCCCGGGGATGCGATGGTGGACGAGCGCGAAGGCCCCGCCCGGCGTCCGCCCCAAAGCGGCGTCCACCGCCTCCTGGTGCGCCGAGGGAAGCCGGACGCGATCGTTCGTGAAGCGGATGTCGCGGGCCGCGGCCGGCCGGCCGGCCCGGTCGAGCGCGATCAGGTAGGCGCGGGCCTCGTCCGCGTACCCGTACGGGTCGAAGAGCGAGCCCGTCCAGACGAGCGGCAGCGCGCCCGGGCTCACGCCGCCAGCCGGCCCCAGCGCCGCTCCGCCAGGAGGCGCAGCTGGGCGACGCGGCCGTCGTCGAAGTGGTCGAGCCTTGCGAACGCGCCCGCGCCGGTTCGGCGCGTGTAGGCCGCGTCGACCGCCCGTGCAAGCGCCGCCTCACCCTCGCGGCCGCCGTCGGCGGCGACGACGAGCAGGTCGGGGCAGCCCTCCTCCTGGATCCCGGCCCGGCGCATGGCCTGGCCGAGCGCGCCGGCGATCTCGGCCGGCGGGCGGCCGGGCGCGTAGATGACGAGCGACGCGTCGTCCCCGTCGCCGAACGTCTCGGTGTAGGTGCGCAGGATCTCCGGGTTGGCGACCAGCTCGTCGGCGAAGGCGAGCGCCGCGAACGAGCGCACCCCTTCGAGCGCGACCGCGGGCACCTCCGGCTCCTGGGCGGCCCAAGGCGGCGTCGCGAACTTGCCGTCCCAGCGCGTGCGCAGGAGCTGCCAGCCGGTGCGCACCTGCTCGTCGCGGCGGGCCAGGTCGGTGACGGACGCCGACTCGAGGTGCACGAGCAGGCTCTTCGGGCAGTAGACCACCCGCAGGCCCGCCTCCCAGGCCCGCAGGCACAGGTCGACGTCCTCGACGTACATCTGGAAGGCCTCGTCGAAGCCGCCGAGCTTCTCGTAGACCTCGCGCCGCAGGAGCATGCTTGCCCCCGTGACCGCCGGGTGGTCGCGCTGGACGAGCGCGGGGCCGAACTCGGCCGCCTCGTGGCGGTGGATGTGGAACGGCAGGCCCTGGGCGTTGAGGGCGATGCCGGCGTGCTGGAGGCGGCCGTCCGGGTAGAGCAGGCGGCTGCCGACGATGCCGACGGTCTCGTCCTCGGCGACCTCGAGCAGAGCCTCGAGCCAGCCGGTCCCGGGGATCGTGTCGTTGTTCAGGAGCACGACCGATCCGCCGCGGGCGAGCGAGGCGCCCAGGTTGCACGCCTTCCCGAACCCGAGGTTCTCGCCGGGGAAGACCGCGCGCAGGACGCCGGCGGCACGTGCGCGGCGCAGGAACGCGGCCGTGTCGTCGGTCGAGCCGTTGTCGACGACGACGACCTCGTAGAGGTGCGCCGGGGTCGACGTCTCGAGCGCGGCCAGGCACTGCCTGGTCAGGTCGACGCGGTTGAAGACGGGGATGACGATCGTCGCGGCGGGCGGCTCGCCGGGAAGGGCGGCGTAGCGCTCGCGGGCCTCCTCGACGCGGCCCTGGTCGAGGGCGGCGTGCGCCAGCCCGGTGCGGGCCGTCAGGTTCTCGGGGTCGGACTCGAGCACCCGCAGGAAGCGCTGCTCGGCGTCGGCCGCACGGCCGAGCGCCAGCCGGATGGTGCCGGCGGCGGCCAGGAGGCCGGCGTCGCCGGGAGCGATCTCGAGCGCCCGCCCGAGCGCAGCCTCGGCCGGCTCCAGCGCGCCCGAAGCGATCGCCTGCTCGGCGATCCGGCAGACGGCGGCGGCCACCTCGGCCGGAGCGGGAGCGCCCGCATCGACGAGCGCGCGCAGCTCGGCCGGCGCGGTGACGCGGTCGGCGGCGCCGGGACGCGTCATCGCGGCCAGCACGTGCAGGAGCTCGGGATGGTGGGCGAAGGCCGGCGTCAGCGCCACGCCCATCGCGTAGGCGTCGCAGAAGCCCTCCGGCGCGCGGCCGGCGTCGCCGAGCCCGGCCGGCGTGATGTAGGGGTGCTCGGGCGAGACGGCCCAGCCGAAGTCGATCAGCACCGGGCGGCCGTTGCGGACGAGGATGTTGTCGGCCCGGATGTCGCGGTGGGTGATGCCCCGCTCGCCGAGCTCCGCCAGGATCTCGATGCACTCGAGCAGGAACGCCCGCGCGCCCTCGGGAGAGGTCTCCGCGACGAACCGGTCGCCGTCGGAGAGCGGATAGCCGTCGACCCGCTCCATCTCGCACACGCTCGCCGCCCCGTCGCGGCGGGTCGAGATGGGCTTCGGGAAATGGTCTGAGCGAAGCAGCGAGAGCAGCGCGTGCTCGCGCTCGGCCAGCTCGAACGTGGTCTGCTTGCGCACGATCCGCTCGCCGTCCTTCTCGACGAACGCCACCCGGCTCACGAACGGGCGGCCGTCGATCACGTCGAGGATGCGGCTCGACACGACGCTCGCCGGCGGGTCGAGGTAGGGCAGCTTCGGCAGCACCGAGCCGTCGCGAGGCTTCGAGATCTCGACGCCCTCCTCGGCGAAGATCCGGCACGCCTCGCGGAAGTCGCCGATGCGCGAGAGGTCGGTGTCCACCCCGGCCTTCGCGGCCAGCTCGACGAGCCGGTGGGCGTAGTCGGGCGTCATCACGCCCTTGTGCGCCACCACGTGATAGAGCAGCGACACGAAGTAGTCGCGCGGCGAGAGGACGTGGAACATCTTGTGCGGCACGCGCCGGCTGAGGAGCCGGTGGCACCAGTCCTCGGGCATGTAGCCGTCGTCGGTCGAGCGGACGTCGACCAGGATGTAGCTCTGCTCGCCGGCCGGTCCCAGCACCGGCACCTTGCGCTGGACGCGGAAGTCCTCGGCGTGGGTGCGCTCGCCGCGCCACAGCCTGTCGACCTTCTCGACGTGCAGCGGATGCACCAGCAGGTCGAGGTCGGAGTGCGGGCCGACGGCGACGCTCTCGGGCAGCGCCTCCCAGTTGCGCAGGACGACGTAGACGATGTTCTCCTCGTCGAGCTGGCGGAAGAGATCCTCGATCGGCCGGTAGGTGTGCGAGCGCAGCTTCGTGTGCGCCTCGGTCATCGTCTTCGAGAAGGCGAGGAAGTCGGCGATCGGCATCTCGACGCGCAGGTCGCGGTAGTGGAAGTGGACGAAGGCGTCCTCGACCCAGAACTCGGCGTCGGCGCCGTGCGTCTCGCGCAGCGTCTTGTAGAGGTTCTCGCACAGCTCGGCGTTGGCCGCCGTCCCGTTCACGACCTGGCTCGTGTCCATCAGGAAGCGGGCCAGCTCGAGGTGCGGATGCGACCTCGGCGACCCGTGCGCGCGCCACTTGGCGATGCCGGTCTCGAACGCCTCGACGAGCTGGAGCCAGTTGTCGGCCGAGAGCTCCAAGCGGAGGTTGCGCCAGTGCAGGTGAAACGTCTCGCAGCACTCGATCACGAAGCGGCGGTCGAAGATCGTCTTGTCGGACAGCTCGCCTTCGGAGAGCGGCAGGATCACCTTGCCCACGGCTTCGTCCTCCTCGGTCGGGGGGAGTGACGCCAGGCGGCTGACGGCACGGGGGACAGCATCGCCGGGATATTCGGCTCCGGCGCCCCCGTCTTGAGCGGTTAGCGGGCTGCTAGTGGCGGGCCCGTGCGCCGCCCTCGAACGCGCGGGCGACGAGAGCCGCGAAGGCCGCGGTGAGGCCGAGCAGGCCCAGCTCGATCAGGACAGCCGAGCGGGTGGAGGCCGCGCCGGTGAGCCAGTAGTAGAGCGTCGAGCTCGACGAGGCGGCGAGGACGGCCGTGCCGCCGACGAACGCCAGCAACCGGGCCAGCCGCACCGCCGGCTCGCCGTCGAGCGAGCCGATCGCGAATGCCGCCGCGATCACGCATCCGAGGAACGCCGCGTAGGCCGTGGCCCCGGACAGCTGGGCGAGCACGTGCAGCATGGTGACCCCCACGGCCGGAAATCTACCCCTTCCGGCGGCCGATCGGGGCCGTGGGGGCAAAAGACCACCCACCGCCAACCCCGCACACCCCGCGCGGGTGGGTCGGTTCCGGGTTACTTCCCGGCCGCCTTCTTGCCCGACTTCCCGGCCGCCTGTCCCGCGGAGTAGCCGTCGCTGTAGCCGGCGGTATGGCCGCGCTGGTACCCCACCTTCTGACCGCGCTTGTAGCCCTTCTTGTAGCCGCGCTTGTAGCCGCGGCGCTCGCCCGACGCATACCCCTTGCGCCGGCCGGCCGCCTTGCCGTGGGCCCGGCCCGTCGCCATGCCGGCCTCGAGACCGTTCTGGTAGGCCGCCCGCTGGAGCTGGGCCACGCGCCCGGCGGTGTACCCGCCGGTGGTGCCGAGCGACCATGCGGCGACTCCCACCGCGGTGGCGACGGCCGCCGTCAGCCCGAACGCGAGCAGGAGGCCCGCGACGCTCAGGCGCGGCAATGCTGTGGGGATGCGAACTGACCCAAACACGGCAAGAGCAACGCTTATCCGTTGCAGTCGATAATCCTGCAACTCGCGTCAATTTGCAAGTGGTTCGCGCCGCTTTGCAGGGAAGTTACGCCGCGGCGCCGAGCCGGGTCAGGGCGGCGTCGATCCGGTGGAGCGACTCCTCGCGGCCGAGCAGCTCGAGGCTCTCGTAGAGCCCCGGCGCGACCGTCCTGCCGGTGATCGCGACCCGGATCGGCATGTAGAGCACGCGCGGCTTCACGCCCCTGCGCTCGCAGGCGGCCGCCAGCGCGGCGTGGATCGCCTCGGCCCCCCACTCGCCGACGCCGTCCAGCGCGTCGCGGGCCGCTGCCAGCGACCCGGCGGCGGCAGCGTCGGCCTCCACCCGCGCCCACGCGCCGGAATCGACCTCGACCGCACCGAAGAGGAAGCCGGCGAACCCCTCGAACTGGCCGAGCGTCCGCAGCTTCTCCTGGACGATCGGCGCGGCCTGCGCGACCCGCTCGGGCTGGGCGGCGAGCCGCGATCCGGCGTGCCGGAGATAGCGCAGAAGCACGTCGGTGAACTCCCCGGGCGGGAGCGCCCGCAGGTGCTCGCCGTTCAGCCACTCGAGCTTCTCGGCGTCGAACACGCCCGGGCTGGCGTTCACGCGATCGAGCGAGAACCGCTCGACGAGCTCCGCGACGCTCATGACGGTCGTGTGGTCGTCGTAGCTCCAGCCGACGAGGGCGAGGTAGTTCACAAGCGCCTGCGGCAGGACGCCGCGGTCGCGAAACTCCTCGACCGAGATCGCGCCGTGGCGCTTGGAGAGCTTCTTCTTGTCGGTGCCGAGCACCATCGGCAGGTGTGCGTAGGTCGGCGGCTCGGCGGCGAGCGCCGCGTAGACCGCGAGCTGGCGCGGCGTCGACGGCAGCAGGTCCTCGCCGCGGATGACGTGGGTGATCCCCATCTGGATGTCGTCGAACGGGTTGGCGAAGAGGTAGGTGGGCGTCCCATCGGACCGGAAGATCACATGGTCGCCGAGGAGCGCGTTCTCCCACTCGACGTGGCCGCGCACGACGTCGTCGATGGCGCTCGTCCCCTCACCCGGCATGGCGAGCCGGATGACGTGCGGCAGGCCAGCGGCCTCCCGCTCGCGCCGCTCCTCGCGGGTGAGGGAGCGGCAGCGGCCGGAGTAGACCAGCGGGAGCCCCGCGGCCTGACGCCGGTCGCGCTCGGCCTGGAGCTCCTCGGCCGAGCAGTAGCACGGGTAGGCGGCGCCGCGCTCGACGAGGTCGGCCGCGGCGGCGGCGTAGATGTCGAGCCGCTGGGTCTGGCGGTGCGGGCCGTCGTCCCAGTCGATCCCCAGCCAGCGCAGGACGTCCTCGGCCTGGGCGATCGCCTCCTCGGTCGACCTGACGCGGTCGGTGTCCTCGAACCGCAGCACGACCCGCCCGCCGGTGTGGCGTGCGTAGAGCCAGTTGAAGAGCATCGTCCGCGCGTTCCCGACGTGGAACCAGCCGGTGGGGCTGGGCGGCATGCGGACGACCGGCGGGGGCACGGCGGCCAGTGTAGTCGTGGTGCGGTTACGATCGGCCCATGGAGTTCGGCGCACATCTGAGGACGGCCGGCGGCGCACACAAGGCCGCCGAACGCGCGGGCGAGATCGGAGCGGACGCGCTCCAGATCTTCACGCAGAGCCCGCGCATGTGGCGGCATCCCGACGTCGATCCGGAGGCGTCCGAGCGCTTCCGGGCCGCACGCAAGGGCAACGGGGTCGGCACCGTCACCTGCCACGCCACCTACCTGATCAACCTCGGCGCGACCGACGACGCCGTCTACTCGAAGAGCGTCGAGGCGCTGCGGCGGACGATGCTCACCGCCCAGGCGTACGCGGCCGACGGGGTCGTCTTCCACCTCGGAAGCCACCTCGGCCGGGGTCTCGACGCCGCGCTCCACCAGGTGATCCCCGCGCTTCAGATCGCGCTCGGCGAGGGGAACACGCGGTCGCGGACACGGCTTCTGATCGAGAACTCGGCCGGCGCGGGCAACACGATGGGCCTGACCCTCGAGGACATCGCCCGGGTGATCGACGAGCTGGGCCGGCCGAAGCGGATCGGCGTGTGCCTTGACACCTGCCACCTGTGGGCGACCGGCGTCGACATCCGCGACCCTGGCCGCGTCGACGACCTCGTGAGCGAGCTCGACGAGCGGATCGGCGTGGACCGGCTGATGTGCCTGCACGTGAACGACGCCGCCCTGCCGCTCGGCGCGCGCCGCGACCTCCACGCCGATCCGGGCGCGGGCCTGATCGGGAGCAAGCTCGGGATCATCCTCGGCCACCCCCGGCTCCAGGACGCGGCGGCGATCACGGAGTCGCCCGGCCCCGGCCCCGAGGGGCCCGACAGGTCCACGATGGCGGCGCTGCGCCGCCTGCACCGGGCCGGCGTCCGCCGCCACGCGCGTGCTTGACATCGGGGCATCCCAGCAGCTGCACGAGGACGAGCTGGCGTTCCGCTACACGAGAAGCGGCGGCCCGGGAGGCCAGCACGTGAACACGAGCTCGACCCGCGTCGAGCTGCTGTTCGACCTGGCCGGGAGCCCGGCGCTCACCGAGTCCGAGCGAGCGCTCGCCCGCCGGCGGCTGCGCACGCGGCTCGACTCCGAAGGCCGCCTGCGGGTCGTCGCCCAGGACGAGCGCAGCCGGGCCCGGAACCGCGCGATCGCCGTGGAGCGCTTCTGCGAGCTCATGCGCGAGGCGCTGCGGCCGCCCCCGCCTCCGCGGCGCCCGACCCGCCCCACCCGCGCCTCCAGGGAGGTGCGGCTCGACGAGAAGCGCCAGCGCGGCACACGAAAGCGGCTGCGCCGGCCGCCCGGCTCCGACGAGTAGCCGGCCCCACGGCGTTCACCGCTCGGAGATGACCCGGATCGAGCGGCCGTCGCCGGGGAGCTCGTGGAACTCGGGATTGACGCAGCCCATCGGGTCCTCGCGGTTCTCGTAGGCCCGCTCGACCTCGACCGGGCACACCGCGAGCGGCTCGCGCACCGCGCGCACGCCGCCGAACCCGTTCCGGCGCCGGGTCGAGCGCTTCAGGATGTCGAGGTCGATGTCGGCGGCGAAGATCTCCTGCGTGCAGCCGACGTACGTGCGCCCGAACGCCTCGTAGGCGTAGAGGAACGGACACGACTGCTCGAGACAGCGCGACGGGTGCACCACCTTCTGGCAAACCACGCCGCAGCGACGGCATTCGACCTGCTCGGCGGTCTCCACCACAGGGAGCGGTTGGCGGATGCGGGCCATGCTCAAAGTTTACCCGGGGCGTCAGCGGCCAGAACCCGGTCGACGGCCTCGAGCACCTCCGCCGGGCTGGCCGCGACGGCGTCCGCCAGGGCGTGGTCGCCGCCGTCGACGCGGAAGTACGTGACGAGGCAGGTGCGCATGCCGAGGGCGGCCGGGCCCTGCACGTCCTCCCGCACGCGGTCGCCGACGAAGAGGGCGTTCGCCGGCTCCACGCCGACCGCGTCGAGCGCCGCGCGGTAGATCTCGGGCGCCGGCTTGCGCCGCCCGACCCCCGACGAGAAGACGACCGCATCCACGCGCTCGGTGACGCCCTCGGCGGCGAGATCGGCGTGCAGCAGGTCGGGGGGGTCGAAGGTGTTCGAGACGATCGCGATCCGAAGGCCGCGCGCGCGCACCTCCTCGAGCAGCCGGTGGGCCTCCGGGTGCAGGTGGCGGGCGACCGCCCAGCCGCGGTGCTCCGCCTCGATCGCCGTCCGCACGAGGCCGGGCCCGGCCGGGCTGCCGCAGGCGGCGAGCGCCTCGGCGACGACCTCCTCGTACACCAGCTCGGCGTGGTCGCCGGGGTCGGCCGAGAGGGCGTCGAAGCGGCGCCGCAGCTCCTCGCGCAGGTCGGCCGCCCGGTCGGGCGGGCCGCCCGCCGCGGCGAGCATGTCGCGCAGGCAGCCGAGCCACACGTCCTCGTCGAACCGGAACTCGAGCAGGGTGTCGCCGTAGTCGAAGAGGACGGCCTCGAGCATCGAGCTACTCGGACGTCGGGTGGTCCTCGAACAGGTAGCGGACGGTCAGCCGCTTGGCCGCCTCCGCCTCGTCGAGACGGCGCACGGGGCGGGTGTGCGGAGCGTCCTTCAACTGCTGGGGATCGTCGGCCGCCTCCTTGGCGATCGCGAGCATCGCGTCGCAGAAGGCGTCCAGCGTCTCGATCGCCTCCGTCTCGGTCGGCTCGATCATGAGCGCCTCCGAGACGATCAGCGGGAAGTAGATCGTCGGCGGGTGAAACCCGTGATCCATGAGCCGCTTGGCGATGTCGAGCGCCGTCACGCCGTGCTCGCGCCTGAGCGTCCGCGCCGACAGCACGAACTCGTGCATGCAGAGCCGGTCCACCGGGAGGTCGTAGGCGTCCTTCAGCCGCGCGAGAACGTAGTTCGCGTTCAGGACCGCCACCTCGGACATGTGCCTGAGCCCCGGCCCCCACATGCGCATGAACGCGTAGGAGCGCACGAACACGCCGAACGGCCCGGCGAACCCGCGCACCTTGCCGATCGTCTTCGGCTCGTCCCAGTCGTAGCCGAACCCGGCGTCCGACCTCGTGATCCGAGGGACGGGCAGGAACGGCTCGAGCATGCCGCGCACGGCCACCGGGCCGCCTCCCGGGCCGCCGCCCCCGTGGGGCTGCGAGAACGTCTTGTGCAGGTTGAAGTGGACGACGTCGAAGCCCATGTCGCCGGGCCGTGAGATCCCGCACACCGCGTTCAGGTTCGCGCCGTCGTAGTAGAGGAGCGCGCCGGCGTCGTGGAAGATGCCCGCGATCTCGGTGATCCGCTCCTCGAAGAGGCCCAGCGTCGACGGGTTGGTGAGCATGAGGCCGGCGGTCTGCGGCCCCACCTTGCCGCGCAGGTCGTCGACGTCGATGTTGCCGCGCGGGTCGGTCTTGACGCCCACCAGGGTGTAGCCGGCCATGGCAACGCTGGCGGGGTTGGTGCCGTGAGCGGTGTCGGGGATCACGACCTCTGTGCGGTCCTCGCCGCGGTCGGTGAAGTAGGCGCGCATGAGCGTGAGCCCGGTCAGCTCGCCCTGCGAGCCCGCCGCCGGCTGGAGCGTCACGGCGTCGAGCCCCACCACCTCGGCCAGCATCCGCTCGAGCCGCCACATGAGCTCGAGCGCGCCCTGGGCGCCCCCGGGATCCTGGTGCGGGTGCAGGTCGCGGAAGCCGCCCAGGGCGGCCGCCCGCTCGTTCACGCGCGGGTTGTACTTCATGGTGCACGAGCCCAGCGGGTAGAAGCCGGTGTCGATCCCGAACGTGCGCGTCGAGAGCTCGGTGAAGTGGCGCACGAGGTCGGGCTCGGCGATCTCGGGGAGCCGCGGCGGCGCCGCGCGGCGAAGCCCGGCCGGGACCTGCGCGGTCTCGACGCCCGGATCGGGCACCCGGCCGCCGCGGCGGCCCGGCCGCGAGCGCTCGTAGACGAGCCTCACGGCTGGAGCACCTCCGCCAGCCGGGCGATGTCCGCGGTCGTCCGCTTCTCCGTGACGGCCACCAGAAGCAGGTTCTCCATCCCCGGGTAGTCGCGGCCGAGCGGGTAGCCCGGATGGACGCCCTTTGCCCGGGCCGCGCGCACGACCTCCTCGGCCGGCCGGCCCAGGTCGAGCGCGAACTCCTTGAACGTCGGCTTGTCGAAGGCGAGCGGGGCGCCGGCCTGCCGCTTGGCCTCCTCGGCCAGCGACAGGCACGCCCGGCCCACGTCCTCGAGCCCCTGCGGACCCAGCCAGCACAGGTAGGCGAGGCCGGCGAGCGCGAGCAGGGTCTGGTTCGTCGTGATGTTGGACGTCGCCTTCTCGCGCCGGATGTGCTGCTCGCGGGTCTGGAGCGTCAGCACGTAGCCTCGCGCCCCCTCCAGGTCGTGCGTCTCGCCCACGATGCGGCCCGGGAGCCGGCGGATGTGCTCGCCCCTGGCCGCCATGAACCCGTAGTGGGGGCCGCCGTAGCTCATGTGGTTTCCGGCCGACTGGCCCTCGCCGATCGCGAGTGCGCAGCCGTAGTTGCCCGGCGCCTCGAGGACGCCCAGCGAGAGCAGGTCGACGTGCGCGACGGGGAGCGCGCCCGCGGCCGTCGCAGCGGCGGCGATGTCGGGCGCGGGCTCGAGGCAGCCGAAGAAGTTCGGCTGCTGGAAGATCACGCAGGCGGCGTCCTCGGCGGCCGCCCGGACGGCCTCGGGGTCGGTCGTGCCGCCGTGGTGCGGCACCTCGACCACCTCCAGCCCGAACCCCGGCGCGAACGTGTGCACCACGCGCCGGACCTGCGGGTTCAGCGCCTCGGCAACCACGACCTTCGTACGCCGGGTCGCGGCCCGGGCGACGTAGCAGGCGTCGGCTGCCACCGTCGTCCCGTCGTAGCCCGACGCGTTCGAGACGTCCATCCCGGTCAGCTCGCAGATCGCGGTCTGGTACTCGAAGATCGCCTGGAGCGTGCCCTGGCTCATCTCGGGCTGGTAGGGCGTGTACGCGGTGAGGAGCTCGCCCCGGCCCATCACGGCGTCGCAGATCGCGGGGACGTAGTGGTCGTAGACGCCGGCGCCGAGGAAGAGGATCTCGCGGCCGGCGTCGGCGTTCCGCGCCGCGAGCTCGCCCAGGTGCGCCATGAGCTCCGCCTCGGTCAGGGCCGGCTCGACGTCGAGCTCGCGGCCGAGCCGGACCGCCTCGGGGATCTCGTGGAAGAGCTCCTCGATCGACCCGACGCCGACGGCAGCGAGCATCGCGTCGCGGTCGGCGTCGGTGAGCGCGGTGAACGTCACAGCGACTCGACGAGCTCCCGGTAGGCGCCCGCGTCCATCAGCGAGTCGACCTCCGAGGGGTCGGACATCCGGACCTTGATCAGCCAGCCCTCGCCGTAGGGGTCGTCGTTGATCGTGCTCTCGTTCCCGTCGAGGGCCTCGTTCACCTCGACCACCTCGCCCGAGATCGGCGCGACGAGGCCCGAGACCGCCTTCGTCGATTCGAGCTCGCCGTAGTCGGCGTCCTTCGTGATCGTGGCGCCCACCTCGGGCGGGCTGTAGAAGACGACCTCGCCCAGCGTGTCCTGCGCGTACCAGGTGATGCCGAACGTGGCGATGTCGCCGTCGACCCGCACCCAGTCGTGCTGCTCGTGGTAGTGCAGCTCGTCGGGATAACTCTCGTCGCTCATGTGACCTTCTCCTTCGCATACAGCGGCTTGGAGGCGACCTGCGCGGCGACGGGCCGTCCGCGCACGTCGATCTCGATCTCGGTGCCGGCGGCGGCGAGCGCGCCGGGTACGTAGCCCATGCCGATTCCGACCTCGAGGGAGGGCGACATCGTTCCGCTCGTCACCTCGCCGGCCGGCCGGATCGCCATCCCGGGGCGTGGGATGCCCTTGCCCGACACGCGGAAGGCGACGAGCCGGTCATGGCCGCCGGCCTCGCGCTGCCTGCGCAGCGCGTCCGAGCCGACGAACTCCTTCCGGTCGAGCGCGCACACCCAGCCGAGGCCGGCCTCAAGCGCGGTGCGGCTCTGTGAGAGATCGTTCCCGTAGAGCGGATAGCAGACCTCGAGCCGCAGCGTGTCGCGCGCGCCGAGCCCGGCCGGCGCCGCGCCGGCGGCGAGCAGCTTGTCCCACAGCACGCCGGCCTTGTCGGGCGCGACCATGATCTCGACGCCCGGCTCGCCCGTGTAGCCCGTGCGGGCAACGATCCCCAGCACTCCGCCGACCTCCGCGCGCGTGAACTCGAACGGGGCCAGGTCCGGCAGCTCGATGAGGTCGAGGGCCGCGGGGCCCTGGAGCGCCAGCATCGCCATGTCGGCCGAGCGGTCGTCGAGGACGGCGCCCTCGGGCAGCCGGGCCTGGAGCCACTCGCGGTCGTCGTCCACACGAGAGGCGTTCACCACGAGCAGCAGGTGGTCGTCGTCGAGCCGGTAGGCGATCAGGTCGTCGATCGGGCAGCCGTGCTCGTCGAGCAGCAGGGTGTACTGCGCCTGGCCCATCCCGATCCGGTGGAGGTCGTTCGAGAGCATCGCCTGGAGGTACTCAAGGGCGGCCGGGCCGCGCACCTCGAGCTGGCCCATGTGGCTCACGTCGAAGACGCCCGCGTGCTCGCGCACCGCGCGATGCTCGGGGATGATCCCGGTGTACTGCACGGGCATCTCCCAGCCCGCGAAGGGAACCATCCGGGCCCCGGCTGCCAGGTGCCGGTCGTGGAGCGGAGTGCGGCGGAGACCCTCGGACGCGTGCATCCGGAGGGGCAGTCTATACACGCGTTCCCCGGACGGAGCGCCTTCCGTCACAGACGCCGCGTGAACCGCCGCGGCGCGTCCTCGAATCCGAGCGCCAGGTAGGCGGCGTGAGCGTCCGAGCGGCGCCCGGCGCTCGTCACCTCGATCAGGCTGCAGCCGTGCTCGCGGCCCCAGCGCTCGGCCTCCCGGACCAGGCTCCGGGCAAGACCGCGGCCGCGGTGGGATGGCGCCACGGCGATCGCCGTCAGGCGCAGCCGGCGCGTCCCGTCGTGGAACAACGGGACGACGGCGGCGCTGGCGAATCCGCGCACGGCGCCGTCCTCCTCGGCGACGATCACCCGCTCGTCGGGGCCGAGCGCCGCGAGCGCGGCCTCGGTTCGCGCGCTGTCACCGTCGTGGCCCAGATCGGCAACGAGCGCTGCAAGCGCCGCCGCGTCGCCCGTCCGGGCATCACGGACCGCCGGACTACTCCTCGCGCAGGAAGGACGGGATCTCGAGCGGGTCGGGCGCCGGCAGGCTGAACTCGCCGGTGTCCTCCTGGTCGGCCGGCTTCTGGCGGCGCAGGAACCCGCCCTCGCGCTGCTTGCTGCCGGCCGCGAACGCGGCCACCGGGCGCTCGCTGGACCGGCGGTCGAAGCCGGTGGCGATGACCGTCACCCGCACCTGGTCGCCGAGCCCCTCGTCGATCACGGCGCCGAAGATGATGTTGGCGTCGGAGTCCGACGCGGAGCCGACGATCTCGGCCGCCTCGTTCACCTCGAAGAGGCCCAGGTCGGGGCCGCCGGTGATGTTGAGGAGGATGCCGGTCGCGCCCTCGACGGAGGCCTCGAGCAGCGGCGAGGAGATCGCCGCCTTGGCCGCCTCGGCGGCGCGGTTCTCTCCGCCGGCGACGCCGATCCCCATGAGCGCCGAACCCGCCTGGCGCATGATCGTGCGCACGTCGGCGAAGTCGAGGTTGATGAGCCCCGGCACAGTGATGAGGTCGGTGATGCCCTGGACGCCCTGGCGCAGGACGTCGTCGGCGATGCGGAACGCGTCGACGATCGAGGTGCGCTTCTCGACCACCTGGAGCAGGCGGTCGTTCGGGATGATGATGAGCGTGTCGACCTTGTCGCGGAGCTGCTTGATGCCGCCCTCGGCCTGGTCGGAGCGCTTGCGGCCCTCGAAGCCGAACGGCCGGGTGACGACGCCGACGGTGAGGGCGCCGAGCTCACGGGAGATCTCGGCGATGACCGGCGCCGCGCCCGTCCCGGTGCCGCCGCCCTTGCCGGCGGTGACGAACACCATGTCGGCGCCCTTCAGCGCCTCCTTCAGCTCGTCGCGGCTCTCGGTCGCGGCCTCCTGGCCGATCGACGGGTCCGCGCCGGCGCCGAGGCCGCGCGTGATCTTGGAGCCGATGTGGATCTTCACGTCGGCGTCGCACATGAGCAGCGCCTGCGCGTCGGTGTTCACGGCGATGAACTCGACGCCCTTCAGGCCGGCGTCGACCATGCGATTCACCGCGTTCGTGCCCCCGCCGCCGACCCCGACGACCTTGATCACTGCCAGATAGTTCCCGCTCTGATCCCTCATATCGAGCTCCGCTCCTCGGGCTCACCCTCTACTTGAGGGTTGGACATCATCGTCGTGCGCCGCTCCGAACTCGGGCATGCCGCAGCCGGTTCGGCCAAAACTGCGCGATCCGAGAGTACCGGCAGCCACCCTCTCTGTCAAGCGGAGCGTGAGACGTGGGTACTCTCAGTCTCATGTGGAGGTTGAGTGTTTGTACCCGAGCGCCGGCCGGCCCGGCACCGACACGTCCACGTAGCCGAGCGCCGACCGGGTGGCCGGCTGCATCGACCGCAGCACGCGGACGGCGACCCGCAGCTTGAGGTCGAGCTGCGTCGCCGGCCCGAGCCGGACCTGAAGTCCGCGCCCGATCACCGCGACGATCCCGGAGTCGGCCGTCACGAGCTGGTGGACGTGCCCGACCCGGTGTGTGAAGGACTCCGGCACGGCACGCAACACGCTCAGCGCCGCCGTGATCGCGCCCGCCGGCACCCGGCGCCCGGGCGCCAGGCTGAGCCCGCGCGCGACCCGGACGACCGGCAGGCGGCTCTTCTCGGGGGCGCCCTCCGACAGCACGCGGCCGTCGCTCGAGACGAGGTAGGTGGTCTTCCCGGAGCGCACCGCCGCCGCAGGCCGGTAGGTCGTGATCCGGATCGTGAGGGTGTGCGGGAACGACCGGTCGACCGTCGCGGTGCGCACGTACGGCAGCCGCTCGACCGCGCGGGCGACGTCGCCCGCGTCGACCTGGAGCAGGCTGCGGCCGCCCACCGCTCCGGCCGCCGCGGCTCGCACCTCCGCGCCGACGATCGCGCCGCCGCCCGAGACGGCGATCCCCGACACGGCGAACGCGCTCGACCTGGCGAGGAGCCAGTAGCCGGCCGGGGCCAGCACCACGGCGACGGCGAGACACAGGAGCGCGAGCCTCCTTCTCCCCTCCGCCTTCTTGAGCGCCTTCCGGCGCAGGAGCAGCGCCCGGTCGACATTGGCAGCAAATGCCATGCGGGGGACTTCGGCGGCGGAGCGATCGATCCTGCCGCGATTCGCCCTAGCGGGCGGGCACGCCGGGCACGGCGAACGGCGTCGGCGTGCCGCAGTACGCGTTGTGCGCCGCAACCGTGATCTGGTGCTCGAGGAAGCGCACGACGTCGGCGTGCTCGGGCCGGCCGCGGAGCGCGTCGGCGGCCGCGCGCAGCTCGGCCTCCCAGGACAGCCAGGTCGTGCGCTGGGCGTCGTCGCTCATCCCGTAATGCTAGATGTCGAGCCCGATCGGCCCGAGCATCTGCACCTCGTGCTCGAGGTCGACCCCGCGCTCCGCGGCGCGGCGGCGGGCCTCGCGCATGAGCGCGATCACGTCGGCCGACCGGGCCCCGTCGTGGTTCTCGATGAAGTTGGCGTGGACGGGCGAGATGCGGGCGCCGCCCGCCGTGTGGCCCTTGAGCCCGCACTCTTCGAGCAGCCGGCCGGCCGTGTGCTCGGGGTCGGGGTTCTTCCACACCGATCCGAACGTGCGCACCTTGGCCGGCTGGGCCTCGCGCCGGCGACGCTGCATGTCGGCCACGGTCTGCCGGATCCGCTCCGGGTCGGCGGGCCGCAGCGCAAGCACGGCCTCGGCGACCACCTCACCGGACGCGACAGCCGAGCGCCGGTAGGTCATCCCAAGCTCGTCCGGGCCGCCACGGCGGCTTCCCTTCGGGCCGATCACGAGCGCCTCGGCGAGCACGTCGCGCATCTCGCTGCCGTAGGCGCCCGCGTTCATCCGCACAGCACCGCCGGCCGTCCCGGGGATGGCGCAGCCGAACTCGATCCCCGAGAGCCCCCAGCCCGTCGCCCGCTTCACGATTGCGGCCAGCGACGCGCCGCCGCCGCAGGCGACGCGGTCGCCGTCGCGCTCGATCCGGGCCAGCTCGCCCGCAAGGCGGACGACCACCCCGTCGTAGCCCTCGTCGGCAACGAGCAGGTTCGAGCCCAGCCCGATGACCGCGACCTCGATCCCTTCATCCCCGGCCCACGCCAGCACATCGCCCAGCTCGGCAACGGTTGTGGGCCGGGCGAACCAGCGCGCCGGGCCCCCCGTGCCGACGGTCGTCAGCCGCGAGGTCGGGTAGTCGGCCTGGACGACGGGAGGCGGAGTCATCCGCCCACCTCGCCGCCGCCGAACGCCTCCTCCGCCCTCCGCCGGAACTCGCCCGGGTCGACGGCCGGGTACCGGTAGGGCTGCAGCAACTCCGGCGTCTCGCGGCCGAGCGCCGACAGGAGGGCACGGATCCGGTCGGCGCCGGCTAGCGGGCGCACTCGTGGGCCCGCTCGAAGCTGACCAGCCGGCGCACGAGCGAGTTCATCCGTGCGCGGGCGCCGTCGCCGTGCTCGCGGGCGAGGAGCGCGTAGAGCTGGAGCTCGGGATCGGGAAGCGGCTCGGCCACGGGCAGGCCGGCGCTGCGCAGGCGCCTGGCGGCAATGGAGACGAGCAATGAGTTGACGGTCACCTGTCCGCGCTCGAGATCCCTCAGTCCTGGCTCGACGATCTCGGCACCCGGGAGGCTCCTGTCGATCGTTGTCACACCCGAAGGATACGAGCCTGCGCGGTCACCCGAGCAGCAGGTCGCCCACCCGGCGCACGTCTCCCGCGCCGACGGTGAGGATCATGTCGCCCTCGCGCACGCGCGCGCGCAGGTAGTCGGCCGCCTCCTCGAGGGTGGGCTCGTACGCGAGCGGCATCCCCGGCCGGCGCTCGGCCACCGCGTCGACGACGAGCTTCGCCGTCACGCCCGGGACGGGGTGCTCGCGGGCCGGGTAGATCTCCGTCACCACCGCCTCGTCGGCGGCGGCGAGCGCCTCGCCGAACCGGCCGGCCAGGGCCGCGGTGCGGGAGTAGAGATGCGGCTGGAAGCAGACGACGACGCGGGCGGGCGACTGCGAGCGGGCGGCCTCGATGGCGGCCGCGAGCTCGGTCGGATGGTGGGCGTAGTCGTCGACGATCTCCGCGCCGCCCACGGTTCCGCGCCGCTCGAAGCGGCGGCCGGCGCCCTGGAAGTCGTGCAGAGCGGACGCGGCGTCCGCCGGGCTGGCGCCGGCCGCGACGAGGGCGGCGACGGCCCCGGCCGCGTTGGCCGCGTTGTGGCGCCCGGGCAGCCCGAGCTCGACCCGCACGGGCGGAGCCGACGGCACCCGCAGCCAGAACCGCGAGCCGGTGCCGTTCTCCTCGAAGCCGGTCACCCGCCAGTCGGCCCGCTCGTCGAAGCCGAACCAGGCACGCGGCGCGAGCGCGTCCAGGTCAACGCCGTCGCCCAGAAGGACAACACCGTCGGCCGGGACGCTCGCCACCCACGCGGCGAAGAGCGCCCGCAGCTCGTCCTCCGTGGCGAAGCGGGCGTGATGGTCGAGCTCGATGTTCGTGACGAGCGCGATCCGGGGGCGCAGGAGCGCGCACGACCCGTCGGACTCGTCGGCCTCGGCGACGAGCAGCTCGCCGCCGCCCGGGCCGGCGTTGCCGCCGAGCTGCGGTACGTCGCCGCCCACGAGCCAGGTCGGGTCGAGCCCGAGCGCGGTCGCCGCGTAGGCGATCATCGCGGTCGTCGTCGTCTTCCCGTGCGCTCCGCCGACGCAGATCGACCTGCGGGCGGCCACCATCTCGGCGAGGAGCTCGGCCCGGTGCAGCACCGTGAGGCCGCGCACCCGCGCCTCGAGCACCTCGTCCGTGTCGGCGGCCACCGCCGACGAGACGACGACGTCCATCCCGTCCTCGAGATGGGCGCGGTCGTGGCCGAGCTCGACCCGGATGCCGAACCGCTCGAGCCGGCGGGTGTAGCCGGACGCGGCGGTGTCGCAGCCGTCCACGTCCGCGCCCCACGCGTAGGCGATGGCGGCGAGCGCCGACATGCCCGCGCCGCCGATCCCGACCATGTGCAGACGGCGGTCGGCGAACCCCGTCACAGCGCAAGCTCCAGGAGCGTCGTTGCGATCCGCTCGGCGGCGTCCGGCCGGGCCAGCCGCCGGGCCGCCTCCGACATCGCCGCGAGCCGGGACGGCTCGGCGAGGAGCGCCCGCACCTCGCCGTCGAGCCGGGCGGCCGTCAGGGCCGTGTCCTCGACCACGATGGCGGCGGAGTCGGCGAAGTGGGCGGCGTTCAGGCTCTGGTGGTCGGCGGTCACGTTCGGGGAGGGTACGAGGATCGCGGGCTTCCCCGCGGCGGCGATCTCGAAGACCGACCCGCCCGCCCGCGAGACGACGATGTCGGCGGCGGCCAGGAGCGGCCCCAGCGCCGACGTCCAGGCCAGCACCCGGTAGTGCGGCGCGGCCCGGCCCGAGTACTGCGCGAACTCGCGGTCGCCGGTGATGTGGACGACCGTGAAGCCCGGGTCGGGGCCGGCCCAGGCGGCTGCGGCCGACCGGTTGATCGTGGTCGAGCCGAGGCTGCCGCCGAAGACGAGCACGACCGGCCGCCCGCCGGGCAGGTCGAACTCGCGCCGGCCCTCCTCCGCGGTCGCGTCGAGCACGGCCCGCGGGATCGGCCGCCCGGTCACCTGGTAGCGGGGCGGCTCCTTCCCGGGGATCGGGAACGAGAGAAACACGCGCCGGGCGAACGGGGCGGCGAGGCGGTTGGCCAGCCCGAGATGGGCGTCGACCTCGAGCAGCGCCGCCGGGATCCGCAGCATCCCCGCCGCCGCCAGCATCGGCCCGGCGACGTACCCCCCGCCGCCGAAGACGACGTCGGGGCGCACGTCGCGCAGGATCCCGACGCAGCGGGCGGGCGCGAGCCCGGCGAGCCCGAGCCCGCGCACCAGCGCCGGCGAGGGCCTGCGCGGCAGGCCGGTCACGGGGAACGTGTGGAGCGCGTACCCGGCGGCCGGCACGAGCCGCGCCTCGATCCGGTCGGCCGTCCCGGCGAATGCGACCGAGGCGCCCCTAGCCGTGAGCTCGGCGGCGACCGCCAGCGACGGCACGACGTGGCCGGCTGTTCCGCCGGCTGCGATCAGCACCGTCGTTCGCCGTTCGGGTTCGCGGGCGGGATTCTGAGGTGGCATCCGGGGTGGAGATCGCGCGGACGGGGCGGCGTTCGGCCTGGGCCACGTTGAGAAGGGTGCCGGAGAGCGTCATGAAGACGACCAGGCTCGAGCCGCCTGAGCTTATCAGCGGCAGCGGGACGCCCGTCAGCGGCAGGAACCCGAGCACGGCACCCAGGTTGACGACGGCCTGGCCGGTGACGAGGCACGTGACGCCGGCCGCCAGGTACTTCGCGAACGGGTCGCGCGTGCGCAGCGCGATCCGGAACCCGAGGAACGCGAAGCCCGCGAAGGCGAGCGCCGTCAGCATGATCCCGACCAGGCCCAGCTCCTCGCCGATCACGGCCGCGATCATGTCGGACGGCGACTCCGGGAGGTAGAAGATCTTCTGCGTCCCCTGGCCGAGCCCCTTGCCCCAGATGCCGCCGGACCCGAGCGCGATCAGCGCCTGCGCGTTCTGGTAGCCGCTCCCGCCCGCGTCGTGGAAGGGGTGCATGAAGGCGAGCAGGCGGGCGTGCATGTAGGAGTTCTGCGAGATCACGAACGCCGCGCCCGTGCCGAGCACCGCGAACGTGCCCGCGAGCAGGCGAAGCGGCGTGCCGGCGACGATGAGCATCCCCGTGATCGTGATCGCGATCGCGATCGTCGTTCCCAGGTCGGGCTCGAGCGCGACGAGGGCGCAGATGACGAGCGCGAGCACGCCGATCGGGTTGGCGAGCTCCTTCACCGTGCGCGGCGGGCGCTTGCGGGCGGCCAGGACCGCGGCCGTCAGGACGACGACGGCCAGCTTTGCGAACTCGGAGGCCTGGATCGTGATCGGGCCGGCGGCGATCCAGCGCTCGGCCCCGTTCACGCGGATGCCGATCCCCGGCACCTTCACGAACACGAGCCCGATGAGGGCGGCGAGCATCAGGAACGGGCCGGCGACGCGCAGGTGGCGGTAGGAGAAGCGCGCCGCCAGCGCCATGCTCACCACGCCCGCGAGCGCGTAGCTCCCCTGGCGGACGAGCGGCCCGAGCGGGTCGTTGCCCTGCACGACCGCCACCCCGCTCGACGCGCTGTAGACCATGATCAGGCCGAACGCCACGAGGCCGAGCGTCAGGAGCAGGAGCAGGTGGTACTCCACGTGGACGGGCGGCGCCGTCCGCCGCGGCGGCCGCCGCCGCGGTGCGGGAGGCGCCTCAGGCGGCACCGGCGGCCTCCTGCGCGAGCCGGCGGAACGCCTCGCCGCGGTCCTCGTAGTCGCGGAACTGGTCGAAGCTCGCGCAGGCCGGCGAGAGCAGGATCGTGTCACCCGGCCCGGCGGCGGCCGCCGCCGCGTGCACCGCCGCCTCCAGCGTGCCCGCCCGCTCGAACGCGACGCCGGCCGCATCCAGGGCGGCGGCGATCTCGTCGGCGGCCTGGCCGATCAGATACACGCGCGAGACGGGCCCGGCCGCGACGGCGCGGGCGAGCCTCGAGAAGTCGGAGCCCTTGAGCGAGCCGCCGAGGATCAGGTGGACGCCCTGCGTGAACGCCGTGAGGGCGCTGACGGTCGCGTCGGGATTGGTGGCCTTCGAGTCGTTCACGTAGTCGACGCCCCCGCCGTGGGCCACCGGCTCGAGCCGGTGCGGCGGCGGCGAGAACTCCCGCAGCGCGCGGTCGATGTCGTCCCCGCCGATGCCGGCGCCGCGGGCGGCCGCGGCCGCGACGAGCGCGTTCTCGAGGTTGTGGTCGCCGCGCAGCCCGGCGTGCTCCCAGTCGATCGCGCCGGCGTCGGCGCGGCTGACGACGACCCGCTCGCCCAGGCCGGGCAGCTCCGCGTCGCGGAGCGCCGGGTCGTCGCCGTTCACGACCGCGACGTCTCCGGGCTCCTGGTTCTCGAAGATCCGAAGCTTGCAGCGCAGGTACTCCTCGACGGTGCCGTGACGGTCGAGGTGGTCGGGCGTGAGGTTCAGGATCGCGGCGACGCGGCAGCGGAGGGTGTCGATGTCCTCGAGCTGGAAGCTCGAGAGCTCGCACGCGATCCAGGCATGGGGGTCAACCCGGCCGGCGAGCGACGAGAGCGGCCGGCCGACGTTCCCGGCGACCTCGCAGGGCAGCCCGCCCGCGGCGATCATCGCGCCGAGCAGGTGGGTCGTCGTCGTCTTCCCGTTCGTCCCCGTGACGCCGGCGATCGGGTTTCGGAGCATTCTGGACGCCAGCTCGACCTCGCTCCAGATGGGGACGCCGGCCGCGCGGGCAGCCTCGACCTGGTCCGCCTGCGACGGAACCCCTGGGCTCTTCACAACCGCGCTCACTCCATCCACCGGCACAACGTCACCCCCGAGGACGGGTTCGACGCCCAGCGCGCGAAGCCTCCCCACGTCGATGTCGGCCCGGCCGTCTGCGGCGAGCACCTCCGCGGCGGGCCACACGCGCCTGATCGCCTCGCACACCGCGATGCCGCTCCGCGCCAGCCCGACGACGAGATACCGCGCGCTCACCGGTACTTCGAGAAGAAGAGGTAGTAGAGGACGAACCCGCTCGCCCCGAAGATCGCCGCCATGATCCAGAACCGGACGATGATCTTGTTCTCGGTCCACTCCATCATCTCGAAGTGGTGGTGGATCGGGGCCATGAGGAACACCCGCCGGCCGGTCGTGCGAAACGCGATCACCTGGATCGCGACCGACAGCGCCTCGATCACGAACACGCCGCCGATGATGACGAGCAGCACCTCGGTCTTCGTGAAGACCGCGAGCGCGGCGAGCGCGCCTCCGAGGCCGAACGCCCCCGTGTCGCCCATGAAGACGTCTGCGGGGTAGGCGTTGTACCAGAGGAACCCCACGCAGCCCCCGACGAGCGCGGCGGCGAGGATGGCGAGGTCGAGCGAGCGCGGGTCGTTCTGCGGGTAGAGGCCGCGGGCCGCGAGGAACGCGACCACGCTCATCGCCGAATACGTGAGAGCCGCGATCGTCATCGTGCCCGCCGCGAGGCCGTCCAGGCCGTCGGTCAGATTGACCGCGTTGGCCGCGCCGGCGACGACGAGGAAGATGAAGACGTAATAGGCGGGGCCCAGCGGAACGTGGGTGTCAACGACGGGCAGGTACACGTCGGTCGAGAGGTGCTCGTGGTGGGCGACGACCGCCAGGCCCGCCACGACCGCCGCGAGGCCGAGCATCTTCCACCGGCCCGAGAGCCCGAGCGAGCGCCGGTTGGTGAGCTTCAGGTAGTCGTCCACGAACCCGATCGCGGCGCAGGCCACCATGGTGCCGGCGACTGCCAGGCCCGGCGTCGTCCGCCTGGTGAAGACGGCGAACGAGATCAGGGTGCAGGCCAGGAGGACGAGCCCGCCGAGCGTCGGCGTCCCCTGCTTGGACATGTGCCCCGCCGGTCCCTCCTCGCGGATCTGCTGGCCGAACTCGTTCCGGCGCAGAAACGCGATGAAGGCGGGTCCCGAGAGAATCCCGAGGAGCATCGCCGCCACCCCCGCGGCCAGGACCTGCTTCACCCTGTCACCGCCTCGACGACGGCCTCGAGCCCCATCGCCCGGCTCGCCTTCACGAGCACGGCGTCGCCGGGCCGGAGCGCCGCCGGCACCGCCGCGACCGCCTCGGCGAGCGTCGCGTACCACGTCCCGCCGTAGGCCCGGCTCAGCGGCCCGACCGCGATCACCTCGTCGATCCCGAGCTCGGCGGCCTCGCGCGCAACCTCGGCGTGGTACCCGGGCGCGGCGTCTCCCAGCTCGGCCATGTCGCCGAGGACGGCAACGGTTCGGCGGCCGTCCGCGGCGGCCACGAGGTCGCGGAGCGCGGCACGCATCGAGACCGGGTTCGCGTTGTAGCAGTCGGCGATCAGGACGCCCCCGCCGGGGAGCGGAAGCCGCTCTCCGCGCCAGCGCGAGATCTCCGCGGCCGCGGCACCCGCGAGCAGCGCATCGTCGATCCCGACGGCCAGCGCGTCGCACGCCGCGACCGCGGCCGCGAGGTTGACGCCGTTGTGACGCTGGTCGAAGCTCACGGGCACGATCAGGGTTCGACCGCGATGGACGATCTCCGCTCTGGCGCCGCCGATCTCGACGAGGCGGACGTCGGCGCCCTCGGCCTCGCCGAACGTCACGACGCGGCCCTTCCGCAGGGCGAGGTGCGGGGCGAGCAGCGGCTCGGCGTACGGCACGACGGCGGTCGCACCCGGACCGAGCTCGAGGATCTCGGCCTTGGCGGCGGCCACCGCCTCGACGGTGCCCATCAGCTCGAGGTGCACCGGCCCGACCGACGTGATCACGCCCACGTCGGGCCCCGCGATCGCGGTGAGGTAGGCGATCTGCCCCGCCCCGCGCATCCCGAGCTCGCAGACGACGGCCTCGGTGTCGCCGTCGATCCGGCACAGCGTGAGCGGCAGGCCGAGCTCGTTGTTGTAGTTGGCGCGGCTGGCGATGGTCCGGAAGCGCGTGCCCAGGATCGCCGCGAGGATGTCCTTGGTCGAGGTCTTCCCGGTCGAGCCGGTGATCGCGATCACGCGAGCGGTCGACCGGCGGCGCACCTCGGCGGCGATCGCTCCGAGGGCGGCGACGGCCGAATCGACCCGGACGGCTGAAACACCGGCGACAGGCCCCGGTGTTTCACCCTCGAGCAGGACTGCGGCCGCGCCGGCCGCGAGCGCCGCCTCGGCGAAACGGGCGCCGTGGGTGCGCTCGCCCGGGAGAGCGACGAAGAGGTCGCCGGGCGCGATTGCGCGGGAGTCGATCGCGACGCCCGTCACGGTCGCGTCGGGGCCGGACGCGGCGCCGCCCGCCACGGCGGCCAGCTCGCGCGTCGAGAGCGGGATCACGCCGCGCCCGCGAGGGCCGTGAGCGCCTCGCGGGCCACCTCGCGGTCGTCGAACGGGACGATCCGGCCGGCCTGCTCCTGACCCTGCTCGTGCCCCTTGCCGGCGATGACGACGACGTCGGACGGGCCGGCCATCCCGACGGCCCGCTCGATGGCCGTGCGCCGGTCGGCCTCGACGTCCATGTCGAAGCCGGCCGTGATCTCGG
Organism: uncultured Actinomycetes bacterium; assembly: GCA_963805545.1. Lineage (GTDB taxonomy): Bacteria > Actinomycetota > Thermoleophilia > Gaiellales > JAICJC01 > JAICJC01. The sequence continues at coordinate 47,579 of CAWDUU010000003.1, forward strand.
CGATGATCGCCGCGGGGTCCTCGCTGCGCGGGTTGTCGGACGTCACGATCGCCGCGTCGGCCAGGCGGCGGACGACCGCCCCCATGAGCGGGCGCTTTCCGCGGTCGCGATCGCCGCCGCACCCGAACACGCAGATCAGGCGGCCCGAGGTGATCTCGCGCGCCGACCGCAGCAGGTTCTCGAGCCCGTCGGGCGTGTGGGCGTAGTCGACGAGCACCGTGAACGGCTGGCCCGCCTCGACCGGCTCGAACCGGCCGGGCACGCCGGGCACGGCCGCGATGCCCGCGCGCACGGCCGCGTGCGGCAGCTCCAGCACCTCCGCCACCGCCACGGCGCACAGGACGTTCTCGACGTTGAAGCCGCCGCGCAGGCGGACGTCGAGCGGCAGGGGCCCACGCGGGGTGGCCGCGATCAGCGAGATGACGCCTCCCTCGCCGATCTCGACGGCCTGCGGGCGCACCGCCGCCTCGGGATCGGCCCGCGCGTAGGTCAGCACCGGCCCGCCGGCCTCGCCGGCCAGCCGCCGCCCGTACGGGTCGCCGATGTTGATCGCGGCCGGGGCCGACTCGAACAGGCGGGCCTTGGCGCGGTAGTAGTGCTCCATGTCGGCGTGGAAGTCGAGGTGGTCCTGCGTCAGGTTCGTGAACGCGGCGGCGGCGAAGCGCACCCCGGCCGCGCGGTCGAGCTGGAGCGCGTGCGACGACACCTCCATCACGCAGGCGGTGTCGCCCGCGTCGGCCATCCGGCGCAGCACCGCCTGGAGATCGACGCTCTCGGGCGTCGTCCGGACGACCGGCTCGACCCGGCCGCCGACCCGCTGCTCCACCGTCCCCAGAAGGCCGGTCCGGCGCCCGGCCGCCTCGAGCACGGCGTGGAGGAGGAAGGCGGTGGTCGTCTTCCCGTTCGTGCCGGTGATGCCGACCACGTCGAGCGCCGCCGACGGATGGCCGTAGAAGGCGTCGGCCGCCGCCGCCATGGCACGCCGCGCCGACTCGACCACGAGCTGGGTGACGCCGAGGTCGAGCTCGCGCTCGACCACGAGCGCCGCCGCGCCCCGGCGAACGGCCTCGGCCGCGAAGTCGTGCCCGTCGGCCGTGTGGCCCGGCACGCACACGTGCAGGGCGCCGGGAACGGCCGCGTCGGCCCGGTAGGTCACCGCCGTGATCTCTGCGTCGGACCATCCGGCGACGGCGAGCGGCCGGATGGCGCCGATCAGGGCCCCAAGCTGCATTCTCCGCGGGAATCTGAGTTAACGCTGCGGTCGCAGGGCTTGTCCGGCCGGATGCCCAGGTAGTTCGCAAGCCAGGTGCCCATCTGCTCGAAGGCGGGCGCCGCGACCACGCCGCCGAAGTGGCTCGACCGCGGCGAGTCGACCACGATCATCACCTCGACCTGCGGGTCATGCGCCGGGAAGAACCCGACGAACGACGCGTCGTAGTCGCTGGTCGAGTAGCCGCCCGGGATCGGCTTCTGGGCGGTGCCGGTCTTGCCGGCGACCGAGTAGCCGCAGATCGACGCCTTGAACCCGGTGCCGCCGTCCTGCACCACCGTGCCCAGCATGTCGACCAGCTCGCTGTCGACGTCGGGCGTCAGCACCCGATGGCCCTTGTAGGGCGCGATCCGGCGCCCCCCGACGGCCTGGACGAGCCGGGGCGGCACCATCACGCCGCCGTTGGCGATGGCCTGGTACATCGACGCCATCTGCATCGCCGTCACGCCGATGCCCTGGCCGATCGGGATCGTGCCGATCGACGACGCCGTCCACTGGCGGCCCGGGAGCACGATGCCGGGCGACTCGCCCGGGAACCCGAGCCCGGTCGGGCGCCCGAACCCGTAGCGCTTGATCCAGTGCATGAGGAGCGGCTTTCCGACCATCTGGGCGATGGTGTCGGTGCCGACGTTCGACGACTTCTGGAGGATCTGGGTCGCGTCGAGCGAGATGGGCTGCCGCCACACGTCGTCGTGGATGAACTTGTCACCCACCCGGATCTTCCACGGCAGGTTGCGGAACAGCATGTGCGGGTAGATGAGGCCGGCGGAGAGCGCCGCCGAGAACGTCACCACCTTGTAGGTCGAGCCCGGCTCGTAGGTGACCTCGAGCGCCTTGTTGTGGGTCGGCCCCTCCAGGGTGAAGTCGGTGAGCGAGTGCACCTTGTTGTCGTCGTAGCCGGGAGCGTTCCCCATGGCCAGGATCGACCCGTCGCGCGGGTCGAGCACGATCCCCGTGGCCCACTTCGCGCGCGACGACTTGAGCGTCTGCGCGAGCACCGACTCGAGGTGGCTCTGGACGGTCGTGTCGAGCGTGAGCGTCACGTCGCGGCCCGGCACGGGGCGCTCGAGCTTCACCGTCTCGAGCGTCTGCCCGACCGGGTCGTGCACGACCACCTGCCGGCCCGGCTTCCCGGTCAGGGCCGCGTCGTACTGCTGCTCGAGGCCGGCGAACCCCTCGCCGTCGACGTTGGTGTACCCGAGCACCTGCGGCGCCAGGCCGTGGAACGGATACCAGCGCGTGAGCTCGGTCACCGTCGAGATGCCCGGCAGGTGCTTGGCCATGATCCGGGCCGCGATCTCGGGCTGGAGGTGGCGCAGGATGCCGTAGCCGCCGGTCTGAAGCTGGTCCTCGATGGCCTGCACGCGATCGGGCCAGGCCGGGTTCGGGCGGAACTTCTGCTTCTTGTGGTGCTTGGGGTGATGCCGTTTCAGGAGCTGGCGGTAGCCGAGCGCACGGGCGATCACGACGGCGGAATGATGCGCCTTCGGCAGGTGCTTCTCGGCGACGATCGTCTTCGACGTCTGCTCCTGGGCCAGGTGCTGGCCGTTGGCGCTCAGGATCGCGCCGCGCAGCCCGGGCAGCGGCTCGACCTTGCGCTGCTGCGAGACCGCCTTTCGCGAGAGCGCGGCCGCGTCGACGACCTGGATCTGGGCCGCCCGGATCACGACGAGCGCAAACGCGGCCAGCGAGAGCGCCAGCACGAGCCGCAGCCGGCGGTCCGCCGTGCGCTTCACGGCGCGGGCCGGTCTCCGGACGAGCGGCGCGAGAGCCGGACGTGCTTCGTCGAGGTGGCCTCGGCCGGCACCATCCCGTACCCGCGCGCCTTGCGGCCGATGGCGTACGGGTTGGAGAGGCTGATCGTCTGGTTCCGGAGCAGGCCGTTCTGCTGGTCGAGCTGCTGGACGCGGTCACGCATCCGGCTCACGTCGATGGAGCCGCGCAGGGCGGCGACGTTCAGCGCGACGATCCCGAACATCAGCGTCGCCAGCACGCCCACCCACACCAGGCCGCCGGCGGTGACGCGGCGCCGGCGGGGACGCGACCGCCGCACCGCCTTCGGCGCGGCCTTGGCGGCGCGCCGGCGCGCCGGCCCGCGTGCCGGGACCGCAACGCTCACGGCGCCTGCGTCCTCTCGGCGGCGCGCAGCTTCCCGGACGCCGAGCGCGGGTTCTCGCATCGCTCCTCGACACTCGGCACCACGGCGCGAGAGGTGAGCGAGCGCAGCACCGGCTGGTGGCCGCACACGCACACCGGGAAGTCGGGCGGGCACGTGCAGCCGCGGGCGCCGTCGCGGATGAAGCGCTTGACGATCCGGTCCTCGAGCGAGTGGAAGCTGATGACGGCGATCCGGCCGCCGGGCGTGAGCACGTCGAGCGCCGCCGCGAGCCCGTCGCGGAGCGACTGGAGCTCGTCGTTGGTCGCGATCCGCAGCGCCTGGAACACGCGCTTGGCCGGGTGGCCCTGGCCGAACCGGGCGGGCGTCGGGATGGCCGAGCGGATGATCTCGACCAGGTCGGCGCTGCGCTCGACCGGGCGGCCGGCGCGGCGGCGCACGATGGCCCGCGCGATCTGACGGGCGTAGCGCTCCTCGCCGTAGCTCGAGAGGATCTCGGCGATCTCGCGCTCGTCCCAGGTGTTCACGATCTCGGCCGCGGTGAGCGGCGAGCTCGTGTCCATCCGCATGTCGAGCGGGGCGTCGCTCGCGTAGCTGAACCCGCGCGCCGGCGTGTCGACCTGCATCGACGACGTGCCGAGATCCATCAGGATCGCCTCGGCGCGGGCGCCGGTCGACGCCATGTTGCGCAGGACGAGCGCGAAGTCGCCGCCGACGAAGCGCGTCGTGACGGAGGCCGACGCGGCGAAGCGCTCGAAGAACGGCGCGACCGAGGGGTCGCGGTCGATCGCCAGGTACGTCCCGCTGCCGCGCAGGAGCGGCTCGAGCCGGGCGGCGTGGCCCCCGGCGCCGAACGTGCAGTCGACGATCGTGTCGCCGGGGCGCGGCTCGAGCAGGTCCGCGACCTCGACGGGCATGACGGGGACGTGATTCATGACGCTGCTACTGCTGTGAGAGAGATTCGGCAACATCCTCCACGCTCCCCTCGAACTCCGCCTCGCGCGTGCGCCAGGCCGCGAGGTCCCAGATCTCCAGATGGTCGCGCAATCCGGCGACCACGATGTCCTTGTCGAGCCCCGCGTGCGAGATCTGCGCGGGCGGCAGCATGATGCGGCCCTGGCGGTCGAGCTCCGTCTCGGACGCGCCGCTGTAGAGCCACCGGCTCATCTCCCGCCCCTGCCGGCTCAGCGGATCGAGCCGGCCGAGCTGCGAGTCGACGTACCCCTGCCAGCCGTCGGGGCTGAAGACGAAGAGGCACCCGTCGAATCCCTTGCTGACCACGACGCCGTGGGCGAAGTGCGCCCGGAGCTTGGCCGGCAGGGTCACGCGGTTCTTCACGTCAAGCCGCTGAACCGATTCGCCGAGGAGCACCCTTCCGCCTTCCCATTTCGCCCCACGATACCCCACCCCTCACCACAATGCAACACCGCGGTGCGCACGCGGCGGCGATGGCGTCCGCCGAGCGAGCACCGCCTGGAGGTGGCGGAAAATCCTTACAAACGGCCGGCGTTGCCGTCTGCGCCGGGTGGTAAAGTCTGGCGCCATGCCGTACCCGCCCCCGATGGCACGGCGCGCGAGGTGGGCACTCGGGGCCACATGTGCGGTGCTCGCCGTCGCCGCGGCCGTGTCGACGCCCGCCCACGCCGGCAAGATCGCCGACGCCCGCGCGCAGGCATCGGCGGCGGAGCACCGGCTGAACGATCTCTACGCCCGCTCGGACGCCGCAGTCGAGGCCTACAACAAGGCCGTCGCCCAGCTCCAGGCCGTCCGCCGGGCGATCGCGCGCAACACGGTCGCGCTCAACCGCGCCAAGCGCGACCTGGCATCGGCCCGCGGGCGGCTGGCCGAGTTCGTCGTCTCGTCGTACAAGGGCGGCGGGCCGAGCCTCACCTACTACGTGCTGAGCGCGAGCTCGTTCTCCGACCTCGTGAACCGAATGGACTTCGTGAACCAGATGTCCGACACCGAGTCGAACATCCTCGATCAGGTGCGGGCGGCCGAGCGCCAGGTCGCCGCCCGCCAGGCGGTGCTCAAGCGCCAGCGCGCCCAGGCGGCCAAGCTCGTCGCCAGGCGCACGGCCGAGCGGCGCCGGGTCGAGGCGCTCGTCTCGCAGCAGCGCAACCTGGTCGCCAACCTGAACTCGCACGTGAAGTCCCTGATCCACCAGCGCAACGAGCGCCGGGCCGCTGCGGCCGCAGCCGCGGCGGCCGCAGCGAGGCGCGCCGCCCAGCAGCAGGCACCCGCGGCGCCGGCCCCGCCGCCGCGGAGCGGAGGCGCACCGCCGCCGCCCGCGAGCTCGGTGGGCGGGCGGGCGGTGCAGATCGCCGAGACGCAGCTGGGCGTGCCGTATGTCTGGGGCGGGGCGAGCCCGTCCGGCTTCGACTGCTCCGGCCTCACGATGTGGGTGTACGCGCAGCTCGGGATCCCGCTCGCCCACTACACCGGCGCCCAGTGGACGGCGGGGCCGCACGTGCCCTACGACCAGCTCGCGCCGGGCGACCTCGTCTTCTTCGAGCCCAACATCGGGCACGTCGGCATCTACATCGGCGGCGGCAGCTTCATCCACGCGCCGCACACCGGCGACGTCGTCAAGATCTCGAGCCTCTCGGACTCCTGGTACGCCGCCAACTATCAGGGTGCCGTCCGCGTCACAGGGTAGTGTTGCGCGGCCCGTGAGACGGGTGATCTAGGAATTACCACGTCTCGGGGATATAATTCGCTTGCTGATACCGCATTTCGGGAATGGCACCTCGGGGGTCGAGGCGTAGAGTGATGCGGAAGAGGGGTGTGATCGGGTCTCCACCCCACCACCGGGATCGGCCATGCCGATCCACCAGACGACGACCACGAAGAACCTGTCAGGCGGGAATACGTCCTGCGTGGAGAACGTTGGAACCGGACGGGGTTGGGGAAAAGGAAGCGAGGAGTTGATGACCGATGACTGACCAGCTCATCATCGAGCCGGAAGCCCGGCTCCTTGTCGAGCTCGGACAGGAGCGCGGCGTGGTGTACGAGGACGAGCTTGCCGGGCTGTCCCTGGAACTCGATCTCGATGCTGACGACGTGCAGGCCCTTCGCGACGAGCTCGCCCAGCTGGGCGTCGACATCGTCGAGCCTCCCGCTCCCGAGGAGCGCATCGAGGTCGTCGAGGTCGAGATCGCGACGACGAACAGCCTCGACCTCTTCCTGCGCCAGGCGGGCCGCTACCCGCTGCTCACCAAGGACGAAGAGGTCATGCTGGCCAAGCGCATCGAGGCCGGCGATCCGGTCGCCAAGCGGCGCATGATCGAGTCGAACCTGCGGCTCGTCGTCTCCATCGCCAAGCAGTACCGCGGCCAGGGCGTTCCCTTCCTCGACCTGATCCAGGAGGGCGTGCTCGGGCTGAACCGCGCAGTCGAGAAGTTCGACTGGCGCCGCGATCTCAAGTTCTCGACCTACGCGACCTGGTGGATCCGCCAGGCCGTGCAGCGGTCGATCGCCAACAGCGGCCGCACGATCCGGCTGCCGGTCCACGTCTCCGACCGCCTGCGGGCGATCGAGCGTGCGCGCCGGTCGCTCGAGGCCAGCCTGGGGCGCGAGCCCTCCGAGGAGGAGATCGCCCGTGCCGCCGAGCTGACCCAGGATGCGGTGGCCGAGACGCTCGGCCTGGCCCGAAAGACGGTCTCGCTGCACGAGCCGGTGGGCGAGGACGGCGACTCCGAGCTGGGCGACATGATCGCCGATCCCGACGCGGGCAACCCGGAGGAGCTGGCCGAGACGCACCTGCGCCACGAGAAGCTCCGCGAGGGCCTCGCCCGCCTGGGCGACCGCAAGCGGCGCATCCTCGAGATGCGCTTCGGGCTCGACGGCCAGGACCCGCGCAACCTCGAGGAGATCGGCCGCATCGTCGGGCTCACCCGCGAGCGCGTCCGCCAGCTCGAGGCCGAGGCGCTGCGCGAGCTCGCGGCGTCGGCCGACATGCAGCCGCTCCGCGCGGCGTAGTTCCGGCCGAGACCTACAGCGTGTGCGGCACGGCGTGCTTCCACGCCACGCCGGCCGCACGCGCGAGCACGCGGTCGGCGACGTCGCCCTCCACCCCCGCCCTCTCGGCTGCCTCGGCCGGCGACATGCCGAGGTCGTACGCCGCCACGAGCACCTGGTCGGCGTCGATGTAGGTGAATCCGAGCTCGTCCTCGTCGGTCTGACCGCCCCACAGGCCGGCGGTGGGATGCTTCGCGATGACCGACTCGGGAAGGTCGAGCAGGCGCGCGGCGGCGCGCACCTCCGTCTTGTAGAGGTCGGTGATCGGCTCGATGTCGGAGGCCGCGTCGCCGAACCTGGTGAAGTACCCGAGCAGGTTCTCGGTGCGGTTCTCGGTGCCGCACACGAGCCCATGCAGCGCCTGCGCGAGGTCGTAGACGACGATCATACGGCTGCGCGCGCTGGCGTTTCCGAACCGGATGTCCGATCCGGTCACGTCGGGGCGCGCAGCGGCGAGGCCGTCGAGGAGCGGCTCGATCGAGACCGTGAGCAGGTTCTCGTCGGGCAGGCGGACGGCCGCCGCGACCGCGGCCGCGTCGTCGAGATGCACCTGCTCGGTGTGGCGCGAAGGCAGCCGAACCGCCGTCACGTCGCGCGGGCCGAGCGCCCGCACGGCGAGGCCGAGAGCCACGGCGGAGTCGATGCCGCCCGACAGGCCGATCACGATCCGGCCCCGGCCGGCCTCGTGGGCCACCTCGCGCAGCCTGGCGACCTTGGCGTCGAGCACCGGCCCGAGCGCAGCCTCGTCGCGCAGCAGCGAGACGCGGTCGAGCCGGCCGCCGGCGCCGCGCACCTCGGCCAGCGCGCGCGCGCCGTCCCCGGCGGCGACCTCGACCGCGGCCACGGCATCGGTGAGGACGGTCGTCTCGAACCCCTCCCGGATCGCGTCGAGCGCGGTGGCGCGGACGCAGTAGTCGGTCGCGAGCCCGGCAACGAGCACCCGCTTCACGCCGCGATCGCGCAGGTAGCCCGCCAGGTCGGTGCCGTCGAAGCCCGAGTAGGCCTCGCGGTCGGCATCGGTGCCCTTGTCCTGCACGCGGTCGAACCGCATCCCGCTCACGGACGGATGCAGCTCGGCACCGGATGTCCCGGCGACGCAGTGCGGCGGCCACGGCCCGCCCCGCTCGGCGAACGAGACGTGCCCGGCCGGATGCATGTCGCGAGTCGCGACGACGGTGCCGGCGCGCTCGGCGGCCGCCGCGATCGCCGGCCCGAGCCGGTCGCCGCCGGCCACGCCCAGCGCCCCGCCGGGGCAGAAGTCGTTCTGGACGTCCACCACGATCAGGGCGGTGGCGGCATCGCTCATCGCAGGTCCTCCTCGAGTGCGTGGAGCCGGGCGGAGAGCCGCGGTGGCAGCGTATCCGGGTCGCGCAGGGCGCGGACGCGCTCGGGCAGCGCGGCGACCTCCGCCGCGGCCCGCTCACGCGCCTCCTCGATCGGCGGGGGCTCGCCCACCCTGCAACCGGCCTCGATCACCGGCTCGAGCAGCGGCCGCCCCGGCAGCTTCTCGCCGACGAGGCCGATGGTGTCGGCGTCCTCGCCGCGGAACACCTGGTGGCGGCCGGGCAGGTTCGACTTGGGACCGCGGGCCTTCATGACCGCGTGGCCGCCGGCCTCGACCAGCTTGTAGACGCCGCCGAGCGCCGGGGCGTCGCTCGACGTCGTGAGCGCCGTGCCCACACCGAAACCGTCGATCGCGGCGCCCGCCGCGAGCAGGTCGGCGATCCGGAACTCGTCGAGGTCCCCCGAGCAGACGATCTGCGTCTCCCCCAGCCCGCCCTCGTCGAGCACCCCGCGCACCTCGCACGTGAGCTGCACGAGATCTCCGGAGTCGATCCGGACCGCCTGCGGCACGATGCCGGTCTGTTGCGCGGCCGCGACGGCCGCGTGCGCCCCCGCGATCGGGTCGTGCGTGTCGATCAGCAGGGTCGAGCGCTCGGGATGGTGGTGCATGAACGCCACGAACGCCTCGACGTCGGTCGGGAACGAGAGGATGTAGCTGTGGGCCATCGTCCCGGTCGTGGGCACCCCGTAGAGGTACCCGGCCGCGACCGTCGCGGTCGCGACGCAGCCGCCGATGTAGGCCGCCCGGGCGGCCAGGATGCCAGCGTCGGCGCCGTGCGCGCGCCGGAACCCGAAGTCGACCACCGGCCGCCCGGCGGCGGCGCCCACGATCCGGCTGGCCTTGGTCGCGATGAGCGTCTGGAAGTTGACCTGGTTCAGGAGCAGCGTCTCGGCGAGCTGGCACGTGAGCAGGTCGCCCTCGACGCGCAGCATCGGCTCGCGGGCGTGGACGACGGTGCCCTCCGGCACGGCCGCCACGTCGCCCGTGAACTCGACCGTCGCCAGCCGCTCGAGCAGCTCCGGCGAGCAGATCCGGGCCCGCTCGAGGTAGTCGAGCGACTCCGCGCAGAAGCGCAGGCCGGTCAGCACCTCGATCGCCCGCTCGAGGCCGGCGGCGACGAGGTACCCGCGGTTGGGCGGAAGCTCGCGGGCGAAGAGCTCGAACGCGACCGGCAGCGAGTCCTTGCCCTCGGCCAGGTACGAGTCGGCCATCGCGAGCTCGTACTCGTCGACGAGCAGCTCGCTGGGCGCGGCGGCGATCATCCCGACCGCCGGTAGCGGGCACTCTGGGCCAGGATCACGGGCCGGCGCTCGGCAAAGCGGTAGAGCGCGGCGGGCCGTCCGCCCGTGGCGCGCTCGCCGTCCTCGGCCAGGACGCCCCAGCCGAGCGCGATCCGGCGGAAGTTGTTGGGCTCGAACGCCCGGCCGATCCCCGCCTCGTAGACGCGCCGCAGCTCCGACATGGTGAACGCGTCGGGGAGCAGGCTCCAGGCCACGTTCTGGTACTCGAGCTTGTACGCCAGCCGCTGGCGGGCGTAGCGCAGGATGTCGTCATGGTCGAACGCCAGCACGCTTCGCTCCTCGATCTCGTGGAGCAGCGGCTCGAGCGGCCGCCAGGCGGCCTCGCGGGCGTCGGACCCCGGTCGCAGCTGCACGCGGGCGGCGTCGACGAGGGCCAGGTAGCAGCACGAGATGACGCGTCCGCGCGGGTCGCGGTCGACCGCCGAGAACGTGGCGAGCTGCTCCATGAAGGTGTCGGTCACGCCGGTCTCCTCGCGCAGTTCGCGGACGGCCGCCTCCTCGAGCGTCTCGTCGGCCTCGATCCCGCCGCCCGGCAGCGCCCAGTAGCTCTCGTACGGCTCGTAGCGGCGCCGGACGAGCAGGACGTTCATGGCGCCGCTCTGGTAGGCGAAGACGGCCACGTCGGCCGCAACCCGCGGTTGTCCACTCCGCTCGCGCACTTATAGACCTCGTGACTATACTATCACGGCGGGCGAGACGAGGATCGTCCGCAGCGAGGTGTAGAAGTCGCGGGCCGCCTTCCCCTGCTCGCGCGGGCCGAGGCCCGAGGCCTTCTCGCCGCCGAAGGGCGCGTGCAGGTCGACGCCCGACGTCGGCTGGTTCACGCGCACGAGGCCGGTGTCGAGCCGGCCGGCCAGGTCGAGCACCCGGTCGAGGTCGCGCGTGAAGATCGAGGTGGAGAGGCCGTAGCGGACGCCGTTCGTGAGCTCGACCGCATGGGCCGCGTCGCGGGCCTCGATCACGGCCGCGACCGGCGCGAACACCTCCTCCTGGGCCAGCTCCGCGGCCGGGTCCGAGACCTCGACGAGCGCCGGCGCCAGGTAGTGGCCGTCGCCTGCGAGCGCCGTTCCGCCGGTGAGGAGCCGCCCCCCGCCCCGGACGCCGCGCTCGACGGCCGCGACGGCGGCCGCCCGCGCATCTTCGGAGATGAGCGGGCCCACCTCGCAGGCCGGATCGGCCGGGTTCTCGACGACGAGGCCCTCGATCTCGGCCACGAGCGCGTCGCGCACGTCCGCCGCGACGCCCCGCTCGGCGATCACCCGGCTCGTTGCCGTGCACTTCTGGCCGGCGTAGCCCATCGCGGCGCGGGCGATGACGGCCGCCGACCGCCCCACGTCGGCGTCGTCCAGCACGATCGAGGCGTTCTGGCCCCCCATCTCGCACTGCGCCGCGGTTCCGTGCTCGACCGCCTGGCGCGCGACGGACGCCCCGGCGGCGGCGGAGCCGGTGAACGAGATCGCGCCGAGGCCGGAATGCCCGGCGAGCGCCACGCCGGCGTCCGCCCCGCCCTGCACGAGCTGCACCACGTCCGCAGGCAGCTCGGGCTCGAGACAGCCGAGGAGCGCCTGGGCGCAGGCCGGCGAGAGCGGCGAGGCCTTCCACACGCACACGTTTCCGTACGCGAGCGCGGGCGCGAGCTTCCAGGCGGGGATGGCGAGCGGGAAGTTCCAGGGCGTGATCAGCCCGACGACGCCGCGCGGGCGCCGCCGCGACATGAGCAGCGACCGCCCGTCGGCCGGCGGATACGTCTCGCCGTCGGGGTCGAGGGCCGCCTGGGCGTGGTAGCGCAGGATCCCGGCCGTGCGCGCCACCTCCCCGCGCGCCTCGACGACCGGCTTTCCCACCTCGCGGCAGACCAGCGCCGCCAGGTCCTCGGCGCGGGCCTCGACCCGGCCCGCGGCCCGGTGGAGCGCGTCGGCGCGAGCCTGCCCGGGCGCGCCGGCCCAGTCCGGCGCGACGGCGGCCGCCGCCCTGACGGCGCGGTCGACGTCGATCCCGCCGCTCGGGACGAACATCCCGACGACGTCTGCCGGATCGGCGGGGTTCGTGCTCGAGATCTGGACGGCCGAGGCGGCCATGGAAGCGGCGGCGGCGGCTACCGGCTGACGAAGATGACGAGCGCGAGCAGGCCGACCAGGAAGAGGACGGTCAGCAGCACCCACCACCGCGACGTCGAGGGGTTCGTCATAGGCCGGGGAGTCTACCGGCCGCCTCCGGCCGCGCGTCAGGCGGCGTCGGCGCGCGAGCCGGCCGACGAGATCCGGCCGCGGCCGGCCCGCTTGCTCGCGTACATGCAGACGTCGGCCGCCTTCACGAGGCTGCCGGCATCGCGGGCATGGTCGGGGTAGACGGCGACGCCGAGGCTGGCGGTCGTGGTGAACGGCTTGCCCGCCAGGATGTACGGCTCGGACAGCGCCGCCTGGACGCGGCCGGCGACGTGCCCGGCGATCGCGTCGGCCTCGGCGGCCGGCAGATCGCCCAGGAGCACGACGAACTCGTCGCCGGCGAGGCGCGCCACGACGTCGTTCGTCCGGGCGCTCCTGTGCAGGCGGGCGGCGACCTCGCGCAGGAGCTCGTCCCCGGCGGCGTGGCCCATCGTGTCGTTCACCCGCTTGAAGCGGTCGATGTCGAGGAAGAGCAGCCCCGCGGCGGTCGCGCCCGCGGCGTCGACCCTGGCCAGCGCCTCACCGAGGCGCTCCTCGAAGTGCGCCCGGTTCGGCAGGCCGGTCAGGCGGTCGTGGAAGGCGAGGTGCTGCACGGCCTGCTCGCGCCGCTTGCGGTTGGTGATGTCGGTGACGAAGGCGTTGAAGATCGCCCCGTCGCCGGAGCCGATCGGCCACAGCGTCATCTCGGCGACGAACTCGCTCCCGTCGCGGCGCCGGGCGCGCACCTCGCTGCCGGCGCCGAGGCCGGTGCGATCGCCGGCCTCGCGGTAGCGCGCCATCGCGGCGGTCGTCGCCTCACCGTCGGCGAGCGCGAGCTCCGCGAACGGCATGCCGACCGCCTCCTCGGGCTCCCATCCGAAGAGCTGCTCGGCGGCCCCGTTCCACTCCATCACGGTGCCCTCGGCGTCGGTGGCGATGAACGCGTCGCTGGTGGTCGCGACGATCGACCGCGCCCGCTCCTCGCTCTCACGCACCCGCTCCTCGATCCGGCGGCGGCCGGTGACGTCGGCGTGGCGGATCTGCACGCCGACCTGGCGGCCGTCGCGGTCGAGCACCGGGGCGCCCGCGCTCGTGCACCAGCGCTCGACGTCGTCGGCCGTGACGACCCGAAACTCGGCGCCGGCGTACCCCTCGCCCTGCCACAGCCCGGCCCAGAGCGACCGCATCCTGGGGGCGTCGTCGGGATGCACGCCCAGCCCCTCGTGCACGTGGCAGGCGGCGTCCTCGGCGCGCCGGCCGGTCAGGCTCTCGAACGACGGGGTCGCGTAGAGCAGCTCCCGGCGCATGTCGAAGAAGAGGACGACGTCGGTCAGGTTCTCGACGATCAGCCGCCGCAGCGTGTCGTGGCGGCGGTGGGGAAGCTCGCTCAGGGCGGCGACGTGGCCGGTGACGGTGCCGTGCGAGTCGACGACCGGTACGGAGCGGAGCGTCGCCTCCCTGGCGCCGCCGTCCACGGCGGCCAGCCGGACGTCGCAGACGAACTCCAGGCCACGGGCGACGGTCTCGAGCCACTGGGCGAGCACCGGGTCGCGGTCGTCCTCGTGCAGCGCGTCGACCCAGGATCGGCCGCAGGCGTCCTCGTGCGCGACTCCCGTCAGCTCCGTCCACCGCTCGTTCACCCAGGTGCAGGTGCCGGCGGGATCGGCGTGAAGGATCCCGACCGGGGCGACGTCGAGCAGCCGGTCGGGTCGGTGGGGACGGCGCACGGACATGGATGCTCTAGCGGATCGGCCGCCCCGGGCCGGAGTTGAGCAATTCCGGCCCCTACACTCCCCTGATGGCCGCCGACGCGACGTGGACGCCGCCGCCTGCGCAGGCGACGCGGGTGCTCGTCGTCGAGGACGAGCGGTCGATCTCCGATCCGCTCCGCTCGGCGCTCGAGCGGGAGGGCTACCGGGTGGAGGTCGCATCGTCGGGCGCGGACGGCCTGGAGGCGGTGCGGCGCGCCGAGCCCGACGTCGTCCTGCTCGACCTGATGCTGCCCGACATCGACGGCCGAGACGTGTGCCGGACGATCCGGCAGTCGTCACGGGTGCCGATCATCATGCTCACGGCCCGCGGGCTCGAGACCGACCGCGTCGTCGGGCTGGAGCTCGGCGCCGACGACTACCTGGTGAAGCCCTTCGGCATGGCCGAGCTGGTCGCGCGGATCCGCGCCGTGCTGCGCCGGAGCGCCCCGGACCCCGCCGCCGCGGCGGAGGCCGCGGTCGTGGTCGGCGACGTCCGCCTCGACCCGCGCACCCGCGCCGCGACGCGGGGCGAGGAGCCGATCGAGCTGCCGCGGCGCGAGTTCGACCTCCTGCACCTGCTGATGGCCCACGCCGGCACGGTGCTTCCGCGAAAGCGGCTCATGGACGACATCTGGGGCGCCGACTGGTTCGGGACGACGAAGACGCTCGACGTGCACATCGCCGGGCTGCGGCGGCGGCTGGGCGACGACGCCCAGGAGTCGCGCTACATCCACACCGTCCGCGGCGTCGGCTTCCGCTTCTCGTCGCGCGAGGAGCTCGAAGGGTGACGCTCCGGCGACGGCTCGTCCTCGCCTTCGCCTACCTGCTCGTCCTGATCGTCGTCGCGCTCGCGATCCCCCTGGGCGTCACGGTCGACCGCCGGGCCAAGGACGCGTTCTACAACCGCATCAGCACCCAGGCCCAGGTCATCGCCTCGTCGCTCGGCGGGACGCCCACGCCGGGCGGGTCGCTCTCCAATCTGCGCAGCATCATCTCGGCCGACGGCGGCCAGGTCGACGCCCGCATCATCGTGACCGACGGGTCGCAGCAGGCGTTCCTGCTCGCCGACAGCGACGACCCCGACGCCCGCCCGCCCAGGGTCGCCTACAACACGCCCGGCCGGCCCGAGATCGGCGCTGCCCTCGCGGGGCAGTCGGTGCGGCTCATCCGCCACAGCGCCGACCTCGGCGGCGACCTGCTGGTGGTGGCCTACCCGGTGCTGCGCGGCGGGCGCGGCGGCCACGTGGTCGGCACCGTGCGGCTGTCGCAGCCGATGGCCGACGTCGACGCCCGCGTGCGGCGAAGCTGGGAGGCGATCGCCGCCGTGGCCGCCGTGGTGGCGATCGTCGGCCTGGTGGTGGCGTGGGCGCTCGCGACATCGCTGGCCCAGCCGCTGCGCTCGCTCGCGGCGACCGCCGCCCGGCTCGGCCGCGGCGACCTGGGCGCGCGAGCCGAGGCCACCGGCCCGCCCGACGTGGCCGCGGTCGGGGTCGAGCTGAACCGGATGGCCGCCGAGCTGACCGTGCTCCTTGACGCCCAGCGCGAGTTCATCGCCAACGCCTCCCACCAGATGCGGACGCCGCTCACAGGGCTTCGCCTGCGTCTCGAGGCGCTGGCCGCCGGCCCTCCGCCCGATCCCGAGGCCGAGCTGGCGCTGCGCGAGGTCGACCGGATGAGCGACCTCGTCGCCGACCTGCTGGTGCTGGCCCGGGCCGGCGTCGCACCCCGCTCGGCGACGACGTCCGACCTGGCCGAGCAGGCTCGCGCGGCGGCCGACCGCTGGCGGCCGGTGGCCGATGACCGCGACCAGGCCTTCTCGCTCGATGCACCGCAGATCCCGGTGCCGGTCGGCGCCGACCCCGCCGACGTGGCGATCGTGCTCGACAACCTGATCGAGAACGCGATCGTCTACAGCCCGTCGGGCGCCACCGTCTCGGTGTCGGTCTCGAAGAACGGCGGCGGCACCCTTCGGGTCGAGGACGACGGCCCGGGCATCCATCCGTCGGAGGCCGGCCGGGTGTTCGACCGCTTCTTCCGCGGCCGGGCCGGGACGGCCGTCCCGGGAGGCACGGGCCTCGGCCTCACGATCGTCCACGACCTGGCGACCCGCTGGGGCGGATCGGTGGAGCTCGAGGCGACCGGCCGCGGAACCCGCATCGCCGTCCGGTTTCCCGCCCCGGCCGATGTGAGCGGGCTTACCGAGCCCTAACCTTGCGATGGCCGGTGGCTCACCCGCCGCCTCCTATCCTGAGACCCATGCGGCACCGGATCGCACTCGCTCTCACCGTCATCGGCGCAATCGCCCTTCCGGTCGTCATGGCCGGGACGGTGCTCTACGCGTCGGACGCCGCGATCGGCGACGCCGGCGAGCCGCTCTCTCCCGGATTCGGAGCGACGCCGACGGCGACAGCGCCGGCCGGCGGGACGACCCACCAAGACCAGCGGCAGGGAACCGGCGGCAACGGCGGCGCGACGACCGGCGGCGACGACCACGGCGGATCCGGCGGGTCGAGCGGCTCCAGCGGCGGCAGCGGGTCAGGCGGCGGCAGCGGCTCCTCCGGCAGCGGCTCGGGCGGGAGCTCGCCCAGCGGATCGAGCGGCGGCAGCGGGTCGCCGGACGGCGGCTCCTCGCACGGCGGCGACGACTCAAGCGGCGGCGGCCACGGCGACGACTAGCTGATCGCCCCGCGCCCGAGACGGCGCGGCACATCGGTCACATCCCTCGCCCGCGGCGTGTCAGACGGGTGGACACGCACAGCGAGCCGAAGGAGACCGACATGTTGCATGCAGACGCCAGGATCGCGGTTGCCGGAGCGACGGGGCGGGTCGGCCGGCACCTCGTGGAGGTGCTCGAGGAGCGAGGCCACGACGTCGTTCGCATGTCGCGCGCGACCGGCGTGGACGTGGTGACGGGCGAGGGCCTGGCCCAGGCGCTCACGGACGTCGAGGCCATCGTCGACGCCGCCACCGGGCCTTCGCCCGAGCAGGAGCCGGCGACCAGGTTCTTCACCGCTGCCGCGCGGAACCTTCAGGAGGCCGGCGCACGAGCCGGCGTTCGCCGGCTGGTCGCGGTCTCGATCATCGGCGCCGACCGCTTCACCGCGGGCTACGGCGCGGCGAAGGTCGCCCACGAACAGGCGACGCTGGCAGGGCCGGTCCCGGCCCGGGTGATCCGCGCCGCGCAGTTCCACGAGTTCGTGGAGGAGCTGGCCGGCTGGGGGCGCCAGGGCGACGTGAGCCACCTGCCCGAGATGCGCACCCAGCTCGTCGCGGCCCGCACCGTCGCCGAGACACTGGCCGACGTCGCCACCGGTCCGGACACGCTGTTCGCATCCGGTTCCGGCGCCGTGATCCCCGAGATCGCAGGCCCGCGCGAGGAGAACCTCCTCGAGATGGCGCGCCTCCTCATGGAGCGCCGCGGCGAGGCTGTCCGGATCGAGGCCGCGAGTGATCCGACCGACCCGGATCACGACGTCTACACGTCCGGCGGCCTGCTTCCCGGCCCGGACGCGATCCTCGCGGGGCCGACGTTCGCGGAGTGGCTCGAGGCGGATGTCCTGGCCCGAGCGGGCCGGTGAGCCGCCCCCGATCCAAGCCCTTACCAAAGGGTTGCAAACACCGATCCTCGCCATAGCCCGCGCGTAATCCGGCCTCTCCTACCGTGAGTTTGCACCAGGAACCACGGAGAGGAGAGGAAGATGACCACCAGGAAGCTCACACGGAGGATCGTCCTCGGAATCGGCATCCCGGCGGCCCTGGCCACCGGCGCGATCGCCGCGGCGGCGAGCAGCAACGGCTCGCCGGCGTCATCCGACAGGACGGCGACCACGATCACGCAGACTGCTCCCGGCTCGACCGGGTTCGTGACCGTCCGCGAGCCGGGCGAGGACGTGCGCGGCAACGCCGACGAGGCCGAGCACCAGAACGACGCCGACACCGGCCACCACGGGAGCAACTCCGGCCCCGGGAACGGCGCTGACCACAGCTCCGACCACGGCAGCCGGCACGACGACTCGCGCGGCCACGACGCGGGCGACGACCACGGCGGTTCCCGCCACGGCAGCGACGACTGACCGCTCGGCACGGCGATTCCGACGACCCACGACCGACAGGGGAAGACCGATATGAAGCTCACCACCGCCTTCAAGCCGCTCGCCGCGCTGGCGGCGACCGTCATGGCAACCGCCGTCGTGGCGGCTCCGGCGGCCCAGGCCCGCGGCACCGTCACCACGGCGACGCTGCACGGAGCGGCCGCATTCCCGAACGCGACCGGCTCGGCGAAGTTCAAGAAGGACGGCACGAAGCGCGAGTTCGAGGCCGAGGTCGAGCACGTCCGCTCGCTGGCCGGCAGGCGCCTCACCGTCTTCGTCCACGGCACGAAGGCCGGCACGATGCGGGTCGGCAACCTGGGCCGCGCCCAGCTCAGCCGCTCGACGGAGCTGGGCCAGCGCGTGCCGCGGGTCTCGGCCGGAAACCGCGTGAACGTCCGCACCGCGGCCGGCACGCTGGTGGCGACCGGGAGGTTCTAGGGAGACCCGTCCGCGGGGGCGGCGAACGGGCACAGGCACGGCGCCGGCCGCCGATGGGGCGGCCGGCGCCCTACGACGGGGGCATGAGGGCGGTGGCGCGCCGGCCGGTGGGACACGGCGTGCGCCACCGCCCTCGCCACGTCCGCGACGGGAGTCGCGAAGCGGACGAGCAGGCAGACCGCGACGACGAGCATCACGGCGAGGAGCGTGTACTCGACGGTGGCCTGGCCTCTCGACACACCGCCACGCTACGCCGCCACCCGTCACAGGTGGGCGGCGAGAAGCCCCGAAAGCGTGCCGGATCGCGCGCGGTCGCTGGTAGGGTCGGGCGATGACGGAGAGGGCGCGCCTGATCGGGGTGAACCACGTCGCGGTCGAGGTGGGCGACGTCGAGGAGGCGCTCGCGCTCTACGGCCGCCTCTTCGACTTCAGCCTGCGCGGGCGCGGCCGGCGGATGGCGTTCGTGGACATGGGCGACCAGTTCCTGGCGATCGCCGAGCCGCGCGTGCAGCCGGCCGACGACGAGCGCCACTTCGGGCTCGTGGTCGACGACGTCGCGGCGGCGCGCGCGGCCGTCGCCGCCGAGGGCCTCGCCGTCGTGGCCGACACCCGGCGGAGCTTCGACTTCCTCGACCCCTGGGGCAACCGCTTCCAGGTGGTCGGCTACGGCGACGTGCAGTTCGAGCGCACGGACGGCGTCAAGCGCAAGCTGGGCATCGAGGCGCTCGCGAAGACGAGCGACGCCCTCCGCCAGATCGCCGAGCGCGGGCTGGGCTGACGGCTACCGGCGCGCGACGCGGCGCAGTCCTGCGCCTGCCGCGACGATGCCGCCGCCGGCCGCCACCAGCACGATCAGGTTCAGGCCGGTGAACGGCAGCGATCCGCCCCCGCCGGCGTTCTCGCCGAGATTGCCGCTGTACTGGCCGTCGGCCGGGGTCGTGTCCGCGAACGCCGGAGCGGCCGAAAGCAGCACGGCCGACACGGCCACGACGAACATCAGGGCGATCGCCCTCGGGATCTTCAGCATCCTGCGTGTCATCGAGGTGCCTCCAGTCGCTCGGTGCACTGTGTGTCCGAGACGATCCTCGCGCCGGGATTCTTCCCGCGCATCGGGGCCGGCGCTGATCGGGTTCTGCGGGGAGGCCGCAACTCCTGCCGGTCACGGGTGCGTTGCCAGCGACCCGGCGATCGTCAGCGCCACCGCGGCGGCGATCGGAAGGAGCGCGGCCGGGACGAGCACGAAGACCACGACGGCCAGGATGCGGGGGCCCGCGCGGGCCGCCCGCTCCTGCACGGCGCGGGCCGCCTCGGCCCGGCTCCGCACCGCCTGGCCCCGGAGCGCCTCGGCCAGCGGCACACCCAGGCGGTCGCTCAGCCGCAGCGCCAGCCCGAGCGCGGCCAGCGTCGGCGCCCCGGTGCGCTCTCCGAGGTCGCGGAACTCCTCGCCGCGCGGACGGCCGAGCGCCACCGAGACCCGCGACCGCTCGAGCTCCGCCGCCAGCTCGCCCCGCGAGGCCTTCGCGGCACCGGCCAGGGCCGCGTCGAGCGGGACGCCGGCCTCCACGCCCGCCGCCACGAGCTCCAGCAGCGCGGGCGCCGCCCGCTCGACCAGGGCGCTGCGCCTGCGGGCGGCGGCCCGCACCCACAGGTCGGGGTAGGCCCAGCCGAACCCCAGCATGCCGGCGGCGACCACGAGCCCCGCAATCCCGCCCACGGCCACAGCCGCCACCAGGCCCAGCCATCCGAAGACGGCCGCGAACCCGAGCCGGGCGGCGCCCACCTCAGCCGGGCTCGTCGCGAGCCCCGACCGCCTCACGGTCACAGGATCCGGCGGCCGGCCCAGGCGGACGGCCGTTCGGCGGCCGAACCACCCTCCCACTGAGGCCATCGCTTCCATCGTCGATCGGCGCCGCACCGGACGCCGCACCCCTGGCTCGCGGCGGTACACGCGCACGGCTTCGAAGCCGAAGATCGCGGCCGAGAGGATGAGGCCCCAGCCGTTCACGGCTCGACCGCCGCGATCCGCTTGATGAGCACGTGTCCAACCGCGGCGAGCGACACGGACCCGAGGATCGCCGCCCAGCCCAGCGGGCTTTCGAGCACCAGCCCGAACCCGGGCCGGTCGAGCAGCCACAGGGCTCCGATCCCGAACGCGGGCATCGCCGTCACCATTCGCCCGGTCGCGCGCGCCTGCGCGGTGGCAACGGCCGCCGCGCGGCGGAGCTCCTCCCTCGCGCGCAACACGTCGGCCATGCGGTCGAGGAGCAGGACGAGGTCGCCGCCCGTACGCGCGTGCATGTCGATGACGGCCCGCAGGTGGGCGACGTCGGCGTCGTCGCCGAGCACGGCGAGCGCCTCGCCCGGGGGCGCGCCCACCGCGATGGCGGCAGCCGCCTCCCGGAGCGCCTGCGCGGTCGGCTCGGGGACGTCGCCCGCCGCGTCGGCAACCGCGTGGCGAAGCGACCGGCCGGCGCGGACGTAGGCGGCGAGCACCGACACCGCGACGGGCAGCTGGTCTCGCCGCAGCCGCGCGTCGCGGCGCGCGGCCGGCCGGCGCCGGATCGCGCCGGGGCTCAGCCCGCGAAGGACGGGCATCTCGCCTCCACCAGCCGGTCGAGGAGCTCACGGTCGAGCGGGCGCAGGCCGCCCCCGGCGTCGCGGCCGTCGATCCACCGGATCGTCCGCGTGCCCTCCGCCGTTCGCGTCAGGTGCACGACGACGTCGACGGCGGCCCGCACCTGCTCGCGCACCGCCGAGTGGGGCAGGTCGAGACCGGCCATGAGGGCCATCGTCTCGATACGGCGCAGCGCATCGGCGGTCGAGCTGGCGTGCACCGTGGTGAGGGATCCGTCGTGGCCGGTGTTCATCGCCTGGAGCATGTCGAGCGCCTCGCCGCCCCTGACCTCCCCGACGACGATCCGGTCGGGCCGCATGCGAAGCGCATTCCGCACCAGCGCGCGCAGCGTCACCTCCCCCCTGCCCTCGACGTTCGGCGGGCGCGACTCGAGCCGGGCGACGTTGGCCTGCGGCAGGCGCAGCTCGGCGGCGTCCTCCACCGTCACGATCCGCTCGGAGGGACCGATGAACGCGGCGAGCGCGTTCAGGAGCGTCGTCTTCCCGGTGCCCGTGCCACCCGACACGACGACGTTGGCCCGCCCACGCACCGCGGCGCCGAGCAGATCGGCCTGCTCGGGGGCGATCGTGCCGAGCCCGATCAGGTCGGACACGGCCAGCGGCTCGCCGGGGAAGCGCCGGATCGTGAGGAGCGGCCCGTCGAGCGCCAGCGGCGGGAGCACGGCGTTCACCCGGCTCCCGTCGGGCAGGCGGACGTCGACCATCGGGCTCGCGTCGTCGACCCGGCGGCCGCCCGCGCCCACCACCCGCTCGATGACGTGTCGCAGGTGCTCGGCATCCCGGAACCGGACCGGCTCCGGCGTGAGCCGGCCGCGCCGCTCGGCGTAGACCGCCCCCGGCCCGTTCGCGATCACCTCGGTCACGGTCGGATCGCGCATGAGCGGTTCGAGCGGGCCGAGGCCGACCGCGTCGTCGACGACCTCCTCGACGAGCCGGTCGACATCCGCCGCCGGCAGGACGACGCGGTCTCGGGCGAGCAGCTCGCGCAGCCGCTCGGCCACGAACCTGCGCAGCGCACGGGCGTCGCCCTCGACCGGCACCGCGGCCAGCTCCTCGCGGACGCGGACCCGGTAACGGCCCGCCATCGCCTCGAGCCCGGTCACGCCGAGCTCCGGTGGAGCGCATCTGCCAGGTCTGCCGGCGGCCCCGTGCGCACCCAGCGGGCAAGGTCGATGCGTCCGGCGTCGTAGCCGGCCATCGCACGGGGGTTGTCGCGCACGACGGCCGCGATCGGGACGTCCGCCGTGCGCGAGATGGTGCGAAGGCCGACGTCGGCACGGCGCGACCACCGGTTCACCACGAGCTCGGGCGCCGCAGCGGCGCCCCACCTGGCGGCGTCGAGGACGAGGGTGCGGGCGGCCTCGAGCGCGGTGCGCACCGGCGTGACGACGACCAGCAGGCGATCCGCGGCCACAAGCGCCTCGCGCGCGGGTCCCGGCGCTGCGAGCCCGAGGTCGAGCACCGACACACGCTCGCGAGCGCGCACCTCGCGGACAAGCTCGAGCCCCCAGCCGGGCGCAACCGCCGACAGGAGGTCGGGGTCGGGCGGCCCCGGGACGAGCCGCAGACCCGACGGGAGCTCGATCGAGACCGTCTCGATGCCGGCGGCCAGCGCCTCGCCCGCCTGGGCGAGCTCCGCGAGCGAGCGGTCATGGGCGGCTCCGAGCGAGAACGCCAACCCGGCCCGGCTCCCGGCGAGGTCGACCAGGAGCGCATGCCGCCCGGCCGCCAGCGCCAGCGCGACCGCGCTCGCGCCGGCCCCTCCGCGGGCGCCGGCCACGGCGACGACCTCGCCGCCCGCCGTTCGCCGGCGAGGCGGCGCGCGCCCCGAGCGCGCGCACTGCGTCGGCGACGGCGGCGCCAAGCACGGCGGGAGTCACGGGCAGCGACACGACCGCGCAGGCGCCGACACGCAGGGCGGCCCGGTAGGCCTCGACGCCGGCATTTTCCGCGAGGAGCACGATCGCCACGCCGGGTGACGCGCGCGCCGCATCCTCGGCCCATCCGGCGGCGGGCGCACCCGGCGCGTCGGCCACGAGCAGCACGTCGCACGCCGGCAGCGGCCCACCGAGCACGCGCTCCCGCGACACCGAAGCGACGACGTCGATGTCCGTCGCTGCCTCGGCCGCCGCCCGGCACGCCGCCGCGAGCGCGGGGTCGGCCGCGGCGAGGACGCAGCGCACCGCCGTGGCGGTCACGGAGCATCCGCGGGCGCCCGCACGATGAGCCGCAGCGACCCGCGGCCCTCGGCCGCAACGACGGCGCCCACGGCGGCGGCCGGGAGGCGCAGCGTCGCAACGGCGGCGCCGTCGGAGCTGCGGGCTGCCACCACCAGAACGTCCGCCAGGACGACGGCCGGCGCCGCCCCGCGGCCCGGGGGCACGAGCAGCACGTCGGCGCGAGCCCCGGCCAGGTCACCCGCCGGCAGCCCGGCGGCATCGTCGAGGCGGACGGCCACATCGCGGGCCGCGGCGATCCGGTCGCCCGTCTCGAGCTCCGCCTGCATGAGCACCGTGCCCGCCGGAACGGCCACCGCGAGCCGGTGCCCGGCCGCCTCGGGCACGGCCGTGACCGCCCCCCGGATCGCGTACCGGGCCGGCACCCGCACGACGCCGAGCGCCGCGGGCGTGATCCTGGCACCGGCCGGGAGGTCGCGGACGACGACCACCTCGGCCGCCATGGCACGGCGCCGCGGCGGGGTCGCGCTGCGTCCGATCTCGACGACGCCGGCGACGGCGAGCATGAGCGCCAGGGCGGCCCATGCGAGCGCCCTGCGGCGGTGGCGGCTCACGGGCGGGCCGGCGTGCACCGCCGGCAGGTCGAGCCGATCAGCGGGGCCCGGCACCAGGCGCAGCGCGGAGCGGCCGCGATCTGCTCGCGCAGCCCAACCAGCGAGCCGCCCGGGATCGCCGGCGCAACGAGCAGCTCGACGGCCCATCGCGCACCCAGCGCAGCGGCGAGGCCCCGCTCCATGGACGCGGTGCGCGCGCCTCCGGCCGCTGCGGCGCGGACGAGGCTCGACGGGGGCAGGCCGCCCGACTCGGCCGCGGCGCAGACGGCGCCGCGCGCGGTCCCGGCCCGCATGAGCTCGGCGACGGTCTCGGCGGGCGGGATCCGCGCCTGGCTCCACCGCGCGCCGGCGAATCGCGCCGCGCCGGCGCGGCGGAGGCGCGCGGCCTCCGGAGCGAGGCCGGCCCGGACGAGCGCACGCGCGGGCGAGCACACGATCCACATCGAGGAGCGGTCCTCGATCGCTGCGACGAGCGCCGCCGCGTCCCCGGCCGGCCAGCCGAGGGCCTCGACGTGCGCGGCGACTCCCTCGAGGTAGCGCCCGCCGATGCCGGGCAGCCGAAGCTCGAGCGAGCCCGAAGCGGGATGCGGCGCCGGGGGGATGCCGTGGTGGCGGGCGATCCGGCTCGCCGCCGAGAGGGCCGAGACGAGCTCGAGCGGCGCCTCGGGGCCTGCGGGCGCCGGCGGGGAGGCGAGACGGAGGGCACGACCGGCTGCCGTCACGGCGGATCCTCGACCGTCGGCAGCGTCACGGTGAAACGCGTTCCCTCGCCGACGCGGCTCGAGACGTCGATCCGGCCTCCGTGCGCCTCGGTCAGCTCGCGCGCGATGGCGAGGCCGAGCCCTGCGCCCGGCTCCGAGCGCTCCGGGGCCTGGAAGAACTCGTCGAAGATGAACGGCAGGTCGGCCTCGGCGATCCCCCGCCCCCGGTCCTCGACGCACACTGCGACGGAGCCCTCCGCCGCCTCCGCCGTCACGGTGACGCCGGTGCCGGGCGGCGCGTACTTGATCGCGTTACCGATGAGGTTCGCGAACACCTGGCGCAGGCGGTTCTCGTCACCTGAGACGGCAACGTCGGGGCAGCTCCAGGTGACCTCGACTCCGACGTCGCGGTGGGCCGCGACGGCCCGCAGCCGCTCGGCGACCTCCAGAACGCACGCCCGCAGCGGAAACGGTGTGTCGCACACGCGCACATGCCCGGACCGGACGCGGCTCAGCTCGAGCAGGCTCTCGATCATGTAGGAGAGGCGCTCGCACTCGCCGTCGATGACCTGGAGCTTGGCGGCCTTGGCGGAGTCCGCCTCCGCCCGCTGGAGCGTGTACACGTAGCCCTTGATGACGGTGAGCGGGGTCCGCAGCTCGTGCGACACCTTGCCGATGAAGGCGGCCCGCGCCTGCTCCTCGAAGGCCAGCCGCCCGGCCAGATCCTCCAGCGACGCGACCAGGGCCTCGCGGCCTCCGTCACGCCTTCGCCGAATCGCGTCGCGGATCATTCCGGCGGCCTGCACAGGCGGTAGCCGACGCCCCACACGTTGGCGATCCAACCCTCGTCGGAGTGGCGGATGAGCTTCTGGCGCAGCCGGCTCGCGTGCGAGTCGAGCGTCCGCGTCCGCCCTGGGCTGCGGAAGTCCCAGACCGTCTGGAGCAGCTCGCGCTTCGTGAAGACGCGGTCGGGGTCGGCGGCGAGCGTCGCGAGGAGCGCGAACTCCTTCGCCGAGAGCTCCACGCGCATGCCCGCGATCGTGACCTCGCGCGACAGCATGTTGACGACCAGGTCGCCGTAGGCCATCCGGTGCGCGTCGCGGGCCCGGCTCACCCGCTTCAGCACCGCGCCGATCCGCGCCAGGAGCTCGGGGTAGTGGAACGGCTTCGTCACGTAGTCGTCCGCGCCCCGGTTGAGGCCCCGCACGCGGTCGGTGTGCTCGGCCTTCGCCGACAGCATGATGATCGGCAGGTCGGGATCCCAGGGGTCGTTCACGGCGTCGCCGGAGCGGACGCGCCGGCAGACGTCGTAGCCGCTCATGTCGGGGAGCACGACGTCGAGCAGGACGACGTCGGGGCGCGACGCGCCGAGCGTGTCGATCGCCTCGCCGCCGCTCGCAGCGGTGAGGACGGTGTAGTCGTCGGCGCGCAGGTTCTCGGCGAGGAACTCGAGGATGAGCGGTTCGTCGTCCACGACGAGCACGGTGGATTCGGCCATGGCGATGGCTCCTTGCGGGGGTCTGGCCGAGGTGCGCGGGGGACGCGGCGACCGGCGGCGCTGGGGCTTTCACTTCTTGAGGGCCCGGGCCGCCTCGGGGCTCCGGCCTCAACGTACTTGACGCCTTCGCGAAATGGAACGAGTGCAACGGGACTTGTTGCAGAGATGCGTGGAAACCACGTATGACCGCCTCCACGAAACGCGGTGTCCCGCATGCACCGGCCGGGTGAACTGCAACCGAAATGGCTGGATTCGGGCCGGGCACGAGCGACAAGTGGGGAGACCTCGATCCCCGGGAGCCTCCGCCATGCACCTCATTCACCGACTTTCAGTCCGAACCAAGCTCTACGCCGGCTTCGCCGCCGTGTCCGCCGCCCTGCTCCTGGCGGTCGCGGTCGGGTGGCTCAGCATGCTCTCGGTGAGCAGCGCCGTCCGGGACGGCTTCGACCGGGCCGCCACCGCCCAGGCGACATCGAAGTGGGCCTACAACATGCGCGTCTCGCAGGCCCAGAGCGCGGCCCTCGGACATGGGATCAAGAACCCCGACGGCTCCGACATGCACACGTCCGACGTCGCGGCCTACGCCAAGGAGTTCGCGCTTCTGAAGGGGATGGCGAGTTCGGCACAGGATCACGCCGCGATCGCCCGCATCAGCGCCGCGTACGCCAAGTGGTCAGCGCTCGACCGGAGGGTGATCGGGCTCTGGAAGGCGGGCGACAAGGGCGCCGCGCTCGCGCTCGCAAACGGCGCCGCCAACACGGCGGGCGACAACCTCTCCGGCGCCCTCGACACGTACGCCGACCAGGCCAAGGCGGCCGCCGAGCAGGAGAAGGCGTCCGCCGCCCGCACCGCCGAGATCGAGATGGGTGTGTTCGTCGCGATCGCACTCCTCCTGGCAACGGGGATCGCGTTCGCCATCACGCGCCGGATCGCGGGCAGCCTGCACCGCGTCCAGTCCGGGATGACGAGCCTTGCCGAGAACTGTCTCGCCGACACCGAGACCGCCCTGGGGGCCATGGCCACCGAGGGCGATCTCACCATCGAGGTCGTCCCCGTCACGCAGCCCGTCGAGGTGGCCGGAACCGACGAGCTGGCCCGGCTCGCCACGACCTTCAACGGCATGCTGGTCAACGCGCAGTCGACGATCGAGGCTTACAACGCCATGCGCCTGAAGCGGGTTGCGTTCGCCGACGTCGTCGTCAAGGTCGGCGAGGGCGACCTCACCTCGGAGGTCCGGCCGTCGTCGGAGAAGGACCGGCTCGGCATTGCCTTCGCCGGGATGCTCGCGTCGCTTCGCGACATCGCCGCGGCGGCCCAGATGATCAGCCACGGCGACGTCTCGACGCGGGTCAGCCCGCAGTCCGAGCGCGACGCGCTCGGGACGGCCTTCGCCGGGATGCAGGACTACCTGAGCGACATGGTGCAGGCGGCGGAGCGGATCGCCGACCGCGACCTCTCAAGCCAGGTCGAGCTGCGCTCCGAGCACGACGCCCTGGGCATCGCGTTCAACCGGATGACCGAGAACGTCGCCGCCGTCATCTCCGAGGTGTCGGAGGCAACGACCCGGCTCTCGGCCGCCTCGGAGCAGATGGCGAGCTCGTCCGGCGAGGCCGGGCGGGCGGTCGAGGAGATCGCAAACGCCGTCGGCGACGTCGCCGCCGGCGCCGAGCGCCAGGCCCGCATGATCGAGGAGACGCGCACGTCGGCCAACGAGACCGCCGGCGCGGCGGCCGAGACCAGCCGGGTCGCGCACGACGGCGTCGAGGCCGCCGGCCAGGCGACCGCCGCCATGCGCACCCTCGCCGACGCCTCGGCGGATCTGGCCCAGGTGATGGAGGGGCTCACGAACAGAAGCGAGCAGATCGACGGCATCGTCGAGACCATCTCGACCATCGCCGCCCAGACCAACCTGCTGGCCCTGAACGCCGCCGTCGAGGCGGCCCGGGCCGGAGAGCAGGGGCGCGGGTTCGCGGTCGTGGCCGAGGAGGTCAGGAAGCTCGCCGAGGGCTCGAAGTCGGCCGCCGAGAACATCGCCGGCCTGATCCACGAGATCCAGACCGAGACCGCCCGCGCCGCCGAGGCCGTATCGGAGAGCACGGAGCGCACGCAGAGCGGCGTCGCCACCGTCGACAGGGCCCGCGAGGCGTTCGAGTCGATCGGCCTCGCCGTCGCCGACATCAGCGACCGCATCGGCACGATCTCGACCGCGACCGGCGAGATCGCCTCGGTCGCCGAGGAGTCCTCGGCCTCTGCCGAGCAGGTCTCGGCATCGACCGAGGAGACGGCCGCGACGGCCCACGAGCTGGCGACCACCGCCCAGGGCCTGAACCAGACGGCGGCCGAGCTCGACCGGCTGGTCGGCCGGTTCACGCTGGCAGCGGGCAGCTGATCCGAGATCGCGAGGCTCCCGGGACGACTCAACGCACGGCCGCGGCGGCCGAACACTGACGCCGACCACACCGAACCCGGGAGCCACTCCAGAATGCACATCCTGAACCGCCTTTCGATCCGCGCCAAGCTCTACGCCGGCTTCGGCATCGTGGTCGCACTTCTCGTCGCCGCCACCGCCACGGCATTCTGGGGCTTCTCCCAGCTCGGGAGCGCCGCGAACACGGTGGACCACGTGGTCACGCCGAAGGTCGAGAGCGGCGCAAGCATGCGGGCCGCCATCGGCGACTTCCACTATTCGCAGACGCGCTATCTCGTGCTCGGCCGCTCCATGCGCGCCGACTTCCTCGGCGACGTCGGCACCTTCAAGAAGGCGTACGCGGACGCGCTCGCCGTCGCCACCACTCCGGCCGACCGCGCCGCCATCCGGCGCGTGCATGCGCGATTCACGAGCTTCATGGCCGTCGATGCCCGCATGTGGAAGGCGGTCCGTTCCGGAGACAAGGCGGCCGGGAAGGCGCTGATCGTCCCGTCCAACGACGCCGCCGACGAGCTGACCGCGGCCGCCGAGGCATATCAGGCTCTGGGGGCCAAGCAGCAGGCCGCCGCGATCAGCGAGTTCGGCGCGAGCCGCTCGACGAGCGAGACCGCCCTGGCGATCGTCGCCGCGCTCGCCGTGCTGCTCGCAATGGCGATCGCGTGGGCGCTCACCCGCCGCATCTCGGGCGGCCTCGCACCCGTGCGCGAGCGCCTGACGAGCCTGCGCGACCACTGCCTGGCCGGCATCGAGAACGCGCTCGGCGCGATGGCGGCGGAGGGTGACCTCTCCATCGAGATCGTGCCCATCACCACGCCGGTCGAGGTCTCGGGCAGCGACGAGATCGCGGAGCTCAGCACGACCTTCAACGACATGCTGATGAAGGCCCAGGCAAGCATCGAGGCGTACAACGCCATGCGCCTGCGCACGGCGGGGATGGCCGGGGTGGCCGAGGAGATCGGGCAGGGAGACCTGTCGTCGACGGTTGACGTGCTCTCCGAGCGCGACCAGTTCGGCCTGGCGTTCGTCGCCATGCACTCCTACCTGCACGACCTCACCCGCACGGCGGCAGCCATCAGCGAGGGGGATGTCTCCCAGACCGTCGCGGTCAAGTCCGACGCCGACGTGCTCGGAGCCGCGTTCGTGAGGATGCAGTCCTACCTCGCCGAGATGGTCGCCGCCGCCGAGCGGATCGCCGACCGCGACCTGTCGCTCGAGATCGAGCCTCGTTCCGAGCGCGACGCGCTCGGGATCGCGATGAGGCAGATGACCGAGAACGTGTCGGCGGTGCTCTTCGACGTCGCCACGGCCACCGGCCGGTTGACGCATGCGGCCGAGCAGATGACGACCTCGTCCGGCGAGGCCGGACGGGCCGTCGAAGAGATCGCAAACGCGGTCGGCGACGTCGCCGCCGGCGCCGAGCGCCAGGTCCGCATGATCGACGACACGCGCACCTCCGCCGGCGAGACCGCCGAGGCGGCCTCCGAGACGACCCGGGCCGCCCAGGACGGCGTCGCCGCCGCAGAGGAGGCCAGCACCGCGATTCGCACGCTCGCCGACTCCTCGGCCGACCTCGCGTCCGTCATGGAGGGACTGACCAACCGCAGCGAGCAGATCGACGGCATCGTCGACACCATCTCGTCGATCGCCGCCCAGACCAACCTCCTGGCGCTGAACGCCGCCGTGGAGGCCGCCCGTGCGGGCGAGCAGGGGCGCGGCTTCGCGGTCGTCGCCGAGGAGGTCAGGAAGCTCGCCGAGGGCTCCAAGTCGGCGGCCGAGAACATCGCCGCGCTGATCGGCGAGATCCAGACCGAGACGGCCCGCGCGGCCGCCGCGGTGTCGCAGAGCGCCGCCCGCACCCAGAGCGGCGTCGCAACGGTCGAGCGGGCCCGGGAGGCGTTCGAGTCCATCGGCCACGCCGTCACCGACATCACCGACCGCATCGGCAGGATCAGCCGCACGACGGGCGAGATCGCCTCGGTGGCCGAGGAGTCCTCGGCCTCGGCGGAGCAGGTCTCGGCGTCGACCGAGCAGACGGCCGCAACCGCCCACGAGCTGGCCTCGGCCGCCGAGGGCTTGAACGAGACGGCCGGGGAGCTCGGCCGGCTCGTGCATCAGTTCACGCTGCCGGCGCGGTAGCGGCGAGCCGCATCAGGCGGCGAGGTGGCCGCGGTAGGCCTGGCCGTGGGCAAGCGGGTGCGAGAGCAGATGGGCGGCCGCGAACCCCTGCCACGGGGCGTAGCGGTCGAGCAGGCGCTCGGTGTCGGCGGCGTCGGCCCGGCGGCCGAGGAGCGCCGAGCACAGCTTGACGAGCCCGAGGTCGCCCGCCGGCCCGGCATCGGGACGGCCCAGCCCCTGGCCGCAGATCACGCCCGCCGCCCACGGGCCGATCCCCGGCTCGGCCGTGAGCCGGCGCAGGGCGGCATCGGTGGGCGCGGCGGCGAGCCGGCCGGCGGGAAGCGTGCGGGCCAGCCGGGCCAGCGTCCCCGACCGGCGCGGCGAGAGGCCGCACCGCTCGGCTGCGGCCGGGCTGAGCCGGCGGAGGTCGGCTCCCGCGGGAGGCACGCGAAGGCCCTCGCGGCGCTCGCTCACCGCCGCCAGCACCCGGCGCTCGATCCGGGCCGCCTCGACGGCGGGCACAAGCTGGCCGGCCAGCGCCCGCACGAGTGCCTGGGCGAAGCTGCCGCAGCGAGCGGGCCGGAGGGCCGGGCGGCGGCGCACGAACGGCCCGAGCAGCTCGTCACGCTCGGCCATCCGCAGGAACGGCGTGTGGTCGACGTCGAGCCCCAGCGCGAAGCGCAGGCGGTCGAGCCCCGACGCCGGGTCGGGAGCCGAGAGCCGGGCCCCGAGGGTGCCGTCGTGGCGCTGCCACACGCGCGCGCGGCCGGCGCCGGCCTCGGTGAGCAGCGCGACGTCGAGCACGCCGCCCGCCATGCGGCGGGTGGGGTCGCGGCCGCCCACCGCGTCGGCCAGCCGGTACGGATGCGGGGGCGTGAGCTCGACCTCGATCACGTGTGCTCGATCACGAGGTGGTCGCCGATCTCGATGCCCGCCCGGTCGATTGCCCCGGCGGGCAGCTCCAGCGCGACCTTGGCTCCCCGGCAGGCCGACATCCGCCACGGCCTGATCGCGTGCACGAGCTTCAGCACGCGCCCGTCGCGGTCGGCGTACACCACGTCGATCGGGAAGCGCATGAACCACATGTGGATCGATCCCGTCGGCTGGATCCACAGGCCCTCGTCGGGATCGAGCCCGGACCGGCCCAGGAGCCCCCTGCTGCGGGTCCACGCCGTGACCGCGAGCACGCCCCGCTCGCAGACGACCGGGCCACGTTCCAGGCGGATGCGGGGCACTACCCTGCCTCCTGATGGACGAGTCGCAGACCAACTACCACTCCGGCGAGGACTTCACGGTCGAGTTCCTCGACTACCGCTACCGGTTCGCACGGACCGACTTCGCCCAGCGCGTGGCCGCGGCGGCGGTGCGGCTCGAGCTCGTGCCCGACCGCGACCTCGAGCCCCGCGAGATGGATGACCTGGTCGTGCTCGCGGCCGACGGCCGCATCGAGCACCCGCGCTCGCCGCTCGGCGCCTACCTGGCGGGGAACGCCGCCGAGCTCGACGGCCTGCACGCCGACCCGCTCGTCTACTGGCTGCGGAAGCTCGTATTCCGCGGGGCCTGGCTCGATCACCGGCTGAAGGCGGGCATGCTGGACGTCTCGTTCGACGAGAGCTCCGGGGCGTTCGCATACCGGATGCCCACCGACCAGGCGCCGGTCGTGGACGTCGCCCCCGTGCCCTCGTGGGCCGAGCTCAGGTTCACGGACTAGGCGGAACGTAGACCAGGAGATGCGGCCCGATCTGGATCCGGTCGCCCGCCTCGAGCAGCTGCTGCTGCACCAGCTCGCCGTTCACGAAGGTGCCGTTGAGCGAGCCCTCGTCCTCGATCACCGTGCCGACGCCCTCGCGGCGGATGGTGGCGTGACGGGCGGACACCGTGGGTCCGGCGAGGACGATGTCGTTCTCGGTGTGGCGCCCGACCTTGGTGGTGCGCTCGGCAAGGTCGAAGCGCTGCTCCTCGCCCAGCCGCGGCCGCCACACGAGCGCCGGATGCTCGCCGGAAGCCGCCACGGGCGGCGGCGCGACACCGTCGCCGGTCTGGATGATGCGCGTGAAGCTCGGCTGATCGTCGGCCACAGGTCTCCCCTCCCCGGATCTCGGTCCCGAGCCTACCAGGAGACACGGACGGGGAGTAGACTGGAACGGTGGAGCACGAAGGCAATCCGATCGCCGACGCCGAGGCCCAGCTCTACCGGCGAATCCAGGAGCTCCGCGACCGGGCGCGGGCCGAACGGCGGGCGTCGGTGCCGTCGGCGCCCTCCGAGCACGGCCCCGGCACGCCCGACCTGCGGACGATCCTGAGCCGGGCCGAGAGCCACGTCGGCGAGCTTCGC
This sequence comes from uncultured Actinomycetes bacterium, assembly GCA_963805545.1. GTDB lineage: Bacteria > Actinomycetota > Thermoleophilia > Gaiellales > JAICJC01 > JAICJC01. Next base: position 80,557 of record CAWDUU010000003.1, read on the forward strand.
CAGACGGCCGAATCGCTCCAGAAGACCCTGCCCGAGGCCGTCGAGCGCGCCATCGAGAAGGCGATGGACGACCACTCGACGCCGCGCCGCCTGGGTGAGCTGCGCGACCTCGTCCGCGCGCTGTCGGCCCAGGTCGAGCAGGTGAACCGCGACCTCCTCGCCGAGCGGCTGGGCCGCGTCGAGGACCTCGAGCTTCTGGTCGACCTGCTCTCGACGGGCATGGCGGCGATGCGCCAGGACGTCGCCGACCTCGCGGGTGCCGTGGGCCGGGTCGGCGCCGGCATCGACCGCGCGAACGCCAAGCTCGACCAGCCCGTCCAGGTCACCGTCGAGCGCGCCCAGCAGGCCGGCGTGCGCGACCTCTTCCGTCCCACCGAGGCGGAGCCGGCACCGGCCGGATCGCGGCCCGAAGCCGGCTGACCGATAAGTCGCTTGACTATATATCGGTAGACGAGTAGTATGGGTGCGCGATGACCCAGGCGATGCGAGAGCCCACCTACTTCGTCCTCGCCGCCCTGCTCGACGGCCGCCTGCACGGCTACGGGATCATCAAACGGGCGGCGGAGCTCTCCGACGGGCGGGTGCGGATCACCGCAGGGACGCTCTACGGCGCCGTCGACCGGCTGATCGAACAGGGGCTCGTCGCCGCCGACGGCGAGGAGACGGTCTCCGGGCGGCTGCGGCGCTACTACCGGATCACGGGTGAGGGCGAGCGGGTCGTCGCCGAGGAGGCGGCCCGGCTCCGGGCCGCGGCCGAGATCGTCGTCCGCCGCCTGCGGCCGGCGACCGGAGCGTCGTGACCGCCGCCGAGCGCGCCTACCGCGCCGCGCTCGCGGCCTACCCCGCCGGGTACCGCGCAGCACGCGGCGAGGAGATGCTGGGCACGCTTCTCGAGACGTCCGGCGACCGGCGGCTCCCCGACCTGCGCGAGATCGCGTCGGTCGTGACCGATGGCTATCGCCGGCGCGTGCTTGCAAGCGTCGGCCCGGCACGCGGCGCCGCCCGGGCAGGCGCGCTCTGGGGCGCACAGGCGCTCGCCGTGCTGACGGCGGCCGTGGCGATCGCCGGCGTCATGCGCGAGGATCACCTCGCCGGGAGCCTCCCGCCCGCGCTCGGTCCGCACCTGCACGTGCTCGGGCTCGCGATCGGGCTCTGGTTCGGCGCGTTCGCCGCGACGGCGGTCGCCACGCTGGTCGCACTCGCCGCGTCCGCTCGTCGAGCGGCGCTCGCGTTCTCGCTGGCGGGAGTCGGGGTGCAGGCCTGGGAGGTCGCCCTCGCTCCCGCCGGTGGATTCCCCGGCACGGACGGCCATTTCGCGGTCTATGCCTGGACGAACGCCTCGTCGCTTCCGCGCGAGCCGTGGCACTGGCTCCTCCCGAGCCTGCTCCTTCCGGCCTGCATCGCGCTTTCGGGGCCGCGGCAGGCGCCCGGGGCTCGCGGACGCGCCGCGTGGGTCGCGCTCGCGCTCGCCCTCACGGCCGGGATGGCGGTTGCGACCGCCCACCTCTCCGGCGCCGTTGCCGGGCTCGGCGTCGTCCTCATCCCGGTCCTCGCGGCCGCGGTCGCCGTCGCTCCGCTGGATCCGCGCCCCGCACTCGCCTGCCTTCCACTCCTGGCGACGGCGATGCCGCTCGCATGGACATACGTCCATGCCGACCCGACGACGCCCGCCGCCGGGGACGTGGCCGTCCTCGCCGGCATCCCGCTTGCGATCCTCGCCCTCGCCGCGTCGGCCGCTGCGTCGGCCCGCTCGCTGCGCGGCCCGGCACCGCCCCACCGCTAGACTCGATCCCGGAGTCCACAAGGGGGTTCGGCGGCGATGGCGATGGTGTCGATGCGGCAGCTTCTGGACGAGGCGGCGGCGGGCGGCTACGGCGTTGGCGCGTTCAACGTCAACAACATGGAGCAGATCCAGGCGATCATGGAAGCCGCGCGCGAGACCTCCTCGCCGGTCATCATCCAGGCCTCCCGCGGCGCCCGCTCCTACACGAACGACCGCTTCCTCTTCCACCTGATGCAGGCGGCGGTGGAGCTCTACCCGGAGATCCCTGTGGCCCTGCACCAGGATCACGGCAACTCGCCCGCGACGTGCATCTCGGCGATCGAGCAGGGCTTCACGAGCGTGATGATGGACGGCTCGCTCCTGGACGACGGGAAGACCCCGTCCGACTTCGCCTACAACGTCCAGGTGACGCGCGAGGTCGTCGAGCACGCCCACGCCGTCGGCGTCACCGTCGAGGGCGAGCTGGGAACGCTGGGCGGGATCGAGGACGGCGTCGGCTCGGGCGAGATCCACCTGACCGACCCCGACCAGGCGGTCGAGTTCGTCGAGGCGACCGGGATCGACGCGCTGGCCGTCGCCATCGGCACGAGCCACGGCGCCTACAAGTTCTCGCGCAAGCCCGACGGCCAGGTGCTGGCGATGAACCTCATCCAGGAGATCCACGAGAAGCTGCCGGCGACGCACCTCGTCATGCACGGCTCGTCGTCGGTGCCGAAGGAGCTCGTCGACATCGTCAACGAGTACGGCGGCCAGATCCGGCGCACGTGGGGCGTGCCCGTCGAGGAGATCCAGCTCGGGATCCGCCACGGCGTCCGCAAGATCAACGTCGACACCGACTCGCGGCTCGCCATCACCGGCGCGATCCGAAAGGCCATGGCCGAGGATCCCGGCGAGTTCGACCCGCGCAGCTACCTGAAGCCCGCCCGGGCCGCCATGCAGGCCGTGATCGCCGAGCGCATGCGCCAGTTCGGGCAGGCCGGCCACGCCGGCGACTACGAGCCCCGCTCGCCGGCCGACATGCGCGACTTCTACGCGGGAGCCACGGCGTCGTGAGCGTCACCAAGGTCATCGAGGTGATCGGGAGCTCGGCGACGTCGTCTGACGATGCCGTGCGCGAGGCCGTGGCGGCGGCGTCGAAGTCGATCCGCGGCATCACGCACGTCGACGTCATCGAGCTGACGTGCGAGGTCGAGCAGGGCGTCATCACCCGCTGGAACGCGCTCGTCAAGATCTCGTTCCCGGTCGAGCCGCGCTAGAGACCGATCCGTAATTCACGGAAGCGCGGATCGGGCCGCTCACCGATGCGGACGGGCGCCGGGCGGCGCAGAATTCCGCTGAAAGGAGGGGCCATGAGCACTCCGCAGCTTGCACTGCCGGCGGGGCGCCGCTTCGCGTGGGCGTACCGCAAGCCGGTGTGGGCAGCCGTCGCGATCCTCGGCATGTGGACCGCCGTCCTGATCGACGCGGTCTGGGGCTCGGACGTCGTCGCCACCACCGCCGGCGGCGATACGACCTCGTTCCCGGCGGCGATCCTGATCGCGCTCTTCGCGAGCATCGCCACGGTCTTCGTCGCCCGCTACGGCTTCCGCTCCGACGACGGCGAGCCCGAGTAGCGCCGGGATCACTCGATCCAGGGCGGCAGTTCGAGCGCCCGCTCGAACGCCGCCCGGTCGTGGACCGGCTCGCCGTGCGAGACGATGACGTGCTCGAACGGCAGGTCGAGCATCGCGCGGAGGGCCGGGAGCACGCGCTCCTCGTGCCACGGCGTTCCCCAGACGCGAAGCTCGCCGCCACGCTCGGTGAGCGCGTCGGCGAAGACGAGCGCCCGCTGCTCGGGGAGCCACAGCGGCGTCTCGTTGCGACCGCGGCCGTCGTAGAGCGCGACGAGGCCGCCGGGCAGCTCGGTCCCCGGCTCGATCGCCTCGAGCTCCGTCTCGGGGATGTCGTCGCGCCAGAAGAGGCTCGGGCCGAACGGGCGGGCGTCGTAGCGCTCCACGATCCGGTCGACGCTGCGGACGTGGTCGGGCTTCAGCACGACCGCGATGGTGGGCGCTCGCGCGTCGAGCCGCGCCCACACCGCATCGGCACCGGTCCTGGGGATCAGCCCGTCGAGGACGGCCACCTCCCCACCCGACTCGACGCAGGTCGAGGTAACCGCCGGATCCCAGTCGACGTGCGGCGCCCAGTCGGGGTGCTCGGTGCGCCAGATCCAGAGTCCGGAAGCGACATCGCGGATCTCGGGCGGCATCGCGGCATCATGCCATTCAGCCGGAGGCTCTCCGTCCTGCCGTGAAACATCCGCATCAGGCACCGATGGTTCATCTCCGACCAGTACGATGGCCGCCGTGAAGCTCGAGCCGCTCTACCGCGTCGAGTTTGTCTACCCCGAGGGCTGGAGCATCGAGCTCGCGGGCGACCATGGCAGCGAGTGGCAGGACTTCTACATCGCCGAGGGGGCATGCACCGGTCGCATCGCCGGCCGCATGCGCGGCGCCAACCATCCCCGCCGGCGCACCGACGGCACCTACTGCCCCGACTTCCAGGGCGTGATCGTGACGGCCGACGGGGCCGAGGTGATGTTCGACTGGCGGGGGTACGGCCGCGCATATCCGGTCGGGGCGCGCCAGATCGTCCTGACCGCCACGCACCTGGCCGAGGACGCGCGCTACCGGTGGCTGAACGACGTCGTCTGCGTCGGCGTCGGCGAGGTGCGAACTCCCGAGGAGGGTGACGGCGCAGACCTCGTGATCGACGTGGCCGAGCTCGTGTGGGAGCCGCCCGGCGACGGCGCGTAGGCGGTGGACGGCCCGTACTACCGGCGTGACCTCGCGCTGATCCACCATCGCGGGTTCGGGTTCCACGCCGACGTGTGTGCGCCCGGGATCCTGCGCCTGCTCGAGCCGGTCATCGCGCGCGGCGGGCTCGTGCTTGAGATCGGCTGCGGAAGCGGGCTCCTCACCCGGCACCTCGTCGGCGCCGGCCTCAGGGTGGTTGCGACCGACGCCTCGCAGGCGATGCTCGACCTGGCTCGGGAGACGGCGCCCGGCGCCGACATCCGCCTGCTCGTCCTCCCCGACGACCCGCTGCCCGAGGCCGACGCGGTCGTCGGCGTCGGGCACGCGCTCAACTACCTGCCGGATGCCGAGTCGGTCGCCCGCGGCCTGGAGGCGGTGGGCCGGGCGCTGCGGCCGGGCGGCGTGCTCGCGCTCGACCTGTGCGATCTGGAGTGGGCGCGAGAGCGGGCCGGCGCGCCGCCCCGGGGCTGGGTCGGGGAGGACTGGGCGCTCGTCACCGAGTTCTCGGTCCCGGCGCCCGACCGCTTCGTGCGCCGGATGGCGACCTTCGTGCGCGAGGCCGACGGCTCATGGCGCCGCGACGACGAACGCCACGAGAACGTCCTGATCGAGACGGCCGGGGTGCCGGAGCTCCTCGCCGGGGTCGGAATCGAGGCGAGCGTGCTGGAGTCGTTCGGCGACGAGGAGCTGCCGGCCGGGCTGCGGGCGATCGTCGGGCGCCGGCCCGCGTAGGCCTAGTTCCCTCCTCCCGACGCCTGCTGGAGCGCCGACTTCAGCGCGCCGGTGATGATCGAGCCGATGCCATGGTCCTTGCCGAGCACGGAGCCGACGGCGAGCAAGAGCACGCCGATCGCCATGGCGAGCCCGACGTACTCGACCGTGCCCTGGCCGTCCTCGGCGCGAAGCGCGGCGGCGTGGATACGGGCGGCGATGGTGCGGGTCATTGAGCCTCCTTGCGGGGAACGGGGTACGCCGCCAGCGTCCCGCCGCACCCTGTCACGGGACAAGGCCGTGATCGCGCCGAGAGCGCGCGGCGTCTGCCACAGAGCGCGTGACTAGACTGGCCGTATGCCGACGGCCGCAGAGCTCTTCGTCCGCTGCCTCGAGAACGAGGGCGTCAGGTACGTCTTCGGGATCCCCGGCGAGGAGACGCTCGACCTGAACGAGGCGATCGAGCACTCCGCGACCGTCGCCTTCCTCCCCGTTCGGCACGAGCAGGGGGCGGCGTTCATGGCCGACGCCTACGGCCGCCTGACCGGCCGGGCCGGCGTCTGTCTCGGCACGCTCGGGCCCGGCGCGACCAACCTCGTCACCGGCCTGGCCGACGCCTACCTGGACCGCGCGCCGGTCGTCGCGCTCACCGGCCAGACGGGCCTCTCCGAGATGCACAAGGAGAGCCACCAGTACATCGACATCGTGCGGATGATGAAGCCGGTGACGAAGTGGAACGCGCGCGTCCACGACCCGGAGATCATCCCGGAGGCGGTGCGCAAGGCCTTCGCCGTCGCCGAGCGCGAGAAGCCCGGCGCCACCCACCTCGAGCTCCCCGACGACGTGATGGAGGCCGAGGTCGAGGGCACGCCCGTGCCGCGCCGCGCCTCGCCGCTCGTCGAGCCCGTCGCCTCCGAGCTCCACCGGGCGGCCGAGCTCCTCCAGTCGTGCGAGCGGCCCGTCGTCCTGGCCGGGAACGGCGTCGTCCGCCAGCAGGCCGCGCCGGCGCTGCGGCGCTTCTGCGAGCAGACGGGCCTGAACGTCATCACCACGTTCATGGGCAAGGGCGTGACCGACGCCGACGACCCGCACACGCTCTTCACGGCCGGCCTGCGCGCGCAGGACTACCCGAAGGGCTTCATGGGCAAGGCCGACCTCGTCGTCTGCGTCGGCTACGACCTGGTCGAGTGGGCGCCGTCCAACTGGAATCCGCGCCGCGACCGCAGGATCATCTGCATCGACACGGTGGCCGCCGAGGTCGACGAGCACTACGTGCCCGACGTCGAGCTGACCGGCGGGATCGGCACGATCCTCACCCACCTCGGGAACCTCGTCTCGGCCAGGCCGCCCGCCCGGCTCGCGGCGCCGCCCTACCGCGAGCTCTTCCAGCTCGCGCTCGACCAGGGGTCGGACGACGGCTTCCCGGTGAAGCCGCAGCGGGTCCTGCGCGACCTGCGCGAGATCATGGCGCCCGACGACGTCCTCATCTCCGACGTCGGCGCGCACAAGCTGTGGGTGTCGCGCCTCTGGCCGGCCCACCAGCCCAACACCGTCCTCATCTCGAACGGCGCCGCGGCGATGGGCTTCGCCGTCCCCGCGGCGATCGCCGCCCGGCTCGTCCTGCCGAAGGAGCGGCACGTCGTCACGATCTCGGGCGACGGCGGCTTCCTGATGAACGTGCAGGAGCTCGAGACGGCGCGCCGGCTCGGCCTCGCGATCGTGAACCTCGTCTGGACGGACAGCGCATTCGGGGTCATCGAGCTGCACCAGATGCGCAAGTTCGGGCGGCTGGCGGGTACCAAGTTCACGAACCCCGACCTGGTGGCGCTGGCGGAGGCGTTCGGCATCGCCGGGCTGCGGGTGGAATCGGCCGACGATCTCGTCCCGACGCTGAGGCGGGCGTTCGAGCTCGACACGTCCTGCGTCGTCGAGATCCCCATCGACTATCGCGAAAACGTGCGGTTCTCCGAGCGGATCGGAGACCTCCGCAAGGTTGAGGAAGGAGTGGCCTAGACATGGCGACGACGACGGAGTCGGTTCGCAAGATCCTGGTCGGAGGCGAGTGGTACGAGACTGGCGAGACGCTCGACGTCACCTCGCCGTTCGACGGCAGCGTGGTCGCGCAGGTGGCATACGGCGGCCGGGCCGACGCGGAGCGGGCGGTGGACGCCGCCGCGAAGGCGATGGAGACGCCGCTTCCGGCCCACGAGCGGGCCGCGACCCTCGACCGGGTCGCCGCGCTCCTGCGCGAGCGGCGCGAGGACCTCGCCCGCACGATCTCGCAGGAGGCGGGAAAGCCGATCTCGACCGCCCAGGTCGAGGCCGACCGGGCCGTCCAGACCATCCTCTTCTCCGCGCACGAGGCCCGCGGGCTGGGCGGCGAGCTGATCGGGATGGACGCGCACCCGGCCGGCGTGAACCACGCCGGCATGGTCATGCGGCGGCCGATCGGCGTCGTCGGCGCGATCTCGCCGTTCAACTTCCCGCTGAACCTCGTCGCGCACAAGATCGGGCCGGCGTTCGCGGCCGGGTGCGCGTGCGTCCTCAAGCCCGCGACGGCGACGCCGCTCTCGGCGCTCGCGCTCGCGCAGGCCTTCGCCGACGCCGGCCAGCCGGCCGGGTGGCTGAACGTCATCGTCGGCAGGTCGAGCGAGATCGGCGACGTCCTGATCGACGACGAGCGGGTCAAGCTGATCACGTTCACCGGCTCCTCGGACGTGGGCTGGAAGCTGCGGTCGCGGGCGGCGCGCAAGAAGGTGAACCTCGAGCTCGGGAACTCGACGCCGCTCATCGTGATGGCCGACGCCGACATGGAGAAGGCGGCGACGGCGGTGTCGGCCAACGGCTACGCGTTCGCGGGCCAGAGCTGCATCTCCATCCAGCGCGTCTACGTCGAGGACTCGGCATACGACCGCTTCGTCGAGGCGCTCCAGCCCAAGGTGCAGGCGCTCGTCACCGGCGATCCGAGCGACCCGGCCACACAGGTCGGGCCGGTCATCGACGAGGAGAACCGCGACCGGATCCTGGCGTGGGTGAAGGAGGCGGTCGCCGGCGGCGCCACGCTCCTCGCCGGCGGCGAGACCGACAACCACGGCCTGCTGCGCCCCACCCTGCTCGGCGACGTCGACCTCGACATGCAGGTCGCCTGCCGCGAGGTGTTCGGGCCGGTGGTGGCGCTCGCGCGCGTCACCGACATCGAGGACGCGGTCGACAAGGCCAACGGCACCGACTACGGGCTCCAGGCCGGCGTCTTCACGCAGGACATCGGCCGGGCGATGTGGGCGGCGCAGCAGCTCGACTTCGGCGGCGTCACCGTCAACGAGGCGCCGACGTGGCGCGCCGACCACATGCCGTACGGCGGCGTCAAGGAGTCCGGCAACACCCGCGAGGGGCCGAAGTACGCCGTCCAGGAAATGACCGAGCCGCGGCTGGTGGTGATCGGCTACTGACGGTCGTCGACGGGCAGATGCGCGCGTACTACGACGCGCGCGCCGGCGAGTACGACGACTGGTGGCTGGGCCGCGGGCTCTACGCCGACCGCGACCGGCCGGGGTGGCACGAGGAGGTGCAGCGGCTGTGCGAGGTCGTTGCGGGCCTGGCGCCCGCCCGCGTCCTCGACGTGGCCTGCGGCACGGCCTTTCTGACGCGGCATCTGCGCGGCGAGGTGGTCGGGCTCGACCAGAGCCCGGCGATGGTCGCGGTGGCGTCGTCCCGGCTTCCGGAGGGACGGGTCGTGGAGGGCGACGCGGTGCCGCTCCCCTTCGCCGACGGCGAGTTCGACCGCGTGTTCACCGGCCACTTCTACGGCCACCTGCTCCCCGGGGAGCGGGAGCGGTTCGTCGCCGAGGCGCGCCGCGTCGCCGGCGAGCTCGTCGTCGTCGACTCGGCGCTGCACGACGGCGTCGACCCGGAGGAGTGGCAGGAGCGCATCCTGAACGACGGCACCCGCCACCGGGTCTACAAGCGCTACTTCCGCGGCGAGGACCTGGCCGCGGAGCTGGGCGGCGGCGCCGTGCTGCACGACGGCCGCTGGTTCGTCGTGGTCGCGTTGGAAAATCGGGTCTGACCCCGTTCTTTCACCAGGCGAGGGCGGCCAGGACTTCCGCGACGCTCTCGTAGAGCGCGGTCAGGTCGTAGCCGCCCTCCAGGATCATCACCGGGCCGGCGCCGATCCCGCGCACCGAGCGAGTCAGGTCGCCGAAGGCGGCCGATGAGAGGCCCAGGTTGCAGAGCGGATCGTCGCGGTGGGCGTCGAATCCGGCCGACACGATCAGGAGCCCGGGGTCGAACGCGCGCAGCGCGGGCAGCGCCTCGTAGCCGAACGCGTCCCTGAACCCGCGCTCCGACGTCCCGGCCGCGAGCGGGATGTTGACGGTCGCACCCTCGCCCGCGCCGCCGCCCCGCTCCGCGCGGCTTCCGGTGCCCGGGTAGAACGGGTACTGGTGGAGCGACACGTAGAGCACCGCCGGGTCGTCCCAGAAGATGGCCTGCGTCCCGTTTCCGTGGTGCGCATCCCAGTCGAGCACCGCCACCCGCTCGACCCCGGCGGCCCGGGCGTGGCCCGCCGCCACGGCCGCATGGTTCACCAGGCAGAAGCCCATCGCCCGCGCCGCCTCGGCGTGATGGCCCGGCGGCCGGCCGAGACAGAACGCCGCACCCAGGTCGCCCGCCAGCACCGCGTCCACTGCCGCCGTGGCCGCGCCGGAGGCGACGACCGCGGCGTCGTAGCTCCGCTCGCTCACGACCGTGTCGAGGTCGATCGCCCCGCCGCCCGCCTCGCACAGCTTCCGGATCCCGGCCAGGAACTCGGGCGGATGGACGCGCTCGAGATCCTCGGCCGCCGCGGGGCCGGCCTCCTCGACCGGCGCCTGCGCCGCCCGGACTGCGTGCATCACCGCGTCGATCCGGGCCGGCCGCTCCGGGTGCGGGCCGGGATCGTGCTCCCGGAAGAGTTCGGACACGTAACAGGTGAAGGGCCGCGTTTGTGACACCCTGGGGTACCGACGAATCGCCGGTCTTCTGCGCTCTTCTCCGGAAAAAACCCCGAGATTAACCTGCGCTTAACAATCCTGGTGGCTAAATGAACGTGGAATCGGGCATACTAACCGGGCCGTCCCACCCCCCTTGTGACACCGAGTTGGAGGTCGCATGTATCGGTTCAGCCGCGCTATCTTCGTCGAGATCAAGGACCTCGTCGACCCGCATCCCGACACCGTCTCCCCCCAGGAGGCCCGGCGCCGGGTGCTTCAGTGTTGCGAGGCGACGATCGAGCGGCTGGCCCGCGACCCGCACTACTTCGCGAAGCCGAGCCAGAGCCTCTTCTCGGAGATCCGGCATCTCTTCTCGATCTCGGATCAGGTGCGCGTCTACCGGTCGATCGACCGTCACATCGACGCCGCGGTGGTGCACATCCTCGATGAGCTCGAGCGCGCGGGCGAGGGCCAGGCGCACCAGTGCAAGGCGACGACCCGCAAGGGCAAGCCGTGCCAGCGCACGCCGCTCCCCGACCGCGAGTACTGCCCCTCGCACCAGCACCTCGAGGAGCGCCTGCCCGTCAGCGCGTAGTCGGCTCGTCGCCGGTCACCGGCAGCGACAGCTGCCTGTGACGGTCGAGCCCCGACACACCGACCCCGACGAGGCGGATCGGCCCGGGCCGCGACCGCAGCGCGCGGTCGAGGAGGCTGCAGGCCAGGTCGCCGATCGCGGCGGGGTCGTCGATGCCGACGACCAGGCTGTGCGACCGCGTCGCGATCGCGAAGTCCGGGTAGCGCACCTTCGTCGTCACCGTCCGCGCGCTCATCCCGCGCCGCTCGAGCGCCGCCGCCAGCCCCTCTGACATCCGCCGCAGGTGCCCGTGGAGCTCCTCGCGGTCGCGGACGTCCACGTCGAACGTCTCCTCGTTCGAGATCGAGATCGCCTCGACCGGCTCGCCACTCACCTCTCGCGGGTCGATCCCCTGTGCGCGCAGCCGCAGCTCCGCGCCCACGCGGCCGGGCAGGAGCTCGGCGAGCCGGGCGTCGTCCAGCTCGGCAAGGGCGCCGATCGTGGCGACGCCGGCCGCGACCAGCCGCACCTCGGCCTTGGGCCCCACGCCCGGCAGCGTGCGCACCGGGAGCCGGGCCAGGAAGGCGGCCTCCCCGCCGCGGGGGACGACCGTGATCCCGCCGGGCTTCAGCGCGTCGGAGGCGACCTTGGCGACCACCTTGCAGGTCGCCACCCCCAGCGAGCACGAGAGCCGCATCCGTTCGCGCACGGCGAGCTGGATCAGCTCGGCCTGCTCGCGCGGGTCGCCCTCGGGCAGCACGAGGTAGCCCTCGTCGATCCCGACCTGCTCCACGACCGGCGCCATGTCGCGCACCAGCGACCACATCCGGCCCGACCACTCGCGATAGGTGCGATGGTCGGGCCGGACGAAGATGACGCCCGGGCAGCGGCGGCGGGCCTCGGCGCTCGACATCGCCGAGCGGATGCCGTACCTGCGAGCCTCGTAGCTCGCGGTCGCCACCACGCCGCGGCCGTCGGGGTCGCCGCCGACGACGACCGGCTTCCCGCGCAGCCCGGGATTGCGGTGGAGCTCCACGGCGGCGAAGAACGCGTCAAGGTCGAGATGCGCGATCACGGGTGCAATTTGGCACGGTCCGGCGCCTCTCGGAGCGCGGCCGGAACCCTGCGGCCGGTAGACTACGGGTGGTCTTGACCCACGACGCCGACAAGCTCATCCGCCAGCTCTCGCTCGTGGCGTACCTCATGGCGGAACAGCGACCCGTCACGGCGCGCGACGTCAAGACCCACGTCGAGGGCTACTCGGACATGGGCGACGAGGCGTTCGCACGGCGCTACTACGCCGACCGGCGCGAGCTCCAGGATCTGGGAATCCCGATCGCGTCGGGCCGCGACGAGTTCACCTCGGAGGAGCTCTACAGCCTCCGCGAGGAGCAGTACTTCCTGCCCCCGATCGAGCTGACCGACGACGAGCTGGCGGCGCTCCAGACCAGCTTCTACCTGCTGGAGGGCCAGTTCGCCTATGCGGAGCCGCTGCGCCTGGCGCTCCAGAACCTGGCCCTGGGCCGCGCCTGGCCCGGCACCGACCCGGGCCCGAAGACGGCGCCGGTCGAGCTTCTGGCGCCGCTCTACACCGACGAGATCGCGGCCCGGCTCGCGAAGCTCGAGCAGGCGATCTCGAAGCAGCGCACCGTGAAGTTCCGCTACTGGACGATCAGCTCCGACAGCGAGGCCGAGCGCACCGTGAACCCGTACGGTCTCTGGGAGATGAACGGCATCTGGTACGTCGTCGGCGACGACCTCGACCGCGAGCCGGACGACGGCCGCCGGCGCACCTACCGCGTCTCGCGCATTCGCGGCGAGATCAAGTTCGCCACCCGCCGCGAGCGCGACTTCCGCATCCCCGACGACTTCAACGTGACCGCCTATCGCGACCGGCCGCCGTGGAAGCTCTCGGCCGACGAGGCCGGCACCGCGGTGATCGAGGTCAGCGCCGACGCCACCTGGCTCGTCGAGCGCCGCTACGGAGCCTACGGCGAGGTCGAGGAGCAGGCCGACGGCTCGGCCCGCTTCACCACCCCCTACTCCGACCTGCCCGCGCTCTCGGCCTGGATCCTCGCACTGGGCGGCCGCGCGCACCCGGTCGAGCCCGACGCCGTGGTCGACGCGGTGGCCGCCGACCTGCGGGCCGTGATCGACGCCCACACCGGCGATCCGCGCGCCGTGCCGGCGGCCGCGCCGCCCGTCGCCGACGCGGAACCAGGCCCGGCACCGGCCCGCACCCCGGGACCGGTGGCGCCCGAGCGCTTCGCCCTGCTCCAGGCGCTCCTGGCGTTCCTGCTCGCCCGCTGCGGCGACGCCGCATCGGCGCGGGTCGAGTCCGACGAGATCCAGCGGCGGTTCCGGCTCACCGCCCAGGAGCTCCAGGAGAGCCTCGACCTGCTGAACCTGGTCAACTTCGGGGGCGGCTGCTACGCCGTCTACTGCGCCACCGAGAACGGCCACGTGATCGTCGACAAGGAGCTCTACGGCGACACCTTCCGCCGCCCGGCGCGGCTCTCGCCGCTCGAGGCCAAGGCGCTCCTGCGGGCGCTCGACGTCGTCTCCCCGCTCGTCGCGGCCGAGGCCCACACCACGCTCGCAACCGTGCGCGAGAAGGTCGAAGCGGCGTTCGGGAGCTACGCGCTCGCCGACACGCCCGCCCCGCACGAGACCGACGCGGCGGAGCACGCTGTCACGGTTCTCAGCGCGGGCGTCCGCGACCGGCGCCTGGTCGAGATCACCTACCTCTCGCGCTCGTCCAACGAGTTCTCGACGCGCACCGTCGAGCCGTATCTCCTCCGCCGCGACGACCGCGGCTGGTACGTCGAGACGTGGGACAGGAGCCGCGACGGCCGGCGCACGTTCCGGGTCGAGTACATCAAGGAGGCCAGCCTCTCGCGCACCGCCTACGAGCCGCGCCCGCAGATGGCCGACCTCGACCACTCGCTCGGCGGCAAGGTCGGGATCGCGCGGATCTGGTTCACGCCCGAGCGGGCCCGCTGGGAGCTCGAGGGCCGGCCCGGCGCCCAGCCGGCACGCGGCGGCGCCGCGGTCGCCGACGTGACCTACGGCTCCCGCGAATGGCTGGTCTCCGAGATCCTGCGCTACCGCGGCCAGGCCGAGGTGATCGAGCCGGACGTCGTCCGCGCCCAGGTGCGGCGTTCGGCCGAGCTGCTCCTGGCCGAGATCAGCCCGGTCGCCGTCCGCTGAGGTTCGCGAGCGCCGCGCGCGCGTTCCGCGCCAGGCGGCGGCCGTCGCGGTCGGGCACGTAGAGCCGCCGGTACCGCTGCGCGAGCTCGTCGGGGTCGGCGCCGATCCACTCGTCGAGCGGAGGGAAGGCGTCGTCGACCGCGTCCGGCTCGAGCCCCGCCGCCCTGCGGTCGGCGCCGGTGTTCCACGGGCACACGTCCTGGCAGATGTCGCACCCGTAGACGCGGTCCTCCAACTCGGCCGGGAACGGCAGCTCGTCCAGGCGCGACTGGGTGTGGTAGCTGAGGCAGCGGCGTGCGTCGAGGACGCCGTCGGCCACGATGGCGCCGGTCGGGCAGGCGTCGATGCACGCCCGGCAGGAGCCGCACGCGTCCCAGGCGGGCTCGTCCGGCGCGGCGCTCGTCGGCTCGAGCTCGGCGTCGGTCACGAGCACGCCGAGGACGACCCAGGAGCCGTGCCGGCGGGTGATGGCGAGCGTGTTCTTGCCGTAGACGGCGATCCCCGAGCGGGCGGCCGCCTCGCGGTCGACGTGGTGGTTCGCGTCGACGAACACCGCCGACCTGGCGCCGGGCGCCCATCCGGCGAGCCCTTCGCCGAGCGCCGCAAGCTGCTCGCGCAGCACCGCGTACTCGTCGCGGCGCGTGTAGCGCGGCATGCGCCCGCGGGGGCGGTCGTCCGGCTTCGCCGGCTCCGGACGCGCGTAGCTCCGAGCCGCCGCGACCACCGAGCGGGCGCCGCGAAGGAGGGTCTCGGGATGGCAGGAGCGCTCCGGGTGGGCCATCGTGAAGCGCATGTCGGCGAAGAGCCCCGCCTCGCGGCGCTCGACGATCAGCGCCTCGGTGCGCGCATACGGCTCGGCGCGGCACACGCCGCAGGCGTCGATCCCGAGCCTGGCCGCCTCGTCCAGGACGGCGCGGGTGAGCTGACCGGAGTCCACGGGCCGTATTCTGGCGTGGGCGCGGGCCCTGCTGGTAGGGTCAGCGACCGCGTCCAGTTCCCGTACGCCCCGCGAAGGAGGCCCTCCGAATGCACGACCGCGTGATCTCCCGCGCCCACCCCGGCGCAGTGAGCGTGCTCCTGACCGTCGTCGGCTCCGCGGTCCTGACGGCGATCTGCGCCCAGGTCTCGTTCGGCTACCCGGTGCCCACGACCCTTCAGACGTTCGCCGTGCTCGGGTCGGCGGCGTTCCTCGGGGCCCGGAAGGCCGCCGCAGGCCAGCTGCTCTACATCGGCGCCGGCGCCGCCGGCTTACCCGTCTTCGCCGACGGCCACGGCGGCGTCGACTGGCTCACGCAGGCCAACCCGCTCCACGCCAGCGGCGGCTACCTGTGGGGCTACCCGCTCGCCGCGCTGCTCGTCGGCTGGCTCTGCGAGCGCTACGGACGCAGCTTCTACGTCACGGTGCCCGCGATGCTGCTTGGCAGCGTTCTCATCTACACGACCGGCCTCATCTGGCTGCACCAGGCGATCCCGACGCCGTGGACCGGCGCGGCCGCAACCACGCTCCACTACGGCCTGTGGCCGTTCGTCGTCGGCGACATCGCGAAGATCTTCGCCGCCGCGGCGATCATCGACCCGGCCGCACCGTGGGGCCGCCTGCTCGCCCGGCTGCGCTTCGAATAGCTCCGGAAACGCGACCGCCCCCGGCCGAGCCGGGGGCGGCTGCGCGAGCGCTACGCGGCTAGAGCGTCGCGATGACGTTGTTCAGCAGGCCCTGGATGGCCGTGCTGAGCAGACCGAGCGTGACGACCACGGCGATCGTGATCACGCCGAGCACGACGGCGTACTCCGCCATCGTCTGACCGGTCTCGTCCCGAAGCTGCGTCAGAAAGTCGAGCATGTCTGCCTCCCGAAAAAACAACGAGTACAGAAGACAGGATCGGCAGAATCCGGCTGCCTGATAAGGGTGAATTTCCGGTGCCGCGTCCGGGTCAGAAGCCGAGCACGAACTTGGCGTCGTCGGACATCCGCTCGGGCGACCACGGCGGGTCGAAGGTGAGCTCGGTCGTGACCTCGCCGACACCGGCCATGCTGCCGACGGCGTCGCGGATGTCCTGCTCGATCTGGGCGCCGGCCGGGCACCCCATCGAGGTGAGCGAGTAGGTGACCGCGACCGTGTCGCCGGCGATCGCCACGTCGTAGACGAGGCCCAGGTCGACCACGTCCATGCCCAGCTCGGGATCCTCGACGACGCGCAGGGCGTCCCAGACGGACTCGGCGGTGACCTCGCTCATGGCTTAACACTAGCCGCCCGCGCATCCCACAGAGCCGCGAACGCGGCGGAGTGGGCCTCACGGGGCGTATCGGGCCGGAGCAGCCGCTTGGTCGCCATGACCGCGACCCGGTCGGCCCGCTCGATCCGGGTGAGAAGCGCCTCGACCCGGCCCAGCAGGCGGTGCGGGGCGGCCAGGTCGTCGACGAGGCCCAGGCCGCGGGCCTCCTGCATCGAGACGAGGGCGCAGGTGGCGAAGAGCCGCAGCGCCACGGGCGCCGGCACCAGGCGGGCGATCCGGCCGGCGGCGCCCCACGGCGGCGAGTAGCCGAGCTCGTTGTGGATGAACCGCAGCCGCGCGCCCTCGGCGCCGATGCGCCAGTCGCACGCCAGGGCGAGGTCGATGCCGCCGCCCACCGCATGCCCGTTCAGGACCGCCACCGTGGGGACGTCGACCGCTTCGATACGGTCGAGCGCCGCACCGCCGCGCTCGGCCACCTCGGATCCGGGGAGGCCGGCGATCGCGCCCAGGTCGGCGCCGGCCGAGAAGATCCGCCCGCCCGCGCCCGTGATCGCCACGAGCCGCACGTCCTCGTCGGCGGCGAGCTCCTCGGCCGCCGCGGCGAGCTCCTCCAGCGTCTCGAGCGCCAGGGTGTTCTCGGGCGTGCCACCGCGCAGCGTGAGCAGGCCGAGCCCTCCTCGGACCGAGCGCTCGACGGTCGTCGGCCCGCCGGCGGGGCCGCCGCCGACGACCTCCAGGAGCTCCGTCTTCGACATGCGCCGGTAGCCCTCGATGCCGCGCGAGCGCGCCAGATCGTGCAGCTCGTAGAGGAGCGGCTCGATCACAGCCGGATCGCTTCGTGCCGGTCGTGGGAGAAGAGGTGGATCGAGTCGATGAACCGCACCCGGTTGCAGCGCGTGCACAGGACGAGCGAGTGCGTGCGCGCACCCTCGGCGAAGTAGTGGACGCCCCGGAGCAGGTCGCCGCCCGAGATGCCGGTCGCGACCACGGCGTGGTGGCCGTTCACCAGGTCGTCGATCCCGAAGATCCGCTCGATGTCGTCGATCCCGTGCGAGGCCGCGTCGGCGATCTCGGTGCGCGTGAGCGGCCACAGCTGCCCCTGCACCTCCCCACCCAGGCAGCGCAGTGCCGCGGCCGCGATGACGCCGTCCATCGCCCCGCCGATGCCGATGGCGAGGTGGTCGTTCGTGCCGCGGATCGCGGCGCTGATGGCCGCCATGACGTCACCGTCGTCGATCAGCTTGATGCGGGCGCCTGCTTCACGGATCTCGGTGACCAGGTCGTCGTGCCGCGGCCGCTCGAGGACGATCGCGGTGACGTCGCCGACCCGGCGGCCGAAGGCGTCGGCGATCGCCTCCAGGTTCTCGCCGACCGGCTTTCGCAGGTCGATACGCCCCTTCGCGACCGGCCCGACGGCCATCTTCTTCATGTACATCCGCGGAAGCGGGGTGAGCCCGCCCGGGTCGGACGCCGCGAGGATCGAGATCGCGCCCTGGCGACCGCCGGCGACGGCGGCACCGTTTCCGACCGGGTCGCAGGCCAGGTCGACCCGCGCTCCGCCGCCCCCGATCTCGCGGCCCTCGGCGAGCGGGTGGCCCTCGTCGTCGCGGCCGATCACGAGCCTGCCCGACACGGGGACGTGCTCGAGCGCGCTCACCATGGCCTCCGACGCCGCCCGGTCGGCCGCCGCGGCGTCGCCGCGGCCGAGGTGGCGGCCGGCGGCCAGCACGCATCGCTCGGTCACCGCGGTCAGCTCGCTACAGCGGCACGGCTCGGCGGCTGCCGATTCGCCCTCCTCCGCGCTCACGACGTCGGCGTCCACGTGCACGCGGTCAGGGTACCGCTGCCTGGCGCGCCGTGGCGCGCTCCAGGATCAGGTCCATCACCGCGATCAGCGCCAGGTCGGGGTCGCCGGCCTCGATCACCGGCCAGCTCTCCTTCTCGGCGCGCGCGATGAGGTAGTCCTGGATGCGGCGGATCTCGCCGAAGCTGCGCAGATACCGGTCCATCGACCGCACGCCGCCGCTCGCCATGTCGCGGAAGAAGAAATGGCCCTGGTGGGTCTCCTCGTCGGAGATGGCGAGCATCGCCTGGACGACGACGGCGCCCGCGTGCTGGTGGGCCGAGACCAGGCCGGGCACGAGGTGGACGCCCTCGACGACGGTCGAGAGCCCCTCGATCACGGCCCGTTCGACGACGGCGTTCGCGCCGACGGCGACCTGTCCCGCCTGCTGGAGGAACCCGTAGAGCGCGCGATCCTCGGAGTCTGGGTCGGGCATCGGCACCTTCAGGCCCCGTGCGGCCTCGAACGACGAGAAGTGCAGCTCCGGCATGAGCTCGGCGGCGAAGAACGCCCGCATGACCTGGCGGATGGCGTCCGTGGAGGTGATCCGGCTGATGCCGAGCCGGTAGGCGATCTCGCTCGCGAGGGTGCTCTTGCCGGTGCCGGTCGCGCCGCCGAGCAGGATGATGAGCGGCCGGTCGAGCCTGAGCACCTCGCGCCAGCCGTGGTAACGCGAGACGATCGCGGGCCCCTCCTCCTCGGCGAGCACCTCCTCGACCACGCCGTGCAGCTGCTCGATCGGGATCTCGTCCTCGGCGATCCGCGACACCTCCCGCTGGATGCGAAGGGCGAGCTGGTAGGCCCGCTCGGGCTCCGCGCCGGCCAGGACGAGCGCCTGCGCCATCCGGCCCTTCGAGAACGGCATCGGCGCTCCCCGGCTCCGGATGCGCGGCTCGCGGCCCGGGGGGGCCGAAACCGGCTGCTCGGCCTCGCCCCGGCGGAAGATGCGGCGCCACTCAGGCATGCTCGGCCACCGCCTCGTCGGCCATCCGGCGCAGCTCCCCGTCCAGGTCGGACGAGCCGTCCGTCGCCTGCGGCCGGTTGTCGCAGAAGACGAGCCGCGCCCCGCGGGCCTCGGCCGCCTCGGCGACGACGTCGATGGCGGCCGCTTTGATCTCGGTCAGGTACGTGCCCGCGCCGGCGATCTCGGGCCGGTCGAGATCGGCGCGCAGCGCCGCCCGGTCGGAGAGCGACCCCGAGACCGCGACCACGTCGGCACCGTGGTCGGCCTCGAGCGACGAGCGCAGTGCCGGGTGGACGGCGGCCGGCGCCGTCGTGAAGAGCGCCACCCGCTCGCCTTCGACCGGCTCCGCCGGACGCGGCCGGAACACCGTCGCGACGACCGGGAGCCCTGGCCGCACGGAGGCCACGGCCGCGCGCACGCCGGCCACGTCCTCGGGCGTCGCCAGCGGCGGCTCGCACATGGTCACGACCAGCATGTCGGACACGAGTATCCGGTACGGCCCCATCCCCGTCACCAGGCTTTCCGAAGGGCGAGCAGCTGAGGTTACCAGCACGGTGCGGCCCGCCGCCACCGGCGGAAGCGCGGCGCCCGATCCCTCGAGCAGCACGAGGTCCGGATCGAGCGCGCGGGCGGCGGCGACGGCCTCGACCACGTTCGACAGGAACGGTGCGCCGGCCAGCCCCGAGCCGCACCTGCGCGCGCCCACCGTGACGACGCCCGCAAGCGCGGCGTCCTCGAGGTAGTCGGACGCCGCGTGGGCGCCGGCGCGGGCCCGCGCGAGCAGCTCGGCGACGCCCACCCGGGCGGCGGCACCGTCGACGACCTCGGGCTCGGCCGGGCCGCCGCGCCCCATCGCGACCACCACCACGCGCCGGTCGGCGGAGAGCAGCCGGGCGGCGTGCCCGCTCACCGCGGTCTTGCCGATCCGCTTCGCGGTGCCGACGACGGCGAGCGCCGGGACGCCCGCCGGATGCCGCGGCGGCGGCCGGAAGTCGAAGTCGGCGCCCGAATACTCGAGCCCCTCCGCCAGCGCGCGCGCGATCAGCCGGAACCGGGTGCGCTCGTCGAGCACCGGCTCGTCGCTCAGGTCGACGACCCGCTCGGCGCCGTGCCGGCGGGCGGCGTCGGCGAGCGCGTCCGCGGGGTCGCCGTCCACGCGCTCGAGCGGCACGCCGTAGTCGGGGACGCCGTCGAGCTTCTCGACGCCGCCCAGGAGCAGCGCCGCGACGACGCGCCCATCCTCCGAGGCGCGGGCGATCGCCGCCCGGACGACGGCCGGATAGTGCTCGCCGTCGACGAGTGCCAGCGCCGGGCGCATCAGGTGCCCGTCGGGACCGTGTGCTTCTCGTAGGCCAGCGTGACCGGCGAGAAGCGGATGATCGTCTCGCGGCCGTGGAACGGGTGCTTGCGGTAGACCGCCACCTCCTCGGAGGCGATCTCGACGACGTTGTAGCAGGGGCGGGTGTTCCCGCGCAGGCGCATCGACGAGACGGTGCCCGCGTTCACGACGAACAGATCCTCGAGCCGCCACGCGTACGGCACGTGCTTGTGGCCCGAGAGCACCAGGTTCACGCCCGCCCGCTGGAGCACCTCGAGCGCGTCGCCGGCGTCGTGGACGACGTTCCGCTCACGCCCGGTGCCGGGGATCGGGAGCAGGTGGTGGTGCAGGATGAAGACGCGGAACTCGGCCGGAGGGGCGAACTGCTCCTCGATCCAGCCGTAGCGGCCGCGGCCCACGACGCCGTGGTCGAGGTCGGGCTCCGACGAGTCGACGGCCACGAACGTGATCCCGCCCTTGCGCAGCACCGTCGAGCGGGGGCCGATCAGGTTCTCGAAGTGGACGTGGCCGACGTTCCGGGAGTCGTGGTTGCCCGGGATCGTGATGACGTCGGGGCAGATCAGCCGTTCGAGGTACTCGCGCGCCTGGCGGTACTCCTGCTTGTAGCCGAACGTGGTCAGATCGCCGGAGCAGACGACGACGTCGGGGCCGAGGTCGTTGATCTCCATGATCGCGCGCTGGAGCAGGTTCTCGACGAAGTAGGGCGAGCCGCAGTGCAGGTCGGAGAGGTGCGCGATGACGAACGGGCGAGGCGGGCTCGGCACGGGCGCCATCGTACCGCCGTCCGGGGCGGCCGGTACCGTTGGTAGGCGGGATGCAGGAAGGGCCGCGGTTTCAGAACGACGCCGAGCGAGAGTGCGCCCGGCTGTTCGACTACCACGGCGTGGCGTGGGAGTACGAGCCGCACACGTTCCCGCTGGAGGTGAGCGAGGAGGGCGGCGTGCTCGAAGCGTTCACGCCCGACTTCTACCTGCCGGAGCAGGATCTGTACGTCGAGGTGACAACCATGAAGCAGTCGCTCGTCACGAAGAAGAACCGCAAGGTGCGGCGGCTGCGCGAGCTCTACCCCGACGTCCGCATCCGCATCCTCTACCGCCGCGACATCGACGCCCTCGCCGACCGGCACGGCCTGCGGCTGCCGGCGTGACCCGGCCGGCCGGGACGGTCTACCTGCCGGCGGCGGCGATCGCCGAGCGCGTCGGCGAGCTCGCGGCCGCGATCGACCGCGACCACCGCGGCGCCCCGCTCACGCTGGTGGCGGTCCTGAAGGGCGCGGTCGTCCTGTGCGCCGACCTGTCGCGCGCGCTCTCCGTCCCGCACCGCATCGACACGATCCAGCTCACCCCGTACTCCGGAAGCGGCGGCGGCCGGATCCGGCTCACCAAGGATCTCGACCGGCCGGTGCGCGACGAGCACGTGATCCTGGTCGAGGACGTGATCGACACCGGCCTCACCCTGCTCAACGTGGTGCGGGCGCTCTCGGCCCGCGGGGCCGCCCGGGTCGACGTGTGCGCCCTCCTCGACCGGCCGCACCGGCGGCTCGTCGACCTCGACGTGCGCTACCTGGGCTACACCGCCGCCGAGCGTCCGGTCGTCGGCTACGGGCTGGGCCACCGCGACCGGCACCGGTCGCTGCCCGACATCCGGTTCCTGGCGGCCTGAACCGCACCGGGGCCGCCGTCAGATGCTTCTCGCGCCGCGCTGGGTAAATTCCTCCGGGGGTCCGCGTCCGGCCACCCCGCCGGGCGTCGGTCAACGGACTTGAGAGGGAGGCACCGATCATGGCTGTCGACAAAGCCGAGCAGCAGGACACCGAGGTTCATCGCGCGGGCCTCGACCCGCTCGCCGAGCAGGCCGCGAACCTCCTCGCCAAGGCGATGGTGACGAGTCACGACCGCGACACGTTGTGGGAGCGGTTCCACGAGCTGGTCGTCGACCAGACACGGGAACTCGAGGAGGCGCCGATCCGTGCGGCGCTGGACGACATGGAACGACAGGGAGTCCGGCTGGAAGCGGTCGCCCGAGTCGTCCGCGATCGGCTCGGCGGCTAACACTCCGGCTGACACAAAGGGGGTCGATGTGGCATCCAAGCTACCACCTGAAGACGAGTCGCCCGTTCCCGACGGGCACGGTCCGACGATTCGCGACCGCCTGCTGCCGAGGGACGACGGCCGGCCGGTTGCTCCGCGCTGGACGTACGGCGTCATGGTCGTGGTCGGCGGCCTGACCGCCATCGCATTCTGCTTCGTGGCGGCGCTGTACGTCTATCGGAACGTGGCCTCGGCAACCGACAGCGCCACGGCTGTGGCCACGGTCCTGGCGCCGGTCACCGGCGTCGTCGGCACCGTTGTCGGTGCGTATTTCGGCATCCAGGCGGGGTCGGCGGGGACCGCGGCCGCGCAGGCTGCGGCCGACGAGGCGCAGGCCACGGCGCTCGAGGCGATGCGAAGCCTGGCGGCGATCACCGCGATGACGCCGGCCGCCGCCGCGGAGCAGATCCACGAGATCCTGGGCGTCGAGGCGAAGCCGTCCCGGACGAGCGGCTTCTAGTACCCCAGCGTTTTCCGAGCCCATTGCCCGGGAATCACGGGCGTATGTTGAAGATGAGGCGAACAGCAAGGCTTGTGGCGAGTACCGCCGCCGCGCTGGCGATCGGCTCGGCCGCCTCGCCGGCATACGGCGCGGGGGATTCGACGGCGGCCGGTGCCCAGTACGGCGGCGTACTCGGCGAGCAGTCCGGCACCGGGCAGGTCCAGGGAGGCGGGACGCTTCCGTTCACAGGGGTGAATCTCGTCCTGCTCGTCGGGGCGGGGACCGGCCTCACGGCCGCCGGCGTCGCGACGCGGCGCCTCACGCGCAGCGTCTAGCCCGCCATTGGAATGATTGAGCCGGCGCGCGATTCGCCGTGACATGGCCACGGCTACGATATGCGCATGGCACGACGCCGAACGCTCGACCGGGATCCCGGCCTGATCGCCCGCATGACGACCACCGTCTTCCTGCTCGGGCTGATCTACGTCGTCTTCTTCGTGGTGCTCGCCCAGGCCTTCAACCTGGGCCTGATCCCGATCATCCTTCTGGGCGGCGGCATGCTGCTCGTCCAGTACTGGACGAGCGACAAGATCGCCCTGCGGTCGTCCGGCGCCAAGATCGTGAGCCAGGCCGAGGCGCCCGAGCTGCACGCGGTCGTCCAGCGGCTGTGCATGACGGCCGGTCTGCCGATGCCGCGCGTCGCCATCATGCCGACCGACATGCCGAACGCGTTCGCGACCGGCCGCAGCCCGAAGCATGCGGCGGTGGCGGTCACGCAGGGGCTGCTCGACCGGCTGGAGCCCGATGAGCTCGAGGGCGTGATCGCCCACGAGCTGAGCCACGTCGCCCACCGCGACGTCGCGATCATGACGCTCGCCAGCTTCTTCGCGATGGTGGCCGGGTTCATCACCCGCTGGGGCTTCTTCTTCGGCGGCGGTTTCGGCGGCGACGACGACAACAACTCGGGGAACGCGTTCGTCGTCGTCCTGCTGGTGTCGATCGTCGTCTACGCGCTCTCGTTCGTCCTCATCCGGACGCTGTCGCGCTACCGCGAGTTCGCGGCCGACCGCGGCGCCGCCGTCCTCACCAAGTCGCCGTCGAGCCTCGCCTCGGCGCTCGTCAAGATCTCGGGTGCGATGGGCCGGATCCCGCAGCGCGACATGCGCATGGCCGAGGGACTGAACCAGTTCTTCATCATCCCGGCGGGCCTGAAGAGCGGTCTCTCGAACCTGTTCGCCGACCACCCGCCGCTGGAGGCCCGGCTCGAGCAGCTGCGCCGCCTCGAGCGCGGCCTCGAGGGCCTGTAAGACCCTTCCACGGCTGTCCTCGGCCCGCAAATCGGGTAGATTCCCCGGCCCCATGGGGCTATTCGACAGCCTGCTGGGCCGGACGAAGGTCGAGAAGCCGACGCTCGAGCGTCTGTTCGCCATCTCGACCGCCCAGGTGACGCTCGACACGTCGCTCGACCTGCGCCCGTCGCAGAAGGCTGCCGTCTGCTTCAAGCCGATGTCCTCGTCGCGATTCCGCGAGAGCGGCAAGGACATCGAGGAGATGGTGCGAATGGCGTTCACCGACTCGGGCACCAGGATGGAGCGCACCGTCGACGAGTACGGCTACGAGTGGTTCACCCTGACCGACTCCGACTTCGAGGATCTCGTGACGACGATCCACGTCACGGCGCAGTCGATGACCGACGACGGGTTCGGCGAGCAGCTCCTGTGCGCGCTCTTCGGGTTTGAGCCGGGAAACGTGCGGTTCGTCTACAACTTCAAGCGCGGCACGTTTTACCCGTTCGTGCCGCAGGGCAAGAATCACCGCGACACGGAGCGCGAGCTCCAGCTCCAGGCCCGGATGGAGAACGAGCTGCCGATCGAGCCGGAGCTCGAGCGCTGGTATCCGCTATGGGACGCCCCGATCTAGATCTCGAGAAACGGTTGAAGGCCTATCAGGGCGACCCGAGATGGGTGCAGCGCCAGGTCGCGCGCGACCGCGCGATCCGGCAGCGGCGGATTGCGCTCGCCTCGTTCGCCTCGCTGGCGGTGATCTTCGCGGCCGCCGGCGCGTGGACGCGGATCGGCGGCTCGTCGGCGCCGGGCCGGGGCGGCGCCGCGCCGGCCACGGAGAAGAAGGTGAAACGGCCGCCCACCCTGCCCGACGGGGGCCGCACGATCCTGCCGCGCACGCGGGTCGTGGCGTTCTACGGAGCGCCCGAGGACAGGGGCCTCGGGACGCTCGGGATCGGCTCGCCCGACGCCGCCGGCCGCCGCCTCGACCAGATGGCGGCGAAGTACCGGGCCGACCGGCCGGTGCTGCCGGCGATGGAGCTGATCGCCACCATCGTCCAGGCGGCGCCGGGCACGGACGGCCTGTATCGCGCGCGCCAGCCGGCCGACCTGATCGGCCGCTACCTGGCCGCCGCCCGGCGGGCGCACGCGCTCCTCATCCTCGATATCCAGCCCGGCCGCTCGCCGTTCATGCGCGAGGTGCGCTCCTACGCGCGCTGGCTGCGCGAGCCGGACGTCGGCATCGCCCTCGACCCCGAGTGGAGCATGGCCCCGGGGCAGGTGCCCGGCTCGGTGATCGGCTCCACCGACGCCTCGATCGTGAACCACGTCCAGGCCTACATGGCGCAGGTCGTGAAGGCCCACAACCTGCCGCAGAAACTCCTGATCGTGCACCGGTTCACGTCCGAGATGATCCAGAACGCTCGCACGCTGCGCCGGTATCCGGCCGTCGCGCTGACGGTGAACGTCGACGGGTTCGGCGACCGCGAGAACAAGGTCTCGAAGTACGACCTCTTCTCGTCGCGAAAGCCCGGCCGCTTCAACGGCTTCAAGCTCTTCTTCCACGAGGACACGGGTCTCATGACGCCGCGGTCGGTGCTGCGGCTCATCCCGCGCCCCGACGTGGTCGTCTACGAGTGACCGCCGCCGGGCCGGTCCGGGTCAGCTCGCTGTTCGAGGCCCACCTGCCGGTCGCGGACGTCGGGCGTTCGGTCGCCTTCTACCACGACGTCGTCGGCCTGGAGGTCGCCTACGAGGACGCCGGGCGGGGCCTGGCATTCGTCTGGGCCGGGGCGCCGGGCGGCGCGATGCTCGGGCTCTGGTCGCTGGGCACCGCGCCGATGGGCATGCGCCTGCACGTGGCGTTTGCGGCGGAGCTCGACGAGGTGCTGCGCGCCCCGGAGGCGCTCGCGGCCGCCGGCGTCACCCCGCTCTCGTTCTTCCGCGAGGAGACCCGCGAGCCGAGCGTGATCGGGTGGATGCCGGCCGCGGCGGTCTACTTCGAGGACCCCGACGGCCACATGCTCGAGTATCTGGCCATGCTCGACCAGCCGCCCCGGCCCGAGGCCGGCATCGTCGCCTGGTCCGACTGGACCAGCTAGCCGGGGATCGCGCCCTCGCCCTCGAACGCCTCGCGGGCCTCGTCGAGCGTGGTGTCGGCGGCGGGCAGCACGTGGTCGGACGTGACGATCTCGCCGTCCGGCACCGCGGCGCCGTGCTCGCGGACGTGCGCGACGAGCGCGCCGAAGGCCCGCTCGAACCCGGCCCCGTCGCCGGCGGCAACCGCCGCCGCAACCGCGTTGTCGAGCTCGTTCAGGCGGCCGAGCTCGGCGTCGTCGAGCCGGAACTGGCCGCTTCCGAGGATGCGAACGACCGTCACTTGGACTCCTCCTGGGACTCGGCCGGCGCCGGGGACTGCCCGAGCTCGGCGGCCGGCGTACCGCCCCCGACCTCGGCCCGCAGCTTGGCCATCTCGGCGTCGACCTGGTTGCCCGTCGTGAGCGCCGCGATCTGGGCGTCGAGATCCGATCCGGCCGGGGCCGTCAGGTCGTCGATGGCGCCGGTGTCGACGAGCTCGTTCACCGCCGCAGCCCGGGCCTGCATCTGCTCGGTCTTGTCCTGCGCGCGCTGGAGCGCGAGCCCGACGTCCGACATCTCCTCGCCGAGCCCGGTCGTGGCCTCGCCGATCCGCACCTGGGCTTCGGCCGCGGAGTACTGGGCCTTCACGACCTCCTTCTGGGTCCGGAAGGACTCGACCTTCGCCGAGAGCCGCCGCTCCTGGTCGATCAGGTTCTGCTGCTGCTGCTCGAGCTGCGTGATCTGGGCGTCGAGGCCCTGGAGCTGGCCCTGGATCAGCGCCTTTCGCTCGAGCGCGGTGCGCGCCAGATCCTCGCGGTTTCCGGCCATCGCCTGACGGGCCTGGCCGTCGAGCTTGACGAGGCTCTCCTCCAGCTTCGCAGTCTGGAGCTGGAGGCGCTTCTTGGCGGTGACGACGTCGGCCACGCCCCGCTTCACCTTCTGGAGCATCTCGAGCTGCTGCTGGTAGCTGTAGTCCAGCGTCTGGCCCGGATCCTCCGCCTTGTCAAGCATGGTGTTCGCCTTGACCTTGAACAGGGTCGTGAAGCGCGACATGAGACCGGCCATGAATCCCTCCTGGAGCCCGCGGAAACCGGCAGCTACCTTAGCTGATCCAGCTCTCGCAGCACCCTGGCCGCCTCGGCCCGCAGGCGGTCTCGCTCGGCGGCGTAGTCGACCTCGGTGACCTTGCCCGTCCGCAGGTCGTGCTCGAGGTCGCGCAGCGACGCGTACGCGGCGTCGCGGGCCTCGGCGAGCGCGAGCCGGCGGCGGTCGTCCTCCGACAGGCGCTCCTCCGGCCCGTCGCGCTCGGGCGACACGAACGGCCAGGCGACGACGAGCACGGCCAGCATCACGAGGGCCGCCGCCGCGGCGACGGCCACCGCTGCGGTCATGCGCCGCTTCGGGCCAGGAGCTCGCCGTAGCGGCGGGCGAGCTGGCGGGCCTCGCGCGGATCGGGCCACAGCGTGATCAGCGCCCCGAGCAGGAAGACGACGCCGGCCAGCCACACCAGCCCGACGGCCGGGTTGACCAGCACCTTCACCGTGACGCCGCCGGCCCCGTCGCGGTCGACCCCCTGGAGGATCGAGTAGAGGTCGGTCCCCGAAGGCAGGCTGCCGCGGATGTCGACCTCATTTCCGACCTGTCCGGTGTCGTAGACGCGCTGGCCCGGCTCGAGCACACCGTGCGAGCTGCCGCCGCGCGTCACGGCCAGCCGCACGTACTCGAACGTGTAGTTGGGCCCCTTGCGCTGGAAGACGCCCGTGTTCCGGAGCGTGTAGCCGTCGACCACCATCGACCGGCCGACGCCGAGATGGGCCTCGCGCACGGTCGAGTAGGCGCTCGACGCGGTCACGCCGACGACGAGGATGACGATGGCCAGGTGGACGACGTAGCCGCCGTAGCGGCGCCGGTTTCGGCCGACCAGGTCGAGCAGAGCGCGCGGGATGCTCCCGCCGGCGAGCGCCCGCCTTGCCGCCGTCCCGCGGGCGAACTCCAGGCCGACGGTGACGGTCACGAAGATGCAGAGCGAGAGCGCGGTCAGGCCCGCGGTGCTCGACCCGAGCCCGAGCAGCCACAGGAGCGCCGCGCCGGCGAGCGCCGAGATGACCGGCCAGCGGAAGGTGCGCACGAGGCTGTCGGGCGAGGCCCGCCGCCAGGCGATGAGCGGCCCGATGCCGGTGAGGGCCAGGAGCGGCAGGCCGAAGATGACGAGGAAGAAGTCGTAGTACGGCGTCGACACCGTCGAGCGGACGCCGCGCACGGCCTCGCTCAGGATCGGGAACACGACGCCCCACAGCACGGCGAACGCAAGCGCCAGGAGCAGCAGGTTGTTGAAGAGGAACGTCGCCTCGCGCGAGACCACCGACTCCAGCCGGTGCTCGGCCCGAAGCAGCGGCAGCCGCCAGATGATGAGCGCCGTCGAGACCGCGAGCACGCTCGCGACGAATGCCAGCAGGTACGGCCCCACCGGCGACTGCACGAAGGAGTGCACCGACTGGACGACCCCGCTTCGGGTCAGGAAGTCGCCGAACACCGCGAGCGAGAACGCGGCGCTCACGAGCACCATGTTCCAGACCTTCAGCATCCCCTTCTTCTCCTGCACGATGACCGAATGCAGGAACGCAGTCGCGGCCAGCCACGGCATGAGGGCCGCGTTCTCGACCGGGTCCCAGGCCCAGTAGCCGCCCCAGCCGATCTCGACGTACGCCCAGTGGGCGCCGAGCAGCATGCCGGTGCCGAGCGCCGCCCAGCTCACGAGCGTCCAGCGCCTGACCGACACCAGCCAGCGGGCGTCGGTGCGGCCCGTGACGAGCGCGGCCATCGCGAACGCGAACGGGATCGAGAGCGTCACGTAGCCCAGGTAGAGCATCGGCGGATGGGCGACCATGTACGGGTTCTGAAGCGAGGGGTCGAGGCCCGCGCCGTCGGGCGCAACCGTGCCTGCGACGTGCGTGAACGGCGACGAGACGAAGGCGGCCAGGCCCGCGAAGAAGGCGCCGATGCCGCCCAGGACGGCGGCCACCCACGGCATGAGCTCGCGGTTCCTGGTCCGGTTCTGGTGCAGGGCGAGCGCGGAGGCGCCGGTGAGGATCGCAAGCCATAGGAGCAGCGACCCGGGCTCGCTGGCCCAGAGCGAGCTCAGCGTGTAGCCGGTCGGCAGCCGGCGGCTGGTGTGGTCGGCGACGACCGCCAGCGAGAAGTCGTGTGTCACCAGGGCGTACTCGACGGCAACCACGGCGACGAGCGTCGCCGCGAGCGCGGCCCAGAACGCGTTGCGGGAGCTGCGCATGAGCCGGCGGTCGCCGCGCCGGCCGGCCAGGAAGCCCGCGACCGCGGCGTACGCGGTGAGCGCGAACACCAGGTAGAGGGCGACGCTCCCGAGGGTCGTCACCCGGCCGCTCCCGCCATCAGCCCGAGCCGCCGGACGAGTACTTGCTCGGGCACTTCGTGAGCAGGGAGTCCGGCTCGCCCACGAAGACCCCGCCGTTCATCCGCCCCGTCACGATGACGTGCCGGGTCGGCTTGAAGGCGTCGGGGACCGAACCTGTGTACGAGACCGGCACGGTCGCCCTCGTGGCGTCGTCCTTCAGCACGAACCGGAGCGGGCTGTCGCTGCCCGACGCGGTCACCACGACGCCCGTCAGGTTGACCTTCTTGTGGGCCGCGCCGTCGCGGTCGGAACGGAGCTGCGAGACGCTCACCAGCAGCGTGCCCGTGCTCACGAAGCCCTGATAGACCAGAAAGACGGCGAGGAGCGACGCGACGACCAGCGCGATCACAAGGCGAGGCCGACCGGTCATGGCGGTCAGGGTACCATCGGCCCGATCAGCGGCGGGCCGCCGCGATCACGCAGCGCGATCGGGAACGCGGTAGCCCAGATCGAGACAGAGCTGGCCCCGGCGGGTCTCCCGCAGCGCATCGGTATAGCCCTGGCCGTACGCGGCCCGCAGCAGCCATCCGAGCAGCTCGTGGTCGATGGGCTGGCTGCCGAGGTCGAAGATCTCGGCCCACAGGTCGGCGAGCCGGAGGTCGATGGCCATGGCGAGCGTGTCGCGACGTGCGTCCATGGTCGCATGCTAGGAGCCCGATCGGACGTACCCCCTGCAAAATCGGGGTCAGGTACCAATTTTTCGTGTTGCGAACCGATCGAGCGTGGACGCGTAGATCTCGTAGCGGGCCGCGCCGGCCGGCTTCGGCCGGTTGCGGCCGGGATCGGCGGTGCGCCGCTCCCCCACCGCCGCGAACATGGCCTGCGCCGATACCTCGTCCTGAAACAGCATGACCGAGAGCCGCACGCCGGCCTCGCGGTCGACCAGCCAGACGCCCTCGACGCCGGCCGCGGCGGCCGCGGCCGGCACGACCTCGTCGAGCACGTGCGCGATCCCGTCCTCGAGATCCGACGGGCTGTCCTCGAAGCGGATGACCTGGGCGTACATGACGTTTCCTCCGTGGTAGGTGGAGTTAGCCGGGCGACCCGCGGCGCCGCGCGGCGAACGCAAGCGCGGCCACAGCAGCCGGCACGGCGAGCGCCAGGGGAACCACACCACCGCTGTTCAGGGTCCTGCGGTCGGCGACCTGGACGTGGAGCGGAGGGCCGACGGCGATCGCGCCGGATCCGCCGGCCGGCACCGCGGTGACGTAGATCGCCATCGGCCCCGCGCTCACCGCCTTCACCGACCACCGGATCGAACGCCGCCCGCCGGCCGGGAGCGGTTCGAGGTACCGCGTGCGGTGGGTCGACCAGTCCTCCGGATCGACATAGGTCGCCGGGTCGAGCGAGACGACGTTCAGGTGCGCGACGAGCGGTCCGGTCGGCGCCCCGCCCACCGTAAGCGTCGAGGTGAAGGCGAACGACGCCCCCAGCCGCACCGCCACCGACGCCCGGTCGACGGCAATCTCGGGGCTGGACTCGCCGACGGCTGCGGCCGGCGGCGCAACGGCCACCGTCGCCAGCATGACCACCGCCGCGGAGCGCACCCTCACTCGCGCACCCCCGCGAGCCGCAGGCGGCGCGCGGCGGCGGCCCCCGCGATCGCCGCCGCGGCCGCGAAGATCCCCGGCGCCGCCAGCCACGGCGCCTCCTCGACGGCGCCCCGGCCGTCGATCACGAGGCGGCCGAGGAAGTGCAGGCCGGCCGTGAGCGGGTTGAAGCGCTGGAGCAGCTCGCCCGCCCATCCGGTCGTGGCGCCCACCGGGAACTGGGTCGGGGCGTAGAGCGCAAGCAGGACGAGCATGCAGACCGCCAGGCTGACGCGGCTCGTCGACGAGGCCGAGCTGACCGCCAGCCCGAGGCCCGTGAACGCGGCGGCGAGCAGCGTCCCGACACCGAGGCCGGCCGCAAGGGGCACGGCGACCAGGTCGATGCCATGGCCGAGGAACCAGACGTACGGCGCCGCGACGACGAAGGCGGCCAGCCACAGCGAGAGGGCGGCGGCCCCCTTTCCGGCCAGGAGCTGCCAGCGCGGGACCGGGGTGAGGAGCAGCGCCTCGAGGCTGCCGCGGTCGCGCTCGCCCGAGATCGCATCGGCCGCGGCGAGAAGCGCGAGCAGCGCTCCCACCGCCACGGCCACCTGGAGCGTGACGCCGACCGCCTCGCGCTGCTCGATGAAGTTGATGGCCTGGTTGGTCGCGACCAGGTAGGTGGTCGCGCTCAGGAGCATGCTGTAGCCGATGAGCAGCGCGAACCCGCGACCGCGCAGCCACAGGTCGGCGAGCTCGCGGCGGGCGACGACCGTCCAGCCGCTCACGCCGACACGACCTCCATGAACGCGTCGCTCAGCCGCCCGCCCTCGAGCGAGAACTCCGCCACCGGCAGCCCCGCCCCGAGCAGCGCCGCCAGGGCCGCCGCCGCTGCGTCCGGCCCGGCGAGGGCCGGTGTGAACTCGATCGCAACCTCGCCCGGCCGGCCTCCCGCCACCGCGCGAGCCGCGCCGACCGCGCCGATCCCGGCCAGCACGCGGACTGCGTCGTCGCACCGCCCCGGATCGGTGCGAAGGCGCGCGCTCCGCGGGGCGGCCGCGCGACGGACGACCTCGGCGACCGGCCCGAGGGCCGCGATCCGGCCGCGGTTCAGGATCAGGACGTCGCTGCAGACCTGCTCCACCTCGTCGAGCAGATGGGTCGAGACCAGCACCGTCACCCCCCGCTCCGAGGCCATCCGCCCGACCATCTCGAGCACGTCGCGCTGCCCCTGCGGGTCGAGGCCCAGGGTCGGCTCGTCGAGGAAGACAACCGCCGGGTCGTTCACGAGCGCGCGGGCGATGCCGAGCCGCTGGCGCATGCCGCGGCTGTAGGTCTGGATGAGGCTGTCGCGGCGCTCGCCGAGGCCGACCTCGGCCAGGAGCCGGCGGGCGGCGGCCCCTGCGTCGGCCTCCGTACGGCCGTGCAGGCGGGCGTGGTAGGCGAGGTACTCAGCGCCGGACTCGCGGGCGGGGTAGCCGGCGCTCTCGGGCAGAACGCCGATCCGGCGGCGGATGTCCCGCTCTCGCGCGCCGGGGATCCCCGCCACCGAGAAGCTGCCCGACGACGGGAGGAGAATTGTCGTCAGCATCCGGATGGCGGTGGTCTTGCCGGCGCCGTTCGGGCCGAGCACGCCCAGGATGCGGCCTTCGCCGAGCGCGAAGCTGAGCCCGTCCACGGCGACGACGGGCCCGTAGGTGCGCGTCAGCCCCTCTGCCTCGACGGCCGTCACGGGCCAACGCTACCGCGTTTGCGATGAACCGCACGTGAAGCCGCGCCGCATGCATGCACCCGGCGCGTGGCTCCACACGCCACGCCACCCCTCGAGGAGGGGGCCGCGAGGGAACCCAGGGTTCCCCGCGCTTAAAAGGCGGTCAGGTCGCGCCAGGCCGGCTCGGGGAGCGGGCTCGGCGGCAGGCCAGGGGTGGGCTCCGGGGCGTTGTACCCGCCGGGCGCGCAGTCGTTCGGCCCGTCCGGGTAGAAGAGGCTCGCCAGCGCCTGGATCTGGGCCCGGCCGACGCCGAGCTCGTACTGGCCGCCGGCGTACATCGAGATGCCCTCGCGGCGGCAGTGGTCGAGGCAGTCGCACAGCCGCTCGACCGTGCCGAACCGCGACGGCTTCACGTTCAGGTTCCGGATCGGAGGCAGCGCGGCGAGGTCGGCGACGGAGTGCACCGGGGCGTCGAACGAGATCCGCCCGGCCGCGCGCGCGATCTCCGGAAGCACGTCGGGTCTCGTCGAGGGGTCCTCGATGATCGCGTCGGGCAGGGCATCGGCGGCCATCCGGACGAGCCCCGCCTCGTCGCGCTCGCCCTGGTCGTAGTCGGTCCCGTACTGCCCCTTGATGTCGACGACGCGGACGACGCCCGCCGCCGCCAGGCGCTCGAACTCGGCCGTCCCCCACTCGGCGCCCGCGTCGACCTTCATCTCGACCTCCGGGTAGAACGCGATCCAGCGGGCGGGGTCGAGGTTCGACGAGACCACGAACCGCACCGGGGAATAGGGCCTGCCGACGGCTCCGCCGAGAGTCGTGCCCGCCTGGCGCAGCGCGAGGTCGAGAAACGCGCTCTCGTACGCCCAGCGGCGGTAGTCGCGGGCGGCGTGCTGCACGGTGTCGACCGGAAACAGGTCCTGCTCGTCGAGGAGCGCGCTCCACTCCGCGAGCGTCCGCCGCCCCCGCAGCGGGAGCGGGTCGAGACGGCGGTGCGCCTCCTGGTCGTCCGCCGAGTACGACACGTCCTCGCCACGGCCCTGCACGCCGCCGCCCGAAAGCGCGACGGTCGTCGACCGGCGGACGAAGTTCGGGGTCTCGAGCTCGCGGGGCTCGAGCTCGTACCCGTCCACCTCCACTTCGAGCTGCGCGAGCCGCGGCCACAGGTCGTCGTCCATCTCGACATCATCGCCGGACGCCGCCCGGGCGTGCGTAGTTCCCCGCAGGCGGAATTGCGCGCCGACGCCGATGCGGCTCGGGCCCGCGCTCGGCAAAGCTCTGACCATGCGACAGCGCATCGTCATCCTCGGCGCCGGCACCGGCGGGACCATCATGGCAAACCGGCTGCGCAAGGCACATGCGCCCGACGACGTCGAGATCGTCGTCGTCGACCGCGACGACGACCACGTCTACCAGCCCGGCCTCCTGTACGTGCCGTTCGGCCTCGCCGAGCCGGCCGAGATCACCCGGCCCCGGGCGAGGCAGCTGCGAGCCGGGATCGAGCTTCGCCGGTCGGATATCGACCAGGTCGACCTCACGGCCTCGGCGGTCCACCTCGCGGACGGCCCGCCGATCGTCTACGACACCCTCGTGATCGCGACGGGCGCGGAGCTCCTGCCCGAGGACACCGAGGGCATGACCGGTCCCGGGTGGGGCGAGCGCGTCTTCACGTTCTACGAGCCCGCCGGCGCGCAGGCGCTCGCCGCCGCGCTCGCCGGGTTCCCGGGCGGCCGGGTCGTCGTGAACCTCGTCGACATGCCGATCAAGTGCCCGGTCGCCCCGGTGGAGTTCGCATTCCTGGCCGACTGGTATTTTCAGGACCGCGGGATCCGCGAGGACGTGGAGCTGACCTTCGTGACGCCGCTCGACGGCGCCTTCACGAAGCCGCTCGCGTCCCAGCGCCTGTCCAGCCTGCTCGACGAGAAGGGCATCGAGCTCGTGACCGAGTTCGCGGCGGGCGAGGTCGACGGAGCCGGCGGCCGGCTCGTGAGCTACGACGAGCGCGAGGTGCCGTTCGACCTGCTGGTGACGGTGCCGCTGCACGGCGGCTCGGCGTACGTCGGCCGGTCGGCCGGCCTCGGCGACGAGCTGGGCTTCATCCAGACCGACCCGCACACGCTCCAGTCGAAGGCCGCCTCGAACGTCTTTGCGATCGGTGACGCAACGAACCTCCCGACGTCGAAGGCGGGATCGGTCACGCACTTCGAGGCCGATGTCCTGGCCGACAACGTCGGCCGGTTCCTGCGCGGCCGGCCGCTCGAGGGCGGGTTTGACGGCCACGCCAACTGCTTCGTCGAGACGGGCTTCAAGAAGGCGCTCCTGATCGACTTCAACTACGACACCGAACCGCTGCCGGGCCGGTTCCCCGGCGCCGCCGGGCCGCTCCCGCTGCTCGCGGAATCGCGCCTGAACCACATGGGGAAGCTGATGTTCCAGTGGTTCTACTGGCACGTGCTGCTCCCGGGACGAGACATCCCGGGCATCCCGACGCAGATGTCGATGGCGGGCAAGCACCCCCACCCAGCTCAGATCCAGGAGGTGGAACGATGACCATCCAGACCATCGCCGGCAGCGCCGTCCAGGTCGACGGCGAGGGCTTCCTGGAGGACCCGCAGCAGTGGAACGAGGGGATCGCCGAGGAGATCGCCCGCACCAACGGCATCGACACCCTCACCGACCGCCACTGGCAGGTCGTGAAGTTCATGCGGACGAGGTACCTCGAGACCGGCGCTGCGCCGTCGATCCGCTCGCTCGGCAAGCTGTCGGGCGTGCCGATCAAGGAGCTCTACCAGCTCTTCCCGAAGGGACCCGCGAAGCTCGCGGCCAAGGTCGGGGGCATCCCGAAGCCGCGCGGATGCATCTAAGGAGTGGACATGAGCGACACGATCGACAAGGTTTCCATCATCGTCTCCCGCGGCTCGCTCGAGGGCGTCTACCCCGGGCTGATCATGGCGAACGGTGCCCGCATGGAGGGCATCGAGGCCAACCTCTTCTTCACCTTCTTCGGGCTCGACGCGATCCACCGCTCGCGCCACGACCACGTGAAGGTGTCGACGGTCGGCGAGCCCGGCCTGCACCTCGCCACCTGGCTGGGCGGGGTCCCGGGCATGTCGGCAGTCGTGACGCACCAGCTCGCGAAGAAGATGGAGGAGCTCGACATCCCGCCCATCCCCGAGTTCGTCGAGATGATCTCGGACTCCGGCGCCGGCCTCTACGCCTGCAAGGCGTCGGTCGACCTGTTCGGCCTCGGCCCGGACGACTTCATAGAGCAGGTGGACGGCATCATCACCGTCGGCGAGTTCTACGCGCTGGCCGCGGGAGGGCAGATCGTCTTCACCTAAGCTACCGGTGGTGCCGCAGACACCCGACAGCCCGGGCCTCAGGGTCCTCATCGTCGAGGCGGACTCCGACGTGCGCGAGGACATCCGCGCGGTCGTCGACCATCACCCTGACGTGGGCGTCGCCTGGGGCACCGAGACGGTTGGCGACGCGATCCGCACGGCGGCCCTGACCCACCCGGACGTGGTCCTCGTCGGCGCCGTCACCCAGGGCCGGCTCGACCTCGACTCGATCGGCGACGTCCGGGCCGCCTACCCGGCCGCGCGGGTCGTCCTCGTCTCGCCGGCCACCGACCCCGAGCGGCGCGCGCTCGCCATCAGCCACGGGGCCGACGCCTACGTCGTGAACGACGACGGTGGAGAGCGCCTGCGCGGCGAGCTGCACGCCCGGTTCTAAGCGGGCGGGTCGAGCGCGACCCGGCGGGCGGTGGCGTCGCCGGAGATCGGGTCAGCCGAGATCAGGTCGACGGCCGCGGGCCAGCCGTCGGCGGTGAGATGCACCTGGGCGAACCCGGCCGCCGCATGGCCGACCGCGAAGACGCCCCCGGCCCCAAGCGTCCCGCCGTCCACCTCGACGACGTCGCCGCTCCGGTCCACGTGCTGGCGGTGGTCGTGGCCGGTGAGGACGATGACTGTCCCGCCCTCGGTTGCGATGTAGACACGCAGGGCCGCCGCCACCCGGAAGTCGTGCACGAGCACGATGTCGGGCCGCTCGGGCAACGTGTCGAACCAGGACTCGACCTGGCTGGTGTAGGCCTCCAGCTCGGCCGGCGTGAGGTCGAGCCGGTGGCCGAACTGCCCCGCCTGAGCGCCGAGCGGATCCTCGTAGCCCGCGACCTTGAGACCATCGACGGAGATGACGGCCGGCCCCGTGACCGTTCCATCGCCGCCCATCCGGCCCCCATGCGTGAGGACGATGGCGCCGGCCTGCGCGAGCCGCCGCATGATGAGCGGCGAGTCGTGGTTGCCCGAGACCGCGACCGTCGGATGCCCGACCCGGGCTGCGCGCCGGGCGATCGCCGCCTCGATCGGCGTCCCCTGGAGCGCGAAGTCGCCGACCAGGAAGACCGGGCGGTG
This sequence comes from uncultured Actinomycetes bacterium, assembly GCA_963805545.1. Taxonomy (GTDB): domain Bacteria; phylum Actinomycetota; class Thermoleophilia; order Gaiellales; family JAICJC01; genus JAICJC01. Next base: position 117,959 of record CAWDUU010000003.1, read on the forward strand.
GTCGGCGTAGCGGGCGAAGGCCGGCAGCGTCAGCCAGTTGGCGTGGATATCGGAGGCCACCATGAATGACCGCTGCACCGCCGGGGTGCGGTCGCCGGCCGCGGCGGCCACGAGCGTGTCGAGGCCCGAGATCGCCTGTTGGTAGCTCGACTTGTAGGAGTCGCCCGCGCTCGTCAGCCGGTCGGAGAGCGCGAGCAGGCGCGGCAGGTCGCCGCCGTGGGCGTAGAAGGTCGGCTGGCGGAAGACGCCGTAGTTTGGAGCCCTGAGCGTGAGCGCGCACACGGCGATGGTGCAGGCCGCCGCCGTCAGGCCGGCTGCGGCGCCGAGGACGAGCACGCGCCGGCGGCGCACGATCACGTGCAGCACGAGCCCGCCGACCAGGCCGCCGGCGATGCCGCCGACGAGCACGAGCAGCGCGGCGCGGCGCAGCGCCTCGCGCACCGCGGCCGGAGCTCCGTCCTCCACCGCGGTCAGGCGGGCGCCGGCGTCGTCGGGGGTCTGGAGCGTCCGCAGGGCCGCCCGCCGGTCGACCGACACCAGGGTCGCCGACATCCGGATCGGCGCCGTGTAGGGCTCGGCGCGGACGCCCCAGTCGACGATCGGGACGTAGACGTCGACGCTCCCGTGTTCGGCGAAGCTGGTCGAGATCGACATCTGCGCCGGGCCGATCTGGTAGAAGGCCGTCGAGAAGGCCCGGAGCGCGATCCCCATGCCCGCGAGCGAAAACGCCGCGAGGCAGAGCGTGATCGCGGCCAGTCGTACCGCCGCCCGGACGCGCACGTCGGCGACTCCGCGGCGGAGAGCCGGTTGCAGCCTTCTGATGCTGGTCGTGACCGTCACCTCCTTCTTCTCGGCGAATGGTGCCCAGGCTTGAAGGAGATCACGCCGGGCCGGGCTCCGCCGCATCGAGGCGACAGAGCCCGGCTCGGTTCTTCTAGACCCCTCCGAGGTGGCCGAGCCGCTCGCGGTACTCGTCGTGGTTGATCTCGCCGCGGGCGTAGCGCTCGGCGAGGATCGCGCGCGGGTCGGGCCCGCGCCCGCCGCCCCACGGGCCGCGGCGCCAGAAGACGAACCGCACCAGCAGGAAGACGGCGGTGATCCAGAAGAGCGGCACCAGCGGCCAGAGCAGGAACCAGCCGTGGTGGTGCCATTGGGCAAGGACGATCATCGTGTCCCTCCTTCGGGTTCGGGATGAGCCGGCGCCCGCAGCACGCGGGCCACCGGGCGGGGAAGCCACCAGTTCCAGCGCCCGAACAGGGCGACGGCGGCGGGCACCAGGAGTGCCCGGACGACGGTCGCGTCGAGCAGGATCCCGGCGCCGAGCCCGGTGGCGATCATCTTGACGCTCGTGCCCGGCGCGCTCGCCATGGCGACGAACGCCAGGAACAGGATGAGCGCGGCGCTCGTGACGAGCCGGCCGGTGCGTCCGATCCCGTTCACGACGGCCGCCTCGGTGGAGCCGGTGCGGTCGTACTCCTCCCGCATCCGGGCGAGGATGAAGACCTCGTAGTCCATCGAGAGGCCGAACAGGAACGCGAACACCATGAGCGGGAGCCACGACGGGATCGAGCCCGCCGGGATGCCCCACAGCGCCTCCGACCCGTAGCCGTGCTGCCAGACGAGTGTCACGACACCCCAGGCGGCGGCGACGCTCGCTACGTTCAGGAGCACCGCCTTGGCCGGAAGCACGAGCGAGCGGAAGGCGCGCGCCAGCAGCACGAAGGTCAGGATCGCGATCAGCGCGACCATCAGCGGGAAGCTGCCGTAGACGGCCGACACGAAGTCGCCGTTCTGGGCGGCGATGCCGCCGACGCCGGCCGCGGGGACGACCCGGTGGGCCGCTGCGCGGACGCCGGCCACGGTCGCGCCGGAGTCGCCGTGCGCGAGCACGTCGACGACCGCCGAGCCGCCGCGGCGCCAGTCGGGGGCCGCCGGTGCGACCGCCCCGTGCACGCCGCGCACGCCGGCCAGCGAGCGCGCCAGCCGGCCGGCGTCGCCCCGAGGCGCGCGGATCTCGATCGGCGTCAGCGCCCCCGCGCCGATCCCGGACCGCTCGAGCGCGTCGAGGCCCCGGCGCGCGTCTCCGGCCCGGCTGATCGTGTCGGGGCTGCCCTGTGCCGGGCCGAGGTCGATCGTCGCGGCCCCGCCGACCAGGACGCCGAGGACGGCGACCGCAGCGCCCGCCGCGATCCAGCGCCGGCGGACGACGACCGTGGCCCACCGCGTCCACGCCCGGCTCGCCCGGTCGTCGGTGCGGATGTGCGGCCAGTCGAGCCGCGGGCCGAGCTTCGCGAGGATGACCGGCAGCAGGGTGAGGGCCACGGCCACGCTCACAAGCGGGATGGCCATACCGCCGTAGCCCACGCTGCGCAGGAAGGGGACCGGCAACGCGACCAGCGCCAAGAGGCCGATCGCGACCGTCGTGCCGCTGAAGACGACCGCCCGTCCGGCGGTCGCCATCGCCCGGACGACGGCCTCGTCACCGGCCGCGCCGTGGGCACGCTCCTCCCGCCAGCGAACGACGATGAGCAGCGAGTAGTCGATCGCCACGCCGAGGCCGACGAGCGCGATCAGGAAGCCGACGATCCCTGAGACGGAGGTGACCGTCGTCAGCCCCCAGACCAGGAGCAGGCTGGTGACGATCGCAACGGCCGCCACGACCAGCGGGACAAATGCCATGAGCGAGGCGAAGACGAAGCCCAGCACGAGCAACGCGCCGAGCCCGCCCAGCAGCGACTCGGCGAGGAGGCCCAGACCCCCGCCCTGCCCGGTCGACGCCTCGAGCGCCTCGATGCCGCTCACGTGCACGGGAGCACCGGCGACCGTGGCGCCGCGAAGCGCCGCGCGCACGGCCCTCAGGGCGTCCGGGTTCTCGCCGAAGCTGCCGGGCTTCGGCGGCGGGTACGCCAGCAGGAACGTCGTCCGTCCGTCGCGTGAGACGAACGCACGGTCGCCCGTCGTCGCATACGACGCCACCCGGACGCCCGGCACGGCCTCCCGGATCCGGCGGGCCACGGCGTCGAGGCCGGCCGTCACCCGGGGCGAGCCGGCGCCGGTGCCGCGCGGAAGCGTCACCACCGGAACCAGCGGCGGGCCGTCGCCGCCGTTCCCGAACGCCCGCACGATGGCGGCGTTCGTCTCGTAGCCCTCCTTTCCGGGAACGGCGTACTCGTCGGAGAACGCGGAGGTCGCCCGGCCGGCAAGGACGAACCCGGCGACGGCGACGACCAGCCAGAACACCACCACCGGGCGGCGGTGGCGGAGTACGAATCGTGTGAGGTTCGGAGTCATGACCGCCACGGTAGGAGCGGCCGGAGCCCGGCGAAACGCTCCTGAGAGGGAACTTCCGGCTCCTCCCGCGGGGGGACGCGGATCCTCCCCGGGCGGGACTCCGCCGCGCCCGGGCACCGGTACCCTGCGGTGCGTGACGTCCGTCTCGCAGGCCCGTCCGGGCGTTCGCGGCGCCCGGCTCCCGCTCCCGTCCCGAGCCCTCGACGTCGCCGTCGCGGCGATCGCATTCGGGCTGACCATCGCCCTCCTCGCCGGGGGGAGGGGCGCGAGCCGCGCCATCGACCCGCTCGGCGTCGTCCTCGCCGCGGCGGCGACGCTGCCGCTCGTCGCGCGCCGCCGGTCGCCGCTCGGCGTCTTTGCCGCCACGACGGCCGCAAGTGCGGTGCTGAACGGCCTCGGCTACGCGGTCGGGCCGCCGTTCGGGCCGACCGCGGCCCTGTACTTCGTCGCGTCCGACGCGCGCACCCGCTCGCGGATCCGCGACACGGCCGTGGTCGTGCTCGGCATGTTCGCGGTGCATCTCGGCGCCACCGCGCTCTCCGAGGGCGGCTTCCCGGCGACGCCGATCCTGTTCGGCGTCGTCGTCTGGGGAGGCGCGTGGGTGATCGGCGACCAGATCGGGCAGCGCCGCCAGCGGCTCGCCGACCTCGCCGAGCGGGCCGGCCGGGCCGAGCGCGACAGCCGCCGCGAGGCCCGCCTGGCGGCTGCCGAGGAGCGCACCCGCATCGCCCGCGACCTGCACGACTCGGCCGCGCACGCGATCAACGTGATCCTCGTCCAGGCCGGAGCGGCGCGGCTCCTCCAGGAGCGCGACCCGGCCGCCGTCCGCGAGGCGCTCGCGACCATCGAGGACGTCGCCCGCGAGACCATCGGCGACATCGACCAGCTCATCCGGGGCCTGCGCGAGGACGGCGCGGCCGAGCCCATCGAGGCCCCGACGGGGCTCGCGGCGCTCGACGCCCTGGCGGCCCGCCACCGGGCCGCCGGGCTCCGCGTCGACGTGCGGGTCGCAGGCCCGCCCCGCGCGCTCACCCCGCGCGTCGACCAGGCCGCCTACCGCATCGTCCAGGAGTCGCTCACGAACGCGGCCCGCCACGGCGCCGGCGGCGCGGCCGTCGAGATCGCCTACGGCCCGGCCGGCCTTGGCCTGACGGTCACGAACGCCGTCGGTCCCGGCGACGCCGGCACGGCGCCGGACGGCCACGGCATCCTGGGCATGCGCGAGCGGGCCGCTCTGCTCGGCGGCACGTTCACGGCGGAGGCGAGCCGGGGGGCGTTCCGGGTGCACGCCGAGCTGCCCTACGCTGTGGAGGGGCGGGCGCGGTGAGCGCCGCGGCGGTGCGCGTACTGCTGGTCGACGACGACGACCTGATGCGGGCCGGCCTGCGCGCCGTCCTCCGCAGCGACCCGGGCGTCGAGGTCGTGGGAGAGGCGGCCACCGGCCGCTCGGCCGTGACCGCGGCCCGCAGGCACAGGCCGGATGTCGTCCTCATGGACGTGCGGATGCCCGACCTCGACGGGATCGCGGCCACGCGGGAGGTGCTCGCCGCCTCGCCGGCGATCCGCGTCGTGATCCTGACCACCTTCGAGCAGGACGACTACATCTTCGGCGCGCTCTCCGCCGGCGCGTCCGGCTTCCTGCTCAAGCGCACCAGCCCGGAGGAGCTGCTCGCCGCGATCCACACCGTCGCCGTCGGCGACTCGCTGCTGTCGCCGTCCGTGACGCGAATCGTCGTCGACCGCATGGCCCGCCAGCCGGTGCCGGGCACAGCCGACGACGAGCGTCTCGGCGACCTGACCCCGCGCGAGCGCGAGGTGCTGGGGCTGATCGCCCGCGGGCTCTCGAACGGCGAGATCGGCGCGGAGCTCGTGATCGAGGAGTCGACCGTGAAGACGCACGTGAAGCGGATCCTGATGAAGCTCGGGCTGCGCGACCGGATCCAGGCGGTGATCTTCGCCTACGAGACCGGCCTCACCCGGCCCGGCTCGGCTGCCTGACCCGACCGGCCTTCGGCGATGGCGGCCTATGCGCCGGTCGCGCGTCAGGTGCCGGCGGGCGTGGTCGAGGTGGGCCAGGAGCTCCGCCCGGTCGCCGCCGAGCGCAGCGAACGCCTCGGCGAACCGCTTCTCGCCCTCCGCGCTCAGCGTGATGGTGACCACACGGCCGTCGTGCGGGCCCGCCGTGCGCACGATGAGGCCCGCCGCCTCCGCCCGGTCGACGAGCTCGGTCGCGGAGCTCTGGGCGAGCTGGAGGTCGTCGGCAATCCCGCCGATGGTGCGCGACGCGCTGCCGTCGGGCGCCCCCTTCACCGCCAGGAGCAGCAGGTACCGCTGCGGGGTGAGGCCGAAGCGCCGCACCGTGGCGTCGCCGTGGGCGAGAAACCGTCGCAGGCGCCGGCGGAGCTCGGCCGCGTCCTGCACCTCGGCGAGCGAGAACGGAGTGTTTGAGGATCCCGGAGCCGGGGCATCAGGCGTTGGGCTTCGCATCGGAGCACATCCTACGATGTCTCTCCACGGCTATATCTATCGTACTACGATGAATCGCGTCCGATGCGACCCGCGGCCGCCCGCAGCGCCACCGTTGCTCCCCAGCGCCCTCGCGGCCGCGACCGGCAACCTGTCCACCCCGGGGAGCGCAGGGAGGTAACGGGTATGGCTTCCTCCGAACCCATCGAGCGTCCCGCGGCGACCGTCGCCGACCCCGCACCGCTGGGTCTCGCGGCGTTCGCGCTCACGACGTTCGTCCTGAGCGCGCACAACGCGGGCTGGGCGCCGGACGTCGTCTGGATCGGCCTGGCGGTGTTCTACGGCGGGTTGGCGCAGCTTCTGGCCGGCATGTGGGAGTTCCGGAACAGGAACGTGTTCGGCGCGACGGCGTTCGCAACGTACGGCGGCTTCTGGCTCTCGCTGGGGTCGTTCGTGATGATCGCAACCCTGACGAAGCTCGGCGAGGGCCTGAACGTCGACGACTCGCTGGGCTGGTTCGTGCTGGGCTTTGCGATCTTCAACTCGTACATGATGCTCATCTCGAGCCTCGTCAACAAGGCGGTCTTCGGCGTCTTCTTCACCCTGGAGATCACCGAGATCCTGCTGGTCATCGGGTTCATGCAGGCCGACACCGACATCATCAAGTGGGGCGGCTACATGGGCATCGTCACCGCGGCCGTGGCCTGGTACACGTCCGCCGCCGGCGTGGCGAACAGCCTGTCCGAAACGCCGATCCTGCCGGTCGGCTCGCCGATCTGGTCGGAGCCGGGCGCGCGCCGGCACCAGCCGACGATCCGCCGTCACGGAGCGCAGGCGACGTGAGCGCGAACGAGCATGCGATCGACACGCTGATGGTCGAGGGGCGGCGGTATCCGCCGCCCCCCGGCTTCGCCGCCGATGCCAACGCCGGCCCCGACGTGTACGAGCGCGACCCGGACGAGTTCTGGCGGGCCGAGGCGAAGCGCATCTCGTGGTTCAGCCCGTTCGAGCAGCTGCTCGAGTGGGAGCTGCCCTACGCCAGGTGGTACGTGGGCGGCCGCCTGAACGCCTGCTACAACTGCGTCGACCGCCACGTCGAGGACGGGCTCGGCGACAGGGTCGCCTTCCACTGGGAGGGCGAGCCCGGCGACACGCGCACGATCACGTTCGCCGACCTCCAGGCCGACGTCGTGCGGTTCGCGGCGGCCCTGCGCGAGCTGGGCGTGAAGAAGGGCACGCCCGTCGGGATCTACATGGGGATGGTCCCCGAGCTGCCGGTGGCGATGCTGGCCTGCGCACGACTGGGTGCGCCGCACACCGTCGTGTTCGGCGGGTTCTCTGCCGACGCGCTCGCGGGCCGGATGAACGACATGGGCTGCGAGGTGCTCGTGACCCAGGACGGCGGCTGGCGCAAGGGCGGCGAGGTGCCGCTCAAGGCGAACGCCGACGCGGCGCTCGCCCGGTCGCCGAGCGTGAAGACGGTCGTCGTGGCCCGGCGGACGGGCGCCGACGTCGAGATGCAGGACGGCCGCGACCGCTGGTGGCACGACGTCGTCGACGGGGCCTCCCCCGACCCGGCGGCGTGCCCGTGCGAGCCGATGGACTCCGAGGACCTGCTCTACCTGCTCTACACGTCCGGCACGACGGCCAAGCCGAAGGGCATCGTCCACACGACCGCCGGGTACCTCGTCGGCGTCTCGACGACCCACCGGCTGATCTTCGACATCAAGCCCGACTCGGTCTACTGGTGCGCGGCCGACATCGGCTGGGTGACCGGGCACAGCTACATCGTCTACGGCCCGCTCTGCAACGCGACCACGAGCGTCCTCTACGAGGGGACGCCCGACCATCCGACGCCCGAGCGGTGGTGGGAGATCGTCGAGCGCTACGGCGTCACTGTCCTCTACACCGCGCCGACGGCGATCCGGGCCCACATGAAGTGGGGCCCCGAGCACGCCCGGAAGCACGACCTGAGCTCGATCCGGCTGCTCGGCACCGTCGGCGAGCCGATCAACCCGGAGGCGTGGATCTGGTACCGCGACACGATCGGCGCCGGGTCCGTCCCGGTCGTCGACACCTGGTGGCAGACCGAGACCGGGATGATCATGATCAGCCCGCTGCCCGGCGTGACCACGCTCAAGCCGGGGTCGGCCACGCACCCGTTCCCCGGCGTGGAGGCCGGCGTCGTGGACGGCGACGGCAACCCGGTCGGGCCGGGCGGGGGCGGCTACCTGGTGCTCAAGCGGCCCTGGCCGGCGATGCTGCGCGGGATCCACAACGACCACGAGCGCTACGTCGAGACGTACTGGAGCCGCTTCGCCGGCATGTATTTCGCCGGAGACGGCGCCCGGATCGACGAGGACGGCGACTTCTGGCTGATGGGGCGGGTCGACGACGTCATGAACGTCTCGGCCCACCGCATCTCGACGATCGAGGTCGAGAGCGCGCTCGTCGACCACGGCCGCGTGGCGGAGGCCGCCGTGTGCGGGCGGGCGGATCCCGACACCGGGCAGGCGATCGTCGCCTACGTCAGCCTGATCGGCGGCGACGAGGGCACGGTCGACCTGATCGACGAACTCCGGTCCCACGTGGCCGACCGGATCGGCAAGATCGCCCGGCCGGCGAGCATCGTGTTCACGCCCGAGCTTCCCAAGACGCGCTCGGGCAAGATCATGCGCCGGCTCCTGCGCGACGTCGCCGAGCACCGCTCGCTCGGCGACACCAGCACGCTCGCCGACCCGGCGGTCGTGGAGGAGATCAAGACGCGGGCGGACGCCGAGCGGGGCGTCGAGGTCTAGGGATCGCGGGGGAACCCAGGGTTCCCCCGCGGGCCCCCTCCTTAGGGGCAGACACGCGTTTGGTGCGCGACGGCGAAGAGCGCGGTCTTCGCCGTCGCCGCGGACCGCTCGGTGCGTGGAGAAGCGGTGGTGTGCCAGCATGGAGCCATGAGCGATCGTTCGATGGTTGTCGAGGAAGCCCCGTACCGCGAGCTCGACGGCGGCCGCATCCACGTCTACGGCTACTCGTACGACCCGCAGGCCGTCGAGCAGATCCGCACGGTCGCCCGGCACGGCTGGGTCGCAGGCTCGGCGCTCATGGCCGACAACCACCTCGGCTACTCCATGCCGATCGGCGGCGTGGCCGCCTACCGCGACATGGTCTCGCCGAGCGGCGTGGGCTACGACATCGGCTGCGGCGTCATGGCCGTCCGGACCGCGCTTCGGATCGACGACGTCCGCGCCGACCTCCCCCGGCTGGCCGACGAGATCGCCGCCCGGATCAGCTTCGGCGTGGGCCGCAAGAACCCCACGCCGGTCGGCCACGCCCTGTTCGACTCGCAGACCTGGGATGACGTGCCCGGCCTGACCGCGCAGGTCGCCGGGCGCAAGGGAAAGTGGTCGCTGCGCTCGCGCGCACAGGAGCAGCTCGGGACGGTCGGATCGGGCAACCACTACGTCGACCTCCTGGTCGAGCCGGCGGACGGGTCGCTGTGGCTCGCGTGCCACTTCGGGAGCCGCGGCTTCGGCCACGGCGTCGCCACCGGCTTCCTGAACCTGGCCGCCGGCCGCCCCTTCCACGCCGGGCAGATCACCGGGGAGTCGATGCACGCCGTGCCCTCGCTCCTGCCGCTGACCGAGGCGGCTGCGAGGGAACTCGGGGCGGACGACCCGGCCGCCGCCGCCGAGACCGGGCGCCGGTACGAGGCGGCGATGCGCCTGGCCGGTGAGTACGCCTACGCCGGCCGCGAACACGTCGCCGGGGAGGTGCTCGGCATCCTGGGCACAGACGCCGTCGAGACCGTCCACAACCACCACAACTACGCCTGGAACGAGGAGCACGGCGGCGAGACCGTGCACGTCGTCCGCAAGGGCGCGACGCCGGCGTTCCCCGGACAGGCCGGGTTCGTCGGCGGCTCGATGGGCGACTGGGCCGTCGTCGTCGAGGGCGTCGACACGGCCCTCGCCGAGCGCGCCCTTCGCTCCACCGTCCACGGCGCCGGCCGGGTCATGAGCCGGACGAAGGCCCGGGGGAACCGCAGGGGCACCCGTCCGGGCGTCGTCACGCGCGAGATGATGCGCGACCGCCTGGACGAGTTCCGGCTCGAGACCGGGTATCCGCTGGAGGTGCGCGGCGGCGACGTCGACGAGAGCCCGTTCGTCTACCGCCGGCTCGACGAGGTCGTCCGGGCGCACGAGGCCACCGAGACGATCCGCGTCACCCACCGGCTGCTGCCCGTCGTCGTCTGCATGGCCGGAAGCGACGTGTGGGACCCGTTCAAGGATTGACGGCCGAGATATCGGTCGTGTAACAACGCGCCGTCGCCCCTCCCCACCTGCGGGTGCGGCCGATACCCTTGGATCGTGGAAGACGGTCGGCCGCGCATCCTGCTGGTCGAGGACGACGCGACGATCCGGCAGATGACGAAGCTCTCGCTCGAGCGCGACGGCTTCGCGGTCACGACGGCCCACGACGGCGCGAGCGGCCTCTCCGCGTTCCGGGCGGATCCGCCCGACCTGGTCGTCCTCGACGTGATGCTGCCGGGCGCTGACGGCGTCAGCGTGTGCCGCTCGATCCGCGAGGCGAGCGTCGTCCCGATCGTCACGCTGACCGCCCGCACGGATCCGGTCGACGTCGTGACCGTCACGCTTCGGGCCGGTGCAGCCGCGGGTGGGCGTGCCGGGGCACCCGTGACCGGGTGCGTCAGCCGGCGAGCGCTTCGGCGATCGCCGCGAACGCCGTCAGGCAGCAGGTCTCGAGCCCCTCGTCGAGCGGCGAGGGCCACGTCGAGAGCTTCACGCACGCCACGTCCGCCGGCAGGTTGACGTACACCATCTGGCCGTGGATCCCGAGCGCGGCGTACGCCACGTCGCGCTCGAGCACCCACCACTGGTTGCGGTACATCTGACCGGGATGGGCATCGAGGCCCTCGGCCCGGGCATAGGCGTCGATCGCGGCCTGGTCGCCGCGACGGGTGTCGAGCAGCCACTCCGGCGGCACGACCTGCTCCTCCCCCACGCGTCCGTCGCGCAGCTGGAGGAGCGCGAACCGGGCCATGTCGCGGAGCGTCGCGCAGATGCCCCCGTCGGGCAGCGCCACCCCGTGACGGATCGTGATGTCGGCGTCCTGCTCGGCGCCGATCCGCGACCACAGCGTCTCTGAGACGAGGTCCGGATAGCGGACGCCCGACGCCCGCTCCATCACCCACGCCAGGAGCTCCGTCAGGATCGAGCGGTAGTCGAACACCTCGCCGTGCGGGCGGGCGTTCGCCAGCGCCGCGATCTGCTCGTAGACGTTCGCGACAGGGAGCGCGGCGGCCGCCGGCCGCCAGCCCGCGAGCACCTCGGTCAGGTAGACGTCGGACGCGGGAGCGTCGTATGTCTCGTCGTAGGCCGTCCCCGTGCGCATGTCGAGCACGTGGCGCACGGTCGCCCCCTCGAAGCTCGTGCCGGCCAGCTCCTCGACGTAGCGGGCGACCGGCGCCTCGGGGTCGATCAGCCCGCGCCCGGCGAGCACGCCGGCGACGGTGCCGGCGATCGACTTCGACACCGACTGGAGGAGGTGGGTTGTCGCGGCGGTCATCCCCGGCCCGTAGTGCTCGTGCGCGATCCGGCCGCCGTGCAGCACGAGGAAGCCGTCGGTGTGCGTCCGCTCCACCATCTCGGCCACCGTCATCCGCGTCCCCGCCCACGGGAAGTCGATGCCCGTGACCTCGCGGGGGTCGGCCTCGAGCGGCAGCACCGGCCCGCCGCCGCGCTCGATGCGCGCGGTCGGCACCACCTCGCGGGTGTGCAGGAAGCCCCAGCGCAGGTACGGATACGTCGACCAGTTGTGGACGCCGACGATCCGGTCGGCGGCCGGCGGCAGGCCCTGCATCAGGTCGGAGGCGGCGTCCGGGTCGATGGCGGCGATCATACGACGGCGGGCGCGGGCCGGTGGCGATCGCATGCCACGGCCCTCGGATTGAGCGTCAGCGCTCGACGCGCAGCGTCCACGCGGCTCCGATCGCGGCGACGACAGCGCCGGCCAGGAGCACCCACACGCCGGCGCTCACGGTGGCTTGCGCAAAGAGCCCGGCGTCGTGGTTCGCGGACTCGACGTCGTCGGAGACGACGTTCCAGTCGACGATCGCGAGCAGCACGAGCACGCCCGCCAGCGCGGCGCCGACCCGCGCAGGCAGATCCTCCGGGCGGGCGTAGTACCACGCCGCACAGCCGAGCACGGCGAATGCGAGCGCGGCGGTGTACCTGCCGCTGCCGGCAAGGCGACCATCCGTCACCGGCCCCGCCGTGTCGACCAGGCCGTGCGTCCATGGCAGCACCGAGCCGGCGACGGTGAGCATCGTGCCACCGGCTGTGAGGGCAAGCCGGACGGCCAGGTGCTCGTGCGTCAGCTCATACCGCCGCCGCGTCTGCGACCGGGGCGGCGTGGTGGTCATGGCTTCATTGAACCACTCGCGGCTGCGCGCCGATCCGCCGCAGGCGGAGTGGCCATGCGGATGCGGGTTGGGTGCGGCGAAGCGGACGACGGGTCTCGAACCCGCGACCTTCGGCTTGGGAAGCCGACGCTCTACCGACTGAGCTACGTCCGCGCTCGTCGCAGGATACCGGCGCCGCTAGTCGGGTGCCGGCGGCAGGTCGGGCGGGAAGCGCTCGTCGTAGGCCTCGGCCAGGGCCGCGACCGCCTCCTCCCAGCGCAGGCCCATGCCGGGCGCGGGCAGGTCGGGCACGACCGACGCCGTGTCGGGGTCGAACGCGACGACCGCCACGGCCTCGTGGCGGTGCGGGGCGTCGTCCTCGCGGCGGCGCCCGCCGGCCCGTCGCAGCGCCTCGGTCACGCGCTCGATCAGGTGGCGGGTGGACTTGCGCCCGGCCTTCGAGCTCTCCCAGGTCGGGATCGTGAGCACGCCGCCGCAGACGGCATACGGATATTTCAGGTGCGTGCTCACGGCACCGACCCGCAGGTCGCCGAAGCGGTTCCAGAGCGCCCGCCCGACCGCGAGGTTGATCGGCTTCAGCTCGATCGCCAGCTTGAGGCCGTCGAGCATCGTCATCTCGACGACGTCGAACTGCGACACGCGCAGGGCGCCCGAGACCCGGATCTCGCCGCTCGTGGCGTGAATCCGCGGACAGGCCGCCTCGAGGTCGGCGCACAGCGCCCGGCCGAGGCCCGCGGAGAGGCGGATCTGGCCGGCCTTCTTGCGCTGGTCGGCGGTGATGCTCTCGCCGCCCGAGAGCACGAGCGGGCCAAGTGTCTCGCAGGCCACGATGTACTCGGAGGCGGCGGCGACGAAGTCGGACACCGTGGGCCGCCCCAGCTTGGCGAGCCCGTCGACGTGCGGGAGTCCGGTCGGTCGCGGCGGCTTCGCGCCCATGCGGGCTACGCCGGGACGGCGCGGGGCGGTGCGACCGGCTCGACGCCGTGCAGGTCGGAACCGCCCGGCTCGTACGGGAACATCTCGCCCGAGAAGAGCTGCGCGGCGCCGGCGATGCGGCCCAGCCGGCGCTGCATCGTCGCGATGTAGGCCGGCACGATGTCGACCGAGATGCTATGGCGGTCGTGCGCAATCGCGCTGGCGGCGGTCGTGCCGGAGCCGGCGAACGGGTCGAGCACCGTGTCTCCGGCGAAGCTGAACATGCGGATGAGGCGGGACGAGATCTGCTCCGGGTACGGCGCGGGATGGCTCCAGCGGCGGGTGGACTCGCCGCGCACGTCGTCCCATACCGGGCTGAAGAGGGCGCGGTACTCGGTGGTGCCGATGCGGCTCTCGCGCTCCATCGCCGGCGTGGGCTTGCGGTACCCGCCGGGCTTTCGCAGCATGACGATGGTCTCGATGTCGTTCTTGACGATGCCTCCCGGCAGGTTCGGCTTGCCCAGGAACCACGAGGACGCCGACGCCTCGAGCTTGATGTTGGCCACCTTGAGCCAGCGGATGGGCGTGAGGTTGTCGAGGCCCAGCCCGCGGGCGCGGACCTGGATGTCGGCCGGAAGCGGCAGCACCAGGTGGCGGCCGGCGGCGCGGCGGGAGAGGCAGATGTCGCCGACGACGCAGCAGATCCGCCCGCCCGGCACGAGCACGCGGTGGCACTCCGCGAAGCAGCGGTCGAGCTCGTCGAGGAACGCCTCGTAGGCCTCGACGCTGGTCGGGTCGGTCCCGTTCCCGAGCTGGCCGGGGGCGTCCTCGTAGGTCTTGAGGAGCCCGTACGGCGGGCTCGTGACCACCAGATGGAGGCTCTCATCGGCGAGCCACGACAGGTCGCGCGCGTCGCCGTGGGCGATCAGGTGCGTCGTCGGCCGCCCGACGGCCGGGCGGCGGCCCGCGATGAGGTCGAGCACGGGCTGCGGCGACGAGGGGTCCACCGGGCAAGCGTACCGTCCGTCCCGGATGCCGCACGGGCGCGTTTGGCGGCGCCGATCTTGTGGGAAACTCCGCCGCGGTGATGCAGTGACGGCGCACCCTCCCCACGCCGCCGGCGTCCAGCTCGAAGGCGTGTCCGAGACGACGCTCTGGACGCTCCACCGGCGAGCCTCCGAGGCGGCCCGTCCCGACGCCGTGCTCCACGACCCGATGGCCGTCGAGCTCGTCGACAGGATCGACTTCCCCTTCGAGGAGCGCTTCGGCGCCTCGCCGGGCTGGTCGCAGTGGCAGGCCCTGCGGGCGCGGACGTTCGACCGCGAGGTGCGCCGGTTCCTGCACGGCCACCCCGGCGGCACCGTCGTCGCGCTCGGCGAGGGGCTCGAGACGCAGTACTGGCGCGTGAACAACGGCCGCATGCGCTGGGTCAGCGTCGACCTGCCGGCCGTGATCGACCTGCGCCGGCGGCTGCTCCCGGAGGCGCCGCGCATGGAGCTCCTCGCGTCGTCGGTGGTGGACGGCGCCTGGCACGACGCGATCGACGGGCCGGACGGCGTCCTCGTCACCGCGCAGGGCCTGCTCATGTACCTGCGCCCGCATGAGGTGCACGACCTGGTGGCGGCGTGCGCGAGCCGTGTGCGCGCGGGCGCGCTGCTCTTCGACGCCGTCCCGCGGTGGCTCAGCGAGCGGACGCAGCGCGAGCCGCTGGGCCGCCCCGGCGGCTACCGGCCGCCGCCGTGGACGTGGGGTGCTCGACGGCGGCGAGATCCGGGCCATGACGGAACGGCGCGGCGTCGCAGCGGTACGGCGGCTGCGCGTCCCGCGGGGACGCGGGCCGCTCTTCGGACTCGTGCTGCCGGTCGTCGGCCGGATCCCCCCGATCGCCGGCGCCGGCCTCACAATCTGGCTGGCGCAGCTGGGCGCGACGCGTCAGACTTGACAACTGCGGCCCAGAACGTACCCTGACACGGGCCGCGCATCCGGGGAAACGGCAGGAAGGAGCTGGGAATGATCGGCAGGCGACGATGGGGACGTGGGGTGCTGGCCGTGGTCGCGCTGGCGGTCGCAGGGGTCGGGATGCCGGCAGCCGCCGCCCAGGCCGCCTCGGCGCCCAACCCCTGCTCGCTGACCGGCGTCGTCCCGCCCGCCACGTACGACCACGTGGTCGTCATCTTCGAGGAGAACGCGTCGTACGACCGCGTCGTCGGCAACGCGAACGCGCCCTACTTCAACCAGCTCGCGGGCTCCTGCGCGCTGGCGACGAACTACAACCAGGTCGCCGGCGTGAGCCAGCCGAACTACATGGCGGCCACGAGCGGCGTGGCGACCGGCGTCGGCGTGAAGGTGTCGAACCCCAGCATCTTCCAGCAGGCGCCGTCGTGGCTCGAGCTTCAGGAGTCGATGGGCCGCAACTGCGGCGGGAAGTCCAAGTTCTACAAGCACGGCCACGACCCCGCCTACTGGTACACGCCGATCGCGGCCCAGTGCAAGGTCTTCGACATCCCGGCGCCGACCTCGAACGCCGGCATCACGAACCTTCCGTCGCTTCCGGCCTACACGTTCATCACGCCGAACCTGTGTCACAACAACCACTGGCTCAAGGGCTGCCCGCAGAAGAACACGAGCGCCGCCAACCTGGGGGCGATGGACACGTGGCTCCAGGGCACCGTCCAGACCATCGCCGCGACGTCGAGCTACCTGGAGGGCAGGACGCTGATCCTGGTCGCGTTCGACGAGTCGAGCGACAAGAGGACGACCCGCGTCCCGATGGTCGCGGTGGCGGGCGGGATCCAGCCCACCGCTGACGGCACCGCCTACGACCAGTACGCGCTGCTGCGCGCGTCCGAGGAGGCGCTCGGGATCACGACCTTCCTCGGAGGGGCCGCGACCGCAAACGACATGCGGGCCGGGATGGGCTTCTGACCCGCCGGCCTCCCGCGGCTAGCTGACCTTCTTGATGCCGTGCACCGGCCGGCCGAGGGCGCGCCACTGGAAGAGCGTCATCGTCGGCAGGACGTCGTCGTAGAGGACGAGCTTCGGATTCCGCCCCACCTGGGCGGCCCGGGCGGCGTGGTCGAGCAGGTCGTCGCGGTCGGGCGCCACGATGACGTGGTGGCAGGCGGTGACGTAGCCGAACTCGGCGCCACATGCGGGGCACGGCCACGGATCGGTGCGGATCGCGTACCAGTCGCCGTCGCCGAGACCGGCGTCCTCGCCGGCCAGGATCTCCTCGATCTCGGAGACTTCGTAGACGGTCGGTGCGGTGGGGACGCTGCTCACGGGGGCTCAGGGTAGCACCGGGTCCCGGGCGCTCCGAGCGTCACATCCGCTCGGGCGCCTCGACCCCCACCAGGTCGAGCGCGACCGCCATGACGGTGCCCGCCGCCCGGCACAGAGCGAGCCGGCTCTGCTCGACGTCGGGCGCCTCGCCGAGCACGCGGCACTGCTTGTAGAACTGGTGGAACGACTTGGCCGTCTCCTGCGCGTAGGCGGCGATGCGGTGCGGGCCGCGCCACTCGGCGGCCTCGGCCACCACGTCGGGGAACTCGGCCAGGTGCTTCACGAGCTCGACCTCGGCCGGCTCCGGAATCCAGGTCGGCGCGGGCCCGGCCGGCTCCTCGGCCGCGTTGCGCAGGATCGCCGCGATGCGGGCGTGGGCGTACTGGCAGTAGTAGACCGGGTTCTCGGCGTTCTGGGCGGCCCACAGCTCGAGGTCGAGCTCGATCAGCTGGTCGTGGGAGCGCTGCACGAGCGCAAAGCGGGCCGCGTCGACCCCGATGGCGTCGAGGAGCTCGTCGAGCATCAGCACCGTCCCCCGCCGCTTGGACGCGCTCACCGCCTTCCCGCCCTCCACGATCTTCACGAACTGGTAGAGCTGGACGTCGATCCGGTCGGGGTCGTAGCCGAGCGCGATCGCGCCCGCCTTGAGGCGGCCGATGTAGCCGTGGTGGTCGGAGCCGAGCACGTAGACGGCCACGTCGAACCCGCGCTCGAGCTTCGAGACGATGTAGCCCAGGTCGCCCGCGATGTAGGTGGGCGTCCCGTCGGTGCGGACGAGCACGCGGTCCTTGTCGTCGCCCAGCTCGGACGAGCGCAGCCACAGGGCGCCGTCCTTCTCGTAGGTGTGCCCCGACGAGCGCACGGCCTCGATGGCGCGCTCCACCGACCCGTCCTCGTACAGCGAGCGCTCGAGGAACCAGCGGTCGAAGCCGGCCCGGAACCGGGCCAGCGTGCGCTTGATGTCGTCGACCATCATCTCGACGCCGCGCGCCCGCCACTCGTCGGCCGGAGCGTCCCGGTCGAGGCCCAGCTCGCGGGCGATGTCCTCGATGTAGGCGCCCCGGTAGCCGTCCTCCGGGACGTCCTCGCCCCGCGCCCGCGCGCGCAGCGACGCCCCGAACAGGTCCATCTGGCGGCCGGCGTCGTTGAAGTAGTACTCGCGCTGCACCTCGTGGCCGGCGAACTCGAAGAGGCGGGCGAGCGAGTCGCCGTAGGCGGCGTTCCGGGCCGTCGACGCGGTCACGGGCCCGGTGGGGTTCCCGCTCACGTACTCGACCTGGATCTTCTGCGGGTGGGCGGCGGCTCCGGCGCCGAAGCGGCGTCCCCGGTCGAGCGCCGTCTGCACGACGTGGCGGTACCAGGCCGGCGTCGCCCGCAGGTTCACGAAGCCCGGGCCGGCGACCTCGGCCGAGGCGATGAACGGCGAGTCGATGCGCTCGGCGATCTTCTCGGCGATCTGGCGCGGCGCGCTCCGAAGCGGCTTCGCGAGCTGGAGCGCGGCCGCGGTGGCGTAGTCGCCGTGGGCCGGATCGGCCGGCCGCTCGAGCCGCGCCCGCACTCCGTCGCCGCCGATCTCGGCGATCGCAGCCTCGACCGGCCCTGCCAGCTCCTGGACGGCGCTTCGGGACATGCGCCGGATCCTAACGATGCTAGGGTGGCCGGATGGACGCCGAGGACGACCGCCAGGAGCGCCGGCTCAACATCCACTTCTCGCCGGAGGTGATGGCGGGCGTCTACGCCAACTTCGCCAACGTCAGCCACTCCGACTACGAGTTCACGATCACGTTCGCCCGCATCGACCACGAGGTCGAGGAGGACGAGGTGCCGGGGGTCGTCGTCTCACGCGTCAACCTGTCGCCGCGCTTCATGAAGGAGCTGATCGAGGCGATGAACGACAACTACTCGAAGTGGCAGACGCGGGAGGGGATCAAGAACCTCCCCGAGTTCGACGGCGATCACGACGACGGGTAGCCGCGGGCGACCGCGATCCGGTCCATGACCGGTGGGTGGTCGAAGAGCAGCGTCACCGCCCAGCCCGGCGGATCGGGGTTCGAGAGGTCGGCAAGCGCGAGCCGCTTCTGGAGCGCCGCCATCCCCGCGCCGTCGCCGGTCGCCCGCAGCGCCACCCAGTCCGCCTCGGCCTCGTAGCGGCGCGAGATCCCGTTCTCGACGGGCGTGAGGAGCGCAGCGGCGACGAGCAGGCCGGCCACCACGAGCGGCGCCGCGCGCGGGTCGAGCGCGCCGTCCAGCCTGCGCCGGCGCGCGGCACGGCCGGCCAGGGCGAGGACGATCCAGAGCGCCGGGAGGCCGAGGACGCCGAACCAGAGGACGCCCTTCAGGGTGTGGCGGCGGTCGACGTGGGCCAGCTCGTGGGCGAGGAGCGCCCGGGTCTGATCCTCCGGCGCCTTGCGGAGCACCGTGTCGTAGAGGACGAGCCGCTCGGTCGGCCCGAGCCCGTCCACGAAGGCGTTCTCCTCGGTCGTCCGCGATGACGCGTCCGACACCGAGACGGATCCCGGCGTGGCGCCGACCTGGCGCTCGACGCTGCGTACGAGCGCGCGCATCGCCGGGTCGCGCAAGCGGCCGGGTGGACGCGAAGATCGGGTCGACGGCGACCGGCTGGACGGCCACGAAGACGGCGACGGCGGCCCAGGTCGCGAGGCCGACCGCCAGCCACGGCTCGCGGGCCCGGCGGCCGATCGCAAGACAGGCTGCGTAGGCGAGCGCCACACCGGCCGCCCAGGTGGCGAGGCCGAGGCCGGCGTCGCGAGCCCAAGCCGCCGCCGAGCGCAGGTCGAGGCCGGCGTTGGCCGCGCGCACGTGGTCGACGTAGCCGATCGGGAGGAGCGCCGCCGCGGCGACGGTCGCGGCGACGGCCGCCGCGACGCCGCCCGCCAGGGCGGGCGGGAGCGAGCGGACGACGCAGGTCCTCCCCCATCTCGCCCACGCCAGCCCGGCCGCCGGCCCGAGTACGAGCGCCGCCACCGCGAGCAGGTACTGGGGCCCGCGGTAGTCGCCCGCGCGGTCGATCTGGGCGTGCGTGAAGGCGGCCCGCGCGGCCAGGTGGGGCACCCGCGGAGGCAGGTCGGCCTGCCACAGCCACGCCGCCAGGCCGCCCAGCACCGCGACCAGCACCAGCCCCGGGAGACGCCGGATCACGCGCGCTGCTGCACGGCGGCGAGGCTCACACCCCCAACCCTATAGTGCGCCGATGCGGGTGGCCGTCATCTCGGACGTGCACGGCAACGTCCAGGCGCTGGAAGCCGTGCTCGCGGCGATCGACGAGCTCCAGGTTGACGAGATCTGGAGCCTCGGCGACGTCGTCGGCTACGGCGCCGACCCGGTGCGGTGCATGGAGCTCGTCGACGAGCGGGCGGCGGTGTCGCTGGGGGGAAACCACGACCTCGTCGTGGCGGGGACGATCGACATCGACATGTTCGCCCACGACGCCCGCGACGCGGCCGAGTGGTCGCGCACCGTCCTCTCGGACGAGCAGATCGGCGCGCTCGGGGTCCGCATGCCCGGCGGCGAGCGCGAGGGCGTGCAGATGTTCCACGGCAGCGTCCGCGACCCGGTGTGGGAGTACATCGTCGACCCGCGCACCGCGGCGCTCTGCCTGGAGCGCCAGCGGCGCCCGCTGTGCCTGGTCGGACACAGCCACATGCAGCTCCTGTGGGGCTACGAGGACGGAGAGCTCGTGGGCGGTACCGTGGAGGCCGGGGCGACGCTGGCACACGGCGAGGGCCCGTTCATCGTGAACCCGGGCTCGGTCGGCCAGCCGCGAGACGGCGACCCGCGCGCGGGCTATCTCCTGCTCGACACGTCCGAGGGCACGGCCACCTGGCTGCGGGCCGAGTACGACATCCGCGGCGCGCAGGAGGCGATCCGCGACGCCGGGCTGCCGCTGCGGCTCGCGGCGCGGCTCGCGGAGGGGCGGTGACCGACCCGGCGGAGCAGGTCGCGCGCATCCGGCGCGCGGCTTCGGCGTTCATGGTCGGATGGGTCGAGGGCCTGCGCGACCTGCCCGGCAACCCGGCCCGGGTGCATGTCGAGCGGCTCGGCGACGTCGTGGCGCTCGCGTGCGAGACGCTCCCGGACCTCGACTTCGTGAACACGACCCACGGGCTCGACGCGGCCGCCGCCGACAGGGTCGGCGACGTCACCGCCCTCTACCGGCGGCTGGGGCTGCGCGGGTGGACCGAGGTGGCGCCGGCGGCCGGCGTCGACGCGCTCCTGGAGCGGCTGTCGGCGGCGGGATGGTCGCAGGCCGGGTTCTGGTGCTCGTTCCACGGGCCGGCGGCCGCACCGCCCGCGCCCGCGGGGGTCGAGGTCGCAGAGGCCGGCGAGGCCGACATGGCCGACTTCGCGCGCATCCACCTCGACGGCCACGAGGTGCCGGGCGAGGATCGCAAACCGGCGGAGGCTGCGGTGCGGGCCTGGTACCGGCACCCGGGCTGGCGGCTCTACCTGGCCCGGGTCGACGGCGCGCCGGCGGCCTCGGCGGCGCTCACGGTCGACGGCGGGCTCGGCTACCTGGCGAACGCCGCGACGCTGCCCGGGATGCGCGGGCGCGGCTGCCAGACGGCGCTCCTCTCCCGGCGGATCGCCGACGCGGCCGCGGCCGGGTGCGACACGGTCGTCTCGCTCGCCGAGTTCGGGTCGGGCAGCCAGCGCAACCTGGAGCGCGCCGGCCTGCGGGTGGCCTTCACTCAGGCCGTGTGGCGGATGGGGCGGGGCTAGCGCCTCCCGCGACGGCGACGGGGCTCGCCGCCGGGCGGTGCCCGAAGTCGTAGCCCTCGCGCAGAAGCTCGGCGACCACGGTCTCGCGCGCCTTGTAGATGCGCCACTTGACGGTGGCGAGCGTCGTGTCGAGCGCCTCGGCGATCTCGGCGTAGCTCAGGCCGACGAGGTCGCGGAGAAGGAGCGCCATCTTCAGGTCGACCGAGAGGCCGCCGATCGCCTGCCAGACGGCATCCATGCCGTCGTCGGCGTCGGGCGGGGCCACGGCCAGGTGGAGCTGCGGTGCCGCCTCGAGCTCGAGCGCCGGACGGCCGCGCCGCTCGCGGGCGCGCAGCTCGTCCACCACACGGTGCTTCGCGACCTGGAAGAGCCACGTCGTGAACTGGCACCGCTGGTCGAAGCCCGGCAGCGCCTGGTAGACGCGCATGAAGACCTCCTGGCAGATGTCCTCGGCCAGCGCCCGGTCGCCGGAGAGCACGCGCGTCACGTAGTTGAAGACCGGCCCGTTGTACTGGCGCACGATGATCGCGAACGCCCGCTCGTCGCCTCGGCGCGCGAGTCGGAGGACGTCGGGATCAGGCTGCGGAAGGGCCAATGTGGTAGTGCGGGTGCGGAAAAACCCCGCGTGAGTATAGACCTACCCCCGTACGCCCGCGGGGTCTCACGCCCTTGCACAAACATGTGACCCACGCAACACACTTGGGGTCAGACCCCGCATCGGCCGCCGTGACACATGTGTGGCGGCGCCGATGCGTTACCTGGTATCCCGGGGCCGTGCTCAGCCGGCGACGAGCGACCGGCCCGACATCGCCTCGGGCGCGGGAATCCCCAGCAAATCCAGGGTTGTCGGAGCGATGTCGGCCAGGCGTCCGCCGTCGCACAGGCGCACGTCGTGGTCGGTGACAATTAGCGGTACGGGGTTGGTCGTGTGGGCGGTGTGCGGCGAGCCGTCCGGATTCAGCATCGTCTCGGCGTTGCCGTGATCGGCCGTGACGAGGCAGACGCCGCCGCGCCTCTCGACGGCCTCCACCACCCGCGCCAGGCAGCGGTCGGCCGTCTCGACCGCCTCGATCGCGGCCGGGATCGAGCCTGTGTGGCCGACCATGTCGGGGTTTGCGAAGTTGACGAGGCAGAAGCCGTAGCGGTCGTCGGCGACCCCGGCGACCACGTGGTCGGCCACCTCGGCGGCGCTCATGCCGGGCTTCTGGTCGTAGGTGGCGACGTCGCGCGGCGAATCGACGAGCTCCCACTCCTCGCCCTCGCAGCGCGTCTCGGAGCCGCCGTCGAAGAAGTACGTCACGTGCGCGTACTTCTCGGTCTCGGCGACGTGCAGCTGGCCGATGTCGTGGCGCGCGAGCACCTGGGCGATGACGTCGGCCAGATCTTCGCCCGGAAACGCGACCGGAGCCGGGATGTCGTCGGCGTACTCCGTCATCTGCACGTACGCGGGCAGCGGCGGATCGGGCCCGCGGTCGAAGCCGTCGAAGTCGGCCTTGGTGAGCGCCCACGAGAGCTCGCGCGCGCGGTCGGGACGGAAGTTGAAGAAGATCGCCACGTCGCCGTCGCGGATCCGGCCCGCCGCCGGGTCGCCGATCACGACCGGCTCGATGAACTCGTCGGTGATGCCGTGCTCGTAGCTCGCCTTGACCGCCTCGACCGCGTCGTCCGCCCGCGCCCCCTCGCCGCGCACGATCGCGTCGTAGGCGCGCTTCACGCGGTCCCAGCGCCGGTCGCGGTCCATCGCGTAGTAGCGGCCGGACACCGTCGCGACCCCCGGGATCCCGTCGAGGTACCCGGCCGCGCCGTGCGGCGAGGTGTCGCGGCCGTCCGTGAACGCATGGACGTGGACGTGCTCGACGCCCTCGCGGCGGGCCAGCTCGATCAGCGCCCGGAGGTGGCGCAGGTGGCTGTGGACGCCGCCGTCGGACACGAGCCCCAGCAGGTGCAGCGCCGACCCGCGCGCCGCACGGCAGGCGCCGGCCAGCACCTCGTTCTCGAAGAAGGCGCCCGACTCGATGTCGTCGTCGATCCTGACCAGATCCTGGCGCACCACCCGGCCCGCGCCCAGGTTCGTGTGGCCCACCTCGGAGTTCCCCATCTGCCCGTCCGGCAGGCCGACCGCGCGGCCCGACGCGTCGAGCCGGGTGTGCGGGAACGTGGCCCACAGGCGGTCGAACGCGGGCGTCTCGGCCAGGTCGACGGCATTCCCCGGTCCCGGCGGGGCGAGGCCCCAGCCGTCGAGCACCACCAGGCAGACGAGCGGCGCGCTCACGAGGCGGCGGCGGCCAGGATCGCGGCGAAGTCCTCGACCGTCAGGCTGGCGCCGCCGATGAGGCCGCCGTCGATGTCGTCCTCCGAGAACAGGTCGGCGGCGTTCTCGGGCTTGACGGATCCGCCGTACTGGAGACGAACGGCCTCAGCCACGTCCTCGCCGTGCATCCCGGCGACGATCTCGCGGATCTCGGCGTGGGCGGCCTGCGCCATCTCAGGCGTCGCGGTGCGGCCGGTGCCGATCGCCCAGACCGGCTCGTAGGCGATCGTGGTCTCGGCAACCCGTTCGGCGGCGATGCCGCGCAGGGCGCCCTCGACCTGCCGGCGCAGCACCCGCTCGGTCTCGCCGGCCTCGCGCTCCGCCTCGGTCTCTCCCACCGCGACGATGGCCCACAGGCCCGCGTCGTGAGCGACCGCCAGCTTCGCGTTCACGCCTTCGTCGGTCTCGCCGAAGAGCTGGCGCCGCTCGGAGTGGCCGAGGAGGACGCCGTCGGCGCCCGTCTCGAGGATCATCTCGGCCGAGATCTCGCCCGTGAAGGCGCCGCCCGGTGCCTGGTGCATGTTCTGGGCGTAGATCGCAATCCGGTGGCCGGACGCGGCGGCGGCCGCCTCGGCCAGCGCCGTGTACGGCGGACACAGGGCGACGTCGACCTCCGCCGGAAGGTGGGCCGCCAGCCGGCCGACGAAGTCGGCCGCCTCGGCGGCGGTCTTGTGCATCTTCCAGTTGCCGGCGACGAACGGGCGCCTGGTCATGCGGCCTCCCCGTCGAGGGCCTCGACCCCCGGGAGCGTGCGTCCCTCCACCAGCTCGAGCGCCGCGCCGCCGCCCGTCGAGACGTGCGTGATGCTGCCGGCGACCCCGGCCCGGTTCACGGCGGCGACCGAATCGCCGCCGCCCACGACCGACACGGCGCCCGAGTCAGCGACCGCGTTCGCGACCGCCAGCGTGCCGGCCGCGAACGGCTCAAGCTCGAAGACGCCCATCGGCCCGTTCCAGAAGATCGTCCGCGCCCGCGAAAGCCGGCGGCCGTAGTCCGCCGCGGTCGCCGGGCCGATGTCGAGCCCCATCCAGCCGTCGGGGATGGCAGCGGCCGGGACGACCTGTGTCGGAGCGTCCGCCTCCACCCGCTCGGCGACGACGACGTCGGAGGGGAGCACGAGCTCGCAGCCGCGCTCCTCGGCCTCGGCCATCGCCCGCCGCGCGACCTCCTGGCCGTCGGCGTCCTCGTGCTTCGAGGCCCCCACGCCGACCCCCCGCGCCGCGAGGAACGTGAACGCCATCGCCCCGCCGACGAGGATGGAGTCCGCGAGGCCGGTGAAGCGCTGGATCACCCCGATCTTGTCGGCCACCTTGGCGCCGCCGAGCACCACCGCGAACGGGTACTCGGGGTGGTCGAGGATGCGCGCGAAGGCCTCGAGCTCGGCCGCCAGGAGGAGGCCCGCCGCGCTCGGCAGGAGCCGGGCGACCCCCACGGTCGACGCGTGTGCCCGGTGCACCGTGCCGAAGGCGTCGCTCACGAAGACGTCCGCCAGCGCCGCCAGCTCGGCCGCGAGGGCCGGGTCGTTCCTCTCCTCGCGGGGGTCGAAGCGCAGGTTCTCGAGCAGCCGCACCGGCCCCTCCTCGGCGGCGAAGGCCACCGGCTCGCCGAGGAGCTCCGACAGCCGCTCGGCGACGGGCCGGAGCGAGAGCTCGGGGCGCACCTCGCCCTTCGGGCGGCCGAGATGGGAGCACACGACGACGTCGGCGCCGTGCTCTCGCAGGTAGCGGATCGTCGGCAGCGACGCCCGGATGCGGGTGTCGTCGGTGATCCGGCCGCCGTCGAGCGGCACGTTCAGGTCCGCGCGGACGAGCACCCGCCTGCCCTCGACGGGCAGGTCGCGGACCGTCTTCACAGCACCTTCTGCGCGAGGTCGACCAGGCGGCACGAGTAGCCCCACTCGTTGTCATACCAGGAAACGACCTTCACCAGGTTCCCGTTCACCATCGTGAGCTTCGAGTCGAAGATCGAGCTCCAGTGCTGGCCGACGATGTCGCCGGAGACCAGCGGCTCCTCGGTGTACTCGAGCACCGGGGCGAGCGGCCCCGAATTGGCCGCAGCCATGAACGCCGCGTTCACCTCGTCCTTCGTCGTCTCGCGCCCCACGAGCGCGATCAGATCCACCGCCGACCCGTCGCTGACCGGCACGCGCATGGAGATGCCGTCGAGGCGGCCCTTCATCTCGGGCATCACGAGCCCGATCGCCTTGGCGGCGCCGGTCGACGTCGGGATCACGTTGACCGCGGCGGCCCGGGCCCGGCGCAGATCCTTGTGCGGCAGGTCGAGGATCTTCTGATCGTTCGTATACGCGTGCGTCGTCGTCATGAAGCCGCGATCGAGCCCGAAGGTCGAGTGCAGCACGGCGACCAGCGGCGCCAGGCAGTTGGTCGTGCACGACGCGTTCGAGATCACGTTGTGCTTGGAGCTGTCGTACTCGTCGTCGTTCACGCCGATGCAGAGCGTGAGATCGGGGTCGGTCGCGGGCGCACTGATGATCACCTTCCTGGCGCCGGCGGCGAGGTGCTTCCCGGCCTTCTCGCCGGAGTTGAAGATCCCGGTCGATTCGATGACCACGTCGACTCCGAGGTCCGACCACGGGAGTGCGGCCGGATCGCGCTCGGCCAGCACCTTGACCGCGCGCCCGTCGACGACAAGCCCGTCGTCGTCATGGCCGACCTCGCCCGGAAACCGGCCGTGCACCGAGTCGTACTTCAGAAGGTGGGCCAGCGTGGCCGCGTCGGTGATGTCGTTCACCGCGACGATCTCGATGCCCTGTCCGCGCTCGCGCGCGGCGCGAAAGACATTCCGGCCGATCCGGCCGAACCCGTTGATGCCAACCCGTACGCTCATGAATCGCCCCCAGGCGGTCGCCGACGGGGGGCAAGTCTAGATCAGCGAGGGCGGGATCAGTCGCCGGTCTCTGGGGAGCGGTTGTCGCGGGTGGCCGGCAGATTCGGGCAGCGATAGATGGGGTCTGGATCCGTCGCGCAGGGGATGCTCGGCCACCCACGAGAACACGTATCTCATTGTCGCGTCCGCCGGGTGGTGCGGCCACCCCCGAAAGGGGTAAATCGTTAGCGATCTGTTAGCGAACCGGTCCGAGATGTTAAGGCCGTGAGCGCCCGCATCCGCCCGGCCACGGTCGATTTGGGCAGCGGCGGCCGCGCCCGGCGGCCCAGCTCGGCCAGCGACAGGTGCGGGTGGCGCAGGCGCAGCTCGGCGACCTGGCGCAGGCGGGCGTCGAGCCCGTTGATGTCGAGGGCCGAGATCGCCTCGCGCTGCGCCCGGGCCGCGCCGCCCAGCCGGGCCAGGTTGGCGCGGTCGAAGTTCGTCACCCGGTTCGCCCGCTCGCGGGTGGCGGCGATGACCGCGGCCTCCTCGAAGGCCAGCACCGCGTCGTGGGCACCCATCAGCGCGAGGAGGTCGCGGATCGCCGTCTTCGACTTCGCATACGCGGCCCCGTGGGAGGGCCGCCGGGCCACGGCCATGGCGATCCCCTCGTCCGCGGCAAGCCCCACCACCACGGCGGCGGCGTCCGCATCGGCCGCCCGGATCTCGAGGTGCCCGGCCGACCGGGGGGCCGACACCGAGCCGGCGGCGACGAACGCGCCGCGCAGGTAGCTCGCCCGGCAGCACGGCCTGGCGATCACTCTCCGCGGCGGAGCCGGCAGCGGCTCGAGCGCCGCCGAGAGGATGCCGATCTCGTGCATCAGCTGGAGGCCGTGGCCGCCCTCGACGCGCACGACCACCCGGTTTCGGCGCTCGAAGCGCGGCTCCCGGTACGAGACGATCTGGGCATCGGCCCCGAGCGAGCGGACGAGTCCGAACGCCAGCCGGGCTGCCGCGGCGTCGGCCGTCTCGACGCGAACGGCGAGGCCGCCGGAGCTGACCTCGAGCGTCCCGGCGTGGCGGACGAGGCCGGACAGGAACGAGCGCCGGCAGCAGATCCGCCGCGGCGGCCGCTCGACCAGCTCGCGGCGGACGCCCTCGCCGAATCGCGAGGTCACGCGGCCGCCCGCGGCCGCCGTGCGAGGCGCACGAGCACGCGGGCGAGCCGGTCGGGATCGTGCTGCCACTCGGCCGCCAGCCGCGCCCCGACCACCTCGACGCCCAGCCGGCGCAGGCCGCCCCGGTCGACGACGACAGGCGTCCCGAACCGGGCCCGGTTCCGGCTCACGACGACGACGTCGACCAGGCCCTCGCCGACGTGGTCGTAGAGCCGGGCGACGTGGTCGGAGGCCATGTAGCCCTCGGTCTCGCCGGGCTGCTGGAGCAGGTTGCACACGTAGACGCGCGGCACGGTGGCGGCGCGCACGGCCTCGGCAATCCCCGGGATGAGGAGCGGCGGGATGGTGCTCGTGTAGAGGCTGCCCGGCCCCATCACGATCAGCTCGGCCCGCTCCAGCGCCTGGAGCGCCCGCGGGTGGGCGGCCGGCGCCGGCGGGTCGAGCCGCACCCGCTCGCACTGGGCGCCGTCGGCGGCAAGCGCCGTCTCGCCCCGCACCTCGTGCCCGTCGGGGAACCGCGCGACGAGCTCGACCATCTCGACCGTGCTCGGGACGACACGCCCGCGGACGGCGAGCACGCGGGCCGACTCCGAGACCGCGCGGTCGAAGCTGCCGAGCAGGTCCGTCATCCCTGCGAGGAACAGGTTGCCGAAGCTGTGCCCGGCGAGCTCGCCGGTCGTGAACCGGTGCTGGAAGAGCTGGCCGACCAGCGACTCGTCCTCGGCCAGCGCGGCCAGGCAGCTCCGCAGGTCGCCCGGCGCGGGCATGTCGAAGTCGCGCCGCAGCCGGCCGGAGCTGCCGCCGTCGTCGGTCGTCGTGACGACCGCGGTCACGCTCGCCACCCGCTTCAGGCCGCGCAGGATGGTGGAGAGGCCGGTGCCTCCTCCGAGGCAGACCACACGCACCCCGCGGCGCGGGCGGCGCACGAGCGTCGCCTCGCCGGCCGGCGGCTCCGGGATCAGCGGCACGCCCTGAGGTTACCCGGTGCCGGGCGGGAGCGAGCGCCGGCGGTGGGCGGCCAGGGCCGTCCCGATCCCCAGAGCCGCGAGCAGGAGCACGATCGCCGCCGCCAGGGCGTGGCCGCCGGTCGCCCGCGATGCGATGCCCGGCCTGCCGCGCCAGTCGGCACCGAGCACGTCCTCGGCCGTCGAGGGCGCAACGATCGGCCCGGCGGGCACGATCCGGCGGGCGACGATCTTCGTGCCCTCCGAGCCGGGTACCTTGCAGAAGCGGGCGTCGATCCGGACGAGCTGGCCCTCGCCGATGTACGGCGATCCGTTTCGGGTCAGCCCCTCGAAGCGCGTATGACCGTCGGGGAAGATCTGCGCCGCGCCGCCACTCAGGTGATGGAGATGCACCGAGCTGTCGTCGACGACGACGTCGAGCAGCCCGACGCCGATATGGGCCCGGCCCGTGATCCGCACCGGGCCGCCCAGCGTGCATCCGCGCGCCTCGTCCCGCTCGGCCTCGATCACGTAGTAGCCCCAGCCGACGAGGGACTGCCCCTCCGCGACGATTGCGACCGCCGGCGGGATGCCGGGGATCGACCTGGCGGCGACATGGGTGGGACCCTCGTTGGCCCCCGCGGTGTCGTTGCACCCGGGCTGCACCGCACCGTCGAGCGTGGTTCCGCCGGGGTTCGCCTGGATCGGCCCTCCCTGGAATCCCCAGTAGGCCCGGTCGTGCCAGACGACGACGAACCCACACTGGGCGCCTGCGCTCGGCGCGGCCACCGCGCCGCCCGCCAGCCCGGCGAGCACGGCAGCGACCAGCGCGATTCGCCTCATGCCTCTTCGACGCCCCGGCGCCACGGGAAGTTCAATCGGTGCGGTGAAGGGCGGCGTGGATCTCGCGGCCGACCTTGGCCGGCAGCCCGGGGATCGACTCGAGGTCGTCGCGGCTTGCGCCGACCAGCTCGTCGGCGGTGCCGAAGCGCCCCATCAGGATGCGGCGCCGGGCCGGGCCAACGCCGGGCAGGCTGTCGAAGATCGAGTCGACGGCCGCCCGCCCGCGGCGGCTGCGGTGAAAGCCGAGCGCGAAGCGGTGGGCCTCGTCGCGGATCCGCTGGAGCAGCTGGAGCCCGGCCGAGCGGTGGTCGAGCACGATCGGGTCGGACCGGCCGGGCACGAACACCTCCTCCTCGCGCTTGGCCAGCGACACCACCGCCACCCGCGGCAGGTCAAGCCCGGCCATCGCCTCGATCGCGGCGCCCAGCTGGCCCTTGCCGCCGTCGATGACGACGAGGTTCGGGCAGGCGGCGAAGCTCCTGTCGAAGCGGTCGCCGTCCATGTCGGTCATGCGCGCGAACCGGCGGCTCACGGCCTCGGCGATCATCGCGAAGTCGTCGGGACCCGCCGTGCGGATCCCGAACTTGCGGTAGTCGGACTTCTTCGCCACCGCGTCCTCGAACACGGCCATCGAGGCGACCGGGTTCGTCTCGCCGAGGTTCGAGACGTCGAAGCACTCGATCCTGACCGGCAGCGACTCCAGGTTCAGCTGCTCGCGCAGCTCCTCCAGGGCCTCGATGCGGCGGGCGCGCGTCCGCTCGCGCAGGATCGTGTCGTGCTCCAGCGCCAGGCGGGCGTTCCGGGCCGCCATGTCGGCCAGCCGGCGCTTCTCGCCCCGCTGGGCCGAGCGCACCTCGACCGCGGAGCCGCGGCGGTCGGACATGAAGAGCTCGAGCAGGTCGGCGTCCTCGAAACCGCGCGGGACGACGACCTGGCCGGGGATCGCAACCTGGCCGCCGTAGTACTCGAGCGCGAAGCCCCAGAGCACGTCGGACTCGCTGCGGCCCGCCGCGTTCTCGAGGTAGAAGCCGTGCCGGTCGGAGAGCAGGCCGTCGCGGAGGTGGAAGAGCTGGACGTTGGCGGTGTCCTCGCCGCACGCCACCCCGAGGATGTCGGCCGAGCCCATGCTGCGCCGGTCTGCCACCTGCCGCTCGGAGAGGTGGCGGACGGCCATCAGCCGGTTTCGGTACCGGGCGGCGTCCTCGAACTCGTGCGCCGCCGACGCATCCTTCATCGCCTTCTCCAGCCGGCGCTCGAGCGGACGCACCCGGCCCGACAGAAACTCGACCACCGAGTCGATCACGGCCCGGTACTCGTCGGCCGAGATGTAGCCGACGCAGGGCGCCGCGCAGCGGCCGATGTGGTAGTCGAGGCACGGCACGCCCGAGCGCCGCCCCGGCGTCGGCCCCTCGCACGGCCGGTACGGGAACACCCGGTTCAGGACGTCCAGGGTCTCGCGCACCTTCTTCGCGCTCGAATACGGCCCGAAGTACTGGACGGTCTTGCGGTGCCGCTCGCGCGTGAACATCACCCGCGGGTACTCGTCGGCGACGGTGACGGCGATGTACGGGTACGACTTGTCGTCGCGCAGGCGGATGTTGAACGTCGGCCGGTGGCGCTTGATCAGGTTCTGCTCGAGGAAGAGCGCCTCGGTCTCGGACTCGGCCGACACGAACTCGATGTCGTCGATCCGCTCGACCAGCTCGGCGGTCTTGGCGGTCGCGTACGCCTCGCGCCGGAAGTACGACCGCACCCGCGAGCGCAGCGACTTCGCCTTGCCGACGTAGAGGACGTCGCCGGCGGCGCCGCGGAAGAGGTACACACCCGGGCTCTGGGGCAGCGCGGAGAGCCGCGCCTCGAGGCGCTCTGCGCGGTCGGATGCGGGCTCGACGGCCATCTCAGTGCAAGAGTAGCCACCGAGGAAATGGATCCAAACGTGCTAGTCTCGAATCCATCCCCGACCAAGGAGAGGGCATGTCCGAGATCCAGAAGATGCTCGAGGCAAACCGCGCGTTCGCGGGCTCGTTCGCCGAGGGCGACCTCCCCATGCCGCCCGCCCGGCGCGTCGTGATCCTGACCTGCATGGACGCGCGCATCCACCCCGCCGAGGCGCTGGGGCTCGAGATCGGCGACGCGCACGTCATCCGAAACGCGGGCGGGCGGGCGTCGGACGACGCGCTCCGCTCGCTCATCATCTCGTCGCGCCTGCTCGGGACGACGGAGTTCGCGGTCATCCACCACACCGACTGCGGCATGCTCACGTTCACGAACGACCACCTCCAGGCGAAGCTGAAGCAGGAGACCGGCGAGGACGCCTCGGGCATCGACTTCCTGCCGTTCGCGGATCTCGAGCAGAGCGTCCGCGACGACGTCGACCGGATCGTCTCGACGCCGTTCATCGACCCGGCGATCGAGGTGTCGGGCTACATCTACGACGTCCACACGGGCGCCGTGGAGCAGGTCGTCGCTCCGGTCGCAGCGGCCACGACGTAGCGATCAGCCGAACGGGTTGATCGCGTCGAGCGCGGCGTGCACGGTGGTGCGCGCCGTGCTCGTCACCGCGCCGGCGGCGCGGCCCGCGGCGCCGGCGATCGACGACCGGTACCGGTAGACATACGACCCGACCAGGAGGGCGGAGCCGGCGGCGCACAGCGCGAGGCCGAGCGGTGGGATCTCGGCCGTCGCGGCGCCCGCCGTCAGGAGGCCGGCGCCCGCCGTGGCGATGCCGGCGGCGTTCAGGCTATAGCCCGCGGCCTGCACCAGGGCGACGACCCGGTCGTCGCGGCGCCTTGCCCGCAGGCCGGCGAGCAGGCTCGATCCGGCGAAGATCAGCGTGCCGGCCAGCGTGAACCGGGCGGCCCACAACCCGAAGAGTCCGAGCGGCATGCCGCCTTCCGAGATGCCGGCCGCGGCCGAGGCGGCGTCCCAGGCGCTGCCGGCGGCAGACGACAGGTCGCGCTCCCACTCGCGCGGCAGGAAGCTCGAGAGCACGAGCAGCCCCGCCCGGCCGGCCGTCCGCAGGCCGGCCGCGCCCTGGAACCCCACGTCTCCCCCGGTCTGCTCGAGGTGGTCGGCCACGTGCTGTGCGCCCGTGACGAGCTCGGCGACGCGGTTGGCGATCCCGCCCCCGCCGGCGGCCGGCGATCGTGTGAGCGGCGCCACCTGCATCCGCGACGAGAAGCCCGGCGGTGACGACGGCTCCGCGAGCGGAAGCAGCCGCACCGAGCCGCCGGCGTCCACCAGCCCCTGGCCCGATCCCCGCCGCAGCACGGCCGCCGCCAGCGACGCGTCGCCGAGCGCGTCGGCCAGCGCCGCCTCGAGGTCGCCTGGGTGGCGCCGCTGGGCGGCCGCGAGCCCGGCGGCCGCCGCCTCGGCGTCGGCCGCGAGCCCGAGCTCGAGCTCGGCGGCGACGACGTGCGCCGGCACCTGGTGGCGGCGGGCGGCGCGCTCGACGGCCGGATCGGCCCCCGGCCCGCTCGGCGCCGGCCCGGCCAGCCGCCCGTAGCCGTCCCAGCCGCCCGCGGCGAGCGGCTCGTAGCGCACCTCCGCGCCCGTGTGCGGCGCGGCGATGACGGTGCCGCCGCCGACGTACATGCCGACGTGGTGCGGCGCCCCCGTCGCCGCTCCGGCGAAGACGAGGTCGCCGGGCAGGAGCGCCTCGGGCGGCTCCGGCGCCGCCAGCCGCCACAGGTCGGCCGCGGTGGGACGGCCCGGGAGCGGGAGTCCGGCGGCGGAGTAGGCGTAGTCGATCAGGCCCGAGCAGTCGAACCCGCCCTCCGCGCGGCTCTCGCCGCCCCAGACGTAGGGCCATCCCACCTGGGCCTCGGCGGCCGCGACCGCCGCCAGCGGACCACGGGCTCCGTGCAGGTCGACCGGCCGGAACGTCTCGCCGGGCAGCGCCGCGGTGTACGCGATGCCGGCCCGGGCCCGCTCGACGACGGTCCCCTCCTGCCTGCCGGCGACGGGCAGCGTGCCGTCGACCTCGACCGCCACCCCGACCTCGACCGCCGTGGCGACCGCGCCGGAGCGGTCGACCGTGAGCTCCGTCAGGCGGGCCCCGTTGGCCCGCGCCGCCGTCGCCGCCGCCGTGCGTACTGCGGTCTGCGGTGCCGCCGGGTCGGACGCGAGCGTGCGCGCGGCGGCGAGCGCCGCCACGTCGGCAGCGGTCTGCGCGCCCGCCCCGGCGGCGGAGATCCGGGCGAGGTGGAGCAGGACGACGGCGCCGAGGAGGACGGCGGTGAGCCCGGCGACCGCGCCGATCGCGATCTGGCCGCGCTCCCTCACCGCGTGCGGGCGGTCGCGGTCACCTCGATCGCGCGGCCGAGCACACCGACCGGCACCGCCACCCGGATCGTCCCGTCCGCCACCTGAACCCGGGCGCCACGCGTCACCGCCGCGGGAAGCGGCCGCCCCTCGGCCACGAGCACCGCGGCCTGGTCGGCGATCCGATCGGCGCGGGTGCGCGCCTGCCATACCTGGAAGAGCGGCAGCAGGCCCAGCGCAAGCGCACCCGCCAGGCAGGCGGCGAACACGAGCTCGATCGACGCCTGGCCGCGCACATTCACTGGCGGACGACCGGCGCGGACGAGGACACGCGGGGCGCGAAGCCCGGCACGATGCTGGGCACCGGAACGCTGACGACGACCCGCCCGCCGGACTCGGCCACCGTGGCTCCGCTTCGCATCGACGCCGGGAGCGCCGCCAGCGCGGCGGGGGCGGAGGGGCGCCCGACGAGCGCGGCCCGCGCCCCGCTGCGCGAGGCGGACTCGGCCGCGGTCAGGGCGAGGCCGGCCAGCGCTGCCTGCCAGACGCACGCGAGGACGAGCACGAGCGCAGGCACGAGCGCCACCACCTCGATGCTCGCCTGCGCTCGCTCTCCGCCGTCGGGCCGGGACATGCGGCCACGGTACGGGCGCGCCCTGTCACGAAACCAGGCGGTGACGGTGGCGGAAACGTCACAATCCGGCTGCTACGATCGACGCAGATGAGCGCGATCGACACGCCGCCCAACAACAGCGCGGGCGAGGACCGCCAGTTCGTGCACTTCTCGTTCTACGCGCTCGACCCGGCGTTCCGGCGCCTGCCGCCGATCGAGCAGGAGGCCGCCCGCGCCGAGCTCCAGACCGTCATCGACGACGTGGGCGAGCGGTTTCCGGTGCGGCCGTACACGATGCACGGCATCCGTCCCGACGCCGACTTCATGCTCTGGAAGGTGTCCGAGCGGCTCGAGGACTTCCGCGAGCTCGGGACGGCGATCATGTCGACGTCGCTCGGCGGGTACCTGCGGACGCCCTACGCGTACCTCTCGATGACGAAGCGGTCCCAGTACGTGAAGGGCGAGGGCCGCTCGATGCACAAGCGCGGCCAGGTCGTCTGGAACCCCGACTCGCGCTATCTCCTGATCTACCCGATGGTGAAGACCCGCGCCTGGTACCAGCTCTCGAAGCCGGCCCGGCAGGGGATCATGAACGAGCACATCGCCACCGGCCATCAGTTCCCGACGGTGAAGATCAACACCACGTACTCGTTCGGGATCGACGACCAGGAGTTCGTGGTCGCGTTCGAGACCGACCACGTCGGCGACTTCCTCGACCTGATGATGGCGCTCCGCGAGACCGAGGCCAGCCGCTACACGGAGCGCGACACGCCGATCTTCACCTGCATCTCGTGCTCGGTGGAGGAGGCGCTGCGGTCGCTCGGCGGCGCGGCGATCGGCGCGATGGAGCCGGCGTGAGCAAGACCCCGGTACGCACCGATGGCGCGCCGGCGCCGGTCTCGGGTGCTCCCTACTCGCAGGGGGTCGTCGCCAACGGGTTCGTGTTCGTGTCGGGCCAGGTGCCGATCGACCCGGCCACCGGCAAGCTCGTCGAGGGCGGCATCGCCGAGCAGGCGAACCGCTGCTTCGACAACCTGGCCGCCATCCTGGCCGAGGCCGGGAGCGGCCTCGACAAGCTCGTCAAGACCACGGTCTTCCTCGACGACATCGGCGACTTCGCGGCGATGAACGCCGTCTACGCCCAGCGCGTCCCCGAGCCGTTTCCGGCTCGGTCGGCGATCGAGATCTCCCAGATCCCCCTGCCCGGGGCGCTGGTCGAGATCGAGGTCGTCGCGCTGGTCTAGGAGCCTAGGGCCGGCCGGCCGGGGCGCCCGGCGTCACGCCGACGTGCACGCGCTCGGAGGCGGGAGCGTCCGCCAGCGCGGGCTCGGAGTCGCGCAGGCACACGCCCGTGACGAAGAGCGTGTCGTGGTCGGCGGCGTCGAGACGCGCTGCGGCGGAAACGGTCGCGCGCGAGAGCGCCGCAGCCCTGCCGAGAAACCTGCGTCCGAAGGCCGGCCCGCCCGGGGACGCCCGGTGCACGGCCTCGCCCGCGGCGACGGCCTGCCCGGCGGCGTCGGCGACGAGCGTGGTCCAGCAGTCGTCCGGCCGAGCCCGCCGCAGCTCGCGGAGCCGCGTCGCGGCCGCCGCTTCGCCGAAGCCGTCGTCGCCCTCCGCGGCTCGGCGGCGCGCCAGCTCCGGATCGAGCTCGCACATCCGCCAGATGTAGCCGGCGATCACCACCTCGCGGGCGGCCCGGAACCGGTCGTCGCCGGCGGGCGAGTCGACCAGGCCCGCGGCGACCACGCCGACGGCATGGGCCACCTCGAGCCGCATCGTGACGCCCTGCGCGAGCGCGGCGGAGAACCGCTCGGCCGCCTCGTCGAAGAGGCGATCGTTGGTCTCGAGGGCGATCTCGCGGATCTCGGGATTCGCGACGAGCGCAGCCTGGAGCCGGGCGGCCCTCGCTCGATCTTCTGCCAGTCTCTGGAAGGACATCTCTCCGACCGTACGCGGCCGGGCGGCCGGACG
Organism: uncultured Actinomycetes bacterium; assembly: GCA_963805545.1. Lineage (GTDB taxonomy): Bacteria > Actinomycetota > Thermoleophilia > Gaiellales > JAICJC01 > JAICJC01. The sequence goes on from CAWDUU010000003.1 coordinate 154,038, forward strand.
CAAGATGTTCGCGGACCAAGTTCCCCCTTTTGGGCGGATCCGGAACGCCATGCGCGTAGAGTCAGACGGGTGGAATCCGCGGTCGCGTCCTCGCTCGCATACCGCACGGCGTGAGCCGCGATCTCACCCTCGCGGCGGCCGGCGTCCTGCGGGACGCGATGGCCGGGTGCTGCTCGTGAAGGAGAACTACGGCCGCCGGAGGTGGGGCCTTCCCGGCGGCGAGCTCGAACACGGGGAGAGCCCTTCGGCGGCGGCCATCCGTGAGGCCGCCGAGGAAACGGGGCTGCGGGTGCAGCTCTCCCACCTGGTGGCGGTGTACTTCCTCCGCACCAGCCGACCGGGCCTGCGGTTCATCTTCGAGGGGACGATCGCCGGCGGTGGGCCGGCCGTGCAGCCCGGCGGCGAGATCGCCGAGCTGGGCTGGTTCTCCCCGGACGCGCTGCCGGGTCCGATGACCCGCACCGCGCCTCACGGGATCCGCGACGCGGTGGACGGGAGCCGCGGGGCGTTCCGTGAGATCGAGACGTAGAGTCACGGCGTGGCGTCCGGCACCGGCGACCTCTCGCTCGGCTACGTCCGGGCGCGGCTGCGGGTGGTGGCGGTCGCCGACGGCGGCCCTCCCGGCGGCGTGGAGAGCGGCTCGCGCCCGAACTGGGGGATCGGTCAGCGGCTGTCGGGCGACGGGCTGCTCGGCCGGGCGGCGGTGACGGTCGAGGACTCCGGCCGCATCGCGCCCGGCGGGTCCGGCGTCGTCCGCCTCCGGCCCGACGACTGGACCGCATGGGCCGAGGTGCGGCCGCGCGACACGTTTCCCATGCTCGAAGGCCCGCGGATCGTCGGCGTCGCGGAGGTCATCGAGATCGTGCGGCCGGGCTGAGGCGCGGCTCTACAGGTAGTACCGCTTCGACTCCTGCACGGCCCAGAACATGGCGAACGCGCCGGCCAGGCCGCCGACCACGAGCAGCGGGAAGAAGCTCCCGAGGTCCACCAGCCCGAACGCGTCGACCGAGTAGCACCCGAACGCCACCGTGAGCGCGCCCATGCCCAGGTAGAGCACGTTTCGCTGCCGGTCGGGCATGAGCGAGATCGCCATCCGGTTCGAGCGATACCAGCTCCACCCGAAGTACCACAGGATGATGATGAAGAGCAGCGAGAGCGTGCCCAGCACGATGTCGAAGATGCGCTGGGAGACGTTGAAGAAGACGGTCGCGACGATCGCGACGCCGACGATGATGAGGAAGCCGCGGATGCTGTCGCGCGTCATCAGGACGGCCCCGTCATGAACGCCCGCACCCCGAGCGCCGCAACGAGCGCCGAGCCGATCGTGAACAGGAGCAGGTTCCGTCGCCCATCCTCACCCCGCAAAGCATAGGGGTACGCCACGGCCAGCAGGGGGAGCAGGCCGTAGACGAAGTGCAGGGAGTCGCCCGGCTCGTCGCCCTGCGAGAGCAGGATGAGGCCAAGCGTGGCCTGTGCGAGGACGAGCGTCTGGGCCGCGGCGAGCAGGTGCCGGAAGAGGTGGCTGGGGGCGCGGTCGCGCCGGTAGGCCACGTAGCCCCAGAGCGCCGCGGCGGCGTTCGCCGCGATCAGGAGGGAGCCCACCACGGCGTGGACGAGCGGCATGGCGCGGCACGCTATCAGGCGGTCTCGGCGGCGCAGCCCGGCTCGCGCCGGAGCACCGCCGAGACCGCGACGAGGACGGCCAGGCCGCCGGCCACGATGGCCGCCAGGAGCACGAACCCGCCCCGGGCGCTCGTGTGGTTCACGAGCGGCCCGACCGAGAGCGTCACGACCACCTGGAGCGCCATCGACACGAGCAGGAACGACGAGGCCGTGCGCCCCATCATCTCGTTCGGGACGACCTTGAAGAGGTACGCCGTCGTGATCACGCGGAACCCCGACGAGCAGAACCCGGCCAGGAAGAGCGCCGCGTAGAAGACCGGCACGGCGGCCGGTGTGGCGGCGAGCACCGTGTAGCAGCCGATCAGCGCGACCATCACCGTCGTCATCGCCCGCCATTCGCCGACCCGCGTCACGAGGAGCGCCGCGAAGACGCCCGAGGCCATTGCCCCGACGCCGTAGGTCATGTCGGCGAGCCCGTAGGCGGTGGCGGTCAGGTGCAGGACGTCGAGGACGTACGCCACCATCACGACGTTCAGGCTGATCGTCGCCACCCACGGGATGACGCTCGCGATCCCGAAGCCGGCGATCGCCGGGTGGCGGCGCAGGTAGGCGAGTCCGTCGCGGGCCATGGCGAGCCCCGAAGGGTGCGGTCCCTCGACCGGCGCCGGCCGGTGGTGGAGCGCGAGCAGGGCGGTCGCGGAGACGACGTAGGTGCGCGGCGTCGACCGCGAACGCCGTTCCCAGGCCGAACGCGATCAGGATCGGGCCGCCGAGCGCGGCGCCGGTGAGGTTCCCCACCTGCCAGGTGATCTCGGAGAGGCCGGACGCCTCCGTGAGCTGGTCGGGGCGGATCACCTCCTGGAGGAGCGCCGTGATCGACGGGAAGAACACGCTGTGCCCGAGGCCGACGAGGAACGTGAGGGTGTAGAGGGCGGGGATCGACGGCGAGCCGGCGATAGGCGAGCGCGGCCATGACGACGACGAGCGCGAGCCGGTAGCCGTCCGACCCGATCGCCAGCGTGCGGCGCGGATGGCGGTCGGCGAGCGGCCCGGCGAACGGCAGCATGACGATCCCCGACCCGAGTCCGACCGCCCAGACGATCCCGACCGACGTCGCCGACCCGGTGCGGTCGAGCAGGTACCAGCCCAGCGCGACGGCGTGCAGCCCGGTGCCCGCCATCGAGAACACCTCGCCGACGAAGTAGAGCCGGAAGTCCCTGTCACGTAGCGGGGCCAGGGTGTCCACGTGGCTACACTAGCCGCGCTCATGATCGAGCCCGGAGAGCCCGCACCCGACTTCGCGCTTGAGTCCGACAGCGGCGAAACCGTCCGCCTGAGCGACCTCCGCGGCCATCCCGTCGTCGTCTACTTCTATCCCAAGGACGAGACCTCGGGCTGCACGGCGCAGGCGTGCGACATCCGCGACAACTGGGGCGAATTCGAGCGGGCCGGAGCGGCCGTGCTCGGCATCAGCCCCGACTCGGCCGAGTCCCACGCCGGGTTCCGCTCCCACCACGGGCTGCCGTTCCCGCTCCTCGTCGACTCCGACCACGCGGTCGCCGAGGCCTACGGCGCCTGGGGCGAGAAGAAGAACTACGGCCGCACGTACATGGGCATCATCCGCTCGGGCTTCGTGATCGACGCCGACGGCAACCTGGCGGCCGTGAAGCACAACGTGAAGGCCGACAGGCACTGCGAGTGGGCACTCGCGGAGCTGGGCAAGCTGGGCGAGCGCTCGGCCGCCGGCTAGCACTCCAGCCCCTATCATCGGCCGCGTGCCGCAGCCCGACCCGCCTCTCGCCGGGATCCGCGTCCTCGACCTGACCCAGATCCTCGCGGGCCCGTTCTGCACGATGGTGCTCGGCGACCTCGGGGCCGACATCGTCAAGGTGGAGCGGCCCGACGGCGACGGCACGCGCCGGTGGGGGCCGCCGTTCGCGGGCGGCGAATCGGCCTACTTCCTCCAGGTGAACCGCAACAAGCGCTCGATTGCGATCGACCTGAAGGACCCGGCGGGGGCCGCGGTTGCACAGCGGCTGGCGGCGCGCGCGGACGTCGTGATCGAGAACTTCCTCCCCGGGGCGATCGAGCGGTTCGGGCTCGACCACGAGACGGTGAAGGCCGGGAACCCGGGCGTCGTCCACTGCGCCATCCGCGGCTTCCCGGCCGGCCATCCCGACGCCGCCCGGCCGGGGTACGACTTCGTCATGCAGGGCATCGGCGGGATCATGTCGATGCAGGGCGAGCCCGGCGGGGAGCCGATGAAGGTGGCCGTCGCCATCTCGGACATCGTCGCGGGGCAGTTCGCGGCGTCGGGGATCCTGGCGGCGCTCGTGCGGCGGGGCCGCACCGGCGAGGGCGGAACCGTCGACGTGTCGCTGCTCGACGCGCAGGTCGCCTGGCTCGCCAACCGGGCCGGCGACTGGCTGATCGGCGGCGTCGAGCCGGTGCGGCTCGGAAACGCCCATCCGTCGATCGTCCCGTACGAGACGTTCCACGCCGCCGACGGCCACGTCAACCTGGCGGTGGGAAACGACGCCCAGTTCGTCCGCTTCTGCCGGGAGGCCGGCCGCGACGACCTGGCCGACGACCCGGACTTCGCCACCAACCCGCTGCGCGTGCTGAACCGCCATCGGCTCGTCGCGGAGCTCGCAGCGACGATCGGCCGCCGCCCGGTCGCGGACTGGGTGGAGGTGCTGGAGCGGGCGGCCGTGCCCGGCGGGCCGGTGCTGGCGCTGCCCGAGGTGTTCTCGGGCCCGGCCGCGCACGCCGTCGAGGAGATCGACCATCCCACCGCCGGACGGCTCCGGCTGGTGGCGACGCCCGTGCGGATCGACGGCGAGCGGCCGGATGCGCGGATGCCCCCACCGCGGCTGGGAGAGCACGCCGCCGAGATCCTCGCCGAGGCCGGCTACGGCGCCGAGGAGGCCGCCGCGCTGCTCGCCGGCCCCTGCGCCCCCGGGTAAACTGCCCGTCCGCGCGGATGTGGCGGAATTGGTAGACGCGCACGGTTCAGGTCCGTGTGACCGCAAGGTCGTGGAGGTTCAAGTCCTCTCATCCGCATAGCTCCCGCCCGCGTGCGCCGGATGGCCGGCCCGGGTTCACGTGTGCGGTTGGATGAAACAGTGGCATCAGGCAGCGCTGTTTCACGCTGCCTTGACGCGCCCGCTACGCTCGCCGCGATGAGCGAGGCCGAGATCCCCGAGGGCGCCGTCGACGAGGCGGTCGAGCGGGCGGTCACGCCGTTCGAGCTCTTCTTCGACCTGGTCTTCGTCTTCGGCTTCACGCAGGTGACGACCCTGATGGCCGCCCACCCGACGGGGCGCGGCGTGCTGCGGGGGATGCTCGTGCTGGCGGCGGTGTGGTGGGCCTGGGGGGCGTACGCGTGGCTTGCGACGACGATCAACCTCGAGGAGGGATGGACCCGGCTCGTCATGATCGGCGTCATGGCGGCGATGTTCGTCGCCGCGCTCGCGGCGCCGAATGCGTTCGGCGACACGGGCGTCCTCTTCGCGTGCGCCTATCTCGTCGTTCGCATCCTGCACCTCGTGCTCTACGGGGTCGCCGCGCGTGGCAGCCCGGCGCTGCTCGACTCCGTCGTGAAGCTGACGCCGACCGCGGTCGCCGGCCCGCTCATGATCCTGGCCGCCGCATTCCTCGACTCGGGCCTGCGCGAGGCGATCTGGGCCGCCGCGCTCCTGCTCGACTTCGCCGGCCCGCTGTTCCAGGACTCGGAAGGGTGGCAGCTCTCCCCCGGCCACTTCAGCGAGCGCCACGGCCTCATCCTGATCGTCGCGCTGGGGGAGTCGGTGGTGGCGCTCGGCGTGGGCGGCAGCGAGCTCGACCTCGACGCGCGGACGATCATCGCCTCCACGCTCGGGATCGCCGTCGTGACGGCGATGTGGTGGATGTACTTCGACGTCGTCGCCATCGTGGCCGCCCGCCGGCTGGCACAGGCGACCGGCGCGGCGCAGGCCGCCCAGGCCCGCGACTCCTACAGCTACCTGCACTTCCCGATGGTCGCCGGGGTGATCCTGTTCGCGCTCGGAGTGAAGAAGGCCCTCCCCCACGCTCACGACTCGCTCGACTGGACGCCGGCCGCCGCGCTCTGCGGGGGCGTCGCGCTGTACCTCGTGGCCCACATCCTGTTCCGGCTGCGGAACGTCGGCTCGCTCAACCGCCAGCGGCTCGTCGCCGCGGCCGTCCTCGCATGCATGGTGGCGCTCGCCTCGACGGTGAGCGCGCTCGTGCTGCTCGCGCTCGTCGCCGCGACGACGACGCTACTGGTCGCCTACGAGGCCCTGCGCTTTCGCGAGGCGCGCCACCGGGTCCGCGCCGCGCGCGGCTGAGATCAGGGCGTCGATCAGCGGGTGCAGCCGCCGGCTCGCCGAGCTCCCCACCTGCGGCTGGAAGAGGGTCGCGACGTAGAACGGATGGCCGGGCAGCTCGACCGCCTCCACGCCGGCGTCCGGGGCGCGGGCCGCGACCACGAGGCCGGCCGCGACCAGCGCCGCCTCGTGATCCGGGGCGAGCCCGTAGTTGCACCAGTGAAAGCCGGTGAACGGCTCGGTGCCGCACAGGTCGGCGACGCGGGTGCCGGCCACGGCGGTCACCGTCCGCTCCTCCCCGATCAGGCTGCACGAGAGGCGCGACACGACCGGAGACACCGCATCGGGGTCGGTCTCGGCGTGGGCCGCCGCTTCCAGGCCGGCGACGTTGCGCGCGAACTCGACCAGCATGTACTGGAAGCCGCCGCACGTCCCCAGGATCGGCATGCCCGCCGTCCGCGCACGCCGGATCTCGGCGAGCACCGCCTCGTCGTCGCGGTACGGCGTCCCCGGCACCACCCACAGGCCGTCGGCCTCGACCGCCGCCTCGGCCTCGGGGCTCGGCAGCCAGCGCGCGTCGACGTCCGCCGGCATGAGATCGAGGGTCGCGTCGATCTCGCGATGCGTCAGGTGCCCGGTGTTCCGGTCACCCAGGACCGCGATCGAGACAGCCATGCCCTGACGATAGCTCCGCGGTCAGCGGCGCATGGTGTTCCAGTACGAGCCCCGCCCCCAGCGCCGGAAGGAGTGGAACGCCGACCCGGACGTCCGGACGCGGAAGTCGTAGCCCTTCGGCGAGATCGAGTCGAAATAGACGAGCGCCTTCATGTGCCCGTGGGCGTGCACCCACTTGCGCGCCCGCGTCATCCACTTCGCCTTGTGCCCGGCCGCGTGCGGGTCCTCCATGCTGCCCGTCTCGGCGATCATCAGCGGCTTCCCGTGCCGCTTGGCCCACCCGTAGAACGACGAGAAGATCGACCGGTACCCGGTCCATTTGCGGTGAGCCGGATACCAGTTGTAGCCGTCGGCCGCGATCCAGTTCACGTACCGGTCGCCCGGGTAGTAGGCCTGGGCGTGGCCGTTCTTGAAGTTGGCCGCGATGGCACACCACACGAACCGGGCGTTCGTGGCTCCGACCTGACGGAAGATGCGGACGACGTGCCGCCAGGCGGGCACGAACTCGCTGGGCGTGCCGATGTAGCGCGGGCTGCCGGGCGGCTGGTCCATCTCGTACGCCAGCCGGACGAAGAGCTTCTTGTGCAGGCCCTTGACGGCACGGGCGGTGCGCTTGATGAGGGCGTCCTGGCTGCCGCCGGCGATCGCGGAGGCGGTCGTCGTGCCGCCGGGCGACCACGAGATCATCGGGATCTGGTGGTGGGCCAGCGCCGACTGGTCGATCCGAAACGACGTGATCGACCACGGCCGGTAGTGGTGGACGATCGTCAGCTTGAAGCCCAAGGTGCGCTCGAACCCGACGACGTTGCTCCACGCATCGCCGCCGCGGTTCACGAACGCGCCGAAGAGCGCCCCGTGGCGCGGGACCAGGTTCCTGCTCGTGTGCACGTGCGCCGACGCCGGCGCGGCGGCGGCGAGCAGCGCGAGCACGGCGGCAGGAAGCAGGAGCCAGCGGCGAGCGGTTCGCATGCTGGGAGATATCGCCAATTGTTGTAAGGGCATGCGCCGCCGAACCGTGAAGGTTCGGTAAAAGCGTTTCACGCCGGGCCGACGGCGTGCCGCCGATTATCCTGCCGCCCAAGCAGATGAACCGCATCACCGCCTGGGTCCGGCGGGCGTCCGCCGCAACGCTGACCGCCGTGGGGCTCACGGCGGCGGCCGCGTTCGTGGCCGCGAACTGGGTCTGGAGCATCGACCGCTCGCCGCCGAAGCCGCCCCCGCCGACCACGCTCCAGGAGCTCACGCTGCGCGAGCTCTCCGGCCCGGGGCCGGCCGGCGTCACCGCGCACTTTCGCTATGTGGACTCGCTCGTTCCGACCACGAACCTCGTCCCCGACGCGACGGCGGGGGGCAGCCCGCTCCCGCTCGTGAGCGGCGCCGACGGCCGGCTCTGGTACGCGAACGGCCGCCTGCGGATGGAGTTTCAGACCGACCAGGGCGACACGCAACTCCTGCTCCAGGGTAACCGCGCGCTCGTCTACGACGCGGCCGACGGGACCGCCTATGCCGCGATCCTCCCCACGGTCGGGATGCCGCAGCTCGCCCGGTCCGGGCTCGAGGGCGCATCGGGCCTCCTCGACTCGATCGCCGGCGACGCCGCCGTCTCGCAGCCGAAGCCGATCGTGACCGGCGGCCGCCCCGCCTACAGCCTGCGGATCGCGCCGACCCACGACGGCGGCCTCCTCCGGACTGCGAGCCTCGCTGTCGATGCCGAGACCGGCACGCCGCTTCGGCTGGAGCTCTTCGGCGTCGGCCGCGACGCACCGCTCGTTCGGTTCGCGCTCAGCGACGTCTCCTACGGCGACATCGAGCCGTCGGTCTTCCGGTTGAAGCTCCCGTTCGGGATGCACCCCCTGGCGCTGCGGTTCGCCGCACCGCCCTCGGTCGGCGGGACCGTCCCGTGCACGGGGCCGCGGGAGCTCGCCGGCCTTCGGCTCCGCACCTGCCGCGAGGCGTCGCGGTCGACCGACGTGCCGGGCCGCGTGCTCGTGTACGGCACGAACCTGAGCTCGGTCGTGGTGCTCGAACAGCCCGGGTCGAGCGACCCGGGCGGCGGCCTCTGGAGCCTCCTGCCGTCGGTGTCGGTCTCGGGCGCGTCGGGCCGCGAGCTCGTGACGGCCCTCGGCACGGTGATCCGGTTCGTCCGCGGAGGCGTGACCTACACCGTGCTCGGGAGCATGCCCCGACCCGTCGTCGAGGCCGTGGCGCGAGGCCTGTGAGCGCAGCCCCGGTCGAGATCCGCGGCCTGCGCAAGACCTACGGCGAGCTCGTCGCCGTCGACGGCGTGTCGCTGACGGTGAGCGCGGGCGACGTCTACGGCTACCTGGGCCCGAACGGGGCGGGAAAGACGACGTCGCTGCGCATGATGCTGGGCCTGATCACTCCCACCGGGGGCGACGTGCGCCTCTTCGGGGAAGACCCGGTCGCCGATCCGGTGGCCGCCCTGTCCGGTGTGGCCGGGTTCGTCGAGGAGCCGGCGTTCTACCCCTACCTCTCCGGCAGGCGGAACCTCGAGATGCTGGCCGCGCTCGACGGCGGCGACGGCGACCGGATCGACGAGGTGCTGCGCCTCGTCGAGCTCGACGGCCGCGCCGGCGACCGGGTGCGCGGCTACTCCCATGGCATGCGCCAGCGGCTGGGACTCGCCGCCGCCCTCATGCGCAGCCCGCGACTCCTGCTCCTCGACGAGCCCACGACCGGCCTCGACCCGGCCGGGATGCGCGACATGCGCGACATGGTGCGGCGGCTCGCGGGCGAGGGGATCACGATCCTGCTCTCGACCCACCTCATGAGCGAGGTCGAGCAGCTCTGCAACAGGCTCGCCATCATCCAACTCGGCCGGATCCGCTACGAGGGCGCGCTCTCCGACCTCCTGGCGCGGAGCGACGGGCGCTACCGGCTCGACGCCACCGATCCGGCGCGCGCGGCTGAGGTGTGCCGCGCGACGGCGGGCATCCGCGATGTCGAGGCCCGGGACGGCTCGGTCTGGTTCGCGGCCGATGCGGACGCGGCCGCGACGGTGTCGCTGCGGCTGGCCGAGTCGGGGGTCGGGGTGCGGGCGCTCGTGCCCGGCGGGCGCAGCCTGGAGGAGCGCTTCTTCGAGATCACCGAGGACGGCGGATGACGGGCCGAGCCTACGGTTGGGAGGTGCGAAAGCTCGCCGCCCAGCGGCGGACCTACCTGGGCCTCGCTGCGGCCGCCGTGGCGCCCGTGGTGCTCGTGGTGGCGATCCGGGTGCGGCCGCCCCAGCCGACCGACGCCGGCGCGCCGTTCTTCCTGCGCTTTGCGGTGGAGTCGGGCCTCGCCGTGCCGCTGCTCATGCTGCTCTTCGCCTCGGTGTGGCTCTTCCCGCTGGTCGCGGCGCTCGTTGCCGGCGACATCGTCGCCGCCGAGGACGGGAACCGCACGCTCAAGACCATCCTGACGCGCTCCGCGGGCCGCAGCTCCATCTTCGCGGCCAAGGTCGGCGCGGCGTTCACCTATGTCCTCGCCGCGCTCCTGACGATGGTCGTCGCCAGCATCGTCGCCGGCGGCCTTGCGAGCGGCTTCGACCCGCTGCCGACGTTCTCGACCGTCGTCTCGCCCTCGCGGGCGCTGCTCCTCATCGCCGGCAGCTTTGCGGTCTACTCGCTGCCGGCGCTCGCGATCGCGGCGATCGCGGTGCTCCTCTCGACCGTGAGCAGGAACAGCGCCGGCGCCGTCGTCGGCACCCTCCTCGCGGCCCTCCTCATGCAGCTCACACAGATCGTCCCGGTGCTCGACTCCGACGCGGCCCAGCGCTGGGTGCTGACCGCCCAGCTCCAGGCGTGGCAGGCGCTCTTCCGGACGCCGCTCGACTGGAGCCCCGTTGTCCACGCAGCCTACATCTCGCTTGTCTACGCGGTTCCGGCGCTCGTCGTGGCCTGGGTTCACTTTCTGCGAAGGGACGTGGCGGGATGACCGGCCGGGACGGCGGTAATCAGGATTACCGCCGCGGGTCGGAGGTTGGATCCAGGCGAATACCGCATTCCGGGGAGGGCGCACGCGGGCAGCGTTGTCAGAATCCCACGTGGTGGCAACGCAGCCTCCTGACCTCCGCGGCTCCGATCGGTTCTCCGTCGTGAACGGAAGATCCCCCTCCCTCTCCTCACATGACGTGCCGGCGGGGCTGCGGATGGTCAGGGCGCTTGACCGGGCAGTCCTCGAGGTCGCACGCGCCCTCGACCTGCGGCCGATGGAGCTCTACGCCCTCCTCCTCCTGCACGGTGCCGAGCCGATCGAGACGACCCGTCTCGCCGACCAGCTCTCCGCCAGCCCCAGCCAGGCCAAGCAGCTCGCCCTGCGGCTGTGCGCGCGCGGGATCGCCATACGCCGGGGCGCCTTCGGGCGCACCGAGCTGACCGACGCCGGCCGCGATCTCGCGATCGAGGCCGAGGCCCGGCTCGAGGGCGTCGTCGCCGGGCGGATGGCCGGGATGGACCCGACGCTGCGCGTGCTCGGCGGCGCCACGCTGGCCGACATGACGCTGCCGACGCTCGCGTAGCCCGCGCGCGCAGTAGCCTTGCCCGCATGCCACGGCTGGCCGGGAAGGCGGCACTCGTCACGGGCGGGACGTCGGGCCTCGGCGCCGAGGTCGTGCGCAGGTTCGCGGCCGAGGGCGCAGCGGTCGCCTTCACGGGCCGCGACGGCGAGCGCGGTGCGGCGGTGGCCCGCGACACGGGCGCCCGCTTCGTCGCGGCCGACGTGCGCTCGGACTCCGACACGGCCCGGGCGGTGGCAACGGCGGTCGACGAGCTCGGCGGCCTGGACGTGCTCGTCTGCAACGCGGGCACCGGGCTCGTCCTGCCCCTCGTCGAGACCCAGCCGGACGAGCTGAACCGGATCCTCGACGTGAACGTCACCGGCTGCCTGCGCTACGCGCGCGCCTGCCTGCCCCACCTCGGGCGGCGGCACGGCTCGATGATCCACATCGCATCCGACGCCGGGGTGGTCGGCGAGGACCCGATCGGCGCCTACTCCGTCTCGAAGGCTGCCGTCATCATGCTGGGCAAGATGCTGGCCGTGGACTGCGGCCGCCGGGGTGTCCGCTCGAACGTGCTCTGCCCGGGCGACATCGAGCCCGGCATGCGCGAGATGCTGGCGCCCGGCGAGACGGAGCGCGACGACGATCCCGCCTCGTGGCCGCTGCCGCCGCTGGGCCGGGTCGGACAGGCGGCGGACGTCGCGGCCGCCGCGGTGTTTCTCGCATCCGGCGATGCGGCGTTCGTGAACGGGGCCGTCATCCTGGTCGACGGCGGCATGCGGGCGGCGATGCGCGCCGGGACGTTGCCTCCCTAGCTTTTTTGGGTGTTTTCCGCCAAACTCCACACGTCATCTCGCGCCCCGGCGGTCCGGCCGGGGCGGGCATTCTCATTGGGAGGGACGGATGTCTTCATCGGAACCGTTGGAGGTCGAGCACACGACCGCCATGGCAGTGGAGGAAAAGGCCAAGCTCCACAAGAGCCTGCGCCGGTTCGACATGCTCTTCTTCACAGTGTGTGCGCTCGTGGGCCTCGACACCCTCGGCCAGGTATCGGGATACGGCGCGCAGACGTTCACCTGGCTCCTCGTGCTGGCCGTCTTCTTTCTCCTGCCGTACGCGCTCACCATGTCCGAGCTCGGGACGTCGTTCGTCCAGGAGGGCGGCCCCTACGAGTGGATGAAGCTCAGCTGGGGCCGGCTGGCGGCCGGAATCGGCGCCGTGCTCTACTGGGTCACGAACCCGTTCTGGGTCGGCGGCTCGCTGGCGTTCATCGCGACGGAGGCGTGGAGCGACAACATCTCGCAGATCGGCACCGGAACGATCGGCGACTACTTCTTCAAGCTCGTCTTCATCTGGTTCTCCATCACCGTCGCCATCGTGTCGCTCCGGCGCGGAAAGTGGATCCCGAACGTCGGCGCGATCCTGCGCATCGGCGTGCTGGCGTTCTTCTCGATCACCGTCCTCATCTACGCGATCGAGCACGGCGTGCACGGCTACGCGGCGGGCGATTTCAGGCCTTCCACAGCGATCTTCCTCGGCCTCGTGCCGCTCCTCCTCTTCAACTACGTCGGCTTCGAGCTTCAGAACGGGGCCGCCGAGGAGATGGAGAACCCGCAGCGCGACGTCTCGATCACCGTCATCCAGAGCGGCATCATCACGGTGCTCGCCTACGGGATCCCGATCTTCGGCATCCTGGAGGTGCTGCCGACGAGCCAGATCTCGGGCATCGGAGGGTTCCTCGACGCGGTGCATACGACGTTCAGCGTCTACGGCGGCGCCCAGAACTTCCTCGCCGACGTGATGGCGCTCGGATTCATCTTCGCGCTCCTCACGTCGGGCGCGGTCTGGATGATCGGCTCCGACCGCATCCAGGCGGTGGCGGCGTATGACGGCGCGTTCGCCGGCTGGTTCGGCGTCTTCAACGCCAAGCTGGGGACGCCCGTGCGGGTGAACGTGATGTCAGGCGTCGTCTCGACCATCTTCATGGTCGCCGCCCTCCAGTTCTCGACCGGCTCGAACGCGGCGACGTTCACGGTGGTGCTCTACCTGGCGACGTCGACGACGCTGCTCTCGTACCTGCTGATCTTCCCCAGCGTCATCAAGCTCCGGTACAGCCATCCGCACGTGCACCGGCCGTACGTCGTGCCGGGCGGGAAGGCCGGGCTGTGGGTGTGCGGCGTCCTCGTGTTCCTGTGGATGCTGCTCGGCTCGTGGGTCGCGATCTTCCCGAGCACGATCGAGAGCGGCCTCACGAAGCTCCACAACAACGTCTGGAGCGGGATCCCCGCCGTGGACTACGGCAACTTCCACGACATCTGGGGACTCAGCCAGACGCGCTTCGAGGTCTTCACGCTCGGAACGCTGGGGCTCGTGATCGCGTTCGCGGTGGCCGGCTACCTGGTCGGCTCGCCGGTGCGCAGGCGGCAGGTCGACCTGCCGCTCGAGGCGGCGCTCGAGCCGGCGGCGGGCGACTAGCCGATCGATCGAGAGCCCTACGGGGCGGCCGCGTGGCGCTCGAAGCACCGCTTCAGCTCCGCGGCCGCCCCGGCGGCGTCCGACGGCCGCAGCACGGGCACGTCGTAGCCGAGCACGCGCCGGAGCGTCCCGGCGGTCTCGGCGGTCAGCGTCACGGTCCCGTCCGGGTCGATCCGCTCGACCCCGTCGAAGCGGCCGCCGGCCTCGTTCACGGCGATCGCCTCCTCCACCGGCCAGCGCAGGTCGAGCTCCACCCGCATCCCGCCCGCCAGCACCGGATAACCGCCGGGAAGGCCGGCGGGCGCCGGCACGTGGTCGGGCGTCATGCCGTCGCCGAGGAGCGCGGCGAAGAGGCGTGCGGCAGCCGCTGCGGTGACGCGGTTCATGTCGCGGTCGGTCAGAAGCGGCCAGGGCGCGCGGATGACCGCATCGGCCTCGTCCTTGGGCATGTCGACCAGGTACGGCGGCAGCTCGCCGCCGGAGCTGCCGTAGCTTCCGAAGGCGTGCGGCCCCAGCGAGTGGTGGGCCACCAGCCGCACGGGCCGCGGGAACTTGGCCGCCACCTCCGAGACGTTCCCGAGCCCGCAGCCGATCTCGTGGCCCATCCCCCGCAGCACCGGCCCGGTCACGTCGGGGAACGAGACGACGACCGAGAACGGCTCCGGCCCGAGCTGCTCCATGACCTCGATCAGCGGCGCGAGCGGGAACGGCAGCCAGGCGGCCAGGCCCAGCTCGCGGAGCGGCGCGCGGGCCGGCTCGGGGAGCTCGTTCAGCACCCACCACGACTGGAGCGTGGGCGCCAGGACGGCCAGGTCGACGCCGTCCCCGCTCCAGTCCGGGGCGACCGCGACCACCTCCGGCCGGCGGCCGTGGATCGCCCCGACCAACCGCGCCTGGCCCGCCACCGCCTCGCAGCGCTCGATGCGGCGGCCGGCGACGACGAGCTTCCCGACCGCGGGCTCGATCGCCAGCGCCTCGGCCAGCATCGCCCCCAGGTTCCCGGGCCCCACCACCATCGCCGTCACGCCGTCCATGCCGCCGCTACTGTAATCAGCTGTGCCATTCACGCTCGACCGCTCCCGCGCCCTCTTCGATCGCGCGCGGGAGACGCTCGTCGAAGGGGTGTCCTCGCCGTCGCGCGGGACGGTGAACTACGACATCCCGATCTTCATGGCCTCCGGGTCCGGCGGCCGGATCGCCGACGCCGACGGCAACGAGTACGTCGACCTGATGATGGCCTACGGCGCGCTCCTGCACGGCCACGCGCATCCGCGGCTGGTCGCAGCCGGCGAGCGGGCGCTGCGGCACGGCAGTCTCTTTGCGACGGCGACCGAGATCGAGGTCGAGGTGGCCGAGCGGATCGCCCGGCTCGTGCCGGGTGCCGAGCGGGTGCGGTTCGCCAACACCGGCACCGAGGCGACCATGGCCGCGATCCGGATCGCCCGGGCCGTGACCGGCCGCCCGCTCGTCGTCAAGTTCGAGGGCCACTACCACGGCTGGCACGACGCCTTCCTCGTCAGCTCGCATCCCCGCGACCCGGCAACGCTGGGCGACCCCGCCGACGCCGCCGCGCGTGCTCGACTCGGAGGGGCTGCCGGAGGGCGCCGTCGCCGACACCGTGCTGTGCGCCTGGAACGACGCGGCGCTCCTGGGCGAGTGCCTTGACCGGCACCGCGGCCGGGTCGCCGCCGTCATCACCGAGCCCGTCATGGCCAACATGGGCGTCATCCCGCCCCGTCCCGGCTATCTCGCCGAGATGCGGCGCCTGTGCGACGAGCACGGCGCGCTCCTCATCGTCGACGAGACCGTGACCGGGTTCCGGCTCGATCCCGGCGGGTGCCAGGCGCTCTACGGCGTCACCGGCGACCTGGCGACGTTCGGGAAGGCGCTGGGCGCGGGCCTGCCGCTCGCGGCGATCACCGGCCGGGCGGAGGTCATGGACGCGCTGGCGGGCGGGCGCGTCCTTCACTACGGCACCCAGAACGCCCCCAACCTGGCCCTCGCGGTGGCCGCCGAGAGCCTCGCCATGCTGACCGAGGACGGCGCCGCGGCGGCGGCCGAGATGACGCGCCTCGGGGAGCGGCTCGCCGCCGGCCTTGCCGCCGCGTTCGAGTCGGCGTCGATCCCGGCCCTCGTCCAGGGCGTGGGGCCGATGCTCCAGGTGCTGCCGCTGCGCCCCGGCCACGAGGACGCCGGCCCCATCCACGACATGCGCGACTTCTGCACGCACGCAGACCCGGCCGTGTACCGCCGGTTCGTCCACGAGCTGTTCGGGCTCGGCGTCTACGCCAGCCCCGCGCTGCTCCTCCACATGATCGTCTCGACGGCCCACACCGACGCCGACGTCGACGCCGCCGTCGCGGCGGCCCGGACCGCGGCGGAGCGGCTATGAGCCGGCCGACGATCGGCATCACGAGCTACTGGACGCAGGCGGCAATGTCGCACTGGTCGTGCGACGCGGTGCTCGTGTCGCAGGGCTACGTGGAGGGCGTGCGCGTCGCCGGCGGCCGGCCGGTGGTCCTGCCCGCGGACACGACCTGGATCGAGGAGCCCGACGACGTGCTCGACATCGTCGACGCGCTGCTCGTCGTCGGCGGCAACGACATCGACCCGACCCGCTACGGCCAGGAGCCGCACGCCGCCATCGGCTCGATCAGCCCGCGCCGCGACGCCGTGGAGCTCGCGCTGGTGCGGCGGGCCGTCGAGCGCGACGTGCCGCTGCTCGGGATCTGCCGCGGGGTGCAGGTGCTGAACGTCGCGCTGGGCGGCTCGCTCGACCAGCATCTGGCCGACACGATCGACGTCAGCCCGCACCGGCTCTCGGACTCCGAGTTCGGGATGCACGAGATCGCGACGGTGCCGGGCACGCTTGCCGCCCGGCTCGTCGGGGAGCGGCTGCGCGTGCACTCGCACCACCACCAGGGCATCGACCGCGTCGGCGACGGGCTGATCGTGTCGGCCCGGGCCGACGACGGCGTCATCGAGGCGATCGAGCACCCCGGGCGGCGATTCTGCGTCGGCGTCCTGTGGCACCCCGACGCGGAGCACGACGGCCATGGGGCGCCGGTCTTCGAGGGGCTGGTATCGTCGGCCCGGTGACCACGCGGCTCTGGCACCCGTTCGCCGACATGGCGGCCGTCAAGGACGACGAGATCGTGATCGTCCGCGGCCGCGGGGCGCGGGTGTGGGACGCCGACGGCAAGGAGTACGTCGACGCCCGCGGCGGGCTCTGGTACGCGGCCGTGGGCCACGGCCGGACGGAGATCGCCGACGCCGCCGCCGCACAGATGCGCGAGCTGGCGGCCTACGACACGTTCGACCGCCTCGCCAACCGGCCGGCGCTCGACCTGGCCGAACGCGTCTCGGCGCTGGCGCCGTTCCCCGGCGCGGCCGTCTTCTTCGGCTCGGGCGGCTCGGACGCCGTCGACACGGCCGCCAAGCTCGCCCGCCGCTACTGGCATGCGCTCGGGCAGCCGGACAAGCGCCTGATCGTCCACCGCCAGCACAGCTACCACGGCATGAACGCCTACGGGACGAGCCTCGCCGGCCTCGCCTCCAACCGCGAGGGCTTCGGGACGCTGATCGCCGACGTCGCCAGCGTGCCGTTCGACGACCCGGCGCCGCTCGCGGCCCTCTTCGAGGAGCGGGCGGGCGAGATCGCCGCGTTCATCGGCGAGCCGGTCATCGGCGCGGGCGGCATCCTGCACCCGCCGGAGGGGTACTGGGCGGCCGTGCAGGAGCTGTGCCGGAAGCACGACGTGCTCCTGATCGCCGACGAGGTCGTGACCGGCTTCGGCCGCCTCGGCCGGTGGTTCGGCTGCCAGCGGCTCGGGATCGACCCCGACATGATGACCTGCGCGAAGGCCATCACCTCGGGCTACCTGCCGCTCGGCGCGGTCGTCATCTCCGAGCGTGTCCAGGAGCCGTTCTGGACCCAGCCGGGCCGGGCGGTCTTCCGCCACGGGTTCACGTACTCGGGCCACCCCGCGGCCTGCGCCGCCGGCCTCGCGAACCTCGACCTGATCGAGCGCGAGGAGCTCGTCGACCGGGTCGCCGAGATGGAGCAGGTGCTGGCCCGCATCGTCGAGCCGCTGACCCAGCTGCCACTCGTGAGCGAGGTGCGCGCCGGCCTCGGCCTCCTGGCCGCCGTCGAGATCGATGCCGCGGCGCGGACGGCCGACCCCGGACTGGTCGAGCGGATCGTGGCCGGCTGCCGCCGAAACGGCGTCCTCACCCGCGGGCTCGCCGGCCGCGCGCTTCAGATCTCCCCGCCCTACGTCATCTCCGAGGAGGAGCTCGACAGGGTGGCGGAGGCGATCGCGGCGGCCGTGGGCCAGGCGGCGCCGGCGCACGCGGCCTGAGCGAGGCTACGCGGCCAGGAGCCGCTCGACGCGCCGGAGCCGGTCCTCGGACGGGCGCGGATCCGAGAGCAGCCACTCCAGCTCGACGACCGCGCGGGCGTCGGCCGGCGGGCGGTCGAGCGCCGCCGCGATGCGGTCGGCGACCTCAGCGTGACAGGAGAGCAGGCGGGCGGCCGGGGCCTGCGGGACGAGCAGGTGCCGCGGGCCGTGGGCATGGGCGCGCACTGCCTCTGCGAGGGCGTGCAGGTGCTTCGGCGCCGTCAGCGCCTCCGCCCGCCGCCGGAGCACGGCCGAGGTCTCGGGATCGCCCGCGGGCGCCGTGAACGCGGCCGCGTGCAGCATGACGTCGGCGTCGCGCCGGGCCCGCAGCTCGAGCACCACCGCGCCGCCGGCGAGCGCGAGCGTCCCGACCGCGGCCGGGAGAGCCAGCCAGGGAAGGCCGGTGACCGTCGCGAGCACCATCATGGCCGCCAGCGCAGCGGCCTGGCGGACGAGCACGCGCCTGGCGGCGCGGGCGCGCGGGAGGTCACGGGCTGCGGCGGCGGGTGCGGGGAGTCCATTCATCGCTGTTACCGTCGTAAAGACTACAACGGTAACTGTTACCTGTCAAGAGGTTTTGATGGTATCATGAGCCCCGTGACAGACGCCGCCGTCAATCCCGCCCCCGGGGCGCTCCTGGTGGTGCAGGAGCTCGTGAACACGCGCGACGCCGAGGCGGGCACCGACTCCATCGACACGCCGGCCGGACTGCGGTCGTGGCTCGTGGAGCGGTCGCTGGCGCCGGCCGACATGCGCCCCACCGGCGAGGACGTCACGCGGATGGCCGAGTTCCGCGAGTCGCTGCGAGCGGTGCTTCATGCCAACAACGGCGGCACGCTTGAGGCGGAGGAGCTGCGCAACCTGAACCGGGCCGGCCGCGGCGGCCTGCGCGTCCGGTTCGACACGGACGGCGGGGCCGCCCTTGAGCCGCAGCCCGAGGAGCCGATCGCGGCGGCGATCGGGCAGGTCGTCGCGATCGTGTTCACCGCGATCGCCGACGGGACGTTCGGCCGCCTCAAGGCCTGTCCGGCCCGCGACTGCGGCTGGGCGTTCTACGACCTCTCGAAGAACCGCTCGGCCCGCTGGTGCAGCATGGCGGTCTGCGGCAGCCGCGAGAAGATGCGCGCGCACAGGGCGCGCCGGGTCAGGGTCTAGGCGACACCACAGGGGCGTGGCGACCGCCCCGGTTACGCGTGGCGGTGCAGGTGGTGGTCGATGAAGCTGTCGATGTGCAGCCGGTGCTCGAGCCGCGCCAACGCGCGGTGCATGTGGCCGCCGGCGTGGAAGGCGAAGGCGGGGACCATGAGCGTGAGGGCGAGCGGGACGAGCGCCGAGAGCCCGACCGCTGTCGTGAACGTGTGCTGGCCCGACACGATGGCGAGCCACACGGGCCAGGACATGAAGGCCACCACCGCCAGAAGCCCTATCCGGATTGCATACGCGTCGTCTCGTCCCTGCATGGCCCCGCTCCTTTCGTCGGTCAATGGCTTGCCGCCGCCAGCACGCCGCGGGCCGCCTCGGCACCGCGCGGGTCGAGCCGCAGCACCGCCTCCACGGCCGCGTAGAGATCCCGGATCGAGATGATCCCGACCGGATGCCCGCCCTCGCCGACCGGGAGGTGGCGGACGCCGAGCCGGCGCATCGTCTCGGCCGCCCACAGCAGGTCGGCGTCGGGATCCGCGAACGTGACGCCGGTCGTCATGGCCTCGCGCACCGGCCGGCGGCGCACGTCGCTGCCCGAGGCGACCAGCCGCACGAGGTCGCGCTCGGTGAAGATGCCGGCCAGCTCGCCGCCCTCGATGACGAGGCAGGCCCCCACCCGGCGCTCCGTGAGGAGCCGGGCGACGTCCACCACGGCCGCGTCCGGCGCGGTCGTGACCAGGTCCGTCTGCATGATCGCGCTCACGCGCATCGTGCCTCCTGTCACGAGCTTGCGCGCGTATGGTAGCGCAGGCCGCGGGCCCGGAGGTAATGCAGGACGCCGCCCTCCAACCCGCGCGCAATCCGCCTCACCGTGGCCCGCCCCGCCAGCGCCCGGTCCTCCGACGGGTTCGTGAGGAACCCGACCTCGGTGAGGATCGCGGGGACGTTCGCCCAGTTGAACCCGGTCAGGTCGCCGCGGGGGACGAGGCCGCGATCCGGCCAGCCCAGCCGGTGCACGAGCCGGGCCTGGACGATCCGGGCCGCCTGGCGGCTGCGGCCGTAGATGTCGTCGGTCCACCCCGCGTGCAGCGCCGGGTAGAGCATCGACGTGCCCGCCACCGAGCGGTCGGTCGAGCCGTCGGCGTGGATGCGCAGAAAGAGCGCGGCGTGGGCGCGGTTTGCGATCCGCGCCCGGGCGATGTTGCCCTTGCTCCGGCAGCAGGTCTTGTGCCGGGTCATGATGACGTGCAGGCCGTCGGCGCGCAGGAGCGTCCGCAGCCGGAACGCGATCCGCAGGACGACCGACGCCTCGGACTGGCCTGTGACGACGCCGTGGGTGCCGCCGCCGTCCTTGATCTTGAGGTGCGGCGACCCCGGCCCGATCGGCTCGTAGGCCAGGTTCGGGTACCGGTTGTGGCCCGGGTCGAGGACGATCGTCACCTGGGAGTGGGCCGCGGGCGCACCCGCCGCGAGGGCGGCCGCGGCGGCGGCCGCCGCGAGCAGCCCGCGGCGCACTCGTCCACCCACCCTACGCCGCCTTGAACTCGTTCCAGATCCGCTGGCGGGTGTTCTGGCGCTCGGGCGTCGTCTCGAGGATCTCGTACTCGTTCAGGATCCGGTCCGGAAAGACGACGAGCGGGTTCTGGGCCAGGTCGCCGACCAGCGGGTACGACGCCGGCGTGCCGACCTCGTAGGCCACGTACTCCATCTCCTTGGCGTTCACGTCCGGCTCCAGGATGAAGTCGATCCACTTGTGCGCGGCGACAGGATCGGGCGCGTAGGCCGAGATGGCCCAGTTGTCGGTCCAGATCTCCGACTTCCCCTCCGGCGCGATCACGGCGATGTCGCCCTCCTTCTTGCGGGCGGCCTGGATCCGCAGCCCGTCGCCGGAGTAGGTGATCCCCAGGTCGATCTTCCCGGACTGGAAGTCGTTCACGTAGACCTCGTTCACCGTGTCGACGTACGGCTTCACCTTGAGCAGGAGGTCGCGCACCTCGTTCAGCTGGCCCTCGTCGTCGGTGTTCATCGAATAGCCGAGGCTGTTCAGCGCCACGCCGATCACCTCGGACGGGCTCTCGATGAAGTTCACCGTCAGGTCGCCGGCGTGCGGCAGGAAGTCGAAGAAGTCCTTCCAGGTGCGCAGGTCGGCTGTCACCGTGTCGCTGCGCTTCGTGAAGCAGGTGATCCCCGTGTCCTTCACGACCGAGTAGACGTTGCCCGGGTCGTACGGGAGCTGCGTCCAGTGCGGCGCCAGGTTCTTGAGATTCGGGATGAGGCTGTGGTCGAGCTTCATCAGGAGCCCGAGGTCCTTCTCGATCCGCACGTGGTCGGCGTCGGGGACGATGATGTCGTAGGTCTTCTGCCCCTTCGTCGTCTGGAGCTTGGTCAGGAGCTGCTCGTTCGAGGTGAAGTTCGACTCGTCGAAGTGCACCCCGGTCTGGGCCTCGTACGCCTTCGTGTTCACCGGGTTCACGTACTGGGCCCAGTTGTAGAACTTGAGCGTGCTCTCGATCTTCTTGCCCGAGAGCGACTGGGACGCGGCGGTGGCGCCGCCGCCTCCGGTCGACCCGCCGCAGGCCGCCGCGCCAAGTGCCAGCGCTCCCAGGCCCAGCAGCTCGCGCCGGTTCATGCGCGCGCTGGTCCGATGCATCGGTGCTCCCTCCGTCGATTGGCCGCGCCAGGCTGCGCGAGTCTACACCGGCGCGGTCCAGCGGTCGAAGGCGTTCGTGAACGCCGAGAGCAGCGCGGCGCGCAGGTCGTCGGGGCCCGCGCGGCGGAGGCTCCGCGCCCACCGCCGGCGCGACTCCGCCCGCTGCGCCAGCCGCTCGTCGCGCAGGGCGCGGGCCTCGGCGAGGCCGGCCTCCGCCCGGGCCTCGATCGCGCTCCGCACCCGGCGGGTCTCGCCCGGCCGCCGCTCAAGCGCGCGCAGGTCGGCGAGGCAGTCCGGGCACGGGCGAAGCAGCGGCTGCTCGACCGCCGGCCCGGCGCAGCGGCCGCAGGCCGGGCACTGATACGCGGCGAGCATCACCCTGTCCGACCTGACCGCGCCGCCGTCGCGCAGGATCACCCACGTGCGCTGGCCGTCGGGCTCGGTCCCGGCCACGACCTCCACGTCGCCGTCGTACGGCCACACGCGGACCAGGTCGCCGGCGCGGAGGCCCGTGCGACGGCACACCGGCGCGGGCACCGGCTCGGGCTCGGCTGCCGGCGCCGCCGGCTCCGCCGCGGGCCCGGGCCCGGCCAGCCGCGGCCAGTCGCGCTCCGACGCGATCCAGTCGGAGACGAGGTCGCGGGCGCCGTTCAGCGCGCGGCTCAGGACGTTCGCGGCCTCCCTGCGCGTGTCGGAGTCGTGGTGCAGGTCGGGATGGGCCTGTGCCATCCGGGCCCTGTACGCCGCCTGGAGCCGGGCGGGCGTGACCGGCGGCTCCAGCCCGAGCAGCCAGAGCGCCCTGGCGCAGTCCCGTTGCGACGGCCGGCGGGGCACGAAGGGCTACCCGCGGCGGCGGGGCAGGTCGAGGAACGGCAGGTCGACCACGGTCGCGCCGACCCGGCCCCGCTCGCCCTCGACCGACCACTCGATCTCAAGCGGCGTCCCCGGATCGGCGTGGCGGGGCCCGACCGACGCCAGCGCCACCATCTTCTTGAGGAGCGGCGACCAGCAGGTGCTCGTGGCGCGGCCGACCTGGCCGCGGCGGGCGTAGACGGGGACGGGCTCGCGCGAGACGGTGGGCGCGACCGCCGGCGGCAGGTCGTGCCTCGCGAAGGCGCGCTCGATCCCGGTCCAGTCGAGCTCCAGGCCGACGAGCCGCCGCCGCGGGCCGCCGCGGGCCCGCTCCCGCAGGAGCGCCCGGCGGCCGACGAAGCTCCGCTTCTCGAAGTTGACGAGCCGGCCGAGCCCGATCTCGAAGGGCGAGTACTCGTGGTCGGGGGTCGTCGCGCGGAAGGTGCTCGTGTAGTCGACCTCGATCAGGATGAGCCCCGCCTCGAGGCGGACGACGTCGAGCGCCCGCAGGCCCGCCGGCCGGATCCCGTGCTGCTCGCCCGCGGCGAAGAGCGCGTCCCAGACGTCCACTGCCGCAGCGGCGGGGATCCAGAGCTCGTAGCCGAGGTCGCCCGTGTAGCCGGTGCGGCTGACGTCCACCCCGGCGCCCGCGATCGTGCACGGCCGGCGCCGGAAGTAGCCCAGGCTCCCCCACTCCTCCCCCGTCACCGCGTCGAGCACGGCCCGGGACCGGGGCCCCTGGAGCGCGAGCGCGGCGACCGCGTCGGTCACGTCCTCGATCTCGACGTCGAGGCCGGCGGCGTTCATCCGAAGCCAGCGGTACTGCGGATCCGCCGCCGTCCAGCGCCACCGGTTCTCGTCGAGGCGGGCGACCGTGCCGTCGTCGATCACCTTGCCGGCCTCGTCGCACCAGGGCGTGTAGGCCACCTGGCCCACCTCGATCCGGGAGGCGTCGCGCGTGATGACGCGGTCGACGAGCCGCCCGGCGTCGGGGCCCGACACCACGTACTTGTAGAGCGGCGAGACGTCGAACACCGCGGCCGCCTCGCGGACGGCGGTGTACTCGATGTCGTGCATGTCGGCGTAGCCGGCCGGCGAGAGATAGGTCGCCCACTCCGACCAGGCCTGCTTACGGTTCAGGCCGGCGGTGCGGGGATGAAACGGCGAGAGGGCGGTCATGGCCGCGGCAGGTTATCGCGGCGCGGCGGTCGGGCGGCGGCGCACCGCGTGGTGCACGTTTCCCGCACCCCTCGTGCCGCGAGATACGTGGTCGCCCCGATGCGCCCACGACGCACGGGGGCGACGCTTTAACCATGAGAATTCCAGCGATGTTTCTCGCGATGGCCGCGGTGCTCGCGCTGCCCGCGGGAGCATCAGCGCGGCCCGCCGACCGGGTGCTCGTGCGCACGCCCGGCGAGATCACCAGGCTGTCGCTCGACCGCTTCGGCCAGGCGGCCTGGGTGCAGGTCAACGCCGCCGGCACCTGCCTGCGGATCCACCGCGGCAGGCTGCTCGGGCACCAGAACCGCGCGATCACGCGCTGCTCCACGCCACAGGGCCCGACGCCGGCCGAGGACTCCGCCGTCGCGATCGCCGCGACCGCGCGGAGCGCGGGCAGCCCGCTCCACATCGCCTGGGCCGAGCGGTTCGAGTCGAACAGCGAGACCCTCGCCACGGTCTGGGTTCCCGACGGCCGCGGCGGCCGTGCGCGGGTCGAGCGCATCTTCGTCGAGTGCGGCTCCTCGTCCTGCGGCGCTCCCGGCCGCATCCTCGGGCCGATGGCGGCGAGGGACGGGATCGTGCTCTACGCCGTGTCTGACGTTGTCGCTCCGGCCGGATGCGATCCTGAAAACGACATGCATGCCGGTCGTGACCGGCGGCCGGATCCGGTGGGTGCGCTACTCGCCGGCCGGCGTGCACGCCACCACCGTTCCGGGTGCGCCCGCCGCGGCGGCGCTGGCGACGGCCGGCGGCCGCCTCGCCGAGCAGCCCTACACGGCCGGCGGCGACCCGGCGGGGGTGATCCAGATCCGCGACGTCGCCGGCGGCGGGCTCGAGGCGACCATCCAGGTGCACGGCACGCTGAACGCGATGGCCATGTCGCAGAAGGTGCTCGCGGCGCTCACGACGACCGCGAGCGGCAACCACCTCGTCCGCTACGACGCCGCGACGGGCGCCAGGCTCGGATCGACCCCGGTTGCGGCGAGCCTGGACCGGCACACGCTCGCCATCTGCGGGCCGCGGATCCTGTACCAGACATCGCAGGGAATGCGGATCTACCGGATCGATCTCGGGCGCACTCTCGCCGTCGGCATCGGCCCGCGCACCAGCCCCGTCCTCGACCGCGACGGGATCCGCTGGGTCACCCACGGCGCATGGACGGTCGAGCTGGGCGGCCCGCCGAGCGCGATTCACGGCCTCGATCTGGGCTAGGCGCACGGGAGTTGCGGGCCGATCATCTAGCATCGCGCCGCGATGCAGCAGCGCTACGACGCGATCGTCATCGGGGGCGGTCACAACGGACTCGTCTGCGCGGCGTACCTGGCCCGAGCCGGGCTGCGCGTCGTCGTGCTGGAGCGGCGCGACGTGCTGGGCGGCGCGGCGGTCACCGAGGAGATCGTGCCGGGATTCCGGTTCAGCGTGGCGTCGTACGTGGTGTCGCTCCTTCGCCCCGAGATCGTGCGCGACCTGGAGCTTCCCCGGCACGGGCTCGCCATCCTGCCGCTCGACGGCACCCTGACGCCGCTCGACGACGACTACCTGTGGCGCGTGAACGACCACGGCCGCACCGTGCGCGAGCTGCGCCGGTGGTCGCTCACCGACGCCGAGGCATACGAGGAGTACAGCCTGCTCATGGGCCAGATGGCGCGCTTCATCAAGCCGATCCTGTCGGCGGTGCCCGGCGACCAGGGCCGGATCCGGCCGGCCGAGTGGCTCTCGCTGGCGCCGCTCGCGCGCCGCTTCGCGAGCCTGCCGCGGCGCCTGCGCGACACGTTCATCCAGCTCATGACGATGAGCGCGGCCGACTTCCTCGACCAGTGGTTCGAGACCGACCCGCTCAAGGCCACGATGGCTGCCTCGGGCATCATCGGCACGTTCCAGGGCATCCGCTCGCCCGGCACCGCCTACGTGCTGCTGCACCACTACATGGGCGAGATCGACGGCGCCTTCCGCGCCTGGGGCATCCCGCGCGGCGGCACCGGGGGAGTCAGCCTCTCGATCGCCTCGGCGGCCCGCGCGCAGGGGGCCGAGATCCGGATGGAGGCGCCGGTGGCGGCGATCGACGTGCAGGGCGGCCAGGCCACCGGAGTCACACTCGGGTCGGGCGAGACGATCGTGGCCGACGCCGTCCTCTCAAGCGCCGACCCGCGCGTGACGTTCCTCGACCTGATCGAACCGGGCGTGCTCGACGACCAGTTCGTCGACGACGTCCGCCGCTACCGGTTCCGCGGCTCGTCGGGCAAGGTGAACCTGGCCCTCGACGGCCTGCCCGACCTCACCTGCCTGCCCGGCCGGGGCGAGCACCTGCGCGGCGCGATCAGCTTCTCGCCGTCGATCGACTACATGGAGCGGGCATACGACGACGCCAAGTACGGCCGGTTCTCGCGCCGGCCGTACATCGACGCGATCATCCCGACCCTGGTCGATCCGGCCATGGCGCCGCCCGGGAAGCACGTCATGAGCTGCTTCGTCCAGTACGCGCCGTACCACCTCGCCGGCGGCGCGAGCTGGGACGACGCCCACCGGCAGGCGTTCCGCGACACGGTGATCGACACGCTCGCCGAGCGGGCGCCCAACATCCGCGACCTGATCGTCGGCGAGCAGGTGCTCTCGCCGCTCGACATCGAGCAGCGGATCGGCCTCTCCGAGGGGAACATCTTCCAGGGCGAGCTCTCGCTGGAACAGCTCTTCTTCAACCGGCCCGTGCCCGGGTGGGCGCGATACCGCACGCCGGTGCGCGGCCTCTGGATGTGCGGGTCGGCCGCCCACCCGGGCGGCGGCCTGATGGGGGCGCCGGGCCGGATCGCCGCGCTCGAGCACCTGAAATCGCGGAGCAGCCGGTGACGTACGACGCGATCGTCGCCGGCGGCGGCCACAACGGGCTCGTCTGCGCGGCCGTCCTGGCGCGTGCCGGCCGCAGGGTCGTCGTCGTCGAGCGGCGCGGGCGCACCGGCGGCATCCTCGACGGCGTCGTCTCGACCGTCGGCCGGCTGCGGCCCGCGCTCGTCGCCGAGCTCGAGCTGGAACGCCACGGGCTGGAGCTCCTCCACCCGCCGGTGCGCATGCTCGCGCTGCGGGACGACGGCCCACCGATCGCGTTCTTCGCCGATCCGGCCCGCACGGCCGAGAGCCTCGCGGCGGTCTCGGCCGCCGACGCCGGCGCATACCCGCGCTTCGACGCCCACGTCCGGGTGCTCGCCCGGTTCCTCGGCGAGCTGGCCGAGGTCACGCCGCCGCGCCTCGACTCCGGCGCGCTCGGCGACTGGCAGGCCGGCCTGCGGCTGGCCCGCGCCTACCGGCGCCTGAGCGCGCGGTCGGCCCGCGAGCTGACCAGGGCACTGCCGATGGCCTCGGCCGATTTCGTCGGCGAGTGGTTCGCCACCGACGCGGTGCGCGGCCCGCTGGCCGCGCGCGGTTCGCTCTTCACGGCGATGGGGCCGTGGTCGGCCGGGACGACGGCGGTGCTCCTCGCCGACTCGGCCGGGAACGACGGCGGGGCCGCCGGTCAGACCGTCTTCGCGCGCGGCGGCCCGCGCGCCCTGGCGGAGGCGCTCGAGACGGCGGCAACGGCCGCCGGCGCCGAGATCCGCACGGGAGCCGGCGTCGAGCGGGTGCTCGTCCGCGGCGGCCGCATCCGCGGCGTCGCGCTCGCCTCCGGCGAGGAGATCGAGGCGCCGGTCGTGGCGTGCGGCGTCGACCCGAAGACCGTGCTCACCCGCTGGCTCGACCCCGAGGAGACCGGCCCGCGGCTGCGCTGGCGGGCCGGCACCATCCGCACGCCGGGCGCGACCGCGGTGGTCGAGCTCAGGCTCTCGGCCCCGCCGGCGTTCGCCGGCGTCGCCGACCCCGACCTGCTCACCGGCCGGATCGTCGTCGCGCCGGGCATCGACCACGTCGAGCGGGCCTTCGACTGCTGGAAGTACGGGCAGCCGAGCGCGCGCCCCTACATCGAGGCCACGCTCGCCGGCAGCACGCTGCACGCGCTCGCGCAGTGGATCCCCCATGCCGCCGACCCCGACGCCGTCGGCGACCTGGTCGTCGCCGAGCTCGAGCGGCACGCCCCCGGGCTCGGGGAAGCCGTCACCGAACGGCGTGTGCTCACGCCGGCGCTCATCGAGCGCGAGCTCGGCATCTCGGGCGGCCACGTGTACCACGCCGAGCCCGGCCTCGACCAGTTCTTCGCCTGGCGGCCGGTCCTCGGGCTGGCCCGCCACCGGCTCGCCGTCCCGGGGCTCTACCTGTGCGGCTCGGGCGCGCACCCCGGCGGCGGCATCACCGGCGGGCCGGGCCGGAACGCGGCGCGCGAGATCCTGGCCGGCTAGGCCGCCTGAGCGCGGGGCGCGAGGCCCAGCGCGGCGACGAGCCCGGGCGCGTCGAGCAGCACGATCAGCCGGTCGCCGACCTTGGCGATGCCGTTCAGGTAGCTCTCGCGCGATCCCGCCTCCGGCTCGATCTGTTCCTCGGTCACGGTCATGACCTCGTTCACGCCGTCGACGATCATCCCGGCCGGTCCGGCGGACGACTCGACGACGACGATCTCGCACTCGTCGTCGGCGACCGCGGCGGCGCGGACGTCGAGCTGGAGCTTCAGGTCGCACACGGGGATGATCCGCCCGCGCAGGTTGATCACGCCGCGCATCGAGGCGTGCGGGTTGGGGATGCTGCGCGGCTCCGAGAAGCGGATGATCTCCTGGACCTGCGTGATCGGCAGGCCGTACTCCTCGTCGCCGAGCGCAAAGACGACCAGCTGCATTGCGGGCACCTCCATGTGCTCGATCCGGGCGCGCGTCGTGCGCACACCCTGTAATCGCTGGGAGAACCTGGAAGTTGAGGCCGAGCGGGCGGCGGCGTACGCCGCCACGCCGTGACACATGCCGGAAGCGGGCAAGGGGCCGCCCGGCCCGGCTACATCAGGGCGTACTCGGTGTCCATGCCCGCGGTCCGCCAGGCGTTCCAGGGCATCTTCACGTCGAGCCGGAAGTAGCGCCAGGCCGAGTCGGGGAGCAGGTAGTGGTTGGCGCGGTAGTGGTTGTCGGCGGCGGCGGTATAGGGGTAGCCGGTGCCGGTCTTGTCGACGATGCCGACGATCTGGCTGGTCGCGGTCAGGATCATCGTGTTGTCGTGGACGTCCACGTCGGAGGTCGCGTAGGAGCCGTGGGCCGACGCCGGCGTCGTCCGCCCGCTCCAGTTGAGCACGATGGCGCCGTTCTGTGTTGTCGCCGACCGTATTCTGCGACACGTCGGCGACGGGCGAGTTGGCGAGGTAGATGCCCCAGCCCCCGTTGCCCTTGACGGTGTTCCCGGAGATGCGCAGCTTGTGGCTCACCTCGACCCGGATGCCGTCGTCCTGGTTGTCGGTCGAGGTGTTGTTCTCGATCGTCGAGTCGTACGTGTCGACGTCGAGCCAGATCCCGTTGCAGGCGTTGTCGTGGAAGACGCTGTTCTCCAGGACGAGGCCGACCGTCCCGACGAACTTCGACCCGCCCGCGGCGACGCACGCGCCGCCCGCGTCGCGGTAGTGGGCGGCGTCCGAGTGCGACACGTCCACGCCGTCGACCGTGACGTTCGACCCGCGCGCGTTCAGGCCGTAGCGGCCGTTCCACGCGAGCGCGCCGCCCTCCATGACCGCGCCGTCGCGCAGGTTCACGCCCGAGTCATGGGCGGCGTCGACGGAGACGTCGTGGAGCGTCCAGCCGGTCGCGCCCGGAAGCATGTGCACCCCGGTCGACGTGAAGAGCTCGAGTCGCAGGTTCCGGATCGCCACGTCCACCGCCGGCGAGGCGAAGCCCTTCGCGCCCACCCCGAGCTCGACGTCGTGCCCGGCTGGATCGTCGCCGAGGATGACGGTGCCGGCGTCGTAGTCGACGAAGTACGTTCCCGGGCCGACGGTCGAGGCCGGCTCGCCGTACGTGACGCCGCCGACGCGCACGCCGACCTTGTCGAGCAGCGTGCCGTCCATGGTGACGTCGTTCGCGTACGGCGCCTGCTGGTGCATGTAGCTCGAGAAGCCCGACCCGGGCTCGTAGGCGGCCGTCGCCGGGACACCCGGCGCGACCCACGCCGGGCCGGAGCGGGCGAAGCCCGAGAGCTGCGTGCCGCCGGTGATGACCACGCCCGGACCGGTGCCGATGAACTGCTGGCCGTCGCGCGGCTTGATCTGGGTGCCGACGCGGTAGGTCCCGGGTGCGATGCAGAACACCGTCCCGGCGGGCTGCGCGGCGGCCAGCGCCTCGAGGTCATCCCCGGGCGCGACCGCGACGCCCGTGCACTGGGCGGGCGGGGCGCAGGCGGCGGTGGCGGCGGTCACCGCGGCCGGCGGCGAGGCGTTGCCCGCTCCGTCGACGGCGACCACGGTGAAGGTGTATGAGGTGCCGCACCGGAGCCCGCCGACCGGCAGGCTGGTCTCGGCGGTGCGGGCGATCCGGACGCCGTCCTGCGAGACGCGGTACTCCGCCACGCGGACGTTGTCGGTCGCGGCGTCCCACGTGAGGTCGAGCCCGGTCCGCGACGGCTCGGACTGGGCCAGCCCGGACGGCGCCGACGGTGCCTCGGTGTCGGGGCACGCGGCTGTCCGCACCACGCGCGCCGCAGGCCGCGAGCCGCGGCCGGCGCGGTCGATCGCCCGGACGGAGAACGTGTACGCCGTGCCGCAGCGCAGGTGCCCCGCCGCGAACCGGGCCGCCCTCGTGCGCCCGATCCGGCGGCCGTCCCGGAGCACGCGATAGCGGACGATCCCGCCCGGTCCCGCCGAGCGCCGCCACGCGAGCGCGACCGTCGTTCTGCTGACCGCGGTCGGCACGAGATGCGTCGGCGGCGCGGGCCGGTGTGACGATGCGAGCGCCCGCACCGCGGCGGCCGGGCACAGGACGGCGGCCGCCGCGACGAGCAGCAGCAGCATCCAGCGCCCCCTGGGGCGCTGCTCCGGCCTGTGGTTGCGGGACATTCAGATCACCTGTACGGAGCTTGCTGGTAAACCTTGGTGAGATACCGGCGTTGCAGGTCGCCGAGATGACCCCCATCTCGGTATTCCTGTTATCGACATACCCGGCCCGTCTTTGCCTCACCATTCCGGGGCGGTACGCTTACCGCGATGTGGCGACTCGGGCTGGTCCCACCACTCCTCTGCACGGCGCTGGCGGCCTGCGGCGGCGGCTCGGCGGGCGCAAGCGCGCCGCCCGCGACCCAGCGCGTGCCCGACCGGGAGGCGCGCGCCCTGCTCGTCCGCGCCTTCCACGCGGCCCGCGCGATCGGGCGCGAGGACGGGGCCTGCCACGGGTGCTACCCCACCGACACGAGCGAGATCACCGAGGACATGAACGCGCGCACCGGCGACCAGTACGCCGCGGCGGCGACACCGTTCGGCGCCCGCCTGCCCGGCGTCGTCTACGTCGACACGGCCGGCGCCGGCCGGCTCGCGCGGACGCGGATCACGCTCTACTCGCGTACGTCGAACGGAACGATCTGGCAGCTCTCGGCCGGACGGGCAGCGCCGCGGCTGCACCGCGCCGAATGACCGGGATCTAGATGTGGAAGCCGGCGCGCATCCCGTGCGCGGTGGCGGCGCCGCCGAGGCGGCCCGTGAGCCCGAGCATGCACTCGATCGTCCGCAGCATCGAGTAGTGGGTGTAGGCATCCGCCGGGGCGGTCCCCGGCTTCACGGACGGCGCGACGACCGTGGTGAGGATGTGGTTCCGGGCGCTCGCGTTGTCGGAGTCGTAGGTCACGAAGATCGCCGTCGAGCCGTCCTGGTAGGCGGGCGAGGCGACCATCTTCGGGATCCAGCGCGCAAGCCACGCGTCGGCGCACGACAGGCAGCCCCCGTGTGCGTCGTTCGTCGTGTTCGGGACGACGAGCGCGAACTGCGGCAGGGTGCCCGCCTTGAGGTCGCTCGCGAACGCCCCCGAGGTGGTCGTCCCCAGTGGCAGCTGGCGCTTCAGGCAGGCGGCGGCGAGGCCGGTGAAGTACGGGGCGGCGGTGTGGCGCGGGACGTAGAGGCCGTCGGCGGTGTTCGCCCGGGCACAGTTCGCGGGCATCGACTCGGCGTAGACCCGCCACGAGCCGCCGGTCTGGTCGAAGATCGTGGGTGCCGTTGCAAGGCAGGTACCGGACGGCTGGCAGTCGCGGCCGGCGACGGAGCCCGGCACCGCGCCGGAGGTCATCGCGAGGTAGTTCGGCAGGCTGGGATAGGTCTCGGCGTGCATGTTGGCCGTATAGCCGCAGGCCTTCGCGAGCCCGGTCTGGTACGGAGCCTTCCCCATCACCTGGTCGTAGGCCTTGTTCTCCTCGACGATCACGACCACGTGCGCATAGTGCTTCGGTGCGGTCGAGCCGATGCAGGGCGCCGACGGAGTCGGGGCGGCAGCGCTGGCCGGGGACGAGCCCCCGAGGAGCGCCAGCCCGGCGACGGAGAGCGCGACAAGAGCGGCGAGCGCGGCGGAACGGAGCGGGACCCACATGACGCCAGGGTGATCGGCCCGCGCGCGCTCGCCGGTGCTCCCCTGCCTGCGTGATCCGCACCCCCGTCTTGCGGTACGTGCTCGGTGCTAGCTGTGCAGGACGACGCTGTAGTTCACGCCGCCGCCGAGGCCGAAGCCGCCCGAGAGGCCGGGCACCCTGACCGGCGCGCGCCGGTTCGTGGTCGTTCCGTCGCCGAGCTGGCCGGTCGAGTTCAGGCCCCACGCCCACACCGAGCCGTCGCGCTTACGCCCACACGGAGCCGTCGCCCCGCAGGGCCACGCTCGAGTAGTGGCCGGTCCCGACGGCGACGCTGGCCGCCGCGCTCGCGGCGCTCGAGATCTAGAAGCGGAAATAGATGAACGGGCTGGGATTGCCGATGGTGAGGACCGCCGCGGCCAGGGCCCCGCCGAGCGCGAGCCCGTAGAACGGGCGGGGGCGGAGCTCGACCTCCCAGGTGTTCGGGGCCAGGTTGACGAACGCCAGGAGCGCGGCGATGCCTGCGGCGAGCCGCGTCCCGATTTCGGCATGCGCGGCCGCCATGCTCTCGACGCCGTGCAGGCCCGCCATCGCCGCGAGCACATCGCCGGCGGCGTGCAGGTCGGGCGCGCGGAAGATCACGAACGCGGCAGCGACGCACGCGAAGGTCAGCGCCCGGTTCAAGGCGGCGGAGGCCGGGGTCAGCCCGGCCCGGCGCAGCAGGTTGTGGACGATCAGGAGGACGCCGTGGACGAGGCCCCAGACGACGAACGTCCACGCCGCCCCATGCCAGAGCCCGCCCAGGAACATCGTCACGCCGAGGTTGCGCAGCGTCCGCACACGCCCGTGGTGCGAGCCGCCGAGCGGGATGAAGAGATAGTCGCGCAGCCAGAACGAGAGCGACATGTGCCACCGGCGCCAGAAGTCGGAGATGTTGACGGCCTTGTACGGCGAGTCGAAATTCTGCGGGAAGCGAAAGCCCAGCAGGAACGCCAGCCCGACGGCCATGTCGGAGTAGCCGGAGAAGTCGAAATAGAGCTGGAGCGCATAGCCGGCCGCCGCCGCCCAGCCGCCGAGGAGGCCCAGACCGGCGTGGCCCGTGAACAGGCGGTCGACGTGCGGCGCGAGCGTGTCGGCGATCAGGAGCTTCTTCACGAGGCCGCAGCTCAGGAAGAACATGCCCGACGCCGCGAGCTCCCACGAGAGCGCCGGAGCCAGGCGGCGAAGCTGCGTGTCGATCGTCGAGTAGCGCACGATCGGCCCCGCGATCAGGTGCGGGAACATCGAGACGAAGGCCGCGTAGTGCAGGACGCTCCGCGCCGGCTCGACCTGCCGCCGGTAGATGTCGATCGTGTACGACATCGAGTTGAAGGTGTAGAACGAGATCCCGATCGGCAGGACGACGCCGAGCTCCGGGAAGGGCCGTCCCAGGCCGAGCGCGCCCCCCAGCCCGTCGAGCGAGTCGAGAAAGAAGCCGGCGTACTTGAAGTAGCCGAGCATCGCCAGGTTCGCGGCCAGCGCCGCGACGAGGACGCCCCGCCGCCGGGCGCCGTCGTCGAGGCGGACGAGCGCCCGGCCGGCGACGTAGTCCACCGTCGTCGAGGCGATCATGAGCGGCAGGAAGCGCCAGTCCCACCACGCGTAGAAGACGTAGGACGACGCCGTCAGGAAGGCGAGCCGGAGCGGCGGCGGCCGGAGCCCCCACCATCCGAGCAGCACCACCGGCAGGAAGACGAACAGGAACTCGTAGCTGTTAAAGAGCACCGGCGGCGCGGCGAAGGACGGCCCTCAGCATCCGGTGCAGGTTCCCCTCACGCATGTGCACGGGGTCGTAGAACCCGTGCACGCTCCCGCCGAACGACCGGATCGACGTGAAGTCGAGGAACCGGAACGCATCCTCCGACCGCAGCCGGCGCAGGTACGCCACGAGCTCGCGGTGGCGCCCCGACCAGCCGACCGGCCCCAGCTCGCGCTCGAGCTTCGGATGCATCGGCGTCAGCACGATCACCGGCGCGTCGCCCCAGCGGTCGAGGTCGCGCAGCGACCGCCCCAGGTAGCTCTTCGGCACGCCGGCGAGGTGCGTGTACAGGCTGCCGTCGCCGTACATCGCCTCGTACTTGCGGGTGCTCTTGGCCCAGTCGTAGTCGACCGGCCGGTAGTACCCGTCGGGCGCGAACCCCTCCGAGCGCGCGATCAGGTGCCGGATCCGGCGGGCGGTCATCTCGGGGCCGGTCAGCGACGGCCCGCTCCGCCTGTCGGCGCGGACCGCCGCCAGCGAGTCCTGAAGCGCCCTCCACGACAGCAGGTCGACGATCCCGCGGAGCCGGGCCGTGAGCCGGTCCTCGCTCGACACGTACGGGGCGAGATCGGCGCTGTCGAGCAGGGCGGGGCTGACGGTGTCGCTTCGGAACGCCTCGACGTCGAGCAGCCACAGCCAGTGGATGTGGGCGTCCGGGAAGCGGTCGTGGATGAAGTGGATGAGGGCGTACTCCTCGACGGGCGTGGCGTCGCGCAGGCCCGCGTTGAACACCGGCTCGCCCGTCAGCCGGTGCAGGTAGGCCGGCCGCACCTTGAGCGACCGCGACGACCCGAGCACGACGAGCTCCGGCGGCGAGGCGAGCTGCTTGATGAGCGTCGCCTTCGTGGACGGGTCCTGCGGCACCCCCGACGCCAGCAGGTTCGTGCCGACCGTCCCGTAGGGGTCGACGAGGACGTTCACGAAGAACACCGCCGCCACCGTCCCGAGCGCGGTTGCGAGCAGCGTGACGACGAAGCGCCGTGGATCGCCGGCCGAGGCCGACTCCAGGGGCTTTGCATGGCCCGCGAGCGGATCGAGTTGCCCTGTTGATCCTGCACGCCGGCGCCGGTTCGAGGCAACCGCCTCGTGCATTGGCGCTGAGTCTAGTCTCTGCTCAGGCCGGCAGCGGGGTCCAACGCCAGCGCAGGCGCACCGAGCCGGAGCCGTATTCGCGGCATTCGGCCAGCTCGAAGCGGTTCCGGCCGAGCGCGGGGTGGTCGAACACCGCCGGGCCGGCGCCGAGCACCGCCGGGGCGACCGTCAGGATGACCTCGTCCAGCCGGCCTGCCGCCAGCGCCTGGCCGGCGACGTTCCCGCCGCCGCCGATCCAGACCCGCTCGTGGCCGGCGGCGGCGATCCCGTCGAGGGCCGGGGCGATGTCGCCCTCGACGCGGGTGACGGGGGTGCCGGCGGGATCGGCGGCCGCAGCGCGGGCGGCCAGCTCCTCGTCGTGGGAGAGGAGCCAGATCGGGAGGCCGCGGTGGGGCAGGTCGTGGCCCTGGCCGTGGAGCCAGCGCAGCGTCCCGCTCCCGATGACGATCGCGTCGATGCCCGCGATGAAGTCGTCGAAGTCGCGCTCCTCGCCGCTGCCGTCGACGGCATCGAGGAACGACATGTCGTCGCCGGCGCCGGCGATGCGGCCGTCGATCGACATCGCCGTGTACCAGACGACGTGCATCCCTACCGCAGCCGCGCCTGGGCGAGCGCCTCGGCGATCGTCTCGGGCGGATGCGCCCCGGCCAGGGCCAGCCGGCGGTCGAAGACGAAGAACGGCACCGCGTTGATGCCGAGCTCGGCCGCCTCGCGCTCGTCCGCACGGACATCGGCCGCGTACCCGTCGCCCTCCAGCATCGCCGCGACGGCGGCCGCGTCGAGCCCCGCGCCCCCGGCGACGCGTGCCAGCGCGGCCCGGTCGCCGATCGGCTCGCCCTCCGCGAAGTAGGCCGCGAGCAGCCGGTCGACGACCGCCCGGCCGTGCCCCTCCGCCTGCCCCATCTGGAGCACGCGGTGGGCGTCGAACGTGTTCCCGCGCCGCGCGCGCGCGAAGTCGAACCGGATGCCGATGCTCTCGCCCATGCGCTCGGTCTCCTCGTGCATGTCGCGGGCCTCCTCGAGCGTCAGTCCGCGGCGGCGCGCGAGCTCCTCGTCGGCCGAGCCGGCGTCTGCGGCGATCGCCGGGTCGAGCTCGAAGCTGCGCCAGCGCACCTCGACCGCTTCGGCGGGCATGCCGGCGAGGGCCGTCTCGAGGTGGCGCTTTCCGACGTAGCACCACGAGCACACGATGTCGGCCCAGATCTCGATCTTGAGCGGCGGCACAGAACCAGGAACGCTCGCAGACGGCTCCGTGTTCCCGGCGCTCACGCGGACTTCGCCATCAGCGCCTCGGCCAGCGCGGTGTACGTCACCGCGCCCACGGATTCCCAGAAGGCGAGCGCCTGGCGCAGCTGCGCCTCTCCGCCCGCTCTGTCGCCCGCTCCGATCAGCGAGCGGGCCGCCAGGAGCCGGGCCAGCGCCTCCTCGGGCCGCGCACCGATGGCGGCGAGGGCGTCGGCGGCCTCGGCATGCCGGCCGGCGGTGATGAGCCTGGCCGCCGCGAGCCACGGCCATGGCCCCCCGGCATGCACCGCCGCGAACCGCTCCGGCTGGTCGGTGAGCGCCAGCGCGAGCGCGAGCTCGACCAGCCAGTAGACGCCGCTCATGTCTCCTTCGAACGCCTCCACGGCCTCGTCGAAGAGCGCCGAGACACGCTGTGCTGCGTCGTGCCCGCCGCGCGTCGCCGCGACCAGCGCCGCGTCCCCGAGCGTCGGGAGCAGGACCTGAGGGTCCAGCGAGCGGCGGGCGAATTCGAAGCGCGCTCTCGACATCGCGGGTCGCACCGGATGGGTCGCCCCGGGCAGCGCGGAGCTTGCTCCGGACGCTGTGGGCGGCCGCCTCCATGTAGTGCGGCCCGACCTCGGCGATAAAGGCGTCCAGAGCGCCGAACGCCGCGTCGGCCGCGTCCCACTCGCCCGCCCAGTGGGCCAGGATGCCGAGCTCGGCCTCGAACCATGCGATCTGAAAGCCGGCGTCGAAGCGGCGAGCGGCGGCGAGCCCGCGCTGCTCGAACTCGGCGGCTCGATGCAGGTCGCCCAGATCCATCAGCGTGCTGCCGAAGTTCTTGTACCCGCGGATCTGCGTCTCGGCTGAGTTCAGGCGCTCCGCGATCGCAATGCTCTCCTCCTGGTCGGCCACCCCGCCCGCGTCGCCGTGGTTCACTCGTGCGACGCCTCGCGTATTCAGAACGTGCGCGCGGATCAGCTCGAGGCCGAACTGCTCTGCCACGGCGGCCGCGCGGTCGCACAGCTCGAGCGTCGCCTCGTAGCGACCCCCGAGCATCGCGTGGATCGCGAGCCTGCTCATGACGTGGGCGACGGTCGGCGACGGCTCGGCCCGCTCGACGAGCTCGCCCGAGCGGGCGTACGCCGCAACCGCCTGCGACGTCTCAGCCCGGTTCCAGTGCCGGAAGGCGACCAGCATCTCGGCCCTCGCGGCGTTCGCGTAGTCACCCGCTGCGATGAGCCGCTCGGTGGCCTTCGTGAGTAGCTCGGTTGCCCGCACCGCCGAGACGCTGAGGCCGCCGACGTCCGAGGTCGCGACGACCAGGAGCGGCCATTCCGGGTCGTCCTCGGGCCACAGGGCGAGCGCCGCCTCGTAGTGGCGCTCGGCCGATGCGAAGGAGTTCAGGGCCGCGGCACGCTCGGCGGCGTCGCGGAACGCGATCCGCGCCAGGCGCTCGAGGTCGGCCGTCTCGCGCCCGGCGTCCCGCGTGTAGTCGAGCGCCTGCGAGTAGTGGTGGGCGACCATATCGGGCGCGTTTTCGCGGTCGGCCGAGAGCGACGCGATCCACTCCGCCGCCCGCCGGTGCTTCTCGGCCCGCTGGGCGCGCGGGATCTGACCGTAGGCCACGTCGCGCACGAGCACGTGCCGGAACGCGTGCTCGACCTCGCCGCCGACCGACGAGCGCCGCTCGCGCCGCAGCATCTCGCGCCGCTCGAGGGCGTGAAGGCGGGCCTCGACGTCGGACCGGGGCGCGCCGCCCATCGCGGCCAGCGCCCCGAGCCAGACGACCTTGCCGAGCACGGCCGCGTCCTGGAGCAGCTGCTTCTGGTCGGCCGGGAGGTCGTCGAGCCGAGCGGCGATCAGGCCGTGGACGGACTCCGGCACGGGCAGGTCGCCGGCGGCCAGCCGCCAGCGGCCGCCGGCGTGGCGCAGGTGACCGCGGTCGATCAGCATGCGGACGTACTCCTCGGCGTAGAGCGGGTTGCCCTCGGCGGTCGCAAGCAGCGTGGCCTGCGTCTCGGCCGGGAGCACGGCCTGCTCCAGGAGCGTCCCGATCAGGCGGGCGATGTCGGAGTCGGCGAGCGGCGAGAGCGCGATCGTGAGCGCGTTTCGCTTGCCCCCGCCCCACTCGCGGCGGCGGTCGAGCAGCTCCGGGCGGGCGGTGCAGACCACCAGCATCGGCACGCCGCCGGCCCAGTCCACGAGGTGGTCGATGAAGTCGAGCAGCGCGTCGTCGGCCCAGTGCAGATCCTCGAACACGAGCACGAGCGGGTGCCGCTCCGCCATGGCCTCCAGGAACCGGCGCCAGGCGGCCACCGCCTCGTGCTCGCCCTCGTCACCGCCGCGGGCGGCCGTCTCCAAGCCGGCGAGCGCGCGGACGTGCTCCTCGACCCAGGCCGCCTCCTCGGGATTCTCGATGACGTCCGAGACCGTGGCCCTGAGCTTCGCGCCCGCCTCCTCGGCCGAGTCGGACTCCAGGATCCCGGCCTCGGCGTTCACCATCTCGCCCAGGGCCCAGTAGGCGACGCCCTCGCCGTAGGGCAGGGAGCGGCCCTGGCGCCAGGTGACGAAGTCGGGGTCGCGCTCGACGGCCTGGAAGAGCTCCCAGACGAGCCGGCTCTTGCCGATCCCGGGCACTCCCACGAGGGTGACGAGCTGCACCGCGTGCTCCGCCCGGCACCGGCGCAGCGCGTCGAGGAGCAGGTCGATCTCGGCCCGGCGCCCCACGAGCGGTGTCGTCGGCCGCTGGATCACGTCGACGCCGAGCCGGGCCCGCGCCTCGGTCGCCTCCCACGCGGGCACGGGCTGGGACTTGCCCTTCGCCGTCACCGGATCGACCGGCCGGTAGGACACCGCGCGGTCGGTTGCGCGGTAGGTGGTCTCGCCGACCAGGATCCCGTCGACCGGCGCGGCCGCCTGGAGGCGGGCGGCGGTGTTGACGACGTCGCCGGAGGCCATGCCCTCGCCGCGGGCCGCGTCCGCGCCGAGCACGACCAGCGCCTCGCCGGTGTTCACGCCGACCCGGACGTGCAGGTCGAGCTCCGGGTCATCCTCGTTCAGGCGGTCGATCGCGGCCCGGATCGCGATGGCCGCGCGCACCGCCCGCTCCGGGTCGTCCTCGTGCGCGACCGGCGCGCCGAAGAGCGCCATAACCGCGTCCCCGATGAACTTCTCCACCGTGCCGCCATAGTGCTCCAGCTGCTCGCGCAGCAGGGCGTGGTACGGCGCGAGCGTGCCGCGCACGTCCTCGACATCCATCCGCTCGCTGCGCCCGGTGAACCCGACCAGGTCGGCGAAGAGCACCGTCACGACCTTGCGCTCCTCCACGACGGCCACCGGGGCCATCGCCGAGCCGCAGCTGCCGCAGAACCGGAAGCCGGCCGGGTTCTCCTGACCGCAATGTGGGCAGACGGCCATGGCCGGTCAGTCTACGGAACCGGGGCGGCGCTACCGCCAGACGGTGAAGCCCGTCATGCCCATCTGGGCGCCGCTCCAGCCGGGGCGATGGGCGCGGCGCTCGGCCGGCGAGGTGGCGAACCGGGGGCCGTTCAGCTCGATCCAGTCGCCGAACGGGCGCATCCGGGCAAGCCCCGCTCCCATGTTCTCGAGCGTGACCCCGCCGCGGCCGGTGGCCTCGGTCGTGGCCTCGAAGTTCGGGTCGAACGTGGCGTCGGGCCCGAACGTGTCGGCGCCGACGCCCAGGATGCGGCGGTCGTCAAAGAGCCAGTCCACCGCGGCTCCCGAGAAGCCCGGCACGTCGTCGAAGTAGTCGTTCATCGGCCCCGGCCGGCGCCGGTTCCCGAGGTGGTAGAAGCGCGAGAGGCCGGTGTAGAGCACGACGTAGCAGCCGGGCGGGATGCGGCCGTGCGCCCGCTCGAAGCGGTGCAGGTCGGAGATCCCGACGAAGAAGTCGCCGCCACGCCGGCGGATCGCGGGGCGCAGATCGAGCACCACCAGCGGGCGCGGGGTGAAGAACCGCTCGGGGAGCCGCACGAGGCACGGCGCCCCGACGTGGAAGTGGCACGGCGCCGAGATGTGCGTCCCGGTGTGGGTGCCGAGCGAGGTGATCTGCTCGAGCAGGTAGCCCGACTTCGGCACCGTCGTCCACACCCGCCAGCGGAACGGCGGGTCGCCCGGGAAGAGCGGCGCGCCGGTCGTGAGCGGCTGCCCGAGCCGCACGGCGCGCGCCGTCCGCGGATCGACCCGCCAGTAGGGCGCGGCGATACCCGTGCGCTCGGCGAGCCGTTCGGCCTGCGCCGCACCGGGCGCGGCGAGCCGGGCGGCGGAGGGGCTCTGCTGTGACGCGAGCCGCTCGGCGGCAAGCGCGGCCGACGCCGCCGCGACCACGGCCAGAACCACCAGGATGGGAGCCCACCTCCGCATCGTGACGAGTATCCCACGTCTCCGAATCCGATGCGGGACGGCGGCCGGTCGGCGATCCGGGCCAGCTTGAAGCGGGTGACTGCTCGACGGGCCGCCGTGGCCTGCGAGACGGTCGCCGGAACGTTGGTGGGACTCGCCGACCGGCACCGCCACGGTACCACGAACAGGCCCGCGGCGACAGTCCGCGTCCAGGTGTGAGAGCGTGCGCAGCAACCCCAAACGGAGGTGCGCTGTGGCGAAGTTCCTGGTCAAGGCGAGGTACACGGTCGAAGGCGCGAAGGGCGTCCAGAGCGGCGGCGGCACGAGCCGGCGGGATGCGCTCGCGAAGATGGCGGAGGGCCTCGGCGGGAGCCTCGAGAGCTTCTACTTCGCGTTCGGCGAGACCGACGCATACGTCATCCTGGACCTGCCCGACAACCGCACCGCAGCCGCGGCGGCGATCGCCGTCGGGGCGTCGGGGGCAGCGGGGTCGGAGGTCGTCGTCCTGCTGACGTCCGAGGACGTCGACGCGGCGGCCGGCCTGTCGGTGGACTACCGCCCGCCCGGTTCCTGACGCCTCGGCAATTCCATCAATACAGATTGATCTATCATCGGGCGGGTGGAAACCGCCGCCCGCCGGCCGCCCGCGCTCTTTCGCCTTGCCGGCGACCCGGTGCGGTGGGCGCTCGTCCGCGAGCTTGCGGCGAGCGACCGCCGCGTCCGTGAGCTGACGGCGGCGCTGGGGCTGCCGCAGAGCCTGGTCTCCTACCACCTCGGCCGGCTGCGAACGGCCGGGATGGTGTCGGCCCGGCGAAGCTCGGCCGACGGCCGGGACGCCTACTACCGGCTCGAGCTGGAACGCTGCCGCGATCTCCTGGCCGACGCCGGACTCGCGCTCCACCCGGCGCTCGGCACCACGCCGGCCCCGGCCCCGCCGCCCGGCGCGGAGCGGCACCGGGTGCTCTTCCTGTGCACCGGGAACAGCGCCCGGTCGCAGATGGCCGAGGCGCTGGCCGAACGGCTGTCGGGCGGCACGGTCGAGGCCAGGAGCGCCGGCAGCCGGCCCAAGCCGCTTCACCCGGCCGCGGTGCGGGTCATGGCGGCACGCGGGATCGACATCGGCGGCCGCTCCTCGAAGCACCTCGATGCGTTCCGGGAGTGGCGCTTCGACATGGTGATCAGCCTGTGCGACCGCGTGCGGGAGGTGTGCCCGGAGTTCGCCGGCGGGCCGCGCACGATCCACTGGAGCGTCCCCGACCCGGCCGCCGAGCCCGGCACCGATGCGGCGTTCGAGCGCACCGCCGCGAGCTCGAGGTCCGGATCGGCTTTCTGCTGCACCAGGTCAGCCGGGAGCGCGGCGGCGGTTGATGTCCGCCGCGACCGGCCGCGCCGAGACCGCCGGGCCGGGCCTTCTCACCATCGCCCGGGAGTGGGGCCGGATCGGCTGCATCGGCTTCGGCGGCCCGCCCGCGCACATCGCCCTCCTTCGGCGGCTGTGCGTGGACCGGCGGGGATGGCTCGACGCGCGCGAGTTCGAGGACGCCATTGCCGCATGCAACCTCCTGCCCGGCCCGGCGTCCACCCAGCTTGCGATCTTCTGCGCGTGGCGGCTGCGGGGGCGCATCGGCGCGCTGGTCGGCGGGGCCTGCTTCATCGTCCCCGGCCTGCTCGTCATCCTCGCGCTCGCCGCCCTCTTCCTCGAGGGCTCCCCGCCCGGCTGGATCAGGGGCGCGGGCGCCGGAGCCGGAGCGGCGGTGGCGGCGGTCGCCGTCCAGGCCGGGTGGAGCCTCGTTCCCGACAGCCGCAGGCGCAGCCCCAGCGGGCGCCGGTGGACCGCGTACCTCGCGGCGGGCGCCCTTTCGGCGGCCACGATCGGCCCCTGGCTCGTGCTCGTCCTGCTCGGCTGCGGGGTGTTGGAGGTCGTCCGGCGCACCGTCTCGCGGCACTCGGGCGGCGCCCGCGCGATCCTCCCGCTGCCGCTCCTGGCCGGTACCGGCGGCGTTCCGGCGCTCGCATGGACCGCGATCAAGGTGGGAGCGCTGTCCTACGGCGGCGGGTTCGTGATCGTCCCGCTGATGCAGGCGGACGCGGTCGGCCACCACCACTGGATGACCGGCGCCCAGTTCCTGAACGCGGTGGCGCTCGGGCAGGTGACGCCGGGCCCTGTCACCCAGACGGTCGCGGTCGTCGGATACGCCGCCGCGGGGTTGGGCGGCGGGCTGCTCGCCGCGCTCATCGCCTTCTCGCCGTCGTTCGCGTTCATCCTGCTCGGCGCCTCCCGTTTCGACCGGCTGCGGGCCAATGCCAACGCCCGCAGCTTCCTGAGCGGCGCCGGCCCGGCCGCGATCGGCGCCATCCTCGGCACGGCCGTCCCGCTCGCCGGCGCCCTCGCCGAGACCTGGCAGTACGCCGTCCTCGCCGGCGCCGCGGTCATGCTGCTCGTCGTCCGCCGCGGCGTCGTCCCCACGCTGCTCCTCGCGGGAGCGGTGGGCGCGGTCGTCGCGATCGGCGGCGGGCCGCTGCCGCACTGACACGTCAGATGATGTTCAGCTCGGGGCGGGCCGTGCGGCCGGCGAAGCGGTCCGCCGAGAGCCCGCTCACGTCCACGAACGGCGCCTCGCCGAGGTAGAGGTCGCGGACGATCTCTCCGACCGCCGGGCCCTGGAGGAAGCCGTGCCCGGAGAACCCGGTCGCATAGAGGAAGCGGGAGACCGGCCGGGCCTCGCCGATCAGGGCGTTGTGGTCGGGCGTCACCTCGTAGCAGCCCTTCCAGCCGCCCGCGATCCCCATGTCGAGCAGCGCCGGGGCCCGGCGCTCGGCGACCGCCATCACCTTCAGCAGCCAGTCGGGATCGGTGGGAGCGTCGAGCCCGGGCGCCTGGTCGGGGTCGGCCATGCCGAAGAGCAGTCCGGGGCCCTCCCGGTGGAAGTAGAAGCCGCTCGTGAAGTCGATGGTCATCGGAATCGTCTCGGGAAGGCCGTCGACCGGCGCCGTGAAGCCCACCTCCCGCAGATACGGCTCGACGGGGAGCTCGACTCCGGCCAGCTCGCCGACCGGCCCCGACCAGACGCCGGCGGCACAGACCATCGCATTCGTCGCGATCCGGCCGTGCGTGGTGGCGACGGCACGGATCTCGCCTCCGTCGATCTCGATCGCGGTCGCCGCGCACCCGGTGACGACGGTCGCGCCGAGGCGGCGCGCGCCCGCGGCGTAGCCCTGGACGACGGCCTCGGGGCTGGCGTGGCCGGCGAGCGGGCAGAAGGAGGCGCCGAGCACTCCCTCGACCCCGGCGAGCGGGCTGAGGCGGCTCGCCTCGTCGGGATCGATCATCCGGCTCGGCACCCCGAGCTGGTTCTGCTTCACGACGTTCTCGGCGAAGCGCTCCACGTCCTCCGGGCGGTCGAGCAGGAAGAGGTAGCCGACGCGGTGCAGGTCGATCGCCCAGCCCGGCCGCTCGCCGAAGGCGGCAAAGGCCGCGAGGCTGCGAAGTGCGATGGAGATGTTCACGGGGTCGGAGAACTGCGCGCGCACGCCGCCGGCCGCGCGGCTCGTTGACCCCGACGCGAGCTGGTCGCGTTCCAAGAGGACGACGTCGGGGACACCGGCCTCGGCCAGGTGGAACGCGATGCTCGTCCCGATCACGCCGCCGCCGATCACCACGGCCGATGCTCGATCGGGAAGAGCTGGGTGGCTCCGGTCGCTCATGCCTGTCGTGCGGTCCGAGGCCGTGTGGCTCAGCCCTCGGTCGCTCGTTCGAGCGCCGCCGGCGGCCCCTCCCCGAGGATCAGCTTGTAGGTGAACCCGGCGATGAGCGCGCCCAGGGGTGGCGCGAG
Organism: uncultured Actinomycetes bacterium; assembly: GCA_963805545.1. GTDB lineage: Bacteria > Actinomycetota > Thermoleophilia > Gaiellales > JAICJC01 > JAICJC01. Next base: position 198,651 of record CAWDUU010000003.1, read on the forward strand.
CAGGAAGAGCCAGAGCTGGCTGATCGCGTCACCGCCGGCGAAGAGCGCGGGGCCGATGGAGCGCGCGGGATTCACGGAGGTGTTGGTCACCGGGATGCTGACGAGGTGGATCAGGGTCAGCGAGAGGCCGATCGCGAGGGGCGCGAACCCCTTCGGCGCGCGGGTGTCGGTGACACCGAGGATGACGTAGAGGAACACGGCGGTCAGGACGACCTCGATCAGCAGGCAGGCCAGCAGGTCGTAGTGACCGGGTGAGCGGTTGCCGTATCCGTTCGTCGCGAACCCGGACTTCGAGGCGGAGAACCCGGCCCTCCCGGACGCGATCGCGAAGAGCACGGCGGCTGCCGCGATCGCCGCGATCACCTGCGTGACGATGTAGGCCACGGTGTCCTTCCATGCGAATCGGCCGGAGGCGGCGGCACCGAGCGTGACGGCGGGGTTGAAGTGGCCACCGGAGAGATGTCCCACGGCGTACGCCATGACCGCGACGGTGAGGCCGAAGGCCAGCGCCACACCGAGGAATCCGATCCCGAGCGGGTTGCCGGGGACGTCACCGCCCGGGAAGGTTGCGGCGAGGACGGCCGAACCGCAGCCGCCGAAGACGAGCACGAATGTGCCGAGAAACTCGGCGCCGAGTCTCTGTGGAGCGGTTGGGGCGTCCTCAGTCATGCGCAATGCCTCCCGGGCCGAGAACCCGATTCGGGGACGATGTGACCCTGTTCGGACGGCGCGACGATAGCAGCATCAGAGAGCCGTTTCGAACCGCGCCGTGATTGCTCGGACGAGGGTGGTGAGTGGAGGCGGCGGGAATCGAACCCGCGTCCACGATTGCACGAAGAGCGCGTCTACAAGCGTAGTCCGGGTTTGGAGTTCGCCCTGCGGCTGCCCCCGGACGGGCCACCGCGCGGACTAGCCCGTCTTTGAGAGTCCCGGTCGGCGGCGAAGGCGCTCCCCCTTCCGGCAAGCCCGCTCATGACGCCGGCGGTCCCTCCCGCGGGCTGGAGGGGCCGGCGCGCTGCCTAATTAGGCGGCGAGTGCGAGATCAGTTTCCGCACTTACGGATTTCCAGGGATTTTACGAGGCCACCTGGAACCTCGGCTTGCAACACTCCCCGAAAGCCAACCGTGTCGAAACCAGTTCGCCCCCTTGGGGATCTGGCACCAATTCTAGCGGGCCTGGCCGCGCTCCCGCTCGCGCATCGCCCGCTCGACCTGCCGGCGGGCGTCGCGGTCGGCGATCGAGCGGCGCTTGTCGATGCCCTCCTTGCCCTTGGCGAGCCCGAGCTCGACCTTCACCCGCCCGTCCGAGAAGTAGAGCGCCAGCGGGACGAGGGTCATGCCCCGCTCGGCCACCTTCTTGCCGAGCTGGCCGATCTCGCGCCGGTGAAGCAGGAGCTTTCGGTCGCGCAGGGGCTCGTGGTTCTGGATGTTGCCCTGCCGGTAGGGCGCGATGTTGGCGCCGACCAGGTACACCTCGCCGTCGCGGAGCTGGGCGAACGCCTCGCGGATGTTGCCGCCGCCGTCGCGCAGCGACTTCACCTCGGTGCCCTGGAGCGCGACCCCGGCCTCCACCCGCTCGAGGATGTGGAAGTCGTGACGGGCCTTGCGGTTCTCGGCGATGAGCTTGCGTCCCTGGGGCATCGACGAATCCTAGGTGGTCGCCGGAGCCGGTTCGAGCCCGGGCAGCCGCTGCGACGCGATGAAGAGCGCCGCGCCCGCCGCCATGAGCCCGGCGCAGAGGGTGAAGCCGGTCCCGTAGCCGGAATGCTGCACCATGTAGCCGACGAGGGGGAAGAGCCACAGCATCTGAATCGAGAAGCAGCCCTCGGCGATCGACATCGACGTCGCCCGGAACTCCGACCGGGTGTTGTGCTGAAGGTAGGTCGAGAGCGTCACGTAGACGAGCTCCGGTGCGCCGGCCACCGACACGAGCACGAGCACCGGCAGGACGAGGCCCGGCAGGTGCGGCCCGGCCAGCAGCCCGCCGATCGCGGCGAGGGTGGCCAGGCCGACCGCCGCCGTGAGCGGCGCGCGCTCGCCGATGCGGCCGCCCGCCCACGAGAAGCCCGAGCCCGCCAGCATGGCGCTGCCGAGGACCAGCCCGAGCACGGCGTCCGACGCGCCCCGGCTCTGGAAGAGCGGCGCGGCGTAGAACCACCAGCTCGTGACCGCGGCCCAGTAGATGCTCCACGCGAGCGTGAGCGTCGCCAGCCGCGGCGAATGGACGAGGGCGCGCACCCCGCGGCCGGCCACCCGCACCCCGTGGCGGGCCTGGCCGCGCGCGTCGTCGGGAAGCCGGGTCGCGATGGCGCTCGCCACGAGCGCGCAGCCCGCCGTGAGCCAGAAGGCGAGCGGGCGCGAGTAGGTCGCGATCAGGCCGCCGGCGAGGAACGAGATCGCGCCGGCGAACTGGAAGACGGCCCACAGACCGCCCAGCATCCGCGGGAACTGGGCCTGGGCGTCGTCGTGGGCGAGCGAGTCGAAGAGGTACGCCTCGTCCGCCCCCGTCCGCAGCGCGAACGCCACGCCGTGGACGGCGCCCGCGACGCAGATCAGCGCGAAGCCGGGCGCGTAGACGTAGCCCAGCTCGGCCGCGGCCGTGAAGAACCCGGCCGCAACCAGGAGCCGGCGCCGGCCGAGCGCGTCGGCGAGCGCCCCGGTCGGCACCTGGGCGATCAGCATGCCGACGTGAAGCGACGCCTCGACGAACCCGAACTGGGTCAGCGAGAGGCCGCGAGAGAGCAGGAACACCGCCCAGATCGGGCCGGTGAAGATGATGCCGTTGAAGAACTGGTAGAGGCGAAAGACGGTGAGCGTTCGGGCGTTCATGGGGACCCCGGGGACGAGGATCGACGGACGGCGGTGGGCCGGGAAAGGGCCGCCGGAAGGCGCACCTCTCCCGCGATCGGGGCCGTCTCAGCCCTGCTCGTGCGCGATGACGTGCCGCAGCAGCCGCAGGACGGTGGTGATTGAATAGTCCTCGTGGTTGCGGGCACGCATGGCGGCGGACATGGTAGCAGGGCGCTTTGGGTCGCCGTGCTCGCCGTCGCAGCCTGGCTTGCGACCGCCGTCGCGCCGGCCTACGCGCTCACGAGCGCCGGCGAGGTGAAGCTCCTCAGGCGCTACCAACCCGTGACCTGGTTCTCGGCGGCCGAGCTCTTCACGCCCACCAACGTCGGTGCGTTCGAGGGCAACGTGCGGCTGCGCTGGCAGAACGCCCCAGGGGTCTTCAGCACCGCTGCGCCGGGATCGTCCAACCCGACGCCCGAGCAGATCGCAGGCTCGCGGAACTCCCAGTGCGACGCGGGCCTGCGAAACCCGTGCTGGCTCCTCGACGAGTCGAACTGCAACGCCGCGGGCGGCGTCGCGCCGGCGACGCTGGCCTGCTACCAGAACGCCTGGCAGGCGTCCGGGCCGAAGCGGGTCGTCTACGGACGCGTGTTCCGAAGCCGCACGGGCTGGGCGCTCCAGTACTGGTACTTCTATTACGACCATGAGTTCGAGCCGCAGCTCGAAACGCCCGGAACCGCGGCGCTCACGATCCAGCATGAGGGCGACTGGCAGTCGATCACGGTCGTCCTGACGCCCGCCAAGACGCCGCGCTGGGTCGCGCTCGGCGGTCACTGCCTCGGCCTGCGGCGCGACTGGGCGGTGGCGCCGCGGATCGGCAGGCACCCCGTCGCCCACGTCGCCCGCGGGAGCCACGCCGGCTGGTTCGCGGACGGGTCGAAGCGCATCCCGCGCAGGGCCGACTGCCTCTCGAAGTCCGAGAACGCCGCCCTCGACGGCGGCAGGGTCACGGTGTCCGACACGGTGACCGAGGGGTCGGTCTCCGGCCCGCCCAGCGTCCCGGGGCTCGGGGCGTACACGCCGACAGGCGTCGTCCTGCTCTCCGCCGCGCAGGCCTGGAGGCGCTACCCCGGCGCGTGGGGCGAGCGCGAGTTCGCCGACATCGTCGTGAACGGGACGACCGTCGCCTCCGGCCAGCACGGGTACTCGCGCCACGGCCCATCCCACCTCGGCCGGATCTGGACGCATCCGATCGGTGCGACGCGCCGGTGGCCGACGTCCTACAAGACGTTCCGCTAGCCGAGGAGGCGGTCGACGGCCGCGGCGAGGTCCGGGACGTCCAGGTCGACGTCCCCCGGGGCCGGCGAGAACGTTCCGCCTTTGCCCGTGCGCACGAGCACGACGCGCATCCCGAGCGCCCGCGCGGGCCGCAGGTCGGACTCGAGGTCGTCGCCGACCATCGCGGCCTCGCGAGGCGGCGCGCCGGCCCGCTCGCACGCCACTGCGAAGATCTCCGGAGCGGGCTTTCCGACCACCTCGGCCTCAACGCCGGCGGCGAACTCGAGGCCCGCGACGAACGCCCCGGCGTCGAGCGAGGGCCCGCCGGCCGTCGGCCACCACCGGTTGCGCTGCATGGCGACGAGCGGCACGCCCTCGAGGAGGCGCCGGAAGGCGGCGTTCAGGCGGTCGTAGGTCCAGCCCTCGTCGGGGCCGCCGAGCAGGATCACCTCGGCCGCGGCCGCGTCCTCGACCAGGTCGACGCCCTCGAGCTCGGCGGCGATCTCCGGCTCGACGAGCGCGTGCACGCGCGCGCCCGGGTGGTGGCGACGCAGGTGCTCGCCGGCCGCGAACGCCGCGGTCACGATGCGGTCCGCCGGGACGGGCATCCCCATCGCGGCCAGGCGGTCGGCGATGCCGGCCCGTGTGCGTCCGGTGGTGTTCGTCAGCACGGATACGCCGACGCCGCCGGCCTCCAGCCGCTCCAGGGCCGCCGCAGAGCCCTCGACCGGCCGCCAGTCGACGTGCAGCACGCCCTCCATGTCGAGCACGACGCCGCGCGGCGCGTTCATCCGGCGAGCGCCGACTCGAGCACCTGGCGCGCGATCGGCGCGGCCACGTCTCCTCCGACGCCGCCGTTCACGATCAGCACGGCGACCGCGACACGCGGAGCCTCGGCCGGGGCGAACGCGATGAACCAGGCGTCCGAGGGCCGGTCCGGGCCAACCTCGGCGGTGCCGGTCTTGCCGGCCACGGTCACGCCCGAGATGGCGGCGCTCGTGCCGGTTCCGTAGCTGACGACGGCCTCCATCATCTGCCTGACCTCGCCGGCGACGCCGCGGCCGACCGCCTTCACGGGCGGCTGCTTGTCCCTGGCGGCGCGCGGGCTGTGGACGATGAACGGCGGATGGCGGATCCCGCGCGAGGCGATGGTCTGGGCGACCGAGGCCATCTGTAGCGGGCTTGCGATGACGCCGCCCTGGCCGATGCCGGCCACTCCCAGCGACAGGTCGGACGGCATCTGGGCGGGCTTTCGGGTCGTGCTCTTCGGAACCGGGTAGGCGATCGTGGGCTCCTGGTTGAAGCCGAACGCATTCGCCATCCTGACGAGCCCCTTCGCGCCGACCTCGTCGGCGACCGGCGCGAACACCGAGTTGCAGCTGTCGGCGAAGGCCTGCACGAGCGAGCCGCCGCACAGCTCATGGTGGAAGTTGCGAAGCCGCCACCCGTTCAGGACGACGTACTTCTCGTAGGGGTACGTGCTGGTGAGGGACACCTTGCCCGCGGCCAGCGCCGCCGATGCGGTGACCGTCTTGAACGACGAGCCCGGAGGCTGGGTGGCGTCCATCCCCAGGCCGGCGTCCGCCCGGACGGCCCCGGAGCGCGGGTCGAGCACGACGATCCCGCCGTAGTGCCCGCCAAGCGCCGTCGCCGCGGCCGTCTGGAGGTCGGCGTCGATCGTCGTCACGACGTCCTTCGGCTTTCGGCCCTGCTTCCGGGCCAGGATGCGGCCGGGGCTTCCCGGCGCCGACGGAGCGGCGACGAGCCGCACCCGGGGCAGGCCGCCGAGCACCGGGTCGAGCGACTCCTCGAGCCCGCCCTGGCCGTACTTGCGGCCGGCCGGCCAGCCCGCCTTGCGGCGTGCGGCGACCGTGTCGCCCTCCGGCGCCTTCGTGAAGCCGGTGAGGAGGGCGAAGGCCGTCCCCTCAGGATAGGCGCGGTTGCCGGGAGGGCCCTCGGCGAGCACCGTGCCGTCCCGCGCCAGGATCCGGCCGCGGCCCTCGGGCGCGTGCACCCGTGCCTGGAGCGTCTCGCCGGGACGAAGGCCGGGGAACGTGAGCGCCGGCGTCCACGCCACCATGTACCGGCGGCGCAGCCGCACGAGCGGCAGCTCCAGCTGCTCGGAGAGGCGCCCGAACGTGGTCGTCGCCACCGACACCGGGACCGTCGCCTTCGCCGGCGTCGCCCGCACCCGCCCCTCGGCCCGCACACCGGTCATGGTCGCTGTCCGCGCGACCCGGCGATACTCGTGCGCGAACCTGCGGTAGGAGATCGAGGCCTGCACGCCGGGCGCGACAAGGTCGTACATCGCCGTGTAGTCGCCCGCATGCCAGGCGGCGAGGAAGGCCGCCGCCGGGGCAGCCGGATCGGGCTCCGAGCGCCGCCCCGCCGCGTCGCCGCTCGTCGAGACGACGATCGCGACGACCGCGCCCACAACGACGACGAGACCGACAAGGGCGGCTCCGCGAATCATCCAGCGCCGTCCCCCCGTGCTCCCCATTCGCCGCATTGTGCACTACGACGTGGCGACTCCGCGAACGGCAACCCGGCCGCGGGGCCGGTCGATCGACTCGACGGCCACGGTGACCGGGTCGCCGAGGCGCAGGCGCCGCCCGCTCCGCGCGACCAGGCTCACCCCGAGCGGGTCGAGGTCGGCCCGCTCGCGCCTCCAAAACCGGGCCGGCATGAAGCCCTCGAACACCTCGCCGAAGCGCACGAACGCGCCGGCCTCGATCAGGCCGACGACCTCGCCGTCGAACGGCGCATCCCAGCCCGCGTCGTAGAGCCGCCGCTCCAGCAGGAACGCCAGGCAGATCGCCGTCCCGCGCCGCTCGAGCCGCTCGGCGTCGCGCTCGGCCTGCGAGCAGTGCTCGGCCAGGTCGGCGAGGCCGGCGGCCGGCACGGCGTCGTCGCCCAGGCCGAGCGCGCCCAGGAGCGCCCGGTGGCAGACGAGGTCGGGATACCGGCGGATCGGCGAGGTGAAGTGGCAGTAGTGGGCTGCGGCGATCCCGGTGTGGCCGAGCGGAGCCGGGTCGTAGCGGGCCTTCCGCACCGCCCGCAGCACCATCGCCGGCCAGGCCTCGGCGCCGCGCTGCTCGGCGGCCGCGTGGCGGGCGACGGCGGCGCTCAGGAGCCCGGCGTAGCGGGCGGTCTCCGGGCCGCCGTGGAGCGCGGGCGCGGGCGGGGTCGGCACGCCCAGCGCCTCGAGCCGCTCGAGCAGCGCCTCGATCGCGCCCGCCGCGGGCGGCTCGTGGACGCGATGGAGCGCCGGCCGGCGGTGGGCGACGAGCAGCTCCGCCACCCGGCGGTTGGCGAGGATCATGAGCTCCTCGATCAGCCCGTGCGCGGGCAGGTGCCGCCGGGGCCGGGCGTCCACCTCGCCGCGGCTGAGCCGGATCTCGATCTCGCGCGTCTCGATGCCGAGCGCGCCGCGCTCCATCCTCCGCGCCCGCAGGGCGCCGGCGACCTGCGCGGCCCGGCGCAGGGCGGCGGCCGGGCCGCCGTCCGCCGGGCCGGCGTCGAGGATCGCCTGCGCCTCGGGGTAGGTGAGCGAGCGGTCGCTTCGGATCACGCTTCGGTGCACCTCGACCTCGTCCCCGGGCCCGAGGGCAAGGCTGACCGCCAGCCGGTCCTCCCCGGCCCGCAGGCTGCACCGATCCGCCGAGAGCTCGGCCGGCAGCATGGCGTCCACGCGACCCGGCAGGTAGACGGAGGTGGCCCGCCGGGCCGCCTCGGCGTCCAGCCCGGAGCCGGGCGGGACGTGGGTCGAGACGTCGGCGATGTGCACCCAGATGCGCTCGCCGTCCACCGAGAGCGCGTCGTCGTGGTCCTTGGCGCCCTCCGGGTCGATCGTCAGGGTGTCGAGGCCGCGCAGGTCGAGCCGCTCCGGGCCGGCGGTCGGAGCCGGACCCACGGCGGCGTCCGCCGGCCAGGGACCGCCCGCGCCCTCCTCAACCGCCAGCGCGTGCATGACGGAGGCCGGATCGGCCGGGCTGCCGAGCACGGCGTCCAGCCGGCCCCGTCCGCGGCCGTCGGGGACGACGGAGACGAGCTCGCCGGCCTCCGCGTCGACTCGCGCCCGGCTTCCCAGCGTGATCGGGGGGCCGGGCTCGAAGTAGGGCTCGGCGACCACCACCCGCCCCCGCGTCGCCACCTCCCCGACGACGCGGACGCCGCGCCGCTCGCTCAAGCGGCCGTCAGCGCCCTGAGCGCCTTTCGCAGGAACTCCGACGTCCGGTGCTCGCCCGCGGGCAGGCGCACGTCGGGGACGATCCCGCGCCCGTCAACCGGAACGTCGCCGGCGAGCAGGAACCGGGCGACGGTGAGCTTGAGCGCCCCGCCGCCCACGAGCGGCTGGATCGCCTGCACGGTGCCCTTGCCGAAGCTGCGCTCACCGACGACGATCGCGCCGTCGCCGATGCGGAGCGCCCCTGCGGTCACCTCGGCCGCGCTGGCCGTCGAGCCGTCGATGAGCACGACGACCGGCAGCTTGCCGACCGCCGCGGTGCCGTTGGCGTAGAACGACTGCGGCGGTTCGTGCAGCCCCACGGTGCTGACGACCACGCCGCTGTCGACGAACACCCGCGACACCGCGACCGCCTGCGACAGGAGGCCGCCGGGGTTCCCGCGCAGGTCGAGGATGAGGCCCGCGACGTGCCGTTTCACAGCGTCCTGTGCCAGCCGGCGCACCGAGCGGGCGGCCGAGGCCGGGAAGCCGAACAGGCGCAGGTACTGGTAGCTCGCGCCGCGCCGGTGGATCATCCGCGACGCCACCACGGGCTCGGCGATCGACCGCCGCACGAGCGTCACGCGCACGGCGGGGCCGCCGTCGGAGGGCCGCACCCGCAGGCTGACCGGCGTCCCCTCGTCGCCGGCCATCAGGTCGAGGGCCCGCCGGTAGGAGAGGGTGGCAAGCGACGTCCCGTCGACGGTGGTGATGAGGTCCCCGGCGTGAAGGCCCGCGCGGCTGGCGGGCAGGCGCGGGATCGACGAGGTGACCAGGAGGCCGCCGGGCGCATGGAGCACCCTCACGCCGATTCCCGTGTAGGCGCCGTCCTCGGCGTCGCGCAGGAGCCGGTAGTCCCCCGGCGAGAGATAGCGCGTGTACGGGTCGTCGAGGCGGTGGATCATCCCCGAAAGGGTGGGCGCGCCCAGGACGCGCGGCGAGAGCGGTGCGTAGTAGTGCGCCCGGAGCAGGGCCGCCACCTCGGTCCGCAGCGACGCGTGCCGCACCGGCCGCGGGGCCGGCGGGTGCGCCAGCGACCGCGATCGCAGCTCGAACCCTGTCGCGAACGACGCTGCCAGTCCCACGGCGATCGCAACGACGAGATATGGACGGCGCCCCTTCACCGGTCGGCCGCAAGTGTACTACGGCACTTCCTCCGAGCGGCGTGCCTCAGACCCGCAGGAACCGGCGCAGCGTGAGGCCGGAACCGGCCGCGCCGAGGACGAGACCGAAGCCCGCCAGCATCCCCATCAGCTGCGGGATCCCGACCAGCCGCACCGGGTCGGTGAGGCCGTCGTTGTAGCCGTCCAGCGCGAAGTAGACGATGCCGAGCATGAGCAGCGCACCCAGCGCGCCGAGAAGGCCCGTCAGCATGCCCTCGAGCATGAACGGCAGCCGGACGAAGCTGTTGGTCGCCCCCACGAGCTTCATGACCTCGATCTCGCGGCGGCGGGAGAAGATCGAGAGCCGGATCGTGTTCTGGATGAGGACGATCGCCGCGATCCCGAGCAGCAGCGCCAGGCCGCCGACGAAGATCAGGATGTACTTCAGCGTCGTCAGCACCTGGTCGGTGATGCGCTTGCCGTAGGTGACGCAGCGGCCGGGCGTCCCGCAGTTCTTGATCGCGTCGATCTTGAGCGCCGCCGCGGCGGTCACCGAGGCCTTCTCGGGGTCGGTGAGCTTCACGTAGAAGGCCGGCGGGAGCGGGTTGAAGCCGAGCGCCTTGATCGCCGCGCGCGCCGACGGCGAGAGCGACTGCGCCGCCTTGTCGGGCGAGACGTACGCGAAGCTCTTCACGTACGGCAGGTCGCGCACCTGGTTTGCGATCTCGCCGCGCTTGTCGGCCGAGCTGGCGTACTCGGGCGGCAGGTAGAGCTTGACCGTCACCTCGTTTCGCTTCTCGACGGCGTAGTGGTAGACCCACCAGCCGGTGGTCACGAAGATGCCCATGAGGAAGGTCACGATGAGGACGGTCACGGTGGCGGCCAGGGTCGTCGCCGCGTTCCCGCGGATCGAGTTCAGCGCCTCCGAGACGAAGAAGCGCCACCTCATCCCTCGTACCCGCCCCGGCGGTCGTCGCGGACGACCTTGCCGTCCTCGAGCTGGATGACCCGGCGGCGCATCTTGTCGACCATCTCGCGGTCGTGCGTCGCCATGACGACCGTGGTGCCGGCACGGTTGATGCGATAGAGGAGCTGCATGATCCCGACCGACGTGTCGGGGTCGAGGTTCCCGGTCGGCTCGTCGGCGATCAGGAGCGGCGGATGGTTCACGAACGCGCGCGCCACCGACACGCGCTGCTGCTCGCCGCCCGAGAGCTCGTGCGGGAAGCGGTCGCTCTTGTCGGCCAGGCCGACCAGCCCGATGATGTCGGGCACCTTCTTCCGGATCTCGGTGCGCGACTTGCCCTGCACCTGGAGCGCGTAGGCCACGTTCTGGTAGACGCTGCGGTTGGGGAGCAGCTTGAAGTCCTGGAACACGCAGCCGATGTTCCGCCGCAGCGTCGGCACCTTCGAGCGCTTCAGCTTCGGGAGCGACTTGCCGCCCACGATCAGGTTGCCCGACGTCACCTCGATCTCCTTCAGGAGCAGCTTGATGAAGGTCGACTTGCCCGACCCGGACGGGCCGACGAGGAACACGAACTCGCCCTTGTCGATCTGCACCGAGACGTCGTCGAGGCCGACGATCGCCGGCTCGTAGGTCTTCGTGACGCCGTCGAGGATGATCATCGCCAGCGCGGCCGGAGCCGGGTCGGCGAGGCTCCGCGGCCGGGGAGCCGGCGCGGCATCGATTGTGGGCGCGGGCACGGCCACGACGGCCTGCTGGAGTTCGGTCTCGTCGCTCATGGGCGGGTGGGGGCGCGCAGACAGGCGGTTCCCCGCGTTTCAGGGTAACGGTCGGCTCGGACAGGCGCAAACGACATCATGTTCTAGCCCGCCGCCGCCCGGCGCAGGAGCTCGGCGTGGACCAGCTCGTCCAGGTCGCCGTCGAGGACGCCCTGGGCGTTTCCGATCTTCAGGTTCGTACGGTGGTCGTTCACCATCGTGTAGGGATGGAGCACGTAGGAGCGGATTTGCGATCCGAACGAGATGTCCTGCGCCTCGCCGCGCTCGGCCGCCAGCGTCCGCTCGCGCTCCTCGCGCTCGCGCTCGATCAGGCGGGAGGTGAGGATGCGCATCGCCTGGGCCTTGTTCTGAAGCTGCGAGCGCTCGTTCTGACACTGGACGACGATGCCGGTCGGAAGGTGCGTGATCCGCACCGCCGAGTCGGTCTTGTTCACGTGCTGGCCGCCGGCCCCCTGCGAGCGGTACGTGTCGATGCGCAGGTCGGCCTCGTCGATCTCGACGGGGACGTCGTCGTCGACCAGCGGCGACACCTCGACCTGGGCGAACGACGTGTGCCGGCGGTGGGCCGAGTCGAACGGCGAGAGCCGGACGAGCCGGTGCACGCCCTTCTCGGCCTGCATGATCCCGTAGGCGTTGTCGCCGGTGAGGGTGAACGTGGCGCTCTTGAGCCCCGCCTCCTCACCCGGCGTCGCCTCGAGCAGCTGGGCCTTCATACCTCGCGCCTCGGCCCAGCGCAGGTACATGCGAAGCAGTATCTCGGCCCAGTCCTGGCTGTCGGTGCCGCCCGCGCCGGCGTGCACGCTGACGACGGCCGGGCCCGAGTCGTACTCGCCGGTGAAGAGCGCCTCCTCCTGGAGCTTTCGCAGGTCGCGGTCGAGGCTCGTGAGCGCGCGCTCGAGCTCGGTCCGCCACTCGGCGTCCTCCTCGGCCATCTCGAGCATGGTGTCGAGCTCGCCGGCCTCGGAGCTCAGGCGGTCGTACGTGTCGAGCTTGGCCTGGGTGCGGTGAAGCTCCGCCGACGTGCGCGCCGCCCGGCGCTGGTCATCCCAGAAGCCCTCCGCGAGCGTCTCGCGTTCGAGCTCGGCCCGGCGCGACGCAAGCTGATCCGGGTCAAAGGTACTCACGGACCCAGAGCAGCTGGGCCCTCAACTCCTCGACCGCCGCGCGCAGCTCGTCAAACGACCGCGGCTCGATGCCCTCGACGCTATGCGCCATGGCACCGCTTGTACTTCTTGCCGGAGCCGCACCAGCAGGGGTCGTTGCGACCGACCGCGCGCTCCGGGTCGACGTGGCGCTGCTCGACGACCGGGAAGCCGTTCGGCTCGGGCTCCTCGATCTCCTCGCCGCCCTGCCCGGCGGCGATCGCCTCGAGCGTCTGCGCGTCGGCATGCAGGTAGTCGAAGCTCTGCTGGCGCTGCTCGTGCTCGAACTGGGGCGTCTCCTCGACCTGCACCTCGGCGTGCATCAGGAACCGCACCACCTCCTGCTTCACGAGCATGTCCATCTCGCCGAACATCGTCTCGGCCTCGATCTTGTACTCGACGAGCGGGTCCTTCTGGGCGTAGCCGCGAAGGCCGATCCCCTGGCGCAGGTAGTCGACGTTGTCGAGATGCTCGCGCCAGCGGGCGTCGAGCACCTGGAGCGTGATGAACCGCTCGACGCTCCTCGCCAGCTCCGCCCCCCACTCCTGCTCGCGCTCCTCGTAGTAGCCGGCGGCGTCGTCGAAGACGCGGTCGAGCAGCTCCTCGCGGGTGATCTTCTCGCGGTCGATCTCGTTCAGGCCGAGGCGCATCGGGTAGAGCGAGTGGAGCGCGACCCACATGCCCTCCCAGTCCCAGTCCTCGGCAAACTCACCCTCGGTGTGGGCCGCCACGGCGGCCTCGATCACCTGCTCGATCCAGCCGGCCTGCTCCTCGGAGCCCTCGACGATGATGTCGCGCATGTCGCCGCCCTCGAGGATGTCGCGCCGGGTCGCGTAGACCTGTTTTCGCTGCTCGTTCATGACGTCGTCGTACTTGACGACGTTCTTGCGGTTCACGAAGTGGAACTCCTCGACCTTCTTCTGGGCGCCCTCGATGCGGCTCGTGAGCATCTTGGCCTCGATGGGCTCGCCGTCGGGAGGCCCGAAGCGCGAGTCGAGGATCTTGTAGATGCGCTCGCCGGCGAAGAGGCGGATGACCTCGTCCTGGGCTGAGAGGTAGAAGCGCGACTCGCCGGGGTCGCCCTGGCGGCCCGAGCGCCCGCGGAGCTGGTTGTCGATCCGGCGCGACTCGTGCCGCTCGGTGCCGAGCACGTAGAGGCCGCCGAGCTCCGGGACGCCGCCGGCGAGCTTGATGTCGACGCCGCGGCCCGCCATGTTGGTCGCAATCGTGACGGCGCCCCGCTGGCCGGCGTTCTCGATGATCGCCGCCTCGCGCTCGTGGTTCTTGGCGTTCAGGACCTCGTGTGGGATCCCCTTGCGATCGAGCAGCTTCGACAGGTGCTCCGACACCTCGACCGAGATCGTGCCGACCAGCACCGGCTGGCCGGTCGAGTGGCGCTCGACGAGGTCCTCGACGACGGCCGCGAACTTCTCGTCCTTGGTGCGGTAGATCTGGTCGTTCTGGTCGGCGCGCACCATCGGCCGGTGGGTCGGGATCGGGACGACCTCGAGGCCGTAGATCTCGTGGAACTCGTTGGCCTCGGTGAGCGCGGTGCCGGTCATGCCGGCGAGCTTCTCGTACATGCGAAAGTAGTTCTGGATCGTCACGGTGGCGACGGTGACGTTCTCCTCCTGGATCCGCACGCCCTCCTTGGCCTCGACGGCCTGGTGCAGGCCCTCCGACCAGCGCCGGCCCTCCATGATGCGGCCGGTGAACTCGTCGACGATCTTGACCTCGCCGTCCATGATCACGTACTCGTCGTCGCGCTTGTAGAGCTCCTTGGCCTTGATCGCCTGGATCAGGTGGTTCACGAGCTGGCCGTTCTCGGGCGCGTAGAGGTTCTCGACGCCGATCGCCTTCTCGACCTTGTCGACGCCCTCCTCGGTCGGAGCGGCGGTGTGGAACTTCTCGTCGACCTCGTAGTCGACGCCGGGCTCGAGGTCGCGGACGGCATCCGCGAAGGCGTAATAGGTGTCGGCCGCCTGCTCGGGCTGGCCCGAGATGATGAGCGGCGTTCGGGCCTCGTCGATCAGGATCGAGTCGACCTCGTCGACGATCGCGTACCAGTGGCCGCGCTGGACGGTCTGGGTCAGCTCGACGGCCATGTTGTCGCGCAGGTAGTCGAAGCCGAACTCGGAGTTCGTGCCGTAGGTGATGTCGCACATGTAGGCGGCGCGCCGGTTGGTCTGCTCGAAGTCGTCGGCCATCTCGGCCTGGATCACGCCGACCGTCATCCCGAGGGCGTTGTAGACCGGGCCCATCCACTCGGCGTCGCGCTTGGCGAGGTAGTCGTTCACCGTCACGAGGTGGACGTTCACGCCCGCGAGCGCGTTCAGGTAGAGCGGGAGCGTGGCGACGAGCGTCTTTCCCTCGCCGGTCTTCATCTCGGCGATGCGGCCCTCGTGCAGCACCATGCCGCCGATCAGCTGGACGTCGAAGGGGCGCATGCCGACCGTGCGCTTGGCCGCCTCGCGCACGCACGCGAACGCCTCCGGCAGCAGATCGTCGAGATCCTCGCCCTGGTCGAAGCGGCCGCGGAACTCCTCCGTCTTCGCGCGCAGCGCGTCGTCGGAGAGGGCCGCGATCTCGTCCTCGAGGGCGTTGATCTCCTCGACGCGCTCATGCAGGCGCTTGAGGGTACGACCCTCTCCCGCACGCAGGATCTTCTGGAAGACGCTCATGCCGTTGGATGGTATCGAACGAGGCTCGGGTGCTACGGGGGCCGGGCGAGCCAGCGGCGCTCGGCGCACCAGCGCCGCATCGTACGGACGCTGGGCGCCCGGGCCGTATCGGCGGCATGGCGGGCGCGGAGGGCCGCGATCACCGTGTGCGGCTGCCTGCCGGCGGCGAAGAGGTGCTCGGCCTCGTCCCGCAGCGTCGGCCAGCTGTAGCTGCCGGGCCGGGGACGGGCGTTCGGGCCCTCCAGGGCGGTCAGGTGCGCCCGCAGCGCCTTGTGCCGGGCGGCAGTCAGGCACCCGTGCGCCCGCCAGAGCCGCTGGAGCGTCAGGACGAGGTCGCGGCCGCTCCGCTGGGTCTGGAACTCGTACGATGCGTGGCCTGCGCAGAGCCACACCGTGACGCCGTAGCCCATGTTCAACTCCTGCGTCCGGCCCCTCGTCCGCTCCGCGCAGATCGCGCACACGGCCTGCTTCGTGGGGACCCGGCGCGCCTTGTAGAGCGTCGGGAGATAGCGATCGTTGGGCGGGGTAGAGGGCACGGGGCGAGTGTGGCAGGCAAAATGTCGCGGGTGGGTCACGGGGTGTTGCGGGTGTGTGGAGCAAGGGAATTGACACCGCGCAGCAGGGCCAAGTGGTCGATCCAGGCAGGCGGCGACGAAGAGCGCCAGGCCGCCGGCCGAGCCGAGCGATAGCTCGGCCGGCGGCCGCCCGGGCGAGGCGCGCCTGGCCAAGGCGGATTGCCGAAGTGAGCGCTACGCTCGGGGCGTGAGGACGACAGCCGTCGTCG
Organism: uncultured Actinomycetes bacterium; assembly: GCA_963805545.1. Taxonomy (GTDB): domain Bacteria; phylum Actinomycetota; class Thermoleophilia; order Gaiellales; family JAICJC01; genus JAICJC01. The sequence goes on from CAWDUU010000003.1 coordinate 214,396, forward strand.
CCGTCTCGCAGCCGCGCGGGACGGTTGAACGGAATCCAGACACGTGCCAGCGAGCGAATGCGATCGCCTCGGTCGCAACCGAGAGCTGCATCATGAACATGCGTTGGGGTGCCCGGGAGCCCGGCAGATCGATGGGCGACGTTTGGTGCTCGATCGGGACCAGAGCCGGCGGTGACGCGACCCGCCGCACGACCGTTTGGACGAACGCGGACTCCCCGTGGCTGCCGCCGAGAGCCTGAACGCGGCACGACGTATCGGGCGCGTACAGAAGACGACGATCCGACCCCACGGCTGGATCCGGAACATGGGCCGTCTCCTTGACCCCACTACTCGGAGAACCCCCTGCTTTGAGCGATTTTCTTGAGCTGAGGGTTCGGGCGGCGGATGCGGTTGCTGGAAATCGCGGAGGACGCACGCCGGATGGATCGCGGCCTCTGCGTGGCTGTCGGCATCCCAAAGTGACCCGACGACGGGGGATGCCGCGTTAAGTGGAGGCCGAACGGCTCGTGGGGACGGGAGATTCTCAGACCACAGCGACCGCCCTTCGCAGCACCGTTGCGCTCGCTGCATTGACGATCGGCTATCTCCTCATCGGCCCCGTCGCCGCGGCGACCGGAACCTCGGTGCTCCTGCTCGCGAGCGCCGTGGCCGCGGCATACCTCGCCGCGCTCACCCACAGAGCTTGCGGGAGTCAAGGGATAGCCCGTTCCGGAAGCGCTGCGTGGAGCGGCCTCCACCGAAGCTCCACGTGCCGTTGCTGAAGAGCCGCCCTGAGCTCGCTGCGCCGCCTCCGCAGCCGGCCGCGAGCCGGCAGAGCACCGCGGCACACGACCATCGGTGCCCGCAGCCTTCCAGCTCCATCCAGGCGCGAAATCCTCACGAGGCCCTCACACGCCCCTCACGAAGGCTGGTCAGACTCCCGTAACCAGTGAAGTGGACCCGCCCCCCACTCGCGGTCGTCGCCGCGCTCCTGATGTTCGCCGCGGTCGCGACGCCGCAGGCGGATGCGGCGCGCGTGCCGCGGCTGAAGCACGTGTGGGTCTTCGTCATGGAGAACCACAGCTACGACCAGGTCATCGGCAACCCGAACGCCCCCTACGTGAGCCGGCTCGCACGGCGGCACGGGATGGCGACGAGGATGTGGGCGGTGAGGCACCCGAGCCTGCCGAACTACCTCGCGATGATCTCCGGCGGAACGCATGGGTGTACCAACAACTCCTGCGAGCGCGGGATCCCGGGGAAGACGGTGACGAGCCAGCTCGCCCGGAACGGCCTCAGGTGGCGCGGGTACTTCGAGGGCCTCCCGGAGCGCGGCTACACGGGTGGCGACGTCGGCACCTACACGCAGCACCACAACCCGTTCATCTACTTCCGGGCGATCACGTCGAAGCCGAAGCAGCGCGGCCACATCCTCTCATTCCGCGCCTTCCGCAGCAGCCTCCGCAGGCCACCGGCACTGAGCGTCGTGGTCGCGGGCGAGCGGCACAACATGGAAGTGAGCGAGAGCGACGGCGACAGGTGGCTCCAGAAGTGGATCCCGCGGGTCATGGCCACACGCGGCTACCGCCACCACGGCGCGATCTTCATCACCTGGGACGAGGCCGCGAAGGCCGACCACTCGGGCTGCTGCATGCCCGGGATCACGGGCGGCCACCAGCCGTTCGTCGCCATCGTGCACGGGGGCCCGAAGCACGTGCGCCTCACGAAGCCGCGTACGGCGTACTCGCTCCTTCGCACCATCGAAGACGGCTTCCGCCTGCGCCATCTGGGCAACGCCGCCCAGGTCCGCCCGCTCGCGAAGTTCTTCTAGGCGCCGAGCGCCGTCAGCCCTCGCCGTTCCGCGAGGGCTCGATCAGCCCGTAGTTGCCGTCGCGACGCTTGTAGATCACGTTCACGTCCTCGGACTCGGCGTTCACGAAGACGAAGAAGTCGTGCCCGATCAGCTCCAGTTGGAGCATGGCCTCCTCGGGAGGCATCGGCTTCATGTTGAACTGCTTGGTCTTGACGATCACCGCGGACTCCTCGTCGGGCAGCGCCGCGGGCTCCGTCGGCGGCGGTGCGTGATGGACGGCGATGTGCTGAGCGCCCTTCCGTGTGCGCCGCTCGCGGTAGCGCTTCACCTGCCGCTCGAGCTTGTCGGCGACCTGGTCAATGGAGGCGTACATGTCGGTCGAGCTCTCGCGCGCGCGCAGGATCGGGCCCTTCGTCCAGACGGTCGCCTCGGCCACCTGGCGTTCGTTGATCGAGGGATTGTGCTCGACCGCGAGCTCGAGCTCGCACCGGCTCTCGTCGGAAAGGTGTTTCGCAAGCTTGCCCAGCTTGCGCTCGGCATGGGAGAACAGGGAATCGGTGACGTCCACGTTTCTGCCCTTCACCTGAAGCTTCATGGGCGCCTCCCGGCGGTTCGGATGCTCCCGAACCATAGTCGCTCACCAGCGGATCGCGCGGGCCAGCGTGAAGCCCTCGACCGCCCCCGCCCCACCGTCGCGCAGGGCCCGGGCGCAGGCGTCGAGCGTGGCCCCCGTCGTGTAGACGTCGTCGACCAGGGCGACCGTGGCGGGCACCGCGGCCGCGCGCCGCACCCGGAACGCACCGCGCACGTTCCGTCTCCGGGCGGCGGTGTCGAGCCCCCGCTGCGGCCGCCGCAGCCGGGCCGGCTCGAGCAGGTCGACCGCCGGAAGGCCCCACCGCCGCGCGACCTCGCGCGCGAGGAGCTCGGCGGGGTGGCAGCCGCGCCGGATCGTCCGCCAGCGGTCGCCCGGGACCCAGCAGACCGCCTCGCACTCGCCCGGGTCGAGCACGGTTGCGACAAGCGCGCCCGCCGGGACGGCCAGCGCGCGCCGGCGACCGCTCTTGAGCTGCCCGACCAGCTCGCGCCCGCCGTCCTCGTAGGCCACCGCCGCGCCCGCCCGCCGAAAGGCGAGCCGGCGGCCGGCGCACTCGCGGCAGTCGTCGACCGGCAGCACCGTCGGACGCCCGCAGCGGGCGCACGAGGGCCCCGTCAGGAAGGGCAGCCGCGCCAGGCACGGCCCGCACAGCGGCTCGTCCGCCGAAGGACAGAGCGCGCACCGCGGCGGAAGCAGGACGTCGAGCAGGAACCGCACCGGCCCACGCTGCCAGATGGCCTGTCACGCGTGGGCGGCGGCGCGTGCCGAGCCGGTCAGGAGAGGAGCACGGGCCCCGTCACGTCGAGGCCCGGATCGACCCGCCCGCGCAGGTCGCCCGCGTCGAGCGCCCGAAGCGGGCTGATCTCGATGGGATGCACGGGCAGGCCGTCCGCCCCCCGCGGCACCGTCAAGCCGGCCTCCTCCAGCCAGCCGGCGTAGAGGGCCGAGAGCCGGACGCGCACCGTGTCGGGCGATGCGGGGCCGGAGGCGTTCTTGAGCGGCTCGAACTCGGTCTCGCGATCGGTCTCGACCACCAGCGAGCGCTCCGCGAGCGGGATCGCGTCGAAGATGAACTGCTCGAACTTGATCGCGTTCGGCTCGGCCGGGTCGACAACGACGCCCTGCTCGTCCACGTACGGCACGGGCTTCAGCGCGCGGTGAAACGGCAGCCGGCCGCCGCCCTCCGCCAGCCGGGCCGCGAAGCGCAGCTCGATCAGGTGGTGCGCGATCGACCCGGCCCAGAGCTCGAGCCCGCCGCCGCGCGCCCGCCGCTCCGCCAGCTCGTCCGGCAGGTCGGAGTACTCGATCATCTCCTCGCGACCGCCGCGGACGACGACGAGGCCCACCTTCTCGGCGGGGTCGGTCTTCCGCACGACCTTCGACGAGATCTCGGCCCCGGCCCGGCGATGGGCGCCGAGGAAGCCCGGATCGCCGATCGCGATCAGCGGGTTGTCGACCTGGAGGTAGAAGATGGTCGTGATCCCGTGCTCGGCCATCTCGGCCAGCGCGCCGCTGCGATCGAGCGCTCGGATCGTGCCGCCGTGGCCGTCGGGCGAGAGGGCGACGCGGCCGCGTTCGGCGAGCAGGATCCTGCCGCTCCGGCGGTCCACGGCCGGCATCTCGCCCTGTACGAAGAGTCGCAGCCGCTCGACGCCGAACGAGTCGTGCTCGGCGAAGAACGCCGCCGTCTCGGCGTGGTTCTGCGGGCTCGTCATCACGTAGAGGGGCACGCTCGCGCCGTGCCGGCGGCCGAGCGCCACCACCTTCTCGCAATGGATCTGGAACAGCGACCGGTCGCTCACCGGACCGATCGGGAAGCAGCCCTTCGGGCCGTCGAATCCCAGCCGCGTCCCCTGCCCGCCGGCCACGATCACGACCGCCACCTGGCCGGCGGCGAGCATGCCGCGGCCGGTGAGCACGTCCTCGGCGGCGGGCCGCACCACCTCGGGCGCCCGGATGTCGCCGAGGTCAGGAGCCTCCTCCCGGCCGCCGAGCAGGCTCGCAACCAGATCGTCGACGAGGTCGAGGTCGAGCTCCCTCGCCTCCCCCGCGAGCTGCGCCCTCTCAGCGTCGCCGAGCTCGTCCCAGAAGCGCAGGATCTGCTCCTGGCCGTGGGGCAGAAGCAGCGCGCGCAGCTCCGTGACGTCCGGCCCGGTCAGGTGAACAGGTACGGCGGCCGGTGCACGCCGTGCTCGGTGACGATGGCGCTCACGAACTCGGCCGGCGTCACGTCGAAGGCCGGGTTGTAGACGCCGACGCCGCCCGCCGCTCCCGCCGCCACCTCGTCGGCGCGGCGGTGCTCGATGGGGATGTCGCGCCCGCGCTCGATCGCGGCATCGACCGTCGACGTCGGCGCGGCGACGTAGAACGGCAGTCCGTGCGCGCGGGCCAGAACGGCCAGGCCGTACGTCCCGATCTTGTTGGCGGTGTCGCCGTTTCGGGCGATGCGGTCGGCGCCGGTCACGACCGCGTCGACCTTGCGCTCGGCCATGAGCCACGCGGCGGTCGAGTCGGTGATGAGCGTGGCCGGGATCTCCTCCTGCTGAAGCTCCCACGCGGTCAGGCGGGCGCCCTGGAGCAGGGGCCGCGTCTCGTCGACCCAGACGTGCAGGCTCGGATCCCGCCGGTGCGCGGCCCTGATCACCCCGAGCGCCGTGCCGAAGCCGCCGGTCGCGAGGGCGCCGGCGTTGCAGTGGGTCAGCACCTGCGCGCCGGCCCGAAGGAGGCCCGCGCCGTGCTCGCCGATCCGCATGCAGCGGTCGACCTCGCCGGCGTGGATCGCCTCGGCCTTCGCCCGCAGCGCCTCACGCAGCGCCGCCGGGTCGGCGTGCGGACGGGCGGCCTCCTCGTCCATCCGGGCGACGGCCCACGGGAGGTTCACGGCGGTGGGCCGCGCGGCCGCGAGGCCCGTGCCGGCCCGCGCCACGTCCTCGCGCAGCACCTCGACGCTCCCGGCGGTGCTCCTGGCGGCCGCCAGCGCCATCCCGTAGGCGGCGGCGACGCCGATGGCGGGAGCGCCGCGGACGGCCATCTCGCGGATGGCCTCGGCCACGTCCTGCCACGCGGTGAGCCGCAGCTCCACGACCTCCTGCGGCAGGCGGCGCTGGTCGAGCATGACGACCGCGTCGTCCTCGATGCGCAGGATCGCGTGCGGGCTCAGGAGGTCGGTGGCGACGGGCACGGGCGCTGCGGGCGGACTACGTGCCCTCGTCCCAGGTGTCCATGTAGCGGCGCTGCTCGTCGGTCAGCTCGTCGATGGCGAACGCCATGCTCTCGAGCTTGAGCCGCGCCACCTCGTCGTCGATCTCGCGCGGCACCGTGTAGACGCGCGGCTCCAGGTCGGAGTGGTTCGCGGCGACGTACTCGGCGGAGAGGGCCTGGTTGGCGAAGCTCATGTCCATGACCGACGCCGGGTGCCCCTCCGCGGCGGCCAGGTTCACGAGCCGCCCCTCGGCGAGCAGGTAGAGGCTGCGCCCGTCGGGCATCTCGAACCGCTCGACGTGGGGGCGGGCGACGGCCGTCGAGACCGCCAGGTCGCGCAGCGCCGGGATGTCGACCTCAACGTCGAAGTGGCCGGTGTTCGCGAGCACGGCCCCCTCCCGCATGACCTCGAAGTGCTCGCGCCGGATGACGTGCTTGTTGCCCGTGGCGGTGACGAAGATGTCCCCCAGCTTCGCCGCCTCGGCGATGGGCGCCACCCGGAACCCGTCCATGACCGCCTGGAGCGCCGCCAGCGGATCGACCTCGACGACGATGACGTGCGCCCCGAGCCCGCGGGCCCGGTCGGCGAGCCCGCGGCCGCACCAGCCGTAACCGCACACCACGAACGTCCGGCCGGCGATCAGGATGTTCGTCGCCCGGATGATGCCGTCCATGGTCGACTGGCCGGTGCCGTAGCGGTTGTCGAAGAAATGCTTGGTGTTGGCCTCGTTCACCGCGACGATCGGGAAGCCGAGCGCGCCGGCCCGTTCCATCGCCCGCAGGCGGATGACCCCGGTCGTCGTCTCCTCGGTGCCGGCCAGGACATCGCCGAGCATGTCCCGGTGATCCTTGTGCAGCGTCGAGACGACGTCGCAGCCGTCGTCCATCGTGATGTGCGGGTGATGGTCGACGGCGGCCGCGATGTGGCTGTAGTAGACGTCGTTCGGCTCGCCGTGGACGGCGTAGACCGCGATGCCGTACTCGGCGACCAGCGCCGCGGCGACCTCGTCCTGGGTCGAGAGCGGATTCGACGCGCACAGGAGCACGTCGGCACCGCCCGCCTTCAGCGTCCGGGCCAGGTTGGCCGTCTCGGACGTGACGTGAAGGCACGCCGCGACGCGCAGGCCGGCGAGCGGCTTCTCGGCCCCGAAGCGCTCGCGGATGGCGGCCAGGACCGGCATCTGCCGGTCGGCCCACTCAACGCGCATGACGCCCTCGGGCGCGAGGCCGGCGTCGCGAATATCCGACGGGACCGTCGTGCTCACGGGCGCCACTATAGCCGTGCGCCGCCGGCCGCCACCCCCGGCCGGAGCCGCGAGACGAGGGCCGCCAGCCCGACCAGCGCGGCGCCCGCGAGGATCACGGCAAACGCCCAGCCGGCCTGCCGGCCGGCCACCGCCGCGATCGCTCCGATCCAGAGGACGCCGTCGGCCGCCCCGATCCACATCAGCCCGGGCAGGTCGAGCGCCGCCGCCGCCAGGAGCGTCGCCGCGACGGCCGCCGTCAGCGCCAGGTGCCAGAGGCCGAACGACCCGAAGCCGCCGTCCCCGATGCCCAACATGCAGGCGGCCGGCGCCAGCAGCGCCGCCGTCCGAAGCGCGCTGGCGGCGGCCTCGCGGTTGCGGCGTGCGAGCAGGACGCCCGCGCCCAGCGCGACGGCGAACTGCGCCGCGAGCAGCCACGAGGCGGTGTCCCCGTCGAGGACGCCCGCCAGGTCGGACGCGAAGCTCGTGAACGCGACCAGCGACGCGGAGAGCCCCCACGACGTCAGCCGCACGAGCCGCACGGCGGCGTGCATCGCCGCGACGATCGCCACGGCCGACGCGCTTGCGACGAGCCCGTAACCGGCCCCGGCGTCAGCGGCCGCCCCGGCGGCCAGATACGCCAGCCCGAGCGCCGTGTAGCCGACGATCCCGGCCAGCTCGACCTCCCACCTGCGCGCGCCGCGGCGGTGAAGGACGACGGCGGCCGCGAGCGCGGCGGCCGGGAAGGCGAACGGCCCGGCGAGCTGAACCGCGTACGGGTAGCTGTCGTAGCCGACGCCGAAGAGCAGCCCGAGGCCGAGCAGGACGACGACGGCGCCCGCCGCCCGAAGGAGGCCCGCCGGCCGCGGCCGCTCGGCCCGGTCGGCGCCGGCCAGAAGCCGGCGCACGTCGGCCTCGCGGAGCCGGCCTTCAGTCAGGGCGGCGCGGACGTCTGCCAGCAGGTCGTCGTATTGCATACAGGCTATATATAGCGTGCGTGCGCTACGACGTCAATGGGCGCCGGCTACTCGGACAGCGCCTGCTTGAGCGCCGTGATCGCATCGACCGGCGTCGGGTCGACCCCGCGGGCCAGGGCGGCGTGATACGTCACCCAGTCGCCGGTCGCGACCAGGCCGAAGGCCCGCGCCGTGCGGGAGATGCCGTGCCCCTCCACCGCCGCGACGACGGACGCGTGCGGGCGGGCGACGTCGAGCGTGACGTCGATGCGGCGCCGGATCTCGGCCGGCTCGTCGGCGTCGCGAAGCGCGACGATGGAGAACCCGCGACCGGCGGCGCCCTCCCAGCCCACGATCTCGTTGTGGCCGAGCTCGGGGAAGGCGTGGCTGAAGGCGTGCATCTTGGCGTTCTCGTTGAACTGGGTCTTCCAGCGGTAGGCCACGGCGCCCAGCGGGCCGGCGCCGTACACGAGCGGCACGCTGCCGGCCAGCCGCCTGCCCAGCTCGGCGGCCGCGTCGCGGTCGCACGCCTCGACGCCCTGCGCGCACTCCTCGGCGATCCCGTCGGGCGAGAGGCCGCACGCGGCGAACGCGCCCGCCATCGCGCCGAACAGGTAGCCGAGCGCCGCCCGCGGCTGCATCCCGCCGGGGACGAGGGCGCACGGGAAGCCGAGCTCGTCGGACAGCCGGGCCAGCTCGCCGCCGGAGGCAACGCCCAGGAGCGCCGCGCCCTGGGCGTGGGCCTGGCGGGCGCACGCGAGCGTCTCGGCGGTGTCGCCCGAGTAGCTCGTGCAGACGACGAGGGTGCCGGGGCCGGCCCAGGCCGGGACGCCGAAGCCGCGCACGCGGGTGATCGGCACGGGGCAGTCGGCGGCGACCAGCGCCCGCAGGAGCTCGCCGCCCATGGCCGAGCCGCCCATTCCGGCCATGACGACCGCGGCCGGGAGCCCCAGCTCCATGCCGGCGTCCGCGCCCGTGCGCTCGCCGGCCCGCAACTGCTCGGCCATCCCGGCGATGGCGTCGGACATGCCCGACGGATCGGCCTGGAAGGTCACCACACCGGTTCTCCAGATGTTCCCACCACCAGATTGTCCACCGTGATGCCCGCCGCCACAAGCGCTCCGGCGAGAATGACCGATCCGTGGACGTGCGCGCCGGCCTCGATCCGGCATCCGGGGCCGACGACGGAGCCCTCGACGACGGCCCTCGGATCGACCACGGCGGCCGGGTCGATGAGCCCGCCGGGCGGCATCCGCTCCAGGTTCGCCGCCAGGAAGCTCTCGGGCGTCCCGATGTCACGCCAGGCACCCTCGTCGGAGAGCGCGTAGAGCCCCTGACCCACCAGGCGCGGGAAGACGTCGTACTCGATCGACACCGACCGGCCCGGCGGGACCAGGTCAAGCACCTCCGGCTCGGCGACGTAGGTGCCGGCGTTGATCGTGCGCACCGGCGTCGTCCCCGGCGGCGGCTTCTCGATGAACGCCGTGACCGCGCCGTCGGGATCGGTGGCGACGACGCCGTAGCGGCTCGGGTCGTCCACGGGATGGAGCGCGATCGTCATCCTCGCGCGGCGGTCGGCGTGGAAGGCAACGAGCGCCGTCAGGTCGAGGTCGGTCAGGACGTCGCCGTTGCATGCCACGAACGTCTCGCCGACGCCCGCCTCGCGGGCGGCGTAGGCGATCGCCCCGCCGGTGCCGAGCGGCTCGGGCTCGACGACGTACTCCAGCTCGTCGCCGAAGTGGTCGCGGATCGCGTCGGGCTTGTAGCCGCAGGCGAGGACGATCCGGTGGACGCCGTGCGCGCGCAGGTGCTCGACCTGATGCTCCAGGAACGGCCGGTTGGCGATCGGCAGCATCGGCTTCGGGGTCGTGTACGTCAGGGGGCGAAGGCGCGTGCCCTCGCCGCCCACCAGGACGACCGCGATCACGAGACGGCGTCCGCCCGTTCCCCGGCGAGCCGCAGCACGTCGGCCGGGTCGGCCGGCCGGCCGACCGACTCGTAGGCGAAGCCGGCCGCGCGCACCTGGCGCGGGTCGAGCAGGTTGCGCCCGTCCACGATGAGCGGCGTCGCCATCGCCTCGCGCACCGCGCGCGTTGCGAGGTGCCGGAACTCGCCCCACTCCGTCACGATGACGGCAGCGTCGGCGCCCGTGACCGCCTCGACCAGCGAGCCGGCCAGCTCGACGCCGTCACCGAGGGCCGCGCGGGCGTTCCCCATCGCAACCGGGTCGTACCCGACCACCTCGGCGCCCTCGGCCCGGAGGCGAGCGGCGAGGACGAGGCTCGACGCCTCGCGCATGTCGTCGGTGTTGGCCTTGAACGCCAGCCCCAGCATGGCGATCCGGCGGCCGCGCAGCGACCCGAGGTGCTTCTCGAGCTTCCCCACGACCCGCCGCTTCTGAAGCTCGTTCACCTCGATGACGGCCGTGAGGAGCTGGAAGTGGTATCCCGAATTCCCGGCCAGCTGCTTCAGGGCGTTCACGTCCTTCGGGAAGCAGGAGCCCCCGAAGCCGATGCCCGGCCGCAGGAAATGCGGGCCGATCCGGTCGTCGAGGCCCATGCCGTGCGCGACGACCGAGACGTCCGCCCCGACCTCCTCGCAGACGTTCGCGATCTCGTTGATGAACGAGATCTTCGTCGCAAGGAAGGCGTTCGAGCCGTACTTGATCATCTCGGCCGACGCGACGTCGGTGCGGATGAGGGTGGCCTCGATGTCGGCGTAGAGGTCGGCCACCGCCTGCCCGTCGGCCTCCTCGAACGCGCCGATCACGATCCGGTCGGGCTCCATGAAGTCGGCCAGCGCGCGGCCCTCGCGCAGGAACTCCGGATTCGAGACGTACCCGATCTGGTCGAGGCCGCGGGCGAGCAGCTCCAGCCGCACCTTCTCGCCGGTGCCCACCGGGACGGTCGACTTCATGACGAGCACGTGCCGGGTCCCGGTCTGCGGGATGCCTGCCACGACGGCCTCCACCCGTGACAGGTCGGCGTCGCCCGACGCCGTCGGCGGCGTGTCGACGCAGACGAAGACCACCCGGCAGCGTGCGAGCACGTCGGCGAGCTCGAGCGTGAAGGAGAGCCGCGAGCGGTTGCGGGTGAGGAGCGGCTCGACACCCGGCTCGTAGATCGGCACCCTCCCCGCCGTGAGCGCGCCGATGCGGTCGGGGTTCACGTCGCAGCAGACGACGTCATGGCCGAGGTCGGCGAAGCACGCGGCCGTCACGAGCCCGACGTAGCCGGCGCCGACGACCCCGACGGCGCCTCCGTTCCCCCTGGCCGAGCTCATCCGGTCGGCCGGAGCGAGCGCGCGATCGCCACCATCTCGGGGTTCGTCAGGTCATCCAGCAGGGTGTTGACGACCCAGTAGACGCGCCGCCGGTAGGTGAATGCCACCAGGTGGAGGTGAGGGCCGTTGTAGTAGAAGCGGTAGACGCGGCCGTCGAGCTTCCGGGTGGTCGCCGGGCTGGCGAGGATCGGCGCGGCGGCGAAGCCGGTCTCCTCGATGCCCCAGTACGCGCCCGCGATGCCGGGCATACGGAACATGGCGTAGAGCGAGTTGTAGCCCTTGCCGGAACTGCGGATCACGTACGAGCGGATCGGCGTCGTCGACGTGTAGGGCACGAACTCGGACGCCGACTGGGTGACGGTCGGGTACATGCCGGGGATGTGAGCGCGGTGGGCGGCGTCCTTGAACGCCTGGAGGTAGACCTGGTTGTCGGGATTGATCGTCGACGGGTAGGCGGAGCTGGTCGCCTTCTTGGGCGGGTGGATGGCGAGCTTGCCGCCGTAGTCGGTGCCGAGGACGGTCACGACCTCCGCCGAGGCGCCGCTGAAGCTGGCCGGCAGCGGCCCGGTCTGCCCCACGCCGAGGATCTTCTTCACGTCCGCCGCCGCGCCCTGGAACCCGGACCGGTAGTAGACCCAGGTCTGGGTGTAGTCCTGGGTGTCGGCGTTCGACGACGAGGTCGGGTAGCCGAACCCGCCGAGCGCCGTCGCGGTCGAGGCCGCCTCGCCGGCCTTCGTCGTGCCGTTCAGCACCGCCAGCGTGACCGACGTTGGATCGACCGCCGGCTTGAAGGCGTGCTTCGGCTTCGCCGGCTGGTGACCCGTCGGCAGCTGGCCGGTCGGCGAGGTCAGGGTCTGAGGGTGGGTGAACTGGTAGACCGCCTTGTGGATCGCCTCCGGCGTCGCAAAGACGACCGAGGCGGTGCCCTCCATGCCCGTGGTCGCCTCGAGCCGCGCCGAGACGAAATGGCCGGCCAGCGACGGAGCCAGCGTGGCGTACTTCACGAACGTGCGCACGCTCGGCGAGCCGCCCTTGGCCCCGATCTGGACGTTCCGCGAGATCGTGTCGAGCAGGTTCTTGATATCGGGCAGGTCGGTGAGCGAGATCCCGTGGAAGCGGCTCGCAGCCCGCTGCTCGAACGCCCGCAGGAACGTCTGCTGGCGGGCGTTGCGGTAGAAGTCGGAGTCGGTGTGGCGGTAGCGGCTGAACGCCAGCGCGTCGGCGCCGTGCAGGAGCTGGTAGCCGGGCTTCACGTCGATCACCGAGTAGCGCTCGCCGATCGGCGAGGCGTCGTTCGTGGCCTTCGTGTGCAGGTAGTACTCGTCGACCGGCACGTAGACGCCGTCCAGGTTGTTCACGAGGTCGGCGAAGCCGCGGAAGTCGACGACGGTCACGTAGTTGATCTTGAGGCCTGTCAGGTTCTTGACCGTCTGGAGTGCGAGCTTCGTGGGGCTCGATCCCTGGAGCTGGGCGCCGTCCGAGAACGCCGCGTTGATGCGGTCGTTGCCGAAGCCGGGGATCTCCACCCAGAGGTCGCGCGGGAAGGAGAGCATCGAGACGATGTGGTGCTTGGGATCGATCCGGACCACCATGAACGTGTCGGACCGCGACGGCGAGGAGCCGTCGGTGTAGCGGTGGTCGGACCCGATGACGAGGGCGGTGACCGGCGCGTCGGCCTGCGGCAGGGTGTTGTCGAGGGCCTTCGTGGCCTCCTTCACGTCCTGCGAGTTGCTGGTGATCCGGCTGTAATCGCCGTAGAGCCAGTAGGCGACGATCCCGGCGCAGGCCAGGAACACCACGAAGAAGCTGCCGAACGTCCAGAGCGCGATCCGAAGCCACCGTCGCCTGCGCTTCTTCGGCGGCCGGCCGCCGCCGTAAACCGTCATCTTGGGCCGGGCGCGGGTCGGCGGCGGCGTGGGCGGGGTCTGCGTTGCCATCGGCTCCTGGGGCGCGCCCGCGCACGGGCGCGGGGTCGCAAGAGTATAGACACGTCCCCCTTCGACCACTGCGGCCGAAGTCATTCAGGGGACCGGCTGGACCCCCGCGTGGATACCCCGTCCGGCCGCCCCTGAACCGCCCGTCCGGGGGCTCAGCGCTGGGCCACTTTCGTCAGCGCCTCGGCGAAGGCCGCCGCGCGGCGGGCGGCGTAGACGTCGCCGTCGCCGCCCTCGGCCCGCTCCAGGGCCGAGCGGGCCTCGTCGAGGCGCCGGGCGGCCTCCCCGGCGTCGATCGACTCCGCCTCGACGGCCTCGCCGACCAGCACGACCGCCCGGTTCTGGCGCACCTGGAGGTAGCCGTCGTCGGTGGCGTAGCGCTTGACGGCGCCCTGCTCGTTGTGGATCCGCGTCTCGCCGGGCTTCAGGAGCGAGATCAGCGGGGCGTGGTTCGCGAGGATGCCGAGCTCGCCCGCCGCGCCTGGCACGACCAGCATCTCGGCGTCGCCCTGGAAGGCGATGCCCTCGGGCGTGATCAGCTCGACGGGATAGGGCGGATGGTCGGGCATCTACGCCGTGGTCTTCATCTTCTCGGCGGCCTCGACGACGTCCTCGATCGGGCCGACCAGGTAGAAGGCCTGCTCGGGCAGGTCGTCGTGCTTGCCGGCGAGCACCTCCTGGAAGCTGCGGATCGTGTCCTCGAGCTTCACGTACTTGCCGGGCGTGCCGGTGAATGGCTCTGCGACATGGAACGGCTGGCTCAGGAAGCGCTCGATCTTGCGGGCCCGCTGCACGACCACCTTGTCGTCGTCGGAGAGCTCGTCCATGCCGAGGATGGCGATGATGTCCTGGAGCTCCTTGTAGCGCTGGAGCACCTCCTGCACCTGGGTCGCCGTGCGGTAGTGCTCCTCGCCGACCGAGCCGGGCTGGAGGATGCGCGACGTCGAGTCGAGCGGGTCGACGGCCGGGTAGATGCCCTTCTCGGAGATCGACCGGGAGAGCACCGTCGTCGCGTCGAGGTGGGCGAACGACGCCGCCGGCGCCGGGTCGGTCAGGTCGTCGGCCGGCACGTAGATGGCCTGCACCGACGTGATCGAGCCCTTCGAGGTCGACGTGATCCGCTCCTGGAGCTGGCCCATCTCGGTGGCGAGCGTCGGCTGGTAGCCGACGGCGCTCGGCATGCGGCCGAGGAGCGCCGACACCTCGGAGCCGGCCTGCACGAACCGGAAGATGTTGTCGATGAAGAGCAGCACGTCCTGGTTTCGCTCGTCGCGGAAGTACTCGGCCATCGTGAGGCCCGAGAGGCCGACCCGGAGGCGGGCGCCGGGCGGCTCGTTCATCTGCCCGTAGACCAGGGCTGTCTTCTCGATGACGCCCGACTCGGTCATCTCGAGCCACAGGTCGTTGCCCTCGCGGCTGCGCTCGCCCACGCCCGCGAAGACCGAGAGGCCGCCGTGCACCTGGGCGATGTTGTTGATGAGCTCGAGGATCAGGACGGTCTTTCCCACCCCGGCGCCGCCGAAGAGGCCGACCTTGCCGCCCTTCACGTACGGGGCCAGGAGGTCGACGACCTTGATCCCGGTCTCGAAGATCTCGGTGGTGGGGCTGAGGCTCTCGAAGGACGGCGGCTCGCGGTGGATCGGCCAGCGCTCGCCCTCCTCGACCGGGTCGCCCTTGTCGACCGGCTCGCCGAGCACGTTGAAGATCCGGCCGAGCGTGCGCTCGCCCACCGGCACCGTGATCGGGCCGCCGGTGTCGACCACGTCGACCCCGCGGGCCAGGCCGTCGGTCGCGTCCATCGCGATCGCCCGCACGCGGCCGTCGCCCAGGTGCTGCTGCACCTCGGCCACGAGCCGGCCGCCGTCGGGAAGCGAGATCTCGAGAGCGTTGTAGATCGCGGGCAGGCCGTGCGAGAAGATCGCGTCGATGACGACGCCCTTGATCTCGACGATCCTGCCGACGTTCGAGGACTGGCCGTTCTCGGACAATGTGACTCCTTGTGCGGCGCGCGTGGGGAGAGGAATTCGGCTCCGGGAGCCGGATCGTATCATTCAGCGGCGAGAATCGTGTCCGACTTCGTTACACGCCCGGGCCGCCACCGCCAGCGCCTTCTGGGGTGTGCCCGGGCCACCTCCGCATCGAGCCGGGAGCGGTCGAGCGCCGCCGCCACACGGGCGGCGTGGTCGAGGTGTCAGACCCGCGACGAGACGGCGGAGATCATCGGCATGCCTGAACGGTAGCCGCCGGCGGGCCGGCCGTTACGAGAGCAGCGCCCGCTGGTGCGGCGACGGCTCGTTGGCGGGCTCGTTCAGCTTCCACATGCGGCTGACGCGGGCTTCGAGCAGGGCCGTACGCAGGTCGGCGCGCTCGGCCACCACGAGCCGCTGCTGCTCCGGGGCCCGCGAGCCGCCCGACGGTGATGCGACGAGCGCCCCCAGGCCGGCGAAGGCCGCGACGACGGCGGCGATCCCGGCCACCTGGAACGCCATGCTCCCCCGCCGGCGCGCCGGCCGAACCGGGACCGCCGCGACCGACGCGACGAGCTCGGGCGCCGTCCGCAGGCGGGCCGTCAGCTCGGCCATCCCGGCCACCGCCTCCTCGCACGCGGGGCACTGCGCCAGATGGGCGTCGAGCCTGCGCAGGTCGAGGTCGGAGAGCGGGCCGTCGAGGGACTGCGAGCCCAGCGCCCGCGCCCGCTCGCACTCCCGCGCCCTGTTACGGTGGAGCGTCATGGTTCGAAGTGGGACGCGGGCACGTGGGAAAAGGTTAGCCTCGCTCGGCCGGGCCGAACCACCCAATTCCAAATCTTCACACGGGGACAGTCCCCGAACGCCTGCCGTGACGATGCCGCCGCGCCGTCGTGACACGCCGCGACCCGAGCTCTCGTTAGGTGATGGCGTGGCGGCCGTCCACGGCGACCCCGGCGGCGAGCAGCGTGAGACCGAGCGTCAGGAAGAGGGCCGAGGTGGAGATCTGGTCGCGGCGCTCCGAGGCCGTGATCCACCGGGCCGAGCCGCGGGGCACGAGCCCGCCGAAGAGCCCCGAGTGCTCGCCTTCGGCCCGTACCGGCGGGCGGTTGCCGGCGAAGAAGCCCAGCATGACGAAGACCGAGCCGACCAGGTAGAGCCCGACCGTCACCGAGCGGCGCACCGGCTGGCCGGACAGCACCGCGACCAGCCCCGAGACGACGGCCGTCACCGCGATCGCGACGGCGACGAGGACCGCGAAGCGGCGCAGCCCCGCCAGGAGCACCGCCCGGGTCATCGGCCGGGCGTCATGTGCCCGCGGCGACGCGGTCGGCGGGCAGCCGCAGGTCGGCCATCGGCCACGTCTCGAGCGGGAAGTGGCAGGCGGCCCGGCTTCCGGTGTCCTTGGCCTCGAGCTGCGGCTCGTCCACGTCGCAGACGCCCTGCTGGAACCGCGGGCAGCGTGGGTGGAACCGGCAGCCGCTGGGCGGGTTGATCGGGCTCGGGACGTCGCCCTCGAGCACGATCGGCTTGCGTGCACGGGCGACGTCGGGGTTCGGGATCGGCACGGCCGAGAGCAGGGCGCCGCTGTAGGGATGCCGGGGACGCTCGTAGAGCGCCGGGCCGGGGGCCGTCTCGACGATCTTGCCCAGGTACATGACGGCGACGTTGTCGGAGATGTGGCGGACGACGTCGAGGTCGTGGGCGATGAAGACGTAGGTCAGGTCGAAGTCGCGCTGGAGCTGCTTCAGCAGGTTCAGGATCTGGGCCTGGACCGACACGTCGAGCGCCGACACCGGTTCGTCGCACACGATCAGCTTCGGGCGGATCGCAAGGGCGCGGGCGACCCCGATCCGCTGCCGCTGGCCGCCCGAGAACTCGTGCGGGAAGCGGTTGTAGTGCTCGGGGTTCAGGCCGACGACGTCGAGCAGCTCCTGCACGCGCGCCTTGTTCTCCTTGGGCGTCCCGATCTTGTGCACCTCGAGCGCCTCGCCGACGATCGAGCCCACGCGCTTTCGGACGTTGAGCGACGCGTACGGGTCCTGGAAGACCATCATGAGCTCGCGGCGCACCTTCAGAAGCTCGGCGCCCTTGATGTTCGTGATGTCCCGGCCCTCGAAGATCACCTTGCCGCCCGTGGCGTCGAGCAGGCGCATGATGCAGCGCGCCATCGTCGACTTCCCGCAGCCGGACTCGCCGACGACGCCCAGCGTCTCTCCGCGCTCGACCGAGAACGACACGCCGTCGACCGCCCGCACGCGCCCGATCTCCTTCTGGAAGATGACTCCGCGGGTGATCGGGAAGTGCTTCTCGAGGTTCTCGACCCGAAGCAGCTCGTCCGCCATCAGGCCCCCACCTTCATGCGGCCGACGATCTCCTCGGCTCCGCGCCTCTTGGCCGGCTCGTCGAGATGGCAGGCGTCGAGATGCTCTGCGTCGTCCGGGGCGGACACGAGCGGCGGGACCTCGGTCCTGCACGGTTCGAACGCGTACGGGCAGCGCAGGTGAAACCGGCATCCCGGCGGCGGGCGCAGAAGCGACGGCGGCGAGCCGGGAATCGGCTTCAGCTCGGCGCCCTGGGCCAGGCGCGGCAGCGAGCTCAGAAGGCCCCAGGTGTACGGGTGGCGCGGCCGGTAGAAGATGTCGTGGTAGTCGCCCTGCTCGATCGCCTTGGCGGCGTACATCACGAGCACGTTGTCGGCGGTCTCGGCCACGACACCCAGGTCGTGCGTGATCAGGATGATGGCGCTTCCGAAGTCGCGCTGGAGCTCGTTCATGAGATTCAGGATCTGGGCCTGGGTCGTCACGTCGAGCGCGGTGGTCGGCTCGTCGGCGATCAGGAGGTCGGGGTTGTTGATGAGCGACATCGCGATCATCACGCGCTGGCGCATCCCGCCCGAGAACTGGTGCGGATAGTCGTCGAGGCGGGCGTCGGGGCGCGGGATGCCCACGGCCTTCACCATCTCGAGCGCGCGCCGCCTGGCCGCCTGCTTGGGAACCTTCTCGTGCAGCTGCACCGCCTCGATCAGCTGCCGGCCGATCGAGTGCACCGGGTTCAGCGAGGTCATCGGATCCTGGAAGATCATCGAGATCTCGGCGCCTCGCACCTTCCGCATCTCGTCCTGCGGGAGCGTCAGGAGGTCGCGGTCCTTGAACATCGCCACGCCGGACGTGATCGTGTTCTGGCGCGGGTTCAGGCCCATGATCGAGAGGCAGGTGACGCTCTTCCCGCAGCCCGACTCGCCGACGATCGCGAGCGTCTCGCCCTTCTCGACCGAGAACGACAGCCCGTCGACCGCCTGGACGATGCCGTCGTCGGTCTTGAAGGACGTCTTCAGGTCACGGACGTCGAGCAGGGCCATGCGACAGAAGTGTAACGGTCGGGGACGGCGCTATGCGAGCCGGATCCGGGGATCGACCCAGGCGTAGAGCAGGTCGACGATCAGGTTGAACACGATCACCAGCATGGAGGCGAACACCACCACCCCGAGCGTGATCGGGTAGTCGAACTGGAAGAGCGAGTGGAGCGCCACGTAGCCCAGGCCGGGCAGGCCGAAGACCTGCTCGAGGAGCACCGCGCCTCCGAGCGCCAGCGCCACGTCCATTCCCAGCATCGTCACGACCGGCAGCATCGCGTTTCGCAGCACGTGGTGCAGGATCACCCGCCGCTCCGGCGCCCCCTTTGCGCGCGCCGTGCGCACGTAGTCCTCGTTCAGGGTGTCGAGCACCGTCGAGCGGATCATCCTGACGTAGAAGGCGGCATAGAGGATCGCGAAGACGGTCCAGGGCACGATCAGGTGGTAGAGCCAGTCGACGGGCCCCCCGCACGTCTCGCCGGGCGCGGCGCCGCTGAAGGCGCAGTAGCCCTGGATCGGGAAGAGGTCGAGCTTGTAGCCGAGCACGTACGAGGCGATCAGGCCGAGCCACACCGGGTGCACCGAGATGCCGGTCAGCACGCCGGTCATGGCGATCCGGTCGCCGACCGACCGCGGCCGAAGCGCCGAGTAGACGCCGACCGGGACCGCGATCAGCATCCACACGACCACGGCGCCCAGCACGAGCGAGGCGGTGATGGGGGCCGCGTTCAGGACGGTCGTCCCCACGTCCTGGCGGTTGGCATACGAGTAGCCGAGGTCGTGGTGCAGGACGAGCTTGTCGAGGAAGTGCAGGTACTGCTGCCAGATCGGCTTGTCGAGATACAGCCGGTGCGCGACGACCTCGACGTCGTGCGGAGACGCCGCCTTGCCGGCCGCCAGGCGGGCCGGGTCGACGGGGATGATGTAGAAGATCAGGTAGGTGGCGAGCGTCACCGAGATGAACAGCACGACGGCCCACAGCAGGCGCCGGATGATGTACCTGATCACGCCACGTCCTCCCGCTTCTCGTGCGGTTCGGGGCTTCCCGGCCGCTGCCGGGAAGCCCCTCCTCGCGAATTCCCGGGCTCGGGCCGCATTGTACGGCCCGAGCCCGCCTTCTCGCTATGAGCGCAGACAGAAGGTGTTCAGGGCGAATCCGTAGGAGCCCTGGTTCACCTGGCACCCGACCTTCGGCCCGAAGAAGTCGATGTTCGTGCCGAACGAGCGGGACGCCCACGGCGCCGCCGTCTTGGCGAGGTCGGTCGCAAGCTGGCCGTACGCCTGGTCACGCTCGGAGCCGGTCAGCTGGTTCGCGTCGTCCATTCGCTTGTTGAACGTCGGATCGTTGAAGTAGCTGAAGTTGTTCCCGCCCGTGTCGGGGATCTTCTCCCCGTTGAGCAGGATGTTGATGAAGTCGTACGCGTCGTAGTAGTCCGCGATCCAGCCTTCGTCGGCGATGTCGAACGGCTCGCCCTTCTGGCCTTCCTTCGTGAACTGGACGCCGCGGTCGAACTCCTTGATCTGGACGTCGATCCCGATCTGCTTCAGCTCGTTCTGGATCACCGCCGCCCGGTCGGGGCACGGCGGCTGGTTGCAGGTGTAGAGCACCGCTGTGGCGTTCGAGACGCCCGCCTGCTGCATGAGCGCCTTGGCCTTGTCGAGGTCGGCGGAGTCGAGCGGGTAGATGCTCTGCTCCTCCGAGCTCCCGGAGATCTGCGGCGGCAGGTACTTGTCCGCCGGAACGCCGGCGCCGAAGCCCGACGGCTGGAGGATCTCCTTGCGGTTGATGGCCCAGTTGACCGCCTGGCGCACCAGCTCGTCCTTGAACGTCGGCCGGACGGTGTTGAGCGCCAGATACGAGACGACCGCTGCGGGGGTGATGAAGAACCGCTGCGGGCCGCCCGCGGTGCCGTTGGGCCCGTACTGCGCGTTGAGCTGGGCCTGCTGCGCCGGAACCACGGCGTCGTTGATGTAATCCAGCTGGCCGTTCTTGGCCTCCAGGGTGCCCTGGTTCGAGTCGATCGTGAGCTGCGAGTAGTCGATCTCGTCGAGGTACGCAGGCCGGTCACCCGTGTAGTTCGGGTTCTTCTTCAGCACGATCGAGCGGTTCGGCGTGAAGTCCGAGATGTAGTACGGACCGGCGCCGGCGATCGTGTGGACGCCCTTCGGGTCGACGGGCGTGTCCTTCGGGATGGCGCATGCGAACGGCGTCGACAGCTTCTGGACGAACGAGCCGTCCTTCTGCGTCAGCTGGATCGTGAGCTGGTCGCCGCTCACCGTGATGCCGGAGACGTGCTCGCCCGGCTTGCCCTTGTAGTCCGAGGCGCCCTTGATGAACGGGGCCAGGAACACGGCGCCGAAGTACGACGCCTGCTTGGGGTTCAGGTCGCGCTCCAGCGCCTGCTGGAAGGTGGCGGCCGTCACCGGCTCGCCGGTGTTGAACTTGTACTTGCCGGCGGGCACCGTGTAGGTGTAGGTGAGCCCGTCGGGCGAGATGGTCGGAAGCGCCGAGGCGGCCTCCGGCTTGATCACGCGGCCGGCGTCGCCCGGGAGGTCCGGGTAGTTCGTCAGCTTGAGGCACGTCGAGTACTCGATCTGCCACGTCGACTGGTAGTAGGCCAGCGCCGGGTCGAGGTAGTCGATGTTGCCGGAGAGGGCGATCTTGATCGTGCCGCCCTGCTGATGCGGCGGGACGGCGTTCGTGTTCCCTCCGCTGGCGGCGCCGCCGTTGTCGTTGTTGCCACCGCAGCCGGCGGCCCCCAGCAGCACGACGCCGGCGGCGAAAGCCCCCAGCGTGAGCCACAGTCCAGGTCGTCTCCTCATCCGGTTCCTCCCGAGTCGAATTCGAGCAGGGACGCGTCCGCCCCGATGCCCCTTGAGCACTCCCCGCCTAGGACGCGGGTTCGCGCGGAAAGTTAGAGATCGGTTAGAGCGTCGCCCGCGGGTCGAGCGCGTCGCGCAGGCCGTCGCCGAGCAGGTTGAAGGCGAGCGTCAGGACGAGCAGCGCGAGCCCCGGCCACACGATCAGCCACGGCTGGATCGTGTAGAGCCCGGTGGCCTCGTCGAGCATGTTCCCCCAGCTCGCGTTCGGCGGCGGCAGGCCCACGCCCAGGAACGACAGCGTCGACTCGAGCAGGATGTTGATCGCGACGGTGAGGGTGCCGTAGACGATCATCGTGCCGACCAGGTGCGGCAGGAGGTGCGAGCGCATGATGCGGAAGTTGCTCGACCCGACCATGCGCGCGGCCTCGACGAACTCCTTCTCGCGCAGCGACAGCACCTGGGCCCGCACGATGCGGGCCGGGTAGAACCAGGTGAAGAGGCCGATCACCATCGTGAGCGCGAACACCCCCGGATTCAGAAGCCCCCCGAAGGTGATGTCGTTGATCCGGTCGCCGAGCGTCGCCGAGATGGCGATGAGGAACAGCAGGAGCGGGAAGGCCATCACGATCTCGGTGAGGCGCGAGACGATCGTGTCGGTGATCCCGCCGTAGAACCCGGCCATGAGCCCGAGCACGAGGCCGAGCGCAAGGCCCACGATCGTCGACAGCACGCCCACCTCGAGCGAGACCTGCGCGCCTGCCAGGAGGCGCAGGAACTCGTCGCGGCCCACGAGATCCGATCCGCCGAGGACGAGGTAGGTCGTGCCCCCGTGCCCGTCGCTCACCGACGAGAACGGCC
This sequence comes from uncultured Actinomycetes bacterium, assembly GCA_963805545.1. GTDB lineage: Bacteria > Actinomycetota > Thermoleophilia > Gaiellales > JAICJC01 > JAICJC01. Next base: position 236,403 of record CAWDUU010000003.1, read on the forward strand.
CCACGGGGACGAAGTTTTCGACGCCGCCTGAGATGAGGTCGTTCGGGCTGTGCCCCACCCACCGCTCCGCGATCGGCGCGCCGATGAAGGGGACGATGATGAAGAGGACGATGACCACCGCGCTCACGATTGCGAGCCGGTCCTTGCGCAGGCGGCGGAAGGCGTTCTCCCAGTAGCCGCGGGCCTCGACCGCGCCGCCCTCGACATCTCCGGCGCTGCCGGCGAGCGCTGCCCCGCCGGGAAGGACCGTGGTGTGATCACTCGTCGCCATTGCTAGTGCACCTCCGAGGCGGGAATCGGCGGGTTCGTGCCGCGCGGGCCGAAGTAGTCGACCAGCCAGCTCTTGCCGTGTGGCACCATCTGGATGAAGAAGTACCCGGACTTCACTCCGGGCTTGTCGGAGACGATCTGCACGAGCAGGGTCACGTTCTTGGCCCGCGACCACTCGACCTTGTAAACGGTGCTCCCGTAGGCGTTCGCCGGGAACGGGGAGACCGGGATCGACCCGGTCATCCACTGCGCGCGCGTGAGGCCGGCGTGCACGTTGGCGGTGCTGACGTCCCATCCACGTCCGAGGTGCTTGCGCAGGACGGCGGTGTGGATGAAGGCCTTGCCGGCATCCACCGCCTTCTGCGGCAGCTTGATCGGCTGGCCGTACGCCGCGATGCCGAGCGGCCGGCCGCCCTTCACGACGGGGCCGTGCGTGGCGGTGGACCGGCTCTGGACGTACGCCGTGCGGATGCCTGCGAAGAGGACGACGGCGGCGACGAGGACGAACGGCCAGCGCACGGCGGGCCGGTCCCACAGCCGTTCGAGGGCCTGCATGCTGCCCATAGTACCCGTTCTCCGGCTGTTCTCCTGTGTGCGGGTCACTCGAGCGCGTCGGCTCCGGCCACGACCTCGAGGATCTCCTGGGTGATCTCGGCCTGGCGGGCGCGGTTCATCTGGAGCGTGTACGAGTCGATCAGGTCGCCCGCGTTCTCGGATGCGTTTCGCATCGCCGTCATGCGCGCGCCGTGCTCGGACGCGGTCGACTCCAGGAGGGCGCGGTAGATGGTCACCTCGAGGTAGGTCGGAAGAAGATGCGCGAGGATCGTGCTCGCGTCGGGCTCCTCCAGGTACGCGCCGGAGATCGTCTCGGGCTCATCGCCCGAGAGCAGGCTCTCCGGCACCGGCAGGAGCTCGACCGCCTCGAGCTTCTGGGCGAGCGCGGAAACGAAGCGGTTGTAGACCATGACGACCCGGTCGACGCGCTCCTCCCTGTAGAGGTCGGCCACGCGCTCGGCGATGGCCCGCGCGTCGGAGTAGGCGGGGCGGTCGGTCATGCCCGTGTAGTCGGCCTCGATCTCCTGGCCGCGGAAGCGCAGCGTCGCCGTTCCCCGGCGGCCGACGGTGAGCCACATGACCTGGGCCCCGGCCGCGCGCTCGTGCGCCGCCACCTCGAGGCTGCGGCGCACGACGTTGGCGTTGAAGCCGCCGGCCAGGCCGCGGTCGGCCGAGAGCGCGACCACGGCGACCGTCGAGACGTCGCGCCGGGCCAGGAGCGGCTGGTCGTGGGCCCGCGAGGTCGCGGCCGCGACCTCGACCGTGAGCTGCTGCATGCGGTCGGCGTACGGGCGCAGGGCCTCGATCCGGGCCTGGGCGCGGCGCAGCCGGGAGGCCGCGACGAGCTCCATGGCCTTGGTGATCTTCTCGACGTTCTGGGCGAACCGGATCCGCCGCCGGATGTCCTGCTGGCCGGCCAAGAGCTACGAGGCCGCCGCCGCCAGACCGTGCTCCTCCTCGACGAAGAAGCCGTCCTTGAAGCCGTCCACCGCCTTCTTGAGCGCCTCGGCGGTCTCGTCCGACAGGTCGCCCGTCTCGACGATCGCCTTGAGGACGGTCGCCTCGGCGCGAAGCGACTCGCGCAGCTCCTCGTGGAAGCGCGGCACCTGCGAGACGGGGACGTCGTCGAGGTAGCCGTTGGTCGCGGCCCAGATCGCCGTGACCTGCTCCTCGAGCGGCCACGGCTGGTACTGGGGCTGGTTCAGCGTCGCGACCAGCCGCTGGCCGCGGGACAGCTGCCGCTGGGTCGCGGCGTCGAGCTCCGAGGCGAACTGCGAGAAGGCCTCGAGCTCGCGATAGGCGGCCAGGTCGAGGCGCAGGCGGCCGGCGACCTTGCGCATCGCCCGCCGCTGGGCATTGCCGCCCACGCGCGACACCGAGATGCCGGCGTTGATGGCGGGGCGCACGCCCGAGTAGAAGAGGTCCGACTTCAGGAAGATCTGGCCGTCGGTGATCGAGATGACGTTCGTCGGGATGTAGGCCGACACGTCGTCGGCCTGGGTCTCGATCACCGGCAGCGCCGTCAGCGAGCCACCGCCGAGCTCATCGGACAGCTTCGCCGCCCGCTCGAGCAGCCGCGAGTGCAGGTAGAAGACGTCGCCGGGGTACGCCTCGCGGCCCGGCGGCCGGCGAACGAGGAGCGACATCTGCCGGTAGGCGTCGGCGTGCTTGGAGAGGTCGTCGTAGATCACGAGGGCGTGGCGGCCGTTGTAGAGGAAGTGCTCGCCCATCGCACAGCCCGGCGTACGGGGCCATGTACTTGATCGGCGCCGCCTCGGTGGCCGACGCGGCGACGATGATCGTGTAGTCCATCGCACCGTGCTGGCGCAGGAGTCGCCTCGACCGCGCGGACGTTCGACGCCTTCTGGCCGATCGCCACGTAGATGCAGATGACGTCCTGGCCCCTCTGGTTCGAGATCGTGTCGATGCAGAGGGCGGTCTTGCCGGTCGTGCGGTCGCCGATGATGAGCTCGCGCTGGCCGCGGCCGATCGGGATCATCGAGTCGATGGCCTTGATGCCGGTCTGGAGCGGCTCCTTCACCGGCTGGCGGTCGACCACGCCGGGGGCCTTGAACTCCATCGGCCGCGTCTCGTCCGTCTCGATCGCCGGGACCGCCGTCGAGCGCGTTTCCGAGCGGGTCGACGACGCGGCCGATCATCGCATCCCCGACGGGGATCGACATGACCTCGCCGGTGCGGCGGACGGTGTCGCCCTCCTTGATCTTGTCCCACTCGCCGAAGAGCACGGCGGCGACGTTGTCCTCCTCGAGGTTCAGCGCGAGGCCGGTGACGCCGTGGTCGAGCTCGAGCTTCTCGAGCGCGACGCAGCGGTCGAGCCCGTAGACGCGGGCGATGCCGTCGCCGATCTGGATGACGGTGCCGACCTCCTCGACGTCGGCCTGCGCCTCGTACCGCTCGATCTCGGACTTGAGGATGTTGGAGATCTCGTCTGGTCGCAGCTTCACGCTTCACTCCCAACGGGCAATGGTGTACGGATGAGCGCCCGGCGGATGTCCTCCAGCCGGCGCCGGACAGACGCGTCCAGAAGGACGCCCCGGGCTTTCAGGACGACGCCGCCGATGATCTCGGGGTCGACCGTGGCCACGATCCGGGCCTCGTGGCCGACCGCGGCTGAGACCCGCTCGCGGAGGGCGTCGACCTGGGAGTCGTCGAGCGCGACCGCCGTCGTCACCTCGACGGTCAGGATGCGGTCTTCGGCCGCGACGAGCTCGGCGTAGGCCAACGCGGTGTCGGCGATCAGGCTGACGCGGCCGTGGTCGGCCAGGACGAGCGCGGCGTTTCGGAGCAGCGGCTCCGACTCGTCCAGGAGGCGGGCGATGACCCGCTTCTTTGCGTCACGCGGGATGGCCGGGTTGGCGAGCGCCCCGAGCAGCAGCCGGTTCTCGGACAGCGCGCCGAGGAGCCCCCGGAAGTCGTTGTCGACCTCGCGGGTGCGCCCGGCGTCGCGGGCGGCGTCGTAGAGCGCCGCCGCGTAGACGCGGGCCGCCGGCTCGATGCGCTCGGCCACTAGTCCTCGGCTTCCGGGACGAGGGATGCGAAGTCGACGTCGGCCAGGGCGTCGTCGATCAGGCGCCTCTGCTCTGCTGCGTCGAGGCGGGCCCGTACGACCTTCTCGGTCGCGGCCACCGTGAGCTCGGCCACATGCTGCTTCAGGTCGGCCAGCGCCTGGCGCGTCTCGGCGGCGATCTCGCTCTTGGCCTGCTCCTTCAGCCGCACCGTCTCGGATTCGAGCGCGGCGACGTCGGCGGCGCGCCGCTCCTCGCCGACGCGGCGGGCGTCCTCGACGATCCGCGCGGCCTCCCTGCGGGCCTCGGCCAGCTGCTCGCGGTACTCGGAAAGCGCCGCCTGCGCCTCCTCGCGCGCCTTCTCGGCCGCGTCGAGATCGGCCGTGATCGCCTCGCGGCGGAGGGCGATCATCTGCTGGATCGGCCCGAACGCATACCTCCGAAGGATGATGAGCACGATCACGAACGTGATCAGCGTCCAGAACATCAACCCCGGATTCGGCTTGATCAGACTCGGCTTGGAGGCTTCGAGAAGCGTCAGCAGCATCGCGGAACCTCAGACGATCGAGTACGCCACGAACGCCATGGCGAGCGCATAGAACACGATCGCCTCGGTCAGCGCGAACCCGAGCCACATGAGGCCCTGGAGCTGGCCGCGCAGCTCGGGCTGGCGCCCGACGGCCTCGATGGTCTTCCCGAAGATGAAGCCGACGCCCACGCCCGGGCCGATCGCGCCGAAGCCGGTCGCGAGGCCGAGCTCGAGTGCCTTGGCGGCATTGGTGTTGTCGACGACAGCCATGCGGTTCTCCTAGTGGTCGGGGTGGATCGCTCCACCGATGTAGATCGCGGACAGAGTCGCGAAGATGAAGGCCTGGAGCCCCGCGATCAGCGTGATTTCGAGGGTATAGATCGCGACGCCCATCGCCAGGCCGAACGGCTGGATGACGTAGAAGATCGCGCTCCCGGTGACGAGTCCGGCGAGGCCGAGGAAGACCGCGATCACGAGGTGGCCCGCAAGAAGGTTGGCGAAGAGCCGGACGCTCAGCGAGATGACGCGTACGAACTGGGACAGCACCTCCACGGGGATGAGGATGACCAGCATCGCCTTGGGCGTCCCGGCCGGCACCCAGCTTCGGAAGTACGGGATGACACCGTTGTAGCGGATGCCCTCGACGTGGCTCGCGACGATCGTGACCAGGGTCAGCGTCAGCGTCACCGAGAGGTTCGCGGTGGCCGCGTAGATCTGGAACTGCGGGATGTCGAGGCCCCACAGGTCGACGTGCTCATCGCTCACCGGGAGCGGCACGAATCCAACCACGTTCATCGCCCAGACGAACACGAACGCGGTCGCCACGTACGGGAACCAGGTCCGCATGCCCTCCTCGGGCAGCCCCTGACGCGCGATCTGCTGCTCCGCGACCTCATAGACGACCTCGACTGCCGTCTGCTTGCTGTCGGGGCGCAGGGAGAGGCCGCGGCGAACGACGAGCAGGGTTGTGCCGACGGCGAGGAGCGCGGAGAGCCACAGGTAGAGGACGGCCTTGTTGATGTCGAGGCCGAGCGGGAGGTTCACGTACGGGTGGTTGACGAAGTTGGTGAACTCGTCGACGGGGTTGAACGCGGCTGCCAGAGCGATCACGCCGGGCCTCCCAGCGTCCCGCGGATGTTCCTGTGCGTGAGGACGCGGGTCGCGATGTCGATCGTGACAAGGAGGATGAACAGCAGGGTCGAGGAGACGGCGAGCGCCCGGTCGTCCTTCGTGATGAGAAACAGGGCGAGCATCCCGATCCACGGCCGAAACAGCATGCTCGCGCCGAGGACGCCGACCCCTCGGAGCGCGCCCATCCGGGCGGCGCGGCGCTCGATCACCGACTGGAGGTAGCGGTTCGTCGCCCAGAGCGCCGTCGCCCAGAACCAGCCCTCAAGCGGCCAGCCGGCGATCAGGAACACGGGGACCGCCAGGATCGCCACGATGGCGTCGAGGTTGTGGGCTGCGAGCGTCTGTGGCGAGGTCATATGTCGCGGAACCGTCTGTACACCAGGTAGAAGCTGAACGGGACGCCCACGGCCGCACCGATCGCGCCGCCGACGGCCGGATTCCCGGCCAGCCAGCCGACTCCGAGGCCGATCCCCACGTGAAAGCGCAAGCGCCGCCAGCAGATAGATCCCGGCCGTCGCTCCCGATGCTGCCGGTTTCCCTGCCGTGTGGGTCGTGTCCTCGTCGAGGGTTGGCGGGCGCGCGCAGTATAGCCAATGCGCCGGAGTATGTGACAAGTTTGTGACGTTCCCGCCGGCTACGCCGCGGGGCGGTCGGCGGACGCCTGGGCGGCGTCGGCACGGCCGCCGCGGAGCGCGCGCAGGCGCCGGAGCTTCAGGATCTCAAGCGTGTAGATCACGTAGACGGACGAGAGCACCGCGATCGCGCCCAGCGCGCCGAGGATGGCGACGGACGAGATGCTCCACCCGTGCCGGTGCGGCGGCACGAACCGGATCGCGAGCGCGAAGCTCGACAGCACGATGCACCAGGCGTAGAGGGTGAGCGCGGTGCGGCGCTGCGAGAAGCCGATGTTCGCGAAGCGGTGGTGGAAGTGCCAGCGGTCGGCCTGGTAGATCGGCTGGCGGTACTTCAGGCGCTTCAGGATCACGAACGAGGTGTCGAGGATCGGCAGGGCGAGGACGACCAGGGGGAAAACGAGCGAGACGGCCGCCGCGGTCTTCAGCACGCCCTCGATGGCGAGCGTCGCGAGCAGGTAGCCGAGCATGAGCGAGCCGGAGTCGCCCATGATGATCGTCGCGGGATGGAAGTTGTACCGGAGGAAGCCGATCGCGGCGCCCGCGACGACGGCGGCCACCGCGGCCGTGTCGGCGTGGCCCAGGGAGGCCGCGAGGATGGCGAACGTCATCGCGGCGATGGCGCAGAAGCCTGCGGCCAGGCCGTCCATCCCGTCGATGAAGTTCACGATGTTGGCGATCGCGACGATCCAGATGATGGTCACCGGGTAGGCGACGGGGCCGAGGTCGAAGACGCCGATCAGCGGCAGGGTCACGTGGTCGATCGAGATGTTGCCGCTGGAGAGCGCGACCGGGACGGCGGCGATCGCGATCTGCCCGGCGAACTTGGCTCCGGCCGGGAGGGAGACGACGTCGTCCACGGCCCCGAGCGCGCACATGAGCGCGGCGCCGAGCATCACGCCCCAGAAGCCGTGCTGCGAGCCGAAGGCCGCACACGGGATCGCGATCCCCGCGAAGATCGCGAGGCCCCCAAGGCGCGGCAGCGGCCGTAGGTGCATCCGCCGGTCGCCGTCGGTCCGGTCGAGCACCCCGGCCCGCGACGCGGCGAGCGACACGACGGGCGTGAGGAGCACGACGAGGAGGAAGGCGACAGCAAACCCGACGGCAGCTGCCTGATAGTCGAGCAGTGAGTTCATCGCGGCGTCGTGGCGAACAGGGTACCGGTTCGGCGGCGGGCGGCGGTTCCCTTGGGGTTACCAGGTAACGCCCCTGGGAGCGTTGCACATCGGTGACGCAATCGATGCTGTTGTGCCAATCGCATGCGCGCCCCTGCCGCCTATCTTTGTGCCATGGCCCCCCGACGCCGCCGTCGCCCTCAAGAAGCTGGACTCTGGTACCACGTCGGGACCCGCGGCGTCCGGAAGCTCCCGATCGTTCATGACGACGATGACCGGACAACGTTTCTGAGCCAGCTCGGTGAGGTTGTGAAGCTTTTCGAGTGGGAGCTCACCGTCTATTGCCTGTTGTCGAGCCACTACCACCTCGTCCTGCGGACGCCTGAGCCCAACATCGCGGCCGGGATGCACCGGCTGAATTTCGTCTACGCACGCGAGTTCAACCGCAAGTACGGCTTTGTTGGCCATCTTTTCGACGCGCGCTACTGGTCGGGGGTGCTCCGGACGGAGGACTATCTCCTCGAGGCGTCCCGATACGTCGTGTTGAATCCCGTCCGAGCAGGGCTCTGCGGGAATCCGCACGAATGGGAGTGGTCGAGCTATCGCCAGATGGTGGGGTTGTCGCCGCCGGCCGACTTCCTCAGCCTCGACTGGCTCAAGATGCTCGACCCAGATCGTCCCAAGGCACAGGCGCTCTTCCGCAGTTTCGTCATCGAAGCCATCGAGCGTTCGTCTGAAACTGCGGCGTAACGCCCGCGTCACACCGGTTGGTGCGTTACCTGGTAACCCCTACCGCGTGCCGAACAGCCGGTCGCCGGCGTCGCCGAGGCCGGGCAGGATGAATCCGTCCTCGTTGAGCTCGCGGTCGACGGCCGCCGTGTAGACGGTGACGTCGGGGTGGTCGGCGGCGATGCGGTCGAGGCCGGCCGGCGCCGCGACGACCGAGAGCAGCCGGATGCTGCGCGCGCCGCGATCCTTGCAGAGCCGGAGCGCGGCGGATGCCGAGCCGCCCGTCGCGAGCATCGGGTCGAGCACGAGGACGTCGCGCTCGTCGAGGTCGCCGGGCAGCTTGCAGTAGTACTCCACCGGCTGGAGGGTCGCCTCGTCGCGGTAGATCCCGACGAACCCGACCCTGGCGACCGGGACCAGATCCAGCACGGCGTCGAGCATCCCGAGCCCGGCGCGCAGCACGGCCACGACGCCGAGCTTCTTGCCCGAGATCTGTGCCCCCCGGGCGGTCTCAAGCGGCGTCTCGACGTCGATCTGCTGGAGCTCCAGGTCGCGCGTCGCCTCGTAGCAGAGGAACGCCGCCAGCTCGCCCATGAGCCAGCGGAAGTCGCGCGTCGTCGTCGTGCGGTCGCGGATCAGCGCAAGCTTGTGCTGCGCGAGCGGGTGGTCGACGACGACGAGCTGCTCAGACGACCGGATGGCCATGGAGGAACGCCGGGTAGAGCGGCCGCCCCGCGAGCAGCTCGCGTGTGCGCTCGCGCAGCGCCGGCAGGTCGGCGGCCGGATCGAGCGTGTCCAGGATGATCGCACCCACCTCGCGCATATCGTCCTCGACGAAGCCGCGCATCGTCGCCGCGGGCGTGCCGATCCGAACGCCGGAGGCAATCGTCGGCGGCCGCTCGTCGAACGGGACGGTGTTGCGGTTGACGGTGATCGCGACCTCGTGCAGGCGCTCCTCCGCGTCCTTGCCCGACCACTGCGTCCGGCGCAGGTCGAGCTGGATCAGGTGGATGTCGGTGCCGCCGGTCAGAAGGTCGAGCCCACCGTCGATGAGCGTCGCCGCGAGCGCCTTCGCATTGGCCACGATCTGGCGCTGGTAGGCCCGGAAGCCCTCGGTCGCGGCAAGCTTGAAACACACCGCCTTGGCCGCCACCACGTGGCACAGCGGCCCGCCCTGGAGCCCGGGGAAGACGGCCTTGTCGATCGCGGTGGCGTGCTCCTCGCGGCTCAGCACCAGGCCCGCCCGCGGCCCGGCGAGCGTCTTGTGCGTCGTCGACGTGACGACGTCGGCGTGCTCGACGGGATTGGGATGGATGCCGGCCGCGACCAGCCCGGCGAAGTGGGCCATGTCGACCATCACCATCGCGCCCACCTCGTCGGCGATCGCGCGGAACCGGTCGGCCTCGATCACGCGCGGGTACGCCGACGCCCCCGCGACGATCAGCCGCGGCCGGTATTCCTTGGCCAGCCGCTCGATCTCCTCGAAGTCGATCAGCGAGTCCTCGCGCCGCACGCCGTACGCGTGGACGTCGTAGAGCCGGCCCGAGAAGTTGACCTTGAGGCCGTGCGTGAGGTGGCCGCCATGGTCGAGCCGGAGCCCCAGGATCGGGTCGCCGGGCTCAAGGAGCGCGAAGTACGCGGCCTGGTTGGCGGGGCCGCCGGCGTGCGGCTGGACATTCGCATGCTCGGCCCCGAAGAGGGCCTTGGCCCGGTCGATCGCGAGCTGCTCGATCTCGTCGACCCACTCGCACCCGCCGTAGTAGCGCCGCCCGGGGTAGCCCTCGGCGTACTTGTTGGTGAGCACCGACCCGACCGCCTCCAGCACCGCCGGCCAGGTGAAGTTCTCGGACGCGATCAGCTCGAGCTGGTCGCGCTGGCGCGCAAGCTCGCGGTCGACGAGGCCCGCGACGTCGGCGTCGGCCTCCGCCAGCCCGATCGCGCGAAGCTGCTCGAACGTCTGCTCAGCCGTCGCCACACCCCGATGCTAAACCATGCGGCGCCGGCCGGGGTGACGATCCGCGGTCATGCCGGCGGCGGAGCCGGCCCCGGCCGGATCACGACCGGCTCCGGTCCGGTGAGGTCGATCACCGTCGATGCGACTCCGGGCAGCACGCCGCCGTCCACGACCACGGAGGCCGCCGACCGGAGCTCGGGAGGGACGTCCAGCAGCCTGGCCGGCGCCGCCTCCCCGCGGCGGTTGGCACTGGTCATCGCAAGCCCGCCGACAGCGTCGGCGAGCGCGGCGACGGCGGGAGCCAGCTCGGGGACGCGGACGCCGATCCGCTCGGGCGACGCCCCGCACAGGTGGGCGAACCTGCGGCCGGGGTTGGGCACGACGAGCGTGACCGGCCCGGGCAAGAGCTCCTCCGGCAGCGCCTCGCCCAGCACGTCCACCGCCCTGGCGACCGAGCCGAAGACGACCGCCGTCGCCTGGCCGGCCGGCCGCTCCTTCACGGCGTAGAGGCGCTCGCATGCGCCGGGCAGCGTCGGCCGCGCAGCCGATCCCGTACACCGTGTCGGTCGGCAGGATCGCAAGGCCGCCCGCGCGCAGGAGCCGCTCGTGCGCGCTCACTCCGCCCGCCTCGCCCACACGATCCGCTCGATGCCGGCGTGGTCGCGATCGCAGGCGACGCCGGTGAGCCCGGCCCGATCGAGCAGCGCGGCGACCGCTCCGGCCTGGCCGGCGCCGACCTCGATGACGGCCGCCCCGCCCGGCTCCAGCATCCCGCGCGCCTCGGCCGCGAGCAGTTCGATCACCTCGAGCCCCGTCTCCCCCGCCACCGTCGCCGCGCGCGGCTCCCAGTCGCGCACCTCCGGATCGAGGCCGGCGAGCTCGCCCTCGGCCACATACGGCGGGTTCGAGACGACGAGGTCGAACCGGCGGCCGTCCAGGGCGGCGAACAGGTCGGATTCGACCCACTCGACGTCGATCCCGAGCCGCTCGCCGTTCCCGCGCGCGACCGCAAGCGCGTCCTCTGACACGTCGCAGCCCGACACCCTGGCCTCCGGCAGCTCCGAGGCCAGCGCGAGCGCGATCGCCCCGGAGCCGGTGCCGACGTCGAGCACGTCCGGCCCGGGCCTGTTCTCGAGCAGCGCCAGGCAGCGATCGACGACGAGCTCCGTCTCGGGCCGCGGCACCAGCACCCGCGGGTCGACGTCGAGATCGAGCCCGCGGAACCCCCACCGCCCGAGGATGTAGGCCACCGGCTCCCGCTTTGCGCGCCGGGCGACCAGCTCGCGGCACGCCGCCAGCTCCGCCTCGGCGAGCGGCCGCTCGAAGCCCGTGTAGAGCTCCACCCGCCCCAGGCCGAGCGCGTGCCCCAGGAGCAGCTCCGTGTCGAGCCGGGCGGTCGGGCTGCCGTGGCGCTCGAGGTGCGCGGTGGAGAGCCGCAGGACCTCGCCGAGCGTCCTCACCCGCCGGCGGCCGCCGCCAGCTTCTGCCGCTTCTCCTCGGCGGCGAGCGCCTCGGAGAACTGGTCGAGGTCGCCGGCCAGCACCGCCTCCAGGTTGTGGACCGTGAGCCCGACCCGGTGGTCGGTGACGCGGTTCTGGGGGAAGTTGTAGGTGCGGATCTTCTCCGACCGCTCGCCGCCGCCGATCTGCGATGAGCGCTGCTTGGCCGCCTCGGCCGCGGCGCGCTCGCGCTCGGCCTCGTAGATCCGGGCCCGCAGGATCTTCATCGCCCGCTCCTTGTTCTGAAGCTGCGAGCGCTCGTCCTGGCAGGTGACGACGGTGCCGGTCGGCACGTGCGTGATCCGCACCGCGGAGTCGGTCGTGTTGACCGACTGGCCGCCGTGCCCGCCGGCGCGGTAGACGTCGATCCGCAGGTCGTTCGCGTCGATGTCGACATCCACGTCCTCGGCCTCCGGCAGCACGGCCACCGTCGCGGTCGACGTGTGGATGCGGCCCTGCGACTCCGTGGCGGGCACGCGCTGCACGCGGTGGACGCCGCTCTCGTGCTTGAACAGGGAATAGGCGCCGTCGCCGCGGATCTCGAAGACGAGCTCCTTGAAGCCGCCGGCGTCGCCGCCCGACGACGTGAGCGTCTCGGTCTTGAAGCCGTGCTGCTCGGCGAAGCGGGTGAGCATCTGGTAGAGGTCGCCGGCGAAGAGGGCCGCCTCGTCGCCGCCCGTCCCGGCCCGCAGCTCGACGATGACGTCCTTGTCGTCGGCCGGGTCGCGCTCGACCATCGCGAGCCGCAGCTCCTCCTCGATCTCCGGGAGCGCCGCCCGCGCCTCGGCGAGCTGCTCCTGGGCGAAGGCGCGCATGTCGGCGTCGCCGTCGGCCGCGAGCTCGGCGGCCTCCTCCTCCTGGGCGACGAGCTCGCGCCAGCGGCGGGCCAGCTCGGCGGCGCCGGAGAGGCGCTTGTGCTCGCGCGCCACCTCGGCGTAGCGGCGCTGGTCCGCGAGCACGGCCGGATCGCCCAGCTCGGTCTCGAGCTCGGCATGGCGGCGCTCGATCTCCTGCACCAGCGGCTCCATCCGGTGAATTCTAGAGGCGGCCGAGCTGGCGCATCACGCTCACGGAGTCGGAGTAGACGTCCTTGCGCGCGAATCTGCCGTCGCGGGTCGGGAGGATGTCCATGCCGTCCCAGGTCGCCGGCCGGCCGGACTCGGCGTGCGTCCCGGTCGCGGTCCACTCCTGGACGACGAGCCCGTCGCGCACGTAGAGCGAGCGGCTCGCGAAGGTCATCCCGGGCCAGCTCGCGAAGATCCCGGCGATGTGGCCGCGCACCGCGTCCCCCTCCACCCGCTCGCCGGCGGTGTGGTTGTGGAAGACCATGTCGGGCGTGTGCATGGCGACGATGGCGTCGACGTCCTGGCGGTTCCACGCGTCGTTGTAGCGGTCGATCAGCTCGCGCAGCGCGGCGGCGGAGTCGGCGTCCGGCACGCGGGCGAGTCTACGCCATGACCTCGACGGGCGACGGCGCGGAGGCCGCCTCGGCGTCGAGGACGTCGCGCAGCGCCTGGATCGACACCTCGACCTGGTCGAGCGTCGGCTCACGCGTGGTGAGCGACTGGAGCCACAGGCCCGGCGCCAGCAGGGTGCGCACGACCGGGTTCCGCGGGTGCTTGCCGCCGAAGCGGATGACCTCGTAGGCCAGCCCGGCGATGACCGGCAGGAGCACGATCCGCGAGCCGATCAGGATCGGCCAGTCGGGCCGGCCGACCAGCGCGAACACGAAGATCGCGATGACCATCACCCAGAGCAGGAACGCCGTCCCGCAGCGGACGTGGATCTTGGAGTACGACTGCACCCGCTCGGGCGTGAGGTCGGCGCCGTCCTCGTAGGCGTTGATCGCCTTGTGCTCGGCGGCGTGGTACTGGAAGACGCGGCGCAGGTCGGGAACGAGCGAGATCAGCGCCAGGTAGGCGACCAGGAAGCTCACCCGGATCGCGCCCTCGACGACGACGAAGAGGGCCGTGTTGTGGATCGGCAGGAGCTCGGTGATGATCGCCGGCGAGACCTTGAAGATGATGAGCGCGAAGCCGATTGCGATGACGAACGCGAAGGCGATCTGGCCGCGGGTGAGCTCGGCGGCCTCCTCCGGATCGGCCTCCTCGCCGGGCTGGACCGACGCGTAGGTCGCCGACACCGAGAGGGCCCGGAAGCCGATCACGAGCGACTCGCCGAGCGCGACGACACCGCGGATGATCGGCAGGCGCATCCAGCGGTGGCGGGAGGCGGCGCTCGAGATCGGCCGGCACACCCGCGCCAGCCCGCCGTCCGAACGGCGCACGGTCACGGCCCACGTGCCGGGGCTGCGCATCATCACGCCCTCCAGCACGGCCTGGCCGCCGACGTTGGCGCTCATGGGACCTCCCTCATACCGGAGTAGTTCGGCAGATGAAGGCCCCTTCCTGAGCGTCTACGAAGAGGACTTCGCCTGGCGGCGACGGAACCGCTCCACACGGCCACCGGTGTCGACCAGCTTCTGCTTGCCGGTGTAGAACGGATGGCACTCCGAGCAGATCTCGACGTGGAGCTCGGGCTTCGTGGCGCGCGTCAGGAATTCGTTTCCGCACGAGCAGCGGACGTGCGCGACCACGTACTCGGGGTGAATGTCGGCTTTCATAGCCTCATCGTAGCAGCGGGGTCATGGCCTCCAGGGCCGCGTCGACGGCGCCCTCCTGGGCGTCCAGATGGGTGACGAACCGCACCGTGTGGGCGTCGAGCCAGCCCGCCAGAACGCCGGCCTTCCCCAGCTCACCGACGAGCGCCTCGGCCGACCCGTCGGGCACGTGCGCGAGCACGATGTTGGTCTCGACCGCGCCGGGATCGACGCCGATCCGGCCGGCCCCGGCGAGCCCCTCCGCCAGGCGGCGGGCGTTCCGGTGGTCGTCGGCAAGCCGCTGGACGTGGTGGCGCAGGGCGTGGAGCGCACCCGCCGCGATGATGCCCGCCTGGCGCATGCCGCCGCCGAAGAGCTTGCGGTTCCGGCGCACCTCGGCGATCACCTCGGCGCTCCCCGCGACCGCCGAGCCGACGGGCGCGCCGAGCCCCTTCGAGAAACACACCGACACGGAATCGACGTCCCGCACCAGCTCGGCCGGCGGCAGCCCCAGGGCGATCGCGGCGTTCCAGGCCCGGGCGCCGTCCATGTGCAGCCGCATGCCGTGGCCGCGGGCGAACCCGGCGATGGCCGCGATCCGCTCGAGCGGGACGACGAGCCCGCCGGCCTCGCCGACGGTGTTCTCGACGCAGACCAGGGACTGGCGGGCGTAGTGGGGATCGCTCGCGTCGTGCCAGGCGGCCTCGAGCGTCTCGACCTCGAGCATCCCGCGCTCGCCGTCGAGCATGTTGGGCTGGACGCCCGAGAGCGCCGACACGCCGCCCTGCTCGTGGACGACCACGTGGGCCAGGCGGTGGACGAGGATCTCGTCGCCGCGGCGGGTGTGGGCGCGCACCGCTGCCTGGTTTCCCATCGTGCCCGACGGGACGTAGACGGCGGCCTCCTTCCCGAGGACGCGGGCCGTCTCGGCCTCGAGCTCGATCACGGTCGGGTCGTCGCCCCAGACGTCGTCGCCCACCTCGGCCTCGGCCATGGCCCGGCGCATCTCGGGCGTCGGCCGGGTGACGGTGTCGGAGCGAAGATCGACGGTTCGCATTCGCGCGGCAGAGTATCCTCACCGCCGTGCCCCGCCGCGCCGCCGACTACCCACCGCCGGTCAGCGTGCGCGAGTTCGTGGCTCGGCCGGAGGCGGGCGAGGACGAGCGCATCGACGTCGGAGTGCTCTTCGTGGGGGCCGGGCCGGCCGGGATCGCGGGCGCGATCAGGCTCGGCCAGCTGCTGGCCGACGACCCCGCCACCGCCGAGGCGCTCGGCGAGACCCCGGTCGCGGTGATCGAC
The DNA here is from genome assembly GCA_963805545.1 of uncultured Actinomycetes bacterium. Taxonomy (GTDB): domain Bacteria; phylum Actinomycetota; class Thermoleophilia; order Gaiellales; family JAICJC01; genus JAICJC01. Next base: position 251,741 of record CAWDUU010000003.1, read on the forward strand.
AAGGGCCGCGTCGCCGGCGCCCACCTGCTCTCGGGCGCAGTCGTCAACCCGTCGGCGCTGCGCGACCTGCTCCCCGGAACGCCGCTGGAGGAGCTGCCGGGTTTCGGGCCGGTGCGGAAGGAGGCGGTCTACCTGATGCGGCCGGGCTACGCGGTGCGCCTGCCCACGCCGCCGCCCTTCCACAACAAGGGCAACTGGATCTTCTCCCTCGCCCAGCTCGGCCGCCACCTGTCCGAGCGGGCCGAGGAGCTCGGCGCGATGGTGCTGCCCGAGACCGCCGCCGAGAAGCTGCTCGTCGAGGGCGGCGCCGTGCGCGGGATCGTCACCGGCGACAAGGGCCTCGACCGCGACGGCCGGCCGACGGCCGCCCACGAGCCGGGCGTCGAGATCCGGGCCCGGGCCACGGTCCTGTGCGAGGGCACGCAGGGCCACCTGGCCGGGGCGCTCGCCGAGGAGTTCAGCCTGCGCACCGTGAACCCGCAGGTGTGGAGCCTCGGCGTGAAGGAGGTGTGGAAGGTCGCGCGGCCGCTCGACCGGGTGATCCACACGCTGGGGTGGCCGCTGCGCTGGGCCGGAAAGCACGGCGAGACCGGCGGCAGCTTCATCTACCCGATGGGCGGCGACCGGCTGGCGATCGGCCTGGTCGTCGGACTCGAGCACCACGACGCGTCGCTCTCGGTGCACGACCTGCTCCAGCAGTTCAAGACCCATCCCATGATCCGCGAGCTGCTGAAGGGCGGCGAGCGTGAGGCGTGGGGCGCGAAGACGATCCCCGAGGGCGGGCTCTACTCGGTGCCCGACCGCATCTCCGTGCCCGGCGCCATGCTCACCGGCGACTCGGCAGGGTTCGTGAACGTGCCCAAGCTGAAGGGCATCCACTACGCCATGCGCTCGGGGATGCTCGCCGCCGAGACGGTGCACGAGGTGCTCCGGGCCGGCGGGGACCCGGCCGCGGCCGGCGCGCTCGACGGCTACGACCGCCGCGTGCGCGCGAGCCACATCTGGCGCGACCTGCACCGCGTCCGCAACATGCGCCAGGCGCTGACCAAGGGGCTCATGGTCGGCGGCGGCCTCGCGAGCGCCATGGACATCACCCGCGGCGCCTTCCCCGGCGGCACGTTCCGCACCCGCCGCGACGCCGAGGCGGCGCTCCGCGTGGAGCAGCGTGACTATCCCGAGCCGGACGGCTCGCTCACGTTCGACAAGCTGTCGAGCGTGTTTCTCTCGGGAAACCGCAGCCGCGACGACCAGCCCAACCACATCCGCGTGCGCCGGCGGGTGCCCGTCGAGGTGGCCGAGGCCTGGGTGGCGATGTGCCCGGCCGCCGTCTACGAGCTGGGCGAGCGCACCGACGACGGCATGGTCGAGCTCCTGCTCACGCCCTCGAACTGCGTCCAGTGCGGCGCGATCACCGCCAAGGGCGGCCGGCTCACGCCGCCCGAGGGCGGCAGCGGGCCCGAGTACACGATCGTCTAGCGGCTAGGTGACCAGGCTCGGGGTGAGCCGGTTCACCTCGACGATCGCGTCCGCCGGGATGTTGTTGCGCTTGGCGGCGGCCAGGATCTCGTCCGGGGACGGCGCCTCGTAGAGGCAGTACGACCGCTTGCGGTCGGCGCTCAGGAACGAGAAGAGCCACGTCGTGCCCTCCTCGGCGTTGACCTCCTCGATGAGGCGCACGTCGGAGCCCGTCAGGTCGAGCTGGTCGGCGAAGGCACGTTCGACGATGTAGAGCGGCATCAGAAGGATGTTAGCCCGCGCCGAGCAGACCGTTTGTGTGGGCATACGCCGCGGCCTCGGTCCGGTTGGCCGCCCCGGTCTTGCGGAGGATGCTGCGGATGTGGTTCGCGGCGGTGTGCTCGCTGATCGAGAGCGCCCGCCCGACGTCGCGGTTCGAGAGCCCGCGGGCGACCAGGCGCAGGATCTCGACCTCGCGCGGCGAGAGGCCGGCGGGGATGTCGACCGGGCCGCCCGGCGGGTGGATCCGTTCGAGCAGCGCCCGCATGCCGATGCGCCGGGCGAGCTCGGTCGCCTCCTCGAGCAGCTCGCCCGCCCGGCGCAGCTCGTCGGCGGCTCGGCCCGCACCGAGCATGCGGCCGTACTCGTATGCGGTGTGGGCGACCCAGGTGGACGCCCCCGCCTCGCGGTCCCGCGCCAGCGCCGCCTCGAAGTGCCCGGCGGCCCGAGCGCGGTCGCCGAATGCGGCGGCGAGCATGCCGAGGTAGCGGTCGGCGGCGCCGTAGCAGGCCACCGCGTGCCCGATCATCACGCTGCTTCCCGAGTGCGGCAGGAGCTCGGCGTACACCAGCTCGGCCATCCCGGCATCCCCGACGGCCGCGCACACGTCGGCCAGGTAGGTGAGCGACGCGAGCCAGAGCGCGGGGCGCAGCCGGTCGAGCCCCTCGGCCCGGATCACGTCGAGTTCCGCCCGGGCCTCGCGCGCCATGCCGAGCTCGGCCATGAGCGCCGCCAGGCCGGGCCGCCACGACGCCGCGCGGTCGCTCGCCGCCAGCGCCCGCACCGCCGGCGCCAGCTCGGCGAGCCGGCCCTGCTCGCGCCGGATCCCGAACATCTGGATGCCGTACACGCTCGACGGGTCGCGCCCGGCGAGCAGGCGGCTCCACTCCCGCGACCGTTCCGCCGCGGCCTCCGCATCGCGCAGGCGGCCGTCGCAGAGCGCGATGGCGGCCGCGTACTGCTCGGCGACGTGCAGCGCGAACGGCTGGCGCATGTCTCCGGCGACGTCGAAGAGGAGCGCCAGCTCGATCCGGGCGGCCTGGAGGTCTCCGATCGCGATGAAGGAGGCGATCCGCCACTGGAGCGCCTCGGCGGCGATCTCGATGTCGCCCAGCTCGTCGGCCAGGCGGTGGCCCTCGGCCAGCATGTCGAGGATGCCGCCGAAGGGCGTCGGGCCGCGCAGCCAGTAGGAGCGGCTGAGCACGAGCGCGAGGCCCTGGCGATCGCGGATCCGGCGAGCCATGACGATGGCCTCGTCGCGGACCATGGCGCATTCGGCGGGCCGGCCGGCGAACGCGAGCGCCCGGCCGAGCGCGGCCAGGACGCGGACGCGCAGCTCCGAGTCGCCCGCATCGAGCGCCTCACCGGCCTCCTCGAGCAGCTCGAGCGCGCCTCCGTAGTCGATGCCCATCCGCCAGCAGGCGTCCTCGTAGCCGACCGCCGCCCGGCAGAGGCGGCGGTCGTCGCCAAGGCCGCGGGCGATCTCCGCGGCCGCGAGGAAGGCCTCCTGCGACTCGACCGAACGGCCCGCCCGGTAGGTCACGGCGCCGAGGTCGAGCAGCGCGTCGGCGCGGTCGGTGCCGCCGGGGATGCCGAGGTCGAGCGCCGTCCGCAGGGCCACCGCGGCCTCGTCGAACGCGAGCGCCGTCATCGCAGCCGCCGCGGCGAGCAGGCTGTACTCGACGGCCCGGTCGGCGCCGCCGAGCGGGGCGGCGGCGGCGAAGTGGTGGGCGATGTCGCCAAGGGCCCGCGCGGAGCCGCCGGAGGAGCGCTCGTCGAGCGCCTCGCCGACCCGCAGGTGGAGCTCCGCCCGCCGACCGGCCGCCAGCCGGTCGTAGAGCGCCCGGCGCACGAGCTCGTGGGTGAACCGGTGCGCCAGCGTGCGGCCCGGCACCTCCTCGATCATGCCGCTGCGCACGCCCTCGTCCAGGGCCGCCGCCAGCGCCGGTGCGTCGAGGTCGCCGGCCTGCCCGATCACGTCGGTCTCGAACTCCGGCCCGGCGACCGAGGCCAGCTCGAGCACCGCCTGCGTCTCGGACCGGAGCCTGGCCAGCCGCTGGCTCACCACGTCGCGCACGCCCTCCGGCGTGTTCAGCCCGGCAAGCGAGCCGGCCACGTCGGCTCCGGGGTCGGCGGCGCCCGTCTCGCCCAGCGTCCGCCACACCTCGGTCAGCAGGAACGCGTTCCCGCCCGTCAGCTCGAAGAGCGATTCGGCGAGCGCCGGCAGGCCGTCGAGCGCGGCGCCGCCCGCCTGGCGTATGAACTCCTCGACGTCGGCGGCCGAGAGGCCGCCAAGGCGCAGGCGGGCGACCTGCTCGGAGCGGCGCAGGTCGACCAGGGCATCGCCGAGCTCCTGCGGCACGTCGGCCTCGGTATCGCGGAACGTCGCCACGACCAGGAGGCGGGCGTCGGCGGCCGCCCGGCCCAGGTGGCGCAGGAGCAGGAGCGTGGGGTGGTCGGCCCAGTGGCCGTCCTCGATCACGAGCAGCACCGGCGCCCGCCGCCCGGTCGCGACCAGGAGCTCGACCACCGCCATGTGGAGCCGGTGGCGCTCGGTGTCCTGGTCGGCGCTCACGGGGTCGGGGAGCTCGCCGACGCGGGCCGGCAGATCGGGCAGGAGGCGGCGCAGCTCGCCGCCGCCCGGTCCCAGGTCGGCCCGCAGGTCGTCCGGCTCGGCGGCCCGGGCGAGCAGGTCGAGGGCCTCGGCGAACGGCCCGTACGGCGTGCGGACGACGGCGTCGCAGGCCCCGTAGAGGACGAGCGCCCCGCCGGCGGCCGCCTCCTGGGCGAACTCACGCACGAGCCGGCTCTTCCCCGAGCCGGCCTCGCCGCCCACGAGCGCGATCCGGCGGCCCTCGCTGGCGGCCCAGGGCATCAGCGAGCGCAGCGTGGCAAGCTCGCGCGGGCGGCCCACGAACGGGAATGAGGGCGCCAGCCGCAGGGGGCCGGGGAGGGCGGTTTGAGCAGCCGTCTCGGTCACTAGTCAGTTCTGATCATCGCACGCCCCGGGCCGGACTGTTGAAAGTGGGTCAGATCGCGTCATGCGCACCCGGGGCCGGGTGCGTAGCGTGGTGCGGCGATCCACCATCACCGAACTCGAGGAGATTGCATGGCAACCACAGAGACACTGTCCAGCGCGGCGCGGTCTGAGCTCCGCGGCCTCACGGGCGAGATCATCGGCCCCGAGGATTCCGGCTACGACGAGGCCCGCCGCGTCCACAACGGGATGATCGACCGCTCGCCCGGCGTGATCGTCCGGGCCGCGAGCGCCGACGACGTCGCCGCCGCGATCGGGTTCGCCCGCACGCACGACGTTCCGCTGGCCGTCCGCGGCGGCGGCCACAGCGCCCCCGGCCTCGGGACCATCGACGACGGCGTGGTCATCGACCTCTCGCCGCTGTCGTCGGTCACCGTCGACGCCGACGGGCGCACCGTGGCTGCCGGAGGCGGCGCGACGCTGACCCAGGTCGACGCCGCGACCGCCGAGGTCGGCATGGCCACTCCGCTCGGCATCCTGGGCACCACCGGCGTCGGCGGCCTCACGCTGGGCGGCGGCATCGGCCACCTGGCCCGCAAGCACGGCCTCACGATCGACAACCTCCTCGGCGCCGACGTCGTCCTCGCCGACGGCTCCAAGGTGAAGGCCTCGGCCGACGAGAACGCCGACCTCTTCTGGGCGCTCCGCGGCGGCGGGGGCAACTTCGGCGTCGTCACCGAGTTCCGGTACCGGCTGCACCCCGTGAGCACGGTCATCGCCGGCCCGACCTTCTGGTCGCTCGACGACACCGTGGCGGTCATGCAGCGCTACCGCGAGTTCCTCCCGCAGGCGCCGCGCGAGCTGAACGGGTTCTTCGCGTTCGCAACCGTGCCGCCGGTGGAGCCGTTCCCGGCCGAGCTGCACGGCCGCAAGGTCGCGGCCGTCGTCTGGTGCTACGCCGGCGACGACAACGACACCGCCCAGGCCGCCATGGCGCCGATGCTCGACGCGGCGAAGCCGCTCCTGCACGGCGCACACGAACTGCCGTTTGCCGGGCTCCAGGGCTTCTTCGACCAGTTCTACCCGAAGGGCATGCAGGGCTACTGGCGGGCGGACTTCGTGACCGAGCTGTCCGACGCGGCGATCGCGGCGCACCGCGAGCATGCCGACCGGATGACGCCCGGCGCCTCGACGATGCACATGTACCCGATCGACGGGGCCGTCCACGACGTCGGCGAGTCCGACACCGCATGGAGCAATCGCGACGTCCAGTGGGCCGAGGTCATCTACGGAACCGACCCCGACCCGGCAAGTGCCGACTCGATGCGCCGGTGGACGCTCGACTACTTCGACGCCACCCACCCGTACTCGGCGACCGGCGGCGCCTACGTCAACTTCATGATGGACGAGGGCCAGGAGCGGGTGAAGGCCACCTACCGCTCGAACTACGGCCGGCTCTCGCGCGTGAAGGCGCAGTACGACCCCGACAACACCTTCCGGGTGAACCAGAACATCCAGCCGGCGGTGTGACCGTACAATCGAGGGGTGTCCGACCCCACGGCGCTGGCACAGGCGCTCCTCGCAGACCTTGACAGGTTCCTGGAGGCCGCCGACCGCCGCCACGCTCCCGTCCCGATCGAGGTGGGCGAGGACCGGCGATGGTCGGCGGCCGACACGGAGCGGCTGTTCAAGCGCCTGGGACGGCCCGTCCCGGCCGCCCCGCCCGGGCAGCAGCTGACCGACGTGCTGGCCGAGGCGGTGCGCCTGCGAAACGCGCTTCAGGCATGGCTCGACGGCCCGGCGGCCTGAACCGGCGGGCGCGCGCTCACCCGATCGCGCTACGTGACCTGCGCGGGACCGTGTTCGGCGGCGAGGTCCACCACGACGTGCGTGATGGGCAGCTCGAACCGTTCCGACGCACGCTCCACCACCCGCTTCTCGAGCCAGTTCGACCGCTCGGGCGGATGCGTGGAGATGACGATCTCGGTCGCCCCGAACTCCACCAGGGCGTCCTCGATCGCCTGCACCGGGTCGGAGTCCCCGACCGCGCCCGAGGCGGCGATCCCCGCTGCGCGGAGCACCTCGATGGACTCGGCCAGCCGCTCCTCCGCCGCGGCGTAGGCGGCGTCGGTGTCGGCGAAGATGTGACGCAGCCGCGAATTCAGCGCAGGCGCGACCACGAGCACCTCGGACCCCGGCCCGACCCGGCCGCGCAGCTCCTCCAGGAGCGCCCGGCCGGCGCAGGTCTCGTTGGCGACCACCAGGACGCGATGGTCACTCATGCCACGAAGGCTACTACCGGCCGCGCAGGGCTTCCGTGAGCTTCGGGACGATTGTGAGCGCGTCGCCGATCACGCTCACATCGGCGAACTCGTGGATCGGCGCGTTCGGGTCCTTGTTGATCGCGACGATCGTCCCGGCGTTGGCCATCCCGACCTTGTGCTGGATCGCACCCGAGACGCCGCACGCGATGTAGAGCTTGGGCGAGACGGTCTTCCCGGTCTGGCCGACCTGCATCGAGTAGGGCACCCAGCCCGCGTCGACCACCGCCCGCGTCGCCGCGACCTCGCCGCCGATCGCCTTCGCCAGCTCCTCCACCAGCGGCACGTTCTCCGGGCCGCCCATCCCGCGCCCGACGGCGACCAGGATGTCGGCCTCGGTGATGTCGACGCCCGCGGCCTCGGCCGTCTCCCGCCCTGCGGGCCTGGCGGCCTGCGACCACGGCTTCACCTCGACGGCGACGCGCTCGACCGGCGCGGAGCCCGACGGCGCCTCGTTCACGGGGAAGGCGTTGGCCCGGGCGAGCACGATGCCGGTGCCGCGGAAGCCGGACTCCACCATGACGGTGTCGCCGAGCGCCGGGCGGGTCGCGACCACGCCGCCGTCGGCGCGCGCGATCTCGGTGGTCTCGCAGGCGATGCCCGCGCCGATCCTGGCCGCCAGCCCGGCGGCGACGTCGGCCGACACGACACCCGCGCCGAAGAGGACGGCGCCGGCCTCCCGGGCCGATGCCTCGATCGCGTCCACGACCGGCTGCGACAGGCCGCCCGCGAGCGCCGCGTCGTCGGCCACGAGCACCTTCGCGGCGCCGTGCCCGCCGAGCGAGCCGGCCCACGCGTCGTCGACTCCGGACCCGGCCACGAAGGCCGTCACGTCGCCGCCCAGCGAGGCCGCCTTGGCGAGAAGGCCCAGGCTCTGGGGCGAGAACTCGCCGTCGTCGTGGTGGACGTGGACCAGGAGCCCGGCCATCAGATGAGTCCCTTCCCTGCGAGCAGCTCGACGACCTGGGCGGCGGAGTCGCCACCGGAGTCCTCGATCGTGACGCCCGCCGACTTGGGGGCGGGCGGCGCCACCGAGCGGACGACGCTCTGGGCGCCGCTCTCCCCCACCCGGCCCGCGTCGACGCCGGCGCCGGCGGCCGTCAGGGTGTCGAGCGGCTTCTTCTTGGCGCCCATGATCGCCTTGATGGACGGAAGCCGGGGCGTGTTGATGGCGTCGGAGACCGAGACGACCGCCGGCAGCGGCGCCTCGATCACGTCGTAGCCGTGCTCGGTCTGGCGCTTGGCGCGGATGCCGGAGCCCTCGACCGAGAGGTTCGCGACCTGCGTCACGACCGGCCGCTCGAGGTGGTCGGCGACGGCCGCGGCCATCACGTAGCAGTCGGCGTCGGCGGCCTGCTGGCCGAGGATGACGAGGTCGGCGTCCTGCTTTGCGATGACCGCCGCCAGCACGTGGGCGGTGCCGGCGATGTCGGAGCCGGCGAGCGAGTCGTCGCTCACGAGCACCGCCCGGTCAGCGCCGAGCGCGAGCGCCTTCTGAAGGGCGCGCTGGGCCGACGCGGGGCCCATGCAGACCGCCACGATCTCGCCGACGTCCGCACCTGCCTCGCGGATCCGCACCGCCTCCTCGAGGGCGTGCAGGTCGAAGGGGTTGAGCTCGGAGTCGCCCGACCGGTCGAGCCGGTTCGTCGCCGGGTCGAGCCGCTTGTGCGACGTCCCGCTCGGCACCTCCTTCACGCACACTGCGATGTTCAACGCGCCTTCACCTCCATCCCGTGACCGCCGGGCAGCCTAACCAACGGTCGCGCGTCCGGGCGGCAGGGCTTACTTGCCGACGAAGCCGGGGTCGCGCTTCTCGACGAACGCGTTCAGGCCCTCGCGGGCGTCGTCGGTCGAGAACATGATCGAGTACAGGTCGGCCTCGTGGACGAGGTTCCCGGCGATGTCGCCCTGAAGCGAGCGGTTCGAGGCCTCCTTGGCGTAGTAGAGCGCCACCGGGCTCTTCGACGCCATGAGGTGCGCCATCTCGAGCGTGCGCGACATGAGCTCGGCCGCCGGGTACACGTGCTGGACGAGCCCGCGCTCGAGCGCCTCGTGCGCGTCGATCATCCGCCCGGTCAGGATCAGCTCCTTGGCGTAGCCGATGTTGGTCGCCCGCGCGAGCCGCTGCGTGGCGCCCCACCCGGGGATGATGCCGAGGTTGATCTCCGGCTGGCCGAACTGGGCGTTCTCGGACGCGAGCCGCACGTCGCACGCGAGCGCCATCTCGCAGCCGCCGCCGAGCGCGTAGCCGTTGATCGCCGCGAGCGTGGGCTTCCGCATCGTCTCGAGCGTGTGGGCGATCTCCTGGCCCAGCTCGGAGTAGGCCCGCGCCTCGAGCGGCGTCTTCCCCGCCATCTCCTTGATGTCGGCGCCGGCGATGAACGAGCGGTCGCCCTCGCCGGTCAGGATGATCACGGCGATCCCGGCGTCGCCGCCGAGGTCTGTGAGCGTGGCCAGGAGCTCCTCGAGCAGGACCGTGTTCAGGGCGTTCAGGACGTCGGGCCTGTCGATCGTCACGACCGCGACGCGGTCGTCGACCGAGATGCGAAGGCCGGCGCCGGCCATCAGGCGGCTCCGAGGGCGGATTGCAGGAACTCGACGATCTCGGCCGTCGGGGCGCCCGGCGTGTAGACCTGGGCGACGCCGAGCTGCTTCAGCTCGACGATGTCCTCGGCCGGGATCGTGCCACCCACGACGACGAGCACGTCCTCGGCGTCGTTCTGCTTCAGGAGGTCGAGGATGCGCGGGACGAGCGTCATGTGGGCGCCGGACAGGATCGAGATGCCGACGGCGTCCGCGTCCTCCTGGAGGGCGGTCTCGACGATCTGCTCCGGGGTCTGGTGAAGGCCGGTGTAGATGACCTCCATCCCGGCGTCGCGGAGCGTCCGGGCGATGATCTTGGCGCCGCGATCGTGGCCGTCGAGGCCCGGCTTGGCGACGACCACGCGGATGGGCCCTCTCATACGAGCGCGAGTGTAACCACTCAGCCCTCCGCCGGGGCGAACACGACGAGCAGGGACAGCCGCTCCTCGATCGAGTGGAAGCGGTGCTCCTCATGCGCCGGCACGAAGAGGACGTCCCCCGCCTCCACCGCCCGCTCGTCGCCGCCCGACGTGAACCGGGCCCGGCCCGAGACGACGTAGTAGATCTCGTCCTGGCCGTGCGGGGACTGGGGATCGGCCGCGCCCACGTCGAGCACGTAGAGCCCGGCGCTCATGCCCTCGACGCGCAGGAACTCGCGGTAGAGCTCCCCCGCGTCCGCGCGCTCGCCCTCGACGTCGTCCAGGCTCCAGCCGTCCATTGGCGGCGGATCCTAGAGGGTCGGCGACGCCGAGGCCGGCGGGGTCAGGCCGGCGGGGTCAGGCCGGCGGGGTCAGACCCCGCATCGGTTCCCGTTGCACCTCCGCTCGAACGGCGTCACAAACGTCGCGGCCATCGGCTGCGGCGGAGCGCCGTCTGCAACGGACGTGTCACACGAGCGAGTCGCCGGCCGATGCGGGGTCTGACCCCGGCGGGGGCGACGCGCTCGCCGCCGCCGTCGGGGACGCTCCGGAGCTCGTCGCGACGCGCGCCTCCCGGCCGGGTCGAAGGCCGCGCGGTGGACGCGCGGCTCGACACCGACGGCATCCTGTTCTGAGCCCGCGTTAGAAGACCGGGGTCTCGCGGTAGACGCCCCACACCGCGCGGAGCGCGTCGCAGATCTCGCCCTCGGAGGCGTAGGCCCGCGCGCACGAGACGAGGTGCGGCATCACGTTCTGGTCGGTCGCCGCCGCCCGGCTCAGCTCGGCCAGCGCGGCCTCGACGGCGGGCCCGTCGCGGCGGCCGCGGACGCCGTCCAGCCGGTCGCGCTGGCGCCGCTCCACGTCGGGCGAGATGCGCAGGATCTCGACCTGGTCCGTGTCCTCGTTCAGGAACGAGTTCACGCCCACGATCAGCCGCCGGCCGTCCTCGACCTCGCGCTGGAAGCGGTAGGAGGCCTCGGCGATCTCGCGCTGGAAGAAGTTCTCGTTGAGCGCCGCGACAACGCCGCCCAGGCGGTCGATGCGCTCGAAGTAGTCGTAGGCCTCCCGCTCCAGCCGGCCGGTCAGCGACTCGACGAGCCACGAGCCGCCGAGCGGGTCGGCCGAGTGGACGACGCCGGTCTCGTTGGCGATCACCTGCTGGGTGCGGAGCGCGAGCCGGGCGGCGCCCTCGGTGGGAAGCGCCAGCGCCTCGTCGTAGGAGTTCGTGTGCAGCGACTGCGTGCCGCCCAGCACCGCCGCCAGCGCCTCGAGCGCCGTCCGCACGATGTTGACCTCGGGCTGCTGGGCCGTGAGCGAGACGCCGGCCGTCTGCGTGTGGAAGCGCATGAGGAGCGAGCGCTCGCGCTTGGCGCCGTAGCGGTCGCGCAGCTCGCGGGCCCAGATCCGGCGGGCCGCGCGGTACTTGGCGATCTCCTCGAAGAAGTCGATGTGGGCGTTGAAGAAGAACGAGAGCCGGGGCGCGAAGTCGTCGACGTCCATCCCCCGCTCGCGGCAGGCCTCAACGTAGGCGAACCCGTCTGCCAGCGTGAACGCCAGCTCCTGGGCGGCCGTGGCCCCCGCCTCGCGGATGTGGTAGCCCGAGATCGACACCGGGTGCCAGCGCGGCATGGTCTCGGTGCACCACTCGATCATGTCGACCATGAGCCGCATCGACGGCTCCGGCGGGAAGATCCACTCCTTCTGGGCGATGTACTCCTTCAGGATGTCGGCCTGGATCGTGCCGCCGAGCGCCTCCGGCGGGATGCCCTGCTTCTCGGCGACGACCACGTACTGGGCGAGGACGACGGCTGCCGGCGCGTTCACCGTCATCGACGTCGTCACCCGGTCGAGCGGGATCCCGCGAAGAGATCCTCCATGTCGGCGAGCGTGTCGACCGCGACCCCCTCGCGGCCCACCTCGCCGAGCGAGCGGGCATGGTCGGAGTCGTACCCCATGAGCGTCGGCATGTCGAACGCCGTCGAGAGCCCGGTCTGGCCGTGGTCGAGCAGGTAGCGGAAGCGCTTGTTGGTCTCCTCGGCGGTCCCGAACCCCGCGAACTGGCGCACCGTCCACGCCCGCCCGCGGTACATCGTCTCGTAGACGCCGCGGGTGAACGGGAAGTCGCCCGGGTCGCCGAGGTCGGCCTCGTAGTCGACCCGCGTGTTCGCCGGCGAGTAGAGCGGCTCGTACGGGATCCCCGAGATCGTCGAGCGCTCCGGCTCGGGCCGAGGCTCCGGGGCACGCTCAGGCTGCGCCATCACCCGGAGGATACCGGCGCCGGTGGCGTCCGCACCCGGCCCGAGAGCCATGCGCGCAGAAACGGGTCGGGCACCGTGTAGCCGGGCCGCGTCGCGCCTTCGACCAGGTCGCGGTCGGCCAGGGCCTCGACCGCCTTCTGCACCCGGGCCGGCGGGCCCAGCCGGTGGCGGTGGCGGTACTCCTCCGAGTAGATCCGGCCCGCCTCTGCCGCCACGGCGAGCAGCACGAGCCGCTGGTACGGCGAGAGCCCCTCCCAGATCGTGGCGCAGCGAGCCGATTCGGCCATGACGGCGTGCGCGAAGGCGTCGTCCACCATCTCCGGCGTCGCCGGCCGGTCGGCGGAGATCGCCCAGAGGAACCGGGCCAGCTCCTGGGTGTCGTACGGCTGGCCCGCGGTGATCTCAAGCAGGCGGTCGACAGCCTCCGGTGCGATGGTGCGGCCCGTGGCGGCGAACCGCTCGGCGAGGAACGGGCCGAAGTCGGCCGCCGGGATCGGCCCCAGCTCCATCACCTTGGCGCTTCGGAAGAGCGGCTCGTTGCGCTCCGTGAAGAGGCGGCGGAGCATGTGCCGGTGGCTCCCCAGGTAGACGTGGGCCACCTCGGGCTGCTGCTGGAAGACGGCGCGCATGACGCGGGGCAGGTCGCGGTCGATCCGGGTGACCTCCTGGAACTCGTCCAGGACGAGCGCCACGCGGCGGCCGCGCTCGGCCGCGACCTCGGCGGGCAGGCGCAACAGCCGCTCGAGCGTGACGTCGACGTCGCCGCGGCGGAGCGTCTGCGGCATCGTGAACGAGAGGCTGCCGTCCTCGGGGTCGACGGTCGCAACGGGCGCGACGGGCATCCGGCGCAGGAAGTCGAGCGAGCGGCGGCCGGCGCGCTCGAACGGCGAGAGCAGGCCGCGGTAGACCGCGGTCGTCAGCTGCTCCACCAGCCGGCCCTTGTCGGGCGCCGCGAAGAGATCGCACTCGGCGACCAGCACGCCGCCGTCGCGCAGCTCCTCCACGCAGGCGCGCATGAGCGAGCTCTTGCCCGTGCGCCGGGGCGCGATGACGACCACGTTCTGGCCGCTCTCGACGTCGGCCCGCAGCGCCGCGATCTCGGCCAGCCGGTCGGTGAACTGGGCCCCGGAGACGACGTCGCCGTACCGGAAGGGATTCTCGCCCGCCACGAACGGAACTATAGCAACTGGTATTATGCCGTACGCTCTAACCGGAAGCGTCGGACGCGAGCGACGCGCCCGGCTGCCACAGCACGTCGCCGCGGCCGCCGTCGTTCACGACCCGCGCCAGGATGAAGAGCAGGTCGGAGAGCCGGTTCAGGTAGGCGAGCGCCGCCGCGTTCACCTCGTCGTGGTCGGCGAGTGCAACCGCGCACCGCTCCGCGCGGCGGCAGGTCGTGCGGGCGACGTGCAGGGCGGCCGCGGCCGGCGTGCCGCCGGAGAGGACGAAGCTCGTCAGCGGCTCCAGCGGCTCGGAGTAGCGGTCGCAGGCGGCCTCGATCGCGGCCACGTGCGCCTCGCCTATGCGAAGCCGGCTCTTGCCCTTGCCGCGCGTCGTCCCCACCGGCACCGACAGGTCGGCGCCGACGTCGAAGAGGTCGTTCTGGACGCTCCGCAGCAGGTCGGCGATCTCGCCGGGGAGCCCGCCCGCGATCGCGGCGCCGATGGCCGCCCCGGTCTCGTCCACCGACCCGTAGGCCCAGATCCGGGCGTCGTTCTTCGACACCCGCGCGCCGTCGCCGAGCGAGGTCTCGCCGGCGTCCCCGGCCCGGGTGTAGATGCGATCGAGCCGCACGGAGGCAGCGTAGAGCATCCGCCCGCCGTGCCCCATCCGGGGGCATCTGCAATTCCCCCGTAAGGGTTTCATTATGAAAATGTGAAGGCCGATCACTTCGGCTACCACGGACGGTGCAGCTCCAACCCGACTCCCCGCTCCAGGAGGATCCATACCGATGTACGGCTTGACCCACCGAATCGCGAACGACACGCCCGCCGAGGGCGACGTCGTCGAGCCGAGCCCGCTCGCTCGGATCAGCCCGCTCGGGGCGCGTGCCACCGTCCTCGTGATCGACCGCGACCCCCTCACCCTCACCATGGTTCGGCGCGCGGTCGCCGACCACTACCACGTCGCAGTCGCCCGCGACGCCGAGGAGGCGCTTGAGCTCGTGAGCGACATGAAGCCCGACGCCCTCGTCTTCGACGTCGGCCTGGACGACGCGGACGTGGCCATGGTGACCGTTGCGCTCGCCGCGTGCGACGTCCTCGACGCCACCCCCGCCGTCATGGTCGACCCGGACGAGCCCATGAACACCGTCACGCTTCGGCGCCGCATCGACGACGCCATCCGCGTGAGCCGCCGGGTCTACCTCGGCGGCGGCCTGCGACACCGCCTCGCGGCCTGACCGATTCCCGGCGGGTGGCGCTCCGGCGTCACCCGCCTATCCGGTCTTCCGCCAATTGAGCCTGAGTGACCCGGCCAATTGGCCGTCTCACCGCCGCCCTCGGCTACGGTGAGCCGATGAGCCGGCAGCGCACGATCCTCGTCCTCGCGGTGGCCTCTCAGGCCGCGTTCTCGATGGTCACGTTCGGGCTGCCTGCCATCGGCGCGGAGATCCGGCACCGCTTCGACCTCGGCCCGGCCGGCTTCGGCGCGGTCTTCGCCGCCGTGGGGCTCGGCTCGGCGGCCGCCCTCATCCCGGCCGGCGCCCTGGTCGACCGCTTCGGCGGGCGGCGCGTGCTGATCGTCGGCGGAATCGTGAACGGCATCGGGCTCCTCCTCGCGGCCGCCGCGGGGACGGCGGAGACGTACGCCGCCGCGCTCGTGCTGGCCGGGATCGGCGGCGCCGCGGTGCCGGTGGCCGGGATGACGGCCCTCCTGCGGGTCTTCGAGCCGGAGAAGCGCGGGATGGCGATGGGCTGGCGCCAGCTCGGCGTCCCGCTCGGCGGCACGCTCGGGGCGGCGATCCTGCCCGGGCTGGCCGCGGTCGGCGGGGTGCGGCTGGCGATGGCCGGCGCCGGCGTGGCGGCGGCGGCGACGGCGCTCGCCTTCGCCGTCGTGTCGGACGACCGCCCGGCGGCGACCGGCGCACGGTCGGGGCAGAGCGTCGCGGCCGTCCTTCGCATCCCCGGCTTCAAGCCGCTCCTGGCGGTCGGCCTCCTCTACGTGCTTGCGCTCGGAGCGATCCTGGCCCACTACGTCGGCGCCCTCCGCGACGCCGGGCTCTCGCACGCCGAGGCCGCGGCCGGTTTCGCGGCCCTCAACGTCACGGCAGCGCTCTCGCGGATCGTGTGGGGGCGGGTCGCCGACGGCGGCGGCGGCACCCGCCGGGCCCGCACCCTCACCGAGATCGGGATCCTCACCGTCTGCGCGACCTGCGTCATGCCGTTCGTGCTGGCGGCCGTGCCGGCCGGAGCGCTCGCATTCGGCGTCGTCGTCGCCTTCGGGGCCTTCGGCATGAACGGCGTGCTCTACCTGCTCGCGGGCGAGCTGGCCGGGGCGTCGCGGGCCGGGCGGGCGGTCGGGGTCGCCTCGACCGTCGTCTTCGGGATGGGGTCGCTGGCGGCCCCGATCGCCGGCCTCGCAATCGAGCGCACCGGCTACGACGCCGTCTGGGTGATGTCGGCGGTCGTCGCAGCGGCCGGCGCGGTCACGGCCAGGCGGTGGCTGGAGCCCGCCGCGGTCGTCGCCGCGGAGCCCGAGGTCGTCACGATCGCCGCGCCGGCGAGGTAGGCCGAACCACCGGGGGCCCTACAGCGGGATCGCGCAGTCGGTGCAGGCGGTCAGCCGCACCGGCACGCCCGGTTTGGCCCACCGGCCCGGCGCGTAGCCGCGGGCGTCCATCGCCGACACGAAGTAACGAGGATGCGTGTCGGGCAGCTCGATCGCGAACCGGCCGCCGGCATCGGTCATCACCGTCGCGATGGGATCGGGCGGGTCGGCCGAGATCGGCCCGGCGTTCGAGATCGGGCGGGTGTAGATCCCGATCCTGACTCCCGGCTGCGGCTCGCCGACGCCCGAGTGCCCGGACGTGGTGGCGACGAGGAGGCCCGAGATCGTGACGGTGCCGGGCCGGGTCGACGGGGGAGGCGGCGGGTGGCTGCTCTTGCCACCGCCACCGGCCGCCTGGCCGCACCCGGCGGCCACGGCGGCGGTGGCGAGAAGCGCTGCGAACGAGCGGACGTGCATGCCTCTTAGTCCTTCCCAGAGGCGGAAAGGTTCACCCCGG
This sequence comes from uncultured Actinomycetes bacterium, assembly GCA_963805545.1. Lineage (GTDB taxonomy): Bacteria > Actinomycetota > Thermoleophilia > Gaiellales > JAICJC01 > JAICJC01. The sequence goes on from CAWDUU010000003.1 coordinate 268,258, forward strand.
CCTTCGCGCCAGCATGACGATGCGGCGCGAGCCCATCTCGAGCTCGGCGCCGTCGAGCCCGCCCCAGAGCCGCTCCACGGTGAGCCCCGCCGCCGCCGTCATGGCCGCCAGCTCGGGCGCGGTGTAGGCCCGGTGCGAGAAGCGCCGCTCGCGCCGGTCGCCCCCGCGGGTGAACGTCCAGCACGTCTCGAACCGGCCGCGAGGCGCGTCGTAGACCCGCTCCTCGAGCAGGATCGTCCCGTCCGAGAGCTCGTGCCAGCCGCGCGCCTCGAAGCGGCCGAAGACCGCGACCGGGTTCACGATCTCAAGCAGGAAGGCGCCGCCGGGCCGGAGCGCCGCCGCGACCCGGTCGAGCACGAGCCGGTTGTCGCCCTCCTCGAAGTAGCCGAAGGCCGTGAACATGTTGACGACCGCGTCGAACTCGGCCTCGTACGCGATCCGGCGCATGTCGGCCCGCTCGAACCTGATCTCGACACCGGCCTCGGCCGCCCGGGCCGCGGCCAGATCGAGCGACGGCGCGCTCAGGTCGACGCCGGTGACCGCGCAGCCCCGCCGGGCCAGATCGACGCTGTGGCGGCCGTGGCCGCAGGCCAGGTCGAGGACGCGCGCGCCCTCCCGGAGCCCGAGCGCCTCCACCAGGAAGTCGACCTCGGCCGCCGTCGCCTCAGCCGGGAAGCGGTCGGCGGCGAACTGGAGGTACTCGTCGTCGAAGAAGCCCTCGAACCAGTCCGGGTCAGCCGTACTCATAGAACCCGCGCCCGGCCTTCCGCCCCAGCCTGCCGGCCTCGACGTAAGAGCGAAGGAGCGGGCACGGCCGGTACTTCGAGTCGCCCAGGCCCTCGTGCAGCACCTCCATGATGGCGAGGCACGTGTCGAGCCCGATCAGGTCGGCCAGCCGGAGCGGCCCCATCGGATGGCTCATCCCGAGCCTCATCACGGTGTCGATCGACTCACGGTCGCCGACACCCTCCATGAGGCAGTAGACCGCCTCGTTGATCATCGGAAGCAGGATGCGGTTGGCGATGAAGCCGGGGAAGTCGCGCGACTCGGCCACGGTCTTCCCCATCCGCTCGGCGGCGTCCCGCACCGTCGCGGCCGCCTCGTCGGAGGTCTCGAGGCCGCGGATCAGCTCGACCAGCGGCATGAGCGGCACCGGGTTCATGAAGTGCATGCCGACAACGCGCTCCGGCCGCGACGTGACCGCCGCCAGCCGGGTGATCGGGATCGAGCTCGTGTTCGAGGCCAGGACGGCTCCGTCGCCGGCCGCCGCGTCGAGCTCGCGGAAGATGCGGAGCTTCAGGTCGACGTCCTCGGTGGCGGCCTCGATGGCGAGGTCGGCCGGCCCGGGCTCGCCCGCCGTCGCGATCCGGCCCAGGGCCGCCTCGGCATCGGCCGGCTCGACCCGGCCCTTCTCGACCAGCTTCGCCAGCGAGCCCTCGATGCCGGACCGGGCCCGCTCGAGCTGCGCCGGCGCAACGTCGACGAGCGTCACGTCGTAGCCGGCGACGGCCGCCACCTGGGCGATGCCCGATCCCATCTGCCCGGCGCCGACGACGCAGACCTTCTCGGTCACGCCGGGAAGACCTCGAGCACCGTCGCGTCGCCCTGGGCGGCGCCCGAGCAGATCGCCGCGACGCCGATCCCGCCGCCGCGGCGGCGAAGCTCGTGGACCAGCGTGCCGAGCAGGCGCGCACCCGACGCCCCGATCGGGTGGCCGAGCGCGACCGCGCCGCCGTTCACGTTCACGCGCTCCTCGTCGATCCCGAGCAGCCGCACCGTGTTGAGCGCAACCGAGCAGAACGCCTCGTTCACCTCGTAGAGGTCGATGTCGGAGACCGCCATCCCCGCCTTCTCGAGCGCGACCCGCGTCGCCGCGGCCGGCGTGCGCACGAGGTAGGCGTAGTCGTCGGCGACGTAGCCGTGGCCGCGGATCGCCGCCAGCGGCCGGATGCCGTGCGCCCCGGCCCACTCCTCCGAGGCCAGGACGAGCGCGGCGGCGCCGTCGTTCACGCCCGGGGCGTTCCCGGCCGTGGTCGAGCCGTCGGCGACGAAGACCGGCTTCAGCGCGGCCAGCCGCTCGAGCGAGGTGTCGCGGCGCGGGCCCTCGTCGGTGTCCACCACCGTCTCGCCCTTTCGCCCACGCACGGTCACCGGGGCGATCTCCTCGCCGAACCGGCCCTCGTCGATCGCGGCGACCGCACGCTGGTGGGAGCGAAGCGCCCAGGCGTCCTGCTCCTCGCGCGAGATCCCGATCTCGGCGGCCACGGCGGAGTTCTGCTCGGCCATGATCAGTCCGTCGAACGTGCAGGTGAGCCCGTCGTAGGTCATCGAGTCGAGGACGGCGCCGTCGCCCATGCCGTAGCCGAACCGGCCCTTGGGGAGCAGGTAGGGCGCGTTCGACATCGACTCCATCCCGCCGGCCACGATCACGTCGTGCTCGCCGGACCGGATCATGACGTCGGCCAGGGTCGCGGCCCGCATGCCCGACGCGCACACCTTGTTGATCGTCTCGGAGCCGACCGTCGGGCCCAGGCCGATCCCGACCGACACCTGGCGCGACGGGATCTGGCCGGCGCCGGCCTGGAGCACCTCGCCCATGACGACGTAGCCGACGTCGCCCGGCGCGACCCCCGAGCGCTCGAGCGCGGCGGCCGCGGCATGCGTTCCCAGCGCCGGCCCGGAGAGGCTCGCGAGGCCGCCTCCGAGCTTCGCAAACGGCGTCCGGGCGGCGCCCAGAATGACGGTTCGTGCTTGACTCATGACCGGCGATGCAGCATAGTCAAGCCCGTGCAAACGACCTTCGGACAGTGGTGGTGGCGACGCGAGCGAGGTGCGGCCCGCTAGCTCCGCCACGGCATCCGCGCTTCGCTTGAGCCTCTCCGCCCCCAGGGCGAGGGGCTTTTTTCATGGCATGACGACCGAACGACACACCCGCGAGCTTCCCGCCGACCTGATCACGCCGGTCGGCGCGTACCTGCGCCTGCGCGAGGCGCTGGGCGGCCCGGCCTTCCTGCTGGAGTCCGTCGAGCGCGGCGAGCAGGTCGGCCGCTACTCGTTCCTCGCCGCCGGCCTCCCGGCCGTCGACACGCTCGAGGAGGCGGCCGCGTTCGCCGCCTCCCAGCCCGGCCCCGCCGCCGGGGCGCCGCCGTTCGCCGGCGGCGCGGTCGGGTTCCTGAGCTACGACTGGGTGTCGCAGCTCGAGCCGGTGCCGCTCCCCGCGGCCAACGGCGCCGACGCGGGCCTGCCGACGATGCGGTTTCTGCTCGCCGACACGGTCGTCGCCTTCGACCACGTCCGCCGCACCATGACCGTGACGGGCGAGCGTGGCGCCGTCGACCGGGCCATCGACGCGCTGGGTGGCCCGCTGGGCGTGCCGGTCGCCGACCCGCTCGCGCCCGGGAGCGCCGAGGCCGAGATGACCGAGGCCGGCTACGTCGCCGCGGTCGAGCGGGCCAAGGAGCACATCGCCGCGGGCGACGCCTACCAGATCGTCCCCTCCCAGCGGGTCCGCCGCGGAACCGGCGCCTCGCCCGCCGCCATCTACCGCGCGCTCCGGGCCGTGAACCCCTCGCCCTACATGTTCCTACTCGATATGGACGGCTACCAGCTGATCGGCTCGTCACCCGAGACGCACGTGCGGCTGGGGCTCGACGGCACCTGCGAGCTGCGCCCGATCGCCGGCACGCGGCCGCGCGGCTCGACCCCCGCCGAGGACAACGCCCTCGCCGCCGAACTGCTCGAGAGCGAGAAGGACCGGGCCGAGCACACGATGCTCGTCGACCTGGCCCGAAACGACCTTGGCCGCGTGTGCCGGCCGGGTACGGTGCGGGTCGAGCGGTTCATGGACGTCGAGCGCTACTCGCACGTCATGCACCTGGTGTCGCGCGTCTTCGGCCAGATCGCCGGCGGCCACGACGCGCCCGCGCTGCTCCGGGCCACGTTCCCGGCCGGCACGGTCTCGGGGGCGCCCAAGGTGCGGGCGATGCAGATCATCTCGGAGCTCGAGGGCCGCCGCCGGGGCGCGTACGCCGGCGCCGTCGGGTGGCTCGGGTTCGGCGGCGACATGGACACCTGCATCGCGATCCGCACGGTCGTCCTGCGCGACGGGATGGCCTACCTCCAGTCGGGCTGCGGGATCGTGTCGGACTCGGATCCGGGAGACGAGTACCGCGAGGCGATGAACAAGGTGGCCGCGCTCGGCGCCGCCATCGACCGGGCCGAGTCGGGGGTGTACGGGCGATGAGCGCGCGTGTCCTGGTCGTCGACAACTACGACTCGTTCACCTACAACCTGGTGGACTACATCGCGACCGCGGGAGCCGAGGTGCGGGTCGAGCGGAACGACGCCGTCACCGCCGAGGAGGCCGGTGCGTGGGCGCCGACCCACGTCGTCGTCTCGCCGGGGCCGGGGAGGCCGCGCGAGGCGGGTGTCTCGGAGGCGGTCGTGCGGCGCATGGCCGGCCGCGTCCCGATCCTGGGCGTCTGCCTCGGCCACCAGGTGATCTGCGAGCTCTACGGGGGCCGGGTCGACCGGGCCGCGCGGATCGTCCACGGCAAGCCCGACGAGGTGAGCCACGACGGCTCCGAGCTCTTCGCCGGGCTGCCGAGCCCGTTCGAGGCCGGCCGCTACCACTCGCTGGCGGCGCTCGCGCCCATTCCCGACGAGCTCGTCGTCACGGCCCGCACGCCCGACGGCGAGGTGATGGGCGTCCGCCACCGGACCGAGCCCACGCACGGCGTACAGTTTCACCCGGAGTCGGTGCTGACCCCGCACGGGCGGCGCCTGATCGAGAACTTCCTCGCCATGGAGGCCGGCAGATGATCACGAACGCGATCAAGCAGCTGGTCGAGGGGCGCGACCTCTCGAGCGAGGAGACGCACGTCGCGATGATGCAGGTGATGTCCGGCGACGCCTCGCCCGCCCAGATCTCGGCGTTCCTGGTTGCCCTCAGGATGAAGGGCGAGACGCCTGACGAGATCGCCGGGTGCGCGCGGGCGATGCGGGCGCACGTGACGCCGGCCACGCCGACGCACTCCGACCTCGTGGACACCTGCGGCACCGGCGGCGACGGCCTGGACACCTTCAACATCTCCACCTCCGCCGCCCTGGTTGCGTCGGCGGCGGGCGCGGTCATCGCCAAGCACGGGAACCGGGCCGTCTCGTCGCGGTGCGGCTCGGCCGACGTGCTCGAGGCGCTGGGCGTGCGCATCGACCTGTCGCCGGCCGACGTCGCCGCATGCATCGACGAGGTCGGGTTCGGCTTCCTCTTCGCCCAGGCCCACCATCCGGCGATGCGGCACGCGGGCCCGATCCGGCGCGAGCTCGGCATCCGCAGCGTCTTCAACCTGCTCGGCCCGCTCACGAACCCAGCCGGGGCGCGCCGCCAGGTGGTCGGGGTCTACTCCGAGGCGCTGGTCGAGCCGATCGCGCACGTGCTCTCGAAGCTCGGCACCGAGCATTCGCTCGTGGTGCACGGCGCGGGCGGCCTCGACGAGCTCACCCCGACCGGCGAGAACCTGATGGCCGAGGTGAAGGACGGGACGGTGCGGACGACCACGCTCGACCCGGCCCCGCTCTCGACCGGGCCGGTGCCTGGCTCGCCCGAGGATCTGCGCTGCGGCGGCGACCCGGCCCAGAACGCGGCGGTCATCCTGACGGTCTTCGACGGCGAGCGCGGGCCGCGCCGCGACGCGGTCATCCTGAACGCGGCGGCCGCCCTGCTCGTGGGCGGCGTCGTGGACGAGTGGGAGGCGGGGATCGACCTGGCCGTCGACACGATCGACTCCGGCAGGGCGCAGGCCAAGCTCGACGAGCTGGTCGCCTTCACCCGGGCCCGGGGGCAGGCGGCGTGAAGGGCTACCTGAGCCGCCTGTCCGGCGACGTGCGCCGGGATGCGCCCGAGCCGGCGCGCGGGTTCGGCGACGCGCTCAGGGCCGGGCCGAGCGTCGCCGTGATCGCCGAGATCAAGCGCTCGTCGCCGTCGGAGGGCGGGATCGCGCCCGACGCCGACGTCGCCGAGACGGCCCGCCGCTACGCCGACGGCGGCGCTGCCGCGATGTCGGTGCTGGTCGCCGAGCGCGACTTCGGCGGCAGCATCGACGACCTGCGGGCCGCGCGGGCCGCCGCGGGGCTGCCGGCGCTGGCCAAGGAGTTCACGGTGTTCCCCGAGCAGGTGGCCGCCCAGCGGGTGGCCGGGGCCGACGCCATCCTCGTCCTGCTGGCGCTCGTCACCGACGCCGAGGCGGCACGGCTCCTGCGGACGGCCGAGCTGCTCGGGATGGACGCGCTGGTCGAGGCCCACACGGCCGAGGAGGTCGAGCGGGCGCTCGCGCTGGAGCCGGCGATCGTCGGGGTGAACGCGCGCGACCTGGAGTCGCTCGGCGTCGACCGCGACCACCAGCTGGAGCTCCTGGCGACCCTGCCCGAGTCGGTCACGCGCGTCGCCGAGTCGGGGATCGGCTCGCGCGCCGACGTCGAGGCGGCCCGCGCGGCCGGCGCCGACGCCGTCCTGGTGGGGACGTCGCTCATGCGCCGCCCCGAGCTCCTGGCGGAGCTTGTGGGGGTGGCGCGGTGACGCTCGTCAAGATCTGCGGCCTCACGCGGCCCGAGGACGTCGACGTCGCGGTCGAGGCGGGCGCCGACCTGGTCGGCTTCATCCTCGTGGAGGGCACCCCGCGCTACCTCGACCCCGACCGCGCCCGCACCCTCGCCGCCCGCGTCCCCGCCAGCGTGAAGACGGTGGCGGTGGTGGTATCAGGTATGACACCCGTCGCCGGGTTCGATCTGACCCAGACATACGACACATCGGCACAGTTCCGCGACGGGTCGGGGTCAGACCCCACCCCCCACATTGGCACGAACGGGGCCGGAGTGGCACAGCCCCGTGACGCCGACGCGGCGTTTGCCGACCTGATCGTCGCAAGCCGGGGCGGGGTTCCCGAGGATGTGCCGGACGGCGTGCCGGTATTACTGGACCTGGCGTTCGGTTCGCGGCCGGGTGCCGAGCAGCTGCGGGCCCACTGGGCGCGGGCGGCGGGCGTCCGCCAGCCCGTCATCCTCGCCGGCAGCCTCGACCCCGCGAACGTCGCCGACGCGGTGCGCGCGGCGCGGCCCTGGGGCGTCGACACCGCCAGGGGCGTCGAGACCGCGCCGGGCGTGAAGGACCATGCCCTCCTCCGCGCCTTCATCCGCAACGCCAAGGAGGCCGCATGAGTGCCATGCCCGACGCCCGCGGCCGGTTCGGCGACTTCGGCGGCCGGTTCGTGCCCGAGACCGTGATGGGCGCGCTCGACGAGCTGGCCGCCGGCTACGAGGCCGCCCGCGCCGACCCCTCGTTCGCCGCCGACCTCGACCGGCTCGCCCGCGATTACGTCGGCCGCCCCTCCCCGCTCTACCTCGCCGAGCGGCTCGGTGAGGAATCGGGCGCCCGGATCTGGCTGAAGCGCGAGGACCTGAACCACACCGGCGCCCACAAGATCAACAACGCCGTCGGCCAGGCGCTGCTCGCGGTCAGGCTCGGCAAGCGCCGCATCGTCGCCGAGACCGGCGCCGGCCAGCACGGCGTCGCCACCGCCACCGTCTGTGCGCGCTTCGGGCTGGAGTGCCACGTCTACATGGGCGAGGAGGACATCCGCCGCCAGCACCCCAACGTCGTCCGCATGCGCATGCTCGGCGCCGAGCTGATCCCGGTCACGTCGGGCTCGGCGACCCTCAAGGACGCCATGAACGAGGCCATCCGCGACTGGATCACGAACGTCGAGACGACCCACTACCTGATCGGCTCGGCCGCCGGCCCGCACCCCTACCCGATGCTGGTGCGCGACCTCCAGTCGGTGATCGGCCGCGAGGCCCGCGAGCAGATCCTGGAGCGGGAAGGACGGCTGCCCGACGCCGTCTGCGCCTGCGTCGGCGGCGGCTCGAACGCGATCGGCCTCTTCCACCCCTTCCTCGAAGACGCCGGCGTCGCGCTCTGGGGCGCGGAGGCCGGCGGCGACGAGCACGGCGACGCCGCCACCCTCTCGCACGGCCGCGTGTCCGTCCTCCACGGCTCGCGCTCCTACGTCCTCGCCGACGCCGACGGCCAGGTGCTGGAGTCGCACTCCATCTCGGCCGGCCTCGACTACCCGGGCGTCGGGCCGGAGCACTCCTATCTGAAGGACGCCGGCCGGGCGGTCTACGAGCCGGTCACCGACGCCGAGGCGCTCCACGCCTTCCACCTGACCTGTGTGAGGGAGGGGATCATCCCCGCGCTCGAGTCGGCCCACGCGGTGGCGCTCGCGCTGCGGCAGGCGAAGCCCGGCGAGGTGTGGCTGGTCGGCCTCTCGGGCCGGGGCGACAAGGACGTCGACGCCGTCGAGGCGCTCGAGCGGTGAAGCTTCCGGTCCCGGTCGTCTCGATCTACCTGATGGCCGACGGCGACCTCGTCGAGCTGGCCGAGGCGGCGGTCCGCGGCGGCGCCGGCCTGCTCGAGATCGGGATCCCGTTCTCGGATCCGCTCGCCGACGGGCCGACGGTCCAGCGCGCCGGCCAGCGCGCGCTCCGAAACGGGATGACCACCGCGCGGGCGCTCGAGCTCCTGACCGAAGTGCGCGCGCGCGTCGCGGTCCCGCTCGTGCCGATGACCTACGCCGGCCCCGTCATGGCCCACGGCGAGCGCCGCTTCTGCGCCGACGCCGCGGCCGCCGGCGCCGACGGCCTGATCGTCCCCGACGTCCCGGCCGACGAGGCGGGCGAGCTGGCGGAGGCGTGCGCGGAACACGGCCTCGACCTCGTGCCGCTGCTGGCGCCGACCTCGGCCGACGAGCGGATCGCGATCGCCTGCGCCCGGGCCGGCGGGTTCGTCTACCTCGTCTCCGTCGCCGGCACCACCGGCGCGCGCGCGGAGGTGTCGGACCGCGTCGCGGGCCTGATCGCCCGCGTGCGCCCGCACACGCCGCTGCCGCTCCTCGTCGGCTTCGGGATCTCGACCGCCGGCCACGTCCGGGCAATGCTCGACGCAGGCGCAGACGGGGTCGTCATCGGCTCGCGCGCGATCGAGGTGGCCGAGCAGGGCGGGCCGGCGGCGCTCGAGGCGTTCGTCGCCGACGTGGCGAGCGCACTCCCAGTTTCGAACTGACCCCCAATCGGGACTCGCTACCCTCTGCACATGCACATCCTGGTGGTCGAGGACGACGCGCCGCTCGCGAAGATCGTCAAGAAGTCCCTGGAATCGGGCGGGCACACCGTCGAGGTTGCGGTGGACGGCCAGGAGGGGCTCGACCTGGGCCGGCGGCGGGCGCACGACGCGGTCGTGCTCGACATCCAGCTCCCCAAGGTGAACGGCATGGACGTCTGCCGCATGCTGCGCGAGGACGGAAACCACGTCCCGATCATCATGCTGACGGCCCGCAGCGCGGTCGCCGACCGCATCAACGGGCTCGACGCCGGCGCCGACGACTACCTGCCGAAGCCGTTCTCGCTGGCCGAGCTCCAGGCCCGGCTTCGGGCCCTCTCGCGGCGCGGCCAGCCGAGCACGACCGAGGTGCTGGAGGCCGGCGCGATCTCGCTCGACCCGGCCGCGCGGGAGCTGCACGTGAACGGCGCCGCCGTCGAGATGACCGGCACCGAGCTGGCGCTCCTCGAGCACCTGATGCAGAACGCCGGGGTCGTCCTCTCGCGCGACCAGCTGCGCGAGCACGTGTGGGGCGACGGGCCGGAGCCCACCTCGAACGTCGTCGACATCTACGTCCACTACGTGCGCCGAAAGCTCCGCGCCGCGGGCCTGACCGAGGATCCCATCCGCACCGTCCGCGGCCTCGGCTACGCCTTCCGTCGCCAGGAGTAGACCCTCCGCATGTTCAGCAAGGCACGGATCCGCCTGACTGCGTGGTACGCCGGCGTGCTGGCGGCCTTCCTCGTGCTGCTCGGCACCGCCGTCTACGTGGTCGAGCGCCACCAGCTGCTCTCGAACGTGAGCCACGGGCTCCAGGTGCAGGCCGCCCGGATCGAGGCCGGCTTCGCCACGGGCGGCGTGACCCGGATCGTGACCCTGTCGGACACCGCGCCGTCCGCCTACCGCTTCTCCATCTCCGACGCCACCGGCGGAAGCCGGAACGACGCCATCAACCAGGCCTCGGCCCGGGCGGCGCTGATCGAGGGATCGGACATGCGCACCGTCTCGGCGCCCGGCGGCCAGCTGCGCGTCCTCTCCGAGCGGATCTCCCCGACGCTTGTCCTCCAGGTGGCACGGTCGCTCGAGCCCGAGGGAGAGGCGCTCGACCACCTCCTGTTCGTGCTGCTCGTCGGCGGGGCGGGGGCCATCGTCGTCGCGGCCATCGGCGGCTGGTTCCTGGCCGGGAAGGCGCTGACCCCGGTGCAGCAGGCGTTCGAGCGCCAGAACGTCTTCGTCGCCGACGCGAGCCACGAGCTGCGGACGCCGCTCGCCGTGATCCGCGCCAACGCCGAGTTCCTCCAGGAGCTCCAGCCCGCGAGCGAGGAGGCGGCCGAGATCGTGTCGGAGACCGACCGGCTCTCGGCGCTCGTGGACGCGCTGCTCGCCGTCGCCCGCGGCGACCGGAACGGCGGCATCCCCCTCGACGAGCTCGACCTGGGGGCGGTCGTCGAGGGCTCCGCCGCGTCGATGCGCTCGCTCGCCGCCGAGCGCGGCATCGCGCTCGACGTGTCGGCCGCGCCCGAGCTGCGGGTGCACGGGAGCCGCGAGCAGCTGCGCCAGCTCGTCGTGATCCTGGTCGACAACGCGCTTCGCTACACCGGCCACGGCGGCCGCGTCGAGGTCGACGTCGGCCGCCGCGACGGCTCGGCGGTCATGGCCGTGACCGACAGCGGGATCGGGATCCCGCCGGACGCGCTCGCCCACGTCTTCGAGCGCTTCTACCGGGCCGACGAGGCCCGCACGCGCGACTCGGGCGGCGCCGGGCTCGGGCTTGCGATCGCCCAGAAGCTGGTCGACGAGCACGGCGGCCGGATCGCCGCCGAGAGCACGCCCGGCGAGGGGTCGACCTTCACGGTGACGCTGCCGCTGGTGCAGTAGCCGGCGGCCGCCGCACCGAGGGCGTGAGCGTCGCGGCGACCGCGACGAGGAGCATGCACGCGGCCAGCGCCCACACCGCCTCCTCGGGCCCGAGCCGGTCGAGCAGCAACCCGCCGATGAGCGAGCCGAGGGGGATCGCGCCGTAGGCCGCCGTCATCTGGACGGCCTGCACCCGCCCGAGCAGCGCCGCGGGCGTGAGCCGCATCTCGATGCTTCCCAGGACGACGTTCCAGGCCGGGCCGACGAACGCCATCCCCGCGCCCGCCGTCCCGATGGCGAGCGGCTCGGGCACCAGCGCGACGACCGGCAGGAGCGCCGCCCAGACCCAGTTCGCGCCGATGACGACGGCGGCCGCGGGCAGCCGCTTGCCCAGCCAGGCCGCGCCCGCCGCTCCGGCCAGGCCGCCCACACCCCAGCCCGCCAGGATGATGCCGACGACGGCGGGCGATGCGCCGTGCGCCGTCGCGACCACGATGACGGCGAGCGTCACGGCCTGGAAGAGGCCGTTCGAGGCCGCGACGATCAGGGTCGTCGAGCGCAGGAACGGCTGCCGCCAGAGCCAGCCCAGCCCCTCGACCATCTCGGTGAAGGGATGCCGGCGCTCCTCGGCCCCGGCGGCGACCATCGGCCGGCGGATGGCCGCGAGCGTCACGAGCGAGACCCCGTAGGAGGCCGCGTCGGCCGCGAACGGCACCGCCCGGCCGAGGCCGAAGAGGAAGCCGCCGAGCGGCTGCCCCGCCAGCCCCGCGCCGCGAACCCGGGCCTCGTTCTGGGCCAGCGCCGGCTCGAGCTGCTCGGACGCGACGAGAAGCTGGATGGCCGAGAGCTCGGCCAGGTTGAAGACGACGGTGAGGCAGCCCTCGGCGAGCGCGGTCAGGACGAGCAGCCAGAGCGGTGTTTGCCCGGTGGCGACGGCGGCGGCCACGCCGGCCAGCACGACCAGCCGGCCGGCGTCGCACGCGAGCATCGCCCGCCGCCGGTCGACCCGGTCGACCAGGACGCCCGCCGGCAGCTGGAGGACGAGGTACGGGATGGTGGCGGCGAAGCCGACGATCCCCGCGTCGGCGGGCGAGCCGGTGAGGGCCAGCACCAGGAGCGGGTAGGCGACGGTCGACGCCCGGGAGCCGAGCGCCGAGGCCGCCTGGCCGATCCACAGAAGCTGGAAGTCGCGGTTCCGCCAGAGCGAGCCGGGCTCAGGCACCGGCCGTGCTCGCCTCCTCCGCGCGGCGCAGGTCGATGTCGCCGCTCATGGAGCTCGCGCGAAGCTCGATGTCGGTGGCGCCGGTCGCCGGGGCCGTGTCCGACACGGGCAGCTCGGACGAGACCTCGCCCGACATGGAGCTGGCGTCGATCCACAGGGTGGCGCCGGGCCGCACGGAGGCCACGATGTCGCCTGACATCGTGCGCAGCTCGGCGATCCCGCTCGAGAGCCGCTCGACCCGCAGGTCGCCCGACATCGTGTGGGCGGACACGGGGCCGGGCGCCTCGTCGAGCACGACCTCGCCCGACATCGTGTTGACGCTGGCCCGCCCGGCGACCGAGCCGATCGCCACGTCGCCCGAGGCGGTCTTGATGTCGACGTCGCCCCCGGCCGCCTCGACCGTGACGTCGCCCGAGGCGGTCTTCGTCGAGAAGGCGCCGCGAACGGCCGTGCAGCTCGACGTCGGCCGACGCGGTCTTGGCGACGACGGCGGCGCCGTCGGGACAGTGGATGCGGACGAGCACCTCGGGCTCGTTCCAGCCGAAGAGCCGCGGCCGCTTCGGCACCTCGATCAGGAGCCGGTGGCCCTCGCCGGCCGGCCGCAGCTCCTGGCGGGCGGCCTCGACCGCGTCCCGGGCGGCGGCGCCGCCGTCCAGCGGCTCGATCTCGACGGTCGTCTCGCCGGTCTCGGAGGTGGTGATCTCGACGCGGCCGGCCTGGACGCGGATGTCGAGGTCGAGCGGCCCGGGGGTGTGGTGTGTGGTGGTCGGCATCGTGAGGCTCCTTCGGTGTCGCTGGTCTCGTCAGCCGCGGGCGAACCCGACGACGGTGCGGACGGCGCGGCGCATGCGGTGGGGCGCGGGGATGGGCTCGGCGGGCGGCTCGACGCGGGCGGCGCCGCGCGAGCGGGCCGGCTCGAGCTTCGCGAGCTCGGCGGCGGGAAGGCGCAGGTGTGTGGTGGCGGTCATCTCGATCCCCCTTCTCATCCGGAGTAGCCGCGGAGGCGGTTTCCGACCGTGCGCCGGCCGACGCCGGCCGAGATCGTGCGCACGAGCCACGTGTTGAGCGAAACGCCCTCCCGCCCGGCGGCGGACTCGGCCTGGCCCTTCAGCCGCTCCGAGAGGCGGAGCGTCACCCGGGCCGACGTGTCGTCGTCGGCGGGCTGCGAGGCCGGCTCCTCGCCGACGTACGCCAGCTGGACGTCGCCGCCGGAGAGCCGGACGTCGATCCGGCCGCTGGGCAGCTGCGCGGTGAGCTCCATCGCCGCCTCCTGAAGGGCGTCGAGAAGGTGCACGCGCACCGAGGATTCGACCGCGCGCGCGAGCCGGTCCGCCGCCTCGACGATCGCCTGATCGCCCAGCGCGGCGGCCGCGGCGAGGTCGGCTCGCAGTCCGTCGACGAATCGTGAAGTCTCCATGACGTCATTGTGACATCACCAAAGGCGTCTGTCAAATGTCATCCGCACATCACGATACTCTTGGGCCCGTGCCCCGCATCGCGAGTCATCTCGACCCCGCCTCGGATGACTTCGCCAGGAACCGCGAGCGGATGGCCGAGCTGGTGGCCGATCTCGAGGCCGAGCTGGAGCGGGCCCGGGCGGGCGGCGGGCGGGCGGCGATCGACCGCCACAGGAAGCGCGGGAAGCTGCTCGCGCGCGAGCGGATCGAGCGGCTCGTCGACCCCGGCGGGGCCTTTCTCGAACTCTCGCCGCTCGCGGCCCACGGCCTCTACGACGGCGAGGCGCCGGCCGCCGGGATCGTGACCGGGATCGGCCCCGTCTCGGGCCGGCCGTGCGTGATCGTGGCCAACGACGCCACCGTGAAGGGCGGAAGCTACTTCCCGCTCACGGTCAAGAAGCACCTGCGCGCGCAGGAGGTGGCCGGGCAGAACCGGCTCCCGTGCATCTACCTGGCCGACTCCGGCGGCGCCTACCTCCCGCTCCAGGCCGAGGTCTTTCCCGACCGCGAGCACTTCGGCCGCATCTTCTGGAACCAGGCCCGCATGTCGGCGCAGGGCATCCCCCAGATCGCGCTCGTCATGGGTTCGTGCACCGCGGGCGGGGCGTACGTGCCGGCGATGTCGGACGAGGCCGTGATCGTGCGCGGCACAGGGACGATCTTCCTCGGCGGGCCGCCGCTCGTGAAGGCCGCCACCGGCGAGGAGGTGACCGCCGAGGAGCTCGGCGGGGCCGACGTCCACAGCCGGCTCTCGGGCGTCACCGACCACCTGGCGGCCGACGACGAGCATGCCATCGCGATCTGCCGCGAGATCGTCCGCCACCTGGAGGATCCGCCTCCGGAGCCCTGGATCCGCCTCGATCCCGAGCCGCCGGCGCTCGATCCGGCCGAGCTGCACGGCATCGTCCCGGCCGACATCCGCCACCCCTTCGACGTGCGCGAGGTGATCGGCCGTATCGTCGACGGCTCCCGCTTCCACGAGTTCAAGGCCACGTACGGCGACACGCTGGTGTGCGGGTTCGCGCACCTGATGGGGTATCCGGTCGCCGTCCTTGCGAACAACGGCATCCTCTTCTCGGAGTCGGCGCTCAAGGGCGCCCACTTCGTCGAGCTGGCCTGCCGGCGCGGGATCCCGCTCGTCTTCCTTCAGAACATCACCGGCTTCATGGTCGGGCGCGAGTACGAGGCCGGCGGTATCGCCAAGGACGGGGCCAAGCTGGTCACCGCCGTGGCCTGCGCCGAGGTGCCGAAGTTCACGGTCGTGATCGGCGGCTCGTTCGGGGCCGGGAACTATGCAATGTGCGGGCGCGCCTACGGGCCGCGCCAGCTCTGGATGTGGCCGAACGCGCGCATCTCGGTGATGGGCGGCCAGCAGGCCGCGCGCGTCCTCTCCACCGTCCGCGGCGAGATGCCGGAGGAGGAGCGCGACGCCTTCGAGCTCCCGATCCTGGAGACGTACGAGCGCGAGGGCAACCCGTACTTCTCGACGGCCCGGCTGTGGGACGACGGCATCATCGACCCGGCCGACACGCGCCGCGTCCTGGCGCTGGGCCTGGCCGCGGCCGCGTACGCGCCGGTGCCCGAGACGACGTTCGGGGTCTTCCGGATGTGAGCGCCGTCGGCCTGTCACGAAACGGCCCCGTGGCCACCCTGACGCTCGACCGGCCCGAGGCCCGAAACGCGCTCGAGCCGGGGATGATGATCGAGCTGCGCGACATCGTGACCGCGCTCGCGCAGGACGGCACCCGCGTGCTGATCCTGACCGGCGCGGGCGACATCTTCTGCGCCGGCGCCGACATCGACTGGATGCGCCGGAGCGCCGACCTGACCCCGGAGCAGAACGTGGCCGACGCGGCGGTGATGCGGAGCCTGCTCGACGCGCTCGACGCCAGCCCGCTTCCGATCGTCGCGCGCGTGAACGGCCACGCGCTGGGCGGCGGCTCCGGGCTGGTCGCGATCGCCGACACCGCGGTCTGCGTCAGCGGGGCGACGTTCGGCTTCACCGAGGCCCGGCTGGGCCTGATCCCGGCCACGATCTCGCCGTACGTCCTGCGCAAGATCGGACCGGGCCACGCGCAGGCGCTCTTCACGACGGCGGCGCGTTTCGGTGCCGAGCGGGCGCACCGCATCGGGCTCGTCCAGGAGGTGTGCGAGCCGGCGGAGCTTGACCACCGCGTCGCCGACGCCGTGCTGGCCCACCTGGGGTGCGGCCCGGCCGCGATCGCCGAGACCAAGCGCCTCCTGCGCGACGCGACCGCGCACATGCGCCTGCCCGACCTGCCCGAGCGGCTGGCCGCCGTCCGCGCCGGCCCGGAGGCGCAGGAGGGGCTGGCCGCGTTCCTGGAGAAGCGGAAGCCGCGATGGGCGCCGGACTCACACGCGTCCTGATCGCCAACCGCGGCGAGATCGCCGTGCGGATCGCGCGCGCCTGCCGCGAGCTCGGGATCGAGGCGGTCGCGGCCTACGAGCGCGCCGACCGCCACTCGCTCCACACCGCGGTCGCCGACGAGGCCGTCGAGGTGGCGTCCTACCTCGACGCCGAGGCGCTGGTCGGCGCCGCGTCGGCGGCGGGCGCCGGCGCCGTCCACCCCGGCTACGGCTTCCTGGCCGAGAGCCCGGAGTTCGCCGAGGCGGTCGCCGCCGCCGGGCTGGTCTTCGTCGGGCCGCCGCCGGCCGCGCTTCGCGCCGCCGGCGACAAGATCGAGGCCCGCCGGCTGGCCGAGGCGGTCGGGATCCCGGTGACGCCGGGCTACGCGGGCGTCGACCTCGAGGACGAGACGCTCGAGGCCGAGGCGATCCGGCTCGGCTTCCCGCTCATGGTGAAGGCGGCCGCGGGCGGCGGCGGCCGCGGCATGCGGACGGTGCTCTCGGCACCCGCGCTGGCGGACGCCATCGCCGCCGCCCGGCGCGAGGCCGCCGCGGCGTTCGGCGACGGGCGGGTGTACCTGGAGCGGCTGGTGAGCGGCGCCCGCCACGTCGAGGTGCAGGTGCTGGCCGACGCGCACGGCACCGTCCTGCACCTGGGCGAGCGCGACTGCTCGCTCCAGCGCCGCCACCAGAAGATCGTCGAGGAGTCGCCCTCGCCCGCCGTCGACCCGGAGCTCCGGGCCGTGCTCGGCGACGCCGCCGTCTCGTTCGCGCGGGCGGCGGGCTACGTCGGGGCGGGCACCGCTGAGTTCCTGCTCGCACCCGGCGGGTCGTGGCACTTCCTCGAGCTGAATGCGCGGCTCCAGGTGGAGCACCCCGTCACCGAGGCCGTCACCGGGATCGACCTCGTGCGGGCGCAGCTCCAGATCGCCGCCGGGGAGCCGCTTGAGATCGAGCAGGGGGACGTCTCCTTCACGGGCCACGCAATCGAGTGCCGCCTCTACGCCGAGGATCCGGCCGCCGGCTTCCTGCCGGCCTCCGGCCGCCTGGCCGAGCTCGACCTGCCGCGCTGGCCGGGCGTGCGCGTCGACACCGGCGTCCGCACGGGCGACGAGGTGGGCACGCGCTACGACCCGATGCTGGCCAAGCTGATCGCCCACGCCGAGGACCGCGACGCCTGCATCGACCGCATGCGGGCGGTGCTGGCCGACACCGCCGTGCTCGGGGTGGCAACGAACCTGGGCTTTCTGCGCTGGGCGCTCGACCAGCCCGCGTTTCGGGCCGGCCTCGCCGGCATCGAGTTCGTCGACAGGGAGTGGAGCCCCGGCCTCGTCCCTGACCTGCCCGAGGAGGTGCGGCGCGCGGCGCTGGCGCACATGCACGCGTCGAGCGACCCGTGGTTCGCGTTCGGGCCGCCGCAGCCGCCGGTGCGCGCGGCCGGCGGGTTCGTGCTGCACGAGGGCTGGCACTTCGCCGTCGGTGCGGCCGACGAGCCGCCGTCCGCCGGCGCGCTCGGGCCGGGCGGGTCGCTCGCGGCGCCGATGCCGGGCACGGTGCTGCGGGTGGATGTCCACGAGGGCGAGCACGTCGACGAGGGCCAGACGCTCGTGCTCCTGGAGGCGATGAAGATGGAGCTGGCCGTCACCGCGCCCGCCGCCGGCGTCGTCTCGGCCGTGCTGGTCGAGGCCGGCCAGCTGGTCTCTCGCGGGCAGGCGCTGGTCGAGCTGGACGGGAGCGGGTGAGCGAGCGCGTCACGGTGGTCGAGGTCGGCCCGCGGGACGGCCTCCAGAACGAGGCGGCGGTCGTCCCGGCGGCCGACAAGGTGCGGTTCGTCGAGGCGCTGGCCGACGCCGGCCTTCCGGTCGTCGAGGTGACGTCGTTCGTCTCGCCGAAGGCGGTGCCCCAGCTGGCGGACGCCGGCGAGGTGCTGCCCGCCGTCCGCCGCCGCGCGGGCGTCCGCTACCCGGTGCTCGTCCCGAACCTGCGCGGGATGGAGCGCGCCGTGGCGGCCGGCGCCGACGCCGTCGCCGTCTTCACCGCGGCGTCCGACGGCTTCGCCCGCGCCAACATCAACATGACGGTCGCCGAGTCGCTGGCCGCGTTCGCGCCGGTGCTGGAGCGGGCCCTCGCCGCCGGCATGTGGACGCGCGGGTACGTCTCGACGGCCTTCGGCTGCCCGTACGACGGTGCCGTCGAGCCGGCCGCGGTGGCGCGCGTGGCCGGCGAGCTGACGGCGCTGGGCTGCGCCGAGGTCTCGATCGGCGACACGATCGGCGTGGCCCGGCCCGAGCAGGTGCCGGAGGTGGTGGCGGCGGTGGCCGGGCGCGTCCCCCTCGACCGGGTGGCGCTGCACCTGCACGACACGGGCGGCCGCGCGCTCGAGAACGTCGCCGCCGGCCTCGCGGCGGGCGTCCGCACGTTCGATTCGTCCGCCGCCGGACTGGGCGGCTGCCCGTTCGCGCCCGGCGCGCCCGGCAACGTGGCGACCGAGGCGCTGGTGCGGTTCCTGCACGCCGAGGGCTTCGAGACCGGCGTCGACCCGGACGCCGTCGAGCGAGCGGGCCTGGCTGTCCGAAAGCGCCTCGCCGCCTGACTCAAGCTTCCTCCGCGCGTGCCGATCTTGAGCGTGGGAGCGCCCGGGCAGAGGGCCCCTTCTTCACGGCTCATCTTGGAGGCATCATGCGGCGAATCGGACTGGCTCTCGGAATCCTCGGCATGGCGGCTGCGGCCGCGGCGTGCGGCTCGGGGAGCGCCAACGTGCCCTCGGCGCCTGCCGCGCCGCTCAGCAGCGCGGCGGCCGACCACATGCGGCTCGACATGATGCGGCTGCGGCTCGACGACCTCGGCCCCAACTGGCGGCGCGAGGCCCCGTCCCTGTCCTCGTCCGGGTCCAAGTGCGACCCGCACCCGAAGGACGTGCAGATCACGGCCGGCAGCTGGAAGAGCCGCGGGGTCGACTTCGGCTTCGGCACGACCGCCCAGGTCCACTCCGACGCCATCGTCTTCGCCTCGGCCGACGACGTCCAGAAGGTCGTCGACGCCAACCTGAGGCCCGGCGTCATCAGGTGCGTCAAGCGCGAGTTCACGAAGCAGCTCCGGCACGAGAAGCACATCAAGCTCCTCGGCATCTCGACGACGATGCTTCGCAGGCACAAGGTCGCCGACGGCCTCTCGGCCATCCGGCTCACGCTCAACCTGGCCGAGGGCAAGAAGCAGTTCAAGTTCTTCGTGGACGCGTTCCTCGTGCAGCAGGACCGCGCGCTGGCCGAGTTCACCTACATGAACGCGTTCCGCCCGGCACAGACCAGCACCGAGTACACGCTGGCCGAGGCCATCGCCCAGCGCGGCGCACTCGTTCAATAACGCGGGGGAACCCAGGGTTCCCCCGTGAGCCCCCTCCTTAAGGGTGGCGAAGCGTATTGGGCGCGCCGGCGAAGAACGCGGTCTTCGCCGGCGCCCCGACCGTCCGGTGCACGCGCAACATCGGGGTCTGACCCCGATGTTGCGGGTCAGTCCGCGATCGCGACGCTCTCCATCGTGATGGGCGTCTGCGGGCGGTCGGCGCCGTCGCGGTCGACCGCGCTGATCGCGTCCACCACGTCCTGACCGGACGTCACCTGGCCGAACGCGGTGTGCTTGCCGTCGAGCCACGGCGTGGATTGGGCGGTCACGATGAAGAACTGGCTGCCGTTCGTGTTCGGGCCGGCGTTCGCCATGGCGAGCGTGCCGCGCACGATCGCGTGGTCGTTGATCTCGTCCTCGAACTTGTAGCCCGCGTCGCCGGTGCCGTCGCCGCGCGGGCACCCGCCCTGGATCATGAAGTCGGGGATGACGCGGTGGAAGACGAGGCCGTCGTAGAACCCCTCCCCCGCGAGCTTCGTGAAGTTCTCGACCGTCTTGGGGGCGTCGTCGGCGAAGAGCTCGACCTCGATGTCGCCCATGCTGGTGTGGATCGTGGCTGTGGACATGCGGGGCACACTAGCGGGCTGCCCGCTCCATGGCCGGGACCGCCCCCATCCGGGCGTAGACCGCCCGGGCCGCATCGCCGTCGCCCGCGATCTCCAGGCAGCGGGCGTGCTCGAACTCGCACCCCAGCCGCGCGAACGCCTCGGCCGCCCGCCCCAGCGCGACCTCGTCGCCCGCGATCCCGCGCGCCCGGTCGACCTGGGCCGACACGCGCGGGAGCTCGGCGACGCCGGGCAGCGACGCCAGGTCCTCCAGCGCCCCGTCGAACTCGTCCCAGCGGCCCAGCACGGCCAGCGACTCGGCCCGGATGGCGCGCGCCCAGGGCCGCAGGAAGGGCAGGCCCGTCGACCGCTCGAGCGCCAGCTCCGCCTCGCCGGCCCCGAGCAGCGCGTGGGCGTAGACGAGGTCGAAGTGCGGGTTCGATGCGGGCAGGCGCCGCTCCAGCCGGTCGGCGGCCTCCGTCTCGCCCCGCAGGGTGTGGATCGCCGCCACGACGCCGAGCATCCGGCCCGGACGCGACTGGCGGGCGCGGCGGCCGTCGCGGTCGCTGCCGCGCAGGTCCTCGATGAAGCGCTCGTAGGCCGTCATCGCCGCATCCCACTTGTCCCACCAGAAGAGGGCGTCGACCTTGCTCCGCGCCGGCCACGCCCGCCAGCGGTCGCTCCCGGCCCCCAGCTCGTCGCCGAGGTCGGCGGCGGCGATCGCGCCGGCGAAGTCGCCGCGCGCCGTCCGCGTGCGCGCCACCGACGAGCAGATGTCCATCTGCTCCTCGCGCGACGGCAGCGACCGCACGAGGGCCAGCCGGCGCTCGTCCATCTCGAGCGCCTCGGCGTAGCGGCCGACCGACTGGAGCAGCACCGAGCGCGCGTCCAGGGCGGCCGAGACGATCGCCGGCCGGCCGAGCCCCTCCGCCAGATCGAGCGCCCGGTCGGCGACCGAGAGCGCCGCCTCCTGCGGCGGCACCGTCGTCTCGAGCCGGTAGACGAGCAGCGCCTGCGCGATCAGGAGGCGCGCCTCGCTCAGCGCCGAGCCCGCCGCGCGGGCCTCGGCGAGGCCGGCTGCGATCTCGGCCTCGATCCGCTCGCGGTCGGGCGAGGCGATCACCGAACCCTGCCAGCGCGTCGGCAGGTCGACCCACTTCCAGCGCAGCCGGGCCCGGTCCTCCGGCCCGAGGTCGGCGGCGATCCCCAGCTCGAGCGCGTCGAGATACGCGGCCCGGGCGTCGTCGAGGTGCTCGGCCATCCACTGGGCGTCGCCGCCCGCCTCGGCCGCCAGGGCGCGCTCACGGTCGGAGTCGGCGAGCTGGCGCGCGAGCACCGCGTTTCGCAGGGCGAGGCCGTGGGCCTCGACCGCCCGTGCCTCGCGGGCCGCCTGGAGCAGCACCCGCACCGCCGGAGCCCGCGCCGCCCGCTCGCCCAGGGTCGCCGCCGCGGCGTAGTGGCCGGCGATCGCCTGGCAGCCGGCCTCGGGCGAGCCCTCGAGCACCTCGGCCAGGTGCAGGTGCAGGCGCGCGCGCTCGCCGCGCGGGATCGACTCGTAGGCGACGTCGCGGATCAGGGCGTGCTTGAAGCTGTGCCGGCCGCCGCCGCGGTGGTGGATGAGGTCGCGCTCGACCAGGTTGCGAAGCCGGCCCGACGGGCCCCGGCCGCCGCCGTCCAGGAGCGGCTCCAGCTGCTCGATCGTGAAGCTGCGGCCGACGACCGCAGCCCGCTGGAGCAGCCGCTTGTCCTCGGGCTCCAGCAGGTCGAGGCGGGCGGCGATGACGCCCTGGACGGTCTCGGGCACGCGGTCGCCGCCGCCCTCGCCGCTGATCGCCAGGATCTCCTCGAGGAAGAAGGGGTTGCCGCCGGCCAGGTCGACGGCGCTCGGCAGCGGGTCGGCCGTCGAGGACAGGGCCGTCGCGAGCCGGCGCATCTCGCCCGCATCGAGCGCCTCGAGCGTGACCGTCGTCTCGTTTCGCATGCCCGAGCCCCAGCCGGGGTGGGCGAGGTAGAGCTCCGGCCGGGCCGCGCACACGACCACGAGCGGCACCCGCACGTCGCCGGCCACGACCGAGGCGATCAGCTCGAGCAGCGCCGGCTCGGCCCAGTGCGCGTCCTCGATCACGAGCAGCGTGGGCTGCCGGGCCGCCATCCGCAGGAGCAGGTTGCGCCAGGCGTCGCGGCCGCGGTCGCGGGGCTCGTCGTCGTCCCCGGCGCCCACCCGCTCGCCGCCGACGAGGCGCAGGAGCTCGGAGATCTGTTCCTCGCTCCCGTCGGGAAGGACGGCCCGCAGCTGGCCGGTCACCCGTGCCAGCGTCTCCTCACGGCTGGCGTCCGCCCGCACCGCCGCGGCGCGCATGAGCAGGTCGCGAAGCGGCGCGTACGGGCCGCCCTCGCCGTAGGGCAGGCAGCGGCCGACCCAGACGGCCGGCGGCTCCTCCGAGCGGCGCAGCTCGACGACGACCTCCTCGACCAGGCGCGACTTCCCGATCCCGGCCTCGCCGATCAGCGTGACGAGGTGGGCGCGCGAGTGCTCGACCGCCCGCTCGATCACCGACCGGATCAGCGTGAGCTCGACGTCGCGGCCCACGAAGGGCCCGTACGGCCGCCGCCGGCGGCGGTAGGCGCCGGCCGGGGCGAAGCGCTCGACCGCGTACGCCGTCACGGGGCCTGTGCGGCCGCGCACGGCGAGCGACCGCGGCGCCACCATGCGCACCAGCGGCTCGACCGCCCGGAACGTCCGCTCGCCGACCAGCACCTCGCCCGGCTCTGCCGCCTGCTGGAGCCGGGCGGCCAGGTTGACGGCCTCGCCGGTCACGAGGAAGTCGCGGCCCGGGTTCGTCCCCGTCACCACGAGGCCGGTGTTGACCCCGATCCGCAGCACCAGCGGCACCTCGCGCCGTTCCGCCACGGCGGACAGCCGCGAGCGCATGAGGAGCGCGGCCCGCACGGCCCGCTCGGCGTCGTCCTCGTGGGCGACCGGCACCCCGAACACGGCCATGACGGCGTCGCCGATGAACTTCTCGACCGTGCCGCCGTACGCCTCGGCGCAGCGGGCGAGCGTCACGTAGACGTCGCCGAGCAGGTCACGCAGCACCTCGGCGTCCATCTGCGTCGCGAGCTCGGTCGAGCCGGCGAGGTCGGCGAAGACGACCGTCGCGAGCTTGCGCTCGGCCGACTCGCCCCCGCCCAGCGGCCGGCCGCAGGTGGGGCAGAAACGGGCGCCCTCGGGTGCGACCGTGCCGCAGGCGGGGCAGCGCGTCGTCAGGCGGACACCCCCGCGGGCTTGGGCAGCTCCTCGATCGCCTTGAGCGCGCGCTCGATCTCGGCCTCCGGAAGCTCGAAGTCCTCGAGCCGGCCGTGCAGGTAGGCGTCGTACGCGCCCATGTCGAAGTGACCGTGGCCGGACAGGTTGAAGACGATCACCTGCTCGGTCCCGGCCTCGTCGGCGCGGCGGGCGGCGTCGATCGCGCCCTTGATCGCGTGCGCGCTCTCGGGAGCCGGGATGATCGCCTCGCTTCGGGCGAACTCGATCGCCGCCGCGAACACGTCCTTCTGCCCGAACGCCTCGGCCCGCACGAGGCCGTCGAGGACGAGCTGCGAGACGATCGGGGCGGCGCCGTGGTAGCGCAGGCCGCCGGCGTGGATCCCCGGCGGGACGAAGTCGTGGCCGAGCGTGTGCATCGGGACGAGCGGCGTCAGCTTGCCGGTGTCGCCGAAGTCGTAGGCGTACGGGCCGCGGGTGAGCGTCGGGCAGGCCGCCGGCTCGCACGCGACGATGTCGATCTCGGCGCCCGCGATCTTGTCACGCACGAACGGCAGCGCCAGGCCGCCGAAGTTCGAGCCCCCGCCGACACAGCCGACGACGACGTCCACGCCCTTCTCGCCCGCCAGATCGAGCTGGCGCTGGGCCTCCTGCCCGATCACCGTCTGGTGCAGCAGCACGTGGTTCAGGACGGAGCCGAGCGAGTAGCTCGTGTCGTCGCGCCCCGCCGCGTCCTCGACGGCCTCCGAGATCGCGATGCCGAGGCTGCCGGGCGAGTCGGCGTTCTGCTCGAGCACGGCCCGGCCGGC
Organism: uncultured Actinomycetes bacterium; assembly: GCA_963805545.1. Lineage (GTDB taxonomy): Bacteria > Actinomycetota > Thermoleophilia > Gaiellales > JAICJC01 > JAICJC01. The sequence continues at coordinate 292,333 of CAWDUU010000003.1, forward strand.
GTTCGTGTCGGGAGACGGGCTGGGGACGACGCTCGCCCCCCACGTCTCCATCATCACCCGCCGGTAGGGCTTCTGGTCGTAGCTCACGCGCACCATGTAGACCTTGCACTCGAGACCGAAGACCTGCGACGCCAGCGCGAGCGCGCTTCCCCACTGGCCGGCGCCGGTCTCGGTGGCGAGCCGCTTGCGGCCGGCCTTGGCGGAGTAGTACGCCTGGGCCACCGCCGTGTTGGGCTTGTGCGAGCCGGCGGGCGAGACGCCCTCGTTCTTGTAGTAGATCCGCGAGCGGGTGCCGATCGCCTGCTCGAGCCGGCGCGCGCGGTGAAGCGGCGTCGGCCGCCACAGTCGCAGGATGTCGAGCACCTCCTCGGGGATGGCGATCTCGCGGTCGGTCGAGACCTCCTGGAGGATCAGGTCCATCGGGAAGAGCGGGGCCAGATCGTCCGGGCCGACCGGCCGGCCCGTGCCGGGATGGAGCGGCGGCTGCGGCGGCGTCGGTGCGTCGGCCAGGATGTTGTACCAGTGGCGGGGAAGGTCGCTTTCGGGGAGGGTGATCTTGGCGTCCATGTCGGCTCCTTAGAATGGGGCGTCACATTTTCGCCGACCGGAGGCCCGCATGCGAATCACCACCTCGACCACCGCGCCCGAGCGCGCAGCAGCAGACATGCTCGCGGTGGCGGTCGGGAAGCCCGCCCGCCTGACCGGGGCGGCCGCCGCGGTCGACTCCGCCATGGGCGGCGCGATCTCACGGCTCGTGGACGCGGGCGAGATCCGCGGCGCCAAGGGCCAGGTCACGGTCGTGCATGCCGACGGCGGCGTGCGCGCCAAGCGCGTGGCGGTCGTGGGACTCGGCAAGGCGCCCGGGCCGGGCGAGGTGCGGCTGGCGGCTGCCGCGGCGGTGCGGACGGCAGCCGCGGCCCGGGCCAGGTCGGTCGCGTTCGCGCTCGCCGGGGTGCCGCTCGACGCCGCCGAGGCGACCCGCGCCGTCGTCGACGGCGCGGCCCTGGCGGGGTATCGATTCACGCGCTACCTGACGGCGCCGGCCGACGAGCGCCCGGGTGAGGTCGCGTCACTGGCGGTTCTGGGCGGTGACCGCGCCCAGGCCCGGGTCTCGGCCGTCCTCACCGAGGCCACCAACCGGGCCCGCGACCTCCAGAACACGCCCTCGCGCGACATGGGCCCGCAGGAGCTGGCCGAGCGGGCCCGCGAGCTGGCGAAGGAGCATCCGACCCTGACGGCGCGGGTGCACGACCGGGCCTGGATGGAGCGGCGCGGCATGGGGCTCTTCCTGGCGGTGGCGCAGGGCTCGTCGCGCCCGCCGCTCACGATCGTCCTTCGCCACAAGCCGCGGCGGGTCAGGGCCGGCGTCGTCCTGGGCCTGGTCGGCAAGGGACTCACCTACGACTCGGGCGGCTACACCCTGAAGCCGGCCCGAAGCCTGGTCGGGATGAAGTTCGACATGTCGGGGGCCGCGGCGGTGCTCGAGGCGACGGGCGCCATCGCGGAGCTGGGGCTGCCGATCGAGGTCGTGACGGTCATCGGCGCGACCGAGAACATGATCGGGCGTAACGCGTTCAAGACCGACGACATCGTGACGGCCGCCAACGGCAAGACCGTCGAGATCAACAACACCGACGCCGAGGGCCGGCTGGTCCTGGCCGACTGCCTGCACCACGCCCGGTCGCTGGGCGCGACGCACGTCATCGACCTGGCCACGCTGACCGGCGCGGTGGTGACGGCGCTCGGCGACCTGCACGCCGGCCTCTTCGTCCGCGGCGAGGACTTCGCAGGCCGGATCCAGGCGGCGTCGGACGTGTCGGGCGACATGCTCTGGCGGCTGCCGCTGCACGACACCTACAAGCGCTTCTTCCGCTCCGACGTGGCCGACATGGTGAACGCGTCGTTCGCCGGCCGCGGCGGGCCGTGCTACGCCGCCCGCTTCCTCCAGGAGTTCGCCGGCGAGGGCGACTGGGCCCACCTCGACATCGCCGGAGTGGCCGACCTCGACCGCAGCCGCGGCGACGAGTTCGGGAAGGGCGGCACGGGCTACGGCGTGCGCCTCCTCACCGAGCTCGCAAGGTCGATGGCCTCGTGACCGACTACGACCTCTCCGACGAGCACCGGCTCTTCCGCACCACGGTGCGCGAGTTCGCCGAGGGCGTCATCGGCCCCGTCGCCGCGGAGCTCGACCGCGAGGGCCGCTTCCCGCTCGACATCGTCGCCCAGGCGGCGGAGCTGGGGCTGCTCGGCGTCCCCATCGCCGCCGAGTGGGGCGGCGCCGGCTCCGACACGCTGGCCTACGCGATCGCGATCGAGGAGCTGGCCCGGGTCGACCAGTCCTTCGCGATCACGGTCGCGGCCCACACGTCGCTCGGCACGATGCCGATCGCGCTCTTCGCCACCGACGAGCAGAAGCGGCGCTGGCTGCCGCCGCTGGCGGCGGGCGAGCGCCTCGCGGCGTTCGGGCTGACGGAGCCCGGGGCCGGGTCCGACGCGGGCGCGACCCGCACGACCGCGCGGCTCGACGGCGGCGAGTGGGTCGTCGACGGCTCGAAGATGTTCATCACGAACGCCGGCACCGAGATCTCGGCGATGGTGACGATCACCGCCCGCACCGGCGAGGACGAGATCTCGAACATCGTCGTCCCGAACGGCGCGCCGGGCTACGAGCTCTCGCCGCCGCTGCACAAGATGGGCTGGCGCTCGTCCGATACGCGCGGGCTCACGTTCGCCGGCTGCCGCGTGCCGGAGGACCACCTGCTCGGCCCGCGCGGCAACGGCTTCCGCCAGTTCCTCGAGATCCTGGACGGCGGCCGGATCAGCGTCGCCGCGCTGGGGCTGGGCGCCGCCCAGGGCGCGTTCGAGATGTCGCTTCGCTACGCGAACGAGCGCGAGCAGTTCGGGCGCCCGATCGGCACCTTCCAGGCGGTCGCGTTCAAGCTGGCCGACATGGCGACCGAGATCGAGGCCGGCCGCCAGCTCGTCTACCAGGCGGCATGGCTCAAGGATCAGGGACGCGACTTCGCCCACACGGCGGCCATGGCCAAGCTCTACACCGGCGAGCTCTCGCGCCGCGTCTGCAACGAGGCCGTGCAGATCCACGGCGGCTACGGGTTCATGGACGAGTACCCGGTCAGCCGCTTCTACCGCGACCAGAAGGTGCTTGAGATCGGCGAGGGCACGAACGAGGTGCAGCGGATGGTCATCGCCCGCGGCCTCGGCCTGTGAGCCGCGCCGAAGGGCTCGAGGCGGCCGCTGCACTGCTCGTGCTGGCGGCCTTCCTCGGCGTGTCCGCCCGGATGCTGCCGTTCGGCGGGATGCGCCGCACCGCCGAGGAGGCCGCGCTCATCCTGGTCTGCGCGACGCCCGCGCTCGCCCTCCTCACGCCGTACCTGCGCCACCACCTGTGGGCGCCGGCGGCCGTCATCGCGTGCGGCTACGGCAGCTTCTACCTGATCCGCTCGTTCCAGCTGCGGCGCGCGAACCGCGACACGGTGCGGCTGCTGATGGGGCTCCATCGCGACGCCACCTTCGGCCAGGTGTGGGCCGAGGCCGAGCGGATCGACCCGCACCCGCTCACCAACCGCGGCCGGCTCGTGATCGCAGCCGCCGCGGCGGCGATTCTCGTGGTCGGCCAGATGACGGGCCGCTACGACACGGCCCTGATCGGCCTCGGCCTGGGCGCGGCGGAGTCGACCCTGCGACCCGCCTACCACCGCCGCCTGGTCGAGACGATCCGCCAGATCGGCCACTGATGAACGATCGGTGCCTGACACCGATTTCTCATCAGCCGAAGCGGTCGACCAGAACGTGGATGCGGGCCGCCTCCTCGAAACCGAGCCGCAGCAGGATCGGCGCCGACATGCGCCCGGCCTGGGTGACCAGCACCGGCGTGCCGCGCGCGGCCGCGTCCTCCCAGCGGGCCCGGACGAGGGCCCGGTAGGCGCCGCGGCCGCGGGCGTCCGGCAGCACGGAGCCGCCGTTCAGCGTGACCGCCCGGTCGAGGTACGTCGACGTCCCCGCGCCGACGATGCGGCCGTCGATCACCGCCACGAAGGTGCGCTTGAGGCCGGACGAGACCTCCTCCTCGTAGCGGGCCCGCTCCCGCGCCTCGTCCGTCGGCGGCAGCGACCCGAACGCCGCGAACGCCACCGCGTTCGCCTCCTGGAACTCCTCGAACGACCGCACCGGCCGGGCCTCGACACCCCCGCCGGCGGGCGGCTCCCGGCGAAGCAGCATCCCGACCAGGTCGGGGTCGTCGTCGTCGGCCATGCCGCGCCGGCGCAGCTGCTCGACGAGGTCGGCGGGCGTGGCCGAGCTTCCCACCTCCCAGCTGCACTCCGTTCGCCCCCGCGCGACCAGGATGGCGTGGACATGGTCGATGGTGGCGTCGATGGTGTCGGGCGCGAGCCGCAGCCGCTGGACGACGTTCCAGGCCGGCTCCGTGCGGATGCCCATCCAGAGGATGAAGCGCTCGGTGATGATCCGCTCGTGGCCCGGCGCGAGCGGCTGGTGCGTGTTCGCGTTCTCGGCGACCGATCGCAGGCCCTCGTCCACCGCGCCGGTCACCGCATCCGCGTGACCGGGTAGCCGTTTCGCCGCACCAGCTCGACGATCTCGTGCGCGTGCGCCTCGTCGCGCGTCTCGAGGATCAGCTCGATCCCCGTCTCGGCCACGGCGACGTCGACGCTCTCGCGGTGGTGGGAAACGAGCAGGATGTTCACGTGGGCGTCGGCGATCACCTGGAGCAGGTGCATGAGCTCGCCGGGCCGGTCGACGAGCCGGGTGCGGATCACCAGATAGCGGCCGGCGTTCGTGAGCCCGAAGCGGATCACCTGCATGAGGAGCGGCGTGTCGATGTTGCCGCCCGAGAGCACCGCCACCGCCCGCTTGGCCTGGACGCGGCCCTGAAGGAGCGCGGCGAGCGCCACGGCGCCCGCTCCCTCGACCACCGCCTTCGTCCGCTCCAGGAGCTGCACGATCGTGATCCCGATCTCGGCGTCGGTGACCGTCACGACGTCGTCGACGTGCTCGCGGATGAGGCCGAACGTGATCTCGCCCGGGTGCTTCACGGCGATGCCGTCGGCGATCGTCTCGGTCTGGGCGGCGGGGTGGATCTCGCCGTGCTCGAGCGAGGCGACGTACGGCGCGCATCCGGCCGCCTCGACCCCGATCACGCGCACGTCCGGGCGCTGGCTCTTCACCGCGAGCGCGATCCCCGACAGGAGCCCGCCGCCGCCGAGCGGAACGACGATCGCATCCGCGTCGGGCACGTCCTCGAGGATCTCGAGCCCGACCGTGCCCTGCCCCGCGATCACGAGCTCGTCGTCGAAGGGGTGGATGAGCGTTCGCCCGTCGGATGCCGCGTCGGCGACGGCGGCCGCGACCGAGTCCTCGACCGAGGCGCCGACCAGCCGCACCGAGGCGCCGTAGCCCTCGGTCGCGCCGACCTTGGCGAGCGACGCCGCCTCGGGCATGTACACGGTCGCCGGCACGCCCGCCGACCGGGCCGCGAAGGCCACGGCCTGGGCGTGGTTTCCCGCCGACGGCGCGACGACTCCCGCCGCCCGCTCGCTCTCGGTGAGCGCGCGGATCCGGTTGTAGGCGCCGCGGATCTTGAACGAGCCGGTCTTCTGGCGATTCTCGAACTTGAGGAAGACGTCGCCCCCACAGAGGCGCGAGAAGGTCTCCGAACGCTCGGTGGTGGTGCGATGGGCGACGCCATGAAGCGCCTGGGCCGCGGCCCGGATGTCGTCGATGGTCGGCACGGGAAGCGGCGAACGCTACCCCGTTTGCATTCCCCGAGCGGCTTAGGCTAGCCTAAGACCCTTGGTGGAGGTCTCGAAATGAGCGGGCTGGAGACGACGCTGCTCGGAGCGTTCGCGGGCGCCACGATCTTCCTCGGCCTGCCGCTCGGGCGGGTCGGCGGGCTGTCCGCGCGGGCGCGCGCCTTCCTCTCGACGCTGTCGGCCGGCATCCTGCTCTTCATCTTCTGGGACGTCGTGGCCGGCGCCTCGGAGGTCATCGACGAATCCCTCGCGCGGGCCCATGACGGCGGCAGCTTCGGCCCGCTGCTGCTCGACGTGGCGATGCTCGCCCTCGGCCTCACGGTGGGCGCTCTCGGCCTGGCGTGGATCGAGCGCGAGATGCGCCGCCGCCGGCCGCTCGCTCCCATGGCGGGCGGCGCAGTCGCCGAGGCGGCCGCGGCCGGGCTCGACGTCGCCGAGCTGGCCGAGCAGGCACGGAGGGCCGCGCTCGGACTCGGCATGCTGATCGCCGTCGCAATCGGCGTCCACAACTTCTCGGAGGGGCTCGCGATCGGGGTGGCCGCCCGCTCCGGCGAGATCGCGCTCGCGGGGACGCTGATCGCAGGCTTCGCCCTGCACAACGCCACCGAGGGCTTCGGGATCGTCGGGCCGCTCGGCGACACGCGCCCGTCGTGGGGCTGGCTCGGCCTCGCCGGCCTCGTCGGAGGCGGGCCCACCTTCCTCGGCGCCATGCTCGGCTACCGGATCTCGGACGAGTTCCTCCAGCTGGCGTTCCTGGCGCTCGCGGCCGGCGCGATCCTCTTCGTCGTCGGCGAGCTGTGGGGAAGCGGCATGCGCAACGCCTCCCGCAACCTCGTGCTCGCGGGCATCGTGATCGGCTTCCTCGCCGGCTACGGCACCGATCTCGTGATCGCCTACGCCGGCGCCTGATCCGGCCGTGGCCGGCGATCCGCTGCACGCGTTCGTCGAGATCCCGAAGGGCAGCCGGAACAAGTACGAGTACGACGCCGCGCTCGGCCACGTCGTGCTCGACCGCACGCTCTGGACGAGCGTCGTCTACCCGGCCGACTACGGCTACCTGCTCGGCACGCTCGGCCGCGACGGAGACCCGGTGGACGCGATGATCCTCGTCGCCGAGCCGACGTTCCCGGGCTGCGTGATCCCGGTCGAGCCGATCGGCGTCTTCGAGATGCGCGACGAGGCCGGCGAGGACGACAAGATCCTGTGCGTCCCCTTCCGCGACCCCATGTGGAGCGGCCTGCACGACATCTCCGACATCCGCGGCTCGCTGCTCGACGAGATCGGCCACTTCTTCGACGTCTACAAGGACCTCGAGCACGGCAAGAACACCGAGGTGCTGGGCTGGCGGGGTCGCGACCATGCCGACGAGATCGTCGCCGAGGGCCTCGCCGCGGCGGCCGCCGCATCTAGCGGGTGAGGTCGAGCTCCAGCTCGAGCTCGTCTCGCAGCGGGATGCCGTCGAGCCCGACCTCCGGAATCGAGGGCTTGAGCCGGCGCGAGCGGTCGAGCGCGCCCCGGTGGAGAGCCGCCAGCCGGAAGCCGCGGCGCTGATAGAAGCGAAGCGCGCGCAGGTTGTCGTTCGTCGTGATCAGCCACACCCGCCGGCAGCCGGCTGCGCGCGCCGCCTGTGTCACGGCCTCCACCAGCGCGGTCCCGGCGCCTCCCGCCTTGGGGAAGGCGTTGATCGTGACGACCTCGCAGCCGTCGCCGTCGATCCGGTAGGTCAGGAGGCCGGCCGGCTCGCCGGCCGCGTCCTCGGCGAGGAATCCCGGGAGCACCGCCGGGTCGTGCACTCGCCCGCGGCTGACGACCATCTCTCCCCAGAGCTCGCGGAGCTTGCCGTCTGCCCACTCGCGGTCGCCGTCGCCGAGCGGCCGGACCGTCACCCCTCGTCCCGCCCGCGGAAGACGCGGTCGGCGATCTGCCTCGTGGCCGTCAGCGGGTCGACCCGGCGGGCGTGCACCTCGTCGAGCAGGGCCCGCAGCTCAGGGTCGTCCGCGAGGGCCGCGTCCAGCCGCCGCCGGGCCTGGGCGACAGCCACCGCGACCACCTCGTGCTCGAGGTTCTCGCGCCGCCTCGCGTCGAGCCCGCCGTCGCGCTCCAGGAAGGCGCGATGGTCGAGCACAGCGCCCCAGAGGTCGGCGACGCCCTTCCCCTGGAGCGCCTCTGTCTCGACGATCGGGACGCGCCACTCGCGGTCGCGGTCGAGCGAGAGCACCGAGCGGATCTCGGTGCGCATCGTGCGCGCGGCCGGGTGGTCGGACTTGTTGATGACGATGATGTCGGGGATCTCCATGACGCCCGCCTTGAGCGCCTGGATCGAGTCGCCGGAGCCCGGCTGGAGCACCAGCACGACCGTGTCGGCCACCATCGCCACCTCGACCTCGCTCTGCCCCACGCCGACCGTCTCGAGCAGGAGCACGTCCATCCCCGCCGCGTCGAGCACGAGCAGCGCCTGGAGCGTGGCCTCGGCAACGCCGCCCAGGTGGCCGCGGGTGCTCATCGAGCGGATGAAGACGCCCTCGTCGAGGAAGTGGTCGGCGAGCCGGATGCGGTCGCCCAGGAGCGCGCCCTTCGAGTAGGGACTCGACGGGTCGACCGAGACGACGCCGATCCGCTTCCCCTCCCCGCGGAGGTGGCCGACGAGCGCGCCGAGCAGGCTCGACTTGCCGACGCCGGGCGGGCCGGTGAAGCCCGCGATCGCCGCCGACCCGGTGCGCGGGTAGAGCTCGCGCACGAGATCGTAGGCCAGCGGATCGCGGTTCTCGACGAGCGTGATCGCGCGCGCGACGGCTCGCTTTCGCCCGTGCTCCACGCCCTCGACGAGGGCGGGGAGATCGACCGGCCGGCGACTCACCGCGGCTGGAGCGCCCGCTGAAGGACGTCGGTGAGGACGGCGTTCTCCTCGGGCGTCCCGACCGTCACGCGGATGCACTCCGGCGCGCCGAACGGGTCGAGCGGCCGCACGATCACGCCCTCGCGCATGAGCGCGTCGGCGAGCGCCCGGCCGTCGCCCACGTCGACGGCAAGGAAGTTTGCGCAGGCCGGGAACGGCCGCATCCCCAGCTCCTCGAACGCCGCCTGGAGCTCCGCCCTCCCGCGCTCGTTCACGTCGCGGCGGCGCCGAAGCTCCTCGGCGTCGTCGAGGCTGGCGAGCGCCGCGACGTGGGCCAGCTCCGAGACGTCGAACGCGTTTCGGATCTTCATCACCTCGCGCACGACCTCGGGCGGCCCGGCCATGTAGCCGACCCGGAGGCCCGCGAGGCCGTAGATCTTGGAGAACGTCCGGAGCACCGCGACGTTGGGGCGGCGGCCGACGTGCTCTGCGATCGCATCGGGGTAGCCGGGGTCGGTGATGTAGTCGTTGTAGGCCTCGTCCACGACGATCAGGACGTCGTCGGGGACTGCGTCGACAAAGGCCGCGAGGGCCTCGCGGCCGACCATCGAGCCGGTCGGGTTGTTGGGGTTGCAGACGTACGCCATCTTCGTCCGCGGGCCGATCCGGCCGGCCATCGCCTCGAGGTCGTAGGCGCCCTCGGCGAGCGGCACGGTGACCGGCGTCGCGCCCATCTTGATCGCGTCGAGGTAGTAGGAGACGAACGACGGCCAGCCCATGAGCGCCTCGTCGCCGGGGTCGAGGTAGGCGGTCGAGAGGCACCCGACCAGGCCGTCGGCGCCGTTCCCGATCGCGATCGCCGCGCGGTCGACGCCGTGGCGGGCGGCCAGCCGCTCGGTCAGGTCCCAGCCCAGCTCCGGGTAGCGGTTGAGCTCGGGCGCCTGGCGCGCGATCGCCTCGAGAGCCGCCGGGAAGGGGCCGAAGGGGCCCTCGTTGGAGGCCAGCTTCACGATCCGCTGGAGGCCCAGCTCACGGCGCACCGCCGCGGCCGGCTTCCCCGGCTCGTACGGCTTCAGGTCGGCGATGGCGGGACGGGCGCGCACGCGTCCCTAGAGTATCCAACCCGGCGGAGGGGACGCCGGGCCCCGAGGGCTGCGTACGACGTGCATGCCCATACGTGTAGGTGCTGCGCTCCTCTGCCTCCTGGCTGGATGTCATGACTCGCCTGCGAATCCAGCCGCCACGCACACCGCGGACCGCCTGCCTGTCAGACGGGACGTCAACCTGCGACTCGGCTCAGGCCACACCCGAGCGGACTTTGTGACGCGGTACCCCGGCGGGGCGTTCACGATCCTCACCACCGCGCCGCGGCCGGTGCGATACCACGTCGTCCTGGAGGTCGCCGGGATCCGCACCGACGGCTTCCCCCGGTTCAGGCGCGACGCGTGCACGCGGCACGGGTCGCTGCTCATGTGCCACGCCGGTCCGTTCGAGGCCATCCCGAAGGGATTCGGCCCCTGGCGGGTGATCGTCGTCAAGACGTCGCCACAGCCGGCTCAGGTGCGGGTCCGCCTGCGGTTCAGCCGCCCTCACTAGACTCCGAGCGTCATGTCCGCCCGCGAGATCGGCCTGTTCCCGCTGGCATCGGTGCTCGTCCCCGGCGAGCTGATGCCGCTCCACATCTTCGAGGAGCGGTACAAGAGCCTCGTCGCCGACTGCCGCCAGGATGACGGCGAGTTCGCCCTCCTCTACTCCGACGCCGAGGGTGCCCGCGAGCTCGGCACGACCGCCCGCGTCGTCGAGGTGCTGGAGACGTTCGACGACGGGCGGCTGAACATCGTGATCCAGGGCGGCGAGGTGATCCGCGTGGTCGAGCTCACCCGCGGGCGGGCGTACCTGACCGGGACCGTCGAGGCCGTCCCCGACGACCCGCGCGCCGGCGACGAGGCCACCTCGGCGCTCGACCTCTACCGCCGGATCGCCGACGCCACCGGGCAGGACCCCGACCCCGAGGTGAACCCGGCAGCGCCCAGCGGGCTCAGCTACGCCATCGCGGCCCGCGTCGACTTCCCGGCGCCCGAGAAGCAGCGCATCCTCGAGGTGCGAAGCGAGCACGGGCGCCTGATGGTCATCGTCGAGCTCCTGGCCCGCGGCCTCGAGAACCTGGCGACGGCCGCCCGCATCGCCGCCCGGGCGCAGACCAACGGCAAGGTGTCACCGCCGGCCGACGCCGCCCCGCCGGACGCGCCGCCCGCGGAGGGCTGAAACACAGGCGACAGGCCCCGGTGTTTCAGTCGAGGACGATGCCGTCGCCGTCGCGGCGCGGGTCGCCGGCGGCCTCGGTACGGCCGTCGCGCACCGAGACGACGTTCGTGCCGCCGAAGTAGAGGTTCAGCGACTCGAAGCGGTTCAGGCGCTCGCCCCACCGCTCCAGGAGCTCGAGCTCGGCCTCGTCGAGCCCGCCCTCGCAGTCGAGCCGGTCGCCCTCCACGTGGACGCGGGGATGGTCGACCGCCTGGCGCGCGGGCATGCGGTGGTCGAGCACGTTGATCGCGACCTGCATGATCGCCGACCGCAGGCGATTGGAGCCGCTCGAGCCGATGACCAGCTCCAGGTCGCCGCCGCTCGTCGCCATCGACGGCGCCTGCATGCTCGTGAGCCGCGAGCCCGGCGGCATGTGCCGGCCGGCGGCGAGGTCCTCCTCGCCCATCATGTTGTTCAGGTGCAGGCCGGTGCCGGGGACGATCACGCCCGAGTGGCAGCCGTTCGACGCCGTGAAGGCGCAGGCGTTGCCGGCCCGGTCGACGGCGGACACGTGGGTCGTCCCGGCGTCGGACGGCACCGCGAGCGCCGCTGACGGCTCGCCGGCGAGCGCCGCGACGACCGCCGCCCGGCTCGCCTCCACCGCCTCCGGCGCCAGCATGTGGCGGGCGAGGCCGCCCCGGTACAGGAGCCGCGTGAACCGGCCGGTGCGCATGCGGGCGGCGGCCCGCATGGTCTCGGCGTAGGCCCTGAGCGTCCGCGCGCTCCCGGGCGGGAGCGGCCCGGGCGCCCCCTCGAGCACCGCCAGCATGTGGCCGATGAGGACGCCGCCCGACGACGGTGGCGGGTTCGTGGCGATCACGTGGCGGCCGTACGGCACGAGCAGCGGCCGCCGCCAGACCGGCCGGTACGCGGCCAGGTCGGCCAGCGTGAGCGGCCCGCCGGTGGACTGCTGGTGGTCGACCATCGCCCGCCCGAGCTCGCCGGTGTAGAGATCGTCGGGCCGTTCGGCCAGCCGCTCGATCGTCACGGCCAGGTCGGGCTGGCGGATCGGCGCGCCCTCGCCCACCAGCGCCCCGCCCGGCCAGAACACCCGGCTCACCTCGGGCGTGTGCCGCACGACGTCGCGGATCGCCACGAGCACGGCGTACTGCCCGCCCGAGCTCGGTACGCCGCGGTCGGCGGCCTCCGCGGCGGGCAGCAAGAGGTCGCGCCACGGCATCGAGCCGAACCGGCGGTGGACGGCGTGCAGGCCGGCCAGGACGCCCGGGACGGCGCAGGCCGCCGCGCCGATGTGGAACTCCTGCGTCGTCTGCTCGTCGAACGGCACCAGCACGGACTCGAGCTGCGCCAGGCGACGGTCGGGCGGCATGTCGCGGCCCGGGATCGCCGTGAACGCGTCGAGCAGGTGCACGCGCCCCGCACGGGCCTGGCGCACCATCAGGAAACCGCCGCCGCACGGCCCGGTCAGGCCCGGCTCCGCCGCCCACGACATCGCGCCGGCGGCGACGACCGCGTCGACCGCGTTCCCGCCCTGGTCGAGCACGCGCGCGCCCGCCCGGGCGGTGACGGAGTGGCCGGCTGCGACCGCAGCTCTCATGGAGCAAGTCTAGGGCGCGTCAGGTGAGGAAGCTGGGAGGCTCCAGGCTGATGTCGCCTCCCGGCGAGGGCGCACGCCGCGCCGGCGGGTCGCCCGGCAGCGCGAACCCGGTCGCAACGACCGTCACCCACATCTGCCCGGCCAGGCGCTCGTCGACGCTCGCACCGAAGATGATCGTCGTGTTGTCGTCGGCGGCCGCGCGCACCACCTCGGCCGCCTCGTTCACCTCGTGCAGGGAGAGGTCGCTGCCGCCCGAGACTGCGAGCAGGATGCCGCGCGCCGAGCGCACCTCGTGGTCGATCAGCGGGCTCTTGATGGCGTGGGTCGCGGCCTCGTGGGCCCGCTGCGAGCCGGTCGCCATCCCGATCCCCATCATCGCCGAGCCGGCGTTCTGCATGATCGTGCGCACGTCGGCGAAGTCGAGGTTGATGAGGCCCGGCAGCGTGATCAGGTCGCAGATCCCCTGGACGCCCTGGCGCAGCACGTCGTCGGCGACCCGGAACGACTCCACCAGGCTCGTGCCCTTCTCGAGCACGTCGAGCAGGCGGTCGTTGGGGATGACAATCACCGTGTCCGAGGCGTCGCGGAGCGCCTTCACGCCCATCTCGCCCTGCGTGAGCCGGCGGTTGCCCTCGAACTTGAACGGCGCCGTCACGATGGCGACGGTGAGCGCACCGACCTCGCGCGCGATGCGGGCCACGACCGGCGCCGCGCCCGAGCCCGTGCCGCCGCCCTCGCCGGCCGTCACGAACACCATGTCGGAGCCGCGAAGCGCCGTCTTGATGCGGTCGTAGGAGTCCTCGGCCGAGAGCCGGCCGACCTCGGGGTCGGCGCCCGAGCCCAGGCCCTGCGTGCGCTCGCGGCCGATGTTGATCTTGACCGGCGCGTCGGACATCTGCATCTGCTGCTGGTCGGTGTTGACCGCGATGAACTCGACGCCCTCGATCCCGGCCTCGATCATCCGGTTGACCGCGTTGCAGCCGCCGCCGCCGACGCCGACGACGCGGATGACGGCCAGGTAGGGCGAGCCGGTCTGGCGGGGGACGTGCGTGCCGCCGAACTCCTCGCCCGACGGCAGGTCGACGACCTGCGGCCGCGCGGGCTCGGGAGCGGGCTCCGGCTCGGGCTCCGGCTCGCGCCGGACGGCCGCCTCGCTTCGCTCCGTGGCCTTGAACAGCTGGGCCAGCGGGCCGTCGCGCATGCTATGGCGCTTTGCCATTGCGAAGCACCTCCTGCGCCAGATCGCGGTACGCCCTGGCGGCGTTCCCGTTCGAGTCGTACTTCAGCACCGACGTGCCCTTCACCGGGGCCTCGGCGTAGCGGATCGTCTTCCGGATACGGGTGTCGAAAACCAGGTTTCCGAAGTTCTCCTGGAGGATCTCGACCGCCTCGCGCGAGTGCAGCGTCCGCCCGTCGAACATCGTCGGCAGGATGCCGCGGATGCGCACGTCCGGGTTCAGGTTCTCGCGGATCATGCTGAGCGTGTTCTCGAGCTGGATCAGGCCTCGCAGCGAGAGGTACTCGCACTGCACGGGGACGATCACGCTGTCGGCCGCGGTCAGGGCGTTGATCGTGAGCAGTCCGAGAGACGGCGGGGTGTCGATGAGCACGTAGTCGTACGTCGAGCGCAGCGGCAGGAGCGCCTTCTGGAGCGCCCGCTCGCGCCCGATCATCGACGACATCGCAAGCTCGGCGCCGGCGAGGTCGATCGACGCCACCGCGAGGTCGACCTCGCGCGGCATGATGATGTCCTCGATCGGCGTCTTGTGCACCAGCACGTCGAACATCGACCGCTCGAGGTCGTCGGGGTCGATCCCCTGGCTCATCGTCAGGTTCGACTGCGGGTCGAGGTCGACCGCGAGCACGCGCTTGCCTCGCTCGGCGAGCGCGACGCCCAGGTTGAGCGTCGTCGTCGTCTTGGCGACTCCACCCTTCTGGTTCGCGAGCGCGATTACCTGACCCAAGCCTGCCTCTCCTCGAGAAGGTACGAGTTTGAGCCCTCTGGCGGGCCCGGTGACGGTGAACGTGACAAGCGATGCACGGCGCATCAGGGCGTCAGTTCGCCCTGGAACTAGTGTAGTCCTGCAACGTGTCCGGACGCGGACGCCCGCGCCGCTCCGATGCGCTCGCGCGGCGTCGGGTGCGACGAAGTCAGGAGATGGTGCAGGTGGGGCGGGTCGAGCTCGCCGAGGTTTCGCGCCACCAGCCGCTCGAGAGCACGCGCGAACGTCTCGCCCTCTCCGGTGAGCGCGACGGCGTAGGCGTCGGCCGCCCGCTCGCGGCGGCGCGCGTAGGCGGCCACGAGCGGCGAGGCGGCGGCCGAGCCGATGCCGAAGCCGAGCGCCGCCGCGGGGAGCGCCGTCACGTGGCCGGCGCCGTCCGGGGCGAGGCCGGCGACGGCCGCCCAGGCGCCGAGGATGCCGGCGGCGGTCGAGCCGGCCGAGACGGCGAGCAGGCGCCAGACGTCCCGGTGGCGGTGGTGCCCGAGCTCGTGGGCGAGCACCACGCGGGAGCGGCCGAGCGCCTCGGGCGCGGTCTCCCCCTCCTCCGGCTCGGCCAGCGTGTCGGAGACGTAGATCCGCACCGTCGGCCCGAGCCCGGCGACCATCGCGTTGGCCGCCGCGGTCTTCTCGCCCATCTTGAGCAGGCGCAGCTCGCGCACGCGGACGCCGGCCGCCCGCGCCGTCGCCCACATCGCGTCGGCCAGCTCGCCGCCCGCCATCTGCTCGCTCTTCAGGAAGAGCGGCAGGAGCAGCACCGGGAAGAGCGCCGCGAGGAGGCCGCCGAACGCGACGGCCGCCGCCCAGGCGGGGAGCGGCCACAGGTCGCCGGCGCCGCGCTGGATCAGGATGAGCCCGCCGGCAACCACCACGCCGATGACGCCGCCCACCGCGAGCCCCTTCGCCCGGTCGGCGAGCCACCCGCCCGGCGTCTGGCGGGAGAGGCCGTGACGGCGCGACAGCCGGTGGCCCGCGACCGCGAAGGGCAGGTCGAGGAGGGGGAGCGCGACCCCGAGCGCGAGGATGCAGCCGTACGTGCCGAGCGCGCCGGCGGCGGCGACAACGACGATCAGCGCCGCGAGGCTCACGGCGGTCGACGCGTAGCCGATCCGGCGGCGGGCGCGGTTGTACGTGCGCGCCTCGTCCTGGCGGAGGTTAAGCTCGGCCTGCATGTCGCTCTTCGACAAGGGTCTCGTGATCGTGTCGGGGAAAGGGGGCGTGGGCAAGTCCACCGTGGCGGCCGCCCTCGGAATGGCGTCCGCCGGGCACGGCCGGCGCACGCTGCTCGTCGAGGTCGCCTCGCAGGAGCGGATGTCCCGGCTCTTCGACCAGCGCGACCCGATCGGCTACCACGTGACGCCCGTCTATCCGGGGCTGGACGCCCTCTCGGTCGACCCCCAGAAGGCGCTCGAAGAGTACCTGCTGGGCCAGGTCAAGGTGCGTGCGGTCTACGAGCGGATGTTCGAGAACCGCGTGTTCGGCTATTTCGCGGCGGCCGCGCCGGGGCTGCGCGAGCTGGTGACGCTCGGGAAGGTCCGCCAGCTGCTCGAGTCGGGCAGGCACGACGTGGTGGTCGTCGACGCCCCGGCGACCGGCCACGGGCTGGGGTTCCTCAAGGTGCCGCGGACATTCATGCGCATCGCCCGCACGGGGCCGGTGCACGGCCGGGCGAAGGCCATCGCAGCGCTCCTCGACGATCCCGGGCGGACCGCCGTCGTGCTCGTGACGACGCCCGAGGAGCTGCCGGTGAGCGAGACCATCGAGGCGATCGACGACCTGAGCGGCGAGGGCTTCCCGCTCGCCGGCGTGATCGCAAACGCCGTCTACGAGCCGCTCTTCGACCCCGCCGACGCCGGCGCGCTCGAGGAGGTCGACGCGCGCGGGGCGGCCTCGGCCGCGGCGGCCGCCGCCCGGTCGCGCCTGGCCCGCACGGCCGACCAGCGCGAGCAGCTCGACCGCGTCCGCCCCTGCCTGGCCGAGCTGCCGTTCCTGTTCGAACGGCGGCTCGACATCCCCGCGGTCGCGTCGCTGGGCGAGCGCCTCGAGGGGCTGTGATGCTGGACCGCGTCCTCAAGGAGCGGCAGGTCGTCGTCTGCGCCGGGGCGGGCGGCGTCGGCAAGACGACCGTTGCGGCCGCCCTCGGCTCGCAGCTCGCGACCCGCGGCGGGCGCGTGCTCGTGCTCACCATCGACCCGGCCCGCCGGCTCGCCGGCGCGCTGGGCCTTCCGGAGCACGGCGACGACGTCCACAAGGTCAAGGGCACCCTGCACGCCGCGATGCTCGACGCCCAGCTCACGTTCGACCGGCTCGTCCGCGAGCAGGCGCCGTCTGAGCGGGCGGCCGAGCGGATCCTCGAGAACCGGATCTACCGGCAGGTGTCCTCGGCGGTCGCCGGCGCACACGAGTACATGGCGATGGAGCGGCTCTACGAGCTGCACACGAGCGGCGACTACGACGTGATCGTGCTCGACACGCCGCCGTCGCGAAACGCGCTCGACTTCCTCGAGGCGCCCGGCCGGCTCACGCGGTTCGTGGAGGGGCGGGCGCTGCGCTTCCTGCTTCGCCCCGGCATGCGGGCGGGGCGGCTCGGCTTCTCGATGGTCGAGCGGGTCGCGGGAGTGACCTTTCTGCGCGACCTCTCCGACCTGGCGGCCGGGTTCGAGGGCATGTACGACGGCTTCGCGCGCCGGGCCGCCGACGTGTCGGCGCTCCTCGCCTCCGAGCGCACGACGTTCCTCCTCGTCACCGTGCCGCAGGTCGAGCCGCTCGCCGAGGCCGACTTCTTCTGGCGGGCGCTGCGCGAGCGCGAGCTGCCCTTCGGCGGCATGATCGTGAACAAGGTGCACCCGAGCTACGTCGGCGGCGCGCCGGCCGCCCGCACGCGCCTGCGCGCGAAGACCAAGCGGGCCCTCCGCGATGCCGGCGTGCCCGACCCGACGGCCGGCCGGGCCGCCGAGAACCTCGTCCACTACCAGGCCCTGGCCGACCGCGACCGCGAGAACATCGAGGCCCTGGAGCGCCGGATCGGCTCGGGTCCGATCGTCGAGGTGCCCCTCCTCGACCACGACGTCCACGACCTGGAGGGCGTGGCGGCGGTCGCCCGCCACCTGTTCGCTCAGGCCGGCGGGTAGCGCACGAGGACGGCGGAACGTCCGCCGAACGAGCAGGACGCCGTCCGGGTGCCGCCCGTGGCGGCGGGCGAGCCCGGGTCGGCGACGACCCACACGCCCTCGGGGATCGACGAGCGGCCGGCCCTGAGCTCGTCGCGACGGCTGCGCCGCTCCGCCTGGGTGGGCGGGCGGTCGGGGAAGGTACGCGGCCGCACCTTGGCCCGGACGAGCGTCATGTAGGCGGCCGAAGCGCCGGTCTGGGCGAAAACGTCGAGCGAGGCCCGGTCGGCGCCGAGCTGCGGCTTCGAGACGACGGCGAAGAGGTCGCCGTAGCCGAACGGCAGCGGCCCGCACCGAAGCGTCGCAGGCGTCGGCGCGCGGCCAAGCTCGACGGCGGCGAGCGCCGTCGAGGCGACGGCCGCGGCGGCTCCGGCGGCCAGCGCGACGGCGGCGGCGGGGCGGGCGAAGCGGGACAGCGCGGCGAGCCCGCGCTCGGCGGCGATGCCGGCCGGCACGGCCAGCCCGAGTGCGAGAAAGGGCACGTAGCGCAGCCAGCGCAGGAGCGCGGCCGTGCCGAGAATCGTCCCGCCCTCGCCCATCAGGATGCCGGCCGCGCAGGCGGCGGCGGGGATCCCCGCCAGGACTGCGAGCCGCCACGGATCGGAGCGCGCGGCGAGGACGAGCCCGATCAGCCCGAGCGGGAGCGCGATCCCGAGCGCAACCGCCGCCTGCCCGGCCGTCGGGTTGGCCGGCGGGAGCGAGGTGATGTCGGCGAACCCGCCGTAGCGGTGGTACGTGACGGCGAGCGGGGCGAGCCAGACGGCGGCGACGAGCGTGCCGGCGAGCCCCGACCAGAGCGCGGCCCGCTCGCGCGCGTGCACCGCGAGGGCTGCTCCCCAGAGGGCGAGGAAGAGCCCGGCCAGCGGCGCGCACAGGAACGCGAGCCCGCCGGCGGCGCCGGCCGCGGCGAATCCGGATCTCGACCGGGCCGCAAGCGCGCGCAGGAACGCCCACAGGACAAGCGGCGCCATGCACACGCCGAGGTCGCGGGGGACGAGCGGCGGCAGGTTCCCCATCCCGGGGACGAGCGCGTTCGAGAGCACGAGGTCGCCGTGGTAGCGGCCGAGGTCGCCCGCGCTCATGTTGAGGACGGCCGCCGGCCCGTGCTGCCAGATCCAGCCGAACCCGCCGCCGGCGACCGCGAGCAGCGTCGCGACGCCGGCGGCCGTCGTGCCGCCGCCCAGCTCGCGGGCCAGAAGCCACATGCCGGCCGCGAGCGTGACGAGACCGAGGACGTCGACCGTCACGAGCGCCTCGTCAACCCCGCCGGGGAGAGCCTGGGCGATCCAGGTGGTCAGGGCGTGGTAGAGCCAGGGATACGTGTTGGGCTCGCCGGCGTAGATCCCGCCGGGCGCGTGCGCGCCCCCCAGGAGCTGGCGGATCCAGCCCTCGTGCCACTGCATGTCCTGGTGCGAGACCGGGTGGCTGCCGACCGGCGCGCGCCAGGCCGGGACCGCCATCAGCGCGACGAGCAGGGCGGCGCCGGCGAGGGCGACCGGGCGGACTGCCGCCGGCCGGAGCGGCGGCCTGCGCCACGCGAGCGCGGCGGCGAGCGCGGCGACCGAGACGGTCCGGACGAGCCAGGTGTGGGAGAGGAACGAGACGTGCAGCGGCCCCTGGAGCATCGCGAGCCCGGCGACGGCGTAGAGCGCGAGCAGGCCCGCGCCGGCCCGCTCCAGCGCGGTCCGATCGGGAAGCAGGCACGAACCGGCGGCCCAGGCCGCGGCCAGCACCGCTGCGATGCTCGCCGCGATCGCGGGCGAGCTCACTTGGTCACGTCGCGCAGAAGCTCGCGCGCGATCACGACGCGCTGGATCTGGTTCGTCCCCTCGTAGATCTGGGTGATCTTGGCGTCGCGCATCATCCGCTCGACGGGGTACTCCTGGATGTAGCCGTAGCCGCCCAGGATCTGGACCGCGTCGGTCGTGACATCCATCGCGGCGTCGGAGCAGGCCAGCTTGCACATGGCCGAGAGCTTGGTCAGCTCGGGGCCGTCGACGCCGGCGTCGAGCATGTTCGCGACCCGGTGGAGGAGGCCGCGCGCTCCCTCGAGCTTCGTCCCCATGTCGGCCAGCATGAACTGGATCCCCTGCTGGTGGGCGATCGGCTTTCCGAACGCGATCCGCTCGGCCGCGTAGCCGAGGGCGTAGTCGAGCGCCGCCTGGCCGATCCCGAGCGCCTGGGCGGCGATGCCCGGCCGTGAGCGGTCGAGCACGCGCATCGCGATCCGGAAGCCCTCCCCCTCGGCGCCGATCAGGCGGTCGCCGGGGATGCGGCAGCCGTCCATCAGGAGCTCGCCCGTGGTCGAGCCCTTGATCCCCATCTTGGGCTCGATCCGTCCGACCGAGAACCCGGGGTCGGCGGCCTCGACCATGAAGGCGGTGATTCCCGCGCCGGCGCGCGCGAAGACGACGTAGGTGTGGGCCACCCCGGCGTTCGTGATGAACCGCTTCGTGCCATCGAGCACCCAGCCGTCACCGTCGCGGCGCGCGCGCGTGCCGAGCGCCTGGGCGTCCGAGCCGGCCGCGGGCTCGGTGAGGGCGTAGGCGGCGATCCACTCGCCGCTCGCCCAGCGCGGCACGTACGCCTGCTTCTGCTCCTCGGTCCCGGCCAGCAGCACCGGCAGCCCGCCGAGGCCCTGCACGGCCAGCACGAGGCCGACCGTGGCGTCGGCCCACGACAGCTCCTCGACCGCGCGCAGGTGGGTGAGGAAGCCCGTGCCGGTGCCGCCGTACTCCTCGGGGAAGGCGAGCGCGAAGACGTCGTTCTCGCGCAGGAGCTCGACCGCGTCCCACGGGAACTCGGCCGTCCGGTCGACCTCGGCCGCCCTGGGCGCGATCCGCTCTCGCGCCAGGGTGCGGACGGCCTCGACGAGCAGCTCGCGGTCGTCGGTCACGCTTCGATCAGCTCCTCGGGTGCCGTCGTCATCGTCTCAAACCCGTCGGCGGTGAGGGCGTACATGTTCTCGATCCCGACGGCGCCGCGGCCGGGGAAGACGAACTTCGGCTCGACCGCGATCACGTTCCCCGGCTCCAGCGGGTCGTCGAAGCCGGGCGCGAGCACGGGCAGCTCGTCGATCTCCATGCCGACGCCGTGGCCGAGGAACCGCACCCGCTGGGGGCCGGCGCCCATGAAGTGCTGCTCGAGGCCGGCGTCGGCGGCCATCCGCTCGGCCAGGTCGTAGAGGGCGCTCGCCGGCGTGCCGGGACGGAGCTCCGCCTCGACCGCGCGCAGGATGGCCGCCGCGCAGTCGTGCGCCTCGTGCAGGTCGGCGTCGAGCCGGCCCACTCCGAAGGTGCGGGTCTGGTCGGAGAGCCAGCCGTCGTGGCCGCCGACGAGGTCGGCGATCACCGGGTCGCCCTGCGCCAGGACGTGGCCGTCCGGGCCCTTCCCCAGGACCGGGTTCGGCCCGGGGCCGCAGAGCGGCGAGTCGCTGTACCCGGGAACCGCGCCGCTGGGGCCGGCCAGCACCTGGCCGTAGTGCATCTCCTGGTTGAAGCCGCGGAAGCGCAGCTGGCCCTGGTGGCCGGCCCGGCGCAGCACTCTCTCAACCTCCAGTTGAACCTGAGATTCGACGATTCCCGGGCGCAGGAGGCCGGGCACCGCCTCGGCGCCGCGCCGCACCTGTTCGCAGGCGGCCCGCATGCGCGCCAGTTCCCAGTCGGACTTGCGGGCGCGCACCCGCCGCACGGCCGGCGAGCAGTCGCCGAGCTCATGCTCGGGCAGGCGGCGGGCGTAGCCGAGGTAGAGCCGCGCCGGCAGGACGTCGAGCTCGAGGCCGATGGTCGCGCCGCTCTCGACCCCCGCCGCCGCCAGCGCGGCGGGGAGGGCGCCGAGCGAGCGCAGCGGCTCGATCCGATCGAGCGGCGACTCGGACCTGGCCCGCTCGAGCACGCGGCGCACGAGCAGCACGGCCTCGCCCGCGGCCGGCACGACGAGGTGCGCCTGCTGGTTCGTCCCCGAGAAGTAGGCGAGGTCGGTGTGCTGGACGATGAGCGCGGCGTCGAGGCCGTCGCCGGCGAGCGCGGATCTGAGCGCCGCCAGCCTGCGGTCGATCTCGTCCCTCGGCGTCACGGTCGCGTAGGTTAGTGGAGCCGTGATCCTGCACAACGGGCCCGTCTACACCATGGATCCCCGCCTGCCCCAGGTGCGCGCGCTCTCGATCGCGGCCGACACGATCGCCGGCGGGGTCGACGTGCGCGAGGGCGCCGCCGACACCGTCGGGCACGAGCGGATCGACCTGGAGGGGCGCTGCGTTCTGCCCGGCTTCTGCGACGCCCACGTCCACTTCCTCGACTGGGCCCTGGGCAGGAGCGAGCTCGAGCTCGGCGGGGCCGGGTCGATGGCCGAGGCGCTGCGGATCGTGGGCGAGGCCGCGGCGGACGGTGACGGGTGGCTGCGCGGGCACGGCTGGCTCGAGGAGGCCTGGGCCGACGGACGGCCGGCGGTGGAGGCGCTCGACGCAGTCACGGGCGAGCGGCCGGTCGCGCTGTGGGCGCACGACCACCACACGCTGTGGGTCAACTCGGCCGCGCTTCGCGCCGCCGGGCAGGCGGGCGACGGGATCGTGCGCGAGCGCGAGGCCTGGGACTTCCCGCTCCCTGCGCGCACCGCGCTCGAGCAGTCGCAGGCGCTCCGCGCGGCGATGGCCGCGGCGAACGCGCGCGGCGTGGTCTCGGTCCACGACTACCAGCGCGACCGGGGGCGGGGCCTTTGGCAACGCCTCGACGGTGACCGCCGGCTGACGCTTCGCGTGCACATGTCGTACCCGGCCGAGCAGCTCGACGCGATCGAGGCGATGGAGCTCCGCACCGGGTTCGGGTCGGAGCTCTTGCGCGTCGGGCCGGTGAAGGCGTTCATGGACGGGACGCTCGGCTCCTCGACGGCGTGGATGCTCGACGGCTCGGGGATGGTGCTGACGTCGGCCGGTGAGATGGCCGAGATCGCCCGGGCCTCGGCGGCGTCGGGGCTCTCAATTGCCGTGCACGCGATCGGAGACGGAGCAAACCGGGCCGTGCTGGACGCGCTGGAAGAGACGCGGGACGCGTGGGAGCAGGTGCCGGTGCCGCCGCGGATCGAGCACGTCCAGCTGATCGACGACGCCGATCTTGGCCGGCTGGCGGCGCTGGGCGTGACGGCCTCGATGCAGCCGGTCCACCAGCGCTCGGACCGCGACCTGGCCGACCGCCTGTGGGGCGAGCGGGCGAGGTGCGGATACCGCTGGCGCGATCTCCTCGACTCCGGCGCCCACCTCGCGTTCGGCTCGGACGCGCCGATCGAGGATCTCGACCCGCTGGCCGGCATCGACGCGGCGGTGAATCGCGACTGGTATCCCGAGCAGCGCCTCGACGTGGCCGACGCCGTGTTGGCGTTCACCGCGGGCGGCGCCGCCGCGGTCGGCGACCACCGCCGCCGCGGCCTGCTCCTCCCCGGCTACGCGGCCGACCTGGTGGTGCTCGACACCGACATCATCTCCCACCCCGACCGCATCTCCACGGCGCAGGTGGTGGCCACGATGCTCGCCGGCCGCTGGGTCCACGGCCGCCCGCCCTGGTGACGCAGGAACGGGGTCACCCCGTCGTTGCGCTGCACGAGGAGGGGGTGTCGATGCAGCGCGTGAAGACGCCGGCCACCTGCGCATAGACGCCCGTCGGGGCGTCGTTCAGGACCTGGCGGAACTGGGCCGCGGCGTCCTGCTCGTCGCGCATCCAGAAGAAGACCAGCCCCACGTGGACGCGGATCTCGGCGTCGTCGGCGGGGGACGACTGGAGGATGCGCATGAGGCCGGAGAGGGCGGCACCCGGGTTGTCCTTGTCGAACGGCAGCACCGTCACCGCGATCCGGGCCGAGACGTCGTTCGGGTCGAGCGCGAACGCGCGCTTGGCGGCCGCGAACGCCGCCGCGCGGTCGGGATTCTCGAGCGCCGCCGCCAGCGCCAGCCACGCATCGGCGTCGCGGGGATGCGCCCGCGTCCGCGCCCGCAACTCCGACACCGACGCCCCCTGCGGCGCCCCGGTCAGGAGCCACGGCGGATACCCGGGCGCCTCGTTCAGGTGCAGCAGGTTGTCGGCATTCGTGCCGTAGTAGCCGTAGCCGTCGAGCTTCTTCACCCGCTGGAGGGTCGCCGCCGCGGCGGCCGAGT
Organism: uncultured Actinomycetes bacterium; assembly: GCA_963805545.1. Classification (GTDB taxonomy): domain Bacteria; phylum Actinomycetota; class Thermoleophilia; order Gaiellales; family JAICJC01; genus JAICJC01. The sequence goes on from CAWDUU010000003.1 coordinate 316,132, forward strand.
CGCCGGCCCAGAGCTGCGCCAGTCCCAGCGCCATCCCCACGACCGGCTCGTCCTGCGGCAGCGCCCGAAGCGCGGCGATCGACTCGGCCCGGCGGCTCTCGTCGTCGCGGCGGATGATCGCGGCCACCCGGCGGCGCAGGTCGTCGGCCGGGAGCCTGCGGAGAGCCGCCGGCTTCACGTCGATGACGAGCGGCGGCGTGCCTGTGAGCGGCTTGGGCGACCCCGCCGCCGCGCCGCCGCCGCCGTCCCCGCCGCCGCGCGTGACCAGCACCACGCCGCCCGTGACGAGCCCCGCGAGGGCCGCGAGCCCGACCACGAGCGCGATCCGCGCGCTCCTGCCGGGAATACGCGGGCCGGGCCCGACGTTCAGGGACTCACCGGTGGACGGGTTTGGATCCATTCGATTGGTACCATGCATATGAGGAACGGAACCGGGAAAGGGTAGGTCAAGTGGAGCCTTCGTACCGCGATCATCTCGCTGCCGTGAAACGGCAGATCCGCGAACAGACGCCGGCCGAGACGGCCGCGCGCCTCGACGCCCGCCCGGCCCCCGTGCTCCTCGACGTGCGCGAGCGCGACGAGTACGAGCAGGGCTACATCCCCGGCGCCGTCCACATCTCGCGCGGCAACCTCGAGAGCCGGATCGAGCGCCAGGTGCCCGACCGAGCGACGCCTGTCATCATCTACTGCGCTGCGGGAAACCGCTCCGTCTACGCCGCGAAGACGCTCTCCGAGCTGGGCTACCAGGACGTCGTCTCGATGTCGGGCGGTTTCTCGGCCTGGAAGCAGAACGGCCACGAGTGGCGCCTCCCGCGCGCGCTCACCCCCGAGCAGTTCGAGCGCTACAGCCGCCACGTCCTCATCCCCGAGGTCGGCGAGGAGGGCCAGCTCAAGCTGCTCGACTCGAAGGTGCTCCTGATCGGCGCGGGCGGGCTCGGCTCGCCGGCCGCGGTCTATCTGGCCGCCGCCGGCGTCGGCACGCTGGGCATCATCGACGCCGACGTCGTCGACGTCTCGAACCTCCAGCGCCAGATCCTGCACACGGTCGACCGCGTCGGCCAGCCCAAGGTCGACTCCGCCGAGATCGCGATCAAGGCGATCAACCCCGGCGTCACCGTCAACAAGTACGCCGAGCGGCTCACGTCCGAGAACGTGCTCGACATCATCACCGGCTACGACGTGATCGTCGACGGCACCGACAACTTCCCCACGCGCTACCTCCTGAACGACGCCAGCCTGGTGGCGGGGATCCCGGTCGTCCACGGCTCGATCTACCAGTTCGAGGGCTCGGTGACGGTGTACAAGCCGCACGCGGGCCCCTGCTACCGCTGCCAGTACCCCGAGCCGCCGCCGCCGGAGCTCGCACCGAGCTGCGCCGAGGGCGGCGTGCTGGGCATCCTGCCCGGCGTCATCGGGACGCTTCAGGCGACCGAGGCCGTGAAGCTGCTCCTGGGCATCGGCGAGCCGCTCGTCGGCCGCCAGCTGCGCTACGACGCGCTCACGATGGAGTTCGTCGAGCTCAAGATGCACCGCGACCCGGACTGCCCGGTGTGCAGCAAGGACCCCAGCGAGATCGAGTTCATCGACTACGAGCAGTTCTGCGCCATGCCCTCGCGGGCCGTGGCTCGACCCGAGGAGGCCGTCGCCTAAGTGTCAACCGTCCGCATGCCCCCCATCCTCCGCCAGGCGGTCGGCGGAGCGCGTGAGGTCGATGCCTCCGGCGCCACCGTGCGCGAGGTGCTGTCCGATCTCTCCGACCGGTTCCCCGGCGTCCGCTCGCACCTGCTCGACGACTCGGGCGACCTGAACCGGTTCGTGAACGTCTACGTGAACAACGAGGACGTCCGCCTCGGCGACGGGATGGACACCGCCGTCGCGAGCGACTCGACGCTCATCGTGCTGCCCGCGATGGCAGGAGGCGCCCTGTGAGCTGCCTCCAGACCGTCCGCGGCGCGGCGCTCTCGGCGGTCGGGGACACGCCGCTCGTCGAGCTGCCGCGCATGTCGCCCAACCCCGACGTGCGCATCTTCGCGAAGCTCGAGGAGCAGAACCCGACCGGCTCGATGAAGGACCGCGTGGCGCTCCAGATGGTCGAGGCCGCCGAGGACACCGGCGAGCTCGAGCCGGGCCGCCGGATCCTCGAGCCCACGAGCGGCAACACCGGCATCGCCCTCGCCATGATCGGCAAGGTCAAGGGCTACCCGGTGACGGCGGTCATGCCGGAGTCGGCGACGCCCGAGCGCGTCGAGCTCCTGCGGATGTACGGCGCCGAGATCGTCTTCTCGCCGGGGAACCTGGGCTCGAACGGCGCCGTCGCCATGGCGCGCTCCATGGCCGAGCGCGACCCCTCGGTGTTCATGCCCTTCCAGTACGCCAACCCGGCCAACCCGGCCGCGCACTACTGCGGCACGGCCCTCGAGATCCTCGACCAGGTGCCCGACGGGGAGGTCGACGCGTTCGTGGCCGGCCTCGGGACGGGCGGCACGCTGATGGGCTGCGCCCGCCGCCTGCGCGAGGTCAACCCCGACGTCGAGATCGTCGCCGCGGAGCCGCTCCAGGGCGACCCGGTGATGGGCCTTCGCAGCCTGGAGGACGGTTACACGCCGCCGATCCTCGACATCACGCAGCTCGACCGCAAGGTGCTCGTCTCGAACGGCGAGGCCGTGCGCACGCTGCGCGAGCTCCTGAACGAGGAGGGCGTCTTCGCCGGCGTCTCCGCCGGGGCCGCGCTCGCCGTCGCCCGCAGGACCGCGGCGCGCATGGACGGCGGCAACGTGGTCGTCGTCTTCGCCGACGGCGGCTCGAAGTACCTCTCGGCGGGGATCTACACGAAGCCCGAGGACGAGCTCGAGCGCGAGATGGAGGAGCGCGTCTGGTGGTGATCCCGGCGGCGGTGCGCGACGAGATCGTCGCGCACGCCCGCGCAGGGCTGCCCAACGAGGCGTGCGGCATCCTCGCCGGCACCGGCGAGCGCGTCGAGCGCTTCTTCCCGGCCGAGCCCGACGAGCCGAGCCCCTTCTACTACCGGATCGGGAGCCATGACCAGATCCGGATCATGAACGCGATCGACGACGCGAACCTCGACCTCGTGGGGATCTACCACTCCCACGTCGCCTCGCCCGCGTACCCGTCGAGGACCGACGCCGAGCAGGCGTTCTGGCCCGACGCCGTCTACGTCATCGTCTCGCTGGCGGGCGGAGCCGCCGACGTGCGCGGCTTCCGCATCCGCGACATGGACGTCACGGAAGAGCCGATCGAGATTCTCTAGGCGGCGCCGGACTCGGCGAGGTCGTCGTCGACAGGCAGCGGCATCACCGGCCGGCCCTCGAACTCGGTCGTGAGCGCGATGATCGTCTTGGTGCGCTCCACGGAGTCGAGCGCGCGGATCTCCCACAACACGTGCTCGAGCGCCCGGGTCGACTCGACCCGCACCTTGAGAAGGAGGCTCTCCTCGCCGGCGATGTGGTGGCACTCCTCGACCCACGGCCAGCGCTCGAACGCGTCCTCGAGACCGCCCCGCGGCCGCGCGCTCTGCGTGACGAGCACGAACGCGGTCACGCCGGCGCCCAGCTTCTCGGGGTCGACGACCGCCTTGTAGCCGGTGATGACGCCGCGCGCCTCGAGCTTCTTCACACGCTCGTGCACGGCAGCCGGGCTCAACCCGACCTCCTGGGCGATCTGGGCGAACGTGGCCCGCCCCTCCCCCTGGAGCACCGCGATGATGGCCAGATCGGTGTCGTTCAGCCCTTTCACGGGTACCGAGCACCATAGCTAGGGTAGAGGCCGGAAGAGGCCAGACGACGCGGGAGGTGGACGGATGGCGGCGCTGGAGCAGCAGGAGCTCGAGGCCGAGGTCGGGAAGCTCGACGGCTGGGAGGTGCGCGACGGCGCGCTCCAGAAGGACTATTCGTGCGGCGACTTCGGCGGCTCGATGGCGTTCCTGAACCGGGTCGCCGACGCCGCCGACGCCGCCGACCACCACCCCGACGTGGCGATCTCGTGGGACACCGTGACGCTGCGCTGGGTGACCCACAGCGAGGGTGGGATCACATCCTCCGACGTGAAGATGGCCCGGACGAGCGACGATCTGGCCGGCTAGCCCGTCGCCTGGCCGCCCTCGTCGTCGCGCGCCGGGGTGCCCGCCGTCGAGAGCGTGACGTCGACCTCCAGGATCCGCGGCCCGTCGGTTGACGCCACCTCGAACCGGGCCCCGTCGAAGCCGACCGTATCGCCGACGCGCGGCGCCCGGCCGAGCTCGCCGAAGACGAAGCCGCCGACCGTGTGGTAGTCGTCGACGGGCAGGCCGGTACCGAACCGCTCGTTGAACTCCTCGATCGGGAACGAGCCGCCGATCCGCACGCGGCCGCGGCCGATCCGAAGGACGCCCGCCTCGGGCCGGTCGAACTCGTCGCCGATCTCGCCCACGATCTCCTCGAGCAGGTCCTCGAGCGTCACCAGCCCCTCCACCGAGCCGTACTCGTCGACCACGATGGCCATGTGGTTCGACGTGGTCTGGAACTCCGCCAGGAGCTCGTCCAGGTGCTTTGTCTCGGGGACGACGATGGCGGGCCGCAGGATCGCGCGCAGGTCGACCCGCTCGATGCCCCGGTCGTGGAGCGCCGAGAACAGGTCGCGGACGTGCAGGATCCCAAGGATGTCGTCGAGGTCCTCCTCGAACACCGGGTAGCGCGTGAACGGGTGGTCGAGGACGACGCGCAGCGCCTCGGTCACCGGCATCTCGACGGGCACCGCGACCACGTCGGGCCGTGGCACCATCACGTCGGCCGCGTCCTTGTCGGCGAACTCGAAGACGTTGTGGAGCATCTCCTGCTCCTCGGCCTCGAGCACGCCCTTCTCCCGGCTCGCGGTGACGAGCATCTTCAGCTCCTCCTCGGAGTGGACGAGCGAGAGCCCGCTCGGAGCCGTCACGCCGATCCACCGCAGCACGGCGTTGCTCGACTTGACGAGCGCCCAGATGAAGGGCCGGAAGAGCCCGTAGAACCAGTTGATCGGCCCGGCGACGAGCAGCGCCACCCGCTCGGCGTGCTCGAGGGTGAAGGACTTCGGCACGATCTCACCCATCACGACATGGAAGAAGCTCAGGATGATGAACGCCAGGATCACGGCGATGGTCGTGGCAACGCTGGTGTGCAGGCTCTCCGGCAGAAGGTCGAGCGGCGAGCGCAGGATGTCGGAGACGACCGGCTCGCCGATCGCGCCCAGCGCCAGGCTGGAGAGCGTGACGCCGAGCTGGATCGCCGAGATGAAGCGGGGCGGGTTGTCGACAAGCCGCAGAACGCGGGTCGCCGGACGGCTGCCCTGCGCCTCCAGCTCCTGGAGTCGCGTGCGGCGAACGGTGACGAGGGCGTACTCCGCGGCGACGAAGAAGCCGTTCGCCGCGATGACCAGCGCCACCGCCACAAGCTCGAGGGCGGTTGTCACCAGGTACTCGGAACGTCGTCGCTCAAGCGATCTGAGTATAGTCGGCGGCCCTCAAGCTTCGGGGCCCGGATGCCGAAGACTTCCGGCAGGGACGGACCCCCAGCGCGACGAACACCCGACCGGAGCCGCACGAACTCGTGCTAACGGCCGGGCGCCGAACTGCCGATACCCTTGCCGAAGCGCGAGCGACCCTGACAACTGGAGCACTTGTGGGCGAGCCAATCACGTGTTTGATCGTCGATGACCATGAGGTGGTGCGCGAGGGCCTTCGCCTCGCACTGTCTCGCACCGAGAACATCCGCGTGGTCGGCGAAGCTGCCGACGGCAGCGCCGCGGTGGCACTGGCCAAGCGCCGGCGCCCGAACGTCGTCATCATGGACGTCCGGATGCCCGGCACCGACGGCCTTCAGGCCGCCCGCGAGATCACGACGGACGTCCCCGAGGCGGCCGTCCTCATGTTCACCGCCTACGGCGAGCGCAGCCTTCTGACGCGCGGCCTTGAGGCGGGGGCGAAGGGCTACATCCTGAAGGAGGCGCCGCACCAGACGCTCGTGCGCGCCATCCAGAAGGTCGCCGGCGGCGACGGCTACGTCGACCCGGCGCTGATGCCCGCGTTCCTCACCAAGGAGCGCGAGCACATGCTCACCGCCCGCGAGCGCGAGATCCTCCAGCTCCTGGCCGACGGCATGTCCAACGCGGACGTGGCCGGAAAGCTCTTCATCAGCCAGGAGACCGTCAAGAGCCACGTGCGGCATATCCTCTCCAAGCTGGAGGCGGACACCCGCACACATGCTGTCGCCATCGCTCTCCGACAGGCCATCATCGATTAGCACCCCGGCGGGGCCGCGTGGGCGCGTCGTCCGCGTGGGCATCCTGGCCGTGGTCGCGATCGGGGTCGTGGCCGTCTACGTCGCCTCGGCCCAGGTGTTCGCCACCCCGGTGGCGGCCATGGCGGCCGGCGCGGTCGTGGTCATGGCCCTGGGCGGCGTCACGTTCTGGTCGGTGCGCCGCGACGCGATGCGGCGGCAGTCGGCCGAGGACTGGCAGCGGCGCCTGCGCCGCGAGCTGATCGACCAGAGCGCCTTCCTGGACGGGCTGGTGGGCAGCCTGGGCACGATGTCCTCGACGCTCGCGCCGGCCCAGGTGCTGGAGCGGGCCGCCGACCAGGCCCACCGGCTGCTCGCACCCGATGCGACGGTGCTGCTCGTCCCCGCGGCGAACGGCGACGGCCTGCGGCCGGCCGCGGCGCGCGGGATCGCGCTCGGCCCGATCGCCGACATCGTCGTCGAGACGAACGCCTCCGCCCGGTTCGCGCCCGTCGCCGACAGGGGCGGCGACGACGCCCTGAGCGCCCGCCTGCGGCCGACCGCGCGGCTGACGGTGCCGATCATGGCGGCCGACGAGCTGCGCGGCCTGCTCGTCCTCATGCGCCTTCGGGCCGGCGAGCCGTTCGGCCCCGCGGAGCTGACCCGGGCCTCGGTCGTCGCCGACTTCGCCGCGACGGCCGCGACCAACGCCCACCTCTTCGCCCGGGTCGAGTCGCTCCTCGCCCAGGCCCGGATGCGGGAAGCCGAGCGGGCGGAGCTCTCCCACCGGGTCGTCTCGGCCGAGCAGGACGAGCGCCGCAAGCTCTCGCTCTTTCTTCACGACGGCCCGATCCAGACCATGTCGGGCATTGCGATGATGCTCGACGCCGTCGCCGAGGACGCCGCGTCGGGCAAGACCGAGAGCGCGCTCTCGGTGCTCGAGACCGCGCGCGAGCGGCAGCGGGACGTGGTGCGATCGATGCGCGAGCTCTCGTTCGCCCTCGAGCCCTGGGTGCTGCGCGACCGTGGCTTCGTCGCCGCGGTGGCCGCGCTCGCCGACGAGCTCCAGCGCAGCCACCACGTCCAGATCGAGCTCGACGCCGAGCCGGCCACGGCGCTGCCGCCGGACGACCAGGTCTTCCTCTACCAGATCGTGCGCGAGGCGGTCCAGAACGCGGTGAAGCACGCCTCGCCGACCATCATCACCGTGTCGGTGACGGGTGACCCCGAGGCCGGCTACGACGTGCGCGTGCACGACAACGGCACCGGGTTCGCGGAGGGGCCGGAGGACGACCTGCCCCACCACGGTCTGGCGTCGATGCGTGAACGGGCCCAGATCCTCGGAGCCAAGCTGAAGCTCGAGTCGGTGCCCGGCGCCGGCACGACGGTCGAGCTCCACGTTGCCGGCGGCGAGAGCGATGTGGCGTAGACGGGCCGACGCCTTCGAGACCGGCCTGGCCGACCTGATCGCGGCCTGCGAGTCGGGCGTCGACCTGGCCGGCGTCCTCGACGCCGCGCGCCGGGCCGCGTCGCTGGCCGCGGACGGCGCGGAGGCGTCGGCCTACGCGATCGCCGAGGACGGCGCGAACCTGCGCCTGGCCGGCGGATCCGGCGCCGAGGAGCTTCCCGTCCCGGCCGACCCGGAGCCGCGCCACGAGAACGGAGCCTGGACGGTGCCGCTGATCAGCGCCCGGCGCACCGTCGGCTGCCTGGTGGTGCGCGCCCCGGCGGGCGCCGACATCGGGCGCGTGCAGCTCGTCGCGGGGATCGCAGCGCAGGCCGTCGAGGTGGCGCGCCTGTGGGAGGCCGTCGCCGGCGGAGCGAGCCACGACCCGCTGACGGGTCTCCCCGGGCACCGCTCGTTCGACCGGGTGCTGGCCCGCGAGCTCTCGCGCGCGATGCGGACGGGCGATTCGGTCGCGGTCGGCGTGGTCGCGATCGACGGGCTGGCGCAGCGCACCGAGGCCGACGGGCACACCGCCGGCGACGAGCTCCTTCGCACGGCGGCGCGCTGTTTCGGCGCCGGGGTGCGGCCCTACGACACGGTCTGCCGCCTCGGGGCCGACGACTTCGGGCTCGTGCTGCCGGCGATGGAGGCCGAGCCGGCCCGGGCGCTGATCGAGCGGCTGGCCGCGGCCTTCGCCGCCTCGGCAGGCGGCGCGACGGTGTCGGCGGGCGTCGCAGCCTTCCCGGCGAACGGCGACACGCAGGCCGAGCTGATGCGGCTCGCGACCGGAGCCCTCTACTGGGCCCGACGCGGCGGCGGCGGCCGCGCGGTCGCCTACGACGCCGACGTCGTCGAGGCCCTGTCCGGCGAGGAGCACGCCCGCCGGCTGGAGCGCGACACCTACGAGCGCACGCTCCGGGCGCTGGATGCCGCCCGCGGCCACTCGGCCACGGCGCGGGCGGTGAGCGACTACGCGGGGCACCTGGCGGCCGAGCTCGGATTCCCGCCCGAGCGCGCCGACCGGCTGCGGATGGTGGCGTTCCTCTACGACGCGACGGCACCCGGCGCGGAGCCGCGGGAGCGGGCCCGGGTCGCGGCCCGGGTCGCGTCGAGCGCGCTCGATGCCGAGGCGGCCGGCTGGCTCGAAGCGCCCGAGGACGGCGGCACCGGCGGGCCGCTCGAGTCGCGGGTGATCGCGCTCGCGGCGGCGTTCGTCGAGGCCGGCGGCCACACCGGGAGCGCCGGCGCGGGCCGTGCGCTCGCCGAGCTCTGGCAGCGCCGCGACGACTTCGACCAGAACTGCATGCGCGCGCTCGAGTCGCTGCTCGCGGCCCGTGCAGCCGGCTAGCCGGGGTCAGACCCCGCACCGAAAGCGTCACACCGGCGTCACGGCCGCCGATGCGGGGTCTGACCCCCGCCTGTCAACATGCCCCCCGCCTGTCAGCAGTACGCCCGGTCGTCGCCGCGCATGATCGCGACGACCGTCTCGTCGTGCAGGGCCGCGGTCCTCGCCGCCTTGGCGGCCTTCTTGTTCCACGCCGCCAGGGTCCTGGCGGTGACGCGAACGTAGTGAGCCGGAACGCGGTGGCCGTCGGTCGCGGAATAGGTGATCTTGCAGATTGCCGTCATGTCGTTCTGTCACCAGGCTACCCGCCGTTTGGCCGGTCAGAATCAGGGAATCCGCGTATGCGCCGGGTGGGGTTGTTCCGCCTCGAAGAGGCGGCCGCCGCGCACCTCCACGACGCGCGTGCAGCCGATGGCGCGGATGAACTCCCGGTCGTGGGTGACGGAAACGATCGTCCCCCGGAACTGGCGCAGGGCCTCCTCCACGACGTCCATCGAGTCGAAGTCGAGGTGGTTCGTGGGCTCGTCGAGGAGCAGGAGCTCGGCCCCGCTCGATACGAGGACGGCGATCAGGAGCCGCGACCGCTCGCCCGGGCTGAGCGTCCCGATCGGACGGTGCAGCTGATCCTGCTCGAACAGGAAGTGGCCGAGAAACGCCCGCGCGTCCTCCTCGTAGGCGATCACGCGCGACCGGTAGAAATCGAGCACGCCCCGCTCGAGCGGGAGCCCGTGGTGCGATTGCGGCAGGACGGCCACGGCGGCATCCACGTGGCAGCGGCCGCGATCCGGCTCGATCTCGCCCGCCAGCACTCCCAGAAGCGTGGTCTTGCCGGCACCGTTCTCCCCCACGACCGCGACGCGGTCGCGCCCCTTCACGACCAGGTCGGCGCCCGCCAGGACCGGCCGGCCGCCCAGATCGACGCCCGCGCCGTCGAGGAGCGCCAGCCGGCGCCCGCTCGTGGAGATTCCGTCGAGCGAGAGCGTGAAGCTGGGCGCCTTCTCGGGATTTGCGATCCACTCGGCCTGGGCCATCTGCCGGCGCAGGCGCCGCTCGCGCGCCTTGGCCTTCCCGGCAACCTTCTTGGCGTACCGCTTCAGCTTGTCCGACCCGAGCCCGCCCGCCGTGCGCTCGGTGTGGAGCGCCTGGCCCCGCGTGCGGGCGATGTCCGCCTCGAGCTGGCGCCGGTAGCGGTCCTGGGCGCGAAACTCCTCGATCAGGCGCTCGAACCGGTGCTGCTTTTCGGCGCGGTACTCGGTGTAGCCGCCGGTGTAGGTCGCCAGTTGGTCGGACACGCCGTCGAGCTCGAAGATGCGCCGCACCGTGTTGTCGAGGAACCGGCGGTCGTGGCTCACGACGAGCACCGCGCCCGGGAAGGAGCCGAGGAAGCCCTCCAGCCAGCGCAGCCCTCCCAGGTCGAGGTGGTTCGTCGGCTCGTCGAGGAGCAGCACCGTCGGCCGGGCCAGGAGCACGCCCGCCAGCATGACGCGCGCCTGCTCGCCGCCCGACAGCTCCCGGAACCGGGCATCCGGCGGCAGGTGCGAGATCGCAAGGTGGCTGCGCGCGTCGTCGATCGCCGCGTGGAACGTCCACCCCTCGAGCGCGGCGAACCGCTCCTGGACGGCCCCGTACTCGGCCAGCTCCCCGGCCGTCCCGCCGGTCCGCGACATCCCGGCCTCCAGGGCGCGCATGCGCTGGTCGAGCACGTAGACCTCCCCGATCGCCTGGCGCAGGAAGTCGTGCACGCTGACATCGGCGTCGGGCGCCTGCTGGTGCAGGATGCCGATGCGGTCGCCGGGGCCGGTGGTCACAGACCCTGCGTCGGCCCGCTCGAGCCCGGCGAGGATGCGAAGGAGCGTGGACTTGCCGGTGCCGTTCGGCCCGACCAGGCCGGCGCGGTCGCCGTTACCGAGGGTGAAGGTGGCGTCCGTGAAGAGCGGCTCGGCGTCGTGCGCCTTGCACAGCGAGTCGGCTTTCACCACGGGCGCCCATACCTCTCGCCGGAAGTCTAGTGCCGCCGGCGCCGCTTGGTGCGAAGCCGGGCGGCGATGGCCGCCTCGGGACGGGCGGTGGGCGTGTGGCCCGGGCCCGCGGGCGCGGCGGCCGCCGTCGCCGGAGTGTGGTCGGACGGGCGCCGCCTGCGGAAGAGCAGGACGAAGATGAGGGCGGCGACGATCGTCACCGCCGACGCCACCCACACGTTCAGGCGCTGGCCGAAGTAGTGGTGGGCCGGGTCGATGCGCAGCGTCTCGACCCAGATCCGCTCGAACGAGTAGAGCGTGAGGTAGAGCGCGAAGACCGTCCCCCTCGGCACCTCGCGCCAGTAGCGGCGGGTGAACCACATCAGGATCCCGAAGACGGCGAGGCTCGAGAGCGACTCGTAGAGGAAGGTCGGGTGGAAGGTCTGGCCCTCGTGGTACGGGAGCTGCGGGTGGTCGATCTTGACCGCCCAGGGCAGGTCGGACGGGCGCCCGTAGAGCTCCTGGTTGAAGTAGTTGCCCCAGCGGCCGAGCGCCTGGGCCAGGATCAGGCCCGGTGCGATGCAGTCGGCGACCGACCAGAAGCGCAGGTTGACCCGGCGGCAGCCGATCCAGGTGCCCAGCGCGCCCACGCCCACCGCGCCGTAGATCCCGAGGCCGCCCTTCCAGATCTTGAACATGTCGATCAGGTGGTGCTGGAAGGCGCCCCAGTCGGTCACCACGTGGTAGAGGCGGGCGCCGACCAGGCCGAAGGGGACCGTCCACACCGCGATCGAGTAGGCCGCCTCGGGGTCGTACCCACGGCGGCGGAACTCGCGCTGCGCGATCCAGCCGGCGAGCAGGACGCCCGTCGCGAGCAGGACGCCGTACCACCGCACCTGGAGGCCGCCGGCCTTGAACAGGAACGGGTCGCCGGGGCTCGGGATCGAGAGCGCGATCACGCGCGAGAGGTTAGCGGCTCCGTCCGCCGGGGCCTGTGGCTTCCAGGACCTGGACGGGAGCCCGATTCTGCGCTACCACGTGAGTAGGCCGCAAGCGCGGCCGACGGGCATCCCGAACCCCTGAGGGACGCCCCGGCTCCGGCTTAAAGAATTGCCCGGTCGGAGCCGATGAGTCCCATGCACGACCTCCCCAATTCCGGTGATGCCGGCCTCCCCGGGCTGCGCGATCCCCGACCTCACCGCCCGCACGGAAAGGAGCAACCGAGGTGACAACGCCCACGTTGAGCCGAAATATCGTCATCTCGGTCGTCCTCGCCCTCGCGGCGGCCGTCGCGCTCGTCCTCTACACGAACCACGTGCAGGACTCGGCCAAGTCGGCCGGCGACGCCGTCCGGGTCGTCGTCGTGACGCACGACATGAAGGCCGGCACCTCGGTCGACGCCGCGGCTGCCGACGGCGACCTGGCCTACCGGACGGTGCGCCGCTCCGATCTCGTGCCGGGCGCGTACACCGACCTGAACGCGGCCCGCGGCCTCGTCCTCACCCAGCCCGTGTTCCACGGCGACCAGCTCACGGCCAGCCGCACCGGCGTGCGCCACGACGAGAGCGTGTCGGCCCGGCTCACGGGGAACCAGCGCGCCTTCCGGCTGCCGGTCGACGCCAACTCCGGCATGACCGGCGACGTCCACGCGGGCGACCGGGTGGACGTGCTCGCGAGCTACGTGACCGAGTCGAACCAGACGGTGACCTATGTCGTGGCCGCCGGCGCCCTCGTGATGGAGGTGAAGCCGGCCGTCACAGCCCAGTCCGGCGACGCGAACGCGCAGGGCTCGATCCTGCTGCGCCTGACCGAGCACCAGACCTCGTACGTCGCCAACGCCCTCGCCACCTCCGACGGCGCGCCCGCCGGCGGCTCGAAGACGATCTGGGTCGCCCTCGCCGGCGCCCGCGGCGCCACCTGGGAGCAGCACGCGCCTGTGGCGCTGCCCGGGGCGTTCCCCAAGAACGGCGTCCCCTCGAAGTGACAGGAGCCCGACCGATGCATCCGGACCTCATCCGCGTCGCCCTTCAGGCCGACGAGCCCTCGATCCGCGAGCTCTTCGAGCGGTCCGGGATGGTCGAGATCGTGGAGTCCGCGCCGGAGGTGCTCGTGTGGCACCTGCCGTCCGACAGCGACGGCCTCCCCGCGGAGCTCCGCGCCGCGCTCTCCGACCCGCACGGCCCCGGCATCGTCGCCCTGACCGACGACCACCCCAGCAGGTGGTTCGACGAGGCGATGTACCTCGGCGTCGACGACGTCCTGTGCCTGCCGCAGTCGGCCCAGTCGCTCGGGATGGCCGCTGCCAAGGCCCGCGCTTCCCGTGCGCGCCGGGCCGCGGCGATGACGGCCCAGGTCGCGCCGAGCGCGTCGCGCGCCGGCCGCGAGGCGCACGTCTTCACGGTCTTCTCGACCAAGGGCGGCTCGGGCAAGACGGTCATCGCCACCAACCTCGCCGTCTCCTTCGCCCGCCAGGGGCTGCGGACGCTGCTCGTCGACCTCGACCTGCACTCCGGCGACGACGCGCTCGTGCTGGGGCTCTCCCCGCGCTGGACGGTGCTCGACCTCGTCCAGTCGCCCGGCGACCTCGACGCCGAGAAGCTGGCCGGCTTCGTGACCCGCCACTCGAGCGGCGTCGACCTGCTGCCGGCCCCGACCCGCCCCGACGAGGAGGAGCTGGTAGCGATCGACCGCCTCGAGCCGCTGCTCGAGGTGGCCCGGAGGAGCTACGACGCGGTCGTCATCGACACGTCGTCGAGCTTCGCGCCGGCGACGCTGCTCGCGATCGACCACACCGACACGCTCATCCTGGTCGGCGCGTCCGACGTCCCGACGATCAAGAGCCTGAAGATCGCGCTCGAGACGCTCGACCTGCTCGAGATGACGCTGCCCGACACGCGGATCCTGATGAACCGCTCCGGCGCCAAGGTCGGCCTCGAGGACCGCGACGTCGAGCGCACGTTGCGGCGCGAGATCACCTACACCCTTCCCTCTGACAAGGCGGTCCCGGTCTCGGTGAACCGCGGCCAGCCGGTCGTCGTCGACAACCCCAAGTCGCGCGTCGCCCGCGCGCTTCAGGAGATCGCCGAGTCGCTCCGGGCCGCGGTCGGGAGCCGCCAGTGACGCCCGACCGGCGCAGGCGCACGCTCGCCGGCCGCATGCGGCGGGCCGAGCCGGCGGTGGCCGCCGCCGACGCGAGCCCGCAGCAGGAGGACCCGTTCGCCGAGATCCGGCAGGCCGCGCAGGCCGAGGCCGTCCACGAGCTCGGCCAGGCCCTGACGGAGGGCGACGTCCCCGAGGAGGAGCTGCACGAGAAGGTCACCAAGGCCGTCGACCTGGCGCTGGCCGAGGCCGGAACGCCGCTCAGCTCGACCGACCGGGCCCGGCTCGTCCGCGAGATCACGCACAACATCCTCGGCTACGGGCCCATCGAGCCGTTCCTGGCCGACCCCGAGGTGACCGAGGTGATGGTGAACAACCACCACACCGTCTACGTCGAGCGCCGCGGCCTGATCGAGGAGACCGAGGTGCGGTTCGGCTCCGAGCGCCAGCTGCTCCAGGTGATCGACCGCATCGTGGCCCAGACCGGCCGCCGGATCGACGAGTCGAGCCCGATGGTGGACGCCCGCCTGCCCGACGGCTCGCGCGTGAACGCGATCATCCCGCCGCTCGCCATCACCGGGCCGTCGCTCACGATCCGCAAGTTCTCGCGCGACCCGCTGACGATGGACGACCTGGTCTCGTTCGGGAGCCTGTCGCATCAGGCCGCGGCCTTCCTCGAGGCGTGCGTCGAGGGCAAGCTGAACGTCCTCATCTCCGGCGGCACGGGCACCGGCAAGACGACGCTCCTGAACGTGCTCTCGTCGTTCATCCCCGAGCGCGAGCGCATCATCACCATCGAGGACGCCGCCGAGCTCAAGCTGGCCCAGCGGCACGTGATCAGCCTGGAGGCCCGCCCCGCGAACATCGAGGGCAAGGGCGCGATCTCGATCCGCGACCTGGTCCGAAACGCGCTGCGCATGCGCCCCGACCGCATCGTGGTCGGCGAGTGCCGCGGCGCGGAGGCCGTGGACATGCTCCAGGCGATGAACACGGGCCACGACGGTTCGCTGACGACGATCCACGCCAACAGCCCGCGCGACGCGCTGGCGCGCACCGAGACGCTGGTGCTCACCGCCGGCTTCGACCTGCCGCTGAAGGCGATCCGCGACCAGATCGCGAGCGCGTTCGACCTGATCATCCAGGTGAACCGGCTCGTGGACGGCCGCCGCCGGATCACCCACATCACCGAGGTCGGGCGCATGGAGGGCGACGTCATCACCCTCCAGGACATCTTCGTCGCGTCGTTCGTCGACGAGGCGGGCGGCGAGCAGGTCACGTCCAAGATGCGCCACACCGGCATCCGGCCCGGCTTCGGCGAGAAGCTCGAGCAGCACGGCGTGACGCTCCCCAAGGGCCTCTTCGGCGAGTCGGCCGGCAAGGTCGACGTGCTGCGCCGCGGCAAGGAGCGGAGGACCGCGTGACCGCCGGCCGCGCAGGCCGCGCGGCGGCCCTCGCACTCCTCGCCGCCGCCCTCGCGGCTCCCGCCGCCCTCGGCGCGGCTCCCCCGACCGCGGTCACGGGCGTCAAGGCCGGCGGGCCGCACACGGTGCGGGTGCTCGTGAAGGCCGCCGGCGACCTTCAGACCTCCGACGTCGAGGCCAACCTGGGAGGCCGCTTCGCCTTCGTCGAGCGCGTCCGCCCGGCGGGGCCGGTGCGCCGCACCGACCTCGTCTTCGCCGTCGACACGTCCGGCTCGATGGCCGGCGCACCGATCGCCGCGGCGAGGGCGGCGGGCCGGCGGCTGCTCGACGCGGTCGGAGGAAGCGGCCGGGTCGGGCTCGTCACGTTCTCGGACACCGCCCGGGTCGTGCGCCCGCTCACCGCCGACGCCGGCTCGGTGCGAACGGCGCTCGCCGGCCTCGACACGCACTCGGGGACCGCCCTCTACGACGGCATCGCGCTCGCAGCCGACACCGTCACGGCCGGCGCCGACCCGGCCGCGCGCCGCGTCGTCGTCGTCCTCTCCGACGGCGCCGACACGGCGTCGTCGACGACGCTCGCCGCGCTCACCCGCCGCCTGGCCTCCGCCGGTGTCGAGGTGGACGCCGTCGGGCTCGAGTCGTCGCCGTCGTTCCGGGCCGAGCCGCTGCGCGAGGTCGCCGCCGCCACCGGCGGCGAGCTGGCGCCCACCCGCACGCTGGCCGGAATCGAGCCGATCGCGCTCCAGCTCTCGCAGTCCCGGCTCGCCACGACCTACGCGGTCGACGTGAACCTGCCGGCGTCCGGCGCGCGGTCGCTTCGCGTCAGCGTCCGCGGCGGCAGCCCGGCGACCGTCCGGCTGCCCGCCGGCGTCTCGGGCGCCTCCCCCGGCTTCTGGACTGCCCACGGCGACGTGCTCGTCGTGATCCTCGGCGTCGGCGCGATCGGCATGCTGGCGTTCGTGATCGCCACGGCGGCGGGCAACCGCCGCCCGCCGCTCTCGGCCCGGCTGGCCGAATACACCGCCGAGGGAGCGGGCGGGGCTCCGCCGGCGCGCTCGCTTCTCATGCTGGAGGTGTCCGAGGCGCTCGAGGCGCGCCTGGGCGAGCGGTGGGCGTGGAAGCGGCTCGACCGCCTGTGCGCCCAGGCGGGGGTCGTACGGCCGACCGGCCACGTCGCTCTGGCCGCGGCCGCCAGCGCCCTCGCCGGAGGGGCGGCGGTGGCGGCGCTTCTCGGGCCGCCGGCGGGTCTCGTGGGCATGGCCGCCGGGCTCGCCGCGCCGATCGGCACGCTCCGCTTCCGGGCCCTCCGGCGCCAGCGCCAGTTCGAGGCCGAGCTGCCGGAGCTCCTGTCGGTGTGGGCGAGCGCCCTGCGGGCCGGGCGATCGTTCGCGCAGGCGCTCGACTCGATCGTCGACGAGGCCGGCGAGCCCGCGCACACGGAGTTCCGCCGCGCCCAGCAGGAGGTGCGGCTCGGCGTCCCGGTCGAGCAGGCGCTCGACGAGATGTCGCAGCGGCTGCGCTCCGAGAGCTTCGAGCTGGTCGTCCTCACCACCGACGTGCAGCGGCGCGTGGGCGGGAACGTGGCCGAGATCTTCGACCAGGTCGCCGACACCGTGCGCCGCCGCCACCAGTTCTCGGCGCGCGTGAAGGCGCTCACGTCGATGGGCCGGCTCTCGGCACAGGTCCTGATCGGCATGCCGTTCGCCATGGCCGGGCTCCTGACGCTGATCAACCACGAGTACATGCGCCCGCTCTACACGACCCGCACCGGCCACGTCCTGATCGCGGTCGGCGTGGCGATGATGACCGCCGGCGCGCTCATCCTGCGCCGCATGGTGAGGCCGAGGACGATCGCGTGAGCTGGCTCCTCCTCACCGTCGTCCTCCTCGGCGGCGCCGTCTTCTTCGCGCTGCGTGCGGCGACCCAGGGCCGGCTTCAGGTCGAGGCCGTGCTCGGCCGCATGGCCGGCTACGGCTACGGCGTTGCGCCGGGCGGCGCGGACCCGCGCGCGTGGCTGCGCCGGATCGGCCGGGTCGCGCCCGGCGGGCGCGGCGAGGCCGCCGAGGCCCTGCGCCGGAAATTGGCCGCCGCCGGGTGGTCGAAGCGGCTCGTCCCGGAGGACGTGGCCGGCCTCAAGATCGTGCTGCCCGCGGCCGCGTACGCCGCGATGTTCGTCGCCGCCGCGTTCGCCCTGATCCCGGTGCTCGTGGCCGCGGTCACCGGCGTCGCCTTCTCGGCGCTGGCCTACATGGGGCTGCCCGCCGTCATCGACATGCGCGTGCGCGGACGGCGCGACAAGATCGTGTCCGGCCTGCCGACCGTCCTCGACCTGCTCACGCTCTCGATCGAGGCGGGCATGAGCTTCGACGCCGCGCTGAGCCGGCTCGTGCGCCGGCTGGACGGCCCGCTCATCGACGAGCTGGCGCTCATGCAGCGCGAGATGCAGCTCGGCACGCCCCGGTCGGAGGCGCTGACGGCGCTCGCCCATCGCGTCGACGCGGCCGAGGTCACGAGCTTCGCCCGCGCGCTCGCCCAGGCCGAGAAGCTCGGCGTGCCGCTGGCGCACATGCTGCGCACGCAGGCCGAGGAGCTTCGGATCCGCCTTCGCAACAACGCCGAGGAGCACGCGATGCGCGCGCCGGTGAAGATGCTCTTCCCCACGGTCGCCCTGATCTTCCCGGCGGTCTTCATCGTCGTGCTCGGGCCCGCGGTCATCTCGCTCCTGGACAACCTGGCGCACACCGGCCAGTAGCCCGTCGGCTGCGTGCCTGGCCCCATGGGTTCGGCACGCCGGATGCGCCAGTATCTGGCAGGGCGAGCCGGGAGGGATAACCCGTCCGGTATCGAACACCGGGCCGATGCCCGCCGCCCGCCGTGCTGCGCCCATGCCGACGCTGCCTCCGCATCTCGAGGCCGCGCTCGGCGTCATCGAGGCCGTCCAGTCGCTCGGCGAGCTCGTCGACGTCGCCGAGATCCTGGCGACCCTGGCGCGCCGGCTGACCGAGCTCGTGGACGCGAGCGCGTGCCTCGTCTCGCTCGTCGACGTGCGGGCCGGAACGGTGCGCGACCGGGCCGGGTACGCCCGCGCGCCGCACGAGTGGCCCCGGGCCGCCGAGGAGTACGCGCTCGCCGACTACCCGCGGACGGCCGCGGTGATCGAGACGGGCGCGCCCTACGGCTGCTCGCTCGGGATCGGCCGCCCCGACTCCTCCGAGAGCGCCCGCCTGCGCGACCTCGGCTACCGCTCCCTGCTCATGCTGCGGCTGTGCGTCGACGGCGAGCCGTACGGGCTGATCGAGATCTACGACGAGCACCGGCGCACCTTCGTGCAGGCCGAGATCCGGCTCTGCCAGGCCCTTGCGACCGAGGCGGGCAAGGCGGTGTCGCGCGCGCGGATGGCCGAGCGGCTGGAGGAGGCGTACTTCTCGACGCTCGGCGCCCTGGCGGCGGCGCTCGAGGCGAAGGACGCCTACACGTCCGACCATGCCAACCACATCGCCGAGCTGGCCGGCGCGGTGTGCGAGCGGCTCGACATCCCGCCCGGCGAGTCGCGGCTCGTCCGGCTGGCGGCGCTCCTGCACGACATCGGCAAGATCGGCGTCCCCGAGGTGATCCTGCGGAAGCCCGGGCCGCTGACGGCGCGCGAGACGGCCAAGATGCGCCAGCACGCCGAGATCGGCGCCCGCATCCTGAAGCCGGTCCCGCACTTCGCCGAGCTCGTGCCGCTCGTGCGTGCAAGCCACGAGCGCTGGGACGGCAGCGGGTACCCCGAGGGGCTCGCGGCCGACGGGATCCCGCTCGGCGCGCGCGTCATCTGCGTGTGCGACGCGTTCCACGCGATGACCGAGGACCGCGTCTACCGGCGCGCGCTGCCGGTGGCCGACGCGATGGCCGAGATCGAGCGCTGCTCCGGGTCCCAGTTCGACCCGGACTGCGCCGAGGCCCTGCTCGACGTCGTCCGCGCCCAGGGGTGGCCGCGGATCGCGCGCGACCGGGTCGTCAGGCTGGCCCACGGGCCGACCTAGACCGAGGTCGACGACCTCTCCATCCTTCGCCGGCCCGTTTTCCACATCGTGGGAAGGCAGGGCCATAGGATTGAGAGAGGGACTAGTCCCTCTCTCAACCCCCGCCCCATCGGTCGGACGATGCGACGCCACCGCACGCTGGACGACGTTCAGCCCGCCAGCTCTTTCCAAGGAAAGGAGCACCATGCGGGCCACTCCCTTCGTCCTGGCGGTCGCCGCCGTCGCATCGACCGGGTTCGCGCCGTCCGCGGCCGCCCACACCCAGCGCACCGCGGCCGTACGCCACTGCGTCGTCTGGATCGCGCCGGCCTACGGCCGGGCGGCCTCAAAGGTGTCGAGGCCGCGCTGCTACGGGCGGCTCTCGCGCGCCCTGCGCGTCGCCCGCGGGCCGGCGCCGCGCGGCTTCCCCGATCCCAAGACCGGCGTGCTGCCGAACGCGAGCACGCTGATCTCGACCGACTACGACGCCGCCAACTTCACCGGCACGTCGCTCACGTGGACGGTCTCCAACACGTCCGGGTGCAACGGCGGCTTCCAGTACTCGGCCGCCAGCATGCCGAGCGGCTGGAACGACCGGGTGTCGTCGTCGAAGTCGGCCCACGGCTGCGCGACCAACCGCCACTTCCACGACACCAACTTCGGCGGCTCGGGCGTCAACTGCACGTGCGCCACGATGGGCGGGATGAGCAACCAGACCTCAAGCGAGACCTGGAGCGGATGACGGCCGCCGCCGGGGGGCCTCGCGCGGGCCCCCCGGCGGCGTCCCGTCCCGGATGTCACACGCGCGCCGCGAGCGGCACCCCATAGTCATGGGGCGCGATCGCGACTCGAAGCGCCTCGAGGAGCTGTTCTCGCATCACGAACAGGAGTTGGGGCGCTTTGTTGCGCAGCTCGTCCATAGCCGCCAGCTCGCAGACGACCTGGTTCAGGAGACGTTCCTCGCGGCCTGGCGCTCTCGCGCCGACCTCGAGCACGTCCGAGATCCGCGTGCGTGGCTGTACGGGATCGCGCGGAACCGCGTCCTCATGTACCTGCGCGGCTGGCGGCGGGCGATCGCCGCGTACGAGCGGTTCGTCGAGCGGCAGGCTCCGGTGCCGCCCGAGGAGGCCGATGCGTACGCGGTTCGCGACCTCATGGCGCGCACGCTCTCCCCGGAGGAGCGCGCGGTGATCGTGCTCTTCCACCTGCACGGCTTCCGGGCCGACGAGATCGCACAGATCTCCGGCCGGTCGCACGACGCCGTGCGCAAGCAGCTCGAGCGGGCCCGCACCAAGCTGGCCCGCGCTCACGGCGCCGACCCGGTCGGGAACGGGATGGCGGGATGAGCGATTTCGAGCACCAGGTCGACCGGATTGTCGCCCCCCTGGGCCGGATCTCGCCGGCGACGCGCGGCTCGGGCCGCCCCGTCGCTCGCCGGCACGCGATCCTGGGCGTTCTGGTCGCGGTGCTCGCGGCGGCGGTCGCGTTGGGCGCCACCTGGGCGGTGCTCGACGCGACCGCGACGCCGGACGAGGGGCCGGCCAATCCCGGCAGGCCCCTGGGCTGTCTCGGTGTCGTCGGCGGCACCGCCGCGCACGCCGAAGAGGTCGCCGGGAAGGCCGGCTACACGATCTCGTGGAGGCTGGTCGTCTATGCGGCGGACGGAAGCTTCGAGTCGAATCCCGTCGCACAGGTCGCGCCGGACGACGTCGTCGAGCAGGCCGCGCCCGGAACGAACGGGCAGCTGGTGCTCCTCGTCCACGACCCCGGCGACCCCAATGCCCCGCCGCCCCCGCCCCGGCAGGCGTGCGAGAAGCCGTGATCACGACCGTCGCCATCTTCACGCGCCTGCGGCTCTTCCAGGAGCTGCTCTCGTCGTTCGTCGGCTCGCGGCCGGAGTATGCGGTCATCGCCGTCTCGGCGAACGAGGTCGAGGCGACCCGGGTCGTCCTCACCCAGCGGCCGGACGTGATCCTGGTCGACGCCGGCCTGCCGGGCGTCTGGAACGTCGCCGACGCGGCCACCCATGCCGGCGTGCGCGCGATCGTCTTCGGACTCGCCGACAACCCGCATCCGATCGAGAGCGCGCGCCGCCACGGCTGCCGCGACGCGCTCTTCTCCGCGGCCAGGACTCGCGACATCGTCGACGCGCTGGAGGACGCCCGCCCACCGGCGCCGCGGCCCGCCGAGCACCCGGTGGCCGCCGCCGACGTCGCCGCGCTCACGTCGCGCGAGCTCGAGGTCCTCGCCCTCGTCGCCCGCGGGCTCAGCAACAAGGAGATCGCCCGCGAGCTCACCGTGTCCGTCCCGACGGTGAAGTCGCACGTCCACAACCTGCTCCACAAGCTGGGCGCCCGCCGCCGGACCGACGCCGCCCGCCTCCTGCACGTCGCCGCCGCCGACGCCGGGATCGAGACGCCGCCGCCACGGCACCTCGGGATCGTCGGCCGGGCACCGCCGGCCGACCGGCCTCAGCGGGTGCGGGCCCCGGCGGGATGAGGATGACCCGCCGTCTCCACCGAATCTCAACCCAATCTCCATCCCGTGGACGCGAAACGCCGCGCCGGCCGTGCGACAGTACGGCGGGGGTGCGCACCACGCGGCCGCGGGCCTGTCCGGTGGGCCGTGAAGCGAGCTGGCGCCGGGTGGGCGTATGGCCCGGCGCCAGCCCGGTTCACACGACCCGTGGGGTCAGACCCCGCATCAAAGGCGTGTCGCGGATGTCACGGCCGCCGATGCGGGGTCTGACCCCACGCGGCGCTGTGCCAGAAGGCCGGCGGCGAGCCCGGCGGCGATCGGCTGGGCGAGCCCGGCGCCGTAGAGCAGCCGGTGCACGCCGACCGGGCCGACGATCAGGCCGGCCAGGAACGCCCCGGCCGGAACGCCGGCGGCGTTGATCGAGACGGTGATGGCGAACACCCGCCCGTGCAGGTGCGGCTCGACCGAGCGCTGGCGGATCCCGAACATCGCGATGATGAACGGCGCCGAGAAGAGCCCCGCCGCGAACATCGCGACCATGAGGACGGCGACCGAGCCGGCGAGCGGGACGGCCATCAGCGGCAGGCCGTACAGGGCGGTGAACGCCACCACGTGGCGGGCGTCGCTCCCGGGCGGCCGCCGCCACCCGTAGGTGAGCCCGCCGACGATCGACCCGACCGAGAGCGCCGCCCACATCCACCCCGCCGTCCCCGGCGAGGCGTGCAGGCCCTCGCGCGCCCACAGCGGCAGGCCGATGGTGAGGCATCCCAGCCCGGCGCCGGAGACGACCATGAGGACGACCGTCGAGCGCAGCTCGGGATGGCGCGCAACCGTGCGGACGCCGGTCAGGATCGCCGCGAGCGGGGGCTCGTCGGTGCGCGGCCGCGAGTCGGGCTCCGGCACGCGGGCGGCCGCGATCCCGGCGACCAGGGTCGCCGCCGCCTGGAGCCCGATCGCAAACGCCGCTCCGACGAGGGTGACGGCCAGCCCGGCGAGCGCCGGCCCGGCCACGAAGGCGGCGTCGAAGGTCACGCTGTCGGCCGCGTTGGCAGGGTCCCACAGCCGCCGCGGGACGAGCACGGGAACGAGCGAGCGGAAGCCGACCGTCGGCACGGGGAACGTGACGCCGAGCCCGGCCAGCAGGACGAGCTCGGCGACGACAGGCGTGCCGGCCAGCTCGCCGAGCGCGATCACCGCTGCCAGGATCGCGGCGCGGGCCATGACCGTAAGGACGATCACGCGCCGCCGGCTCGACGCGCGGTCGAGCCAGGCGCCGACGAACGGGCCCGACGCGATGCCGGGCAGAAGCTGCGCGGCCGCGCCTGCGCCGGCGACCGCGGGGCTCCCTGTGCGGTCGAGGAGGTAGATCACGACCCCGACCTGGCTCATCGAGTTGGCCATCCGGCTCAGGAAGACCGCCGTGATCAGGGACGGGTAGCCGGGCACGCCCATCAACGCCCTGTACCCGCCGGATTCCACGACCGGGATGGTGCCAGGTCAGGCGCCGCGACCGAGCCGCTCGCCGACGAGCTCGAGCGCCCGCGCCAGCCTCGGGGCGTTCCCGGGCAGGTGCGGCCACGGGTTCGCACCCGACGGATGCGGCAGGGCGACGAGCGGGCGGCCGTCGTCCAGCCGTAGCTCGGCCCCGACCGCGTCCTCGAGCGCGACGCCCGGCGCGAGCTCGTTGAGCGCCATCGTGCCGACGGCGATCACGAGCGGCGCCTCGACCAGCGCCAGCTCCCGCAGAAGCCACGGCCGGCAGGTGCGCACCATCGCCGGCGAGGGGCGCACGTCGCCGCCCGACGGCCGCTTCCCCGGGAAGCACTTCGCGACGGCGGCGATGTAGAGCCGGCCGTAGAACGCCTCCTCGGTTCCCAGCCCGGCGGGTTCGAGCCAGCCCCGCAGCCGCCGCCCGGCCGGGCCGATGAAGGGCCGGCCGTCGACGGCCTCCTTCGCGCCGGGCGCCTGGCCGACGAGGATCGCGTCGGCCCGGCGAAGGCGGCTGAAGACGGGCATCGACTCGACCCTGATCCCGGCCGCGACGCACAGCCGGCACGGCTCCAGGCGGCGGTGCAGCTCGCCGAGGTCGTCGATCGTGTCGCGCTCGTCCACGCCCGGTAGTATCCGCGCGTCCGTGAACCGCGCCGGCCGAAACCCGTTCCCGTTCGCCGCCGAGTACGAGTACTCCCAGTCGGTCGTGACGGACGGCGAGCTGGTGTTCGCGTCGGGCCAGGGCGGCTTCGGCGACGACGGCGCCGTCGTCGATCCGGACGACGCAGAGGCCCAGATCCGAAAGGCCTTCGCGAACCTCGACGCCGTGCTCCGGGCGGAGGGCGCATCGCTCGCCACCGTGGTCAAGATGACGGTCTACCTGGCCCGGGCGTCCGACTACGACGCATTCAAGCGCGCCCGCCACGACGCGTTCTCGCCGCCGTACCCGGCCTCGACGGCGATCGTGGCCGGCGGCTTCCTGTTCGACGGGATGCTGGTCGAGATGGACGCCGTCGCGCGCGTGGGCGAGGAGCGCCGGTAGACGATGCGGATCTTCCTCTCGACCGACATCGAGGGCACGGCCGGCATCGTGGACTGGGGCCAGGTGCTCGGCCCGGGCGGCGAGTACGAGATGGGCCGCCGGCTGCTGCTCGACGAGGTGAACGCGGCCATCGACGGGGCGGCCGACGGCGGCGCGACCGAGTTTCTCGTGAACGACTCGCACTGGACGATGCAGAACATGCACCCCGGCGAGCTCCACGGCGGCGCGTCCTACCTCTCGGGCAAGCACAAGCCGCTCTACATGATGGAGGGCCTCGACGGCGGGTTCGACGCCGTCTTCATGGTGAGCTACCACGGCTCGATCGGCCACGAGCGGGCGATCCTGTCGCACACCTACAACCCGGGTGCGATCTGGGAGGTGAAGCTGAACGGGATCGTGACCGGCGAGGCGGGCCTGAACGCGCTGGTGGCGCTGCACCACGGCGTCCCGGTGGCGCTCATCACCGGCGACCAGGCCACCGCCGACGAGGCCGAGGCGTTCATGCCCGGCATCGAGGCCGTCGTCGTCAAGCGGTCGGTGTCGCGCTTCGCGGCCGAGAGCCTGCACCCCGAGAAGGCGTGCGAGCTGATCCGGGCCGGCGCGCGCGCGGCGGTCGAGCGGCTGGGCGAGCTGAAGCCGCCGGCGATCGAGGTGCCGCCGGCAATCGAGGTTACGTTCCTGACGGCCGACATGGCCGAGGCGGCGACCGCGCTTCGCGGCGTCGAGCGGACGGCCGAACGGACGATCACCTTCCTCTCCGGCGACCCCCTCCAGGCCTACCGCACGTTCACCACCGTCGTCACGCTGACCCGGGGCCTGGGCGAGTGAGCGAGCGCGTCGCGCTGGTGACCGGCGCGGCGGGCGCGATCGGCGGCGCGATCGTCCGCCGGCTGGCCGACGACGGCTACACGGCCGCCGGGGTCGACGTCGCCGTCGGCGCCGACTACCGCTGCGACATCCGCTCCGAGGACGAGGTGCTGCGGCTGCGCTCGGAGGTCGAGGGCCGCCACGGCACGCCGTCGCTGCTCGTGAACGTCGCCGGCGCCTTCTTCGAGCACCGCATCACCGAGCTCTCGGTCGCCGACTGGGATCTCCTGATCGACACCAACCTCAAGGGCACGTTCCTCACCTGCAAGACGTTCCTGCCCGCGATGATCGCCGCCGGCTCCGGCTGCGTCGTGAACATCGCCTCGACCGCAGGGATCAAGGGCGGCCACACCCGGGCGGCCTACTGCGCGGCCAAGGCCGGCGTCGTCAATCTGACCCGCAGCCTGGCGCTCGACCACGGCGGCGACGGCGTCCGCATCTGCTGCGTCTGCCCCGGCCTGATCGACACGCCGATGGCCGACTGGATCACCTCGCGGCCCGAGGCGCTCGCGGAGTTCGAGCAGTCGATCCCGGCCCGCCGGATCGGGACCGTCGACGACGTGGCGAATGCCGTCTCGTTCCTGGCATCCGACGCCGCCGACTACATGCACGGCGCCGTGGTCGTGGTCGACGGCGGCGTCTCGGCCTGAAACACCGGGGCCTGTCGCCGGTGTTTCACGCCCCGGCTACGACAGGGCGTAGATCCGCTCGGCGTTCTCGTGCATGATCAGGTGCGCCAGCTGCCGGGCCTGGTTCGCCGACATGTCGCCCAGGATGACCATGTCGCCGAGCGCCGCGCCGAGCGCCCGCCGCCCGCGCACCGCCCCCAGCCAATGCTGCTCGGGCAGGCCGACGGCGTCTGAGCTGTAGAGGATCCGCGCGCCCGGCGCACAGCCGAGCGCCTCGTGCGTGACCGCGTGCAGCTCGCGCGCGGTGAGAAACGGGATCGCATAGGAGACGTCCACGTAGGCATTGGGGTACGTCGCCGCGAGCACCGCCAGCTTGCGCGTGTACGGGTAGGCCCCGTGCAGCATCACGACCGGCACCTCGGGGAAGAGGCGCATGAGCGGCGCGAGCAGGAGCGGGTCGGCCAGGAGCAGGTTGGCGTCGGAGTCGCCGTAGCCGGTGTGGAACTGCACCGGCATCTCCTGGGCGTGGGCCGCCTCCATGATGAGCATGACGACGTGGTCGACGAGCGCCTTCTCCTGCACCCGGTGGCCCGGCGCGAGCCGCGTGCGCTTGAACGCGGCCTTCGCCTCGTGCCGCTTGGGCTCGGCGATCGCGAGCCCGCTGCGGTAGGCGGCGACGCTCTTCAGCCCGACGACGCCGCGCTCGCGCGCCGACGCCAGGTGGGCGCGCAGCGCCTCGTCGAAGTCGGCGAACTTCGCGTGCTCGCCGATGAGCCGGGCGGCGACCGTCTCGATCCGCTCCACCCAGCCCACCCTCGCGGCCAGGCGCTCGGCGGTCTCCTCCCGCGACGACACCGTCGCCGGATCCGGATAGCCGTCGTCGATCAAAAGCCACGCGATCCCCGCCGAGCGGAGGAAGAGCGCGTCCAGCTCGTCGCGCGAGCGCTGGGCCCGGGCGGCGAGCACCGCCTCCTCGTCGGGCTCGCACTCCAGCACCTCCGCCACCTGCCGCAGCATCCACAGGTAGTGGGCCGTGGTCGCGGTGTGGTCGGGCGGGAACGGCTCGCCGGCGCACTCCGAGAACCGGTGGCGAAGCTCGGCGAGATCCAGCGGCCCGTTGCCCGAGAGGACACCGTGGCAGTGATTGTCGACGAGGGGGATGTCGCGGAGGTCGAGCAGCATCAGAACTTGTAGCGGTACTCGGCCGCGATCGCGTCAGCGTCCATCCCGGCGTACGCCGCGGCCTCGGAGCGCTTGAGCCGCAGATAGGTGTCGAGCATGTCCTCGCCCATGGCCCCGGCCAGCACCTCGTCGGAGGCGAGCGCGGCCAGCACCTCCTCGAGGCTGAGCGGGAGCCGCTCCGGCGGGTCGTCGAGCCGGGCCGGGTTCACGGCGACCGGCTCGCCCGGATCGGCGGCCGCCCGCAGGCCGTCGAGCGCCGCCGCGATGACGCCGCCCAGCGCGAGGTGGGGGTTCGCGCTCGAGTCGACCGCCTTCAGCTCGACGTTCAGGCTCTGCTCCTCGCGCCCCCAGAACGGCGAGGCCACCCGCACCGGCGTCTCGCGGTTGTCGAAGCCCCAGGCCCGGAAGACGCCGGCCCACGTGTCGGGGACGAGCCGCTGGTAGGAGTTGACCGTCGGCGAGACGAGGCCGAGGAGCCCGGACATGTGGTCGAGCAGGCCGGCGACGACGTGCCGGCCCTCGGCGCCGAGCGCCCCCTCCGCGGCCGGGTCGTGGAGCAGGTTCCGGTCGCCCTTCCAGACCGAGACGTGCAGGTGCGCGCCCGAGCCGATCTGGTCGAGGAAGGGCTTCGGCGCGAAGCTGGCCCGCATGCCGTGGGCGACGGCGACGCCGCGGATCGCGTCGCGCACCTTCACCTGGCGGTCGGCCGCCTGGAGGGCGGGCGCGCGCGGCACCGAGACCTCGAACTGGCCGGCGCCGTACTCGTTCAGGATCCCCTCGACGGGGATGCCGAGCTCGCCCAGCGTCTCGACGATGGCGAGCACGACCGCCTGCTGCTCGTCGAGCCCGATGGTGCTGTAGACGGGGTGGCGCGGCATCGGCTCGACGCCGCCGTCGGGCGCGCGGCCGCCGAGGTAGAACTCGAGCTCGAACGAGGCCTCGATCGAGAGCCCCCGCTGCTCGGCTGCCGCCGCCTGGCGCTTCAGGAACGACCGCGGACAGGCGAACCACGGCTCGCGGTCGGCGGTGATGAGGTCGCACATGACCGACGCCGACCCGGGCGCCCAGGGCAGCTCGGCGTAGGTCTCGGGGTCGGGGACGAGCCGCACCTCGCCGACCGGCGGCATCTGCGGGATGTCGATCAGCTCGTCGCGGACGTTCAGCGCCATCTGGGCCCGCGTCGAGCCGACGCCCTCGGTCAGCTTGCGGGCGAGGCTGCCGCTGCCGACGGCCTTGGCGTGGACGATCGCCGAGTAGTCGCAGAAGAGAAAACGGACGATCCGGGTGCCCTGAAGGCGCGCACGTTCGACCAGATCCCCCTCCATCGGTGGGCAATCGTGTCACACTCCCCGCGTGCTGTCACGCAGGGTGCTGACCTTCGACTCCCCCGCGCTCGCCGGTGAGGAGTGGCCGTGCTACGAGGCGACGGGGCCTTCGGACGGGCCGCGCCTCTGCGTCCTGGGCGGCGTCCACGGCTGCGAGTACTCGGGGATCGCCGCCGTCGGCCGTTTCATGCGCGGGCTCGACACGGCGGCGCTCAGCGGCTCGATCGTCGCGGTGCCGATCGTCAGCCCGGCGATGTTCGCAGGCCGGGCCGCGTTCGTGTCGCCGGCCGACGGCAAGAACCCCAACCGCTGCTTCCCCGGCAACCCGGACGGCAGCTATTCCGAGCAGCTCGCCCACCACATCTTCACCGAGCTGATCGCGCCGTCCGACGCGCTCGTGGACGTGCACGGCGGCGACCTGGTCGAGGCGCTCGAGCCGTTCACGCTCTACGACGAGTCGCCCGTCGCCGGCCGGGCCCGGGAGATGGCCGTCGCCTACGGCCTGCGGTACGTGGTCAACCCTGAGCCGTCGGGCACCGCCATCGGCGGCACCACGAGCGACGCCGCCGCGGCCGCGGGCATTCCCGCCGTCACCCCCGAGGCGGGCGGCTGCGGCCTGCTCGAGGAGGAGGTGATCGAGGCGCACGTCCGCGGGCTTGGCAACGTGCTGCGCGTCCTCGGCATGCTGCCCGGCGACCCGGAGCCGCCCGAGCGGCCGCAGCGGCTCGTGCGCCGCTTCATCTGGCTGCGCGCGAGAGAGGCCGGCTGGTGGCAGCCGGACGTCCGACCCGGCGAGTCGGTCGCCGCAGGCGCTCGCCTCGGCGCCGTCTGCGATCCGTTCGGCGACGAGCTTCACGTGGTGACCGCCCCGGAGGCGGGCGTACCGCTCTTCGTCACATCGAGCCCGGCGGTCGCGGGCGACGGCATCCTGCTCGGGCTGGGCGCGGGCATCACCGAGCTCTGAACGCGCTACCCCGAGTCGCCCGGCCTGAGACGCGCGCGGAGCCGCTCGCTCAGGACGACGTCGTGGCGAAGGTGCCGGAGCTCGCCCGGATCCACCACGACGCCCTGTGCGCCGAGCGTCGCGGCGAGCGTCTGCCAGTGGGACGTCTCCATCGACTCCTGGGTGTGTCCGCCGAACGGCTCGTCGGGCCCCACGACCGTGCGCGCGGTCTCGGCGATCTCCCGCTCCGACGTGCCGCTCCAGATGTCGGCGACGTCGTCCGCACCCGCGCCGCGAAGCGATTCGGCCCAGCCGCGGCCGTCAAGGAGCGAGAGCCGGCGGCCGTCGTCGAGGACGGCCTCGTGCCTCGCCGAGACTGCGATGGTGCGCGGCTCGGCGTCCTCGCCGATGTCGGCGACCGTCTCGATGCGAACCACGCGCGGCATGGCGCCATCATCGCAAATCGGGCCCTCGTGGCCGCCGGCGCGTGCACGCTTTGGCGGTGAGGCTCGCCGATGTCAGTGGTCTCGCCGAACGGCTCGACGGGGTCGTCGAGACCACCCGCGGAGGCATGCTCAACTGGCGGTATCGCGGCCGCCTGGTGGCCCGGCAGATCGACGACCGTCACATCGTCATCCGCGCGGCGTTCGACTCCCGGGACTTCCTGCACCGGTCGTTCCCCGAGACGTTCTCGATCCCGAGCCGCTACGCCAAGCACATGATGATCGTCGCCGACATCGAGCACGGAAACGCCGATGCCATCGAGGACGCGATCATCGGCGCCTGGGAGCTCCAGTCCGGGCACCGATGAGTTCCTGGCGGGAGCGCCGCGCTCGTGTTCCACTACTCGCTGAACGGCGTCCTCGCCGACGAGGGCACCGAGTACTACCCATCCGTGGGCCGGGTTCATGAACTCGGGGCGCAAGGTCGTCATCTCCCGCACCCTGAAGACGGCCGACTGGGCCAACACCACCATCGCCTCCGGTGACACGACCGAGGAGATCGACAAGCTCCGGCAGGGCGGCGAGGGTCACATCATCGTCTGGGGCGGCGTCACCCTCTGGCGGTCGCTCATGCAGCTCGACCTGATCGACGAGTTCCACGTAGGGCTGCACCGGTACGTCGCCGACGAGGGCACCCCGCTGTTCGCCGACGTCCCGAAGGGCTACCGGCTCGACCTGATCTCAAGCACCCGCTTGGAGCCGGCGGGGATCCTCGAGCTCCAGTACCGGCGGCATCGCTAGCGCGCCACGCTCTCGTCGTCGATGCACGATGCTTTCGTCCTCAGTTCCCAACCGCCGGATCGCGCCCGAATGCGCTCACGGCCTGCGCACAGCGGCAGGCGGTGGCGATCTTCGCGGCCCAGCTCAACGCCTCTTCGTGGGAGGGCACGTCGAGGATCGTGATGCCTCCGAACGGGTGGACGCCGGCGGTGACGGTGCCGTCGCCGGCCACCGTCACGGGATCCACGTCCTCGTCCATGCCGCCTGCGAAGATCCACACGCCGGCGGCCTGAGCCTCCCTGATCACGGCGTGCGCGGCATCGGCGACCGCGGGCATCTCCTCCTCGGGGATGTAATCCATCGCGTCCGCATCGAACGAGATCAGGTACCGCGTCATGTCTCACGACTCCTTTCCCAACCGCCCCGCGGCCACTCACACGCCTGGTGTGGGACTCGTACACGGTAGAGACCGATGAGCAACCGAGAACTCATCGGGAGTAGTGTGCGGATTGAATGAGCGACATGCCGAACTGGCGCGTCGCGCACCTCGACGACATCGAGCGGCGCGGCAGAGACATTCCGGTGCGCGAGTCCCTCGGGATCCACGCATTTGGTGTCAACGCCTTCACTCCCGCGGAGGACGGCACGCTCGTCAGCGACCACGACGAGGCCGGGTCGGGCCAGGAGGAGCTGTACATCGTGCTCGACGGGAAGGTGACGTTCGCGATCGATGGCGAGGCGCTCGACGCGCAGCCGGGGACGCTCGTGTACGTCGGGCCGGAGGCGCGGCGGAAGGCGACAGGTGACGGAACGGTCCTCGTCGTCGGCGCCACACCGGGCCAGGCGTACGAGGGCATCGACTGGGGTGAGGCATGGCCGTTTCACCACGAATCCATGACGGCCTACGGCGAGAAGCGGTATCCCGACGCGCTCGAAGCGGTCCGCGGTGCCCTCGGGCACATGCCGGATCACGCGGGCCTGAACTACAACTACGCGTGCTTCGCAACGCTCGCGGGCGACAGGAGCGACGAGGTGTTCGACCATCTCCGGCGATCGGTCGAGCTGCGTCCCCAGTTCCGCGAAGACGCCCGCCGAGACGACGACTTCGCCGCGGTCCGCGACGACCCGCGGTTCGAGCAGGCTCTTCGTTGAGCTGCTAGATCTTCTCCGCCAGCAGATCAAGCAGCCGCGCCCACGCGTCCGTCCCCTCCCGCAGCCGGCTCAACCGGAAGAACTCGTTCGGCCCGTGGAACCCCTCGTCGGAGCTCGAGAACGAGAAGAGGAGCGTGTCGAGCCCCAGCGCCCGGCGCAGCAGCACCGCCGCCGGGAGCGTCCCGCCGGCACGCGTCCGCAGCACCCGCCGGCCCGGATAGACCGCCTGGAGCGCCTCCTCGCCGGCGGCGAGGGCCGGGTGGTCGCGGCGCATCGTGTAGGCGGGGATCCCTCCCGGCACCTCCTCGACCGAGGCGGTGACGCCGGACGGGCAGCGGCGGAGCACGTGGCGGGCGATCGCGGCGGCGATGCGCGCGGGGTCCTGGTCGGGGACGAGCCGGCAGGTGAGATAGGCCCGGGCGACGGCGGGGATGACCGTGTAACGGCCGCCGCCCTCGATCAGGCTGATCTCGAGCGTGGGCCGCGCGGTCAGCCGCTCGAGCGGGGTGTAGCCGTTCTCGCCGTGGAGCTCGGGCGCGCCCAGCTCGGCGCGGTAGGCGCGCTCGTCGAACGGCATCTCCGCGATCTCGGCCCGGTCGTCGCCGGTCAGGTCGGCGACGTCCTCCATGAATCCGTCCACCGCGACCGATCCGTCGGGCCGGTGCAGCGTCGCCAGGATCTCGGCGAGGGCCTGGAGCGGGTTCAGCACCGCCCCGCCGTGCCGGCCCGAGTGGAGGTCGGCCAACGGCCCCCGGACCGCCACCTCCACCGCGACCATCCCGCGCGCTGCGACGTTCAGCGACGGCTGCTCCGCCGACCACATCGCGCCGTCGGCCGAGACGGCCACGTCGGCCCGCAGCGCGTCGCGGTTGGCGAGGAGCGCCGGTTCGAGGTTGGGGCTCCCGATCTCCTCCTCGCCCTCGAACAGGATGCGCACGTTCACCGGCAGGCGACCGCGCTCCTCGAGCAGCCGCTCGATTGCCCCGAGCGCCGCGAGCATCGGCCCCTTGTCGTCGCTCGTCCCGCGGCCGTACATGCGCTCGCCGCGCACCGCCGGTTCGAACGGCGGCGTGAGCCAGGCCGCCGCCTCGCCCGGCGGCTGCACGTCGTAATGCGCGTAGACCAGGATCGTCGGCGCGCCCTCGGCGCCGAGCCACTCCGCCAGGACGAGCGGGTGCCCGCCGGTGGGGACGACCCGTCCGTTCAGGCCGCCGAGCCGGGCCGCCAGCCACGCCGCCGCCCGCCCGACGTCGTCGCGCCGGGCCGGATCGCCGCTCACGCTCGGGATGGCGACCAGCTCCCCGAGCGCGGCGACGGTCACCGCCACGCGTTCACCAGGAGGTCGCGCACCTCTTCGACACCGGCCCGCCACACGGCCTCCCAGTCGGCCTGCGGCCGCTCGTACGGCCCGCCGTAGGAGCCGTCGCCGAGCAGCTCGCGCACGCCCGCGGGCGATGCCGCCCGCAGCGCACCGGCCGGTGCCATCGGCTTGCGCTCCGGCGGCGACTCGACCCCGGCGAGCCGCGTCCAGGGGAAGTTCTCAAGCCACGACGCGTGGCTCGCGTCGGGGTCGATCGACTGGACGACCGCCCACGTCCGCGGCCCGTTCCACCAGTTGTGGAAGACGACCTGCGCCTCCGGGCGGTCGGCCATGAACTCCGGCGCGACGCCGGCGGCCGGCGAGTTCCCGCCGTGGCCGTTCACCACCAGGAAGCGGCGAAAGCCCTGGCCGTGGAGCGAGTCGAGCAGGTCGCGCACGACGGCGACGTACGTCCCGACGCGCAGGCTGGGGCTGCCCGGGTAGGCCGCGAAGTAGGGCGTGAGGCCGTACGGAAGCGACGGCAGCACCGGGACGCCGAGCGGTTCGGCCGCCTCGACCGACACCCGCTCCGACAGGATCACGTCCACGCCGAGCGACAGATGGCCGTGCTGCTCGGTGGATCCGAGTGGCAGGACGATCCGGTCGTCGGAGCGCAGGTACTCCTCGACCTGCATCCAGTTCATGTCATGCACCCGCATGGAACGCCTCCTCGTGTGCCGCGGCGACCGACAGGAGAAATGCGTCCCGCCCGCGCGCGGCGGCGAGCTGGAGCCCGGCCGGAAGGCCGTCCTCGGCAGGGCCGCACGGCACCGTGACCGCCGGCATCCCCGCCAGGTTGTACGGGCCCGTGAAGCGGGCCTCGACGTCGCCGTCGGGGGTGCCGAACGGCGGATCCTCCGGCGGGGCGACGTAGGCCACCGTCGGCCCGGCCAGCACGTCGACCTCGGCGAGGACGCGGTCGAGCCCGGCGGTGATGCGACGGGCCTCGGCGAGCGCCGCCCGGTGGTCGTCCTCCGAGATCTCACGCCCCAGATCGAGCAGGTGCCGGGTCCCGGGGCCGTACAGGTCGGCCTCGGCCTCGTAGCGGCTGCGATGCGCCTGCCACGCCTCGTAGAGGACGATCGTCCCGAGCGCCTCGTCGGCCGAGTCGAGCTCCTCGGCGTCGACCTCGCGCACGTCGAAGCCGAGCCCGGCGAGCCGCTCGACGGCCTCACGCACCCTGTCGCGCACGCCCGGGCGCAGCTGCGGCTCGGCGAGCTGGCGGGCGAGCACGCCCACCCGGACGCCGCCCACCGGTTCCACCGGGCACGGCTCGCCGGAGAGGACGGCCAGGAGCCCGGCCGCCGCCCGCACCGTGCGCGCAAGCGGGCCGACGTGGTCGAGCGTCGGCGAGAGCTCGAAGACGCCGGCCACCGGGACGATGCCGTACGTCGGCTTCAGGCCGACGATGCCGCAGTAGGCGGCCGGGATGCGGATCGAGCCGCCGGTGTCGGTGCCGAGCGCGTGATCGCAGACACCGGCCGCAACCAGCGCCGCCGACCCCGACGACGAGCCGCCCGACGTCCGCTCCGGGTTCCGCGGGTTGAGCGTCATGCCGTAGGTCGGGTTGACGCTCCCGGCCGCGTACTCGAGCATGTTCGTCTTGCAGAAGAGGTCGGCGCCGGCGGCCCGCAGCCGCGCGACCACCTCCGCGTCGGCCGCGGCGGAGGGCGGCACGCCGACGGTGGAGGCATTCGTCGTCACGAGCCCGCGCATGTCCATGTTGTCCTTCACCGCGACGGCGACGCCGTGCAGCGGCCCCGACGCCGCCCGGTCGGGGGCGTCGACGACGTCGATCACGGCGTTGAGCGGCCGGCCCAGCCGCTCGAGCCGCTCGTAGGCGGCGAGCAGGTCGAGGTTGGCCCGCTCGCACACCCGGCGGCCGTCCTCGATGGCGTGGATCAGCTCGCCGGTGCGGCGCAGGAGCGGCCCCTCGAGCGAGCCGAGCATGGCGTCGACCTCCGTCTTCCTGTGCCGCACCGCGAGGTCGCGGTAGATCCCCGAGTGGGTCTTGGCCGAGCCGCGGTTGAACTCGACCAGCCGGTCGATCGAGCCCTCCAGGTCGGAGGGATCGAAGCCGTCGAACGGCTCCGGCGTCGCGGTCGCCTGCCCGAGCACCTCGCGGGCGAGCGCGAGGAAGAGCGGCCGGTAGGCGGCGTCGGCGAGGGCGTCGGCGATCGAGAGATCGGAGACGGCGGTCGCGAAGAGCATCGCGCCGTATGCCTCCTTCGCCCACAGGTAGCCCGCGACGTTCGTCGTCGCCTCGGCATCGGCGATGTCGGCCGCGAGCCGGCGGACGCGCTCGGACTCGCTGCCGTCGAGCTCGCCGATCCTGAACGTGGCCCGGTTCCCGCGCAGGATCCGGCCCGGCCCGACGACGTCGGCGCCGAAGTTCACGAACGCACCCACAACCCGCTCGGCGCCGACCGCGGCGGCGATCACCGGCTCGTTCATGCCGTTCTGGAGCGAGACGACGTAGCCGTCCGGCGCGAGCCGCGGCGCGATCGCCTCCATCGCGGCGGCCGTGTGGTGGGCCTTCACCGCGAGCAGCACCCGGTCGAGCCGCTCGGGGAGCCCGGCCGGCTCGACGGCCGGCACCCGCACCGTGAACTCCTCGACCGGGCCCTCGATCGTGAGCCCGGCGCGGTTCACGGCGGCGACGTGCTCGGGATCGGCGTCGCAGACGAGCACGTCGTGCCCGTCGCGCACGAGGCCGGCCGCCACGGTGCCGCCGATCGCCCCCGCTCCCACGACGACGTAGGTCACGTGGCCGTCCCCGCCGCCCCGGAGGCGTGCCCGTTTCCGGCCGTGCGGTCGAGGATCACGTCGATCAGGCGCCCGGTCGCCAGGATGTGCTCGGTCATGAGCTCGCGCGCGGCGCGCGGGTTCCCGGCCCGCAGCGCCTCGAGCAGCGCCCGGTGCTGGCGCAGGTTCTCGCCGTGGAGGCGCTGGACGTCCTCGGAGAGCAGGAGCGGCGGCGTCCGCAGCGCGCGGCGTACGCTGCGCGCCATCGTGCGCAGCAGCGGCATGCCGGCCGCCTCGAGCACGACGTCGTGGAAGGTGTCGTTCACCCGCAGCCACTCGAAGGTGACGTCCTGGCGGACGGCGTCGCCGAGATCCGGGGCCTGGAGGCGCCGGGCGAGCTCGACGTAGCGCTCGTCGGCCTCCTCGAGCCGGTCGAGCTGGCCGGCGCTGATCCGCGTCGCGGCGATCTCGGCGGCCGCGCCCTCGAGCGCGGCCCGGGCGACGATGGACTGGCGCAGCTCGTCACGCGAGGGCGCGCGGACGAGGACTCCCCGGTTGGGCCGGAAGACCACGAGGCCGAGCGCGTCGAGCCTCCGCAGCGCCTCGCGGATTGGCGTACGGCTCACGCCGTACTGCTCGGCCAGCTGCTCCTGGCGCAGCATCGTGCCCGGCGGCAGCTCGCCGAAGAGGATCGCGCGTTCGAGCGCCGCGCCGATCTCGTCGGCCTTCGTCGTCTCGGCGTCCGCAATCTGCCGGATCTCCGCCATTTCGGATCCAGGTTATCCAAATCCCCACGTCCTGTGGGCGGCCTTGGTATGGTTGGGATCCGAAATCGCCCGTGGCACCGTGGAGGGAGCATTCATGAGGATTCGCACGACCGGGACCCGAACAGTCCTCGCGGCCGTGACCGCGCTCGTGATCGCGGGCGCCGGCTGCGGCGGCTCCAGCAGCGGAGGCAGTGGAGGCAGCGGCGGGTCGAGCGGCGCGGGCAAGCCGGTGTACGGCGGCAGCGTCGTCATCGACCGCGTGGCCGACTCGCAGTCGATGGACAAGACCACCGTCTTCGACAACGAGTCGATCTGGATCTTCGAGCAGATCATGGAGCCGCTCTACACCGTCTCGAAGGACGGAAAGAGCGTCGTGCCGTGGCTCGCGACCTCCTACACGCTCTCGCCCGACAAGAAGACGTACACCTTCAAGCTGCGCCCGGGAGTCAAGTTCTCGAACGGCCAGCCCATGACCTCGGCCGACGTCAAGTTCTCGATCGACGCGGCCCGGGTCGAGGATCAGGGCTGGGGCTTCCTCGACGTCGCCATCAAGGACATCGAGGCGCCGGCGCCCGACACGGTCGTGATCCACACGAAGTATCCGTGGTCGCCGTTCCTCGCCGATATCGCCCTGTTCGCCAACGCCGTCATCCCCAAGGACTACGGCGGCGAGACGAAGGACGAGTTCTACTCGCATCCCATCGGCACGGGCCCGTTCATGTGGGACCACTGGGACAAGGGCAACGAGCTCGTCCTCAAGAAGAACCCCAACTACTGGCAGAAGGGCAAGCCCTACCTCGACAGCGTCACGTGGCGGACGGTGGGCGACGACAACACCCGCGAGCTTCAGCTCGAGGGCGGCCAGGCCCAGGTCGACGAGTTCCCGCCGTTCCAGACGGTGTCGAAGCTCCAGAGCACGCCGGGCGTGAAGATGACCCTCTTCAACTCGACGCGCACGGACTACATGATGATGAACGAGCGCTACGCGCCGCTGGCCGACGTCCACGTGCGCCGCGCGATCTCGCTGGCGATCGACCGCCAGTCGATCATCAAGTCGGTCCTGTTCGGACACGGCGACCCGGCCAACTCGTTCATGCCGCCGCAGGTGCCCTTCTACGACGCGAACACCCCGGGCCTCCAGTTCAACATGGACCAGGCCAAGCAGGAGATGGCGCAGTCCAAGTACCCGAACGGCTTCAACGTCGAGATGCTGCTCGGAAAGGGAACGGCCGACGAGCACTCCATCGGCCAGATCATCCAGCAGGAGCTTCAGCAGCTGGGAATCAAGGTGAGCTTCAAGCAGGTCGATCCGTCGACGGAGTTCTCCGACGAGCAGGAGTTCAAGTACCAGCTCGGCTTCAGCTACTGGACGATGGACATCGCCGACCCGGACGAGCTCGTCACGTTCGCCGTCGACCCCGGCTCCGGCGCGAAGTCGTTCTACACCGACTACAACAACGCCGACGTCATCAAGTGGACGCATGCGGCCGAGCACGAGTTCGACAAGACCAAGCGCCAGGAGCTCTACACGAACATCCAGAAGCAGGCCGCCGAGGACGCGTT
The DNA here is from genome assembly GCA_963805545.1 of uncultured Actinomycetes bacterium. Lineage (GTDB taxonomy): Bacteria > Actinomycetota > Thermoleophilia > Gaiellales > JAICJC01 > JAICJC01. Next base: position 354,421 of record CAWDUU010000003.1, read on the forward strand.
CATGGCGTTCCTCTTCTACTCGCCGTACCGGTACGCGTACACCGACAAGCTGAACGGGTTCTACGTCTACCCGACCGGCAACTACCACATGGAGGACGTCTGGCTGTCGAAGTAGCAGCAGACTGACGCCCGGAATCACCCATGGACCTGCCCGCATACGTCGCGCGTCGGCTGCTGCACATGGTGCCGGTGATTCTGGGCGTCACGATCCTGGTGTTCTTCATGATCCACCTCGTGCCCGGCGACCCGGCCCGCACGATGCTGGGCACGCATGCCTCGCCCGAGCGGATCGCGCTCCTGCACAAGGAGTGGGGCCTCGACAAGTCGCTGCCGGTCCAGTACGAGAAGTTCATGTCGCGGCTCGTCCACGGCGATCTCGGCAACTCGCTCTTCTACCGCGTCCCGGCCCGTGAGCTCATCGTCGACCGGCTGCCGGTCACGCTGTGGCTCATCGGGTACGGGACCGGGCTCTCGATCCTGATCGCGATCCCGCTCGCGGCGATCGCGGCCAGCCGGCGCGACGCGGTGCGCGACCAGGTCGTGCGCGTCGTGCCGCTGATCGGTCTCGGCTTCCCGTCGTTCTGGGTCGGGATCATGCTGCTGCTCGCGTTCGCGCTCAACTCGGGCCGGTTCTTCCCGGTCGGCGGATACGGCACCGGCTTCTCGGGTCATCTCAGATCGATGTTCCTGCCCGCGCTCACGGTCGCGATCGCCATCTCGCCGATCCTGATCCGCAGCCTGCGCGCCAGCCTGCTCAACGTTCTGGAGTCGGACTACATCACCACGGCCCGGGCGAAGGGGCTGCCGGAGCGGCAGGTGCTCATCCGCCACGCGCTTCGAAACGCCGTGATCTCGACGGTGGCCGTGCTCGGCGTGAACATCGGGTACCTGGTGGGCGGCACGCTCGTCATCGAGCAGGTGTACGCGCTGCCGGGCGTGGGCCAGCTCATGATCAACTCGATCTTCGAGCGCGACTTCCCGGTGGTGCAGGGCGTCACGCTGGTCTTCGCGATCCTGGTGGTGCTCGTCTACCTCATCACCGACATCCTGCACTCGCTCCTCGACCCGCGGGTCAGGTTCGAATGAGCGTCGCCGCCGCCGACGCCTTCGTCGAAGCCGAGCTCACCGAGCGGCGGCACGGGTTCCGCAACCGCTGGTACCGGACGCCGCCCTTCGTCGCCGGCGTCCTGATCGTCGGGACGATCCTCGCGCTCGCGCTCCTGGCACCGCAGATCGCCCCGTACGACCCCACGAAGCAGGACCTCCAGCACGTCCTCCAGGATCCGTCCGGCAAGCACTGGCTCGGCACGGACCAGCTCGGGCGCGACGTGTGGTCGCGCATGCTCTACGCCGCCCGGGTCGACCTGCGCGTCGGCTTCCTGGCGGTGCTGCTGCCGTTCCTGATCGGGACGACGCTGGGCGCGATCGCCGGCTACTACGGCCGCTTCGGCGACACGCTCATCTCGCGGCTCGCCGAGATCGTGGTGGCGTTCCCGTTCTACGTGCTCGTGATCGCGATGGTGTTCGTGCTCGGCCCGGGAACCCGCAACATCTACCTGGCGGTGACGGCGGTCGGCTGGGTGTCGTACATGCGGATCATCCGCGGTGAGGTGCTCGTCCAGAAACGCCAGGAGTACACGCTCGCCGCCCAGGCGGCGGGCCTCTCGAACGTGCGCATCATCCTGCGCCACCTGCTGCCGAACGTCATCACCCAGGCGATCGTCTTCGCGATGTCCGACATCGTGCTCGACATCCTGCTGATCGTGACGCTGGGCTACCTCGGCCTCGGGATCCAGCCGCCCACGCCCGACTGGGGCACGATGATCGCCGACGGCCAGACGTTCCTCACCGTGAAGTGGCAGCTGAGTACCATCCCCGGGGTGGCGGTCGTCATCACCGGACTGGGCCTCTCCTTGATCGGCGACGGCCTCGCGGACCTCCTGCGGCCCGAATGAGCGACGGGCCCATCCTCGACGTGCGCGACCTGCGGGTCGAGCTTCCGCTCTCCCGCGGCACGGTGCACGCGGTGGACGGCGCCTCCCTCTCGGTCGCGCCGGGCCAGGCGTTCGGGCTGGTGGGCGAGTCGGGCTGCGGCAAGAGCATGACGCTCCGGGCGATCATGGGCCTCCTCCCCCGGCCCGGGCAGATCGTCGGGGGCCAGGTGCTGTTCGAGGGCGAGGATCTCGTCCCGGCGGCGCCCGGCCGCCTGCGACAGATCCGCGGCGGCTCGATCGCGATGATCTTCCAGGAGCCGATGACGGCCTTGAACCCGGTCATGCGGGTGGGCGACCAGATCGCCGAGGCGCCGCAGGTGCACCTCGGCCTCTCGCGCACTGCGGCCCGCGAGCGGGCGCTCGATCTGATGCGGCGCGTCGGCATCCCCGATCCCGTCCGCCGCGCCCGCGCCTACCCGCACGAGCTCTCCGGCGGCCTGCGCCAGCGCATCATGATCGCCATCGCGCTCTCGTGCGACCCCAAGCTGATCCTCTGCGACGAGCCGACGACGGCGCTCGACGTCACGATCCAGGACCAGATCCTGAAGCTGCTTTTCAACCTGCGCCGGGAGTTCGGCGTGAGCGTGGTGTTCGTGACCCACGACCTCGCGGTCGTCGCCCAGACGTGCGAGCGGCTGGCGGTCATGTACGCCGGCCAGATCGTCGAGACGGGGACGGTCGACGAGGTGTTCCGGGCGCCGCGCCACCCCTACACGCTGGGCCTCCTGCGCTCGGTGCCCGACTTCGACAGCGTGCAGGGACGCGCTCTCCTCGATCCAGGGCGCGCCGCCCGACCTGGTGCTGCCGCCGCCCGGGTGCCGCTTCCACCCGCGCTGCCCGTTCGCGCAGGACGACTGCATCTCGGGCGAGTTCCCGCTGCGGCCGCTCTCGGCCGGCCGGGCGACGGCGTGCATCCACTCCGAGGCGTGCGCAGCGGACGTCGACCGCAGGCCCGTGGTGGCCGATGCCTGAGCCCCTGCTCGAGGTGCGCGACGTCCACATGGACTTCACGATCGCCGACTCGGTCGTGCGGCGCGCGCGCCGCATCCCGGCCGAGGTGCTGAGCGCGGTCGACGGCGTCGACCTCGAGATCATGCCCGGCGAGGCGCTCGGGCTCGTGGGCGAGTCGGGCTGCGGCAAGTCGACGCTGGGGCGCTGCATCGTCGGCCTCCACGCCCCCACGGCGGGCGAGATCCGCTACGCGGGCGAGACGCTCGCGGCCAAGCGGGCCCGCTCCGAGCGGCGCCGGATCCAGATGGTCTTCCAGGACCCGTACTCCTCGCTCAACCCGCGCATGACGGTCCGCCAGACGCTCTCCGAGCTCCTGCGGGTGCACAGGATGGTGCCGCGAAGCGGGATCGACGCCCGGTGCCGCGAGCTGCTCGACCTGGTCGGGCTCCCGGCCAGGGCGCTCGACTCGCATCCGCGCAACTTCTCGGGGGGCCAGCGCCAGCGCGTCTCGATCGCCCGCGCCCTGGCTCTCCAGCCTGAGCTCCTGGTGGCCGACGAGCCGGTCTCGGCGCTCGACGTCTCGGTGCAGGCGACGGTGCTGAACCTGCTCGACGAGCTGCGCAAGGAGCTGGGCCTCACCATGCTCTTCATCGCCCACAACATGGCGGTCGTGCGGCACGTGTGCGACCGGGTCGCGGTCATGTACCTGGGCCGGATCGTCGAGACGGCCGAGACCGAGGAGCTCTTCTCGAACGCCCGCCACCCCTACACGCAGGGACTCCTCCAGGCCGTGCCGCGGCTCGTACCCGGGCGGGTGTCGGAGTCGGCCGCCGTGGTCGGCGACCCGCCGAGCCCGATCGACGTGCCGCCGGGCTGCCGGTTTCATCCCCGCTGCCCGATCGCCCAGCCGGTGTGTTCCGAGCAGGACCCGGAGCTTGCCGGAAGCGAGAGTGCCCACCTGGCGGCCTGCCACTTCGCGTGGACGGCGCCCCCGCCGGCCCACACCCCCGAGGTCGTGGCGGACGCCTAATCGTCCGCGGGGGAACCCATGGTTCCCCCGCGAGCCCCCTCCTTGTCCCGTGGGGGAACCCATGGGTTCCCCCGACGGGCCCCCTCCTTGGGACTGGCGATGTGTTTGGTGCACGACGGCGAAGAACGCGGTCTTCGCCGTCGCCGCGACCGCCGGGGTGCTCTTCATCCTCTGGTTCCTGACGGGACTCGGCGGGATGTAGCGCCGGCTATGGGGTCTGGCCCCGGTGGGCCGCCAGGTACGCGGCCAGCCGCTCGCCGCCGATCCCCTGCACCGTGTAGCCGTCGCGGCCGGTCATCGTCTGCCCGGCGACGAGGGCATTCACGATCGCCTCCTCGGTCGCCTCGATCACGGCGTAGAAGAGGTTGTCGATCAGGTCGGCCGGGACGGCCCGCACCGCGATGGGCCCGGTGCCCTGGGTGTCGTGGTCGACGAGCGGGCGCAGACCGCGGTTCCCCGTGGCGAACGCCAGGATGAGATCGCCGGAGCCGTGCTCGCCGGCGCCGCCCACCCGGCCGATGCCGAGCGCAGCACGCTGGGCCATCCGCTCGCACTGGCCCGGGATGAGCGGCGCGTCGGTGGCGACGATGACGATGATCGAGCCCTCCGGGCCGGCGCCGGGGCGGCCGGCCGGCTCCTCGCCGGGGAGCGGGACCGATCGGGATGCCGTTCACGCGCAGGCGGTCGCGGCGGCCGTGGTTCGCCTGCACGAGCACCCCGACCGTCGAGCCGTCCACGACGCGCGAGGCGGTGCCGATCCCGCCCTTGAAGCCGTGGCACTGCATGCCGGTGCCACTGCCGACGGCGCCCTCGGCGACCGGCCCGTCCGACGCCGATTCGAGCGCGGCGCGGACGTGCTCGGCGCGGACGTGCATGCCGTTGATGTCGTTCAGGTCGCCGTCGTAGGTCTCGCCGACGACGGGCAGGTACCAGCGCTGTTCGCCGGGCGCCTCCCTCCGCACCGCCGCCGAGATCAGCGCGTCGCGGACGACGCCCACCGAGTGCGTGTTCGTGAGGCCGATGACGGTCGTCAGGAGGCCGGCCTCTCGGATCCATTCGAGCCCGGTCAGCTCGCCGTTCCCGTTCAGCCGGTGGCAGCCGGCGAAGGCCGGCTCGGCCCACGGGTCGTCGGCGCCGGGCACGATGACCGTGACGCCGGTGCGCACCGGCCCGTGCCCGATCTCGAGCGGCCCATCGCCCTCGATCAGGGTCGTGTGGCCGACGCGGACGCCGGCGACGTCGGTGATGGCGTTCTCGGGGCCCGGCGGGAGCGTGCCGACGACGATCCCGAAGTCGCGCGCCCGGGCGCTCACGTGCGGCCGCCCTCGTGCCGGGGCAGGCCGTCGTCGGGGATCGGCTCCCAGACGGCGGCCGTGCCGGTCCGGCGCCGGCAGCGGGCGCAGTGGCAGTGGTTCGCCGAGACGAGCGGACTGTCGACCTCGAACCGCACCGCGCCGCAGAGGCAGCGGCCGGTCAGCGGGAAGGTCGGCATGCCGCCACTCTAACGGGCCGGTACAGTCGCCGGCGATGGCGTTCGAGCTCGTCTACGAGAACGATTTCAGCGCGCCGCTCGGCGCCGAGTGGCTGCGCTACAAGGGCGTCCCGGCCTGCTGCCCCACCAGCAAGTGGGATGCCGAGAACGCCGTGGTGAAGAACGGCAGGCTGATCCTGCGGGGACTGCGACAGCCCGACGGCACCTATCGCACCGCCGGCGTCTCGCTGCCGCATCTGAACATGACGTACGGACGCGTCCGCTTCCGCGGCAGGTTCGACAAGGGCCTCGGCCTGAAGATGTGTGCGCTGCTCTGGCCTGAGACGGGGTTCCAGCCCCCCGAGATCGACTTCGCAGAGTCGAGGACGGAGGACGCCGAGCGCACGACCATGTGCATGACGCTGCACTATCCGCCGGCGGCGGGAGCCGCGCTGCGGCATGAGATCGCGAAGGACTTCTCCCGGTGGCATACATGGGGCGTCACGTGGATGCCCGGCCATCTGAGCTGCACGGTGGACGGCAGGACGTGGGCGGTGATCGAGGACGCGACCGCCGGGAAGGTCGTGGTCCCGACGACGCCGATGCACTTCGGGATCCAGACGACGATGGGATCGCCCGGCAAGGCGAAGCCCGACGAGACGACCCCGCCCGAGGTGAGCCTTCACATCGACAGCGTGTCGATCTGGAGCTACGGGGCCTGAAACAGCGGCGACAGGCCCCGGTGTTTCAGGCGGTTTCGCGGAGCTCGGCGGGGATGCGTTCGGGCTCGACGCGGGTGAGCGCGGCCGGCGCCTTCGAGCGCAGGAAGCCGACGACGGCGTCCTGTGTTCGGGCGCACGGCAGGAGCGTCTTCCAGGTATTCACGTGCTCGGGCACGTGGAAGTCGCCGTTCGCAACGGCCGGCAGGCCGGACGCCGCCACCCAGGCGAAGGCCCGGTGGCGGTTGATGAGCTCGAAGCGGTGGGCGAGCGAGCGCAGCTCCGGGTCGCGCCAGAACCGGCGCGTCGTCCGGCCGGGGATCGAGTCGGGGACGGCGCCGTGCGGGTGCGCGGCGATCAGCGCGGCCCCGGCGGCGCGCGCCTCCTCCATCGCCGCCGCGATCCCGCGCTCGAGCGAGACGAACCGCTCCAGCCCGACGGCCACGGCGTGGGCGCTGCGCGTGCTGTCGGACGGGTCGTCGTAGGTGAGCTCGAGCCCCGGGATGACGAGCATCCCGTACAGGGCGTCCGCCCGTGCAGCCTGCGCGCGGACCGCAGCGAGGTAGGCGGGGTGGCGATCGGCGGTCACCATGCCGCCGCCGCGCACGACGTGGTCGGTGATGCAGAGCACGTCGAAGCCGCGCCGCCCGTACAGGTCGACGACCTGCTCCAGATCGAGGCCGCCGTCGCTCCAGGTCGAGTGGGCATGGAGCTCGCAGAGCAGCGGCGCCTCCATGCCCGGGTGTGGCGAGCGTGTCATGCCCGGATCGTGACGGCCCGAGCCCCCGATCGGGGTTTTCAGCCGGTGCAGGTTCCGAGAAGGAATGGAGAGCGGCCAGAGCGGCCGAAGGCGAACGGACGGTTTGCGCTAGCCTCCGGCCCGGGCAATGGCTTCTCGCATGTCGGCCACCAAGGACGTACGCGCGCTTTCCGCCGAGACGGTCGCGCAGATCGACGGTTGGTGGCGGGCGGCGAACTACCTGTCGGTTGGTCAGATCTACCTGCTCGCGAACCCGCTCCTGCGCGAGCCGCTGACGCGCGACCACGTGAAGCCGCGCCTGCTCGGACACTTCGGCACCGTGCCGGGCCTGAACCTGATCTACGCCCACATGAACCGCGCGATCCGCGAGCGCGACCTGGAGGCGATCTACATCACCGGACCCGGGCACGGCGGCCCCGGCCTCGTCGCCAACGCCTATCTCGAGGGCCGCTACACCGAGGTGTACCCGGACATCACCGAGGACGAGCAGGGCATGCACCTCCTGTTTCGCCAGTTCTCGTTTCCAGGCGGGATCCCCAGCCACGTCGCGCCCGAGACGCCGGGATCGATCCACGAGGGCGGCGAGCTCGGCTACTCGCTGGCGCACGCGTTCGGGGCGGTCTTCGACAACCCCGACCTCCTGGCGGTGTGCGTCGTCGGCGACGGCGAGGCCGAGACGGGCGCGCTCGCGACGAGCTGGCACTCGAACAAGTTCCTGAGCCCGCGCGGGGACGGGGCGGTGCTCCCGATCCTGCACCTGAACGGCTACAAGATCGCCAACCCGACGGTGCTGGCCCGTATCCCCGAGGGCGAGCTCGACGCCATGCTCGAAGGACTCGGATGGCGCCCGATCGACGTGTCGGTCGGCTTCGACGAGGAGGAGCCGGCCGCCGTCCACGGCCGCTTCGCAGCCGCGCTCGACGACGCCCTCGACGACATCGCCGCGATCCAGTCCGCCGCCCGCGGCGACGCGGACGGGCACGGCAGGCCGGCCTGGCCGATGATCGTGCTGCGAAGCCCCAAGGGCTGGACCGGCCCTCGCGAGCTGGACGGCGTCCCTGTCGAGAACACGTGGCGCTCGCACCAGGTGCCGATCGCCCACCCACGCGACGATCCCGGGCACCTGAAGGCGCTCGACGAGTGGATGCGGAGCTACCGGGCTGAGGAGCTCTTCGACGAGCAGGGGACGCTTCGGCCCGACCTGGCGGCGCTGGCGCCCACCGGCAACCGCCGGATGAGCGCCGTCCCTCACGCCAACGGCGGCGAGCTCCTGCGCGACCTCACCATCCCCGACTTCCGCGGCTACGCCGTCGAGGTGCCGTCGCCGGGCACGAAGATGAGCGAGCCGACCGCGGTCCTGGGAAAGCTCCTGCGCGACGTCACCGCCCGAAACCGCGACCGCTTCCGCATGTTCGGGCCCGACGAGACGGCCTCCAACCGGCTCCAGGCGGTCTTCGAGGTCACCGACCGCGTGTGGGAGGCCGAGACGCTCCCGACCGACGACCACCTGGCGGCGGAGGGGCGCGTGATGGAGGTGCTCTCGGAGCACCTGTGCCAGGGCTGGCTCGAGGGGTACCTGCTCACGGGCCGCCACGGCCTCTTCAACTGCTACGAGGCCTTCATCCACATCATCGACTCGATGATGAACCAGCACGCCAAGTGGCTCAAGGTGACCCGCGACATCCCGTGGCGGCGGCCGATCGCCTCGCTCAACTACCTGCTCTCGTCACACGTGTGGCGGCAGGACCACAACGGCTTTTCGCATCAGGATCCGGGGTTCATCGACCACGTGGTCAACAAGAAGGCCGAGATCGTGCGCGTCTACCTGCCGCCCGACGCCAACTGCCTGCTGTCGGTCGCCGACCACTGCCTGCGCGGCCGCCACTACGTGAACGTGATCGTCGCGGGCAAGCAGCCGTGCCTCGACTACCTGACGATCGACGAGGCGATCGCCCACTGTACCCGCGGGCTCGGGATCTGGGAGTGGGCCTCCAACGACGACGGCGGCGAGCCCGACGTCGTGCTCGGATGCTGCGGCGACGTTCCGACGCTCGAGACGCTGGCGGCGGCGGCGATCCTGCGCGAGCGGCTTCCAGACCTGCGCGTGCGCGTCGTGAACGTCGTCGACCTGATGCGCCTCCAGCCCGAGAGCGAGCACCCGCACGGGCTCTCCGACCGCGAGTTCGACGCGCTCTTCACCTCCCGGCGCCCGGTCGTCTTCGCCTATCACGGCTACCCGTGGCTGATCCACCGGCTCACGTACCGGCGCACGAACCACCCGAACATCCACGTGCGCGGCTACAAGGAGGAGGGCACCACCACGACGCCGTTCGACATGGTGATGCTGAACGACCTCGACCGCTACCACCTCGTGATGGATGTGATCGACCGCGTGCCCGGGCTCGCAGAGCGCGCCGGCGGCCTGCGCCAGGCGATGACCACCGCCCGCCTCCAGGCGCGAGCGTGGACGCGCGAGCACGGCGAGGACGACCCGGACGTCGCCGGCTGGACCTGGCCGTTCTGACCGGGTGAGCAAGGTTCTCGTCGTCAACGCCGGCTCGACGAGCCTGAAGCTCCACCTGGTCGGCGACGGCGAGACCTCCACGCCCGTCAGCGGCCTCGACGCGGTTCACGGCGCTCGCATCGACGCCGTCGCCCACCGCGTCGTCCACGGCGGCGAGGCATTCCAGGAACCGGCCGTCATCGACGTTTCTGTGCGCGCGGCGATCGCCGACCTCGAGCCGCTGGCGCCGCTCCACAACGCGCCGGCGCTGCGGGCGATCGACGAGGCGAGGGAGCGCCTGCCCGGGGTGCCGCACGTGGCCGTCTTCGACACGCTCTTCCACGCCACGATGCCGCCCGCGGCGCACACGTACGCCGTGCCGCGCGCGTGGCGGGAGCACTGGGGCGTGCGCCGCTACGGGTTCCACGGCCTCTCCGTCGCCTGGGCGGCGGAGCGGGCCGCGGCCCTCCTCGCCCGGCCGGCGGCCGAGGTGCGCCTCGTCGTCTGCCACCTGGGCGGCGGCTGCTCGCTGACCGCCGTCGCCGCGGGCCGGTCGGTCGACACGACGATGGGCTTCTCGCCGCTCGAGGGCGTGCCCATGGCGACCCGCTCCGGCTCGATCGACCCGGCCATCGTCGCCTACCTGGTGCGCGAGCACGGGCTGGACGCGGCCGCGGTCGACCGCGCGCTCACGGCCGAGTCGGGCCTCCTGGCGCTGGGCGGCTCGGCCGACGTGCGCGAGCTCGAGGCGGCGGCCGGGGCCGGGAGCGAGGAAGCGGGCCTGGCGCTCGACGTCTTCTGCCACCGGGTCGCGGGCGCCGCCGGGGCGATGGCGGTCGCGGCGGGCGGGCTTCACGCCCTCGTCTTCACGGGCGGGATCGGCGAGGGCTCGGCCGGGGTGCGGGAGGGCGTGTCGCGCCGCCTCGGCGTCCTGGGCGTCGAGCTCGACGCGGCCCGGAACGCGGTCGTGAGCGGCGACGCCGACGTGGCCGCTCAGGCATCCCGGGCGCGCGTCCTCGTGGTGGCAAGCCGCGAGGAGATCGTCGCCGCCCGGGCCGCGCGAACGGCCCTCGGGGCATAGCCCTGCGGGATTCCCGCGCCGCCGGTTGCGTGCCCGCACCGATGAATTCCGAGCCCATCGGGGTAAGGATGCGGGCATGGACTGGTCGCACATGACGCATTGGGGCTGGGCGATGATGGCCGTGTGGACGGCGCTGTGGCTCGTGCTCGTCGCGGTGGTCGTGATCGTCGGCCTGCGCTGGGCGAAGATGCACTAGTGCCGAAGCCGGATCCGCCGGTTGTCTCGTTTCCCTCCCGCGCCGCCTGGGCCGCATGGCTCTCCGAGCACCACGGCGACGACGCGGGCGTCTGGCTGCGCCTGGCGCGCAAGGGCGCCGGCCCGGTGCCGCTGACCCATGCCGATGCGCTCGAGGCCGCGATCGCGTATGGATGGATCGACGGGACGCGAAAGCGGCTCGACGAGCGCCACTACCTCCAGCGCTTCACGCCCCGGCGGGCGCGCAGCAAGTGGTCGCGGATCAACCGGGCCACGGCGACGGCGCTGATCGAGCGCGGCGAGATGACCCCGCCCGGAATGGCCGAGGTGGAGCGGGCCAGGTCCGACGGGCGCTGGGACGCCGCGTATGCGGGGCAGCGGACGATGGAGGTGCCCGACGACCTGCGTGCCGAGCTCGACCGCAATCCCGCAGCGGCCGAGCTCTTCGCAAAGCTCGACAGCCGCAACCGCTACGCCGTCCTCTACCGGATCGACGACGCGAAGAAGCCCGAGACGCGCGCCCGCCGGGTCGCCGCCTTCGTCGCCATGCTGAACGAGGGGAAGACGATCCATCCGGCCACGCGGCGCGGCACGGAGTGACGCCGCCTAAGGCGGGTCGGGAGCGGTCGTGCCGTGATGGTCGTCGATGAGCTCGACCTCGGCGATGTGCTGCGGGTTTGCGAAGAAGACCCCACCGAGAGCCGGGTTCCGGTTGGTCGCGAGCTTGAGCAAGCCGTCGCCGCGGTGCTCGAGCACGATGCCGTCGCGGTGCTTGCCGTTCGAGTAGGTGATCTGAACCTTCGTGCCGACCGGCAGCTCGTCCTCCCAGATGCTCGGCGCGCCGCTCATGCAGGCACTGTACTGCCGTCTGTCTAGGATGCGGCGATGGACCCACGCCCGCCCGTGCCGCCGTTCACCGAGGAGACGGCCCGCCAGAAGGTGCAGGCGGCGGAGGACGCCTGGAACACCTGCGACCCCGAACGGGTCGCGCTGGCCTACACGCCGGACTCCGTGTGGCGAAACCGGGCCGAGTTCTTCGAGGGCCGCGACGCCATCGTCGACTTCCTGCGCAGGAAGTGGTCGAAGGAGCTCGACTACCGGCTCAGGAAGGAGCTGTGGTGCTTCCACGAGAACCGCATCTCGGTGCGGTTCGAGTACGAGAGCCGCGATCCCTCGGGCCAGTGGTGGCGAAGCCACGGGAACGAGCACTGGGAGTTCGACGACCTGGGCTACATGCGCCGCCGCGACGCGAGTATCAACGACTACCGGATCGACCACGCCGACCGGCGCATCCACGTCGACCGCGACTGAGGCCTACCGGTAGCGGTAGGTGATGCGGCCGCGCTTCAGGTCATAGGGCGAGAGCTCCACCTTGACCCGGTCGCCGAGCAGGATGCGGATGCGGTAGCGGCGCATCTTGCCCGCGATGTAGCCGGTCGTCTCGTGTCCGTTGTCGAGCTCGATCCGGAACATCCCGTTGCGAAGCGACTCCGTCACCTCGCCGTCGAGCTCGATCTTCTCTTCCTTGGCGCTCATACCTACGGTTCAGGGTACCAGGCCCGCGGGACCGCCGGAGGAGCGAACGTCACTCCGAGACGTGCACGAACGCCGCGATGTCGCTCAGAGAGCGGTCGGTGCGGCGCATCACCTGGCCGCCGTTCGAGTTGTTCGCGGGCGACGTGTTGCCCTCGATCGTGACGAGCGGGGAGGGCTTCTCGACGATGCCGATGTGGTCGCAGACACCGTCGGAGTCCCAATCGAAGAGCACGAGATCGCCGGCCGCGGGAGCGCGCGTGACCGTGAGCCCGTTCTTCGCAGCGTGCGCGTCGTTCAGGACGAACGGCACGTACGCCCAGCGCGAGCGGCGGGCGAAGCTCTTCGAGCCCGCGTTGGCGAAGCACCAGGTGACGAAGATCGCGCACCAGGGGACGCCGTTCATCCCGTACCACTGACCGAACTCCTGGATGTTGACCGGCGTCTCGATCGTGCCGATCTTGCCCTTCGCCAGCTTGACGGCGTCCTTTCGGAAGCTCGCCTCCTTCGCCGCCTTCTTCCGCTTGGCGACGAGCGCGCGCATGTCCGCGGTGGTCTTCACGGCGCCGGTCAGGTAGTCGTTGAACCTCCCGCCGGCGAGCTGGTCGGGGCGCGGGAACCCGAGCCAGAACTTGGCCCGGTAGACGGCCTGCGCGGTCATCGGGCCGTACTCGCCGTCCTCGTCCAGGCCGTTGCCGTATCCGCCCGCGTTCAGGAGCTTCTGGAGCGCCTTCACGTCTGCGCCCGTCATGAGCGGAGAGGCCAGGTGCAGCAGCCTCGGCTCCGCGTCGGATGTTCGCCCCTTGCCCATCGTCGCCGCCAGGGGCGACTGTACCAGTCCGGCGGGCAGGCGGCCATCCTCGCGGAGCCACGAGGCGAACGCACGGGCCGGAGGATCACCCAAGCGTCTCGGCGTGCACGATCAGGACGGGGACGCGACCGTGATGAAGGACACGGTGGCTCACGCTTCCCAGGAGCGCCGACGCGGCCGCTCCCCGGCCACGGGATCCCATCACGATCAGGTCGTGGTTGCCTTCCCGCGCTCGCGCGAGAATGGCCTCGGCCGGCGAACCGCGGCCCACGATCGTCGTGAGCGGGATCTCGTCGCCGACCCGGGAGCGGGCGGCGGCGATCGTCCGCTCCGCCGCCTCGTCGGCGTCCTCCTGGGTGGGCATCATCCCGACGTACGGGCCGGCCATATACCTCCACGCCCCTCGCGACGCCACGCTCAGGACCGTGACGCGCGACCGCTGGGCGCGGGCCAGGTCGAGCGCCTCGTCGAGCGCCCGGGCGGCGTGGGCCGAGTCGTCGATCGCCACCAGGATGTTCAGGAACACCGGACGGCCTCTACGTCCGCGAAGGCGTCTCGCAGGGCAGGACGGCGCGGATGCGCGTCCCGGCTCCGAGCGGGCTTGAGATCTCGAGCCGGCCGCCGACGGCCTCGACGCGGTCGGCCAGGCCGCGCAGGCCGGAGCCCCTGGCCGGGTCGGCGCCGCCCGCACCGTCGTCGGCCACCTCGACCGAGAGCGTGGGGCCGGAGACCGAGACGGCGACGGTCGCCCGGTCGGCGTCCGCATAGCGGGTGACATTCGCGACGGCCTCCGACACGACGTAGTAGGCCGCCGCCTCCACCTCCGGCGACAGGCGCCCCTCCGGCATGTCGGTCACCTCGACGGGCACCTGGGCGCGCAGGACGAGGCTGTCGACGGCCGCCCGCAGGCCGCGCTCGGTGAGGATCGCAGGGTGGATGCCGCGGGCCAGCTCGCGCAGCTCCTCCAGGCCCTGGGTCAGCTCCCGCTGGGCTCCGCGCAGGTGCTCGGCCGCCTTCCCGGGGTCCGCCTCGAGCAGCGACTGCGTCAGGCGCAGGGCGAGCGAGAGCGACACGAACCGCTGCTGGGCGCCGTCGTGCAGGTTTCGCTCCAGCCGCCGGCGGGCGTCGTCGGCCGCGGTCACGATGCGCTTGCGGGAGGCGGCCAGGGCGGTGCGGGCGTCGGCGTTGGCGATCGCCGTCCCGGCCAGCGACGCGAACGCTCCCAGGCGGCGCTCGGTCTCGGGCGGAAGCGGCTCCTCGGTCACCCGCCATGCCACCAGGGCGCCCCACATCCCGCCGGTCACCGTGATCGGCGCCGCGACGGCCGAGCGGATCGGGTCGTCCTCTCCGATCGGGTTGGGGCGGCCCGGCTCGCCCGGGGGCTCGTCGGACCGGGCCGGGCGGCCGGTGCTGAACGTCGCCGCCATCGCCTGGCCGGCGGCGATCGGCACCACCATGCCCTCGGCCGCGACCTGATCGGCGGCGATTTCGCTCCAGTTCGAGAGGATGCGGACCTGCTCGCCGGGCTCGACCCGCACGAGCGTGCACCCGTCGGCTGCGACGAGCCTCCCCGCCTGCTCGGCGACGAGATGGAAGACGACGTCCTCGTCGAGCCCGCGGGCCACCTCCGTCGCCACCCGCTCGAGGGCCGCGTGCTCGGCGGCGAGGTCGCGCAGCTCGCGCTCGATCCGGAGCTGGTCGGTCATGTCGCGGCCGATGCCGACGATGCCGGTCAGCGTGCCGCGGTCGTCGCGGATGCCGACGTTGGCCCACTCGATGTCGCGTCGCTCCCCGGAGCGAAGCAGGATGCTGCTCGTGTCGTGCGCAGGGAAATCCCCCTGGCGCACGAGCTCCATGAAGTCGCGATCGCCCGTCTGGAACACGTCCCGCCACCGGCGACCGATCAGCTCGTCGCGCGTCCATCCGCTCAGGCGGACGAGATACTCGTTCACGTACGTGAGGCGGCCGTCGAGGTCGAGCTGGCCGGCGACGAGCTCCACCGTCTCCAGGACGTCGTGCATGCGCTGGTGCGCCGCCTCGAGGGAACGCTGTGTGCGCAGCTCCTGGGTCGTGTCGCGGCCGATGCCGAGGATGCCCTCGACGCGCCCGTGCTCGTCGCGGAGGGCGACGTTGTACCAGTCGATCTGGCGCCGCTCGTCGTTCTTGACGACGATCGTGCTCTCGTCGCGGGGCGGGAACTCACCCTCGCGGACGCGGTGCAGGAACGATTCGCGGCCGCTTCTGAACATCTCGAACCAGTTGCCGCCGATCAGCTCGTTGCGGGTCCAGCCCGAGAGGCGCTCCGTGAACGGGTTGACGTAGGTCATCGTGGCGTCGAGGTCCATCGCGACGACCATCAGCTCGACGGCCTCGAACACGTCGCGCAGGCGCTGCTCGGCCGTCTCGAGCTGGCGCACGCGCGCGCAGAGGACGGCGGCGCGGCCCTCCCGCTCGATCTCGGCGGCCAGGCCGGCGCAGGCCGCCGAAACCGTGTCAGGCGAGGTGACGGCGGCGTGCTCGACCAGAGCGATCTGGGCGCCGCCGAGCTCCACCGACGTGGCGGCGCGCCCCGGCGATGGCTCCGCCGGCTCGCAGAACGCCCCGGCCGCGTCGACCCACCCGGTCGGCTCGTCCTCGACGCGGTAGAGCAGTCGCAGCGTGGAGTCGCCGGCCGCCGCGGCGAGCGCGGCGGCGACGCTCCCGGCCGCCCCGGCCCGCCCGAGCCGGACGACGTTACCCGCGGTCGGGGCCTGCGCCATACCCGGATGGTGTCACACGCGGCGCGCGCCCAGCCACGCCGCCACAGACCACAGGGGCGCTTGCACGCACGTCACCGACCGTCGACCCGGCTTGCCAATCTGCGCAAATCCAGGGGTTCCTCCGTCATCCCGACTATGATCGAGGGTCTCGTGGGCTCCTGGACGAACAGGGTCGTTCAAGGCATCGCGATCCTCGGCCTGGCGGCGGCGCCGGCGGTGGCGCTGCTCGCCCCCGTGCCACAGGAGCTGCTCGACTCGGCGTTCGGCTCGGAGTGGATGGCCCGCACCGTGCTCGGCCTGGCGACGCTCGCGGTCGCCTCGCTCGTCAACTTCTACGTCGGGTACCTCGTGCTCGAGGGCGCCCTGCCGGCCCGGATCCAGGCGCTCGGGCAGGCGGTCGACCTCGCACAGAGCGCGGCGGGCGACCTGCGCCAGGCGTCCGAGGCCGTCGCCCGCACCGAGCAGGGCCTGAGCGAGACGGCCGATCAGATGCGCACCCAGGTGACCGACGCGTCCGAGAAGGTCCGCGTGCTCGAGTCCAGGATCGCCGAGCTCCAGCGCGCCCGCGTGAGCCGAAGGAGGTGGCGGTGGGGGCTGTGATCGCCCATGCCGAGGGCGCGCTCGAGGCGCTCGCGACGGCCCTCGACTGGCTCGACGACGCCTACGAGGAGGCCCGCGCGACGCTCATCGACGGCGTCGTGGTGAGCGCGGTCCTGCTCACGAGCCTGGCGCTCCTGCCGTATATCGACGGCGGCGGGCTGATCACGGCGCTGGCCTTCATCGGGCTCGTGCAGGGGCTCGACCTCCTGGCCCGCACCGCGCGCGGCCTGGCCGGGCTCGTGCGGCGCAGCCCGCCGACGACGGCGATCCGCGAGTGAGCGCGAGACCGTTGCCCTCGGGTGACGACGCCCGCCGGCTCGAGCTCTCGCACCTCTACCTGACGGCGGCGATCAAGCTGAACACCGCCCGGCGCACGTCGCCCGGGCAGCCGCCCTTCCGTGGGGCGATCGGCGGGATCTCGATCGACCGCAAGGGCTGGCTCTTCGCCTGGACGGCCTACGTCGCAACGACCGCCGACGTGCCGGAGCTGAGCGTCTGGCCCGCCGCCCAGCGGGGCGTCCCGTTCGACGCGGTGCTGCCGGCGGCGGCCGAGGTCGAGGTGCTGGTCCGGATCGACACGCCCGAGCGGGCCGTCGGCCGCCTGGCCCATCACCTGCACGGCATCTCGATGGTGCGGATCGACCCCGACGTCGACTACCTGCGCCGGGCCGTGGCCGCCTACCGCCACGAGTTGCGCATCGAGCGCGACCGGGCCGGGACCGAGGAGGGGTCCGCCTAGTGCACGTCGAGGCGCCGGAACGCGATGATCGCGGCGTACACCGCGCAGACACCGGCGCCGGCGAGCACGGCGTAGTCGGCAACCGTCACGCCGTCGGCGATCTGGTTGTCTCCCACCGACCAGTAGAACAGCGAGACGTACCTCGCGGGCTCGATCCACGAGACGACGGGCGCGAGCGAGCTGAGGAGATATGACGCCGCGGCGACCCCGGATCCGACCCCGATTGCCGTTCCGCGGCTGCCGGTGAGCGCGCCGACCGCCATCGTCAGGACCCCGAAGTCGACGGCCAGGAGGAGCACCGCCACCGAGCTGGAGACGATGTTCCCCACGCCGGTTGTGAGCTCGAACCAGCGCCCGGCAGCGACGCACACGGCGACCGCGGCGGCAAGGACGGCGGCCTGGAGCGCCAGCGCCGCCACCTTCTCGAGCACGACGGCGTCCCTCCGGACGGGCAGGGAGACGATGAGGCACAACGTCCCGTCCTCGTCCTGCCCCGCGAGCGCTGCGGCGCCGTATCCGATGGTCAGGAGCAGCATGACGAGCGGCAGGAAGTTCGCGTAGATGTTCCCGTTCAGCCACCCGGCCGACGACGTCAGGTTGCCGGTGACGCCGAAGAGGGCGGCGCCGGTGGGGTCGTCCTTGATCAGCTTGTCGAGCGACGTGGAGCTCTTGAACGCCGGATAGAGCGCGACGACCACGAGCGCGTAGAGCGCCATGCCCGCGGAGTATCCGAGGACGCTCCGGCGCCGCATGCCGGAGTCGAGCCGGGCGATCTCAGTCCGCATGCCCGCCCCCCGGCGCCTCGCGGTAGTAGTCGAGGAAGAGCTCCTCGAGGTCGGCATGCCGGATGACCAGATCGACCGGGTCGAGCTCCGCGATCACCCGCAGGAGCGGCGCGATCGCACCCGAGACCTGGAGGGCCACGCTGGGTCCGTCGCAGGCGGTGACTGTGACGCCGGCGATGCCGTCGAACCGCGAGGCGGCGACGGGCTCGCGGAACCGCGCGTCCACCCGCTGCGGCGCCGTCGCGCGCAGATGCTCGACCGTGTCGACGGTCACCAGGGTGCCGGACCGGATGATGGCAACCCGGTCGGCCAGCCGCTGCACCTCGTCCAGCTCGTGCGACGACAGGAACACCGTCCGGCCCTCGGCGACGACCTCTCGGATCACGCGCTCGAACTCGTTCTGCACCAGCGGGTCGAGGCCGGACGTCGGCTCGTCGAGCACGAGCAGGTCCGGACGGTGCATCAGCGCCATGACGAGGCCCACCTTCTGCCGGTTGCCCTTCGACAGCTCCCGCGCCGGCCGGTCGAGCTCGACGCCGAACCGCTCGACCAGCTCGGCGACCGGCGATCCGTCCTTCACGTCGCGCATCCGCCCGAACCAGTCGAGGTGCTGGCGTCCGGTCATCCGCGGATACAGCTCGAGATCCCCGGGCAGGTAGCCCACCCGGCGAGCGATCTCGACCCGGTCGGCCCGGCAGTCGAGACCGAACACGGATGCCCGCCCGCCCGTCGGCCGCTGAAGTCCCAGCAGCATCCGGATCGTGGTCGTCTTGCCGGCGCCGTTCGGACCGAGGAAACCGAACACCTGGCCCCCGTCGACCTCCAGTCCGAGGTCGGACACCGCGCGCGTCTCGCCGTAGACCTTGGTCAGGCCCAGCGTCTCGATCGCCGCTTGCACGCGGCCACACTAGTCAATCGCCCAACGGCTACCCGCCGGTTTCTTGTGCCCCGATCGAGCGGCCGCACAATGACCGCCGCCGTGGTTCACGCCACCTTGGGACATCCCCACCTACGAGCGGGGGCGGACGAGGCCGGATTCGTAGGCGGCGACGACGGCCTGGGCGCGGTCGCGCAGTCCGAGCTTGCCCAACACGTGGCTGACGTGCGTCTTCACGGTCTCGTCGCTGACGACGAGGCGTTCTGCGATCTCGTTGTTGGAGAGTCCGTCCGCGACGAGGCGGAGGACCTCCGTCTCGCGTGGTGTCAAGGTGCCCAGCCGGTCGGGTCGGTCGGGGTGCCGGGGCCGAAGGCGGGCGAACTCGCCGATCAAGCGCCGCGTGATTGCCGGCGCAAGCAGGGCATCGCCCGCGGCGAGGACGCGCACCGCGTCGAACAGGTGCTCAGCAGCAACGTCTTTGAGCAGGAACCCGCTCGCCCCTGCGCTCAGGGCGTCGTATACGTACTCGTCGAGGTCGAACGTGGTCAGGATCAGCACGCGTGGACCGTCGCGGCCGCTCACCGTGAGAGCCCGGGTTGCCTCGATACCGTCCATCCCGGGCATGCGGACGTCCATCAGGACGACATCCGGACGCTCTTGGCGGCAGATCCTGACCGTTTCCGCGCCGTCGGCGCCGGTTCCGACGACGGTGATGTCGGGCTGGGTGTCGAGGAGCGCCGCAAATCCTGCCCGGACGACCTCCTGGTCGTCGGCGACCACGACGCGAATGGTCATCCCGCCGCCTCGATCGGAAGCTCGGCTTCGACGGTGAAGCCCCCGCCGTCGCCTCGTCCGTAGCTCAGCGCACCACCCACCATGATGACCCGGTCGCGCATGCCGATCAGGCCGTGTCCCGGCGTCAGACGGTAGTCTCCGGGGCCCGGGCCGGAGTCGCAGATCCGCAGGCGGAGAGCGTCGGAGTGGTACTCGAGCTCGACGTCGACCTCGGCGCCGGGCGCATGCCGGCGCGCGTTTGTGAGCGCCTCCTGGATGATGCGGAAGGCGGTCAGGTCGACACCTACGGGGAGCTCCACGGGGCGGCCTCGCTGCACGAGCCGGATGTTCGCGCCTGCCTCGCGCGCGCTGTCGACCAGGTCGCCGAGCTGATCGAGGCCGGGCTGAGGCGAGCGGTCGGCACCCTCGCCCTCTTCCCGCAGCACCCCGAGGAGCCGGCGCATCTCGGTCAGCGCGTCGCGCGCCGTTGCGCCTATCTCCTCGAATCGCTTGCGGCCGTCCGGCGGCAGATCGGGGGACGTCAGGCGGGCTGTCTCGGCTTGCACCGAGATCATCGACAGGTGGTGGGCCACGATGTCGTGCAGTTCGCGGGCGATCCGGGCTCGTTCCTCCATCGCCGTCTGCTCCCGCATCGTCTCGGCCATCTTGAGCTGTGTGGCGTCGCGTTGCTCGAGCGCCTGGCCGCGCTGCCGCAATGCTTCGCCGACGAGCAGCGCGGCGACCACGAGCACGAGCGGTCCGAAGCTCTCCGCCCCCGGATCGCTGCCATCGAGCGGTGAGACCGCATTCAGGGCCAACGGGATTGCGAGGAGCACCGCCAGCCCGACACCACGGCGCACGACCAGGAACGCGTCGACCACGAGCAACGCGAGCACACCCGTCACGGTGAGCGGCGCCTGCCGGTCGGCAAGGAGCACGAGCGTGGCCAGGGTGGCGACGACCGCCGCCACGCGCGGATACCGGCTCGCCACGACCAGCTGCGAGACGGCGAGCAGGTTGAACAGGACAGCAGTTGAGGGGTCGCCGGCGTAGACGCCGGCCTCGGCGGCTGCGGTCACGGCCAGGACGACAGCCGCCATGAGTCGGAGACTGGGCTCCGTGACCGGGCGGCGGAGGACGCCAAGCATGTCCATCGACGTCATTGTCGCGCGCACGTCCGGCGTGCGCATCGCGCGTGAGCGCGACATGGCGCCTCACTCTCAAGGATGAGGCCGACATCGCGCTCACCCGGCGGCGGGATGCCGAACACGGCTCTCACGCGCGACGCGAACCACGAAGTGCGGTTCTACGGTGTGGACATGGAGGCGACCATCGAGACGCGCGGCCTGACCAAGCGGTTCGGCGGAACGCTCGCCGTCGACGATCTCTCGGTGACGGTACAGCCCGGCCGCGTCACCGGCTTCGCCGGGCCAAACGGCGCCGGCAAGACTACGACCCTGCACCTGATCCTCGGCCTCGCCGCCGCCGACGCCGGCGAGGCCTTCATCGGCGGTCGCCGCTATCGAGAGCTGCGGCGGCCGTTGACGGTTGCGGGCGCGGTCCTCGACCCCGGTTCGCCGCATCCGGGCCGCTCAGCGCGGGACCACCTGCGCTGGCTCGCACAGAGCAACGGCATCGCTGCCGGCCGCATCGAGCATGTCCTCCGGCTCGTCGGGCTGGCTTCCGTGGCCGATCGGCGGACGGCCGGGTTCTCCCTCGGCATGACGCAGCGGCTCGGCATCGCCGCAGCGCTCCTGGGTGATCCTCCAGTCGTGATCCTCGACGAGCCGAGCAACGGGCTCGATCCGGAGGGTATCCAGTGGCTGCGCGCTCTCCTCCGATCGTTCGCTGCGGACGGTCGAACGGTCTTCGTCTCCAGTCATCTGATGGCCGAGCTGGAGGAAACCGCCGACCACGTGATCGTGATCGGCGGTGGGCGCCTGCTTGCGGACGCACCCGTGGCCGATCTGCTCGCGTCCACAGCCGATCGGACACGACACCGACCGACGCTCGAGGAGGCCTACTTCCGGCTCACTCGAGGGGTGGTGCGTCACGAACGCGGCGCGCTTCCCGACGTCACGGCGCACTCGTGATCGCCGTCCTTCACGCCGAGTGGACGAAGCTGCGCACGCTCCGCGGCGCCGGGGTCTCGCTGCTCGCCGTGTTCGCGCTCATGGTCGGTCTCGGCGCCGTCGTCGGAAAGCTTTCTAACACCGACGCCGCGCTCGCGGGACAGGGCCACGACGACATCGTTCAACTGGCGCTGTTCGGCGTCCTCTTGGCCCAGGGGGCGGCAGCGGTCCTTGGAGCATCCATCGTCACATCGGAGTACGCCGGCGGGACGATCCGAACCACGTTCACCGCCACCCCGCGACGAGGCGCCGTGCTCGCCGCCAAGGCTGTGGTTCTCACCGCCGTCACGCTGCCCGTCGGGCTGCTTGCCGGCATCGCCGCCTTCGTTGTCGCGCAGCCGAGCCTGCGCGGCGCAGGGTACGTCGCCCCGGCCTATCCGCCGGTGCCGGTCACCGACCCGCATGTGCTTCGAGCCATCGCCGGAACCGCGCTGCTCCTCAGCGGGTACGCGCTTCTGGCGTTGGGGATCGGTGTCGCCGTCCGCCACTCCGGCGCCACGGTCGCGCTCACCCTCACGATGTTGTTCTTGCCGTTCATCGCCCACGGCCTCCTACCAGCCGACCTGCGCCGCCTCGTCGACGAGGCGACTCCGCTCGCCGGGCTCTCCGTCCAGTCGACGACCGGGACGATGCTCGGCATGTTCGGCGACAGCGCCGGCCCGCTCCCGCTCGGAGTCTGGGGCGGGCTCGCCGTGAGCTTCGCCTGGGCCGCCGCGGCACTCCTCATCGGGTATGCCCTCTTGCGAACGCGCGACGTGTGACCCCGCGTGCCCGGACCGGAATGACCGCCTGTGGGTCGCTCAGAGACGACCATCCGCCGCGGCTGTGCCTGGTCGGAGCCGTGGCGGATCGAACCGTCCGCCCGACGTCAGGCCGGGAAGGCGTCGAGGATCGTCTGTGGGTCGAGTCGGACGTCGAGGCCTTCTGCAGTGAATCCGCTGCGCGAGACGCCGACGAGTCGCGCGTCCGACGTCGCTCCTGGCACAGCCGCTCGACGTTCGATGAGGTGGCTCAGGTCGTGGCGGTTGAAGGCCGCGTTGTCACGCCATTTGATCGATCCCACGAAGTCGATGGTGTCGGACGTGTCGGCGTCGCGGCCCCCGACCAGGTCGACCTCGATGCTGTTGTCACGATTCCAGAAGCCGCCGACGAACTGCGCGTCGGCGAACCGAGGATCGGGCAACAGGTTCTGGACGGCCCCACGCACGATCGGCTCGATCGCCTGGCCGGCGTAGGTCTGCCACTGGGCGCGGATGTCCTTGTAGACGAGATCGCCACGGCCGCGTTCGATGGCGGGGAGGTTTGGACGGACGAACCGTAGCCAGAACCGCAGGTATGGATCGGCGATGTAGTAGCGCGACAGCTTCGGCCGCGGAGTCGCCGAATAGGGCAGTGCCTTTCGGATCACCCGCTTGCCGATCAGGGTCTCCAGGCTCGTCTCGAGCGTCTTGTTGGAGACACCGGCCCGGCTGAGGATCGTGCTGAACGATCGCTCGCCGGTGCCGATCGCCTCGATCACGTTGCGGGCCTTCATCTCGGCGGGGAACTCGGCGTTGAGAGAGCGTTCCGCCAGGACGATCAGCGGCGACTGGGGATTCTGGAGCTCGCGGCGCAGGAACTTCCATAGATCGTCGCCGCGAGCCCAGATCTCGGCCAGGCGCGGGAATCCACCGATCACGAGGTACGCGTCCAGCGCGTCGGCCGCATCGAGGCGGAGCATCGAGCTGATGGCGTTGGGCGAGAGCGGCCGGACGACCATCTCGATGAATCGGCCGTACAGCGGGCGGTCGTACTCGTTCAGGGCTTCCATCATGGAGACGTCGGAGCCGACCAGCAGCAGGAGCACCGGCTGCCGCTCGAGCCCTCGGTCCCACTGCTTCTGGATGATCCCCTCGATCGCGGACTCGCTATCGATCAGAAACGGCAACTCATCGATGACGATGATGATCGGCGACTCCGCCGACGCGCCGGTCGCGGCGATCGTCAGCGCGGCCTCCCATGAACCGACCGGGCCGGCCTGGGCGATCTGCCCGCCAGGGGTGTCCAGGAGCGCGACCTGCTCGCCGAAGATGCGCAGCTCGTCGTCGCTGGACTGCTTGGAGGCGGTATAGAAGATCGCGCCGGCGCCGCTTCGGCGGATGAACTCCTCAACCAGCCGTGACTTTCCGATCTGGCGGCGGCCGCGCAGAGCAAGCATCCGTCCGGCGCCACGCTCCTGCACGAACTCGAGGTGCGCCCGTAGCTCGGCCATCTCGGAGTCACGACCGATGAAGCCTCTACTCGCCATGCATAAAGTGTAGCGAGGTAAACACTACACGGATACACTTTCAATGAGGAGCGTTTCAACGCGACCGCCAGCCGACTCCGACACGCCGCCATCCCGATCTCCCCCCGGCCCGCACACCGTCCACATCGTCGCCCGTCGGCCGGGCCGGCAGCACCCGCGGCACGCCGAGTCGCCGAACGCCGTAACGTCCTCCAGAAACACAGCGACCGCCCGAAGGCGGTCGCACTAGTCGAGCTATAGCGGGGGCAGGATTCGAACCTGCGACCTTCGGGTTATGAGCCCGACGAGCTACCGGACTGCTCCACCCCGCGTCGGAACGCTGGATTCTACCATAGACTGGCCCTCGTGCTGCTCGTCGTCATCATCGCCTGGCTCGTCATCGTCGGCGGGACGTCGGTCGTCGTCGGCGTCCAGGGAGTACGCACATTCAAGCGCGCCAGGGTCGCCCAGCGCGAGATCGAGGGGCGGGTGCGGGCCATGGAGGAAGGCGGGCTCGCGTCGCTTCTCACGAAGACCGAGCAGCTGACCGGGAAGACCGCCGAGATGCAGGCGGCGCTCGACCGGCTCAACCGTTCCCTCGGCCGCCTGCGCCGCCTGCTGGACGCGTTCACGCGCGGCCGCTCATGGGTGGGCGCGCTCGTACGTGTCGTGCGGGGATGACCCGCCGAGCCACTCGTGCGCCCAGCGCTCGACGGCCGCGATGATCTGCTCCAGGTCACGGCCCTTCGCCGAGAGCTCGTAGGCCACCTCCACCGGCGGGCCGACGCTCACGCGCCGGATCACGATGCCCTCCGCCTCGAGCTCGCGCAGCCGCTGCGAGAGCGCGCGGTCGGAGATGTCGGGGATCGCCCGCCGAAGCTCGGTGTAGCGGCGCGGTCCCGGCAGGAGCGCGCGGGCGATGGTGCCGCACCAGCGGCGGCCGATCAGCTCGACCGCCTGCTGGAACTGGAGGCAGAAGTCCTCGCCGTTCACGACGCCTCGCCCACCGGCGCGCGGTCGATCGCCTCGCGCACCCAGCCCTGGAGCTCGGTCAGGAAGCGCGGGTCGATCGTGTGCGCGATCGGCGACTCGCGGTAGAGCACGTCCGCCCCGGCCCCCTCGAGGATCGCGCGCGCCCGCCGGCCGAACTCGACCGAGATGACCGGGTCGAGCGTGCCGTGGCCGATCGCGATGGGAGGCAGCGGCCGGTTCAGGTCGGGCTCGAAGCCGTCCACAACCGGGATGAACCCGGAGAGCGCGAGGATGCCCGCGGGCCGCGGCCGGCCGGTGCCCAGGCCGAGCGAGTGCGCCATCACGGCGCCCTGCGAGAAGCCGCCGAGCACCGTCCGCTCGGGCGGCACACCCGTCTCCTCGGCCAGCTCGTCGAGCCAGCGCGAGGCGAGCTCGAACGTCGGCCCGAACGTGCCGGGATCGGGGAAGCCCACCTCCCGGACCACGTACCAGTGCGCGCCGCCGGGCGGGAGCGCCAGCGGCCCGCGCGGCGTGACGCCCACCAGCCGCCGCTCCGGGTCGAGCATGTCGAGCAGCGGATACAGGTCGCGTTCGTCTGCGCCGCGGCCGTGGAAGAGGACGAGCGCCCCGTCCGCCCGGCCGGCCGCCGGGCGGACGAGGTGCTCGAGGCCTGCCGCCCCGCTCACCTGACGGCCCAGTCGGCCCGCGGGTCGGGAAGCGGCGTCACGAGCTTCTCGACCTGGTCGCGGAGGTGCTCGTAGGCCGGCGGCAGCGCCAGCCGCTCGCCGAGGTGCTCGATGTCCTCGTCGGTGGTGAACCCGGGGCCGATGGTCGCGATCTCGAAGAGCACCCCGCTCGGCTCGCGGAAGTAGATCGACTTGAAGTAGTACCTGTCGATGACGTCGGTCGGCCGGCCGCCGCCCCCGGCGACGCGGTCGCGCCAGGCCTCGTGCTCCTCCGGGAGCGACGCCCACGCGACGTGGTGCACGGTGCCCGCCCCCGGCCAGCCGGTGCCGGAGATCTCGTCGTAGGCGTAGAACGACCCGCGCCGGTCGCCGCGCACCTCGAACGCCGTCTCGCCGTCGGCGGCGAAGCCGAGCGTGTCGGCGAGGAACGCGCGGCTGCCCTCGGCATCGCCCGTGTAGGCGCGAACGCCGTCGAAGCCCTGGATCGCGACCTCGGCCGGGATCTCGGGGTGCACCGCGACGAGCGGCTCGTCGCCGGTCTCGACGAGCCGGATCTCGAGCCCCAGGCCCTCCGGGTCGGCGAACGTCAGCCGGTCGCCGTCGCGGGTCACGTCGAGGCGCTCGCGCCTCAGCCGCTCCTGCCAGAACTCGACGGCCTCGGCCGAGCCGACCCGCCAGACGACCGTGTGCACCATCCCCCGCCCCGCGCGGCCGCGGCGAGCGCCGGGGTACTCGAAGAACGTGATGTCGGAGCCGGCGCTCCCCGCCTCGTCGGCGTAGAAGAGGTGGTAGACCGTCGGATCGTCCTGGTTCACCGACTTCTTCACCAGGCGCAGCCCGAGGACGCGCGTGTAGAAGTCGACGTTCCCGGGCGCGTCGCCGGTGATCGCCGTCACGTGGTGGATGCCCTCCAGCTTCATGGTGTGAGTCCTCCGCTTCGCGTAGCTGCTTCGGTTTGGTTAGTGCTTCGCCGGAATCCTAGACTGCCGGCGTGATTCGCGTCGGCGCGGTCGACATGGGCACGAACTCGACCCGCCTCCTGGTGGCGGACGTCGACGGCGGCAGCCTCTCGGAGGTCGAGCGGCTGCTTCGGATCACGCGGCTCGGCGACAGGGTCGACGCCGACGGCCGCCTGTCGGACGCCGGGATGGAGCGCGTGCACGCCGTCCTCGACGGCTACGCGAGGACGGCCGGCGAGCACGGCGCGGAGCGCGTGCTGGCGACGGCGACGAGCGCCGTCCGCGACGCGGCCAACGGTGGCGCATTCCTGGCCGAGGTGGAGCGCCGGCACGGCTTCGAGACCCGCCTCCTCACAGGCCGCGAGGAGGCCGAGCTCACGTACCGCGGGGTCACCTCCCGGCTCGCCGCCGGGCCCGGCACGCTGGTGTGCGACATCGGCGGCGGATCGACCGAGCTCGTCCTGGGCGGCCCGGACGGCGTGGTCGACGCCGTGAGCCTCGACATCGGCTGCGTCCGGATGTCGGAGCGGTGCCTTCGCTCGGACCCGCCCGCCGAGGCCGAGATTGCGGCGCTGCGCGCGACGGTCGCCGCGCTCCTGCCGACCGGCATCGCCGGTCGGGCGGAAACGCTCGTTGGCGTCGCCGGCACGGTGACGACCCTCGCCACCATCGACCTCGGCCTCGACCGCGAGATCCCGGAGAGGATCGACGGGCACGTGCTGCCGGCGGCCACTGTCGAGGCGCTGCTCGGCCAATTGGCCGCCCTCCCTCTCGCCGAGCGGCGGGAGGTGCGCGGACTCATGCCCGAGCGGGCGCCGACCATCGTGGCCGGCGCGGCCATCGCCGCCGAGGTGCTGCGGGCGGCGGGCGCGGGCGAGATGATCGTGTCGGAGCGCGACATCCTGCACGGCGCGGCCCTGGCCGCCGCCGAGCGCGCCTAACCGATAATGCTCCTGGCCCGGGTGGTGGAGCTGGTAGACACGGGGGACTTAAAATCCCCTTCCCCTCGGGGAGCGCGAGTTCGAGTCTCGCCCCGGGCACTGGAAGGAGGGCGGCAAGCGGCGACACGCCGTATGGATAGGCGACAAACCGTCCAATCATGCGGGCTGCGCTTGGCTGCCTGATTGCAGGCGTTTTCCAGCGCACGGCACAAATACGGCACAAGCGAACGCGCGTTCGGACGCAATATCAACTTCGCGGTAACCTGTCGGGGAGATGCCCGTCGCACAAGACTCACGCGTCGTAGTCTTCATCGACTACCAGAACGTATCGAGAACAGCTCGGGAGGCTTTCGGCTGGACTGACCAAGGGATGCGATGGGGCAACTTCAGGCCCCTGCTACTCGGCCGGCATCTGTGTTCGGCGGCTCCAGGCCGTCGCCTGAAGCAGGTGAGGGTTTACACCGGCGTTCCCAGCAACGAGCGCGATGCGAAGGGCTATCAGGCGATGCAGCGTCGCTTGAATTCGTGGCGATCAGAAGGCGGAGGCTGCACCGAGGTGTTCGACAGGACGCTCAAGTACGCGGGATCCAAGGCGCCGCGGGAGAAGGGCATCGACGTCCTGCTCGCTATCGACTTCGTGCGTCTCGCACTTGAAGGCCACTATGACGTGGGGATCCTGGCGTCCGCGGACACGGACCTCGTGCCGGCACTGGAGTTCGTAGTCGACAAGTTGGGTCGTGAAGCGGTCGAGGTCGCCACGTGGCAGGCGACGCCGCCAAATACCTCCGCTGAACCGCTCGGCGTCGCGGTCGTCCCGGGGGTTCGGGAGCAGATCACCCGCCGGACAGTCCCGCAACGCGAATTCGACCGCATGGCAGACAAACGGGATTTCAATCTCCCGTACCATCCCCCACAACCCGCACCTGGCCAGAGCGGACGCCGTCTGCCGCCTGGACGGGTCTAGGCTCCCCCAATTAGGGGAGTTTGCGGGGAATTCGGGGTGTTCCGCTACAGTTCAGTGTTGCGAAGAGCCGATAACTGGGGTACTGTCGCACCATTGTTGATACCGCCCGTTCGCCTCCGGGGGAACTGGGCGGTTTCTCTTTAAGGACTCAGAGGGTGCGGTTGTGGCCGACCGAGGACCTCCCAGCACGTGCTCCCTCTGTGGTCGTCTCCACCGCCCGCTGCCCGGCCGCTGCTCCGCCGACCTTGAGACGGTCGCCTGCTCGGAAACCGGCCGGTGGCTCTGCCGCGACACGCCCGAGAGCGACTGGCGCCGCTGCGAGCATTGGGCGATCGACGCTGTCATTGCGCAGCGCCGAACTCGGGGCGTTCAGGCCCGATAGTTCGGCGTGCGACTCGTCCCGGCGGGTTGAGCGACGTTGTGATCGCCACTACCATCGTCCCGAGCTTCATCCCTCGGGCAGGAGGTGTCCCCAAGATGCGCGCATCGGCGTTGATACTCGGCGGCGTCACGTTGGTGGCCGCGGCCAGCTGTGGCGGCAGCGGGTCAACGAGCACAGTCACGGTCTCAAGCCCGCCGGCGTCGAGCAATCCCTCGACAACCGACACGGCGTCGACACCCAAGCAGGAATTTGCGGCGTTCTTGGCCAAGGTGCAGCCGCTGCGGAAAGAGAGCAACGACCAACTCTTCAAGTGCAACACGCTGGAGCAGTCCGTCAATTCGTATGACTCGACGTACTCGGGATGGGCCGCCGCCGCAACGTGCACCCGGCGAGAAGCCAAGATCCACAAACGGGTCGCGGACAAGCTTTCAGCAATTGTGCCGCCGAAGCAGCTTCGCCGTCCCTACCTCGCCTACGTCCGTGGCTACCGCACCGACGGCCAGATCGCAGGCGCTCTTTCCCGCACTCTCAGTAAGCGCCAGTTCTTCAACTGGAACACCTACGATGGGGGCAAGGCTCGCACTCAGGTCGTCGCCAACTTCCGAGTCGCGGTCATCGCCTACGCCGCGCAGAACGGCTTCGGCGTGCCGGGCTGGGTGCATCACATCGGCGGCAAGTAACCAGCCGGGCCTAGCCCTCGCGTATCCAACCGAACCGCCTCGCTTGGGAGACCCACCGCGAGGTCGGCTGTTCCGAAGACCAGGTGTTCGGTATCGTGGTCGACGGGATCGACCGGGCGACCGCGACGCGCTCCGAGTCGCGGGTGGAGGCGGCGGAGTGAGCAGCTACCTCCGAGTCGCGGACGTCGCCGAAGACGTCGGCGTCAGCCCGAGGACGGTGCTCCGCTGGGTTGCGCGAGGCGAGTTGCCCGCGCTGCACCTCCCCGGCGGCCGACTCCGAATCTCGCAAACAGCGTATTCCGCCTGGGTCGATGCGAACACGACGGCGGATGGGCGGCGTACCCTCGTGGACGTCGAAGAGGGAGGCGAATAGATGCAGACCGGATCGGTGCTCCGATCAGGCCGTGGCTGGCGCGGCTATTGGCGCGAGGATGGGAGGCGCCGCGCGACGGCGACATATCAGCGGAAGGGCGAGGCTCGCGCTGCGCTGAATGCCGAGCTTGACCGGATCGCGCAAGGCGCCGGGTACATGGCGCCGATCACCCTCGCCGAGCTCGCCGACCGCTTCATCCGCCAATACTCGGCGGCGCCCCAGACCGTGAAATACGCCGAGAGACGGCTTGTACGGCCTCTAGCTGTAAGACCCAGGGACGTTGTTCACGGTGAGGGCCGTAACCGCCGTATTGGTGGTTGGTGGCCGAGGCTGCCGTGTGATCGGGTGTGATTGTAGGTGTGCAGCCAGCCGGCGAGGGCGTGGGCGCGTTCTCGAGAGGTCGCGTAGATGGCGCCGTACGCCCAGCCGGCCACCAGGGTGCGGATGAAGCGTCGGCTTGCCGTAGGTGCGTGGGCGGCGGGGCCGGATGCGCACGTGTCTGATTCCGAGGCGGCGGCAGGCGAGGCTGTGCAGCGCCGAGATGTAGCAGGGTCCGTTGTCTGCCATGACGCGCTGGATGCGCACGCCGTGGCGGCGATACCAGATCCGTGCGCGGCGCAGGAAGCCGACGGCGGTGCGGGCCTTCTCATCGGCGAGGACTTCGACGTAGGCCAGGCGGGTGGCGTCGTCGACGCACACGTGGACGTACTCGTAGCCGATCCGCTTTGCACCGCGCCGCTTCCTTTGCCGGCTGCGGTCGCCATGGACGCGGTGTCCGGCCCCATCGATCCGAGCCAGCTACTTGATGTCGATGTGCACCAGCTCGCCCGGACGACGCCGCTGATACCGGTTGGCCGGCTCAGGCGGGTCAAGCCGGCTGAGCTTGCCCAACCCGATCCGTGAAAGCACCGCCGACACCGTCGAGAGCGGCATCCCTAGCGTGTGGCTGATCTCTGCCGCCGTAAACCGCAGCCGACGAAGGATCGTGATCGCATTCACTCGCTCAGGCGGCGTCTGCCGAGGCGAGCAATGCGGCCGCGAGGAGCGGTCCACCAACTCCGCCTCTCCCTCGACGCGAAACCGCGCCACCCACTTCGACGCGGTGCGCGCGCTGACACCGGCCGCCTCGGCCGCCGCCGCCAGCGCCCACCCCTCATCCACCCGCGACACCAACAAGCGGCGGCTTCGCGGGCATGTCCGTGCGTTACCGTGCAACCTCATCCGGGCCTCCCAGACTCGAGGACTCTGACAAGCCCCGATCATCCAGGGAGGCCCGGATGAACAACGTGCCTAGGAACTACATCTAGCCGCGTTCGGAAGTGCCCAGGCGGGTGATGTCACCACCGAATCCATACAGCGGCTCCTAGCGGCCGTGCCGGGGAAGGCGTACCGCCGGGACATCGCCCGCACCCTACGGATGGTGTACCGCTTCGGAGTCGACGCCGGCCTCGTCCGCGCGAACCCCGCCGCCGCCGTCAAGGCACCGATGCAGCGGCGTTCCGAGCGGATGCTGCCGTTCGAATCCTGGGCCGAAGTCGAAGCCGTCGCCGACGAATGCGGCCGGTGGGCGCCTCTCGTCGTGTTCCTCGCCGACACTGGAGCGCGGCCCGGAGAGGCCGTCCGCGTCGAACATCGCCACGTCCACCCGCCGACCGTCGAGCTTCCCGGATCGAAGACCGCCGGATCGTGGCGAACCGTCCACATGACTCGCCGCGGCGTAGCAGCGGTCGAGAGCATCCCCCGCGCGATCGCCACGCGCCGCGTCTTCCACATCGACGGGAGGCCGATCTCGTGGCCCTACTTCTGGCGGGAGATCTGGCACCCCGCCCTCAACCTGGCCGGCCTGGAGAAACGCCCGCCATACTCGCTACGGCACACGTTCGCCTATTGGTCGCTCCGCGCCGGCGTTCCGATCGCGACTGTCGCCCGTGAGATGGGCCACGAATCGACCGAGCAGACGTTCCGCGTCTACGGCGGATGGTGCGCCGAGATGGGCGAAGGCGCCGCCGCGCTCCGCGAATCATGGGCTAGCGGCACGAATAGGGCACAAGACACCGCGGAATCGCCCTAGCCGAGCGGATATGTGATGCCCGCCCCGGGCATCGGACACGGTCAGCCTGCGGTGGAGTCGCCGTCGCCCGCGCCGCCGCCGTCGTCGCCGCCGGAGTCGGGCGGCTCGGCGGCCGGCGAATCAGCGCCGTAGTCGGCCTCCAGCTCCTCGGAGAGCTCGGGCGAGCCGGTTGCGGGCTGGACGTCCGCGGGCGCATGGCCCGAGCCCGCGAGCTTCGGCCCGCGCGCGGTCAGACGATCCATCAGGCGATCCAGCCATCCCATGCCGGACGAAGTCTACGCGCCGCCCGCCTACCGCGGGTCGTCGCGGTCGATGTTCCAGTGCCGCGCCGCCGACACGAGCCACCCGCCGTCGCCCGCGGCGGTCATCGAGAGACGGCTGACCGCGCGCTGGCCGCCCTCGTGGTCGCCGTACAGGATGTCGATCACCAGCCGCTCGCCGGCGGCGATCGCCCCGGCGACCCGCGCGAACTCCTCGGCCTGCGGGTCGCGGAAGACGCCCTGCCAGAACCCCAGGTCGCCGGGCGGCACGTAGATGTCGCGGGTCAGGCTGTGGAAGTCCTCGAGCGGCGGAGGCGGCCCGCCGCCCGGCTCGGGATTGAGTGAGAAGCGCCAGCCGTGCAGGACCGCGATGCCCGTGCCCACGTTCCGCACCGACATCGCCAGGTAGACGGCCTCCGGAGTGGCCTCCGCCGCGCCGCGGCCGCCGTCGACCCGCAAGAGCCGCCCGTCCACGAACCCCACCTTCTGCGGCGGGTCGTCGAGCCGCGACGGCATGAGGAGCGGCCGCAGGCCGGCCATGAGCGCGCGCTCCGCGACGCGGGCGGAGCGGTTGGACGACTTGACGGCCGAGAATGTCGCCGCTGCAAGTCCGAGCGTGCCGCCGGCCGTGGCGATCGACGAGATGGTCACCCAGTCCGCCAAGCGGCCGAGTCTATCCGCGCGTGTCGCCCGTCGCCGCGCGGGGAATGGAGCAGCCATGCCGAGAGTGAGACTCACCGCCGCCGGCCGGGGCGTCGGCGCCTCCGGAGCGGACGACGGCTTCTCCGAGCTCGTTCGCACCGAGATCGCCCACGTCGCACCGGCGGCGCGGCCGGAGATCAGCATCGGAGCGGACGACGCCGTGACCGTGACGGTGGAACTCGACCGCGGCGACCAGTCGGCGGTCGGCGAGCTCATGGAGCGGCTCCTCCAGGCACCGCGGATCGAGAGCACCGTGCTCGACGACGAGCCTGCCGCCGACGAGCGCTAAACCCGCGCGAATCCCCACCTTGCTGTATGCAGACCTCCCCGGCGCGGGCGAATTCCGGGATGTGTCGGTGCTCCCGAAATCCCCGCCTGCGCTGGTCCGGTCGTGGCGGCGCCGCTCGGCCGGAACCAGCGGGGACGGCGGGCTTGGCTTCGCCCTGCGGCTCCTGGCCGGGTTCGTCCTCACGCTCGCGCTGATCCAGTTCGCCGGCATCGCGATCATCGACCGCAACGCGAGCGACAGCCAGATCGAGCAGTACGCGGCGATGCAACGCAGCGACGTCCGCATCTTCGAGCGGCTCGGCCGCAGCGCGCTCACGGCCGATGTCGCCCTGCGCGAGATCGGCGAGGTGCTGCGGGTGCTCGGCCAGCGCCCGGGCACGCTCGATGCCAAGGTCTTCGACGGCCACGGTGTCGTGGTCGCGACCGGGTCCGGCGGCGGTCTGGGCTCGGTCGACGGCGACCCGCGGATCACGCGCGTCATCTCGACCGGCCGCGCCTACGCCGGCCACGAGGGCGATCCCAAGCTCGACCGGCGCGACTTCGAGTTCATCGCGCCGGTGCGGCTCCACTCCGGCCGCTACGCCTATGAGATCACGTACGACCATTCGACGCTGAACGGCGCGCTCGCGTCTGTGCGGCGAGCGCTCCTCGTCGTCGGCGGAGGCGGCCTCCTCGTCGGCGTCGTGCTCTTCTACCTGGTCGGCGGCCGCACGGTCATTCGCCGTCACAGAATGGCGCTGGCGCGCGCGACGCGCGACGGGATGACCGACCTGCCGAACCAGCGGGCCTTCCACGACGAGCTGCCGCACGCGATCTCGGCGGCCGCCCGCTATGACGAGCCGCTCGCGCTCGCGGTGCTCGACATCGACGACTTCAAGTACCTGAACGACCGGTACGGCCATCCGCACGGCGACGCGGTGATCACCCGGGTCGCCGAGGTGCTGGACGACCGCCGTCCCAGCGACCGCGCGTACCGCATCGGGGGCGACGAGTTCGCAGCCGTCCTCCCGCACACCGACGGCGACGGCGTCCAGGCCCTCATGCGGCGTCTGGCGCGCCGCTTCGACGACGCGGGCGTCAAGGTGAGCATCGGGCTCGCCTCGCTCCGGCCCGGGCAGTCGACGGCCGACTCGATGCGCGCGGAGGCCGACGCGGCCCTGTATGAGGCCAAGCGCCGCGGCGGCGGCCAGTTCGTCCACTACGAGGAGATCCGCGAGACCGTGGCCGTGACGACCGCCGGCACGAAGGCCGCCCTCCTGCGCCTGCTCGACGAGCGCGGCATCGACGTGCACTTCCAGCCGATCTGGAACCTCACGACCTGCGACCTGCTGGGGGTCGAGGCGCTGGCGCGGCCGCACGCGGACTACGGCCTGGCCGGGCCGTACGAGGCCTTCGACGTCGCCGAGCAGCTGGGCCGGACGCATGAGCTCGACGAGCTGTGCGTGGCGCGCGCCCTCTCGGAGGCCCACCGGCTGCCCCGCGGCGCGGCGCTCTTCGTGAACGTCTGCCCGCAGACGCTCGATCTCGACGCGGACACGAACGACTGGTTCCTGGCGGCCGTCCGGCGCGCCGGGCTGAAGCCCGAGCAGGTGGTCGTGGAGGTCACCGAGCGCTTCGGCGGCCGGGCCGCGTCGGTGGTGAAGTGCCTGCGGCGGATGAAGGCCCAGGGTTTCCGCATCGCCCTCGACGACGTCGGCACGGGCAACTCGGGGCTGGCGATGCTCCGCGACGTCGGCGCCGACTACCTCAAGATCGACCGCGGTATCATCTCCGCCTCTGCGACCGAGCCCGCCGCCCGGGCCGTGCTCCTGGCGATGGCGACCTTCGCCGACAGAACGGGCGCGACCGTGATCGCCGAGGGCATCGAGGATCTCGAGACGCTCGAGTACCTGCGCAGCCTCGACCGCAACGAGCTCACCGAAAGCGCGATGATCCAGGCGGGGCAGGGCTACCAGCTCGGCCGGCCGTCGCCGCTCATGCCGTCGGCCAGGCTGGACGGCGTTCCCCGAGCCGCCTGAGGAGAGCAGACGCTGGGCCCGGGCGG
Organism: uncultured Actinomycetes bacterium; assembly: GCA_963805545.1. GTDB lineage: Bacteria > Actinomycetota > Thermoleophilia > Gaiellales > JAICJC01 > JAICJC01. The sequence continues at coordinate 389,723 of CAWDUU010000003.1, forward strand.
GTGCGGGTATGCTCGGTACGCAATGGATCGGGAGGGGCTTCGGCAGGAGCGGCTGGTGAAGAACGAGCAGGCTGCGCGTGCCTACAACAACCGCCGCCTCACGTTCGAGCTGGAGGACGACACCGGCGACGATGACGAGAACGTGCCCTTCCTGTGCGAGTGCGGCGATGAGAGCTGCGCCGAGGCGATGGAGATGAGCCCCGACGACTTCATCGCCGTCCACTCGGCGCCCAACCGGTTCGCCGTCGTCCCGGGGCACGTGGAGGGCGACGTGGAGTGGGTGGTCGAGACCGGGGAGAGGTACTGGGTCGTCGAGAAGCGTCCCTCTGCGATGGCATCGGCGGAATGACCGCCTGATCGGTTTCCCACACCGCCGCCGGGGGAAGGTTCCAGGGCGGTGGGTACAGGGACCTGGAATCTCGCGGTGCGCCTGCCGGGCGAGCCGGCCAGCGTTCCCTGCGCGCGGCATCTGGTCCGCGACCTTCTCGCCCGCACCCACCACGATCCGGCCCACCATCCGGGCGTCCTCCTTTCGGTCTCGGAGGCATGCACCAACGCCGTGGTGCACGCATATCCGGAAGCGGCGGGCGAGGTCGACCTCGCCGCCCGGATCGAGGGAACCGAGCTGCGGGTGACGGTCCGCGACTTCGGCGTGGGGCCGGCATCACGGCCGCGCGCCCCCGGCCAGGGCTACGGGATGCTCCTCATCCAGGCGCACGTGGTCGACCTCGACCTTCGCGCCTGCGACCCGGGCACCGAGATCACGATGACGTTCGACCTCTCGCCGCCGCAGGCCGACGATCAATAGCGGCGCAGGGTGAGCACAGCCGGGAGGCGGTTGTACATCATCACGCCGAGGGGCAGTCCGAGCACGGTCACGCAGAGGAGCCACGCGACCGCCGACCAGACCGCCCCGAGCCACCACCCGACGAGGACGAAGTAGACCGCTCGGCCGAGGAATGCGCGCTGGGGGACGCGCGAGTCGGTGATGTGGGTGATTCCATCCTGCTCCTGGTGTGTCGTCCGGATGGTTCTCGGCCGCAGCGTGAGCACGGTCGGCAGCCGGTTGAAGATCATGAACGCGACCGGCAGCCCGATCACGGTGAGCGCTATGAGGTACGCGACGACGTTGACGATCCCGGTCAGCCACCAGCCGACGAAGACGAACCAGAGGGTGCGCACGACGAGGCCCGGACCGTCACTGCGCTTTGCGACGACGACGCGCGGCGTGTCGGGCGGCGGGGCGGCGGGGCTCACGTGTCAGCCCCGTGCCGCACGGTCCAAGAACGCCCGCACCGCTACGGCGTGGCGTCGATCACGCTGAGCGGGAGCGGCGTGGCTCCGAGGCAGTTCTCGCGCGCGGTCGTCGTCTGACCCTGATAGAGCGACGCGTTGTCGAAGACCGCGCACGTCCCGCCCACGGCCTCGATCAGCGAGCGGGCGGTCGACGAATGGTCGTACACCGTCGCCGTGTCGGTGCAGCCGGTCGCCGGCATCGGGTCGCAGCCCGGCGCGGCCAGCGTGCCCGGGGTGCCGGCCGCGTTCTGTCCGGGCACGATCGCCGTGAAGATGGGCGCGACGATGCCCGCGCCGTCGGCCGTCCGGCCCTCGTCGAACGTCACGATGACGACACCGTTTCGGCCGACGTCACGGCGCAGGCCGTCGAGGTTGAGCTGGAGCCAGCGGTCCATCCCCTCGATGCCGCCGCGGCCGTCCCCGGGCCCTCCGCCGCACGCCCGGTCGGAGTTGTGGCCGGAGTGGCACATGCTCGGCACGATGAAGTTGACGCGGCCGAAGGTCTCGTTCCCGGTGAAGTTGCGCTGGGCGGCGGTCGTCGAGTTCGGCACGTTCCCCGGGAAGTCGCGCACGTGCGCCTCGCAGGCCGCCGGACCGGGCTGCGTCGCCGGGCTGAGGTCGGGAGCGCCGCCGGGCCCGTCGTTCACGACGAGGGCGTCGGGCGACTGGCTCCACGTGAGGAGCAGCGGGCTGTGCTTGCGCGCGTAGAACATCGGCATGCCGGCGGAGCGGTCGGGGATGTCCGAGAAGCGGTCGGTCGAGCAACTCGCCGGGCCGCCCGGATAGTCCTCCTGGTAGACCTCGAACGGCACCGCGTTCGCCTCCATGTATCCGAACAGGTCGTAGACCGGCCCCGAGGTGTCGTTGTGGCCGGGCGCGTAGCCGACGATGCCGCCCTCCGGACCGTCCTTGAACAGGCCGCTCGGGAAGTCGCCGTCGCGCACGTTGGCGTCGGTGCCCATCACCATCCACGCGTACTCGGGCGCCGAGGCCCGGATCCGGAATCCGAGCACGTTTCGGTACGACTGGAACATGCCCGACCGGCACGGCTTGAGCGCCACGCCGGCGACGTCACCCGCCGGGTGGTCGCAGCCCGCCGGGGTCGGGACGAGCGAGAGCGACTCGGGGATGATCGTGCCGTTCGTGAACGGCGCGGCCGGGTTGCCGACGACGAAGCGGGAGCCGGTCAGGCTGCCGTCGTAGTCCTTGTTCTCGAACACCACGACCGCGATCTTCCCCGGAGCGATCGCCGGGCCGGCCGCGGCGGGAGCGGCGCCTGCCGACGCAGGGAGCGCGGCGCAGACGACCGCCGCGACCGCCGCCGCGCACATCGACCGCCACGACGCCCGTCCACCGGTGTGCCCATTCACCATAGCGAGGCACACGATACACAAGACCGGCGACGGTTCGCGACCCGGGACAGGCCGCGGCTATCATCGCGCCGATTCCCGTGCCGCTCTTCAAGCGCCCCAACCGCCCCACGCTGAAGCCCCGCCGCGCCCGGCCCGAGGTCGGCCCCGGCGACCGGGTTCGGATCGTTGCCGGGTACAGCCCCCAGCACGGCCAGTCCGGCACCGTCGTGCGTGTGACGGGCCGCAGCGTCGTCGTCGAGCTCGACCAGCCGTTCGCCGTCGCCGGCGCGAGCCAGCGGCTCTACTACAGCTACGCCGGCGAGCTCGAGCCGTACGCCCGGGTCGGGCGCATGGGCGCCCAGGACCTCTTCGCCGACGACGAGGAGTAAGCGGCTACTCGCCGGCCGGGAACTTGTACGACTTCGCCGGCTTGAAATTCGCGGGCGGCGTGCCCTCGAGGAGCGTGATCGCCATGTGCGACTGGAGCACGAGCCGGCCGAACGCCGTCGACGGCTTGCCGTTCACCCACATCTTGACGCCGTTGCAGTAGCCCCCGATGCACCTGGGGCTGAGGTACACGCCCCACATGTCGAAGACGTCGGCGAGGCTCGCCCGGAACGACGTGTCACCCGACTCGATGTGGATGACCCCGGTGTCGTCGTGGGTGTGCACCTCCGAGAACGTCCCCGCTCCCGAGTCGAGCCCGATCTGGGCGGGGATGGGCACCTCATGCCCTTCCACCACAACCTGGATGTGGACGTGGTAGTGGTTGACCGACGCCATCTCCTGGGTCGCGGTGAGGCCGAGCGCAGACATCGCCCCGGCCAGGTTGGTGTAGTTCACCGGCCATGTGCCCGCCGAGACGAAATCGACCGGGTCGTGGCTGAGGCGCGACGTGACGACCTCGGCGGTCGGGTCCCCGCCGCCGCTCGACCCGCCGCCCCCGCGCGCGACCAGGGCGACCCCGATGATTGCGGCGGCCGCGACGACCGAGCCGGCGACGAGCCAGGCCCAGCCGGGGACGCCGCCGCCCTTCGGCCGGCTGGGGGCGATGCCCTCGCCCGTGCCGAGCCGGCGCGCGCGGCGCTCGTTCGTGAGCTGCTTCTTGGCCTTCCCCATCGGCGGCGCATGATACCGGCGGCGGCCTCCGGCCCGGCCCGCGTATATTGGCGCTCGATGGGCACCTGGGCGCTCGTGCGGTTCCTCCACGTCGCGGCGGCGGCCACGTGGCTCGGCATGCAGGTCGCGCTCTTCCTGCTCGTCCCCGCGCTGCGGCGCATGCTGCCGGCGGAGCAGGTGCGCGAGGTGGTGCGGGCCGCAGGTATGCGGCTCGCGATCGTCGCCGGGGTGGCGCTGCCGACGATCGCCGTCACCGGCGTGGCCCTCGGGCGGCACGAGCCGGCCGCGGCCGCGCACCCGGGCGTCGTGCACCTGAAGCAGGCGATTCTCGTCGCGGTCGTGGCCGTCCTGCTCGGGCACGGGCTCGTGCCGGGCCGCCGAGCGCGCATCGCGGCGTCCGTCCTCATGCTCGTTCTCACGCTGGTGGCGGTCTATGCCGGGGCATGGCTGGCGGCCGAATGAGCGAGCCCGCCGCCCCCGAGCCGGCCGTCCGGTTCTGCCCGTATTGTGGGAACGCGCTCGGCTCGTTCTTCGGCCACCGCATGGCCGACGGGGCGTGCTGGTGCGAGCGTTGCCAGGAATCTTTCCGGGTATCCGGCGTTAAAGAAGATGAGGCACCCGAAGAGTGAGTGAGGAGCACATGAACGACGTCCGAGAGCTGATCGTGATCGGCGGCGGGCCGGCCGGCTACACGGCCGCGCTGTACGCCGCCCGCGCCAACCTGAACCCGCTCGTGATCGAGGGGTTCGCGTTCGGCGGCCAGCTCATGATCACGTCCGATGTCGAGAACTACCCCGGATTCCGCGACGGCATCATGGGGCCCGAGCTGATGGCGACAATGCGCGCCCAGGCGGAGCGGTTCGGGGCCGTGATGCTGTCCGACGACGTCACCCGCGTCGATTTCTCGGAGCGGCCGTTCCGCGTCTACGTCGGCGACGACGAGTACCGCGCGAGGGCCGTGGTCGTCGCGACCGGCGCCACCGCGCGCCAGCTCGGCCTCGAGAGCGAGGTCGCGCTCCAGGGTCGCGGTGTGAGCTACTGCGCCGTCTGCGACGCCGCCTTCTTCAAGGGCCAGGACGTCGTGGTCGTCGGCGGCGGCGACTCGGCGCTCGAGGAGGCCACGTTCCTCGCCAAGTTCGCCCGCCACGTGAGCCTCGTGCACCGCCGCGACGAGTTCCGCGGCTCGGCCATCATGGTCGACTACGCGAGGACGAAGGAGAACGTCGAGTTCGTCTTCAACACGGTCGTCACCGAGGTCCTGGGCGAGGACGGGAAGATGACCGGCGTGCGGCTGCGCGACACGGTCACCGGCGAGGAGCGCGAGCTCGCCGCCGGCGGCCTCTTCGTCGCGATCGGACACGACCCCACGACCGGCCTCTTCAAGGACGTGCTCGACATGGACTCCGAGGGCTACCTGCTCACCCGCGGCGGCTCGACCGAGACCAACATCGAGGGCGTCTTCGCGGCGGGCGACGTGGTCGACCACATCTACCGCCAGGCCGTGACCGCCGCCGGCATGGGCTGCATGGCGGCGCTCGACGCCGAGCGGTGGCTGTCGCACGCCCACGGCGCGGCGGCGACGGCCGAAGCGGCGGTCTGAGTCCGAGCCTAGCGCTCGAGCGAGAACCAGGCCAGGCGGCGGTGGCCGCCGCCGCGGCGCAGAAGCGCCTGCCCGAGGTAGACGCCGGGCTCGACCTCGACCAGCTCGTCCAGGATCCGCCGGAAGGGCGGCGCGTTCCCGGGCAGGTCGTAGTCGATCCGCAGCACCTCGATGCCCGGGTCGAGCGCGCCCGGCCCGGCCGACGTCGCAAACGGGAGGGCGCGGTAGGAGCGCGCGTCCTCCGGCCACGACGCCCGATAGGCCGACGGCGTGAGCAGGCGGCCGACCCTGTGGACGCGGCTGTCGAAGACGTTCTCGCCCGTTGCGTGCTCCGCGTCGAAACGCTTCCCCAGCCAGATCGCGGCGCCGGGGCCGAGGAGGGCGCCCGCCGGGCCGAGCGTCATGTGGAGGAGCGACCCGCGCATCCTCCCCGCCGGGGGCGGATCCGGCACCTGGCCACGGGCGAAGAGGCCCTCCAGCTCTCCGGGCGAGCGGCCTGCGAGGGTGCGGGGGCGGTGGCCGGTGCGAGCCATACCCACATGTTCGCACCGGCGCCGTCGCTACGCTGACGGGATGCGCTATTTCATCTGCCCGAACTGCACGACGCGAGCGCTCGACGACGACGGGAAGGCCGGTCTCTCACACCAGCCCGTCGGGTGCGCGAAGTGCGGATTCGGCTATCTCTTCGAGCTCCTCGAGGACTTCTTCCCGCCCGCCGGCGCCGGCATGGTGACGTGCGACAAGGAGGGCCGGGTCCTCTCATGCGGCAAGGGCGTCTTCGAGGTCTCCGGGTACGCGGAGGGCGACGTGATGGGAAAGCCCCTCGTCGAGGCGTTCGGCCTCACCGGCTTCCCCGGCGAGAGCGACCCCGTGCCGGTCGTGCTGGAATGGGGCGTCCGCAAGCTCGACCAGCACGTGACCATGCGCCATCGCTCGGGCCGGCCGAAGCCGGTCCGGCTCGATCTCTTCCCGGCCTACGACGAGGACGGCGGCATGCTGGCATCGCTCGCTCCGGAGTTGAACGGCCACCTGCCGGGCTAGCCGGCCGCCTCCGCCAGCTCGCGCTCGACGATCGCCTGGAGCCGCTCGACGCACTCGAGCTGGCGCAGGCGGCGCTCGAGCAGGCGCCGTTCGGCGGCGGCGTCGGGCCGGACGAGCGCGCCGAGCGCCTCGAGCACCGCCACGTCGCGGGCGCCCAGCTCGGCCCGCGCGACAGCCTCGATGCCGCCCCAGGCGATGCGGAGCCGGGCGCCGTCGACGTCGTCGCGCAGCCGCTCGGCATGGCGGGCGAGGCGGTCGGCGTAGAGCTCAAGCTCGATGCGGGCCATACGCCCAGCATCCCGTCGGCGGTGCAACGCAGCCAGGGCCGGACCGTCCCGACTCCGCCCCGACTCTGCAACGGCGAGGTGTGGGTTACCTGGTATCCCCGTCGCCCCTCGCGCACCCGGATTTGGCTTAGATACGCCGAGAGGGGCAGAGGTCGAGGACTGCGCAATTGGCGCATCGCGGGCGCTGCGAATGGCAGACGCGGCGGCCGTGGAAGATGAAGACGTCGGTCACCTCAAGCCAGCGCTCGCGCGGGTAGAGCGACATGAGGACGCGCTCGACGCGCACAGGGTCGGTGTGCCGGGTGAGGCGAAGGCGGCGGGTGACGCGGCCGACGTGCGTGTCGACCGCGATCCCCTCGCGGGCCCCGAACGCGTTCGACGCCACGACCGCGGCGGTCTTGCGGCCGACGCCGGGAAGCGCCACCAGCTCGGCCGTCGTCCTCGGTACCTCGCCGCCGTGCCGCTCCAGGATCGCCATGCACGATCCGCGGATCGCGGCCGTCTTCTGACGGAAGAACCCCGTCGGTAAGATGGCGAGCTCGAGCTCCTCGGCCGGCACCGCCAGGTAGTCCTCGGGCCGCCGGAAGCGCCTGAAGAGCGTCGCTGTCACCTGGTTCACGCGCACGTCCGTGCACTGGGCCGAGAGGATCGTGGCGACCAGCAGCTCGAGCGGTGTCGACCAGTTGAGCTCGATGGAGGCGTCGGGGTGCTGGGCGTGCAGCCGATCGAGGATGACCACGGCGCGGGCGCGCCGCTCCCTCAGCCCTGCCACTCGAGCCCCGGCCCGGCGCAGAGGAGGTCGAGCGCCGGGCACTCGCGGCAGTGCGGCCCGGGCCTGGCCGGGAAGCGGCCGGCGCGGATCGCCTCGATCGCCTCGCGCAGCTCCGCCTCGAGCCCCTCGGCGGCGCCGGCCTCGAACCGCCGCGTCGCCACGGCGTCGCCCCGCTCCAGGAACGCGTACGCCACCTCGACGGCGGGCGCCCCGGTCCGCAGCGCCGCCAGCGCGTAGGTCGTCACCTGCACGGCGTAGGAGCCGTCCATGACGTCCTGGGCCATCCGCTCGCCGAGCCGGTTCGTCTTGAAGTCCACCACGAGCGCCGAGCCGTCGGCTTCGCGCCCGAAGACGTCGAACCGGCCGCGGAAGAGGACGCCGCCCACCTCGAACGCGAACGGCACCTCCGGCCGGGCGTGGACGAGGCCCTCGACCCGCCCGCGCAGCGGGCACTCCGACCAGGCCGAAACGAACGCCGCGATCCGCTCGGCGTCGGCCTCGGTCGCGGTCGGGTAGAGGTCGCGCCAGCGGCCGTCAGGCCGCTCGAGCTCCAGGTGGACGGCGTCGCCCACCTCCAGCGGGCCGAGCCCCTCCTCGGGCGCGGCGGGGATCACCGGCTCGGGCAGCCCGAGCACGCGCTGGGCGAAGTAGCGGTAGCCGCAGCGGCCGTAGAGCGCGAGCGCGCTGTAGGAGAGCCGCCGCACCGGCACGGGCGCCGCCGCGGGGATCTCGGCGAGCGGCGCGAGCGGCGCCGCCACGCGGCCGCCGTCGGCGAAGAGCGCCAGCTGCGTCCCCACCTCGGCGCCCGGCCCGGCGACGGCCGCCGCCGCAACCTTCGGCGCCCCGTTCCGCGCCGCCACGTGCGCGACCGGCCGCGTGACCCGCACCGAGAGGCGGGCGTCCCCGCGGTCGATCTCGCCCTCGTCGTCGAGCCCCACCTCGAGCAGGCGGCACAGCTCCGCCACCGACGTCTGCTCGCCGGGGAGGAGGGCGCCGCTCACGATCAGGTGCTGGCGGGCGCGGGTCATCGCGACGTACTGGAGCCGGCGACCCTCCTCGCGCTCGGCCTCGCGCTCCGCCCTCGCCGCCGCGGTGTAGCCGAGCGCGGGGCGAAGGACGCCCCCGGCATCCGGGGCCCGCAGCGCGACCCGGCCGTCGGGCGACACAAGGACGTCGGGCAGGCTGCGCGCCGCCCGCTCGCGACCCTGGTCGGCGAGGACGACGACGTCGAACTCGAGCCCCTTGGCCGCGTGCACGGTCATGAGCACGATCGCGTCGCGGCCCTCCTCGGCGATCGCCGCCTCGCCCTCCCTGGCCGCCAGCGTGGCCTGCTCGTCGCAGAAGCGGATGAACCCCTCGAGGTCGGGGCCGCGGACGGCCTCGAACTCCGCCGCGAGCCGGGCCAGCTTGCGCAGGTTGGCGTAGCGGCGGTCGCCGTCTGCCATCGCCAGGCAGGCCAGGTCGTAGTCGTGCTCGGCCACCACAAGCTCGCACAGCCGCTCGAGCGACACCTCGCCCGAGCGCTTGACGAGCCGCGCGAACCGCTGCGCGAAGGCCAGCGAGAGCCGCCGGTCGGTCTCCGAGAGCCCCGCTGCCGGCTCGTCGCGCTCGAAGGCGGTGAAGATCGGCCGCCTGACCGCCCCCCGCCGCACCCGCAGAAGGCCGTCGTTCGACATCCCGACGAGCGGCGAGGCCAGCACGGTGAGAAGCGCGACGTCGTCGTAGCGGTTGCGAAGCAGGCGCAGGTAGGCGAGCAGGTCGGACACCTGCTGGGTGGCGTAGTAGCCGCGCCCGGTCGTGCGCACCGTGCGCAGGTGGCGCTCGCGAAGCGCGGCCTCGTAGAGGGCCGCGTCGGTGCCCGCCTCGAAGAGCAGCACGACCCGGCCGGGCGTCACCTCGCCCTCGTCGACGAGCTCGGCGATGCGGGCGGCCAGCGCCTCGGCCTCCGCTCCGCGCCAGCTCTCCCCCGCCTCCCGGAACCCGGCCTTGTCGGTGAGGAGGAGCTCGACCCGGCCACCGGCGGGCGGGTCGCCCGGGTGCCGCGCCTCGGCCACAAGCCGCGTGTAGCGGTCGCCGAAGTCGCGCGCGAACGCCTCGTTGACAGCGGCGATCACGTGCGGGCGCGAGCGGTGGTTTCGGCGAAGCGCGATCAGTCCGTCGCCGGCCGCGGTGCGCTGCCCGCGGTAGACCGAGACGTCGGCGTGGCGGAAGCGGTAGATGCTCTGGAACTCGTCGCCGACGAAGAAGAGCTCGCCGCCGGCGACCAGGTCGATCAGCTCGCACTGGAGCCGGTTCGTGTCCTGGAACTCATCCACGAGCACGTCGGCGAACCTGTCGCGGTAGGTCTCGGCCAGGGCGGGACGGGCCCGCAGCAGGTCGCGCGCGCGAAGCTCGAGGTCGGCGAAGTCGACCAGGCTGCGGGAGTCCTTCAGGTCGCCGTAGGCGGCGTCGAGCAGCACGAGCAGCCGCTCCAGCTCCTCGAGGTCGGAGGCGGCCAGCTCGTCGCGGGCGGCCTGCTCGAGCTCGGCCAGGCGGTCGTCGTACTCGGTCGTGGCCGCCGTCTTCCGGAGGCGATACCGGGACAGGTCGGTCAGCGGCGCGGCGGCCTGGTCGGCGTCGAGGAGCGCGACAAGGCGGTCGGCCTTCTCGGAGCCGGCGAGCGCCTCGGCGGCACCCCTGGCCGCGACGCGGGCCGGCGCGAGCTCCGCCCGGTCGGCAGGCCGCAGGTCGAACGGCCGGCCCGCGCTTCGGAGTCGGGCGTGGGCATCGAGCATCATCGGCCGCAGCCGGCGGCGCCCGTACGTGGCCAGCAGGTCGACGCGGCGGTCGGGGCCTTGCGCCACGAACCGCTCGAGCGCCAGGTCGAACGCCTCGTGCAGGAGCATGCCGGCCCGCACGTCGTCGGCGATCGAGAAGCGAGGGTCGAGCCCGGCCTCGAACGCGTGCCCGCGCAGGATGCGCAGGCAGAAGCGGTGGATCGTCGAGATCCAGGCGGTATCGACGGCCCGGGCCTGCTCCATCTCACCCGCGAGCTCGAGTCCCTCGCGGACGCGGCGGCGAAGCTCGGCCGCCGCGCGGTCGGTGAAGGTGATGGCGAGCAGGCGGTCGATGGGCGTGCCGTCGCGGTACCGGCGCAGGACGCGCTCGACGAGGACGGCCGTCTTGCCGGTGCCGGCGCCCGCCGATACGAAGACGCGGCCGCGGCGCTCGATCGCCTCGCGCTGCTCTTCGTTGAACCGGTCGCTCACGGCCGCGCCACCCGGCAGATCGCGTGCTGCGTGCACCACGCCGGGCACTCGCCCCAGCGCGGGTCGTGCCGCACCCGCCCGGCCCGCATCCCGGCGACGGCAGCCTCGGCTCGTTCCCGGGCGCGGTCGATCTGGGCCCAGAACGTGTCGGCGTCGACGACGTCGGCGGCCGCGATGCCCGCCCCGTCGACCTCGCCGGCCAGCACCAGGCCGCGGGCCGCGCGCTTGCCCGCGAGCGCCCGGTACATCCCCCCGACGGGCTCCATCCCGAGCAGGTCGCGCAGCGCCAGGATGTAGAGCGGGATCTGAAGGCGGCCCTCACGGTCCATCTCGACCGCGGAGTGGGCCGACGCGCCCGACTTGTAGTCCCACACCAGGCCGCGCGGCGACATCGCCGGGTCGACGTCGATCCGGTCGATCTGGCCGGAGACGTGGAAGTCGCCGATGGCGAGCCCCTCCTTCAGGCCCGGCGCCGACATCGGGCTCCCGAACCGCACCTCATACCGGCGCGGCACGAGCGGCAGGGCCATCTCCGCCTCACCGCGCAGGAAGGCGTCGAGGTCGCGCTCCAGGGCGCGGGCCAGCTCCTTGCCGGCCACCGAGTCGGGCACCTTCTGCCCCGCCAGGGCCTCCCCGAGGCAGCGGCGCATGAGGGCGTAGGCGGCGGGCAGGTCGTCGTGCGAGAGCCGCTCGACGCCGACCTCGGCCGGCAGCTGCGCGTAGAAGCGGGCGAGGGTGGCGTGCGCGATCGAGCCGCGCGTGCGGGCGTCGAGCTCGAAGTCGATCTGGCGGGGGTCGAGCACGCGCTCGACGAACCACATGGACGAGCAGTCGACGTACTTCTCGAGCTCGGTGACCGAGAACCGCTCAGTCGCGGCGAGGCCGGCCCGGAGCTCGGCGTCGCGCACGTCGGAGTCGCGCCGGCCGGCGACCGCCGCACGCGAGAGCTTTCGCTCCCAGCCGGTGGCCGCCGCGACCGCCGTGGCCCAGTCGGCGTCGTCGCGCAGGCTGCGGGCGAGGGCGCGCAGCCGCTCGCGGTCGGAGGGCGCCTCGTCGAGCGGGTAGGAGACGTCGGCCAGCCCGCGCCGGTGCACGAGCCGGGGAGCGTGCTCGCCGAGGATGCGCACGACCTCCGCCCAGAACGGCGACGGTTCGAGCGGCTTACCCTCCTCGGTCGCCGCCTGACGGGCCAGCGCCAGCCGGGCCCAGGGCCGCGTGCAGGCGATCGTGAAGAGGTGCCGCTCGACCTCGACGGCGTCGGGCCTGGTGACACCGAGCGCCTCGGCCGCCTCGGCGTCGAGCCCCTGCCGCTCGGAGGCGGCGCCGGGCAGGCTCCCCTCCTCGAGCCCGACCACGAAGGCCGCCTGAAACCGGCGCGTCCGTGCGCGGCGCAGGTCGAGCACCGCCACCCGGCCCGGCTCCGACGCCGCGCCCACGCGCACCGAGAGCCGTGCCACCGCCTCCATCGCCGCGTCGCGGTCGACCGGTCCGAGCACGCGCAGGTCCTCCACCGCCTCCAGCACGGCCCGCGCGGCCGACACGTCGACGCGCGCGGAGGCGGGCACGAAGCGGGCGTCGAGCGAGCGCGAGGCCCGCGTCATCGCCCGCGCCACGGCGGCAAGCCCGTCGAGGGCGTCCTCGGAGGCGGCCAGGCGGTCGAGGGCCGGATAGCCCTCAGGTCCGGCGAACTCCACCACGGCGGCCCGGGTGTCCTCGTGGCTTGCGACCCCGCGGCCGCGCATGCGCCCCTCGGCGTAGTCCACTCGGCGCCGGGCGATGCCGGAGAACGGGCTGCGCAGGTAGGCGAACAGATCCTGGCGCTCGCCTCCGGCCCATGCGTAGCGCAGCGCGCCGAGGAGGGCGACCCCGAACGCGGTCTGCGGCAGCGAGACGCGGGCGTCGATCGAGATCGGGACGCCGACCGCGGCGAACGACGCCTCCAGCGAGGCGCGGTACCCGGACGTCGAGGGCACGATCACGCCGATCTCCTCGGCGGGCGTTCCGGCCCGGATCAGCTCGGCCGCCTCGGCGGCCACCATGTCGGCGACGCCGCGCCGGCCGCAGGCCTCGAGCAGGCTCACCGCGCCGGACGGGTCGGGCGCCGGCGGCGCCGGGGAGTCGGTGAAGAGCGTCCGCTCGAGATGCGAGAGCGCCGGATGGTCGAAGTGGGCCGCGGGCTCGAGCTCGCGGATCGTCGCCCCCTGCGAGAGCTCCTCCAGGAGCGGGCGCACGGCGGCGTAGGCCGGCCGGCCGGGCTCGTACGGCAGCGAGACGGTGACGGGCGCGCGCGCCGCCAGCGCCCGCAACGCGCGCACCTGGGCGACCGTCATGTCCTCGAACCCGTGCGCCAGCACCGGCCGCACACCCCAGGCCTCGAGACGGGACTCCAGAAGCTCGGCAGCCCGCGCGCGCATCCCGGGGCGGTCGGCCAGCCCGAGCGCGTCGAGCGCCGCGCGGTGGCGCGCGACCACGTCGAGGATCTCGGCAAGCCGCTCGTCGCCGGCCGGCCGCGGCGGCTGCCGCACCGCGGCGAGGTCGCCGGCCAGGCCGAGCAGCGCGTCGACGAACCCCGGGAAGCGGGCCGACGGGGCGAGCGCCGAGAGCGGCGCCTCGCGCACCGCGCGCGCCATCAAGAGCCGGCGCTGCACCTCGCTTGCGACCGGCCGCTGCTCGCGACAGCGGCCGAGCACCTCCTCGAACAGGTCGTCGAACGTCGCGACCGCGCCGCCCAGGAGGACGCCGCGGCTCCGGAGCAGCTCGCGCTCGATCGCCTCCACGTCCATGCGGTTGGGGACGACGAGCAGCGGATCGGCGCCCGAATCGACCTGCTCCAGGAAGCGGGCGCAGAGGAGGGCGATCTTGCCGCAGTTGGCGGGTCCAGAGACGAGCTCGAGCGGCATCCGACGGATTCTACGTGTGGGGTCGAGGCGGCCCGGAGGCGGACGGGTTGCGGCGGTTGTCGGTTGGGTGAAACGACAATTGGGGTCTTTCGCCACACTCGCTTGACGACCCGTGACCCACGCGTAACGCCCCACCCGCCACACGCTCCCCATGTCGGCCGCATCCCTCCCGACGCTCCAGACACGCCGCAGCGGTCGGGGCTTCGTGCGGACCCAGCGCCGCTGGCTCGGCCGCCCGCCTCCGAGCGGCTAACGGAGCTCCATGTCGACGAACTCCCAGTCGTCGCCGGACGTGTGCCGCACATGCCGGCCGGTCGTCGCGAAGCCGCACCGCTCGTAGACGGTGATCGCCCGGGCGTTGAACGCCGCCACGGCGAGGGTGATCCGCACCGGCCCGTGAAGCCGCCGGACCAGGTCGATCCCAAGCTGCGTGAAGCCCCCGCCCAGCCCGCGGCCGCACAGGTCGGGACGCAGGCCGAGTCCGAGCTCGACGCTCTCGGCGCGCGACTCCGCCTGGAAGAACCCCGCCAGCCGGCCGTCCTCGCCGTCGGCGGCGTGGAAGGCGTCGCCCCGCTTGGCCGGATCCAGCAGGAGCGCCAGGTCGCCGGGGTCGGCGGCGAAGTCGTAGAACGCGTATTCGCCCGGATACCGCCAGGCCGCGATCGCCTCGGCGTCGGCCTGCGCCAGAGGACGGACCGCGAACCGCACCTACCGAAGCACGCGCCCGTCGAGCCCCGAGGCGTCGAGGCCGAGGCCCGCGACGGCGGTCGCCGCGACGTCCTGGACGCCGGCCTCGCCCTCCGGCCGGGCGCCGCGCACGAGCACGAACGCGTCGTCCTGGGTGTGCATCCCGGTGAGCTTTCCGACCCCCTCCAGGTCCGCAGTCCGCACCGCGCCCTTGAGATCCCAACCGTTCTTCGAGACGAGCACGAGGTCTGGCCCGAGCTCGGCCTTCGGCCCGGAGAACGCCTCCTCGCGGGTCGCGACGCGGGCCACGAACGGGAGCGCGGCCGCCCACTCGGCGAGCTCCGCACGCACGGCGCCGTACTCGGCCGCCGGCACGGTCCCGCCCGGCTCGCGCCCCTCCAGGTTGAGGTAGAGCCGGCCCGGGTCCATGCAGTAGGCGCGGGTGCGCTCGGGAACGACCGACGCGATCGACTTGGCCGGCTCCTGGAGAGCGAGCCAGCCGTCGCGCTCGAGCCAGCGGTTGACGTAGACCTCGCGGTCGAGGCGGCAGAAGCCGTGGTCGGAGAGCAGGATGAGCGCGCAGTCATCGGGCAGCCGCCGCACCAGCTCGCCGACCGACGCGTCGACGCGGTCGTAGTACTCGTGGAAGCGGCTCGCCCACGGCTCCTCGCCCCGCTCCATCTGCGCCCACAGGAAGTGGTGCAGGCGGTCGGTGCCGGTGAACGCGCAGAAGAGCAGGTCGGGCGGCTCGCGGTCGAGGAGGTCGGTGAAGACCCGGGTGCGCGCGTCATGGTGGGCGACGAGCTGCGCCCAGAACGCCTCGAGGTCGCTGTGCCCCAGCCCGAGGTCGACGTCGATCAGGTAGTCGCGCTCCTTGAGAAAGTCGACCAGGCCGGGCGGCTGCACGGAGCGCTCCAGCGTGGGCGACACGAACCCGGAGACGAGCACACCCCCGTTCGGCTGCGGCTGGGCCGGGTACGTCCCCGGGATGTTGAGGACGACCGAGCGCAGGCCCGCCGCGGCCGCGACGGCCCAGACCGGCGGCTCGGCGATCGTGTGCACGTTCGTGAAGGTGATGTCCCACGAGCCCGGCTTTCGCTCGACGAACCCGAAGACGCCATGGCGGCCGGGGTTGGTGCCGGTCGACGCGCTGGCCCACGACACCGACGAGATCGGCGGCAGCGGGGCGCGCGCCGACATGAGCGTTCCGTCGCGCGCGAGGGCGGAGAGGGTCGGAAGCCCGCCGGCCTCGATCCGCGAACGGAGGTAGCTCGCCGGGGTCCCGTCGAGCCCGATGACGCAGACGCGCGGCCGGCTCATGGGCGCGAAAGGCTAGCAGCAGGCCGCAGGCGGCGGCCTACGCCGCCGGTTCGGGCGGCTTGACCTGGTCTGTGAGCCGGTCGATGGTCGCCCCGTCGGGGTAGGCGTAGTTGATCTCGACGAAGGCGTTCCACTTGTCGGGGAGCGCGTCCTCGGGATAGATCGCCTCGACGGGGCACTCCGGCTCGCAGGCGCCGCAGTCGATGCACTCCTCCGGGTCGATGACCAGCATCCGCCCGAATTCGTGGATGCAGTCGACCGGGCAGACGTCGATGCACGACTTGTCCTTCAGGTCGATGCACGGCTCGGCGATGATGTACGTCACGCGGTCCTCCTGCGCTTCCGGGGGAGCCGCAAGTGTATCGACCTCACCCGCTGATCCCCGCCACCCAGGCGTTCACGACGTACGTCTTGTCGAAGAAGACGAGCAGCCCCGCCGCGACCAGGATCAGGCCAGAGACGACCCGCACCGTGGTGTACCTGTCGCGCAGGAACCGGGCGGCGCTCATCGCCTGGCCGACCCCGAGCGCGACGGCCAGGAACGGGATCGCGAGCCCGGCGGCGTAGGCGGCCAGGAGGCCGGCGCCGCGGGCGGCGGTGGCCTCGGTGGCGGCGAGGGCCAGGATCGAGCCGAGCACCGGCCCGACGCACGGCGTCCAGCACAGGCCGAACGCGCCGCCCAGGAGGAGCGCCGACCCCGACGCCCGCGCCGGCTCGAGGCCGGGCGTGAGCGAGCGCTCGATCACGGGCACCCGCAGGAGCCCCATCATGACGAAGCCCATCGCAACGATCACGATGCCGCCCAGGTGGATCAGGTCGAGCCGGTGGTCGGTGACGAGCGACCCGGCCAGCCCCACCGCCACCCCGAGCGCGATGAACACCGCCGAGAATCCAAGCACGAACGGCGCCGCCGCCCGCAGCGCCCGGCCCGGGTCGGTCGCGCTGGCCCCGATCGCCGAGAGGTAGGCGGGGACGAGCGGGAGCACGCACGGTGTCGCGAACGAGACGATCCCGGCGGCGAACGCTGCGGCGGCCTGGTTCACTCGAACCCCGTCAGGTCCGCGTCGATCCGCGCCGCCAGCGCCGGATCGAGATCCTCGCCCGGGGGCGACCGGGGCGGCCCCGGGCGCGACCGCGACCAGCGCAGGGCGAGCGCGGCCGCCACTGCGATCCCCGCGAGCAGCACCGCGCCCGGCACGAGCCAGGCGAGAAGCGAGAAGCCGTGCTTGGGGGGCGCCGCCAGGATCTCCTCGCCGAACCGGGCGACGAGCGTGTCCTTCACCCGCGAGCTCGTCCATCCGGCCTGGCACTTCTCGTGGACGAAGTCGCGCACGTGCTGCGCGAACGCCGAGTCCGACTGGTCGATCGGGACACGGCAGGTGATGCACATGAGCTGCCCCTGCATGTCCTGCTCCGACCAGCCGTTGCAGGCCAGTGCGGCGCCCGGCGCGGCGAGGCCGAGCGCGACCGCCGCGGCCAGGCACGCGGCGAGGCGCCTCACGCCGGCCCCTCACCGAGGACCGGCAGGATCGCGTCGTCGAGCTCCTTCGCCGTGATCTCGCGGGGCTGGTACCAGCGCACCGTCCCGTCGCGACCGATCACGAACGTGGCCGGAAAGCCGGACACGCCCCACCGCGTCGTGACGTCGTTCGAGCCGTCGTGGACGAGCGGGTAGCTCACGTGGAACGTGCGGGCGAAGTCGCGCGCGTCGGAGGCGAAGTCCTGCGAGTCGACGCCGACGATCCGGAGCCCCTGGGCGGAGTGGCGGTGGAGCTCCTCGGCGAAGATCGGCGCTTCGTCGCGGCACGGCTGGCACCACGACGCCCAGAAGTTGAGGACGACGACGTCGCCGCGCAGGCTGTGCAGGTCGACGGTGCCGCCGCCGTCGAGGGCGGGCAGGCTGAAGCCGGGCGCCGCGGGCGTCTTGCCGTCGTTCAGCTCCGCGGCCACGGTCGTCGAGTTCGAGCGCAGCCCGTGGGCGAAGATGCCCACGAGCGCGACGAGGACGGCCACGGCGGCCGCCTGGAGGGCCAGTCTCGCTCCCCTGGGCACGGCTCCGAGTGTAGCCGTGCCCAGGCCCGCTGCGCGGTTAGTGCGCTCCGTCGGAGATGTGGGCGTACGAGCGGGTGTACGGACGCCACGGCGCCCGCTCCCAATCGACCCCCTGGCACATCGGACACGTCGGCAGCGACCGGTACACGGTCACGCCGTAGCCACAGTCGCGGCAGCGGAACTCACCCTTTGCCCTCGCGCCGGCCGTCCAGCCCTGATCGACGTCAGGGTCCCGGCGCTCCACGATCGACCCCATGTGATGCTCCTCGCTCGGGACATGCACTGTAGCCGCTGGCAGACCCCTGCTCAACACGAAATCAACCTGATATCCATCTTTACTCAACACACGGGGCCGGGCGGGGAGCGGCGGCAGCCTCGGTAGACTCCGCGGCGCATGACGCAGAAGGCGACGCTCAAGCCGTACCTGGACGAGATCCGGCAGTGGGTCGAACAGGGCCGCACCGACGTGTGGATCGCCCATACCCTGAACTCGACGCCCGCGTCGATCTCGGCGTTCCGCTCCTCGCACGGCATCCTGCGGCGCGACATCGCCTCCGAGGCCCGCTCGGCGCCGCCGGTGATCCCGCCGGACGCTCCGCCCGAGGAGTCGCCGACCAAGCGGCGCCGGCGGGCGAAGAAGCCGGCCGGCGCGCCGCCGCTCTCGGGGCCGGCCGCCGAGAAGGCCGCTGCTGTTGTCACCACCACCGGAACCGACGAGGAGGCGCCGGCCCGCAAGCGCCGCCGCCGCGGCGGCCGCGGCCGCAAGCGCCCGACGGGCTACGAGGCCGTGCTCGACCACGGCGACGAGGGCTACGGCTTCTGGTTCGACGGCGCGGTGCGCGACGACCCGGTCTTCGCCGAGCACTGGGCCGGCGTGCGCGCCCTCACGGTGCGGATCGAGGCCGACCAGATCGTGATCCGCGCCGACGACCGCGGCTGAGCCACTGGTCGGCGTCAGTCCTTGACGGCCTTCTTGACGAGCGCGCGGATCCTCTTCTCCTCGGCCTCGGTCAGATCCATGAGCGCGAAGTCCGTCGGCCACATGGCGCCGTTGTCGAGGTTCGCCTTGTCGCTGAAGCCGAGCGTCGCGTACCTCGACTTGAACTTGGCCGCGCTCTTGAAGAAGAAGACCACCTTGTCGTCCTTCGAGTAGGCCGGCATCCCGTACCAGGTCCGCGGCGACAGGTCAGGCGCCACGTCCTTGACGATGGCATGGATGCGCTCCGCTTTCATTCGGTCCGCATCCGGCATCTCGGCGATCTTCTCGAGCACGTCCGCTTCCCCGTCGGCGCTCCCGCGCTTTCGCTCGCGGGCCGTCTCCCGCATCGCCGCCCGCTCCTCGGCGGTGAAGGTCTGCGACGCCTTGGCGGCCGTCTTCTTCGTCTTCGTCGGGTTCTTCTCGGCCATCACGAGCACCTCCGGTGGGTTGCCTGTTTCATTCCGCCGTCGGGCGGAAATCGAGCGCGTCGCGCGCGATGCTCGCAAACGCGGCGTCCTGCACGAGCGAGAGGTCGTGCGCCCACGGGTGGGAGGTCGTGCGCTGGGCGACATCCAGGCACCAGGCCGCGGCGCCGGAGTATTCGTCGCTCAGCGCCGCGAGGTCGAAGGCGTGACCCATCCGGCGGCGGAGCTCGGCGGCGATCTCGGCCACGACGCCGTGCAGCACCGCCCGCCGTGCGGCGGTCGTCTCGATCTCGGCCAGGCGGCGCTCGCCGGCCGTCCACTCCTGCATCGCAACCTCGACGGCGGCGTTCATTCGCAGCAGCATCCGCCGTCGGGGAAGAGCGGCTCGGCCTCGGCGAGGATGCGCATCCCGACCTCGTACCCGGGCTCCGCCAGCGCAAACGCTGCGTGGGCGTGGAGGCACTTGACCGCGCCGTCGCGGGCGACGCCGGCGATGCCCAGCCCCAGGCTCGCGCCGCCGTCGGCCATCTCGCCGGCCGGCCGGCGCAGCGTGCGCTGCCGCCGCCAGGCCGCCTGGTAGGACGCCCGCAGCGCCGGATCCTCGGCAAGCAGCCGCTCGTAGCGGTCGACGCCGCCCGCCGCCTCGATCCGGTCGATCCGGGCCACGGCGTGCGGGCACGTCAGGTAGTAGGTCGTCGGGAACGGCTCGCCGCCCTCCAGGTAGGAGTCCTGCTCGACGACCGCCGGCCGGCCGTGCGGGCAGCGGGCGGCGACCCCGGCCAGGCCACGGGGCGGGCGCCCGAGCTGGGCCTCGATGAGGGCCGCGTCCTCCACGCGCTCAGGTTACTCGCAGTCGCTGCCGCCGATGCCCTGTACGACGATCGCCGTCTCGCCCGGGAACACCCAGCCGCACCGGCGTGCGTACCAGACGACGGTGGCGCGCGTGTGGAGCGACTGCTCCAGCTTGACGAGGCGGCCGTGCTCGCGCTCCAGCCGCGCCACCTGGGCGCGCTGGCTCGTCAGGTCGCGGCGCACCTGGAGGTACTTCTGGACCGGGCCGACGTAGAGCGCCGCGATCACCGCGAACACGGCGACGGCGACGAGCCGCCCCACCGACACGCCGCGCCTCGTCTTTCGCATCCGGGCCGACCCCACGCCGCCCCGGTTCGACGCCGCCCGGCGGAGTCCTACTCGACGGTCCGCACGAGCACGTGGTCGGAGGTGCCGGGCTGGTTGAGAAGCGTCCCGCCCGTCAGCACGACCTGCTCGCCGGGCGCGGCGAGGCCGCTTCGGCGGATGACGTCGATGGTGCGGGCCCACAGCTCCTCGATCGAGCCGGCGCCTTCGATCGCGACCGGCACCACCGCCCAGTCGAGTGCCAGCTGCTGGAGGACGGTCTGGTCGGGGCTGGCCGCCACGATCGGCCGCGGCGGCCGGAACTTCGAGACCTGGCGCGGCGTCGACCCCGACTGGGTCGGGCAGCCGATGACGGTGGCATCCAGCTCCTCGGCGATGTCGCAGGCCGCGTGGGCGAGCGTTGCGCTCGCCTCGCCCACCGTGCGCCGGCGGCGGTCGTGGTAGGCGAGCGACGGCTCCACCGCCCGGACGATGCGGTTCATCGTCGCCACCGCCTCGAGCGGGTAGGAGCCGGCGGCCGTCTCGCCCGAGAGCATCACCGCCGACGTGCCGTCGAGCACGGCGTTGGCGACGTCCGACGCCTCGGCCCGGGTCGGCTCCGGCTGGTGGATCATCGACTCGAGCATCTGCGTGGCGGTGATCACCGTCCGGCCCGCCTCGCGGGCCGTGCGGATGATGAGCTTCTGGACGAGCGGCACCTCGGCCGCGCCGATCTCGACGCCGAGATCGCCGCGGGCCACCATGACGCCGTCGGCCGCCGCGACGATCTCGTCGAGGTGCTCGATCGCCTCCGACTTCTCGATCTTGGCGATCACGCGGGCCCGCGCGCCGGCCGCGTCGATGCGCTCCCGCAGGCCGGCGACGTCGGCGGCAGTGCGGACGAACGACAGCGCGACGTAGTCCGCCCCACGGTCGAGCGCGAACGCCAGGTCGGCCTCGTCCTTCTCGGTCATCGACGGGATCGGGAGCTGCGTCCCCGGCAGGTTCACGCCCTTCCCGGCCTGCACCAGCCCTCCCACCTCGACGCGCGTCTCGACCCGGCCGCCGCGGACGTCGGCGACGCGGACGCGCACCGCGCCGTCGGCGATCAGGATCTCCTGGCCGGGGACCACGACGGCAGCGAGCCGGTCGAACGTCACCCCCATCTCGCCGGGCGCAGCGCCGTCGTCGCCGGCGAAGACGAGCGTGTCGCCCGGCATGACGCTGCGGGGCTCCGCGCCCGCGGTGATCCGGAGCTTCGGGCCCTGGAGGTCGGCGATCACGGCCAGCGGACGGCCGATCAGCTCCTGCGCCCGCCGCACCGCCCGGATCGCCGCGTCGTGCGAGGCGTGGTCGCCGTGCGAGAAGTTGAGCCGGGCCGCGTCCATCCCCGACCACGCCAGCTGCTCGACCATGTCGGCGCTCGCCGTCGCCGGGCCGATCGTGCAGACGATCTTGGTGCGCCGCGGGGTCGGGTCGCTCACCGCGCGCCGGGGCTTGCGAACGCGTCCCGGCCCGGGTAGCGGGCAGCATCCCCCAGCTCCTCCTCGATCCTCAGAAGCTGGTTGTACTTCGCGACCCGATCGGTGCGCGACGGCGCGCCGGTCTTGATCTGTCCGCAGTTCGTGGCCACCGCGAGGTCGGCGATCGTGGTGTCCTCGGTCTCGCCGGAGCGGTGCGACACGACCGCCGCGTAGCCGCTCTCGTGGGCGAGCCGCATCGTGTCGAGCGTCTCGGACAGGCTGCCGATCTGGTTCACCTTGACGAGGATCGCGTTGGCGACCCCTTCGTCGATGCCGCGCTGGAGGCGGCCGGGGTTCGTGACGAAGATGTCGTCGCCCACGAGCTGCACGGTCCCTCCCAGCCGCTCGGTGAGAAGCTTCCAGCCGTCCCAGTCGTCCTCGGCGAGCCCGTCCTCGATCGAGACGATCGGATAGCGCTCGACCAGGGCGGCGAGGTACTCGACCATCTCCGCGGACGACAGCGTCCGGCCCTCGCCCTCGAGCCGGTAGGCGCCCTCGCTGTAGAACTCGCTCGCCGCGGGATCGAGGGCGATCCCGACCGCCTCGCGGTGGCCGGCGCTCTCGGCAGCCTCCAGGATTGCCTCGATCGCCTCGCCGGCCGACGCGAGGTCGGGTGCGAACCCACCCTCGTCGCCGACGGCCGTGGCGAGGCCACGCCCGTGCAGGAGCGCCTTCAGCGCGTGGAAGGTCTCGGCCCCGATCCGGAGCGCCTCCGCGAACGTGCCCGCACCGACCGGGACGACCATGAACTCCTGGAGGTCGATCGAATTCTGCGCATGGACGCCGCCGTTGATCACGTTCATCATCGGGACGGGCAGGACGTGCGCGTCCGCCCCGCCGACGTAGCGGTAGAGCGGCAGACCCGACTCGGTCGCCGCGGCCCGGGCCACGGCGAGCGAGGCGCCGAGGATCGCGTTCGCGCCCAGGTTGCCCTTGTTGTCGGAGCCGTCCAGCTCGACGAGCGCCGCGTCCACGCCGCGCTGGTCGGCGGCGTCCATGCCGGCGAGCGCAGCGGCGATCGTGGTGTTCACATGGCCGACGGCGGCCAGCACGCCCTTGCCGCCGTAGCGCGACCCGTCGCCGTCGCGCAGCTCGACTGCCTCGTGGGCGCCGGTCGAGGCCCCCGAAGGGACGGCCGCCCGGCCGCCGGCGCCGGTCACGAGCACGGCCTCCACCTCGACGGTGGGATTCCCGCGCGAATCCAGGATCTCACGCCCGTGCAGCGTCTCGATATCGCTCACGGCTCGGGATGATATCGGCGCTACTCGGGCTTGCAGGCCTCGCCGTCCGGCTCGCTGCCGTCGAGACGGCTCAGAAGCTCGGCGAGGGTCGCCATCTCGTCGTCGCTGTAGCGCTCGGCGAACTTGGCATGGATCCCGGCGACGTGCAGATCCGCCGCCGAGCGCAGCTTCTCGTGCCCGGCGTCGGTGAGGACGGCGTAGGTGACCCGCGCGTCGCTCGAGCAGGCCGCCTTGTCGACGTAGCCTGAGGCCTGGAGCCCGTCGAGAAGCCGGGTGATCCCCGACGCGGTGAGCAGCACCTGCTCGGCCAGGTCGACGCGGCGCATCTTTCGCTCCGGCGCCCGCGACAGGCGCAGCAGCACCTCGTAGTCGTTCAGCGTGAGGCCGTGGTCGGCGACCAGCTCGGCGTTGAGGGCGCGGGTCAGCGCGGCGTGGCCGCGCAGGAGGCCCACCCAGGCCGACAATGCTTGATCGCTCAATACTTGACTACTCAAAGTTCACCTGATAGGATTGTTGATAGCTCAAGTATATCGCAACGGGAGGAGCAGCACAATGAGCGCCATCGAGACACGCGAGATCGCGATCCCCGCCGGGACGTGGAAGGTCGACCCCAGCCACTCGCGGGTCGAGTTCTCGATCCGGCACATGGGCATCGCGTCCATCCGCGGAAGCTTTGCAGACTTCGACGCCGTCATCGCAGGCGGCGACGAGCCGGGCATCTCGGGTGCCATCCGCGTCGGCAGCGTCGACACGCGCGACGAGGCCCGCGACGGGCACCTCCAGTCGCCGGACTTCTTCGACGCCGAGCGGTATCCGGAGATCACGTTCGCGTCGACCCGGTTCGACAGCGGCAAGGTCGCCGGCGATCTCACCATCCGCGGCGTCACCCGCGAGGTGGAGCTCGACGCCCGCGTGACCGGCGCCGGCACCGATCCGTGGGGCAACGAGCGCCTCGGCCTCGAGCTCGAGGGCGAGATCGACCGCCACGACTTCGGCGTCAGCTGGAACACCCCGCTCCCGACGGGCGGGCTCCTGCTCGGCGACACCGTCCGCCTCCAGGCCGGCTTCTCGGCCGTGAAGGAGGCCTGACATGCGGATCCTCGCGCTGTCGGGAAGCCTGCGGCGAGACTCGCTCAACACCCGGCTCCTGCGCGCGGCGCGGGAGCTGGGCGGGCCGGGTGTCGAGTTCCTCTCCTACGAGAGCCTCGCGACGATCCCGCCGTTCACGCAGGACCTGGAGCATCGCCAGCCGGCCGAGGTGCACGAGCTGCGCCAGCGGATCGAGTCGGCCGATGCCGTCCTGATCGCAACCCCGGAGTACAACGGCTCGATCCCGGGGCAGCTGAAGAACGCCCTCGACTGGGTGTCGCGGCCCCTGGCGGACAGCCCGTTTCGGGGCAAGCCGGCCGCCGTCATCGGCGCGAGCACGTCGACCTACGGGGCGATGTGGGCCCAGGCCGAGCTGCGCAAGGTGCTCGGGCTCATGGGCGCGCGCGTCCTCGAGTCGGGCCTCGCGGTCCCGCATGCCGACGAGCACGTGGACGAGGAGGGACGGCTGCTCGATCCCGACATGCGCGACCGCCTGGCCGGCGTCGTCGCCGAGCTGGCCGCGGCGACGGTCCAGCCGGCCGTGGCGGCCTGAATCCCGGTGGGGCCAGGCCCGTTCGGGGCCTGGCCCCGGTTGCGGCGCCTCCGCCGGCTGTTGGCCGCTCCGCTCGTCGTCGCCGGCTGCGCTGGGGCGGGCGCCGTGCGCCTCGCGCGTCACTCTACGGCCGGTGTAGCCCCCCGGCGGCGCTGTGTCGCAGGGTGCTGCTCTTCGGCGGAAGCATGCTCGGCTCGACGATGGTCGTCGTGACTACAGCGACCGAGACCATCCAGCTCACGGGTCCCGCGCTCACACCGCAGAACGCCTTGCCGCTCGCCCGGGCCCTGCGGCCGGTCGAGCGCTCGCTACGCCCGGTGTAGCGCCTCCTTCGCGCGCCGGTACCACGCATCCTGGGCGTCGAGGTCGAGCTCGGTCCACGTCTCCCCCGCCTCGGCTGCCAGCCGCTCCGCCTCCTCGACACGGGAGCGGAACCGGGCAGCGGCGGCCCGCAGCGCGAGCTCCGGATCGACGTTCGCCAGCCGCGCCACGTTGACGGCGGCGAAGAGCAGGTCGCCGGTCTCGGCCACCACGTCGGCGTCGGGCTCGTGCTCGGCCCGCGGCGCGGGCGCGGCGTCGAGCGCGACCCGAAGCTCGGCCAGCTCCGACTCCAGCTGGGGCCAGGCGCCGTCCCAGGCCTCCCAGTCGAACCCGACCGCGCCTGCCCGCCGCTGCACCTTGCGCGCGTGAAGCAGGGCCGGAAGGACGCCGGGGACGTCGTGGAAGATGCCGGCCCGGCCCTCGTCCTCGCGCTTGATCTGCTCCCAGTTGCGACGCACCGCGCCGGCCGTGTCGGCCTCGCGCTCGCCGAAGACGTGCGGGTGGCGGCGAACGAGCTTCTCGGTGATCCCGGCGGCCACGCCGGCCAGGTCGCCGGTCCCGTCCTCGTCGCAGAGGAGGGCGAGGAAGAACGCCTGGAAGAGCAGGTCGCCGAGCTCGTCGACGAGCTTCGCCGCGTCGGCGGCGCCGACGGCCTCGGCCACCTCGTAGGCCTCCTCGATCGTGTGCGGGACGATCGTGGCGGCCGTCTGCTCGCGGTCCCACGGGCAGTCGACGCGAAGCCGGGCCGTCAGGTGCTGGAGACCCACCATCGCGTCGGCGAGGAGCAGGTCGCGCAGGGCGGCGCCGCCGGGGACGATCTCCTCCCAGTCCCGCTCGGCCAAAAGGCGCCGGAACCGCTCGCCCGACGCAGCCGCGACCGGCGCGCCGGGGTCGATGGCGATCCCGTGCTCGCCGAGCCAGCCCGCGAGCGGCTCGTCGCCGGGGACAGCCACCGGGCCGGCGGCCTCGATCGCGTGCCACGACGCGAGCGGAACGAGAGCGGGATCGCCGGGGCCGAGGGCGACCAGGGTGGCCATGGCCGGAAGCCTACGTGGTGGCGGGGGCGGCGGTGCTCGTCGCCGGCGGCGCGTAGCCGGTCGCGTACTTCGTGAGCTTCTTCTGCTCGTTCTCGAGCCGGCGGATGACGCTCGTCACGTGCGACTGCTTGCGCGTCGAGAGGAGCTGCGTGCGGATCTGGGCCTTCACCTCGTCGAACGACTGCTGGGTGCCGGCCTTCACCACGTCGGCGGTCGGCCGGATCAGGAAGTAGCAGTCGGGCTGGCACTTCCCGCCCAGGCTCGAGGTGGCGTACGCCTTGTCGACCTTGACGAGCGGGGAGAGCTGGTTCGTCGGCAGTGTGAACGCCGAGTCCTCGAACGCCTTGTCGACCTGGCCCTTCTGCGCCGTGAACGGCTCGTGGTTCGCGCTCGTGTCGATCGTCCCGGCCGAGACGTCGGAGAAGCTCGCGCCGCCGGCGAGCTTGTGGAGCGCCGTCTGCGCCGACGCCTTGTCGGGGAAGAGGGCGTAGTCGACGACGCGCGTGTCGGAGCTGCTCTTGTACGCGGCCTTGTTCTTGTCGTAGTAGTCCTGGACGTCCTGGTCGGTGACCTTGACCGCGTTCGTCAGCTTGTCGGTGATCTTGTTCTCGTACAGGGTCGTCCCGAACTCGTAGCGCAGGTCGGCGCTCGTCAGGCCGTACTTCTTGAGGTCGGCCTGGAGCTTCGACTCGTCGCCGCCGTAGTTCTGGTCGACCGCGTTCTTGATCGCCTTGTCGAGGTCGGCGGGCGTGACGGTGACGTTCAGCTTCTCGGCCATGTTGCGCACCTGCGCCTCCTGGACGAGGTGCTGGAGCACGGGCTGGACGACGTTCGTGGTGTAGTCGGTCGTGCCGGGCTTGGGCGGAGTCTGGTTCGCGATGGTCATGCCCTTGACCCGCAGCGTGATCCAGTGGTCGAGCTGCGTCTTCGTGATGTGGGTCGAGCCGACGACGGCGACGTCGCCGGTCTCAAGCGAGGCGGCCGAGGACGAGCTGGAGCCTCCGCCTCCACAGGCGGCGGACAAACCAGCCGTCAGAGCGGCCAGGAGAAGTATGCGGAGGGCTCGGCCCATCAACAGTTACGCCGCGGCGGCGCGGCGAATCTCGAGTATAGCATCGAGGGTTTCGAGCATCTGTGAGGCCCCGCCCACCGGGCGCGACACCTCCCGGCGGGCCACCGTGTAGAGCGCGTTCGGGGCAACCCGCTTCAGCTCGGCGACCTGCGCGGAGGTGAGCGCGAGCGGCGCCACGGTCATCCGCCCGCCGCGCAGCGTCACCGCCTCGGCGCCGAGCTCGGCGGCGGCGAGCCGGGCCTCCTGGAGGTGGAGCAGGTTGGTCACCGGCTCCGGCGCCGGCCCGAAGCGGTCGGCCAGCTCGGCGTCGAGCTCGCGCAGGTCGCCGCGCTCGGCCGCGAGCGCGATCCGGCGGTGCAGGTCGATCTTTACGGCCTCGAGCGGCATGTAGTCGGCGGGGACGTAGGCGTCGACGGCCGCGTCGAGCCGAACCGGCCGGACCGACTCGGGCGCCCGGCCCTGGAGCTCGGCCACGGCCTCCGCCAGGAGCTCGCAGTAGAGCTCGAAGCCGATCGCCGCGACGTGGCCGGACTGCTCGTCGCCCAGGAGGTTCCCGGCCCCGCGCAACTCCAGGTCGCGCATCGCGATCCGGTAGCCGGAGCCGAGCTCGGTGTAGTCGGCCAGCGTCGAGAGCCGGTGGCGAGCCTCCTCGGAGAGCTCGCGCCGGTCGGGATAGAACAGGTAGGCGTGGGCGTGCGCGTCGGACCGTCCCACGCGGCCGCGGATCTGGTAGAGCTGGGCCAGCCCGAGCGTGTCGGCCCGCTCCACGACGAGCGTGTTCGCCTGCGGGATGTCGAGCCCCGACTCGATGATGGTGGTCGAGACCAGCACGTCGAAGTCGCCGTGCAGGAACTTCATCATGACGTCCTCGAGCCGCCGCTCGGGCATCTGCCCGTGGGCCACGCCGACGCGCAGCTCCGGCACCCACTGGCGGATGCGCTCGGCCGCCTCGTCGATCGTCTCGACCCGGTTGTGGAGGTAGAACGCCTGGCCCTCGCGGGCGACCTCGCGGCGCAGGGCCGTGGCGATCAGCTCCTCGTCGAACTCGCCGACGTGGGTCTTGATCGGGTGCCGGCCGCGCGGCGGCGTCGTGATGACCGTGATGTCGCGCAGCCCCGAGAGCGACATGTGCAGCGTCCGCGGGATCGGCGTCGCCGACATCGCGAGCACGTCCACCTCGAGCCGAAGCTGGCGCAGGAGCTCCTTCTGGGCGACCCCGAAGCGCTGCTCCTCGTCGACGATCACGAGGCCCAGGTTCTGGGGGACGACGTCGCGCGAGAGCACGCGGTGTGTGCCGATCAGCACCTCCACCTTGCCGTCGCGGTACTCCTGAAGCACGCGCTTCACCTCGGCCGGCGGCCGGAAGCGCGACACCATCTCGACGCGCACCGGGAAGTCGCGGAACCGGTCCTTGAAGGTGGCGGCGTGCTGCTGGGCCAGGATCGTCGTCGGCACGAGCATCAGCACCTGGCGTCCTCCCGAGGCCGCCTTGAAGGCGGCCCGGACGGCGACCTCGGTCTTGCCGAAGCCGACGTCGCCGCACACGAGCCGGTCCATCGGCCGGTCGGACTCCATGTCCTCCTTCACGGCGTCGATCGCCGTCTCCTGGTCGTCGGTCTCCTCGAACGGGAACGAGCCCTCCAGGCGGGCCATCCACTCGTCGTCGGTGCCGTGCGGCGGCTTCGTCGCCGACTGGCGGCGGGCGTACAGGGCGATCAGCTCGCCGGCCAGCTCCCGCACGGCGATCCGGGCCCGCGACTTCAGGGTCTGCCAGGCCTTGCCGCCCAGCTTCGCGAGCGCCGGCGCGCGGCCGTCGGCGCCGACGTAGCGGCTCACCTTCGCGAGCTGGTCGTGCGGCACGTACAGCCGGTCGTCGCCGCGGAACTCGAGGTAGAGGTAGTCGCGGACGACGCCGCCCACCTCCTTGGTGTCGAAGCGGACGAACCGGCCGACGCCGTGATCCTCGTGCACGACGTAGTCGCCGGCGCGCAGGTCGGCGACGGTCGCCAGGGCGCGGCCGATGCGGGCCGGGCCGCGCGAGCTGCGGCGGCGGAAGAGCTGAGCCGACGGCAGGACGGCCAGCCGCAGGCCGGGCGCGACGAACCCCCGCCGCAGCTGCCCGACGCAGAACGCCACGCCCGCCTCCTCGGGGCCGGGGGCTCCCGGATCGGGAAGCGCGGCCTCGACCCGGCGCAGCTGGAGGTGCGTCCGGCGGGCCTCGCCGAGGTGCGGGAAGCACACCAGCACGCGGTAGCCCGCCCGCTCGAGGCCGCGGAGCTCGTTCTCGGCCTCGGCGACCCCGAACGACGCGAGTGCCGGCGGCTGCGCGTCGAACGAGGCGGGCTGGCCGAGCGGCATCTCGTCGAGCGCGGTGGCATCGTCGATCAGCTCGCGGGCCTCCGCGGCCGGGACGTATCCGCGCCGCAGAGCCTCGGGGTCGCGCAGGTGATCCGCCGCCTCGGCGAACGCCTCGTCGACCTCGGCCGCGAGCGCCTCAGGATTCCACGCCACGAGCGCCGCCGCGGCGGCCAGCTCGGGAAGCGGTGAGACGAGACCCTCAGGAACGGCGCCCTCGTCGTCCTCCACACCCCACGCAACGTTGGGGCCTGACCCCGTTGTTGCGCGCTCGGAGGCGGGGTGGATGAGCACGTGGTCGAGGTCCCGCAGCGAGCGCTGCGTGAAGGCCGAGAACGCCGACAGGCGCTCGAGGCTGTCGCCGAAGAACTCGGCCCGGACCGGCTCGCGGCCGGTCGAGGGGAAGACGTCGACGAGGCCGCCCCGCACCGAGAACTGGCCACGCTCCTCGACCGTGTCGGCGCGCTCGTAGCCGGCCGCGGCCAGCTCGTGGGTGAGCTCGCCGAACGGCCGCTCCTCGCCGAGCCGCAGCTCGACCGCCCGGGGCCGCGCGGCCGCCGGCGGCAGCCGCTCGACGAGCGCGTCGGCCGAGACGGCGACGAGGCCGCCGGCCGCCAGGGCGTGCAGCGCCCGGGCCCGCTCGCCGGCGAGGTGCGGCGCCGGGTCGAGCCCCGACCCGTGGGCCGCGCCCCGCGACGGCATGAAGGCCACCGGCTCGCCGGGCAGGAACGCAGCGGCCGCCTCGCACAGCGTGCGGGCATCGTCGTCGTCGCCGACCAGCACCGCCAGGCCGCGCGGCTCGAGCCCCGCGCGGGCCGTCCAGAGCGCCGCCACCAGCGCCCCCAGGATCGGCTCCGACACCCTGGCCCGGGTCGCGCCGGCCGCCGCCCGGCGCGCGAACGACGCGAATTCGGCGTCGTCCAGGAGGTAGGGCAGGGCGAGCTCCGCCCCCGCGAGGGGCGCATCCGGCCGTTGCTGCGTCCGTTCCGCCACCGCCGTCCTGGATGGTAGGCTCCGGCCCGCCATTCCGACGGAGGTCCCGTTTCCGTGCGCCGTCTTCTCGCAAGCCTCTCTGCCGTCGCTCTGACGCTCGCCCTGCCGGTCGCGGCCTACGCCGCCGACAGCGCCGACACGGGCAAGCCGACCGGGCATGACTGGACGCTCGACTCGATCTTCGTCATCGCGCTCTCGATCCCGGCGATCCTCGTCATCCTCACGCTGATCGACATCGCCCGTGGCAAGCACACCGAGCGCCACGACCACTGACGCCGCCCTCGCCGAGCTCGCCGAGCTCATCCGGATCGAGTCCGTATCGAGCGACGGCGCGCATCCGGCCGAGTTGCGCGAGGCGGCCCAGTGGATCTCGGGGCTCATCGGCGGCGCTGGGATCACCGAGGAGCACGGGAACCCGATCGTCGACGGGCTGATCGAGGCGTCGAAGCCCGGGGCGCCGACCGTGATCGCCTACGGCCACTACGACGTGCAGGCCCCCGGGCCGGCCGACCTGTGGACCACGCCGCCGTTCGAGCCGGACGTCCGCGACGGCTACATCTACGGTCGCGGGACGTGCGACGACAAGGGCAACTTCTACGCGCTCCTGCGGGCGGCACTCGACCTGGCCGACGCCGGCGAGCTGGGCGTGAACGTGCGCGTCCTCGCCGACGGCGAGGAGGAGATCGGCGGCCATTCGGTGATCCACCACCTGGCGGCCGTCGACGACGACTTCGCCGCGGCGGTCATCTTCGACGGCAGCATGGTGAACGCCCAGCTGCCCGCGATCACGACCGGCCTGCGCGGGCTGGTCGGGGCGCAGGTCGTGGTCCGCACCGGCACGCGCGAGCTCCACTCGGGCCTCTACGGCGGCGTCGCGGCCAACCCGGTGCACGACCTGCACCGCATGCTGGCGGCGCTGGTCGACCTTCCCGAGGTGTTCTCCGAGGGCATCGCCCCCGTGTCGGAGGCCGAGCGCGCCGGCTGGTCGACGCTCGCCCCGGGCGCCGAGGAGCTCCGCCGCGGCGGCGTGACGCCGGCCGATCCGGCCGCGGCGGCCGAGTTCTACGACCGCACCTGGGCGCGGCCGTCGATCACCGTGCACTCGGTCGGCTCGGGCGACCCCACCCTGCACAAGACCTCGATCCAGACCGAGGCGCGGGCCTCGCTGTCGGTGCGGCTGGCGCCCGGCCAGAACGCCGCTCAGATGGCGGTCGTGCTCGAAGAGACCCTGCGCGCCGCATGCCCGGCCCACGCGGAGCTCGAGCTCGAGCTGTGGCCGCCCGGCGAGCCGGCCTGGATGGACCCGGCCGAGCCGGCGCTCCGGGCCGGGTTCGACGCGATCGAGCGGGCGACCGGCGTGCGCCCGCTCGCGGTCCGAAGCGGCGGGTCGATCCCGGTCGCCGCCGCGTTCACCGCCCGCGGCATCCCGACCGTCCTCACCGGCTTCGGCGTCGACGACGACAACATCCACAGCCCCAACGAGCGCATGGAGGTGCGCCGGTTCGAGTGGGCGCTCGGCTCCGCGCGCGAGATCTACCGCGGGCTGGCCGCGCTGTGACGAATTTTGACGGTAGGGGGTTTACTCCGTCCCGGGTTCCCGTTAGGCTAGGCGCCGTGCCAACGCTCCAGCGGGGGATGAGCGAATACCAGGTGCGGGCGCGCCTCTACGACCCGCCCGAAGCCGTGCGCCGGCTCGACTCGAAGCTGGCGTGCCTGCGCATGCAGACGGGCGCCCACATGTCGGGCGAGGCGATGCGGCGCGCGTTCGAGCACCGGCTCGACAAGCGCGTCCCCGACGTCGTCGCGGCCCCCCAGAACGGCAAGGGCCCGCGCATCCGCCTCATCGCCTAGACGCCTCGCGGCTCGACCGCCCCGCCGCGGCGCACAGCACCGGCAGGAAGGCTCCCAGCAGCACGACCGGCGTCGTCACCACGCGCCGGGCCGAGTGGTCGAGGTAGTAGTGCAGGCTGGGCCGGCCGACCCAGTACGCCCAGACGACGCTCAGGATCACAAGGCACGACAGCGCGGCCGTGAACACCGCGGCCCGCCGCTCGCCGCCCCGGACGGCAAGCACGAACGCGACGGCCGCCGCCGGCACGACCACGAGCCACGCGCTGGGCTCGACGGCGTGCCAGACGAGCGACGCGGCACCCGTGGGGATCCGTCCGAGCCGCCCGGCCAGGTAGCTCGGGTCGACGACCTTGGCGTAGGGGATCTCGCCGTTTGACGTGTCGACGCCGTTCGCATGCAGCCAGAGCTGCCACGGGATCGCCGTGGCCAGCGCCGCGAGGCCGGCGCCGAGTGCCCGCCCGCGCCGGCCGCGCCCCGCCGCGACCACGAGCACGACGACGAGCGCGACCACGAACGGGGCCCCCTCCCGCTTGGTTGCGACCACCGCGGCGGCAAAGAGCGCCGTCAGGACGAGCAGCTCGCGACGCCCCTCGGTGAGCCAGCGCCACGCGCACACCGCCGCCATCGCGAAGAACACCGCAAGCGGAGCGTCGGCAAGGCCGGCGCCCGCCTGGTAGACGAGCGACGGCGACACACCGATCAGAAGCACGGAGGCCCACGCCACGGTCGCAGGCACACGGCCCGCGAGCATGCGCGGCAGCGCGAGCAGGAGCGCCGCGACGAGCAGGGCCCCCTGGAGGTGGATGACCTGCGTGTCGATCGCTCCCATGAACCGGAAGCCGATCGCCTCGACAGAGGGCACGAGCAGCGGATAGTCGAGGTGCACGTGGTGGTAGGGAACGCCCGCGAACACCCGCGCGTCGAGCCCGCCCAGGAGCGTGATCGCCTTGGCCTTCATCGTCCACATCGCCCAGGCGTCCTGCTCCGCGAGCGGCCGGAAGGCGGCGTCGGCGAGGAGCATCACGACCACCAGCACCACGGCCGCCTGGAGCGCCACGACCGCCCGCGCCCCCAAGCGGGCCGGCGGGAGCAGCGGCTCGCCGGGGCGGGGCCGCAGGCCCGTCGCCGCCAGCACGGCACAGCCGGCGACGACCTGCCAGCGGGCCAGGTCGAGGCCCGCGACGAGCGCCCACTCGGCGGCGATCCCGCAGGCGGCGACGCCGGCCAGATAGGCCGGGGCAAGCGCCGGCAGGAGCTCGCGCGGCGACCGCCACAGCCCCAGCGCACGGCTGATCCCCGCGCCGGCGGCCAGGAAGCACAGGTTGGCGGCGGCCAGGCCGAAGAGGTGGGCGATCATGGCGTGCGGGCCACCCACACTCCCGGCGCCAGCTCGGTCGCCCCGGGCGGCGCGGCGCCGCCCGGCCGGCTGCGCCAGACGATGCGCCACCCGGCACCCTCGCCGGGACCGACCGCGACCCGCGGCAGGAGCGCCGTATGCGCCCAGAACGAGATCCGGCCCGAGTAGGCCCGGAGCTCGTAGGTGTCGCCCGCCGGGATCGTGGCGCGGAGGCGCTCGACGGTGTCGACCAGCGTCCTGGGGTGCGCCCCGGAGCTCGCCAGCTGGGCGTCGGACAGGCGGGCGTCATGCCGGGTACGGGCCGCAAGGTCGATCGCGGCGACCGGGAGCCACGCCAGCGCGGCGAAGGCGACGGCCGTCCCGAGCACCTGCATGACGCGACCGGCGTTCTCGCGATCGAGCTCCCTCCAGACGCCGTATGCGACCGCCGCGCCGATCGGCTGCCAGGCAACCTCGGCGAGCAGGCGGAGCGGCACGGCGGCGATGATACTCGACCCCGTCGGGGGCCAGATCAGCGGCGCTCAGTGCACGTTGTTGCAGGAGTCGCCGGGAGGCGCGAGCGCCTTCTCCTGCGCGTTCGCAACCGCGTCGGCGTGCGGGTCGTACGGGCCCGGCTGGAGCACCTTGACGCGGACGATCGGCGTGACCCCGGGGCCCATGATCGTGCCGCGGTACTCCTTGCCCATGCTGGGAACGGAGCGGCCGAACTTGTACGTGCCGACGCAGTAGTTGCCGGCCGGACGGTGCATCAGGAAGGCCTGCATCCGCCACCAGCCCTTGCCCCACTTCGAGTCGAGCGTGTCGACGTAGAGGTTGCGGCCGAAGGCGTCGGTCGGGTTGCCGGTGCGGGTCGCGCCGAAGCCGTGGACGGGGACGCCCAGGTAGGTGAACTGGCCCCACAGGTGGTCGAAGTGGCCGTTGTAGATCCAGTCGGTGTGCATCTTCAGGACCGGGAGCGCGGTGTCCCAGTGCGAGAGGTGCAGCTCCGTGTAGGCGCGCCGGTAGTCGCGCTTGTACAGGCCGCCGTGCGGCACGATCCGCTTCCACGCCTGGAGGGCCCAGAACGAGCCGTTCGGGAGCTGGCAGCCGGCGACGTAGAGCGGCAGCGGCTCCTGGCCCGAGGCGTCGGCCATGGCCTGGGCGCTCGGAAAGTGGTTGCAGGCGTTCTTCATCGTCGCCCAGTACGCGCGCCCGAACGTGGCCCACCCGCCCGAGTAGTCGACCTTGAAGTGGCGCTGCTTCACGCCCCGGGTCGGCGCGATCGCGTTCTTGGCGCCCCAAGCCAGGACGTGGTGGCGGCGGCCGCGCTGGTCGGTGTACTCGACCATCGCGACGCCTGCCCGGTCGACGCGGAGGCGGACGTGGGTCGCGTTGTGGGTGATCGCCTTGGAGGCGAGCGCGGGCGCGGGCAGGATCGAGAAGGCGGCGACTCCGGTGAGGAGCGCGCAGAACAGGATCGAGGCCCGGCGGCGCATGGAGACGTTATCGGCCGCCGGCCGGCCCGGGTTTACCCCTTCTGCGCCCGTCCCGGCGCGACCCGGATCCGCGAGAGCGTCCAGAGCGCCATCACGCCGTCGCGCCAGGTGAGCTTCTTGCCCTCGACCCGGCCGCGTGCGGCGTAGGAGATCGGCACCTCGTAGATGCGGTGCCCGGACTTGAGCAGCTTCGCCGTGATCTCGGGCTCGATGTCGAACCCGTCCGACCGCAGGTCGAGCGAGCGCCACACCGAGAGCGGCATCAGCTTGTAGCACGTCTCCATGTCGGACAGGTAGCTGTTGAAGAGGACGTTGGTCCATAGCGTGACGAGCTTGTTTCCGATGACGAACCAGAACGAGTACGCCGAGTGCGCAGCGAAGCTGCGACTGCCGTACACGACCTCGGCTCGTCCCCGCTCGATCGGTGCCAGAAGGAGCGGGAATTCCGCCGGATCGTACTCCAGATCGGCGTCCTGTACCAGCGCGACGTCTCCGCGGGCCGCGGAGATGGCCGTTCGCAGGGCGGCTCCCTTGCCCCGGTTTCGCTCGTGGCGGATGACCCGTGCGGTGACCTTGAAGTCGCGCGCAGACAGGATCTCGGGCGTCCGGTCGGTCGACCCGTCGTCGACGATCACGAGCTCCGCCACCTCCGGCCGCTCCTCGACCGCGTCGAGCAGCCGCTCGAGCGTGCGCTCCTCGTTGTAGACCGGGATCAGCACCGACAGGTCAGGCACGGCGCCGCTCCATGCTGAGGCGCACGGCGAGCGGCACGCCCACCGCGGTGGTGGGGACGAACCAGGCCGCCTGGAGGACGAGCGAGAACGCGAACGCCTGGCTCGCGCCGACGTCGAACAGGCTGAGCCCGCTCACGCACAGCCACTGGTAGGTGCCGACGAACCCGGGCGACGACGGCACCGCCGTGCCGAGGTTGACGAGCCCCGTCATGAACGCCGCCTGCCACAGCGCGAGGTCGATGCCCAGCGCGTCGGCGACGAGCCACAGCCCCGCCGCCCACAGCACCCAGGCCGCCGCCGAGAGCGCGACGGCGGCCGCCAGGTCGGCCGGCCCCACGACCGCGGCCGTGCCGCGGATCAGCCCGGAGAGCTGGCGGCCGGGCCAGGAGAGCCTGACCGAGAGCGGCAGCGTGCGCCCGTCGCGGGCCCGGTGGGCGACGTAGAGCCTGGTCGCCACGAGGCCGGCGGCGATGATCGCCGTCACGACCAGCGACGCGACGTAGACGCGGTCGATCCAGGTGCGCCGCGGCGTGAAGGGATACGTCGCGATGAGGAGGGCCAGGAGCACGAAGACATCGCATGCCCGGTCGACGACGACCGTCGCCAGCGTGCGCGACCGGGGCGTCCCCGTCCGCCTGCTCAGCCAGTGCGCGCGCAGCAGGTCGCCGACGCGGCCGGGGAGCACGTTGTTGGCGCCGACGCCGGCGACGACCAGGCCGACGAACGTCGCCGCCGGTGCGTGGGCCTGCCGGCGGGCGATCCAGCGCCACCGCGCCCCCTGGACCACGTAGACGCCTGCGAGTGCGACGACGGCGGCGGCGAGCGGCCCCAGCCGCGCCTCGCGGACTGCGGCGCGGACGTCCTCCCAGGCGACTCCGCGGGTGGCGACGTAGAGGAGCACGAGGCTGACGGGGACGCCGACCGCAAGGCCGAGCGCCATGCTCCTCGCGGAAACCCCGGCCCGGTCCTCGACGCCGATGCCGGGCGCCGTCCCGGGGTCGGTCCGTGTCAGCATCCGGCCCATGTTAACCAGCGCCCGCGGCCGGCGGTGCGGGGCCGGCGCCGTTGAACGCGCGCATCGCGGCGTCGATCCCGTCGCGGGCCACGGCCAGCGCACAGGCGGCTCCGCGCTCGACCAGGGCATCGACGTCGGTGCCCGGGTCGAACGGCTGGAGCACCCAGTCGGCGACCGGCCGCCGCTCACCGCGGCCGGGCCGGCCCACGCCGATCCGGACGCGCGGGAAGTCGGCCGTGCCGAGGGCCGACCGCACCGACCGCAGGCCGTTGTGGCCGGCCAGCCCGCCGCCCATCTTGGCGCGCACGTCGCCCAGCTCGAGGTCGATCTCGTCGTGGACCACGAGGATGCCGGCCGGATCGAGCCCGTAGAAGCGGGCCGCCGACGCGACCGCCGGGCCGGAGAGGTTCATGTAGGTCTGGGGCTCGAAGAGCACCAGGCGCACATCGCCGTCGCGGGCCGTCGCGATCCGCCCCGAGAACTTCGAGCGCCACGAGCCGCCCAGCGTCTCGGCCAGGCGGTCGGCGACCATGAACCCGAGGTTGTGGCGGGTGCGCGCGTATTCGGGGCCGGGATTGCCCAGGCCCGCGACCAGGAGATCCATCGGGATCTACTCGGAGGAGTCGTCGCCGCCGGACGGCTCCTCGCCGCCGGCTTCCTCGCCGCCCTCGCCGGGCTCCGCGCCCTCGCCCTCCTCGACAGCCGCAGCCGCCTCGGCTTCGGCCTCCGCCTCGGCCTCGAGCTCGGCCTCGCTCTTGAGCTCGTCCTCGGACACGGGCGCCGCGATGCTGGCAAGGACGGTGCTCTCGGGGTCGTCGGTGAACGTGACGCCGGCAGGCGCCTCGATGTCGGCGAGCCGCACCGACTGCCCGATCTCGAGCCCGCTGACGTCGACGCTGATGAAGTCGATGAGATCGGCCGGCAGCGCCTCGACGCGCACCTCGTGCACGGGCTGGTTGAGCGCGCCGCCCATGTTCACGCCCTCGGCGTGGCCCTCGAGATGGACCGGGATCACCGTCTGGATCTTCTGGTCGAGCCGGATCTCGTGCAGGTCGATGTGAACGACGCGGCCCCGCACCGGGTCGAGCTGGAGGTCCTTGATCAGCACCGGGCGGCTCTTGCCGTCGCCGTCGAGGGTGACGTCGAGGATCGTGTGCAGGCCCCCGGCCACCGCCTGGCGCAGCGCGCGGGCGTTCACGGTGATCGCCTGCGTCTCGGTCGTCGCCGAGTAGATGACGCCGGGGATCTCGCCGGAGGCGCGCAGCGCCTTGGCGTCCTTCGATCCCCGCCCGTCGCGCGGGCGTACCTGAAGCTTCACTCGGTCCATGAATCAGAACAACTGGTTTCCGCCGTGGAAGAGGCCCGAGACGGAATCGTCGTTGAAGACGTTCGAGATCGTATCAGCCAGGATCGGGGCCACCGACAGCACCTGGACGTTGGCGGGCCGGGTCGTCGGATCGATCGGGATCGTGTCGGTGACGACGACCTTCTCGAAGACGCTCGACTCCAGCCGCTCGAGCGCCCGGCCCGAGAACACCGGATGCGTGGCGCAGGCGAAGACGCGCGTGGCGCCGTGGTCGAGCAGCGCCTGGCCGCCCGCGCACAGCGTGCCGGCGGTGTCGATCATGTCGTCGAGCAGGATGCAGGCCTTGCCGCGCACGCGGCCGATGACGTTGGTCGCCTCGGCCTCCTGGTGCTCGGGCCGCTCCTTGGTGATGAGGGCCAGGTCGGCGCCCAGCATCTCGGCGAACTTCTTGGCGAGCTTCACCCGGCCGGCGTCGGCCGAGACGACCACGATCTCGTCGTGGGCGACGTCGAGCAGCATGGTGAAGTGCTCGGCCAGGATCGGGACCGCGGTCATGTGGTCGACGGGCTTTCGGAAGAAGCCCTGGACCTGGCCCGCGTGGAGATCCATCGTGAGCACACGGTCGACACCGGCCGCCTCGAGGATGTCGGCGACGAGCCGGGCGGTGATCGGCTCGCGCGGCATCCCCTTCTTGTCCTGGCGGCTGTAGGGGTACCAGGGCATGACGGCGGTCACGCGCTTGGCCGACGCCAGGGCCGCCGCCTGCACCATGACGAGCAGCTCGACCAGCGCGTCGTTCGTCGGCGACACG
This sequence comes from uncultured Actinomycetes bacterium, assembly GCA_963805545.1. GTDB lineage: Bacteria > Actinomycetota > Thermoleophilia > Gaiellales > JAICJC01 > JAICJC01. The sequence goes on from CAWDUU010000003.1 coordinate 428,650, forward strand.
CACGACTGGACGATGAAGACGTCGGCGCCGCGGATCGACTCCTCGTAGCGGACGTACACCTCGCCGTTCGTGAACGTCTTCAGCGTCACCTCGCCGAGCTGGATCCCGAGCCGTTCGGCGATGGCCTCGCCCAGCGCCAGATTGGAGCGGCCGGCGAAGAGCATGAGCCGCTTCTGCGGCGTTCGCTCCATCCAGGTGGCGTGATCGCCCTTGCTCATGGCCGAGGCCGCCATCCCCGCCCCCGTGAAGAGCGGGATCGGCGTCTCGAGACTAACCGCGGCTTCGCTTTCGTGTTCCATAGCCCTCGATGTTCTTTTGTCGGGTGCGGGCGACGCCGAGCGCGTCGGGAGGGATGTCGTCGGTGATCACGGAGCCGGCAGCGGTCCACGCCCCATCTCCGATCGTAACGGGGGCGACGAAGACAGTGTCGCTGGACGTGCGGACGTCACGCCCGATCGTGGTGCGCTGCTTCGCGTTGCCATCGTAGTTGGCGGTGATGTTGCCCGCTCCGATGTTCGTGTCATCGCCGATCTCGGCATCGCCGATGTACGACAGGTGCGAGATCTTGGCCCGCTCGCCGACGGTCGCGTTCTTGACCTCGACGAACGTGCCCGCCTTCGCGCCGGCCCCGATGTCGGCCCCCGGCCGCAGGTAGCAGAACGGCCCCACGACGGCCCCGGGGCCGACGCGGGCGTCGACTGCGACCACATGCGGGCCGACCTCGGCGCCGGCCTCGACGCGCGTCTCGCCGCGCAGCACCGTGAAGGGGTGGACGACGGCGTCCGCCTCGATCTCGACGTCGGCGTCGATCCAGGTCGTCGCCGGGTCGACGATCGTGACGCCCGCGAGCATGTGCCCTCGGTTCGTGCGGTCGCGCAGGACGGCCGCGGCGGCGGCGAGGTCGGCGCGTGTGTTGATGCCGAGCCCTCCGGTCGGGTCGGCGTGGCGGTGGCCGGCGACCGGCCGGCCGGCCGCCACGAGCGCCCCGACCACGTCGGTCAGATAGAGCTCGCCCTGGTCGTTTGCCGTGTCGAGCCCGTCGAGCGCCGGCCACAGGTCCTCCGAGCGGAAGACGTAGATGCCGGAGTTGACCTCGGTCAGGGCCAGCTCCTCGGCGCTCGCGTCGCGCACCTCGACGATCCGCCGGATGCCGCCGCCGGCGTCGCGCACGATCCGGCCGAAGTCGCCGCCGATCGTCGCCGTTCGCTCGAAGGTGAGAACGGTCGCTGCGGCGCCCGCCTCGGCATGGGTCGCGCGCAGGGCGCGCAGGGCGGCCGGATCCGTCAGCGGGTGGTCGCCGTAGAGGACGAGCACGTCCCCGTCGAAGCCCTCGATCGCCGAGCGGGCCGCGCGGACGGCGTCGCCGGTGCCGAGCGGCTGCTCCTGGATCGCGGCCTCAACGCCGGCGGGCAGGCGCTCGCGCACGGCGTCGGCGCCGGGCGAGACGACGACCAGCATGCGGTCGGGGCCCGACTCGACGCAGGCGGCCACCGCCCAGTCGACCAGCGTCCGCCCCAGGATCTCGTGCAGCACCTTCGGCGTCCGCGATCGCATGCGCGTGCCCTGGCCGGCGGCGAGGAGGACACAGGCGAGCGGAGGGCCGTCAGTCATGCGGGGGTGGGTGGTCGGGGGTGGGAGCTGGGGCGCCTGGATTCGAACCAGGGATCACGGGACCAAAACCCGTTGCCTTACCACTTGGCCACGCCCCATCGAGCGCGGACGCGGGGGCCGGTCCGAGTATATGTCAGGCGGGGCGCCACTCGATCCTGTAGCGCAGGTCGAAGGTGCTGCCGCAGCTCGGGCACTCCACGCGGCCCTCGCGGTTCGCGGCGAGCGACGCCCCGTCCCGCTCGGTGGCCTCGGCGCGCTCCAGCGACCCGCCGCACACCGGGCAGGGGATGTCGACGAACGGCCGCTGTTCGGGTCGCTCGAACACCATCATCGAGAGCAGCGTCCCGACCTCGCGCCGGATGCGATCGGGATCGGCCCCGAGCCGGGCGAGGACGCCGGTCGCGATCCCGCCGTGCTTGCCCACCAGCCCGAGGAGCAGGTGCTCCGTCCCCACCGACCAGTGGTTGAGCGCGGTGGCCTCCTCGCGGGCGAACGTGAGGATCCGGCGCGCGTGCGGGGTGAAGGGGATCTGGCCGACGACCGGGGCCTCGCCGACGCCGACGATCCGGCGCACCTCCTCGCGCGCGGCGTCAAGCCGGACGCCGACGGCGGCCAGCGCCCGAGCGGCTCCGCCCTGCTCCTCGCGCAGGAGCCCGAGCAGGACGTGCTCGGTCCCCACGTAGTTGTGGTTGAGGGCCCGCGCCTCCTCCTGGGCGAGCACGATCGCGCCGCGCGCGAACTCGGTCAGGCGCTCGAAGCCGATGATGTCGGGAGCGATCTCGACGATCGACAGGCCGGGAAGCGCCGCCTCCGCCCGCGCGACGAGATCGCCGACCTCGGCTCCGGCCGCGGTCAGCACCGCCGCGATGTGCGGTTCGGGATTCCGGAGGATGCCCAGCAGGATGTGCTCGGTGCCGATGAAGCTGTGGCCGACGTCGAGCGCCTCGTGCAATCCGGCCTCGAGGGCCGCCTTGGCGCCCGGCGAGAACGGGATCGGGCCGGGCGACGGGGCGTCGTTCCCAGCGGCGACCTTCCGCACCTCGGCGCGGACCGTGTCCACGTGCACGCCCGCCTCGTGCAACACCCGGGCCGCAACTCCGGGCTCCTCGCGCATGAGCCCCAGAAGCAGATGCTCGGTGCCGATGTGGTCGTGCCGGAGCGCGCGGGCCTCGTCCTGAGCCAGGACGACCACCTGGCGCGCCCGCTCGGTGAACCGCTCGAACACACGGGGACAGTACTCTCACCCGATGCGCGTGCGGACTCTCGGCGCCGGCGGTCAGGAGATCTCGGTCGTCGGCTACGGCGCCTGGCAGGCCGGCGGGGCCAACTGGGGCGACCGCGCGCCCGACGACGAGGTGATCGCCGCGATCCGGGCGGCGATCGACTCCGGCCAGACCTGGGTCGACACCGCCGAGGTGTACGGCAAGGGCCGCTCCGAGGAGCTGGTCGGGCGCGCGATCGCCGGCCGCCGCGACGAGGTGCTGCTCTTCACCAAGGTCGCGCCCGACGACGAGGGCTCGGGCATCCGGCCGGCCGAGATCCACGCCGCCATCCGGGCATCGCTTCGCCGCCTCGGCACCGACCGCGTCGACCTCTACCAGGTGCACTGGCCCGACGAGCGGATCCCGGTCGAGGAGACGTGGGGCGCGATGGCCCAGGTCGTGGCCGACGGGCTCGCGGCGCGGATCGGCGTCTCGAACTTCGACCGGGCGCTCGTCGAGCGCTGCCGCGCCGTCCACCCGGTGGCGTCCGTCCAGAACGAGCTCTCGCTCCTCTGCCGCGACGACGTGGCCGAGCTCCTGCCGTGGCTCGCCGCGGAGGGCATCGGCTACCTGGCGTTCTCGCCGATCGCGTCGGGGCTTCTCACGGGGCGGATCGCCGCCGACGCGACCTTCCCCGAGAACGACTGGCGCCGCGAGGAGTTCACGCCGGAGCGGCTCGCCGGAGCGGTGCCGCGGGTGGAGCGGCTGGCGGCGATCGCGGAGCGGCTCGGCGTCACCACCGCCCAGCTGGCGATCGCCTGGGTGCTGCACCAGCCCGGTGTCACCGGGGCGATCTGCGGCACGCTCTCGGCCGGGAACGCCCGCGCCAACTCGGCGGCGGGCGGGATCGGGCTCGCCGCGGAGACTCTGGCCGAGATCGACGCGCTCTTCTAGGCCGTTACGAGCGGCGCAGGTCGCCGAGCATGACCAGGAACAGGATCAGCAGCATGATCCCGGCGACCACGATCGCGATCCCGATGCCGACGTAGATCGCAGGCAGCAGGATCCCCGCGACCGCCTGGGCGGTGACGACGATCCAGACCGGCCTGCGGATGGCGTTCGGCAGCCGGTGGCGGACGTTCAGGTAGGCGAGCACCGACAGCACGCCGACCAGCATCATCACGATGCGGAAGCCCTCGGCCCAGGCCACGACGGCCTCGACCAACCCGAGGATGACCGCGATGCGCAGGCTGTTCTGTCGCAGCCACCGCGAGGGCGAGCGGCCCGGCTTCTGCTCGATCGTCAGCGCGTCGCTCGAGACGTTCCAGGGTGCCATAAACGGATCATACCGGCGAGGCTGCAAGCGCCCCGGGGATGCCGGCGGCCGCATCCTCGGCGGCCTCACGGTGCGGGAAGAGGCCGAACGCGGTCGGTCCGGAGCCGGTCACCTGAGCCCGGAGCGCACCCGCCTCGCGCAGCGCTGCGAGCGTGTCCGCGACCTCGGGCCGCAGGCCGAGCGCGGCCGCCTCGAGGTCGTTGGCCATCAGCTCGGCGACGTGCTCGACGCGGCGCACGGTGTGCATGCGCCGGATCAGCTCGCCCTCGAACGCCCGGAACGCCGGGTTGGGCGTCGCGGCGGCGTAGACGTCGCGAGTCGAGAGCCCTTCCGCGGCGGGCACGATGACGAAGGCGTGCCCGCGCGGGAACTCCGGCAGGGCGTGCACCCGGTCGCCGCGGCCGGTGCAGAACCCGGTCTCGGCGCCGCTCAGGAAGAACGGGACGTCGGTGCCGATCGCCCGCGCCAGCTCGTGGAGCTCGTTCGGCGTGCGCTCGCCGCGGAGCGCGCGCAGGACCGCGGCGGCGTCGGACGAGCCGCCGCCCAGCCCGGCCGCGACCGGGATGCGCTTCTCAAGCCGGACGCGCCGGGTCTCGCCCAAGGCGTCCAGCGCCGCCGCCACCAGCGTGTCGTCCGGAAAGCCCTCGACGGCGGTCTCGTCCCCGGGCTCCAGGTCGAGCTCGTCGTAGAGGTCGATCGCCTGGACGAGGGTCGTCACCCGGTGGTAGCCGTCCGGCCGTAGCGGCCCCAGCCGCAGGGACAGGTTCACCTTGGCGGGGGCGCGCACCCTCATCGCAGCTCCCGGGCCAGCTGCGCCAGCCGCTCGGGCGGGAGCTGCTCGGCCCGCAGGCCGGCCAGCTCGGCCGGGGGCGCCGGGAGGCCCGACAGGGCCAGGCTGTTGGCGAGCGTCTTTCGGCGGTGGGCAAACGCGGCGTGGACGACCCGCGACGTCCATTCCCACTCCTCGCCGAACGCGGCACCGGGCCGGCGGCGGAACGCGATCAGGGCGGAGTCGACGTTCGGCTCGGGCGCGAACACCCTGCGCGACACGGGCCGGCGGCCGATCCGCTCGCAGGCCAGCTGGACCAGCACCGACACGGCGCCGTACGCCTTCGTCCCCGGCTGCGCGAAGAGCCGGTCGGCGATCTCGCGCTGCACCATCACGCAGAACTCCCGGATCGCGGGCAGCGCGCGCACGATCACGGGCGTCGCGACGTTGTAGGGCAGGTTGGCGACGAGGACGCCGGGCGGCGGGTCGAGCGCGCCCAGGTCGAGCCGGGCCGCATCGGCCCAGACGACGTGGACATTCTCCGCGCCGGCGAGCGTCGCAGCGAGGGCGGGCTCAAGCCGGCGGTCGATCTCGACGGCGTGGACGAACGCCACCCTGCGGGCGAGCCAGGCCGTGAGCACGCCGAGGCCCGCGCCGACCTCGACCACGACGTCGTCGTCCGAGAGCGGGAGCAGCCGGCCGGCCACCTCGAGCACGTTGTCATCGAGGAGGAAGTGCTGGCCGAGGTCGCGGTCGGGGCGGATCCCGAACTCGCGCATCCGCGCAAGCGTGACCTGCGACCCCGTGGGGCCGGTGGCCCGCCTGTCCCGAGCTTCGCTCACAGCCCGAAGAGGCGCGTGGCGTTGGCGTCGATCTGCGCCTCCAGCGCCGCCGGGTCGACCCCGCGTTCGGAGGCGAGCACCTCGAGCGTGCGCATCACGTAGGCGGGCTGGTTGGGACGGCCGCGGTGCGGCGGCGGGGCCAGGTAGGGAGCGTCGGTCTCGGCCAGGATGCGATCTCTGGGCATTCGCCGGGCGGCCTCGCGCAGGTCGCCGGCCTTCGGATACGCCACGTTCCCGGCGAACGACGCGAAGTAGCCGCGCTCGAGCGCGTCGTCCAGCCGCGCGACGGATCCGAAGCAGTGCAGGAGGACGGGCACCCGCGCCGTCTCGAGCATCGCGAAGGTCTCGTCGTCGGCGGCGCGGGTGTGGATCACGAGGGGGAGTCCGGCGTCGTTGGCCACCTCGATCTGGGCCGCGAAGGCGCGCCGCTGGTCGTCGCGGGGCGCGTGGTCGCGGTAGAAGTCGAGCCCGCACTCGCCGACCGCGACGACGCGCGGATGTCCCAGGAGCTCGCGGACGGCCGCCGCCGGGTCGGCGACCTCGGCCGCCTCGTGCGGGTGGACGCCGACGATCGCCCACACGCCCGGGATCCGCTCCGCGAGCGCGACCGCCTGCTCGCGGCCGACGGTGAGGACCCGGGTCACGCCGGCCGCGGCCGCCGCCCCGACGACATCCTCGGGCTCCCCGTCGCACATCTCGAGATGCGCGTGGGTGTCGATCACGCGCCGGCGGCGGCCAGACGCGGGAAGAGCGGCGGCGGCTGCTCGACCGCGGTGCCCGCCGCGGTCAGTCCCAGCCCGGCCCGGTCCCAGCCCGTCGCCCCCGGCTCGCCCACGGCGGCCAGGATCCGCTCGGCCGACTCGGGGATGTAGGCGTGGAGCATGACGCCCAGCGCGCGCACGGCGTCGGCGAGCGTGTAGAGCGCGGTGTCGAGCCTGCGCGCATCCTCCGGGTCGTCGCTTCGATGAAGGGCCCACGGCGCCGTGTCCTCGACGTAGCGGTTGGCGGCGCGCACGAGCGTCCAGATCTCCTCCAGCGCGCCGGTCAGGTCGAGCGCCGCGAACCGCTCGCCGACCCGCTCGTGCACGGGATCGAGCGCCGTCTCGCCCTCGGGTACCCGGCCCTCGCGGTAGCGGGCGATCATCGCCGTCGTCCGCGAGACGAGGTTCCCGAGGTCGTTGGCGAGCTCGCCCTCGTAGCGGCGGTCGAGCGCCTCACGGGTCACGCTCCCGTCCTGCCCCCACTGCACCTCGCGCAGCACGTAGAAGCGCAGCGGGTCGGCGCCGAGGTCGGCGATCACCCGGAGCGGGTCGATCACGTTCCCGAGCGACTTCGACATCTTCTGGTCGCCGCTGGTCAGGTAGCCGTGGACGAAGAGCTTCTTCGGCGGCTCATAGCCGGCGGCGAGCAGGAGCGCCGGCCACAGCACGCAGTGCAGCCGCAGGATGTCCTTGCCCAGGAGGTGGATCGAGGGCCAGAACGTGGCGGAGACGTCGGCGCCCGTGCCGTACTCGAGGGCCGTGTGGTAGTTCAGGAGCGCGTCGACCCACACGTAGATCGTCTGGTCCGGCTTCCACGGCAGCGGCACCCCCCAGCTCACCGACGCCCGGCTGACCGAGAGGTCGTTCAGGCCGGCCTCGATCTGCGAGCGGGCCTCGTTGTAGCGGGTGCGCGGTACGACGTACTCGGGGTCGCGGTCGTAGAGCTCGAGCAGCTTCCCGGTGAACGCCGACAGGCGGAAGAAGGTGTTCTCCTCCTCGAGCCAGTCGACCGGCCGCTTGTGCAGCGGGCACACGTTCCCCGGCTGCTCGAGGTCGCTCTCGGCGTAGAACTGCTCGCAGCCGGTGCAGTAGAGGCCGGCGTACGTGTCCTCGTAGAGGTGGCCGGCGTCGCGCAGCCGCACGAGGAACTCCTGCACCCGGGCCTCGTGCTCGGGGTCGGTCGTGCGGATGAAGTAGTCGTTGGTCGCGTTCAGCTGTGCGACCAGGTCGCGGAACCGGGCCGACACCCGGTCGCAGAACTCCTTCGGCGTGAGGCCCGCCTCCTCGGCCGCCCGCTGCACCTTGGCGCCGTGCTCATCGGTGCCCGTGAGGAAGAAGACCTGCTCGCCCCGCTGGCGGTGATGCCGGGCCAGCACGTCGGCGGCCACGGTGGTGTACGCATGGCCCAGGTGCGGGTCCGAATTGACGTAGTAGATGGGCGTAGTGACAGAGAACGGCATGTTTTTTGTAAGGAGATGTCAGGTCGGGCAGTTTCGGGGTTATCCTGGGATCCGGGCTCCATCCTAGAAGAAGATGGCGAGGGTCAGAATGAATGCAGTGAAACAGCCGACGCGGATTCGCGCCGGGCAGACCGGAGGGGTCGTCCGCCGGGTCGACGACCTCGGCAGGATCGTCATCCCGGTCGAGATCCGGCGGAGGTTCGGGATCGAGATCCGCGACCCGCTGGAGATCAGCGTGCGCGGGGACACGATCGTCCTCTCGAAGCCGCACGACGCGTGCGTGTTCTGCGGCGGCAGGCGCGCGCTCCAGCCCTTCCACGATCGGATGGTCTGCGCGTCGTGCCGGACCGAGATGACCGACGACGTGGTCAGCGCCTCGCGCGCGTGATCGCGGCATAGAGGCGGTTCCGAGGTAGACCGGTGAGCCGCGCCGCCAGGGAGGCGGCGCGGCGGCTGCCGAGGGCCTCGGCGAGCTCCGCGAGCGCCTCGCCGGCGGGATCGAGCCGCCCGCCGCCGGGCGCCGCCGGAGCCAGGACGAGCGTCACCTCGCCCTTCGGCGCGGAGGCGTAGTGCCCGGCCAGCTCGGCGACCGTGCCGCGGCGCACCTCCTCGTGCAGCTTGGTCAGCTCGCGGCAAACCGCCGCCTCGCGTCCCGGGTCGCGCCCGGCCAGCGCGCGCAGGGTCGCGGGAAGCCGGCGGGGCGACTCGAACGCCACCACCGCGAGCCCGGCGGCGTCGAGGCGGTCGAGGAGCGCGCCGATGCCCGCGGCTGTCCGCGGGAGGAACCCGCAGAAGGCGAAGCCGGCGGCCGCCAGGCCCGACGCCGTCGCCGCTGTCGTCACGGCCGACGCCCCCGGGAGCACCTCGACCGGGAGGCCGGCCGCGGCGGCGGCCGCCACGAGCCGCGCGCCGGGATCGGACACGGTCGGCGTGCCGGCGTCCGAGACGAGCGCGACCCGCTCGCCGGCCCGGACCCGCTCGAGCAGGACCGGGATCCGGGCGGCCTCGTTGTGCTCGGTGAGCGACACGCGCGGCGCGGCGATGCCGTGGCGTTCGAGCAGCCTCAGCGTGCGGCGGGTGTCCTCGCAGGCGATCACGGCGGCCGAGCGCAGCTCGTCGAGCGCGCGCAGCGTGACGTCGCCGAGGTTGCCGATCGGGGTCGGGCAGACGACGAGCGCGCCGCTCACAGGACGAGCGCGGCGGCGCCCAGCACGCCGGCGTCGTTCCCGAGCTCGGCGGCCACGACCTCGACCTCGCGCCAGGGCGGCCGAAGCGCCCGCCGGCCGGCCTCCTCCCGGGCGACGCCGAGGAGGAGCTCACCGGCGGACATGATCCCCCCGCCCACGACGACCACGTCCGGGTTGAAGATGTTCACGTAGTTCGCGATCCCGACGCCCAGGTGGCGCCCCACGATTGCGAGCGCGTCCACGCAGTCGGCGTCGCCGGCGAGCGCGCCGTCGATGACCGCGTGCACCTCGGCTGCACCGCCCTTCCGGACCGCCTCGGCGAGCGTGCCGCCGGGACGCTCGGCCGCGATCTGCTCCGCCGCCAGGCGCACGCCCGCGGCCGATGCCAGGCTCTCGAGGCAGCCGTGGTTGGGGCAGTGGCCCTGGCAGGGCGGCCCGTTCTCGTCGATCACCATGTGCCCGAGCTCTCCGCCGTAGCCGGTGGCGCCGTGGTACACGCGTCCGTCGAGCACGATGCCGCCGCCCACGCCGGTCCCGAGCGTGATCATGATCACGTTGTCGCGGCCCTTGCCGGCGCCGATCCGGGCCTCCGCCAGGGCCGCCACGTTGGCGTCGTTGTCGAGCTTCACCCCGAGGCCCAGACGGCGGCGCATCTCGGATTCGAAGGGGACGTCGGTGATCGGCACGTTGATCGAGTCGGCCACGATCCCGCGGCGCTGGTCGATCTGCGACGGGAGGCCGAAACCGACGGCCGCCACGTCGTGGCCGGCGGCGATCCGGCGCACCAGCTGCTCGATCGTGCCGAGGAGCCGGTCCCCGTCCGAGACGTCGGTCGGCGCGGAGTCGCGGGCGAGCAGCTCGAGCTCGCCGGACACGAGCGCCGCCTTCACGGACGTCCCGCCCAGGTCGACGCCCACGACGGGCCCCAAGGAGGAATTCATCATCGTGGGTACCATAAAACGGCGAGATGGCGCCCGAGCCGAAGCCCCGAAAGCCGTACAGGACGTATCGCGGGGGCCGGGCCGGAGGGAGCGACGACGCGGACGCCGCGCGGTTCGACTTCTCCGGACGGTCCGCGTCCGCGTCGGCGCCGCCGCGCGCACCGACGCCCGAGGGCATGCCCGCCCCCGACATGCGCCCCCGCCCCGAACCGCTGCCCGGGCGCCGGGTCGCGGAGCCGCCTCCGCCGGGCGGTTCCGGCACGGGGCCGGGGTTCTGGAGGCGGCGCTGGCGGCGCGTCCTCGCGATCGGGATCCCGGTCGTCCTCCTGCTCTTCGTGTTCTGGCTCTACCTGGGCTACCGGTCGTTCTCCGACGAGGTGGCGCGGGCCAACAAGCGCATCGACAAGCGGACGAAGGCGGCGCTCGCTCCGGCGGGCAACATCCTGCGCAGCCCCCAGATCAGCCTCGTCATGGGGTCCGACAGCCGCGGCAAGAGCGCGACCTCCGGGGCCCGGGCCGACTCGATCCTGCTCGTCCGCACCGACCCGGGCCATCACCTCATCTCGATGCTCTCGATCCCGCGTGACCTCTACGTGCCGATCCCGGGCCACGGCACCAACAAGATCAACGCTGCCTTCGCGTTCGGCGGGCCGCCACTGCTCATCCGCACGGTGAACCGGCTCACCGACCTCAAGGTGAACCACGTCGTCCTGGTCGACTTCACGGGCTTCCGCGACCTGATCGACCAGCTCGGCGGGATCACGATCGTGAACCCGACCAAGCTCGTGTCGTCGCAGAACTTCGACGGCAACAGCTGGCAGTTCGGCAAGGGGTCGATCCACCTGGACGGCCGCCGCGCCCTCGCCTACGCCCGCATCCGCCACACGACGAACGCCGCCGATTCCGACATCTCCCGCACCGAGCGCCAGCAGCGGGTGCTCCAGGCGCTCATGCACGAGGTCGTCAAGCCGTCGAGCCTGCTGCACCTGCCGTCCATCGGCGAGGCGGTCGCCAAGCCGCTCGCGACCGACCTCTCTGCGAACGAGCTGATCGGGATGGGCTGGATCAAGTTCCGGGCCGGGCGGACGCTCCAGTGCCACCTGGGCGGGACGCCGCTCGTCCTCGGCGGCCAGGACGTGCTCCAATCGAGCGAGCAGAACGCGGCGATCGTCCAGATGTTCCTCGGCGACTCCGCGCCTCAGCCCGCGCCCAAGGGCCAGCTCTACGCGCCCGGCTGCACCGTCCAGTAACGCGGGGGAACCCAGGGTTCCCCCGCGAGCCCCCTCCTTCAGGGCCGGCGGTTGGCCTGGGGCGGGACGGCGAAGAACGCGGTCTTCGCCGTCGCCACGAGCGGTTGGGTGCGTGAGCCTGCCGGGTCGCGCTCTAGACTTCGAATCGTGATCCCCACGAGCGCCAGACGATTTCTCCCGCCCCGGCCGCAGGCTGGGGTGGCGGCGCTCGCCCGGCGCTCGTAGCCGGACGCATCGCGTTCCTCTCAGCCGCACGGCGGCCGGGGCGTTCCCGCTCCCTGTCTCCGCCGTCCCTGGAGGACTCCGATGCGTTCCGTCATCACCCAAGAGCAGCTCGACCGCGCGCGCTCGCTGCGCGACCTGACCGACCCGGCCGCGGGTCCCCACGCCATGCAGCTCGTCGCCGGGGCGATCTGCCAGGCCCTCGAGCGAGCGTGGGGCTGCCCCGTGCTCGTGCACCGGTCGAGCCCCGTCGTCACGATTCGAGAGAACTACGAGGCGCTCGGGTATCCGCCCGGCGCGCCCGCCCGCGAGGCCCGCTACACCCGCTATCTGGACGGCGAGCGGCTGCTGCGATCGCACATGACCTCGGCGGTGCCGGCGGCGCTCCGCGCGCTCGCCGGCGGCGACGGGCCGGACGACCTCGTCGCCGCATGCCCGGGCCTGGTCTACCGGCGCGACGTCGTCGACCGCCTCCATGTCGGCGAGCCGCACCAGCTCGACCTGTGGCGGGTGCGCCGCGGCGGGCGGCTGACGCCGGCCGACCTGGACGAGATGATCGACCTCGTCGTCGCGGCGGTCGTGCCGGGCGCCCGCCACCGCATCCTTCCCGCCTCTCATCCCTATACGACCGGCGGCCGCGAGGTCGAGGTCGAGGTGGACGGCGAGTGGGTGGAGCTGCTCGAGTGCGGGATGGCCGCCGACCACGTCCTTCGTGCCGGCGGGCTCGATCCGGCCGAAAGGTCGGGGCTCGCGCTCGGCCTCGGCCTCGACCGCGCGCTCATGCTGCGCAAGGGCATCCCCGACATCCGGCTCCTGCGCTCGACCGATCCGCGGGTGGCCCGCCAGATGCTCGACCTCGAGCCCTACCGGCGGGTGAGCGCGATGCCGCCGACGCGGCGCGACCTCTCGATCGCCGTCGCCGCCGGCCTGACGCCCGAGGAGCTCGGGGACCGCATCCGCGAGCGGGTCGAGCCCGCGGCGCTGGAGGCCGTCGAGGAGCTGAGGGTGCTCGCCGAGACGCCTGCGGCGGAGCTGCCGCCGCAGGCCGTCGCACGAATCGGGCTTCGCTCCGGGCAGAAGAACGTGCTCGTCCGGCTCGTCCTGCGCCATCCGACACGGACGCTCACCGCCGAGGAGGCCAACCGCACGCGCGACGACGTCTACGCGGCCATCCACGAGGGCTCGGTCTACGAGTGGGCCGGCCGGAAGGCGGCGCCGTGATCGGCGAGGAACTCCGGGAGCGACCGGGGCGTTTGCCCGAGCAGCGCACCCAGGGCCGGCGTCACCTCGCGGTCCGCCCCGGCATACGCCGCCGCGATGTGCGCGAGGTCGAACGCGCGCCAGGCCGGAAGCCCAGCTGCCAGGAGCCGCGCCTCGTACGCGCCCGGCTCGACGGCCTCGTACTTCACGCGCGGCCGGCGACGGCGGCGATCGCCGCCGCGACATCGGCATAGGCCGTGTCCTCCGGCCCGGTGAGGCGGTGCGTCGCACCGGCGTGGGCAGCAGGATCCGCCAGCACGACGGCCGCCGCCGCGCCGACGTCACGGGTGTCGACGAGCGGGTAGCGGCCCGAGCCCATCGGCGCGGCCAGCACGCCGTCGCGGCGAACGGCGTCGGCAGCCCGAAGCAGGTTCTGCATGTAGAGGTGAGGCTTCAGGAGCGTGAAGCTGGCTCCGCTCTCCCGCACGAGCTCCTCGACCTCCTCGTGCTCTCGCATGAGGGCGATCGGCGAGGCCGCCGACGCGCCGATCGCCGAGAGCTTGACGACGTGCGACACGCCGGCCCGGCGGGCGTGCGCGAGCACCCGGCGGTGCTGCGAGACGGCGCCGGGGCCGTCCCGGCCGGCGAGCAGCATCGTTTCGACTCCGTCCACCGCGCGGGCGAGCGACGCGTCGTCCTCGAAGCTCCCCTGCACGATCTCAACCCCGGGAAGGCGTGCACGCGACGCGTCTCGCACCAGCGCCCGAACCTGCAATCCCGCGGCGACCAGGTCCCGGGCCGCCTGCCCTCCGACCTGGCCCGTCGCCCCGGTGACGAGGACCGCCGCTACGCCTCAGCAGCCTTCTTGGGCTCGCTGCTTCCGCCCTCGGAGCTCTTCTTCTCGGACTTCTCGGACGACTTGCCGTCGCTCGAGCCGTCGGACTTGCCCTCCGAGCCGGCCTTCTTCCGCCTGCCGTAGTCGGTCGAGTAAAACCCCGAGCCCTTGAAGTGGATGGCGACCGGGTGCAGCACGCGGGATGCGGGCGCGCCGCACACCTCGCACTCGGTCAGGGCCTCGTCGGAGAACTTCTGGAGCACCTCGAACCGGTGGTCGTTCTGGCATCGGTACTCGTAGATCGGCATCCAAGTCCAGTATACCGACGGCACCCTGGCGCACTGGGGCCGAGAGTGCCAGTGAGAGGCCCTGGGTTACGATCACTCGCCGTGCGGATCGCCATCGTCACCGACTTCTACTACCCGTCGCTGGGCGGCATCACCGAGCACGTCGACGGCCAGGCGCGCGGGCTCCAGGCGCTCGGGCACGAGGTGACGGTGGTGACCGGGCGGATCCTGCGCACGCCGCCGGTGGAGGACGACGCGATGCCCGTCCCGGAGCCGACGTTCGAGATCGCGCGGCTGGGATCGGCGGTGCCGCTCTACGTGCCGCGATGGGGCAACAACGCCCAGACGCTGCACACGCTCGGCCCATGGCTCGGGCGGAAGCTCCGCGACTTCTTCCGCGACCGCGGCTTCGACGTCATCCACGTGCACGCCCCGTACAACCCGCCGTTTCCGGCCTGGGCGATCGCCAACGCCCCCGACGACGCGGTGGTCGTCGCCACATTTCACAGCGTGTTCCCGCAGACCCTGGGCATGGACATCCTGGCCGAGTGGACGCGGCCGTGGATCGAGCGGCTCGACGGGCGGATCTGCGTGTCGGAGGCCTGCATCGGCTCGCTCGTGCCCTACTACCCCTACGCATACGACGTGATCCCGAACGGCATCGACGCCGACCACTTCTCGCCGGGCGCCGAGCCGGCGCCCGGCCTCGGGAGCGAGGCCGGGACGATCGTCTTCGTCGGCCGGTTCGATCCTCGAAACGGGCTCGGCACGATGATCGAGGCCCACCGCATCCTCCAGGAGGCGCGAGGAGACGTGCGCCTCGTCGTGGTCGGCGACGGGCCGCTTCGGCCCAGGTACGAGCACCAGCTCACCGACGCGCAGCGCCCGCACGTCCACTTCGCGGGCCGCCTCAACCGCAGCCGCCCGAACCACCTCGTCGCCGGCGACGTCTTCTGCACGCCCTGCAACCGGGCGTCGTTCGGGATGGTGCTGCTCGAGGCGATGAGCTGCGGCGTGCCGGTCGTCGCCAGCCGCATCTCGGGGTTCCAGCTCCTGATGCAGGACGGCGTCCAGGGCCACCTCGTGCACCCGGCCGACGACGCGGAGCGCTTCGCGGCCGCCGTCGGACGGCTCCTCGACGACCCCGCTGAGCGCCGCCGGATGGGCGAGGCGGGCCGCCGCACCGCCCTCGATCAGTACGCCTGGCCGCGGGTGGCCGCCAAGCTCGAGACCTACTACGACGACCTGCTCGCCGGAGTCAGACCTGCATGGGCAAGCGCGACGTCCTCGTTCGCTTCGTGATCGCGGCCGCCGTCTGGCTGACGGCGGCGGCGGTGCTCGGGAAGGAGATCGGCGGCCCGCCGGGAGAGGTCGTGGTCGCCGTCGCCGTGCTCGTCCTCATGGCCGTGGCGTGGGCGACGTTCACGCCGAACGCGCGTCTCTTCGGCAAGGTCGTCGGAGTCGGCTCGACGGCCCGGCCGATGGTCGCGATCACCTTCGACGACGGGCCCAGCCCGGAGTGGACGCCCGGCGTGCTCGACGCGCTGCGCGACGCCGGCGCGCGGGCCACGTTCTTCGCGCTCGGCCGCCAGGTGCGGGCCCATCCCGACATCGCCCGCCGGATCGTCGCCGAGGGCCACGAGCTCGCAAGCCACGGCGACGACCACTCCCTGCTCGTCTTCGCAGGGCCGCGCGCCATCGTGCACCAGTTCCGGGCTGCCGAGAGCGCCCTCTCCGACGCGGTCGACGGCAACGCGGCGAAGCTCTTCCGCGCGCCGCACGGGTTCAGAAACCCGTTCGTCTCGGCGGTCGCCGGCCAGGAGGGCTACCGGATGGTGGGTTGGCACGGGGCGGTGTTCGACACGGCCCGCCCGGGTGTCGAGGCGATCGTCGCCCGGTGCCGGAACGTGCTGCGGCCGGGCGCCATCCTGCTCCTGCACGACGGCGACGGGTCCGGCCAGGGTGGCGACCGCGGGCAGACCGTCGAGGCGGTGGCTCACATCGTGGCGTCGGCGCGCGAGCGCGGCCTCGAGCCGGTGACGGTGTCGGAGCTTGCGGACGAGCTTCGGCCACAGCGGCGCACGGCGCTCAAGGCGGGCGCGTTCGCCGTGGTCGTCGCGGCCCTCGTCCTGCTGGTGTCGCAGCGCTACTCGCTCCAGGTGATCGCCGACGTCTTCACCGAGGCCGACCCGGTGTTCGTGCTCGCGGCGCTCCTCGCCAACCTCGGATCGGTCGCCGCCAAGGCGCTCACATGGAAGGCGGCGATCGACGCCGTCCCGGCCGACGACAGCGGCCGCCGCCTCGAGGTGCCCATCCGCGACGTCGTGCCGCCGATCTTCATCGGGTTCCTGCTGAACACCGTCCTGATCGCGAGGCTCGGCGAGGTGGCCCGGGTGTCGGTGCTGCGGCGAAAGCTCGTGGCCCGTGACCAGCCGGTGCCGGTCACGACGCTTGTCGGCACCCTCGTGACCGAGCAGATCCTGAGCGGGATCATGCTGGTGGGCGTGCTGCTCGGCGTCGTCGTGTTCACGCCGGTGCCCCAGCAGGCCGTCCGCCTGCTGGCGGTGCTCTCGGGCGTCGTGCTCTTCGTCGGGCTGGTGGCGGCCGGGATCGAGGTCGCAGGCCGGATCCAGCGCCGGCGGATGGTCCCGACCGCGCAGTACGTCGAGCGCTGGTGGCACCTGCTCGGCATCAGCTTCACCTCGACGATGAGGGCGCTTCAGGAGGGCCAGGCGATCTTCCGCCGCCCGCGCCTCCTGGCCTGGGGCCTCGTCACGGCGACCATCAGCTGGGTGATGCAGCTCGCCGGCATCTACTGGGCGCTTCGAGCCTACGGGATCGACGAGGGCCTCGGCGCGGCCGGGGTCGTCTTCCTGGCCTCGAACCTGGTGCAGCTGTTCCCCATCACCCCCGGGAACCTCGGCGTGTTCCAGGGCGCGACCGCCGGCGGCCTGAGCGTTCTCTACCCGGTGTCGAGCGACCTGGCGCTCACGTTCTCGATCGGGCTCCAGCTGATCGAGGCGGCCCTGGGCGTCGGCATCGGGTTCATCTTCCTCTCGCTCGAGGGCCTGTCGGTCGCCGAGCTGCGCCGGCAGGTCGAGGACGAGGCGGACGCGTGAGGCGAATCGGAATCACGCTCCTCGCCGCCGCCCTCGCGGCGGCCGGCTGCTCCGGCGGCGGATCGGCGTCGTCGGGCGGCTCGAACACGGCGCCGCCGTCGTCGACGCTCCCCGTCTCCGGCACCGTCACCTACACGGACGGCAAGGTCTACACCGTCGCGCCGCTCGGGTCGAAGCTCGTGCTCGACGACGTGTCGGTCAAGGTCGACGGGATCGAGTGGTCGAAGGGCCTCGGCGCGCCGCTGCCGCCAGGGACGACGATCTTCGGGGTCGTGCGGCTCACGATCACGAACGCGTCAGGCGTGGCCCAGACCGTGGCGCCGACGCAGATCTGGCTCCTCGACTCGAAGAACCACGCGTTCCTGGCGGCGCCGGCGGCGCAGGTCGACCACCCGCTGATCGGGGTGACGATCGCACCCGGGCAGTCGGCCACGGGGACGCTCGCCTTCCCGGCTCCGGGGAGGCAGACCGGAAACCTGCTCGTCTACCGGTTCGCCGACGCGACCAAGATCGCCCAGGCGAACCACGTCGGGCTCGTCCGCTACGGCTGAGACCAGCGGTCGACCGGCGGCTTGTACGGGCGCCGGCCGTGCCTGCCGCGCGGCTTCGCGGCCGCGGTGGTGCCGCCGTAGACGTGGCTCTCCCAGAGCCAGCTCGGCCGCTGGGTGCGGTGCGGCGCGCCGGGGCTCACGATGCGGGCAAGCGACGGCGTGACCACGACGAGCGCGGCCGAGACCACGGCGAGCAGGGCGACCACCGCGAGCGAGCGTGAAAGCGCACGGCTCATTCACGGTGAATATCGGCTCGGGAGCGCCCGAACTTCAGCCGATCTGCGCGGCGAGCAGATCGTCCAGCGTCTCGCGGCGGACGATGCCGTGGGCGTGACCGTCCGCGACGAGGACGGCCGCGGGCCGGGGTAGGCCGTTGTAGTTCGACGCCATGCTGGCCGAGTAGGCGCCGGTCGCGGCGACCGCGAGGACGTCGCCCGGCCGCGGAGCCGGGAGCGGCGCGCGCTCGATCAGGACGTCGCCCGACTCGCAGTGCTTGCCGGCGACGGCGTAGATCCCGTCCGGCTCAGCGTCGGCCCGGTCGGCGATCCAGGCCTGGTAGCGCGCGCCGTAGAGCACGGGGCGCGGGTTGTCCGACATGCCACCGTCGACCGCGACGTAGGTGATGCCCGCGGCCGTCCGCTTCACCGCCCCGACCGTGTAGAGCGTGACACCGCACGTGCCGACGACCGAGCGGCCCGGCTCGAGCACCAGCTCGGGACGGGGGTCGAAGCGCTCGGCCACCGCGGCGGCCGTCGCCGCCACCGCCGCCCGCAGGTCGGGCACGTCCTCGTCATCCGTGTACGGAATGGCGAGGCCGCCGCCGAGGTCGAGGACGCGCAGCCGCCGCGCCGGCTCGAAGCGCGCCAGCCAGTCCACGGCGTGGAGGTAGGTGTCGAGATCGCGGATCTGCGAGCCGAGGTGCACGTGGAGGCCGTCGAGGCGCAGGTGCGGGCAGACGCCGGCGCGCTCCACCGCCTGGGCGATCTCAGCAGGCGCCATCCCGAACTTCGAGGCCGCGTGGGCGGTCTGGATCTTGGCGTGGGTGTCGGCGGCGATGCCGGGCGTGACGCGGAGCAGGACGGGCTGGACGACGTCCACCTCCGCCGCGATCCGCTCGACCTGGTCGAGCTCGGCGATGTGGTCGGCCACGACGAGGCCGGCCCCGGCCGCGACGGCGGCGCGCACGTCGGCGTCGGACTTGTTGTTCCCGTGGACGACGATCCTCTCCGGCGCCGCGCCCGCGGCCAGGGCGTGGGCGAGCTCGCCCTCCGAGGCGACGTCCATCCCCATCCCCTCGTCGAGCAGCACGCGCAGCAGGCCGACGGTCGCGTTGGCCTTGCACGCGTAGACCGCCCGCGCGCTCCCCGGGTAGGCGGCCAGCGCCTCGCGGTAGGCCCGCGCCCGGGCGCGCAGGGTGGCCTCGTCGTAGACGTGCAGCGGCGTCCCGTGCTCGCGTGCCAGCTCCGGCAGCGCGACACCGCCGACGCACAGCCGCCCCGCCTCGACGACGGCCGTGTCCGGGAGCACTGACATCCGCGAAAGGCTAGTCGCGGGCCGGACCCGGGGTCAGACCCCGCATCGGCGGGCGTGACACGGCCGTGGCGAAGGCGTGACGCCTACCCGGCGGCGGCCGCGGACTCGCCGGCCGCGCGGCGCAGCTCAAGGCGCGAGTACACCGAGCTTCGGTAGAGCTGGCGTGCGCGGGCGTGGTCGGCGTCGAACCACCGCAGCACCCCCGGCACATCGAGAAATCGCGGCGCCGGCACCGCTCCGACCGTCGCCCGGTAGCTCGACCACGGCCACTGGTCGGGCCCGGCGCACATGCCGGACCGGACGGGATTCAGGACGACGTATTGAAGGACTGTGACGAACTGCTCGTCGGTCACAATGTCGACGGAGCGGTACCGGTCTTCAAACAGGTGGCCGCGGAATCCGTGTCTCTGATTGAAATTCTGCGCGTACAGCCCGTTCAGACGCTTCATCCCCTTGCCGACGTTCGGCTCAGGCGTGACCACCAAGGCGTGGTAGTGGTTCGTCATCAGGCAGTAGGCCCAGCATCGCCATCCGAACACCCGCACCGTTTCGGCCAGGATGCGCAGGAACATCAACCGGTCCTCGTCGGTCGTGAAGATCGGCAGCTTGCGAACGCCACGGCTCATCAGGTGATACGTCGCACCGGCCTCCTGGCGTCGCAGCGCTCTCGACATGAGCCGACCGTAGCCAACCGGGCGCCGTGGCGGCGGGGCGGACCGCAACGACTCGGCAACAAGAGCGTGCACCGGTCCGATGCGGGGTCTGACCCCGTCCCTGCGACTATCCTCACCGCCCGTGGCCAACCGGATACTCGTGGTCGGATGGGACGGGGCGGACTGGGACATCCTGGACCCGCTGCTCGCCGCGGGCGAGCTCCCGAACCTGCGCGCGCTCGTCGAGCGCGGGCGGCGCGGCGTGTCGCGGTCGTGCACGCCGTCGCATTCGTGGGCGGCCTGGCCGACCTTCCTGACCGGGCGCGACCCGGCCGGGCACGGCGTCTTCGACATCCTCGAGCACCAGCCCGGCGCGAGCCGGCGCATGCCCGTCTCGTCGCGGTCGATCCTCGCGCCCACCTGGCCCGAGCGGCTGTCGGCGGCGGGCAAGCGGGTCGTCATCGCCAACATCCCGCTGACCTACCCGCCCCCGGACGTGAACGGCGTCGCGATCGCCGGCGGCGTCATCCCCGGCGGCGCCACCTTCAGCCGCCCCGCCGAGATCGGGCCGAGCCTGGGCTGGCCCATCAACGGCGGCTCATGGACGACCTTCCGCGGGCGGCCGGTCGAGCTCGTCGAGGACGTCGAGCGGATCAGCGCGGCCCGCGCCGAGGCGATGCGCCGGCTCCTGGACTCCGAGGAGTGGGACGCGGCGTGCCTGGTCTTCGTCTCGCCCGACCGCATCCAGCACTGCCTGCTCGAATATGTCCACCCCGGCCATCCCCGCCACGCCGAGGTCGCCGCCTCGCCGGTCGCCGAGCGCGTGCGCGACGTCTACCGCATGCTCGACCGCGAGCTGGGGACGCTGGTCGAGCGGACCGGCGACGGCGACACGGTCGTGCTCATGTCCGACCACGGCCACCAGCCCTGCACCCGCGCCCTCAACATGAACCGCGTGCTCGAGCACCTCGGCCACCTGCGGCTCGGCCGCGGCTCGGGCCTGGTCGGCCTCCTGGCCTGGGGGCGGCTGCGCTCGATCGCCCGCGTCGCCTACGACAAGCTCGGCCTGCACGGCCGGGTCGCCGTTCCGACGCAGCCCGTCGACTGGGCCGGGACGGTGGCCTACACGAGCGTCGTCTCGACCGGCGAGGGCGTCTCGATCGCGCTCCGCGGACGCGAGCCCGAGGGTCGGGTCGCGCCCGAGGACTACGAGCGCGTGCGCGACGAGGTGGCCGCGTCGCTCGTCGAGTTCACCGACCCCGAGACCGGCGCCCGCCCGATCAAGGCGGTGCGGCGCAAGGAGGAACTGCTCGACGGCCCCTACCTCGACCGGGCGCCTGACCTCCTGCTCGAGGCCGCCCCGCTCTACTCGCTGACCCACGCCCGCCGGATGGTCGAGGCGGCGGACTGGCTCTCCGGCGACCACCGGCCCGAGGGCATCTACGTCGCCGCCGGTCCCGGAGCCGCGGCCGCCGACGGGTCGGAGATCTCGCTGGCCGACTTCGCCGGGATGATCGAGGCCGCCGCCGGCCTCGAAGGCGAGGACGGCGCCGCCCCCGCCGAGGCGGCGGCCGGCGTCTTCACCGCCGACGAGGAACGCGAGGTCGAGGAGCGATTGCGCGGCCTCGGCTATCTCGAGTGACGCCCGCCGAGGCGCGCGAGACACTATGAGCGTGAGCGACGAGCGCGTGCTCCTGCGCGGCACCGCCGCCAACGTGGTGGGGCTCCTGGCGGGCGTGGCGGCGGCATTCGGCGTGCAGGTGCTGCTGGGGCGGGCGCTTCCGGCGGGCGGCCTGGCGCTCGTCACGATCGCCGTCCAGGTCGCGTTCGTGGCCTCGGCCGGCGCCCGGTTCGGGATGGACGTCGCGGCGGTCAGGCTCGTCGCCATCGCCCAGGGAGCCGGCGGGCCCGCGACGCTCCGGAGCCTGGTCGACCGCTGCGCCGGCGTCGCGGCCGTCGCCTCGGTGGCGGCCGCGGCCGCGATCGCCGCGGCGTCGCCGCTCACCGGCGACCGGGCCGGCGCGATCGCGATCGGCGCGGCCGGCCTGCCCTTCATCGCCGTCGCGAACGTCTATCTCGGGGCGACGCGCGGCATGAAGCGGATGGGCCCGACGCTGGCCGTCTTCTGGATCGGCCAGCCCGTCCTCTGGATCCTCCTCGCCGCCGCGGCGGTGGCGGCGGGCGGTGAGACCGACGCCGCGGTCGCCGCCTACGGCGCCTCCTGGCTCGTGGCGGCGGTCGCGGCCCGCACCCTGTGGCGGTCCGCCACAGCCGGCATGGGCGACCGTCCCGCTCCCCGGAGCGAGGTGCGGGCGGCGATCGCCTACGGCCTCCCCCGCGCGCCGTCCGCGCTCCTGGCACAGGCGCTCTTCTGGGCCGACCTCTTCGTGCTCGCCCACTACCGCCACGGCGCGCCGCTCGACGCCTACGCCGCCGCGGGCCGCGTCTCCCAGCTCGTCCTGCTCTTCCTGACGTCGGCGAACCTGATCTTCGCGCCGTTCGCCGCCGACCTGCACGCGCGCGGCGAGCGGGCCCGGCTCGACGCGCTCTTCAAGCGGGCGACGCGGTGGGCGCTCGCGGGGACGCTCCCGGCTGCGATCGTGCTCGCCGTCGCGGCCCCGGAGGCGCTGCGGGCCTTCGGGCCCGGCTACGACCAGGGATCGACGCCGCTTCGGATCATGCTGGCCGGCCAGACCGTGAACGTCGCCACCGGCGGTGTCGCGTTCGTGCTCATCATGGTCGGCCTCACCGGCCTCGACCTGGTCGACAACCTGCTCGCGGCCGCGCTCCTGCTCGCGCTGGCGGTGCCGCTGGCGTCGGCGGAGGGCCCGACCGGAGCCGCGATCGCCTCGGCGACGGCACTGGCAGCCGTGAACGCGCTGCGCCTGTGGCAGGTGTGGAGGCGGGTCGGCATCCAGCCGTTCGACGCGGCCTACGCCCGGCTCCTCATCCCCGCTGCCGGATGCGCCGCGGCGGCGGCCGCCGCCCGCGCGCTCGCGGGCGACGGGCGATGGTGGGTCACGCTCGCCGCGACGGTCGCAGCCGGGCTCGCCGCCTACCTGGCCCTGCTCCCGGCCGGCCTGCCGGTGCCGGAGCGCGCCGAGGTCGGCCGCTGGCTGCGCCGGGCTAGGGCCGCACGCGCAGGATGACGAAGCGGCCGAGATGGGCGGGCACGTCGCTCGGGTCGCGGTAGACCGGTTCGAGCGCCGGATCGCGAAGAACTGTCGAGACGACGTCCGGCGGCTGGTCGCGCAGGTCGAGGACGACGTACTGGACGTGGAGCGCGCGCAGAACCTCAAGCCGGCGCGCATCCGAGGACTCGGGCGAGAAGAACGCCTGCCCGAGGTGGTTTCGCTCGCTCTCGTTCAGGTGCGGAAGCGCGCGGGTCCGCGCCTCGGGCAGCGTCGCCGTCCGCACCCCGGCCAGCCCGAAGAGCTCGAAGGCCCGGTCGGGCTGGGCCAGGATCACCGGCGGCGGGCCATCGAGGCCGCGCAGGAAGGCGATCGCGCCGGGGGTGGACTCGACGGTCTGGTAGGCGGGCGGCCCGCGGTAGGGGCCGGCCCGGGCCTCGCGCCACACGGTCGGCCCCCAGTTGGCGACGAACGCCGCGAGCGCGCCGGCGACGAGCACGACCGCGCCCGGGGACGCGCCGCCGGGCAGCCGGTCGCGGATCGGAAGGCGCAGCCGCACGAGCGTGACGACGATCGCCGCGACGACCGCCACGCTGACGGGCCAGTGCCAGAACCAGTCGAGGCCGCGCACCTCGTGAAAGCCGACCGCCGCGACGACCGCCGCAGCCCACGACCACCTCCCGAGCGCAATCCCGAGCGCGCAGGCCCCGGCCGCGCCGACCACCGGCCAGAGCAGCGGCTGCCAGAAGCGGTGGAACTGCCCCATCCCGACGGCCTGGATGAGCAGGGTGTTCACGCCGGGAAGGAGCAGCAGGATGAGCAACGCGACGGTGCCGCCGACCGCCGGCAGGAGCGGCCGGTAGCGCACGAGCCACGCCATGGCGATCAGGGCGAGCAGCACGTATCCGCGCCCGAACACCGGCGCCCACGGATACATGACGATCGCCTTCCCCGACCGGATCACGAACTCGTCCGCGTGCGACAGCACCGGGTGGCGATGGCCGCCCCGGATCGCCTCCCACCAGATCCAGCCGGCGATGCCGCCCGTGACCGCGGTCATCGCCGCGAGCGTGCCGAGCGGCGCGCGAAGGCCCGGGAGGCCCGCCCTCCACGCGCCGGCCAGGATCCCGGCGGCGATCGCCAGGCAGGGGATCGCGTACGTCGGGTGCACGAAGGCGATCACGGCGACGACCGACACGGTGACGACCGCCGCCCGGCGGGCGTGGCGGATCTCGAGCCAGAAGAGGAGCAGCGCCGCCGGGGTGAGCACCCACAGCGAGAACGGCGGCGGCTGGTTGATCTGAAGCACGAGGCCGTTGATGAGCGAGGACAGGTCCCACGCCGTCATCGCCGCGGCCAGGTAGCCGGCCGAGCGCCAGCCGGTCAGCGCCGTCGCGAGTGCGTAGGCGGCCACGATGGCGAGCGCCGCGCAGAACGGCAGGAG
Organism: uncultured Actinomycetes bacterium; assembly: GCA_963805545.1. Classification (GTDB taxonomy): domain Bacteria; phylum Actinomycetota; class Thermoleophilia; order Gaiellales; family JAICJC01; genus JAICJC01. Next base: position 452,984 of record CAWDUU010000003.1, read on the forward strand.
GTACCGGAACGTGACGACCGGATCGACGCCCGCCAGCGTTGCCACGCCCTCGAACGCCGCGTGCAGCACGGGCAGCGCGTAGCCGGCATTGGCCGGGCCGTCGAGGAACGGCGAGACGTTCGCGAACGAGAGCGATTGGGCATCTCCCAGTCGGCGCATGAGCCCCACGTGGAACAGCCCGTCGCCGACGACCGGCGTCGAGATCCGCCAGGCCAGGTACGCGAAGGCTGCGACCGGCACCGCCCCGCCGGCGACCTCCGCCGCGCTCGCGCGCGGAAGGCCGAGGGGCGCCCGCACGGCGAGCAGCAGCAGCGCCGTCGCGACGATGACGGCCGCGATGACGACGGTCAGGCTGAGGCCGGCCAGGTACGCGGCCGCCAGCGGCGGCGTCCACACGGCCAGCGACAGCGCCGCCGCGACCGGCGCCGACCCGGCCCGGCCGAGGGTGCTCTCGAGGCCGACGGCGCGCAGGGCGCACCACCCCGGGACGAGCAGCACGAGCCCCGCCGCGCCCCAGACGGCGAGCGCGTCCCACGCGAGCGCGCGGCCCGCCCCGAGGCACGCGGCGAGGGCGATCACGGCGGCAAGCTCCGCGCGGCGGGCGGTCATCGCCGCGGCATGGTACCGACCGCTGTCGCGCCCGGTCGATAGCATTCCAGCTATTCTCAGCCGGTCCACGACGACGGAGTGCGCATGCGAGTCTTGATCCTGGGCGGCGACGGCTATCTCGGCTGGCCGACCGCCATGCGGTTCTCGGGCAAGGGCCACGACGTGGCCGTCGCCGACAACTTTGCCCGCCGGAAGTGGGTCGCGGATGCGGGCGGCGACTCGTTGACGCCGATCGTCTCCCTGGCCGAGCGGATCGACGCCTGGAAGGAGGCATCCGGCAAGCGGATCGAGAGCTATGCCGGGAACCTCGCCGAGGGCACGTTCGCGGCCGACCTCGTGCGCGACTTCGAGCCCGACGCCATCATCCACTACGGCGAGCAGCCGAGCGCGCCGTGGTCGATGCAGAGCGTCGACAACGCGGTCGAGACCCAGCACAACAACGTCATCGGGTCGCTGAAGCTGCTGTGGGGCATGCGCGACCACGCCCCCGACGCGCATCTCATCAAGCTCGGGACGATGGGCGAGTACGGCACGCCCAACATCGACATCGAAGAGGGCTTCATCGAGATCACCCACAACGGCCGCCGCGACGTGCTGCCGTTCCCGAAGCTGCCGGGCTCGCTCTACCACCTCTCGAAGGTGCACGACAGCCACAACATCCACTTCGCCTGCCGGGTCTGGGGCCTGCGCTGCACCGACCTGAACCAGGGCGTCGTGTACGGCATCGAGACGCCCGAGATGCAGATGGACGAGCGCCTGCTCACCCGCTACGACTACGACCAGGCCTTCGGCACCGCGCTCAACCGCTTCTGTGTGCAGGCGGTGATCGGCCAGCCGCTCACCGTCTACGGCAAGGGCGGCCAGACACGCGGGTTCCTGAACATCGTCGACACGCTCCAGTGCGTCGAGCTGACGGCGGCCAACGCGCCGGCGGCGGGCGAGTACCGGGTGTACAACCAGTTCACCGAGATCTTCAATGTCGCCGAGCTCGCCGAGAAGGTGCGCCACGCGGGCGAGCACCACGGCATGAACGTCCGCGTCGACAACGTCCAAAACCCGCGCGTCGAGGCCGAGGAGCACTACTACAACCCGGTGCACACCAAGCTGCCCGCGCTCGGACTCCAGCCGACGCTGCTCTCCGAGAACCTGATCGAGTCCACGCTGGTCGTGATCGAGCGGTACAAGGACCGCGTCATCCCCGACGTGATCGCCCCGTCCACGGCGTGGCGGCCGGCGGCCACCGTCGGCCAGCCGGCACGGTAGGCCAATGCCGCTGACGCCGCTTCGCACGGCCGGCCTGGTGGCGGCCGTCGCCTTTGCCGCGCTCACCCTGCGCGCCTACCGCCAGGGGAAGATCGGAAACGGCGACCTGCTCCTGCGGCTCACGGTGTTCGTCCTGCCGCTCGTCGTCCTGGGCGCCGACCCGGGGCTGCTCCAGTGGGTCTTCGACGAGCTCTCGTTCCGGCAGGGCGGCGGCCGGCGCGTGCTCGGCGCAACGGTGCTCGCGGTCGCGGTCCTCTACCTGTTCGCGTTCACGCTCGCGGGGCGCGCGGAGCGCTCGCGCCGCGACCTGACCCGGCTCATCGAGAACCTGGCGCTCGAGCAGTTCCGCGCGACCGGCCACCCCGAGCAGTTCGCAGGCGGCGTCGCCGTCGTCATCCCCGCCTACAACGAGGGCCAGAACATCGCTCACGTGCTCGGCGCGCTGCCGGCGACGGTGTGCGGGTACGAGCTGCACGCGATCGTCGTCGACGACGGCTCCGCCGACGACACGACCGACCGGGCCCGCGCGGCCGGTGCGGCGGCGGTGCGGCTGCCCCTCAACCGCGGCCAGGGAGCGGCGCTGCGCACGGGCTACCGGCTGGCGCTCGCCACGGGCGCCGAGATCGTCGTCACGATGGACGCCGACGGCCAGCACCAGCCGTCCGAGCTCTCGCGCCTCGTCGGGCCCATCGCCGAGGGCGACGTGGATGTCGTCGGCGGCTCCCGCGTTCTGGGCGACGCCGATCCGTCACACGCCGCGCGCGAGCTCGGCATCAAGCTCTTCGCGCGCCTGCTGTCGCTGCTCACCTGGAGCAAGGTCACCGACCCGGCCTGCGGCTACCGGGCGGTGCGCACGGCCAGCCTTCGCGGCCTCGAGTTCCGCCAGGACCAGTTCCACAACTCCGAGTTCATCGTCGAGGCCTCGAAGAAGCACCTGCGCTCGCTCGAGGCGCCGGTGACGGTCACGAACCGGCTCTCGGGGCAGTCGAAGAAGCCGCCCCACTTCCGCTACGGCATGGGCTTCGCCAACGCGCTCATGCGCGCCTGGCTTCGCTGAACCACTCCCACGTGCGCCGCAGGCCCCGCTCGAGCGTGACCGACGGCGTGTAGCCGAGCCGGTCGCGGGCCTTGTCGACCGCCGAGTAGTTGCGCAGGATCTCGCCGGCCCGGGGCGGCTCCCGGCGGACGCGGGGCCGGGTGCCCGAGACCTCGGCCAGGAGCGCAAGCAGCCGGTTCAGGCTCGTCTCGACGCCGCTCGCCAGCTGGAAGATCTCGCCGCCGGCGCCGTCCGTCTCGGCGGCCCGGATGAGCCCGTCGGCCAGGTCCTCGCAGAAGACGAAGTCGCGGGTCTGCTCGCCGTCGCCGTAGACGATCAGCTCCTCGCCGGCCCTGAGGCGGCGGATGAAGAGCGGGATGACGTTGCCCTTGTGCGCCGAGCGCGGGCCGTACGCGTTCGAGAACCGCACCGCGACCGCGTGCATCCCGTAGGCGCCGTGGAAGGCCGAGCAGTACGCCTCACCCACCGCCTTGCTCGCCCCGTACGGCGAGAGCGGCGCGATCGGCTTGTCCTCGCGCGCCGGGTAGGCCCCCTCGCCCAGCGGGGCGTTCGACGACGAGAAGACGAACCGGCCGACGCCGGCCCGGCGGGCGGACTCGAGCGCCACCAGCGTGCCGCGCGCGTTCTGGTCGAAGTTCGCGAGCGGCTCCTCGATCGACTGGATGACGCCCGCGCCCGCGGCCAGGTGGAACGCGGCGTCGCATCCGCGGGCCGCCTCGGTCAGCGCGGCGAGGTCTCGCACGTCGCCGCGGACGAGCTCGGCGCCGGTGCCGTCGAGATTGGCGGGATCGCCGGCCGAGAGGTCGTCGTAGACGCGCACGTCGTAGCCGCGCTCCCGAAGGGCGCGCACGAGCGCCGAGCCGATGAAGCCGGCGCCTCCGGTGACGAGCGCCCGGGGCACGGCGGCGAACTCTAGAGCGTCACCCGGTCGCGAGCGACTCGAAGTGGCGGGCGACCTCGCCGGCCGCCGGCGGGCTCCGCAGAGTGGCGACGAGCTCGTCGGCGCCGGGATGGCCGCTCGCCAGGATCGCCTCCGCCGCCGCATCGAGGTCATACGCGGTCGAGCGCAGCTCCACGTCCGGCCCGAGCATCGCCCAGAACGCCCCCGGGCGGCCCTCGTACGGCATGCCGACGCTGCCGGCGTTCACGACCCGGATGCCGTGCGCGGTGCGGTCGAACTGGTGGTGGGTGTGGCCGCAGACGACCACCGGCTGGGACACGTCCGCGAGGATCCGTCCCAGCCGGTCCTCCGGCGTGACGGCCGTGATGATCTCCTCGTCGCTTCTCGGCGAACCGTGGCAGAAGAGGACGCTTCCGAGCCCGTCGATCTCGATCGTCACGGTCTCCGGGAGACCGGCGAGGAACGCCAGCCGGTCGTCTCCGAGCGGCGCCCGCTGCCAGGCGTCCGGCCGGCCCACCTCGCGGTCGGCGTTCCCGCGGATGAACCGGACGCGGTCGCCGAGGCCGCGCAGCCGGTCGACGGTCTCGGCCGGCAGCGGCCCGTGCGCGAAGTCGCCGCCGACCACGACGAGGTCGGCCTCGCCCGCCTCGGCCAGCACCGCGTCGAGCGCGGTCAGGTTGGCGTGGATGTCGTAGAGCGCCGCAACCCGCGTCATCGTTCTTCGCCGTCGCGGCCGGGGGCACGGTCGTAGTGCCAGCAGGGCGCGCCCTCGAAGGCCTCGAGACCGGCGGTGCGGCCGGTGTCGGGCCGGCGCCCTCGCCGCAGCCGCGGCGCCGCCACGACGGCCGCGGCCGCGCCGATGACGCTCCCGACCACGAACGAGCGCATCGCGCCGCGCCGCTTCCCCCGCCCGTCGGTCACGACGCCTCCCGGTAGGCGAAGAAGCCGGCGACGAGAAGGCCGAGGACCTGCACGTAGAGGCGCGCATCGCCGCCGACCTGGGACGCGATCACGATGCCGGCGCAGACATAGGCCCAGCCCGCCCCGGCGGCGGCGATCCAGGCGGTCGACTCGCTGCGGTAGTAGCCGGCGGCGCGCAGCGTCATACGGCCGGTGAGGAGACCGACGAAGTAGGCCACGATCAGCGTGAAGAAGCCGAACCCGACGCCGCCCGCGAAGGCGAGCAGGACGCCCAGCCCGGACCCGACTCCGAACGCCGCCCCGATTGCGCGCGCGGCCTTCTGCGGCCGCAGCGTCACCCGCGCCGAGCGCGGCATCCGGGCGCAGTCGCGGCACTTGATTCCGACCGGCGCGGGCACCATGCAGTCCGGGCAGATCGGCTTGCCGCACTCCGAGCAGCGAACGCCGGTCTCGACCTTCGGATGGTTGGCGCACGTGACCGGCGCGGACAGTCCGGTATCGGCGCTCGACACGGCGGCGAGTGTAGCATCGGGCGAATGACCCGCCATCCCTCCGGCCTGCTGCGCATCTCGCCGGAGATCGAGGCGGCGCTCGTCCGCTCCCAGCCGGTGGTCGCGCTGGAGTCCTCGCTCGTCGCCCACGGGCTCCCGCCCGACATCGGCCCCGGCGTCGGCCGCGCGGCCGAGGAGCGGGTGCGGGAGCGCGGCGCCGTGCCCGCGACAATCGCGGTGATCGACGGGACCGTGCGCGTGGGGATCGACGACGAGATCCTGCGGCGGCTGGCCGTCGAGCCGGACGTCCGCAAGGTCGGGCCGCGCGACCTCGCCACCTGCGCCGTCTCTGGCGCCTGGGGCGCGACCACCGTCGCCGGCACGCTCGCGGTGTGCGCCGTGGCCGGCATCCACTTCATGGCGACGGGCGGGATCGGCGGCGTCCACCGCGGCTGGGCCTCGACGCGCGACGTCTCGGCCGACCTCGACGAGATCGCGCGGACGGCGGTGTGCGTCGTCTGCTCGGGCGCGAAGTCGCTGCTCGACGTGGCCGCCACGCTCGAGGCGCTCGAAACGTCGGGGGTACCGCTGATCGGCTACCGCACGGACGTCTTCCCGCTCTTCTACGTGCGCGAGAGTCCCCATCCGGTGCCCGACCGGGCCGACGACGCCGAGGCGATCGCGGCGGCGGCCGCCGCCCACTGGGGCTTCGCGCGTTCGACCGGTCTCGTCGTCGCCCAGCCCGTGGCCGAGGAGGCGGCGCTCGATGCGGCGGAGCTCGAGCGCGCGATCGACGCCGCCGTCGCCGACGCCGCGGCGGCCGGGGTGCGCGGCCCGGCCGTCACGCCGCACGTCCTCTCCGCCGTCCACGCGGCGACGGCCGGGCGCTCGCTCGAGGCCAACGCGCGGCTGGTCGTCGACAACGCCGGCCTCGCCGCCGAGATCGCCGCCGCCTACTACTCCTGACGGCCGCCTACTCCAGCACGTCGGTGCCCTTGGCGAGGTGCACCGGGTGCGTGTCCGGGCACGATGCCGGTTTCGCGTACCACCGCGGCAGCGGCTTCGCGAACTGGAAGGCCGACCGCAGCGACGCCAGCTTGTCGACGCGAGCGTTCAGGCGGGGCAGGCCGAAGTCCTCGCCGATGAAGCGAAGGACGGACGTGAAGTCGTAGGCCGTGTTGTCGACGCCCCGGCGGGCCCACGGCGAGATGACGACGAGCGGCACGCGCGGGCCGAGTCCCAGGAAGTCGGCGCGCGGCGGCGGCACGTGGTCGTAGAAGCCGCCGAAGTCGTCCCACGTGAGCACGATCGCGGTCGAGCGCCAGAGCGGCGAGCGCATGATCGCATTCACGATCCCGACGGTCCAGTTGTGGCCCTGGCACAGCGACGGGCCGCCGGGATGGTCGGACAGGTTGAACGGGGGCGCGATCCACGTCACCGGCGCCAGGTACCCCTGGGAGACGTCGTGCGTGAACCACTCGATCGGGAAGACGTGCTTCTCCCACGAGTCGGTGTCGCGGATGTACCTGATCTGGTCGACCGCCACCCAGCCGTACCCGAGCTCGCCTCCGCGGGCCCCGTAGTAGGCCCACTGAAGGCCCTTGTCCTGGAGCAGGCCCGCTGTCGTCGGGATGTTGAAGCACGGCCGCACGCGCACGAGCTTTCCGTGCCGGATCGCGGGCGCGGTGATCCCGGCCGGGTCGTCGCAGCCCCAGCGGGTGGTGCGGAAGTTCGGCCCGTCGATCACGCCGGCCGACGAGCCGGCGATGGAGTAGAGCCGGTTCGGCATGCTCGACGACGCCGCCGACGAGAACATGTGGTCCATGAGCTCGTAGTGGCGCGCCCACCCCCAGTAGGCCGGGAGCTGGCCGGGCTGAGCCGTCGTGAACGCGAGGTTCGTCACGTTCCCCGACTTGTCCTCGAGCGTCGAGAACCCGTTCATCCTGCCGCCGTTGATGTCGTGGTGGGCGGCGAAGTAGCTGTGCTGGAGGTCGGTCTGCTTGTCGGGCACCGGCCGAAGCGGCACGGTGGAGCCGTCGGCACGGACGCCGTAGCTCGTCCCGTCGCCGCCGGGGAAGAGGCCGAAGAGGTTGTCGTACGTGCGGTTCTCCTTGACCAGGAAGACGACGTGCTTGATCGGCGTGGTGCTCGCCGCCTCGGGGATCGGCGTGCGGTCGGGCGGCGGCGTGAGGGCGACGACCACGTGCGGCCCCCACGACGGCTCGCCGTCGTCGTGGATCCCGGCGAGCGCGACGACGATGATCGCGAGGATGACGCGGGCGGCGGTCACGAGCCGTCCGCCACCGGATCGCGGACACAGGTGAAGCCGGGACGGCCGGCCGGGTCGGGGAAGCCGCGCCCGCCGCCGGGGCCGCGCACGCGGTAGACGTCGGCATCGGGGCTCGAGTGCACCCGGCGCAGGAAGCCCGCGTGCGCGAACGCCGGCAGGTCGATGCCGCTGTCGAGCGTGCCGACCATGCTCCCGATCCGCACGCCCTTCACGACGATGACGTAGTCGACGCCCTCGCGGCGCAGGAACGCGCGGCCGGCGGCGGGATCCTGGAAGAACCGGTGCGCCCGCAGCACCTCGTCCAGCACGGGATGCAGCATGTCGGGCCGCAGGTACGGCCCCATCCCCTCCACCACGCTCACGCGCCCGGTCGCAGCCGCGAACGTCCCGAGCGTCACCCGGTCGGGGAGGATGCGGGCGTTGCACGGGACGTTCTCGGCCACCCAGTCGAGGATCGCAAGCGAGCGCTCGCCGTTCGTGCGGTAGCTCGAGCGGGCCGGGCCGACGGTGGCGCCGACGGCGACGGCCGGCAGGGCGACGAGCAGGACCGCGACCGCCGCCGGCGCCCACGCCCGCAGCCGCCCGGCCCACCTGACCGCCGGCTCGAGCGCGGTCAGGACGAGGACGACCGCGGCCAGCGGCAGGTAGTCGAACTCGCGGTCGATCCCGAACCGGCCGGGGATCTGGGTTCGGTAGCGGTAGGAGAAGAGGAAGGCGATGCCGACGAGGCTCGCGCCCAGCCCGGCGGCCATGATCGCCGCCGCGCCGAGCTCGACGGGAAGCAGCTTCGCGATGGCGAACGCGCCGGCGAGCGCCGCGACCGGGATCAGCCACAGGAGGATGCGGGGCGGATCGTCGAACGTCGTCACGGCCCGCAGGAAGTACGTGCCGATGCCGCTCGGGCCGATGTACCAGTGCCCGCGCCCCACCGGCGAGTGCTCGAGGTTCCCCGAGAGCAGCGAGGCGGTCGGGTCGACGCCCGCCCCGAACGAGGCGTAGCGGTCGGAGCCCGACGCCCCCTGGAAGCCGATCGTGCCGCCGGCCGAGAGCAGAAGCGCGACCGTGACGGCCGGCGCGCCCGACCGCGATCGCCCCCATCCGGGCCAGCACCGGCCCGCGGTCCCACTCCAGCACGAGGCGGGCGACGCCGTACCAGCCGAGCGCGATCATGAGCGCGACGACCGGCACGCCGTGGGTCGCAAAGCCGGCGCCGAAGAGCAGCGCCGCGATCGCCGGCTCCAGCCAGCCCTCGCGGTCACGCAGCGAGCGGACGCCGAGGACGAGGCCGCACACCGCCACCATCCGGCCGACGTTCTCGGCCGTGTACACGTCCAGGTTGCGGCGCAGCTCGTCGTTCAGGATCGCGAGGGTGAGGAGCGGCAGGAGCGGCGAGAGCACCCGCAGCCCCAGCTCGCGGCCGAGCGCCCAGAGCCCCGCCCCGAGCCCGGTCGATGCGACCCACAGGAGCGCCCCCATCGCCGGAAGCGGCGAGCGCCCGAGGACGTACGACGAGCCGGCGTGGAAGCTGTTCAGGACGAGCTTCGAGATCGCGGGCGTGTAGAGCGCGCCCCACTGGAGCGACTGCCCCGGCACCTTGCCGGCGTCGGCCAGCTCCAGGCCGTCGGCCCAGTACCGCCACGGCCCGAACATCTGGAAGTCGAGGAGCGGCGAGCTCCGCAGGCGGACGACCGCGATCGCGAGCAGGACGACGAGCCCCGCGGCGATCGCGAAGCGGTCCTCCGAGAGCTCCTCGCGCAGCGACTCGAGATGCTCGCCCGGGCGGCCCCGGCGCAGCGCCGCGCCCCAGAGCGCCAGCGTGACCGCGAGCAGGGCCGAGAGGAACGACGTCTGCGAGAGCACGTGCGCGATCACGAGCGCGGTGGCCGTCAACCCGACGGCGACGTATCCGAGCGCAAAGGCGAGCGCGATCCGGGTCGCGAGGCCGGCGCGGCCGGGCGGGAAGACCGCCAGCATCGCGCCCGTCCCCGGCACCAGGACGAGCGCCGCGGCGGTGCCGAGCGCGGCCGGGCTCACTCCAGCACCACGCAGAGCAGGCCGGCGATCAGCCAGACGGTCGGGTCCTCGAAGAACGAGTTGTAGAAGAGCGAGCTGGCGAAGATCGCCACGAGCGTCGCGAGCAGGGTCCGCGAGATCCCCGGCCGCCGGCGGCCCGCCGTCCCCGCCCAGGCCAGCGCGCCCAGGAGCCACAGGTACGCCGCTGCGCCGAGCGGGCCGAGCTCCGCCGCGACCGTGACGGGCGTCGTGTGCGAGGCCGCACCCTTCACCCGGTACGGGTGCTCGGTGCCCGCCACCGCCGCCTTGGCGAAGCCGCCCAGCCCGGCACCGAGGACCGGGTGGTGGCGGACGACGCGCCAGCCGAGCTCGACGAGATGCGACCGGCCGCCCGAGGCGCGGTTCGCGCTCTGCCCCGCCACCTCGACGGCGAGCACCCCCGCCACGGCCACCGCGCCGGCGGCGAGCACGCCCACGGTGACACGCCACGGCCACACGCAGGCTCCCAGCACGAGGGCGCCCGCCGCCAGGGCGAGGAAGCTCGACTGCGAGTAGGTGAAGTAGAGGCCGGCGAAGAGCACCGCCATGGCGGCGGCGGCCGGCGGCGTGAGGCCGCGGTAGATGGCAAGCCCCGCGAGCAGGATGATCGTCACCGCCAGGAACCGCCCGTAGACGCTGGCGTCCCAGAAGAGGGAGTTCACGCGGAAGAAGGAGCGGTAGGCGTTCGAGGTCTCGACGCCCGGGTTCCAGAAGACGCGGTGCACGGCCTCCTGCCACAGCCCGACCGCGGCGAAGAGGAGGCCCAGCCCGACCTGGGCGGCGAGCGCCGCCCGCATCCCCGTCCCGCTCCAGCCCAGCTGGGCGACCCGCACCGCCATGAAGCCGAACGGCAGGTAGAAGAACAGCATCTCGACGGCGCCCTGGTGACCGTCGACCGTCCAGAGGAGCGAGACCGCGGAGAGCAGGAGCATGGCCGCGAGCGCGCGCGTCACCGGCCCGACGCGAGGCGCCTCGGCGCCGCGCAGCACGTCGTACAGCGCCGCCAGCGCCCCGGCGGCCAGGACGCCGTAGAGCGGCAGGAGCAGGCGGGCGTCGTCGGCGCCGACGTGGATCGGGATCCGCACCGGCGCCGCAAGGACGCACGCCACCATGAAGACCCACGGCATGCGGTGGACGACGACCGCGGCGGCCACGAGCGCGGCCGCGGCGACCGCGACGGCGGCGGCTCCGGCCGCCGGGTGGTCCGCGATCAGCGTCCCGACGCGGTGAAGCGACGAGTCGAGCAGGTCGGCGGCGAGCCATACCGTGCCGCCCGCCCAGGCCAGGACGCCGGCCCGGCGGGCGTCGGGGCGGACGGTCACGAGCAGCGCGCACAGGCCGGCCGCGGCCACGATCGCCGCGATCTCAGTCACTGGCCACCGGCAGGCACGGCGACGGATTCTACGGTGCGGTCCGCGGCAGGAGCGCGTACAGGTGCGAGACGCCCGCCACGATCAGGCGGCCGCCGGCCGCGATGACGGTCGAGTATTTCCCGTCGTTGAAGAACCACCGGCGGCGGCCGCTCACCGCGTCGAACGCGGTCACATGGCCGTGCTCGCCGGGGCCGGCACCGAGATCGCCCACGTAGACGAGCCGGCCGATGATGGTCGGCGAGGCGGTCGTCTTGTAGGGCAGCTTGTGCCGCCACAGGAGCTGCCCGGTGCGGGCCGAGAGGGCGGCGAACGTGCCGTCGTACGACGTGGCATAGACGCGCCCGTTCCACACGCCCGGCGAGCCGTACGCCCAGTAGGGCATCGTGTAGGTCCAGGCGATCTGGCCGTCGCTCGCCTCGAACGCGTACACCTTGTCGTCGGTGTTGCCGATGTAGACGCGCCCGTAGGCCACCGCCGGCGTCGAGTAGAAGTTGCCCGAGCTGAACCCCGAGGCGAGCCCGTGGGTCGCGTGCCGCCAGACGAGCTTCCCGGTGACCGCGTCGAGGCAGTACATGACGCCCGAGTAGTCGCCGAAGAAGAGCCTGCCCTCGGCGAGCGCCGGGCCGTGCTTCACGGGGCCCGACGCGGTGAACGTCCACTCGACCCGGCCGGTGTCCACGTCGAGGGCGCGGACGTGGCCGCCGATGTCGCTCATGTACAGCTTGCCGTGGCCGTAGGCCGGCGACGACTCGATCTCGTCTCCCATCTTGCGCCGCCAGACCACGTGGCCGGTGCGCGCGCCGAGCGCATAGACGACCCGGTCGCGGCCGCCGACGAAGACCCGGTTCCGGGCGACCGCCGGCTCGCCCGTGACGCCGACCGGCACGCGGAACGACCACAGCACCTTGCCCGTGTTCACGGTGCGGGCGCTGACGAAGCCGTTGTTCGAGGCCAGGTACAGGATCCCGTCGCGGTAGGAGGGCGGGTACTCGAGAAAGCCGGTGCCGTCCTTCCACTCCCCGCGGAACGGCGGGGCGACGTCCGTGATGTCGGACGCGTCACGGGTGCGGGCGACGGTGCGGCCGTAGACGGGCCATGCCGGGCCGGCGTCGGTGGCGTGCTTGCCGTCCTTCCCGGACGTGCTCGTGTTCGTGGAGGTCGTCGTGAGCGTGAACGGCAGCTCACCGCCGCGGTGGATGTCGCCGGTGCGCTGGTGCACGACCCACCACGCGGCGCCCGCGCCGCCCGCGACGAGCACGGTGGCCGCGAGCGCGCTCAGGGCCCACGTCTTGCGCCGCATCCACGCACGCTAGCAACCGTCTAGTGTCGAGCGCCGTGGTCCAGCCGCTCTTCGTCCTGGGAGTCCGGCGGTCGGGGACGACCCTGCTCCGCGTGATGCTCGACCGGCATCCGGAGCTGGCCGTCCCGGACGAGTCGTACTTCATCCCCACGCTCGCAGCCCGCCACCGCGGACGCATCGACGCTTCCAGGTTCTGTGACGACGTCGCCCGGATCTCGACCCTGCGCGACTGGGGGGTGACCCCCGCCGGCGTGCGCGAGCGGCTCGCGCCCGGGGCGACGGCGGCCGGCGGGATCGCGGCCGTCTTCGCGGCATACGCAGCCGCCCGGGGGAAGGCCCGCTGGGGCGACAAGACCCCGATGTACATGTCCCGGCTCGGCCTGCTCGAAGGGCTCTTCCCGGCGGCCCGCTACGTCCACGTGGTGCGCGACGGCCGCGACGCGGCCCGGTCGTTCCTCGAGATGCCGGCCGGGCTCGTGACCGAGTCGTGGGCCCATCCGCGCGACGTGGCCGGCTTCGCCTGCCAGTGGCGGACCGAGGTGCGCGCCGCCCGCGCCCTGGGCCGGCGGCTGGGGCCGGGGCGCTACCACGAGCTCCACTACGAGGAGCTCGCGGCCGATCCCGAGCGGACGCTGCGCGCCGTCTCCGACTTCGCCGGGCTCGAGTTCGACCCGGCGATGCTGGCCTATCCGGGCACGCTCGACCTGGCGGCGAAGCCCCACCAGGCCAGGCTGGCCCAGCCGCCGACGGCGGGCGTTCGGGACTGGCGGGCCGAGATGGCCCCGGCCGACGTCGCGGCGTTCGAGGCGATCGCCGGCGACACGCTGGCCGCCTGCGGCTACGACGCTGCCGACCAGGCGCCGCCGGCGGCGGCGGCCAGGGCCCGGCTGGCCTGGTACGGGGCGCGCACGGCGGCCTGGAACGCCGCGGGCACGGCGGTGGCCCGCTCGCCGCTCTGGGCCCGCCGCCACCCCCGGCTCCAGTGACGCAACGTCGGGGTCAGACGCCGTTGGTGCGCGGTGGGCCGATCAGGTGGTGCGGTCCTGGGGCGCGACCACGTTCCGGCCCGTCAGGTCGGCGTAGAGCGCGCGGGTGAAGAGCGCCGAGAACGGCCACACGATCGGGGCCGCCATTGCGAGCCCCGCCAGGAACGCGGTGCCGCCCGACGTGAACGCGTAGACGATCAGCGCCATCGAGACCACGATCGGCGCGGCGAAGAGGATCGAGATCAGCCACACCAGCCACGTGCGGCTGAAGTTCCGCACCGCGAGCCGAGCCGACCGGCCGATCGCGCCGCCCGGTTCCACGTCGCCGGCCGCGATGGCCGGCACCGCGAACAGGATGAGCGGCAGCGGGACGACGGCGTACGGGCCGAGCAGCGCGAGCACGAACGCCGCGACGATCCCGACCATCACCGCGGTCGCATATGTCCAGACGACCCGCCGGCGGGGGGCGGGCTCGGGCAGGCCGCGCAGCATCACGAACGCGACGACGGCGAAGTACGCGATGCCGTAGGCGAACCGGCCGATCAGGGCCGTCTCGTTGGCGCCTCCACCGCCCTGGTGGACGGCGGCGACCGGAACGGTGGCGAGGCCGAGCGCGACGACCGCCGCGACGACCAGGTCGGCCCACACCGCGCCGAAGCGGTGCACGGCCGAGGCGAAGAGATCCTGGATCGGCGCGCGCGGCGGGGCGGGACCCGGCGCCGCCTCCGCCGGCGCCTGAACCTCCCGGGTCTCCTCGCTCACGGCGTCACCGGCGCCGGCGTCCCGGTCTCGATCACGAGCTCTCCGCCGGCGGCGTCGGCGTGGACGACCGACCCCTCGCCCAGCTCGCCCGACAGCACCTTGACCGCAAGCGGGTTCTCGAGCTCACGCTGGATCGTGCGCTTGAGCGGCCGGGCCCCGTAGGCCGGGTCGTACCCGTGCTCGATCAGGAGCTCGATCGCCGCATCGGTCAGCTCGAGCCCGATGCCCCGCCCGGCGAGCCGCGTACGCAGGCCGGCGGCCTGGAGCCGCACGATCTCCGCCAGCTGGCTGCGGTCGAGCCGCTGGAAGTGGACGATCTCGTCGATCCGGTTCAGGAACTCCGGCCGGAACGTCGCCTCGAGGTCGGTCGCGTTCGACGTCATGATGACGATCGTGTTGCGGAAGTCGACGGTGCGGCCCTGGCCGTCGGTCAGGCGGCCGTCGTCGAGCAGCTGGAGCAGCACGTTGAAGACGTCGGAATGGGCCTTCTCGATCTCGTCCAGGAGGACGACCGAGTAGGGCCTTCGGCGAACGGCCTCGGTGAGCTGCCCGCCCTCGTCGTAGCCCACGTAGCCCGGGGGGGCGCCGATCAGCCGCGAGACGGTGTGCTTCTCCATGTACTCCGACATGTCGATCCGCACGATCGCCTTCTCGGTGTCGAACAGGAACTCCGCGAGCGCCTTGGCCAGCTCGGTCTTCCCGACGCCCGTGGGGCCGAGGAAGATGAACGACCCGATCGGCTTCATCGGGTCGGCCAGCCCGGCCCGCGACCGGCGGATCGCGTTCGCCACCGCCGCGACTGCCTCGTCCTGGCCGACGACGCGCTCGTGCAGGCGCGACTCCATCCGGACGAGCTTCTCCATCTCGCCCTCGAGGAGCCGCGAGACGGGGATGCCGGTCCAGCTCGCCACCACCTCGGCGACGTCCTCGGAGCCGACCTCCTCCTTCAGCATCGGCGAGCCCGCCTGGAGCTCCTCGAGTCGCGCCATCGCCGCGTCGAGCTCGGCCTGGAGCTTCGGCAGCTCGCCGTAGGTCAGCTCGGCCGCCCGCTGGAGGTCCTGGTCGCGCTGGGCGCGCTCGGCCTCGGCGCGGGTCTCCTCGATCGAGGCCTTGAGCACCTGGACGCGCTGGATGGCGCCCTTCTCGGCCTCCCACTCGGCCTTCATGCCGTCGAGCTCCTCCTGGAGGTTCGCCAGCTCGGCGGCGATCGCCTCGCGCCGGTCGACCGCGGTCTGGGCGGTCTCCTTCTCGAGCGCCGCCTGCTCGATCTCGAGCTGGATGATGCGGCGCTGCACCTCGTCGATCTCGGTCGGCATCGAGTCGATCTCGATCTTGAGCCGCGAGGCGGACTCGTCGATCAGGTCGATCGCCTTGTCGGGCAGGAAGCGGTCGGAGATGTAGCGGTCGGACAGCATCGCGGCCGCGACGATCGCGTCGTCGGACACGCGCACGCCGTGGTGCACCTCGTAGCGCTCCTTCAGGCCGCGCAGGATCGCGATCGTGTCGGGCACGCTCGGCTCGCCGACCATCACCGGCTGGAACCGGCGCTCGAGCGCGGCGTCCTTCTCGATGTGGGTGCGGTACTCGTCGAGCGTCGTCGCGCCGACCGCCCGCAGCTCGCCGCGGGCGAGCATCGGCTTCAGCAGGTTCGCCGCGTCGACGGCGCCCTCGGCCTTGCCGGCGCCGACGATGGTGTGGAGCTCGTCGATGAAGACGACGATCTGCCCGTCGGAGGCGCGGATCTCGGCCAGGACGGCCTTCAGCCGCTCCTCGAACTCGCCCCGGTACTTGGTGCCGGCGACGAGCGCGCCGATATCCAGCGCCCACACGCGCTTGCCGAGGAGACCGGCCGGCACGTCGCCGGAGGTGATGCGCTGGGCCAGGCCCTCGACGATCGCGGTCTTGCCGACGCCCGGCTCGCCGATCAGGACCGGGTTGTTCTTGGTGCGCCGCGAGAGCACCTGGATCACCCGGCGCACCTCCTGGTCGCGGCCGATCACCGGGTCGAGCTTGCCGCGCTCGGCGGCGTCGGTCAGGTCGCGGCCGAACTTGGCCAGCGCCTCGTAGGTGCCCTCGGCGTCGGGCGAGGTGACGCGCTGGCCGCCGCGCACCTCGGCGACGGCCTTCAGGATCGCGGCCCGGTCGAGGCCGGCGCCGGCCGCCAGCGCGAGCAGCAGGTGCTCGACGGCGACGTACTCGTCCTTCAGCGCCTCGGCCTCGGAGAAGGCCTCCTCGAGCGCCTGGCGGGTCGCCCGGCTGGCGGCGGGCTGCACGTTGGCGCCCTCCATCCGGGGCAGGCCGGCGATGCGCGACTCGACCGCGTCGCGGATCGTGGCGGGGTGCTCGCCCGCCTTCTCGAGGATGCGCGCGGCCACGCTCCCCTCCTGGATGAGGAGGGCGAGCAGCAGGTGGTCGGGTGTGAGCTCGGGGTTGCCGCGGGTGGTCGCGTCGCCCTGAGCCGATGCGAAGGCCTCCTGGGCCTTTACTGTGAGTTTCGTGAAGTCCATATCGTTGGGGGGGTCGGGGGTTGATAGGGAACCAGGTCGCGGCGATAGGTGCGGTGCACCCGGGCGACCTCGGAGCGCAGGTGGCGGGCCGACGCGGCGAGCTGCCTCTGGAGCTCGGCGACCTGGGCGTCGAGCCGGTCGACCAGGTCCTCGAGCTCGAGCACCCGGGTGGCGCCCGCGAGGTTCAGGCCCAGCTCGCCCGTGAGGGCGCTGATCTTGCGCAGCCGGGTCAGGTCGGCCTCGGAGTAGCGGCGCGTGCCGCCCGGCGTCCGCCGCGGCCGCACGAGCCCGCGGGCCTCGTAGACCCGCAGCGTCTGCTGGTGGAGGCCGGTCAGCTCGGCGGCGACCGAGATCGAGTACCGCGGGCGCGAGTCGGGGCCGAGCGTCGTCATCCGGCGCGCTCCTGGAAGAGCTTCTCGCGCGGGTCGCCGTGGTCGGAGCGCTCGATCTCCTGGAGCCGCTCGAGCGCCTCGCGCTCCTGCTTGGACAGGCTGTCGGGCACGGCGATCCGCACCCGGGCGAGCAGGTCGCCGGGGCCGCCGCCGTTCAGCTTCGGCGCGCCCCGCCCCTTCACGCGCAGCGTCTTGCCGTCGGTCGAGCCGGCGGGCACCTTGACCCGCACGGTGCCGCCGTCGGGCGTCGGCAGCTCGACCTGGCCACCGAGGGCGGCCTCCGAGAACGTCACCGGGACGTCGAGGACGAGGTCGTCGCCGCGGCGCTGGAAGAGCGGGCTGGCCGCCACGCGCGTGACGACGTAGAGGTCGCCCGGCTCGCCGCCGCGCGGGCCGGCCTCGCCCTTGCCGCGCACCTTGATCCGCGTCCCGTCGCGGACGCCGGCCGGGATCCGCACCTGGTAGGTCTTCGTCGACCGCAGCCGGCCCGAGCCGTGGCACGTCGGGCATGGGCTCTCGATGACGGTGCCGGCCCCGCCGCAGCGCGAACACGGCTGGCTCAGCGCGAAGAAGCCCTGGCTCTCGGACGTGATGCCGCGGCCCTTGCAGACGGGGCAGATCGTCGGTGCCGTGCCCGGGGCGGCCCCGGAGCCGCGGCAGGTCGTGCACGGGTTGGCCTTCTCGACGGGCACCTTGACCGTCGCGCCCCGCAGCGAGTCGGGGAACGAGATGCGCACCTGCACCTCGACGTCGGCACCGCGCTGGGCCTCCCGCCCGGCCGTACGGCCGCCGCGGTTGAAGAGGCCGCCGAAGATGTCGCCCAGGTCGAAGCCTGCGCCGGCACCGGCGCCGGAGAAGTCGAAGCCCTGGAAGCCGCCCGCCCCCGGGCCCTGGCCGGGCCGGAACGTGTCGCCGAACGTGTCGTACTGCGTTCGCTTCTCCGGATCGGACAGCACCTCGTAGGCCTGGCCGATCTCCTTGAAGCGCTCCTCCGCCGCGGCATCGCCGGGATTTCGGTCGGGGTGGTACTGGCGCGCCAGCTTGCGGTAGGCCTTCTTGATGTCGTCGGCGCTCGCGCCCTTCGGCACGCCCAGCGTCTCGTAGTGCGTGGGCACCTACCCCTCCTCAGCGGCGGGCGGGCCGCTCGAGACCACCACGCGCGCCGCGCGCACGACGCGGTCGCCGAGCCGGTAGCCGCGCTGCCACACGGCGGCCACCGTCCCCTCGGGCTGGTCGGACGGCTGGTGTGAGAGCGCCTCATGCACGTGCGGGTCGAACTCGTCGCCGGGCTCGCACGTGATCTCCTCGAGGCCGCGGCGGGCGAGCAATCCGGCGAGCTGCTGCTTCACCATGTGCACGCCCTCGGCGACCTTCGCCTCCTCGTGGTGCTCGGACGCGTCGAGCGCCCGCTCGAGGTTGTCGAGCACCGGCAGGAGCTCGCCGACGAGCGACTCGGTCGCCCGGGCCGCGTGGGCCTCCGACTCGCGTGCCACCCGCTTTCGGTAGTTGTCGAAGTCGGCGGCGACGCGGCGCAGGTCGTTCAGGTACTCCTGGGCCCGGCGCCGCGCTTCGGTCAACTCGGCCTCGAGCTCACCGGCCTCGAATTCGGCCGAGTCGGGCGAGGCTTGGGGCTGTGCGCCACCACTGGGGTCAGACCCCTCCGTTGCACGCATGTGTGCAACGTCGGGATCAGACCCCGGTCGATGCTTGTCGGAGGTCACGAGCGGTCGCTTGCCTCGTCCACGACCTCGGCGTCCACGATCTCCTCGTCGCCCGACTCGGCCGCGCCGTCCGCGCCGTCGCCGGCGCCCGTGGCGGCCGACTGCTGGGCCTGCTGGTAGACGAGCTCGCCCAGCTTGAACGACGCCTCGCGCAGCGCCTCGAGGCGGGTGCGGATCTCGCCGACGTCGTCGCCGTCGATGGCCTGCTTGACCGCGTCGATCTTCGACCGGATGTCGGTCTTGGTCGCGTCGTCGAGCTTCGCGTCGTGCTCGGCCAGCGACTTCTCGGTCGAGTACGCCACCTGCTCGGCGGTGTTGCGGGCCTCGGCCAGCTCCCGGGCCTTGCGGTCGTCCTCGGCGTGCGACTCGGCGTCGCGCACCATCTGGTCGACCTCGGAATCGCTGAGCCCCGAGCCGCCCTGGATCTGGATCTTCTGCTCGTTGCCGGTGCCCATGTCCTTGGCCGACACGTGCATGATCCCGTTCGCGTCGATGTCGAAGGTGACCTCGACCTGGGGCACGCCGCGCGGCGCCGGCGCGATGCCGACGAGCTGGAACTTGCCGAGCGTCTTGTTGTAGGCGGCCATCTCGCGCTCGCCCTGGAGGACGTGGATCTCGACGGACGGCTGGCCGTCCTCGGCGGTCGAGAAGATCTCGGACTTCCGCGTCGGGATCGTCGTGTTGCGCTCGATGAGCTTCGTGAAGACGCCGCCCTTGGTCTCGATGCCCAGCGACAGCGGGGTCACGTCGAGCAGCAGGACGTCCTTCACCTCGCCCTTCAGCACGCCGGCCTGGATGGCCGCGCCGATGGCGACGACCTCGTCGGGGTTGACGCCGCGGTGGGGGTCGCGCCCGATGAGCTCCTTCACCTTCTCCTGCACGGCCGGCATGCGGGTCATGCCGCCGACCAGGATGACCTGGTCGATCTCGCCCGGCTGGAGGCCGGCGTCGGAGAGAGCCTGCTTGGTCGGCGCGACGGTGCGCTCGATCAGCTCGTGGGTGAGCTCGGTGAGCTTGGCCCGCGAGAGCGTGGTGTCGAGGTGCTTGGGGCCCTCGGCGTCGGCCGTGATGAACGGCAGGTTGATGTTGGTCGACTGCGTGGTCGAGAGCTCGATCTTGGCCTTCTCGCCGGCCTCGTACAGCCGCTGGAGCGCCATCGGGTCGTTGCCCAGGTCGATGCCCTGGTCGCGCTTGAACTCGGCGATCAGCCAGTCGACGACGGCCTTGTCGAAGTTGTCGCCGCCGAGGTGGTTGTCGCCGGAGGTGGCCTTGACCTCGAACACGCCCTCGCCCAGCTCGAGCACCGACACGTCGAACGTGCCGCCGCCGAGGTCGAAGACGAGGATCGTCTGGTCGCCCTCCTTGTCGAGCCCGTAGGCCAGCGACGCCGCCGTGGGCTCGTTGATGATGCGCAGCACGTCGAGGCCGGCGATCTTGCCGGCGTCCTTGGTGGCGTTGCGCTGGGCGTCGTTGAAGTAGGCCGGAACCGTGATCACGGCCTCGCCCACGGTCTCGCCCAGATAGGCCTCGGCGTCGGCCTTCAGCTTCTGGAGGATCATCGCCGAGATCTCCGGGGGCGGGAACATCTTGTCACCCGCCTGGACGCGGGCATCGCCGTTCGGGCCGCTCACGACCTCGTACGGCACGATCTTCTGCTCCTCGGACACCTCGGCGGCCTTGCGGCCCATGAAGCGCTTGATCGAGAAGACGGTGTTCTTGGGGTTCGTGACGGCCTGGCGCTTGGCGGGGGTGCCGACCAGTCGCTGGCCGTCCTTCGTGAAGGCGACGACCGAGGGGGTCGTACGCCCGCCCTCGGCGTTGGGGATGACGGTGGGCTCGCCGCCCTCCATCACCGCCATGCAGGAGTTGGTCGTGCCGAGGTCGATGCCGATCACTTTTGCCATGTGCGTGCTCGCTCCTTGCGTTGATGCCACGAAGAAAATCTAAGTCGATTTATAGCAACTTTCAACCGGGTGGGCAAGGGACGGCGTGGCGTAGATGGCCACGTCGCGAGTGACGAGCAGCGGGCGCAGCCAGGGCACGTCGTTCAGGACGCCGCGGCGGCCCCGTTTCAGCATCGCCCGGCCGCCGACGCGCGCGGAGGCGACCGCGACGACGACGTCGACGTGCTGGTTCTCGATGAACGCCCGGTTCGCAAGCGGGTCGCGGAAGAAGCGGTGTGCGCCGAGCACGATCGGGAGCACCCGCCGCAGCACGGGCGGCCGCAGGTAGGGGGCCATCCCCTCGTCGACGCTGATCCGCCGGGCGAGCACCTCGAAGCTCCCGGCTGTGCGGACGTTCACCAGGATGCGGGCGTTGCACGGCACCGTCCGGGACACGGCGCGCATCACCCGCAGGCCCGCCGCCTCGTCGGCCGAGACGCCCGGCGGCGCGGTCGCCGCGGCCAGCCCGACCGCCGCCACGGCGACGGCGACCGCGCCCGCCCGGCGCAGTTCGTGGCGGCGGCCGCGGGCGGCCCCGGCGACGGCCGAGCGCAGGATCGCGCTGAGCCCCGCCACGCCGGCGACAGCCGCGAACAGGATCCCGTACTCGAAGAGCCGCCTGGGGCCGAAGGTGGCCGGGACGAAGGTGCGGTAGCGGTGGCTGAAGTAGAGGCCGAGCGCCGTCAGCGTGAGGCCCGTCGCCCAGCTCGCGAAGACGACAGGCCCCAGCGGGCGCCGCCGCCTCCAGAGGACGAACGCCGACGCCAGCGCGAGCAGGAGGAGGCCGGCGTAGTCGCGCCTCGGCGTCGTGATCTGGAGGTCCTCGAAGACGCTCGCAAGCGCCACCTCGCCGACCCGGGCGGGCGGGATCGCCCATCCGGTGCGCCGCCCCCTCGGGTGCGTGCGCTTGATGACCTCGAACGACTTCGTCGGGTCGAGCGTGACCGGGAACCCCGGGTAGCCGCCCGAGCCGCGGGCCCGCTGGAAGCCCAGGTCGCCGCCCGAGGCACCCAGCGCCGCGAGCCAGATCGCCACGGTGACGAGCGCCGTCACGCCCGTCGCGCGGGCGATCCGCCCCAACCGCCGGCGGCGGTCGCGGCCGACCACCAGGGCCGCCGCGATGTACCAGGCGAGGAAGATCCCGAACACAGCCACGGGGATCAGGTGCGTCCCGGCCGCCGCGCCGAGAAGCACGCCCGCGACCCCGGCTTCCCACAGTCCCAGCCGCCCGCGGATGACGCCGATCGCGATCACGGCGGCGCAGACCGCCGCCATGCGTCCAAGCGTCTCGACCCGGTAGACGTTCGCGTCCTCGGTGAACTCCGAGTTGATCGGCGCCGCCGCCGGGATGGCGAGGACGAGCGCGGGCACGCCCACCGACAGGGCACGCAGTCCGACCGCGCGGCCGAGCGCCAGGAGCGCGGCGAAGAGGCCGACGCCGCCCAGCCACACCATCGCCGCGATCGTCGGGAGCACCCCGTGCGGCGCCACGGAGATCACGCCGGCCTCGAACGAGTTCAGGACGACCTTGCTGACGGTCGTCGGGATGTGCAGGCCCCACTGGAGCGTGCTGCCCGGGACACCGCCCGCCTGGAGGATCTCGGTCCCGTCCCCCCAGTACCGCCAGGCCGCCTCGTTGCTCATGAAGGACGCCGGCTCCAGGCGGAGCTTCTCGACGGCGAACGCGGCCATCCCGGCGAGCCCGGGCAGGAGCGTCCAGCGGCAGGCCCTGGCGTCAACGGCGAGCGCACGCAGGTGCGCACGCGGCGAGCGCCACCGGAACGCCGCGGCCCACAGTGCGACCGTCACGGCGGCCAGCGTCGCCGCGAACGACGTCCGCCCGATCACGTCGGCGATGGCGAGCACCGCCGCCGTCAGCGCGGCGACGGCGTACCCGAGCCCGAAGCACAGGGCGATCGCCGTCTCGACGCGCAGCGTCCCCGGCCGGAACGCCGCAAGCGTCGCGCCGGCCCCAGGGAGGAGGACCAGCGCAAGGAGCACGAGGAGGCTGGCGGCGCTCACCGCTCTACACTAGGGCGCGACCCGTCGGGGGAGGGGCGCATCGGGTGATGGGGCTGGGCCGGTTGGGGCGTGTGAGCTGGGTCGCATGGGCGCTGGCCGCAGCGGTGGTCATCGGCGCCTGCGCGCTCGGTTCGGGGACGTCCGACGTCGCCGCCCACAGGCGCGCGTCCGGGCCGGCGACCCGCCCGAGCATCGTCGTCATCCTCACCGACGACCAGCCGTCCCAGACGCTCTGGGCGATGCCGAGGACGCGGCGCCTCCTGGCCGCGCACGGGGTCAAGTTCACGTCGTTCTACGACTCGGTCGCCCTCTGCTGCCCGGCCCGGGCGGCGCTCCTCACCGGCCGCTACGCGCATTCCACGCACGTCTACGGGAACGCCCCGCCCCTCGGCGGCGCCGTCACCTTCCGCCACCGGGGCGACGACGCCCAGACGCTCGCCGTGTGGCTGCACCGGGCCGGATACCGCACCGGGCTCTTCGGGAAGTACCTGAACGGCTACCGGGGCGGCTACGTCCCGCCGGGCTGGGACACGTTCACGACGTCCGCTCGCTACTGGGGCGGACCCGGCTACGAGCAGGGCCGGGCGAAGCACTACCCGTTCACGACCTACATGCCCGACTACATGGGCACCCGCACGGCGCAGTTCATCCGCTCGACGCCGCCGGGGCAGCCGCTCTTCGCCTACTACGCGCCGTATGCCCCGCACGCCCACCCGAGCCCCGAGCCGCGGTTCGGCTCGCGGCACGTATGCTGGCGCTGCCACGGCTGGCCGACGCCCGACTTCGACGAGAAGAACGTCACCGACAAGCCGGCGTTCGAGCGGCGCCCGCCGTTGACGCGGCCCGAACGGACGGCCGTGCGCCGCTTCCGCACCGCCCAGATCCGCACGTTGATGTCGGTCGACATGAAGGTGGGCCGCATCGTCGCGGCGCTCAAGGCCACGGGCCGGCTGCACACGACGATCATCGTGTTCCTCTCGGACAACGGCGTCATGTGGGGCTCGCACCGGCTCTCTCCGACGTCCAAGCGCAACCCGTACCGGAGGGCGAGCCGGATGCCGCTCATCGTCCGGTACGACGCGCTGGGCGGTGAGCCGCGCACCGAACCGCGGCTCGCCGGGAACGTCGACATCGCCCCCACCCTGGCCGAGCTCGCCGGCGTCCCGGTGCCCGCCTCGGTCGAGGGCGTGAGCTTCGCGCCGATCCTCCGTGACCCGGCCCGGCCTTGGAAGCGCCGGCTCCTGCTCGAGAACTACACCCGCACCCAGGTCGAGGGCAGGGCGCCGAGCTACTGCGGCGTGCGCACCCGCGACTACCTCTTCGTCCGGTACGACTCGGGCGCCGAGGAGCTCTACGACGAGCGGCGCGACCCGTTCGAGCTGCACAACATCGCCTTCACGCCCTCCGCCGGCGAGACTCAGGGCCGGCTTCGGCAGACGACGCGGCGCCTGTGCACGCCCCGCCCGCCCGGCTTCACGTTCTGACGGCCGCCCGGCCGTAGTCGCACAGGTCGAGCAGCACGCACTCCTCGCAGCGCGGCCGCCTGGCGGTGCAGGTCGTGCGCCCGTGGCGGATCAGGAGCAGGTGCGCCTCGAGCATCCTCCGCGCGGGGGTCATCCCGGTCAGGAGCGCGTGGGCGGCGTCGGCGGTCGTGCCTTCGGGGACGAGGCCGACGCGGAGCGCGATCCGGTGGATGTGGGTGTCGACCGGCATGACGGGCACGCCGAGGCTGAAGAGCAGGACGCACGAGGCGGTCTTGGGGCCCACGCCGGGCAGCGCGACGAGCCGGCGCATCGCCTCGCCGGCGGGCTCCTCGCCGAGCCGGTCAAGGTCGAGCGGCTCGATCTCGCGCAGCACCGCCTGGATGCGGGGCGCCTTCTGGACGGCGAGGCCGCCGGGCCGGAGCGCCTCGACAAGCTCGGCCTCCGGGGCGTCGCGGACGTCCGCCCAGGTCGGGAACCGCTCGCGCATGCGGGCGTAGGCGCGCTCGCTGTTCAGGTCGCTCGTGTTCTGGCTCAGGATCGTCAGCACGAGCTCGTCGAGGGCGGGCCGGGGCGGCCGCTCCTGCGGCTTCCCGTACGCCGCCCGCAGGCGGTCGAGGATCTCGGCCATCGGCATCGGGCGGTTCTACCACCGCCGCGGGCGGGTAGGTACGCTGCTACGAGTGGACCCCGTCCTCGACACGCGCTCGCGGCCGCTCCGAGACCTGCGCATCTCGGTCACCGACCGGTGCGACTTCCGCTGCGTCTACTGCATGCCGAAGGAGGTCTTCGGGCGCGACTTCGAGTTCCTGCGCCGCTCCGAGCTCCTGACGTTCGAGGAGATCGCGCGCGTGGCGCGGATCGGCGCCGGGCTGGGCGTGCACAAGCTGCGCCTGACCGGCGGCGAGCCGCTCCTGCGCCGCGACATCGAGCGGCTGGTCGCGATGCTGGCGGCGATCGACGGGATCGACGACATCGCGATGACCACCAACGGCTCGCTCCTCCCCCGCAAGGCCCGGGCCCTGGCCGACGCCGGCCTGCGCCGGGTCACCGTCAGCCTCGACTCGCTCGACGACGCGGTGTTCGGCGCGGTGAACGACGTGGACTTCCCGGTCGAGCGCGTGCTGGAGGGCATCGCCGCCGCGGCCGGCGCGGGGCTGCCGGTGAAGGTGAACATGGTCGTGAAGCGCGGCCTGAACGACGGCTCGGTGATCGAGATGGCCGCCCACTTCCGCGGCACGGGGCAGGTGCTGCGCCTGATCGAGTACATGGACGTCGGCCAGACCAACGGCTGGCAGATGGACGATGTCGTGCCCGCCGCGGAGCTGGTCCGGGCGATCGACGCCGAGTGGCCGCTCGAGCCCGTCGACCCGGCCTATCCGGGCGAGGTCGCGCGCCGCTACCGCTACGCCGACGGCGGCGGCGAGATCGGCGTGATCGCATCGGTCACCCAGCCGTTCTGCCACGACTGCTCTCGGGCCCGGCTCTCGGCCGAGGGCCGGCTCTACACGTGCCTCTTCGCGGCGGCCGGCCATGACCTGCGCCGGCGGATGCGCGGCGACGGCGGCGACGAGGAGCTGGAGGCCTTCCTGCGCCGGATCTGGGGCCGCCGCTCCGACCGCTATTCCGAGCTTCGCACCGCCGAGACCTCACGGCTGCCGAAGGTCGAGATGTCGCACATCGGCGGCTGACGGCGGCGGCGGCGGCGACCCGCGGCCGGGTCGCGACCGGGGATTTCGCTACGATGCGTCCTCCATGGACGCTGCGCCCGCCATCCGGCGTTTCGCTTGGAGGAACCCGCGCTGGCTGCCCAAGGGGTGGCCCGATTTCCTGCTTCAGCTTGCGCTCTTCACCATCGTGGACGTGCTCTACGAGCTGACGCGCGGCCTCTCGGAGGGAAGCGTGGCGACCGCGTTCGGCCACGCCCGCAGCGTCGTGTCGTGGGAGCAGTCGCTCGGGATCTTCAACGAGCTCGACGTGCAGCAGTGGGCGCTCCAGCGCCACTGGGCGCTCGACGTCGCCGACTTCACCTACTTCCACGCCCACTTCGTCGTGACGACCGTGTTCATGTTCTGGCTCTACCTGCGCCGCAACCGCCATTACTACTTCATCCGCAACGCGGTCTTCGTCGCGGACGGGATCGCCCTCATCGGGTTCACGCTCTTCCCGACGGCGCCGCCGCGCATGCTGACGGACCTCGGCTTCACCGACACACTCGACCGGTACGCGTCGATCTCGAACTACTCCGGCCCGGTCGCGGCGCTCGCGAACCCGTTCGCGGCCGTCCCGTCGATCCACACCTGCTACTCGCTCATCATCGGCCTCTCGTGCTTCTTCCTCGTCCGGCGCCGGCCGCTGCGCTTCACCTGGCTCTTCTACCCGTGCCTGATCGTCTTCTCGATCATCGCCACGGCCAACCACTTCTGGCTCGACGCGATCCTCGGCGGCGTGCTCGCGTGCGTCGCGCTGTCGGGCGCGTGGCTGATCGAGCGCTACCGGCCGACGCTGCCGCGCTCGGCCCGGATCCGCATGCGGCTCGAGCCACGCGGGCGCCTGGTCAACGCGAGATAGCGCCCGTGGTATACTGAGCGGGATGAGCACCCCGCTCGCCCGTCTCAAGACGGGCTATACGCAGGGCGGACGCGGCCTCGGCATGGCCTTCATGGCCCGGCTCGGCTCGCTGCCGTTCACGCCGAACCAGATCACCGTCGCCGGCCTCGTCATGAACGTCGCGGCCGCGGCGCTCGTGGTCGAGCGGCACTTCGTGTGGGCGACGGCGGTCTTCATCGCCGGCTCGATCCTCGACATCCTCGACGGCGCGCTGGCGCGCACCCACGGCAAGCTGACGCCGTTCGGCGGATTCCTCGACTCGACGACCGACCGGCTGTCGGAGGGTCTCATCCTGGGCTCGATCGCGATCGTGCTCGCCGACCAGGGCCACCAGGTGGCGCTCGGATGCGTCTTCGTCGCCCTCGTCGGGTCGTTCCTCGTGAGCTACACGCGCGCCAAGGCGGAGTCGCTCGGCGTCCGCGGCGAGGCGGGGCTCATGGCGCGCGCCGAGCGGGTCGTCCTGATCGCGGCGGTGCTGCCGTTCGCCGGCCTCGGGGCGCTGCCGTACGGCATCTACGTGCTGGCGGGGCTCACCGCGTTCACCGTCGTCCAGCGCATCGTGTACGTCAGAAGGCAACTCATCTCGGAGGGATAGACATGGCCGACCCGGCCTCGACCAACGGACACAGGAAGCCCAGCGGGAAGGTGCGCGTCGCCATCGTCGGCGCCGGCAACTGCGCCTCCGCCCTCGTCCAGGGCGTCCACCACTACCACGGCGCGAAGGCCGGCGAGTTCGTCCCCGGCCTCATGCACGTCGACCTCGGCGGCTACCACATCTCGGACATCGAGTTCTCGGCCGCGTTCGACGTCGACGCCGAAAAGGTCGGCCGCGACCTCGGCGAGGCGATCTTCCGCGGCCAGAACAACACGGTGAAGTTCTGCGACGTGCCCAAGCTGAACGTGCCCGTCCACCGCGGCATGACCCACGACGGAATCGGCAAGTACCTGAGCAAGGTGATCACGAAGGCGCCCGGCGAGACGGCCGACGTCGTCCGCGTGCTTCAGGAGACGGGTACGGACGTGGTCGTCAGCTACCTGCCGGTCGGCTCGGAGGAGGCGACCAAGTGGTACGTCGAGCAGGTGCTGTCGGCGGGCTGCGCGTTCGTGAACTGCGTGCCGGTGTTCATCGCCCGCGAGCCCTACTGGCGGCGGCGGTTCGAGGAGAAGGGGCTGCCGATCGTCGGCGACGACATCAAGTCGCAGGTCGGCGCCACGATCGTCCACCGCCAGCTCACGCGCCTCTTCCGCGAGCGCGGCGTTCGCCTCGAGCGCACGCACCAGCTGAACGTCGGCGGCAACACCGACTTCCTGAACATGCTCGAGCGCGAGCGGCTCGAGTCGAAGAAGATCTCCAAGACGAACGCCGTCACGTCGCAGCTCGACTACGACATCGGCGCCCGCAACGTCCACATCGGCCCGTCCGACTACGTCGAGTGGCTCGACGACCGCAAGTGGGCCTACATCCGCATGGAGGGGCGCTCGTTCGGCGACGTGCCGCTCAACATCGAGCTGAAGCTCGAGGTCGTCGACTCGCCGAACTCCGCCGGGATCGTCATCGACGCGGTGCGCTGCGCGAAGCTGGGCCTCGACAACGGCCTGGCGGGCGCGCTCGAGTGGCCGTCGGCGTACTTCATGAAGTCGCCGCCGGTGCAGCACCCCGACGACCGGTGCCGTGACGAGGTCGAGCGGTTCATCGCCGACAACGCGCGCACGGCGGCCGGCGCCAAGGAGAGGACCAAGGCGAAGGCGTGAGCCCGCTGCGGCTCTGCCTGGTCTCGCCGTTCGCGCTCGACGGCGCGCACCCGGTGGCCGAGCACGTCCGCGGGGCGGCGACCGCCCTCGCGCGCTCCGGCCACCGGGTGACCGTGCTCGCCCCCAGCCCGTCGACGCGGGCGCTCAGGAGCGGCCGGCGGCGGCTGCGGGCCCTGGCAAACGGCGACGCCGAGGCCCTGCACGCGCTCGAGGGCGAGCCGCTCCAGGTGGCGATGACGCCGGCGGTGCCGCTGCGCCAGCGCGGCCGCCGCCGCGGCGCCGGGCTCCCGGTCGCCGCGAGCGCGAACGTCGCCCTCGCCGTGGCGGCGGGTGGCTTCGACATCGTCCACGTCCACGAGCCGCTGCACCCGGGACTGGCGACGGCGGCGATCCGGCACTCGCCGGGCCTCGTCGTCGCGACGTTCCACGCGACCGACCCGCGCGCGTTCGCCTACCCGGTCCGCGACCGCACCCGTGAGCGCTACCGGGCCCGGATCGATGCGCTGGTCGCAACCTCGGATCAGGCGGCGGCCGCGGCGGCCCAGCTCTACCCGGGCGACTACGCGATCGTCCCGGCGGGCATCTCGGAGCAGTTCCGGCCGGGAACGAAGGCCGGCACCAGGATCGCCGCGGAATGGTCGAGCGAGGGCCGGGCGCCGCTGCGGGCGCTCGTGAAGCTCGTCGCGGCCGATGCGGAGCTGGAGCTCGTGCTGGTGTGGAGCCGGCACAGCCGCCGGCCCATGCGCCCATACGTGCCGGCGACGGCGCGCGGGCGGGTGCACGTTCGCAGCCCCAAGGACACCAGCGAGCGGGCCGCGGCGATCCGCGACGCCGACGTCTTCGTGGGGGCGCCGGGCGGCGACGAGGCGCTCGCCTGGGAGGCCCGGGCGTGCGGGTGCGCGGTCGTCTCGGCGCTGCCGGAGGGCGGCCTCGAGCCGGACGACCCGGGGCTCGGCTACGCCGCCGACCAGCCGGCGCTCGCCGCGGCCGCCGCCGCTCGCCTGGCCGGGGACCCGGCGCTGCGGGAGGACCTCGCCCACCGCGGCCGGGCCGCCGCCGACGAGCGGGGCTTCGCAGCCGTCGCCCGCGCCCTGGAGGAGGTCTACGCCGGCCTCGGGAAGCGCCGCCGCGTGCACCGGCGCCCTCCGCTCGAGGGCCGCTCGGCGATCCTCGCCGACCTGCACATGCACACCAACCATTCGCACGACTGCGCGACCGACCCGGCCGCGCTCCTCGACCACTGCATCGCCCAGGGGCTGGCCGCGGTCGCGATCACCGACCACAACGAGGTCTCGGGAGCGCTCGAGGCGGCGGCACTCGGGAAGCCGATCACCGTCATCGTCGGCGAGGAGGTGAAGACGTCGCAGGGCGAGGTCATCGGGCTCTTCCTGCACGAGCGGATCGACCGCGGGATGACGATGGACGACACGATCGCGGCGATCCAGGACCAGGGCGGGCTCGTCTACATGCCGCACCCGTTCGACCGGATGCACACGATCCCCGACCCGGCGACGCTGCTCCGCGTCCTCGACCGGATCGACATCTTCGAGGTCTACAACTCGCGCCTGCTCTTCGACGCCTTCAACGACGACGCCCTGCGGTTCGCGGCGAAGTACAACCTGATCCAGGCGGCGGGTTCCGACGCGCACGTCCTCCAGGGCATCGGCACGGCGCTGAACCAGATCCCGGCATTCGACGGCCCGGAGGAGTTCCTGCTCGCGATGCGCCAGAACCAGATCGTCCGGCGGCCGAAGAGCCTCCTGTATCTTCAGGGGCTGAAGTGGGTTCAGAGCGTGAGCAGGTAGAGGCATCGGGCGATCACCGCCGAATACGGCGCTGGGTGAACGTGGCGGAGGATCAGATCTACGAGCGCTACCAGGCGAAGGCGATCGCCGAGATCAACGCGCTCGGGCACGACATCGCCGAGTGGCTGCGCGAGGCGCACCCCGGCGCCGCGCCCGTGCTCGGAACGGGCCATCCGCTGGCCGACATCCTGCTCCTGAAGCACGTCCCGCTGCCGGCCGAGGCGCAGGAGGGCGTCGCGTTCTTCGGCCGGTCGGGGCAGGCGATCCTGAAGAGCCTCCAGCGCCTGCGGATCGATCCGCTCATGCTCTACGGCACCGACTGCGTGAAGGCCGCCGTCGATCCGGCGGAGGGAGATCTGGCCCGGTGCCGGACCTGGCTCACCCGCGAGATCCACATCACCCAGCCGCGGATGATCGTCGCGATGGGCGGCGAGGCCCGCAGGTTCCTCGACTCGATCGAGTTCCCGCTGTCCGTGCCGAGCGGCGGGGAGCTGGGCGAGATCCGGCAGTGGACGCCCACGATCGAGCTGCTCGCAACGCCCGACATCGACGAGTGCCTCGACAGCTCCGCGTCGAAGCAGGCGTTCTGGGCCGCGTTCCGCGTGCTCGGCGAGTGGTACGAGAACCTGCCGCCGTACTGAGCCTGAGAAGTTGGTGCCTGACCCCGATCTTTCACGGCGGAACATCGTCGCCCTCGGGGGCGGCGGCTTCGGGGGGATGGGCGACGACTCCGCGCTCGACGACTTCGTGCTCGGGCTGGCCGGCGTCGAGCGGCCTGCCGTGTGCTTCATCCCGACGGCGTCGGGCGACTCTGACTCCTACGTCGTCGCCTTCCATGCCGCGTTCCCGCCGGGGCGGGCGCGGGCGACCCACCTGCCCCTCTTCGCCCGCGACCGGCGCGACCTGCGGGAGCACCTGCTCGCGCAGGACGTGATCTACGTCGGCGGCGGGAACACCGTGAACCTGCTCGCGATCTGGCGGGCCCACGGCGTCGACGCGATCCTGCGCGAGGCATGGGAGGCGGGCGTCGTCATGGCCGGCATGTCGGCCGGCGCCCTGTGCTGGTTCGAGGGCGGCATCACCGACTCCTACGGGGCGGTCGACGCGCTGCCCGACGGGCTCGGCCTCCTGCCGGGGAGCATGTGCCCGCATTTCGACAGCGAGCCCGGCCGGCGGCCCGTCTACCTGCGGCTCGTGGCGGAGGGCGCGCTGCCGCCGGGCATCGCCGCCGACGACAATTGCGCCCTTCACTTCCGCGGCACGGAGCTCGCCGAGGCGGTCTCGTCACGCGACGGGGCGGGCGCATACCGCGTCGCCGCCTCCGGCGAGTCGCCGCTCACCGTTCGCCGGCTCGGCGGATGAGGCGGGCGGCGGCCCCGCTCGCCGCGGGCGCCTGCCTCGCTGCGGTCAACCTGCTCGCGCCGCATCTGCCCGAGCCGCGGACGTGGGGCCAGATCGCCGGGCTCGCACTTGTCTCCTTCCCCCTCGCAACGCTCGTCGTCGCCGCGCTCCAGCCGTTCGCGGGCAGCCGTCCCGGTGTCCTCGCGGCCGCCGCGGCCGCCGGCGCGGCCCTCGCCGGGATCCTGATCGCCGCCGGCCTGGCGGGGACGCCGGCCACGCTCGCGAAGCTCGTCGCCGCCGCGTGCGCCGGGTTCGCGCTCACCGTGCTCCTGCGCACGCCGCTCGAGCTGGCCGGGATCGCCGTCCTGGTCGCCGCGGTCGACGCCCTGAGCGTCGCCGCCGGCCCGACCCACGTGATCGTCGAGCACCACACCGACGTGCTCGACACGTTCACGCTGGCGTTCCATCCGCTCGGCGACTTCGGCGCGGCCCAGATCGGCGTGAGCGACTTCGTGTTCTTCGCGCTGTTCGCCGCCTCGGCGGCCCGCATGGGCCTGCGCCGGCGGGCGACCTGGGCCGCGATGACCGCCTCGTTCGGCGCGACCGCGGCGATCTCGTACGCCGCCGACGCCGCGCTGCCTGCGCTGCCGCTGCTCTCTGCCGGCCTGCTCCTGCCGAACGCGGACCTCCTGTGGGCCCGCGCACGGGGGACGGGCGCGTCCCCCGATCGGGAGAGCGGAACCTCCTCGATCTGACCGATCTCAACCGTGATGAGCCGACGGCTGAGGTCGACCCTGCCCGTGGCCGCGCTGTGCGCGGTGGCGGCCTGCATGCTTCCGGCCCCGGCGGCGTTCGCCCAGGGCAAGGTGCCGGTCGCCGACACCCAGCCCGACTGGGCCAGCACCACGAACCTGAGCGGCGCCGATCAGAACGCCGACCGGGTCGTCTTCTCGGTGTGGCTTGGCTGGCAGCGAAGCGGCGAGCTCGACAGCACCCTCGCCGACCTGTACGACCCGTCGTCGCCGGACTACCGCCGCTGGCTCACGCCCGCCCAGTTCCACACCCGCTTCTCGCCGCGCTCGAGCGACGTCGCCGCGGTGCGCGCGTGGCTCTCCTCGGAGGGATTCGACATCGTCGGCGTCCCCGAGAACCGGCTCTTCGTGACCGCGGAGGGCTCCGTGGGCCAGGTCGAGCGGGCATTCGACCTGCACGAGAACATGTACCGCGTCGACGGGTCGCTGCTGCGCGCACCCAACCACGATCCGGTCGTGCCCGCCGCCGTCGCCCCGCACATCAGCGCCATCACCGGCCTCGACGGCGCGATGACGCTGGCCCACCCCAACGTCGACACGCCCCCGCCGCCGCCGGCCGGGACGTCGGTCGGGCCGTGCTCGAGCTACTGGGCGGAGCGCACCTCGTCGGCCTTCGCCAACCCGTACGGCCCCGGGCCGCTGCCGTGGATCATCTGCGGGTACCGGCCTTCGCAGATCGACTCGGCCTACGGGATCGACCGGCTGCACGCGGCCGGCCTCGACGGGCGCGGCCAGACGATCGCGATCACGGGCGCCTTCTTCTCGCCGACCATCCGCCGGGACGTCGCCCACTTCTCGCGCCGCTACCACCTCGACCGCGGCCACGACTCCGACCGCCACCGCTCGGCCGGCTTCGACTACCGGGAGATCGTCGCGCCGGGCACCCGGCGGTTCCCGAAGAACCCGGCCGAGACACAGAGCTGGTACATCGAGCAGGCGCTCGACGTCGAGTGGGCCCACGCCGTGGCGCCCCGGGCGAAGATCGTCTACGTCGGCGCGGCCAACGACGCTCGCGGCCTCGACCAGGCGCTGAACTACGCGGTCGACCACCACGTCGCCGACGTCATCTCGAACTCATGGGGCCTGCCCGAGGCGTACGTCTCACGCGGCGAGATCATGGCGCTCAACTCGGTCTTCAAGCAGGCCGCCGCCCAGGGCACCGGCGTCTACTTCGCCTCAGGCGACGACGGCGACAACCGAAACGTGGTCGGCGCCCGCTCGGCGGGCTTTCCGGACTCCAGCCCCTGGGTCACGTCGGTGGGCGGCACGAGCCTCGCGATCGGCTCGCACGGGCAGTACCTGTGGGAGGCCGGCTGGGGCACCACCTCGGTCGACTGGAACCACGACCACTGGCAGCCTGCCGCGCCGGGCCCGTTCCTGTACGGCTCGGGCGGCGGCGCGAGCCACGTGTTCGCGATGCCGGGCTACCAGGCCGCCGAGGTCCCGCGGTCCGATGCGATGTGGAACGGCAGGCTGCGCCGGGTCGAGCCCGACCTGTCCCTCGTCGCCGACCCCCAGACCGGCGTCACGTTCTCGCAGACGTACGTCACCGCCTCCGGTCACCGCCGGATCATCGATTCCTGGATCGGCGGCACCAGCCTCTCGGCGCCGCTGCTCTCGGGCATCATGGCGCTCGCAGACCAGCGCGCCGGGATACCGCACGGGTTCATCAACCCGACGCTCTACCTGATGCACGGGACGGGCGGGCTGCGCGACGTCACCGGCGGCCACGAGTCGCTGGCGGTGCTGCGAAACGCGCTCGTCGGCAACCACATCGTGACGCGCCTTCGGTCGATCGAGCGCGACAGCTCGCTCGACACGGCGGCCGGTTGGGATCCGGTCACCGGCCTCGGCTCGCCGTACGCACCGGCGTTCGTGGCCGCGCTCGGCTGAGGCCGCCGCTAGGCTAGGCGGCCTGGCTCTTCGCATCTGCTCACTGCTCCCCAGCGCCACCGAGATCGTCGCCGCGCTGGGCCGGACGGACTGGCTCGTGGGCCGCTCGGCCGAGTGCGACTTCCCGCCCGAGGCGGCCGGCCTGCCGGTGGTCACGGCGTCCCGCGTCGATACGTCGGCGCTCGGGAGCCGCGAGATCGACACGGCGGTGCGCGACGCGGTGCTCTCCGGGCGGGCCCTGTACTCGGTCGACGAGGCGCTGGTCCGCGAGCTCCGGCCCGATGTCGTCATCACCCAGGACCTGTGCCACGTCTGCGCGGTGTCCGGCGACGACGTCGGCAGGATCACGAGCCTCGATGCCGAGGTCGTCTCGCTCGACCCGCGCACGATCGCCGACGTCGAGGCGACGGTCGCCGAGCTGGGAGCCCTGCTCGACGCCGGGCCGGCGGCGGACGCGGTGGTCGCGAGGATGCGGCGGACGATCGCGGCGGCGGTCGCGGCCGTCGCCGGCTGCGAGCCGGTGCGGGTCTTCGTTGCGGAGTGGCTCGACCCGCCCTTCGCGGCCGGCCACTGGGTGCCCGAGATGGTCGCTCTGGCCGGCGGCCGCGAGGTGCTGGGGCGCACGGGCGGGCCGTCGTTCCCGGTCACGTGGGAGGAGGTGTGGGCGGCTGCCCCCGAGACCGTCGTCGTGGCGCCGTGCGGATTCGGCGCCGAGCGGGCCGCGGCCGAGGCGGCGGCCGTCGCGTTCCCCTGCCCCGCCGTCGCGGTCGAGGCCGACTCGTACTACTCGCGCCCGGCGCCGCGCCTCGCCGAGGGCATCGCCCAGCTGGCGCACATCCTGCACCCGCAGGCGGCGCCCGATCCCGGCCTGCCCGCCGTCTCCCTCGAGCCCGCCGCGGCGTGAGCGGCACCGCCGAGCTCCTCGCCCGGCTGGTCGAGATCGACTCGACCAACCCCGCGCTCGTGCCCGGCGGCGCGGGCGAGACCGAGATCGCGGCCTTCGTGGCCGGGTGGCTGCGCGAGCGCGGCCTCGACGCCCGGGTCGACGAGGTCGCCCCGGGCCGGGCCAACGCGATCGCCACCGCCCGCGGCTCCGGCGGCGGCCGTTCGCTCCTGCTCTGCGCGCATATGGACACGGTCGGCGTCGAGGGCATGGCGGCGCCCTTCGAGCCGCGGATCGAGGACGGGCGCATGCACGGGCGCGGATCGTTCGACATGAAGGGCGGGCTGGCGGCGGTGATGGCGGCGGCGGTGACGGCCGCCGGGGCCGGCCTGCGCGGCGACGTGATCGTGGCGGCGGTGTGCGACGAGGAGCACGAGTCGATCGGCGCCGAGAAGGTGGCGGCCGAGCTCACCGCCGACGCGGCCGTCGTCACCGAGCCGACCGGGCTCGAGGTGTGCGTGGCCCACAAGGGGTTCGTCTGGCTGGACGTCGAGACGGCCGGGGTCGCCGCCCACGGCTCGCGCCCCGACCTGGGCGTCGACGCGATCGCGGCGATGGGCGAGGTGCTGGTCGGGCTGACCGGCCTCGGCTCCCGCCTGGCCGGGTCGCGCCCGCATCCGCTGCTCGGCACGGGCTCGGTCCACGCCTCGCTGATCGAGGGCGGCCAGGAGCTCTCGAGCTACCCGGAGCGATGCCTGCTTCGGATCGAGCGCCGCACCGTCCCGGGCGAGACGCCGGCCGACGTCGAGGCCGAGATCGCCGAGATCGCCCCGGGTGCGGCCGTCCGCCCGACCTTCCAGCGCGCGCCGTTCGAGGTGGCGCCCGACGCGCCCATCGTCGACGCCGTCCGCCGGCACGCGGTGCCGATCCTCGGCCGCGAGCCGGCGACGATCGGGCACGCGGCCTGGATGGACGCCGCCGTCCTCTCGGCCGCCGGGATCCCCACCGTCGTCTTCGGCCCGACCGGCGCGGGGGCCCACGCGGTCGAGGAATGGGTCGAGCTCGACTCGGTCGACCGCTGCGCTCAGGTGCTGGCGGCGGTCGCGCGCGAGTGGTGCGCCTGATCCTCCGCAACATTGGGGTCTGACCCCGTTGTTGCGCGTCGGAGGAGGGCGACGCACTCGATGTGGGGCGTGTGCGGGAACATGTCGACCGGGCGGGCCCGCACCAGCTCGTAACCGCCGTCCAGGAGCGAGCGCGCGTTCGGGGCGAGCGTCGTCGGGTTGCACGAGACGTACACGATCCGCTCCGGCCCGAGCTCGACCAGCCGCTTCACCGCCTTGGGCGTCAGCCCGGCCCGGGGCGGATCGACGAAGACCACGTCGGGCCGCGGCGCGCGCTCGAGCAGCGGCGCCACGCTCCTGGCCACGTCGCCCGTGACGAACTCGATGTTCGCGATCCCGTTCCGCTCGGCGTTCTCCCGCGCCCGCTCGACCGACTCCTCGGCGATCTCGATGCCGAAGACGCTGCCCGCCCGGCCGGCCGCGAGCAGGCCGATCGCTCCGGCGCCGCAGTACAGATCCCAGGCGACGTCCGCCTCGGTGAGCCCGGCGTACTCGATCGCGAGCTCGTAGAGCCGCTCGCTCATGACCGTGTTGGTCTGCATGAACGCCCCCGCCGTGACCGCCAGCCGCAGGCCGCCCACGAGCTCCTCGTAGCGGTCGGCGCCGAAGAGCGGCGCGCCGTCGAGCCCGGCGGTGGCGTCGGCGACGCCCGGGTTCTCGGCGTGGACGACGCCGACGACGCCGGCGGGCATGAGCGCCTGAAGCCGGTCCGGTTCGGGCACAGCCCCGGGCGCCGTCACGAGCATCGCGAGCAGCTGGCCCGTGTGGGCGCCTTCGCGCACCACCAGGTGGCGCAGGTAGCCCTCGCCGGTCGCGCCGTCGTACACGGCGAGCCGTGCCTCACGCGCCCAGCGCTCGAAGGCCCGGCGCACCTCGTTCCCGGCCGGCGATGCGATGTGACAGGTCTCGACCGGTACGAGCTCGTCCCAGCGGCCCGCGCGGTGGAAGCCGAGCGACGGCCCCTCCGGCCCGGCCGCCCACGAGTACTCGAGCTTGTTGCGGTAGCCGTACTGCTCGGCCGCCGGTACGATCGGCTCCAGCTCGATCTCGATCCGGCCGATCCGCCGCAGCGCGTCGTCGACCTGGGCCGCCTTGTGGCGCACCTGCTCGGCGTAGTCGAGGTCCTGCCAGGCGCACCCGCCGCAGACGCCGAAGTGCGCGCAGCGCGGCGCCACCCGGCCGGGGCCTGCCTCCAGCACCTCCACGGTGCGG
Organism: uncultured Actinomycetes bacterium; assembly: GCA_963805545.1. Taxonomy (GTDB): domain Bacteria; phylum Actinomycetota; class Thermoleophilia; order Gaiellales; family JAICJC01; genus JAICJC01. Next base: position 490,487 of record CAWDUU010000003.1, read on the forward strand.
GCCTCGGCGTGGCGGCGCTTCAGCTTCGTCACCCGCGCCCGGACGCGGTCGCCCGGCAGCGCTCGCGAGACGAAGACGACGAGCTCGCCGTGGCGGGCGACGCCGCGGCCGCCGAAGGCCAGGCTGTCGACGGTCAGGTCGATCTCCTGGCCGCGGTGCAGGGTCACGGGCACGACTAGAGTCTACGTTCGTGCCGATCGCCGTCCCCGCGTACCGCGACCGCCTCGAGGAGATGACGGCAGAGGCGCTCGAGGAGTACTACGCGCATAGCGCGGGGCACAAGCGAACGTTCGAGATCGCGGCGGTCTACGAGCGCCACGCCGACCTGAGCACGCTGGAGCAGGCCCGGGCGCTGGCCGACGAGGATGCCCCGGCCGAGCTGCGCCGGTTCGCCGCCGAGGCCTACGTCGGAAACGGCGTGAAGCACCTGAGCGAGGACATCGCCAACACCGAGGCCGACCTGACCGTCGAGTTCGACGGCGAGGCGGTGCCCTACCGCGAGGTGCGCCCGCGGATCATGAACGAGCCCGGCCGCGGCCGCCGGCGCGACCTGCACGCCCGCCGCTGCGCCGCCACCGAGGAGCACCTGAACCCGCTGTACGAGGAGGCCCTGGAGCTCGAGCGGGAGCTGACGGCCGATCTCGGCGCCGCCACGGTGCTCGACCTCTACGAGGGCTTCGGCTACGACCCGCGCGGGCTCGACCGCGAGACCGCGCAGTACACGGCGGCGACCGAGGCCCTCTACCTGGAGCGGATCGACGCGGCGCTGCGCGAGCGGGTCGGCGTCGCGCTGGAGGATGCCGCGATCCCCGACTTCAGCCGCCTGTGGCGCGCGCCCGAGTTCGACGCCGGGTTCGCAACCGAGCGGGCCGTGCCGGCCCTGAAGGCCACCCTCGCGGGCCTCGGCATCGACCTCGACTCGCAGCGGAACGTCGAGCTCGACATCGAGGCCCGCCCGGGCAAGCGGCCGCGGGCCTTCTGCGCGCCGATCCGCGTGCCCGGCCGGGTCGTGCTCGTCATCCTGCCGCAGGGCGGCCAGGACGACTACCAGGCGCTCTTCCACGAGGCCGGCCACACCGAGCACTTCGCAAACGCCGACCCGAGCCTCCCCGCCGAGCAGCGGCTCCTGGGCGACAACGCCGTGACGGAGGGGTTCGCCTTCCTCTTCGAGCACCTCCTGTCCGACCCGGCGTGGCTGCGCTCGCAGCTCGACTTCGGGCCTGTCGACGACTACGTCCGCTTCACCGCGCTCCAGAAGCTCTTCTTCGTGCGCCGGTACGCGGGCAAGCTGGCCTACGAGATCGAGCTTCATTCCGGGCTCGCGCTCGACACCCTCCCCGACCGCTACGCCGGCCACCTGTCTGCGGCGGTCGGCGTCCCGTACCCGCGCGGGGACTACCTGGAGGACGTCGACGGCGGCTTCTACTGCACGTGCTACCTGCGGGCGTGGGCGTTCGAGGCCCAGCTCCGCGACCACCTGCGCAGCCGGTTCGGGTCGGACTGGTTCCGGCGCAAGGCGGCCGGCGACCTGCTGCGGGAGCTATGGAGCCTCGGCCAGTCGCTGCGTGCCGACGAGCTCCTGCGCGAGCTCACCGGCGAGCCGATCCGGTTCGAGGTTCTGGCCGAAGAGGCCCGGGCCGACCTGGCCGGCTAGCGCTGCGGGCAGAGCTGGGCCGAGTCGAGATGGGCGGCGAAGCGGTACAGCCGCGCCATCCGGCGGAAGTCGTGCACGCCCGGCTCGGCGGCGGCCACCTGGCGCCAGAGCCGGGTCCCGAGGAAGAGGACGCTGCGCGTGCGCGTGTAGCGCGGCTGCGCCGCCGCAACCACGATGTCGCCGTAGACCGATGTTGCGGCGCCGACGTCGTTGAGCGCGGCCGCCACGCCGAGCGGATCGTGGGTCGAGGCGATGAGCCACACCCGCTGCGGGTAGTGCACCTGGCTCAGCCGGCGGATGAGGCCGCACCGGCTGGCCGCATCGACGGTCTTCCAGCCGGCGAGCACGGTGTCGTCGGGCGCCGCCAGCGACGCGTAGGCGCCGAGCAGGCGCGGATCCTCCAGCGGGCCGTGCGCGCCGGCCGTGGTGAGGAGCACGTCGTTGGGCCCGAAGTCGGCGGCGAGGCCCAGGCTGGCGTCGCGAAGGTCGGAGTTGAAGTTGGAGAGGTCGTTTCGGCCGGACACGAGCAGCGGCGTCAGGAGCAGGGCCAGCACCAGCGCTCCGCCGATCCGCCACCTACCCGGGAGGCGGCCCAGCTCCAGGGCCAGGCCGGCGAGCGCGAGCGCGTAGCCGGGAAGGAGGAACGACAGGTGCCGCTCGGGGGCGAAGTCCTCGGACGAGGCGGTCAGGATCTGGAGCAGCACGAGCGGCAGGAGGAGCCAGACGGCCGCCACGATCGCGGCCCGCCGGTCGCGGAACGCGAGCGAGGCGATCCCCGCCACCACCGCGGCGCCGACGACCAACCAGTACGCCGGCACCGAAGAGCCGGTGACGTGCGAGGCCAGGTCGCTCCAGAACGACCGTGACGAGAGGTCGATCACGGCCTGACCCTTCCCCACTCCGTACTTGGACTGGAGGGGCGCGTACAGGTGGCGCAGCCACAGGAAGGCGCCGGCCGCCAGGACCAGCCCGGCTGCGAGCGCCGCCATCGCGCGCCGGTCGCCGCGCCGCCTGGTGAAGACGGCGTAACCGCCCAGCCCCGCGAGCAGCACGAGCTCCGACGCCAGGGCGAAGAGCCCGAACGGGTGCGACGCGACGAGCAGGAGCGCGGCGAGCGCGAACGGCGCGGCCCAGCGCAACCGGCCGGTCCGCACCAGCACCAGCATGAGCCACAGGCTGCCGTATGCGCAGGCGATCATGGCGGTGTAGCCGCGCGCGAACTGGGCCAGGTGAATCGTGATCGGGGTGACCGCGGTGACGACCGCGACGGCGGCGCCGCCCCTGCGACCCATCAGCTCGCGGCCGCACCCGTACGCGAGCCCGACGGCGAGGATCCCGAAGAGGGCCGACGGCAGCCGCAGGCCGAGGATGTCGTGCCGCCAGTCGAGCGATGCGTGCACGACCAGGTAGTGCAGGGGCGGGCCGTGCCGGTCCCAGATCGCGACGTGGAGCACGTCGCCGGCGCTCGGCTGGCCCGCGACGTGGAGCGTCACCGCCTCGTCGTGGTGCAGCGGGCGGAAGTCGAGCCCGAATCCGACCACCAGGATCGCGTATCCGACCACGGCGACACCGCCCAGGAGCGCGGGCCACCGCTCGGCCGCAAGAGCCCGCACCCGGGCACGAGAGAGCATCGGCGCGGGATTATCGGCCAACGCGGGCGTCCAGGGCCGCCGGTACCCTTGCTCGATGCCCGCCGCCCCGGACGTGAGCGTGGTCGTTCCCGTGCTCAACGAGGAGGCCACGGTGGAGCCGCTCTTCCGCGGCGTCGTGGCGGCGCTCGACGGGGCGGGCATCCCGGGCGAGGTGATCTTCGTCGACGACGGCTCGACCGACGCAACCTTCGAGCGCCTGGCGCACATGCACGAGACCGATCCGCGCCTGCGCGTGGTCTCGTTCGACCGAAACTACGGCCAGCACCCGGCGATGCACGCCGGGATCACGCGCGCGCAGGGCCGGATCGTGGTCACGATGGACGGCGATCTCCAGAACGCGCCGGCGGACATCCCGCGGCTCGTGGCCGCCGTCGACGCCGGCGCCGACGTCGCCTCCGGACGGCGGCTGGGACGGGCCGATCCGGCGCTGCGCCGCATGCCGTCGGCCGCGATCAACCGCATGCTCGGCCGGCTCACCGGCGTCGAGATCTCCGACTTCGGCTGCGCGTTCAACGCCTACCGGCGCGAGGCGCTCGACCCGGTGATGCACCGCATCGGCCGGCAGAAGTTCACGAAGGCCATCGTCTGCTCGACCGGCGTGCGCGTCGTCGAGGTCGACCTCGAGCACCGGGCCCGCGCGGGCCGCAGCCGCTACCGGCCCGTCGCGCTCGTCAAGATGGGGCTCCAGGTGATCGCGGGCTTCTGGCCCGGCCTGTCGCAGCGGGTGGGGCTCACCGTGGCCGTTCTCGGTATCCTTTCTGGCGCCGGCGTCGGGGTGTGGGGCCTGATCGACTGGGCCCGGCACGGGAGCCCGCCCGGCCTCGCCCTCCTCGGAGCGGCGGTGCTCTTTCTGCTCGGCCTCCACGGCGCGCTGATGGCGATCGTGGGGGAGCAGCTCGGCCGGATCCAGCGTCTCGTCGAGCGGGGACCGGGGTACACCATCGAACGAGAGCTCTAGGTCATGAAGCGAATCCTTGTCACCGGCGGCGCCGGGTTCATCTCATCGAACATGATCCGCTACCTGCTCCAGGAGACGGATCACGAGGTCGTGACGATGGACGCCCTGACCTACGCCGGCAACCTGGCCAACCTGGCCGACGTGCTCGAGCACGACCGGCTGCGGTTCATCCACGGCGACATCCGCGACCTGGCCGACGTGACCTCCGCCCTCGAGGGCGTCGACGTCATCGTGAACGCGGCGGCAGAGTCGCACGTCTCGAAGTCGATCGAGCAGGGCGGCGGCGAGTTCGTCACCACGAACGTCGTCGGCACCCAGGTGCTGCTCGACGCGATGCGCGAGCGGCCGATCGAGCGGTTCATCCTGATCTCCTCGTCGGAGGTGTACGGCACTGCCGAGTCCGACCCGATGGCCGAGGACCATCCCCTCAATCCGCGCTCGCCGTACGCCGGCACCAAGGCGGGCGGCGACCGGCTGGCGTACTCGTACTGGTGCACGTACGGCCTGCCCATCACGATCATCCGCCCGTTCAACAACTACGGGCCGTTCCAGCACCCCGAGAAGGTCATCCCGCGGTTCATCATCCAGGCCCTGACCGACCGCCCGCTCACGATCCACGGCAACGGCATCGCCAGCCGCGACTGGCTGCACGTGTTCGACACCGCCGAAGCGATCACGGCCGCCTGCGAGGTGCCGCTCGACGCCATCGTCGGCGAGACGATCAACGTCGCCACCGGCGTCGACGAGTCGGTCGAGGAGATCGCCGACGCCATCCTGGCCATCCTCGGGAAGCCCACCTCGCTGAAGCACCACGTGACCGACCGGCCGGGACAGGTGGACCGGCACATCGGCTCGACCGACAGGGCGCTCAAGCTCCTCGGGTGGCGGTCGAGCATCCCGTTCTCCGACGGCCTTGAGCGCACCGTCCGCTGGTACCGGGACAATCCGGACTGGTGGCACTCGGTCATGGCCACCGAGGAGACGGCCCAGACCGTCGTGTGAACGAGGCCCCCACGCTGGTCGTGCTCGGTGGGGGGCCGGCGCAGCGTCATGCCATCGACGCCGCGCACGCGCTCGGCGTCCGCACCCTCGTCTGCGACTCCGAGCCTGGAGTCGGCGACGTCGCCGTGTCGAGCGAGGACGCGGACGGGGTGCGGGCGGCGGCCGCGGGTGCGGCCGGGCTGATCGCCCCCGGGACCGACTGGCCGGTGCGCATCGCCGCGGCCGTCGCCCGCGACCTGGGCCTCCCCCATCCGATCGGCCCGGATGTGGCGGTGGTCGCGACCGACAAGATCGCCCAGCGGCGGGCGCTCGACGCCGCCGGCGTGCCGCAGCCGGCCTGGTCGACGGCCGGCCCCCCGGCCTACCCCTGCGTCATAAAGGCGCCCGACCGCCAGGGCCAGCGGGCGATGTCGATCCTGTCCGGCGCGTCCGGGCTGGCGGACGCGGCCGACCGTGCGACCGCCGGGTCGCGCAGCGGGCGGGTGCTGTTCGAGGCGTTCGTGCCCGGCCCGGAGGTGACCGTGAACGGCTTCACCGCCGAGGGCCGCGCGGTCGTGGCGGCGGTCACCGACCGCATCCACTTCGAGGACGCGCCCGGCGTCGCCCGCTGCCACGTCTACCCGCCCGAGCGCGACCCGGCCGCGGCGGCCGAGATCGCGACCAGGGCCGTCGCGGCGCTCGGGATCGGCGCCGGGCCGTGGTACGTCCAGGTCATCCTCGGCCCCGGCGGGCCGCGCATCGTCGAGGTCGCCGCGCGGCTGGGCGGCGGCCACGACTCGGAGCTCGTGAAGCGCGTGACCGGGGTCGACCTCGCGCGGGCGGCGGTGCTGGCGGCGCTCGACCGGCCCGTGGCCGCGGCCGCCGTGACCCCCGATCACGACGGCGCCGGGGTGATCCGGTTCCTCGAGGCTCCGCCGGGCACGCTCGTGCGGGCGGCGGGGCCGCCGGATGCCTGCTTCTACGATGCACCGGGACACGTGTACGGCCCCATCCGCATCGCCACCGACCGGGCCGGGTACGTGCTTGCCGGGGGCGCGACGAGAGACGCCGCGCTCGCCCGCGCGGCCGCCGCTGCGGCGGCCGTCCGCTTCGAGATGACATGAGCCGCGCCCGCACATCCCGAGACCTGGCCATCGACGGCGGAACACCCGTCCGCGAGACGCTGCTCGAGTTCTCGCCGCCGATCATCGGGCGAGCCGAGATCGACTCGGTGGTGGCGACGCTCGAGTCGGGCTGGCTCACCTCGGGGCCGCGCGTCGCCGAGCTCGAGGAGCGCTTCGCCGAGTACGCGGGCGCCGAGCATGCGATCGCAACGTCGTCGTGCACCGACGCCCTGCACCTGGCGCTGCGGGTCACGGGCGTCGGGCAGGGCGACGAGGTGATCACGAGCTCGTTCACGTGGCCGGCGACCGTGAACGCGATCCTGCACACGGGCGCGACGCCGCGCTTCGCCGACATCGACCCGGCCACCCTGAACGTCGACCCGGACCTCGTCGAGGCGGCGATCACGCCGCGCACCCGGGCGGTCCTGCCGGTGCACTTCGCCGGCGGCCCGTGCGACATGGACGCGATCGAGGCGGCGGTGCGGGGCCGCGAGATCGCCATCGTCGAGGACGCCGCCCACGCCGTCGAGGCGACCGTGCGCGGCCGCAAGGTCGGCGCGATCGGCGACCTCACATGCTTCTCGCTCTACGCCACCAAGAGCCTCGCCGGAGGCGAGGGCGGCATCGTCACGACGGATTCGGCGGCGTTGGCGAAGCGGCTGCGCCTGCTGCGCGCCCACGGCATCACCCGCGACCCGTGGCGGCGGGCCCAGACCCGTACGCTCGGGCACTACGACGTGGTCGAGCCGGGCTGGAAGGCGAACCTGGCCGACCTCCAGGCCGCCGCGGCGCTGCCCAAGGTCGGGCGGATCGACGAGCTCCGCGCCCACCGGGCCGACCTGGTCGAACGCTACGACGCGGGCCTCGCACCGCTGGCCGGGGTCGAGCCGATCGGCCGGCCCGGCTACGGCGTCCACGCCCACCACCTCTACGTCGTCCGCATCGACCCGGCCGCGGCCGGCGGCGACCGCGACGCCTACGCGGCGGCGCTCATGGCCGAGAACGTCGCCACGGGCCTGCACTTCCTGCCGGTGCACGGGCTCACGTGGTACCGCGACCATCTCGACCCGGTGCCGCTGCCCGAGACTGAGCGGGCGGGCGCCGAGGTGCTCTCGCTCCCCCTCGCCGCGGCCCACTCCGAGGCCGACGTCGAGGACGCGCTCGCCGCGATGCGCAAGGTGCATGCGGCCTACGCGGACGTGCGCACGTGAGCCGGCGGACGCGGGTGACGATCGAGGCGGTCGTCTCGGCCGTCCTGCTCGTCGCGATCCTGCACTGGGCCGGCATCCACCGCGTCCTTCACGAGCTCAGCCGCACACAGCTCAGATGGTTCATCCCGGCAGTCGCCGTCAGCGTCGCCACGGTGCCGCTGATGGCGCTTCGCTGGCGGCTCCTGCTCTCGGCCAAGGGCATCGACGCTCCGATCGCGTGGCTCACGCGCACCTACTTCGTGGCCCTCTTCGCCGGGCAGTTCCTGCCGGCGGCGATCGGCGGCGACGCGGTGCGGGCGGTGGAGCTCGGCCGGCGGACGCGCGACGCCCCCGAGGCGGTCGCGTCGGTCCTGATCGACCGGCTCGTCGGGCTGGTGTCGCTGGTCGTCCTGGCGATCGCGGCGGTGGCCCTCGGCGGCGGGTCGGCCCGGCGGCCGGGCGTCATCGCAGCCGAGGCGGCCTTCGGCGTCGCCGCGGGCGGCGCCCTCGCGCTGCTGTTCTCGAGCCGGCTTCGCGGCGTCGTCGCCCGGGCGCTCGAGCCGCGCTCCGACGGGCACCGGCTGGCGGCCGGCGGGCGCTTCTACGACGCCCTGCACACCTACCGCGGCCACTCGGGGACGCTCGCGCTCGTCGGCGCGCTCGCCCTCGTCGTCCAGCTCGCCCGGGTCGGCGTCATCGCCCTCCTCACGCGCGCTCTGGGCCTCGACGTGCCCGACTCGGTCATCCTGCTCACCGGGCCGGTGGTCTTCGCATCGCTCGCGCTTCCGGTGTCGCTGAACGGGATCGGCGTGCGCGAGGGCGTCTTCGTCTACTTCCTGCACGGCTACGCGGCGCGGCCGCAGGCGGTGGCCCTCGGCCTTGCCTTCTATGCGGTCGGGACGATCACCGCGCTCGGCGGTGCCGGCGTCCTCGCGGTGCGGTTCGCACGCCACGGGATCGGAGCGGTGAGGCCGCGTACGCAGATCGAGGGAGGCGAGCCGGAGCCGGACCTCACCGGCGGGCCGGCCACGATCCCCCACCCTGGGGATGGCGCGGCGGCACCCGCCGAACGATCTACCCGGGCATGACCCTCCCCCGCACCCGCGTCCGCACCGCCGCCCAGGACGAGTCGCTCACCATCGTGAACCGGCTCCTGGCGCTCGGCGCGCTCCTCTGCCTCGCAGCCGCCGTCGCCGGCGCGCTCGTCAACTAGCCCGGAAGCCCGTCCGTGTACGGCGCCTGGGTCGACTCCGGCGCGTCGGCGTAGGCCACCTTGCCGCTCGTCGCCTCCTCGGTGACGCCGGCGCCGTGGCGAAGCGCCACGTCCGAGACCGGGTAGACCAGCCCGTCGCCTGCATTCCGCGCACCCACGCCGACGATGGCGCACGGCCCGTCGCCCGCGCCGACGAAGACATGCTCCGTCCACGGCGGGCAGTGGACGAAGTCCCAGGCCCTGAGCGGACGCTCCTCGCCCTCCACGAGCAGGATGCACTCCCCGCTCAGGACGAGGAAGTCCTCCTGGCCCTCCTCGGCGTGGTAGTAGCAGTTGGGCTGCCCGGGCCACATCACCTGGATGTTGATCCCGTAGTGCTCGAACTGCGGCGTCCCCTCGAACGTGACGCCCGCGCCGAACTTCTCGTTGTGGATCCACTCGGCGTCGCGCGCGTTCACGACGAACCAGCCCTCGCCGGCCGGCTTCTTCCCGCCCGGCCCGTCCTGCAGTGGGGCTTCCGGCACCATCCTCGTCCCTCCCCGGTCGCTCGAACCCGTGTCGGGGCGGGATGCTAGTTGCCTAGCCCGTGAGCGGCGAGATCCAGACCTCGCGTGAGCGCGGCCCGTCGAACTCGCAGAAGAAGATCCGCTGCCAGCGCCCGAGCGCGGGCGTGCCGTCCTCGACCGGGACGAGCTGCGAGCTGCCGACGAGGATCGCCTTGATGTGCGAGTCGCTGTTTCCCTCGGCGTGGGCGTAGCCGGCGTCGCGGGGGACGCGGCGGGCGAGGTCGGCGACGACGTCGGAGGCCACGTCGGGGTCGTAGCCCTCGTTCACCGTCACGGCCGCGGTGGTATGCGGGACGTGGACGAGAACGGCGCCCGCGTCCAGACCGAGGCCCGCCACGGCCTCGGCGACCTCCGCCGTGATGTCGACCATCTCCTCGCGCCGCTCCGTGCGAAGCGTGAGCCGGTGCACGAGCCCGATCGTATACCGTCGAGCGGCGTGGCCCCGCGACCGCTTCTGGTGATCGACGGCGACTCGCTCGCCCATCGCGCCTACCACGGGTCGCGGCCGCTGGCCGGTGCGGGCGGGCGTCCGATCAACGCGCTGCACGGGTTCGCGATCATGGCGATGGGGCTGTGGCGGGCCGAGCAGCCGCGGGGCGTGCTCGCGTGCTGGGACACGCTGACGGTGCCGACCTACCGGCACGAGCTGTGGCCGGACTACCAGGCGGGCCGGGAGTTCGATCCCGAGATCGTCGAGCAGCTCGACCGCATGCCGGAGCTGTGCGAGGCGCTCGGGTTCGCATGGGCGAAGGCGCCCGGATACGAGGCCGACGACCTCCTGGCGACGGCGGCCCGGCTCGAGACGGAGGCCGGCGGCCGGGCGCTGGTGGTCACCTCCGACCGCGACGCGTACCAGCTCGTGTCGGACTCGGTGATGGTGCTCGCGCCGCGGACAGGCGGCTACGCGCCCGACCGGATCGACCGCAGGGAGGTCGGCGAGCGCTACAAGGTGCTGCCCGAGCAGGTGCCAGACTTCATCGCCCTTCGCGGGGACCCGTCCGACAGGATCCCGGGCGCCAAGGGGATCGGCGCGAAGGGGGCCGCCGATCTGCTGCTTCGGTACGGAACGTTGAAAGGGATCGTCGAGGCGGCCGGCGAGCTCTCGGCCAGGCAGGCCGAGGCGGTGCGGGACGAGCGGCTGGCCCTGTTTCGGCGGGTGGCGACGATGGACCGGAATGCGCCGGTCACGCGGCCACGCGACAACACGCTCGATCGGCCCCGGGCGGCCGCGTACGCGTCCGAGATCGGGGATGAGCGGCTCGCGGAGCGGATCGCGGGCCGCTAGGGCGGCCGGGCGATGACCCAGCGGCGTTGCGCTGCCCAGCGTTCGAGGGTGCGCCTGCTGGGTGGATGGGCTGGGCAGGTGGCGTAGGTGGTGTGGATCGAGTCGGCCAGATCGTGGGGGCGAAGACCGTCGGCGTAGGCCGACTCCACCTGCCGGCGCAGCTCCGGCCAGGCGTAGCTGCCGGGGCGGGGTCGCTTGGGGTGCGCGGTGAGGCGGGCCAGATGGGCATGCAGCGCCCGGCTCCGGGCTGAGGTCAGGCATCCGTTGGCCTTCCAGATGCCGGAGAGCGTGCGGACGAAGTCCCTCCCGCCTCGCATCGTCTGGAACTCGAGGCTCGCGTGGCCTTCGCAGAGCCACACCTCCACGCCGTAGCCCAGCGTCACCTTCTGCGTCCTGCCCCTGGTGCGCTCGACACAGATCGCGCACACCGGCAGCTTGGTCGAAAGGCCACGGGCCTTGTACAGGGTGGGGAGATAGCCGGACACGACGCAAGCCAGTCTGCCCACCAGGATGTCACCAGTGGGTCACGACCCGTCACGAGTCGGTGCCGGGGAACACCGATTGACGTCACACCCGACCGACCAGTGGCGGCTCTCCCGACGAACAGCCGGCCGCTGGCGGCACGGGCGGGCGAGCGCCCTGCGGGCGCTCCGACGGCGACCGGCCTGCGCTCATGTCGGGCGCGCCGGCCGCCGTCGAACCGCCTGGCGCACCCTCGTCGGTGATCCCCGGGGCGCCACCACGAGCCGCCCCGGGGTCGCCGCTACCCCACCGTCACGATCGATCCGGCGGGTCGTCGCGGATCCAGAGGCCGGCCGAGGCCGGCTGAAGCGTGGTGGTGACGACGGCGAGCAGCTCGGACTCGAGCGCGCCGAGGTCGATCTGGTCGCGCATGCGCTGGTTGAAGAGGCCGACGACCCTGGCAGAGTCGTAGCGGTCGCGGTAGAAGCGGCTGTCGACGCCGTGCTGGATCCGGCGGCGCAGGGGCTGGAACATCGCGGCGACGCCGAGCGTGGAGAGCGTGACCGCGACCGCGCCGGTGCCGCCCGTGATCGACCGAAGCCCCTCGCTCAGCCCGATCACGCCGCCGGCGTACACCGCCGAAAGGATCGCGACCAGGACCGCGTAGACGAGCGTTTTTCGGATGATGACGTCGATCCCATAGAGGCGGTAGCGCAGGATGGCGATGCCCATCGCCACGGGAACCGCCGCCATCGCCGCAGCGACCACCGAGAGCTCCACCGCGAACAGCGCGTCGCCCATGACGCCCGCCAGATACATCACCGTCCACTGCGCCCAGACGACGCCCAGGATCGCGGAGGCGTACGTGACCCACTTCATCTGCTGGTGCGTCGCGCCGGTCGAGCGCCTGAGGCGAATGACCGTGGCGGCGCCGGCCGCCGCGAAGAGGACGATCTCCAGCGCCCACCCGACGACCCCGACGGCGTCGAGCGCCGTGCCGGCGCCCGCGATCCCGAACGGGTTCGTGTCCGGCACGGCCGCGTCGATCCGCCCGGGCACCAGCCCCAGGCCCGCGAGCAGGCAGGCGGCGGTCACGGCCGAGAGCCACGCCAGCGGACGCCAGCGAGCGGTCAGGAGCCGGCCGTCGGGGAACACGAGGAGCGCAAGCGGGATGAGGACGAGCGGCAGCGCCGACGGGGTCTCGGCCACCCACAGCCCGAGCACGCCGCCCGGGGCCGCCCCGGGCCCGAGCGCCCAGTTCGCATACTCGAAGCACATCGACGCCAGTGCGAACGTGAACCCCGCGCCGAGGAGCAGCCAGCCCACGACGTGGCCCGGCCGCCGGATCGCGACGACCGCGCCGACCGTCGCGTACGTCGCGGCCCAGAGCGAGAAGACGATGTCGTGGTCGAGCGGCGCCGAGAGCCCGGCGTTCGACCCGAGGTTCACCAGGTTCAGCACGAGACCGGCGGCGGTCATCGCCGCCGCCGCGGACCACGCAGCCAAGGCCGCCGAACGGGATCCCGGCATGTGGCGATGCTAGCCCGGCCGGGGTTACGGCACCGTTACGGCCGCGTCCCCCACGCGTAGGTCATCTTGACCATGTCGAGATACATGAAGGTCTCGGTCGACTTGACGCCGTCGATCTCGCGCATGCGCTGGACGAGGTCGAGCAGGTGTCGGTTGTCCTCGCAGACAACCTCGACCAGCAGGTCGTAGCTCCCCGACGTCAGGACGACATAGCTGGTCTCGCGCCAGGCCGACACCTCGCGGGCGACGCGGTCGAGGTCGGCCTGGGCCTGGACGCCCACCAGGGCCATGATGTCGAACCCCAGCTTGAGCGGGTTGGTGACGGCCACCACATCCATCACGCCGGCGTCGATCAGACGGTGTACCCTCGTCCGCACCGCCGTCTCGGAGAGGCCGAGCTCGCGGCCGATGGCGCTGAACGGACTCCGGCCGTCGCGCTGGAGGATCTCGATGATCCGCCGGTTCGGTTCGTCAAGGGGCGGCGGAGGTTGGATTCCGTCGTTTCGGTGTCCGTCAGGTGCGGGATCCGAAGTTGACACGCCCGCCGCACACGATATACGCTGGTTACCGTCTCGTGAAGGCCCTTCCGCCATGAGCTCCGCCACGACGACATCGCCACCGAGCGCCGCCCCGGCGGACGCGGGTGAGTCGGATGTCGAATTCCGGGCGGTCACGAAGCGGTTCGGCTCGCTGGTTGCGGTGAACGCCGTCAACCTGCGAGTCCACAAGGGCGAGTTCCTCTCGCTGCTCGGCCCGAGCGGGTGCGGCAAGACGACGTCGCTTCGCATGATCGCCGGGTTCGAACAGCCCGACGAGGGCGAGATCCTGATCGGCGGCCGCGACGTCGCCGGCACGCCGCCCTACAAGCGCGACGTGAACACCGTCTTCCAGCAGTACGCGCTCTTCCCGCACATGTCGATCCTCGACAACGTCTCGTACGGCCTGAAGCAGCGCAAGGTCGGCAAGCGCGAGCGCCACGAGCGCGCCGGCGAGGCGCTCGAGCTCGTCCAGCTCACCGGCCGCGACAAGCATCGCCCGGCGATGCTCTCGGGCGGCCAGCAGCAGCGCGTCGCCCTGGCGCGCGCGCTCGTCATGAACCCGCGGGTGCTGCTCCTCGACGAGCCGCTCGGCGCGCTCGACCTGAAGCTTCGCAAGGAGATGCAGATCGAGCTCAAGCGCATCCAGTCCCAGGTCGGGATCACGTTCATCTACGTGACCCACGACCAGGAGGAGGCGCTCTCGATGTCGGATCGCGTCGCAGTCATGTCGAACGGGCTCATCGAACAGCTCGACGAGCCGCGCGCGATCTACGACCGGCCGCTGACGCCGTTCGTGGCCGACTTCATCGGCGACATGAACTTCATCGACGGCGACGTCGTCGAGGCGGGCGACGGCGGCTTCGCGGTCGACGCCGGCTCCGGCGTCGTGATCCGCGGCCGCGGCGAGGCGCAACGCGGCCGGCACGTCCGCATCGGCATCCGCCCGGAGCGCATGGCCGCACACCCTGGGCAGCCCGACGGCACCGCCAACAAGGCCGCCGGCGAGGTGGTGACGAAGATGTATCTCGGCGACCAGGTGCAGGTCGTCGCAACCCTGGCGAACGGGACGAGCGTCGTCGTGCGCGAGCAGCGCGCGAGCGCCGACCCCGCCCTGGACACCATCCACCCCGGAGACCAGATCGCCGTGAGCTGGGACGAGGCCGCCCCGCACATGCTCGGCGACGCAGATACCACGGAGGAACCGTCGTGACCGACGAACCGCGCGACCACCTGAAGCTCCTGGCGCCGCGATCCATGCGGCCCAAGTTCGACTACCTGCACCGCGAGGTGCAGGATCTGGCCGGGATGCGCATGACCCGAGGCGCAGCGCTCGGCCTGGGCGGGCTCGCCATCCTCGCGGCGGCCTGCGGCGGCAGCACGAACGCCGGAGGCGGCGGCGGCGGCGGCGCGAGCCAGCCCGCCGACGCCCTCAAGGGCAAGCCCGTCGAGGATTCGCTCGTCATCTACAACTGGTCGGAGTACGACGACCCGTCGACCTACAAGAAGTTCGAGCAGCTGCCCGACGAGGCCCAGGCCGGGCTCAAGGTTCACGAGACCTACTACTCGTCCAACGACGAGCTCCTCGCCAAGCTGCACGCGGGCGGCACCGGCTACGACATCGTCGTTCCGAGCCAGAACGCGGTCGGCGAGCTGATCCAGGAGGGCGGGCTCATGAAGCTCGACTTCAACCTCATCCCCAACATCAAGAACCTGGATCCGAAGTTCCTGAAGTCGAGCTTCGACCCGACGGGCGAATTCCACGTCATCAAGGACTTCGGCATCACGATGTTCTTCTACCAGAACACCGTCGTCAAGCCGTCGACCGAGCCGAAGACGATGAAGGACTTCTACGACCTGCTCGTCCCGAACGTCTCGAAGGGCCGCACGAACGTGCTCGACGGCGCCGAGGAGGTCGTGCCGCTCGCCGCCATGGCGCTCGGCTACAGCGCCAACACCGACGATCAGGGTGAGCTCGACGACACGCAGAAGTTCCTGCTCTCGATCCGCAAGGGCGTCACCACCGTGAGCTCGTTCGGCTACATCAACGACGCGTCGGCCGGCAAGATCATCCTGAGCCAGGCCTGGAACGGCGACGTCCGCCGGATCCTGAAGGCCCGGAAGAAGGAGGGCGACATCACCGCCGTGATCCCCACCGAGAAGTCCGAGGTGTGGGCCGACAGCTGGTGCGTCCCTGGCACGGCGCCTCATCCCGTTGCGGCGCACGCGTGGATCAACTTCCTGCTCGAGCCGGCGACCGCGGTGACGGAGATGGAGTACCACAGCTACCCGATCCCGATCCCGGCGGCGCTCGACCAGATGCCGGCCGACATCAAGAACGACCCGATCTTCAACGTGCCGTCCACGTACACGGACAACTACGAGTACATCCTGAACCCGAACCCGCAGCTCGTGAACGCGCGCACCAAGATCTACCAGCAGTTCAAGGCCGCCTAGTGGCGATCGCCGAGGAGCCCGGCCCGGGCGCGGCGGCGCTGGCCACCAAGCCGGCCAAGCGCGGCCGCTCGTTCGCGCCGCGCTACCCGGCCTGGCTGACGATTCCCTCGCTGCTCTACTACGGGGTCTTCTTCCTGGGCCCGATGGCCATCCTGGCCGTGTTCTCGGTCTCGATCCAGAGCGGGTTCGGGAGCGTCCAGTACACGTTCGACACCGGGCAGTTCGCCCAGGTCAACGACTCGCTCTACATCACGGTCTTCGAGCGGACGCTGCTCATGGCCGCGACCGGCTCGCTGCTCACCATCATCGTCGGCTATCCGCTGGCGTACTGGATGGCGCGTTACCTCTCGACCTACAAGATGCTCGCGCTGCTGGTGATCATCGTGCCGTTCTGGACGTCGTTCCTGATCCGGACATATGCGCTCAAGATCATCCTCGACTCGCACGGCTACCTCGCCCAGGACCTCGGCATCGACATCCTGTATACGAAGTACGCCGTCGGGGTCGGCCTGGTCTACAACTACCTGCCGCTCTTCATCCTGCCCGTCTTCGCATCGCTCGAGCGGATGGACTGGACGCTGATCGAGGCGGCCACCGATCTCGGCGCCAAGCCGTTCACGGCGTTCAAGGACATCACGCTTCGGCTCACGCTCCCCGGCGTCGTCACGGGCGGCCTGCTCGTGTTCATCCCGATGTGCGGCGAGTACATCATCCCGAACATCCTCGGCGGCGGGAAGTTCGAGTTCGTCGGGAACATCATCGGCGATACGTTCGGCGACGCCCAGAACTGGCCGTTCGGCTCGGCGCTCTCGATCTCACTCATGGGAGCGCTGTCGGTCTTCGTCGTGCTCTATATCGTGTTCGCGACCCGCGAGGAGCAGTTCGGTGCGTAAGCGGCGGATCCTCACCGCGAAGCGCGGCTTCACGATGTGGGCCATCCTGGTCTACGCGTTCCTCTACCTCCCGATCCTGGTCGTCGTCATCTTCGCGTTCGACAAGCCGTCGGCGACGTCGGTGGCGACGTTCAAGGGGTCGAACATCTGCGACATCCAGCCGGCCGACATCGGCAACATCTCGGTCTGGAACGGCTTCACCTCGTGCTGGTTTGCGAAGGGCCTCGACACGAGCCTCTACACCTCGGCGATCAAGACGAGCTTCTTCATCGCGGCGGAGGCGTCGGTGATCGCGACGATCCTCGGCCTCGGGGCCGCGCTCGCGCTGGCCCGCATGCGGCGCCGGTGGCGGGCGCCGTTCGACGTGCTCGTCTATCTGACCCTGGTCGTGCCCGAGATCGTGATCGCCGTCGCGTCGCTGATCTTCTTCGTCCAGGTGCGCAGCAACTTCAGCGCCTTCCCGCCGCTCGGCCGCTCGACCATCCTGCTCGGGCAGATCGTGTTCAACGCCTCGCTCGCCATGCTCATCATCCGCGCGCGGTTCGTCGGGATGGGAGACAAGCTGGAGGAGGCCGCCTACGACCTCGGCTCCGGCCCCGTGTCCACGTTCCGCCAGGTCACGCTGCCGCGTCTCATGCCCGCGGTGGTCGCCGCCGCGCTCCTGTCGTTCACGTTCTCGTTCGACGACTACGTGCTGCCGGCGTTCACCAACGGGACGACGTCAACCTGGCCGATCGTGCTCTACTCGGCGGTCCGCTTCGGCATCACTCCGGCCGTGAACGCGCTGGCGACGCTCATGCTCGTCGTCACGCTCGTCCTGATCGTCGCCGTGGCGATCCTGCTGCGGCGGTCGCGGGTCGAGGGGCCCGGCCAGGAGGAGCAGGGCGGGCTCGGCGCGGCGCTCGGGCTCGGCTAGGCCAGGCCGCAGGCGGCGGCCGCCGCCGGCCAGGGCGTATAGCCCCGCACCCGGTAGCCGCGATAGGCGACCATCAGCTGGTCGTGCTTCGGCCACAGGTTGGCGTGGGCGCCGCCGCGGTAGGCCAGCACGTCGGGGCCGTAGGCCGCCTCGAACGTGGCGTCCATCTGCATCCCGCCGTAGTAGGTGGGGACGGTGTCCGACACCGCGTCCCACGAGCCCTCGTAGCCGTGGATGCAGAGCAGGTTCTCGAGCACCGGCCGGCGGCGGTCGTACGCGGCCCGGTAGTGGTCGAGCCGCCGGTCCCACCTGTCGAGGATGTCGACCAGGTCGGCGCGCGTCACCGCGTGCCGCTCCGCGTGGCCGTGGCGCGGGATCGGGAGTGCCGCCCGGCGGGCCTTGCGGACCGCGTGCCTGCGCGTCCAGCGGATGTCGTACAGGATCGCGTGCACGGTGCGGTGCGTGCCGGTGCTCGACGCCGGCGCCGTATCGCCCGCATCGGCCACCGGGGAATCCGGCGTCTGCGGGACCGGCGTCTGCGACGATGCGGCAGCGGGATCGGCTGCCGCGGCGGCAAGAACGCATGCGGCGGCGGTGATGAGAGCTGGTCGCACGAAGGAGTCTTCTACCCCAGATCCCGGCCGCCAAACCACTCTTTGTCTTCCAAATTGCGGAAATTGCGACTTAAATCACGACTCTGAGCCCGTTCGACACCTCATCTGTCACGCGCCGCCAGCTCCTGACAGCCGCCGGAGCGGGGCTTCTGGCGACGGGCTGCCTGGGCGGCGACGGCGGCCCCGCCACCACCGCGCCCGTCCAGCCGCCGGCGCCGCCGCGGCTGGTCGGCCCGGTGCAGGCGGCCGTGCCGGCGGGGAGCCTCGACGCCGCCGACGCGGCCGACTTCACGAAGGCCCGCGGCGCGCGCGTCGAGCTGGTGGTGCACGGCGGCGGGCCCGACCTCGCCCGCCTCGTCGCCCGCGGCGGCGTGGACGCGGTGCTGGCGCGCCAGGACGACATCGCGGCCCTCGTAGCCGAGGGCCTGGTCGCCCCGCTCGACCGCTCGCTCGTCCCGAACCTCGGCGACGTCTCGCCCGCGCTCCTCGACCAGCCGTACGACCCCGGCAACCGCCACTCGGCCCCGGCCCGGCACGGCGCGTTCGGATTCGCCTACCGCGCCGACACGGTGACAGATGCCCCGGCATCGTGGGAGGACTTCTTCGCGCTCCTGCCCCGGTACTCGAGGCGCGGCGTGGTGCTGCTGTCGGGCCGGACGGAGGCGGTCGCCGCCGCCCTGGCCGCAGACGGCGCGGACATCAACTCGGACGATGCCGGCGACCTGGCCGCGGCGCGCTCGCTGCTCCTGAAGGCGCTCCCGCACGTGAACGGGTTCTCGACGAACCCGGCGGCGGCGTTCGCACCCGCGGCGCTCGTGCTCGCGATGGGGGCGGCGTCGGCCTTCGCCCGCCAGGCCCCGGCCGCCACGTTCGTCCTTCCCGAAGGCGGCGCCGAGTCGTGGATCGACGCCTGGGCGGTCACCGCCGCGACGCCGCGGCGGGAAGCGGCCCACGCCCTCGTGAACCACCAGCTCTCGCCGGCCGCGCAGGCCCGCGACTGGGAGTTCTCGCGGACGCCTGCCGCCGTGGCCGCGGCGGGCCGGCTCGTACCCGCGCCTCTTCGCAAGGATCCGCGGACGCGGCTCACCGCCGGCCTGGGGGGCGGCTTCACGGCGTCGCTCCTCACGCCGACCGGACTGGCCCAGCGAACGCAGATCTGGGCGGAGATCGGGCCCGGCGCGTAGGGCGGGCGGACACCGGTGTCTGGCTATACTCGCGGCGCTTTGCGGCTCTTCCACGAGCACGAGCAGGTCGTGATCTGCCACGAGCCCGAGGCGGGGCTGCGCGCGATCATCGCGGTCCACGACACCACCCTCGGCCCCGCGCTCGGCGGCATCCGCATGTGGACGTACGACTCCGACGAGGCTGCGCTGACCGACGTGCTGCGCCTGTCGCGCGGGATGACCTACAAGAACTCCGCCGCCGGCCTGCCGCTGGGCGGCGGAAAGACCGTGGTGATCGGCGACCCGCGCACGCAGAAGAGCGAGCTCCTCTTCCGCGCGCTCGGGCGCTTCATCGGGTCGCTCGGCGGGCGCTACCTCGCCGCCGAGGACGTCGGCACCTCGACGGCGGACGCCGAGGTCGTCGCGCGCGAGACGCGGCACATCACCGGCCTCCCGGTCGAGAAGGGCGGATCGGGCGACCCGTCGCCGATGACCGCCTGGGGCGTCGTCTGCGGGATGCGCGCCGCGATCGAGGAGGCCGGGATCGGCGACGGCTTCGAGGGGGTGCGGGTCGCGGTGCAGGGTGCAGGCCATGTGGGCGGCGACGTCGTCCGCCACCTGCTCGCCGCCGGCGCGCACGTCACGGTGGCCGACATCTACGCCGACCGCATCGAGCCGCTCGTCGCGCTCGGCGCCGAGACGGCCGACCCGCGGACGGTGCACACGCTCGAGTGCGACGTCTACTCGCCCTGCGCGCTCGGCGCGGTGATCCGGCCCGAGACGGTCGAGGGGCTCCGCTGCCGGGTCGTCGCCGGGGCGGCCAACAACCAGCTCCTCGACGGCGCGATGGGCGATGCCCTCCACGCCCGCGGCATCCTCTACGCGCCCGACTTCGTGATCAACGCCGGCGGCGTCATCAACATCGGCGAGGAGCTCGGGCAGCCCTACGACGCCGACCGGGCCCGGCGGAGCGTCGAGCGGATCGGCGACACGCTGCGCACCGTGTTCGCCCGGGCCAGGGCCGACGGCGTGCCGACCCACATCGCCGCCGACCGGCTCGCCGAGGAACGGATCGCCACGGCGCGTGCCGCCGACCCGGACCCGCTGTCGGGTCTGCGGCCGGCGGGATGATCCCGCTTCACGACAGCGTCCCGACCCGGCGCCGGCCGGTACTCACGATCGCGCTCATCGTGGTGAACCTGGCCGTCTTCGTCTGGTCGCAGGGCGCCTCGACGCAGATCCTCCAGTCGAACCGCGGGCCGGTGCCGGTGAACGGGTTCACGGCCGTCACCGCCGAGTACGGCTTCGTGCCGTGCGAGCTCACGATGCGCTGCGCCGCGGGCGAGGACGCGGTCGACGTCGGCACGTTCACCGACGGCACGCCCGCGGTCGTTCGCGTCCACCACGTGCCGGTCGCGCTCACGCTCATCACCTCGATCTTCATGCACGGCAGCTGGGAGCACGTGCTCGGGAACATGCTCTTCCTGTGGATCTTCGGCAACAACATCGAGGACCGGGTCGGGCGCCGGAGGTTCCTCTTCTTCTACCTGCTCGGCGGCCTGGCCGCCTCGGCGCTCCAGCTCGCCGCGGGCCCGTCGTCGGACGTCCCCAACATCGGCGCGTCGGGGGCGATCGCGGCCGTCCTGGGCGGCTACCTGCTGCTCTACCCGACCGCCGCGGTCGTCACCTTCATCCCGCCGTTCTTCTTCATCCCGCTGCCGGCGGTCTTCTTCCTGGTCGGCTGGTTCCTGCTCCAGATCCTCGCGGCGAGCTCGGTGCAGGTCGGGAGCGCCGGGGGCGGCGTGGCGTACTTCGCCCACATCGGCGGCTTCGCCTTCGGCCTGCTCACGATCCGGTGGTGGGTGCGCCAGAACGAGCCGCGCCCACCGGCCTACGCGTGACGCAACGTTGGGGTCTGACCCGATGTTGCGTGCTATGCCGACCGGGCGGTGCCGACGCCGTAGGCCTGCATCGTCAGCACGATGCGGTCGGAGCGAAGGACGCCGTTCGGCTGGAGGCGCGACGACGGCAGCTCGCCGGGATCGTCGCCGCGATCGGACTCCTCGACCGTGACTGACCGCTCGAGCAGGTCGATACGGACGACGTACTCGTACCAGGAGATGTCCCAGGCGATCGTGATCGCGACGGGCCGCGGCAGCTCGAGGCTGTCGAGGCGGACGTTCACGACCGGGTCGCCGAGGCTGCGCGAGATCGCCACGACCCGCTCCATGTGCTCGGAGCGGTTGAACGCCTCGATCGCCAGGCGGCGGACGTGGCGGGCGTCGGCCTCCTTGCGGCGGGCCTCCGCCAGCTCCGCGTAGCGGGCTCGCTCGGCCTCGAGCTCGGAATCAAGCTCCGCCATGCGGGAGTTCACCCGTCCCGCCTCGGCGGCGCGCTCGTCGAGCTGGGCGGCGACCGCGTGGTGGCGCGCGATCTCGGCCCGGTGGGCCGCCTCGGCCTCCGCCGCGCGCTCGTCGGCCCGGCGGCGGTCGTCGGTCAGGCTCTTGATCTCGCGCTCGCGCCGCTTGAGCTCACCCGCAAGCTCCTTCAGCTCGCGCTTCGTCCCGCGCAGCTCGGCCGCCTGCTGCTCGGCCTTGGCGAGCGCGTTTCGCACCTGGTCGAGGTCGAACTCGACCGACTGGAGCTGCCCGCGCAGGCGGTCGATGAGCGACTCGCGCTCCCGAAGCGCCTGGTCGGCGGGCGGGTTCGCGTGCACCGCGACGATCGGCCGCCCGTCGGCGCGCCAGCCGCGCCGCTCCGCGCGCTCGTAGCAGAGCGGGCAGACCTTCGCGAACCGCTTCGACGACGGGTCCTGGTATAGGCGCGCGGGCTCGCCGACCAGCAGATGTCGCCGGCAGAGCGCGCAGCTCGCGGTGAATTCGGTGGTGCTCGCCATTCCGTCCTCGGAAGCCGGACCGCGGAGTCTATCGCGTCCGGAGGGTCAGCAGCCAGAGCCGCCGCCGCCGACCGTCTCGGCGACCTGCTCGATCGCGGGGTCGATCGTGAGGCGGACGTACCCGCCGGTCGGCGTGGTGACCGTCGTCATCCCGTCGTGCGAGGCGGCGACGCAGGTGAGCGACGGCGAGGCCACCCAGTACGGGCTTGACCGCACGCGCACCAGGTACTTCCCGGGGCCCGACGTCCACAGGTCGACGCGGCCCTGCGCCAGGCTGACCAGGCGGGCTCGTGCGCCGGGCGGCGGCGTGACGAGGGACGTCGGATGCGGGAGGGCGAACATCGTCCAGTGGCGGGTGTGCGCGACGGGGACGAGGCCCGACGCGCCGGAGCGAAGGAGCGCGGCCTCGTGGATGGCGCTGTAGTCGAGGTCGGCGTCGGAGAGCAACACGTAGTGGACGCCGAGCGAGCGCAGCCAGCGGCGGTACTTCGGCCCGGTCAGGTCGTCCGCGTACAGCGGCCCGTTCTGGGGAAAGTCGTCCTGCCGGAACCAGCCCCGCGCCAGCGGGATCCCGTGCTTGGCGAGGTAGTAGGCCTCCCAGTGGCCGCGGGTCGCGACCACCTCCACCCGGTGCTCGCCGTCGGCGCGGGCCGCGAGCATCCGCTCCGCCGGCTTCCAGTAGGACGCCTCGCTGGCCGGATCGCCCCACGACGAGTAGGCGTCGCGCACGAAGGGGCCGACCTGGAGCGCGAGCGCGGTCGCGAGCAGCGGCAGCACCACGAGCCGCGACCGCTCGCGGCTCACGTTCGCGGCGAGCCACAGAAGCGGCGCGCCGGCGATCACGAAGAGGCGGCTGGAGTTCGAGCCGATCGGCCCCTTGAGCAGGAACGCGACCAGGTTGAGCGCCAGGTAGCAGGCGAAGAGCATCCGAAGCGACCGGGCCCGCGGGCTCGATCCCGTGATGTAGAGGCCGACGAGCGAGAAGCCGAACACGATCGCCGCGTCGGTGAGGTCGTACGGGTACCAGGCGCCCGAAGGGAAGGCCCGCTCCATGAGGACGGCGATCGCGAAGACCGCGACCACGGCGGCGAACGCCGCCCGATGGGAGCGAAGCGCCCTCCCGGGCCGGGGCTGGCCGAGGAGCGCGGCGGCGAGAACGGCCATGAGGAGCGCGAACGCAAGCGGCGAGAAGCCGAGCGTCGCGAGGACGGCGAGGCCGAAGCCGGCCCGCCGGCGGCGCTGGATGCAGACGAGCGCCGCGCCGCCGGCCGCCGCCCCGGCGAGGAACGGGTAGAGGCCGCCGACCATCAGGATGAACGGGGCGGTGGCCGCGAACGTGATGCTCGGGCCGGTCGCCGCGCTCCCCCACTCCCGGCGCGAGACGCTCGCGAACGAGCCCGCCAGGACGGCGGCCGCAACGGTCGTCGCCAGCGCCTGCCCGACCGCCGACGCGACCGGGTAGTAGAGCACCGAGTACGTGACGAATTCGTACCGGCCGGCGTACCAGTAGTTGTTCCAGAGGTTGAAGCCGGCGTGCGAGTAGAGCCAGGTCTGGAACACGTGCGACGGCAGGTCGACGCCGGGCGGGCCGCCGTAGTAGACGAGCGCCGCAACGGCCCCGGCGATCGCGGCGCAGACCCCCGCGAAGCGGGCACGTGGCAGACGCTGCCTGACCCTCCCAAGCACGGTGCGGCAGTATAGCGCCGGGGCGATGGGAGCCGGATGGGCGGTAGAATGCGCCGCGCGGGGCGTTAGCTCAGCTGGGAGAGCACCAGCTTTGCAAGCTGGGGGTCACCGGTTCGATCCCGGTACGCTCCATACGGCCTGTGCTTGTCGGGTGAACGGCCGGCGGCGAGGGCCGGCGTAGTGATCACGCCCCGGAGATCGCGAAGAGACGCCGCGTGCCCACGCCCTTCAGTTCGTGCTCGCCGCGGTCTTCGAATCCGATGCCGGACCCGGACACGAGGTCTCGCACGGTTCCGGAGGCGAGTACCTCACCTGTTCCGGCCTGCGACGAGATCCGAGCTCCCGTGTGCACGGCGATGCCCGCCACCTTGTCGGCGAAGACCTCGCACTCGCCTGTGTGAAGGCCCGCCCGCAGCTCGAGCCCGAGGCCGCGGACGGCGGCGCGGATCTCGAGTGCGCAGCGGATCGCGCGCGCCGGCCCGTCGAACGTGGCGAGAAAGCCGTCCCCTGCGGAATCGATTTCGCGGCCGCGGTAGCGCTCCAACTGGTGTCGGACGGCGGCGTGATAGCGGGCGAGCACGTCGGTCCAGGCGCGGTCGCCGAGCTCGCCGAGACGCTCCGTCGACCCGACGAGATCCACAAAAAGGATGGTCGCGAGTATCCGGTCGGGTTCCGGTGGTGGCCTGGTGCCGGTGACGATGTTCTCGATCTCGTCCACAATCGCGTCGCGGTCCTGTGTCCACCAGGAGTGATCGCCGCCGGGAAACTCGACGAATCGCGCGCCGGGGATGCGAGCCGCGATGTACCGGCCTTCGTCCACGAGCGCGTCTCGGTCATTCGTGCGGTGCATCACCACGGTGGGCACGCGGATGGACGCCAGCACGTCACGCACGTCGACATGCGTGTTCATCTTCATGAGCGCGAGCGCGGCGCCCGGGCTCGCACACCGGCGGTAGTAGCGGGCGATTTCGGCCAAGCGGGCGGCATCGAGGCTCGGGGCAATGTCCGCCCAGTCGAGCCCGTCCACCCACTGGCGCTCGACGTGCGCGAACGCCTCGAGGCGTTCATCCCAGGTCGGCGCCCACGGATAGTCCGGCGTCCGGATCCGCCTGGCCGTTGAGCCGAAGGTGGCGAGCGCGACGGTGCGCTCCGGGTGGGTGGCCGCGAACAGCATGCTCATGTTGCCACCCTCGGAGGCGCCGAAGATCGCGGCGCGCTCCGATCTCACCGCGTCCATCACGGCTCGCACATCGTCCATCCGCTGCTCGAGCGTGGGCGGCTCATCCACCGCCACCGGGTCGGACATTCCCGTGCCCCGCTTGTCGAACAGAATCAGACGCGAGAACGACGCCAGCCGCTCGAATCCGCGCGCCAGATCAGGCAGTTCCCACGCCAGCTCGACGTGCGACACCCACCCCGGCACGTACACCAGATCAATGGGCCCGTCACCAACCACCTGGTAGGCGACGTTGACTCCGCCCGACGTCGCGTAATGCGTTTCCGGGAACTGCGTCCGCATTGCGCCCAGTCTGCCAGAACTGCTGCCCGGAACTGGACTCCCCCTGGCTCGGCCGGGAGTTCTGCGGTGTGATCCGACCTGTCGTCTTCGCCGGAGCTGCCGCGGGGGGCGAAGGCAGACCGGTGGTCTACGCTGTTTCCTGACACGACGAAGGGGACAGTGGTGGCAGATTCCTGCGCACACCTCGACCAGATCTCGATCACCGCGCTTCCGGAGGACATTGCAGGCTGCGAGGACTGCCTTCGGATCGGCGCCCGCTGGCTGCATCTGCGCATGTGCACGAGCTGCGGCCACATCGGCTGCTGCGACTCCTCGCCGAACCGCCATGCCACCGCCCACGCCAATCAGACGGGCCATCCGGTGATCCGGTCGGCGGAGCCGGGCGAGGACTGGTTCTGGTGCTATCCGGACGATCTGGCGTTCACGATCGCCTCCGAGCCGTGACCGGCCCCGTGCGCCCCCCGGCGGCTCCGTCGTTGTCCGCGGCGCAGCTGGCGACGCTCGCCGCGCTGGGCGAGGAGCGTACGGCCGCCGCGGGCGACGTCCTCTACCAGGTGGGAGACTCCGGCTATCCGTTCGTCGCGATCGTGGACGGCGAGGTCGCGATCCACGATGCGGCCGGCAACGAGGTCATCCGGCACGGCCCGGCGGGCTTTCTGGGTGAAGTCGGGTTTCTGTCCGGACAGACCGTCTTCATGACGGCGGTCGCCGTGCGGCCGCTGCGGTACATCGCCGTCGACCGCGAGGCGCTGCGCCCGCTGCTCTTCGAAGACGGGCCGCTCAGCGACCTGGTGCTGTCGACGTTCATCGCGCGCCGTGAGGCGCTCCAGCAGATCGAGGGCGTGGGTTTCGAGATCGTCGGGCCCCACACGTCGGCCGCGACGTTGCGCATGGTGAACTACGCGCGCACCAACCGGCTCCCGTTCGCGTGGCGCGACCCGGCGCAGGACGAGGCGGCCGCCGAGCTCGTCGCCGAGCTTGGTGACGACAGCCTGCCACTCGTACGGCTGCCCGGCGGTCCGGAGCTGCGCGGGCCCTCGACCGGCGAGGTCTCGCGCGTGCTGGGGATCGGCACGGTGCTCGCTCGCCGTGAGGAGGTGGACATGCTGGTCGTCGGCGGCGGCCCGGCCGGACTCGCCGCGGCCGTCTACGGGGCGTCGGAAGGCCTCGAGACGCTCGTCATCGAAGGCGCGGCGCTCGGAGGCCAGGCCGGTGCGTCGCGACGCATCGAGAACTACCTCGGGTTCCCCGCCGGGATCACCGGCGTGGAGCTCACCAGCCGGGCGGTCATCCAGGCGCGGAAGTTCAACGCCCGCGTCGCGAGTCCCTACCGTGCGGTGTCGCTGGAGCCCGTCGACGGCCGCTACCTCGTACGGCTCGAGGACGACCACGACATCGTCGCCGACTCCGTGCTGCTGGCGACCGGCGCAGATTATCGGCGCCTTCCGGTCGACCGGCTCGCAGAGTACGAGGGCCTCAGCGTCTTCTATGCCGCCGGCCCGCCCGAGGCCCGGCTGTGCGGCGCCTCGCGGGTCGGCGTGGTCGGCGGCGGCAATTCCGCGGCTCAGGCCGCCATCTGGCTGGCACGCGGCGGCGCGCTGGTGACGCTCCTTCATCGCCGTACCGATCTGCGGGAGACGATGTCGGACTACCTCATCCATGACCTGGGGCGCTACGGGGTCGCGGTGCGGGATCGCTCCGAGATCGCGGCCCTCCACGGCGAGGACGGCCGGCTCGCGGCCGTGACGCTCACCGACGGCGAGCGGCTGCCGTTCTCGTTCCTGTTCCTCTTTCTCGGGGCGGCACCCTGCACCGAGTGGCTCGGCGAGTCCGTACTGCGCGACGAACACGGCTTCGTCCGCACGGGCGCGGCGGCGGGCGCCGAGCACCTGCTCGAGACGAGCCTGCCGGGCGTCTTTGCCGCCGGGGACGTCCGATCGGGATCGACGAAGCGGTGCGCCACCGCCGTCGGCGAGGGTGCGATGGCCGTCCAGCTCGTTCACGCCCGCCGCGCCGCGCGATCGCCCGCGCCCGCCGCCTCGACTGCCTGACCGGCGGAAACGCCGCCGGCAAGTCGTCGTCTCACGGTCCCGGCAGACGGGCGATGCTACGAGGTCGGCCGGCTCACGGCGACGACCCGTGTGGCTATCGGTGCGCGGCCGAGCGGATCGCGGCGGAAGGCCGAGTCGACGTTCGTCAGCGCGCGCTCGGCGGTGCTCCACCTGCGAGTGACGTGGACCGTCAGCCACGATTCGCAAGGCGAGTAGCGGGCTTGCGCTTCGAATGCAAGGATCTCCGACATCCCCAAGGGTCTCGGCGCGGCCGGCGCGAGCCCGCCTCCCCAGGCTCGGTGATCGTAATTCCCCGCACCGTTGAGGGGGATTCCCCGTACCGTTGAGGCAAGGATTTGCCCCCTTGAGCGGCACCGCCGGCGGGGCGGCGCCGATATGGCGCCGCCCCGCGGCCCGAGCGGGTATCAGGCGTCGCAGCGCCCGGCGAACTGCGCGGGCTGGGCCTTCGTCTTGTGCCCGGCCTCCTTCATGATCGGCGGCACGTCCGGGTCGGAGACGAAGCTCTGCCAGCCCTCCTCGTCCCAGTCGAAGACCACCCACACCCGGTCGTCCTCGGCGGGATCGCGGAAGACGAGCGCGCCCTTGGAACCGTGCTCCTGGCGCTTCTCGGCGCCCTTGGTCGAGAACACCTCCAGGAAGTGGTCGAAGTCCTCGACCTGTGTCGTCGCGAGTAGCATCGTTGAGCTCCCTTCGTCGTGTGTGGTCGTTGTGGAAAGAGCGATCGCCGCGATCAGGCCGTGAGGGCCGGCATCTCGACGAGGCGCTCCTGGGGGTCCATCGCGCCGAGGCTCTCGACGATCTCGAAGCTGCCGCCACGGGCCTGGGCGATGTACATGCGCATGCGCACGTGGTGCTGGCCGGGAACCATCGCCGCGGGGCCGCCCGGGCCCTCGGCGATCTGCGCGTGATCCAGCGCGGCGATCACGCCCGCCTGATCGAGCGAGCCGGCCTCGGTGACCGCGGACGCCCACAGGCGCATGCCGCGGTAGAGGCCCGACGACCCGCTGCCGCCGGTGAACCTGGAGTCGCCGGGGTAGAGCCCGTCGTACTGGGCCCGCAGCTTCTGGCTGAACGGGTCGGGGACGGTCTCGTAGTAATCGAGGCAGCTGTACACCCCGTCGGTGTGCGCCGCCGGCAGGGCGCCCAGCAGGTTCTCCTCGAAGTACGTGCAGACCAGGCGCCCGCCGCGGCTCGAGAAGCCGGAGTCGTGCAGCTGCTCGAGGAACGGCATGACCCCGGGAGGCACGGTGGTGTTGAACACCACGTCCGCGCCGGTCGCGGCGATCCGCTCGACCGTCTCGCGGTAGTCGGCGTGGTCGAGCGGGAAGTACTCCTCGCCGACGATGGACCCGCCGTTGGCCGTCACGACCTCGCGCACGCGGGCGTTCATCACGCGGGGCCAGATGTAGTCGGCGGAGGGCAGGTAGAAGGTCTTCGCGCCGGTCTCCCGCATCAGCCACGGGATGAACGGGTCGACCTGCTGCGCCGGCACGGGGCCGGTGCAGAAGATGAGCGGATCGGACTCCTGGCCCTCGTACTGCTCCGGGTAGATGTAGAGCGTCTTGCCCTCGACCACGGCCGGCCCCTTGATGGCCTGCCTCGTCGAGCTGTAGATGCCGCCGAAGATCACGTCCACCTCGTCCTCCTGGACGAGCTTCCGCGCCCGGTCGGCCGCGACGGCGTCGTCCGTCGCGCTGTCCTCGAGGTGCAGCTCGAGGCGGCGCCCCAGAAGGCCGCCCTTGGCGTTGATGTCGCCGGTGACCATCCTGGCCACGTTGGCGTTGGCGCGCCCGATGATCGAGAGCGGGCCGGTCTGGTCGGCGATGACCCCCACCTTGATGGGATCGCCGTCGGGCATCGGTGATGCCGCCATGATGTGTTCTCCCCTCGGATTGAGCGTTCCCGCCGCTGGAAGCGACGGCCATCGACGCGTCGTGAGACCATTGTGCGCGGCCATGGCAATCGAGACCTCGGGAGAACGCCCCATTTCCGCCACCTCGCTCCGCATCGGCGAGCTCGTCGCCACGCTCGCGCTGGCACAGGACAACGCCTTCGGGCAGCCCCTCGAGTCGCAGCTGCGCTCATGCCTGCTCGCAACCTGGATGTGCGATGCGGCCGGACTCGACGACGAGCTGCACGAGACCGTCTTCTGGGTGGCGCTGCTCCGGTACGTCGGCTGCACCGGCCACGCCCACGAGGTCGCCACCGTGTTCGGCGACGAGATCGCGATCCGGGCCCAGACGCTGATCCACGACGCCGCCAACCCCCAGGAGGTGATGGGCGACGTCATGGCATTTGCGACGGCGGGTCGCAGCCCGGAGGAGCGCGATCAGATCGTCAAGCTGATCCAGGAGACGGCCCGCGAGTGGGCCGCCTACAACTTCTCGTCCGGCTGCGAGGTGGCCGACATGCTCGTGCAGCGCCTCGACTTCGGCCCGGCCGTGCGCGAGGCGCTTCGCTTCACGTTCGAGCGCTGGAACGGCAACGGCTACCCCAACCACGCCGAGGGCGAGGCCATCCCGCTTGCGATGCGAATCGTGCACCTGAGCCACGACATGGAGGCGATCGGGCGGCTCTTCTCGCCGGAGCACGCCCTCGACGCCGCGCGCGACCGCCGCGACCGCACCTACGACCCGCAGCTCGCCGACCTGTTCGTCGAGCACGGCGCGGGCTGGTTCGACCGGCTCGGCGAGATCGAGCCGTGGGACGCCGTGCTGGCCATCGAGCCCGAGCCCCACCGCCTGCTTTCGGGCGAGGAGCTCGACGACGCCCTGACCGTCGTCGCCGACTTCATCGACCTGAAATCGCCGTACATGGGCGGCCACAGCCGCCGCTGCGCCGAGCTCGCAACCGGCGCCGCCCGGGTGCTGGGACTCGACGAGGACGCCGTCGAGACGCTGCGGCGCGGCGCGCTCGTGCACGACTTCGGCACGACGGTCGTCCCGAACTCGATCTGGGACAAGCCCGGGCCGTTGACGCGGACGGAGTTCGACCGGGTCGAGCTGCACCCGATGCTGACCGAGCAGATGCTGCGCCGCTCGCCCGGCCTGGCCGGTCTGAGCCGGGTGGCATCGGCCCATCACGAGAAGTGCGACGGGTCGGGCTACCACAAGCGCGTGCAGGCCGACGCCGACGATCTGGCGGCCTGCGTGCTGGCGGCGACCGAGGTCTACGTCGGCCTGACCACCGAGCGGGCCGACCGGACGCCGTTCTCACCCGCCGACGCCGCCGCCGAGCTTCGCCGGCTCGAATCCGCCGGCATGCTCGAGCCGCGTGCGACGCGGGCGGTGCTCCTGGCCGCGGGACACGGCGAGCCGCCCGCCAACGCGGGCAAGCGGCCGACGAACCCGGGCGGGCTCACGCGCCGCGAGGTGGACGTGCTGCGGCTCGCCGCCCGAGGGCACACGACCCGCGAGATCGCCGACCGGCTCTACATCTCTCCGAAGACGGCCGACCACCACATCCAGCACATCTACGGCAAGATCGGCGTCTCGACGCGAGGAGCCGCCGCGCTGTGGGCGATGCAGAACACCGTCGTCTCGTGACTCACGAAGGGCCAAGACCCGTCCAGTAGGGTCGCGGGATGCCGCTCCCGGTCATCGTCGCGGTCGACGCAGATCCGGACGTCCTTCGTGCCGTCCGGGCCCAGCTGGTCGAGCGGTACGCGAGCCGGTACCGCATCGAGTGCTCCGCGGGTGCGGAGAGTGGCGTGCAGCTGCTCCAGCAGCTCGCCGACGAGGACGCCGATGTGGCGCTCGTGGTCTCGGGCCGTCCGGCGGCCGAAGCCGGCCACCCGCCGGTCATCGACGAGGCCCGCCGGCTCCACCCGCTCGCCAAGCGCGCGCTCCTCGTCTCGCCGCACGCCTGGAGCGACCCCGAGCGCGCCGAGGCGATCCGCCGGGCGATGGCGCTCGGCCGCGCCGACCACTTCGTCACCGAGCCGGGCCCGCCGCCCGACGAGGTCTTCCACGAGGCCATCGGCGGCTTCCTGCTCGAATGGGCGCGGGAACAGCGGCTCGTACCGCAGACGGTGCACATCGTCGCCGAGGAATGGTCGGGCCGGGCGTACGAGCTGCGGGCCGTCTTCGAGCAGTGCGCCGTCCCGCACGCCTTCTGCCTGGCCGACTCGGAGCGGGGCCGCGAGCTGCTCGCGCGGGCCGGCCCCGACGTGCGCCTGCCGCTCATGCTCATGCCCGACGGCACGGCGCTCGGCGATCCCTCGAACGCCGAGATCGCGGCCGCCGCGGGCGCCCCGGTCGGTGTGGACGAGGAGACGTTCGACCTCGTCGTCGTCGGAGCCGGCCCCGCCGGCCTGTCGGCCGCCGTGTACGCCGCGAGCGACGGGCTGGACGTGCTCGTCGTCGACGCCGGCGGGATCGGCGGGCAGGCGCGGTCGAGCGCGCTGATCAGGAACTACCTCGGCTTCGCGAAGGGCGTGAGCGGCGGCCGGCTCGCCGAGCAGGCCTACGAGCAGGCATCGCTCTTCGGTGCGGGCTTCCTCTTCATGCACCACGCGACCGGGCTCGCCCGCTCGGACGACGGCCTCGGGGTCGTGCTCGAAGGCGGGCGGTCGATCGGCGCCCAGGCCGTGATCATCGCGACCGGTGCCAGCTACCGCAGGCTCGACATCCCCGAGCTCGATGCGCTGACCGGCGCGGGCGTCTTCTACGGCGGCCCGGTGTCGGAGGCGCCGACGTACCGGGGAAGGGACGTCCATGTCGTCGGCGGAGGCAACTCCGCCGGGCAGGCCGCCCTGCACCTGGCCCGCTACGCGCACCGCGTCACCCTCCTCGTCCGCGGCGGGTCGCTCGACGCAAGCATGTCGCGATATCTGATCAACGGGCTCGGCGTCGCGCCGAACGTCGAGGTGCGCACCGGCGTCACGGTGACCGGCGGCGGCGGAACCTCGCGGCTCGACCATCTGATCCTGCACGACCTGGGATCGGGGAAGGACGAGACCGTCCCGGCGGAGGGCCTCTTCGTGCTGATCGGCGCCCATCCGCTGACCGACTGGGTGCCGCCGGACATGGCCCGGGACTCGCACGGCTTCCTCCTGACCGGTGACGACCTGGACGGCGCCTGGCAGATCGAGCGGCCGCCGTTCGCGCTCGAGACGAGCGTGCCCGGCGTCTTCGCGGCCGGCGACGCGCGGCACGGCTCCGTGAAGCGGGTCGCCGCGGCGGTTGGCGAGGGCGCCACCGCGGTCCAGTTCGTGCACCGCCTGCTTGACGAGTACGCGCAGCCGGTCGGTGGGTAACAGCTCCGCATGGCCCACCTCCCGGGACGGACGACCGCCGAGCGCACGCGCGACTCGGGAACCTTCGAGTCGGCGCAGCTGACCGTCGTCTCGGAGCCGGCGGTGGAGGAGTCGGAGGCCGGCGCGCGCTGGCTCGGGGTGACGTACTGGCGCGCCGTCAACGACCTCACCCGCGGGGTTGTGCGGGCGAGGTGGTCGGGGGAGGGCGGGCAGCTGCGGCTGCTCGGCGGCCCGGCGCTCCTTCGCTTCAGCCTCCCCGAGC
This sequence comes from uncultured Actinomycetes bacterium, assembly GCA_963805545.1. Lineage (GTDB taxonomy): Bacteria > Actinomycetota > Thermoleophilia > Gaiellales > JAICJC01 > JAICJC01. The sequence continues at coordinate 523,373 of CAWDUU010000003.1, forward strand.
TGCATCACACCGACGGCCGCGTCTCGTGCCGGTACGCCATCGAGGGCGGCCTCCTGGCGCTGCGGGCGGGCGGGACCGTGACGCTCGAGCAGCGCCGCCGGGGCGGCGAGCACGAGCTCAGCGTCGACGTCGAGGGCTACCTGCCGCGGCTCGCGCCCCCCGCCGGGTGGCCGTCGTGGGCCGGCGTCCTCTACGCGCGCGGCCAGCAGCCGTTCCACGCCGCCGTCAGCCACCGCTACTTCGAGCTCGTCGCTCAGGGTCGTCCCGCATGAGGGTCGCCGTGCTCGGTGCGACCGGCGTGATCGGCCGGGCGCTTCTGCCGCGCCTCGCCGAGCAGCACGAGGTCGTCGCCGTCTCGCGCAGCCCGCGCCCGTCCGGGGACGGCATGGAGTGGGCGCAGGCCGACGCCGTCACCGGCGCGGGCGTTCGAGCCGCGCTGGAGGGGGCGGATGTCGCCTACCACCTCGTGCATTCGCTGGGGACCGCCGACTACGAGCGCCAGGACCGGATCGCCGCCGGGAACGTCTCGCGCAGCGCCGCCGCCGCCGGCGTGAAGCAGATCGTCTACCTCGGCGGGCTGGGCGGCGACGACCGCGACGCGTCGGCACACCTCCGCAGCCGCCGGGAGACGGGCGAGCGGCTCGCCGCCGACGGGGTGCCGGTGACGACGCTCCGGGCCGCCATCGTGATCGGGAAGGGCAGCGCCGCCTTCGAGACGATCCTCGGCCTCGTGAAGCGGCTGCCGGTGATGATCACGCCCAGCTGGGTGTCGACGCCCACCCAGCCGATCGCGATCGACGACATCGCCGGGTACCTGGCGGGCGTCGCGGGGAAGCCGGAGACGCTGGGCGAGGCATTCGATGCCGGCGGGCCCGAGGTGATGACCTACCGCCAGATGATCGAGCGGATCGCGGCGCTGCTCGGCCGCCGGCCGCGCATCGTGGAGGTGCCCGTGCTCACGCCGGCACTGTCAGCCCTGTGGCTCGAGCTCGTGACCCCGGTCAGCTCGGCGGTCGCGCGTCCGCTGGTCGAGGGCCTGCGGAACCCGACCATCGCCCGCGAGGAGCGGCTCCGCGACCTGGTTCCCATCGAGCTGACGCCGTTCGACGTCGCCGCGCGGCGCGCGCTCGAGAACCTAGGCGGCGACGAACGCGCGCACCGCGTTGCGCACGGCGTCGGGCCGCTCGACCCAGGCGAAGTGACCGGCGCCCTCGATGAGCTCGACCTGGGCGTGCGGGATGAGGGCGGCCGTGTCGGTCGCCGCTCGCACAGGCATCGGGCTCGCCGCACCGTGCACGAAGAGGACGGGGATCTCGGGCGGCACCGCCGGGAGGGCACGCACGAGCGTCCCTGCCTCGTCGTGCTCGCTTGACGGACGCCATCGTCGCCGCGAACGGCGGAACGGCGAAGTCGATGGCGGGCATCGGCGGGGCGGAAGGCGGGTCGGCGAAATACGACGGCCACACGAGCCGGAACGACTCCATCGACTCTTCGGCCGTCGCCGTGCCCGCTTCTTCCTTTGCGTCGATCTCCTTGACACGCGTCCTGTCCGCCTCACCGAGCGGCGCTTCCATCCGCTCGCCGAACTCCTTCATCACGTCGAGATGGGCACCCAGGGGGTCGACGATGAAGGCGCCGGCGATCCGCCCTGGTATCGCGGCCAGCAGGTGGAGGGCGAGGTGGCCGCCCCACGAGTGGCCCGACGATCCATGCCCGGCCTCCTGCGGCCTCGTCGATCACGGCTGCGGCGTCGGCGACGTTCGCCTCCACCGTGTACGGCCCGCCGACGGTCGTCGGCGCGAGCCCGCGCTGCTGGTAGAGGATCGGCTGGAAGGACGCCGGCCAGGTGCGGAACGAGCGGCTCGATGTAGGCCGCCGACATGCACGGCCCGCCGTGCAGGACCACCGCCGGCGGTCCCTCGCCCGCGAAGCGCCGGCCGTGGATCGCGCCCTCGGTCGTCGTGACGACGAAGGTGTCCACTACGCCCTCCCCCGCGCCAGGTCGATCAGCCTGCCGAGGATGCGGTCGCCCGCGACCCGCAGGCCGTCGTGCTCGTACTCGTTCGTGACCCACGCGCGCAGGCCGCGCACCTGCCGGGCCGTCTCCTCCGAGAAGGCGCGCTCGACGTACATGTCCTCGGCGTAGATCGCCGCGGCCGCCGGTACCTCGTTTCGGCGCAGCACGTCGGGGTCGTAGAGGCGCGGCCACTCGTGGCCGGCCAGGATCCCGGCCGCCTCGCGCAGCGGCGACGAGCGCCGAGTAGTCCTCGAACATCCACGGGTAGACGTGCTCGCCGGTGAAGAGCGCCGCGTCGCTCGCGTACGCGTCGGGCAGCAGCCGATCGGCCGACCATCCGGTGACGCAGCCGTCCGCGTAGCAGGCCTCGTGGATCACGGCATAGACCGGGTTTCGCGGGAACTGGCCGGCCGCCTCGACGTCGTGCAGGAACGCCGGCGAGTCGGGCGGCAGCTCGAGGATGGAGTGCAGGTGCTCGGCCCCCGGGCCCATGCCCAGCATGTGGCCGATCTGGCGGAAACGGCGCCCGGTGAGGCGGTCGCCGCTCGGCAGCACAAGCTCGCCCGCATCGATCCTGCGGCGCAGCTCGATCACGCGCCCGCGGTCGTCCGGGTAGCGCTCGTAGTAGCGCCGGTTCCGCTCGAGCACGGTCTTCGTACGTGGCCCGGTAGACGTCGTCGGCATGGCGGCCGACCGGCGGCAGGCCGCCGGTGAAGAGCGCCTCCCGCAGCCCCTCGGGCGCGATCGAGAGATAGGTCAGGGTGCAGAAGCCGCCGAAGCTCTGCCCGAGCACGCTCCAGCGGTCGACGCCCAGCTCGCGCCGGATCCACTCGGCGTCGCGCACGATCGAGTCGGCGCGGAAGTGCTTCAGGTGGTCGGCCTGCTCCTCGGGCGTCCTCCCGGGCAACGCCGCCGACCGGCGTCGAGCGGCCCGTGCCGCGCTGGTCGAGCATGAGGACGCGGAACTCCTTGAGCGCGCGGTCGAGCCAGTACGGCGCGGTCGGGTGGCGGGTCGGGCGGGGCGCCTCGAAGCCGGGGCCGCCCTGGAGGAAGACCAGGAACGGCCTGTCGCGCCCGTCCGGGTCGGCCACCTCGCGGGCGAAGACGGCGATGCGCTCGCCGTCGGGGTGCGAGTGGTCGAGCGGGACCGAGAACTCGTGCTCGGTGAGGACGAGGCCGGGCGTGCGGACGGGGTCGGGCACCGCGCAGAGTATGCCGCAGTGGCGCGAGGCCCGGTCGAGCGCAGCCGGAACGCCCTTGCGCTCCAGAAGCTCGTGCCCCGCGACAACCGCCATCGCAGATTGATCGCGTCGGCAAACCGCTGGGGCCAGGCCCCGTTCCTCGGCTGGGCCCCACCGGGCTTGCCTACTGCTCGTAGTGCTCGACGACGTCGGCGCTCCGCGGCTGCGCCTCGTCCGGGTCGAGGCCGAACTCGCGCCGCGCCCGTCGCTGGCGCAGGAGGTCCCAGCACCGGTCGAGGGCGACGCCGATCTCGTCGAGCCGCACCCGGTCGCTCGGCTGGAAGTCGCCGTGGCTCTCGCGCTCGTACAGCGCCTGCTCCTCGGCCACGAGCTCATCGATCCGCCCCATGATTTCGCTGTCCGCCATGTCGTCGCTCCTTGTCGGTTCGTGCGCGAATCCTAGGGACGCTCGGGCCGGGCCGTGCGTCCCGACCTGCGAAGCGCGATCCCCGAGAGCGTCTCGAGCACGACCCGCTGGGCGGCGAGTGCCGTGATGCCGGCCGGGTCGTACGGCGGCGAGACCTCGACGACGTCCATCGCGCACAGGTCGAGCTCCGAGGCGACCGTGCGCACCGCCCACAGGAGCTCGCGCGTCATGAGGCCGCCCGGCTCCGCCGTGCCGGTGCCGGGGGCGAAGGCCGGGTCGAGCACGTCGACGTCGACCGTCAGGTAGGTGCGCGGCGCCCGGGCCCGGGCGTGCTCGATCGCGTCGTGCACCACAGGCCCGATCCCGCGCTCCACGACCTCGCCGGCGGTGTGCCAGCGGAAGCCCGCCTCCCGCATCCACTGGAAGTCCTCCGGGAACGGCCATGCCCCCCGCAGGCCGACCTGCACGATGTTGTGCCCGTCCAGATGGCCGTCGACGACGGCCTTGTGGAACGGGATTCCGTGCGGCGCCTCGCGCTCGTCGCTCCCCGTGTCGGCGTGGGTGTCGAAGTGGACGACCGAGAAACCGTCCGCACCGAACCGGCCGGCGAGGGCGTCGAGCACCGGCGTCGAGAGCGAGTGGTCGCCGCCGAGGACGACAGGGACGGCGCCGGCCTCCAGGATCTCGGCCACGGCCCGGCGGAGCGCCGCGTGCGACCACGCCAGGTCGGACGGGCGCACGTCGACGTCGCCGTAGTCGACCACGTCGAGCTGCTCGTAGGGGTCGATCCCGAGCTCCATGTGCGGCCGCGAGATCGGGAACGCGACGTCCTCGGCGCTGCGGATGGCCCGCGGGCCGAAGCGGGTGCCCGGGCGGTAGGTCACGCCCTCGTCGAACGGCGCGCCGACGACCGCCACGTCGGCGCCCTCGAGCCCGGCCGGCTCCAGCACGAGCGGGACGCGCCCGAACGTCAGCCCCACGCCCGCATAGCCGGCCTCGTCGGGGCGGTTCGGCTGCATGCGGCGCGCGTCGCTCATCGCGCGGGCGATCATACGCGGAGCGATGGGATCGGACTACGTCCTCGACACGCCGGCGGTGCGCGACTTCGTGGCGGGCGTCCGCGACACCATCGCCCGGGCGGGCTCGCCGGAGGAGGCGTGCGAGCTCCTGCGGCCCGGGTTCGCGGAGCTCCTCGCCGACCCGGACTGGCTTCCGGCCGAGTACCAGGCCGACGCGCCTGACTCGGGCATGGGCGGCGGGATCGGCCAGTGGCTCCTCTATCACGCGGACGACGGCTCGCTGTCGCTCTTCTCGCTCGTCGTGCCCTCCGGGATCGCAGACGCCGATCCACGACCATCTGGCCTGGGGCCTCGTCGGCCTCTACCGCGGCACCCAGGACGAGGAGGTCTACGCCCGCCGCGACGACGGGCTCGAGCTGGTGGAGCGGCGGTCGCTCGCGGCGGGCGACTTCTACGTCCTCCTCCCGCCCCGCGACGACATCCACCGCGTGCGCACGACGTCGGCCGAGACGTCCGTCTCGATCCACCTGCTCACGAACGACACGGGCTGCGTGTGGCGGCACGCCTACGATGCGGCGTCGGGCGAGGCGCGGCCGTTCCGGTCGGGCTACGTGAACGCCCCGTGCGACGACGGGTGAGGGCGGCCCGCAGGCCGCCCCCATCCGCCTCGTCACTGGACGGCCGTGCCCGGCCCGGGCTCCGACGGCCCCATATCGAGCCGGAACGGCGGATAGGCATCCGTCATCAACGCCGCATACGCCGCGACGCGGAGCGCCCACCGGTTCATGCCGAGCACGAGATCGAAGATCCCGGGCGGGTAGCGGCCGGTGAAGAGCAGTGCCACGACCGCGATCAGCACGAGGACGGCGATCGCGCCGCCCCACTGTGCCCCGTACCACAGCCCGCCCGCGAAGAGCGCGACGACCAGGTAGTGCGGGATGGCGAGCAGCCACCACTTCACCAGCACGAGTCCGCGCGAGAGCTTCTCAGGGTACTCGACGGCGAACGTGGCCGGATAGTCGGTCTCACGGAGCGTGAACGGCGGATAGCGATCGGTGCCGTTCGCGTTGAACGCGTAGAAGCCGACCCGCCACGACCACCGCAGGACGCCGACGTTGTAGTCGAAGAGCGCGCGCGGATAGCGGCCGGTGAAGAGGATCGCGAAGAACGCCGCGATGCTCGCGAACACGAACCCGATCCACAGGAACGCGAGCACGACCGCGTGCGGGATCACGAGCAGCCACTTCGCGAGCCACAGGCCGCGCGACAGTTCCGGATCGAGCGTCCCTTGGACGCGCACGGGATACCTCGGTGCGGGAGTCAACACTCCAATCACCCCTTTCAGGTGTCATCCGCAGCGTGCCTCCGCGCCGCCGTCGCCGCCTCGGTGCGCGCCCCTAAAGTGCCTTCCTGGAACTACGACTTCATGGCCGATCTGCGACTCGTTTGCCTCCATGGGCTGGGAAGGGGCCCGTCGGACTGGGACGCCGTCCGGCCCGGGCTGGAGGCGTGCGGCCGTGTCTCGGTCCCGTCCCTCCCGGGCGGCTCGCCGCCCGCGCTCGACCTGGCGCCGGACACGGTGCTGATCGGCCATTCGCTGGGCGGCCTGCTCGCGCTCCGGCTCGCCGCCTGCGCCTCGCAGCCCCCGATGGGTGTCGTCCTGACGGGCTGCCCGTTCCCGGTCGCGCGGAACGGCCGCACCCGGCTCGGAACCGCCGCGGGGTACGCCGGCCATCGGATCGCGTTCCTGCGCTCGCTGCGGGAGCGTCCGCCGCGGATCGGCCGGCGGCCCGCTTCACCAGCCGGCCTCGCCGGAGTCGCGCGCGTGCTCGTCCAACCGGGGCGGTTCCACGCTCTGGCCGCCGCGGTTGCCGCACCGGTCCTGGTCGTCCACGCCCGCGACGACCACCACGTGCCCGTGGACTTCGCGCTCGCCGCCGCGGGCCGGCATCCCGGCTGGGAGATCCGCCTGCTGGACGGCGGCGGCCACCACGCCCACCTGCGGAGCCCGGAGCGCTGGCTGGCGGCCGTCGAGCCGTGGCTGGCTGCGCTCCGACTGCCGCCCTCCGGTCCAGGCGGGGATCGGCGAGGATGACTTCGAGCGCGCCGCCGTCGAACTGACCCGCGCCATCCCGTGCATCGCACGGACTCCGCGAAGACGGCTCAGCCGTGAGCACCGCCGACCTCCGTCCACTGGGCGGGGCGTACGAGCGGCCCCGGACGCCGCCGATGGCGAGCACCTGGGCGGGCTCGGCCCGGCGAGCTCCGCCGCCTCACCCGCCTCAACGACCTCGGTGCGCGCACCGAGCCGGCCAAGCCCCGGCCCCGCACGATCTACTCCCTCACGCCGGCCGCTCCGCCCGCCGGCCGACTTTGGATCCATTCTCAGGCTAAGCTTCCAGCCAGCGCCAGGGAGCCCGTCGGCGCGACCACGTACGAGAGGGGACAGGATGAGTTTGACGATCGGCGACACCGCGCCCGACTTCGAGGCACAGACCACCGAAGGGGCGATCAATTTCCACGAGTGGATCGGCGACTCGTGGGCGGTGCTCTTCTCGCACCCGAAGGACTTCACTCCGGTGTGCACGACGGAGCTGGGCTACATGGCCAAGATCAAGCCGGAGTTCGACCGCCGCAACGTGAAGATCATCGGCCTGTCGGTCGACCCGATGGACAACCACAGCAAGTGGTTGCAGGACATCGAGGAGACCCAGGGGTACGCGCCCAACTACCCGATCATCAGCGACGCCGACTTCACGGTCTCGAAGCTCTACGGCATGCTGCCGGCGAGCGTCTCGGGCGACCCGGCCGGCCGCACGCCGGCCGACAACCAGACGGTCCGCAACGTCTTCATCGTCGGGCCCGACAAGCAGATCAAGCTGGTGCTTGTCTACCCGATGTCCACGGGCCGGAACTTCGACGAGGTGCTGCGGGTGATCGATTCGCTCCAGCTCACGGCGGCGCACAAGGTGTCGACGCCGGTCAACTGGAAGAACGGCGAGGACGTGATCATCTCCGGGTCGGTCTCCGACGACGAGGCCCGCGAGATCTACCCGGACGGGTGGGAGTCGCCGCGGCCGTACATCCGGATCGTCCCGGCGCCGGACACGAGCGTCGTCGCCGGCTCGAGCTCCTAGGACGCGAACGTCCGGAGGGGCCCGGTCTCACGCGAGGCCGGGCCCCTCGCTGTCCCAAGGACGGGTCGCTCACGCGGCCAGCGTCCGGCGCCGCATGAGGCCGACGCCGGCTGCGCCCGTCGCGATGATGAGCGCGCTGCCCGCGGCGCCGGCGAAGACGGCGTTCCAGTCGGTGCCGCCGCCGGAGTCCCGACGGCTCGTCTGCGTCGTCGGCACGGGGCGGTCGACCGGGGCCGAGCCCCCGCCGCTGCCGGCGCCGGCGACGGCCGGCCTGGCCTGCGCAACGGGCGCGAGCAGGGCGACGGCCACGAGCGCCAGCGCGACGGCCGAGGCGAGACGGTGAATACGCAGCATGTGGCTTCCCTCCAGACGTAGGTGGACACGCACTTGGCCACGTGACGGCCGGCCGGCCGCAGATCGTCCACCGGGCGCGGAGACGGCCGGCCCGGCCTGGGTGGCCGGCACGAGGAGCGCTGTCGCGGTGACCGTGGCGGCGACACTGGGAAACCTGCCCGCACGGCCGGGTCTTCCGGAGCGAAGGCTCTAGCCGCCGGTCGGGTTGAGCAGCTTCTTCTTCCCCTCGAACGCGAAGAGGAGGAGATCGACCATCCGGAACGTCGAGGCGTTCGGCCCGAGCGTCGGCTTGAAGGTGGGATCGCGGACGATCGACGTCTCGCTCCCCTCCATCGCCCGGTGGAACGTCTCGGCCACGATCCGCGCGCCGACGCCGGCCAGCTGTCCCCCGTTCAGCTCCGCCTCGCGCAGGATGTAGAACCAGAGCGGCGTGCGCGCCACGATCGCGTCGCGCTCGCGCTTGGGCAGCGCGGCGAGCGAGATGCCGCCGTTGCCCTGGCGGATCTGCGCGGCCGTGAGCGGCTTCACGTTCACGCCCTTGCTCTTCAGGAACGCGACCATCTGCTGCCCCGTCGCCAGGTTCACCATCTTCGCGCGTGTCAGGTTGCGGAAGGCGAGGTCGTGGCGGGGGTCGGACCTCGGCACCTTGGGCGGGCCGATGGTCTCCTGCGGCAGGGTGCCGAGCGCGTGGGCGAGGCTCGTGTCGATCCGCATCGCCCGGTTGAACTTGGCCGCGGGCACGACCAGGTCCTGGCGGCCCGCCTGGCCGAAGTTGTAGAGGCGGCGGAAGTCGGCGACCCAGATGAAGGGCAGCGGCGTGTTCCCGCCGAGGCTGCCGCTCGTCCCCGAGAAGAAGAACAGCAGGTCGAGCGTGCCGGCGCCGTCGTCGAAGTTGACGTTCCAGTTGTAGGCCTGGCGCACCATGCTGTGGCCGAGGCGGTACGCGGCGACCGAGAACTCGATCGGCATCGTGGCGAGCTGGGTCGGCGGCACCCCCACCTCGAAGACCTTGCGGCCGTTCTTGAAGACGTCCTTCACCACGTTGGGGTCGCAGATGCGGGGCAGGAAGTCCGTCTTGATCATCCACTGGTAGTGGCGGGTCACGATCTTGCGGGCCCGCATGAACCTGACCGCCGCGGGCGTCGCGGCCGGGAGCGTGTCGACGACGCGGTTGTGGAACCGGATGAACGCCAGGTGCGTCTGGGCGACGGCCAGGTTCTCGTCGTTTCGCGGTTCGGGGATGCGCGCCGACGACGGCGTCTTCCCGGCTCTCGGCAGGTCGAAGCCGTCGTGCGCCCCGGCATCCGTGCCGCCGGTCTTCAGGTGCAGCAGGTCGGCGGCGTAGAACTCGGCCGAGTCGGGATCGTTCGGGCCCAGCCCGTAGAGCGAGTCGAGATCGAGGGCGGGCGAGCGGCCCTGGAGCATCGCCGCGGGCGATTCCTTCTTGCCCATCGCGAGGCCGGTCTTGTCCATGGTCAGGTCGTGATCGATGAACTGCCCGAGGTACGTGAAGCCCGCGGGGATCCGCGAGAACGACGTGTCCCCGGCGGTCATGAGCTCGGCAAGCGCCATGCGGGTCGCCCCGCCGAGCTGCGCTCCCGCAGCACCCGGCGGCCCCATGCGCGAGAACCGGAAGGTCGCGTCGGGGGCGCCCCCGGCCGCGTCGGCATCCCTCGCCGAGACGAGCTTCCTGCCGTCGACCGCCCCTGACCGCTGCTCGCCGAACACGCCCTCGCCGACGACGTAGAACCGTCTCACCCCGTGCCGTTTCACAGCTTCTCCTCCCCGCCCGAAGGGAGCGGCCGGCGACGGTGCCCGGCCCATCGGGTCAGCTCGATCGGGACGCAACAATGGCAGGGGGTGTGGGCGATGTCAACGCACACACGCTTCTGCAACGAACGCGTCACGCGAATTGTTCAGGGACTGTCCCCCGTTTCCCGCCGGCCGGCGCCGCGACCGGCGTCCGTGCGCGGCCGCCGAATCTAGACTCGGAGGATGGCCACGATCTCGAACGAGACGCACCTGCGCGAGATCGTCGGATCGCCGAGTGACCTTGTCGCCGCGAAGGCGGCCGACCACCTGACGCCGCTCACGCGCCGGTTCATCGAGCGCTCGCCGTTCGTCTGCGTCGCGACCAGCCGGCCGGACGGGGGCCTCGACATCTCCCCGCGCGGCGACCCGGCGGGGTTCGTCCGCATCCTCGACGAGCGGACGCTCCTCATCCCGGAGCGCCCCGGAAACCGGCTCGCCGACACGCTGACGAACCTGCTCGCCGACCCCCGCATCGGCCTCCTCTTCCTGATCCCGGGCGTCGGCGACACCTTCCGGGTGAACGGCCGGGCGGCGGTCGTGGACGATCCCGAGCTGCTCGCATCGAGCGCGGTCGAGGGCCGGGTGCCGAAGCTGGGCCTCCTGGTGACCATCGACGAAGCGTTCACCCACTGCCCCAAGGCGATCATCCGGTCCGACCTCTGGGACCCCGGCCGCCACGTCGACCGCTCGGAGCTCCCGAGCTCCGGCGCGATCCTGCGAGAGGTGGCCGACGCCGGCCTCGACGTCGAGGCCTACAACCGTGAGCGGGCCGCCCGCTACGCCCGCCGCGAGGGACTCTACTGAGGCCGGGATGACCGTCACCGTCCGGTTGTCGGGAGTCCTGGCCCAGCGCCTCGGAAACCGGCGGGCGATCGAGCTCGCCGGCGCACCCACGGTCGAGGACGTCGTCGCCGAGGTCGGGCGGCTGGCGGCACTCGACCCGGACGCGCTGCGGAGCCTGGCGGTCGTCGCCGGCGGCAGCTTCCTGCGCCGCGACCGCCCGGTCGCCGACGGCGAGGAGCTCGACGTGCTCGTGCCGGTCGCCGGCGGCTGACCGGCGACCGGCGCGAGTGCGGTTCTACATCCCGTAGTGGGTGCGGACGATCTGCTCCAGGCCGCGGGCGGCCAGCTTCTCGGCGGGTGCGAGGAACGTGACCTGGACGACACCGGGCGCGCGCCCGATCTCGATCGCACCCGTGATCGTCGCCCGGTTCTTGATCTCGGGGACCGAGACGTCGAGCAGCGCCGCCGCCCGCTCCAGGCCGTTCGCGACGGCGCTGTTCAGGTCGGGGCCGGTGCCGACGACCGAGATCGGAAGCGAATCCTCGAGCTGCCCGACGCCGTTTCGGCGGGCGATCTCCTCGGCTCTCGACCGCTCGGCGCCGGTGAGCGGCCGGGCCAGGAACGGCAGGTCCTCAGCGACCGGCAGGATGATGGGGCCGTCGATCGCGAGCCCCTTCAGCACCTCGACCTGGAGCGTGACGGTGCCCGACACGTCGCAGGTGTGGCCGGCGATCTCGCCGTCGCCCTGCATCGCGTGCATGTCGCCCATGTAGATGCCGGCACCCGGGATCTTGACCGGCGCGATCACGACGGCCCCTGCCCGCGCCGCGTCGATATCGAGGTGGCCGTCTGTACGCGACTCCAGCTGCTCGGCGTCGACGGCGTGCGAGTGCGGCGCGCCCAGGAGGAACGCGCCGAAGTCGCCGGCGTTGTGGGAGTCGGGCAGGTCGACGGCCGGTGTCGTCCCGATCTGGCCCATGAACGGCCGCAGCCGGGTCGCCACTCCGACCAGGTCGTGCGGCGCGAAGAGCAGGATCGGGTGCTGGATCGAGTTCTCGGGGAGGGCGGCGTTCGCGTCGGCATCGCCCGCGATCTCCTCGGCGCGGCCCTTGCCGACCGTGACGCCGACCCGCCACTCGTCGTCGAACGCGATCGTGTAGCCGTTCGTGAACGCAAACGGGGCGGCCGGCGCGCCGCAGTTGGCGCAGCGGACGCTGTCGGGGCCGATGCCCTCGACGACCGTCGCCTCGTCCTCCAAGCCACACGACGCGCACACCTTGGCGCAATAGGGGTCGCCGTTGAAGCGGCCCTCGATCATGCGGTCGTTGCCCGACGCCGTCGCCGGCGACGTCACCGAGATGTCGCGGATGTGGATCGCGACGGCGTCGCCCACCTCCGCGCCCTCCACCTCGACCGGCAGCGTCACCTCGTGGCCGCCCTTGATCGCCGGGGTGATCATCGGCCCCCAGCATCCGGGCGCGGTGTTCGCGACGATGTGGCCTCCGTCGCGCACCGGGCCGAGCATCTCGGTGCTCGGGCCGATGATCCCGTCGCAGAACCGATCGACGAAGACCGTCTTCGACCCCTGACGCGTGGTCGCTCGCGTCTCGACAGCCATCTCCAACCTCCTTGGAAGGACGTGCGCCAACGGTATCACCGCGCCGGCGGGCAGCCCGGGGCGGCGCGGCGCCGGGCCAGCGCGGCCTCGCTCGGGCGGCGCACGTCCCAGGCCAGCCCGGCCCGCTCGAGCGCGCGGATGACGAGCCCGGTCGCGTCGGGCCCGCGGCCCATGCCGTGATAGGCGGCCGACGGGAACGCATGGTGGTTGTTGTGCCACCCCTCTCCGAACGCCAGAACGGCGACGAGACGGTTGTTGCGGCTCTCGTCGCCGGTCGCAAACGCCTGCGACCCGAACGTGTGGCAGACCGAGTTCACCGCGAACATCGTCTGGTTGTGGAGGGCGATGCGGACGATCCCGCCCCACAGGAGCCCGCGCCAGCCGTCAACTGCGGCGGGCAGGGCCAGCCCGAGCGCGAGCCAGACGAGCGCCGTGCGGTCGATCAGCACCACGACCGGGTCGCGCAGAAGCCGGGCGCAGTAGCGCTCGCGCTTCGCCGGGCTGACCGCCAGCATCCAGCCGACGTGCGCGTGCAGGAACCCGTCGGCCGGGCTGTGCGGATCGCCGTCCCGGTCGGAGTGGGCATGGTGCTCGAGGTGGCGGGCGGCCCAGTCGACCGGCCGGCTCGGGACCGCCATCGCGCCGGCTGCGAGGAAGGCGGCTTTGAGCCACGGCGTCGTCGCGAAGCTGCGATGCGTCAGGAGGCGGTGGTAGCCGAGCGACGTGCCCAGGCCGGTGACGACCGACAGCACCAGGAGCAGCACCAGGTCCACGGGCTCGAACGACTGCCGCCACAGCGTCCACATCGCGTACCCGAGCCCGGCCAGGGGTCCGACGACGAAGACGAGGATGCCGGCCTGCACCACGACCCGCGGCAGCCGGGCGTCGAGGGCCTTCACCCCGGCCAGGCCGGCCAGCATCGCCCCCACGGCGAACGCGGCGGTCATGCGAGCGCGCGCTCGCCGCGGAGCGCGACCAGACCGACCGCCAGCGAGATCGGGCCGACCAGGAGGTGAAAGACGTTCTCGCCCCGGTCGAGCTTGAGGCCGAGCGGATGGTGCACGGCCAGCCCGAGCGCCGCAAGGGCGGTGTAGAAGACGCCGAAGGCGAGCGCGAGGCGGGCGCACCCGCGATGGTCGAGGCCGCGGCCCACCAGAATCAGGATCGCGCTCCCCCAGACGACGTGGACGAACGCGTGCCGCGGGTCGGCGTTCGCGAACCGGTAGGGCATCCGGTCGCTCGCGTTCCCGGTCGCGGCGAGCGCCCACGACGCCAGTCCCTGGGCCAGGAGCGCAGCGCCGAGCGACGCGAGGAACGCGCGCAGCCAGGCGGTCACGCCGGCTCCGGGCGGAGCGTCGAGAGGACGGCCGCCCCCAGCCCCAGCACGCCCGCTGCGACCGCCGCCGCCCAGGCGTAGGTCGACGGGCCGCCGTCGAACTTCCCGTGATGGACGAGCGAGACGACCGCCGTCGACCCCACGAGCACGAGCGAGGCGAGCGCGAACGGCCGCACCGCCTGCGGGCGCCGCTCGCGCGCCGCCAGAGCCGCGCCCAGGGCGAACGCGAGGAAGATCGCCGCGTAGGTGCGCGCAAGGACGGGCACGAGCGCCCACGGCCACATCCTGACCGCCGTTGCGGGCGCGGCCGCGAGGACGACGCCGAGCGCCGCGAACGCGATCGCCTCGACCTCGTAGACGGCGCTCATCCGGTGGCGGCCCGGATCGGCCGCACGCTCGAGGGACAGCATCCGGATCGCGACGACGCCGACCACCGGCTCGACGACGTAGGAGCCGACCCACGGATACGGGATGCCGCCGTCGGTGTAGGTCGACCAGTACCAGATGGTCGCGAGCAGGAGGAGCGCCGTGACCGCCGTGAAGCCGGCGAGAAAGATGCGGACGTCGCAGGCCCGCCGGGCGGCGGCCGACGCGAGCAGCCCGGCGGCGCCCGCGAGGTAGAAGCAGGCGACGAACCGGACGTTGAGGGGCGTCGTCGGGAGCGGAAATCCCACGACATGCGCCGGGCGCGCCAGCCCGGTGACCGCGATGGCGAGCCCCTGCGCGGCCCCGACGAGGAGGTAGGCGCGAACCCACGCGGGTACGTGACCTTGCGACGGTTGCGGCATGGCGGACGGCCCGCGAGAATATCGCACCCTGATCGCCACGAACCGTCCCCCGCCCGGCCCGGGCCTCACCGGCTCGCTCCGCGTCCTCGCCGGCCTTCACAGCGACCCCACCGCGGTCATGTCGGAGCTGCGCGCGCGGCACGGCGAGCTCGTCCATTTCCGGATCGGTCCGCAGCACGTCTACGTCGTCATGCGGGCCGACCTGGCCCGCGACGTGCTCGTGACCCACCAGCGCTCCTTCAAGAAGGGCCCCGGGTTCGAGCGGGCCCGCATCGTGCTCGGAAACGGGCTCCTGACGAGCGAGGCCGACTTCCACCTGCGCCAGCGGCGGATGCTCCAGCCGGCCTTTCACCGGCGCGTGGTCGACACGTACGCCGGGATCATGCTCGACGAGGCGCGACGCGCCGGCGATGCGTGGCGGGAGGGCGAGCCGCGCGACGTGGCCGCCGACATGACGCAGCTCGCACTGCGGGTCGTGACCCGGGCCCTCTTCGGTGCCGAGCTGGACGCCGACGCCGAGCGCATCGGCCGCGCCGTGGCCGAGGTCGGCGAGTTCTTCGACTACCTGACGATCGCCCTCCTGCCCGTGCTCCTCCGCACGCCGCTTCCCCGGGTGCGCCGCTTCAAGCAGGGGATCGCCGAGCTCGAGGAGGCGACCTCGCGCGTCATCGCCCAGCGCCGCGCGGCCGGCGCCGACGCCGACGGCGACCTGCTCTCGATCCTGCTGGCCGCGCGCGACGTCGAAGGCGACGGCACCGGCATGACCGACGAGCAGGTGCGCGACGAGGCGCTGACGCTCATCACCGCCGGCCACGAGACCACCGCGAACGGCCTCAACTGGACCTGGTACCTGCTGGCGCTCCATCCCGAGGTCGAGGGGCGCTTCCATGCCGAGCTCGACGAGGCCCTGGCCGGCGCGCCGGCGGATGCGGAGGACGCGGCCCGGCTGCCCTACACCGAGGCGGTGTTCCTGGAGTCGATGCGGCTCTACCCGCCGGCGTGGGGCATCGAGCGGCGAGCGGTCCGCGACCAGGCGATCGGCGGCCACGTCATCCCGGCCGGCGCCGCGGTGCTCATGCCCACGTTCGTGATGAACCGCGACCCGCACCTCTTCCCCGACCCGCTCCGGTTCGACCCGGGGCGATTCCTGCCGGAGGGCGCGGCCGGGCGGCCCGACTGGGCGTATCCGCTGTTCGGCGGCGGGACGCGCAAGTGCATCGGCGTCGGGTTCGCCATGCTCGAGGCGAAGCTCGTGCTCGCCGAGCTGGGCCGGCGCTGGCGGCTGCGGCTCGACCCGGCCCGGCCGGTCGTCCCGCAGGCCCGCGTGTCGCTGCGGCCGCGCGACGGTCTCTGGATGATCCCGGAGCGGAGGGTCTCGTGATCCCCGACCCCGATCCGTCCGGGCCCGGCCTCACCGAGGCGCTCGCCGCATGGGCGGCGATCGGCGTCGTCGCGGCGCTCGTGTGGCTCACCTACGCCCGGCTACCCGCGATCGACTTCTACAACGTCACCGGCACCGGGTTCCGTGCGGGCGCCTCGCGCGTGCTCGTGCTGCTCGGCTGGCCGATCTCGATCGCGGCGGTGGCACTCGCCGGCGTCGCTGCCGACCGGCTGCTCGGATCTGGACCGACGCCCGGAGCCCGCCGCGCGACGATCGCCGCCGCCGGCGCCGCGACGGTGCTCTGCGCGACCATCGCCTGGCCGGGCGTCATCGACGAGGCTGACCTCGACGCGAAGCCGGCGAACGCGCTCGCCGCGATCGGCGTCGGGATCGCGCTCGTCCTCACCCTGGCCGCGGCCCGCCGCGCCGGCGTCGGGGCGTACGTCCACCACCGGCCGGGCGACCGGGCGGCGGTCGTGTTCGTCGTCCTGCTGCTGCTCGCCGGAATCCCGTGGATCCTCGCCAACGCCGGGTTCTACGCCGGCGACGTCCCGGGCCTGCGCACCGTCTTCATGTCGAAGCAGATCCTGCCCGAGGCCGGCCACCCGACCCTGCACGCGGTGCACCTCGGAAACCACGAGGGACTCGACGGCATCCTGCTGGCCGGGATCGCGCTCGGGCTGCGGCGCGTGCTGCCGGCGACGCGGCCGACCCGCCTGCGCGGCGTGCTCGGCTTCTACCTCGCGCTCATGCTGGCCTACGGCTCGATGGTCTCCCTGAACGACGGCTGGAACGAGCAGCTCGTGAAGCGCGGCTGGACAGACGTCGGCACGCCGAACGTGCTGAATCCCGGGCCGAACCCGAGCACCGCGCTCCTCCTCGCCGTCACCGTCGCGCTCTTCTTCGCGATGTTCCGGGTACGCCGGGCGCGGCTTCAGTAGGGTCCCCCGCGTGCCCCGCGCCGCAGTCTGCCACCGCTTCGGCGAGCCGCTCACCGTCGAGGACGTGGCGCTGGCCGCCCCCCGCGAGGGCGAGGTGCGGGTGCGGCTCGAGGCGTGCGCCGTCTGCCACAGCGACGTCGCCTACGCCGCCGGAGCCTGGGGCGGCACCGTCCCCACCGTGCTGGGGCACGAGGCCTGCGGGCTCGTCGCCGAGGCGGGGCCCGGGGTGGCGGCGCTCCGGCCCGGACAGCGGGTCGTCGTCAGCCTCATCCGGCATTGCGGCGCGTGCGGGCGGTGCGCCGCAGGCGAGCCCGCCCTGTGCGAGGCGGTGTTCCCGCTCGACGAGCGCTCGCCGATCAGCCTGGCCGGCCGCGACATCGCTCAGGGGCTGCGGTGCGGGGCGTTCGCCGAGGAGGTCGTGGTGCACGAGTCGCAGGCCGTTCCCGTGCCCCGCCACCTGCCCGCGGCGAGCCTCGCCGTGCTGGGGTGCGCCGTCCTGACCGGCGTCGGTGCGGCCGAGCGCGCCGGGCGCGTCGGCCCCGGCCGGACGGTGGCCGTGATCGGCGCCGGCGGCGTCGGGCTGAACGCGATCCAGGGAGCGGCGCTGGCGGGCGCCGCGGCGGTCATCGCGATCGACGTGGCCGGCGAGAAGCTCGCCGCGGCGGCGGCATTCGGCGCCACCACCGGCGTGAACGCGCGCGAGTCCGATCCCGTCGCGGCCGTGCAGGCGCTCTGCGGCGGCGTCGACGTGGCGATCGCGACCGCCGGCTCGGCCGGCGCGGTCGAGCAGGGGCTCGCGCTCCTGCGGCGCGGCGGCACGCTCGTCGTCGTCGGGATGCCCGCGAGCGGCCAGGAGGCGCGGTTCGACCCGACCCAGCTGGCCCACGACGGCATGCGCATCGTCGGCACCAAGATGGGCTCCGCCCGGCCCGCAGACGACATCCCCCGGCTGGTCGCCCTCTACGAGG
This sequence comes from uncultured Actinomycetes bacterium, assembly GCA_963805545.1. Taxonomy (GTDB): domain Bacteria; phylum Actinomycetota; class Thermoleophilia; order Gaiellales; family JAICJC01; genus JAICJC01. Next base: position 541,135 of record CAWDUU010000003.1, read on the forward strand.
ACGGCAGGCTGAAGCTCGACGAGCTGGTGACGGCCACCTATCCGCTCGACGCGGTCAACGAGGCGGTCGAGTCGATGCGGCGGGGCGAGGCGATCCGAAACGTGATCGCGTTCTCATGACCACGGGGGCCCGTCGTCACCACCCGAAGCCGGGCGGCGTGGGCCGGCACAGCCGTTGCGCCATGGATCGCAAGCGGTCGAGGCGGCCGGCGTGCCCGGCGTCGGAGGCCAGGTTCTGCGTCTCCCAGGGGTCGGCCGTCAGGTCGTAGAGCTCCTCCTCGCCGGTGGCATAGCGGACGAACATCCACCCGCTCACCCGGACGCCGCAGTACACCGGCACCGCCGTGCCGCCCGCGTGCTCGATGAGGACGTTCTCCCCCGCGATCGGCCCGGATCCGGTGACGACGGGGAGCAGGCTCTGGCCGTCGGTCGTGTAGCCGGCCGGGAAGGGCACGCCGGCCGCGTCCATGATCGTCTCGGCGAAGTCGACGTTCGACACAAAGGCCGAGCTGGTCGTGCCGGCGGTCCCGGCGGCGTCCCACCTCGCGATCAGCGGAATGCGGAGGGACTCGTCGTACGGCACGATCTTGTTGGTCCAGCGGTGCTCGCCGAAGAGCATGCCGTTGTCCGACGCAAACAGGATGAGCGTGTTCTGGAGCCGGCCCGTGCGCGAAAGGGCGTCGACGATCCGGCCAACCTGGTCGTCGACCGACCGCAGCGTGCGGCAGGCGTCGCGCCAGTGCCCGTCCCATATCGCCTGCTTCGGGGCCCCCATGAGCGGCAGCGTGCGGATGTATGCCGGCTTGTCGCCGACGTCAGCCTCGTTGTAGTTCGGCCGGTGCGGGGTCGGGAACGCGGCGCAGGCGTTGGCGTATCGCGACTCCGGGATGGTCGGAAGATGCGGCGCCCGCGGGGCGTAGTCCAGGAACAGCGGCTGCGAACCCGGTGTGTCCTCGATGAACCGCACAGCCCGATTGCCGAGGACCGTCGTCGAGTAGTCCGTCTGGGCCGTCCCGAACTGCTCGAGAACGCCGTTGTCGGAGACGCAGTAGCCGAAGTAGCCGTCGGCCGAGCAGCCGCTGCCGTTCAGGGCGAGCGCCTGCCAGTCGTCCCAACCGGCCGGGACATGCCCGGCCTTCGCCCGGGTGTAGCCGTTCAGGTACTTCCCCACCATGGCGGTTCGGTAGCCGGCCGCGGAGAGCCACGTCGCGAGCGTCTGCGACTCGTGGGGCTCGAAGGCCGTGAAGCCGCCGTCGGGCCCGTTCACGTTCCACCAGACACCGGTGTGCCCGGAGGTCTGGCCGGTCAGGATCGTCGCCCTGGACGGGCAGCAGAGCGGGTTGTTGTCGAAGGCGTGCGTGAACCGGACGCCGTGGGCGAGCAGCAGCTGCTTCACGTTGGGCATCGACCCCAGCGCGTCGTAGCGCTGGTCGTCCGTCAGGATCAGGACGATGCTGGGAGGCCCGGTCTCCGCGCCTGCCACGGGCACCGGCCCGCTCACCGGCCCGCCCGAGACGGTAAGAAGCGCGGCCGCGACCAGCGCCAGCCCGCGGAATGCCCACCGTGCCATCATCGCCACCTCCTCTGGCTGACCGATGGTACCCCAGGGAGGGAGGATGGGCCGGCCCGCGGCCCGGCGACGGTCTTCAGCTGGCCTTGAGGTGCGCGACCGGCGCCGGCTCGACCGGCTGGCGGAACGCGACGGCGAGGCGGTTGAAGCCGTTGATCGAGACGATCGCGTAGGTGAGCGCGACGAGCTCCTCCTCGGAGAAGACGCGCGCCACCTCCCGGAAGGCGGCGTCGGAGGCGTGCAGGTCGCCGATCAGGGTGACCTCCTCGCACCAGCGCAGGGCGGCCCGCTCGCGCTCGGAGTAGCAGGGCGCCTCCCGCCAGACGGCGACGAGCTGGAGCCGCTGCTCGCTCTCGCCGCGGGCCCGGGCCGCGCGGACGTGGGTGTCCACGCAGTACGCGCACCCGTTGAGCTGCGACGACCTGATCTTCACGAGCTCGACCAGCGACTGCTCGAGCGGGCTCCGGCGTACCTCGCGGACGAGCGCCACCATGGCCTTCATCGCGCCCGGCATGACTTCCGCATATCGCGTTCGCATGGCCATAGTGTCGGCCGGGCGAGCCCATCCGATCATCGGGAGGTGCCCCGATCCGGCATCGGGGGAAACTACGGCTCCGGCGGGGTGCGTTGCCAGTCGCGGCGACTTGACATCGCCGTGACCAGGGTGTTTCATCGCCGCGAGGACGGTTGAGCGCGCGCGGCACGCGCGCGCGATACGAGGAAAGGGCACCAGGTGACGGGGAAGCTGTCCAGGCTTGTCTCCGACTTCGCCGAGAAGGTCGACCGGTCGTTCGGCTGGTCGCGGCTGCCCACGATCGCCGCCATCCCGGTGCTGATCGGCCTCCGCGACCGGCTCCGCGCGAAGAACCTGTACGACACCGGCCGCGGGCCGCTCGACAAGCCGCCGTACGAGGATCCCGACGTCTCGCGCCACCTGGGCGCGCGGATGTTGAACGGCACGTACAACGACCTCGACGACCCGCTGATGGGCTCGCTCGGAAGCCGGTTCGGGCGAAACGTGCCGCTGGCGCACACCTACCCCGAGGAGCCCAGGCGGCTGCTCGACCCCAACCCGCGGCTCGTGAGCCGGCGGCTGCTCACCCGCGAGCGCTTCCAGCCGGCCACGACGCTCAACCTGCTCGCGGGCGCCTGGATCCAGTTCGAGGTGCACGACTGGCTGAGCCACGACCCCGACAGGGAGCACGCCTGGGAGGTCCCGCTCGAGGAGTCCGATCCGTGGCCGGAGCACCCGATGCGGATCCTGCGCACCAGGCCCGACCCCAGCCCCGACGCGACCGGGCCCCCGACCTACACGACCGGCGACACGCACTGGTGGGACGGCTCGCAGGTCTACGGCGGGACGCCGGAGTTCGCCGACGCGCTGCGCTCGCACGAGCAGGGCAAGCTCAGGATCGACGAGCTCGGCCTGCCGCCCGAGGACATGCAGCGGTTCGTCGACCTCTCGGGCGTCGCCGGCAACTTCTGGATCGGCCTCGCGCTCCTGCACTCGCTCTTCATGCGCGAGCACAACGCGATCTGCGAGCGGCTGGCGGCGGAGTACCCGCACATGTCCGACCAGGAGCTCTACGACAAGGCCCGGCTCGTGAACGCGGCCGTCATGGCCAAGGTGCACACGGTCGACTGGACGCCCGCGATCATCGCCCACCCCACCACCGTGCTCGCGCTGCGCACCAACTGGTACGGGCTGCTCGGCCAGCACCTGCACGACCTGGCCGGGAAGGTGACGAGCGACGAGGTGCTGCACGGCATCCCCGGCTCGCAGACCAACCACCACGGCGTCCCCTACTCCCTCACCGAGGAGTTCGTGGCCGTCTACCGCATGCACCCGCTGATCCCCGACGAGTTCGTCTTCCGCTCCCTCGACGGCGACCGCGTGCTGGCCGAGCACGACCTGCCCGACGTGGGCGTGCTGCACGTGCGCGAGCGGCTCTCGGAGGTGTCGATGGCCGACCTCCTCTACTCGTTCGGCCGCTCGCACCCCGGCGCGATCACGCTCCACAACTTCCCCAGGTACCTCCAGCACTTCGACCGGCCGGACGGCGAGCTGATCGACCTGGCGGCGACCGACGTCCTGCGCATCCGCGAGCGCGGCGTCCCGCGCTACAACGAGTTCCGCCGCCTCTTCCACCTGAACCCGGTGCGGAGCTTCGAGGAGCTCACCGACAACCCGGTGTGGGCCGAGGAGCTGCGCCGGGTCTACGGCGACGTCGAGCGCGTCGATCTCATGATCGGCATGTACGCCGAGCCCAAGCCGAAGGGGTTCGGGTTCAGCGACACCGCCTTCCGGGTGTTCATCCTGATGGCGTCGCGGCGGCTCGAGAGCGACCGCTTCTTCACCCGCGACTTCCGCCCCGAGGTCTACACCCAGGCCGGCTTCGACTGGGTCGCCGAGACGACGATGCGCACCGTGCTCCTGCGCCACTTCCCCGCGCTCGAGCCGGCCCTCGCAGGGGTCGAGAACCCGTTCGCGCCGTGGACGGCGGTCGCCGGTGGCTAGCGCCCGGACGACGAGCGACTACGCCCGGATCGCGCTCGCGGGGATCCGGATCGCAAACGGCGCGAGCGCGCTCCTGGCCCCGCGGCTCCTGACGCGCCGGCTTCAGGCCGACGACTCGGCCGTCTATCCGTTCCGGCTCTTCGGCATCCGCACGGTCGTGATCGGCGCCGACCTGCTCCTGCGCGACAGGGAGGTGCGCGACCACGCGCTCCGGCTCGCGCTTCTCATCCACGCGTCCGACGTCGCCTCGGCCGTCGTGGCCGGCGCCCGCCGCCAGGTGCCGTTTCGCTCCGCCGCCACGGCCGCGGCCATCTCGTCCGTCAACACGGCGCTCGCACTGGTCGCGCGGACGCCGCAGACCTAGTGCACGAGGACGCCGAGTTCGACTACGTGGTCGTGGGCTCCGGCGCCGGCGGCGGCCCGATCGCCGTGAACCTGGCCCGGGCCGGCATGCGCGTGCTGCTGCTCGAGGCGGGCGGAGCCGACGAGGGCTACGACTACTCTGTCCCGGCGTTCCACGGCGAGGCGACCGAGGACGAGGCGCTGCGCTGGGACTACTTCGTGCGCCACTACTCCGACGAGGAGCGCGGCCGGCGCGACCCCAAGTTCGTCGCCGACCGCGGCGGGGTCTGGTACCCGCGGGCCGGGACGCTGGGCGGCTGCACCGCCCACAACGCGATGATCATGATCGCCGGGCCGAAGTCGGACTGGGACGCGATCGCCGACGAGCTCGACGACCCGTCCTGGAGCGGCGAGGCGATGCGGCCGTACTTCGAGCGGATCGAGCGGTGCACGTACGTGCGCTGGTGGCAGCGGCTCCTCGGCAACCGCCGCCGGCACGGGTACGACGGCTGGCTCACGACCAGCCTTCCCGACGCAACCGTGGCGCTGCACGACCCGGCGCTCCTCGGCGAGATCGTCGGAGCAGCGCGGGCCGAGCTGCGAAGCGCCGTCGAGGGCCTCTCCCGGATCGAGGACTACCACCGCTACCTGCGCACCTGGCTCGACCCGAACGACTGGCGGGTGGCCGGCGGCAGCCTGCGCGGCCTGTGGCTGGTGCCGCTCGCGACCGCCGGCGGACGTCGCAACGGCACCCGCGAGCACATCCAGCGAGCCGCCGCCGAACCGCACGGGAACCTGGTCGTCCGGACGGGGCGGCTCGTCACCAGGGTGGTGCTGGACGACGAGGCGACAGCCGTCGGGGTCGAGTACCTGGAGCACGCGCACGCCTACGCGGCCGATCCGCGCCCGGCGTACCCCTCGCAGCCGGTCAGCGCCCGGCAGCGGGTGCTCGTCCGCCGCGAGGTGATCCTGGCCGGCGGGGCATTCTCGACGCCGCAGCTCCTGAAGCTCTCGGGGATCGGCCCGCGCGAGGAGCTCGAGGCGCACGGGATCCCGGTCCGTGTCGACCTGCCCGGCGTCGGCGCGAATCTCCAGGACCGCTACGAGGTGGGAGTCGTGAGCGAGCTCCGCGGCGACCGGTTCACGCTGCTCGACGGGTGCAGCTTCGCCCCGCCCGAGGGCGACGGCCCGGGCGACCGCTGCTTCACCGAGTGGCGGGGCGGCAAGGGCGCCTACACGAGCAACGGCGCCGCGGTCGCGATCGTGCCGAGGGCCGACCTGTTCGTGTTCGGCCTCCCCGCCCGGTTCGAGGGCTACTACCCCGGCTACTCGGCCGACCTCGACCGGCAGCGAAACGTGTTCACGTGGGCGATCCTGAAGGCCCACACGCGGAACACCGCCGGCACGGTCACGCTGCGCTCGCGCGACCCGCAGGAGACGCCCGAGATCGACTTCCGCTACTTCGACGAGGGCAGCCCCGGCGGGGACGACGACCTCGACGCGGTCGTCTGGGGGATCGACTTCGTCCGGCGGATGGCGCACCGCTCCGGCATGACCTCCGCCGAGCTGGTGCCCGGCGACTCGGTCGGCACCCGCGAGGAGCTGCGCGAGTTCGTGCGCACCCACGCCTGGGGCCACCACGCATCCTGCACCTGCAAGATCGGCCGCGACGACGACCCCACGGCCGTTCTCGACGGCCGCTTCCGCGTGCGCGGGGCCCGAAACCTGCGGGTCGTCGACGCCTCGGTCTTCCCGCGCATTCCGGGCTACTTCATCGTCACTCCCACCTACATGATCAGCGAGAAGGCGAGCGACGCCGTGCTGGCCGACGCCGGCGTCCCCGTCTGAGGAGGCACAGTGGCCGATCACAACGATCCCAACGCCGTCAACTCGATCTTCTCGGACATCGACGTCAGCGCCGCCGACGTCTACGACCTGTTCGGCTACCCGAGCGACGACCGGAGCGACGGCGAGCGGGTCGTCATCGCGCTCACGTTCGCATCGGTGCCGACCGCCGGAGTCTTCGACACCGACATGCTCTACCGGCTCCTGGTCACGACCGGCGCCCGGGTGGCGTGGCCCGACGACGATCGGAGCCTCGACGCGCTGCTCGGCTACGTCGGGGCCGTCAAGGACCGGTACTTCGGCGAGCTGCGGCCCGCGGAGGTGCGGGTGCGGGCCGACGCCGACCGGCGGGCGAAGGTCGACTTCCTGAACTTCCCCGGCGGCAGCTTCTCGGTCACGGTCGACCTCGACACGGCGGTCACCGAGAGGGCCCCCGACGGCAGCCCGATCCGGCTCTTCCTGGGCGGCCGCGACGACGCGTTCTTCAACGACCTGCCCGGGTTCTTCCGGTCGATCAACTACGCGCCCCAGTTCTACCACGTGCCCCACACCCGCCCCGACCTGCGCGAGCTCAAGATCCCGAAGACGCTCCTCGAGCTGGAGGGAAACCACCTCTTCAACTTCGACCCCGAGAACCCGCGCCTCGGCCGCGGCGTCAAGGTCGACCTGCCGCCGGGGCCGCTGACATGGGAGGGCGACCGCTTCGCCAGGGACGCCGACGGCAACTTCCGCTTCGTCTACAGCGGCGAGGACGCCCAGGCGGGCAGGAACGTGAACGCGATCGTGCTCGAGCTGCCGCTGCGCTACCTCACCCATTCCCCCGAGCGCGACCGGATTGTGAACGTGTGGGGAGAGAGCTGGGTGCTGAAGGCTGCGAACAAGGTCGAGACGATCCCCGACCATCCCCTGTGGATCGAGCACCCGTGGGCGCTCATCGAGTCGTTCACGCTCGACGACGAGCTGAAGCGCCACAAGCTCGTCGACACGGTCGGCCAGCCGTTCGCCGACGCCGGCCTCTCCGAGCGGGAGGACAACCGCCAGCTGGGCGCCAACAACTTCTGGCTCGCGCCGCACTTCGTGAAGCGGCTCGCGCATCTGGGCTGGGGCTTCGGGCCGTCGATCAGCGCGCTCGGGCTCAAGACGTCGTTCGACCACGACGACTCGCCGGTGTCGGTCCACCGCACCTACTCGCTCGCCGCGAGCGCATTCCCGCGCGTGCGCCGGCTCGTCTTCCAGCGGCTCAACATGCCCGACGACTCGTGGAACCCGTCCGGGGCCGACATACCGCTCCGGCGCTCATTCGAGATCTTCGTCCCGAACGTGTGCGCGATCGACATGGACACGACCGGTACCTGGCCCTTCGGCCGGCGGCCGGAGGATCAGGTCGCGACCCGGTTCCTGTCGCTCTTCCTCGACATGGAGGCCGAGGCCGGCGGCCGCCCCTACCACCTCGACCTGCTGAACGACCAGTCCCTGTGGGACGCGGCGCCGGTGATCCCGAAGACGCCGCCCAACCCGCTGCGAAACGACGTCGACTTCCTGCCCGAGTTCCCCTACCTGGCCGAGCCGCATGGCTAGCGCCGCGACGCTCGCCGCGACCGACCAGGAGCGTGACCTCGACCGGCTCACGGCCGAGATCGCCCATCGGGCCCGGCCGCCCGGCCCGCAGAACGCCGAGGAGGCCACCCGGCTCGCGTCACTTCGCACGAACCGGGCCTCGCTCTCGGGCGATCCTCGGCGAGCTGCGCCGGGCCGGCGCGGCGCTCGACGAGGCGATCGGGCGGTTCGGGCCGTGGCCCGACCTCTGCTACCTGCGCGCGAGCCTCCACCTGAAGCAGCACCGCCTGGTGGAAGCGGTCGGAGCCCTGGCGCGCGGCGACGGCCTTCCTGAATCGCCCGACGGCCGGGCTGTCCGGGCCGACGCCGACCTCCAGATGGGCCGCTACGGCGAGGTCCGGTCCGCCTACGAGCGGCTGGCCGCCGAGACGCCGTCGTGGGACAACCTGGCCCGGCTCGCCCACTTCGAGGGCCTCTTCGGAGACGCGGAGCGGGCCGACGGGCTCTACGCGCGCGCGGCCGACGAGATCACGGCCAAGGAGCTGCGCTCCTATGCCTGGATCGAAGCCCACCGCGGCCGGCTGCACCTGCGCCACGGGCGCGTCGCCGAGGCCGAGCATCACTGCGAGCTGGCGGCCCGGGCCTACTCCGGCCACTGGCTCGTCGAGCGCCACCTGGCCGCGGTGCGCGCGGCACAGGGCCGGATCGAGGAGGCCGCGGCACTCATGGAGGACGCCGCCGCGCGCACCGGCCGGCCCGAGCTGGCCCACGTGGCCGGTGACCTGCTGCTGCGGTTCGGGGCCGCCGCCGAGGCCCGCGCCTGGCACGAGCGGGCGCTCGCCGGCTACCTGGAGTCCGCCCGCCTGGGCGAGGTGCAGTACCTGCACCACCTCGCCGAGTTCCACGCCGACGTCGAGTGCGACGGCGAGGCGGCCCTGCCGTGGGCCGAGCGCGACCATGCGCTTCGTCCCCACTACGCCACCGAGTCGGCGCTCGCGTGGGCGCTCCACCTGGCCGGGCGCCGGAGGGAGGCCGCGACGCTGGCCGGGCGGGCGCTCGCAAGCGGCGTCCGCGATCCGCATATCCTCCGCCGCATGGACGCCGTCCGCGCCGGCCCGACCCACATCTGAGGGAGCCCGATGGCCGCCGACACATCCGAGACGGTCGAGGTGAGGCTGGCGCTCGTCTGCTACGGCGGCGTCTCGCTCGCCATCTACATGAGCGGCATCACGCGCGAGATCCAGGAGCTCGTCACCGGATCGGCGGCGCGCGGCACGCGCGGCGGCGTCGATCCGGGCGGGACCGCGGCGGTGTACGCGCGCCTGGTCGAGCGCATCGAGCAGCAGGCCGCCGGCCGGGGCGACCCGCAGCGGGTGCGGATCGGCGTCGACGTCGTCGCCGGCACGTCGGCGGGCGGGATCAACGGCATCTGCCTGACGCGCGCGCTCGACGGGGACTACTCGCAGGAGGCCATCCGCGACTTCTGGATCACCGAGGGAGACTTCGGCAAGCTGCTCGACCCCGAGGTGCGGACGCTGCTCACGGCGGTGCGGAGCGAGGCGCGCGACCTCGAGGGCATCGCCGAGCCGCTCGACAAGCTGCTCGGGCCGCAGCCGCCGAGGCGGCGGTCATGGCTCGGGAGCACGATCGCGGCCAGGGTCTTCCGCGGCGCGAGGGCCGCCGTGCGGCTGCGCCGCCCGGTCACGGCGTTCGTGAAGCATCCACCGCAGAGCGCACTCTCGGGCGATCTGATGTGCCGGCTCACGTGGGGGGCCCTGAACGGCATGAGGCGGCACGAGCGCCCGGCGGCGCTCGATCTCCTCCTCGCAGACGGAATCGACCTCGCCGTCACCGCCACCGAGTTCGCCGGCCACTACGACGCGGTGCCGCTGTCGCACCAGCTCGTGTTCGACGAGGCCCACCGGCACGTCTTCCGCATCCACGGCACGGGCGCGGGATCGCTCGACCCGGACGTCGGGATGCTGGCGTTCGCCGCCCGCTCGACCGCGTCGTTTCCGGGTGCGTTCGCACCCGTCAGCCTGGATCACTTCCGCAGCCTGCTCGGCCCGGACGGCAACGCGGCCGGCTGGGAGCGGATCGTCGCCCGCCACCTCGAGCGGTACCCGGGCGACGGCGAGGCGGGCGGCCGCAGGTTCGTCGACGGCGGGGTGCTCGACAACATGCCGTTCGACGCCGCGATCGCGGCGATCCGACGCCGGACGTCGCCCGCGGAGGTGCGCCGCGCCCTGGTCTACGTCGAACCGTCGCCGACCGTCGTCGAGCACGCCGACGCGCTGGCGCTCAAGGATCTCAGCTTCCCCGCGTCAAACGTCCTCGCCGAGACGTTCCGGAGCGTCTCCACGATCCCCCTCTCGCAGACGATGGGCGACCAGGTCGCGAAGGTGCGCCGCCGCAACACCGACGTCGACGAGCTCCGCTCGGTGATCGAGCAGAGCTTCGTCGGCGTCCGCGAGCGCGTCGTGGCGGAGGCCGCCGCGGCAGGGTCGCCGAACCCGCTCGAAGGCTCGGCGCTCGACGTGGATGGGACCTGGTGGCGCTCCGTGGCCGAGAGCCTGCACGCGAGCGACGACATCCGGCCGACCTACACCCGGATCAAGCTGAGCTCGGTCGTGAACGGGCTGGCCGGGCTCGTGGCCGACGCGGCGGGGTACCCGGACGACTCCCTCCAGCGCGAGCTCGTCCGCGCGGCCCTGCGCCGGGCCGCGGTCGCCGAGGAGCTCCTGCCGCGCGTCGGAGTCGAGGCCCCTGCCGGAGACGTCAGTGCGAAACAGGTCGAGTTTCTGCGGGCCTTCGACGTCGAGTACGAGCGCCGCCGGATCGCATTCGTCCGCGACGGCATCGCCTGGATGTACGCAGCGGAGACCGGCGCGCCGACGCGCGCGGAGCTGGGCGCCGTGAAGGCGGTCGTCGCCGAGCGGGCGGCCGTGCTCGACGCGGCGTCCGCGGCGCTGGCCGCGGCCGGGGAGGTGGCGCGCGCCGCCGCCGCGGTCTTCGCACCCGCGACCCTCGAGGCGCTGCTGCCGCCGCCCGGGGACCGGCCCGGCTGGGATGCCGGCGTCGCGCTCGACGAGTTCGTCGCCGCGCATGCCGGCGCGCTCCGCGACCTCCAGGCGCGGGCGGCGGAAGCGCTGGGCTCGGAGATGCGCGACTTCGGCCGCACGACCTTCGAGCGGCTCGCGAAGGCGCTCGAAGGATGCAGCGCGGCCGATGCCCGCAGGGACCTGCTCGTCCGCCACATCGGGTTCCCCGTCTGGGACGCGATCACCCATCCGATCGCGGTGCAGCGCGGCGTCACCGAGCGCGACGGCCAGATCGAGATCCGCCGGATCAGCCCGCTCGAGACGTCGGCGGTCACGCCGCCCGAGGGCGCTCCCAAGCTCTACGGCACCGGTGTCCACCACTTCGGCGCGTTCTTCGAGGAGCGTTACCGCCAGAACGACTACCTGTGGGGGCGGCTCGACGGTTGCTGCCAGCTCGTCGACCTGATCGTCCGCCGGATGCTGCCCGCGAAGGAGGCTGACGAGTTCGACACCGTGCCGTACGTGCACGACGCGTGCCGGGAGGCGCTCCGGCAGGAGTGGCAGCGGCTGGACAAGGTGCGCGACGTGGCGGCCCACGTCTGGGGCCAGGTGACGACGGAGCGGCCGCCGGCGTGAGAGGAGTTCGCGTGTTCGCAGTGAACCGGAGGTCGCCGATGCGCCGCACGATCCTGATCGCCCTTCTCGCCGCGACGGTGTGGGCCGCGGCGCCGGCCGCCCCGGCGTCCGCCGGCGTCGCGTGCACGGCAGCGGTCGACCCGGCCTGGGTCGTAGACGACGCCGTCGTGGGCTGGATGGTGGGGACGAACGCGGTCGCGGGCGCCTGCGACCCGCGGTGGCGCGTGGCGCTTTCGCCCCAGTACCAGACCGAGGACGGGCTGTGGCACGGCGGCCGGCGGGTCTTCAACCACATCTACTACCCGGCCGTGAACGCCTATTTCGCCGCCGCGAGCGTCCACGCGCTCGACCTCACATGCTGCATCCTCTACTGGGACGACGGCGACGGCACCGAGGCCTACACGCCGCTGTGCCGGTACCCATGGCGCATCCACGCCGGGTTCTGGACGGAGACGCCGATCGGCGCGGTCAGGTTCGCCGACGCGTACTCGGATCCCGCCCCGGCCGCGTGCCCGCAGCCGCCGACGTCGTAGCTCGCCCTACGACGATGTGGGGAGGGCGTCCGACGTGAGGCGGTGACTCAAGATCGCCGCCTGGGTGGATGTCAGGCCGGCCCGGCGGCGCCGACGGAGAGTGCATGCTCATTCGACTCACGGTCCTCGCGGCCGCTCTACTCGCCTTCGCCGCCGCCCAGCCGGGCGTCGCCGCCGCGCACACGCCGGCACGCAAGCTGCTCGTGCGCCGCATCAACCACGTCCGCGCCAACCACGGACTCAAGCCCGTCAACGCCAGCAGGACGCTCCACAGGGCGGCCATCCGCCACTCCGACGACATGATCTGGCGCGACTACTTCTCCCACACGAGCCCGGCCGGCTCGACCATGACCGACCGCATCCTGAAGACGGGGTACGTGTCGGGCTACTCCTGGGTGGCCGGCGAGACGCTGGCCTGGGGCTGGGGCACCCAGAAGGGCGCGCGCTCCACCGTCCGGGCCTGGATGCACAGCCCGGAGCACCGCGCGATCCTGCTCTCGCCGAAGTACCGCGCGATCGGCGCCGCACGGGCCTGCGGCAGCTTCCTCGGCTATCCGGGCGCCTGCGTCTGGACGGCCGATTGGGTCACTCGCTGGTAGCGGACGCCGGGCCGAGCACGCCTCCGACGAACGCGAGCGCGGGCAGCGTCACGCTGTCCCAGTAGACGCGCGTGTGCGCTCCGGGGGCGTAGGCCACCACGCGCGGGCGCTCCGGGAGGGCGGCGACGAGGGCGCGGACGTCAGGGTAGAGCGGGTCGTCGCGGCCGCACCAGATGCCGAGCGGCGTTCCCGCGAGCTGGGAGGCCGAGGCGAACACGTCGTCTCCCGGCGTGACGGCCGGGCTGAACGCGGCCGCGCCGCGGAGGAAGCCGGGCCTCACCTCCGCGATGTGGAGCACGCCGAAGCCGCCCATCGACCACCCCCACCCAGCCAGCCGGGCTGCGTCGAAGCCGCGCTCGCCGGCCCACCGTGGCAGCTCCTCCAGCACCATCCGCTGCGGGTCGTCGCCGCCGTCGGGGTCGGGCTCCCACGACAGGAGATCGCCGTCGGCGCCCATCAGCACGAACGGCGGCGCGCCGCGGCGGACGGCGGCCGTCAGGAACCGCGGCAGGCCGAACGGCTGGAAGTCGCGCGGGCGTGCGGTCGCGCCGTGCAGGACGAGGCAGACCGGGAGGCCCGCTCCCGCGCCGTGGCCGTGCGGCACCGCGGTGAAGAGGTCGACGTCGCGGCCCCGGGCGGCCGAGTGGACGGTCTCAAGCTTCACGACGCCCTCGGGCGCGTTCGGGATGAAGGGGTCGGGACGGCGCAGGATCCAGTCGCGGAAGCGGCGGGCGTCGTCGTGCAGATTCCCGGCCGCGGCCGCCCCGACGAGCCCGGCACCGGCGATGCCGCCGGCGCCGGCGGCGAGGAGCCGCCGCCTGGTGAAGGGCATCAGTCGCGGCGCCCGACGAGCGCCAGGCGAACGCCGAGGCCGATCATCACGAGGCCGCCGAGGCCGCCGAGCGCTTCGAGCCGGCGGGGAGAGCGGCCGAGCCAGGCCCGCGCGGAGCCGGCCGCGAGACCCCAGGTCGTGTCCGAGACGAGGGCGATCGCGACGAAGACGAGCCCCAGCGCGAGGAGCTGGAGCGGCACGTGGCCCCTGGCCGGGTCGGTGAACTGGGGCAGGACCGCGGCCATGAACACCGCCGCCTTCGGGTTCGTGACACCCACGACGTAGCCTTCCCGCAGGATCCGGCGGGTGCCGCGCGGGGTCGTGGCGGCATCGAGCACGGTTGCCAGCCCGCGCCGGTGACGAATCGCCTGGATCCCGAGGTGGACGACGTATGCGGCGCCGACGAGCTTCACCGTGGCGAACACGGTCGCCGAGCGCTCGATGATCGCTCCCAGGCCGAGGGCGACGACCACAACCTGCGAGTAGGCGCCGGCGGCGTTCCCGAGGACGGTGGCGACCGCAGCCCGGCCGCCGAGGGCGATGCCCCGGCTGATCACGAAGAGCACGCTCGGCCCGGGCACGACGATCAGCGCGAAGGCCGTCGCCGAGAAGGCGAGCAGCGAGGGAGTCGAGATCACGGCGGGGAGGATACCGGCGTGGTGTAGCCTCACGGTCGTGGAGCCCGCGGCCCCGTACGGCGTCCTTCGGCTCGACGAGGTCGTGGCGATCCCGGTGGCCGGGGTGCGCTGGAAGCCCGTGCGCCGCACGCTCGGGATCGAGGCGTTCGGCATCAACGCCTACGCCGCCGACGACGGCGAGCAGCTCGTGGAGGAGCACGACGAGCGCGGCGGCGGCGCGGGCGGCCACGAGGAGGTCTACGCCGTCGTGGCCGGGCGGGCGCGGTTCACCGTCGCGGGCGACGAGATCGACGCCGGGCCGGGGACGCTGGTCTTCGTCCGCGACCCGGGTGCGCGGCGCGCGGCCGTGGCGACGGCCGACGGGACGACGGTGCTGGTGATCGGGGGAGCGCCCGGCGAGGCGTTTCGGCCCTCGCCGTGGGAGTGGTCGTTCGCCGCGGAGCCGCTCGTGCGCGCCGGCGACCACGAGGCGGGGGTCCTGCTCATGCACGAGGCGCTCGCGCTTCACCCCGACAACGCGTCGATCCTCTACAACACCGCGTGCTTCGAGGCGCTCGCCGGCCGGGCCGACGAGGCGATCGAGCATCTGACCAGGGCCGCCGAGCTCGATCCCAAGACCGCCGCCTGGGCCGAGGACGACGGCGATCTCGACTCGCTGCGAGAGCGGCCCGGCTTCCCGTTCGGCTGAGTGGGTCAGGGCGCACGGGCCAGCCACCGCCGCTCGGCGTTCCAGCGGCGCATCGTGCGGATGCTGGGCGGGACGGCGGTTCCGTCGGCGTGCAGCCGGCGCAGCGCGGCGATGACGGCATCCACGGGCCGGCCGGCCGCGAAGGCCGCCTCGGCGTCCCGCCGCAACGACGGCCACGCGTAGGACCCGGGCCGGGGCCGAGCTTCCACGCCGCTGCAGGCGGACAGGTGGCGCCTGAGCGCCCGGCTCCGCGCCACCGTCAGGCAGTCATGCGCCTTCCAGAGCCGCTGTAGCGTCAGCACGAAGTCGCGCCCTCCGCGCTGCGTCATGAACTCCCGCGACCCGTGCCCGCGGCACAGGTGCACACGCACCCCGTAGCCCAGCTCCACCGCCCCGGTCTTCCCCCGCGTCCGCTCCACGCAGATTGCGCACACGATCTGCTTGGTGGGCACCTTGCGCGCCTTGTACAGCGTCGGCAGGTAGGGGAAGGACATGGCGACGATTCTGGCGAGGGAGGTGTTGCGCGGGGGTCACGGGGTGTCTCGAGAGTGATGAGAAAGGCAAATGACACTCAGCAGGCGGCTCAGTGGTCTCTCCCTACGAATGTTTCGCAGTCCAGCGCGATGGGGTGCGGCGGGTCGACGGAACCGTCGCGGCCACTGCCGATGAGGATGTCAGGCGACGAATCGGAGGAGCACTGGGTAGTTCGTGCCGCTGGCGTTGGTGGTGGTCCCGGCGACGATGGTCTCCCCGCGGGTGAGCGTCGCGATCGCGGTCAGGACGGTGCTGCCGCCGCCCGTCGGTGCGGGTACGGTCTGCCAGCCGCGGCCGTTCCACCGGTCGACCAGCGGCTGGTAGCGATTGTCGTCGCCGGTGTATCCGACGGCCCATACCTCCTCGGCGTCGCGGGCGGCCATGGCGAGCAGCTCGCAGCATCCGCGGGTGGGGACGGCCGTCCACCGGGTGCCGTTCCCGTGCAGAACGAGCGGCTTGAACGGGCGCGCCTGGCGGCCGACCGCCCATCCCTCGGTGTGGGACACCATGACCGCGTCGTGGATCTCGAACCAGCGCCGGGTATGGTGATAGACAGGTTCGGGGACGATCACCCAGCCGTGCCCGTTCCAGTGCTCGGTGACGATCCCGCTGGTGCGACGCACGCGGAGCGGATCGCCCGTCGCGTACGCGCCGAACGCCCACGCGTCGTCGGATGACGCGGCGGCGATCGCCGGCAGCTTCGTGCGTCCGCCCGGCGTCGGCGCCGGCGCACGCGCCCACCGGTGCCCGTCCCAGTGCTCGACCAGCGCATGGCTGCCGCGGTTGGTGAACGCTGCGGCCGACAGCCACGCGTCGTCGCGTGCGAGCGCGGCCACGCGGCCGATCTCGGGGCCGTGACGACCGTCAGACTCGGCGACGCCCTACACATCGTCCGGCGCCTCCGCGGCCAGATTCGTGATCGGGTCGTGCAGGTGTGGCAGCGGGACGCGGCGCCACCTGCCTCCGTCCCAGTGCAGCATCACGTCGTGTTCAGGCGGCGTTACCCATGTCTCGTCTGGCCCAGGCCGCGGAGCGCTACACCGCCGCTCACAGTCAGCGTCGCGATCACCACTCCGAGGAGCGTCGAACGCATCACCTGCTACGACGCTTCTCTCCGGACGAAAGTTCTCCCGGCGGACCGTACGAGCTGCCGGACAAGCCCGTAGCTCCTCAGGCCCTCACCCGACCCACCCCTACCCAGCAGCGCTTAAACCGGGTCGATCAAGAACAGCGTGGTCGCCCCCTCCGCCACATTGTGCCCCTGATGCGCCGGCCCGCCTCCGACCAGCCACAACGCGTCCCCCGCCGCCACGCGAAGCGGCGCGCTCCCGTCCTGGAACCGGTACTCGATCTCGCCCTCCAGCACGAGCCCGTAGTGGCCGTCGAGGCACCAGTCGTCGCGAGCCGCACCCGGCCCGTACTCGACGATCGCGAAGCGGCGGCCGTCGACGCCCTCGACGGCGCGGGCCCGGATCCCCGGCGCGTCGTCCTCCCAGCCGGTGCCGGAGAGGGGCACGAGGCGGCCGCCGGCACTCATCGGCCGCTCCCCGACGCGGCCGCCTCACGCTCAAGCTGGACGAGCACGCGGCGCAGGATCTTCCCGGACGGGCTGCGCGGGATCTCCTCGACGGCCTCGATCCGGCGGATGCGCTTGTGGCGTGCGACCCGGTCGGCGGCGTACGCCCGGAGCTCGTCGAGATCGACCTCCCCGCGCAGGACGACGAACGCCTTCGGCACCTCGCCGCCATGCCGGTCGGGCGACGGCACGACGGCCGCGTCGGCGACGGCCGGGTGTGCCTGAAGCACCGCCTCCAGCTCCGCCGGCGCCACCTGGAGGCCGCGCACCTTGATCAGCTCCTTCAGCCGGTCGACGAGGTAGAGCCAGCCGTCGGCGTCGACGTGGCCGATGTCGCCGGTGTGGAACCAGCCGCCGGCGTCGATGGCGGCGGCGGTCGCAGCCGCGTCGCGGAGGTACCCGCGCATCACCTGCGGCCCGCGGATCACGATCTCGCCGTCGCCGCCGGGCGGCAGCGGCTCGCCCGACTCGATGTCGACCACCCGGCACTCGGTACCCGGGAGCGGCGGCCCCACCGAGCCGGGCTTCGCGTCCATCCCCGGCCCCTCGGGCGGGAGGTGGGTCACCGGGCTGGTCTCGGTCAGGCCGTAGCCCTGCACGACCCGGCACCCCAGCCGGGCGGCGGTCGCCCGGGCGATCCCCTCGTCGAGCGGCGCCGCGCCCGACACGATCACCTGAAGCGACGAGAGGTCGTGCCGGTCGACCAGCGGGTGCTTGGCGAGCGCGAGCAGGATCGGCGGCACGAGAAACGCGCGGGTCACGCGGTGGCGCTCGATCGTCTCCAGGAACGCCGCCAGCTCAAACCGGGCCATCGTCACGACCGTCGCCCCGCGCGCCAGCGCGAAGTTCATGTTCACGGTCAGCCCGTAGATGTGGAAATACGGCAGGACCGCAAGGAGGACGTCGTCCTCGCCGCAGCGGAACACGCCCTCGACCTGGACGATGTTCGCGGCGAGGTTGCGGTGCGTGAGCATGACGCCCTTCGGGAAGCCGGTCGTGCCGCTCGAGTAGGGAAGCGCGGCGACGTCGCCCGGCGCCGACGGCTCGGGCGCGAACGCCGGGCCGCGCAGGTCGGGAGTTCCGACGAGAAGGACGCGCGCATCTCCGCACGCCTCCGACACCGCCGGAGCCAGCTCCTGGGAGGTGATGACGAACCGGGCTCGCGCGTCGTCGAGCTGCCGCCCCATCTCCGCGGGGGTGAGCGCCGGGTTCACGGGCGTGACGACGCCCGCGCGCTGGAGCACCGCGTGGAAGACGACCGCGAACTCCGGCATGTTCGGGAGCACCACGCCGACGACCTCACCCGGCGCGTGACCGGCACGGGCCAGGGCGCCCGCGGCGGACTCGATCTCGGCCGGCAGCTCGCCGTAGGCGATCGCCCGGCCCGCGGCCGAGTCGACGAGTGCGGGCTTCGAGCCCAGCCGCGCGCAGTTCCGCAGCACGAACGGCGTCAGCGGGCTGTCCGGCAGGTCGAGCATCCGCGGCTCCGACAGTACACTTCTCCCGCGATGGGAACCAGTCACGTCACCCTCGACGAGGCGACCGTCCTGACCGTGGGCGAGGTCATGATCTCGCGCCCCAAGACGCTGCCGCTCACTGCGACGGTCGCCGACGCGCGCCGGATGTTCGAGAACCCGAGCGTCCGAACGGCGCTCGTCGTCGACGACGGCGGCCGTTACGCCGGTGAGCTGACGCGCGCCGACGTCGACGGCAGGGACGACGCCGACCTGCTCACGGCGATCGCCTCGACGGCCACCGGGACGGTCGCGCAGACCGCAACCGTCGCCGCCGCGCTTGAGCGGATGGACGCCGCCGGCACGGACCGGCTCGCCGTGGTCGAACCGGACGGCACGCTGCGCGGGCTGGTGTGCCTCAGCCGCTCGCACGGCCACCTCTGCACCGACCCGCGATGAGGCTCATCGCCCTTCGCGACGCCGTCAAGTCGTACGGCAGCCGCACCGTGCTCCGGGGCCTCGACCTCGAGGTGGATGAGCGCGCCCGGATCGGCGTGATCGGCCAGAACGGCTCGGGCAAGAGCACGCTCCTTCGCATCCTCGCCGGCCTCGACGAGCCCGACTCGGCTCCTGCCGTGCGCAGGCGCGGGATGGTCGCCTCCTATCTCCCCCAACTCGTCGGCCCCGACCCGCGGACGCCGATCGAGATCTGTCGCGCCGCCCGGCCCGACATCGCCCGGGTCGAGCGCGAGCTCGAGGCGGCCGGGGCCCGGATCGGAAGCCCGGAGGCGATCGCCGACCTGGCCGTCATGCAGCGGGCGATCAACCGCCACGAGCGGCTGATCCAGGAATACGACCAGCTCGGCGGCCACACCTTCGACGGCACCGTGCGGGGCCATCTCGAGACGCTCGGCCTGACCGACGCCGAGGCGGAGCGGCCGCACGCGGAGCTCTCGGGAGGCAAGCGCAAGCTTGTCGCCCTGGCGGCCTGCCTGGCGCAGGAGCCCGACCTGCTCCTCCTCGACGAGCCCGAGACGCACCTCGACGCCGTCCGCCGGAGCGGTCTCGAGGAGCTCGTCGGCGAGTTCGACGGTGCCGTGGTCATGGTCTCGCACGACCGTTACCTGCTCGACGAGACCGTCACCGAGATCGCCGAGCTCGACCGCGGGGCGATCCGGATGTGGCCGGGGAACTACTCGGCATACCACGCTGCCCGCGAGCTCGAGCTGCACCAGCAGGCGGCCGCCTTCCAGGCCCAGCAGAAGGAGATCGCCCGCCTGGAGGAGGCGATCCGGCGCTACAAGCAGTGGGCGAGCATGGTCGACGACCGCCGGCACACGATCCGGGCCCGGAACACCCAGCGCCGGATCGACCGGATGGACAAGGTCGAGCGGCCCGTGTTCGAACGCCGCCGGATCGGGCTCGCGCTGCGAAGCGGCGAGCGGGGCGGGAAGCGCGTCGCGGAGCTGCGCGGCGTCACGGTCGCGTTCGACGGCGACCCCGTGCTGCTCGATGTCGACCTCACGATCTTCCGCGGCGAGCGGATCGGCGTCATCGGCCGCAACGGCAGCGGCAAGAGCGTCCTCGTGAAGGCGCTCGCCGGCCTCCTGCCCGCGGCCGCGGGCGAGGTGTGGCGCGGCCCGTCGATCCGCATCGGCTACCTGGCGCAGGAGCACGCTCCGGCGCCGCCGGGGCGGACGCCCGTCGATGTGCTGCGTGCGCAGAAGCCGTGCACCGAGGAGGACGCCGTGCAGGCGCTGCTTCGGTTCCTCTTCACCTACGAGCAGTGCCGCCTGCCGGTGGCGTCGTTCTCGGGCGGCGAGCGCACCCGGCTCGAGCTCCTGCTCCTCATGCGAGGCGGCGCGAACTTCCTCGTGCTCGACGAGCCGACGAACCATCTCGACATCGACTCGGTCGAGACGCTCGAGGGGGCGATCGAGGCGTACGACGGCACCGTGGTCGCCGTCTCGCACGACCGCTACTTCCTCGACCGGATCGCCGACCGCATCGTCGAGGTGGCGGACGGCGAGGCGCACGCGTACGAGGGCGGCTACTCGACCTGGTATGCCCGCCACCGCCACCGGGCATCGGCGGCGTAGCCCAACATCGGGGTCTGACCCCGCTGTTGCGCGCTGCAACGTTGGCGAAGGACGGGGTCAGACCCTGCATCAAAGCTGTCACATCGGTAACACGACCGCCGATGCGGGGTCTGACCCCAGGGGTGCCGGGCAAGCCCCGCGCCCAACGAGCCGCCGTTAGCCGCCGTCAGGCTTCGACCGTGGCTGGACCTTCCGAATCGGCCGCCTTGCCGCGGGCACTGAACGCCCGCGAACGCGCGGTGCTCGACTATCTGCTCGCGGTGGAAGACCCGAGGGTGTCACCGCTTCGTGCACAAGCCGGCGTCGCCCGAGTTGTCAGCCAGTGCGGTTGTGGATGTGCCACCGTCGGCTTCGATGTCGACCGCACGCGAAGCACTCCGGCCTCTTCGAGGTGCTCCTCCTCGTTGATGAGGGCTGGTTGTCCTCGTTGGAGATCGTCTACGACCGGCACCACAGTGCCCAAGGAGTTCCCGCCGGTGGCCGAGATGGTTCCCGCCTGGGCGCGCGAGGCCGAGCGGCGGTGCCGGAACATTGGGGTCTGAAAGATTGGTGCCTGGCACCGTCATTCCACGCAGACCACGGCGGGGTCGCCCGCCACGCGCTCGGCGAACGCTCGATCGCCGAGCGCGACCACGCAGCCGCCGAACCCGGCGCCCGTCAGGCGGGCGCCGTACGCGCCCAGCGCGGACATCCGCCCGGCGAGTGCGTCGAGCTCGGGCGTCGAGACCGCGAAGTCGTCGCGCAGGCTGCGGTGGCCGTCGGTGAGAATCGCGCCGGCCGCCTCCATGTCGCCCGAGCGGAGCGCCGCCACCATCCTGTGGACGCGATCGTTCTCCGAGACGACGTGCCGGGCCACCGGGTCGTCGGCGACGTCGGCCGCCGAAGCCCGGCGGAGCGACGCGACGCCCAGCCGCGCCGCCGCGGCCTCGCAGGCCTCCCGCCGCTCGGCGTAGCGGCCGTCGGCCAGCGAGCGGCGCACGCCGGAGTCAGCCACGACCACCACCGCGCCCTCCGGCAGCGGCACGCGCTCGACCGACACGTCGCGGCAGTCCACCAACAGCGGCTCCCGCTGCCGTCCCAGCACGCCGACGATCTGATCCATCACGCCGCACGGCACGCCCGTCGCCCGCTCCTCGGCCCGCCTGCACGCCTCCGCCAGAACGGCCGGCTCGAGCTCCAGCCCGGCAACGCGGCAGAGCGCGAGCCCGAGCGCGATCGAGAGCGCGCCGCTCGATGCGAGGCCGGCGCCCATCGGCACGTTCGACGCCAGGACCGCGTCGATGCCCGCCGGCTCGCGCCCCTCCTCGGCGAGCGCCGCGACCAGCGCGTCGGTCCACGGCCCGATCTCCCCAGGCGCGTCGAGCGACGCCACGCGCACGGCCCCGTCGGCCCGCGGCCGGTAGCCGACCAGGCAGTCGAGGTCGAGCGCCATCGGCAGCACCCAGCCGTCGTTGTAGTCGGTGTGCTCGCCGATCAGGTTGACGCGGCCGGGCGCGCGGACGAACGCCACGTCGCCGCTCTCACCGAGGGCGGCGACGACGGCGTCTGCGCGGCGATCCACCGCGCGAGCGTAGATGA
This sequence comes from uncultured Actinomycetes bacterium, assembly GCA_963805545.1. Lineage (GTDB taxonomy): Bacteria > Actinomycetota > Thermoleophilia > Gaiellales > JAICJC01 > JAICJC01. The sequence continues at coordinate 563,174 of CAWDUU010000003.1, forward strand.
TTGGTTCCGCGGTCTAGCGCTTGGCGAGATGCGCGCCGACCCGGACGCGCAGCTCCTGCGGCGAGAACGGCTTCGTCAGGTAGTCGTCGGCGCCGAGCGAGAAGCCGGCATCGACGTCGCGATCCTGAGCACGGGCGGTCAGCATGATGACCTTCATGTCGCGATGCGACTCGTCCTCGCGCAGCGCCTTCAGCACCTCGAACCCCGAGCGCTTCGGCATCATCACGTCGAGCACGCACAGGTCGGGATGCTCGCTGCGGGCGAGATCGAGGGCGGCCTCGCCGTCGGTCGCGGTGATCACGTTGTAGCCCTCGCGCTCCAGCCGGAACTTCACGAGGCGGAGCAGGTGCGGCTCGTCGTCGGCGACGAGCACCGTGGCGGTCTCGGTCATGATCGACTCCTCTCGGGGTAGCGCCTCATCGCCGCCTTATCGGCCAGACTAGCCTCCGAATGAAGTCCGGGCCATGATCGGCCCGCCGGACACGGAGCAGGCGTGCACAACGAGCGCAGGAAGTTTCTTCGCGTCGCCGCGCACTTCACCGCCCAGGTGCAGCCGCGCAGCGGCGGCGCGCCGTTCGAAGCTCGCACCGTGAACGTGTCTGCCGGCGGCGCCAAGCTTGTCTCCGACGAGCCCGTCGGCCTGCGCGAGGAGCTCCGGCTCGAGATCCGCTTCGAGGGGCCGACGTTCCTCGTCTTCGTCGACGCCACGGTCGTCCGCATCGAGCGGACGCACCCGCGCTGGATCTACGGCGTCCAGTTCCACGGGCTCGACCGCTACATCGAGCAGCGCCTCGTGCGCTGGGTCTTCGCCGAGGATCGCCGCGCCGCCGAGCGCCGCGCCGCGGTGCGGGTGCCGGTGAACGTCCTGGCGTGGTGCAGGCCCAGGGGCGGAGGCGAGCGCTTCCGGGCCGGCACCATCGACATCGCGGCCGACGGCGCCCGCATCCTCACGCCGACCGAGTGCGACGTCGGCGACCGGATCGAGGTCGAGTTCGACGTCGACCAGCCCGCCTACCGCGTCGAGGCCCTCGCCGAGATTGTGTGGAGGGAGCAGGTGCCCGACGGACGCTGGACGTACGGCATGCGGTTCGAGAAGCTCGACCGGGCGACCGAGCGCCAGATCGTCGAGCACGCGCTCCGCGCCACCGGCGGCCGCGGGTCTACCCCATCCGGGGGATCCGCGGATACCTCGGACCGATGATGTCGCCTGCCGGCCGGCGGCGTCGATGAAGCCGGAGCATGGCGGCCCCCATCCTCGCATCAGTCGCGCTCGTCGCGATCGGGCTCCTTGTTGCGCTGCTCCTCTGCGTGCGCCGCATCCAGGCCCACCGTCAGCTTCGCGAGGAGCTCGCCGCCCGCCACCGGGCCGAGCCCGTCCTCCACGCCCTCCTCGACGGCGACGAGGTCGACAGGCGCGCGGACGCCGACGATGCGGCGCTCGCCGCGATGCTCTCCGAGCTTTCCCCGTCGCTCGCGGGCGAGACCCGCCGGGCGATCGGCGACTATTTCGAGTCGACCGGCGCGATCGGCCGCGCCGTCCGCGGCCTGGGCCACCCGCTCGCCCACCGCCGCGCCGAGAGCGCCGCTGCCCTCGGCGACATGTGCAGCAACCACGCCGAGGCCACGCTCCTCATGGCGCTGAACGACCGCGACGCCGACGTGCGGCTGGCCGCCACCCGCAGCCTCGGGCGACTGCGCTCGCGGGCGGCGGTCGTCCCGATCCTGCACGCCCTCGCCTGCCGCCACGTGCCGCGGGCCGTCGCGGCGAACGCGGTGCTGACGATCGGCGCCGCGGCCCTGCCGGGCCTACGGACGCTGGCCGGCACCGAGCACCCCGCGACCCGCGCCGCGGCGGTCGAGTTGCTCGGGCGGCTCGGCAACCCCCGCGACGGCGAGTCGCTCCGCGACCGCCTCCTCGACGAGGCGCCCCTCGTGCGCGAGCGGGCCTGCGAGGCCATCGCCCACCTGGGCGCCGACGATGTCGGACAGGCGCTCGAAGATCTGCTGGCGGACGAGGTCGAAAGCGTGCGCGCCGCGGCCGCGGCCGCTCTCGCCACCGTCGGCGGCCCGAGCAACGCCTCGCGGCTGCTCGAGATCGTCCACGACGACTGCGCCGAGGTGGCCGAGATCGCCGCGGCGACCCTGGCGACGATCGCCCCGGGCCTCGTCGCGCGCGTCGGCGCGCCCGACGACGCCCACCCGCGCCTGCGACACGCCGCGAGCATGCTCCAGGCCGGGCTCGCATGAGAACGGCTGTCGAGGTCGTCGGCATCATGTCGGTGGCCTACGCCGCTGCGATCAACATCGTCTATCTGCTCCTGTGGCCGCTCGCCCGCCGCGGGATGAAGCGCACCATCCGCCGCCGCGGCTGGGCCTGGCATCAGGAGGCGCTCTCCTCGCCGCTCACGCCGGGCGTCTCGATCGTCGTTCCCGCATTCAACGAGGAGGCGGTGATCCTCGAATCGGTGGCCTCGCTCCTGGGGCAGCGCTACCCGATCTTCGAGATCGTCATCGTCGACGACGGCTCGACCGACGCGACCGCGGCGAGGATGATCGACGCCCACGGCCTGCGCCAGGTGTCGCCCGCTCCGCGGAACCTGCTCCAGTACGAGCCGGTGCGCGAGCTCTATCGCGGCCGCGGGCCGACCGACATCACGCTCGTCCGCAAGGAGAACGGCGGCCGCGCCGACGCGCTGAACGCCGGCCTCGACCTGGCCCGGCACCCGTACGTGTGCATCACCGACGCCGACTCGATCCTCGACCCCGACGCGCTCACGGTGATGATGCGGCCGGTGCAGGAGGACCCCGACCGGGTGATCGCGGTCGGCGGGACGGTGCGCGTCGCCAACTCCTCGCGCGTGGAGGCGGGCCGCGTGGTCGAGCCGCGCATGCCGTCGGGACGGCTGGCCGGCTTCCAGGTCGTCGAGTACCTGCGCGCCTTCCTCTACGGACGGGTGGCGTGGGACTCGATCGGCGCCCTCTTCATCGTGTCCGGCGCGTTCGGCCTGTTCCGCCGCGACGTCGTCGAGGAGGTCGGCGGCTACTGGGTCGACACCGTCGGCGAGGACCTCGAGCTCACGATCCGCATGCACCGCCGGATGCGCGAGCAGGGACGGCCGTACCGGATCACGTTCGCGTCCGACCCGGTCTGCTGGACAGAGGCGCCGGGCGACATGGCGACGCTCGGCAGCCAGCGGCGCCGCTGGCACCGCGGCCTGTGGGAGAGCCTGTGGCGGCACCGGTCGATGATGTTCCGGCGCCGGTACGGCGCCGTCGGGATGCTGGCGCTGCCGTACTGCCTGGTGTTCGAGTTCGCGAGTCCGCTCATGGAGGCGGCGGCGTGGATCGCCTTCCCGATCGGGATCTCGCTGGGCGTGATCGACGTCGAGATCGTCTTCGCCTACATCGTGTGCGCGTGGCTCTTCGGGACCGTGATCACGCTGATCGCATGCGGGTTGGAGGAGCGCGGCTACCGCCACTACCGGCGCGGCCGCGACCTGGGCCGCATGTTCGTGGCGGCGCTCTTCGAGAACATGTGGTTCCGGCAGCTGGTCGATCTCTACCGCCTCCAGGGCGTGTGGGATCTCGCCCGCCGCCGGGACGGCTGGGGCACGATGAAGCGCCGCGGCTTCGAATCCGGCTAGCCCCGACGCCGGGCACGTGGCCCGGCGCTACGGCGCGCCGGCCGTGTCCGTCAGGATCGTCGTGCGGTCGGCGGGAAGCAGGCTCGCGGGATAGCGCCGGTCGGGCCCGCGACGCACCGCCGCGATCGCCTCGGCCTTCGACTCGCCCGGCGCCAGCACCAGCACCGAGGCCGCCCGCTCAAAGACCGGGAACGTCAGGGTGATCCGGCGGGGAGGCGGCTTGGACGCGACGACGGCCACGGCGAGGCGGTCACGCACCTCGAGCGCGGGGCTCTCCGGAAAGAGCGACGCCGTGTGGCCGTCGGGCCCGAGCCCGAGCAGCGCGAGATCGAGCGCGAGGCCGTCGATCTCACGCGAGTACGCCTCGGCCGCCGCGTCCGGGTCGTCCTCGCCGCGGATCCGGTGGACGTTCGCCCCGGGGATGTCGATCCGCGAGAGCAGCGTCTCGTGGGCCATGCGGTAGTTCGACTCGGGATCGCCGGGCGGGACGCAGCGCTCGTCGCCGAACCAGATGTGCACCTGCGACCAGTCGATGCCGGGCTCCGCGGCCAGGAGCTCGTACGAGCGACGGGGCGTGTTGCTCCCCGCGAGCGAGATCGAGCCGCCCGTCCGGGCCGCCGCCGCGAGCGCCGCCGCCGCCCGCACGGCGGCCTCCTCGGGGTCGGAGGCGACGGCGAGCTGGATCGACATCAGACCGACCGCGGCGTCCGCCGGTTGCGCGGCCGCGCCCGCAGGCGGGCCCGGCGCATGAGCACCGCATGGCTGCCGCGCTTGGTGCCCCGCCGCTCCGGGCGAAGCCGCGTCCACGACCCGTCCGGCTCGAGCACCCAGGCCTGCGTGCGGTCGCCCAGGAGGGTGTCGAAGATCGTCGAGATCTCGTGCTGGAGGCGCCCGTCTTCGACCGGCGTCAGCACCTCGATCCGGTGGTCGAGATTGCGGGGCATCAGGTCGGCGCTTCCGAGCAGGTAGGTGGCATCGTCGCCGGCCTCGAAGGCGAGCAGGCGGCTGTGCTCGAGGAAGCGGCCCGCGACCGAACGCACGTGGATGCGCTCCGACATGCCGGGCACCCCGGGACGCAGGGCGCAGATCGAGCGGGCGATGATGTCGATGCGCGCTCCGGCCTGCGACGCCCGGTAGAGCTCCTCGATGATCGCGGCGTCGGTGAGCGAGTTGACCTTCATCCGGATCCTGGCCGTCTTGCCCGCCGCCGCGGCGTCGGCGACGGCACGGATGTGGTCGATGATGCGGGTGCGGAGGTTGAACGGCGCCACGAGCAGCTTCCGGAACTGCTGCGGCCGGCCGAACCCCGTCATGTGGTTGAAGAGATCGGCGACGTCGGCCGTGATCGCCTCGTCGTCGGTGAAGAGCCCGAGGTCCTCGTACAGGCGCGCCGTCGCGCCGTTGTAGTTGCCGGTGCCGATGTGGGCGTACCGGCGCAGCACTCCGCCCTCGCGCCGGATGACGAGCGTCGTCTTGGCGTGGATCTTGAGGTCGCGAAACCCGTGGACGACGTGGACCCCAGCCTGCTCCATCGCGCGCGACCACTCGATGTTCCGCCGCTCGTCGAACCGGGCCTTCAGCTCCACCAGGCACACCGCCTGCTTCGCGCGCTCGGCGGCCTCGATGAGCGCCGGGAGCAGCGCCGTGTCGTCGGACGTGCGGTAGACGGTGGTCTTGATGCCGACCACGCCCGCGTCCTTCGCGGCGGCCCGGACGAACGCCTCGACCGATGTGGCGAATGACTCGTATGGCAGGTGGACCAGGATGTCGTCCGACCGGATCCGGGCGAACAGGTTCCCGGCGCCGCCCGAGTCGGCCAGCCGAGTGCGGGTCACCGGGAGCCACGGCTCGTGCTTGAGCTCCGGCCGGTCGAGGTCGGCGATCTCGCGCACGTCGGCCATGTCCATCAGGCCCGGCGTGTCGTACACCTGGGCGTCGGTCACGCCGAGCCCGGTGCAGAGCCGCTCGCGCATTCCCGGCCGACATGTCGCTCGAGACCTCCAGCCGCACGGCGTCTCCGAACCGGCGCCGGCGCAACTCAAGCTCGACGGCCTCGAGCAGGTCGTCGGCCTCGTCGGACAGCTCGAAGTCGGCGTCGCGCGTGACGCGGAAGAGGCTCTGCTCGACCACCTCGATCCCCGGGAAGAGCCGGTCGGAGAAGTGGGCGATCACCTCCTCGAGCGGCACGAGCCGGGTCCCGGGCCCGTCACCGACGGGGACGAACCGGGCCAGGCCCTCGGGCACCTTGACGCGTGCGAAGCGCTCCTCGCCCGTGACCGGGTCGTACGCGAAGAACCCCAGGCTGAGCGAGAGCCCCGAGATGTACGGGAACGGCTGGCCCGGACCGACGGCGAGCGGCGTCAGCACCGGGTAGACGTTGCGGTCGAACCACTCGCCCACCGCCTCCTGCTGGGCGGCCGTGCACGCCTCGAACGAGCAGATCTCGATGCCCTCGGCGCGAAGCGCCGGCATGAGGACGTCCTCCCACAGCGCAGTCTGGCGAGCGCGCAACGCGATCACGCGCTCGCGGATCTCGGCCAGGGCGGCGGCGGGCGTGCGGCCGTCGACGGAGCGGACGGCGAGGCCGGCGGCGATCTGGCCCTCGAGCCCGGCCACGCGGATCATGAAGAACTCGTCGAGCGTTGCCGCCACGATCGAGCACATCCGCACACGCTCGAGCAGCGGCCACGACTCGTCCTCGGCCAGCTGGAGGCAGCGGACATCCCACTCCAGCCAGGACAGCTCCCGGTTCAGGTAGCGATCGCCCGGCGTCTCGGGCGGGCGGATGACGGCGGCCAGCTCGTCCATATGGTCGTGTGTCCCTCGTGCCCCGCGTGGCCGCCGTCAGGCGACTGCTAGTCCCAGGAGAATTCGGTCGCCTGGGTGGTCTCCATCCACCCGCGCGGCTGGCCCTCGGCCGGCTCGACCGCGGGCATGGACTCGGTGTCTTCTGCGAGGTCGGTGACGACGGGGTGCTCGCCGGTCTCCTCCTCCTCGCGCCGTGCGTCCGCCTCGGTCTTGAACAGCGGATGGTTGTCGAACGGATCGTCGTCCTGGAACTCCTCCAGCGGAAGGTCCTCGTCGAGGTGTCGATTTCGGCGCTTCAGCTCGAGGTGGTGCTCGATGGCGGAAGCAAACAGAGAACCGTTCGTGGTCATCCACCGTCCTCCCGATCAGTGGTCACTGCACAAAAACGCGCCGCCAAGTCTACCAAGCGAGCGAGCGATCCGTCCGGTAGAGGACGTGCGAACTGGCGATTTCACCACTCGTTCACCAGGCCTCGGCGACGGTCACGTGGTTCTTGCCGTCGCGCTTGGCCTGGTAGAGGGCGGCGTCCGCAGAGGCGATCAGGTCGATCTGGGTCATCGAGTCCTCCGGCCCGGCCGCGACGCCGAAGCTGGCCGTGATGCCCTCGATCTCGTCGGGGCCGAACCGGATCGGGCGCGCCGCGATCTCGCGCCGGAGCCGCTCGGCGAGGAGCGCCGCCCCCTCCGGGCCCGTCTGCGGCAGCAGGATCGCGAACTCCTCGCCGCCGTAGCGGGCCGCCATGTCGATCTCGCGGATCAGCTCGGCGAGCGTCGTCGCGACGCCGTGCAGCACCGCGTCGCCGGCGAGGTGGCCGCGGGTGTCGTTGATCTGCTTGAAGTCGTCGATGTCGAGCAGGATCAGCGAGAGCGGCGTCCCGAACCGCTGGGCGCGCTCGTACTCCCGGCCCAGGACCTCGTAGAACTGGCGCCGGTTGGCGAGGCCGGTGAGGGCGTCGGTCACGGCCTGGCGCTCGACGACCCGGTGAAGCCGCGCGTTCTCGATCGCGACCCCGGCCTGGACCGCGAGCGCCGACAGCGACTCGATGTCGTCGTCGCCGAAGCCGCCGTCCTCCGGGTCGACGGTCGTCACGAGGCCGAGCAGCTGGTGCTCGCGCAGGATCGGCACGGCGAGCATCGCCCGCGGCGCCTGGATCACCTTCGCCTCATGTGCCGAGAGCGCCTCGCCCTCGAGGCCGATGCCGGCGGCGACGACCATGGGCAGATCGGTGCGCGACCCGCGGGCCGTGCCGATCCGGGCCTGCTCGATCGCCTCGCCCCGCTCGGGGTCGTAGAGCAGGAGGCGGCCGCCGCGGGCGCGCGTGGCCTGGACGGCGGTGTCGAGGACGGCGCCGACGAGCGCGTTCAGGTCGTGTGTCGCCGCGAGCGTCTCGCCGTAGCGCTGGAGGGTCTCCTTGAACCGGCCCCGCTCGGCCTCGAGCTCGCCCACGCGTGACGAGAGCTCGCCGGAGATCTGGTCGATGGCCGCGCCGAGCTGGTCGAGCTCGTCGCCGCGGGTGCCGCCCCGGGCGAGGACCATCGCCCGCTCGGCGAGATCGTTCAGCGCGCGCGACATCCAGTCGGCGGCGGCGAAGGCGAGCACGCCGATCACGAGCGTGATCAGGATCAGCGGAAGGAGAATCTTGAGCCGCTGCGAGTCGATCGCGTCGTCGAGCGCCGAGCGCGGGTACATCGCGACGACCGAGCAGGGTGCCCTGACCGGCTGCACGGCACGCCGATCGCCATGGCGCGCATCCCGACCCCGGCGACCTCGCATTGGTGGGCCGCCGAGGGGCAATCGGCCCTGAAGCCGACCCGGGGGCGGGGCCGGTGGAGGCCACGAGCTGTCCCGTTGGCGGCGATCCCGACATCCTGGAAGCTGTCCTTCAGGCTGTCGGGATCAGACGCTGGGCAGCAGCATCGGTCGAGCGGCTCGCCGATCACACGCTGCAGACCGTTGCACTTCGAGATCTTCACCGAGCCCTCGAGGTGGGCGGCCCTGCGCGGCAGCTCGCCCGCCACGATCTTCCCGTCGCGCTTGAGCGTCGCGACCATGCCGGTACCGGCCGCGGCGCGAATTTGGCAGCGACGCCTGCCAGCGTGGCGTCGTCGACGTGGCTGCGGCTTCGGCGCGAACGCGCCTGCACCTCGGTCTGGCGCGGCGAGCAGGGCGGCGACCGAGTTCGTCTCGTCCTGACCTGGCGGGTCACATACGCCTGAGCCCCGGCCGTCACCGCCGTCGTGAGGCCGTTGTCGACGTTCGCGACCTTGTCGTGCTGGAGCAGGCGGAGCACGAGGAAGCCGGCGGACACCAGTGGCACCAGCGCCAGCCCGATCAGCACGATGGAAAGCTTGTGACGAAACCGCACTTCAGCGCTCCCGGGACGGCCCTTCCGTGGGCGTCTCGATTGTATCGGCGGCCCCACGAACCGCCCTCCCCCGGATGGGGGATGCCAGGTAGCCGGATTCCCCGTGGGAGCAGGGGTTCCTGCGCGCGGCGGCGACCGTTAGTAGGCGGCGAGCTCGCGAGCCGCCCGGAGGATGTCGTCCTCGGTCGGCAGGTACTCGTGCTCGAGCACGGGCGTGAACGGGATCGGGGTGTCGATCGCGGCGACGCGCGTCACCGGCGCGTCGAGGTGCTCGAACGCCTCCTGGGCGACGATCGCGGCCACCTCGGCCCCGAACCCGCCGGTGAGGTTGTCCTCGTGGACGATCATCACCTTGCCGGTCTTCCGCACCGACGCGAGCACGGTCTCGCGGTCGAACGGCACGAGCGTGCGCAGGTCGATGACCTCGATCGACGTGCCCTCGGCCGCGAGCGTGTCGGCGACGGCGACGGAGAGGCGGACGGTGGAGGCGTACGTGATGATGGAGAGGTCGCTGCCCTGCCGGGCGACCCGGGCCTTGCCGATCGGCACGATCCGGCCGTCGGCGCCCGTCGCGACGTCGGCCCGCTCACGCCGGTAGAGGAACTTGTGCTCGCAGAAGACGACGGGGTTGGGATCCTTGATCGACGCGCGCAGGAGCCCGTAGGCGTCATCCGCGGTGGCGGGGCACACGATCTTGAGGCCGGCGTGGTGGTGGAACCACGCTTCGACGTTCTCGGAGTGGTACGGGCCGCCGCCGACGCCGCCGCCGTTGGGGCAGCGCACGACCATCGGCACCGCCCAGCCGATGCGGTAATGCATCTTGGCGGCGCAGGTGACGATCTGGTCGAAGGCGATCGAGACGAAGTCGCCGAACTGCATCTCGGCCACCGGACGCTGCCCGGCCATCGCGGCGCCGATCGCGACGCCGGCGATGCCGGCCTCGGCGACGGGCGTGTCGATCGATCGGAGCTCGCCGTACGTCTGCTGGATGCCCTTCGTGGCGCCGAACGCCCCGCCCTGGCGGCCGACGTCCTCGCCCAGGCAGAAGACGCGCGGATCGGCCTCCATCTCGTCGTGGAGGGCGGCGTTGATCGCCTCGAGGTAGGTCAGCTCGGGCACGGCGGGCTAGTCGGTGGTCTCCGCAAACACGCCCAGGTGGGCCTCCGCGGCGTCGGGATAGCCGTCCTCCTCGGACAGGTTGACGGCCTCTCGCACCTCGTCGCGCACCCGTTCGCGGATGCCTTCCAGCCGGGCCTCCGACACCTGCCGCTCCTCGAGCAGCTCCGTCTCGGCGCGCTTGATCGGATCCTTGTCCGACCACTCCGCGAGCACCTCCATCGGCATGTAGCTCTCGTACTTGTCGTGGGCCGCGTGCCCGCCCATGCGGTAGGTCTTGCACTCGACGAACTGCGGGCCGCCGCCGGCGCGGGCGGCGTCGACGGACGCCTTCATCGCCGCGTAGACCTCGAAGACGTCGTTGCCGTCGACCGAGACGGCCGGGATGCCGTAGGCCGCGGCCTTCTTGTGAAGGTCGGTGACCTTGGTCTGCTTCGAGATCGGCGTCGAGTAGCCCCAGCCGTTGTTCTCGGCCACGAACACGGCCGGCACCTCGAGCACGGCCGCGATGTTGAGCCCCTCGTGGAAGTCGCCGCGCGAGGTCGCCGCGTCGCCGAAGCTCGTGAGCGCCACCCGCTTCTCGCCCCGCTGCTTGTACGCCAGGGCGGCGCCGACCGTCAGCGGGATCATGTCGGCCATGTGCGAGACCTGGCAGGGGATGTTCCACTCGCGGCCGCCGATGTGCAGGTTTCCGTCCTTGCCGCGCGTCGTCGAGCCGGCCTTGCCCATGAACTGGGCGAAGATGCGCCACACCGGGACGCCGTGCACGAGGTAGGAGCCGAGGTCGCGGATCCAGGGCGAGAGCCAGTCGCCGTCCTCGCCGCGCTCGAGCGGCAGCGCGATCCCGACCGCGATCCCCTCCTGGCCGCGGCCCGTGTAGTAGCTCCCGGGCAGCTTGCCCTGCCGGTACAGGTTGAGCGCCCGCTCCTCGACCGCGCGGGTCAGCGTCATCCAGTAATACAGGTCGAGCGCGAGATCGTCGGAGATCTCGACCGACGGCAGGTCGGGGACGACGGAGATCTTGCGGGCGGGGGACGTCACAGGTCGCGTTATCGGCAGATCTGCCGGTGAGACAAGTGGGAGTGTACCGGCGGCCTCCGCCGTCGTCGGCGGACCCGCCAGAAAGGTCTCTACGGCTAAAGCGCGGGACCGGATCGCCGAATACGCGGCCGATGGCGCTTCGCACGTCCTCCCTCCCGTCGTCCACATCCGCCGCCACCCCCGCCGCCGACTGGCGCGTCAGGGTGCAGCAGACCGTGGCCGCCGCGAGCACCGCGATCGCCGCCGGCGACCTCGACCGTCTGGCGACGGCCTTCGTCGAGCTCGGCGAGTGGGACGACCGCCAGCGCGCCTACCAGGCCCGCTGCGGCATCGTCGAGGCCGTGCTCGCCTACCGGCCCGCCTCCTCCGAAGCCTGGGTCGGCCCGTTCGTCGTGGCCGCCGCCGCGCTCCTGGACGCGCTCGAGGCCGAGCCGCGCGAGCCGGTGCTCCTGAACCATGCCGGCGTCTTCCTGTACGAACTGCTCGAGGCGGCAGCGGCCGAGGATCTCTTCAAGGCAGCCCTACGGCTCGACCCGAACCTTCCCTTCGCCGCCGCCAATCTGGAGCAGGCCAGGATCCGCAAGCGCTCGAACGGCCGCCTGAAGGGCGCGTTCGGAGCGCGCATGCGCGGCCTGGCCGCCCGCGGCCGCAAGGTGGCCGCCCATGCGCGGCCGGTCCCGGGCCTGCGCCTCTCGCTGTGCATGATCGTGAAGGACGAGGAGGAGATGCTCCCCGGGTGCCTCGCACCGCTCCAGGGGGTCGTCGACGAGATGATCGTCGTCGACACCGGCTCGAGCGACCGCACGGTCGAGATCGCCGAGTCGTTCGGCGCGAAGGTCGTCCACTTCCCGTGGAACGGCTCGTTCTCGGACGCCCGCAACGTCTCGATCGACAACGCCACCGGCGACTGGGTCATGTACCTCGACGCCGACGAGCACCTCGAGAGCGAGGACGCGCCCAAGCTGCGCGAGCTCCTCGGGCGCACGTGGCGCGAGGGCTTCAACCTCGTCGAGACCAACTACACCGGCGGCGAGGACACGGGCTCGGCCACGACCCACCTTGCACTTCGCCTCTGGCGGCGGCGGCCGGAGTACCGGTTCGAGGGCCGCATCCACGAGCAGAAGACGCACACGATGCCGATGTACCTGGCGGAGCGGTTCGAGACGACCACGATCCGCGTCCGCCACTACGGCTACCTGAACCAGCGGATCGCCTCCAAGGAGAAGTCGCAGCGCAACATCGAGCTGCTCGAGCAGGAGGCGCGCGAGAACCCGAGCCCCTTCAACGACTACAACCTGGGCTCCGAGTACCTGGCCCTCGGCGACGCGGCCAAGGCCCGCACGCACTTCGACCGGGCCTGGGAAGCGCTGCGATCGGTGCCGGGCCTGGCCTCGGCCGGCTACGTGCCGCTCCTGGTCTCCCGCGCTGCCCGCGCCCGCCGCGAGGCCGGTGACCACGCCGCGGCCGCACAGGCGGTCGCGGAGGGCCTTGCGGCATACCCGGACCACACCGACCTCGTGCTGGAGGCCGCGCTCTCGGCCCGCGAACAGGGCGACCTCGACCGGGCGCTGGAGCTCGCCGAGCGCTGCCTCGACATGGGCGACGCGCCCCATGCGTACGCGGCCACGGTCGGCGCCGGCACCTTCCTGGCGATGGGTCTCCTGGCCGAGGTGCGCACCGCCCGCGGCGACGCCGCCGGCGGCGAGGAGCTCTACCGCCGGTCGCTGGCCGAGCACCCCGACTACCCCGCTCCGGTGCTGCCGCTGGTCGCGATCCTCGCCCGGCGCGGCGCGCCGATCGACGAGATCCGCGGCATCGTCCCCGACCGGCCCTCGACCCTGCTCCTGGCGGCCACCGCGCTCTACGAGGCCGGCCGTTCCGCCGACGCGGAGCCGTGGTTCCGGACCGTGCTCGCCGCCCAGCCCGCCAACTCCGCCGCCCGCATCGGCCTCACCGAGGCGCTGCTGCTCGAGCGGCGCTACGCCGAGGCCGCCGCCGAGGCCGCCCGCGAGCCCGCAGATTCGCCCCTTCGCGACGCCGCCCTGCACGTCCGGCTCTTCGCGGCGGCGGTCGCGGGCGACCACGCCGCCATGGACGCCCTCCTCGACGCCGCGCCGGCCGACCTCCCGCCCCACGATACGGCACTGCACCGCGCCTGGGCCGCCGCGTTCCGGGGCGAGGCGCCCGCCGGCACGCTCCCGGCCGCAGCCGGCCCGCTCGCCGGGACGATCCTCGAGGCACTGCTGCGGGTGCAGGAGCTCGGCGCCTTCGGCGCCCTCGCGCAGGTCTTTTCGGCCGTCGACGCCGACCCGCGCGAGCGCAGCGAGTTCCTCGCGACCATCTACCTGCGGCGTGGGTTCCTCGCGGCCGCCGCCGACGAGTGGATCGAGGTGGCCCGCTCTGCGCCCGACGCGCGGGCGATGATCGGCCTCGCCCAGGTCGCCGTGGCGCGCAACTTCCTCGAGGACGCTCGCGACTTCGCCGCCGAGGCGCTCGCGATCGAGCCCGGCAACGGCGCCGCCCGCAATCTTCTCGAAGCGATCATAAAACGTATTCCGCAAGCTGCCTAAAGTCTGCTGAACGTCGGTCGATAACGTGGGCGAACTCGAGGCCCACGGACGGGCCCAGGAGGATCGACGTGACGGACCACGGCACACCCCCAATCCAGGGCATCGGCAAGGCGCCGGCGACGCCGACACCGGCGAAGCGGCCGCAGCTGCGTGCGGTGGATCCCGGCCCGCCACCGGCCGACATCGAACAGGAGTACAACGTCGCAGCGCAGGTGATCGAGGAGCTCGCAGCCCGGCAGGTCAACCTCCACTTCGAGGTCGACCACGCCGCGGGGACTGTGCGTGTGCAGGTGCTGAGCGGCGACGGCTCCCTCGTGCGCGAGATCCCGACCCGCAGCCTGCTCGACACCCTCTCCGGCGGCGGACTCCTCGTCGACGAGAACGGATAACCCATGGCAACGACCTCGTCCACCAGCGCCCTGTCCGCGTCCACCTCGGCCGCCCCGCTCTTCAACATCGGCGGCATCGCCTCCGGCCTGGACACGAACACGATCATCGGCCAGCTGCTCGCGATCGAGCGCCAGCCCGAGACGCGCATGGCCCAGCAGCAGGCAGTCGAGACCGCCCGGCAGAATGCGCTGCGCGACGTGAACACCCGGCTCACCAACCTTCAGGCGGCGGTCACCGGCCTGCGCGACATCGGCACGTGGGCCGACACCCAGTCGATCACCTCGACGGACGCGACGAACCTCGACGCGGTCCGCACCAGCGGAGCCGCGCCCGGCGGCTACCTGGTGCAGGTGACGCAGCTCGCCCGCGCCCACCAGGTGACGCAGTCCACGGCGCTCACCGCCGCCTCCGCCGACGACGTCCTGCACATCGCCGTCGGCGGCGGCACGGCGACGGACGTCTCCGTGAAGGCGGGCGACTCGCTCGACACGATCGCCCAGAAGATCAACGGCGCGAGCGGCGTGCAGGTGTACGCGTCGGTCGTGAACTCGAAGCTCGTGCTCTCGGGCCGCGTCACCGGCGCCGCCAACACGATCTCGGTCACGTCCGACTCGGGCCTCGACGCCGACCTCGGGTTCACCGAGTCGCTCACGGCCCGCGACGCGAAGTTCACGATCGACGGCGGCGCCGTCCAGTCCGCGGCCTCGAACGTGGTCACGTCGGCGATCCCGGGCGTCACCCTGACGTTCAAGGGCGTCATGTCCCAGGCCGCGTCGGTCAACATCGGCACGCCCGGCCCGGACACGTCCGCCATCGAGGACGCGATCCAGACGTTCGTCGACCAGTACAACTCGACGATCGACTTCATCAAGGGCAAGCTCACCGAGCAGAAGGTGGTGAAGCCGCAGACGAGCGACGACCTCGGCAAGGGCGTCCTGAACGCCGACCCCGGCCTGGAGTCGCTGCTCTCGAGCCTGCGCCAGTCGATCGGCAACACCTTCGCCGGCGCCGCGTCCGACCTGAACCAGCTCGGGCTGGTCGGGCTCTCGACCGGCTCCGCCGTCGGGTCGGGCACGCTGAACCAGGACGCGATCGAAGGCAAGCTGACGCTCGACACCGGCAAGCTCGAGACCGCGCTCTCGACCCGCCTCGCCGACGTCAAGAAGCTCTTCACGAACGTCACCGGGAACGCCGCCTCCCAGGGGCTCGCGCAGCGCATCGACGCCCTTCTCACCCCCCAGGTGCAGACCGGGGGCATCCTGGCCTCGCGGATCGCCACCGAGCAGACGACGATCGACGGCCTGAAGAAGAGCCAGGCCGACGTCGAGGCCCGCGTCACGCTGAAGGAGACCCAGCTTCGGGCGATGTTCACCGCGATGGAGACCGCGATCTCGAAGTCGCAGTCGCTCATGTCCCAGCTGAGCGGCCAGCTCGCCCAGCTCGCCCAGTAGCCTCCTCAAGATCGCGGCGGCCGAGCCGACTACAAGGCGCGATGGATTACGCGGGCGCCAAGCAGGCCTACACCGAGTCGAGCATCCTCACGGCGCCGCCCGAGCGGCTCGTCGTCATGCTGTACGACGGCGCGGTGCGGTTCCTCACCCAGGGCGCGGTCGCGATGCGCCACGGCGACCGCCAGATCTGCCTCTCCCGCATCCGCCGCGCCGAGGCGATCATCGACGAGCTGAACTACACGCTCGACATGAACCAGGGTGACGTCGCCGTGCGGCTGCGCTCGATCTACACGTTCTGCAAGCGGCTCCTGCGAGAGGCGATCCTGAAGCAGGATCCCGAGCGCATCGACAGCGCCGCCCGGCTGCTGGCGGACCTGCGCCAGAGCTGGCAGGAGCTCGCGGTGCGCGGCGCCGGCGGCGACCGCCCCGCCGCCGCGGCCGGCTGATGACCGCCGCCGAGCCGTACCGGCACCTGGTCGAGATGTGCCGGCGCGAGGCCGATCTCATCGCCGCAGGCGACTGGGACGCCGTCGTCGCCCTGGCCGACGAGCGCGAGCTGCTCGTCGCATCCCTGCCGGCCCGCCCGCCGGCCGAGGCCCGGACGCATCTGCGCCGTGCCAGAGAGCTTGCGCAGGCGAACGCCGCGGTGCTGGCAGCGGCGCGAGCCGCGACCGTCGCCGAGCTCGGGCAGCTGCGCGTCGTGCGTCAGACGATCCGCGCCTACGTCGGCGACGCGCCGGCCGTCTTCATCGACACGCACCAATGATCCGCGGGGGAACCCGGGGTTCCCCCACGAGCCCGTCCTTAAGGATTCGCGCATCGTTCGCCGCGCGCCGGCGGGAATCGCGTGGCTGGATCTTGACCGCCGCGTGAGGGACCGGAGCGAATAGACACACCGGCCGTCGCGATTCAGCGATGGAGCGCGAAGAAGGCAGCGACGGCCTCGCCGAGGTTGCACGCCCCGCACCCAGCCTCGAAGCGCCCATCCCCAACCCGCCAGGCGAGCCAGTCCGTGTCTGATCGCTCGACGCGGCCGCTCGTGTCTGCCAGGGCCTCGAACTCTGTGCCCACCAGGTCGACCCTGAGCCTCCATCCAGGGTTGTCGAGCGTCTCGATGGTGACGCCGTACGTGTGCTCCCAGTCGCCGTTGCATTGGGCCGCGTACCACCGTTGAAGGTCGTCCAACCCATCCTCGACGCGCTGCTCTGCCACCGGCTCAGCCTACGTGATCGACCTGCTCAACCCGCCACGTCCCCGGCCGATTACCGGCCTACCGCACGGATCGCGGTTGCTTCACACCCAGGGACGGGGGCCTTCGTCGTTCGACGGGAGGGAACCCCGAGTTGGACCTGTTCGACACAACGATTGTCGGCCTCGAGCGCGCGATGTCGGGCTCAGCCTTGCGCCAGCAGGTGATCGCGAACAACATCGCGAACGCCAACACGCCCAATTTCAAAGCGTCCGATGTCGACTTCCATGCCGCGCTCGCCCAGGCGTTCGGCGCCCAGCCCACCGCGGACCAGATCGAGTCCACCGGCTTCGCCGTCCAGACCGACTCCACCAGCACAGGCCGGATCGACGGCAACAACGTCGACATCGACCAGCAGATGGCGAACCTCAGCGAGAACACGCTCGACTACCAGTCGCTCGAGTCGGTGCTCGCAAGCCGGATGTCAATCCTGAAGACCGCGATCGGGTCGGTGTAGCGATGGGCATGTTCGACGCATTCGCGATCTCCGGCTCCGGCATGACGGCCGAGCGGCTGCGCATGGACGTGATCGCGAGCAACCTCGCCAACGCCGACTCGACCCAGGGCGCCAACGGCCAGCCGTACCGGCGCCGCATGGTCGTCCTCCAGGCCGGCTCGCCCAGCTTCGACCAGGTGCTCTCCGGCGTGAAGGTGGCCGGGATCGTCGAGGACCAGAGCCCGCTCCGGCGGGTCTACGACCCGTCGCATCCCGACGCCGACGCCCAGGGCTACGTGACGCTCCCGAACGTGAACCCGGTGACCGAGATGGTCGACCTGATCACGTCGAGCCGCGGATACGAGGCCAACGTGACGGCGATGAACGCCGCCAAGCAGATGTTCGCCAAGACCTTCGACGTCCTCCGCTGATGCAGATCCCAGGCCTTCAGTCCATCCAGCCGGTCGACCCCTTCGGCACGTCCGACTTCCAGGTCGGCGCGGTCGACGCCACCGGCGCCGGCGCCTCCACGCCGGCCTCGTCGTTCGGGAGCATGCTCACCGACCAGATCTCGAACCTGAACGACCTCCAGAACACCGCCTCCGCACAGTCCCAGGCGCTGGCCACCGGCCAGGCCCAGGACGTGACGCAGGTGGTCTCCGACGTCGAGAAGGCCGCCCTGGCGATGCAGCTCGCCGTCCAGGTGCGAAACAAGGCCGTCGACGCCTACAACGAGATCTTCCGCATCCAGATCTAGCCCCTCCCCCCTAGGCCCCCCACACCATGCCGACAAGCATCAACTCCCTGCGCGACACGTGGCGCAACATCGAGCCGCGCGGCCAGCTCACGCTGGTGATCTCGTTCCTCCTGATCGCGGTCACCGGCTACTTCCTGTGGAGCTACGCCACGAAGCCGAGCTACACCGCCGTCCAGACCAACCTGAACCCGGCCGACACGAACCGCGTCACGCAGGCGCTCGCCTCGGCCGGCGTCACCTACAAGGTCGTGAACGGCGGCACCGAGGTGGACGTCCTCTCGAGCCAGCAGTCGAAGGCCTCGGTGGCGCTCGCCTCCAAGGGCGTCGGGCCCGGAAACCACGCCAGCCTCGCCGACATGTCGAGCCTCGGCCTCGGCGCAACCGACTTCCAGCAGCGGGTCGCCTTCCAGCGCGGACTCGAGGGCGACATCGCCTCGCAGATCGAGGGCATCGACGGCATCACCGCCGCCCAGGTGCAGCTCGTCCTGCCGCAGGACACGCTCTTCCAGGACCAGGCCTCCGCCGCGCGCGCGTCGGTGCTCCTGACCGACAACGGCGCGCTCACCGCGTCCACGATCGCGGGCATCGCCCACATGGTGTCGTCGAGCGTCCAGGGGCTCGATCCCAACGACGTGACCGTCACCGACAACCTCGGCCAGCTCCTGTGGCCCGCCGACGGGGTCGGGGCCGGCGGAGCCGTCGGGGCCACGGCCAAGCTCACCCAGCAGCAGGCCTACGACGCACAGATGGCCGCCGACATCAACGCGATGCTCGCCCGCACGCTCGGCCCCAACAAGGCCGAGGCACGCGTGAACGCCGAGCTCGACCTGAACCAGGTCACCAGCGACTCGGTCACCTATGACGGCACCACGGTGCCGCTGGTCGTGCAGAAGGACGACGAGAAGCTGGCGGGCGGCGGAACGGGAGCGTCCGGCGCCGCCGGCACGGGCAGCAACATCCCCCCCGTCTACCAGAACGGCGCAGGCGGCACGGGCGGCTCCGGCTCCAACTACACGCACAAGTCCGGCACGACCACGAACGGCGCCAACAAGACCATCTCGCACGAGACGGTCGCACCCGGCGCGGTCGAGAAGCAGAGCGTCGCCCTGCTCTTCGACTCGTCGGTGAAGCCACCCGCGATCACGGCCATCAAGAACACCGTCGCCGGGATGGTCGGGCTCGACCCGAGCCGCGGCGACCAGATCACGACGGCCTCGGTGCCGTTCACCAAGGTGCCCGACGCGGCCGCCGCGTCGCAGGGCCCGCTGGGGGTGCCGCTCTCGATCATGGACATCGCGAAGTACGTGGCCGGCGGCATCGGCAGCGTGGTCTTCCTCTTCCTCGTCCGCAAGAACCTGAAGCGGCGCGAGGGTGAGGCCCGCCATCCCGAGCCGACCTGGCTGCGTGAGATCTCCGGCCACACGCCGCTCGCGGCGCTCGAGCCGGGCATGGGCGATCGCATCCCGGCGGAGCTGATCCAGCAGCGCCAGACCGTCCATCGCCAGGCTGAGGAGATCGTGCAGAAGCAGCCGGAGCACGTTGCGATGCAGGTGCAGCAGTGGATGAACGAGTAGCAACCGGGACGCTGCCCGGCCGCCGCAAGGCCGCCATATTGCTGGTCTCGCTCGGCTCGAAGGGGGCGGCGGAGGTCTTCCGCCACCTGCCGAACGAGATGATCGAGCAGCTCACGGTCGAGATGGCCAAGATGCAGGCGGTCGAGCCCGAGTACGCCTCGTCGGTCATGCAGGAGATGGTCGACAGCGCCTACGCGCGCGGCTACATCGCCGAGGGCGGGCTGCGCTTCGCCCGCGAGGTGCTCGAGCAGTCGGTCGGCTCCCAGCGCGCCGGCGAGATCCTGAACCGGCTGTCGGTGATCATCGAGCAGACGCCGTTCGAGTTCCTGCGAAACACTCCCGCCGACCAGATCGCGGCGTTCCTGCGCAACGAGCACCCGCAGACCGTGGCGATGGTCGTGGCCCAGCTGCCGACGACCGCGCTCGCGGCCAAGGTGATGGAGCTGCTGGAGCCCGAGCTCCAGGCCGACGTGGCGATGCGGATCGCGATGATGGGCCAGGCCTCCCCCGACGTGGTCAAGGAGGTCGCCGTCGTGATGGAGCGGAAGCTCGAGACCGTGCTCCAGCGCGAGTGGGCGGCGGCGGGCGGGGTGCGCTCGCTGGCGGCAATCCTGAACGCGGCCAACCGCTCGACCGAGCGAAACATCCTGGAGCACCTCGGGAACGAGAACGACGAGGTGGCAAACGAGGTCCGCTCCCTGCTCTTCGTCTTCGAGGACATCCTGAAGCTGGACGACCGTTCCATCCAGATGGTGCTGCGCGAGGTCGACTCGAAGGACCTCGGGCTCGCGATGCGCGGCGCCTCCACGGAGGTGCAGTCCAAGATCCTCGACAACATGTCGCAGCGCGGCGCGGAGATGCTCCGCGAGGAGATGGAGTACATGCCGCCGCAGCGGCGCCGGGTCGTCGAGGAGGCCCAGACGAAGATCGTGGGCGTCGTGCGAAAGCTTGAGGACTCCGGCGAGCTCGTGATCTCCCGCGGCGGCGATGCGGAGGACGAGCTCATTGGCTGAGACCTTCCAGTTCGGCGCCCTGGAGGCGCCGGCCCACCTCGCCGTCGAGACGGGTAGCGCCGAGGAGCGGCTGCACGCGCTCGCCGCCGAGACGCGCCGGCGGGCGCGCGAGGAGGGCCGCGCCGAGGGGATCGCCGAGGCCCACGCCTCGGTCCAGTCCGCGGTCGAGGCGCTCGCCGCCGCCGAGCGGGCGGTGCGAGGCCGCGAGGAGGATTTCCTGCGCGCCGCGGAGCGCTCGGCCGTCGAGCTCGCGATCGCGATCGCCGAGAAGATCGTCGGCGGCGCCGTGGCCGCCCGGCCCGAGACCGTCCTCGACGTGGTCGGCGGAGCGCTGCTTCGCACCGCGTCCCGGCATCGCCTGGTGATCGAGGTGAACCCCGACGACCTGGAGCTCGTGGCCGGGACGGCCGAGGGGCTCGCGGCGAAGCTCGGCGGCGTCCAGCGGCTCGACGTGGTCGCCGAGCGGCGGATCGAGCGCGGCGGCTGCATCGTGCGCACCGAGGAGGGCGAGATCGACGCGCGGATCGCGTCCCAGCTCGAGCGGGTGGCCGAGCTCCTGGTCGAAGCCGGCCGCCGCCACGACGAGGCTCCGGCACCCGACCTCAGGGCCGCCTGAGTGGACGCCACCCTGTCGCGCTACCGCACCGCCGTCGCCGAGGCGGACACGCACCGCCGGCACGGCCGCGTCACGAACCTGATCGGGCTCGTCATCGAGGTCACCGGCCTGCGGGCCGAGGTCGGCGAGCTCGTCACGATCTCAGCCGGCCGCAACCGGCAGCCCGTCCCGGCCGAGGTCGTCGGGTTCCGGGAGGGACGGACGCTGCTCATGCCGCTCGGCGAGATGCAGGGCATCGGGCCCGGGCGGCGGGTCGAGGCCACCGGCAACTCGTTCCGGGTGCGCGTCGGCGACAGCCTGCTCGGGCGCGTGCTCGACGGCCTGGGCCGGCCCATCGACGGCGGCCCCGAGCTCTCCGCCGCCGAGCTGCGCACCGTCGCCGGCAGCCCGCCGTCGCCCATGCACCGCGCCCGGATCTCGAAGCGGCTCGAGCTGGGCGTCCGCGCGCTCGACGCGCTCATCCCCTGCGGCCGCGGCCAGCGGCTGGGCATCTTCGCCGGCTCGGGCGTCGGCAAGTCGACCCTGCTCGGCTCGATCGCCCGGTCGACGACCGCGTCGGTGAACGTGATCTGCCTCGTCGGCGAGCGCGGCCGTGAGCTGCTCGAGTTCATCGAGCGCGACCTGGGAACCGCGCTCTCGCGCTCGGTCGTGGTGGTCGCCACGTCCGACCAGCCCGCGCTCGTGCGGATCAAGGCCGCCATGGTGGCGACCACCATCGCGGAGCACTTCCGCGACCAGGGCCACGACGTCCTGCTCATGATGGACTCCGTCACACGCCTGGCGATGGCCCAGCGCGAGGTGGGGCTCGCGATCGGCGAGCCGCCGGCGACGCGCGGCTACACGCCGAGCGTGTTCGCCATGCTGCCGCGCCTCCTCGAGCGCGCCGGGACGGCCGAGCGCGGCTCCATCACCGGCCTCTACACCGTGCTCGTCGAGGGCGACGACATGAACGAGCCGGTCGCCGACGCGGTGCGGTCGATCCTCGACGGCCACTGCGTCCTCTCGCGCCAGCTGGCCCACCGCAGCCACTACCCGGCGATCGACGTCCTGGAGTCGGTCTCGCGCCTCGCCAACGAGGTCACGGCCCCGGAGGTGCTGGCCGCGGCCGCCGCCATGCGCGAGACGCTGGCCGCCTACCGGGCCAAGGAGGACCTGATCACGATCGGCGCCTATGCCGCCGGCGGCGACCCGGCGGTCGACTACGCCATCGCGAAGCTGCCCCAGATCGAGGCGTTCCTGCGCCAGCGGGCCGACGAGGCCTCGGAGGCGGCAACCACCGACGCCACCATCGTCCAGCTCATGGCCGACAAGGGCGAGACCGGTTCATTCCTCCCCGCGCGCGCCGAGTATCCGGACGTCATCACCATGCCGGAGGCCTGATGTCCACCGCCGAGACCACCCGCCAGCTCGTGATCTTCTCGCTGGGAAGCGAGGAGTACGCGCTCCCGATCACGCGCGTCCAGGAGATCATCCGCTACACCGAGCCGCGCATCGTGGCCTCGCGGACGGCCTGGATCCGCGGCGTGATCAACCTCCGCGGCAAGATCGTGCCGGTGTGCGACCTGGCCGAGCGGCTCGGGCTCCGGATCGAGCGGTCCGGCGTGGCGAAGATCGTGATCGCCGAAACGGCGACCGGCACCGCCGGCATCATCGTGGACGACGTCGAGGAGGTGCTGACGGTCGACGACGCCCAACTCGAGGCCGTCCCGGCCGCCGAATCGGCCCACGTGGACGCCATCGTGAAGCTCGGCGACCGGCTCGCGATCCTTCTGAATCCGGACGGCCTTCTGTCCGGCCTTGAGATCGCAGCGGAAAACCGCGGTTGACCGCCGCCTCGCGGTAAATCCGGCCCGCTCTGAACCGATTACGGGACTGCCCGGGCCACCGGACGCCGCCCCTTCGCCATGCAGACCCGACCGACCCCCTCACCGTCCCGAATTCGCGTCGTCGTCGCCGACGACTCGGCCTTCATGCGGCATGTCATCGCCGACGGGCTGCGGGAGCGGGGAGCCGACGTCGTCGCGGTCGCAGCCGACGGCGACGAGGCGCTCCGGGAGTGCGCCAGGCATTCCCCCGACGTCCTGTCGCTCGACCTGGCGATGCCGGGCCTCGACGGCATCGGCGTCCTGAAACAGCTTCGCGCCCGCGCGTCCGAGGTCGCCGTCGTGGTCGTGTCGGCGTTCTCGCCGGCGCACGGCGCCCGCGCGGTCGACGCCCTGGCCGAGGGGGCCGTCGAGCTCGTCGCCAAGCCGTCCGCCGGCGTGCTCCCCGACGCCTTCTTCGCAGAGCTCTACGACAAGACCCACATGGCCGCCGCATCGCGCCGCTCGGCGTCGGCGGGCAGCCGGCCCGCACCTGCGGTTGCCGCGGCGCCGCGGCCGGCGCCCGTCCGCACGGCCGGCGCGCGCGCGATCGTGATCGCCTGCTCGACGGGCGGCCCGCGCGCGCTCGCCGCGCTCGTCCCGGCGCTCCCCGCCGACATCGGGTGCGGCATCGCGATCGTCCAGCACATGCCCGCCGGCTTCACCGGCTCGCTGGCCGAGCGGCTCGACCGCGCCTCGGAGCTCACCGTCCGCGAGGCGCGCGACGGCGACCGGCTCACGCCCGGCGTGGCGCTCCTCGCCCCGGGCGGCTTCCACCTGCGGCTCTCCGGCGACGGCGCCGTCCGCCTCACCCAGGAGCCCGAGATCGGCGGCCTCCGCCCGCGCGCCGACCTCACGATCTCCGATGCCGCCGCCCTCTACGGCAACCGGCTCCTGCTCACCGTCCTCACCGGAATGGGCAAGGACGGCCTCGAGGGGGCGCGCGACGTGAAGCGCCTCGGCGGTCGCGTCCTGGTCGAGGACGAGTCCACCTGCACCGTCTACGGCATGCCCCGGTCGATCTCCGAGGCCCGCCTGGCCGACGTCGAGCTCCCGCTCGGCGACCTGGCGGCCGCGATCGTCGAGGAGGCCCGATGAGCGCCGAGCCGCACGCAGTCCACGACGACTTCCTCCAGTTCTGCACGGGCTTCCGGCGGCTGACCGGGATCGACCTCGCCCAGTACAAGCGCCGCCAGATGGAGCGCCGGGTGCGCACGTTCGCCGACCGCCGCGCCGCCGACCTGGCGAGCTACCTCCAGCTGCTCGGGACGAACCGCGACGAGCTGAACGACTTCCTCGACCGGGTCACGATCAACGTCTCGCAGCTGTGGCGAAACCCGGAGCAGTGGGACGCGCTCGCGAAGATCGTCGCCGAGCTGGCCGGGACGGGCACCGTCCGCGCGTGGAGCGCGGGCTGCTCCTACGGCGCCGAGGCCTACACGCTGGCCGCGGTCGGCCGCGAGGCCGCACCCGGCGCCGGGCTCGAGATCCTGGGCACCGACATCGACAAGCGCATGGTGGCCCGGGCCCGCGAGGGCCGGTTCACGGTCGACGACGCCCGCAGCGCCCCGACGGCCCAGCTCAAGCGCTGGTTCGAGCGCGAACCCGACGGCTGGCGGGCCAAGCCGGAGCTCCGGCTCCTCACCCGCTTCGACACCGGCGACCTCCTGAACGACCGCGTCCAGCCGGGCCGGTTCGACCTCGTCCTCTGCCGCAACGTCGTCATCTACTTCAACGAGCCGGTGCGCGACGCTCTGCACCGCCGGCTCGTCGAGTCGCTGCGGCCCGGCGGCTACCTGATGGTCGGGTCGAGCGAGCGGGTCGCCGAGCCGCGCTCGGTCGGGCTCGAGACTCCCGCCCCGTTCATCTACCGGAAGGCGGCCTGATGGACCTCTCCGAGTACCTGGGGATGTTCCTGGCCGAGAGCCGGGAGCACCTCCAGAACCTGAACCTCGCCGTCATCCGGATCGAGGAGTCGCCGGAGGACCGCGCCACGATCGACGAGATCTTCCGGATCGCCCACTCGCTGAAGGGGATGAGCGGCACGATGGGCTTCGCCCAGATGGCCGCGCTCACGCACAAGATGGAGGACGTCTTCGAGACGCTCCGCGGCCGCTCCGAGGCGCTCGAGCACTCGGTCGTCGACGTGCTCCTCGGGTGCCTGGACACGCTCGAAGGCGCCCTCGACAGCATCGAGACTTCCGGCGACGAGGGGCTCGACGCCACGGCGCTCGTCGCCCGGCTCGGGGAGCTTGTCGGCGAGCAGGCGCAGGCGGCCCCGGCCGTCCCCACCGGCGGCGCGGCTCCCGGCGCGGTGCCCGAGATCATCGCGGCCTACGACGGCGACACCCCGCTCCTGCGCATCGAGATCGCCCTCGTGGCCGACGTGATGATGCCCGCGGTACGGGCCTACATGGCGCTCGCGGCGGTCGCCGACCACGGCGAGGTCGTCCACTCGACACCCGGCTCCGACGAGGTCGATACGTTCGACGGCCGCCGTTTGGAGGCGTGGCTCATGACCGAGCACGAGCCGGCGACGATCGACACCGCCGTGCGCGCCGTGCCCGACGTCGAGCAGGTCACCGTCACGGCCGCTGCCGCCGCGGAGGCGGAGGCCCCGGCGCCCGAGGTTGCGGCACCCGAGGCGCCCACCGCCGGCGCGCGGGCCCCGGAGGCCAGGCCGGCCGCGCCCGCCCAGCGCTCGACCACCACCGTCCGCGTCGACGCCGAGCGGCTCGACCAGCTGATGCACTACATGGGCGAGCTCGTCGTCCACCGCACGCGGGTGCAGTCGCTCGCGGCGGGCAGCGGCGTCGAGGGCCTGGCCGAGGCGATCGGCGATCTCACGCGCAGCTCGCAGTCGCTCCAGGCGATGGTGATGCAGGTGCGCATGATCGAGGTGGACGCCGTCTTCATGCGCTTCCCGCGGCTCGTCCGCGACCTCTCCACAAAGTTCGGGAAGCAGGTGGACCTGGTCCTGGCGGGCCGCGACACCGAGCTCGATCGCACCGTCGTTGACGCGCTCGGCGACCCGCTCGTCCACCTCGTCCGAAACTCGCTCGACCACGCCCTGGAGCCGCCCGAGGAGCGCCTGGCAGCCGGCAAGCCGGCCACCGGCACCCTCGAGCTGGCCGCCCGCCACGCCGGCTCGAACGTGGTCATCACCGTCCGCGACGACGGCCGGGGCATCAACCCCGAGCTCGTCGCCCGCCGCGCCGCCGAGCGCGGCCTCATCGCCGGGGACGCGATCGAGTCGGTCGACATGGCGCGCGCCATCGAGCTGCTCTTCACGCCGGGCTTCTCGACGGTCGAGACGACGAGCGACATCTCCGGCCGCGGCGTCGGCATGGACGCCGTCCGGAACGCGATCAGGGGCCTCGGCGGCGCCGTCGTCATGACCTCCGAGCGGGGCGTCGGCTCGACCGTGCAGGTGCGGCTGCCGCTCACGCTCGCCATCGTGCCGGCGCTGCTCGTCGAGTCGCACGCGACGCCCTTCGCCCTCCCGCTCGAGCGGGTCGAGCGCACCGTCAACCTGGCCGAGCAGACCGTCCGCTCGGTGATCGGACGGCGCACGCTCGTGCTGGGCGACGGCGTCCTCCCGCTCATCGACCTCGCCGAGGCGCTCGGCTACCCGCCCGCGCCGGACGCCGGGTACGTGGTCATCGTGCGCGGCGCCGACCGCCGGCTGGCCCTCGTGCTCGAGCGGCTCGTCGGCCAGCGCGAGCTGGTAACACGCCCGCTGCCGGCCGAGGTCGGCAGCGCCGGCTCGCTCTCGGGAGGCGCCGTCCTCTCGAACGGCGAGATCGCCCTGATCGTCGACTGCGACGCCCTCGCGGACGCCTGCGGCGGCGGCGTGGCCACCACTCCCACCGACCTGAAATACGCGGCCTAGGAGCGTGACACACCTATGAACCTGAACGACCTCCAGCTCGACGCTCTGCGCGAGATGTCGAACATCGGCTCGGGCAACGCCGCGACGGCGCTCGCCGGCATGCTGGGCCAGCCCGTGGACCTGCACGTCCCGACCGCGCTGGCGCTCGAGCTCGCGGACGCGGTGGATGCGGTCGGCAACGCCGAGGACACCGTGAGCGCCGTCATCATCGGCGTGTTCGGCGACCTCGACGCGACGGTGCTCCTGCTCTTCGATCCCGAGAGCGCCGACACGCTGTGCTCGCTCCTCGGCGTCGAGGGCGACCCCGAGATGGCGCTGTCCGCACTCGGCGAGATCGGCAACATCCTCGGCAGCTCCTACGTCCAGGCGATGGGCTCGATGACCGGGCTGCACATGGAGCCGCATCCGCCGGTGGCGATGGCCGACATGCTCGGCGCGATCGTCGCCAGCGTCCTTGCGGTCACCGCCGCCGACACCGACCTCGCGCTGCTGCTCGACTCGCGCCTGACCGTCGACGGCACCGCCTGCAACTTCGGCTTCCTCTTCGTCCCCGGCGGCGCCGGCGTGGCGCTGCTCCTCGACCGCCTCGGCCTTGGTGAAGCGGCGGCATAGGCATGGCCGAGCTCGTCGTCCGCATGGGTGAGATCGCCGCAACGCAGAACGCCGGCGACGTCCTGGTCGGCCTCGGCCTGGGCTCCTGCATCGGCCTCGTCATGATCGACGACCGCGGGCCCGTGGCTGCGATGGCGCACGTCGTCCTGCCGGACTCGAACGGCAACGCGGCCGCGGCCGGAAAGTTTGCCGACACGGCCATCCCGCAGCTCATCCGCGAGCTGACGTCGATCGGCGCGACCCGTTCGCGGCTCTCGGCGGTGCTCGTGGGCGGCGCGCAGATGTTCGCCACGGCCGGCAGGCTCGACGTCGGAAACCGCAACGAGCAGGCGGTGCGCGAAGGGCTCCGGGCGCTCGGGATCCCGGTCCGCGCGTCCGTCACCGGCGGAAGTTCCGGCCGGACGATGCGCGTCTATCTCGAGAGCCGCTCGATCACGTGCAAGGAGGCCGGTCGCGACGAGGTCGAGATCGCGACCTGGGGCGGGCTCATGCAGATGGCGAGGGCGGCATGAACGACGTCCTCTCGAACGACCAGGTCGCGGCGCTCGTCGAGGCCGCCAAGCAGGGCCAGGCCGGCGCACCCGAGCCCGCGCACAAGCGCCGCGCGCGGCGCGTGCGCGACATCGACTTCTCGCGGCCGAGCAAGTTCGCCCAGGATCAGCAGCGCCGTCTGGAGCGCGCGCACGAGAGCTTCTGCCGCACCGCCGGACAGCGCCTCTCCACCGAGCTTCTGACCCCGATCGAGCTCGAGGTCCTGAGCCTCGACCAGCTGACGTGGTCGTCGGCGATCGGCCAGATCCCGCAGCCGTCGATCTGCGCCACGATCGAGTACCGGCCGCTGGGCACCCAGGTGCTGATGACGACGGAGCTGGCGCTCATGCTGCGCCTCGCCGAACGGCTCATGGGAGGCACCTCCGCCACGGCGGTCAAGCCCCGGGAGCTCACGGAGATCGAGGTGGCGCTCGTGCGCAGGGTGTTCGACACGCTGCTCGAGCAGCTCTCGGCAACCTGGAGCGAGCTCGCCTCCGTCACCACCCATCTGCTCGGCATCGAGTCGCAGATCGCAAACGTCAACCTGGCGCCGCCGAGCGAGCCGACGCTCATGCTCACGATCGAGGTGAAGGTCGACGGGAGCTCGTCGACGATGGCGCTCGTCCTGCCCCACCGGGCTGTCGAGCCGACGCTCGAGCACCTGTCCGGCAGCCAGTTCGGCGAGGCGCGGATCGATCCCGCCGCCCAGGCGGCCGTGCGCACCGGCCTCGCGGCCGTCGACGTCGAGCTCCGCGCGGAGGTGGCCTCGCGCCAGATGCCCGTCGAGGAGATGCTCGCCCTGAAGCCCGGCGACGTGCTGCGGTTCCGCGTGCCCGCCGCTCAGGGGGTCACGCTCTTCGCGGGGCAGGTGCCCGCCCACCGGGCCCAGCCCGGCCGCAACGGCAACTGGCGAGCCGTGCAGGTGACCGGACGAGTGGAGGGCGGGTCGTGACCACCGAAGAAGCACTCGTCAAGCTCGCCGAGTCGACCGCCGAGGCCGTCGCCCAGGTGCTGGAGGTGGTGTCGCAGGCGACCGTCGAGCGCAGCCAGGTCTCGGTCGTGCACTCCGACGACTCGCCGCTGCGGTCGATCCCCGTGCCCGCCGTGGTCGCCAGCGTGTCGTACGTCCACGGCGTGACCGGCGGCAACATCTTCGTGATGACCCGGCTCGGCGTGCAGCGGCTCGCCGCCGCCATGATGGGCATGGACCCCTCGGCGGTGGAGGAGGCCGAGGAGCTCTCGGAGCTCGACCTCTCGGCCGCCGGCGAGGCGATGAACCAGATGATGGCCGCGGCCGCCGGAGCGACGGCGAACGTCCTCCAGGAGGACATCGAGATCAGCCCGCCGGAGACGCGCTTCTTCGCGACCGCGGGCGAGGCAGCCGAGGCCTACGAGCTGACGCCGCACATGACGAGCGTCGGCTTCACGCTCCTGGGCGAGCCCTGCCGCCTGCTCCAGCTCGTGCCGAACGCCTTCGTCGTCCGCATGACGCGGGCGCTCGACGAGCTCGCCGCCGAGGAGGCGGGCGGCCACCTCAGCCGTGAGGGCCACGACGGCATCTCGAGCGCCGCGATCCGCTCGATCCCGGTACGGGTCTGGGCCGAGCTCGGCCGCACCCACATGCCCGTCGGGCGGGCCGTGAACCTTGCGTCCGGAGCCGTGGTCGACCTCGACCGCGCCCCGGACGATCCCGTCGATCTCTACGTCAACGGCCGCCGCTTCGCCACCGGGAGGCTGCTCCTGGTCGAAGACGAGTGGGCCGTGCGAATCGAATCCGTGCTCCCGGCAGGGGGCGCTTCAGACACCGATATTCCAGGAGGAACCGACTGATGGCACGCGTTCTCGTTGTGGACGACGCCGCCTTCATGCGCAAGATGCTGTCCGATGTGCTCGCAAAGGGCGGGCACGAGGTGATCGGAGAGGGTGCGAACGGTGTCGAAGCCGTCAGCCAGTACCAGGCGCTGAGGCCCGACATCATGACCCTTGACATCACCATGCCCGAGAAGGACGGCCTCTCGGCGCTGAAGGAGATCCTGAACCAGGAGCCGGCCGCCCGCGTGGTGATGTGCTCGGCGCTCGGGCAGGAGGCGAAGGTGCTCGAGGCCATCAAGGCCGGCGCCAAGGACTTCGTCGTGAAGCCGTTTCAGCCCGACCGCGTCCTCGACGCCATCGGGAAGGCCCTGTCCTAACAAAATGCTCAAAAACCAAGTGCGTCAGTCGATTACCCGGCCTGACCGCTTCGGACCCCCGTGGAACACACTCCGTTCACCTTCAAACTCGAGCCGATTCGCGCCCTGCGGGAGCAGGCCGAACGCCAGGCCCAGGAGGCTCTCGCTCGCGAGCTGCGCAGGCAGCGCGACCGCGAGACGGAGCTGGACGCGGCGACCCGCCGCGTCGACAACGCCCGCGGCTCGGGCGAGCTTCAGCGGGGTGCGGAGGTCTCCGGCCACGATCTGCGCGCGTTCCAGGCCTACGTGGAGCGCGTCGAGCGGGAGCGCGACGCCGCCAAAGACGGTGTCGCCACGCAGGCGATCGAGGTAGACGCCGGCCGCTCGCGGCTGGCACGCGCCTCCATCGAGCACGAGACGCTCGTGCGGCTGAAGGCGCGCCGGCGCTCCGAGCACGACCGCGCCGCCGCCCGCGCGCAGACCGCCCGCCTCGACGAGGTCGCCATCGCCCGCCATGTGCGCCTCCAGCGCGGGAAGGCGGCATGAGCCTCGACGCCGCCATGGCCCGGATCGGCGAGATCCAGACGCTCGAGGCCACCCTCGTCCCGGCGCCCGCAGCGGCGCCGCAGGCCGCCCCGGCGCAGCGGTTCTCGCAGGTGCTGGCGCAGGCCCAGACCGGCACGGCGGCCCAGGGGCTCCCGGCCGCGGCGCAGCAGTTTCTCCCCCAGGTGCAGCAGGCCGCGGCCCGCTACGGCGTCGACCCTGCGCTGATCGAAGCCGTCATCCAGCAGGAGTCGGGGTGGAACCCGCAGGCGACCAGCTCGTCGGGCGCCGCGGGCCTCATGCAGCTCATGCCGGCCACCGCGCAGGGCCTGGGTGTCTCGAACCCGTACGACCCGGCCCAGTCCATCGACGCCGGCGCGCGTTACCTGCGCGGCCAGCTCGACCGCTACCACGGCGACGTCCGCCTCGCCCTGGCCGCGTACAACGCCGGCCCCGGCGCGGTCGCCCAGTACGGCGGCGTCCCGCCCTACCCCGAGACTCAGCGCTATGTCGCCGCGGTGCTTCAGAACATGCAGCTCTTCGGCTCCACCGCCACCGCCCAACCCACCGGGAGCACCCCATGAACGACGCCCTTCCCGTCGCCGCGGCCCCGCAGGCCCGCGACCACGCGCCGCCGGAACGCGGCCAGGAGCCGGCCCCCTCGGATGCGTTCGCCGCAGCCCTGGGAGCGGCTCAGCCGGCCGAGGCCCCGCCACCGGCCGCCGATCCCACCGCCCGGACCGCACCTGCGGAGGGCACGAAGGCCGAAGGCGACTCCTCCGGCCCCGACACCCGAAAGACTGCCGACGCGGACGCAAGCGCCGTCGTGACGGTTCCCATGGTGCTGCCGCAGGCCGCGGCGCCCGCCGCAGCCGCACCCGTGCCGGCCGAGACCGCCTCCGCGGCCGTCTCCGCCGTCCCGGCGGGGGCGGCTCCGGTCGCCGCCGCCTCGGCCGCCGCGGCGGCGCAGACCTCCGGCACGGCCGCCGCCACGACGCAGGTCACCACCCCTGCGGTTGCTCCCGTGAAGGCCGCGCCCGCGGACGCGGCTCCGCAGCCTGCCGCGGCGACGCCGGCCGGCCCGCAGGCCGCCGCGCGCACAGACGCCGAGGCCAAAGCCGCGACCGCCACTGCGGCGCAGACGGCGCTCCCGGCCACCGGCTCGCAGCGCCCCGCGAAGGACCGGGCCGAGCGCGCCGGGCACGCACCCGACCGCAAGGGCGAGGCCGTACCGGGCCGGGCACCCGCCGCTCCGGCGACGGACGCGCACGACGTCCCTGACGCCGGCCACGGGCCCGCGCAGGACCGGCCGGCGGGCGACCGGCCCGGCGAGGCTCCGGCCCAGGCCCACGCGGCCGCGCCGCCCGACGCTCAGGCACCCGTCCCGCCCCGCGCCGACGGGGCCGCCCGGATCGCCGACCGCCCCGCCGACGTGCCGCAGCAGGCCGCCGCCCCGCGCGTGCGGGTGGGCGACGTGCCCGACGTGGCCCGCGCCACCCTGCACGTGGCGGTACGCCAGAACGGCAGCGCCATGGCGCGGATCAGCCTCCACCCGGCCGACCTGGGCGGCGTCAGGATCACCATGCGCGTCCACGACGGCGCCGTGTCCGCGACGCTCGCCGCCGAGACGCCGGCCGCGGCTCAGGCGCTCACGCAGACGGTCTCCGACCTGCGGCGGTCGCTCGAGAGCCAGGGCCTCCAGATCGCCTCGCTCGACGTCCATGTCGCCGGCGACGGTCCCGCCTCGAACGGCGAGCGCCGCCAGTCGTCCGACCTCGCGCGGGCCATGAGCACGACCGACCGGGCGGCGTCCGACGACGCCGTCGACATCACGACCGAGCTGCACCTCGTCCCGCTCGGGACGCAGGTTGACGTGCTCGCTTAAGGAGGCACGATGAGCTCCGTCACACCGACCTCGTCCGGCGCCCTTGGCACCGCCGCGGCCGGAACGAACCCGAACGCCATCCTCGGGAAGGACGACTTCCTGAAGCTCCTGGTGACCCAGCTCCAGCACCAGGATCCGATGAACCCCATGGACGACAAGGACTTCATGGGCCAGATGGCCCAGTTCTCGTCGCTGGAGCAGATCACGAACCTCGTCCAGGCGACGCAGAGCGAGGCGTTCTCGAACCAGATGTCGCAGGCCGTCGGCCTGATCGGCCATCAGGTCTCGTGGGTCGCCGCCGACGGGACCAACGGGTCCGGCACCGCGTCGCAGGTGTCCGTCTCTGACGGCGCCATCCAGATCACCGTGGGCGATTCCCAGATCACCCCCGACGAGATCGTGCAGGTGTCCTAGCCCGATGTCCGCCGAGCCCGTCCGCCTGAACCCCGCACTGGCGCCTCCCGGCGTCGGCGCTCCCCGGCCCACCCCGGCGGCACCCGCCGCCGACGGCGCCGGCGCGAGCTTCGAAGGGGTCCTGCGCGCGAAGCTCGACCAGTCGGCCGGCGTCCGCTTCTCGGGCCATGCCCTTGAGCGGCTCCGCCGCCGCGGGATCGACGTGGGCGAGGCGACCATGGCACGGCTGGAGGACGGCGTCAGCCGGGCCTCGGCGAAGGGGGCCCGGGAGGCCCTGGTGCTGATCGACAGCACCGCGTTCGTCGTCTCGGTGCGGAATCGCACCGTGATCACGGCGGTCGGCGCGGATCAGATGCGCGACCGCGTCTTCACCAACATCGACAGCGCAGTCATCAACTAACCAACCGACACGCGCCGCAACGGGCTGGACCTCGCTGAGGAAGCCGGCGGCCAAGAAGGGAAGCGATCCCCATGATGCGAGGAATGTTCGCCGCGATCAGCGGCCTCAAGGTCCACCAGATGATGCTGGACGTCACGGCCAACGACATCGCGAACGTCAACACCATCGGCTTCAAGGCCGAGCGCACGAGCTTCAAGGACGCCCTCAGCCAGCTTCAGCGCGGCTCGAGCGCCCCGACCGCCACCCTCGGCGGCACGAACGGCGCCCAGGTCGGCCTCGGCGTCCAGCTGAACGGCATCGACAACCTGATGTCGTCCGGCGCCGTCCAGTCGACCGGGAACGCGCTCGACGTCGCCGTTCAGGGCGACGGGTTCTTCCGGATCACGGACGATCCGACGGGCTTCGGCAACATCCTCTACACGCGTGCGGGCAACTTCTCCCGTGACGCCAACGGCGACATGGTGACCCCCGAGGGCTACTACATCGTCGGCTACACGATCGACCCGGTCACCGGCTCGCCCACCGCGACCCAGACGACGATCAACGTCCCGGCGAACACGAAGTCGGTGACGATCGGCCAGGACGGCGTCGTCACGACCGTCGACCCGGCGGGCGTCGTGACGCGCGTGGCGGCGATCTCGATGGCCAAGTTCCCGAACAACGAGGGCCTCGAGCGCGTCTCGGGCAACAAGTTCGCCGCCTCGAACAACTCGGGGGCCGAGTCGGTCGGCAGCGCCGGCACGAACGGGCTCGGCACGCTCTCGCCGGGCGCGGTCGAGATGTCGAACGTCGACCTCGCGCAGGAGTTCACCAACATGATCACCGCGCAGCGCGGCTTCCAGGCCAACAGCCGCATCATCTCCACCGCCGACGAGATGCTCCAGGAGCTCGTGAACCTGAAGCACTAAGGCCGGACCGGGCCCCGCGGCAGCTCGCCGCGGGGCCCTCCCCTCCCCCCTCGGAGACCCCCCATGATCCCCCTGCACCGCATCAGCCAGCCCGACCACGAGCTCTACGTCAATCCGGAGCTGATCCAGACGGTCGAGGCCAACCCGGACACGGTCATCTCGCTCACGAACGGCTCGAAGTTCGTCGTGGCCGAGACGCCCGCCGAGGTGGTCCGGCTCGTCCGCGACTGGCGCGCCGGGATCGTGGCTGCGAGCGGCGAGCACCCCGACACGAACGTCGTGCCGCTTCGCCAGCTTCGTCCCAAGGCTTCCTCCTAGAGCTTGATGAAGAACGAGCAACTGTGGCCGATTACCTGAACAATCGTCGTTCCCCGCAGCCACGGACGGCCGCGGTACTCACCCGAAGGATCGGAACCCAGTGAAAGCCATCACCGCCATCGGCATCGTGTGCGCGTTCGGCGCGCTCCTGGTTGCCAGCATCATGGAGGGCACGAACCCGATGGCCTTCCTCAACATCCCCGCGCTGCTGCTCATCGTCGGCGGCACGTCGGGCGCCGTCATGGCGTCGACCAACTTCCAGACGTTCATGGGCATGCCCAAGGCGATGATCATGAGCTTCAAGGGCTCGAGCGTCGTTTCGGGCGGCGTCATCCAGGACATGGTCGCCCTCGCCGAGAAGGCCCGCCGCAACGGCCTGCTCGCGCTCGAGGAGGACGTGGCGAAGATCGACGACGCCTACACCAAGAAGGGCCTCCAGCTCGTCGTGGACGGCACCGACTCCGATCTCGTCCGCACGATCCTCGAATCCGAGGTCGACGGCATGGCGCAGCGCCACGGCCAGATCTCCGGCATGTTCGCGACCGCGGGCGGCTTCGCCCCGACGCTCGGCATCATCGGCACGGTCATGGGCCTCATCCACGTGCTCGAGAACCTGTCGGCGCCGTCGACGCTCGGCCCGGCGATCTCCGGCGCGTTCATCGCCACCCTCTACGGCGTCTCGAGCGCGAACCTGCTCTTCCTGCCGATCGGCAACAAGCTCAAGGAGATGTCCGCCGCCGAGGTCAACCACCGCTACATGGTGCTCGAGGCCATCCTCTCGATCCAGGCCGGCGACAACCCGCGCGTCCTGGCCGAGAAGCTCGAGGCCTACGTGCCGCCCGCCAAGCGCGGCGGCGGCGAGCGCACGACACCGCACTCGGGCATCGTGCCCGAGGAGCAGGAGCGGCAGGCGGCATGAGCGGGCACTCCTCACGCAGGGGCCGGCGCGGCGGGCACGGCGGCGGCGGGCACGAGGGCGGCGACGAGCGCTGGCTCCTCACCTACGCCGACATGATCACGCTCCTGATGGCCCTCTTCATGGTGCTGTTCTCGATCTCGTCGGTGAACATCTCCAAGTACCAGGTGCTCCAGCGCGCCCTCCAGAAGGCGTTCATGGGCGGCGTGCTCGACGGCGGCAAGAGCTTCCAGCAGGGCGAGCCGACCCGCATCCAGGGCGTCCAGTCGGCGACGGCGAGCCAGCAGATGGACTCGAGCTTCCAGATCATGTCCCACAACCTGATCGGGAAGGTCGCGCCGGCGTCGCGCGCCGAGCGCGCCGCCGCCAAGAAGGCGGCCGCCGCGGAGGAGTCGAACCTGGAGGAGATCAAGTCGCAGGTGGACTCCTACGCCCAGCTGCACGGCTTCTCGGGGCTCATCAAGACCTCGATCGACCAGCGCGGCCTGGTGATCCGGCTCCTCACCGACAAGGTGCTCTTCGACTCGGGCCACGCCACGCTGAAGTCGACCGCGACGCCGATCCTGACCGAGGTCTCCCACCTGCTCGATCGCACGAAGTTCTCGAACGGGATCCGCGTCGAGGGCAACACCGACAACGTGCCGATCTCGGGCGGCGAGTTCCCGTCGAACTGGGAGCTCTCCACCGCGCGCGCAAACGCGGTCCTCGAGTTCTTCATCCACCACGGCGTCGCCGAGAGCCGCTTCACAGTCGCGGGATACGCCGACCAGAACCCGATCGCCCCCAACGACACGGCCGACGGCCGGGCGCTCAACCGCCGCGTCGACGTCGTCGTGCTCCGTAAAGCAACCCAGTCCCAAGGAGCGACGTCCCCATGAAGGGCAAGCTGAAGATCATCCTCCCGGTGCTGCTGCTCGTCCTCGCCGGCGGTGGCGGCGCCTACAAGTTCCTGCTCTCCGGCGGCGGCTCGGCCAAGAAGGCCGCGCCTCCGAAGGTCGCCGGCGA
Source organism: uncultured Actinomycetes bacterium (assembly GCA_963805545.1). Classification (GTDB taxonomy): domain Bacteria; phylum Actinomycetota; class Thermoleophilia; order Gaiellales; family JAICJC01; genus JAICJC01. The sequence continues at coordinate 599,658 of CAWDUU010000003.1, forward strand.
GCTGCTCGCGCTGGCGCCCGACTTCACCGTGAACCTCGACGGCGGCCACTACGGCAAGGTGAGCGTCGCGCTCGAGATGGACGGCGGCATCCCCGCGGCTGCCGAGGGGGCGACGGCCCCGACCCTCAAGGAGAACGCCGTCGTGCGGTCGATCGTGACCAACGACCTGACCGGCCTCACCACCGACGAGCTGATCCAGCGCCAGACCCGCGCGAAGCTGCTCGACAACATCCTCAAAGATCTGCAGTCGCAGACCGATGAAAAGGTGACACACGTCTTCTTCACCGACGTGGTCGTCCAGTAGGACGGAGACAATGACCGACGAGACCCCCAACCCTCCCGCCGAGATGGCCCTCGAGCCGCTGACCGACTCGGCGCTGCCGGCGGCGCCCGGCGCTCTACCCGACGCCTCCGGGCTCGACATCGTGCTCGACGTCCCCGTCGAGCTGGCCGTCGAGATCGGGCGCACCGAGATGACGATCCGCGAGACGCTCGACCTCGGCCCCGGCTCCATCGTTGTCCTTGACCGGATGACCGGCGAGGCCGTCGACCTGCTCGTGAACGGCCGCCGCATCGCCCGCGGCGAGGTGGTCGCGATCGACGAGCAGTTCGGCCTTCGCATCACCACGGTCGTGACGGCCGACAAGCGGCTCGACGCCGCGGCCTAGGCGTTCAGGGCCGCCTCGACCTCGGCTGTCGAGCGGCCGTCGATCTCGACGACCTTGTCGCGCGAGCCCGCGCCGGCGGCGATGCGCACCGCGCGCTTCGGCACGCCCAGGAGACCTGCGAGGTGCCCGACCAGCGCCTCGTTTGCGCGGCCCCGCTCCGGCGGGGCCGCCACCCGCACCTTCCAGCCGCCGCCGTGGCGGCCGGCGACCTCGGTGCGGCGCGCGCCGGGCGAGACACGCACCGTGATGCGGACGGGCACCCGCCGAGGGTAGATCAGGCGGCGGCCGGGTAGTCGAGGCCGCCGGCGACCGGCGGGAGGTCGGCGAACGGCATGTCGACCGGGTCGGGGTGCGGCGTGCCGCCGGGCCGGTGGGTGACGCGCACGGTGGGCTCGTCCGGCGCTTCGGGCGGCACGGCCGCCACGATCCCGCGGCTGCCGTCGGCGAACTCCAGCTCGGTGCCGACAGGGTACGGCGCGACCAGCTTGCGGAACGCCGCCACGACCTCGGGGTCGAACGCCGTGCCCGACCCCCCGACGATGACCTGGTAGCCCGTGTGCGCCGGCGCGGCGGCCCGGTACGGGCGCTCGCTGGTGACGGCGTCGTAGACGTCGGCGACGCTGGCGATGCGCGCGAACTGGGCGATCTTCGAGCCGTCCCGGCCCTCGGGATACCCGCTTCCGTCCCAGCGCTCGTGGTGGGAGCGGACGACGCTCTTGGCAAGCGCGTTGATCGCATGGCCCGGGAGGAGCTCGATCCCGGCGTCCGGGTGCTGGCGCATGACGTCCCACTCGGCCGCGTCGAGCGGGCCGTCTTTCTGGAGCACCGACGACGGCACGACCAGCTTTCCGATGTCGTGCAGCAGAAGGCCCACGCCGAGGCTCGTGAGGCGCTCCTCGATCCCGGTGAAGACGCGCTCGCCACGGTAGTTCGGGTAGCCGTAGAGGTTCAGCACGCGCCGGCCGAGCACGAGGCCGAGCACCGTCACGTCGATCGAGTGCTGGAGCGTGTAGGCGTCGGCGCCGGCCAGGTCGGTCAGCGCCAGGACGGCGTCGCCGGACGCGGCGATGTCACGCGCGATCAGGCCGGCGATCCGCTTCAGGTCGGTGACGGCCTTGTCGGAGAGCGTCTCGCCGTTCCCCAGGGCGACCGGGATGTCGTCGTAGGCCCGCTGGAGCGCGCTCTCCGCCTCGTTTCGCGTCCGCTCGGTCAGGATGTCGGGCACCTCGATGCCGGCGCTCAGCTCGTCGTCGATGTAGACGGCGTTGATCCCCTGGCGGATGAGCGCCCTGCGGTATTCCGGCGTGATGGCGGTCCCGGCACAGAGCAGGGGCGCGTGCTCGGCCGCGCCGGTGCGAACGTCGCGCCCCAGGAGCGCGCCGTCGGGGATTCTCGATGTCGACATCAACCGCATCGTCCGCCGCTCACTTTCCAGCCAGACAACACACGTACCCGGGTCATCGGCCGCGGGCGGGGGCGGTTGAGGCGCGGCGCCCCTGGTCGAAACCGCAACACATCCTCCACGCCCGGGAACGATCCCGATGCGTTACCTGGTATGACCGGGCTGCGCTGATCGCCCGAAGCGCGCTCCAGTTGTGGAATCTTGCGCCGGTCACTTGGCCGTCCGGATGAGTGCCAATCGGCGGGAGCGCCGCGGCGGCCATCGCAACCGCCGCCGGGAGCACGATCCACCAGCCTGGCGGGTCCCAGTCGCCGCGGCCCCGAGCGCGACAACCCGCGCGGTGGTCATACCGCACATGCCATATCTGGTACGCCCGGCCCGCAAACGAAACCGCCCCTCGGGCCCGGTGTGGGGCCCGAGGGGCGATGGAGGCGAAGCGATGTGTCTAGGCGGCGCGGCGGAGCGTGGTGCCCATCGAGTCGTAGCTCTCGATGTGCTCCTTGAGCGTGCGCCGGATGGAGCTCAGGATCTGCGAGACGCGCGACTCGGAGACGCCCAGGAGGCGGCCGATCTCGGCACCCTGGAGGTGCTTCACGTAGAGCAGGACGAGGATCGTCTGCTCGCGCTCGGAGAGCGAGGCGATGGCGTCGCGCAGGACCTGCGCGCGCTCGTTGGCGAGTGCCGCCATCTCGGGATCGTGCTCGCCCGCAGGCGCCTCGATCGTGTCGCCGACCTCGACCGGCATGGACTCCTCGGCGCCGCGCGCCGGGGTGTTCAGCGAGAGCAGGTCGGCCCGGGCGAGGCCCTCGAGCTGGCCGCGCAGGTCGCCCACACCGATCTCGAGCTCGCAGGCGAGCTCACCGTCGGAGGGCAGCCGGCCGGTCTTGGCCTGCCACTCGTCGCGGGCGCGCTCGATGGCGCGGCCGGAGCGGCGCAGCGAGCGGGGCGCCCAGTCCTGGCGCCGCAGCTCGTCCATGATGGCGCCGGACACGCGCGTCCAGGCGTACTGCTCGAACGTGGCGCCCTTGGCCGGGTCGAACCGGTCGACGGCGGCGATCAGCGCGAGCAGGCCGCACGACACGAGGTCGTCGAGCTCGCAGTGGGCGGGAAGCTCGCGCACCTTGCGGCACGCGAGGTACTTGACCATCGGAGCGTACGACAGCACGAGGCGGTCGCGGGCGGCGATGTCACCGTTCTGGATCCAGGCGCGCCAGAGCGCCTCTGCGGTGGACGCAGTCGGGCGCTGGGCCGAAGTGGCGGTTTCCACGGAACTCAACCTCCGCATTGCAGGGGACGACGACGACGGGAGCTTTCCAACTTGGGGTCATATCATTCGAAAGATGTGCAAACACTTTTCGAACAAAGGACGTATCGGCAGCACAAGTCGTGGCTGCCTCCTCGATTTGTGGTAATTCCGCCGGTGCCCGAGGTGACGGGCGAACGCCCGCTCGCGGGCCGCTCAAGCCGCCCGGGGCAGAGCCGATTACGGGTGCGCCTTGCGTTCCCCCCTACGTCACCGTCTCCGCGCGGGTCTTCTGCGGACGGCCGTCGCATTGGCCGCGATCCTGCTTCTGCAGGCGGCCCCTGCGTGGGCGGCGACGCACGACAAGCCGGCCACGACCACCCAGGCGCCGGCGTTCCAGAAGGACACGACGCCGCTTCCGGCGGACGTCACGGGCGGCTCGTCCGGGAGCGACAAGAGCTCCGGCACCGTCGGCGTCTCGTCCACGTCCGGCACGGTGGCGCGCACCATCGTCGGCCTGGCGATCGTACTCGCCGTCGTCTACGGGCTCTACTGGCTCCTCAAGTCGACCGCCAAGTCGCGCGCCGCCCAGAGCGACGAGCGCATCGCGGTGGTCGCGACGACCACGCTCGCACCCAACCGGGCGCTGCACCTCGTCCGCTCGGGTGACGAGCTCATCCTGATCGGCGCGACGGAACAGTCGGTGACGCCGATCAGGGTGTACTCCGCCGAGGAGGCGCGGGCGATGGACATCGAGCTCGCCGCTGCCGCCCAGCTCGCTCAGACCCCGGGCCGGCAGACGGCGCCGACGGGCATGATCGAGGCCCTCAGGCGGAGAACGACGCGGTGAGCACGCTCCCCCTCCTCGCCGACCACGCGACGACCATCAACCTGGTCGGCGGCGGGAAGGCCATCTCGGGCCCCGTCCAGATCTTCCTGCTGCTGACGCTGCTCGCGGTGCTCCCAGGGGCGCTGCTCATGCTCACGGGGTTCACGCGGATCCTGATCGTGCTCGGCTTCGTGCGGAGCGCGCTCGGCACGCCGACCACGCCGCCGACGCAGGTGCTCGTCGGCATGTCGATCTTCCTCTCGCTCTTCGTCATGGCGCCGACGCTGAAGCAGGTGAACTCGATCGCGGTGCAGCCCTACACGCACCACGAGATCGGGCTCCAGTCGGCGATCGACCGCGGCCAGGAGCCGCTCCGCACCTTCATGTTCAAGCAGACGCGCGACTCCGACCTGGCGCTCTTCGTCTCGATGGCCGACCTGCCGCGCCCCAAGACGCGGGCCGACATCCCGACCTACGTCCTCATCCCCTCCTTCATGATCTCGGAGCTGAAGACGGCCTTCCAGATCGGGTTTCTGATCTACCTGCCGTTCCTGATCATCGACATGGTCGTCTCGTCGACCCTCATGTCGATGGGCATGATGATGCTCCCGCCGGTCCTGATCTCGCTGCCGTTCAAGATCATGCTCTTCGTGCTCGTCGACGGCTGGCACCTGGTGGTCCAGAGCCTGGTGCAGTCCTTCCACACCTGACGAGGATCCCTGTGAATCCCGACACCGTCACCAGCCTTGCGATGCAGGCCCTCACGATCACCCTCGAGGTGTCGATGCCGTTCCTGCTCACGGGCCTTGCCGTCGGCCTCGTCGTGTCGGTGCTCCAGGCCGTGACGTCGATCCAGGAGCCGACGCTCACGTTCATCCCCAAGATCCTCGCCACGGGGGCAGTCATGGCGATCGGCGGGCCGTGGATGCTCGACCAGATGCTGGTCTACGTCCACAACCTGTACGTCTCGATCCCGTCCATGGTCGGCCCGTGACCGTCGACCTGCCGGCGTTCGTCACCGGCCAGATGCTCGGATTCATGCTGGTGCTCGCCCGGCTGGGCGGGCTCTTCGTGCTCGCACCGGTCTTCTCGGCGCACATGATCCCCATCCGGGTGCGTGCCCTGATCGCGATCGCCATCGCGCTCGCGATGATGCCGGTGGCGCTGCACGGCCAGCACGTCCCGGCCAACACCGGCGAGTACACGATCCTGCTCCTCAAGGAGGCGGGCGTCGGGCTCGCCTTCGCCTTTCCGATGGCGATCCTCTCGGCCGCGGTCTCGGCCGGCGCGGGCCTCCTCGACACCGTCATCGGGTTCTCGTTCGCACACCTCGTCGACCCGGTGAACAACTCGCAGAACGCGATCCTGGGCCAGTTCTACTCGCTCTTTGCGATCATGGTCTTCCTGCTCGGCGGCGGCGACCACATCATGCTCCAGGGGCTCGCGGCCAGCTACCAGGCGCTGCCCGTCACCGCCTTCCCCGACACCGCGAGCGTCTCCGCGCACGCCGCCGCGGCGTTCGGGCAGGTCTGGCTGATCGGTCTCGAGATCGTCGCGCCGGCGCTCGTCGCCCTCCTCATCACCGACGCCGCGCTCGGCCTCGTCTCGCGCGCGGTGCCGCAGATGAACGTCTTCGTGGTCGGCCTGCCGGCGAAGCTCCTGGTGGGCTTCACGGTCATCGCGGCCTCGCTGCCGTTCCTGAGCACCCGCCTCGGCGACGCGATGCAGCAGTCCGTCGCGCAGGCGGTGCGCACCCTCGGGGGGTGATGAGCTAGGTGTCCGAGAACCGGTCGGAGAAGCCCACTCCCAAACGACGGCAGGAGTCGCGCAAGAAGGGCCAGATGGCCCGGTCGATGGACCTGAACTCCGCGGCCGTCCTCGTGGTCGGCGTCGGCACCCTTGCGATCGTCGCGCCGAGCATGCTGCACCAGCTCACCGATGTCATCCGCCAGGGGATCGGGAACGCCGCGACCCCGGGCATGGCGTCGGAAGCCGGCGGTGGCGCGCTCGCGGGCTGGGCGATCCGCTCGACGCTCACCATCGTCGCGCCGATCCTCCTCGCCGTGGCCGCGGCCGGCGTCGCCGCGAGCGTGCTCCAGAACCGGCCGCGCATCAGCGGGACGGCGATCAAGCCGCAGTGGTCGCGCATCAACCCGCGCACCGGGCTGAAGCGCCTCGCCCCGCCGCAGCTGCTCTTCGAGTCGGGCAAGGCGCTCTCGAAGGCGGCCGTCGTCTCGGTCGCCGCCTTCCTCGCGATCTGGCCGCGGCTCCCGCAGCTCGCCGGGCTGACCGGCGTCCCGCCCGGAGCGATGCTGATCCAGCTGGCCCGCACCGTGCTCACGCTCTCGATGTACGTCGGTGGGGCGTTCATGCTGCTCGCAGCCGTCGACTACGCCTGGCAGCGGCGAAAGCACGAGAAGTCGCTCAAGATGACGAAGGAGGAGGTCAGGCAGGAGACGCGCCAGAGCGACCTGGCCCCCGAGGTGCGCGGCGCCATCCGCCGGCGTCAGTTCGCCCAGGCCAGAAAGCGCATGATCGCCGACGTCGCGACGGCCGACGTGGTCGTCACGAACCCCACCCACTTCGCCGTCGCGCTCCGCTACGACGGCACCAGGCCCGCCCCCGAGGTCGTCGCCAAGGGCGCCGACCTCGTCGCGAAGGCGATCCGCGACGCCGCCGAGGCAGCGTCGGTTCCGGTGCTCACGAACCCGCCGCTGGCGCGCGCCCTCCACAGGGAGGTCGAGATCGGCCAGCAGGTCCCGGAGGAGTTCTTCCAGGCGGTCGCCGAGGTGCTGGCGTTCGTCTACCGCGCCGCCGGCCGCCGCCGCGCGGCCGCCGCCTAGCAGGGGCGGCCGAACCACCGGGGCCAGGCCCCATGGGGTTGCGTAGTTGCCCGACTCTGCGATCGGTGGATGCGCCGATGCCGCAGCGGCCGCCATGCACGACGATTCAGGGAGTCGAGGAGGCGAGAGGGTGCTCACCTTCGAGCACGTGACGAAGCGGTTCGGCGCGGTTCAGGCTCTGGCGGACTGCTCGTTCTCGGTCCCGCGCGGCGTCATGGTCGGTTTTCTCGGCCCCAACGGCGCCGGCAAGACGACGGCGATGCGGGCCGTGTTCGGCCTCGTCGAGCCGGATGCCGGCGAGGTGCTATGGGGCGGGCGGCCGATCTCGCTCTACCAGCGGATGCGGTTCGGCTACATGCCGGAGGAGCGCGGGCTCTACCCGCGGATGCCGGTCGGAGAGCAGCTGGCCTACTTCGGCCTCCTGCACGGGATGGGCGAGCACGAGGCGGGGGTCGCCGCGTCCGGCTGGCTCGAGCGGCTCGGTCTGGCCGGCCGCGCGGGCGCGACCGTCGAGGAGCTCTCACATGGAAACCAGCAGCGCGCCCAGCTCGCCGCAGCGCTGCTGCACGATCCGGAGCTCCTGATCCTGGACGAGCCGTTCGCCGGCCTCGACCCGGTCGCCGTGCGCACGCTGGCCGAGCTCCTGCGCGAGCAGGCGGAGGGCGGCGCCGCCGTCCTCTTCTCGAGCCACCAGCTCGATCTCGTGCAGGACATCTGCAGGGAGGTCGCGATCATCCACGACGGCCGGATCGTCGCCACCGGTGACCTCGAGGCCCTGCGGTGCAGGTCGCATCGGCGCCGGATCGAGCTCAGGATCGACGGCGCCCCGGCCGGGTGGCTGCCCGACGTCCCGGGAATCGAGCTCGTCGACCGGCGAAACGGCGATCTGCGGCTCCTCGCCGACCGCGACGTCGACCCACGGCAGGTGCTGGCGGCGGCGGAGCGGACCGCAAGCGTGGTCGAGTTCAGCTACGGGCCGCCGTCGCTGGGGGAGCTCTTCCTCGAGCTGGTCGAGCCATGAGCGCCCGGCGCGCGATCCTGCTCGTCGCCCGGCGCGAGATCCGCGAGCGGCTGCGCAGCCGGGCGCTGCTCTACTCGACGCTGCTTCTGCTGCTCGTCGTCGGCGCCGCCACGGCGTTCAGCGCCATCGTGGATCCCCACACGACCTACGACGTCGCCGTGACGCGCCCCGCTCCGCCCGGGCTCGCGGCGGCGCTCCGGCGCGCGGCGGCGCCGCTCGACGCGAGCGTCCACGTCACGCTCGTCCCGTCACCGGCCGCCGGCCGGCGTGCGATCGAGGCCGAGGATGTGGACGCGCTCATCGTGCTTCCGTCCGACTTGCTCGTCTTCCGGGGCGAGGTCGACACCAGGCTGGCGGCCATCGCCGACACCGCCGTACGCGCGCTCCGCCGGCACCTGCCCCCCACGCCGGAGCTCACACCGGTGACGATCGAGCGCGGGGGGAGCGGCGCGGCGTCCGAGGCCGAGATCCTCGTCGCCATGATCGGATCGATCGCGATGATCGTGTCGCTCTCGGTCTACGGGCAGTGGGTGCTTGCGGGCGTGATCGAGGAGAAGCAGAACCGGGTCGTCGAGCTCGTCATCTCGACCGTCCGTCCGCGCCATCTCATGGCCGGCAAGGTCATAGGGATCGGACTGCTCGGCCTCGGCCAGCTGGCGCTCGTGGCCGGGTTCGCCGCGGCGCTCTTCGCCGTCGGCGCATTCGACGCCCCGGCCGGCCTCGGAGGCAGCGTGGCGCTCGTGGTGCCCTGGTTCGGGCTGGGCTTCGCGCTCTACGCGGTGGCGTACGCCGCGGCCGGCGCCCTCGCCTCGCGCCAGCAGGACGCCGACTCGGCCGGGCAGCCCGTGACCACCGTGCTCGTCACCGCCTACCTCCTGAGCTACGTCGTCGTCTCCGCTGACGCCTCCGGTGCGCTCGCCCACGCCCTCACGGTGCTTCCGCTCACCTCGCCGTTCGTGCTGCCCGCCCGCAGCGCGCTGGTGGGCGTCCCGCTCTGGGAGCACGCGGTCGCCGTCCTCCTGATCCTGGCCTCGATCTACGCGCTCCTGCGGTTTGCCGGCCGGATCTATGCCCACGGCCTGCTTCACAGCGGCCCGCGGATTCCGATGCGCACCGCCTGGCGTCTCGGCCGGCACGCCTGAGACCCAAGCGGCGGCGTGAAACGTTGGTGCCCGGCACGCTTTTTCACGCCACTATCGTGCGGGCGTGGGCCGCGCCCTCGTCCGGATCAGCCGCATCGCCGCCAGGCGGCGGCGGGCCTTCGTTCTGGCCTGGGTCGTCCTGCTCCTCCTGGCGCTGCCCTTCGCCGGGCGGGCGCAGTCGAAGCTCTCGAACGGCGGCTTCGAGGTGCCCGGCGCCGAGTCCCAGCGGAACCTGGCCTACTTCGAGAACCTGCCCCGCTACGGCGCCCAGCCGTTCACGTTCCTGGTCACGGCGCCCACGCCCGGCGCCGCGGCGGCCCGGCTGACCGGCCTTCGGGCGGAGGCGCTCCGCGTCGACGGCCGCATCCGCTTCACGACGCCTGCCGAGTCGTCGGCCGGCGGCCGCACACGCGCCGTCACCGGCTACGCCTCGGTCTCGCAGAACGAGGCGCTTCAGATCTCGCGCCGGCTCGCCGACCGCATGCAGGTCACCGACGGCCCCACCCGGGTCTACGTCCTCGGCGCGCCGGCCCTCTACGCCTCGTTCCAGAAGATCATCGAGCAGGACCTGGCGCGGGCGGAGACGCTGACCGCGCCGTTCATCGCGATCGTGCTGGTCGCCCTCTTCGGGGCGCTCGTCGCCGCGACGCTGCCGATCGCCCTCGCCATCGCCGCCGTCGTCATCACGTTCGGCGCCGTCTTCTTCGTGGCGTCGGCGACCGAGATGTCGGTCTTCGTGACGACGATGGTGTCGATGATCGGGATCGGCGTCGCGGTGGACTACTCGATGTTCGTCCTCGCCCGGTTCCGCGAGGAGCTCGAGGCGGGTGCCGAGCCCGCGGCGGCCGTCGACACCGCGATGCGGACCTCCGGGACGGCCGTCGTGTTCTCGGGACTGACGGTCGTCCTGGCCCTGCTCGCCCTGTGGGTCGTGCCGGTGCGGGCCGTGCAGTCGATGGCCGCCGGGGCCATGATGGTCGTCGCCGTCGCGGTGCTCGCGTCGTCCACCCTGCTCCCGGCGCTCCTGCACATCCTCGGCCGCCGCGTCGACCGCGGCCGGATCGGGCGCCGCCGGCGGCCGGAGCGCGACCGCCGGAGCGAGTTCTGGGCTGCGTGGGTCGGACGGATCATGCGCCGCCCGCTGCTCTGGTTCTGCGCGTCCGCCGGCCTGCTCGTCGCCCTGACGCTCCCGGCGATCGCGCTCGAGACCGACAACCGCACCCTCGAGCAGATGCCGCGCTCCTCGCCGATCGTGGCCGGAAACCGCATCCTGTCGGCGGAGATCACCGGGCCCGGCCAGGGCGAGGCCGGGGCGATCTCGATCCTGATGCGCCCGCTCTCGGGCGACGCCTCGGCGCTCGCCCCCGACGCCCGCCGGATCGCGGCGGAGGTCGGGCGCGACCCGCTGGTGCAGGGCACCAGGATCCGCCGGCTCGGGAACGCCCTGAACGTCCAGGCGCTGATCCGCGTCGACCCCGAGTCGGAGCAGGCCGAGAACGAGATCGTGCCGCGGCTGCGGCGGGTCATCCACGCCGACCCGGTCGAGCGGCGCGCCACTGTCGACGTGGGCGGCGTCTCGGCCTTCAACTACGACCTGAACCAGGAGGTCGGCTCCGACCTGTGGATGGTGATCGCCGCGGTCGTCGTCCTGGCCTACGTCGTCCTGCTCGTCCTGCTGCGCTCGGTGCTCCTGCCGCTGAAGGCGGTCGTGATGAACCTGCTCTCGGTCGGCGCGGCCTACGGGGTGATCGTGGCGATCTTCCAGTGGGGCTGGCTCGACTTCACCGGGTTTCACCACCTCGGCCACCTGAACACGATCAACCCGTCGCTCATCCTCGCGATCACGTTCGGGCTGTCGATGGACTACGAGGTGTTCCTGCTCACCCGCATCCGCGAGCGGTACGAGGCGCACGGCTCGAACGAGCGGGCGGTGGCCGAGGGCATCGCGAGCTCCGCCCGGATCATCACGTCGGCCGCCGCGATCATGGTGGTCGTCTTCGGCTCGTTCGCGCTCACCGGCGTGCCGACCATCAAGGAGGTCGGCGTGGGGCTCGCGTCGGCCATCGCCATCGACGCCACCATCACGCGGCTCGTGCTGGTGCCGGCGACGATGCGGCTTCTGGGCGACTGGAACTGGTGGCTTCCGCACTGGCTCGACCGCCGCCTGCCCAAGCTCGCGCACGAGGCTCCCGCGGCCGGCGACTGACGCTCTGAATCGCCCTTAAGAGGGAGGCCCGGGCGCCGATTACGTGGCCGTGATCCGCGGCGTCGCCCCCCGTGTCCGCGTAACGGCCCCATCCATTGCAGGGCCGGCGCTGCCATGAACGAGAGCGGTTTGAAGACGCTCCTCAAGCACTCCGACCTGCTCGCGGCGGTCGCCGTCGTCGTCGTCGTGGCGATGATGCTCGTCCCGCTGCCGACGCCGCTCATCGACCTCTTCATCACGATCAACATCTGCGCGGCGCTGATGATCCTGATCACGACGATGTACGTCCCGCAGGCGCTCGACTTCTCGGTCTTCCCGTCGCTGCTTCTGATCACGACGCTCTTCCGGCTCGGGATCAACATCTCGGTCACAAGGCTCGTCCTGCTGCACGCCGACGCCGGCGGCGTCATCCACGCCTTCGGGTCGTTCGTGGTCGGCGGCAACGTGCTCGTCGGCCTCGTGGTGTTCCTGATCATCGTCGTCATCCAGTTCGTCGTCATCACGAACGGCGCCGGCCGCGTGGCCGAGGTCGCGGCCCGCTTCACCCTCGACGCCATGCCCGGCAAGCAGATGGCGATCGACGCCGACCTGAACGCCGGCCAGATCACCGACCAGGAGGCGCGCCGCCGCCGCGAGCAGATCTCGCAGGAGGCCGACTTCTACGGCGCCATGGACGGCGCGTCCAAGTTCGTGAAGGGCGACGCGATGGCCGGCATCCTCATCGTCGCGATCAACCTGCTCGGCGGGATCGGCGTCGGCGTCCTCCAGAAGGGGATGGGCTTCGGCGACGCCGCGCACACCTTCCCGCTCCTCACGATCGGCGACGGCCTGGCGGCCCAGACGCCGGCCCTGCTCATCTCGACCGCGATGGGCATCATCGTCACGCGCTCGTCGAGCCAGGCCGACCTGGGGAGCGACATCTCGGGCCAGATCCTGCGCCAGCCGCGGGCGCCGATGATCGCCGGCGGGATCATCGTCCTCATGGGCCTCGTTCCCGGGCTGCCCAAGCTGCCGTTCTTCGTCGTCGGCGGGATCTTCTTCCTGCTCGGCCGGGCGATGAAGGCCCAGCTGGCCCGTGACGCGAACGAGGCCGCGGCGGCGGTCGAGGCGGCGCCGGCGCCCCAGCCGGGCGACGTCGCGATCGGTGCGCTCTCGATCGACCCGCTCGAGCTCACGATCGGGTTCGGGCTCGTCCCGCTGGTCGACCAGAAGGCCGGCGGCTCGCTGCTCGCCAGGGTCGGCGTCGTGCGCCGCCAGATCGCCACCGACCTCGGCATGGTGATCGCGCCGGTGCGCATCCACGACGACGTGACGCTCGACTCGCACGAGTACGCGATCAAGGTGCGCGGCGGCGAGGTGGCCCGCACGCGCATCATCCCCGGGCACCGCCTGGCGATGAACCCGGGCGACGCCGTGCCCGGCATCGCCGGCATCCAGACCGTCGAGCCGGCCTTCGGCCTGCCGGCCGTGTGGATCGAGGAGGGCGCGCGCGCGGAGGCCGAGGCGCTCGGCTACACGGTCGTCGACCCCGAGTCGGTCATCGTCACCCACCTCACCGAGACGATCCGCCGGCACGCCGACGAGCTTCTCACCCGCCAGGAGACGAAGAAGCTCCTCGACACCCTCAAGGAGCAGAACGCCGCTGCCGTTGAGGAGGTTGTGCCGGACAAGCTCGGAATCGGCGAGGTGCAGCGGGTGCTCCAGCATCTGCTCCGTGAGGGCGTCTCGATCCGCGACCTCGGCACCGTGCTGGAGTCGATCGGCGACCGCGCCGCGATCACGCGCGACCCGGCCCTCCTGGCCGAGTACGCCCGCCAGTCGCTGGCCCGCAACATCACGGCCGGGTACGTCGACGAGACCAAGACGCTGCGCGCCATCTCGCTCGACCCGTCGCTCGAGCAGGAGATCGCCGAGTCGGTCACGCACACGCATGAGGGGGAGTACCTGGCGATGGAGCCGACCCGCGCCCAGGCGGTCGTGGGGTCGCTGTCCGGCCAGGTCGAGCAGGCCACCGGCATGGGTGTCCGGCCCGTGCTCGTCTGCTCCAGCCGTATCCGCCGGCACCTGCGCCGGCTCGTCGAGCAGGCGCTGCCGCAGCTGCCGGTGGTGTCGTACAACGAGATCGTGCCCGGGATCCGGGTTGAGACCACAGGGGTGGTGAGGACATGACCGAGACCAAGACGTACCGGGGACGGACCCTCGACGAGGTGCTGCCCCAGATCCGCACGGAGCTCGGCGACGACGCCGTCATCCTGCGCCGCCGCGAGGGGGTCGTCGGCGGCATCGGCGGCTTCTTCGGCCGCCGCTGCGTGGAGGTCGACGCGATCGCCTCCCCCGCCACGGCGAGCCGCACGGTCGCCCTGCCGGCCCGCACGGTGTTCGACGCCTACGACTCGCCTTCGCAGCCCGCCGCTGCCGAGGACGAGGTCGAGAACCCCGTCATCCGCACCATGCTGGATCAGGCCCATCCGTTCGCACAGGCGCTGCACGCCGCCGAGCTGCGGGTCGAGGCCGAGCCCCGGCCCGCGGCGCGCGGACGACGACACGGGCATCGAGGAGTTCCAGGCGATCGAGTTTCCTCCGATCGCCGGGGACGGCGACTGGGAGGCCGCCGCGGCCACCGCTGTCGCGGCAGGCCTTCCGTCAGCCGCCGTGGAGACGCTCGCGCGCGAGGCGCGCCGGGCCATGCAGCCGTTCGCCCAGAGCGCCGATCCGCTCGACCTGCTCGAGCGCGCGCTCGCCCGTCAGATCAAGGTGGAGCACGGCTGGAAGACCAAGCGCCGCACCATCGCGCTCGTCGGCGCCGCGGGCGCCGGAAAGACGCTCACCGCGGCCAAGCTGTGCCACGCGTACGCGACCGGCTCGACGCTGGCCGTGCGCACGCTGAGCCTCGAGCCGCCGGCCGACGCCTACCGGCTGGGCGCCCTCACCGAGCACCTCGACATCGGCCTTCGGGTCGCCCAGACACCCGACGCGGCCGCCCGGGCCGCCGCCCGGATGGCCGGCGAGAGCCTGATCGTCGTCGACACGCAGCCCGTGTCGGCCAACGACCCGGACGGGATCGCCGAGCTCGCCACGCTGCTCGAGGCGGTGCGGCCCGACGAGACCCATCTCGTCGTCCCGGCCTGGGCCGACGCCCGCGCGACCGCCGCGCTCTACGAGGCGATCACCGCTCATTTCCCCGTCACGCGGCTCACGGTCACGCGGCTCGACGAGGTCGGCTCCGTCGCAGGCGCGGTGGGGCTCTCGTTCACGCTGAAGCGCCCGCTGGCCTACGTCACCGACGGCCGCCGGCCAATTGGCGGGCTGCGGCCGGCCGACCCGGCCGAGCTCGCCGGGCTCGCGCTCGCCGGCGCTGAGATCGAGGCCGCCGCCTGATGGCCGACGTCAAGCCGTCGCTCGTCGGCCTGGCGGACCACCCGAGAGCGGCCCGCGGCATCCGCACCGCCAAGGCGGTCGGCGGGCTCGTGGGCTTCGCGGTCGTGGCGCTCGGGAGCTGGATGCATCACACGCCGCTCGCCGACACGCTGCTTCGCGCGGTGGTCGGCGGCATCGGCGGCAATATGCTCGCCTGGTTCGGCGCCATCGTCGTCTGGCAGCACATGCTCGAGGGCGAGGCCGTCGCCGCGGTCCGGCGGGCGGCCGAGGCGCGCCGGGCACAGGCCGAGCAGGCCGCCCGCGTGCCCTGAGCGGCCGCGCCGTCGCCGTCTTTACGATTTGCTAAAGAATGGCCGGGGCGTGGCGATCACTACCGATGCGGCTCCGAGTGGGGTCGCACCGCCCGCATGATGTGGGCGGGGGATAAGTGGATCGTCTTCAAGGAGGAAGGCTATGTCCCTGCGGATCCAGACCAACGTCGAGGCGTTCAACGCGCATCGCAACCTGGTCTCCACGAGCAACATGCTTGCGAAGTCGATGGAGAAGCTCTCCTCGGGCTATCGCATCAACCGCGCCGCCGACGACGCGGCCGGCCTGGCCATCAGCGAGAAGCTGAAGAGCCAGATCGGCGGCCTCGACCAGGCCCAGCGCAACGCCCAGGATGCAGTCTCGCTGGTGCAGACCGGTGAGGGCGCCATGCAGGAGGTCACCTCCATGCTTCAGCGCGTCCGCGACCTGGCCGTGCAGTTCAACAACGGCACCCTGTCGGCCTCCGACAAGGCCGCCATCACCGCCGAGGTTGCCCAGCTGTGCGCGGAGATCAGCCGCATCGGCTCCACCACCGCGTTCAACGGCATCTCGCTCCTGACCGGCTCGACCTCGATCACCTTCCAGGTCGGCGCCAACGACGGCGAGACGATCAGCGTCACCAGCACCGCCCTGTTCGGCACGGGCAGCACCTTCAAGGTCGACGCCGGGATCTTCAACTTCTCCGGCACCGTCACGCTGGCCTCGATCGACTCGGCCATCCAGAACGTGTCCGACGCCCGCGCCAGCTTCGGCGCCATCCAGAACCGGCTCGAGCACACGCTCAACAACCTCTCCAACTACGAGGAGAACCTGACCGCGTCCGAGAGCAACATCAAGGACGTCGACATGGCCTCCGAGATGGTGAACTTCACCAAGCTCCAGGTCCTCCAGCAGGCCGGCACCTCGATGCTCGCCCAGGCGAACCAGTCGCCCCAGAGCGTCCTCAGCCTCCTGCGCTAACAAGACCCCGTACACACGGGACGACGAGCGACGGGCCGCCCACAAGGCGGCCCGTCGTGCTTAATCCGAAGATCCCGGGGCGTACGCCTACAGGCGCACGAAGCCCGTCGCCTCGCCGGGCGAGTGGTGCTCGACCGAGACGGCGTTCGAGGCATTTCCCTCGACCGTCGTCAGCGAGCCGTCGGCGTTCACGGCCTGGACGATGCCGACGTGGCGGGTGCCGAAGAGGATCAGGTCGCCGGGCTCGGGCTGGGAGACGAGCCGGCCGGTGCGCGAGGCCCAGTCGGTGATCGCCGCAACGGAGCCGAGGCCCTGGCCGCGGTCGCCGATCGGCGCTCCCGCCTGGGCTGCCGCCCAGCTCACGAAGTAGGCGCACCAGGGCGCGCCCGGGCTGGCGCCCTCCACGGCCGAGCGGTACGTGGCGATCGCCGGGCCGTCGTTCGACCCCGGCGGCTGCTCGGTCTGGCCGATCTGGGTCTCGGCGACCTGGAGCGCGCGCGCGCCGGCGGTCGATCCACCGGCGGTCGGCCCGCCCACGCCCGCCGCTGCGAGCACGGACTGAAACGACGTCGCCGGCTGGGCGGTGGACGGCGCGGCCGCCGTCTGGGCGGCCGGGTCGGTGACCTGCTGGATCATCGTCTGGAGCGCGGCGATCCTGCTCAGCGCGTCGAGATAGCTCATCCACCGTGTTAATCGCCCGTGCCGGCCTGCAATTCATCCAGGCGGCTAAAATCTCGCTGCCCGCAGTCGATTACACGGTATGCAGCGCCACGGACGGTGCTGCACCGCCCGCATGATGTGGGCGGGGGATAAGTGGATCGTCTTCAAGGAGGAAGGCTATGTCCCTGCGGATCCAGACCAACGTCGAGGCGTTCAACGCGCATCGCAACCTGGTCTCCACGAGCAACATGCTTGCGAAGTCGATGGAGAAGCTCTCCTCGGGCTATCGCATCAACCGCGCCGCCGACGACGCGGCCGGCCTGGCCATCAGCGAGAAGCTGAAGAGCCAGATCGGCGGCCTCGACCAGGCCCAGCGCAACGCCCAGGATGCAGTCTCGCTGGTGCAGACCGGTGAGGGCGCCATGCAGGAGGTCACCTCCATGCTTCAGCGCGTCCGCGACCTGGCCGTGCAGTTCAACAACGGCACCCTGTCGGCCTCCGACAAGGCCGCCATCACCGCCGAGGTTGCCCAGCTGTGCGCGGAGATCAGCCGCATCGGCTCCACCACCGCGTTCAACGGCATCTCGCTCCTGACCGGCTCGACCTCGATCACCTTCCAGGTCGGCGCCAACGACGGCGAGACGATCAGCGTCACCAGCACCGCCCTGTTCGGCACGGGCAGCACCTTCAAGGTCGACGCCGGGATCTTCAACTTCTCCGGCACCGTCACGCTGGCCTCGATCGACTCGGCCATCCAGAACGTGTCCGACGCCCGCGCCAGCTTCGGCGCCATCCAGAACCGGCTCGAGCACACGCTCAACAACCTCTCCAACTACGAGGAGAACCTGACCGCGTCCGAGAGCAACATCAAGGACGTCGACATGGCCTCCGAGATGGTGAACTTCACCAAGCTCCAGGTCCTCCAGCAGGCCGGCACCTCGATGCTCGCCCAGGCGAACCAGTCGCCCCAGAGCGTCCTCAGCCTCCTGCGCTAACAAGACCCCGTACACACGGGACGACGAGCGACGGGCCGCCCACAAGGCGGCCCGTCGTGCTTAACCCTCCAGGCCGGTCACGGCGCGGCGGCTCGTCGCCGCCCTAGGATCCCGCGGTGCTCACGCTTCCGATCGTGACGCCGCGGCTTCGCATCCGCCCGTTCCAGCCCGGCGACGAGCGCCCGATGATGGATGTCTACGGCGACGCCGAGGTCATGCGCTACATCCCGGGCGGGCCGCTGCCGGACGAGAAGGCGGTGCGGACGATCATGGACGAGCAGCTCGTCGCCCACGCCGCCCGCGGGTACGCCTACTACGCCGTCGAGCTCCTCGCAGACGGGTCGGTCGTGGGCGACGCCGGCTTCGGGCTCTTCGAGCCGACCGGCGAGATCGAGCTCGGCTACACGTTCGCCCGCCGGGCGTGGGGCCGGGGTTCCGCGACCGAGGCGGCCGCCGCCTGCCTCGCGGCCGGGCTCGCCGGACTCGACGTCCCCCGGATCATCGCCGTGGCCGACGTCGAGAACCCGGCCTCGCACCGGGTCGCCGAGCGGATCGGCATGCGCCGCGACCGCGAGATCGAGGCCCACGGCCGCCCCCACGTCCTCTTCGTGGCCGAGCGCGCCTCGAACGCAAATGGGGCCAGGCCCCCCGGAGGAGGGCCTGGCCCCGGTGGTTCGGGCCGGGACTAGCCGCGCAGGAGCGTGAGGACGCTCTGCGGGAGCTGGTTGGCCTGGGCCAGCATCGACGTGCCGGCCTGCTGGAGGATCTGGAGCTTCGTGAAGTTCACCATCTCGGAGGCCATGTCGACGTCCTTGATGTTGCTCTCGGACGCGGTCAGGTTCTCCTCGTAGTTGGCGAGGTTGTTGAGCGTGTGCTCCAGCCGGTTCTGGGCGGCGCCGAAGCCCGCCCGGGCATCCGACACGGCCTGCACCGCGGTGTCGATCGAGGCCAGCGTGACGGTGCCGGTGAAGTTGAAGATCGCCTTGTCGATGGCGAACCCTGCACCGGAGCCGAACAGGCTGATGCCCGACACGCTGATCGTCTCGCCGTCGTTGGCGCCGACCTGGAAGGTGATCGTGGCCGAGCCGGTCAGGAGCGAGATGCCGTTGAACTGGGTGTCCGCGCCGATGCGGCTGATCTCCGCGCACAGCTGGGCGACCTCGGCGGTGATGGCGGCCTTGTCGGAGGCCGACAGGGTGCCGTTGTTGAACTCGACCGCCAGGTCGCGGACGCGCTGAAGCATGGAGGTGACCTCCTGCATGGCGCCCTCACCGGTCTGCACCAGCGAGACTGCATCCTGGGCGTTGCGCTGGGCCTGGTCGAGGCCGCCGATCTGGCTCTGCAGCTTCTCGCTGATCGCGAGGCCGGCCGCGTCGTCAGCCGCACGGTTGATGCGATAGCCGGACGAGAGCTTCTCCATCGACTTGGACAGCCTGTCCGAGGTCGCCTGGAGCTGGCGATGCGCGTCGAATGCCTCGACGTTGGTCTGGATCCGCAGGGACATGGTGCAAGACCTCCTTGGTCTCTTTCGTGCTAGCGAGTGGTTCTGGATGGAAGATGAGTGACTTCTGCCCCGGCCGCGGCCTGGTTCTCGGCCTTGACCGCGAGCCAGATCTCGTGCCGGTAGACGGGCACCTCGGTCGGCGCGTCGATGCCGAGCCGGACCGTCGAGCCCGAGATATCGAGCACCGTGATCGTGATGTCGTCGCCAAGGACGACGCGCTCACCGGAACGACGCGTGATCACGAGCATGTGGCTACACCCCCGTCGCTGCGATGGGCATTGCCGACGCGACCGGAGGGGCCTCGCCGGGCTCGACATGGGCGAACAGCGGCTGGCGGACGTCATACTCGCCGGCCTCGTTGATGATCTGGCGGCCCCGGCGCTCGCTGGCGTGCACCACGATGGGGCCCCGCAGGTTCACGGTGAAGTCCTCGAGCCGCTGCGACGCGCGAACGACGCAGAAGACGTCGGCCTGCTCCGGCGACTCGATGCCGAGCTCCTCGCAGTCGTCCTCCGACACCAGCACGTCGTAGCTGGGGAAGAACAGCCACGGCTGGGTGACCGGCAGCGCGACGGACGGATCGTCGATCGAGTGCAGCCAGTAGAAGGAGCTGCCCTCGTTCTGGGCGATCAGGGCGTACCGGGTGCCCGGCAGGCCGATGATGCCGTCGGGGAACTCGATCACCGCGTCGCCGGCGATGTCGATGGCCCCGAAGCGTGTGCTCTGGATCTGCATGTGCGGTGTGACCTCCTGTACGGGGGGTGGTCGGAAGCGGCCTAGCTTGAGAGGAAGTCCATCAGCGAGGGCTGGATGAGGTTCGCCCCGGCCTTGAGGGCCGCCTGGTAGACCGCCTGCTGGGTCGAGAAGTCGACGAGCGTCTTGGCCATGTCGGCGTCCTCGGTTTCGGAAAGCTGCTTGGTCGATGCGTCCTGGAGCTGCTGGAGCCGGCTCATCGCCGTGTCCAGCCGGTTCGACAGCGCACCGACCACCGACTGTGCGTTCACCAGGTTGTCGTGGTCGGCGTCGAGCGCCTTCAGGTCGGTGGTGCCGAGCGCCGACGTGTTGCCGGAGTTCAGGTCGGTGACGATGTCGCGCAGCGTCTTCAGAAGGCCGCTCGTGTCGTCTCCGATCGCCGCCGACCCGATGGTGTTCAGGTCGACCTGGACGCCGGGTCCGATCTCGCGCTTCACGATCTCCGTGTTGCCCGCGTAGGCGTCGGACGCGCCGAGCTGGTAGGGCTGGGTGAGCGTCGACGAGCCGGAGAAGACATACCGGCCGGCGTACTGGGAGTTGGCGGCGGTCTTGATCGAGTCGATGAGCTGGGTGATCTCGCTGGCGATCGCCTGGCGCCCAGCGGGCCCGACGGTGTCGTTCGCCCCCTGGATCACCAGGTCGCGGGCGCGCAGCACGGCGTCGTTCACGTTGGAGAGCGCCGTGTCGGTCACGTTCTGCCAGGACTGGGCATCGCCCACATTGCGCTGGTACTGGCCGTTCAGCGCCACGTCCTGGCGCAGCATCAGCGCCTGGCTGGCGGCGAACGGGTCGTCGGAGGGAGCGGTCAGCTCCTTGCCCGACGAGATCTTCCTCTGGGTGCGCGAGAGCTGGTCGGTGACGTTCTGGAGGTCGGCGAGGACCGAACGGCTCAGCATGCTGTTGGTGATCCGGGCGCTCACAGTCCAACCTTTCCGGTGCGGGTGATGAGCTGTTCGAGCATGTCGTCCATCGCGGACAGGGCCCGGGAGGACGCCTGATAGCCGCGCTGGAACTTGATGAGGTTCGTCATCTCCTCGTCCAGGGACACGCCCGAGACCGACTGGCGCTTGTCGTCGAGGGCGCCGGTCAGCGTGGTCGCGTTGGCGTTCGCCTGGGTCGCGTCGCGCACGTCGGAGCCGATCTTCGTGACGAGCTGCGAGTAGGCGGTGTCGACGGTCGCGCCGCCGAGGCCCGCCTGGGCGGCCCGCTGCATGTCGGCCATCGCCAGCGCGCCGTCGGCGTTGCCCGGCTGGCCGTTGCCCGACGCTGCGACGAGCGACGGGGCGGCCATCAGCAGCGGGTTCACGGCGATCGTGGCCGCGTCGCTGCCGGTGAAGAAGGCGATGCCGGCGGTGCCGTTCAGGTCAAATCCGGCGGCGTGCTGGGCGTTCGTCTGCGTGATGAGCGTCGAGGCGATGGCGTCCAGCGAGGACTGGTAGCCCGGAATCGTGGTGTCGCGCATCGTGATGAGCCCGCTCAGCTTGCCCGACGTGAGGCTCGTCATGTCGGACTCGGCGATCGCCGTCTGGGGCGTCCCGCCGGAGACGAGGGTCGCGCCGCCGAAGCTGATGTCCACCGTGTCGAGCGCGCCGATCGTGACCGAGACGTTGCCGAGCGCCGACAGCTTGTCGATCAGGACGTCGCGCTGGTCCAGCAGGTCGTTGGGCTTGTCGCCCGTGACCTCGTCCTCGGTGATGGCGGCGGTGAGCTGCGTGATCTGGGCGCCGATCGAGTTGACCTGGGCGATCGTGTCGGTCACGTTCTGGGTGACCTGCGACTGCACGGTCGAGATCTGTGACGAGAGCGTGTTGAAGCCGTTCGCGAGGCTGGCCGCATTCTGCACGAGCGCCTGGCGCGTGGCCAGGTTCTCGGGAGCGTTCGAGACGTCGTGCCACGAGGACCAGTACTGCGAGAGCAGCGAGTTGAGGCCCGTGTCCGACGGCTCGTTGAATGCCGCCTCGACCTGCCCCAGGCCGTTCTGGGTCGCCTCGGCGGAGCCCTGACGCATGCTCTGCGCGCGGTACTGGACGTCGAGGAAGTCGTCGCGCATCCGCTGGTAGCTCGTGACGGTGACGCCCGTTCCGAGCTGCCCGGCCTGCGGCGGGCGGGTGACGCCGGGCACGGTGTAGGCGTCGGTCGGGACCATCGTCGCCGACTGGCGGCTGTATCCCACCGTGTTCGCGTTGGCGATGTTGTGGCCGGTGACGTCGAGCGCGAGCTGCTGGGCGAGGATCCCCCGCAGGGTGGTCTCGAGGCCGAGGAATGTGGAGAGAGGCATCGGCTACACCCTCGTGTCGATGAGATTGACTGCCTGCGGCCCGGCGGCCGACCCGCCGCCCGCGGAGTAGGCGCCCTCCGGCGTGCCCGACAGCACCCGCATCAGGTGGTCGAGGAACGACAGCTCCTGGCGGATGAGGACGCGGTTCTGGCCGTGGATGTGGGCGGTCTCGGACAGTGTCCGGCGCAGGTCGGAGGAGAGCTCGCGGGCCCTGGCCGCCTCGGCGGCGGGGACGAGCGCGAGCAGCATCTCGAGCGTGAGGTCGGCGGCCGGCCGGCCGAGCGTCGCCGCGGCATGGTCGAGGATCGCGTCGCGCTCCTTTTCGAGCTGGAGGCGCCGCGTCATCTCCTGCCGCACGTCGGAGAGCCGTGCGAGCACGGCCTCGACGTCCTGGGCGCGGATGGCATCGCGCTGGGCGATGACGACCTGGAGCAGCCGCTGCGCGGAGGTGAGCTGGCGCTCGAGGTGCTCGACGAGCCCGGTCACGACTCACCCGCCTGGGAGCGAAGCTGGAGCCAGAGGTCATGGGCGAGCCCGAGGCCGCCCGCGCCGGTGATGCCCTGCGAGAGGGCGTCCGGCAGCATCTGCCGGTACATCGACGTGGTTGCGTCCGTCGTCGAGGTGACGCCCGACGAGTCGTCGCCGGAGCCGTCGTTCTGGGGCATCGCCGAGTCCGCCAGCGACTGCGTGAGCTGCTGGGTGAGCGCCTGTTCGAACGCCAGGGCGGCGCTGTAGAGCTGCTGGCCCTGCGGCCCCGAGGCGCGGACGTCCGGCGGCAGGAGGCTGGTGTCGATCGGGTCGACCACTAGCGCCTGATCTCGTTCGCGATCTGCATGAGCTGATCCTGGGTCTGGATCGCCTTGGAGTCCATCTGGAAGCTGCGCTGCGCGTCGATGACGTTCACCATCGCGCTCGCGAGGTCGACGTTGGACGACTCGAGGAAGCCCTGGCGGATGCCCTGCGTGGCCATCGGGCGGATCGCGCCGCTCTGGGCGGTCGGCAGGAAGAGCGAGCCGCCGACGGGCAGCAGGTTGTTCGGCGAGGGGACGCTGACCACCTGGATCTGGCCGACCGTCGCCTGCTTCACCGTCACGAGACCGGCCGCCGAGACGCTGACGTCGTCAACGTTCGTACCGGCGGGAAGCGTGACCGGCGGCCACACGCGGTCGCCTTCGGCGGTGGTGAGCTGGCCGTTGGCGTCGGCGTGGAAGTCGCCGGAGCGGGTGAGCGCCAGGCTGCCGTCGCCGCGCTTCACCTGGAAGAAGCCGGGGCCGTCGATCGCGAGCGAGAGCGGGCTCCCGTTCTGCTGGAGACCGCCCTGGCTGAAGAGCCGGCCCGCGTCGACGACGGCCGAGCCGGCGCCGATCCGCATGCCGGCCTCGATGTTGTACACGAGGTCCTTGAAACCGGTCCGGACCTGCTTGTAGCCCGTCGTGTTGACGTTGGAGATGTCGTTCGAGAGCGCGTCGATGCGCGTCTGCTGCGCGATCATCCCCGCCGCGGCGGAGTACAGCCCGTTCAGCATTTCGTCCCTTGTCCTTCCCTGGAGGGGAGTCCGGGTGCGATGGCGGCTTCAGCGCTTCTCGCGGGCTTCTGCGCAATGCAGTCCAGCCTGGGGGTCCCGGAGTTTCGTCCTCCGTAATCGTCGGGTGGTCGGCGTTCTTTAGTCATCCGGCCCTGGGGTCATCAGCCCCCGGTGGCGGACCCCACCGAGGTCGTGGCCCGGCCGAGGGTGTCGTCGATGGCGTGCAGCACACGCTGGCTCGACTCGTAGGCGCGGAGCGACACGATCATGTCGACCATCGCCCGGGCCGGCTCGACGCCGGAGCCCTCGAGGTAGCCCTGCGCGACGGTGGTGCCGGCGGGCCGGGCGCCCGCGGCGCCGGTGAAGAGCGTGTCGCCCTCCTTGGTCGCGCCGGTGAGCGAGACGACCGCGAGCGTCCCGACCGTACGGCCCTGGACGCTCACAACCCCGGCCTGCGAGATCGAGATGTCGTCGGGCGTGCGGGCACCGGTGGCGGTGATCGGCTGGCCGTTCGTGCCCTGCACGAGGTAGCCGGTGACGGTCATGAGGCGGCCCTGGCTGTCGAGCGAGAGCTGCCCGTTTCGGGTGTAGCGGGTGCCGGCGCCGGTCGAGACGGCCAGGAAGCCGTCGCCCTGGAGGGCGATGTCGAGCGGGTCGCCGGTCTGCTGGAGGGGGCCCTGCTCGAGGCTCGTCACGATCCGCGCGACGTGGGCGCCCATGCTGAGCGATCCCACCGTCTCCCCTGTCTGGGAGTTCTGGAGCAGCAGGTCGGCGAAGCTCGCCTGTGCCGAACGGTCGGCCTTGTAGCCGGGCGTGGAGGCGTTGGCGAGGTCGTTGGCGATCTGATCCTGCCGCACCTGCTCGGCGAGCATTCCCGAGGCGGCGATGTAGAGACCGCGTTCCATTCGGAAGTTCCTCTTCTCGTGGTCGATAACCAGGACCAGGGGCGGCCTGGCACGTCCGGGTAGTCGTCGCCGCCGGCCCCAAGTTGAGATGCAGACCCAGACGATCACCCTCAAGGCAGTCGCACCGGCGGGCATGGCGCCGCGGGTCGGGCCGCGCCTGGAGCCGGGCTCCGACCTGGTCGCGCGGCTCATCTCGGCACCCGCCAACGGCGGCCGCGGCCTCATCTCGCTGGCCGGGATGATGCTCGAGGCCCAGCTGCCGTCGGGCCTCCTGCCGGGGCAGAAGCTCCACCTGAAGGTCGTCGAGGCCCGGCCCGAGCAGCTGCGGGTGCGGATCGTCTCGCACACCGCCGAGGCCGACGAGACGACCGACACCGTGACGAAGCTGGCGGGCGAGCTCGCCGCCCGCGGCGACGGCGCGCTCCTTCGGGCGGCGCTCCACTTCGCCGACGGCTCGCCGCTGTGGCTGGCGGGCGGAGTGGCCGCCCAGATCCACATCGACCCGGAGGCGGAGGGAGAGGCCGGCGGCGACGGCGCGGGCCGCGGCCCCGCCGGCGAGGCCGGGTTCGTCCTTCACTCGCCCGAGCTGGGCGCGATCGAGGTGCGGTTGCGCATGGCCGAGGGCGCGGTGCGCGCGACGGTCGTGACGGCGCCCGGCGAGCCGGCCCGGCTGGCGGCCGACGGCCTTCCCGATCTCCTGGCGGCGCTCGAGCGCGCCACCGGCCGGCCGGCGGCCGCCGTCGCAGCACCGCGCGAGCCGGCGGCCCCGGTGCCGCCTCCGCCGGAGGGAGCGTTCGATGGCTACGCCTGAGCAGCCGCCGCGGGCGGCGGCGCTCCGCTACCGCACGGGCGAGAGCGCGCCCGCGCTCGTCGCCTCGGGCCGCGGGCATGTCGCCGACGCGATCCTGAAGGCGGCCGACGACGCGGGCATCCCGGTCCGCGAGGACGCGGTGCTGGTCGAGGCTCTGGCCCACCTCGAGCTCGGCGACAGCGTCCCGCCCGAGCTCTACCAGGCGGTCGCCGAGGCCCTGGCCTGGGCCTACCGCCTGACCCGCCGCTGAAGAATCGGTGCCTGGCACCAATTGTTCACGGAGGCGAGGACGGCTCCCGGCGCGCCGGGACCACGGCTACAATTGGCCCATGGTCGAGTTGACCGAGTTCGCGGCCGAGCGGGTGAAGCTCCTCGCGGCGGCCGATCCCGAGGCCAAGGTGCTCCGGCTCGCCGTCGAGGGCGGCGGCTGCTCGGGCTTCCAGTACGCGATCGGGTTCGACACCGGCTCCGAGGACGGCGACGTCGAGATCGACTCGCACGGCGTGCGGGTCGTCATCGACCCGATCAGCCTCCCCTATCTCCAGGGATCGCGGGTCGACTTCAAGGACGGCCTGATGGGCGCCGGATTCAGCTTCGAGAACCCGAACGTGCAGTCGACCTGCGGCTGCAACTCGTCGTTCCAGGCGAAGCCCGAGATCGAGGGCCCGTACTCGCCGAAGCCCGACGGCTGCGGCTAGGCGCCTCCGAGCCGCGCGAGGTCGATGCAGGTCTCCGACGAGCAGGTCGAGGCGTTCCGGCGCGACGGCGCCGTCCGCATCCGCGGCGCGTTCACGCCCGCGGACGTCGCCCTCATCGAGCGCGGCATCGAGCGAAACCTGGCCGAGCCCAGCCCCCGGGCCCTGGTGGCGAGCCGCCCCGAGGACGCCGGCCGGTTCGTGGAGGATTTCTGCAACTGGGACCGGATCGGCGAGTACGAGCGGGTGATCCGCGAGTCGGCCGCGGCCGCGATCGCCGGACGCCTGATGGGATCCTCGACGGTCAGGCTCTTCCACGACCACATGCTGGTGAAGGAGCCCGGCACGCGCCAGCCGACGCCGTGGCACCAGGACCAGCCGTATTACAACGTCGACGGCCGCCAGACATGCTCGGTCTGGATGCCGGTCGACCCCGTCTCGCGGGAGTCGACGCTCGAGTTCGTGGCCGGGTCCCACCTCGGCCCGTGGCTCATGCCGCGGACGTTCATGGACGGACAGGCGAAATGGTTTCCCGAGGGCAGCCTGGCCGACCTGCCCGACATCGAGGCCGACCGCTCGGCGTTCCCGATCGTGGGCTGGGCGCTCGAGCCGGGCGACGCGGTCTTCTTCCACATGCTCGCGCTGCACGCCGCGGGCGGCGCCGACCGCCGCCGGCGCGCATTCTCGATCCGCTTCCTGGGCGACGACGTCGTGCACGCCCCGCGCGGCTGGAAGACCTCGCCCGAGTTCCCCGGCCTCGCCGAGACGCTGCCGGCCGGCGCGCCGATGCACGACCCGCGCTTCCCGGTCGTCTGGCAGGCCTGAACCACTGGGGCTCCCCAAACCGGGAACCACCGGCCGCCGTAGGACGTCCAAGAGGCATGCGACTCGTCCCGGCACTCGTCGCAACGGTCGTCCTCGCCGCCGCCTGTGGCGGAGGCGTGGCCGGCGGGGCGCAGCCGCGGGGGTGGATCGCCGGCGTCGTGTGGGGCGGCAAGCCCGTCTGCCCGACGCCGACGGGCAAGGACTCCCTCACCTGCCACCCGACCCCGCTCGCGCACGGCGTCTTCGTCGTCTCGGGCGGCGGCACCACCCGGCGCGTCCGCGCCGACGCCAAGGGCCGCTTCCGCGTGGCGTTCCCTCCCGGGCGCTACGCGATCGGCCCCGGCTGGTCACGGCCGCGAACCGTGCGCGTCGTGGCCGGCCGGGTCGTCCACGTCCGCGTGGGGATCCTCCGCGCGACCGCAGCGACCGGCGGCGGAACCTGATCCCGGGGCGGCCGCGACGGCCGCCCCGGGATCTCGATCAGCGTGCTACGTCACGCACGGGTTCCCGTGCAGGTTGCGGTGGAAGACCTCCGCCAGCGTGATCGTCTGCCAGCCGACGTCGGCGTAGGTGTTGAATCCCACCTTGGTGCCGTACTCGGTGGCGGAGTTGCCACCGAAGGTGTTGGTCGTGCCCGGGATGTGCCTGCCGCCCTGCTGGAACCAGCAGCGGCCGCTCGACCGGGTCAGGGTGTAGATCGGATAGAACTTCGCTCCGATCGGCGGGTTGGTGCAGTGCGCGCCCGTGAAGGCGTCGCACCCGGGAACCGGGTTCCCCGGCTCGTCCCCGCGCTCGATGCGCGGCAGGTCGTTCTCGAAGGTGACCTTCTCGAGCGCCTTGCCGTTCGAGGACGGAGACGTGAACATGAAGGGCGTGCCGTGGAACTTGCGGTCGACCTTCGGCTTCTTCCACGTGCCCGGCCAGGTGAGCTGGTACGCGGGCCCGTCGAAGTCGCCGTCGTCGAGCACGCAGCCGATGATCGGCGACGCCCCCGGATAGTTCGATCCGTCGATGCAGAACTCGTCGTCGGCGTCGAGCGTGGGATCCTGCGCGCCCGGGCTCGTGCACTCGCCGGTCGAGGGGTTGAAGGCGTTGCAGTACTCGAAGTGGCCGATCTCGTCGGAGGCGCCAACGTTGGTGTTGTGGGCGCCCCACAGCGACCCGCGCGCCACCGCCGAGTTGTACATCGGGTGGAAGGCGTACGGGGCGACGTGGCACTTCTTGGCGTTCGGCTGGAAAAGGACATGGCCGAAGCCGTTCGCGATGCTGGCCGTCATCGAGCCGCTCTGGCCCGTCGTCAGGTCCTTGATGTCGATCCGGTATCCGGCCGGCGTGTCGTGCATGTGCACGCGCAGCATGTCGCCCGGGTTGAAGAGCAGCACCTTCTTCGGGTCGACGCTGAGCCCCGTCCCGTCCCCGTCGGACAGCGACAGCGGATTGGCGGGCGCGAGCGACTTGCCGCTCTTCGTGATGTACGCCCAGTTGATCGGCTCGATGCCGGCAAGGAAGTGGTTGTTCAGGCAGTCGTCGTTCTGCGAGACGCCGGTGTTGTCCGCGGTCGACAGGCTGTCGATCGTCAGGTTGGCGCACCACTTGGTGGTGGTGCACCCGAAGCCGTCGAACTGCGGCACCCAGCCGGGGCCGTAGAACTGGAGCTCCATGAATGCACTGCCTGGTGCCTTGCCGAGGTAGTGCGGCGATTTCGGGTTCGTGCTCCGGAACCGCGCGTTCTTGTCGCTGTTCGGCGTGCACTTCTTGGTGTAGTTCGGCGACGACTCGGTGTCGCACATCGTGATGCTGAACCAGAACGTCGCCCGCCGCTGGAAGTCCCACGTCCCGCCCGTGCCGTTCTGCTTCGGCTTCATCTGGGCGTCGGTGGGCAGCTTCACGTAGTAGAGGAGGTCCTTGCCTCCGGTTCCCGGCCTGTGCGAGATGAACTGCACAGTGGGCTCGTCGTGGCCCGTATACGTGCCGTTCTTCCCGATCGAGTGGTACGGATCGAGGCACATGAACGGCCGCTGCTGGCACAGGGTGTTGCCATAGTCGTCAGCCCGCGCCACCGCCGGCCCGGCGAGGGCCGCGAGGACGACAAGGGCCAGCGCGACGATGCGTTTCATCCTTCCCTCCAAGGACAAGAACATGCTTCCGTGCATGGCCGACGACCGGCCGCGCACGGCACGACGCTGCTTACCTGCTCCGGACGCTCAGAGGCCCACCCCCTCACGAAGACCGTCGGCCACTCTATCCCATGGGTTACCCGCAGAGCAACAAGGCGGATCACGGGCCGGCGATGTGGGACACTCCGGGGCCGTGGGGATCCGGATGTGGGCGGTGACGATGGCGGCCGTCGCGGCCGCCGTCGCGGTCGCGCCGGCGGCCCGGGCGGGCTCGATCCGGGTACCACTCGACCGCGACCACCCCGGGCTCGGCCGGATCACCGTCCGCTACGCCGTCGCCCGCCACACCGATCGCTCGCAGCCGCCGCTCGAGCCGGTCGTGGCCTTCGAGGGCGGACCGGGCTACGGCTCGATCGGGTCGGCGAGCACCTACCTCTTCATGCTGGGGAAGCTCCACCGCCGCCACGACCTGATCGTGATGGACCAGCGCGGCACGGGCTCGTCGGGCGCGATCGACTGCCCGGCGCTCCAGCGCGGCATCCCGCCCTACCCGGCCGCCGCCGCCGCGTGCGCACGCCGGCTCGGGCGCACGGCGGGGGCCTACGGCACGGCGGCCGTGGCCGACGACATGGCGGCGGTCCTGCGCAGGCTGCACGTGCCGGAGGTGGACGTCTACGGCGACTCGTACGGCACGTACGCGGCACAGGTCTTCGCCGTGCGGCACCCGAACCGCACCCGGGCGGTGGTGCTCGACGCGGCCTTCGACAACGCCTTCGACCCGTTCGAGCGGGAGTCGTCGGCCGCGCTGCGCTCGGCCTGGCGCGCCGTCTGCCGCAGGGCCGGCCGCTGCCCGCGCATCCTGGGGACGATCCGGGCGCTCGCGAACCGGCTCGCGCGGCACCCGGTCGCGGGGACCGGCACGGATGCCGACGGCGTTCGCCGGCGCGTCCGGCTCGGGCCGGTCGAGCTCGGAGAGCTGGTCTACGACGCGACCTACACCTACACCGTCTTCCGCGACCTCCCCGGCGCCCTGGCGGCCCTCCGCCGCGGCGATCGCGCGCCGATCATGCGACTGGCCGCCGAGGACGCGTCGTTCAACGCGCCGGGAGGCAGCCCGAGCGGCTACTCGGTGGGCGACTACCTCGCCGTGGCCTGCCACGACTACCCCACGGTGTGGGCGAAGACGGAGCCGCCGGCAGCCCGCCGGGCGACGCTCCGGCGGGCGATCCGCGCCCTCTCGCCGGCGGCGTTCGCCCCGTTCCCGAACCGCGTGTGGCTTCGCACCGGCGTCGAGCGCGAGCTGGTGCGCGGCTGCCTCGACTGGCCCCGGCCCCGGATCGGGCCGCGGCCGTTCCCCGGCGGCGGGGCGCGCCCGGCGATGCCCGTGCTGGTGCTGAACGGCGAGCTCGACCAGTCGACGCCGGTCGCGGACGCCCGGCACGTCGCGACCGCCTTTCCCAACGCGACGCTGGTCGAGGTGCCGAACACCGCCCACGTCACCGCGCTCTACGACTTCCAGCACTGCGCGTCGCACGTCGTCCGCCGCTTCCTGCGCACGCTCGCGACCGGCTCGACCGCGTGCGTGACCGCGATGCCGCCGATCGCCCTCGCACAGTTCCCGCGCACGCTCGCGCAGGCGCCCCAGGCGGCCGGTGGACGGTCAGGGCCGCAGGCGCGGCGGGCCGGCTGGGTCGCGGCCCAGACCGTCGGCGACGCGCTCGCGCGCTGGTACAACCTCATGTACACGGCCCGCGGGCACGGGCTGCGCGGCGGCGCCTACACCATCACCGGCGGATACCTCAGCCACTCTCCGCTCCGGATCCGGTTCGACCGGACGAGGCTCGTGTCCGACCTCGCCGTCTCGGGCCGGGCGGTGTGGGACCGGCGCACGTGGCGCGTGAGCGCGCGGTTGCGGCTGAGCGGCGCGGCCTCAGGCGTCCTGCACGTGTCGTTCCCGACCGACACCGCGGCCGCGCTCGCCACCATCTCGGGGCGGATCGGGCCGCGCGGCGTCCGGCTGGTCACCGATGCGCCGTGGGCGCCGCAGGGCTAGATGCGCGCCGGGCCCTCAGAACCCGCCGGCCGCCACGAGCGCGAACGCCAGCGGGCTTGTGGCCGTCAGGTCGATCGCCGGTTCGACCGTCGAGTACGACTCGACGTTGTCGCGGTAGACGGCGGCCGAGTTGAAGCGCGCGAACCGGTCGCCGCCGCCCGCCGGGCAGGCCCGCATGTGCGGGAGCCGGCCGCTCGCAGCCTCGGAGTTCGGGCCCTCGACGGCGGCGCCCGCGAGCACCGGCGCGCTGCCGTCCAGGGAGCCGGCGATGTTCGCGACCTGATGCTGCGTGCAGTGCGGGTAGACCCGCCCGTCGCCGACGATGAACGACGACCCCCAGGCGTTGGCTCCGAGCACGTTTCCGAGCCAGCGCATCCCGAGCGGCGCGTAGCGGTGGGTGGCGGTCAGCCGGTCGTAGAGGCCCGCCGTGACGGCCAGGCCGGTGCCGTGCGTCGTCGTGTCGTACTGGGCCCAGCCGTAGCCGAACCCGAACGGGTCGTTCGTGCCCTGCGCGATGCCGACGGCCAGCTGCCGGCGCAGGTCGGCCAGGAGCCCGGCACGGGTCACGGCCAGCCCGTGGTCGCGCCCGCGCATGGCCCGGATCAGGTCGGCATGGGCGAGCGCGCTCACGTCGTAGAGGTTCAGCGTGTCGGCGGCGTCGTTCGGCCCGTGGATGTAGGCGTGCGCCCAGTGGGCGGCGAGCCGCAGGTAGCGGCGCGGGTCGCGGTGCGGGAGGCCGCGCGGCGCGCCCGGCTGCTCCAGCGCAAGCGCCAGCTCGGCGGCCCCGAGCTCGAGGTCGTCTCGCCACTCCGACTCCGGGTAGAAGTCGAACGGGATCGCGGTGGTGAGATGGCCGCTCGGCGAGGTGTCGGCGAGGTCGTAGAGGTGCTCGGCCGAGACGAGGCAGCGCCGGGCCAGCCGCGGGTGGCTGGAACGGAAGACCTGCGCGCAGAGCGCGAGCGCAGCCGCGTCGCGGCCGGCCAGGTTGGGGCTCACCGGCGAGCCGGGCGGGCCGGCCCGGAAGACCGGCCGGTGGCGGATGTAGCGGAACGCCGCGTCGTGGCCGCCGTAGGTGTCGTCGGCCTGGGGCAGGCGCCAGATGTCGTGGTCGCTCACCGTCGCGTCGTTGCCGTTCCCGATCCCGACCTGGTAGTAGAGCGTCCGGGTGCGGTCGTCCCACATGCGCAGGAGCCAGCGGGCGCCGAAGCCCGCCTCGGCCGTGAAGTCGGCCGGGCCGGCGCGGGCGCCCATCTGCGCCGGGAGGTCGCGGATCCCCATGAAGAGCACGGCGTCGGTGTACGCCGTGGCGTGTACGAACTTCAGGTAGTCGCCGGCGTCCCACCACCCGCCCGCGGCGTCGACCCGCACGCCGAGCGGCGCGAGATCGCCGGTGAACGCGCCGTCCCCGTCGACCTTCGGCGTGCGGTAGGTCATCGCGTCGGCGTCGTTCAGGTGCGACGGCGCCGCGCGAAGCGGCGACCGCACGATGTCGGGCCCGTCGCGCTGGACGCGGTAGAAGGCGAGCGCGTTTCGGATCGGTGCGGCGTAGAGGCGCGAGGCCGCACCCACCACGACCGGCGCCGACGCCGGCGCCGGGCCGGCGACCGAGAGCGTGAACGCCCCGGTGCGGCGCACGCGCGAGAAGTCGATCGGATACACGTGCGGGAAGCGCCGGCTCCAGCGGCCGAGATCGGGACCGACGCGCCCCGCCGCGACCGTCTGCCCGTCAGCGCCGGTCAGCGAGTAGCGGGCGCCGGCGGCGGCCACGCTCGTCATCAGGTAGGCCCGCTTGCCGCCCGCCTGCGGGTAGCCGACCTGGTTCACGCGCACGTGGCCCTCGCCCGTCGCGCTCCCGGCGGCCGGCGAGCGGCCGGCGAGCGCCACGCCGTACACGCCCGCGCAGAGCGCGAGCGCCGCCCCTGCCGCTGCAAGTCCCCTCCGGCGCAACATGGCTCACGGTACGGTGCGGGCGCTCCGGCGTCAAGCTGCGGGAAGCCCGCGACCCGGCTCCCCGGATCGCGGTACGCCGGGCGGTGGCGGGCGGTGAGCACGGATGTCCGGCCAGGGGAATCGCTCCGGCCGGGGGCCGCCGATCAACTGGGTATGACGCTCTCATGGGACGACATCGGCCGGCTCACGACGCTGGAGTTCGAGGCCCAGGTGCGCTACGGAAGCGACGGCGCGTGGCTGACCGTGGGCGTCATGCGCGAGTGGGCCGCCGCCGACGCGATCGCACTCACGGCGCCGCCCGACGGCCGCGGCAGGCTTGCGACGGATCGGCGCGTGGTGGTGGTCGACCGCCTGCCCGCTGCTACACTTCGTTAACGATGTTAACGATCTCCCCTGCCGAAACGCTGGCCGAGGAGCTGCGTCCGCTGCTGCTTCACCTGAACCGCGACCTGCGCCGCGAGGCCCTGCCGATGGGTGCGACCGTCGGCCAGATCGCGCTCCTCGCCGCCATCCGCGAGCAGCCCGGGATCGGCGTCCGCGAGCTGGCGGGCCATGAGCGGATGTCGGCACCCGCGATGAGCGGGTACGTCGACCGGCTCGAGTCGGCGGGACTCGTCGTGCGCGGCCCCGTCGAGGGCGACCGCCGCCGCGTCGGCCTTCACCTGACCGGGCCGGGCCGAAAGCTGCTGCGCTCGACCCGCCGGCTCCGCACGGCCTGGCTGGCCGACCGCATGCGCCGGCTCTCGGACGAACAGCTGCGCGCGCTCCAGGCCGCCCTCGAGCCCCTGGCGCTCCTGATGCGCGACGAGAGCCCGGCGTGACGGCCGCGTTCCGGCGCGCCAACCGCCGCACGTTCGCCAGCCTCCGCCGCCACCGCAACTACCGGCTCTTCTTCGCCGGCCAGATCGTCTCGGTCAGCGGCACGTGGATGCAGAACATCGCCGCCGCGTGGCTCGTGCTCGAGCTCACCCACTCGCCCGTGGCGGTCGGCATCCTGGCGCTGTGCCAGTTCCTGCCGTTCACGGTCTTCGGCCTCTTCGCCGGCGTCCTGGTCGACCGGCTCGATGCTCGCAGGACGGTGATGGGCACCCAGGCGGCGGCGCTCGTCCTGGCGGCGATCCTGGCCGGGCTCACGCTCGCGGGCCACGTGACCGCGTTCGACGTCGAGCTCCTCACCGCTCTTCGCGGCGTCGTCCTCGTGCTCGACGCGCCCGCCCGCCAGGCGCTCACCTTCGCGATGGTCGGCCCCGACGAGCTGCCCAACGCGGTCGCGCTCAACTCCAGCCTGTTCAATGCCGCCCGCGTGGTCGGCCCGGCGGTCGGCGGCGCGCTCGTCGCCACCGTGGGCGTCGGCGCGTGCTTCACCCTGAACGCCGCCAGCTACCTCGCGGTGCTGGCGGGGCTCGCCGCGATGCGCGCGGCCGATCTGCACCCGGTCGAGCGGCCCGACCGCCCGCCGCGGTTCCTGAGCGGGACCGCCGAGGCGCTGGCGTACGTCCGCCGGTCGCCCGCGACGCTCCTGGCGCTCGTGATCGTCTTCGTCGTCAGCACGCTCTCGTTCAACTTCAACGTCCTCCTGCCGGTGCTGGCGGGCCAGACGCTCGGGTCCGACGCCGGCGTCTTCGGGCTCGTGACCGCCGCGTTCGGGGCCGGCGCGCTCCTGGGAGCGCTCCTTTCCGCGTCGCTCGGGCGGGCCAGCTGGACCGTCCTCGTCGGCGCGGTGGCCGGGTTCGGTGTCGCACAGCTCGCGGTCGCGCCGCTGCGCGACGCGACGGCCGCCGCCGTCCTGCTCTTCGTCGCCGGCGCCTGTTTCACGCTGTGGACGTCCGCCGCGAACTCGACAGTCCAGCTCTCGACTCCGGGGCCGCTCCGGGGCCGCGTGATCGGGCTCTACTACTTCGCCTTCAACGGCGCCGGCCCGGCGGGCGGCGTGCTCGCGGGCTGGCTCGCCGCCCGCGGCGGCACCGAGCTGGCGTTCGCCGTCTCCGGTGTCAGCGCGCTCGCGGTGGCCGCCGTTGCGGTGGCCGTGCGCCGTAGCGCGGAGCACCCGATCAGCGCGCGCGCGGCGGGACGCGGCGCGGCCCGCGCCTGACCGCGTAGCCGCCGAGGCCGCGGTCGAGCAGCGCGAGCGCCGCCTTCCCGCGCGCCCGCACCTCGCGCGAGACCGTCCTCGGCTCGGCACCCTCGGCGATCCGGCGACGGGCGTGGTCGACGAGCGCCCGGTGCGCGCCGATCATCGCGCTCGCGGCCACCCGGGCCTCGACCTCGCCGCCCGACCCCGGCTCGGCGGCGATCGCCGCTGCGAGCGCATCGGTGTAGGCGGCGAAGACCTCGCGCTCGCGCGCCAGGAGCGCCGGGCTCTCGACGATCATCCGCGTGACGGCGGCGAGCCGGTCACGGGCCGCCGGGTCGTCGCTCGCCAGAAGCCCTCGCTGGACGAGCAGGAAGCGGCCGAACGCGGCCAGCACCGACTCGCCCGGCGGACGGTCGCGGACGGCTGCGAGCAGCTCCTCCTCGAACGACTCCAGCCGCCAGTAGACCAGGTCCTCCTTGCGCGGGAAGTAGTTGAACACCGTCTGCTGGGAGACGTCGGCGACGCGGGCGACCTCGGCGACGGTCACGCGCTCGAATCCCCGCTCGGCGAAGAGCCTGCGGGCCGTCTCGGCGATCAGCTCGCGGGTGTGCTGCTTCTTCCGCTCCCGCAACCCGGTGGCTTCCATGCGTGCAGCATACCGCGTCTCCTTACAAGATTTGAGCGACTACAAGATTTGTGTAACACTACCGGCATGACCGACTCACCGACATTCACAGACCGGGCCGCGCCGGCCGCCGCGGTCGGAATCCCCTTCGCGGCGATCGTGCTCGCGATGCTGCCCGCCGTGCTCGACCAGACGATCCTCGCCACCGCCCTGCCCGTGATCGCCTCCGACCTCGGAAGCCTGACCGACCTCTCGTGGGTCGTGACCGCCTACGTCGTCTCGGCCGCCGCGACGACGCCGCTCTGGGGCAAGCTCGGCGACCGCCACGGCCGCCGCACCTGGCTCCAGGTCGCGCTCGCCCTGTTCGTCACGTCGTCGGCGCTCTGCGGCGCCGCCCAGGACATCCCCCAGCTCGTCGTCCTGCGCGCCGTGCAGGGCGCGGCCGCGGGCGGCCTGATGACGCTTGCGATGGCGGCCGTCGGCGACCTCGTCGCTCCCCGGGAGCGCGGGCGCTATCAGGGCTACATCGCGGCGACGTTCGCCGTCGCCACAATCGTCGGCCCGCTCGTCGGGGGCGTCCTCGTGCAGCACGCCGGCTGGCGGTGGGTGTTCTTCGTGAACCTCCCGGTCGGCGTCCTCGCGCTCCTCGGCCTCGGGCTGCGCCTGCCGGCGCCGGCCGTCGCACGGGCCGAGGGCGCGCTCGACGTCCTGGGCGCCGCGCTCCTGGCCGGCGCCACGGCGGCGTTCATGCTGGTCTGCGTCTGGGGCGGGCAGCGCTACGCGTGGGGCTCCGCGCAGATCCTCGGGCTCGCCGCGGCGGCCGCCGGGCTCTCCGCCGCGCTCGCAGCCCGCGAGCGCCGCGCGGCCGACCCGATCGTCCCGTTCCATCTCCTGCGGACGCGCGTTGTCGCCGCCACCAGCGCCGCGCTCTTCCTGGCCACGGCGTCGCTCTTCGCCGTGACCGTCTTCGTTCCGGTCTTCCTCGAAACGGCCACCGGCGCGACCCCCACCGAGGCCGGCCTGTTGCTGGCGCCGGCGATGCTCGGGATCACCGTCTCGACGACCCTCTCCGGGCGCAGCATCGCCCGCACCGGGCGCTACAAGCGCTTCCCCGTCGCCGGCCTGGCGGCGATGACCGCCGGGCTCGTGCTGCTGGCCGCGATCGCCGGCGAGCGGTCGCAGGCCGCGACCGGAGCCGGGCTCGCGGTGTTCGGCCTCGGGTTCGGCATGGTCACGCAGGTGCTGATCGTCGCCGTCCACAACAGCGTCGAGCGGCGCGAGCTCGGAGTCGCGACCGCCGTCACCGGCTTCTTCCGGGCGCTGGGCGGCGCCGTGGGCGCGGCCGTCCTCGGCGCGGTGTTCGCGGCCCGCGCGGGCGGCGGGGTCGTGGACGGCGTGCAGGCCGTGTTCCTGGTCGCGGCGCCGCTCGCGCTCCTCGGGCTCCTGGCGGTCATCCTGATCCCCGAGAAGCCGCTCGCGGAGCGGCGCTGATCCCCAACCGT
Organism: uncultured Actinomycetes bacterium; assembly: GCA_963805545.1. Taxonomy (GTDB): domain Bacteria; phylum Actinomycetota; class Thermoleophilia; order Gaiellales; family JAICJC01; genus JAICJC01. The sequence continues at coordinate 636,931 of CAWDUU010000003.1, forward strand.
CGCACGATCGCAACGAAGCGCGCGCGAAATGTTCAGGGACTGTCCCCGGGCCTGCGGGCGCGGTACGCTCGCTCCGTGCACGCCTCGATCTGGAGGTTCGCGGGAGACCCTGACGACCTCCTTGCCCGCTACGACGCGATGGTGGCCGAGATCCCGCCCGGGAACCTGATGCTTCACGTCTGCCTGCGCGCACCCGACGGCATCGTCCTCGTCGACACATGCCCGTCGGCGGAGGTCTTCGCGGCGTTCGTGGCCGGCGAGGGATTCGCGGCCCTGCGCGCCCGGCACGGCCTGCCGGAGCCGGAGCAGCTCGACGACTTCCCCGTGCACCGGGCGTTCGTCGACGGCCGCCCGCGGGCCTGACCGGCCCGCTCGAAGCGGGGGCGGGCCCGGCGCCCGCCTCCGCTTTGCCGCCCTAGGCGGCGATGAGGACGGCGGCGACCGTCGTGGCGACGATCGTTGCCGCAACGCCGACCCAGAGCGCGTCCTGGTGCATGTAGGCGAAGCGGCGCACCCGCGCCCGGAGGCCCATCGCCTCGGCCGGAAGGGCGAGCACGCCGGCGTCCCGCTCCGGCGGCCGGATCCGCGGGACGGCCGTCCGTCCCCACTCGACGAGGTGACTCCCGGCCCGGGCGGCCCGGGTTGTGAGCTCCTCGGAGCGGCGCATGGCCGCGCGGGCCGCGCCGGCGATCCGGGCTCCCGTGCTCGCGGCCGGAGCCGGAGCGCGCACCCGCATCCGCACGAAAAGGACGGCCATCGCGAGCGCCATGAGGACCGCCGCGGCGGCGACGAAGGCGAACGCCGAAGCGCCGTAGTGCTGCACGATCGCGACCACGGCCTTCGGCGGCAGGTACGGGGTGGGCGCGATCGTGGTGCCGGCGCAGCCGGCGGCGCGTGCGGAGGCGCCGGGCGCCAGGAACCCGGCGACGATGCCCGGGCCGCTGCCCGACTCGGCGGCCGTGTTCTCGGGCAGCGTGCACTGGACGACGTGCCGGCTCTGGAGCCGGTCCCAGACCAGGCCGAGCACATCGGCATCGGTCAGGTCGGTCACGGCCGAATGCGCGACGGCGGTGCCGGTGGACTGGAGGTCGCCGACGCTCGTGGGCTCGAGCGCGTGCCCGACGATGGCGCGAAGCACACGCCGCTCGGCCCGGTCGCGCTGCTCGCTTCCGGGCGCTCCCTGCCGCAGGTAGACCGCCGTGTGCGGCCCGTTCAGGCGCAGCGTCCCGGCCGGAAAGCGCCACGTGCGCGACGGCGAGACCGGGAGCTCGAGCCGGGCCGGGTTGCGAAGCTCGATCCCGCCGATGCCGTCGACCAGCCGCGAGACGTTCGCAAGGTCGATGACGGCCACGTGCGCCACCTGGATCCCGAGCGCCGTCCGGAGGACGTGCACCAGGCGCGGGATCGACTGCCCGCTCACCCGCCGCCCCTCGAGGACCGCGCTCGGCGGCACCGACAGGAACGCGGTCGTTCCGGCGCCGGGCACCGTGCGGAAGAGCACGAGGCCGCCGGAGGCGAGGCCGCCCGACCCGCGCACCAGGGTGACCTGGGGCCGGTCGAGCGTGCCTCTCGACGGCGGCAGGGCGGCGCGGATGGTCGCCGGCAGCGGCGCCTCCGAGCGGTGGATCTCGGTCGAGAACCGGTGGTACTGCACCGCGAGCAGCACGAACGCGGCCGCAGCCGCGGCGCAGGTCGCCATGACGAGCAGCGCGAGCGCCTGCCCGAGCTTCCGCATTGCCATCCCCCTCCCGGGCCGCCCGTCCGCCGCGGCCCCGTGCCCCGGTGAATTACAGCATCAGGAAGCCCAAGTCAACCGATTATCACGGGCGGGCCACCGTGAGCCCGGCTGCGGCGACGAGCACGCCCGCCAGCGCGGCGTTCACCACGCGAGCGTGCCGGGGATGCCGCAGGAGCGGCGCGAGCGAGGAGCCGGCCGCCAGCCATGTGGTGTTGATGACGACGATCATGACGGCGAGGACGGCGACCTTGGCGGCCGCGTCGGACGCCGCGCCATGGGCCAGCCGGGCGCCGGCGAAGACCGCAGCGATCGCGATCCACGCCTTGGGGTTGGCGACGCCGAGCAGCACGCCTCCGGTGAGTCCGGGGGCGGCGGCCGCATCGCCGCCGCCCGCAGCGAGCGGCGGTGCGGTCGCGATGTGGTAGGCGAGCCAGAGGATGTAGCCGGCCCCGGCCGCGATCAGCGCCGGGCGCACCGCCGGCAGGGCGAGCAGCGCGGCCGTGATGCCGGTGGCGACGGCGAGGAGCACGGCCGCGGTGCCGGCGATGATGCCGGCCAGGTAGCCGAGCGAGCGCCGCATCCCGTAGGCCGATCCGGCGGCCGTCAGGCTGATCGTGGCCGGCCCGGGAGTCCCCATGATCGCAAGAGCGGAGACGACCAGCGATCCGACGGCGTCCCAGCGGTACGGTCCCGGCATGCACCCCACGCTACGCGGGCTCGACGGCGCCGGTCTAGAACGATCGTGCGACCGGATCCGCCTGGGCGCCGGCGCACCCGGCATCGAGCGGGCCGAGGTACGGCTGCGGGGAACGGGCTTCGCCCCCCACCGCCATGACACGTACGCGATCGGGCTCACGACGGCCGGCGTCCAGGTCTTCGGCTACCGCGGCCGCCGCCGCGTGTGCCTGCCCGGCCAGCTGCATGTGCTTCACCCCGACGAGGTGCACGACGGCGGGCCGGGCACGGACGCCGGCTTCGCCTACCGCATCCTCTACATCGAGCCGGAGCTCGTCCGCGAGGCGCTCGGCGGCGGGCCGCTCCCGTTCGTGGCCGAGCCCGTGCACGACCCGGCGCCGGCCACCGCCGATCTCGCCCGCATCCTCGCCGGCCTCGACGATCCCGTGAGCGGGCTCGCCCGCAGCGAGGTCGCCGAGACCGTCGCCCGCATACTGCTGGCGCTGAGCGGCCGGCCGGCGACCGACGGTCCGATCGACCTGGCAGCCGTGGCGCGCGTCCGCGACCACCTGGCCGCGCACGCCGGCGAGCAGACCCCGGCGGCCCAGCTCGAGCGGATCGCCGGCCTCGACCGCTACACGCTGGCGCGCCACTTCCGCCGCGCGTACGGCACGAGCCCGGACCGGTACCGGACGATGCGCCGCCTCGGCCTCGCCCGCGCGGCGATCCAGGCGGGCGTCCCGCTGGCCCGAGCCGCCGCCGACGCCGGCTTCGCCGACCAGAGCCACATGACCCGCCAGTTCGTGCGCGCCTACGGCATGACACCCGGGCGGTGGGCGCGGATCGCCGGGGGCGGCTGACTCACCCGGTCGAGTGATCTTCGCAGGAGACCCGCAGGAAATCCGCGGGCGGCGGGTCTTCCTGTCGTGGTCAGACGCTCTCACGGACGCCGTCGCGGCGCGGCCCAGCGCGGCCAGACGCTGCCGCTCATCTGCTTCTTCATGGTGTCGCTCCTGGGAGTCAGCGGTCTCGTGCTCGACGTCGGCAACGGGTACGTCCAGCGGCGCGCCGTCCAGAACGAGGCGGACGCCGCAGCGATCGCCGGCGCCGACGCGATCCCCAGCGGCAGCCCCAGCTCCGCGGCGCAGCAGATGGCCGCCAAGAACGGCAACCCCGGCGACCAGGTGACGGTCACGATGAGCGGCAACGACACGGTGACCGTGACCGTGTCGCGCACCGCGCCGACCTACTTCCTCAAGGTGTTCGGCAAGTCGTCCATCCCGGTCTCGGCAACCGCGGTCGCCCGGATCGAGGCCCTGGGGGCGGTGAAGGGGCACGTCTCGCCGTACGCGGTGACCGTGGACGCGTACGCCAACGGCACCGGCACGACGCTCTTCAAGGAGAGCCAGCCCGGGGCCTACGGCACGATCGACCTGCCGACGACCGACAACACGACCGGGGGCAGCTGCTCCGGGAACGTCAACAAGGGCACGCCGTCGAACATCGGCCCGGAGCTCTCCGACAACCTGCCGGCGGGCACGCTCGTCGTGGGCGGGTGCCTGTCGGTGAAGTCGGGCGCCTCCCAGCCGTCGGGCAACATCGTGAACACCATCGCGCCGGGCAACAACCAGATGAACCAGGATCTCCAGAACCTCGGAAACGGCCAGTACCAGGTGATCCCGCAGGCGTGGGACGACTCGAACGGCCTCCCGCCCCGGCTCATGTACATCCCCATCGTGCAGACCCTGCCGAGCGGGAACGGCTCGACGACCATCGTGAGCTTCGCGTGGTTCTACATGACGAGCGCGACCGGCGGCGGGAGCGGCCTCACGATCAACGGCCGGTGGGTGACGCTCCAGCTTCCGCCGACGACGACCACGACGCAGTACGTCCCCGGAGTGGTCGGCCAGGTGCTGACCTCCGAGCTCGTCGGGTAGCGAAATGCCCATCGAGCCGGAGCCCGGACCTGCCGATACATCACTGTCGCAGGGCATTCCTGCGGGATCGCGTCACAGGGGAGCAGCGCGGTGGTGGTCTCAGGATCGGCGGTTCGCGCGGACACGGGCCGCGTGCTCACGGAGCTCTACAGGGCGCACTCGGCCGAGGCGTTCCGGTACGCGCTCCACCTCACCGGCAAGCGCGCCGATGCGGAGGACGTCGTCCAGCACGTGTTCCTCCAGGCGCACCGCCACCTCGAGACGGGACGCGTGCTCGTGAGCCCGCGCGCCTGGCTTCTCACTGCGGTGAAGCACCGGGCCTACAACCTGGCGCGCGACCGGCGCGAGCTGCCGGTCGACCAGTCGGACCTGCCGGCCCGGCAGCACGAGGCGTCGCGCGACGAGGCTGCCGAGCTCGCCGAGGTGCGCGGGATGCTGTGGACGCTGCCCGAAGCCCAGCACCAGGCGTTCGTGCTGCGCCACTGGAGCGGCCTCTCGCAGAACGAGATCGCCGCCGTCCTCGACACCACTCCGTCGGCCGTCGAGTCGCTGCTCGTCCGCGCCAGGTCGGCGCTCCTGCGCTCGCACGAGTCGGCGTCCGAGACGTGCAGCCGGGTCCGAAGCCGGCTGCTCGAGGCAGCCGCGCTCGGGACATCGGACGAGACCCACATCGGCTCGTGCCGCGAGTGCCGCCATGCGCACGCCCGCCTCGCCCGGGCCGCGAACCTCGCCGGCTCGCTGGCGCTCGTCCCGGGCGCACACGTTGCCGACTCGCTGGCCCACCTCGTTCCCGGCTTCTCCGCCCACGCAGCGACGACCGCCGCGGCCGCCGGGACCACGGGCGCCGGGGCGGGCGCGGGCGCCGGTGCAAGCGGGGCGACCGTCACGTGGGGCACGACGGCGGTGTCGACGGCCGGCAAGGTCGCGGTCGCCGCCAAGACGGCGCTGGCAGCGGTCGCCGCCACCGCCGTCATCAGCGCGGCTCCGGCTGCCCGGCACGCGGTCTCGGGTTTCGTCCCGCACAACTCCACCGCGCCGGCTCCGCATGCCGCTCGCCACCATGGCCGCAAGCCGGCGCCACCCGTCGCGGCGCCGGGCGGGCCCACCGACCGGACGAGCTCCGGCCTTGCCCCCGCCGGACCGGGCAACAGCGGTCGCGCCCAGAACCACGGCAGGCACGCCGGCGCCGGCAAGGGCGCGGGCAAACCGACGTGCCGGGCGGCGGAAGCCGCCTGACCCGGGCGGCGGCAAGCCGCCGGATCCCGGCGGGAACGGCAAGGCCGTCGGCAAGCCGGCCGGCGCGGGCGGGAACGGGAACGGCGGCGGCAAGCCGGCCGGCCCGGGCGGCAACGGGAACGGCGGCGGCAAGCCGGCCAATCCGGGCGGCAACGGGAACGGCGGCGGCAAACCGGCCGACCCGGGCGGCAACGGGAACGCCGGCGGGAGTGGCAATGCCGGCGGCGGCAAGCCCTAGATGGTTGATTCCACGGCGCCGTGATGTCATGGGCGGCGAGAACCGAGCAGCGCAAGGACGCAGGGAGGGCCAATATCGAGTGATATTGACCCGACCGAGGACACCGCGATGCGAAGGGTTCGCAGCCGCAGCCCCACCACAGGCCGTCAACCCCTCACAAACGGACGTCCAGGCGCGCGGCGCCGTGGAATCACTCACCTAGCGCCGCTTCAGGAGCGCCGCGAGCGGAAGCGCGTTCACGACCGCCGACGTCGGCGCACCGCCGCGGCGGGCGACGTGGACGGCGTAGCGCATGTTCGCGAGTCCGGCGGCGGAGTGCGAGTCGCTCGAGCAGACGATCTCGACACCGGCGGCGAGCGCCTCGCGGACGTGGTGTCCCGCAAGGTCAAGCCGGCTCGGTAGGCCGTTCACCTCGAGTGCCACGCCCGTCTCGACGGCGGTTTCGATGGTGCGTTCCAGGTCGAGCGCGTTCTCGGGGCGGTGGCCGACGATGCGGCCCGTCGGATGGCTGAGGCAGCACGCGGCCGGGTGCCGCATCGCATGCGTCACGCGGGCGGTCAACTCCCGGCGCTTCGCGCGCTGGCCGGCGTGCAGCGAGATCTGCACCCAGTCGAGCTCGGCCAGCACGTCGTCGGGGAGGTCGAGCGAGCCGTCCGGGAGGATGTCGCACTCGATGCCGCGCAGCACGCGGAACGGCGCCAGCTCGTCGTTCACCTGTGCGATCTCGGCGGCCTGGCGGCGAACGCCGTCGGCGTCGAGCCCGGGCACAACGCCGACGCTCGTCGTGTGGTCACAGACCGCGACGTAGTCGTATCCACGCGCACGGGCCGCCTCGGCCAGCTCCCGCACCGTGGCCCGGCCGTCCGACCAGGTCGTGTGGCAGTGGAGGTCGCCGCGGATCGAGCCCTCGTCCAGGAGGTCCGCCGGAAGCGGCGCGGCCGGCAGCTCGCGAAGCTCCGGCGGCACGTGGTCGAGCCCGGCGGCGCGAAAGACGGCCTCCTCGTCCGGCGCGTCGGCAAGCGGCTCGATCGAGTCGACATAATCCTCCGATCCCGTCGCCCGGACGAGCGCCGTTCCGAACCGGCCCGCGGGCGCGGTGACGAGCTCGACGGGGATACCCTCGACCGTCAGGCCGGTGTCGGCGTCGAGCATGGCGACGATCTCCGGCAGGCCCGCGAACCGCTCTCGGGCCCCGTCGGCGTCGTCGGCGGCGACGACCACGGCGAGCCGCGCGGGGCTCTCGTGCCACCTGCGCGGATCGCCGGCGATCTCGCCGCCGAGCGCGCCCGCGATCCGACCGAGGAGGGCGCGCGCGTCGCTCAACATGAGCTCCCGGCGGCGGGCGGGGATCTCCGAGGCGAGCGCCGCGACGATCCGGGCCTCGGTGTCGGGGCCGACACCGCGCACGTCGCGCAGGCGCCCATCCGCCGCCGCGGAACGGAGCTCGGCGACGGTGTGCACGCCGAGCGCGGCGCCGATGTCGACGAACCGCTTCGCCGCGAACCCGTGCATCCTCCCGAATGCCGCCAGCTCGGGCGAAGCGCTCGAGCGCAGCTCCTCCAGCTCGGCCAGCCGGCCCGTCTCGACCAGCTCCCGGAGCCGGGCCTCGATCCCGGGTCCGATGCCGCGCAGGCCTCGCACCCGGCCGGCTCGCACCAGGTCGGAGACCGGGGCGGGCGTCGTGCGGACGAGCTCGGCGGCCCGCCGGTACGCCCGGATTGCGTAGGAGCTCGCGCCGGCCAGCTCGAGAAGGGCGGCGAGCTCCTCGAGGGACGAGGCGAGCTCGGCGTTCGTCGGCGGCACGCGCCGAAGGCTAGATCCTAGATCCGCCGGTAGCGCGCGTCGGCGATCGAGTAGAGGCCGAAGGCGACCAGGCCGGCGGCGACCACGAGGAGCAGTGCGGTGCCGTACGACTGATGCGCCAACTTGGCGAGCGCGCCGTCCAGGCCGACCGCCTTCTTCGGCGCGTAGTCGACCGCTGCCTTCACCACGAAGATCCCGATCAGCCCGAAGGCGACCATGCGGGCCAGATGGCCGACGACGCCGATGTACGTGATCCAGCGCTTGGCCGTCGGCCCCATCTTCTCGGTCTTGTCCTCCTCGAGGAACTTGCGCGAGATGCCCTTGTAGCCCTGATAGAGGGCGACGCCGATGAAGACCACGCCGGCCGCGCCGACGATCCACCGGCCGCCGGGCCAGCTGAGCACGCCGGCCGTCGACGAATGGGCGTTGCCGGAACTGCTCGAGCTGCCGAGCAGCACCCCGACGGCGAGGGCGCACATCGCGGCGTACGAGAGGCCGCTCGCCAGCGCCACGATGCGCCCGGAGCTGGAGCTGTCGCCGCCGCCCTCCGGCCCGCGGCCGTACGCCGCCTGGACGAAGCGCCAGAGCGCGTACCCGCCGAGGCCGATCGCCACGGCGATCAGGAGGCCGTGCCCGAACGGCTGCTTCTCGATGGTCTGCATGGCGCCGCGCTGGTTCGTCTTCTCGTTCGAGGAGTGGATCGCAACCTGGACCGCGAGCAGGCCGATCGTCCCGTAGATCACGCCACGGGCGACGAAGCCGATCCGGGCCAGCGCCTCGAACGCCGGGCTGTGCGCCACGCGCCTGCCCCCGCTCTGGACGTCCGCCGACATGGTGGTGTTCACGATGCTCCCCCTCCGTTGCCGTTCGCCGATATCGGCACCTGCACGGTGATCGCGCCCGGCTCGACCGCGAGCCGGTAGGACCTGACCTTCGACCGGGCCCCGCCGTCAAGCTCGTACGGGACCTTCCGGTCGAGCTTGACCTTCACCTTACGGCCCCTCGTGACGCGGAAGAACGGCGACCGCTCGGGGCTGCCCGCCACCGTGCGCGCCACCGTGCGCGTCCACTCGGCCACCCCTTCGGCCGTGATGACGGCGATGTCGATCCGGCCGTCGTCCGGCGTCGCGTCGGCGAACACCTCGACGCCCGCGAAGAGCGCCCCCACGTTCCCCGCCAGGATGCAGCTCGCGGGCCCCTCGTACCAGGGATTGCCCTCGACCCGGATCCTGGCCGTGAACGACGGCGTGCGCATGCTCTTCGCACCGGTCCACAGATAGGCGGCCCGGCCGAGCCGGTCCTTGAGCGTGCCGTCGGCCCCGCCGATCATCTCGGCGTCGAAGCCGGCACCGGCCATCACCGCGAACCGCTCGCCGTTCATGCTGGCGACGTCGATCGGGCGGCTCGCGCCGAAGAGCCCCGTCGCCACCGCACCCTCGATGTCCTTCGGGATGCCCAGGTTCGAGGCCAGCAGGTTCGCAGTTCCCGCCGGGACGATCGCCATCGTGCGCCCGGTCCCGGCGAGCGTGTCGATACACCGCTGCGCCATCCCGTCGCCGCCCCAGACGAAGAAGTGCTCGGCCCCTTGATCGAGCAGCCGGCGCACCTGCCTGGGCGCCTTGCGGCTCTTGGGCACCTCCGCCCAGAGCGGACCGGAGACTCCGTGACGGGCGAGCTCACGGCGCAGCTCGGGCAGGCCGCCGCCGACGGTCTTGCCGCTGTGGGCGATGACGGCGATCGTGCTCACGCCGGCGAACCCTTCCGCGCCGCCGCACCGGCGACGCGGGCGGCGGTGAGGGCGACGACCAGGCAGCCGGTTCCGATCACGAGGGCGGCCGCGATGTCGGTGGGATGGTGCATGCCCCGGTACATCCGCGCCAGGCCGACCAGCAGCGGGATTGCGATCGCGACCACCCAGACGGCGGCCCGAAGCCTGGCGCTCCGCAGCCGGGACGCGACCAGGAGCGCGATCCCGCAGTAGACCGCCACCGATGCCGCCGTGTGGCCCGAGTAGAAGCTGTCGTTCACCGGCAGGTCGTCCAGGCGGCGCACGTGCGGCCGCTGCCGGTCGATGGCCAGCGTGGCGACGCGGTACGTGGCGGCCTCGACGGCGATCGCCGTCAGGATGAACGCCGCAGCGCGCCACCTGCGCATGACGACGGCAACCAGCGCCGTCACGGCGACGAGCGCCGGGATGGCGTAGACGTCGCCGATCCCCGAGAGCCAGTGGGAGACGTCGGTGCGAAGCGCGGTGCGATGGTCCGCCAGCCACACGTTCACGTGCTCGTCCCGGTGGCCGAACCCGTTCTCAGGCAACGCGTAGTGCTGGAGCGCCCAGCCGGCGGCGGCGGCGGCGGCGGCAAGAAGCGCGAACCCCACAAGGGCGACGACGAGAAACGCGCGCACCGGATGGCCTGCCATGGTGCGCCCGAGACGCCCGGAGACGGCCCGGGGATCGAGCGGCGAGCGCCGGCCGCGTGCGCCGGCATCCCGGTGCGCATCATGCGTGCGCGTCACCTGTTGCTGGACAGCGGCCATGACCGCGGTTTTCCCGCATCGGGTCAGGGGCAAACTGGTTCGCGTGCCGGTCGTCGCCCTGATCCTGGTCTCGACCGCCGCGGGGCTCCTGGCCTGGCGCGCCGTGGCGGCCGCCCTGCGCACGTGGTGGGGACGGGCGCCCGGAGCCGCCGCAGCCGCGGAGCTCCGCAGCCGCAGCCGCGTCGCACGGTTCGTCAGGAGCCGGCTCGACGCGGAGGTCGTGACCGGTCTGGCGCTGACCCTGGCGCTCGCCGCCACCGCCGCGGCCGGCATCGCCGTCGGGCTGCTCGCGCTCGCCGTTCGCCGGAGCGACGCCCTCGCCGGCATCGACTCGTCCGCGGCGAGCTGGGCCCGGGATCACGGCGGGGCGACATCGCACCGGATCCTCGAGGCGATCACGAGCCTGGCGTCGACCGAGTGGGTGATCGCAATCGCCGTCGTCGTCGGCGCCGTCGAGTGGGTGCGCGTCCCCAGCCGGTGGATCCCGGTCTACCTTGCGACCGTGACCCTCGGCGACTCGCTGGCGACGAACGCCGTGAAGGGCGCCGTCGACCGGGCCCGGCCGGCGATCGAGCCGGCCGCAGCCACGCTGGGGCCGTCGTTTCCGAGCGGCCACTCCTCGACGGCCGCAGCCTTCTTCGCCGCCCTGGCCCTGCTCGCCGGCCGCCGCCGCCCGCCCGGCGCAGAAGGCCGCCCTCGGCCGGCCTCGCTGTGGGAATCGCCGTGGCCGTCGCATGCAGCCGCGTGCTGCTCGACCTGCACTGGCTCTCGGACGTCATCGCCGGGCTGATCCTCGGATGGGGCTGGTTCGCGCTCTGCACCGCGGCCTTCGGCGGCTGGCTCGTCAGGTTCGGCGCGCCCGTCGAGGCGGCCGCTCAGCCGGCGCCGTCGCCGCCGACGGCCCGGGGCCCGTCGGCGAGCACGCGGGCGTGGAGCGACCGCAGCGCGGCGGAGGGCTCGCCCTCGTCGGACCGGTAGATCGCCGCCTCGGCCCGGCGGCCGTCGAGCGCGACGATGCCGATCGAGTTGTGGAACGTCGGCCCGGCCCGGAACCGCCACCGGACGCTCGGCGGCTTCACGCCGGCCAGCCGGGCGAGCCCGCGCATCGCGCCCGCGATGATCGCCGAATCCGCCAGCTTCACGAGCCGCCGCTGCGACGGCGAGAGCGGGTTGCGAAACGGCGAGCACACGAGCTGATGGACGCGGCTTCGCGCGTCGTCGCGGCGACCCAGCGAGACCTCCGCGATGTAGGCGTTGTGGATGTCGCCGCCCACGAGCGTGATGGAGGCCGGCGGGCGGCCGCTCCGGCTGCCGCCGGCGACGTCGCGCAGCAGGTCGACCATGCCGGTGAACGACGCCTGGAACGCGGGCCAGTGCTCGAGGTCGAGCGCCCGCCGCATCCGCTCGCCGAGCCACGCGGCCGGCCTGCCCCACGCGCCGGCGCACACGGCCTCGTTCCACGCCTCGAGGGAGTGCACCCCGGCAGACATGAAGACCGGCAGCGTGCTCACGATCACGAGGTGGTCGAGCGCCTCGTGGCTTCGGTCGACGATCCAGGCCCACTCCTCGGCGTCGACCATGTCGCGGTGGTCGTCGTCGAGCACCCGGGCCGCGCGGGAGTCGACCACGAGCACGCGCGAACGTCCGAAGTCGCGACAGCACGCCCACCGCGTCGCGGCCGACTCGCGGTCGGCGCCCTCTGCGAAGCGCTCGAGCTCCGGCCCGACGTCGCCGCCGGCTGCGATTGCCGTCTGGTACATCGCCTCGCCGTCGAGCTCGGGAGGCGACATGTTGCCGAGATGCTGGTAGATCCAGTAGGCCATGAACGCCCCCGTGATCCGCGCATGCCACCAGGGCTGCGCGCGCGCCTCCCGGAGCCACCGCCACGAGATGTTCCAGTCGTCGATCACGTCGTGGTCGTCGAAGATCATGAGGCTCGGGACGGTCGAGAGCAGCCAGCGGATGTCGGGGTCGCTCCAGGCCTCGCGATAGAGGCGGGTGTACTCCTCGAAGTCGGCGATCTCCTCGCCCGGCGGCTGCGACGTGTCGCGGCGGGAGCGGATGAACTCGGCAGTCTCGGGCGAGACCTCGTCGGCGTACACCTGGTCGCCGCACAGGAGCAGGCCGTCCGGCCACTGCTCGATGCCGGCCTGGAGCCGGCGCGAGTAGGCCCAGAGCGCGTCGACGCCGAAGCCGTGCTCCCGGCCGGGCGGGAGCGTGTACGGCTCCCGCTGTGGCGCTCCCACACGGCACGACCCGAAGACGAGCCGCGCCTGATCCTCGCCCTCGCGGGTGCGGATCGTGCTCGGCGGGCGGGTGCTCCCCGGCGGCGGCCAGACCGGCTCGCCGTCGAGGCGCACCTCGTACCGAAGGACGGCTCCCTCGGGCAGGTCGCTCAGCGGCACGAGCCCGTAGTGGTGCCCCGAGACCTCGAATGTCCGCGCCGTGTGGCCGAGCACCTCGACCTCGCACGCAGCGTCCGCCTCGACCCACACCGTGGCCTGCGTGCGGCCGGCGTACCGGAGCAGCGGTCCGAGGACGAGCGCCGCCATCGGCTCAGCCGGCCGTCGCGCAGGCGCGCGCCAGGACGCGGTCGAGCGGGCGCGGGACGCGGGCAAGGTCGAGCTCCTCGACGAGCAGGCGGCCGTAGCGGATCTTGCGGCCGCTGTGCGTCCCGAGGAAGCGGCGCAGCTGGCGTTCGACTGGGACGTCGCGCTGGGCGGGCTGGCGCTGGAGCACGCGGAACGACCGCAGCTCGCCCTGGGCGGCGACCACCTCCTCCACGGCGCTGACTCCCAGCGCGCGGATCAGCTCCGCCTCGAGGTCCTCGTCGCAGGCGTAGAAGCCGAGCCGCTCCATGTCGCCACGCCCCATGGCCGTCCCGAGACCGGCCCGCTCCAGAGAGCGCGCGACCGCGCGCTCCTCGCCGGCGTCGTAGAGCGCCGCGACGCCGAGCCCGGCGCCGCCCGGCCCGAAGCGCTCGAGCGCCCGGCCCATCGCCTGGGCGCCGCCGACCGGCTCGACGGCGACGCCGGCCGCGACGAGGTCGAGGCCGCGGCGCTCGGCGAGCGCGAGCAGCGCGTTTCGGTCGCTCTCTCCTTCGACGAGCACGACAACCCGTATTCCCCGTCCCCGGCTCTCCCCCACATCGGAAGGATCGCACACCGGAGTTCCTGCTTGAATGCCGCGGTGCAGTTCGGCGCCGAGCAGGACCTTCAGCTCCTGGGCATCCTGGCCGCCCTCGGCGGCCTGCTCGTGCTGGCGCCGGTGCTGCGCCTGCCGGTCCCGATCCTGCTCGTCTTCGGCGGTGTCGTCCTGGGATTCGTGCCGGGGTTGCCGCACCTGATCCTGGCGCCGGACATCGTGCTCGTCGCGGTGCTGCCGCCGCTCCTCTACTCGGGCGCGTTCTTCACCTCGCTTCGCGACCTGCGGACGAACCGGCGGCCGATCGCCTTCCTGGCCTTCGGCCTGGTGGCGGCCACGATGGCGACCGTCGCCGTCGTCGCCCACCAGTGGATCGGCCTGCCGTGGGCGGTGGCGTTCACGCTCGGGGCGATCGTCTCGCCCACCGACGCTCTCGCCGCCACCGAGATCGCCTCGCGGGTGGGGGCGCCGCGGCGCATCGTCTCGATCATCGAGGGCGAGAGCCTCGTGAACGACGGCACCGCGCTCGTCCTCTACCGCACCGCCGCCGGCGCCGCGGTTGGCGGCTCGTTCTCGCTGCTCGATGCCTCGGGGCGCATGGTCGTCGACGTGACCGGCGGGATCGCGGTGGGGCTCGCGGTCGGATACGTGGTGCGCCTCGTGCGACGGCGGCTCGACGACCCGCCGATCGAGGTCGCGATCGCTGTCCTCTCCGGCTACTTCGCCTACCTGCCCGCCGTCGCACTGGGCGTCTCGGGCGTGCTCGCGGCGGTGACGATCGGCGTCTACATGGGCTGGCACACCCCCGAGCTCACGAACGAGCGCACCCGGCTCACCGGGGACGCGTTCTGGGAGATCCTCGTCTTCCTCGTGAACGCGCTCGTGTTCGGGCTCGTCGGCCTCCAGCTCCACGGCATCGTCGACGCGCTCTCGGGAACACCGATGTCGACGCTCCTCGGCTACTCGCTCGCCGTCTCGGCGACGGTGATCGTCACGCGGATCGCGCTCCTGCCCGTCTTCACGTACGTCCCGCGGTGGGCGTTCGAGACGATCCGCGAGCACGACCCCTACCCGCCCTGGCAGGCCCCGATCATCATCTCGTGGGCCGGAATCCGCGGCGCGGTCTCGCTCGTCGCGGCGCTGGCGCTTCCCAGCGACTTCCCCCACCGCGACCTGATCGTCTTTCTCACCTTCGGCGTCATCGGCGCGACCCTCGTGCTCCAGGGACTCACGCTCCCGGGCCTGATCCGCGTCCTCGACGTGAGCGACGACGGCGGCGCCGAGCGCGAGGAGGCGAAGGCCCGCATCAAGACCGCCGAAGCGGCGCTCGCCCGGCTCGAGGAGCTGCTCGAGGAGGGGACGGTGCACCCCAAGACCGCCGAGCGGCTGCGCGGGTCGCTGGGCTTTCGGCGCGACCGCTTCCTGGCCCGGTTCGACGACGGCGACGACGGCGCGATCGAGGAGCGTTCGGTCGCCTACCAGCGCGTCATGCGCGAGCTCTTGGCCGCCGAGCACGCCGCCCTCGTTGCGCTCCGAAACACCGGCGTCATCGACGACAACGTGATGCAGCGCGTCCAGCGCGACCTCGACCTCGAGGCAGCCCGGCTCGACCAGTAGGCGGGTCGGTAGTGTTGTCCCGCCGTGCCGCTCGAGCGTGACGTTCTCCAGCTCCCCGCCACCGACCAGGCGGCGCTGGTGTGCTCCGGCGAGGTGTCGGCGCGCGAGCTCGTCGAGGCGGCGCTCGCCGCAATCGAGCGGCTGAACCCGCACCTGAACGCCTTCGTCGCGCTCTGCCCCGAGCGGGCGCTCGCCGAGGCCGACGCCGTGCGGCCCGGCGACGAGCGGCCGCTGTGCGGAGTCCCCGCCGGGATCAAGGACCTCCTGTCGGCGACCGAGGGCCTTCCGACCAGCGAGGGCAGCGCCGCCTTCGGCGACTGGGTCGCCGACCACGACAGCGTGCACGTCCGCCGCCTGCGCGAGGCGGGCGCGATCGTCGTCGGAAAGACGAACACGCCCGAGCTCGGCCTGCGCCCGGTCACCGAGAACGCGCGCTTCGGCCCGACCCGGAACCCGTGGGATCCCGAGCTCTCGCCCGGCGGCTCGTCGGGCGGCAGCGCCGCCGCGGTCGCCTCGGGCATGATCGGACTCGCCGACGGCAGCGACCTGGGTGGCTCGATCCGCATCCCCGCGTCGTGCTGCGGGCTCGTCGGCCTGAAGCCCAGCCTGGGCCGCGTCTCGATCGGGCCCGACCTGGGCGACGTCGGGGCGGGCACGCCGGCCGACTGCGTGCTCACCCGCACCGTCATGGACACCGCGGTCGCGCTCGACGCCATAGCCGGCCACGAGCCCGGCGACCGCCACCACGCCCCGGCGCCGGCGACGTCCTTCGCGGACGCCGCATCCCAGGCACCCGGCCGGCTCCGGGTCCGCCTCTGCCTCGAGGCGCCGTTCGGAGCGCCGGTCGACGAGGAGCCGGCCGCGGCCGCCGCCGCCGCCGCCCGCGCGCTCGAGTCGCTCGGTCACGAGGTGATCGAGGACGTCCCGGCCTGGGACGACGATACCTTCGGATCGAGCTGGTCGACGTTCGCGGCCGGCACGTGCCGGCATCTGGTCCGCGTGCTCGAGCGCCTGCACGGCCGGCCCGTGGATCCCGAGCAGCTCGAGCCGGCGACCCGCGCGTGGCTCATCGACGCGCCGCCGGTGCCGCTCGTCGACTACCTCGAGGCCGCCGAGCGGCTGTGGGCGTTCGGCCGCCGCGTCCAGGCCGGCTGGGCCCCGAACGAGGTGCTGCTCACCCCCACGCTCACCCGGCTCCCGGCGCCGGTCGGAGGGATCGATGCGCAGGCCGGCGTCACCGTCGACGCCGGCCGCTTCAGCGCCCTCGTCCGCATCTGGAACGTCACCGGGCAGCCTGCGATCAGCCTGCCGTTCGCCGCGACGGCCGCCGGCGTCCCCGTGGGCGTCCAGCTCGTGGGCGCACACGGCTGCGACGACGTTTTGCTGAGCGTCGCGGCGCAGCTCGAGGCGGCGGCCGGCTGGAAGCCGGAGCGCCGCATCGCGCCCCCGCCGTCCACCTGACGCCTACTTCGCCGGCAGCGAGGCCGCGTAGGCGGTGCCCCGCCCGACCCACTCGGCGAGCGCCGCCTCGGTCTCGACGTCCTCCGGAGCGACCCGGAGCCAGCCGCGCATCGACCGGCCGCGCATCTCCATCAGCTCCGCGGAGCTCGTCGCGACCAGCTCGTCGGACTCCTCCGGGTCGACGCGCACCAGGACGCCGCCCTGGCCGCTCGCCGCGACGGCCATGTTGCCGCCGATCAGAAAGGCGAGCCCGCCGAACATCTGCTTCTCGGCCACATCCGGGCGGGCGCCCACGAGCCCGCGGATCCGGCCGGCCAGCTCTTCGTCGTAGGCCATGGGCGGACGCTACCGGACGCGCGTGTGCCGGTCGGTGCCTGTGACACCATGGGCCGCGTGGCCCTCGTCTTCAAGGACCCACGCAAGGCGGAGTACCTGAACTCCGAGGGCGCCGGCCGGCCCCTGCGAAGCCCGATAGCGCCCGAGACGCTGGCTGCCGCGCGGGCCTACCGCAAGCGGCGCGTGGTCGAGCAGGTCGTCGCGCACGACTGCACCGCGATCCTGCTCTACGACCCGATCAGCATCCGTTACGCGCTCGACGTCTCGAACATGCAGGTGTGGGCCGGCCACAGCCCGATCCACAGCGCACTCGTGTTCGCCGACGGCCACGCGATCGACTTCGAGTACGAGGCGACCGCCCACCTCGCCCGGGGCCTCGAGACCGTGGACGAGGTGCGCCCCGCCCTCGCCTGGTTCTACCTGTACTCGGGCGAGCACCTCGCCGAGTGGGTCGACCGCTGGGCCGCCGGGCTCGTCGCCACCCTGCGCGAGCGGGCCGGCGGCGGGCCGCTGCGGCTGGCGGTCGACAAGCTCGACCCGCCCGGCGCCGACGCGCTCCGCCGCCGCGGCGTCACGCTGGTCGAGGGCCAGGAGCTGACCGAGCACGCCCGCCTCGTCAAGAGCCCGGAGGAGATCGAGCTCATGCGCTGGACGATCCGCGTGTGCGAGGCGGGCATGGCGCGGATGTACGAGCTGTCGGTGGACGGACTGACCGAGCAGGAGATCTGGGCCGAGCTCCACCACGAGAACATCCGCTCCGGCGGCGAGTGGATCGAGACGCGGCTCTGCGTGGCCGGCGAGCGCACCAACCCCTGGTACCAGGAGTGCTCCGACCACGTTGTCCGCCGCGGCGACCTGCTCGCGTTCGACACCGACATGATCGGGCCGTACGGCTACTGCGCCGACCTGTCCCGCTCGTGGACGATCGACCACGTCCCGATGACCGGCGAGCAGCGGTCCCTGTACTCGGCGGCGCGCGAGCAGATCGACCACAACGTGGCGCTGATCGAGCCCGGCCTCGACTTCCGCGAGTACTCCGAGCGGAGCTGGCCGATCCCGGCCCGCCACCTGGCGAGCCGCTACTCGTGCCTCCTGCACGGCGTCGGAATGGCCGACGAGTACCCGGGCGTGTACGCGCCCGAGGACGCCGCCGACGCCGTCGCCGGGCGCTTCGAGCCGGGCATGGTGCTGTGCGCCGAGAGCCTGATCGCCGAGACCGGCGGGCGCGAGGCGGTGAAGCTCGAGACGCAGGTGCTCGTCACCGAGACCGGCGCCGAGCGGCTTGACTCGTTCCCCTGGGAGGACGGCTAGGCGAGGCCGCGCGGCGTCGCCGAGCGCCACGTCCGCGTCCGCAGGAGCTCGCCGTCCTCGTGGACGTCGAGCCGCAGGTCGAACGCGAAGGCGTCGGCGTCGCTTCGCAGCTCGAGCTGCGCGACCGCCCGGGCCGTCACCTCGGGCCAGGCCACCTCGACGTCGGTACCGGACTCCGCCCACGCCCGGGCCGGGTCGTGCGGTGCGACGCCGGCGCGCACGGTGTCGCGCCGGGCGACCGTCGTGCCGTCGATGCCGGCCCGCGACCGCATCTCGAGCACCACCCGTGTCTCGCGGCCGTAGACGTCGTGCTCGATCCGCCATTCGGTTCCCTCGGCGCCTCCGGCCGGGCCGCCGACGTGCACGAGGTCGGGCGCCGCGGCCGCAGGCGCCGGGCCGTCAAGGGCCGGGAGCACGAGCCGCGTGCGCACCAGGTCGACGGTGAGCTCGGCCGCGGCCGGCGGCGGCCAGGCGTCCGGCCAGCCCGCGCCGGCGATCGCAAGCCGGACCCGGTTTCCGGGGGTGAATGTCCACGACGTGGCGTCGAGCTCGACCCGGACGGCGTATTCCTCGCCCGGCGTGAGCGGCTCCGGCTCGGTGTGGGAGTCCCGATGGGCCAGGTTCAGGATCCCGCGGCTGACGAGCGCCGACGTCCCGTCCGGGAGCACCTCGGTCAGCCGCGCCGCGACCTGGGCGACCGGATGCGTCGAGCGCAGCACGAGCTCGAGCACCGGCCGGCCGAGGATCTCCAGCTCGCCGGCGACCGGCCAGTCGCAGACCAGCGAGTGGATCTCGTCGGGGCGCTGGTCGAGGGCCAACCCGTAGGGCGGGTAGTACGTCCCGCGGATGTGGCCGGTCACGCCGACGTCGCCGCGCACGGCGAGCGTCTGCTCGCCGCCGTCCGGCACCAGGACGTGCGGGCGGGCGCGGGCCGGCGGCCACTCCGGCTCGTAGCGCCACTCGCCTGAATAGGCGTCGAGGTCGGGCTCCGGGCGGGTCGTCCGGCGGGCGAAGAGCACGACCGGCGGCTCGCGGTCGATCCCGTTCTCGATCCCGCGCAGCCAGCGGTCGAACCAGCGGATCAGCTCGCGGACGTGGTCGATCCGCGGGCCCGGGATGGAGTCGATCGGGTTCATGTGGCTCCACGGTCCCATCAGGAGCCGCTTGGGCACGTCGAGGTGCTCGAACAGCCTGAGCGCGGCGTTCCGGTAGAGGTCGCTCCAGCCGCCCACGATCATCGCCGGCACGCGGATCCGCCCGTAGTCGGGCCGCACCGAGCCGTGCCGCCAGTAGGGCCCGTCGAGCGGCTTCTCGAGCGAGCTGTACCAGGGCACGAGCGCGTCGATCCGCCGCAGCCACTGCTCCCGCCAGCCGGCGCCCGCGAGCGCCGGGACGGGCGGAAGCGCGTTCAGCGCGACCATCGAGAGCGGGTAGTTGAGCTCGGCGGCCTTGCGGATGCCGCCGCCGTAGTGGATGTCGTCGGTGTAGCGGTCGTCGGTCGCGTAGAGCGGGACGATCGCCCTGAGCGCCGGCGGCCCGAGCATCGCGGCATGGAGCGTCGCGAACCCCGCGTAGGAGCTCCCGAACATCCCCACCGCGCCGGTGCACCACGGCTGCCCGGCCAGCCAGGCGATGACCGCGCACAGGTCGTCGGCCTCGCCGGGCGGGTACTCGTCGAGGGCGACGCCCTCGGAGGAGCCGGTGCCGCGGGTGTCGAGCCGGCAGACCGCGTAGCCGCCCTCGTCCCGCAGGCGGCGGTAATCGTCGGGCCAGACCGAGACGTCGTCCTTCCGGTACGGGTAGGCCTCGAGCAGCGCCGGCCACGGCCCCGCCGTCTCCGGCAGGTAGAGCGTGGCGGCGAGCCGCACGCCGTCGGCCATGGGGATGAAGACGTTTGACTCGGGCATCGGCCGTCAGCGGCCGGTGGGGCAGGGCCGGAAGACGCGACCGTCAAGGTCGACGTTGAACTTCACCGCCGAGAACCCGTTCACGGGCGCGTACACCTTCTGGCAGTACGTCGAGAAGCGCCGCCGCGGCGGGCACGGCTTGTCCGGGCCGCACACGAACCCGTCCTCGACGTACTCGGCCTCCCCAACCCACTTGCCCTGCGAGGTGAAGGCGTCGTAGCCGCACGGATGCGCCCCGCCGAGGCCTGTGCATGTGAACCCGAACTGCCGGTCTCCGGCATGCTGCGCGGCGAAGCACTCGTCGTACTGGTAGCACTCCTCGACCACCGTGCCGTCGGTGTAGCGCCGCCCCCACCACGCCAGGAGGCCCGAGTTCTTCCAGAGCGCGGTCATGCCGCTTCGGTGGATGTGGTTGTCGATCCGCGCGAGCAGGTTCTGGACGTCGCCCCGGGTGAGCTGAAAGCCCGTCGTCGAGGGCGGGTCGAAGCTGTCGATGTCGTCGATCTCGACCATGTCGAAGCCCTTCCGCTCGCACATCGCGATCCGGGCGTCGAACACCCGCATGACGGCGGCCACCCGGCGCATGTCGACCCAGCGCTCCTGCGGGTAGCCGTAGTAGACCCGGCCGAGGGCGGCGGCCGGGAAGCCGCGCGGCGACGGGGTCGCGTCGGGCCGGTAGTCCTCCCAGGCCAGGTCGAGGTAGCAGGCCGCCCGCGGGTGCGGCAGCGTGCTCGCCTGCCACGTCGTGTGCAGCGCCCGCACCTGCGCGCGGGTCGTCAGGAAGCCGTCGATGTCGTAGATGTCGACGGCCCGCGCGCCGGTTCGCTGGAGCGGGGCGACACGGCCGATCTGCCAGTCCCACCGCATCGGGTGCCCGGTGCTGTCGAGATGCGGCGGCGCCCAGCACGGCCCGCTGCACGCGGCCGGCGCCGGGAGCGGGACGATGCGCCAGGCAAACCGGCGTGTCGTGGAGCCGGCGGCGTTCGCGGCGCGCACGGCGATCCGGTGGCGCCCGAGGCCGAGCCCGCCGGTCGGGATGACCCTGCGCCGCCGCACGTCCTTCCAGGGGCGGCCGTCGATCCGGTAGCGGAGCCGCGGGCGGCCGTCGGCGGCGTTGAAGTGCGGCGCGGCGACGACGAACCGTTCGCTCGCGGAGCCCGTTTGCTGCGGAGGAAGGCCGTTCACGAACGCGGTCGCCGGCGCGCGCGACCGCGGGTAGCTCGCGACAACCGCCCCGGCGAGGACGTGGCGGGTCGCACGCACGACCCGGAACGTGAACGTGGCCCGATCGGTCTCGACCACCTCCGTCGCCGTTTCGACCAGCTCCAGGCGCCGGCCGGTGTCGGCGTGGGCGACCGTGTAGCGCGACGCCGCGAACGGCGTCTGGGACGTCCCTCCGCCTGTCCGGCAGCGCCCTCCGGACGGCAGGCAGGCGCGCCACTCGTAGGCGACCTCGAAGCTGAGCAGCCGGTCGCCCGCCGGGAGACGGCCGGCGTGCCAGCGCAACCCGGCTGCCCGAACGACGCCGCCGTCGCGCATGACGCCCTCGATCCGCGCGTGCCCGACGGCGACCGGCGGCGGGATCGGATGCCGCGCGTGCGCCGCCGCGGAGCCCCCGTCCGCGGCGGCCGGCTGCGGTGCCGCCCCCGCGGCGGCGAGGAGGAGGACGCACGCACCGGCGAGCCGGAGCCTCACCGGATCCCCTCCGGCAGCGACTCGCCGTGCGCCTCGACCAGCGCGTCGACCATCTCGACGATCCGCTCGGGCGGGAGCGTCGCCGACGTGTTGGGGTCGAGGAGCGCGGCATGCACGACGTGCTCGCGGTCGCCCTCGAGCGCCGCCCGCACCGTCAGCTCGCACACGTTCAGGTAGGTGCGGTTGAGGGCCGCGAGCTGCGGCGGCAGGCTGCCGGCGGCGGTGGGCTGCACGCCGTTTCCGTCGACCAGGCACGGCACCTCGACGCACGCGCCCTGGGGCAGGTTCGAGATCAGGCCGTGGTTGGGGACGTTCCCGTAGATCACCCGCGGCTCGCCCGTCGCGATCGAATGGATGATGAGCGAGGCGTACTCCAGGCTGCGCTCGATCTCGAACGCGCCGCCCTCGGCCAGCGTCCGCCGCATCGCGTCGTACTCGCGCAGGTTCTCCTCGCTTCTGCGGACGTACTCGTCGACCGGCACCCGGAACCGCTCGATCATCTCGTCGCTTCGCAGGAACCAGGGCAGGTATTCCGCCGAGTGCTCGCTGGACTCGGTGGGGAAGTAGCCCAGGCGGCGGTACATCTCGACCCGCACGCGCCGGCGCAGCTCCGGGTCACGCTCGATCGCCTCGTCGAGGAGCGGGTAGAGGTCGCGGCCGTGATGGCGGAGCTGGAGGATCCAGGCCTGGTGGTTCACGCCCGCGCCGAGGTACTCGACCTCCTCGTAGGGCACGCCGACGAGCTCCGCCAGCCCGCGCGTCGTCCACTGGACGGAGTGGCACAGGCCCACGACGCGCCGGATCGGCGTGCCGGCGTAGACCGCCCAGCACAGCATCGCCATCGGGTTCGTGTAGTTGAGAAGCCACGCGTCGGGGCACAGCTCGAACATGTCGGCGGCGATGCCCTGCATCACCGGGATGGTGCGCAGGGCGCGGAAGATGCCGCCGATCCCGAGCGTGTCGCCGATCGTCTGCCGCAGGCCGAAGCGCTTGGGGACGTCGAAGTCGATCAGCGTCGCCGCGTGGCCGCCGACCTGGATCATGTTGATCACATGGTCGCAGCCTTCGAGGGCGGCCCGGCGGTCGAGGTGGGCTTCGATGACGGCGGGCGCGCCCAGGGTCGCGGCCGTCCAGCGCGCCATCGCCTCGGCGGCGTCCAGCCGCTCCCGGTCGATGTCGTGGAGCGCGATCGTCGCGCCGGCGAGCTCGGGGAAGGTGAGCAGGTCGCCGAGCAGGTTCTTCGTGAACTCCACGCTCCCGGCCCCCACGAACGCGATGCGCGTCATGCGCGAAAGTGTTTCAGATTTGATAGAAACGATCAAGAATGTTCACCGTCGCCGAGAGACGTGCGCTCGACCAGCTCTCGACGCCGGCGGGCCATCTCGCGGTCCTGGCCGCCGACCAGCGCACCAAGCTCGTCGCCGCCCGCGAGGCGGCCGGGCTGCCCGCCGACCCGGCGTCGCTGCGCGAGTTCAAGCTCGACCTGGTCGAGGCGCTGGCGCCCCTCGCGCCGGCGGTGCTGCTCGACCCCGAGATCGCGCTCCCGCACGTGCTGGAGCAGGGCGCCTTCCCGGCCCGCACGGGCCTCCTGGTCTCGCTGGAGCGAAGCGGTGCGATCCGCACGCCCGCCGGCCTGCGCTCCGTCGAGCTCCTGCCCGGTCACGGGGCCGCCGGGGTCCGCCGCCTCGGCGGCACCGGTGCGAAGCTCCTGGTGCGCCTGCGCGCCGACCGCGAGGACGCCGACGGCCCGAACGCGGCGGTCATCCGCGCCGTCGCCGCCGACTGCGCGGCGATCGATCTCGCGCTGGTCGTCGAGGTGCTCACCTACCGGCTGGACGACGAGGACGAGGCCGCGTTCGCGGGTCGCCGGGCGGAGCTCATCCGCGACGGCGCGCTCATCGCCGAGGCGGCCGGCGCGCGCTACCTGAAGCTCGAGTTCCCGGGCAGCGAGACGGGCTGCGCGGCGGTCACCGAAGCCCTCGCCTCGCCGTGGGCGCTGCTCTCGGCGGGCGTCGACCACGAGACGTTCGTCGGCCAGCTCCAGCTCGCGCGGGCCGGGGGCGCGTCGGGGTTCATCGCCGGCCGCTCGATCTGGAAGGAGTCGGTCGGGATGGACCGGGCCGGCCGGCGGGAGTTCCTGCGCGGCGAGGCCCGGCGGCGGCTCGAGGAGCTGCTCGCAGTGGTTGGATAGAGGCCGTGGCGGACCTGCTCTCGCTCGGCGACTGCAACCCCGACCTGGTGCTCATGGGCGGCGACCTCGTGCCGGCATTCGGCCAGCGCGAGCAGCTGGCCGACCGGGCCGTCCTCACGATCGGCGGCTCGGCCGCGATCACGGCCTGCGGGGCCGCGCGGCTCGGCGTCGAGACGGCGCTCGTCGCGGCGGCCGGCCGCGACCCGCTGGGCGACTACGTGGTCGGCGCCGTCCGCGACCGCGGCGTCGACGTCTCGGGCGTCCGCCGCTCCGGGTCGGAGACCGGGATCACGGTCATTCTCTCTCGCGGCGACGACCGCGCCATTCTCACGGCGACCGGCGCGATGACCGACCTCACCGCCGAGCATGCCGGCGGCGCGCTCCTGGCCGGCGCCCGTCACCTGCACGTCGCCTCGTATTTCCTGCTCGCCGGGCTCCGGCCGGGTCTGCCGGGGCTCGTCGCCGCCGCACACGCCGCCGGCGTCACGGTCTCGCTCGACCCGCAGGACGACCCGGCCGGCGAGTGGCGGTCGGGCCTTCCGGAGCTCCTCCCCCATCTCGACCTGCTCTTCGTGAACGAGCACGAGAGCGCGGCCCTCGACACGTCGGCCTGCCCGATCGTCGTGGTGAAGCACGGGCCGAACGGCGCGGTGGCCAGGACGGCGGCCGGCGAGGTGCGCCATCCGGGCGTGGCCGTCGACTCGGTCGATGCCACCGGGGCCGGAGACAGCTTCGACGCCGGCTTCCTGGCCGCGTGGCTGGGCGGCGCCGGGATCGAGGAGGCGCTCGCGCTGGCGTGCGCGTGCGGCGCGCTCTCGACCCGCGCGCCGGGCGGCACCGACGCCCAGCCGACGCGCGCCGAGGCGGCGGCGGCCCTGCGGTGATCCTCTGCGTTGCCGCGAACCCCTCGGTCGACCGCCTGTTCGCCGTGGAGGAGCTCACCCCCGGCGCCATCCACCGGCCGGCGGAGTTCGCGCAGGTGCCGGGCGGCAAGGGCCTGAACGTGGCCAGAAGCGCCGCCGCCCTCGGCGGTGACGTGACGGCCGCGGCGCTCCTGGGCGGCCACGCGGGCCGCTGGATCGCCGAGCAGCTCGACGCCGAGGGCGTGCCGCTCCGGGCCGCCTGGTTCGAGGCCGAGACGCGCTCGTCGCTCTCGGTCGCCGGCGCGATCGAGGGGCTGACCGAGTTCTACGAGCACGGCCATCCGGTCTCGGCGGCGGAGTGGACGGCGTTCGAGGAGCTGGTCACCTCGCTCATGCCGGCCGCGGCGTGGACGACGCTCTCCGGCTCGCTGCCCGTGGGAGCGCCGGCCGACGGGTACGAGCGGCTCATGGGCTCGGGCCGGGTCGCGCTCGACGCGCGCGACCGCGGGGTCGACGCCGGGCCGGCGATCGTCAAGCTGAACGCCGCGGAGGCCGCGCACGCCACCGGCCTCGACGATCCACGCGCCGCCGCGGGCGAGCTCCACCGCCGGAGCCGCGGTGCGGCGATCGTGACGCGCGGCGAGGAGGGGGCGGTGCTCGTGGGACCGGACGGCGAGGTGCTGGAGGGCCGTACGGCGGCTCCGGGCCCCTACCCGGTCGGAAGCGGCGACGCCTTCCTGGCCGGCCTGGTCGTCGCGCTCGACCGTGGAGCGGCCTGGGACGACGCGTTCCGGCTCGCGCTCGGCGCGGGCGCCGCGAACGCCGAGCTGCCGGGCGCAGGCCGGCTGGAGCGAGCCCGGGCCGAGGAGCTGGCCGCACAAGCCGAGATCGAGGGCCGTTAACCCCCGGTTGCCCGCTGCTCGATCCGGTCGCCGGTCTCGGCGTCGAAGCGGTGCACCTCGCCGGCCGGAGCTGCCAGCGGCACCCGCTCGCCGGGCGCGACGCGGGCGTTGCCGGGCAGGCGCGCCACCACCTCGTCGCCCGCGTCCGTGCGGCCGTGGACGAAGACGTCGCTCCCCAGGGGCTCGACGACCTCGGCGACGATTTCCAGCGCGGGACCGCCGGGCGCCTCCGCCGCCGCCCGCAGCACCTCCGGCCGGATCCCGATCGTGACGCCCGGGCCCTCGCCGACGGCCGTCCCCGGGAGCAGGTTCATCGCGGGGCTGCCGACGAACCGGGCGACGAAGACGTTGCACGGCTGCCCGTAGACCTCCTCGGGCGTCCCGACCTGGAGCAGCCGGCCGCGGTGCATGACGGCGATCCGGTCGCCGAGCGTCATCGCCTCGACCTGGTCGTGGGTGACGTAGATCATCGTGGTCTCCAGGCGGGCATGGAGCTTCTTCAGCTCCGCCCGGAGCTCGGAGCGCAGTTTGGCGTCGAGGTTCGAGAGCGGCTCGTCGAGCAGGAAGGCGACCGGCTCGCGGATGAGCGCGCGGCCCATCGCCACCCGCTGGCGCTGGCCGCCCGAGAGCTGGGCCGGCTTGCGGTTCAGGAGCTCTTCGAGCTCGAGCATCTCGGCGACCTCGGCCACGCGCCGGTCGATCTCGGCCCGCTCCATCCGCCGCCGCCGGAGCGGGAACGCGAGGTTCTTCCGCACCGTCATGTGCGGGTAGAGCGCGTAGCTCTGGAAGACCATCGCCACGTCGCGCGCGCCCGGCGAGAGGCCGGCGACGTCGCGCCCGCCGATCCGGATCGCGCCCTCGGTCGGCTGCTCCAGCCCGGCCACCATCCGAAGCGCGGTCGACTTGCCGCATCCGGACGGGCCGACGAGCACCATCAGCTCGCCGTCCTGCACCTCCAGGTCCAGCGCGTCGACGGCCGTCGTGTCGCCCGAAAACCGCTTGGTGACGCCGCGGAACTCGACATCGGCCATGCGCCTACCCCTTCACGCCGGTCGACGCGAGCGACTGCACGAACCAGCGCTGGGCGACGACGAACACGAGCAGCATCGGCGCGAGCGCCATGACGTTGCCGGCCATGAGCAGCGTCCAGCGCGTCTGGTGGGCGCCCTGGAACGCCGCCAGGCCGAGCTGCACCGTGCTCTGGTCGGTCGACGAGATCGCGATCAGCGGCCACAGGAAGTCGTTCCATGTCCACAGGAACGTCACGATCCCGAGCGTGGCGAGCGCCGGCATGGAGAGGGGCAGGACGACGCGGAACAGCACGCCCAGCCTCGAGCAGCCGTCGATCCGCGCCGCCTCCTCGAGCTCGACGGGAAGCGTGCGGAAGAACTGGCGCAGCAGGAAGATGCCGAACGGCGTCACGAGGTTGGGCGCGATCAGCGCGCCGAGCGAGTTGACCAGCCCCAGGTGCTGCACGATCAGGAAGGTCGGGATCATCGTCACCTGGAACGGCACCATGAGCGTCGCAAGCAGCACGATGAAGATGACGTCGCGGCCGAAGAAGCGAAGGCGGGCGAACGCGTACCCGGCCAGGCTGCAGAACACCAGGTTGCCGGCGACCGAGGCGCCGGTCACGATCATGCTGTTGGCGAAGAAGCGCCCGAACGGGGCCGCGTCGAGCGCGTCGGGGTAGTTCTGCCAGTGGATGCCCGACGGGACGAGCGTCGGCGGGAAGTGGCGCGACTCCGAGAGCGTCTCGATCGACGTCACGAGCATCCACGCCAGCGGAAGCAGCATGACCGCCGCGAGCGGCATGAGGACCGCGTGCCGGGGGCTGAAGGGCCAGCTCCTCACGACGAGTAGTGCACCCGCCGGCTACCGATCCAGAGCTGGGCGATCGAGAACACGAGCGTGATCGCGAAGAGCACCTCGGCGACCGCCGCCGCGTAGCCGGCGTGGAAGAGCTCGAAGGCCTGGTTGTAGAGGTAGTACACGAGCACGGTGGTCGCGTGCAGCGGCCCGCCGCGCGTGGTCACGTAGATCTCGTCGAAGACCTGAAGGGCGTTGATCGTCGACCACACGATCAGGAACAGCGTCGCCGGCGAGAGCAGCGGCAGGACGACGTGCCGGAACGTCCCCCAGCGGCCGGCGTTGTCGAGCTGCGCGGCCTCGATCAGATCCTGCGGGATGCCCTGGAGCGCGGCCAGGTAGATGATGACGTCGAACCCCAGCCAGCCCCACACCGTCATGGCGACGATCGCGTAGAGGGCCTGGTCGGGATCCTGGAAGAACCCGTACGGCCCCAGCCCGACCTTGCCGAGCAGGAAGTTGGCGATCCCGTACGTCGGGTCGAGGAGCCAGTTGAAGATGATGCCCGTCGCCACGGTCGAGGTCGCCACCGGCACGAAGACCGCCGTCCGGTAGAACCGCGAGAACCGGATCGGCCGGTGGAGGAGCAGCGCCACCCCCAGCGCCCCGCCGACCGAGAGCGGCACGAAGAGCAGGGTGTAGACGATCGTGCGCCGGATCGAGTCGCGGAAGACCGGGTCGTGGACGAGCGCCCGGTAGTTCTCGGTGCCGACCCAGGTCGGCGAGGTGAGCAGGTCGTTCTGCTGGAACGAGAGCAGGAGCGCCCAACCGATCGGCAGGATCCCGAAGATGCCGATGAGGGTCACGGCCGGGAGGACGAAGAGCCACCCGGCCGCGTGGTCGGATCCGAGGATCCTGCGGGTCACGACCCCTGCGCGAGGATCTGGTCCACCTGCTGGGCCGCCTGGTCGAGCGCGGCCTTCGGCTCCGCCTTTCCGAGCAGCACCGACTGGATCGCCTGACCCATCGCCTGGGAGATCTCGTTGTAGGTCGCGAGCACCGGCCGCGCCTTCACGGCGTTCTGCTCGTTCTGGACGAACGTGTCGATGCCCGGGTACTTGGCGGTGTACTTGGGATAGTCGGCCGTCTGGGTCTGCGACGAGCGGATCGGCAGGTCGCCGGTCGCGATCGACCAGCGCATCGCCTCGGCGGGCGAGGTGAACCACTTGAGGAACGTCCAGGCGGCGGTTCGGCGGTCGTCGCCGTTGTCGAGCATCACCCACTGGTCGGGGCCGGAGATGGTCTGGTGGTTCTGGTCGCCAGGGAGGATCTGGATGCCGTAGCTCACGTCCGGGAACCCCGACAGGTCCCACGGGCCGGTGAAGAGCATGCCGATCTTGCCCGAGTTGAACAGGTTGGCGTAGTTGCCGTTGCCGTTGTCGAGGTAGACGGAGTGGTCGACGGTCGCCATCTGCTGGAGCAGCGTCGCGGCCTTGACGCCCGCCTCGGAGTTGAACGCGGCGTGCTTCTCGTCGGGCGTCAGGATGTCGCCGCCGGCCTGCCACAGGAGCGCGTCGAAGCGCCACACGGTGTCCTCGCTGCCGTCGGCGACGTACGCCCAGCCGAACTGCTTCGCGCCGGGATCGGTCAGCCGCTTGGCCGCGTTTCGGAAGTCGTCCCAGGTCCAGTCCGCCGTCGGGTACGGGATCTTGGCCTGGTCGAAGAGCTTCTTGTTGTAGACCAGCGCCAGGTTGTCGACGAGGGCCGGCACGCCGACGATCTTGTCGCCGACGGACACCGCCTGGCGCTCGGCCGGCCAGAAGTCCTCCCAGTTGATCGACGGGTCGTCCTTGATGAGCGGCGCGAGATCGACGGCCTTGGGCGTCCGGGCGACGTTCGCGGCCCACGACCCGTACAGGTAGACGATGTCGGGGTAGGAGCCGCCGCGGATCGCCGTCAGCACCTTCTGGAGCGCGTAGTCGGCGTTCCCGTAGTTCTGGACGGTGACGTGGATCTTGGGATGGGTGGCGTTGAACCGCTTCGCGGCCGCGTTCAGCGCGTCGCCCTCGACGTCCACGTAGCCGTGCCAGAGCACGATGTTCGTGCGGCCGCCGCTCGAGGAGCCCGAGCCGCCGCAGCCGGAGGCGATGACCGCCGCTGCGAGGGCGGCGAGGAGGACGACGCGTCTCATGGAAGCACCACCGATCGTGTCAGGTTACGGGGGTTGTCAGGGTCGAGCCCGCGCGCGTGGGCGAGGGCGATCGCGAGCCGGTGGGCGAGCACGAGCGACGCCAGCGGCTCCGGGTCGGGGTGAAGGACGGTCGCGCCGGTCGCGCGCACGTCGGCGAGAAGCGCGGCGTCGATGTCGCCGATCGGCATGACCAGCGTCCGCTCGTCGGCGAGCGCGATCGGCCCGTGCCGGTACTCCATCGCCGGATAGGACTCGGTCCAGGCCTGCGCCGCCTCGCGCAGCTTGAGGGCGGCCTCGGAGGCCAGGCCGACCGTCCAGCCGCGGCCGAGGAAGTGGAAGCGCTCGAAGGTCTCGACGTCCACGGGCAGCGGCTCGCCGAGGACGCGCGCCGCGGCGGCGGCCGCCGCGTCCGCGGCGATCCCCATCTGGGCGCGCAGGACGACGAGAGCCGCCGTCGCGAACCGGGTCTGCACCACAGAGCGCTCGTCGGCGAATGGGAGGACGACCGCGCGGGTCGCCGCCCGGGCGATCGGGCTGTCGGTGACGGCGGTCACCGCGACGGTGCGCGTGCTTCCCCCCAGCGCCGCGACCGCGTCGAGCACCTCCGTGGTCGTCCCCGACCGCGAGATGGCGAGCACCGCACCGTAGGCCCGGCCGGCCGGGAGCTCCGAAGCCGGAAAGGCGTCGGTCTCGCCGTGGCCGCCCGATTCGCGGGCCGATGCGTAGGCCTGGGCGACGTAGAGCGAGGTGCCGCATCCGATCGCCGCGACGCGGGCGCCGCGGGGCGGCAGCAGGCCGTCCGTGGGGAGCCGCGCCGCCTCGAGCCACACACCCGGCTGGCTGGCGACCTCCTGCTCGATTGCGCTCATCTCGGGCGACTTTACGCAGAAAACGCGCAGATCGCAACGCTCATCGGTGCTCGTTTGACCGGTAGACTGGCCAGATGCGCCAGGCGGAGCGGTTCGCGGCGATCGTCGAGCGACTCTCGGCGGACGGCTCCGTGGCCGTCGCCGAGCTGGCCGGCGAGCTCGGCGTCTCGGCGGCGACGGTGCGGCGCGACCTGGCGCTCATGGAGGAGCAGCGCCTGCTCAACCGCACGCACGGCGGAGCGGTCGCCCACGGCGTGCTCTACGAGCTGCCGCTGCGCTACCGCAGCGCCCGCCACCAGGTCGAGAAGGCACGGGTCGCGCGGGCCGTGGCGTCGCGCATCCCCGACGGCGCGGCCGTCGGCATGACGGGCGGGACGACGACCACCGAGGTGGCCCGCGCGCTGGCCGACCGCGAGCGGCTCACGGTCGTCACCAACTCGCTCAGCATCGCCTCGGAGCTGGCGGTGCGCCCCAACCTGAAGCTGGTGGTGACCGGCGGCGTGGCCCGGACGGAGTCCTACGAGCTCGTGGGGCCGCTGGCCGAGAGCGCCCTCTCCAGCCTGAACCTCGACCTGGTCGTGGTCGGCGTCGACGGCATCGCCGTGGGCGCCGGGTTCACCACCCACCACGAGGTGGAGGCGCACACGAACCGGGCGCTGATCGAGCGCGCGCGGCGCGTCATCGTCGCCGCCGACAGCTCCAAGATCGGCGAGGTCGCCTTCGCCCGCATCTGCGGCCTCGAGGCGGCCGACGAGGTGGTGACCGACACCGCCGCCGACCCGGGCGAGGTCGAGGCGATCCGCGCGGCCGGCGTTGCGGTGACGCTCGTCTGACGTACGGGGTCAGACCCCGTACGGTCCGCGTCACGGTCCTGGCACACGAACGTGACGTGTAGCCTGGCCGCGTGCAGGGCTACCGCCGCAACACGTTCGCCGTCGGCCTCGTGAACGCGGCCCTCGTCTGACGTACGGGGTCAGACCCCGTACGGTCCGCGTGACGGTCCTGACGCACGAACGTGACGTGTAGCCTGGCCGCGTGCAGGGCTACCGCCGCATCACGCTCGCCGTCGGCCTCGTGATGTTCGTGGACGCGGCCCTCTACCTGGCGGTGCTCCCGCTCCTGCCGCGCTACGTCGACCGGTTCGGCCTCTCGACGTTCGAGGCCGCGGTCGTCATCGCCGCCTACCCGATCTCGGTTCCGCTGGTCTCGCTCGGCTGCATCGCGCTCGTGCCCCGGATCGGGGCGAAGCGGATCACGCTCGCCTCCGCCGGCCTGATGACCGTCGCGACGGTGATCTTCGCCGCGGCCCCGAACGCGGACGTCCTGATCGCCGCCCGGCTCGTGCAGGGCCTCGCCAGCGGCTCGATCTGGACCGGGTCGATGGCCTGGGTGACCGACAACGCCCCCGAGGGCCGCCGCGGCCGGGAGTCGGGCATCGTGATGGGCATGCTGTCGGCCGGCTCGATCGCAGGGCCGGCGGTGGGCGGGCTCGCGGCCTGGGCGGGCCAGGGGTTCGGATTCGGCCTCGTGGCGGCGGTCAGCCTGGTCAGCGTCGTGCTCGCCGCGCTCGCGCCCGCCGGGCGCCACAGCGGCGTCACGGGCCGGGTCGGCGACGCGATCGGGCGGGCGATCCGCCAGCCCGCAACCCGGGCGGCGCTCGCGCTGACGCTCGTCGACCTGCTCACGTTCGGCGCGGTCGACGTGCTCGTGCCGCTCAGGCTGGGCGCCACCGGCTCGTCGGTCGCGGCGATCGCCGCCGCCATCGGCGCCGGGGCGGTGCTGGGCGCGGTCACCGGCCCGATCGGCGGGCGGCTCGTCGACCGGATCGGGCCGTACCCGGTGGGCATGACGACCGCCACGTGCATCGTCGTCATCCCCGTCGTCCTCGCGCTGGAGCCGACGACGGCCGTCCAGCTCGGGATCCTCGTGGTCGGCGGCCCGCTCTTCGCGCTCGTCGGCAGCGCGATCTTCCCGCTCTCGTCCGCCGGGGCCGACGCCGCCGGGGTCCCCCACGTCGCGGCGACGGGCCTCATGGGCGTCGTCTGGGCCGGCGGCTTCACCGTCGTGCCGCTGCTCGTCGGCGCCATCGCCCAGAGCACCTCGCGGACGGCGGCCTACCTCGTCGTGGCGGCGCTCGCCGTTCCCGTGCTCGTCATGCTCCGCGGCGCGAGCGGCGGCGGTCAGACCGCCGAGTCGAGGATCTCGGCGTTCTCCGACTCCGGCGGCATGCCGTAGGCGTAGACGACGAGGTCCTCGGCGCCGTGGTTCGCGCTCTGGAGCGGCGTGCCGGGCTCGATGTGGATGAGGCCGCCGGGCCCGACGTCGTGCCGCTCGGGCGGCTCGCCGACGTACATCGAGAGCGTGCCCGCCAGCACGACGAACGTCTCCTCCTGGAGCTTGTGCCGGTGGCGGCGGCCCTTCGCCCCCGGCTCGTAGCGCCACACGTTCGCCCGTGTGTGCGCGAACCCGGCCGCCTCGCTCAGCTCCGCGACGTGCCGGGCCGGCTCGCCCGGCTCGTGCGGGCGCGTGATCCACTCGAAGGCGGCCGGCTCGACGACGCGGAAGGGCACCGGCGGAGGGTACCGCACCCCGTTTGGCCGCAGCCGCGCACGGGAACAGCCGTGACCGTGGCGCCGCCTCCTGTAGGCTCGCGGCGTCTGAAGCATCAGTCGAGAGGGGGAGATCGATGAAGACAGCGCGAACGCTCTGCGTGGCGCTTGCGATCGGAACGATGGCCGTGCTCTGGCCGGCCGCGGCCGGCGCGGCCACGCATCACGGGACCGTCACCTGCCGGGGCGGGACGATCCACGCCGGAACGTACGGATCCCTGCGGATCACCGGGCTGTGCACGCTGCCCGCCACGGGCAACGTCACGGTCCGTCACGGCGTCGTCGTGACCCGTACCGGGGCCTTCAACGCCGCCACGCCGGCCAAGCTCGTGGTCTGGGGCGACGTCAAGATCCGGCACCGCGGCATCGCCGCCATCGGCTGCTCGCCCGACGTCGGCTGCGCCGAGCTCGGCGCTGACGTCGTCCACGGGAGCATCCACGCCTACCGAGCCTGGGCGACGATCATCCACGCGACCACCGTCGGCGGGAACGTGATGATCCACGGCGGCGGCCGCACGATGGACTGCACCAAGCCGGCGGTGTACGGCGGGCCGTTCTACAGCGTGGTCGAGGACTCGACCGTGGGCGGGAACCTCGTCATCCGGCGCCTGCACACCTGCTGGCTCGGGGTCATCCGGAACAACGTCGGCGGCTCCGTGCAGCTGATCGGGAACCGCCTCGGCGATCCCGACGCGATGGAGGTCGTGACGAACCACGTCTCCGGCAACCTCGCGTGCTTCAACAACAACCCGGTCGCCCAGGTCGGCGACTCGATGGGCGACCAGAACATCGTCCTCGGGCAGAAGCGCGGGGAGTGCGCCGCGGTCTGACCGGCGTGGAGAGCCGCGTGCGGGCGGGCCCGGCAGGCCCGCCCGCACGGGCTACCCGATGTGGAACGTCTCGGTGTGGCCGTCGACGGCGATGGCCTGGCCGGTGATCATGCGGGCGGCGTCAGAGGCGAGGAAGACGCACAGGTCGGCGATCTCGTCCGGCTGCACCCAGCGTGCGATCGACTGGCCGCCGACGTAGTCGCGGGTCACGGTCTCGACCGAGGCCCCGCGGGCGGCGGCCTCGCGCTCGATCACGGCCCGCATGCGATCGCCGTCCACCGAGCCCGGGCAGATCGCGTTGGCGCGCACGCCGTAGGGACCGAGCTCGATCGCGATCGACTTGGTGAGGCCGATGACCGCCCACTTGGCGGCCGCGTAGGGCGTCCGCATCCCGAGCCCGTACTGGCCCGCGGTCGACGAGATGTTGACGATCGAGCCCGACCGGGCGGCCTTCATCGCCGGGATCACGCGCGCGCAGGTGCGGTAGTGACTCGTGAGGCCGATTGCCAGACAGCGCTCCCACTCGGCGGCGGCCACGTTCTCGACGAGCGCGGTCGGCCCCGCGATCCCGGCGTTGTTCACGAGCACGTCGAGACCCCCGAGCCGGTCGAGCACGCCGTCGATCCAGCCGTCGAGCGCGGCGTGGTCGGCCACGTCCACCTGCGCCGCGGAGAGCCCGCCGGCCGCAGCGGCCGCGACGGCGTCCCCGTCGACGTCACAGACGTGGACATCGTCACCCCGGGCGGCAAAGGCCCGGGCGACCGCCAGGCCGATGCCGCTCGCGGCGGCGGTGATCGCGACTCGGAGCGCCATGGCGGCGCAGGATACGCGCCGCTACCCCGTGAGCGCCAGACCCGTCTCCGCGAGCTCGCGGCGCAGCTCGGGCAGCGCGCCGGCACTCCCGGCGACGACAGCCGCCCGGAGCGTGCCGCGCCCGTCGCGATAGCGCGCGACGAACGCGTCGGCGTCGCCCTCGGCGCTCACGCGCAGGCCCGGGCCGGCATGGCCGAGGGCCTGGATCCGCCATCCGAACTGATCCGACCAGAAGAACGGGATCGGCGCCGGCCGGAGCGGCAGTCCGAGGATCGCGCCCGCGGTGGCCGCCGCGGTCGCCGCGGCCGCGCTCCAGTGCTCGAGCCGCACGGCCGCTCCTCCTTCCGGGACACCGACGCTGGCGACATCGCCGCAGGCATGGACGCCGGCGGCCGCGGTCCGGCCGCGGTCGTCGACCGGGATGCCGCCGTCGGGCGCCAGGTCGAGCAGGCCCGCCAGCAGCTCGGTGTTCGGCCGGGCGCCGACGCCGACGAGGACGGCGTCGCAGTCGAGCCGCCCACCCCCGCCGAGCTCGACGGCCTCGACCCCGCCCCGCCCCGTGACGCCGCGGACCGGCGTGTCGAGCCGCAGGTCGATCCCGGCTGCGCGGACGCGCTCGGCGAGGAGCGCGCCGACCACCGGGCCGAGCGTCCGCTCGAACGGCACGGGCGCCGGGTCGACGACGGTCACGTCGACGCCGAGCAGGAGCGCGCTGGATGCGACCTCCAGGCCGACGAATCCGGCTCCGACGACGGCCAGCCGGCTGCCCGGCACGAGCGCCTCGCGCAGCGCGGCGGCGTCGTCGAGCGTGCGCAGGTGGTGGATCCCGGGCACGCCGTCGAGGCCCGGAATCCGGCGGGCGCGAACGCCCGTGGCGACGACGAGCGTCGACCACCGGAACTCGTGCGGGCCGGCGGTGGCGCGGCGGCCGCGCATGTCGATCCCGTCGATCCGCGCGCCGGGCCGCATCTCGATGTCGCGGGCCGGCCAGAAGGCCGGATCGCGCAGCGCCAGGTCGCCGGCGGTGCGCGACCCTGTGAGGAGCTCCTTCGAGAGCGCCGGGCGCTCGTACGGAAGGTGCGGCTCCTCACCGGCGACGACGATGCGGCCGTCGTGGCCGCCTGCACGCAGGGACTCGGCGCAGCGGGCGCCGGCCAGGCCGGCACCCACGATCAGGATGTCGGTGTGCTCGACGGTCATCGGACAACGCTCCCGTTCTCGTCGAGGATCGTGATGGCACCCATCGGGCACGCCCGGGCCGCCGCGACCGCCGCACCGCGGTCGGTGGTGGCGGCCCGCGCCTCGGCGATCCCGTCGGGGCCCAGGGCGAACGTCTCCGGGTCGGCCTCGACGCAGGAGCCGAAGCCGCTGCACGCGGTGTGGTCGATGAGGATGCGGAAGGACATTGTGGTCTCCGTTCGCGTGGGAGGGTCAGGTGATGGGTGCAGCGGTGGGCCGCGGGGACGGTGCCCGGCGCCCGCCGGGGCTCAGGATGCGGACGAGTACGAGCCACAACACCGGCCCGCCGGTAACGAGCGCCAGCACCGGGCCGCCGATGCCGGCGGTGTCGGTCCCGGCGGCGAGGGCGTGGACCAGTGCCAGGACGAAGGCGCCGAAGCTCGCGTAGTGCAGGCGCCGCCAGCCGCGCTGGCCGATCCGCTTCCGCATCCGGAACGACACCGTGAGCATCAGCATCAGCCAGCCCGCGACGACGCCGGCGGCCACGGCCGCGGGCCGAAACGGCGAGGCGAACGGCACGAGCACGGCGGCTGGGCCAAAGCGCATCACCGGGTCGAGCAGGAGCGCGCCGGCGTGCAGGCCGACCATGGCGAGGCCCGTCCATGCGAGCGTGCGGTGCCAGCCGAGCAGGCGGGACTGGTACTTGGGACCGAGCACGCGTGTGCTCATCCCGAGCCCCGCCCAGGTCGAGAGGGTGAGGATCCCGAAGGCGACGAGGCCGGCGGCGCGGGCCACGAGCCAGGCGACCGGGAGAGCGGCGGCGGCGCTCATGACGCCACGTCCCGCGTCCAGGCCGGCGCACCGGCGGGGAGGTCGCCGAGCATGAACGGCGCGCCCGCCACCGGGACGACCAGGGCCGAGACCCGCCGCCGCGCGGCCACGTACCGCGGCGTCTCGGCGACCGGGGTGATCGCAAGCGCGGTGGCGTGGGCCTCGGCCGCCGCGGCGTCGGCAGCGACGACGGTCACCGACAGCGGTCCCGGCCCGGCGGGCTCGCCGGTGGCCGGGTCGATCAGGTGGTGCAGCTCGCCGCCCGGGCCGAACCGGCGCCGGTCGCGGCCGGAGGTCGCGACGCCGCCCGCGGCAAGCTCGAGGACGCTGAGGCGTCCGCCGGGCACGCGCGGGTCGGCGACCGCCACACGCCAGGCGCCGCCCTCGGGCGGCTCGCCCGAGAGCGACAGATCCCCTCCGAGGTCGACCACGCAGCCGAGCATGTCCGGCCAGGCGGCGGCCATCGCGGCGACGGCCCGGTCGGCCGAGTAGCCCTTGCCGATGCCGCCGAGGTCGACCGCGGCGCCGGGCTCGAGCCGGGCGCGGCGGCGGCCGTGGTCGACCTCGACGGCGGCTCCCGCGCGCCAGCCAAAGGCGGCCTCCGCGGGGCGCGGCTCAAGCTGCTCGAAGGTGCGGTCATAGCCGGCCGCAACGAGCGCGGGCAGGATGGTGGGGTCGAAGAGCCCGCCGGTCGCTTCGCGGGCGTCGATCGCCGCAGACAGGGCTCCGAGCAGGCGCGGGCCGCAGTCCGTCCACGCCCCGCCGGCCGCGTTCAGCCGCGAGAGCTCGCTCTCGGGATCGAATCTCGACAGCGCCCGCTCGCACGCGGCCACCTCCACGGTGGCCGCGGCGATCGCGCGGTGCGCGGCGCCGAGGTTGCCGAGCGCCGTGGTGACACCGACTCCGCAGGATGTGCCCATGGCGTGGAACGCGTGGTGCTCGAGCAGGTGCGTCATGACGTCCTCGTGGTCGCGTGGGTGGGCGCCGCGGCGCCGAGGCTGACCGGGACGAACGTGCCGGAGGCCGTCTTCACATATGTGACGGGCTGCCCGGCGGCGCTCTGCCCGGTTGTCGCGGAGGCGGGCGAGGTCTGGGTGGTCGCGTGCACGCCGCCTGAGGAGGGGACGGGCACCGGGACGAGCGTGCCGTTCGCCGTCCGCGCCATGACGATCTGCGCGGACGAGGCCGGCGCCGGCGACGCCGGGCGCTGGGTGAAGGCGAGGACGGTGAAGACCGCCGCGACCGAGAACGCGGCCGCGATCGCGGCCCAGAGGCGGCGCATCATGTCGACTCACCGTCCTCGGCCGGCAGAGCGGCCGGCAGGGTGGCCGGCACCGCGGGCGGCTGCCATTGCGCCGCCGGCGCCGGGTGGGCCGGGGACCGCTTCGCCACGAGCTCGGCGACGCCCGTCCCCGCGGTCATGACGATCACGGCGATGGCCGCGGTCACTGCGAGTATCTGGCGTTTGGTTGTGAGCATCTCCACTCGATTCCGGGATTGGTACGAGCTCACGGTAGGGGGCGCTCCTGAGGCGCTCCCCAGCGCACGGAGAGGGCTCGGCCAGCGTTTCGTAAGTTTTCGGAGAGGGCGCCCCGGGGTCGCTATGGTGGCCTCATGGCGCCGTCTCCGCTCGTGCTCGTGGTCGAGGACGACCCGGCCATCGCCCGCCTCCTCGAGGTCGAGCTGGGCGAGGCCGGCTACGGCGTGGAGCTCGCCGCGACCGGCGCCCAGGGGCTCGCCGCGATCGAGCGGGACGAGCCCGCCGTCGTCGTCCTCGACGTCCGCCTGCCCGACGTGGACGGCCTCTCGGTCTGCCGGCAGGCGCGCCGGTCGGGCCACGGGATGCCGATCCTCATGCTGACCGCGCTCGACCGGGTCGGCGACCGCGTCCTCGGCCTCGACGCCGGTGCCGACGACTACCTGGCGAAGCCGTTTGCGATCGAGGAGCTGCTCGCGCGTCTACGCGCGCTGGCGCGGCGGGCCGCGCCCGACCGGCCGGTGCTCGAGGCCGGCTCGCTGCGGCTCGACAGCGACACGCGCGGCGTCACGGTGGACGGACGCCCCGTCGAGCTCACCGCGCGGGAGTTCGACCTGCTCGCCTTCCTGATGGACGCGCCCGGGCGCGTCTTCACGCGCGACCAGATCTACGAGGGCGTCTGGGGCTACAGCTACCTCGGCAACTCGAAGGTCATCGACTTCTTCGTCTCGGCGCTGCGGCGCAAGCTCGACGACGGCGCCGGCCCGTCGGTGATCCGCACCGTGCGCGGCGTCGGGTACACGATCCGCACGTGAGCTTCCGGCTCCGGCTCGCGCTCTGGTTCTCGCTCGCGGTCGCGGTGCTGGTGGTCGCCACGTCGGTCGCGACCTACCTCGTCGTTCGCTCGAACCTCACCGACTCGGCCCGCCGCCACGCCCGCCAGCTCGCACGAGCCGCCGCCCACGAGCAGCCGCGCGAGGGCGAGCTCGACCGGCTGGCCGGTCCGGGCGACCGGATCTGGCTCACGGATCCGCAGGGCAACGTGATCGCGGCGACGTTCCGCGGCACCGGCGAGGACACCGCCGCGGGGGCCGGGCGCGAGATCGAGAAGGCGCCTGCGGGGGCGACGTCGGCGCGGTGGCGGCGGCCCGGCGGGGGCTTCGCCATCGTCCTCGTTCGCAACACGACGATCCAATCGTCGCTCTCGACGCTCCTGCGCACCCTGCTCGCGGTCGGTGCGGCGGTGGTCGTCGCGGGCGCCGTGCTCGGCATGCTGCTGGCGGGCCGGGCGCTGCGGCCGGTCGACCGGATGCGCCGCGAGGTCGACGACATCTCGGGCGCCCGGCTCGACCGCCGCATCGCCGAGGGCGGCCGCGACGAGCTGGGCCGCCTGGCCCGCGCCTTCAACCGCCTGCTCGCGCGCGCCGAGCGCGCGACCGCCGAGCAGCAGCAGTTCGTGGCCGACGCGTCGCACGAGCTGCGCACGCCGGTCACGGCGCTCCAGGGCCACGCCCGGATCGTGATGCGCGCGATCGACCGCGGCGACCTCGACCAGGCGCGCGAGTCCGCGGAGGTCGTGGTCGGCGAGTCGCGCCGCCTCGCCGGCACGATCTCGGAGCTGCTCTCGCTGGCCGAGAGCGCCGGCCCGGAACGGGCGCTCGAGCCGGTGCGGCTCGACATCGTCGCCGCCGAAGCGTGCGACGAGATGCGCGCATTTCACCCCGGCCGGGTCGTCGAGGCCGAGCTGTCCGAGGCGACCGTCCAGGGCGATGCCGGCCGGCTGGGCGAGCTGGTGCGGATCCTGGTGGACAACGCGCTCAAGTACAGCCCGGCCGCGTCGGCCGTGAGCGTCACGCTGACCGCGGGCGCCGAACCGGAGCTCGCGGTGCACGACCGCGGCCCCGGGCTCTCGGCCGCCGACCGGGAGCGCGCGTTCGACCGCTTCTACCGCGGCACGGCGTCGCCCGGTGTCGGCGGGAGCGGGCTCGGCCTGGCGATCGCCCGGGCCGTCTGCCGGCGCCACGGGGCCGAGCTCACCCTCGACGACGCCGGCGACGGCACGGTGGCCCGCGTGCGGTTCTCGGGCCGCGGTGATCGGGAAGGCGATGGCTAGAGTTGGGCAGGATGGCGGAAGGTGTGAGAGACGAGCGGCCGGTGATCGTGGCGGTCGATCCGAACGAGAAAACGATCGGGCGGATCGCCGAGGAGCTCCGCAGATACGACCGCGACTACCGGATCGTCTGCGTGCGCTCGGCCGAGGCGGCGCTCGGCGAGCTCGAGGCGATGCGCGTGGCGGGGGACCGCGTGGCCGTCGTCCTGGCCGCCCGCGGCCGAGGAACGGCCCCGCGGCGAGGAGCTGCTCGAGCGCGTGACCGGCCTCCACCCGCTCGCGAAGCGCGGCCTTCTGATCGAGTTCGGCGGCTGGGGGGACGAGGAGACGGCTGCCGTGATCCGCGAGGCGATGGCCCGCGGCCACATCGACTACTACGTCCTCACGCCCTGGAGCGAGCCCGACGAGCTGTTCCACCGGACGGTCTGCGAGTTCCTGCACGAGTGGCGGCGCGCCACCGACCAGGGGCGGCGCGAGCTGACGGTCGTCGCCGACCGCTTCTCGCCGCGCGGGTTCGAGCTGCGAAACCTGCTCGCCCGAAACGGCGTCCCGCATGCGTTTCAGGCGAGCGAGTCGGCGCAGGGGCGCGCGCTGCTCGACGCGTGCGGGCGCTCAGGATCGAGCGAGCCGATCGTCCTCCTGCCCGACAACAGCGTTCTCGTCGACCCGTCCAACCAGGACCTGGCGGAGAAGGGCTACCGGGTTCGCACCCGGCTCGAGCAGGGCTCCGGTTCGTTTGACGTCGCCATCGTGGGCGCCGGCCCCGCCGGGCTCGCCGCGGCCGTGTATGCCTCCTCCGAAGGGCTTCGCACGCTTGTGATCGAGCGCGAGTCGATCGGCGGCCAGGCGGGGTCGAGCGCGCGCATCCGAAACTACCTCGGCTTCCAGCGCGGCATCACGGGGGGCGAGCTCGCGACGCGCGCGTACCAGCAGGCGTGGGTCTTCGGCACGAACTTCCTGCTGATGCGGGAGGTGGAGGGGCTTCAGGCGCACGACCGGGGCCACGTCATCACGATCTCCGACGGGTCCGAGATCGAGGCACGCAGCATCGTGCTCGCGACGGGTGTGGACTATCGCCGGCTCGGCATTCCGGCGGTCGAGGGGTTCTGCGGGCGCGGGGTGTTCTACGGCTACTCGAGCTCGGATGCCCACCAGGTGGCGGGCGGCCGGATCTTCGTCGTCGGGGCGGGGAACTCGGCCGGGCAGGCGGCCGTGCACCTGAGCCGGTACGCCGGCGAGGTGACGATGATCTGCCGGCGTCCAACCCTCGGCGAGAGCATGTCCCGGTATCTCAGGGACGAGATCGACGCCGCCGGTGTCAACGTGCGGCTCTCGACGCTCATGGTCGACGCCGCCGGCGACGGGCGGCTCGAGGCGGTGACGCTCCGGCACGCGTCGGGCGACCGCGAGACGGTTCCCGCAGACGCGGTGTTCGTGCTCATCGGCGGCGAGCCGAGGTCGGACTGCCTCCCGCGGGAGGCCGAGCGCGACGACAAGGGCTTCATCGTCACGGGCGGCGGCAACCACATGTACGAGACGTCGCTCCCGGGCGTATTCGCGGTCGGCGACGTGCGGGCCGGGTCGGTCAAGCGCGTCGCCTCCGCTGTCGGCGAGGGTGCCGTCGTGATCCCGCAGGTGCACCGGTACCTCGTCGAATCCGCGGCCGCGGTTCGTGGCTGAGGCCGTCTCGCGTCTCATGACGCGGGTCGCCCGGATCGGCGCCGACCCGACCGATGACGAGGAGCTCCGCCAGAAGAAGGCGCTTCTCGTCGTGGTCACGGTAATCATCCTGCCGATCTCGCTCGTGTGGGCCGGCCTCTACATCGGCCTGGGAACGTCGGCCGGCATCACCGCGCTCGTCTACTTCGCGGTCGCGCTCGGCTCGCTCGTGGTGTTCGCCCGCACGCGGCGGTTCGAGCCCTTCCTGCTCGTCCAGCTCCTCGACATCCTGCTCATGCCGAACCTCGGGCAGATGGCATGCGGCGGCTCGCTTGCCTCCGGTGGGGTCGGGCTGTGGGGCCTCCTGGCTCCGCTCGGCGCCCTCGTCTTTCTCGAGCCGCGCCGGGCGATCCGCTGGTTCGCGGCGTTCGTCGCGATCTACCTGGGGACGAGCATCGCCGGAGACGCGCTGTTCGCGCGGGCCGACTTCCCCAGGTGGTTCACCAGCACGATCCTGGCGCTCAACGTCGTCGGCGCCGCCTCCCTCGCCTTCACGCTGCTTGCCACGTTCGCCAGGCAGCGCGACCAGGCGTTCACGGCGCTTCGGGCCGAGCAGGAGAAGTCCGAGCTGCTCCTCCGGAACGTCCTGCCGCACACGATCGCCGAGCGGCTGAAGGTCGCCGGCGAGCGGATCGCCGACCACTTCGCCGCGGCCTCGATCCTTTTCGCCGACGTCGCGGACTTCACCCCGCTCGCCGAGCGGCTCTCGCCGGCGGAGATGGTCGGGGTCCTCGACCACCT
The DNA here is from genome assembly GCA_963805545.1 of uncultured Actinomycetes bacterium. Classification (GTDB taxonomy): domain Bacteria; phylum Actinomycetota; class Thermoleophilia; order Gaiellales; family JAICJC01; genus JAICJC01. The sequence goes on from CAWDUU010000003.1 coordinate 679,701, forward strand.
CTTCTCCCAGTTCGACGCGCTGGTCGCGCGGCACGGGCTCGAGAAGATCAAGACGATCGGGGACGCCTACATGGCCGCCGCGGGCGTGCCGGATCCGCATCCCGACCACGCGCGGCGGGCGGCGCTCGTGGCGCTTGAGATGCGAGCGCTGCTGGCCGGTTCCGCCGTCGCCGGCCGAAGCGACGTCGTGCTCCGCATCGGGATCAACTCCGGGCCGGTCGTCGCCGGCGTGATCGGGACGCACCGGTTCCTGTACGACCTGTGGGGCGACGCGGTGAACACCGCGAGCCGCATGGAGTCGCACGGCACGCCGGGCGAGATCCAGATCACCCGGGCGACATACGAGCTCCTGAAGGACGAGTTCGTCTGCCGGCCGCGAGGCACGATCGCGGTCAAGGGCAAGGGCGAGATGGAGACGTGGTATCTCGAGGGGCCGCGGCAGGGCTAGCCATATCAGGGCGACTCGACCTGGGCGCCGGGGTCTCCCGCCGCGACCGCCTCGGGGCCGACCGCAGCCCGGGAGCGGGCCGCGCTCCAGGCCCCGGCCGCGGTCCGGTAGAGCAGCCGCAGGTAGTAGAAGGTGTCGACGTGGCCGATGCCTTCGATCCGCCCGATCCGGTCGGAAAGCGTGGAGAGCACGTCCTCGCGGCTGCGGCAGACGATCTCGGCCATGAGGTCGTACCGGCCGGATGCGGCGACGACATAGGACACCTGACGGACCGCCGAGAGCTCTGCCGCGACCACCTCGAAGTCGCCGCTCTCGCGCAGGTTGATGCCGAGCCACGCCACGGCGTGGAACCCCAGGTCGATCGGGTTCCCGACCGCGATGACACGGACGGCGCCCTGTTCGACGAGGTGGGCGAAGCGGCTCGAGATCACGCGCTCGGAGACGTGCAGGCGCCCGGCGATGTCACGGAAGGAGGCGCGCCCGTCCCGCTGGAGCTCGCCGATCAGCTCGATGTCGAGATCGTCGAGCGCGGTGGGGGGCGCGCGCACACCGAGCGGCGGCCGGGGCGCCACGGCATCCGAGGCCGCGTCGGCCCACTGGAACTGCTGGCGGAGGAGCTGGAGGTAGACGAACGTCTCGGTGCTCAGCACGCCCGGGAGCTCCCGGATGCGCAGCAACAGCCGGTAGAGGTCGTCGCTCGAGGCGCAGGCGACCTCGGCCATCACGTTGAAGGCGCCGGAGCAGATCACGACGTAGTCCACCTCGGGCACGCCCACCAGCGCCTGGGCCGCCGACTCGATCTGCGCCTGGCGCACGCGCAGGCCCAGCCACGCCATCGACTCAAGGCCGAGCACGCGCGGGTCGGCGACCGCGGTGATGGCGATCACCCCCTGGCCGCACAGGGTCTTCACGCGCCGGCGGACGTGGGCCTCGGACACCCCGAGCCGGTCGGCGAGCGCCGTGAAGGGAGTGCGGCCGTCGGCCTGAAGGGCGCGGAAGATCGCCAGGTCGAGGTCGGTGAGGGGCTCTCGGGCCATTGGCTAGGCCGCCAGGAGCTGTGGCGCGATGCGGTCGCCGTCGAACAGATCGATCACCGCCGTGCGGAGGATGCCCTCACCGTACTCGCTTCCGGGGTTGACGCAGGTGGTGCGGCCGATCCGCTGGATCCCCGCCGACTCGTGGATGTGGCCGTGCAGCGAGACGCTCGGCCCGTAGCGCTCGATCGCGGCACGGACCGCCCGCGACCCCGCCGAGGTCTGCTCGCCGACCACGGGCCGGGGCGGGTCGACGGTGGTGTCAAGGCGCGGGCACACGTCGAGGCCGGACCCGTACGGGGGGACGTGCAGGTTGAAGACCGACCGGGACGGATGCTCGAGCCGCGTCGCCATGGCGTCGATGCGCTCGGCGAGCTCCTCCTCCGCGATGTCCCGCGGGCAGTGCCAGGGGGTCACGTTGCCGTACCCGGTCGAGATCATCTCGATGCCGGGCGCGATCTCGACGACGGCGCCCTCGGCGTTCGTCACGTAGGGGGCCGCGTCCAGGATGGGCTCGATGGAGAGGTAGTCGTCGTTTCCCCCCGTCACGTAGAGGGGGACGCCGATCGGCTCGAGGCGTTCGGCCGCCCGCCGCATCCAGTCCTCGACCTGGGCGTGGCAGGCGGCGACGAATCGCCCCTCGACGACGTCGTCGTCGGCGGCCATGCGCTCGTACTCGGGCCGCGCGACGACCACCGGGTACTGGCCCAGGTCGCGGATCCTGGCCTCGAGGACGGCCAGCCCGCCGGCGCCGACGGCGGGCTCGTCGAGGCCGCCCACGTGCGCGGTGAAGCTGCCTCCGTCCTCGATCACCGGGACGATCCGCTTCCCGGTCAGGTCGCCGCCGAGGATGGCCACGTCGGCCTCGTACACGCTGACCGCGTTCAGGAACTTCCGGAACACGACCTCCGATCCGTGCAGGTCGGTGGTGAACAGGATCCGTGTCCGGCGGCCTCCCCGGCGGCGCAGCCGCACTAGACCCGACCCGTCCCCGCCGGGTTGGCGCGGATCCCGAGCGCGTCCATCGCAAGCCTCGTGGCCACCCGGGCCGCGTTGTTGGCGAGGTCGTGCACCGGCGAGCACTCCGTGATGACGTAGGCCTCGACCCCCTGGCGGACGAACGCGCGGATCATCTTGATGACCTCGCGCGGGGTGAGGCCGCCGCACTCGGGCGTCGTGACGCCGTTCGTATACCCCTGGTCCATGCAGTCCAGGTCGGTGTGCAGGACCACGCCGTCGGTGCCGTTCCAGGCGATCTCGAGGACCCGCTCCACGGTGCGGTCGATCCCCCACTCGTCGATGTCCCAGATCGTGATCATCTGGATGCCCGTGCGGTCGACGTATTCGCGCTCCTTGCGCGGATTCAGGGCCCCGTTGATGCCGACGAGGGCGACGTTCCGGGGGTCGACGTTCGGAAGCTCGGCCGTCCGGCTCACGGGGCAGGCGTGGTTCAGCGTCTCGCCGGCCACGTCCTCTGCCGTATCCATGTGCGAGTCCATCTGGATGTACCCCATCCGGCCCGAGATCAGCTTGCTCATGGCGCTCGTGACGGGGATCGGGCACGAGTCGTCGCCGCCGACGATGATCGGGAACGCGCCCGCCTCGTAGATCTCGGTGATGCAGCGCTCGGCGCGGTCGAACGTCTTCCGGGCGTTGCCGGGGACGATCGAGACGTCGCCGCAGTCGGCCAGGTGCAGCTCGTCGAAGAGATCGACCTGGAACTCGCCGTGATAGCTCAGATAGTGCTCGGTCGCACGGCGGATCGCACGCGGCCCGTAGCTCGCGCCGGGCCGGCACGTGTTGGTGTGCTCCCACGGCATGCCGAGGACGGCCGCCTTGACGCCGAGCTGCTCGAGCTCCTCGCGGACGGGCGGCACGACCTGGGCTCCCAGGAACGTCGAGATGCCCGAGATCAGCGTGTTGGGGAAGTCGTCCTCCCCCTCCCGCCGTCCGTAGGTGTGGTAGTAGTCGTGGGCCGATACCGGTGTCGCCATGGAAGCTCCTTTCTACTCGGGTGGGACCTCGCGCAGCGCGAGGCTCGTGTCGATCCCCTGCGACCTGCGCGCCGCCCACATGAGGAGGTAGATCACGACGCCGCTTGCCAGCGCCCCGAAGATCACCACGCGGGACTTGAAGTCGGTGAGCGCCAGCTCGTCGAACGTGAGAGCGACGTAGATCATCGCCGCGACGGCCGCCGCGCCCACCGCGCCGGCGATGGTCACCAGCGGGACGCCGCCGACCGTGAGCCGTGCCGCAGGGGAGCTGTTGAAGATCTCGGGCGAGCGATACGGGAACAGCGCGGCGCCGAGACAGGTGACGCCGACGACGAGGACGCTCGTGATCGCTCCGCCGAGAAGCACGGTCGTCTGCCAGTCGGGCTTGTAGGCGAACACGGCAGCCACCACGAGCGCCGCGGCGCTCCACAGCGTGGTCGCCTTGAGCGGGGAGTGCGTGCGGACGTCGACGTCGGCGAACAGCCGCGGCAGGGAGCCGTCCATGCCCATCGCCATCATCACCCGGGAGGCGTTGGCGAAGACGACGTTGGCGATGCCGAAGCCGCCGGCGACGAAGCCCAGCGACACCAGGATCGTGACCACCGCGTTGTCCGAGAGCATCGCCAGGAACACGCTGAAGTTGGGCGAGTACGTCGGGGCGATGGAGCCGCTGTTGTAGGCGAAGGCGTACTGGTCGAGGAAGGTGCCGCCGGCGATCGACGTGAGGAGCATGAACGGCAGAGCCAGCATCACGAGCGCCACGAAGGCACCGGGCAGCAGGAACGCGAAGAAGAGGCGGCGGAGGCTCGACGCCTGCTTGACCTCGCCCAAAAGGCCCTGGGCCGAGTACATCGTGTACGGGATGTAGGCGCCGAGCACCGCCACCCAGATGAGCGTGCTCTCCAGGCTGAACGCGGAGGTGTGGAAGCCGCCGCTGTCCGCGGCCTTGGCCACCCCCGCGGCCGTGATCGACCCGTGGTGATACGCGTCGAACTTGGCCGAGAAGTCGGTCCCGAGGTTCGCGAGCAGGAGCACGAAGATCGTGGCCGTGGCGATCACCACGGCCGGGATGAGGACGTAACGCTGGACGATCCGGTAGATGCGGATCCCGACGACCGTGAGCAGGAAGCAGAGCGCGACGACGACGGCGGCGACGGCGAACGTCCCGTTGTCGGTGACGAGCCACTCCGAGACGCCCGACCAGCCGAGCGCGTCGGCGATCGGCACGAAGCCGAACGTCCCCACCACGAACGCCCCGGCCGACGGGAAGGCGAGCCAGAAGAGCAGCTGGCATGCCCACGGGACCGTGAAGCCGACGAGCGGATGCAGCGTGCGCGTCTCGTACAGGTAGTCGCCGCCCGCACGGGGCATCGCGGATCCGAGCGACGCGTAGACGAAGTACACCACCACCCCGAAGAGCAGAGTGGCCAGCAGCATCAGCGGCACGCTGATCCCCGGTGAGGCGAACTGCGGGTACGGGAAGAGGAACACGAAGGCGAACAGCCCGCCCGTCGCGAAGACGCCGTACCAGGCCGCATCGGCGAGGCTCAACTCGCGCACCAGCCCCGACGACTGCCGGGCGAAGATCCGTGCTGGAGCGGTGTCCTGGCTGCTGGTGGTGGCCGTCATGGGTCGCCCTTCACCTCCACAGTTCGACATCTGATGGCCATCTCAAGACGGACAATGACCCTATATCCGCCCCAATAGATCACATTTCGTCTCGTTCGTCAACCGGGCGGACGGAGTGAGCCCTCCGCTAGGCTGACCGCCATGGCCCGTCTCTACGCCGCCACCGGCGACGGCGTCGCGGCCCTGTCCGAGCGGGGCGGCGGATGGACGGCCGAGCACGTCCTCCGCGCGCCCGGCGTGCGGTGCCTGGCGGTCGACCCGGCCGATCCGGACACCGTGTACGCCGGGCTCCAGCAGGGCGGCGTGCGGCGTTCGACCGACGGCGGCCGGAGCTGGGCCGACCGCCACCTCCCCGAGGCCGGCGTCTTCTCGCTGGCGGTGAGCCCGGCCGACGGCGCCGTCTACGCCGGCACCGAGCCGAGCCGGCTCTTCCGAAGCGACGACGGCGGCGGAGCGCTGGCACGCGCTCGACGGATTGCTCGAGCTGCCGTCGCGGCCCACGTGGAGCTTCCCGCCGCGGCCCTGGACGTCACACGTGCGCTGGATCGCGCCCAGCCCGCACGACGCCGGCCTGCTGCTCGCCGGGATCGAGCTGGGCGGGCTCATGCGCTCGGCCGACCGTGGCGAGACGTGGGATGACCACCGGCCCGGCGCGCAACGCGACGTGCACTCCCTGGCCTGGCATCCGCGGGCGGAGGGCCGGGCCTACGAGGCGGCCGGCGGCGGCGCGGCGTGGAGCGACGATGGAGGCGCGAGCTGGCATCCGGCCGACGCGGGCCGCGACCGCCACTACACGTGGGCGGTCGCCGTCGATCCCGACGACCCGGAGCGCTGGTACGTGTCGGCGAGCACGGGCCCCTTCAAGGCCCACGGCGACGGCGATCCGGAGGCCCGCGTCTATCGCCGGCAGCCGGGTGAGGACTGGCGGCCGCTCGCGGGCGGCCTGCCCGATCCGCTCCCGGCGATGCCCTACGCCCTGGTCGCGTACGACGGGCGCCTGCTCGCCGGGCTTCGGAACGGCGACCTGTGGGAGAGCGCCGATCGCGGCGACAGCTGGCAGCCGTGCACGCTCACCGGCGAGCCGCCCGCGCAGCTCCACGCCCTCGCGGCCGCCGGGGGCTGACGGCCGGTGGCGCAGTTCACCCTGCCGCTGGTCGGCGGCGATCCCGTCTCCCTCGACGCGCTGGTCGAGCATGGGCCGCGGCTGCTCGTCTTCGCGCACGCCGACTGCCCCACGTCGCACCTCGCGCTTCGGCACCTGGCGGCGCTCGAGGACGGGCCTGTGCGGCCTGTGCTGATCGCCGAGGAGCCGCCGGAAGGAGCGGCGCGCATGGCGCGGCGAAGCGGCATCCGGTTCCCCGTGCTGGCCCAGGAGGCCCCGTTTCCCGTCTCGGAGCAGTTCGGGGTCGAGGCCGTGCCGACGGCGGTGCTCGTCGACTCCTCGACCGCGGCCGTCGAGTCGCTGGTGGGCTGGGACCGGGCCGGATACGAGCGCCTGCTGGGCGCGCCGCTCCCCGATCTCGGCCCCGCCCTGAAGCCCGGCTGCGGCTCGCGCCTGCACGAGCCGGCGGTCGAGGCCGGCCTGGACGAGGTCGAGGACATGTTCGAGCGGGGCTGGACGGACGGCCTGCCCGTCGTGCCGCCGACGCCCGAGCGGGTCGAGCGGATGCTCGGCGGCCGCGACCCCGGGCGCTCGCTCGGCGCCGTGCCGCCGTCAGGCGGCTCGGCCACGCTCGAGCGGGTCGCGGCCTGCGCCGTCCTCGCCGGCTGCCGGCCGGAGTACTTCCCGGTGGTGGAGGCCGCGGTGGAGGCGGCGCTCGACACGGCGCTGAATCCACACGGCCTCGCCGTGACCACCCAGCCCGGCGGCGTGGTGATGGTCGTGAACGGCCCGGCGCGGGAGCGGCTCGGCCTGAACGCAGGCATGGGCGCCCTGGGGCCGGGTGCGCGCCCGAACATGACGATCGGGCGCGCGCTTCGGCTCGTGCTGACGCTGACCGGCGACGCGCGCCCGGGCCGGCTCGACCGGTCCACGCTCGGAAACCCGGCCAAGCTCGGCCTGTGCATCGCCGAGGACGAGGAGCGGAGCCCCTGGCAGCCGCTGCACGTCGAGCGCGGCTTCGATCCGGGCGAGTCGGCGGTGACGGTGATCGCGGCCGACGCGCCGCTCTCGATCTCGGACCACCGGTCGACGACTGCCGACGAGCTGGCGTGGGTGCTCGCCCAGGCGGCGACCGTCACGTGGAGCCCGTGCTGGTGGCCCATGGACGACGATTCGCTGTTCGTGGTCGGCCCGGAGCACGCCGCCACGTTCGCCGCCGCCGGGTGGTCGAAGAAGCGCGTGCGCGAGGCGATCTTCGCCGCCGCGGTGCGCCCGGCCGGCGAGCTGAAGCGGGGCGAGACGACGCCGGCCGTCCGGGCGAGCCCCGACGACCGCCCGATCCACAAGTGGACCGATCCGGCGCGGATCCTGATCGTCGTCGCCGGGGGCGAGGCCGGGCGCTACTCGGCGGTGCTGGGCCCGTGCGACGGTATGCAGACACAGCCGGTGACAAGGAGGGTGCGATGGAGTACGTGAGCCCGATCGATCCGCGCGTCGCCGAGCCGGTGGCCCGCGCGCCCCGGCCCGTCGGCCTCGACGGCCGCCGCGTCGTGCTGCTCGACATCACCAAGAACCGAGGCGCCGAGTTCCTCGACCGCATCGAGCAGCACCTCAAGCGCCGCGGAGCGCAGACCTTCCGCATCGCCAAGGAGACCTTCTCGCGGCCCGCCTCGACCGAGGTCGTCGAACGCGTCGCAATCCACGGCGACCTGGTGGTGGAGGGGCTCGCCGATTGAGGATCGTGTGTGTCGTGCAGTGTGCACGACGCGGTACGGCTGGAGGCGCGCGGGATCCCCACGGCGGTGGTGGGGACCGAGCCGTTCCTCGACGAGGCGCTTGAGCAGTCGCGGCTCCTGGGGATGCCGAACTATCCGCTGGTGCTCGTCGCCCATCCCGTCCAGCTCCTGACCGAGGCCGAGCTCGAGGCGCTGGCCGACGAGGCGTTCGCGCGCATCGAGAGGCTTCTGGTCGA